>NZ_BAAGFK010000001.1:0-2561242 GCF_059728705.1 Parasutterella sp. St.1A3 | reverse complement strand
GGGAAGGCTGTAAATGAAAGTAATTACAAAATATTTCTCTTTCTATTTGACAAGTTAACTGCAAATGAAGTCTAATATGTGGTTTATCAAAATTGCCTGTTCGTTGACCGCATCAGGTGATCACTTTTAGTTTTAGTGCCGTCAGCCGCGGCCTCTTTAAAAGGAATAAAAATGGCAACAAAACGTACTTATCAGCCCTCTAAGGTTAAACGTGCACGCACACACGGATTCCTCGTCCGCAGCCGTACTCGCGGTGGCCGCAAGGTCCTTGCTGCTCGTCGTCGTAAAGGCCGTCACGTTTTAGCTCTCTAATAATTTAGAGAGGCTCGCGAAGTAATAAGATGGATTGTGGAGTGCTGACTCAGTCCTTTCCAAAAAGTGTTCGAATTATCAAATCTAAAGATTTTTTAGAGGTTATCAGAGCACGAGGTTCGGGTTTGGTCCGCTTCCATGGAAAATGGTTCGAAGTTAAGGCAAAGCTTATCGATGAAGAACCAAAATTCCTGGTTGGGTTAACTGTCGGTAAACGCTTTGCAAAGCGTTCTGTAGATAGAAATCTGATCAAACGCATATTGAGAGAGGAAATTCGATGCTCCTCTCTCAGTTTGTCTGTAGAGGACGAGCACTCAGCTTTCAGTGTGAGAGTGGTCTTTCGTCTGAAAGCGCCGCTTCCGTCTACTTTATTTCGCACCCCTTACCGGGATTCACTTAAACAAGAAATGAGGGAAGACTGCCGAATTTTGCTCGAACAACTTGTTGAAAAATTAGTTTCCTTACGGATGGAGAAGACTGGTGATTAAGCTGTTTCTTCTTACATTAATCCGTTGCTACCAACTTATTTTTTCACCAATAGTCGGTCATAACTGCAGATTTCTTCCTACCTGCTCCCACTACTCATACACCTCGATTGAAAGATTCGGTGCTGTGAAAGGGTGCTGGCTGACGTTGTTTCGTTTACTGCGGTGCCAGCCTTTTGGCGGGAGTGGAATTGATGAAGTTCCTGAGAAATTTCGTTGGAGATGCTGGTGCAAAAACAGCGACTGCAATAGCGCTTCATCAAACTATATTTTTCAATCCAAATTAGAGAACACAAATCATGGGAAGTGATATTCAACGCGCCCTCCTATGGATTCTTTTCGGTTTATCGGCTTTTATGCTTTATGACCGTTGGGAAGTCTACAACGGAAAACCGCCGTTATTCGGACCCGAAACTCAACAGACTCAAAACGTCTCAGCTCCACAGGGCTCAGCGGATACACCGCAGGCCAGTACAGCATCAGCACTTCCTACAGAAACTGCTGCTGCTCCCAAAGCTGATTTAGTTCATATTGAGACGGATCTTTTAAACCTGTCTATCGATCCTACAGGAGCGGTTATTGTCGGCTCTGAACTGAGGAAAGAAAAACAGACTACTCCTTGGACTGATACCGGCCTTGTCGGCATGGTTCTTGGCAATAAACCCGAGGCTCCGAAAGATGTTGTCCTTTTCACTCAGGAAAAAGGACGCACTTATCTTGCTCAGACAGGATTGATCGGCGGTCCTTACCCTACACATAAGACTGCATTTAAACTTGTTCCCGGTCCGCTGAAGCTTGCAGATGGTCAGGACTCCCTTACTGTTAAATTTGAAGGCGAATCCGGCGGAGTTAAAGTCATTAAGGCTTATACCTTTGAACGCGGTCACTATGGCATTAAAGTAAGTCATGAGGTCGTTAACAACACCGGTAATGACATTACACCTTCTATTTATTTCCAGCTCACTCGTGACGGCGATAAGCCTGAAGGTGAAGGCGCCATGGTTAACTCTTATACTGGTGCTGCAGTCTACACAGATAAGGAAAAATTTCAGAAAGTGTCGTTTAGCGATATCGCTGACGGGGACAGAGATTTCCAAGCTAAGGCAGACAACGGTTGGATCGCTATGATTCAGCATTACTTTGTTTCCGCCTGGGTTCCTACTCCCGGAGTTGAACGCGAAAACTACACAAGAAAAGTCGGAGATAAACTCTACGCCATCGGCTCTATTGAGCAGATCAACACCATTCCCAGCGGCAGTTCTAAGACAATGGACGCTGTTCTGTACTCCGGTCCTCAGGATCAGACAAGACTTGATGCAATTGCGCCGGGACTTTCTCTGGTAGTTGACTACGGATGGCTGACTTTCCTTGCTAAACCGATCTACTGGCTTCTTTCTTTCCTTCACGGAATTGTTGGGAATTGGGGCTGGGCGATCGTTTTACTGACCTGTATTGTTAAAGCTGTGCTTTATCCGCTTTCACTTGCTGGATATCGCTCTATGGCGAAGATGAAAGATCTTGGTCCGAGAATGAAGGCCCTTAAGGAAAAATACGGAGATGATAAACAGCGTCTCAATATGGCGATGATGGAGATGTACAAGACTGAGAAGATTAACCCTGTTGGCGGTTGTCTTCCTATCCTGCTCCAGCTGCCGGTTTTTCTCGCTCTTTACTGGGTGCTTCTGGCTTCAGTCGAGTTAAGAGATGCTCCTTGGATTTTCTGGGTGACCGACCTTGCGGCTCCTGATCCTTGGTTCATTCTTCCTATTCTGATGATCATTACAATGGTCATTCAGTTCAAGCTTAATCCGACTCCTCCTGATCCTGTTCAGGCAAAAATGATGGCTATCATGCCGTTTGTCTTCGGCATCATGTTCATCTTCTTTGCTTCCGGTCTTGTGCTCTACTGGCTGGTGAACAATATTCTTTCGATTGTTCAGCAATACCTTGTCAACAAGCAGATTGCCGCGGATCGAATTAAGAAGCAAACCAACTAATTTATAGCCTGAATTCCCGCTCCTAGATTACAAAAATCGGGGCGGGGATTTTTATTTTCAACTTCTGCATAAGTTCCTTGTAACGCTTTGGGATCTCGTGCCAGAGATATGTGACTTGGCCCTCAGGAGCGAACTTATAGACGGTTAATGCATTAAGTTCACTTATCAGGCGTGGAGCTTGCTCAGGGTCAATGTTGGCGTCCTGCATCCGCTTATGCAGCATCAGTCTTAAACTCAGAGCTAAATACGTGACAAAGACCTTTCCATCTAAAGCTCTCTGCAAACACCTCAATCTTCTGCCGCCGCATCTATCTTTGTAGTTATTAAACGCTTTTTCGACGGTGTCCTTTTGACGGTAAATGTTTAGAGCCTCATCCGGTAAGGAAATTCTGTCAGAACCAAGAAAGAAGAAACCACAACTCTGGCAGAACTGAGCCCAAGCCGGAACATTAAAATCATATTTGACCTTGCCGTCGTCACCTTTTCCGCGTTTGAAGAATCGCTTGAAATACGGTGAGTTAGGCACTTTCCCATTTTTCAGACGCAACTTAAAACTTTCGACTAATTGAGTCATATTCATGACATAGTCAGCTTCTCTTTCTTTGCTGTAATAGATATGGATAAACAACTTGTCCTGTTCGGCGCCATATTTTCTTGTGTTGGAATACCATTGAATTTCGCGCGTTGCACAAAAGCAGTTAACACTGTTTTTAAATGCTGCCGGCAAGCATAGTCTGAGTGATCCGGCCACCTCCTTAAAAGTTTGCTCAACAATTTTTAGCTCTGAACGAAGTCCACAGACAAAGCCTACGTGATTGCGGAACATAATTTGCAGATTATGTTCAGAGCAGAACCCTCTATCCAACACCAGGTTGACATCTTCCGCATCAAGTTTAGCCAGCTGGATAAACAGGTTCTTCAATAAAACAACATCAGCAATAGAACCGTCCAGCACCTTGTAGTAAAGCGGCTCGGCTGTCTTCTCATCGATCAGCAGCGCCAGCTTTAGCATGGCCATGTCAGGGTCTTCTTTGTTATGCCCATAGGTAACCTTATGAATTGTTTGTGAGAAAGAAGACACTGAAGTGGTATCAAATGCCCAGTAACTGTTCTTGTCCAATGCTTTATTAGAGGCAAGACGCAGCTTCAGATATTGCTCGACAGAGGGTTGATAATCGATGGATTCAAATATTTCGGAGATTCTTTGAGAGGGTATAGCGGCAGTCGGATAGAGAGAGTTTTGCGCTATTACATCGTAGTTGGAGACGGTGGCGTCAGGATGGATAACTAAGAATATCGCTAAGGATAGTAACTCTTTCCAATGCTCAGGAAAGACGACCTTTAAGGCTTTAGTTATTCCCGATTGCTTGGCAATTTGCTCTAATACATAGCTGGCTCCGGCATTGAGTGCTTCCGACCGGTTTAAAACAATTTGTGCCACCGGAAGACTGACTTCTGCAATACCAACCGGACAGAGTTTGTTATCGGTAAAAGTTAGTTCAACATCCTTGTATTGAGGATTGTCTCGAAGAAATTTCCTTCCCAATTCCACCTTGCCGTCAATCAGGCGCCCAAGGGTAATTCGGTGTTTGCTATAAGAACGCTGTTTGATCGGATCCCAAGCATTCTGAAATTGGTACAGATAGTCCTTGCCCTTGATATTTACCTTGATGACATGCTCAATGGTCTTCGCAAGCATATGAATCCCTCCAGGTAGATTATATAATTATAATCTATTAAATCAGTTAAAAATAATGCCCAATGCCCGGTTTACGGGCAATTTGGGCACTGTGTGTAACTACTAGTAATATTTATGATCTAGTTTTTGGGAATTCAGGTTATAGATTTCATAGCTTAGGGTCTCTGTTTAATCAGGGGCCCTTTTTTTCTGGGTAGTAAAAATAATCATTGAGACAGCGAAGTCATTTTCATCGGTTCTATTTCTCCGACGGAATAACAGCTTTTCTAACCTAGTTCGCCAAGGTTTACTACTTAATCTGAATCTCGTTTACAAGATGGACTTTCGCTGCTCTGATCTAATATTCTCTGGCGATAAGATTCTTATCCAGTCTTTGAAGAACCATCGGTCCATCTTACTATGCTTTTCTCCGTATCAAGTATCCGATGAGAGGAAGGGGCCAAACCCAAACGCTTATAATCCACAGAAATATACTTTTTGCTGAAGCGGTCTTACTTTTGCTCGTGAGAATAAACAGGACGACGGAACCTAGTATGGTCCAACTAAGGATACATAGGTAAACCGTTACTCTAGCATTGTAAGTATCTCCAAACATGCTGCCAAGATAAGCAGATATCGGCACTGCAAAGAGCACAGCGAGAACCGAGCCGAGCAGTTTTTCGGCTTCGTTCTTATTGTTCTTCAAACTCATATAAAAGGTTGTGAATGTCAGATTCCAAATCGACCCCTATCATAGCAATAGCTACAGGGAACGGTAATGCGGGTATCGGAATATTGAGACTCTCCGGACCTCAGAAAAGTGTGACGGAAATTTCCTCAAAGCTGTTCTCCGGTAAGAAGCTGGAAAGCAGGTATGCATACTTACTTCCGATTCACGATAAAGATGGCGAAATTATTGACAGAGGCATTGTCATTTTCTTTGCAGCACCATTTTCTTATACCGGCGAATCTGTACTTGAAATTCAAGTACATGGCGGTAGGGCTTCATTAGAGTTTATTCAGAACGAACTTCTAGATCGTTTCTCAGATTTAGGTCTGAGACTCGCGAATCCGGGTGAGTTTACAGAGCGGGCTTTTTTAAATGGAAAAATTGATTTAATTCAGGCTGAAGCCACCGCGGATCTCATAGAAGCTTCAACACTGCAGTCAGTCAAAGCCGCCTCTCGTTCACTGAGAGGAGGCTTCTCTAAGGAAATTAGCAAGCTAAATGATGAGCTTATTAACCTCAGAGTTGAAGTTGAGGCGATGCTTGACTTTCCTGAGGAAGAAATTGATTTCATTAATCAGTACGGTTCCAGAGACAAAATTGAATCAATAAAAAAACATCTTGAAGATATTATAAAAAATGCAAAACAAGGGGAAATTATTAGGGATGGTTTAAGAGTTGCGATAATTGGCGAAGCAAATGTGGGGAAATCTAGCTTATTAAACGCGCTAGCCGGAGAAGAAGTTGCAATCGTTTCCGATATTGCAGGCACTACACGGGATCGAATTAAAACTTCGATTAATATCTCCGGAGTTCTCTTTCATTTTGTTGATACAGCCGGTATTCGAGAAACTAATGATGCAATTGAGAAGATCGGTATCGAGAGAAGTAAGCAGGAAATTTCCAATGCTGATATTGTTCTGCAGATATTGGATGTAACGTCGCTTAATGACGAGGATCATAAAAAACTGGATGACTTGTTACACACTATAAAAAAAGAAGATGTTCCTGTTATTCGCGTTTTCAATAAATCCGATCTATTAGACAGTTCGCAGCATTCTGTTTCCATTGTTTCACGTGAAACAGTTATCTCAACCTCTGCTGTCACGGGTGCAGGATTACAGGAACTCAAAAATGCGCTTGTTAAATTATCTGGAGTCACAGATAACTATTCTGTCTATAGTGCAAGAGAGAGACACTTAAACCTTTTAAAAGCAGCCTCCTTACATCTAAATCAAGCTTCAGATTTTATAAAATCCAATAATCCACAATTAGAGTTGTTTGCAGAAGAGCTTAGAGAGAGTTCGGATAATCTGGGAGAGATTATCGGTAAGACAACTTCAGATGATCTGCTAGGTAAGATTTTTAGCGGATTTTGTATCGGTAAATAGTTTGTTCCACGTGAAACATTATGAGTTATTTATATCCAATTAAATACGATGTCATCGTTATCGGCGGTGGTAATGCCGGTATTGAGGCGGCAGCAGCGTGCGCAAGAATGAAGGCGAAGACGCTGCTTGTAACACATAATTTAGATAACTTAGGTCAGCAATCCTGTAATCCATCAATAGGAGGCATCGGAAAAAGTCATCTCGTGAAAGAGGTTGATGCGTTAGACGGATTAATTGCTAAAGCTACTGATTTTTCAGGTATTCAGTTTCGAGTATTAAACGCTTCAAAAGGGGCGGCAGTTCGTGCAACCCGTGCGCAGATCGATCGCCGACTTTACAAATTTGAGATGCGTAAGCGTATCGAATCGATTGAAAACTTAGATTTAATAGAAGAAGCTGCAAACGGTTTGATCGTGAACGGTCATGCCGTTGAGGGTGTATATCTTCGATCTGGTATTGGGGTTCATTCTAAAGCGGTAGTTTTATGTTCGGGAACTTTTCTAAACGGCAAGGTATTTATCGGAGAGACAGTTTATTCAGCAGGTCGAAGCGGAGATCCCGCTTCTATTGAATTAGGGGTCGATCTTGCACAGCTAGGGTTGCCAAGATCACGCTTGAAAACCGGAACTCCTGCTAGACTGGATGGAAGAACAATCGATTTCAGTCGCTGTTCTGAGCAACTTGGTGATTCAAATCCGGTACCCGTGTTTTCGTATATGTGTAGTGCTGAGGATCACCCTGACCAGGTTCCTTGCTGGATCACATCAACTAATGTCTCAACGCATGACATTATTCGAAGGAATATGGACCGCTCACCCTTATATACGGGGATGATTGAGGGAATCGGGCCAAGATACTGCCCTTCGATTGAGGATAAGATTCATCGTTTTAGCGAAAAGGACTCTCACCACGTATTTTTGGAACCAGAAGGACTAAATACCTATGAATATTATCCTAACGGTATCTCAACCAGTCTTCCGTACGATGTTCAGGTCGACTTTATACATTCCATAAAGGGCTTGGAGAATGTACATATCATTCGACCTGGCTATGCGATTGAATATGATTATTACGATCCAACACACCTGAAGGATAATTTAGAAAGTAAGGAATTCTCAAATCTGTTTTTAGCCGGCCAGGTAAATGGAACAACCGGCTATGAAGAGGCGGCAGCACAGGGTCTGATGGCCGGCGTCAATGCGGTTCTGTCCATACGAGGGCGAGAACCGTTCGTTGTCAGGAGATATGAGGGTTATCTTGGTGTGATGATTAATGACCTGATTACGAAAGGTGTTAATGAGCCTTACAGAATGTTCACATCACGGGCGGAATTTCGATTGAGTCTTCGTGAGGACAATGCTGATAAGAGACTTACTGAAGTTGGGTATAAGCTTGGCGTTGTATCAGAAGAGCGTTGGGAATTTTTCTGCAGAAAAGAAGAATTGATTGAACAAGAAACACAAAGACTTAAATCGATCTGGATAAATCCGGGCGTATTAGATGCTCTTTCAGTTGAATCCGTTTTAGGAGAAGATTTAAGTAAAGAAGCGAATCTGTATAACTTACTGAGAAGGCCGGAGCTTGTATACACAGATCTGACAAAACTAAAGATGCAAAACGGTGAATCAGTTCTTAATCCACCGTATCTAGATTCTTCTTTAGCCGATACGCTGGTTACGCGGATTAAATACAAAGGTTATGAAGACAGACAAAGAGAAGAAGTTGAGAAAAATCTCCAGCGTTTGGAAACGGTAATTCCTGATAATTTTGATTATGATTCAGCCAAGGGTCTATCCTTTGAAGTGACTCAAAAACTTAAAAAGATCAGACCGAGGAATTTGGGTGAAGCTCTGCAGATATCAGGTGTAACACCGGCTGCAATTTCTATCTTGCTGGTATATATCAAGAGACATAACAGCAATGGTGCAAAAAATGCAGAATAAGAACTTTGAGAGACTTTCTGAAGGGTTTAAGGCGCTGCATCTTTCGGTTAATGAAGTGAACCTGGAAAAGATGGACAAGTTCCTTCAACTGCTGTTGAAGTGGAACAAGGTATATAACCTCACTTCTATCAATAATGAAACGGAAGCTATTGATAAGCATTTGTTAGACTCTGCTACTTTAATTCCTCTCTTGAAAGAGTTTGAGCAACCGAATGGGAAAACCAGCGTAATGGATGTAGGCTGCGGCGGCGGGCTCCCCGGAATACCTGCAGCTATCCTACTGCCAAACTTCAGGTTTACTTTAGTAGATACAGTGGCAAAGAAAATAGCCTTTGTTAGCCAGGCCATCATCAACTTAAAACTGTTGAATGCTCAGGCGGTAAATGCGAGAGTTGAATCATATTGTCCGGAAGAAAAATTCGATTTAATTACGTCTCGTGCATTTGCTTCTATTTCAACTTTTATAAACCTAACTGAGAAACATCTAAGCAAAAACGGACGTTGGATAGTCATGAAGGGAAAACTCCCTGAAGAAGAGATTGAGAAAATCCCGGATTTTGTTAAGGTTGTTGAAATCAGAAAAGTAGAAATTCCGAATGTTGATTCGGAAAGACATTTGGTTGTATTGAGTAGAAAATAATAAAGTTGAAGTTAACTTTAAGTACTGAACAAAAGGCCTTGCTGAAGTCGCAAGGCCTTTCAGTTAACAGTGTTGAAGACAAAGTTTCCTGTTGTGTTAATTCATCATTACTTAGTAAGTATTCTTCACTTCTTTCGCAGCTGCCGAATTATGCTTTTATCTGCCGCCGATGATAGGTCCGTTTTCTCAAGAGACGGCATTATAGTGATATGACGCTCTTATAACGGATTTCTATTTTTCAGAGAGACTCATTCAAACTGACAGTCAGTTCATTCAGGACAGTGTTAAGGGCATTTTCCAGTCCTTTGACTGCCAGAGGAATTTCTGCTTTTTCAATGTCTGAGGCTGCGCTGAATTGTCTTTGATAAACGAGCTTGTCAAAGGCTGTTGTGGTAACCGAGGCTTGCAGAGCAACCTTAGCCTGGTAAGGCTTGGAAACCGCAGAAATATAAAATTCTGAAATGAAGATCGTCAGCTGATAATCAAACTGTGCAATGGAGTTCGGTAACAGCACAATTCTCCAAGGACCACCGGCGGACAGTTTTTCTCGAATTGCGGCAGCAATGATTTGAGAGGGTGTGGAAACGAGCTGACTGATTTCCGTATTGAACATTCTGTTGTCCTCTCCAAGGACGTAAATCTTTGATGAGTCATATGGCTCGGCAACCATGGGAGGATTGACACGAACGGATGAAAGTCTCCGTTTACTGATGCTGTTCCTGTAAGTAGGCGCTCCTAATGAAATGCTATAAAGCTTGAGAGGAGGTCTTTCCGGAAGTATGGAACAACCTGCAAGGGTCAGAAAAGAGGATTGAAGAAGAAGTCTTCTAAGCATTTTGTACCTTCAATTTCATTTATTACTTAACGGATTGCCGGCCTGCTTGGGTGAAAGCAGCAAACCCGCAGGGTTGTTTGGGATAGATGAAGACAGATTCTTTAAGTTCTCAGCAATTGCATTCAAATTTCTGAGCGTGAGAGCAAGATCGTAACTGTTGGTCTTAATCATGTTGTTGAGATTCTGAGAAAGACTGCTCAAATTCTTAACAAGCTTTTCTGCCTCCGTTCGTTTGGCAAGATTATCTAAACTTGCAGCGGATTTTCTGATTTGCTCAATGAGCTCGTTGAGATGTGAAACATTAATCTCATCTATTTTGTGGTCGGCGTTTACGAAGAGCTGTGTAAGCGAATCACCAAGAGAATTAAATAGATTAGGCTCTAAGCCTTTGGCGATTCTCTCCAAGTTTCCAATCAAAGATTGAAGAACGGGTAAAGTTCCTTCCAGATTTCCTTTCAAATCAAGAGTATCAAGACTTGCAAGGAAATTTTTAACATTCTCTACAATTTCGTTGCTTAAACTCGGGGCTGACGGAATATACAAATACTTTGGAGTCCAACTGAATTTGATTCGATCAGCCGGATATTTGTCACTATCCAAAAATTCCATGGAAAGGTAGAGAGAACCTGTAATACCGGCCAGCTGCGTCTGAACTCTCAATCCGTGAGAAATGTATTCTTTGAGCTGCTTTTTTACTTCTTCATCCGCAAGGTTGATTTTCATTCGGACAACAGCGACGGAGTTCTTTTCTGAGAGAATCTCCTGATGATTCGAAGGGTAGGCTTCCGATGATAGAAGAATTTCTTCCACCTCCCCTACCGGTATTCCTCTAAATTTAACTGGAGATCCAACTTCAAGCCCGCTAATAGAAAACATGAAATACGTTTCGAGGTGACTCTGAGGACGAAAAAGATTCGGACCTACTATGACACCGATCGAAAGGACGGCCAGAACAATGGCTGTCAAAACAAACAGACCCAGCCGAAAATAATTTGCTCTATTGTTCATTTAATTCTCCGAATCAGGCTCTGCATTAAAAAATTGCCTTACCCACGGATTGGGCGAGTTCTCCTGAAGCTCTTTTGGATTTCCATCAGCAATGATGGATTTTGTCTTCGGATCCAGCATCAGACACCTGTCCGCAATTCTGAAAATGCTTTGCAGTTCATGACTGACAATAACAAAGGTACAGCCGAGTTCGTCCCTTAGCTTTTTGATAGTCTCGTCAAGATTGGCCGAAGTGATCGGATCTAAACCCGCACTTGGCTCATCAAGAAGAAGAATAGTTGCACCTAAAGAAAGTGCTCTGGCGATACCTGCCCTTTTGATCATGCCTCCGGAAAGCTCACCAGGCATGAGATTAGCGGCTGCAGGCATCTCAAGCGCATTCAGAAGCATTAGAGACGTTAGATTCTTAGCTTTCATTGGCAGGTCGGTGAACTGATCCAAAGGAAAGCGTACGTTTTCGAGAACGCTGAGGGAACCAAAAAGAGCGCCGCTTTGATACATAATGCCCAGACTGCGCTGGATATTCGGGATTTCGTTTCCCGAGTGAATAATACTTTTCCCTCTGATGAGTATGTCACCGGACAAAGGCGGATTAAGACCAATAATTGTTTTCATTAATGTCGACTTTCCGCATCCGGAACCTCCCATAATAAAAACAATCTGACGATCGTATATGTCAAAAGAGACATTATCCAAGAGAACTTTTCCCGGCCATCCCATTGTCAGGTTTTTAACCTGAATAACAGATTCTCTTTCCTTCATGGTTAAAATCCTAATCGGTTGGTGAGCAGAGCTGCGGCTCCGTCAATCAGAACGATCCAGACAATGCTTTTGACGACGGACTTAGTCGTCGAATCACCCACAGCAGCTGCGCCCGCACCCGTATTCATGCCGCATTCACAGCCGATTAAGGCGATAACAAATCCAAAAATAACCGCCTTTATAAGGCCGAAAAAAACATCCGTCGCAGAAATTGAGTGGATGAGCTGGATGTAAAACTGCGTGAATGTAATATCGTAAAGCCTCATGACCAGGCCGCCGCCTAATACACCAAGTATCGTGGCAAATACAGAAAGAAGCGGGAGGACAAGTGAAGAGGCGATTAATCTAGGAACCACAAGAAAATAGACCGGGTCAAGACCGAACGTGGTAATTGCATTAAGTTCTTCACTTACCTTTTGCGTTCCAATCTGCGCGGCAAACGCTGAACCGGTACGACCTGCAAATAAAATAGCGGTCATTAGAGGACCAAGTTCGCGTGTCATGGCAATTCCAATACCATTGACGACAAAGATGACAGCACCAAAAATTTTCGCAACGAGCGCTGTTTCAAATGCAATGATGACGCCCATTAAAAAACCGATGAGGCAAATAATGGTGACTGCTTTACTTCCGCTCTCATCCGAAATATCGTAAATCTCTCTGAATCTGATCAGTGAGGGATGAATAAGGACACCAAAAAGAGCGCATATGCATGAGCCTAAAAAAGTGATGCTCTTTTTTGTATCGGTAACTTTATCGGCTAGCCACTTACCTAATGTGCTGACGAACCCTAATTTCTCACGCTCTGTTAAGTCCGGTGAAAAATTCCGAAGCATCGTCGCGTATACGCTTTCAAGATCAGCGGAAAGATTAATGAGCTGGAATCTCTCCGGCTGCCGTCTTATTTCATAGAGTAAAGTTAAGCCGCTTTCATCACAGAATTTAACTGCGGCAGCGTCTACTGTTCGCACTTGTCCGGCGTCCGCGGCATTGAGAACTTGCTCCCAAAGAGGAGAAGAATCCTCTGCGGTCAGACGATCGGGAAGTTTGATGGGATCACTCATTTCTGTATTCCAGCTATCTGATACATCGGTCAAAGTTTTGCCCTGTACGAAACATTCTAGAGGACGGAAGATTAAAATGTCCTAAGCATTACCGTCTTGAGACTACTTATAGACAATTTGAATCAGTCTTTGACGGCACTGTTCCTTTCGGTGAAAAATAAAATTAAATCTCTGTAAAATTGTGCGGTTACTTAGTGGGTTTAGAAAGAAATCTTAAATGTCAAAGATTTACTGTATTGCAAATCAAAAGGGCGGAGTCGGTAAGACCACGACCGCTGTTAACTTAGCGGCAGCACTTGCCGAGATGTCTTATCGCGTCCTTCTAATTGACCTTGACCCTCAAGGTAATGCAACTACGGGAAGCGGTATCGATAAAGTGAAGCTGCTTCCTTCGATTTATGAAGCAATTATTGGTCAGGCTGATTTAAAGAGAGTGATCACTCACTCACAAAATGGCTACGATGTTGCCGGAGCAAACAGACGACTTGCCTCTGCAGAAGAAGAGCTTCTGGGGGCCGAACAGAAGGAATTGGCGCTTAAGAAACTCCTCTCCCCTCTTGAAGACGAATACGACGTCGTTCTGATTGATTGCCCGCCGACATTGTCGATCTTAACCATTAATGCTTTCAGTGCTTCAGCGGGTCTGATTATCCCGATGACTTGCGAGTACTTTTCCCTTGAGGGTGTATCCGATTTGCTTCTGACGATTCGCGCAGTGCGTGAACAAATAAACGGAGATCTGGTTATATCCGGTCTGCTTCGTGTGAAGTTTGATCCGAGAATCACTCTTCAGCGACAGGTTAGCGATCAGTTGACTGAGTTCTTTGGAAAATCTATGTTTGGTTCGGTTGTACCTACGAATGTTCGCTTAGCGGAAGCACCGAGTCATGGGCTGTCCGGTCTGAACTATGACTCGAGCTCAAGAGGAGCCCAGGCCTATAGATCATTTGCCGAGGAATTTGCAAAACGGGAAAAACTCCACAAGTTGATTAAACGCGGAAAGAAAGGTAAATAAATTGGTAACAAGAAAACCCAAAGGATTAGGAAAAGGCTTAGATAATTTTTTTGGCGTGAAGAGCGTTGCTGATGTCCTTGATACATCCCCGGACGAAACTTTACCTTCGACCCTTCCCATCAACTCTCTGCATCCCGGAAAGTTCCAGCCGAGGACAAAGTTTGAACAGGATTCTCTGAAAGATTTATCAGATTCAATTAAAGCAAACGGCATTCTTAACCCGATTGTTGTGAGAAGGACGGATGCGGACAAATTTGAGATTCTCGCCGGTGAACGCCGCTATCAGGCTGCATTATTAGCCGGTTTGAAAAAAGTCCCAGTTCGTATTCTGGGTGTAAACGATAAGCAGGCAATGATAATCGGGCTTGTTGAGAATCTGCAACGCGAGGACCTTAATGTGATGGAAGTCGCAGCTGGGTTGGAGCGTTTGGTTCAGGAATTTAAGTACAGCCACGAAGAAATAGCGGCAGCTATCGGGCGGTCACGTCCGATGATCAGCAATATTCTTCGCTTGCTTTCATTACCCCAAGAGATTCAGGATATGGTTCGTGAGGGGCAACTCGATATGGGGCACGCCAGATGCCTTCTTTCGCTTCCGGAAAAAGAGAGAATTTCTGCAGCGAACCTGATCATTTCGAAGGATTTATCCGTTAGACAGACTGAAGAGCTTGTCCGGAGGATGAAAGAACAGTCTGAGCAAAAGGATCAGCCGAAAGCGCCTTCTGAAAAAAACAAAGAATGGGCGTCATACGAGAAAGAACTCTCAAAAATCCTAAACCTGAAAGTAAAGGTTACATCCGGCGATTCGGGAAAGGGAGTTCTGCGCATTTCATTTGACTCGAAAAAAGATATGGAAGAGCTTATGAGGCTCTTAAGTCGTTAAAAACGTAACAAAATATACCTGTATCCATATAAACCCTTCGGTAGAACGGATGATATTCTGCGGTTTGAGTTGCTCAGATTAAGCTAAGTTATTAGAATTCACGTGTTTCTACAGGACGGTCTGAAGACAATTGTTTTTATGAAAGCGTTAAGAAGAGTTGTTTTCTGCCAACTGATAGCCTGTCTGATTTGTACAGTTGCTGCGCTGGCCATTGGCGGAAGTGCGGCGGCTGTGTCGTCCTTATTAGGTGGTGCTGTGTGTGCGCTCCCGTCTTTCTTGGTTATTTTTTTGATGTACTTAACCAGGAACAGAGCCGCAAGTCCTCTAGGGATATTTGTTTTTGAATTTATCAAGGTTTCGCTGGTCATCTTAGGATTTCTCAGCGTCGCTTTGTTTTATAAAGAACTTAACTGGTTAGCGTTTATTTTGTCGGCCGGCGTAGTTCTATTAAGTCACGTTTTTGCTTTAGCTAGCAGGGAATAATTAAGGATTAACAATCATGGCAGGCACGGCTACTGAGTATATTCAGCACCACTTAACGCATCTGTCCACAGTAAAGCAGACAAGCATTGTTGACTTTTCTGTTTTTAACTTCGACACGGCAGTATTCTCTATCGCAATGATGATTCTTGCGCTTTGGGTTTTATACTCAGCGGCCAGGAAAGCGACCACCGGAGTTCCGGGGAAATGGCAGTGTGCTGTTGAAATGCTTGTTGAGATGGTTTCTGATCAGGCGAAATCTATCGTTCACGGAGACAGAACCTTCATCGCTCCGCTTGCTCTGACAGTTTTTGTTTGGGTTACCTTTATGAATGCAATCGACCTTATCCCGGTTGATTTGCTCCCCGCCATCGGCAGCTGGTTCGGAATTCACTATCTGCGTCCGCTTCCAACTGCCGACTTGAACGGTTCGCTCGGCATTTCCTGCGGCGTGCTTCTTCTCATGATCTACTACGGTATTAAGATCAAGGGTATTGCCGGTTTCAACAAAGAGCTTTTCACAGCGCCTTTCGGTAATTTCATCCTGCTCTGGCCGTTTAATTTCCTTTTAAACATCATCGAATACATTGCTAAAACAGTCTCTCTGGGTATGCGACTCTTCGGCAACATGTATGCCGGTGAACTGCTGTTCTTCCTGATCGCTCTGCTTACAGGTATGCTTTGGCAGGGAGAAATCGGAATGACTGCTTTCGGTGTGATCGGCCAGTTCTTTGCTGGTCTCTGCTGGTGGCTTTTCCATATTCTTATTGTTTTACTTCAGGCCTTCATTATGATGATGCTGACTCTGGTTTACATCGGTCAGTCTCATGAAGGACACTAATTATTTTCTTTCTTTTGATTTAAACACGTCATATTAAACAAGGAGTTCGTTATGACAAACGTCGCTTATGTTGCATTAGCTTGTGGCCTGATTATTGGCTTTGGTGCTTTCGGTGCCTGTATCGGTATCGCTATCATGGGTTCCAAGTATCTTGAAGCCTCTGCTCGCCAGCCTGAGCTCATCAACACACTGCAGACCAAGATGTTCCTTCTCGCCGGCCTTATCGATGCTGCGTTCCTTATCGGTGTTGGTATCGCCATGATGTTCGCCTTTGCTAACCCGTTTGTCGGCTAATCAGCCAAACCTTCGTTGCGGTTTTTATAGACAAACTGCATTTGCTCAGCAAATGCTTAACGGGATTAGAAAATGAACATTAATGCCACATTGTTCGTACAGATGGCCGTGTTCTTCGTCGGTGCTTGGATCACCATGAAGTTCATTTGGCCACCGCTCAATCGAGCAATCGAAGAGCGGCAGAAAAAGATTGCTGACGGTTTAGCCGCAGCTGATCGCGGCGAACATGCTTTGGAAGAAGCGAAAAAAGAAGGAGCTTCCATCGAAGCTGCCGCTCGAGCCCAGTCTCAGGTTATTGTTGCTCAGGGCGAAAAGCGTGGTCAGGCTATTATCGACGAAGCCAAAGAACAGGCTCAGGTCGAAGCCGATAAGATCATTGCCGCGGCTCGTGCACAGGCTGCTCAGGAAATCCAGGCTGCCAAAGACGTTCTTAGGGATCAGGTTGCAAATTTGGCTGTGTCCGGAGCTTCCCAGATCCTGGGTAAAGAAGTCGATGCTTCGGCTCACCAGCAATTACTTGACCAACTTAAGGCGAAATTGTAATCATGGCAGAGATCTCAACTATCGCACGTCCTTATGCCGAAGCGTTGCTTAAGGCTGTTAAGGACAGTAAAGAAGAGGGTTTGGCTGACAAGCTTTTGCCTGTTCTCGACGTGCTGGATGAGATCGTTGAGGATCCTAAGCTCAAAGAATTATCTAACGATCCTTCTTTGACCGTGAACCAAACTTACGATCTTATTCGAGGAATGCTCGGTGATAAGGTTCCTGCCGAAGCCGAAAACCTCCTCAAATTAGTAATCGAAAACGGAAGACTCGAAGCTCTTCCTCAGATCACTGCACAATTTCGTCATTTGCTCAATCAGGAAAATCATGAGGCCGACGTTCTTATCGAAAGCGCATACCCCATGAATGATGAGCAGTTAGCTGACCTTGTCAAGGCTCTGGAAAAGAAATTCCCGAACCTGAAACTTCTGCCCAAGGTTGTCGTTGACAACTCTTTGATCGGCGGAGTCCGCGTTACAGTCGGTGACAAGGTGCTTGATGGCACAGTTAAGGCAAGACTTGAGCAAATGAAGTCTCGCCTCACAAGTTAATTACGGAGCTGATAGCTATGCAACTCAATCCGAGTGAAATTAGCGAGCTGCTGAAGCAGCGAATCGAAGGTATGGGTCTGAATACCAACCTTCGTACCGAAGGTACAGTCGTATCTGTTACCGACGGTATTTGTCGTGTCCACGGACTTTCCGATGTGATGCAGGGTGAAATGCTTGAGTTCCCCAACAACACCTACGGTCTCGCTCTTAACCTTGAAAGAGACTCTGTCGGTGCTGTTATTCTGGGTAGCTATGAACATATCTCCGAAGGCGACATTGTTAAAACTACCGGCCGAATCCTTCAGGTCCCCGTCGGACGCGCCCTGATCGGTCGTGTCGTTAACGCTCTTGGTCAGCCGATTGACGGCAAAGGCCCGATCGTTACCGACGAATATGACGTTGTTGAAAAGGTTGCTCCTGGCGTTATCGAACGTCAGTCTGTTAGCCAGCCTGTCCAGACCGGTCTTAAGTCTGTTGACTCTATGGTTCCTATCGGACGCGGTCAGCGTGAATTGATCATTGGCGACCGTCAGACTGGAAAGACTGCTGTTGCTATCGATACCATCATCAATCAGAAAGGCAAAGACCTTATCTGTATTTATGTTGCGATCGGCCAAAAGGCTTCTACGATTGCCAACGTTGTTCGTAAGCTCGAAGAATACGGCGCAATGGATTACACCATCGTCGTTGCGGCTTCCGCTTCCGAATCTGCAGCCATGCAGTACATTGCTCCTTACTCCGGAGCAACAATGGGTGAATACTTCCGCGACCGCGGTGAGGACTCTCTCATTGTTTATGATGACTTGACCAAGCAGGCTTGGGCCTATCGTCAGATTTCCCTGCTGCTTCGCCGTCCGCCGGGACGTGAAGCCTACCCTGGCGACGTTTTCTATCTGCACAGCCGTCTGCTCGAAAGAGCTGCGCGTGTCAACCCGGAATACGTCGAACGCTTTACCAAGGGTGCTGTCAAGGGTAAGACTGGTTCTATGACTGCTCTTCCGATTATTGAAACACAGGCAGGCGACGTTACAGCGTTCGTTCCGACCAACGTGATTTCTATTACCGACGGTCAGATCTTCTTGGAAACCGACCTCTTTAACGCCGGTATCCGTCCTCCGATCAACCCCGGTATCTCGGTTTCTCGAGTCGGCGGTGCTGCTCAGACCAAAGTTATTAAGAAACTTGGCGGCGGTGTACGTCTGGCCCTGGCTCAGTACCGTGAACTTGCTGCGTTTGCTCAGTTTGCTTCCGACCTTGACGAAGCGACACGCAAACAGCTGGAACGCGGCCGTATCGTTACCGAACTCATGAAACAGCCTCAGTACCAGCCTCTTCAGGTTTGGGAAGAAGCTCTCGTACTTTTCGCCATCAACATGGGTGCCTATGATGATGTCGAAGTTAAGGATGCTCTGAAAGTCGAAAACGCGATGCAGGATTACATGAAGATTAATCATGCTGATCTGATCGGACGTATTGAAGAGACAAAGCAGCTCTCTAAGGAAGATGAACAACTTCTGACAGAAGCTGTCAAAGAGTTCAAGAAATCCGGTGCTTTCTAATTGAGCAACGTTAGAGGATCCTAATGCCAAGTACCAAAGAAATTCGAGCCAAGATCAGATCGGTTCAAAACACCCGTAAGATCACAAAGGCGATGGAGATGGTGGCCGCTTCCAAGATGAAGAAGGCCCAGGATCGTATGCGTGCGGCCCGTCCGTACGGCGATACCATCCGTAACTTAATCGGTCACCTGGCAGAAGCTTCAACAGAAGCCGTTCATCCGTTCCTCCGCAAGTCTGCGGAGGAAAAGAACATCGGCTTGATTGTTGTTTCAACCGATAAGGGTTTGGCCGGCGCTTTGAATACCAATATTCAGAGACTTTTGGCTCATACCCTTAGAGATTGGGCGCATGAAGGTAAGAAAGTTGAAGCGACTGCTATTGGAAACAAAGGATTAGGTTTCCTCCAGCGCATCGGTGTGCCAATTGTCTCGCAGGTCGTTCAGCTCGGTGATCGTCCAAATTTGGAACGCTTGCTCGGAGCGATTAAAGTTCAGATCGAAGCCTATCAGGAAGGCCGTGTAGACCACGTCTACATCGCCTACTCCCGTTTCATCAATGCGATGAAGCAGGAACCTGTGATTGAACAGCTTCTTCCTTTGCCGAAATCGGCCGTTGAGACGGACAAACATCAAAACTCTTGGGACTACATCTATGAACCTAGCCCTGAAGAAGTTTTAAAGGTTCTGCTCAAGCGTTACGTTGAAGCGCTTATTTATCAGGCAGTAGCGGAAAACATGGCAAGCGAACAGAGTGCTCGTATGGTCGCCATGAAGGCCGCATCTGATAACGCTAAGAAGCTTATCGACGATCTGCAACTGGTCTACAACAAGACACGTCAGGCCGGCATTACTAAGGAAATCACCGAAATCGTCGGTGGCGCCGCGGCTGTGTCTTAATTGAAAAGAAATCGAAACGAGGAATACCTATGAGTATCGGAAAGATCGTACAGGTTATCGGCGCGGTGGTCGACATCGAGTTCCCCCGCGAAGAAATGCCGAAAGTTTACGACGCACTTGTCCTTGAAAAGGACGAAAACAATAAGCTTGCTGAAGAAGGTTTGACCTTTGAAGTTCAGCAGCAGCTGGGTGACGGCATCGTTAGAACCATTGCTATGGGTTCTTCCGAAGGTCTCCAGCGCGGTATGGCTGTTAAAGCTCTCGGTCACGGAATTACAGTTCCGGTCGGCCCGAAGACTCTCGGCCGTATCATGGACGTTCTCGGACGTCCGATCGATGAAGCAGGTCCGATCGGCGAAGAAAAGCGTATGCCGATCCACAGAGCTGCTCCTAAGTTTGACGAACTGAGCCCGTCCGTCGACCTTCTTGAAACAGGCATTAAGGTTATTGACCTTGTCTGCCCGTTCGCCAAAGGCGGTAAGATTGGTCTGTTCGGCGGTGCCGGTGTTGGTAAGACCGTCAACATGATGGAACTTATTAACAACATCGCTAAGGCTTACGGCGGCTACTCTGTTTTCGCCGGTGTCGGTGAACGTACCCGTGAAGGTAATGACTTCTACCATGAAATGGGCGAATCTAAGGTTCTCGACAAAGTGGCCATGGTCTTCGGTCAGATGAACGAACCTCCCGGAAACCGTCTCCGCGTGGCTCTTACCGGTCTGACAATGGCTGAAGCCTTCCGTGATGAAGGCAGAGATATTCTTCTCTTCATCGACAATATTTATCGTTATACACTGGCCGGTACTGAAGTATCCGCCCTGCTCGGCCGTATGCCGTCAGCCGTAGGCTATCAGCCGACACTGGCTGAAGAAATGGGTAAGCTTCAGGAACGTATTGCTTCTACAAAGGTTGGTTCTATTACCTCCATTCAGGCTGTTTACGTTCCTGCTGACGACTTGACTGACCCCTCTCCGGCTACAACATTCGGTCACTTGGACGCTACAGTTGTTCTGTCTCGTGATATCGCAGCTCTGGGTATTTATCCGGCTGTCGACCCGCTTGACTCTACTTCTCGTCAGATCGACCCGAACATCATCGGTGAAGAACATTACAGCGTAACTCGCCGTGTTCAGGCCACTCTGCAGCGCTATAAAGAACTCCGCGATATTATTGCGATTCTTGGTATGGACGAACTTTCTCCTGAAGATAAGCTCGCCGTTACAAGAGCTCGTAAGATCCAGAGATTCCTTTCTCAGCCCTTCCATGTTGCTGAAGTGTTTACCGGTTCCCCCGGTAAGTATGTTCCGCTGAAGGAAACCATCCGCGGCTTCAAGATGATTGTTGACGGCGAATGCGATCAGCTTCCGGAACAGGCCTTCTACATGGTCGGCACAATTGATGAAGCTTTTGAAAAGGCTAAGACCATCAAGTAATCTGAGGTGAGAGCTCGTCTCTCACCAGCCAACCTGGAGAATTAAATGGAAAAAACCTTAAAAGTCGACGTTGTAAACGCTGAAGAAAGTCTTTTTAGCGGCGACGCCGAGTTTGTAGCTCTGCCCGGTATCGAAGGCGAGCTCGGTATTCTGCCAGGCCATACCCCTCTCATTACGCTGATTCGTCCGGGTCTTGTTCGTATTCATACGAACGGGAACCAGGAAGAGGAAATCTTCGTAGCGGGCGGGGTCTTAGAAATTCAGCCCTACCATGTAATCGTGCTGGCTGATGTGGCTATCAGAAGTAAAGACCTTGATGAAGCCAAGGCGAAAGAAGCTATGGAAAGAGCGAAGGCTGCTGCTAAGACAAGCGCAAGCGAAATCGAGCTTGCTAAGGTTGAAGCGGAAATCAGTATGCTCGCCGAACAGCTTCGTATCCTGCAGAAGCTCAAGAGATAAATCTAAGTCTTTTTTAAACTCCGGTATTTACTAGGTATCTACCGGAGTTTTTTTTATCCAGTAATTGACTAAAATATACCGATTGACCTTTACCAGGAGATACCCGTGATTCTTGTTTCAACTGACGGTTCCGAAATTTCGGAAAAAGCCATTACCACCGCTGCAAAACTTGCAAAAAACCTCAACACCTGCGTTCTTGGTATGACAGTTGTCAAAGCGAAGGGCTCTGAAGTCGCTGACCGCACTCTCGAGGATGTCAAAGATGCATGCCAGAGAGTCGGCGTTCCTTGTGAGGTTGCTGAAGTCGTCGGCAACTCTGTTCCGGATGCCATTCTTAAAACGGCACAGGAACGTGATGTTCGCTTCATCGTTATGGCAAGCCGCGGTTTGGGCACGCTCGGTTCTTTGTTTATCGGAAGCTCTACCCAGCAGGTTTTAGCTAAAGCTGATCGTCCTGTACTGGTAGTTCGTTAATAAATTGAACTGCACGAAAAAATATTTCGATGCAGTTCTGCCCCATTGTCTTAATCACTGATTCATTTTCTGTTTCTACAATGTAGGAAGTTCAGCAAATTAATCAGGACAGGGATTCTATGCCTTTAAAGAATGATATTTTTCTCCGTTCTCTTTTAAAAGAGAAGGTTCCTTACACTCCCATTTGGCTGATGCGTCAGGCGGGCCGTTATCTGCCGGAATACCGCGCAACAAGAGCTAAAGCCGGAAGTTTTATGGATTTGGCAATGAATCCGCATTATGCATGTGAAGTGACGCTCCAGCCGGTGGATCGTTATCCTTTGGATGCGGCGATTCTTTTCTCCGATATTCTGACGATTCCTGACGCAATGGGGCTTGGCCTTTCGTTTTTGCCAGGTGAAGGACCGAAGTTTGCGAAACCCGTTCAGGATGAGGCTGCGGTAAAAGAACTCTTTGTTCCTGATCCCGCCGATAAACTGAAGTACGTTACCGACGCGGTAGTAGAAATCAAGAGAGCGCTGAACGACCGTATTCCTCTGATTGGCTTTTCGGGAAGCCCGTTTACGCTTGCCTGCTACATGATTGAAGGCGGAAGTTCATCGAACTTTAGAAAGGTTAAGGAAATGCTGTATAGGCGCCCTGACCTCTTAAAACAGATTCTGGACGTCAACACCACAGCCGTGACCTCTTATCTGAATGCACAGATTGAGGCCGGTGCAAACGCCGTGATGATTTTTGATACATGGGGCGGCGCTCTTGCTCACAGTGATTATCTTGAGTATTCGCTGAAGTGCATTTCTCAGGTCGTCTCCGGCTTAATTAAGGAACGAGACGGAAAGAGAATCCCTTCAATCGTCTTTACGAAAGGATCTGCTCCTTGGCTTACGGATATTGCCGCTTGCGGCGCCGATGCAATGGGTGTTGACTGGACGGTTAGTTTGGGAGATGTACGCCGTCAGATCGGTGACAGCGTCTGTCTGCAGGGAAATATGGACCCGTCTATTCTTTTTGCAGGACCGGATGAAGTCAGAACTCAGGCGAGAAAAGTCATTGAAGATTTCGGTATGGTTGGTCAGGGTGGCCATGTTTTCAATTTGGGGCACGGCATTGATAAAGATACGGATCCTGATACAGTCGCTGCGCTGGTGGATGAAGTGCATGAATACAGCCGCAGATTCCATGATTAAGTGAAAAATGGAATCAAATTGTATTTGAGCTGAAAAACCGGCTGTTAATGAAGTAAAGTAATTCGATCGGTCTCTGAGTTAACTTGGAGGCCGTTCTTTTTAAATTTGTACGGAATATCTCAGCGCTATGGCCCAGTCAATTGTTAAAGTCATTGTTGATGCTCCTTTAAGGGGCCAGCTCGACTATAAGAATGTGCCGGAGCTGGGCTTGCACGTCGGAGAGCGCTGTATTGTCCCGCTTGGAAGAAGAAATGTCATAGGCATCGTTGCCGGATTCTCCGACAGTTCCGAATGGCCGGTCAATAAACTGAGAAAGGTTGCCGGAAGACCGGACGAAATTGCGCCGCTTTCCGAAAACTGGATGAGACTGACCGCCTTTGCCGCTCGTTATTATCTCAGCAGGCACGGGATGGTGGCGGTCCCTGCACTTCCAAAATTTTTCCGCAGGATTCCCGGTCCGAACTATGCGAATTCTCTTTCCAAATTAAGAGACCGAAAATTTAAATCTAACGACGCTCCGGAAGACATCCCCCTGCTCAACAAAGAGCAGGAGGCTATTGTGGATGACTTTTCTCAAAGCAAAGGATTTTCACCGGCTCTTCTTTTCGGTGTTACCGGAAGCGGCAAGACAGAGGTTTATCTAAGGCTTATTGAGAATACATTTAAAGCCGATCCAAAGGCTCAGATCCTGCTGATGGTTCCGGAGATTAATCTGACGCCTCAATTGGTTTCCCGGATAGGCAATCGATTTAAAGATCGGGTTGTCGCTACGTGGAATTCATCCATGGCCGAAGGTCAGAAAGCTTCATCTTGGCTGGCCTGTCATGAAGAGCGGGCAAGTATTTTGGTCGGTACACGTCTGTCCGTATTTGCCAGCCTTCCGAATTTAAAGCTGATCATAGTCGACGAAGAGCATGATGCTTCCTATAAATCCCATGAAGGGGTTCGTTATAACGCGAGGGACCTAGCGCTTAAAAGAGCTCAGATTGAAGGCATTCCTGTGCTTTTGGGTTCTGCAACGCCGTCTCTGGAGTCCTATCGAAACGCTTTGGAAGGAAGATTCCGGCTTTACAAGATGAAGAAGCGGGCAGTCGAATCAGCTGAGCTTCCCCGTATTACGCTTATTGATACTTCTTTGGACCGTCCGCAGAACGGGATATGCTCAGAGACAGCGGAGAAAATTACAGATACCCTGGAAAAGGGGCGCCAATCGATTGTTTTCTTAAATCGTCGAGGCTTTGCGCCGGTCGTGGAGTGTAAAAGCTGCGGTTGGCACTCGACTTGTCCCCACTGCTCGGCCTATGCGGTCTTCCATAAAACAACGGGAAGACTTACCTGTCATTACTGCGGATGGAGTATGAAGCTGCCCACGAGCTGTCCAAAGTGCGGCTCCTATGAGCTTCAGCCCGTCGGAAGAGGAACTCAGAGGGCGGAAGAAGAGCTGGAAGTAAAATGGCCCGAGGCTAAAATCATGAGACTTGATCAGGATTCGGCCCGACGCAGAGGAAGCGCGAGTCGGATGCTTGAAGCAGTTCACAGCGGAGAAGTTGATATTCTGGTCGGAACTCAGATTGTGGCGAAAGGACACGACTTCAAGAAGGTGTCTTTGGTCGTTGTGCTGAACACTGATCCGCAGCTTCTGTCCTTTGACTACCGCGCTCGAGAGAGACTGTTTTCCGTGCTCATGCAGGTTGCCGGACGTGCCGGAAGGAGCGGAGAGCAGGGCGAAGTACTGATTCAAACGAAATATCCGAAGGACAGCTTGTTTCGATATCTGAAGGACAACGATTTCGAAGGATTTGCTCAAGAGGAATTAAAAGCACGTAAAACAGCTTCCATGACGCCGTACTCTGCTCAGGCGCTCATGATTTCCGAAGGAAAGGACATTAGAGAAGTCTTGGACTTCCTATCTCAGGTAAAGAAAATCGGTCTTTCTGTCCAAACGAGAAGTGTTCGGTTCTATGATCCGGTTCCGCAGACGGTTCAGAAGGTAATGGATATTGAACGGGCTCAGCTGCTGATAGAGGCAGACAACAAAATGGAACTGCAGCGGTTTTTAGCGGTATTCACATCAGAAATAGAAAACCGGCAGTTCAAGAATGTTTGGCATATCGACGTTGACCCTTTGAGTTTTTAATATGGAACGTAAAGATTTTGAAATTATGGCCCCGGTCGGGTCACGTGAGTCATTAGCGGCGGCATTTCAGGCGGGCGCCGATTCAGTTTATTTTGGCATCGGAGCGCTCAATATGCGTTCTAAGTCCGCAAATGAATTCACGATAAACGATTTGAAGGAAATCGCAGAGCTTTGTAAAAGTCACGGAGTCAAAAGCTATTTGACGGTGAATACCGTTATCTATGATGAAGATATTTCTCTGATGAGAGAGATCATTGATGCGGCGGCTGAATCCGGGATATCTGCGGTGATTGCGTCTGACGCCGCGGTGATGATGTATTGCCGCGAAAGAGGAATGGAAGTGCATCTTTCCACGCAGCTGAATATCTCCAACAAAGAGGCATTAAAGTTCTATGCGCAGTTTGCCGACGTTGTGGTTCTTGCAAGAGAACTTAATCTGAGGCAGGTTAAGAAAATATACGAGGCCATACAGAGTGAACAAATTCGAGGTCCTAACGGAGATTTGGTCCGAATTGAAATGTTCTGCCACGGAGCTCTTTGTATGGCGATCAGCGGCAAGTGCTACCTCAGTCTCAATACCCGCGGCAGAAGCGCTAACAGAGGCGCCTGTATGCAGACCTGCCGACGCGCTTACATCGTTAAAGATAAGGAGCGGGATGTCGAACTGGAAATCGATAATGAATACATCATGTCTCCGAAGGATCTGAAGACAATTGGTTTTATCGATTTGATGATGAAGGCCGGTGTTCGTGTTTTCAAGATTGAAGGGCGCGCTCGAGGTGCCGAGTACGTAAAAACCGTGGTTGAAGCCTACGATCAGGCGATTAGACAGGTTTTGGCAGGAAACTGGAACGAAGAGATCAGCAAGTCTTGGGACGATAAATTATCAACAGTTTATAACCGCGGATTCTGGAATGGCTATTACCTCGGACAGACAATGGGGGAGTGGAGCAATCGCTACGGCTCACAGGCTACCGAAAGAAAGATCTATGCGGGCAAAGGCTGTAAATATTTTGCTAAGGCGGGTGTCGCCGAATTTTTAATTCAGGCTGCAGAAATTAGAGCAGGAGATCGTATCCTCATTACCGGGCCGACAACGGGAGCGGTTTATTCTGAATTGAAAAATCCCTGTGTGGACGGCAAACCGGTGACGCAGGTTTGTAAGGGGCAGCATGTAACGTTCCGACTTTCAGAAAAAATTAGAGAGAACGATAAACTGTATATTATTCAAAAGGTTGATCCCTTAGAGGAATAGAAGTAAGTGCTTACTTTTATTTAACTGCAGCGGAGTACAGCAGTGCGGCGCCGAATGCTCCGAAAATAACGCCGCACACTCCGTCGATCCACCTTCCGGCTGATCGATAAATTTGTTTCGGCTTTGGCATTCCGAGCAAAAGGGCGACAAACGAGAACCACAGGAATGTTTCTAAAACGGCAAGAATACCGATCACGGCAGAGTAGCCGCCGGACATGTCCGGGGTGATGAAAGGAGCGAAAACGACGCTGAAATAGACGATCGCTTTGGCGTTTGCAAGATTGGTGCAGAGACCCGTGATAAAAGCTTTTGCGGCTGAGGATTGGACTTCGCTTTCGACGTTCTCGGCTGCCTGAGAGCGGCTAAGCGCGTGTCGGAGGATATTGAATGACATCCAAAGTAGGTACATGCCGCCCAACCCCATAACAATTTTGTGGAGCCAAATGAATGTGTCGAACAGCCACTGAAGTCCGAGCAAAGCCAAAGTAACCCAAAAGGCAACACCCAGAGAAATTCCGAGAACACAGCAAAAAGCTTCCTTCCTGGATCGGCTTGCAGCGGTCTGCATCACAATAAAAACATCAGGGCCGGGAGATGCCAGCGCAATAAGATGGACACCGGCAATGGTAAGTAAAGCAGGAAGCATTTCTGCGCTCTTTTACGGATCGAGATTTGAATCATTATATAAATGAGCCCGGCTGAAATCCTTGTTTTTTGCTTAAAACAAAGGAAACACGGGAAGAGGCGCCCGAAAGCTGAAGAGTGATCAAGAGAAAATGGCGCACCCGGCGGGGTTCGAACCCACTACCCCTGCCTTCGGAGGGCAGTACTCTATCCAGATGAGCTACGGGTGCTAAGATGTTCAATTCTACAAAACAGTCATCGGTTAAATCAAATCAATCGCTCATATTCGGTGAAAAAAAGCTTCCGGGGATGGAGGCCTCTATAAGCTTGATACACTTTTGCGATTGAGAGCAATAACATGAAAAATCCTACATCTATTAATTTCAGAAATAAATCACGTTTATTGGAAATCGTCTTTGGTGAAGAACCCTTTGAGCTTCCTTACGAATTCCTGAGAGTATTCTCTCCGTCGGCAGAAGTTCAGGGGCATACCCCTGAGGAGAAAAAACTTCAGGTCGGCAAACGGGATGTGACGATTACCGACGTCCAGCCTGTCGGAGAATATGCGCTGAAGATTACGTTTTCAGACGGCCATGACAGCGGCCTATACAGCTGGGACTGGCTCTATGAAATCGGAGTCCGCAAGGATCAGCTTTGGGAGGATTACCTCAGTGAGCTGACACAGGCCGGCGCATCAAGAGATCCAGACGATCCGGCAAACCTTCCTTTTATTGAAAAAAAGAAACCAAGCTGCCCAAATCATTAATCATGACTGACAAAGAGCAAAAACACCTAACAGACTTCGGATTTAAGAAAGTTCCGGAGGAAGAAAAAGCAGAACATGTGAAGGAGGTCTTTAATGAAGTCGCTCCCCGCTATGACTTGATGAATGACATTCTTTCTTTTGGGCTGCATAGGATGTGGAAACATGCTGCGATTCACAAAGCGGACATCAAGGAAAGTATGAAGGTACTTGATATCGCAGGCGGAACCGGCGATATTTCACTGCTGATCGAGAAAAAGATCGGTCCGTCAGGCGAAGTCTGGCTTACCGACATCAATTTAGAGATGCTCAAGATTGGTGAACGCAGACTGCGCGAGGCCGGGCATGTTCCGTATGTCGCGGAGTGTGACGCTGAGGCGCTCCCGTGCCCGAGCAACTACTTTGATGTCGTGATTGTGTCTTACGGCCTGAGAAATATGACGCACAAAGACAGGGCGCTTGCCGAAATGCTGCGTGTATGTAAACCGGGCGGAAAAGTTATAGTTCTTGAGTTTTCCAAACCTGCGGCATGGATGAAACCATTCTATGATTTTTATTCTTTCCATGTGATGCCCTTTTTGGCCTCAAAAATCGCCGGAAACGCTGAAAACTATCGTTACTTAGCGGAGTCCATCCGAATGCACCCCGATCAGCAAACTCTTGCTAAAATCATGAGTTCCGTGGGGTTTTCAAAGGTTGAGTGGGAAAATTTCACCTTTGGAATTACAGCCCTTCACATTGGATATAAAAATTGAAAATAGAGGAAAGTATGAAGAAATTTTTTGCCGCTCTTTTGATCGGCCTCTCTCTTGTCGCTTTCACGGTAGACGCATCCGCGGCTCGCCTTGGAGGCGGCTCCAGTTTTGGCCGTTCAATGAGCATCCCCAAGGCGGCTCCCTCCTCCCCGTTCTCTTCAAAAGCCCCTGCCGCCGCGGCGCGTAAGCCCGGAGCAGCTGCGGCTGCCGGTACTGCCGCAGCGAAGACTGCTGGTATGAGCATGGGTAAACGTCTTTTAATCGGCGCTGCCGCTGCACTCGGCTTTATGGCGCTTGCCAATATGCTTGGTTTAGGCGAAGGCTTTGCACAGTTCCTGATGATTTTGACGCTTGCTATGCTTGCGCTGCTCGCCTTTAGAATGTTCACGGCCCGAAAGACTACGGCGGCATCCAGTACGCAGCAGCGCACAAGCTCGGTTCCGTTCCCGCAGGAAAACAAGGCTCCCGAACCCATGATGAAATCATCCGAACCGCTCTCTTCTTCTTTTAGCGCTCGTCCGGGTTCCGCGATGGATGAATTCTCTGAGAATCCTTCCGAGAGTTCCGCCTCCAGCTTTGAGGTTCCTGCTGAATTCAATAAGGAAGAATTCCTGAATATGTCCTCTGCCTATTTCAAGATGCTTCAGAAGGCTTGGGACTGCGGAGATATGGACGATCTCGCCAACTACTGCACGGATGATCTGTTCATTGAACTGACGCATCAGCGTCGCGAAATTAAAGGCGCGAACCTGACTGAAATCGTCAGCCTTCACACGGATCTTGCCGGTTTTGAAACGACTCCGACCGAGTACGTTGCCTCTGTCCGCTTCACCGGAGATTTGAGAGAGAACGGTGAACCGACTAAGATCAACGAGATTTGGAATTTGGTTAAATCCAAGGAAGGCAAGTCAGGCTGGCTGCTTGCAGGCATTCAGCAGGCTTAATTTTTAGGTTCCTTCGGAAAGGGGCAAAAAGCCCCTTTTTTCTTTTCTTGCAAGTAATTTTTTTCTAAAATTAAACATTGGCTCGGAGAGTCGAAAGGCCGACCGTTCTTTTTCATTTTTTGATACGAGGATAATCCGGCAATGAAACTGACCCTGTTTGTTGGTTTGTATTTGCTCTGCACCGTCGCGATTGGTCTTTTTGCGGCCACACGGGTCCGAAGCACCACTGACTACGCTTTGGCCGGTCGATCGCTTCCGCTGGTAATGGTTATTACAGCGACTTTTGCGACGTGGTTTGGCAGTGAGACGGTTCTTGGTCTTCCCGGACAGTTTATTCAAAATGGATTGTCTGGAGTTGTAGAGGAGCCTTTTGGTTCCAGTATGGCTCTGATTCTGGTGGGAATGTTTTTTGCCAGAAAGCTTTATCGCATGAGTCTTCTTACCGTCGGCGACTTCTATCGAAGAAGGTACGGCGTGTCAGTAGAACTCTGCTGTTCAATTTTCGTCGTTCTCTCATATTTAGGTTGGGTTGCAGCTCAAGTAGCAGCCTTGGGCCTTGTCATTCATTTGCTGACCGAAGGTTATGTCTCTGTCAGCAATGCCATGATTGTCGGAACGATTGTCGTTTTGATCTATACCGTTTTCGGCGGTATGTGGTCTGTTGCGCTCACGGATTTTTTCCAGATGATCATCATCGTTATCGGTTTGGTGATTGTCGCCTGCTTTGCGGGATCTATGGCGGGTGGTCCGATGAAAGTTGCGGAATATGCGAGCGAACATCAGCTGTTTCGATTCTTCCCGGAAAATACGTTTAAGGATTGGATGTTTTGGACTTCTGCGGCGATCACTATGATGATCGGCTCTATTCCTCAGCAGGACGTATTCCAGCGCGTCATGTCGGCAAAATCTGAGAAGATAGCCTGTTTCGGTCCTATTCTCGGCGGCTCTTTTTATCTGTTGTTTGCCTCGGTCCCGATGTTTATCGTTATTGCCGCAACCCTTGCGGTTCCGGATTTGGCAGCAAAGCTGATGGCAAGCGATCCGCAGGAGATCCTGCCGAGCTTTATTAAGGAATACATGCCGCTTTGGCTGCGCATTCTTTTCTTTGGTGCTGTCCTCTCGGCTGTGATGTCAACCGCTTCAGCTACCATGCTTGCTCCGACAACAACATTTGTTGAGAACGTTCTGAGAAACATCATGCCGCTCAGCGACCAGCGCGAATTGAAGGCGATGAGAATTTCACTGATCGTGTTTGCAATTGGCGTTTTGATCTATGCGCTCAGTATGGAAGGCACTCCGATTTATGAATTGGCGGCTATGGCTTATCAATTTCCGGTGATTGGCGCTTTCTGGCCGCTGACGCTAGGACTGTATTGGAAGCGTTCCACAACGATCGGGTGCTGGTGCTCAATCTTCATCGGGACCATTGTCTGGGGTGTGCTTTCATTTACTGCGTTAGGGGAGGAATTCCCGGCGCTTCTGGGCGGATTCCTCGCCGCCGGTTTTGGACAGGTACTCGGTTCTTTGCTGCCGCTTCGGGCAAATCGCGAATGCGTTCGCTCCTGGCAGAAAAACAAAGACAAGTATTTATATGATTCTGCAAGCTAATTTGTTGAGAAAATGAACATAGTTATTTTGGCTGCCGGACTCGGCAAACGCATGTATTCTTCACTTCCCAAAGTTCTGCAGCCGGTCGGCGGCAAGCCGATGCTGGATCATGTCCTTGCGGCTGCAAAACAAGTCTCCCCGGAAGGAAAAATTATTGTTGTGGTTGGGCACGGAGCCGAATCCGTGATGTCGCATCTGGATGGTGAGCCGGTATCCTTTGCGCTTCAGGCAGAACAAAAAGGCACAGGACACGCTGTCCTGCAGGCCGAGAGATACCTTGATCCTTCTTCTCCGACTTTGGTCTTATACGGAGATGTGCCCCTGATTACTGCCGATACGCTGAAAAAGCTCGTTCAGGCTGCTGAAGGCGGGTTTGGTCTTTTGACGATCGATTTAGATGATCCGACCGGCTACGGAAGAATTATTCGTGAAAACGGAGAGATAAAACGTATCGTAGAAGAGAAAGACGCAGACAGCGAGCAGAAGAAGGTCAGGGAGGTAAATACCGGATTTATGCTGGTGCCGACGCCGGATCTTACGCGCTGGCTTAAAAACCTTCGCTGCGACAATAATCAGCAGGAATACTATCTGACAGATCTGGTTGGGATGGCTGCCAGTGAAGGCCGCACTGTACATGCCTTTAAAGCAACGGACCCTTGGGAAGTTGAAGGTGCCAACAACAAACTTCAGTTAGAAGCCTTGGAACGCGCTTATCAGGCCAGACAGGCAGTGGCACTGATGAAGCAGGGCGTGCTTCTCGCAGATAAAAACCGACTGGATATTCGCGGAAATTTGAAGTGCGGCCGCGATGTTTTCATCGATGTCGGATGCGTTTTTGAAGGTGACGTTGTAATAGAAGACAATGTGAAGATCGGCCCGTACTGTGTGATTAAGTCTTCTGTGATCGGAAGCGGAACAACCGTTGAAGCGTACAGTCATTTTGACGGAGCTACAGTCGGAAAGAACGCGAAGATCGGTCCCTTTGCGCGATTGAGACCGCTTGCAGAACTGTCGGACGATGTGCACATTGGCAACTTTGTAGAAATTAAGAAAAGCTCGATCGGTGCCGCAAGCAAAGTCAATCATCTCTCGTATATCGGCGATACGGCTATGGGTTCCGGAGTCAACATCGGAGCAGGAACGATTACATGCAACTATGACGGCGTGAATAAATTCAGGACGGTCATTGAAGACGACTGCTTTATCGGCAGTGATACTCAGCTTGTCGCGCCTGTTAAAGTGGGCAAAGGCGCTACAGTTGGGGCTGGTACGACAGTGACAAAGAACGTGTCGGAAAATGTTTTAGTTATCAGCCGCGTGCGGCAGACAGAAATTCAGGGCTGGCAGAGGCCTGTCAAGAAAAAAATTTAATGGAGTTTAGAAATGTGCGGAATTGTCGCTGGCTGCAGCTATAGAAATATTGTTCCGATTCTGACAGAAGGTCTCAGAAGGCTTGAGTATCGTGGTTATGACTCATGCGGCGTTGCCGTAGTCGATGAGAATCGGCTTAAAAGAGCGCGCACGGTTTCAAGAGTTCAGGATCTGATCGAACAGACAGAAAAGAATGGAATTAAGGGACTTTCCGGAATTGCTCACACTCGGTGGGCTACCCACGGCGCGCCCGAGATCTGCAATACACATCCGCACTTCTCGCATGATCAGATTGCGGTGGTTCATAACGGCATCATTGAGAACTATGAGCCGCTCCGAGAAGAACTCAAAGCGAAGGGCTACGTATTCGTAAGTGAAACCGATACTGAGGTTATCGTTCATTTGGTCCATAGTTATTACGAAGGGGATCTTCTTGAGGCGGTAAAGAAGACGGTTCTTCGTCTGAAGGGTGCGTACGGCATTGCGGTTTCCTGCAAAGATGAGCCGGATCGTGTCATTGGCGCCAAGATGAGCGCGCCTCTCGTGGTAGCGCTTGGAGATAAAGAAAACTTTATCGCTTCAGATCCGCTTGCTCTGGCCGGTGTCACTGATTGTTATATCTATCTCGAAGACGGTGACGTTGCCGATATTCGTCCGACTTCAGCACAGATCTGGAACCGCTTAGGAGACGAATTTGTCGAGATCCAAAGGCCTGTTTCTGTTGTTCAGGGCTTTACTTCAGGTATTGCCTTAGGCCCTTATACGCACTACATGCAGAAGGAAATCTTCGAGCAGCCGCAGGCGCTTTCCGATACCCTAGAAGGCGTCCAATTCGTTACCAGCGCCATTTTCGGACATGAGGCAAAAGAGATTTTCCAGCAGATTAAACGCGTTCTGATTATTGCCTGCGGCACAAGTTATTACGCGGGTCTGGTGGCTAAATATTGGCTTGAGGCCCTTGCCAAGGTTCCCTGTGATGTTGAAATTGCCAGCGAATATCGCTATAGAGAGTCAGTCCCCGATAAGGACACTCTGGTGCTGACGATTTCTCAGTCGGGAGAGACCGCGGATACCTTAGCGGCTCTTGAACATGCCAAATCTCTGGGCATGGACAAGACGATGACCATCTGCAACGTTGCAACAAGCGCTATGGTGAAGCAGACTCGACTGCATTACATCACACGAGCGGGTGTGGAGATCGGTGTGGCTTCAACAAAGGCGTTTACAACACAGCTTGCGTCGCTCTTTTTAATGACGCTGGCGATTGCAAAAGAAAAAGGCAGACTGAGCGCTGAGGCGGAGGAAAAACTAATGGCTGATATGCGTCATCTGCCTCAGGCCATGCATGTCGTCCTCGAGAAAGAAAACGAAATTAAAGAATGGGCTTCTTTCTTTGCGTCTAAAAATAATGCGCTTTTCTTAGGCCGCGGAGTCCACTATCCGATCGCGCTTGAAGGAGCGCTGAAGCTTAAGGAAATCAGCTATCTGCACGCTGAAGGATATCCGGCCGGAGAGCTCAAGCACGGACCGCTGGCACTGGTTGACGCAGAAATGCCGGTAGTGACGGTTGCGCCAAATGACGAACTGCTGGAAAAGCTGAAAAGCAATATGCAGGAAGTTCGTGCAAGAAAGGGAGAGCTTTTTGTATTCTGTGACCAAGGTACAAACATAAAAAGCGCGCCCGGTATTCACGTGATTAAGATGCCCGAGAACTATGGTCATCTTTCTCCGATTCTTCATGTGCTCCCTCTGCAGCTGCTGGCGTATCACACAGCGGTTGCCAAGGGGACCGATGTAGATAAGCCGAGAAATCTGGCAAAGAGCGTGACAACTGAGTAAGTAAACTAAAGGGGCCCTGAGGCCCCTTTGTTTATGATCCTGCGATAAACGTTCGCACGCCCGAGCCGATAAATTGGACGCCGATACAGATTAGCAGGAACCCCATGAGTTTAGTCAGCACCTGAGTTCCGCTCGGTCCGAGACGCTCGGAGATGTAATCGGCGCATCGAAGCACGATCCAAGTCACAAATGCGGTCAGGATAATGGCGACTCCGGTCATAAAGAAGGCGCCCGCCATATCGATTACCTGCGGAAGTTCCGCGATTTCTGAGGCGATACCGATAACCACAGCGATCGTACCGGGACCGCTGATACCGGGCATCGCAAGCGGAAAGAACGAGTAGTCGTCCTTGTCTCTGCGCACAACCGGCGCTCCTTGTTGGTCACGAGCTCCGAACAGCATTTGATATCCGATCAGACCGACGACGAAACCGCCGGAGATACGCAGCGCTCCATATGAGATTCCGAAGAAGACAAGGAGCAGGTTGCCGGCGGCAAGGCTGACAAGCATAATGGCGGCAGCGTAATAACAGGCCCAATTGGCTTGTTTTTTTCTGACATCCACCGACATTCCCTGTGTCAGGCTGATGAAAAGGGGAATCTTAGAGAGCGGATTTGTGATAACAATAAGACTGACAAATCCTCCGAACAGGTATTGGAGGTACAAAGATTCAACCATGACAACTTTGGGCTCAGAAAAATAATGCTGAATGATAAGACGACTTGGAAGGAAAAACTCAACTTCTAGGTAGAAGCTCAGGGGGAGAATTTAACGACAAAAACGGTGTCTGCCTAAGGCCGTCTTCTGTTAGGCGGCGAGAATCTGTTTTTTGAAATAAGTCGCTGAATAACAGCTGAGAGATTTCAATTTATTTACGGCTTGAGCCGCAATCATTTAAAAGGCTGCGGATATAAGAAGCGGTGATGTGGCTGCAGAGTCGGACCTCGTGCTCAATCATCGCGTCATTCGGAATGAAGTGCGGATCACAGAGACGATGGTGGTACAGGTCGGACTTCAGCATCTCGATGTAATGCAGAGAGATCTCTTTGAGGTCGTTAAAGTCCAGCGGAAGTTTGTTTTCAAGGACCTTCGCAAAACAGAGATAACTGAGCTGAGCGCCTTCTGTGTAGTACCAGCGTCCGATTTCCGGTTCCCTTGCAGTCACGGAAAAAATTAGTCGGCTCGTACCGATCGCTTTGTCCGAAAGAATGGAACGCAGATAGATATTGCCGAAGACTTCGAGTTCCTCTTCCCAGCCGCGTTTCTCATCATAGAAATCTTCGTAGGCATAGTAGACCTCGTCCACCAGATGTTTTAGGCAGGCTAAAAACAGGCCGCGCTTGCTGCCGTAGAGCGAATAGATCGTGGAGCGCGAACCGCCCGCTGAGAGAATGATTTTCTCCAGCGAAGCCCGCTCGTATCCATGCTCTAAAAACACATTAATTGCCGTGTCCAGGAGTGTCTTTTGACGATCTCTGCCGCGCTGTGTTTTTGCTTCTTTTGTAATCGGTTTCAAGTAGCAGCCTTTTTTCTTCCGTGCGCGGCTGATCTCTGACAAGCCAAAAGCACGTTTTGAGTAACATTCATTGATTATCCCATAATTGTACTGTACCATACGGTACAGATTTTTTTAGGGAAAACTATATGAAGCGTCGGAGCTTTATTCTTTCGGTGTCATCGGCCGTCCTTTTAGGCTGCGGATCAATCGTTTCCGCACAGACGGGCAAAGAAGTCAGTCTGATAGTTCCGTTTCCTCCGGGAGGTGGCGGAGACAATTTAGCGCGTGCTTCGCTGGATCTGTTTGCTGAAAAATACGGTGAGCCGATCTGGGTGCTCAATCGTCCCGGTGCGGGCGGCAATATTGGAACAGCAGCAGCTGCGGCCGCTAAGCCGGACGGTAAAACACTTGCTTATGTCACAAACGGGATCATGTGTGTCAATAAGAAGCTTTATAAAAATGTTCCATTTGATCCGATGACAGATTTAATTCCTGTCGGTCAGCTCTCCAAAATCGGTTTGATCATGGTGCTGAATCCGAAAACCATAGAGGGTGTGACGGATTTACCGAGTTTGATCAAATACGCCAAAGAGCATCCTGAGGCGGTGAACTTCGCCTCTTCGGGCGTAGGCACCACAAGTCACTTGGCAGGCGAGTATCTGGCGAAACGGGCCGGCATCAAGCTTACTCACATCCCGCATTCCGGCGGCGCTGCCGCGCTTGTAGAGGTCATGGCGGGACGAATTCCGTTCATGATTGATGTGAGTTCGAATGTCCTTCCTCACGTGAAGAGCGGCGCGTTGAAGGCGCTTGCCGTAACAACGCCCGAAAGACTGTCGGCGGCACCGGAAATTCCGACGATGAAAGAAGCAGGACTGGACAACTACGAGCTGTACGCTTGGGACGGTTTTGCACTTCCGAAGGGAGCGGATAAGGAGACCGTGAAAGGTTTTTCAGACGCTTTTCACGCACTTGCTAAAGACGATCAGGCACGCAGAAGACTTCAGAATCTAGGTGTGGAGCCGGTTTTCTCGGACAGTGAAACATTCAGTCGCTTTATTCATGAAGAACAGCCGAAATGGGATGCGCTCGTTTCTCAAATTCCGTCGGCCAGGAACTAAAATTTGTTGTCATTAATTTAATTATTCTCTAGGAACAAAAAATGCAGCCACAGCTTGATACTTCTTCTCTTCCCCGCGTCCCCGAGTGGAAAAAAGCGGGAGATTTTGAGGATATCCGGTACGAAAAATCCGAAGAAGGCATTGCGAAAATTACCATCAACCGTCCGCAGGTGAGAAACGCTTTTCGTCCGCTGACCGTAAGGGAAATGGAACAGGCTTTGGCCGATGCCAGAGATGACGAAAATATCGGCGTCATTATTCTGACCGGAGAAGGCAAGGACGCTTTCTGCTCCGGCGGCGATCAGAAAGTTCGCGGAAACGGCGGCTATGTGGGCAGTGACGGCGTGCCTCGTCTGAATGTTCTTGATTTTCAGAGACAGATCCGTACTTGCCCGAAACCGGTCATCGCTATGGTAGCCGGCTGGTGCGTCGGCGGCGGCCACGTGCTTCACATGATGTGCGACCTTACTTTGGCAGCCGACAACGCCAGATTCGGACAGACCGGACCGAAGGTCGGTTCTTTTGACGGCGGCTGGGGTGCGTCTTATATGGCTCGAATCGTCGGTCAGAAGAAAGCCAGAGAAATTTGGTTCCTCTGCCGCTTCTATGATGCGACAGAAGCCCTTGAAATGGGTCTTGTCAATGCAGTGGTTCCGTATGAAAAGCTCGAGGCGGAAACGGTTCAATGGTGCCGTGAGATTCTTGCGAATTCTCCGATTGCCATTCGCTGTCTTAAAGCTGCGCTCAACGCGGACTGTGACGGCCAGGCCGGTCTTCAGGAACTTGCCGGAAACGCTACGCTTCTCTACTACATGACCGAAGAGGGTAAAGAAGGCAAAGAGGCTTTCTTAGAAAAACGCCGCCCGAACTTCAAGAAATTCCCCCGCTTACCTTAATCATCGAGCATTATGAGCAAAGAGGAAACGGATAAGGCTTTATCAATTTCAGCGGCAGCCTCTGAAAGAGCGGAGGCGCCCGCGGTGATTGATCACGGCAAAGTGATTTCCTACCGTGAGCTTCTTGAGCTGGTCAGACAGAAAGATAAGGAGCTTGATGACTCGGTTCCTTATCATCTGACGGCTTCCCCCTGTTTGGACACCATCGTATCGGTTTTTGCGCTTCTGGAAAGAAAGCAGCCGATTCTTCTTTTCCATCCGGGGCTGACGGACTACGAGAAGCGCGTACTTGCGGAAAGTGTTGCGCACATTGATCAGAAGCTGCCGGAAGATGCGGCGGTTATTTTGTTCACATCCGGAACGACAGGGCTTCCAAAGCCGGCCGTTCTCACGCGCAGAGCGCTGATAGCCAGCGCTGAAGCTTCTCGGGGCAACATCCCTTTGAATCACGATGACGTGTGGCTCCTATCTATTTCTCCGGCGCGTATCGGCGGTTTTTCGATTCTGACCCGTTCGCTGGCTGCCCGAAGCGCGATTGCGCTCGGACCGAAGTTCAAGGTTGAGGATTATCTGAGGACAATGGAGGAAGCAAAAATCACTTACTCGTCCATTGTTCCCACGATGCTGATGAAAGTGTTTGATGAGGCGCCGGATTGGCGCCCCAATCCCCGTCTGAAGGCGCTTCTTGTCGGGGGCGCGCCGACATCGGCAAAGCTTAAGGAAGAGGCTGAGAAGAAAGGCATTCCTCTCATCATGACGTATGGGATGACGGAGACAGCGAGTAATGTGGTGACGACACCCTTTTCCCTGCGTTTTCATAAAACAGAAGGAAGCGGAAGGATCAATCCCGGGGTTGAGCTTGAATCGCGGGACGGGCATATCTTTGTCCGCGGAGATATGCTGATGAGCGGCTATTGGGGCAGGAAGCCTTTGGAAAAGGGCGAATGGTTCGACAGCGGCGATATCGGAGAGGTCGGCGAAGACGGATTCGTACGGATTTTTGCAAGACGTACGGACATGATTATCAGCGGCGGCGAGAATGTCTATCCCGCAGAAGTTGAGGAGGCGCTGGAGAGGCTTCCGTCGGTCAAAAACGCTCTGGTTCTCGGAAAGCCAGATGAGACGTGGGGCTCAATTGTGACCGCACTTCTCGTGCCGAGAGACAAAGACCAAATTCCAAAAGTGGAAGATATCGTTAAGGCGCTTGAGCCTTATTTAGCGGCATACAAATCACCGCGCCGTATCGCCTGGGTGGAGGAACTTCCGAAAACGTCTGCGGGGAAACCTAATCGAAATCCCGCTTGCCTGGATGGACTTATGCTAACCGCACTTCATTACGCCGGAAAACACTGAGGAGGCTCTTAGAGCCCCCTTTGTCCCGTCTTATTTGTCGGCGAGTTTGATCGGCACAAAAATTCGTCTGCCGGATCGATCAATAAGGATGGCAAGGCTGTCCTTAGCCCCTTTGACAGCAGAGGCGAAGTCCTCCCGACTCTTTATTGTTCTTCCGCCTGCTTTTAAGATGATATCGCCTTTGCGTATACCGGCAGCGGCGGCAATACCGGCTGACGAAACAACGGCGATGCCGTTTTCAACGCGCTTTTTCTCTTTAGGATCCAGAGGGCGGGTTTCCAAGTCCAGAATTCCGATACTGAAATTTTCAGGGCGCTTGAGATTGCGGATTCCTTCGGGAGTCAGCTCCCCGATAACAATGGTGAAATCCTGAAGCTTTCCGTCTCTTATGACTTTAAGCCGGGCTTTGGTTCCGGGCTTAGTGCCTGCGACTGCCTGAGATAATTCATTCAGTTCCGAGATCGGTGTGCCGTTGAATTCAACGATAATATCGCCTTCCTTGAGTTTTGCCTTGTCTGCCGGACCGTCTTTTTCTAGCTGAGCGATCAGCGCGCCTTTGGTCTCCTTAATACCGAAACTTTTAGCAAGTTCCGGCGTCATCTGCTGCATCAGTATGCCGATTCTTCCGCGCGAAACTTTCCCGTACTTCTGCAGATTATTTTTAATCTGAACGGCAAGATTAATCGGGATTGCGAAGGAGAGTCCCATAAAGCCGCCCGAAGTCGAAAAAATCTGAGAATTGATTCCGATGACTTCACCCTTCATGTTAAAAAGCGGTCCGCCGGAGTTGCCCGGGTTTACCGCAACATCGGTCTGAATGAAGGGTACAAATTGTTCATCCGGCAGGCTGCGGCTTTTTGCCGAGACGATTCCGGCCGTGACGGTGTTGTCCAGACCAAAGGGCGCGCCGATGGCGGCCACCCATTCTCCGACCTTGACGTTGTCGGAGTTGCCGAGACGAACTGCCGGGAAGTCCTTTCCTTCGATCTTAATCAGTGCGATATCGGTTTTAGGGTCCGTTCCGACGACCTTAGCTTTGAACTCACGTTTATCGGTGAGACTGACTGTCACGTCATCTGCGTTTTCAACGACATGATTATTTGTGAGGATGTATCCGTCCGGGCTAATGATGAAACCTGACCCTTGTCCACGTCTTCCCGGCGTAAAGCCTCCGTTATCTCCGAAAGGAAAGGGGAAGCCGAAGTGGCGGAAAAAATCGAGTTGATCCTTTGGGATCATGCTTTCGGCACGTTTCTTTCTTTTTTCAACGACGGCGATACTAACAACCGCGTTTCCGTTGTCTTCAACGAGTTTAGAGAAGTCCGGGAGGGAGGAAACGGCAGATGTCTGTGCATGGGCAGAGCTGACTGCGTTTAGAGAAGAGAGCTGAGCCGGCACAGTCATGACAAGTACTGCGGCAGCCGCCGCGGCAGCAAATTTGTGAAACGTCATTATTATTGGACTCCGTTATCGATAATCGCTTTACCTAATGCACATCATTGTAGGAAGGAATTTAGGCTGCTTCATTAAAAAAGCGGAATCAAAATTGTTTAATTTTCTTCCTGAGCGCCTGCTACCGGGAATGAAATTCGGAAGCATACGCCTTTGCCGTTTAGTCCGGCGTCAAGCGAAGGTGTGCCGCCGTGCAGTTCCGCGACGCGTCTTACGATTGCGAGTCCGAGTCCTGTGCCGGGAATTGTTTTTGTGCCTTCAGCCCGATAGAAGCGTTCAAAGATGCGTTCTCTTTCTGTTTCCGGAACGCCCGGCCCGTCGTCGCAAACCTCGATAAAAGCCTTGGAAGCACGGATATACGTCCTGATTTCGATGTGTCCGTCTGCCGGTGTGTAACGCATCGCATTGTCACAGAGGTTGTTCATGAGCAAACGCAGTGCGTCTTCGTTGGCGATGGCTACAGCGGGTTTATCCGAGGCCGCTTTCAGTTCGATATTCTTCTGGGCGGCAAGCGGCGCGAGTTCATCGCAAACGGAATGGGCCAAGGCGGTCAGATCGAGCGGAAGCAAGGGCTGTGAGCGGTTGTCCGGGTCAAGGCGCGCCATTGTCAGCAGCTGAGTAACCAGACGCGTCGCGCGTTTGATTCCGTCCTTAAGACGGCCAAAGGCTTTTTGTCTGGCTTCTTCGGTTTTAGCTCTTTCCGCAAGCTGGATCTGAAGTGTCAGCGCGGTGAGCGGAGTCCGCAGTTCATGGGCGGCGTCCGAGGCAAATCGTTTCTGAGCTTTAAGGCTGTCGCTGAGCTGTTCCAGAAGGTTGTTCAGCGATGAAACAAGGGGTTCAATTTCCGCAGGCAGACCTTTTAGCGAAAGCGGGGTTAGGGATGACGGAGAACGCCGTCCGATTGCCGATGCGGTTCGGCTGAGCGCTCTGAATCCCTGCCCGATGATAATTTGGCATACCAAAGCGATGAGCACCAGCATAAAAAAGAGCGGCAGCAGTACGGATTTTGCCGACTGCAGCGCAATTTCGCTGCGCACAAATGTAGGCTGCGCTACCTCTATGATTGGTCCGTAAGAGTTCTGAGTTGTATAAAGTCGCCAGATTTCGCCGCCGATTTTGACATTGGAGAAGCCAATCTGATCTGCTATCGGCAGAGGATCCATACTTCTGGAAAGCGCCTTTGCTCCGGTGTTCGGATCGATAATCTGTACCACCATGCTCTCGTCCTGCGCAAAGAAATCTCTTCGAATACGCAGAATGTCCTGTGAGCGGACATTTTGATAGGCAAGGGCGACCTGTCGAAGAGAATTATCGAGCAGTCGGTTGATCTCGTTTTCAACAGAGAAATAGATAGCGGCAGCCGCACACAGGGTTGCCAGGGTCAGGGCAATTGTTATGGCCGCCAGCAGTCGAGTCTTAATGGAATACATTAGGTTTCGAGAACGTAGCCCACTCCACGGACGGTTTTAATGCTGTCCTCACTGAGTTTCTTTCTCAGATGATGGATGTGAACTTCAATAGCATTAGAGCCGATTAGGGAATCATAGTTATAGAGTTTTTCTTCGAGCTGAGAGCGGGAGAGAACAATGCCCTGTCTTTCGGCGAGCGCAAACAGCAGTGCGTATTCCTTACTGGAAAGTATGACGGAATTGCCGTTAAAGACGACTTCCCGAGTCGAGGGATTAATAGTGAGGCGGCCTCTGCGTATGATCGGATCGCTTCTTCCGGCTGAGCGTCTCAGAAGCGCTCGAATTCTTGCGCTGAGTTCGTCAAGGTCATACGGTTTGACCAAATAATCATCGGCGCCGGCGTCCAATCCTTCGATTCTGTCGTTGACCGTATCACGAGCGGTGGTTACAAGTACAGGGATATGATTTTTTCGTCTGCGAAGCTCTTTAAGTACGGCCAAACCGTCTTTGCCAGGCAGCCCCAGATCAAGAATTACGATCGAAAAAGGAGTTGTATCCAGAGCGATAACGGCTGAGTTGCCGTCTTTTACCCAATCTACCGCGTAACCTTCCGACTTAAGTCCGTCAGAAACGGCTTCGCCGATCATTTCATCATCTTCTACTAATAAAATTCTCACGTTTACCTCCTCGCCGAAATCCTGATAAAGGATACGGAATGCCAAGCCTATTTCCCAAAAAAGCCACGATTCTGAAAAATCCTTGTCTAATTGGACTTTAATAGCAATGATACGTGCAGAACGTTCCTTGTTGGGGAAAAGAATGAGCGAATATGAAATTGTAACTGATGAGAGCGGGGTTAGACGCGCTCCGGTTCCGCCCAGTTTAATTACTGTTACACGTGTGGTTTATGCGCTTCATGCGCTGTCGATTTTAATCGGAGTATTTACCGGAGCATCAATAGCGACGGCCTTTGTATTCGGCTGGCCGTCGATTATTGCCGTTATTATCAATTATGTGGAACGATCTGACGTCAGGGGCACCTATCTGGACAGTCATTTCTCCTGGCAGATCAGGACATTCTGGTATGCGCTTCTGTGGATTATTCTCGTCTGGCTTCTCGGCCTGCTGCTTGCTATTTTCCTGATCGGTTTCGCCATTTGGATTGTCGGTTTTGTCATTTTAGGAATTTGGGTCTGCTATCGCATTATTCGCGGATGGATGCGTCTGTCCGATGGTCTGCCGATGCCAATGTAACGTAAGCAGGCGACTCAGCTATAAGCCTCTCTTATAATCTCTCTCAGACGGATTCTTTGAGGGCATGGTGGCGCTTTTTCTTCAGACTTTCCTGGTTTCGCTGCCTCTTTTCCTGACAATAGGGGCCGGTTGGCTCTGTGCGAAAGTGAAACTGTTGGGAAGCGAGGTTGGCGCAGCTCTGGCAAAATTTTCGTTTACGGTAACGATTCCGTGCATGCTTTTTCAATCTATGCGCAGAATCGGGGAACTTCCGCCGCCGGACTGGAAGATCGGGATCGCGTTTTTTGGCGCATGTTTTATTGTCTGCATAGCGGCTTGGACTATCGGTCGAAAGTCTTTTGCCATGGCGGGCGATGAAAGCACTGTATTTTCCATGGGCGCCATTTTCTCGAACAATGTTCAGCTTGGTGTACCGCTTGCAATATCGCTGCTTGGAGAAGACTGTATTCCGGCGATTTCTCTTCTGATTTCGATCAATGTTTTTGTACTTTGGCTTGTTGCGACGATTGCTGTTGAGGTTTGCCGAAGCTGCTCTCCGTCGTATTTAAGAACGTGTGCGGAAGGCTTGTACAGAACGGTTAAGAATCCGGTGATTGCAGCGATCTTAGCCGGTCTTTGTTTTTCGTATTTCCATATATCGCTTCCGACGGCTGCTGAGTCGGTGCTTACAGGACTTGCCGCAGCGGCGACGCCGGTAGCGCTTTTTTCTGTGGGCATCGGATTGGCGCAGTATCGAATCGCTTCGCATCTGAGCGTTACCGCAGCAGAAACATTTTTTAAGCTCGCTGTGATGCCTCTGACGGTGTACCTATTGTGCCGGGGGCTCGAGCTTGGCCGAATAGAAACTCAGGCTGCATGTCTTTTCGGCTGTCTGCCGGTTGGCGTCAATGTGTACATTATGAGCCGCGAGTTTAATGTGGTAAAAGAATCAACAGCGAATGCTCTGCTTGCGAGCACTGCGCTGTCGTCTTTAACAATGCCGGTATTTATGGCCTCTTTCGGACTGCTTTAATTAGCAGAACAGAGGTCCCTGACTGAGGATGATGTATCCTGCAGCGGCCACACAGGGCCACGCAACCAGCGGAGAAAAAATAATATTAAGAATACGGCTGTTGGTTTTAAATCCCACACCGTGCACAAAGCACAAACTCATTCCGATCAGTAGGAGCACCAGCCATCCGTGGGGGACATCCGTCATATCGCTGGCGATAGCGCGCGGATAAAGGATAACGGATGCGGCCACCGCCAAAGCGATCAAAAAGGACAAGATACGCATTATGAATTCGACTGATTATCGTCGGAAAAATCCAGGCCCAGTGTTGCAAGGGCGCTAAGGACGATCATCAGAAGAAAGGCGCAGATCCAAGCAATATACGTCATAGTTTTTTTGTCTCTTTTCTGTCCGGACAGCGCCCGGACAGTTTTAAGTTGAAATAGATCGATTAGTAAAGATTCTTAGAATCTTTCTGAATCATTGCGTCGGTCAGTTTTCCGCTCATGACTTTGTAAGCCCAGCCTGTGTAAAGCAGGACAATCGGCAGGAATACGATCGTGACGAACAGCATCGTGAACAGAGTCAGTTCAGAGCTCGTGCAGTCCCATGCCGTCAGAGAAGAGACGGGGTTGGAAGAGGACGGCATCAGGAACGGGAACATGGCGACCAGCGGAGTAAAGATGGTACCGATTTCTGCCAGAGAGGAGAAAACGATTGCGGCGCCGGCCTTCATTTTGCTCACGCATACGAACGAGAGGAGTGCTCCGGCAACAGAAAGAGCCGGGAATATCCAGAGGATCGGGTAGTTCATGTAGTTAGCGAACCAGGCGCCTGACTGAACTTCCACGGTTTTGCTCATCGGATTGGGAAGCATGTTCGGATCGATCGCAGAGGTAATGACATAGCCGTTGATACCCATGTAGACCCAAATACCTGCAAGGATGAAGAGTGCAAGGAAGAGCAGTGAAGAAATCTGACCGCAGACCTTAGCACGTCCCTGCAGCTCGCCCTCCGTACGGAGTACGAGGTAGTTGGAACCCTGAGCGACGACCATACAGATGGAAACCAGACCGCAGAGGATTGCGAACGGGTTAAGAAGGGCCCAGAAGGAGCCTGTGTAGAAGCTTCTCAGATGGTCGTCAAAGTGGAACGGAACACCTTCGAGGAGGTTGCCGAAAGCGACGCCGCACACAACCGGCGGGACAAAGCTTCCGAGGAAGAGAAGCCAGTCCCAAGTTCCTCTCCATGCGGTATTTGCGACCTTGCTGCGGTAATCAAAACCGACGGGGCGGAAGAACAGGGCAAAGAGGACAAGCAGCATTGCCCAGTAGAAGCCGGAGAAGGCGGTAGCGTAGATCAGAGGCCAAGCGGCGAAGATAGCGCCGCCGCCCGTGATGAACCATACCTGGTTTCCGTCCCAGTGAGGCGCGACGGAATTAATCATGACGCGTCTCTGGTCATCGGTTCTGCCGATAAAGGGGAGGAGTGTACCGACGCCCATATCCTGTCCGTCCATCACCGCAAAACCAGCAAGAAGCAGACCGATAAAGAGCCACCAAATAAGCTTGAGTATTTCGTAATCAATAAACATTCTCTCTCTCCTTATTTTGCAGCCTGTTCATGGTGATAAGCACCTGTGCCTAAAGCACTCGGTCCGAGTTTGGCAAAGCGTACCATCAGCCAGGCCTCAACGATCAGCAAGCCGGTATAGAGAACCACCAAGCTTCCCAGAGAGCCCCAAAGCGAGCCGACAGACAGTGAAGATACAGATAAGTGAGTCGGGAGGATTTCCCAAATCGTCCAGGGCTGGCGCCCGTATTCAGCAACGAACCAGCCGGCTTCGCATGCGATCCAGGGGAGCGGAACCGCAAACAGTACCAGTCGCAGCCAGAGACGTTTCTGAGCGACTACACGGCGAACCGAGTAGTAAACAGACAGTCCGAAGACAAGTAGCAGCGCAACGCCTGTACCCGCCATAATTCGGAAGGCGTAGAACATGGAGTTGACTGAATAAGGGATGGAGTCATCCGCGGCTTTCTGGATGTCTTCTTCGGTTACCTTAGCGCTGTCAGGCTGATATTTCTTAGTAAGAAGACCGAAGCCGAGGTCTTTCTTGTGCTGCTCAAAAATATTCTTAGCCTGTTCGTCCTTAGGATCCTTTCTGAGTTTTTCAAGCGCCTGAACGGCGACGACGCCCTGAGTGATTCGCTCTTTGTTCTGGGCAATAATGTCGTTAAGGCCCGGAAGAGTCTTATCGAGAGAACGAGTGGAGAGGATACCGGCGACCCAGGGGACGGTAATTTCAAAAGTGTTTTTCTTCTGTTCCGGATCTGCCCAGGCGAGGAGCGCCATAGGAGCGGGTGCAGGATCTGTATGCCAAATGCCTTCCATGGAAGCGAGTTTAGCCGGCTGATCCTGAGCAACGAGGTAACCGGATTCATCGCCCTGCTGAACGGTGAAAATCGCGGCGACAAGACCGAAGACAGCGGCGATACGGAAGCTGCGCTTAGCGAAGTCAAGATCTCTGTTTTTAAGGATGTAGTAAGCGGAAATCGCGAGCACGAAAGCCGCACCGGTGCAGTAGCCGGCGGAAACCGTGTGGAAGAACTTAGCCTGGGCCCAAGGGCTAAGGAAGACGTCGAAGAAATTCGTCATTTCCATTCGCATCGTCTGATAGTTGAATTCGGCGCCTGTCGGGTACTGCATCCAGCCGTTGGCGACAAGAATCCAGAGGGCGGATAAGTTAGAGCCGAGCGCCATCAGGAAAGTGCAGAGGAAGTGCGTGCCCTTTTTCAGACGGTTCCATCCGAAGAAGAACAAGCCGATAAATGTGGACTCAAGGAAGAACGCCATGAGGCCTTCAATCGCAAGAGGGGCTCCGAAAATGTCGCCGACATAATGGGAGTAATAGGACCAGTTCGTACCGAACTGGAATTCCATGGTAATACCGGTTGTAACGCCGAGAGCAAAGTTAATTCCGAAGAGTTTTCCCCAGAATTTAACCATGTCTTTGTACACTTGTTTGCCCGTGACCAGATAACAGGCCTCCATTGCTACCAAAAGCATGGAGAGACCGAGGGTCAGAGGCACGAACAAATAGTGATACATCGCTGTTGCGGCGAACTGCAGCCGTGACAGGTCAACTAATTCAGTCGAGATCATTATTTCTTTCCCTCCGTTTCATTCATAGGTTGAGGGGCTAAGATCCCGCTGCTGACAGTTTCAGGATCCTGACTTTTTCGGGTTTCCGGTCCGAAAAACATGAAAAAGATCGCAAATATACAGAGCATTTTGATGAATATGACCAGAAAAAGTTTAACGCTTAGTTTCTGTTCACCTTTTATCTCCGTTTTTTGTATATCTGTGTTTTTTTTCAGTTGTGTCATACCAGCAAGAACGAGCCCGGTTAATTTGCATTCAATTGGTTTATTTGTTGTTGGATTTTATTACGAATGACACGTCTGAGAGAACAGTAACCTCTTGATCTCTCATTATTTAGTTTCCGCTGTCGATAGTTGCATTCGGCGCAGGAACATCATCTCCGCTTTCCCAAGCGAATGGAAGGACGGCCATGAAGACAACGAAAATCACGGCTACGGCGACAACGAGCCATTTCCACAGAGATTTTTTCTCTTTTTTGTCCATATACAAAAAACACAAAATTAAATTGCAGACAAGCTAATCATTGCATAAATAACCTCCCGCAACGCTTTATTTGTCCAATTTGAGAAAGAAAAAACTCCGGAGGTCCGGAGTTTTTGAGCATTCGTTTGAAATTACTTCTCAGAGGCGTTTCGAGCTGTTGTTTTCTTCTTTACGGAAGAAGATTTTTTAGCCGCAGTACCAGCTGAGCCGGAGGTTTTTGCGGTTTTCTTGGACGCTGTCGTTTTTTTAGCAGTCGTTTTTTTGACTGTCTCACTGCCTTCAGCGGTTTTTGCTGCAGTTTTCTTTCTTGCAGCAGTTTTGCGTTTGGGCTTTTCTGCTTTTGTTTCCTCTGTTTCAGCCGTCTGTTTCTTTGGGCGGCTGCTTGCGGTCATGGCCGGATCCTTAAAAGTCGGGGCTCTGAGGATCTCAACGGGCTCCTTAGGTTCTTCCGGAACCTGAACTTCAGGGGCCGGCTCTTCTGTTTCGGTCTCATCTCTGCCCATCGGAATGACGACGATGGGAGGCGGCGCCTTAGCTTCTTCTTCGGTGATTTTCCAAAGGGCGAGGAGCTCTTTCTGAGTAGGGGCAGAGCCGACTTTCAGACGTTCGCGGCGAGCGGCGACGGAATCCCTGACAATTTTCTCAAGGCTGTCGAGCGGAATACGGTTCAAGTCAGTGAAGCGGATGGCGCATCTTTCCGGAATATAGTTCTGAAGAGAACTTTTATGCTGTTCCATGACTTCAGGTTCGGCGACGAAGAGAGTCATATCCTTATCGGTTGACTCTAAAGCGAATAACGGGCCATGGAGCTCATAGAAAGCCAGACCATAACGCATACTTTCCCTTACGCCTCTTGCGGAACGGCGAATCATACTGCAGACTCTTGCCATCGCGACCCGTCTGTCAGCGGGTAAGTCTCTGAGGTAACCTCCAACGGTAGTTGCGGTCAGGCCCATTAATTTCCTCCCTAAAACCAATTGCTTAGCCAAACTGTAATTATACCTCAATTTGACTTTTGAACTTAGGCCCGTCATCGGGAGATCGAGCGCCTGCAGCTGCAGACGCGACGATCTCTAAGGTTTTCCGTGATGATTTACCCGCTACTTCCAGAAAACAAACTTAGCGCTGAAGGGGACCTTCTGCAGTTTGCCGTTATCGGGCTGGGTACAGGAACCCTGAGGCATTCCGCCGACGGTATCCAGTCTTTGGATGTACCTAACTCCTTTGAAGACGCCTTCTCGGTCATCCGACACGGCCTGTAGGAGTGCAAGTTTATTGTCGACGGCGGGATTAGCCGGATTAACCCAGGCGGTTATATGCGAAGAAATGATTCTTGATCCGTCGCTGTGGTCAAAGGCCTGCATTGGTCCGCTGAGTTCAGCGACAGTTTCTCCGGCGCTGTTTGTCAGTTTGGCTTCGGGTCTTTCGAATTTCCAGTATCCGCCTCTCGCATCGACAGTGCAGCGAAAATACTGATAGCCTTTGGCATCAAGTGTCAGGAAAGGCGCTCCGGACTTAGGGCTCAAGACATCTGCTGACGGGGCATGTGAAGTGCCGGGGCCGTTCAAATCGCTCAAATGGCTGCAGCCGGCAAGAATGAAAGCAGGAATTAGACAGAGAAAAATTCGACTGTTCACGGCGATCTCCTAGTTACATATTGGTAAATGTAAAGTAAAAGTGCGGTATGTAATCCAATCGGTACCCTTTATAGGCGAACGCATCTTTGGTTAGGCTCGCGGATGGCTGCGAAAATGCAAAGACGCGATTAATGCAGCGAGAAGCAGAAGGCCCGAGCAGATGATATAAGGCAGTCCGCCCAGGACTGATCCCGGGGCCATGTGAGAGGTGTGTACTAAAAGAGGCGTTCCGAGAAGAGGTGCCAGAACACCCATTAAGCTTCCGAGTGCGCTGACAGCGCCGAGAGCCCGACCCTGATCTGCCGACGGGACTTCTTCAGACACGATTCCGTTTAGGGTTGGGGTTACGGCCATTGACAGAAAGTTGAGGACAATGATGAGGTATGCAAGAGCGCCTACAGTAATCAGTCCGAACCCAAGGTAAGCAGCCGCTCCGCTGAGAAGACCAAAAAGAATAAGCCGCTTCGGTCCGAAAAAAGCGAGCAGACTTTTGATGAACTTCCCTTGAATAATCCCGGTTACTGTGCCGATTGCAACCAGAGACAGTCCGATATCCATAGGAGACCAGTGGAATCGGAAGGTCGTAAAGAGCGACCAGGTTGAGTGGAGCAGGGACTGCACGAAGCTGCTGAGCGCGATGACAACAAGGAGCGCGCCGATTTGTTTGAATTTTCCGAGTTCGAGCAGAGACGAGATCGGATTGCATCTTGCAAATGTGACGGCGTTTGGATTTTTAATCCTGAGTGATTCCGGAAGGATAAATAGGCCGTAAAAGAAATTGAGGATTGCAAGGGTTCCGGCCAGAATGAACGGGAGTCGAATGCTGTATTCTCCGATGAGGCCGCCCGCTGCCGGGCCGAGGATAAATCCCACGCCAAAGCACGCTCCGATTTTTCCGAAGGCCGCGGCGCGCTGTTCTTTAGGTGTGACATCGGCAATATAAGCCTGAGCGACAGCGATATTGGCCGAGAACATTCCGCCGAGGACTCGTGACAGGAGGATGACAGTTAGGGAGTCGGAGAAGGCCGGAACAAAGAACATTACGCCCAGACCGAGAACCCCGAGCAAAAGAATCGGTCTGCGTCCCCATTTGTCTGACAGTGACCCGAGTGTCGGCGCAAGCGCAAACTGCATGAAACCGTAGGCGATCAGCATAGCGCCGAGCCACCAGGCCTGTGCCTGAGCGTTTTCTACAAGGGTTCCGACAAGTTTGGGAAGTACAGGAATGATTAAGCCGATCCCAAGAATGTCCAGAAAGATGTTGAACAGGACAAACGGGACAGCAGGGAGTCCTCGCGATAATTTCATGTAGAAGCCGTGCAAAAAAGGAACTATGAGTTTAGGAGAATTGCCAGAAAAAAAGTAAACTCAAAGCATAGTTACAAATCAATATAGTTAAAAACCATGAGAAGAACTTTTCCTTTCTTAATTTCACTTATTAAGCAGGGCTCGCTCGTTAAGCAGATTTTGGCAGGCCTTGTTCTTGGTATTGCTCTTGCCTTCATTTATCCGGAAGGAGCGAAGCTCTGCGGCATTTTAGGCAGTTTCTTTGTCAGTGCGCTTAAGGCTGTTGCACCTGTACTGGTATTCGTTTTGGTTGCCGCATCCATTGCCAATCAGGAAGGCCACACCGGCGGCGGCATTAAATCCATTTTGTTTCTTTATATGGTCGGTACTTTGCTTGCAGCTTTAGTTGCTGTTGTGGCGAGCTTCGTATTTCCGACCAGTATCGCGCTGGCGAATATTCAGGACGGAGTCACGGCCCCGGGAGGCATCGGAGAAGTTCTTCGCAACCTTCTTTTTAACATTGTTGACAATCCCGTGAAAGCGATTGCCAATGCGAACTACATAGGTATTCTTGCCTGGGCGATCAGCTTAGGTTTTGCGCTTCGTTATTCATCAGATCAGACAAAGAGCATTGTTTCCGATCTTTGTTTCAGTGTTGAGTACGTGGTTCGTGTTGTTATTCGTCTTGCTCCGATCGGCGTATTCGGCCTGGTGGCAGAAGTGGTTGCGACGACAGGTCTTGAAGGAATGCTGAGCTATGTTCGCCTGCTGTGCGTGCTGCTCGGTTCTATGGCTGTTATCGCGCTCATTGTCAATCCGCTTCTTGTTTTCCTCTGCACCAAAGAAAATCCCTATCCTCTGGTTTGGGCTTGTCTTAGAGAAAGCGGTGTTACAGCATTCTTTACGCGTTCTTCAGCGGCAAATATTCCGGTGAATATGAATCTTTGCCGCAAGCTTGGTCTGGATGAAAACCTTTATTCTCTTTCTATTCCGATCGGAGCAACCATCAACATGGGCGGCGCCGCGGTGACGATTACCGTACTCACACTTGCTGCAGCGCACACGCTTGGTATTCAAGTTGATGTCTTCACAGCGCTTCTTCTTTCTGTTGTTGCTTCCGTCTGTGCCTGTGGTGCTTCCGGTGTTCCCGGCGGTTCGCTGCTTCTGATTCCGCTTGCCTGCGGACTCTTCGGCATTGATCAGAATGTTGCGATGCAGGTCGTTGCGGTTGGTTTCGTCATCGGTGTACTTCAGGATTCGGCCGAAACCGCGCTGAATTCCTCAACGGACGTAGTCTTCACAGCCGCCGCCTCAAAGTACATTGAGCGAAAGAAAACTAAGGAGTAAGTCCTCACTTTCATAAAAAAGGACCGAATCGGAGATTAGTCTGATTCGGTCCATTTTTTTGTGGCTATTTGCTGCCGTCTTCTGCTTTTGTTTCTTCTGTCGGGACTGCGGTCTGTTCAGTTTGTCCGCTTCGCGGTTTTTGTTTACGAGAAGCGAGGATCTTGTCAAAGAGGCAGTTTGGAATCAGGCACAGAATTTTAGAAAGGATGCCCATTTGGTAGGGGATTGTCGCATATGAACGGCCCGCCATGATGACTTTGACGGCTTCCTTGGCGAATTCTTCCGGTTCCATAATGAAGGGCATCTTATAAGGATTGTGCGCTGTCAGCGGTGTCCTAACAAATCCCGGCGATATGGTCACCACTTTAACCCCGTACTTTTGCATTTCCACGCGCAGGCTTTCGCAATAGGTGATGGCGGCGGACTTACTGGCGCAGTATGCTTCGCTGCCCGGCAGGCCTCTGATGCCGGCCACGCTGGCAATACCGACCAATGTTCCGAGTTTGCGGCTGATCATCGGGTCGATAAATGCGTGAAACGTAGAAGCCATGGCGAAAACATTCGTATCAAAGACCTTGTTAAAAACGTCCAGGTCTTCGCGATACTGAGTTTTTACGCCGACAGAGATGCCGGCACAGGCGATAGCGATATCCGTTCCTCCGCACTGCTGATCAAATTTGCGGGCTTCCTCGATCAGTTTATCTCTGTCGGTCACGTCACAGACGATAGCTGTGTGGAGTTCCGGATGAGGAAGCGAGGCGATCAGTTCATCGAGTTTATCCTTTCGGCGAGCGACAAGTCCAAGCGTCGCGCCGTTAGCGGCAAATTCCTTGGCAAGCGCCTGACCGATACCGCTCGAGGCTCCGGTGAGAAAAATATTCATGTAAGAACTCCAGGTTAAATCGTTCCGGACGGAGGCTTCCGCCCCTTCATTTTTATTAGTTTAGATAAAAAGCAAAGTGTTTTGCCAAAATAAAAAGGCGCTCTGAAGCGCCTTCTCAGTCGGGCTTATTTTTTAGCTTTTCTTTCCTTATCGATGAGGAACTCCATCACTTGGATAGCGCCTTCACGCGTTCCGACCATGTGAGGTGCGGTGACATATTTGCCGTTGACCGCATTAGCTGGGGTTCCGTCAATGTTGTAAGCCTGCCACGTTTTGAAAGCGCGGTCGTTTTTCATCTTGGTAGAGAAAGAGTTGGCCGCTTTCATGAAATCGTCACGGTCAAGCCCCTGGGTTGCCAGGAAATCCGCAATGCTTTCGATTGTCGGAAAGTCTTTACGCTGTTTGATGACTGCTTCAAACAGCGTTTCATGATAGGGATGCAGTTTGTTCAATGCTTCCAAGGCGTAATAAGCCTTGGAGTACTGGAAGTATTTATCAGACCACGCCACCGGAACACGAACGAACTCGACGTCCTCAGGGAGTTTTTCTGCCCAAGGTTCTAATGTTTTTTCGTAGGTGTAGCAGTGAGGGCAGGTATAAGCAAAGAAAGAAATTACTTCGATCTTTTTAGGGTTCTGTGTTTGAACAGGAGTCTTTAAAACGGTGTAATCCGTACCCTCTTCAGGATGTTCCGCCGAAGCAAAACTAAGTGCCGGGATGGCCAGACAAGCTGCAAGGAGAATTCTACGAAGCATAAAAGTCCTAACTAAATAAAAATTCAAGGCCCGAAAAGCAGTTACTTAATTCTTCCGGTGATTGCCTGAATAGAGTTTTCTAATAACTTTGTACGTACGAAATTTGCCTCCTGGACAGTTCCGTACGGCCCGAGACGGACGCGATAAAGTGTTTTACCTTCGTCGGTTCTGGGGATCACGCGTGATTCAAACCCAAGGAGCGCAAGCTCAGCTCTGCGGTTTTCTGCTTCTGCCTCGGAACTGAACGCTCCGGCCTGAACAACGAATCTTGAACCCTGTTCCTGCTGAAGTTTAGCTTCCGCGTCCGCTTGTTCGGCAGTCGGCGGTTCAACAGTTACAACTTTGCTCTTAGGAGCATTGCTCGGAGCACCGCCGGTTTCTGAGAGCGGTTTGTTAGGATCAGGGATCATACCTCCGGCGATCGGGTTAATTTTTTCGCTCGCCTGGTTGACCTTATTCACAAACGGGATTGGAGCCTTAGTGATGTAAAGCGCTGCGGCCGCGCAGCAGCCGACACCGACTACCGCGCCTACCAGTACGCCGTAAAACCAAGTTCCAAAACCGCCGCCGGATTTACTTGCCATAAAACAGTTCCGTTAATTAATTTTGTTCAGTTTCTCTTTCCAGACGTTCCGGGGCAGAAATTCCAAGAATCTCAAGGCCGTTTCTCAGTACTCGGCGTGTCGCGAGTAAAAGAGCCAGTCTTGCATTTCTTGTTTTTGTCTCATCGACCAGCACTCGCTCTGCGTTGTAGAGAGAGTGGAAGTCGGCAGCCAGATCCTTCAGGTAGGTGACGACGCTCTGTGGGGAGAGATCGTCAGCGGCCTGAGCCAGTGCGGCAGGGAAGTCTGAAAGTTTGTTCAGCAGCACGGTTTCCGCCGGCGTGGTCAGAGAAGACAGATCCGCGGCTGCGAGTGTCTTTTCAGAAGGAACATTAAAGCCTTTTTCTTCTGCCTGTCTCAGTACGGAGCAGATTCTGGCGTGCGCATACTGCAGGTAATAAACCGGATTTTCGTCTGACTGGCTGAGAGCCAAGTCGATATCGAATACAAATTCGGCATCGGCCTTACGGTTAACCATAAAGAGGCGTGCCGCATCTTTTCCGACCCATTCGACCAAATCGGCGAGCGTCACATAGTTGCCTGCGCGCTTGCTCATTTTCAGCGGCTTGCCGTCTTTCACAAGCTGCAGCATGGTGTGGAGCATATATTCCGGGAAGTCCTTCGGAATGGTATATCCGTATGCCCCGGAAGCGGCCTGAATGCCGGCGCGAACTCGTGCAATTGTTCCGAAATGGTCGGTTCCCTGAATATTAATCGCACGGGAATGGCCGCGTTCGAATTTGGCAAGGTGGTATGCAACGTCCGGGATGAAATAGGTGTAGGTTCCATCCGCTTTGCGCATAACACGGTCTTTATCGTCGCCGTAATCGGTGCTCTTAAACCACAGCGCGCCGTCTTTCTCGTAAGTTTTTCCGGCATCCTTGATGGCCTGAACTGCTTTTTCTACTCGACCGTCTTTGTAAAGAGAGCTTTCGAGATAATAGTTGTCGAAAGAGACGTCGAGCGCTTCAAGGTCGCGGTGCTGCTCATTTCTGAGGTAGGCAACCGAGTAAGTGCGGATATCCTCGAGGTCATCCGGGTTTCCGGAGCTTGTAATGACGCCGCCGTCGAACGTCTGAATATCTTTTTTAGCCAAGTAATCTTTAGCGATATCGACGATATAGAGTCCGTGATAGCCGTCTTCGGGGAATACAACATTCTCGCCCAGAAGTTCTTTAGCTCTTGCCTGAACGCTGATGGCAAGATTGTGGATTTGAACCCCGGCGTCGTTGTAATAGAACTCACGAGTAACAGACCAGCCCTGGCTTTTCAGCATACGGGAGAGGACATCTCCGAGCGCAGCCTGTCTTGCATGACCGAGATGCAGAGGTCCGGTCGGATTTGCGGAGACGTATTCCAGCAGAACTGACTGACCGGTGTGTTCATCCGAGCATCCATATGCCGCCCCTTCTTTAAGGATAAGGGGAACAACAGCCTGTTTTGCAGCTTCCGAGAGCGTCATATTGATGAAGCCCGGGCCGGCGATCTGGATGGCGGAAATGAGTTCCTTGGTCTGCGGGTTCTCATTTAATTTGGCAACGATCTGTTCGGCGATCGCACGCGGAGGCATTTTCATAGCCTTGGCGCACTGGAGGGCGACGGTGCAGGCGACGTCTCCGTGAGCAGTCTGTTTGGGCCGCTCTAAAACAATTTTTGCATCAGAAGGTGCTCCGACGGCCTGCAGCGCAGATGCAAAAAGCTGAAGAATTTCTTTCTTCTGATTGGCGAGCATATCGACCTCTAAAAATTATTCGTTGTCTTTATTAAAAGCGATGGAAGCGAAAGCGGAATGATTGTGGATAGACTCGAAGTTTTCAGCCTCTACAGTAAAGGAGAGGATAGAAGGTTCATCCTGGCAGCGAATTGCGACATCGCGCACGAGGTCTTCAACGAATTTCGGGTTTTCGTAGGCGTGTTCGGTGACGAACTTCTCATCGGAGCGTTTCAGAAGGCCCCAGACCTGGCAGGAAGCGCTGCTTTCAATCATTTCGATTTGTTTTTCGATCGGGAAGTTTGTCTGGACCTCGGCGCTGATCGAAACGTGAGAGCGCTGATTATGAGCTCCGTATTTACTGATTTCTTTGCTGCAGGGGCAAAGACTTGTGACGGGAGCAGTCACTTTCTGGAAGACTGTTGTTTGTCCGTTTAGCGTCTCGGCAACGAGTTCAACGTCGTAATCCATGGTGCTTTCAAGTTCGGAAACAGGCGCCTTTTTCTCCATGAAGAATGGGAAGCACAGGCGGATGTAACCCTCATCAGCCTTAAGCGATTCCAGCATTTGGCTGATGACTTCTTTGAGCATCACAGGTGCGAAAGGTTTCTCAACGCTTCCGAGCAGAGTCCAGAAGCGGGACATGTGCGTGCCTTTTTTGTCAGCGGGCAGCGCTACGTACATTTCGACGTGAGCGACAGTGTGCTGAGCACCTGACTGGCTTTTAACAAGAATCGGTGTACGAATGCCCTTGACACCGACTTTCTGAATAGGAATATTTCTTCTGTCCGTACTGGACTGGACATCAGGAAGGACCATCAATGTAGATTCTGTCATTGGTTTGATAAATTAAAATTAGGTCAAATACCTCGACCATACTAATTAGAAGTCTGAAAAGTATACCGCCAATTTAGGAAAGCTCCGATTTCTGGAGCCTATCTAGGTAACAAGCCGTGAAGTGCGGGAGAAAACAGAAATATTTCAAAACGCATTGATCTCGTTATTTCTCTTTTGTCAAAGTAGAATGAAACTGCCTTTCCTTCTATTAATTGTTAGGAGCAGACTTTGAACATTCAATTTTCCAAGTTCATTGTGCCGGTTTTACTGATAGCGGTCGGCCTGGCGGCAGCCATGTTTATTCTGCCGGTTCTCGGAGCCGTCCTCATCGGCGCGTTTGCGCTATCAGGGCTGCTTTGGCTGAGCGGGAAAATCTTTGCAGTATTTCAAGGACAGACGGATTATTCAGAAGATAATCCCGGCGATTATTACAGAACGGACAATAATTCCGGCCGCGGCGGCAGCATTGTGCCTAAGAACTGGCATAAAAGCGAGGCCGTTGATGCGGAAATCATCTCCGAAGAGAAAGTTGTAAAAAAAGATTAATAATTTATGCAGAGAACTTCTGACAAAAAAATTCCGATTTCACAGACTCGAGCCGCTGTCATTGCGCGTACTTCACTTTATGTGATTTCAGCAGTGATGATGGGCAAAGCGCTGGCCGGTCTGAGTGAGGGAGACACAGCTGAGAGCTTAGGAAACATGGGACTTGCGCTTATTTTTGCAGGGATGTGTTTCAGAAGCAGTGAGTTTGCCATTTTGACTTACGTCACGGACGGGAAAAAGCGTGAAGAAGCGTTGAAGAAACTGCGCGATGCGGAGGATCAGAACCGTCCCTGGGTTGGCTGGATGGTTCGTCTCGGATGGGTTCTGACAATGTTCGGCGTCGGCGCTCAATTGTCAACTCTCATTTAATTATGTAGAATTACGCTTCTGCTTACGAGCGGAGGGGTGCCCGAGTGGCTAAAGGGGGCAGACTGTAAATCTGTTGGCTTACGCCTACGATGGTTCGAATCCATCCCCCTCCACCAAATGACTCAATCTAAAGAGGTTTGTAAGAGCTCGTAAAAATATATCTTCAGCAGGCTTGACAAAGAAAAAGTTCTTTGGCAAAATCTGCGTTCTCCAAATGTGGAGGGGTGCCCGAGTGGCTAAAGGGGGCAGACTGTAAATCTGTTGGCTTACGCCTACGATGGTTCGAATCCATCCCCCTCCACCAAGATTTCCAAAGAAAGTGTTCAGTTGAACATTTGCTTTGAGCGGGTGTAGCTCAATGGTAGAGCAGAAGCCTTCCAAGCTTATGACGAGGGTTCGATTCCCTTCACCCGCTCCAATCGCCCATGTGGCTCAGTGGTAGAGCACTCCCTTGGTAAGGGAGAGGTCACGCGTTCGATCCGCGTCATGGGCACCAGTTATTTAATAGTCTGACAGAGTCAGGCGCTTCAGGAGCTACACATGGCAAAGGGTAAGTACGAAAGAACAAAGCCCCACGTGAACGTGGGTACCATCGGTCACGTTGACCATGGCAAAACAACTCTGACGGCTGCTATCACAACCGTTCTTTCCAACAAGTTCGGCGGCGAAGCCAAAGCCTACGATCAGATTGACGCTGCTCCTGAAGAAAAAGCACGCGGCATCACGATCAACACCGCTCACGTTGAATACGAAACTGAAAAGCGTCACTACGCTCACGTTGACTGCCCGGGACACGCTGACTACGTTAAGAACATGATTACCGGTGCTGCCCAGATGGACGGCGCTATTCTGGTTGTTTCCGCTTCTGACGGCCCGATGCCGCAGACTCGTGAACACATTCTTCTTGCTCGTCAGGTTGGTGTTCCCTACATCATCGTTTACCTCAACAAGTGCGACCTCGTCGAAGACGAAGAACTGCTTGAACTGGTTGAAATGGAAGTTCGCGAACTTCTGAGCAACTACGACTTCCCGGGCGATGACATTCCTATCATCAAGGGTTCTGCCCGTATGGCTCTCGAAGGCGACAAAGGCCCGATGGGTGAAGAATCCATCCTGAAGCTTGCCGACACACTCGACTCTTACATTCCGACACCGGAACGCGCTATTGATCAGCCGTTCCTTATGCCGGTTGAAGACGTGTTCTCGATTTCCGGCCGCGGTACAGTTGTGACCGGCCGTGTCGAACGCGGTGTCATCAAAGTTGGTGATGAAGTTGAAATCGTCGGTATTCGTCCGACACAGAAGACCACCTGCACAGGCGTTGAAATGTTCCGCAAACTGCTGGATCAGGGCGAAGCCGGTGACAACGTTGGTATTCTTCTTCGCGGTACAAAGCGTGAAGACGTTGAACGCGGCCAGGTTCTTGCTAAACCGGGCACCATCACACCGCACACAGAATTCCAGGCAGAAGTTTACGTTCTGACCAAGGAAGAAGGCGGTCGTCACACACCGTTCTTCAAAGGCTATCGTCCGCAGTTCTACTTCCGTACAACTGACGTTACCGGCACAATTCAGCTGCCTGAAGGCGTTGAAATGGTTATGCCCGGCGACAACATCCGTATGGACGTTACACTGATCGCCCCGATCGCTATGGAAGAAGGTCTTCGCTTCGCTATCCGTGAAGGCGGCCACACTGTCGGTGCCGGCGTTGTTTCTAAGATCGAAGCCTAATAAGTTTTAAGCTCTCTCGTTTGAGAGAGTCAATAGGGGTATAGCTCAATTGGCAGAGCGACGGTCTCCAAAACCGTAGGTTGAGGGTTCGATTCCTTCTGCCCCTGCCACAATTCAGAACCGCGGTCCTCGGATCGCGGTTTGATTTCACCGGAAATACAGATGAGTACGCAAAAAACAGCACCAGCACCCGAAAGCAAAGGCGGTATCGTTCTGATGACGATCGCCGTTCTTATCGCTTTGAGCGGAGTGTTTGCTTTTGCTCTGTTAGCCGAACAACCGACAGCTGTTCGTGCCGGCATTTTAGTCGGCTGTCTGGCTGTGGGTGTCGTTATTGGATGGTTCAGTGCTCCCGGAAAAGAGTTTGCTGCGTATTGCCGCGCCTCTTATGAAGAGCTGAGAAGAGTTGTTTGGCCGACCAGAAAAGAGACAATCAATACGACAGGGCTCGTTTGTGCCTTTGTCGTTGTCGTAGCTTTTTTCCTTTTCGTGGTTGACAAGCTGATTGAATTCCTCCTTTACGATGTACTTCTTTCCTTAATCTAACGAGGCAAGTTATGGCAGACGACATGAAGTGGTACGTTATTCACACTTACTCCGGAATGGAGAAAAGTGCTGAATCCGCACTGAGGGAGCGCATTAAGCGCGCCGGCCTTGAAGATTCTTTCGGAGAAATTCTTCTGCCGACTGAAGATGTCGCTGAAGTCCGCAACGGTAAAAAGCGTGTTTCCACACGTCGCATGTACTCCGGCTATATTTTCGTCAACATGATCATGAATGACGAAACATGGCATCTGGTTAAGAATACACCGCGCATCACCGGCTTTTTAGGCGGCAGCGCGAACAGGCCTTCTCCCTTGCCTACTCGTGAAATCGATGTAATCAAGAAGAAGATGGCAGACGGAAATGAAGCTCCGAGACCGAGAGTTGAATTCGAGGTTGGTGAGTCTGTCCGTATTAAGAACGGTCCGTTTACAGAATTTAAAGGAATTATTGAGGACGTTAACTACGATAAGAACCGACTTCGTGTTAAAGTTCTCATCTTTGGTCGTGAGACCCCCGTTGAATTAGCGTTCAACGAAGTAGAAAAAGGTTAATTCTCCTGATCGTTAAGAGTCCGACGATTAGGTTTTTACAGTGGACTTAATTTTTACCTCGGGGAGCTTTTAAAAGCGATTACCCGTAAGGAAAGCAAATGGCAAAGAAAATCGTAGGCTTTATTAAGCTTCAGGTTCCTGCCGGCAAAGCGAATCCTTCGCCTCCTATCGGACCGGCGTTGGGCCAGCGCGGCTTGAACATTATGGAATTCTGCAAAGCGTTCAACGCTAAGACACAGGGTGTTGAACCTGGTCTGCCGATTCCTGTTGTGATCACAGCGTACGCCGATAAGAGCTTCACATTCATCATGAAGACTCCCCCGGCTACTATTCTGATTAAGAAAGCCGCGAAGATTCAGAAGGGTTCTGCACGTCCTCATACTGACAAAGTCGGTAAGATCACACGTGCTCAGGCTGAAGAGATCGCCAAGACAAAGATGCCTGACCTCACAGCAGCCGATATGGACGCCGCCGTTCGCACGATCGCCGGAAGCGCTCGTTCGATGGGTATTACCGTTGAAGGAGTTAAGTAATGGCTATCAGCAAACGTGAAAAAGAAAACAAGAGCAAAGTCGAGGCTCAGAAGTTCTACAGCCTCAACGAAGCGATTGAACTCGTGAAGGCTCTCGCCAACGCTAAGTTTGACGAATCCGTTGACGTTGCTGTTCAGCTTGGTATTGATCCTCGCAAGAGCGACCAGGCTGTCCGCGGTGCGATTGTTATGCCTGCCGGTACTGGCAAGACTGTTCGCGTTGCCGTGTTCGCTCAGGGCGCTGCTGCTGAAGCCGCCAAAGAAGCCGGTGCGGATGTTGTTGGTCTGGAAGACCTGGTTCACCAGGTTAAGGCCGGTGAAATCAACTTCGACATCGTTATCGCCGAACCGTCCGCAATGCGTTTTGTCGGTCAGGTTGGTCAGATCCTCGGCCCGCGCGGTTTAATGCCGAACCCGAAGCTTGGTACTGTTACTCCGAACGTTGCTCAGGCTGTTAAGAACGCCAAAGCAGGTCAGGTTCAGTTCCGTGCCGATAAAGCTGGTATCATCCACGCTCCTGTCGGCCGTGCTTCTTTCGAAGCCGACAAGCTTCTTCAGAACGTCAAAGCGCTGGTTGAAGCCCTCAACAAGGCCAAACCCGCTTCTGCAAAGGGTGTCTACCTTCGCAAGATGTCCGTCAGCTCTACAATGGGCCCCGGCGTCAAGATCGACGTTCAGACATTAGGATAATTTGATCGTCTGAATCAGATGATCCGAGGCGAAAGCCTCAAGTAAAGTACTTTGGGTTACGGCCTTCGGGCCGTAGCCGTCAAAGACCGCTGGTGAATGTTACTTCATAATTTCCTTGACTGAGGATCCCAGCGTAGATGGCAACCGAAGAGAGAACAAGCGTTGTGTGCCGTACATCGGCATTTTCCTTGAAACTCTCGGAGTGAGCCGGTTATTAGTAAACCGGTGCTGATAATTCAGCACCTCTGAGTGGAGCAGACCATGAGTCTTAACAGACAAGAAAAGGCTGACATGATCAAAGAGATCGGTGAAATTATCGCCGGTACTCAGGGTCTTGTTATTGCCGAATATCGTGGGCTGACCGTTGATGCAGCTACCAAACTTCGTGCTGAAGCACGTAAGAATGGTGTTGAGTTGCGCGTACTGAAGAATACTTTAGTTCGCCGTGCCGTGAAGGAAACTCCGTTCGAAGGATTGTCCGACCAGTTCGCCGGTCCTTTGATGTATGGTTTTTCCGCCGATCCGGTTGCTGCGGCTAAGGTAATCGCCAAGTTTGCCAAAGACAATCCTGCCTTGGTTATTAAGGGCGGCGCAATGCCGAACAGCGTCCTTGACGTTGCCGGTGTTGAGAAGCTCGCTACAATGCCGAGCAGAGAAGAGTTGCTGGCTAAACTCATGGCTACAATGAACGAACCTGTCGCCAAGTTTGTCCGTACGCTCAACGAAGTTCCGGCGCGTTTCGTCAGAACTCTTGCTGCTGTGCGCGATGCCAAAGATCAGCAGGCTGCTGCCTGATTTAGTTAAATTAGTTTAAATTTTACGTACACAACGTATTGGAGTAACAAAATGGCTTTGTCCAAAGAAGAAATCCTTGACGCAATCGCGTCCATGTCCGTCCTTGAAGTTTCCGAACTCATCAAAATGATGGAAGAAAAGTTCGGTGTTTCCGCTGCCGCTGCTGCTGTTGCTGTTGCCGCCCCCGGTGCTGCCGCTGCTGCTCCTGCTGAAGAAAAATCCGAATTCGACGTCGTTCTGACTGAAATCGGCGCTAACAAAGTCCAGGTTATTAAGGCTGTTCGTGAACTGACCGGCCTCGGCCTGAAGGAAGCCAAAGACCTCGTCGACGGCGCTCCGAAGACTGTTAAGGAAGGCCTTGCCAAGGCTGACGCTGAAGAAGCTAAGAAGAAACTCGAAGCTGCCGGCGCTAAAGTTGACTTGAAGTAATTTTTTAGGTATACTGCAAGGCTCCAAAATTTTTGGAGCCTTGTTTTTTCAATGGAAACTCTGAGTGGATCTACTTAGGTCTAGTCAAAGTCTTCAATGGATGCAGTAAATTTGACAATTTGTGTTATGCCGCGCAAGGGCCTCTCATGAGGCCTAGCGTGGCTATTCGTGTCTAATCTGCAACTATTGGAATTTCTTTTGTTTCTCTTCCGAACGGAGTGTTCATGTCGTACTCGTTCACTGAAAAGAAGCGTATTCGGAAAAGCTTTGCGAAGCGTCCGAGCGTACTTGAGGTGCCTTCCTTACTGGAAACGCAATTGCATTCCTATCACGAATTTCTTCAGACCGGTGTCCCGGCTTCTGAGCGTCGTGACCAGGGTTTACAGGGTGCATTTACTTCCATTTTCCCTATTGTCAGCCACAACGGCTTAGCAAGACTTGAATTTCAAGAGTACATTTTAGACGATCCTGTCTTCGATGTCTCGGAATGTCAGCTCCGCGGTCTGAATTATTGTTCTCGCCTCCGCGCCAAAGTTCGTCTTGTTATTTTAGACAGAGATTCTCCTAAACAGAGCACCGTTAAAGAGATTCGCGAATCCGAAGTATACATGGGCGAGATCCCGCTCATGACCAATAAGGGTTCTTTTATTATCAACGGAACTGAGCGCGTTATTGTATCTCAGCTTCACCGTTCTCCGGGCGTATTTTTTGAGCATGACCGCGGCAAGACCCACAGCTCCGGCAAACTGCTCTTCAGCGCCCGCATTATTCCTTACCGCGGCTCCTGGCTTGACTTTGAGTTTGACGCTAAGGACATTCTGCATTTCCGTATTGACCGCCGTCGCAAGATGCCGGGTACGATCATGCTCAAAGCACTGGGCATGACTCCTGAGAGCATCCTTCAGCAGTTCTACGACTTTGATTCCTACAAGCTCAATGCAGACGGCGCTTCCATGGCGCTTGTCCCGGCGCGCTTCCGCGGTGAGATTGCTGCCTTTGATATTAAAGACAAAGACGGTAAAGTTATTGTCCCGAAAGATAAGCGCATCAACGCTAAGCATGTTCGCGACATGGAAAAGCTTGGTATTACCGAGCTGAATATTCCTGACGAAATTCTTGTCGGTAAAGTCCTCGCTACGAATCTTTATGATGAAGAAAGCGGCGAAATTGTTGCGAACGCCAACGATGAGATCACTGCCGATCTGCTTGTTCGGATGCGTGAGAAGGGTGTTACGGAATTCCAGACGATTTACGTCAATGAACTGAACCGCGGTCCGTATATCTCCGACACGCTGCGTCTGGACGAAACTCCTGATCAGCTTTCCGCTCGTATCGCGATTTACCGCATGATGCGTCCCGGCGAGCCGCCGACAGAAGAAGCGGTTGAAACGCTCTTCCGTCGTCTGTTCTTTGATCCGGAAACTTATGATCTGTCCCGCGTCGGCCGCATGAAGATCAACTCCCGCTTCAAGAGAGGAACCGAGCAGGGTCCGATGACACTTGAACCGGAAGACATCATCGACACGATGAAGGCGATCGTTCAGCTTCGCAACGGTGAAGGCCAGATCGACGATATTGACCATCTGGGCAACCGTCGTGTCCGCTGTGTCGGCGAACTGACAGAAAACCAGTTCCGCTCCGGTCTCGTTCGTGTTGAACGCGCGGTTCGTGAGCGTCTCGGCCAGGCCGAAGCTGACAACCTGATGCCTCATGATCTGATCAACAGCAAGCCGATCAGCGCTGCGATTCGTGAGTTCTTTGGCTCTTCTCAGCTGAGCCAGTTCATGGATCAGACGAACCCGCTGTCTGAAATCACGCACAAGCGTCGTATTTCTGCTCTTGGTCCGGGCGGTCTGACTCGCGAAAGAGCGGGCTTTGAAGTTCGAGACGTTCATCCGACTCATTACGGCCGCGTGTGCCCGATTGAGACTCCTGAAGGTCCGAACATCGGTCTGATCAACTCCCTGGCTCTTTACGCCCGTTTGAACGACTACGGCTTCCTTGAGACTCCGTACCGCAAGGTTATCGACGGTCACGTGACCAATGAGATCGCATATCTTTCCGCGATTGACGAAGGCAATTACATTATTGCTCAGGCGAATGCGGCGATCGATAAGGACGGCAATCTTTCCGACGAACTTGTCAGCTGCCGTGACAAGGGCGAATTTGTGCTGATGACGCCTGATCGAGTTCAGTACATGGACGTCGCGCCTGCGCAGATTGTATCTGTTGCTGCGTCTCTGATTCCGTTCCTTGAACACGACGACGCGAACCGTGCGCTGATGGGCTCCAACATGCAGCGTCAGGGCGTTCCCTGTCTGCGTCCGGAAAAACCGGTTGTCGGTACTGGTATTGAGCGTACTGTTGCGGTTGACTCCGGCACTACGATTCAGGCTGAACGCGGCGGTGTTGTTGACTACGTTGACGCCAACCGTATCGTTGTTCGTGTCAATGATGAGGAAGACATCCCCGGCCGAGTCGGTGTTGATATTTACAACCTGCAGAAGTTCACACGTTCCAACCAGGGCACTAACATCAATCAGCGTCCGATTGTGAACCCCGGCGACCATATCGCCAAGGGTGACGTGATTGCCGACGGCGCTTCTACTGATCTTGGCGAACTTGCCCTTGGTCAGAACATGCTCGTTGCGTTTATGCCTTGGAACGGCTACAACTACGAAGACTCTGTGATGGTGAGCGAGAAGGTCGTTGCTGATGACCGTTATTCTTCCATTCACATTGAAGAGCTCGTTGTTTCAGCTCGTGACACAAAGCTTGGCAGTGAAGAGATCACACGCGATATTTCGAATCTGAGTGAAAACCAGATTAATCGTCTTGACGAGTCCGGCATTGTTTACATCGGTGCTGAAGTCAAGGCCGGTGACGTTCTGGTTGGTAAAGTGACTCCGAAGGGAGAAACTTCTCTTACCCCGGAAGAAAAGCTGCTCCGTGCGATTTTCGGTGAAAAAGCCAGCGACGTTAAGGATACCTCTTTGCGCGTTCCGAGCGGCATGGTTGGTACTGTTATTGACGTTCAGGTCTTCACCCGTGAAGGTATTGAACGCGATAAACGTGCGCAGTCGATTATTGACGAAGCGCTGAAGCGTTACCGTACCAACCTGAATGACCAGCTCCGTATTGTTGAGCGCGACGCATTTGACCGCTTGGCTCGTCAGCTGATCGGTCACGCTGCCAACGGCGGTCCTAACGGCCTTGGCAAGGGTAAGAAGATTACCCAGGAATATCTGGACGGTGTAAACGTTCACCAGTGGTTTGAAATCCGCATGGCTGACGAGAACCTTCAGAAGCAGATCGAAGACGTTCGTATTTCTCTGGAAGACAAGCGCAAAGAATTTGACGCTGCCTTTGAAGAAAAACGCAAGAAGCTGACACAGGGCGATGAACTGCCGACAGGCGTTCAGAAGATGGTTAAGGTTTACCTGGCTGTCAAACGTCGTCTGCAGCCCGGCGATAAGATGGCCGGCCGTCATGGTAACAAGGGTGTCGTATCCCGTATTACTCGTGTGGAAGACATGCCGTTCATGGCTGACGGACGTCCCGTTGACATCGTTCTGAACCCGCTGGGTGTTCCGTCTCGTATGAACATCGGTCAGGTTCTTGAAGTTCATCTCGGCTGGGCCGCTTTCGGTCTGGGCTGGAGAATTGAAGAGATGCTTAAGAAGGAGCGCTCCAAGCAGGTTGCAGAGATTCGCGCCTTCCTGAATCAGATCTACAACAAGAGCCACGGCAAGAAAGAAGACTTTGATTCTCTCACTGATGACGAGATCATTGTTCTTGCCAAGAACCTTAAGAAGGGCGTTCCTTTTGCGACTCCGGTTTTCGACGGAGCCAGCGAGGAAGATATTCATGAGATGCTGAATCTTGCCTTCCCGCCGGAAGCCGCTGAGAAGCTTCATCTCACACCTTCCAAGACACAGGCTCAGCTGTTTGACGGCCGCACCGGCGACGCGTTTGACAGACCTGTGACAGTGGGTGTGATGCATTATCTGAAGCTGCACCACTTAGTTGACGACAAGATGCATGCTCGTTCGACCGGTCCTTACTCTCTGGTCACACAGCAGCCTCTGGGCGGTAAAGCTCAGTTCGGTGGTCAGCGTTTTGGTGAAATGGAAGTCTGGGCTCTGGAAGCTTATGGTGCCAGCTATGTACTGCAGGAAATGCTCACGGTTAAGTCTGACGACGTTACCGGCCGTACAAAGCTTTATGAAAATATTGTCAAGGGCGATCACGTGATCGATGCGGGTATGCCGGAGTCCTTCAACGTTCTGGTTAAGGAAATCCGTTCTCTCGGTATTGACATCGACCTCGACCGCAATAAGGAACCTGCTAAAAAATGATGAATTCTCCTTTTAATCTTTTAAAGAAGAACAGCGAAGATGAGCCTTTTGACGCAATCAAGATCGGTATTGCCTCTCCTGAGAAAATCCGATCTTGGTCATACGGCGAAGTAAAGAAACCGGAAACGATTAACTATCGTACGTTCAAGCCTGAGCGTGACGGTCTTTTCTGCGCCAAGATCTTCGGACCGGTTAAGGATTATGAATGTCTTTGCGGCAAATACAAACGTCTGAAACATCAGGGCGTTGTCTGCGAGAAGTGCGGTGTTGAAGTCACACTCTCCAAAGTTCGCCGTGAAAGAATGGGACACATTGAGCTTGCCAGCCCGGTCGCTCACATTTGGTTCCTCAAGAGCCTTCCCTCCAGAATGGGTATGGTTCTTGACATCCCGCTCCGTGACATTGAGCGTGTTCTGTATTTTGAAGCCTACATCGTTGTCGACCCCGGCATGACAGAGCTTCGCCGCGGTCAGCTGATGACTGAGGACGATTACTTTGCCAAGACAGAGGAATACGGCGACGAATTCAAGGCGATGATGGGCGCAGAAGCGATTCGTGAGCTTCTCGCATCCATCGATATTGATCAGGAAGTTAACGACCTGAGAACCGAGCTCAAGGAAACAACGAGTGACGCCAAAGTTAAGAAGATTGCCAAGCGTCTGAAAGTTCTTGAGGGCTTCCAGCGCTCCGGCATTAAACCGGAATGGATGGTTATGGAAGTTCTTCCTGTCCTTCCGCCGGATCTTCGTCCGTTGGTTCCGCTTGACGGCGGCCGCTTTGCGACCAGTGACCTGAACGATCTGTATCGCCGCGTCATTAACCGCAACAACCGTCTGAAACGTCTTCTTGAGCTGAAAGCTCCGGACATCATTGTCCGCAATGAAAAGCGCATGCTTCAGGAAGCGGTTGACTCGCTGCTTGACAACGGCCGCCGCGGCAAAGCCATGACCGGTCCGTCGAAGCGTCCTCTGAAGTCCCTTGCTGACATGATCAAGGGTAAGGGCGGTCGCTTCCGTCAGAACCTGCTCGGTAAGCGTGTTGACTACTCCGGTCGTTCTGTTATTACAGTAGGCCCGTACCTCAAGCTTCATCAGTGCGGTCTGCCGAAGCTGATGGCTCTTGAGCTGTTCAAGCCGTTTATTTTCAACAAGCTTGAGCTTCGCGGTCTTGCGACAACCATTAAGGCTGCCAAGAAGATGGTCGAGAACCAGGAACCGGTTGTTTGGGACATCCTGGAAGAAGTGATTTACGAGCATCCGGTCATGCTGAACCGCGCTCCGACACTTCACAGACTCGGTATTCAGGCGTTTGAACCGCTTCTGATTGAAGGCAAAGCGATTCAGCTCCATCCGCTCGTCTGCGCGGCGTTCAACGCCGACTTCGACGGCGACCAGATGGCTGTTCACGTACCGCTTTCTCTGGAAGCCCAGCTTGAAGCCCGTTCTCTGATGCTTGCCTCGAACAACGTTCTGTTCCCGGCGAACGGCGATCCTTCGATCGTTCCGTCTCAGGACATCGTGCTTGGTCTGTACTACTCCACCCGTGAACGTATCAATGGCAAGGGCGAGGGTATGTTCTTTGCCGACATCGGCGAAGTTGAACGCGCGATTGCCAACAAAGCGATCGAGCTTCAGACTCGCTGCACGGTTCGTGTGAATGAGTTTGACGTCGACAAAGAGACCGGTGAGAAGACACCGCGCATGGTTCGTTACGAAACAACAGCCGGCCGTGCGCTTCTTTCGGAAATTCTTCCTCCGGGACTTCCATTCAGCGTTCTGAACAAGACACTGAAGAAGAAAGAGATTGCCAAGCTGATCAATATGGCTTTCCGCCGCTGCGGCCTGCGCGAAACGGTTATTTTCGCCGACAAGCTGATGCAGCGCGGTTATCACCTTGCTACCATCGGCGGTCTTTCCATCGCTATTGACGACATGATTGTTCCTGAAGCGAAGGAAAAGATTGTGCATGAAGCCGAGCAGGAAGTTAAAGAGATCGATGCTCAGTACACTTCCGGTTTGGTGACTGCCGGTGAACGCTACAACAAGGTGGTTGATATTTGGGGCCGCACAAGTGATAAGGTCGGTAAGGTGATGATGGAAGAAATTTCCAAGGAGCCTGTTATCGATCGTCATGGCAACAAAGTTGAGCAGGAATCGTTCAACTCCATTTACATGATGGCTGACTCCGGTGCCCGAGGCTCCGCTGCGCAGATTCGTCAGCTTGCCGGTATGCGCGGCCTGATGGCCAAGCCGGACGGCTCCATTATTGAAACGCCTATTACCGCGAACTTCCGTGAAGGCTTGAACGTTCTGCAGTACTTCGTGTCTACCCACGGAGCACGTAAAGGTCTGGCCGATACGGCTCTGAAGACAGCGAACTCCGGTTACCTGACTCGTCGTCTGGTTGACGTGACACAGGATCTGGTGGTCACAGAAGACGACTGCGGCACACACCGCGGTGTTCTGATGAAGGCTCTGGTTGAAGGCGGCGACGTTGCTGAAGCTCTGGGCGATCGTGTTCTTGGCCGTGTTACAGCTGAAGACGTTCTCGATCCGGATACTCATGAAGTCATTTTTGAAGCCGGCCATCTGATCAATGAAGACGATGTCGAACAGATCACGAAGCTCGGTATTGATGAAATGATGGTTCGCACCCCGCTTACCTGTGAAACCCGTTACGGTCTGTGCGCGAAGTGCTACGGACGTGATCTCGGCAGAGGTACACTGGTTAACGCCGGTGAAGCAGTCGGTGTTATCGCTGCTCAGTCCATTGGTGAGCCGGGTACTCAGCTGACAATGCGTACATTCCACATCGGTGGTGCTGCGAGCCGAAACGCTGTTGCGAGCAACGTCGTGACGAAGTCTGCCGGTACAGTCCGCTTCACAAGCGCGATGCGTTATGTGACGGGTGAGAAGGGCAACAAGGTTGTTATTTCCCGCTCCGGCGAAATCGTTATCGAAGGTCAGAATGGCCGTGAACGTGAACGCCATAAGATTCCTTACGGCGCGAACCTGCTCGCCAATGACGGACAAGAAGTTCAGGTCGGTGTTGAGCTTGCCAACTGGGATCCGATGACTCGTCCGATCGTTACCGAATACGCCGGCCGTGTCCGCTTTGCCAACGCGATTGACAACGTCACAGTTAAGAGCCAGATCGATGAAGTGACGGGCTTGAGCTCTCTTGTCGTTATCGACGGCAAGCACTCTGCCTCGAGCAAGATCGGTCGTCCGATGATTCAGCTTCTTGATGACGAAGGCGAACTCGTTAAGATTCCGGGAACAGAGCATCCGGTGAGCATTCAGCTTCCGGTTGGTGCCCTGATCACGGTTCATGACGGTGACCACGCGAGCGTTGGTGACGTTCTGGCGAGAATTCCGACAGAAAGTCAGAAGACTCGAGACATTACCGGCGGTCTGCCGCGTGTTGCCGAGCTCTTCGAAGCACGTTCTCCGAAGGATGCCGGCGTACTTGCCGAAGCCAGCGGTACTGTTACATTCGGTAAAGAAACCAAAGGTAAACAGCGTCTGATTATTACGGATACGGAAGGCGCCGAACATGAATTCCTGATTCCGAAGGACAAGACAATTCTGGTCCATGACGGTCAGGTGGTTCATAAAGGCGAGGTCATTGTTGACGGTCCGGCCGATCCGCATGACATTCTGCGTCTGAACGGTATTGAGGCTCTGGCCCGCTACGTTGTTGACGAAGTCCAGGCGGTGTATCGTCTGCAGGGCGTGAAGATCAGCGACAAGCACATTGAAGTGATTGTTCGTCAGATGCTTCGCCGTGTTGTGATTACCGATCCGGGCGACACAAGATTCATCAACGGAGAGCAGGTTGAACGCAGCGAAATGCTGGATGAAAACGAAAAAGTTTTGGCCGAAGGCAAACGTCCGGCGCTCTACGACAACATTCTGCTCGGTATTACCAAGGCGAGTTTGTCGACAGACTCCTTCATTTCTGCGGCGTCCTTCCAGGAAACCACACGTGTTCTTACCGAAGCAGCCATCATGGGCAAACGTGATGAGCTTCGCGGCCTGAAGGAAAACGTGATTGTGGGTCGTCTGATTCCTGCCGGTACAGGTCTGGCCTATCACAGAGCCCGTCGCGATCCGGACGCGTTTAAGTACGACAATGAGATCATGACTGACACTGCTTATGTCGGAAATGAGAATCTTGTCGGAGACGCGGTCAAATCCGCAGCGGACGACGTGATTATTCCCAGCAAGTAAACTGAGAAGCACTCGTTAAAAGCCAAGAAGGGCGGCCGAAAGGCCGCCCTTTTTCCTTTGTAGGAAGTTGCAGGAAACACAATTGCTAACTACTTAATCGAACAAGAAAAATTTGACAAAAGATTAGATTTGAGCAATAATGCGGAACTTTTCGGAAATCCGCTCGGATTTCTGCGCTCTTTGAAAGCTCCCTAGAGAGCTCCTCCGCTGCGCAGAGTCCGCGCCAATCTCCCTAAAGTATTTTTGTTAAACCCCACTCGTCAAGAGTGGTTTTCTAATCGTTTCGGATACGGACTTTATGCCGACCATTAACCAATTAGTGCGTAAGCCTCGCGAGAGAGCTATTGAAAAGAGCAAGAGCCCCGCGCTCAAGAACTGCCCCCAGAAACGCGGTGTTTGCACCCGTGTTTACACTACAACTCCGAAGAAACCGAACTCGGCTCTTCGTAAAGTTGCCAAAGTACGTCTTACCAACGGATTTGAAGTCATTTCCTACATTGGAGGTGAAGGTCACAATCTGCAGGAGCACAGCGTCGTGTTGATTCGCGGCGGTCGTGTTAAAGACTTGCCGGGCGTTCGCTACCACGTTGTTCGTGGTTCTCTTGATACCCAGGGTGTCAAGGATCGTAAGCAGTCTCGCTCTAAGTATGGCGCAAAGCGCCCCAAACAGGCTTAATACCGGCCCGCACCCGGTGACGGTCTCTTTTTATGACCGAGTAAGTCGCGGTTCACTTATTGACCCGCATTTTTAATTTATTTGACTGAAGACAGAATTGAGGTAAAAAATGCCCCGTCGTCGCGAAGTACCTAAACGTGAAGTACTCCCGGATCCTAAGTTTGGTTCCGTGGAAATCACAAAGTTTGTCAACATGATCATGCTTGACGGCAAGAAAGCCGTCGCAGAACGCATCGTGTATGGCGCTTTGGAAGAAATCCAGACTAAGTCTGGTAAAGATCCTATCGAAGTGTTTACGAACGCTTTGAACAATGTTCGTCCGCTGGTTGAAGTTAAGTCCCGCCGTGTTGGCGGTGCCAATTACCAGGTTCCGGTCGAAGTTCGCCCTGTTCGCCGTATGGCTCTGGCCATGCGCTGGCTGCGTGAAGCCGCCAAGGGCAGAAGTGAAAAATCCATGCCGCTCCGTCTCGCCGGAGAATTACTTGACGCCTCCGAAGGCCGCGGCGGTGCTATGAAGAAACGTGAAGAAGTCCATCGTATGGCTGAAGCCAACAAGGCCTTCTCTCATTTCCGCTTTAACTAATTTCTTAAACAATTGGGAGAGGTGTCAGCCTCTCTCGTTAATATAGGATAAAAAACATGGCTCGCAAAACTCCGATTGAGCGTTATCGCAACATCGGCATTTCCGCGCACATTGACGCGGGTAAAACAACCACCACGGAACGCATTCTGTTCTACACCGGTGTCAATCACAAGATTGGCGAGGTGCATGATGGCGCTGCGACCATGGACTGGATGGAACAGGAGCAGGAGCGCGGTATTACTATTACCTCCGCTGCTACGACTGCCTTCTGGCGCGGCATGGACATGAATCATCCCGAACATCGTATCAACATTATTGATACCCCGGGACACGTTGACTTTACAGTTGAAGTTGAACGCTCTATGCGTGTTCTTGACGGCGCCTGCATGGTTTACTGTGCGGTCGGCGGTGTTCAACCGCAGTCTGAAACTGTTTGGCGTCAGGCCAACAAGTACGGTGTTCCCCGTCTTGCTTTCGTAAACAAGATGGACCGTACCGGCGCTAACTTCTACAAGGTCTATGACCAGATGAAGTCCCGCCTGAAGGCCAACCCTGTGCCTATCGTTATTCCTATCGGCGCTGAAGATACATTTAAAGGCGTTATTGACCTGGCCAAGATGAAAGCGATCATCTGGGACGAAGCTTCCCAGGGTATGAAGTTCGCATTTGAAGACATTCCTGCTGAACTTCAGGCTGATGCTGAAAAATGGCGCAGCAACATGGTTGAAGCTGCTGCTGAAGCCAATGAAGAGCTGATGGACAAGTACCTTGAAGAAGGCGACCTGTCTGAAGCCGACATTACTAAAGGTCTGCGTCTGCGTACCATCGCCGGTGAAATCCAGCCGATGCTCTGTGGTACCGCGTTTAAGAATAAAGGCGTTCAGCGCATGCTTGACGCCGTGATCGAACTCCTTCCGAGCCCGGTTGACATTCCTCCGGTCGAAGGCGTTGATCCGGATGACGACTCTGTTGTTTCCCGTAAGGCTGATGACAAAGAGCCGTTCTCTGCTCTCGCATTCAAGATCATGACTGACCCGTTCGTTGGTCAGCTGACCTTCCTTCGCGTTTACTCCGGCGTTGTTAACTCCGGCGACACCGTTCTGAACTCTGTTAAGGGCAAGAAAGAACGTATTGGTCGTCTGCTGCAGATGCACGCCAACGAACGTAAAGAAATTAAAGAAGTTCTCGCCGGCGACATCGCTGCTGCAGTTGGTCTGAAAGAAGTTACAACAGGCGACACACTGTGCGATATCGCTAACCCGATCATCCTTGAAAAGATGGAGTTCCCGGAACCTGTTATTTCTCAGGCTGTTGAACCCAAGACCAAGGCTGACCAGGAGAAGATGGGCATTGCGCTTAACCGCCTTGCTCAGGAAGACCCGTCCTTCCGCGTTCGCACTGATGAAGAAAGCGGTCAGACGATTATTTCCGGTATGGGCGAACTTCACCTCGACATTCTCGTTGACCGTATGCGCCGCGAGTTCAATGTTGAAGCCACAGTCGGCAAACCTCAGGTTGCCTATCGTGAAACCATTCGTTCTACAGTTGAAAACGCAGAAGCCAAGTTTGTTAAGCAGTCCGGCGGCCGCGGCCAGTATGGTCACGTTGTTCTGAAGCTTGAGCCGAATCCCGGCAAAGGCTATGAATTCGTCGACGCGATTAAGGGCGGTGTGGTTCCTCGCGAATACATCCCTGCAGTTCAGAAGGGTATTGAAGACACCATGAAGTCCGGTGTTCTTGCCGGATACCCGGTTGTTGACGTTAAAGCCACACTTCATTTCGGTTCTTACCACGAAGTGGACTCTAACGAAAACGCCTTCAAGATGGCCGGTTCTATGGCTTTCAAAGAAGGTATGCGCAATGCCAACCCGGTCCTTCTTGAGCCGATCATGGCTGTTGAAGTTGAAACTCCGGAAGAGAAGATGGGCGACGTTATGGGCGACCTTTCTTCCCGCCGCGGTGTTATTCAGGGTATGGACGATCTGCCCGGCGGAGGCAAAGCTGTTAAGGCTGAAGTTCCGCTGTCCGAGATGTTCGGCTATGCTACACAGCTGCGTTCTCTGACACAGGGCCGCGCCTCCTACACAATGGAATTCAAACATTATGCTGAAGCTCCGAAGAACGTTGCGGAAGCAGTGATTGAAGCTAAGGCAAAGTAATTTTTTAACGCTATTTAAACTTTCTAAGGAATCTTAAAAAATGGCAAAAGGTAAGTACGAGCGTACAAAGCCCCACGTGAACGTGGGTACCATCGGTCACGTTGACCATGGCAAAACAACTCTGACGGCTGCTATCACAACCGTTCTTTCCAACAAGTTCGGCGGCGAAGCCAAAGCCTACGATCAGATTGACGCTGCTCCTGAAGAAAAAGCACGCGGCATCACGATCAACACCGCTCACGTTGAATACGAAACTGAAAAGCGTCACTACGCTCACGTTGACTGCCCGGGACACGCTGACTACGTTAAGAACATGATTACCGGTGCTGCCCAGATGGACGGCGCTATTCTGGTTGTTTCCGCTTCTGACGGCCCGATGCCGCAGACTCGTGAACACATTCTTCTTGCTCGTCAGGTTGGTGTTCCCTACATCATCGTTTACCTCAACAAGTGCGACCTCGTCGAAGACGAAGAACTGCTTGAACTGGTTGAAATGGAAGTTCGCGAACTTCTGAGCAACTACGACTTCCCGGGCGATGACATTCCTATCATCAAGGGTTCTGCCCGTATGGCTCTCGAAGGCGACAAAGGCCCGATGGGTGAAGAATCCATCCTGAAGCTTGCCGACACACTCGACTCTTACATTCCGACACCGGAACGCGCTATTGATCAGCCGTTCCTTATGCCGGTTGAAGACGTGTTCTCGATTTCCGGCCGCGGTACAGTTGTGACCGGCCGTGTCGAACGCGGTGTCATCAAAGTTGGTGATGAAGTTGAAATCGTCGGTATTCGTCCGACACAGAAGACCACCTGCACAGGCGTTGAAATGTTCCGCAAACTGCTGGATCAGGGCGAAGCCGGTGACAACGTTGGTATTCTTCTTCGCGGTACAAAGCGTGAAGACGTTGAACGCGGCCAGGTTCTTGCTAAACCGGGCACCATCACACCGCACACAGAATTCCAGGCAGAAGTTTACGTTCTGACCAAGGAAGAAGGCGGTCGTCACACACCGTTCTTCAAAGGCTATCGTCCGCAGTTCTACTTCCGTACAACTGACGTTACCGGCACAATTCAGCTGCCTGAAGGCGTTGAAATGGTTATGCCCGGCGACAACATCCGTATGGACGTTACACTGATCGCCCCGATCGCTATGGAAGAAGGTCTTCGCTTCGCTATCCGTGAAGGCGGCCACACTGTCGGTGCCGGCGTTGTTTCTAAGATCGAAGCCTAATTAACACAAACTTGAATCGCGGGCCGAAGACGGCTTCGGCCCCTTGTTCTTTAAAGGATTAAAATGCAAAGCCAACGTATTCGTATTCGCCTCAAGGCATTTGATTACAAACTGATCGATCAGTCTGCTCTTGAGATCGTCGACACTGCCAAGAGAACCGGTGCTATCGTAAGAGGCCCGATTCCCCTGCCGACACGCATTCAGCGTTTCGACATTCTGCGCAGCCCGCACGTCAACAAGACCAGCCGTGACCAGCTTGAAATCAGGACTCATCAGAGACTGATGGACATCATCGACCCGACTGACAAGACAGTCGACGCTCTGATGAAGCTTGACCTGCCGGCAGGCGTGGACGTTGAAATCAAGGTCCAGTAATCGGTTGACTTATTAAGCGAAACCTCCGTAGATTTAGTTCTGCGGAGGTTTTTCTCTCGTCTATTGTTTCGTGTCTTTAAAGACGACCGGGCCGCTTTGAGGGATGATTGCCGTTTTAAGCGCTGGGTCAGTGACGCGGACTAGAGATTCAGCACTCTTGGTGATGGCTGCCTTTTTCACCGATTCATCGACGAGCACCGCCGGAAGATCGGGATGCTCCTGAAGGAACTTGACTGCTCCGTCCCACCCCATTACGAACAAGGCGGTGCAAAGCGCATCGGCCTGAGCGGAGTTTTTATCAATGATTGTGACCGAAGAGAGTGTCGCCGGGACCGGTTTTCCTGTTTTCGGGTCGAGGATATGGCTGTACTTCACGCCGTTTTCAACAAAGAATTTCTCGTAGTCGCCGGAGGTCACAATTGAGGTGTCATCAAGCGGCGCGACAGCAAAGAAATTTCCTCTTTCTTTATCCGGGCTCTGCAGGCCTACGTTCCAGGGTTTATTTTCGGCATTGGTTCCGCATCCGATGACATTTCCTCCGAAACTGAGCAGGGCGTCTCTGCATCCGTGGTCCTTGAGAGTTTTCATAACCTTATCGGCAATAAAACCTTTTCCGATGGCTCCGACGGAAATTTGCTGCTGCTTTCCTATTTTTGCGTAGAACTTGCCATTTTCCTGTTTTAATCCGATTTTTTCGTAGCCGACAGCTTTAAGCGCTTTTTCAAGGCTTTGGTTTTTCGGGATATGATGATCGGGCTGATCAACGCTCCAAAGTTTAATAACTGTTCCGATAGTCGGATCGAAAGTGCCGTGGGTTTCTTTAGAGATGATTTTAGAAGCTGAGAGGACTTCGAAGGTATCACGGGAGATTTCAACCCAATGGCCGGCGTTGCTGCCGAGTCGGGAAATATCGCTGTCCTCGTCGTAGGCAGAAAGCAGATGTTCGAGGCGGCGTGTTTCGTCGTTCATCAGGCGATAGCAAGCAGAAGCTTCTTCTTTTGTTTTTGTTTTGAACTGTCCGGTGACAATGGTGCCGACCGCAAAGGTTTCGGTAAAGAAGACTTCAGCAGATGCAGCGGCAGTGCAAGTAAGTGCAAAAGCCGATGCCGCACAGAAAATCAATTTTCTAAACATATTCGTCAAAAAACTCTGAAAGCAGAGTTAAATAAAAAGTCAAACCTAAAGCAACGAATTCTTACATATTAATTGCGGACATAGATTTTAGTCGAATATTGCGCAGGGGAAGGCGGTTAGAGATTGTTTTGAGTAGCGAAAACGGCCTAATGCGCATGCAGGAGGGACAAATTGCGGTGGGGAAAGGCAGCAGAAGCGGGAAGAAAATTTGCAAACAACAGAAATGAAATATTTTGAGGCAAATTAACAATTGATAACTCACGGTTTTTAGAAGGAATATTTGCAAAAAGGATTTTTTCGTTGTAGAATCGCCTTCTTTTCGTGATCACCTAATGTCTTTTAAGGTGATTTTTTCTAAACTAGTCCCGGCCAATCGCAGCTGGGGTGGAGATAATAATGAGTGAGAAGCTCGGCCTCGTCGGTCGTAAGATCGGCATGACGCGCATCTTTACCGAGGATGGTGTGTCTATTCCGGTAACAGTGCTCGATGTGTCGAACAACCGCATTACACAGGTAAAAACGGTTGAGACTGACGGCTACAATGCAGTGCAAGTCGCCTACGGCTCCAAGAAGCCGTCGCGTGTGAGCAACCCTCTGAAAGGCCAGTTTGAAAAAGCTGGTGTTGAAGCAGGTTCCGTGCTCAAAGAATTCCATGTTGAAGAAGATAAGATTGGCGAAATGAAAGTTGGCCAGACTCTTCCGATTTCCATGTTTACTGAAGGTCAGAAAGTTGACGTTACAGGAACAACAATCGGTAAGGGATTTGCCGGCGCTATCAAACGTCATCACTTCTCATCCAATCGTGCCAGCCACGGTAACTCCGTGTCTACAAACGCTCCCGGTTCTATCGGTAACCGTCAGGACCCGGGCCGCGTATTCCCAGGCAAGCGCATGGCAGGTCATTTAGGTGACGTGCAGCGCACAACTCAGAATTTAGTTATCGCCCGTGTTGATGCTGATCGTCAGCTCATCATGGTTCGCGGTGCCGTTCCCGGTGCCAGCGAAGGCGAAATTGTTATCCGTCCGGCCGTGAAGGCCAAAGCCTAAGGAGCGATTAATGGAACTGAAAGTCTTAAACGATCAGGGCCAGCAGACCGCTACTCTTGCGGCTGCCGATTCCCTTTTCGGTCGTGAATACAATGAAGCTCTGGTTCATCAGATCGTTGTTGCCTATCAGGCCAACGCTCGTCTCGGAACCCGTGCGCAGCTTACTCGTGAAGCTGTTCATCACTCCACACGCAAACCCTGGCGTCAGAAAGGTACAGGCCGTGCCCGCGCCGGTATGTCTTCCTCGCCGGTTTGGCGCGGAGGCGGCAGAGCTTTCCCGAACACACCTGATGAAAACTTCACACAGAAAGTTAACAAGAAGATGCTTAACGGCGCCATGGCCTGCATTTTCTCCAAGTTAGCTCAGGACGGACGTCTTGTTGTTGTGGACTCCATCGATGTTGACACTCCCAAGACAAAGAACTTTGCCAACAAGCTTAAGGCAATGGGTCTCGGCAGCGCTCTGATCATTACAACAGAGCTGAGCGAGAATCTTGATCTTGCCAGCCGCAACCTGAAGAACGTTTGGGTTGTTGAGCCGCGTTATGCTGATCCTGTTTCTCTGGTTCACTTCGATTCTGTTGTCGTTACAAAACAAGCTATTGCTAAGCTTGAGGAGATGTGGGGATGAGCCAAGATTTCCTTTACAAAGTAATTCTCGGTTCTGTTGTCTCTGAAAAGGCGACAAGAATCGGTGATAAGCACAATCAGTACATCTTCAGCATTGTTCCTGAAGCAACTAAAGAGGATGTCAAGGCCGCCGTTGAATTTCTTTTCAAGGTAAAAGTATCCGGCGTTCAGGTCGTGAACATCAAAGGCAAGCAGAAACGCAACGGTCGTTTCCCCGGTAAGCGCAGCGACGTTCGCAAAGCTTATGTCTGCCTGGCCGACGATCAAGAAATTAACTTCGCAGAGGTGAAGTAATGGCTCTGGTTACACTTAAACCTACATCTCCCGGCCGCCGTCATGCAGTTAAGGTTGTCAACAACGAACTGCACAAAGGCAAGCCGTATGCTCCGCTGGTTGAAAAGAAGAACCGCGGATCCGGCCGCAACAACTTCGGCCGTATTACCGTTCGTCATCAGGGCGGCGGTCACAAGAAAGCGTATCGTATTATTGACTTCAAGCGCGACAAAGACGGAATTCCCGCTATTGTTGAACGCATCGAGTACGATCCGAACCGTTCTGCGAACATCGCTCTTGTTCTGTACAAGGACGGTGAACGCCGCTACATTCTCGCACCGAAAGGCCTGAAAGCCGGTGACGAAATCATGAGCGGTCAGGAAGCCCCGATCAAAGTCGGCAATACACTTCCGCTTCGCAACATTCCGGTTGGTTCCACGATTCACAACATCGAAATGAAGCCGAAGAAAGGCGGTCAGATGATTCGTGCTGCCGGTGCTTTTGCACAGCTTCTGGCTCGTGAAGGCGCCTATGCTCAGGTTCGTCTTCGTTCCGGTGAAGTTCGCCGCGTTCTTATTGAATGCCGTGCGACAATCGGTACCGTCGGCAATGAAGAAAACAGTCTTCGTGAACTCGGCAAAGCCGGTGCCAAGCGTTGGCGCGGTATTCGTCCGACCGTTCGCGGTGTTGTAATGAACCCGGTTGATCACCCGCACGGTGGTGGTGAAGGCCGTACCGGTACCGGTCGCGCGCCTGTCACACCTTGGGGTCAGCTCACCAAGGGTTATCGTACTCGTAACAACAAGCGCACAGACAACATGATTGTGTCTCGTCGCTATCGTAAGTAAGGGGGCCTGAATGTCTCGTTCGCTTAAGAAGGGACCGTTCGTCGACGGATCCTTACTGAAGAAGGTCGAAGCCGCCCAAGCCGGTCGTGACAAACGTCCGATCAAGACTTGGTCTCGTCGTTCGACAATTCTTCCTGAATTTATCGGTCTTACCATTGCTGTCCACAACGGACGTCAGCATGTGCCGGTATTTATTAATGAAAACATGGTTGGCCACAAGTTGGGTGAGTTTGCTCTTACCCGTACTTTCAAGGGCCACGCAGCTGATAAGAAGGCTGCTCCAGCTAAGAGGTAAGAATAATGGAAACCACAGCAATCGTACGTGGAGTTCGCCTCTCGGCTCAGAAAGGCCGTTTGGTTGCGGATCTTGTTCGCGGTAAACCCGTTGACAAGGCCCTGAACATTCTTTCTTTCACGCAGAAGAAGGCTGCTGGCATCATCGGCAAAGCGCTTCAATCTGCCATTGCCAATGCCGAGCATAATGACGGCGCTGATATTGACGATCTTCGCGTTACTTCCATCTATGTTGAGAAGGCCGCCACACTTCGTCGTTTCTCCGCCAGAGCCAAGGGCCGCGGCGCTCGTATCGGTAAGCAGACTTGTCACATCTATGTGACAGTCGGCGATACACCGGCTAAGAAATAATAGGTGAACCATGGGACAGAAAATTAATCCGACAGGCTTTCGCCTTCCTGTAACACACGACTGGACATCACGTTGGTATGCTACAGGCCGCGATTTTGCCCGCACACTGGCAGAAGACCTCAAGGTTCGTGAATTCCTGGGCAAGAAGCTCAAGAACGCATCCGTTGGTCGTATTCTCATCGAGCGTCCCGCTAAGAACGCTCGCATCACCATCTTCTCCGCTCGTCCGGGCATGGTGATTGGCAAGAAGGGTGAAGATCTTCAGGTTCTGAAGAACGAACTCTCCAAGATGATGGGCGTACCTGTACACGTCAACATTGAAGAAGTTCGTCGTCCTGACTTGGACGCTCAGCTGATTGCCGACGGCATTACTCAGCAGCTCGAAAAGCGCATTATGTTCCGCCGCGCGATGAAGCGCGCTATGCAGAACGCCATGCGCCAGGGCGCTCTTGGTATCAAGATCATGTCTTCCGGTCGTTTGAACGGTGCTGAAATCGCCCGTACCGAATGGTATCGTGAAGGTCGTGTTCCTCTGCACACTCTTCGTGCCGACATTGACTACGGTTTCTCCGAAGCCAATACCACATACGGCATTATCGGTGTGAAGGTTTGGGTTTACAAAGGCGACAATACTGCCAAGGATCTTGCAGCTGAAGCTGCTGCTCCGGCTGATCGTGAAGATCGCCGCAATCGTCGTCCGGGCAAGCCGAACAACCGCCGCGGCCGCAAACCCGCTGACGGAGAAGGCAAGCAGGCTCGTGCTCCCCGCAAGGCCGCCGAAACTGCTGCTAAGGAAGGAGAAGAATAATGCTGCAACCAAACAGAACCAAGTACCGTAAGGACCAGAAGGGCCGTAACTATGGTTTGGCTCAGAGAGGCGCAAAGGTCTCCTTTGGTCAGTTCGGTCTGAAAGTTACCGAGCGCGGTCGTCTGACAGCTCGTCAGATTGAAGCTGCTCGTCGTGCCATCACCCGCCACATTAAACGCGGCGGCCGTGTATGGATCCGTGTGTTCCCGGACAAACCTATTTCCTCTAAACCCGCTGAAGTTCGTATGGGTAACGGTAAAGGTAATCCGGAATACTGGGTTGCATTAGTGCAGCCGGGTCGCGTGATTTATGAACTGGACGGCGTTGATGAAGCGCTGGCTCGTGAGGCTTTCCGTCTTGCCGCAGCCAAGCTTCCTCTGAAGTCTATGTTCGTTACACGCCAGATTGGCCAGTAAGGAGAGTGCAGAATGAAAGCCAAAGATTTACGCGCTATGGACGAAGCTGCGCTTAACAAAGAACTGCAGGACCTTCTGAAAGCACAGTTCACACTGCGTCTGCAGAAGTCTCATCAGCAACTTGAAAATACGAGCATGATTCGTAAGACACGCCGCGACATCGCACGCGTCCGTACAATTCTTGCTCAGAAGGCAGCGACGAAATGAGCGAAAACAAACTTACACGTACCCTGATCGGTAAAGCTGTTAGCACCAAGATGGACAAGACAGTTACTGTTCTTGTTGAACGCAAGGTTAAGCATCCGATCGGCAAGATCGTCGTCAAGAGCAAGAAGTATCATGTTCATGACGAAAACAACGACGTTAGAGAAGGCGACATCGTCGAGATCTCTGAAACCCGTCCGATTTCCCGCACGAAGTCCTGGACAGTTTCCAAGATCATCGAACGCGCAGTCATCTAATTGTAAAAAAATAATTTAATTTTCTTAGAGAGCTTGCAAAGATATCCTTAATTGGATATACTTGCGGCTCTCTAAGTTTATTTATTTGGAAAGTTCTTTCCGTTTAATAACTTAGAGGTTCACTGGGGTTCCGGTTCTTTTGAACAACCTGCCCCGTAAAAGCAGGTATCTGTGAGACTGGATTGGAAACTCTTCTCCCGGACGGGACCAAAACTGGCCGAGCATAGCGAATCGCTATGACCTCGGAATAAGTTGGAATATTAAAAACCATGATTCAGATGCAATCTAATCTGGACGTCGCCGACAACACCGGTGCTCGTTCAGTGCAATGTATTAAAGTGTTGGGCGGCTCCAAGCGCCGCTACGCCAATATTGGCGACATTATCAAAGTGACCGTCAAAGAAGCGGCCCCCCGCGGTCGTGTCAAAAAAGGCGAAGTCTACAGTGCTGTTGTAGTTAGAACTGCTAAGGGTGTTCGTCGTCCTGACGGTTCCTCCATCAGCTTTGACGGCAACGCTGCTGTCCTGCTTAACAACAAACTGGAACCGATTGGAACACGTATCTTCGGACCGGTTACGCGCGAACTGCGTACCGAACGTTTCATGAAGATCGTTTCTCTGGCTCCTGAAGTTCTTTAAGGAGAACACAGAATGCAACGTATCCGCAAAGGTGACGAGGTTATCGTCATTACCGGCCGTGATAAAGGCAAAAAAGGCACGGTGACTGCTGTTCACAGCGACGGTAAAGTCGTTGTTGAAGGCATCAACATCGTTAAGAAGCACGTCAAGCCGAACCCCATGCTGGGTCAGGCCGGCGGCATTATGGACAAGACGCTTCCCATTGACGGTTCCAACGTCATGCTCGTCAATCCGAAGACCGGTAAGGGCGACCGCATCGGTTTCCAGGTTGTTGACGGCAAGAAAGTACGCGTCTTCAAGAGTGACGGTGCCGTTGTCGGCGCCAAAGCATAAGAGGTCGCAGTAAATGTCTCGTTTTTTCAATAAATATCGTGACGAAGTGGTTCCGGCCCTGACAAAACAGTTCGGTTACAAAACCGAAATGCAGGTTCCCCGCATCACAAAAATCACACTGAATATGGGTGTCGGTGAAGCTGTCAATGACAAGAAGCTTATTGACCACGCTGTTTCCGACCTGACCAAGATTGCTGGTCAGAAGCCTGTTGTTACCAAGACTCGTAAGGCTATCGCCAACTTCAAGATTCGTGAAAACATGCCGATCGGCTGTATGGTCACGCTTCGCGGCGAGCGCATGTATGAATTCCTTGACCGTTTAGTCACAATCGCTTTCCCGCGTGTTCGTGACTTCCGTGGTGTTAACGCTCGTGCCTTTGACGGCCGCGGCAACTACAACATCGGTCTGAAGGAACAGATTATTTTCCCGGAAATTGAATACGACAAGATCGACAAGCTCCGCGGACTTAACATCAGCATTACGACAACCGCTAAGACGGACGAAGAAGCCAAGGCACTTCTGGCTGCCTTCAAATTCCCGTTCCGTAACTAAGCGAGGTGATTTAATTGGCTAAACTCGCACTTATCAATCGTGAACTCAAGCGCAAAATGTGCGCTCAGAAGTTTGCTGCTAAACGTGCCGCTCTGAAAGCGGTTATTAACGATGCTACCCGCTCGATGGAAGAGCGCATGGAAGCCCGCATCGCACTTCAGTCTCTGCCCCGTGACGCAAGTCCCTGCCGTCAGCGCAACCGCTGCGGCATCACCGGTCGTCCCCGCGGTACATTCCGCAAATTCGGCCTAGCCAGAGGCAAGATCCGCGAAGCGGCTATGCATGGTGACATTCCCGGCCTGACTAAGGCCAGCTGGTAAGCGAGGAGATTACAAATGAGTATGAGTGATCCGATCGCCGACATGCTGACCCGTATCCGTAACGGTCAGATGGTCGACAAAACGGAAGTTACAATGCCTTCTTCCAAGCTGAAGGTGGCGATTGCAAAGGTTCTTGAAGACGAAGGCTACATCTCCGGTTATTCCGTTGACGCCAACGAAGGCAAGCCCGTTCTTCATATTGGTCTTAAATATTATGCCGGCCGTCCTGTTATCGAAACAATCGAACGTGTTTCGAGACCCGGACTGCGTGTATACAAGAATCACGAAACGATTCCTCAGGTCATGAACGGCCTTGGAATTGCGATCATTTCCACACCGAAAGGCGTGATGACTGATCGCAAAGCTCGTGAAGCTGGCATTGGCGGCGAAGTCATCTGCTACGTTGCCTAAGCTAGGAGAATACTATGTCACGAGTTGCTAAGATTCCCGTCACCCTCGGTAAGGGTGTTGAAGCCTCGATCGCTGACGGCGTTATCACCGTCAAAGGACCGAAAGGCACGCTTACTCAGAAGCTTGACGCTTCTGTTGAAGTGAAGGTTGAGAACGGCCACGTTTACTTCAAAGCTCTTGAAGAAACGAAGCAGTCCAACGCAATGAGCGGTACGCTCAGAGCTCTTGTTAACGCGATGAACATCGGCGTTACAGAAGGCTTCACAAAGAAACTGACTCTGGTCGGTGTTGGTTACCGTGCTCAGGCTCAGGGCGACACCCTGAATCTGAACCTCGGTTTCTCTCATCCGGTTGCTCACAAGATGCCTGCCGGCATTAAGTGTGAAACCCCGACTCAGACAGAGATTCTGATTCACGGCGCCGACAAACAGAAAGTCGGCCAGGTTGCTGCAGAAATTCGCAGCTATCGTGCTCCTGAACCCTATAAGGGCAAGGGTGTTCGCTATGCTGATGAAGTTGTAGTGATCAAGGAAACTAAGAAGAAATAAGCGGGCGGAGGCTTAAAGTGATCGACAAGAAACAAAATCGTCTGCGTCGTGCGCGTGCCACGCGTGCCCGCATTAAGAGCATGAAGGCTAATCGCCTGACTGTTCATCGTACAAATCTGCACATTTACGCTCAGATCATTTCTGCCGACGGCAAGAATGTTCTGTGCTCTGCCTCTACGGTTGAGCCGGAAGTCCGTGCTCAGCTGGCAGGTGTGTCCGGCAAGGGTGGCAACGTCAACGCTGCGAAGATTATCGGTACACGCATTGCTGAGAAAGCAAAGGCTGCCGGAATTGAAAGCTGCGCTTTTGACCGCGCCGGTTATCGTTTTCATGGCCGTATCGCCGCGCTTGCAACAGCAGCGCGCGAAGCCGGTCTCAAGTTCTAAGGAATAGCTAAATGGCAAAACAAGCTAAAGGCCCCATGGCTGAAGAACAGGATGACGGCATTCGCGAAAAAATGATTGCTGTCAATCGCGTCACCAAAGTTGTTAAAGGCGGTCGTATTCTCGGCTTTGCTGCTTTAACAGTAGTTGGCGACGGCGACGGCCGTATCGGTATGGGCAAGGGCAAGTCCCGTGAAGTTCCTGTTTCCGTCCAGAAAGCGATGGATCAGGCTCGCCGCAGCATGGAAAAGATTCCTCTTCGTGACGGAACCATTTACCACGCTGTTGAAGGCCATCACGGCGCTTCCCGCGTGATGCTTCTTCCGGCTCCCGAAGGTACCGGCGTTATTGCCGGCGGTCCGATGCGTGCTATTTTCGACGTAATGGGTATTCGCAACATTGTTGCCAAGTCTCATGGTTCCTCGAACCCCTACAACATGGTTCGTGCCACCATTGACGCTCTCAACAATCTGCGCACCCCGAGCGAAATTGCTGCTAAGCGCGGCAAGACCGTTGAAGAAATCATCGGTTAATCAGGAGTGTTAAATGGAAAAGAAAACAGTTAAAGTGACTCTGGTCAAGAGCCCGATCGGCTGCAAGAAAGCCCATCGCCAGACTGTTCTTGGTCTCGGTCTGAAGAAGATTCGTCAGACACGCGAACTTGAGGACACTCCTGCCGTACGCGGCATGATCAGCACTGTCTCTTACCTTGTTCGTGCTGAATAATTGAGGATTAGAAATGAAACTTAATACCATTCAGCCGGCTGCAGGTTCCAAGAGCGCAGCCCATCGCGTTGGTCGCGGTGTTGGAAGCGGTTGGGGCAAGACTGCCGGCCGCGGTCACAAAGGTCAGAAGTCTCGTGCCGGCGGATTCCACAAAGTTGGTTTCGAAGGCGGCCAGATGCCTCTGCATCGTCGTCTGCCGAAGCGCGGCTTCACTTCCTGGACTCATGAATTCGTTGCTGAAGTTCGCTTGAGCGAACTTGAAAAGCTGGGTCTGGAAGAGATCAACCTCGGCGATCTGATCAATGCAAATGTGATCAAATCCAATTCGAAGGATGCTCGCGTTATTCTCTCCGGAGAAATCAAGCGCAAAGTTATTCTTCGCGGCATTACCGCTACTAAGGGTGCGAAGGCTGCTATTGAAGCTGCCGGCGGATCCGTTGTTGTGGAAGCTGATAAATAATTTGAGATAAGGAATTAAACGTGGCCAAGAACATTCCGGCGAAAGCCAGCAGCAAGTACGGCGATTTATATCGACGAGTAATTTTTCTTGTATTGGCTCTCGTTGTTTATCGTATCGGCACGCATATTCCGGTTCCCGGTATCGATCCAGATACCTTAAAAGAGCTGTTTAATCAGCAGCAGGGCGGCATCTTAGGGCTGTTTAACATGTTCTCGGGCGGCGCCCTGTCCCGTTTCTCCGTTTTCGCGCTTGGTATCATGCCGTACATTTCGGCATCGATTATCATGCAGATGCTTTCTTACGTACTTCCCTCTCTGGAGAGTCTGCGTAAGGAAGGCGAATCCGGAAGAAGAAAGATCACGCAGTACACTCGTTACGGCACACTTCTTTTGGGCACATTCCAGGCGTTAGGTATTGCCGTCGCTTTGGAAACGCAGCCCGGCCTGGTCATTGATCCGGGCTTCTTCTTCCGCTTTGTCTGTGTTGTTTCTCTCGTTACCGGCACCATGTTCCTCATGTGGCTTGGCGAGCAAATTACAGAGCGCGGAATCGGCAACGGCATTTCGATCATCATTTTCGCAGGTATCGTTGCGGGTCTGCCCGCTGCGGTAAGCGGTCTTTTCCAGTTGGTTTCCACCGGCGCGATCGGACCTCTGTCTGCGATTTTCATCATTGCGATCGTGATGCTCGTTACGGCATTTGTGGTCTTTATGGAAAGAGGCCAGCGCCGTATTACAGTTAACTATGCCAAGCGTCAGGTCGGCAACAAGATTTACGGCGGTCAGAGTTCGTATCTTCCTTTGAAGATCAACATGGCCAACGTGATTCCTCCGATCTTTGCTTCTTCGCTGATTCTCTTCCCGGCTACCTTAGCCAGTTGGTTTACCAGCGGAGAGAGCACACGCTGGATTCGTGACCTTGCGGCTTCTCTTTCCCCGGGTCAACCGATTTATACACTGCTCTATGCAGCTCTGATTGTATTCTTTGCTTACTTCTACACGGCTTTGGTTTTCAATCCGCGTGAGACAGCTGAGAATCTTAAGAAGAGCGGTGCCTTTGTACCGGGTATTCGTCCGGGTGAACAGACATCCCGCTATATTGACAAAGTTCTGCTTCGTCTGACACTTGCGGGTTCCATCTATCTGGTCTTTGTCTGTTTGGTTCCTGAGTTCCTCAATCTGCGCTTTAACGTTCCGTTCTATTTCGGCGGCACATCACTTCTGATCGTTGTCGTCGTGACGATGGACTTTATGAGTCAGGTTCAGGCTTATCTCATGAGTCATCAATACGAATCGCTGCTGAAGAAGACAAACTTCCGAGGCTTCGGTCCCGGTTCACTTCCCCGTTAACGGGTTGTAACCAGTCGATAATTTGCAGAAAAGAGCGGGATTAGATATAATCCCGCTCCTTATGCATTACTCTGCGATTTGCACTACATTTTGCAGGGACAGTTCTGTATGAGGTTCTTCGCGAGAGGCCTCGTGCACTTTTGGAGATAACTATGAAAGTAAACGCTTCGGTCAAAAAAATGTGCCGCAAGTGCAAGATCATCAAGCGCAAAGGCGTGGTCCGCGTGATCTGCTCGGATCCTCGTCATAAACAGCGCCAAGGCTAAAGAGGTAAATAATGGCTCGTATCGCCGGTATTAACATTCCGCCGAATCAGCACGCTGAAATCGGCTTAACCGCCATCTATGGCATCGGTCGTCCCCGTGCCCGTGAAATTTTGAATGCGGTTGGTGTTGACACAACTAAGAAGGTCAAAGACCTGACAGACGCAGAACTTGAAAAAATTCGTGATGCGATCAGCAAGCTGACTGTCGAAGGCGACCTTCGTCGTGAAGTTCAATTGTCAATTAAGCGCCTTATTGACTTAGGTACCTACAGAGGTATGCGTCATCGTCGCGGTCTGCCCGTTCGCGGTCAGCGCACCCGTACGAATGCTCGTACCCGCAAGGGACCGAAGAAAGCTGGCGTCGCACTTAAGAAATAAGGTAAAGGACGACTATGGCAGGAAAGATTCCTAACGCGCAGCAGATTGCTGCTCAGCGCGCTCGCAGAAAAGTTAAGAAAGTCGTGACAGAAGGCATTGCCCACGTTCACGCTTCCTTCAACAATACAATCATCACAATTACTGACCGTCAGGGCAACGCGATTGCCGCGTCCAGCTCCGGCGCTCAGGGTTTCAAAGGCTCTCGTAAGTCCACTCCGTTTGCAGCTCAGGTTGCAGCAGAGCAGGCCGGCCGTCATGCCCTTGAATATGGCTTAAAGAACGTTGAAGTCCGTATTACCGGACCCGGACCCGGCCGCGAATCCAGTGTTCGTGCGCTCAACGCTCTTGGTATTCGCGTCACTTCCATTCAGGACGTTACTCCCGTTCCTCACAACGGTGTTCGTCCTTCGAAGCGTCGCCGTGTTTAATAACTAATTCCCGCGTTAATCAGCAAACTGATTAACTGAATGTGGAAGACACAGGATAAGAGAAAAAAATGGCTCGTTATACCGGACCTAAAGAAAAGCTCGCACGCCGTGAAGGCTGCGACTTGAATCTCAAGAGCGCTGTTCGCTCTTTTGATTCCAAATGCAAACACGAATATGCCCCGGGTCAGCATGGCCGCACCTCCGGTGCTCGTCTCTCTGACTACGGTGCTCAGCTTCGTGAAAAGCAGAAAGTTAAACGTATGTACGGCGTTCTCGAACGTCAGTTCAGACTTTATTTCGCTAAAGCCGCCAGAAAACGCGGCAACACCGGCGAGCAGCTCCTCAGCCTGCTTGAAAGACGTCTGGACAATGTTGTCTATCGTATGGGCTTCGGCTGCACACGTGCTGAAGCACGTCAGCTGGTTTCCCACTGCGCTATCAGCGTCAACGGCAACAAAGTCAATATTCCTTCTTACTTAGTTAAAGAAGGCGACGTCATCGCCGTCCGTGAAAAAGCCAAGAATCAGGAACGTATTGTTAACAGCCTGAAACTGGCAGAAACCGGTGGTTTCCCGGACTGGGTTTCCGTTGATGTAAACAAGAAGGAAGGAACATTCAAGCATGTTCCGGCCCGTGACGAAATCGCTCACGACGTCAACGAATCTCTGATTGTTGAATTGTATTCTCGCTAAACTTGCAGTACCGCGGCAGTGTAGTGCGCTGCCGCATAGTTTCACCACGCGATCTCATCCTTTGGGGCTGAGATCGTCGTGTCGTTTAAGGCCCCAACATTCCTACAGCCTTATCGGTGTAACGAGCCGAGGGTATTGTTAAAAGGAAAACTAATGTCTGTTAATGCTCTGCTTAAGCCGCGCAGCATCGAAGTCGAAGCTGTTGACGGCAATCCTTATTCCGCCACCGTAACGATGGAACCGTTTGAAACCGGTTACGCCCATACGCTTGGCAACGCGCTTCGCCGTGTTCTTCTCAGCTCCATGGTCGGCTTTGCTCCGACTGAAGCTCAGATTGCCGGTGTTGTTCACGAATACAGCCAGATTGACGGTGTTAAGGAAGACGTTGTTGACATTCTTCTTAACGTCAAGGGCGTGATTTTCAAACTCGAGAACCGTGATGAAGTCACCGTAACGCTGCGTCGTGAAGGCCAGGGTGTTGTGACAGCGGCCGACTTTGATCTGCCTCATGACTGCACGATTCTCAACCCTGACCATGTGATTGCAAATCTTTCCGGCGGAAAGATCGACATGCAGCTCAAGGTTGAAAAAGGCCGCGGCTATCAGCCGGGCGACATGAGAGCTCTGAAAGACGACTACAGCAAGGGAACGATTGGCCGCATCATTATGGATGCTTCCTTCTCCCCGATTCTTCGCGTCGCCTATAAGGTTGAAAACGCTCGTGTTGAACAGCGTACTGACCTTGACAAGCTCGTTATGTCCATTGAAACGAACGGCGCTATTCTTCCGGAAGAAGCCCTTCGTCAGGCCGCTCACATTCTTCAGGATCAGCTTTCCGTCTTTGGCGGACTGCCGACCATTGGCGCCGAGCCTCCCGCTCCCGCGCCCATCTTCAGCAACACCAGCGGTGTCACTGTTGAAGAGCCTGTTGTCAAACCTCAGCCTCCGGTTGATCCGATCCTTCGCCGTCCGGTTGACGATCTTGAACTCACCGTTCGTTCTGCGAACTGCCTGAAAGCCGAAAACATTTACTACATCGGCGATCTGATCCAAAGAACAGAAAACGAACTTCTCAAGACTCCGAACCTCGGACGCAAGTCGCTCAATGAGATTAAGGAAGTCCTGGCTGCGCACGGTCTGACACTCGGCATGAAGCTTGAGAACTGGCCTCCTGTTGGTCTCGACCACTAAGAACATTTTGTAGTATTTGTTTTACTTCGATATTTTTAAATTTTATTCAGCTCGGCTATAATGCCGAGCTCACCCGCCCGCTCCGAAAGGAGATAGAAGAGACGGGAGATGCCCAAGCGGCACCCTAACTAGACTTTTTATTAAGGAATTTGAAAATGCGTCATAAACTCGGTCTTCGCAAACTGAATCGTACATCTGCCCATCGTCTGGCCATGCTCCGCAACATGACCAATTCTCTGCTGCGTCATGAAGCCATCAAGACAACTCTGCCGAAAGCCAAAGAGCTTCGTCGTGTTGTTGAGCCGATGATCACTCTTGCCAAAGAGCCGACAGTTGCGAACAAGCGTCTCGCATTTAACCGTCTTCGTGATCGCGAAATCGTTGTCAAGCTGTTCAACGAAATCGGACCGATGTTCAAGGATCGTAAGGGCGGCTACACTCGTATCCTGAAGATGGGCTATCGCGTTGGCGACAATGCTCCTCTCGCTTACGTTGAACTCGTTCAGAAGACAACCGACGCTGCTCCTGCCAAGGAAGAAGCCAAGGCTGAATAATCTCTGACATAGAGACGGAACAAGGTAAAGGCTCGCAAATGCGGGCCTTTGCTGTACCTGCAGGATAGAAAATGAAGAAAAACGAGATTGAAGACAGTGACGTTCGCCTGGACAAATGGCTTTGGGCCGCGCGTTTTTACAAGACACGCACGCTGTCTCAGGACAATATTGAGCTTGGCCGCGTACGGATGAACGGCGTACGGCTGAAAGCGAGCAAGACGGTCAAGGTCGGCGAGAAGCTGGAGATTATTCGGGGCGAGGAGCGTTTTGAAGTGATCGTTAAGGCTCTGTCCGGAAAGCGCGGAAACGCAGCCGCAGCGCAGGCACTTTATGAAGAAACGCCGGGAAGCCTCCAAAAACGACTTCTGATACGCGAAAACAGCAAGATGATGCCGATGCCAGGCAGTGACTATCACGGCCGTCCTACGAAGCGTGACGGGCGGAAAATCAGGAAATTCATTGAAGGCTTTAATCCTTCAAAGGACATTTAAAAGAAAAGGAGCGAATCCGTTTTGGACCGCTCCTTAATTTTTTACTGCGCTTGTCGGCTTACCTTCTGCCTTCTTCGGCGAGCCAGCGGGCTGCCTGCGGAGCAAAGTACGTCAGGATGCCGTCTGCGCCTGCACGCTTGAAGCAGACGAGAGACTCCATGATGGCTTTCTCCCGAGTTTTACAGTTTACGACTGCATAAAATCCCTGGAAGCCCCGTGTAGCGGGGCTTCTCCGATCTTACGATTTCCACGCCGTGGTAGCTACAACATTCAGCCCCGGTAAATGAAGTTTCTTTTTTAGGCCTACGGGCTTCTCTACGCGACTTAGGACCTTCAGACCAAAGTGCTTACTCATTTCATCAAACAGCCCCGGTTCGTATAACCTTAGAAATAACGGCAGCTGTGGATTGATATCATCGTAGACGACTTGGGACTGACGTAAGGCAGAGCACATCTTCCCATGAGTGACTTGATCTCCGAGTTCCTGCTTGAGGCTGTAAAGCATATATTTTTCCAGCACCAAGCTTATGAAGCAGCTCAAGAAATGGCCATATATGTGAGAATCTGTCCATACAAAGCATGGCCGAGTCTCCAATTGAGATTTGCTGACCCGGAAACAATCTTCAATTTGCCAGAGCTTTCGATAAATCTCAGTGGCTCTCTCAGGTGATATTTCAAGATTCGTGCAAATAACGTAATACCCATCCCATTGAGATTGTTCTTCTATTTTTTCGGTATCTAATTGCGGTGCACCGTCTTTTCTTGGCATTTTAACCAATGACTTATAGCCGGTTAGACGTAGTTTGCCCGGATTCTTAATTGCATCAAGCGCCTTATCAATCGCTCTATCTCTGTCTGCCCTATCTTTTTTTGCTCTGCGCGGACTGTAAGAGACGATCCAATGCAAATTCATAGTGTCAATTGAATTCTCTCAACCTGTCTTGTCCTGAAAAAAGTTGACTACTTAGGGAGTCAACAATGAAAGTTGAAGAACAGATATCTACACTAATGAAACAAGCAGAGGCAAGAAGGCTTGTTTCGGATTTGTACAATCAGGGGATGCCAATAAAAGAAATTGCAAAGCATGTGCCAGTTTGTTTGGCAACAGTTTATAGGTGGATAGATTTGCCAAAAAGAACGCCGGTTGTTGGGAAAGACCTTGATAGGAAGGGCCTTGATGGAAAACTCCTTAATGCAAGAGCCTGCCCTTCTTCAGATGAGGCTAAACCCGAGAATTTAGATTTGAATAAAGTAAGCGAAATCGCCTTATTGAAAGCTCAAATCAAAGAGCTCAAGGCGCAACTGCGAGCACAAAGCCTAAAAGCACAGGCCTATGAAACAATGGTCCAGCTAGCAGAAGAGCGCTTTGGCATACCTATAAGAAAAAAATCTGGCGCCAAACAATAGAAGTCCTGCAACAGCAGAGCTGTCCGTACGGAAGTGTAACGGCCCTGTGTAAGTTGTTTGGCGTCAGCAAGCAGGCGTACTACAAGGTTCAGAAAAGAGGCTCTTCAGAGGCAGAATCGAGGTATCTAACCGAGGAGATAATCATCGAGTACTGCAAAGAAGTACGCAGTGTTGACCCGAATATAGGCGGAAAAAAGCTGTGGGCGATGTACTCTCAAAACTTTCCCGGAAGATTGCATGTCGGACGAGACCGGTTCGCAGACATTCTTGCAGACAATCATTTAAAGCTGCGACAGAAGAAAAGAAAACCGAGGACAACCGATTCACAGCATAATCTGCCAACTTATCCAAACTTAATTAAGGACCTAATACCATATCGGGCGAACCAGATATGGGTTAGCGATATTACTTACGTACCAATTAAAGTAACGGATTGGGAATCGGAGTTTACATATTTAGCGCTAATCACAGATGCATACAGCCACGAGATTGTAGGCTGGAAACTAGGCTCTGACCTGAGCAATAGAACAGCAATCAGCGCACTAAAAATGGCACTCAGTCTATGCCAAGCAAGAGGGATAGATGTTAAAAAAGAAGGCTTGATCCACCACTCAGATCGGGGGGTTCAGTATGCAAGTAAAGAATATGTTGAATTGCTTCGAGCATCGGGCATATGTATAAGCATGACTGAAAACGGAGATCCAAAAGAAAACGCAATAGCTGAGCGAATCAATTCGACAATCAAAAATGAAATGTTGGGGAGTCGTAGGTTTGAAACCCACGAGCAATTAGAGCAAGCATTGTTTGAAGTGGTCTCTTTCTACAACGAGTGCCGACCGCATTTAAGCAATAACTTACTAACTCCGGCAAAGGCAGCAGCTTTAAGAGGGGAGTTAAAGAAGCATTGGAGATCACGTAGGGAGGAGTATCTAAGAGCTAGATAGTGAAGTAAAATTTGTTTATTCCTGCTTTCGGTTGCCAGTAGGCAACACCTCCTGGCAACCGAAAGCAGGAATAAGATCAACAAGAGGTAAACTAATTTCAGGGATTACTCTTTAAACAGTAAACTTTAACTAGGTTTAACAACATCAAGTAGTCAACCGATTTCAGGAAATGACACCATTCGAACGGTGTTCTCAAGTGTTCGAACGCCCCCTCTCATAATAGTAGCTAGCTAATTGTCCTGCCAGTTGAGTACGGTGTTCTCACTGGTTCGAACGCTTAGCATGTTTCAGTTTTTTCCGTTGGATTGTAGTCTGATGTCCTTAAATTTTTTAGGGACAATTTATGGAACAATCTTCAATGGAAAAGATCAAGAAAATTGCAGCTCTGCTGAACTTGAATCAACCGTATTCGAAAATTGCAGCTTCCGTCAGCGTATCGAAGTCAACTGTCTCAAAATACGCAAACCAGATCAAAGCATCCGGCTTGACGTACACGGAGATCGAAAAGACTGATTCAGCCGTATTGGAAGAGCTGCTGTGTTCTCACATTGACGCAAAGTACCGAGAAATCGATACAGATCAAGTCATAACTCAGCTTGCAAACGTCAAGTATGCAACCAGACAGCTTCTTTACGAAGCATACAAGGCATCTGACCCTAGCAGCGCCTGCTCGTATCCGACGTTCTGCCGTCAAATAGATAAGGCAATGAAAGCTAAAGCTCCGAAGGAGGTTTATACCAACTTGGAGCGAGTACCCGGCGGCTCGATGGAAATCGATTTTGCCGGCGAGCTTATCAATTGGGTCGACAAGCATGGGAAAAGCCGCAAATCCAAACTGTTTGTTGCCACAATGACATTTAGTCAGAAGATGTTTGCCTGCGCTTTTGACGATGAAAAACAGCACTCCTGGATGCAAGGGATTGTCAAAGCCTTGGAGTTCTTCGGCGGCATTCCAAAGACGCTTATAGTCGACAACGCCAGGAGCCTTGTCATGTCGCATAAGCAAAGCAGAATCGATTACTCTCCAATCCTGACCAATCTGTGCGAATACTACCGGATCAACACCTTTGCTTGTCGGCCGCGAAGTCCAAAGGGCAAGAACCGCGTAGAAAACAGCGTTTTACACTTCTATCGGCATGTGATAGCGCCTCTGTCGATGCAGGGTCCGATAAGAGCGTTTGATCTGTCTGATCTGAACGAGCAGATTCTTGAGAAGGTACGTCAGTTCAACGAGCGTCCGTTCACAAAGAATCGCCAAAGCAGTCGCGAAATTGAATTTGCGGCGCACGAGAAAAAAGCGCTGGCAAGTCTTCCCATCCTTGCCTTTGAAGTCGGCAGCTGGAAGTACTTAAAGGTTGACAAAGGGCACTGTATCAGGCTCACTGAGGACTGTGGTCATCGTTACAGCGTTCCTGCCAGCCACGTAGGTAAAAGAGTCTCCGTGCTGAAGACAGCCGAAAATGTCTTCATTTACGACATTGAGACCGCCGTCTGCATTGGCAAGCACAAGAGATTGCTTGAAGCTTCAGGCCAGAAGACGCACATTCTGCCTGAGCATCTGACGGCAAAGGAAAAGCACCAACGGCTCAGTAAGGATGAATGGGCACAAGAGCTGATCGACTGCGGCTACAACGAAAGTACGGTTGTAAACGTCTTGGAGATCAAGTGGGAATCCGATCAAATGAACGCCCGCAGATTCTGCTCCTGCCTAAGGCGGCTTGCAAAAATAGGATCGATCCGGCTCGCCAATGAAGCCCTCGGCGTTGCGCTCGAACAAAAGTTCCTGAGCTACAGCTTTATCGAGAACTTTGTGAATATGCGAAAGAAAGAGCTGCTTATGGGCTTAGATAATTCCGACAAAGACCAGGACTATAGGACTGTTGAACATGAAAACATCAGAAATAACTACTCATGATAAAAAAATTCTGCGTCTCAGCGAGTTGTGCAAGAGGCTGAAAATGCGTGCCGCTTATGAGCGCTTCAGTGCGATTCTTACTGACCCTGACGCCTGTCAAATGCCTTTGCTTGACTGCGTCATCGAAGGGCTGGAATATGAGGTTGAAAAGCGAGACTCGAATGCACTAAACCGTCGTCTTAAAGAAGCAAAAATCTGCTTGCCAAACGCTCGTCCTGACACAATCGACTTCAGCATTGAAAGAGGATTAGATAGAAATCAGGCAGAGGCGCTCCTCACGATGCAGTGGATGGAAAGGCACCAAAACATCATTATTACCGGAGCTGCCGGATGCGGTAAAACCTTCCTTGCGTGCGCCTTAACTAATCAGGCCTGCATGAAAGGGAAAACAGCAAGGGTAGTCAGAATACCCCTGCTGCTTAACCAAATGTCTGCGTCACATCAGATCGTCGAAACATACTTCAAAAAACTCAAGGAGTATAAAAATGTTGATCTGCTAGTCCTCGATGACTGGGGCATCGGACAGTTAGACGCCAGATCCAGAGAGGATCTGCTGGAAATAATAAACGAAAGATACATGTACGCAAGTACTATCGTCACAAGCGTACTGCCGGTCAGTAAATGGGCTGAATATATCAACGACCCGACTTACTCCGACGCAATCCTGGACAGACTCGTCAGTGTCTCCCACAGAATCGAAATGTACGGTGCCTCAGTCAGGCAAATGGAACAATATGGAGGCGTGCAGAAATCCTAAAGGTCAATAGAAGAAGTTAATTGCAGGGCCAAACGCGTTTTAACGCTTGTCGCCGCCTGTTTTTAAGGCCGTTAAGCAGTGTGCTTAACGGCCTTTGTACAGCGTATTAAAGAAGAACGGCGTCAAGCCACTTTCGCGGCATAATGCTGTAACCTCGCTGGCGCTCCGTTACAACTTATCCCACGTTGGCTTGACACCGTACGTGCTCGCAAAATCACTGCAAACAACTATAAAAATAGCTATCACAAAATCTTGTAAACTACAGGTCGGCCCAACGGTTAAAACTGAGCGTTCGAACCTGTGAGAATTTGATTTACCTATCAACGTTGACGCATCAGCCGACACTGAAAATTAGCTCCGTTCGAACGCTGAGAATCGTCGTTCGAACCATTGAGAATACCGTTCGAATCGTTGAGAGAAATCAGTCAATTACTTTTTTTGTCTTGTAGTTGAGTTTTGTCGTAGGGCTGGTTCTGGTTTCGTATAGCGGTTTATTAACCTCTATCGTCTTATAGCGGCAAAATATCTCTCCGTTTTCGTCGCATGTACTCTTCTGCCAATTGTTTTGGTCTAGGATTGCCTTTTTCTCATCGGCTGAGGCATTCTTAAACTTTTGTGCAATTACGAAATCACAGCCTATTTGTCTGAGCGCAAATAGGTTCTCACTTGAATTTAACCCTCGGTCAGCAACTACTATCAATTGATCGATCCCGTAAGTCGTTTTGATCTTCTTAATCAACGGCACCATGGTTCCGAATTCATTAGTGCTTCCGTTGAAGAGCTCATAATCAATGGGAATGCCATTCTCATCCATAACCAGTCCAAGCACCACTTGGACCTCATTGACCTTATGATCCTTGCTCAGACCAAAGTCTTTGTAATCAGAAATGTTGCGGCTTTCAAAACTGTAGGTGGTTACATCGTAGAAGGCGGCAGTGATCTTCCTTTTTGTCCTCTTTTGAATTTCTCGGTTGAGGTGTTTGACGACGCTCTCTTTGTCCTCTTTCAATAGATCAAGAACTCGATACAAATCCTGAAGATGATCAATCTCGGAGTGATCAATAATGCTTGAGTCCTTATTCTTGAAATTCTGAAGCTTGCTGGCCGGAGCCAACAACCGCTGCTCGGTGAGTAGATAGGCAGCTTTGTCATACGAATAGCCAATGTTACGATCCTTTTGAAGATACCGAAAAAACTCCGGCATCTTTAAGTCGCACCAAACTTTACGGATAATCGCGGCTCCAACGTTGTAGAGATGGAAACAACCCGGCAAATCATTGTTTGATCGAGCCAATTCAGAAAGTTTGTCCATCCTTTTACGAGCCTGCAATTCGAGCTCTCGGTCTTTAGCCAACTGTTCCAGACGGTTCTCTTCAGCAATACGAGCCTTGAGCTTGTCAAGAAACTCCGGGTCTTTTTCTAAAACAGTTTCGAGCCTGCCGTGGTTTTCAATTACCCGAGTCCGTGGTTTGCCTTCGGCATTGCGGTAACTGGAGCACACGCGAATGTACTTGTGATTCTTAACAGACACTATGGACACATGCATTGGCATAAGGAACTCCTCATAAGCTGAAAAATTGCAGAACTAGAGAACTAAAAATTTAAAAATCACAAAAAATCATTTTATTTCAGTGGAATAAAATGATTTTTCGTGTTATACTAGATTACCTAATTAGATAATCGATTGTAATTATGAATACGCCAAAACTGCCTCCGCTCATTATTAAAAAGAGCCCTTCGGCTTATTACGTTTACACCTATAAAAATAAGTGGGATTCCGAGAAAAAGAGAAGTTATCGAGTTAGCTTCAAGAAGGTCGGTACTGTTACCTCCGGCCAGAAGGAAGGCCGAATCCGCTGGGACGAACACTTTTTAGCTGAGCGCCCTGAATTAAGGGATTTTATTTGCCAACGCAAGGGCAAAGACTATATCTTCACTGCGGTGAGTGAAGGCGGTTTTACTCTTTCTCAAGCAATGGATGTCAAACAACTGCATGCGGGAGCCACGTGGGCGCTGGATCAGCTCGTTGCGCAATCTCCTATCGGAGAAGCTCTTAAAAGGGCCTTTCCACAGCGCCGAGACTATCTAAAAGTTTTGTCGATTGCCTACTTCATAATCCTCAATCAGGACAACAATATTTCTAAATATCCGACCTTTGCCGAGGCGACTCGTCTTCCATGGGGCGGGGCTTTGCATCCTTCCTCAATAGGCAGAGTTTTTAGGAAAATCAAAAAACAACAAATAGAAAATTACTTTTCTGCCATCCAGGAGGGATTAATAGAGCAGAAGAAAAAAAATGGGGACGACGACAGGCTGACATTGGCTTTAGATTCGACCTCCATTTCGAGCTACGCAAATAAGCTGCCAAATGTAGAAAGAGGCAGGAATAAAGACGAGGACAACCTTCCTCAAATTAATCTGCTGATGTTGGTCGAGTCCAAAAGCGGACTGCCTATCTTCTATCGAGCCTACGACGGAAACGTTCCGGACGTACAAACCGTCAGGCAGGTCATTGCTGACAACTCCAGACTAGGCATCCAAAACGTTGTTCTTGTGTCTGACCGAGGTTACAGCGGTACAAAAAACATCAATGACTGCCTGAGAAATAAAGTTGGCTTTCTGTTCAACATGAAGTGCGGGATATCAGGCAGCCTTACCCAAGAGCTCATTGATGAAGAAAGAGTTAACCTCCAGGACTTAAATCGAATGGATTGGTTTACTCAGGTCTTTCAGGTGACAAAGAAGATCAGCTGGATTTATGAACCTAATCCTGTAACGGGTCAGAGATCCACAAAAAAGACGCAGGAAACTGCGGAGCTTTACTGGCATATCTATTTCGATCGACAAATTGCTGAGAATGCCAGACAAGGGATGTTTGAGAGAATCATTCGTATACGCGAAAAGATGGCCGCCGGTAAGTCTCTCGATGAAAACGAACAAACATTACTAGAAGAGGTGTTTGTAAAACATGAGAAAGACGGCACGGTCAGCTACAGCGTCGACAATAAAAAAGTGGATCAAAAGCTCCGCTACAAAGGCTACCGGGTACTGGTAAGCGACGAAATATCCGATGCTAGAAAAGCTTGGTGCGCTTACCAGGAACGCTGGATAGTCGAAGATACATTTAAAACACTCAAATCCCGCTTGGGCTGCTCAAGAAATCGAGTCTCGGACAACGAATCATTGACTGGTAAAACGTTTGTACAGTTCCTGGCAACCTCTATTGCGATGATTGTCAGAACCAGGCTGAGAAAATACAGTGAGGAGTGCAAAAAGAATAATAGTCTGCCGATGGTGTATGACAGTGACTGCAGAGTTCTGGACTCTTTGAACAATGTAATGCAGACCAGATTCTGCGGAGGTTACTACTTCGGTGAAATCGCAGGGAAAAGACGGATGTTATTTGAAGCCCTCGGGGTTCCGGTTCCTGATGCAGAGCCCGAAAAGGCGCAGGTCTACGAAGACGACGAAGAAGAGACAGACTTCTAAAGAAGATGCCTTCAGATTAAAAGCTGAGCCTCTGCTAGAGGCTCTAGATTCTGCAATATTTCAGCATAAGGTTCTCAATTATACCATAATGTACTACATTAGTGTTACTTAGGTGTTAAAAAAATTTGGCTGTTAAGCCAATGTGGGCCGAGCTTTATTCAAAATTTAACTGTAAAACTCGGGAAAAGGAGCGAATCCGTTTTGGACCGCTCCTTAATTTTTTACTGCGCTTGTCGGCTTACCTTCTGCCTTCTTCGGCGAGCCAGCGGGCTGCCTGCGGAGCAAAGTACGTCAGGATGCCGTCTGCGCCTGCACGCTTGAAGCAGACGAGAGACTCCATGATGGCTTTCTTTTCGTCGAGCCAGCCGTTCTGGATGGCAGCCATCAGCATGGCGTATTCTCCGCTCACCTGATAGACGTAAGTCGGGGCGAGGAACTCCTGTTTGACGCGCCAAAGAACATCAAGGTACGGCATACCGGGTTTCACCATGACCATATCGGCGCCTTCAGCCAGATCAAGACCAACTTCCCAAAGCGCTTCGTTGGTGTTTGCCGGATCCTGCTGATAAACCGCTTTATTGCTTCTTCCAAGGTTGGAAGAGGAGCCGACGGCGTCGCGGAAAGGACTGTAGAAGCAGGAAGCGTATTTGGCGGAGTAAGCCATAATCTTGGTGTAGATCAAACCTCTCTTTTCCAGCTCCTGACGGATGATGCCGATACGGCCGTCCATCATGTCGGACGGAGCAACGATATCGGCTCCGGCTTCTGCCTGAGCGAGGGACTGACGAACCAGCATTTCGATGGTTTCGTCATTGAGGATGAATCCGGTTTCGTCAATCAGGCCGTCCTGCCCGTGTGTTGTGTAAGGATCAAGTGCCACATCGCACATAACGCCGAGTTCCGGGAAATGTTCTTTGAGCGCCCGCACTGTGCGCGGAATTAAACCGTCAGGGTTGGCAGCTTCGGAACCGTCCGGTGTCTTGAGACTGTCTTCTATTGAAGGGAAAAGCGCCATGACGGGAATGCCGAGCTTGACGCATTCTTCAGCCTGTTTCAGCAGAAGATCGATAGAAAGACGTTCCACTCCGGGAAGAGAGGGAACTTTTACGCGGGTGTTTGTCCCCTCTGTGACGAAAACGGGATAGATAAGGTCGTCAACACTCAGCCGGCTTTCACGCATCAGTCGTCTGGAGAAATCGTCGTGGCGCATTCTGCGCATTCTTACGGAAGGAAACTGTCCTAATGTCTGCATAATTTCGAATGAGTTGAAGTTAGAAATAATCTACTCGGTGATCATAGAACCGCTGAGTGAAATGAAAATTAAGGGTAGGGCTGATTAAGCCAGCCGCTCAGGACTTTTTGCAGCTGCTCGACGCCTTCTTTCTTGAGACCGGAGAAAAGCTGTACGGAGACTTGAGGGCCGATTTCCGCGGCTCGTTTCTGAGCGATATTTAAAGCGGCGCGTCTTTCCATGTTCTTGAGCTGATCCGCTTTATTCAGAAGGAAGTGGAGTTTAAGCTCCGGACGGAACGAGATGAAGTCGAGCAGGAATTCGTCGGCCGGCATAAAGGGTCTTCTGGCATCCATCACGACAACCATGCCGGTGAGCTGAGGACGCTGCTGTACGTAGCCGCCGACGAGTCCTTCCCAATTTTTACGTGTTTCCGGAGACGCTTTTGCAAAGCCGTAGCCGGGGAGGTCCACAAAGAAGCCGACCGGTTTTCTTTCTCGCGGCTTAAGTCCTTTGACGGACAGCTCAAAAAAATTCAGCAGCTGAGTGCGTCCCGGAGTTTTAGAAGAGAACGCAAGGCGCACCTGACGTGTTAAGACATTAATCGCTGTCGATTTACCGGCGTTGGAACGACCTGCGAATGCGATTTCCGGAAGATCCGTGTCCGGAAGTCCGTCGAGCTCGGAGACGGACATGACGAACTTTGCGGAATCAAACAAAGCGCTCATAAAAACAAAATTCCTTCTGAAGAGTTGAAGCTCTGCGGCGGTCATGCAGGCAGAGCTTCGATTGATAAATTAGGGAGAGTGTAATTCCAAATTCGGCTTAAAGTCCCATTTACTGCGTAAGCTACTTTTCAATAGAGCCTGTGATGGAATTTGTGCGGTAGACGATTCTCGGATCCACTTCTCCGATGACGCTCAGATCGCGTCCGGTGTAGTCGATATTGCTCAGTACTAATCGGATGGCATTGATACGCGCGCGCATTTTGTCGTCACTTTCAATAACGGTCCAGGGAGCGTCCTGAGTGTCGGTCTCGAAGAACATCTTATGAATGGCTTTGGTGTAGTCATCCCATTTGGAAAGAGAAGCAAGATCGACCGGAGAAAGCTTCCACTGTTTGAGCGGGTCTTTTCTGCGCTGTTTGAAGCGGCGTTTTTGTTCCTTGCGGGAAACGTCGAGCCAGAACTTGAAAAGAATAATTCCGCTCGAAAGGATATTTTTCTCAAAGCTTGGCACTTCCTTGATGAACGTCTCGTACTGATCCTGAGTGCAGAAACCCATTACCGGTTCAACGACGGCTCGGTTGTACCAGGAGCGGTCGAAGAAAACCATTTCTCCGTTGGTTGGGAGATGCGCGACATAGCGCTGGAAGTACCATTGGCCGGATTCCGTTTCTGTCGGTTTAGGCAGAGCCGCGACGCGCGCAAAGCGCGGGTTGAGATGCTCAATGAAACGCTGAATGGTGCCGCCTTTGCCCGCGGCGTCACGTCCTTCGAAGATGAGGACAATTTTTTTGCCTTTTTTCTGTACCCAATTCTGCAGCTTGATCAGTTCAATCTGCAGCTGACGAATCTGTTTGTTGTACAGATCTCTGTTGTAGCCGTTCAGATAAGGATATTCACCGGGTTTGAGATCCGGCTTGAGCGCGTCCATTTCTTTGACGCTGCTGATTTTCTTGTCAAAGCGTTTGGCCTCATGCTGAATCAGGGCGGTTAGAAGCCGCTCTTTTCCTTCCTGAGTTAATTGCTCAAGCAGGTCGTTGGAAAGTTTGTATGCGTCGTTTGTCTGAGTGGTGCGCAGGTACTGCTTGAGGTACTGATAGGGATCCTCGTAGCCTCCGAAGTCGAACCTAGAATCTTCCAGAGAGACGTCGGCCTTTTCCAGCACCTGCGGCGACTCTCCGCCGACGGATTCCTGTGTCGGAGCGTCTTTTGTTTTCGGTGCGGAACGAAAGATTTTGCGTTTAGAAATTTTTACCACGATAGTCCTCTCTCACTATGCTGAGGCGTAATGTGCTGAGCTTAACCTGTGAGAGAGGATCTGCGGGGGCATCTCCCATCAAATCAGGCAGTTAAAAAAAGCGGCCGCATGAATCGGCCGCTCGGGATTCGGAAAGGATTATGACTTACCGAAGACTTCGTTGAGTTGCTGCGTGACGCGTACGAACGTAGTACGTTTGGTCAGCTCCTTGAGTCGGCGCGCCCCGACGTAAGTGCAGGCGGAGCGGACGCCGCCGAGGATATCCTGCACGGCGTGTTCGACCGGGCCGCGGTCTTCGAGCAGAACGGTTTTGCCTTCGGCAGCTCTGTACTTTGCGACGCCGCCGGAGTATTTATCCATTGCGGATTTGCTGCTCATGCCGTAGAAGGCGCGGTAGATTTTGCCGTCTTTTTCGATCGTTTCGCCGCCGCTTTCCGTGTGTCCGGCGAGCATACCGCCGAGCATGACGAAGTCAGCGCCGCCTCCGAACGCCTTAGCGATGTCACCCGGGGTGGTGCATCCGCCGTCGGCGCAGATCAGGCCGCCGAGGCCGTGCGCGGCATCCGCGCATTCGATGATGGCTGACAGCTGAGGATAGCCGACGCCGGTCATTTTGCGTGTGGTGCAGACGGAGCCGGGACCGATGCCGACTTTAACGATGTCGGCTCCGGCGAGAATCAGCTCTTCGGTCATATCACCCGTAACGACGTTGCCGGCCATGATGGCGATGTGCGGGAACTTCTCACGGATTTTGGAGACGAAGTCGACGAAGATTTCCGTATAGCCGTTTGCCACGTCGATACAGAGGTACTGGATCGCGTCCGGAGCTTTTTCCATAACAAAGCTGAATTTTTCCATATCGGCAGCGGTAATGCCCATGGAGTAAAAGGCAGCCGACTTTCTTTTCAGACCATTAAAGAAGGAGATGTACTCTTCCGGTTGGTAATGCTTATGCAGCGCGACGGAAAGGCCGTGTTTTTCAAGGGCTTCGGCCATTTTGAAGGTTCCGGTGGTGTCCATGTTGGCCGCGATGATCGGAATGCCGCTGTATTCCACATGGCTGTTGCGCAGTGTGAAGGGACGGGTCAGATCGACATTGGAGCGGCTGGAAAGCGTGGAACGTTTGGGGCGGATAAGAACATCTTTGAAGTCAAGCTTAACTTCGTTTTCGATATGCATTGGTTAGATCCTTTTAAACCGTTTTTTACGATTCATTTTGTCATTTTTAGGGCCGCCGATACGCTTGAGCGAATCCGGAAAAGATAACAAACGTAACCAAAAAAAGGCAGGTAACTGCGCCTGCCTTTTGCTTTTTTATCGGGTAAGAAGGATTTCGTCCCGGTAAAGATCTTCGTAGTTTTGCCGTCTTCGGATGAGATGCGCTTCTTCTCCGTTTACAAGCACTTCAGCGGGCAGGCAGCGGGAGTTGTAGTTAGAAGCCATGGTCATACCGTAGGCACCCGCGCTCAGCATGGCGAGGATATCTCCCTGTCTGACGGACAGCAGGCGGTCTTTGCCGAGCCAGTCTCCTGTTTCGCAAACGGGGCCGACCACGTCATAGAAAGCCGCGGATTTATCGTTGGAGGGCGTTACCGGAACGATCTGCATCCATGCCTGGTAAAGGGTGGGACGGATCATATCGTTCATGGCCGCGTCGACCATGATGAAATTTTTAAGCTGACCGCTTTTGAGGAATTCGACTTCCGTGAGGAGGGCGCCGGAGTTGCCGACAAGTGAGCGGCCCGCCTCGAAAATCATTTCCAGATCTCCGTAGCCGCGTCTGACGAGCACTCTTCTGAGCGCGGCCATGAGTTCTTTAGCGGTAGGGGGCGTTTCCGTCCCGTATTTGATTCCCAAGCCGCCTCCGAAATCGATATGTTTGAGATTGATTCCGTGCTCGGCGAGCTGATCAAGCAGAGTGCAGAGTTTTTCGCAGGCATCGGCAAACGGCGTTGTTTCCGTGATCTGAGATCCGATATGGCAGTCGATGCCGACGACTTCAAGTTCAGGGGCCTGCGAGGCTTTAATGTAAAGGCTGACCGCGTCCTCGTAGGCGATACCGAATTTATTCTTTTTTAAGCCGGTAGAAATATAAGGATGAGTTTTAGCATCCACATCTGGGTTGACGCGGAAGGAGACTCTTGCGCGCAGTTTAAGTTCGGATGCGACCGCGATGATACGGTCGAGTTCCGCGGGCGATTCGATGTTGAAGCATTTGATATCGGCAAGCAGCGCTTCACGAATTTCGCGAACGGTTTTACCGACGCCCGAGAAGATGACTTTACGGGTGTCGCAGCCCGCGGCCTTGACGCGCTGCAGTTCTCCGCCCGAGACGATATCGAATCCGGAGCCGAGTTCTCCGAAAAGTTTAATGATAGAGAGATTGGAGTTCGCTTTAAGGGCGAAGCAGACCAGATGAGGGTAGTCTGCAAGCGCGGACTGATAGGCATTGAACGCGCTCACGAGCGCGTGTTTGGAGTAAACGTAGAGCGGTGTTCCGAATTTACGGGCCAGTGTCTCAAGCGAGACGCCCTCGCACCAGAGCGAGCCGTCTTTCCAATAGAAATCCTGATCGTTAGGCAAAGTTAAGTTCATGGCGAATTCTCCGAAAGCGATTTGCAGTGATGATGTTTCGCTTTAGATTGGTTTTGTTGTTTCGCTACTTTCAGTTTCGCCGCTTTCCTCGGAAGGTTTTGTTTTAGTTTCCGAGTCGGTGTTTTTCGGGGCGTCTTCCTGAATTTGTTCATCCGCGCTTAAAGAGACGGGTGAGGCAGAAGCGGAGGCACCGCTTTCGCTGTCCTCGGAGGGCTGCAGCTCTTTTTCAGAGGTGCTGCCTTCAGTGCGAAGGGGCTGCTGACGTTCTTCAACCGGAGCGGGCGTCGGGCCGACCATATCCTGTCCCGTCCACTCGTTAATTTGTTTACCGATACGGGAGAGGTACGAGTCATCCGGGTCCGGAGGGAGATATAACGGACCTTTAATACCGCAGCCTGTCAGGAAAAGGCACGGAAAGAATAGAATTAAGAATCTTTTATGCATAATGGATAAATCTAGCATGATAGAAAGTGATTTTCTGCAGTTGACGGAAAAAACCTTCGAAGAAGCGGAGGCGTTTGCCGACGCGAATTATCCGAACAGTGACTCCTACAGAGAGGGCAATGTTTTGACGATTGAGCTTGAAGACGGTCCTTCTGTGGTCATTAATCGGCAGGAGGCGATGCAGGAGATGTGGCTTGCGGCTCCAAGCGGCGGTTTCCATTTCAAACATGACGCGGACGGCTCGCTTCGCTGCACGCGTGACGGCGTGCTGTTTGAGACGTATCTGCAGCGCGCACTGGAGGGCAGATGAAGCGTGTTTGGTTATGCAGAGGCCGAGAGATTGACCTCAGCAGTCCGGTGATCATGGGCATAGTGAATGTGACGCCGGATTCATTTAGTGACGGCGGGAAGTATTACGATCCGCAGCGTGCGATTGAGCATGGCTTTCGTCTGTTAGAGGACGGCGCGTCGATTTTGGATGTAGGCGGCGAGTCCACTCGTCCCGGGGCGCCGGAAGTTTCGACGGAAGAAGAGCTTGAGCGAGTGATTCCCGTGATTGAGGCGCTTGCGGATGCCGGGGCTGCGGTTTCCGTTGACACGAGCAAAGCGGAAGTCATGCGGCAGGCGGCGGAGGCCGGCGCGATCATTATCAATGACGTTTACGCGCTGAGGCAGAAAGGATCTCTGCAGACGGCGGCCGAGAGCGGCTGCGGCGTTTGTCTGATGCATATGCAGGGTGTTCCGAGAACGATGCAGGCTGCGCCCTCCTATCAGAATCTGATTGAAGAGGTTCGTTTATTTCTCAAGGAACGCGCGGATGCGGCGCTTGCGGCGGGCATTGCGGCCAAATCGATTGTTTTGGATCCGGGCTTTGGGTTTGGAAAGACGGTCGGGCAGAACTTTGAGCTGCTTGCGCGCACGCAAGACTTTTTATCGCTTGGCTACTCTCTGCTGTACGGGATGAGCCGCAAATCGAGTCTGGGGGCCGTGACCGGAAAGGCGTCTGCCTCTGAACGCGTCGTTTCGTCGGTCGCCGCGCATCTGTTGGCGGCCGAGCGCGGCGCCTCGATACTGCGGGTGCATGACGCAGCGGAAATGAGAGAAGCGCTGCTGGTTTACGAAGCAATGAAAAACTACAAGGAATGGAAATGAGCAGAAAATATTTCGGGACGGACGGCGTAAGAGGCCGAGTCGGCAATACACCTATTACACCGGAGTTCGCGATGCTTTTAGCGCAGGCCGCAGGAAGAGTGCTGAAGCGCTGGACGCATGACGGAGAAGTCGGTGTATTTATCGGTAAAGACACACGAGTTTCCGGTTATATGCTGGAAGCGGCCATGCAGGCCGGATTTTTAAGTGCGGGTGTCGATGTGATGCTGGGCGGTCCGCTGCCGACGCCAGCAGTTGCCTATTTAACTCGGGCTCAGAGGCTGAACGCCGGTGTTGTGATTTCTGCCTCCCACAATCCTTTTTACGATAACGGCATTAAGTTCTTCTCTTCTAAGGGCACGAAGCTGCCTGATGAGCTGGAGCTGCAGATTGAAAAAGAGATGGACCGCGGCTATCAGTGCGTAGACAGTGCTCAGCTTGGCAAAGCGCGTCGTCTGGATGACGCCTCGGGGCGCTATGTGGAATTCTGCAAGAGTACGTTCCCGAGTGACCGTGATTTGAAAGGACTCAAGATTTATGTTGACTGCGCCAACGGCGCCGCCTATCACATTGCGCCCGATGTTTATCACGAACTTGGCGCGACGGTTGTCTGTGACGGCGATCATCCGGACGGCTTCAACATTAATGAAGGGGTCGGGGCGACGCATACCGATACGCTTCCGCAGCGCGTCGCGAAGGCGGGCTGCGATATCGGCATCGCGCTGGACGGCGACGCTGACCGTCTGATCATGGCGGACTCCGAGAAAGTCTACAACGGTGATCAGCTGCTGTATCTCATCGCCAAGGACCGTTTAGTGAGAAGAGGTCTTGCGGGCGTTGTCGGCACGCTGATGACCAATTTCGCGGTTGAGAAGAAGCTGAAGAGCTTAGGCGTTGCGTTCCACCGCGCCAAGGTCGGTGACCGTTATGTGCTGGAGACGCTGCAGAAAGAAGGTCTGCAGCTGGGCGGCGAGGGTTCCGGCCACCTGATTATTTTAGATAAGCAGACGACGGGCGACGGTATTGTGTCGAGTCTGCAGGTGCTTGCCGTACTGGTTCGCAACCGCACGACGCTTCGGGACGCGCTGGCGGAGGTTTCTCTGACGCCTCAGGTTCTGATTAACCGCAGATATCCGAAAGGTTATGTCTGGACTGATGACGAAAATCTTCAGAGAGCAATTGCCGAGGTGTCTGCCAGGCTTGAAGGCAGGGGCCGTGTTCTGGTGCGCGCCTCCGGAACCGAGCCGCTGGTGCGCGTGATGGTTGAATGCGAAGACGCATCTGAGGCTAAACAGGTTTGCGAGGTGCTTGCCGGACTGATTCCGGCGGGGCAATAAATTTTTATTGAGTCACAGACATGTCGATATCGGTACTGATTGTTGAAGACGAGCCGGCGATTCTCGAGTTGATTTCCTATACGTGTCGTACCTCAGGGTTTCAGGTTCAGAAAGCCTCCAACGTCGGAGAGGCGAGAAGGGCCATTGCGGAGAAGCGTCCGGATTTGATTCTTCTTGACTGGATGCTTCCGGACTGTTCGGGGCTTGACTGGCTGAAGGAGCTGAAGGCGAATCCGACGACGGATAATTTTCCCGTGATCATGCTGACCGCCCGAGGTCAGGAGGATGATCGTGTTAACGGTTTAGAGGCCGGGGCGGACGACTATATTGTCAAACCTTTTTCTCCGCGCGAGCTGATTGCTCGCATTAAAGCGGTGATTCGGCGTAAAGGCGGCAAAGAGGAAGGAGAGGTCATCCGGATTGGGCCGCTTGTCATTGATATTGACCGCTTTGAAGCCCGGGTGAGCGGCGAGCCGCTGCGTTTATCCGCGGTGGAATTTCGGTTTTTAGCGTTATTTGCCAAGCACCCGGGACGTGTTTATTCACGGGCACAGCTTATTGAGCGTATTTGGGGTTTTAGCGCCGACATTGATGAGCGTACCGTTGACGTTCACATGCTGCGGCTTCGCAAGCAGCTTTCGGGAACGGAAGCTGCTGACTTCATTGAAACTGTCCGAGGTTTAGGCTACCGAGCCGCAGCACTTAAATCGTCTCAGGCGAACTCATGATCAACGACTTTTTAAAGTTCGGCTATGCTGCCATTCTGACCGTCATTGTGATTGCTCTGGCGGTGGACTTGGTTTGGGGGTTGGCTGCTGGTCTGGCGGTTGCGCTGTTAGGTCTTTTAGGGCTCTTTCTGCTGCATTTGCGGCGCTTCAAGCGTTTCGTGCTGTGGCTTGAGGGTACGGAGTTGGAAGATTGGCCGAAGTCTGAAGGCGTTTGGGAGAGCATTTACCGCAAGGTATATACCGCACGCAAGAAGACGGAGAAGAATCAAGCGAAGTTGGAAGAAAAAGAGCTCCGCTTTCGCTCCACGCTGAATGATCTTCCGGACGGCGTGGTTCTGATGCGCAAGGACTTTGAGATTCAGTGGATCAATCGCATCGCGGTGCGGGATTTATCTTTAAACAAGCGCCAAGACATCGGGCGCAAGCTTGCTGACGTGATTCATTCGGAAGAGCTGATGACGCATATTCGTTCGGAGAAATGGGGTGAGAGTCTGATGCTTTCTCTTCCGGACGGGCGTACTTTGGAAGTTCGTGTGATTTCCGCCGGGAGCAAGTATACGGTCGTGGTGACGCGCGACATTACAGAGAGCAAGCGCATTGATGATTTCCGGCGGGACTTTGTCGCGAACGTTTCGCATGAACTTCGCACGCCGCTGACGGTCATCAAAGGTTTTCTGGAATTAACGGAGGAGAACTCGACGCTTTCTCAGGAAGATCGTCTGCATTTGAAGATGATGAGCGAGCAGGCTGAGCGCATGAGTTCGCTGGTGGATGATCTTTTGACGCTGTCACGCCTGGAGCGGGACAGTGCGCCCGCGGGGCGAGATCCGATTGACATGCTGGAAGTGATGACGGATGCCGTTGCGGAGGGCCGTATGGTTTCGGGCGGCCGTCATGAGATTCGGATTGACAAAGTTGCCTGTGAGTGGGTTTTAGGCGATCGCAAAGAGCTTCGCAGCGCGGTTACGAATTTAGTGACGAACGCGGTGCGCTATACACCGGAGCATGGCAAAGTTTCCCTCAGCTGGGAGGTGACGGATCAAGGCGGCGTGTTATCGGTTTCTGACAATGGGATTGGCATTGCGCCGGAGGATATTCCGCGCGTGACGGAGCGTTTTTACCGTGTTGACAAGTCGCGTTCGCGCGAGACCGGGGGCACCGGGCTTGGTTTAGCGATTGTGAAGCATGTACTTTTCCGGCATCAGGCTCAGCTGCAGATTGAATCTGAGATTGGCAAAGGCTCCACCTTTAAGATTGTGATTCCGAAGGTTCGTCTTCTTGACGAGGAGGAGGAGCTTTTAGGAGCTCCCGCTGGAGCGGCGGAGCGTTCAGTGATCTCCAAGAGTGATCTGATTCATTAAGAAGGGGACTGAGACATGCCGGATGCAGGCGACATGATTCCATTATCCGACGTTGCGGGTGCGGTTAAGCTTGGTCAGGTGTTTCGGCGCATGGCACTATCAAATGTGCTTGAGACAAGTCTGATTACATTTTTTTCTATCGAGATTTATCCTTCCTTCGAGTAGTACAAAGGGGGAATTCATTCTCAAATAAGGCTATATTTAAGTTTCTTCATTTTTTATTAACATGGTGCTGGCGTAAATTTTTTATATACTGTAGAATAACGCCTCTGCGCTGAAGTTTATTTAGAAGCAGATCTTGAAGCAGATCGAGAAGTTTTGTGTTATAGTCTCGTTTCACTCAACGGGGTGTAGCGTAGCCTGGTAGCGCGCCTGCTTTGGGAGCAGGATGTCGGGAGTTCAAATCTCTCCACCCCGACCAAAAGATTTTAGTCCGCAGGAAAATCTGCCCGTAGCTCAGTTGGATAGAGCATCGGCCTTCTAAGCCGAGGGTCACAGGTTCGAATCCTGTCGGGCAGGCCAAGTTTTAGTGGTACGAGTAGCTCAGTTGGTAGAGTCCAGGATTGTGATTCCTGTTGTCGTGGGTTCGAGCCCCATCTCGTACCCCACCGAATTCGGTGGGAAAAGCCGTCTCAGTTTTGGGACGGCTTTTCTGCATTAGGGCTACTACACAGCGGCATGTTTTGGGATGTGCCTGATTAGTGTAGGAGAGCTAACTTGATGGTTAATAAAAAACGAACTAATTGTCCAAGGGTAAAAAACAAAGAGGCAACCCTCTTCGTTTTAGGACTGCCTCAAAGGCTATATCTAGTCTAGAGGGGGTGGAACAATCTCTTCATTCGTATCTGTAGTTTCAGGGGAAACTATTCGATTAATTACTTTGAAAAAAGCGTCATTTTGAAAGAAATAGCCTGGAGTTTCTTCCTGTAAATCATTAAGGACATAGAATCCATAGTTTGCGTACTCTTCCATTTTAGAGATTAGAATATCGACGGCTTTTCTAAGGGTTATTTCACCTTTATCTAAGGCTAAAAAGTCTATATCTGTTCTTGCAATTAAAGCTGCAAACATATACTCCCGGAGTTTTGAGTATTCTCTCCTTTTACCTCTATCCCCGACATTGCCCCAATACTGAATTGGTTGTCCGAAGTCTGTCACTTTGTCGGGATTTTCGTTTAAGGCTCTGGTTTGCCTTGAATAAAGACCGATGAAGAATGCAATAATGAAAATTTCATATCCACCACCGTATACTTTCGCACGCCGCTCCGCTGAAGCTCCGGATCCATAACGGTAGTTTGTAAATTCTTCAATTATGGGCTCTTGAAATTTTGTTTCCCATTTAGGTGTTCTTCTAGCCCACACATCGTATAGTTTTTCCATTTTAAGCCCTTATAACTTTAATTTCTGATTCGATAGTCGCCAAATCACCAGGTATAAAGTCTGGCTTTTTCTGAATTCTTAGCACACTACAAGTTAATTTTTTGATACGTTCTAGGTCAGGAGAGCCGTCAACGGTCAGTAAATCCTTTGTGAGGATAAGGCACTGCTTATTGAAGTTGGTAACTATTTCATAGAAATTAGATTCTCTTCCCGAGCTGAAGGAAGAAGTCGGAGCATCAAATATTAACGGGTAAAGATCGTCATTTTTCTTTTGTCTAAGTTCAGCGATGGCAAAAAGGATAGCTAGACATTCTGAAGTCTTTTGCGCTCCATTTGGATTTGTAATGATGCCTCCAAGGTTATCTTGCAGTTCAACTATAACTTCATCTTCATTATTTGGCGTTTTATTACGGATTAACTTAATGAAACCATAGAAGTCGTGAGCGCTTAATTTTGAGAGATACTCATTAGATTTTTTTTCTAGCCTTGCTATTAATTGGTCTGCGTTTGCTTCTCTGCCCTCTACAAAAGCTCTTTGTATATCAGATAGAATTTCGTAAACTCTTCTTAGAAATTCTACGTTAGGATCGTCTTTTGTAAGCGAAGATAATTCTTTGTCATAGCCTTCTATTTCGGCGATAACTTTTTCTTTTCGCTTGTTTAGTTGCTCTAGTATTCCCTCTAAACGGTTAGCTTGGCCATATGCATCAAAGAGAGTTTCCTGCATTTTAAGAATGCTCTGTACTGATTCATTAAGGGAATTACGAATAAAAAGGTTTTTAATTTCGCCTTCGATATCCGCCAGTGTCACTGTTTCTTGTTCTAGCTCTTTGCGTTCCGCGATTAATTTTTTCATTCGCTTATCAACTCTGTCCATATTTACGTTGAGTTCTCGCTGAGTTTCGCCAGTGAGTGAGTTGTATATAGCATTGATTTCTTCCGTATGCTTTGAACAGAATAACTGTTTAGAAATTGATGGCTCTTTCTCGCGACCTTCAAGAGCTTTCTTCAATTCCTTCAATCTGTCGCACATGTGCTGATAAGCTTCGGTTCCTTTTTTTGCATCCCTTCCGCATACTTCGCAACGTTCTGCCTTGATTAAGTTTTCGAGCGCAGATTCGTCAGGAGTAAGTATAGAAAGTACAGACTCCTTTGCCTCCTTCATTGCCTCTTCTTTGGCTTCTTCTTTTGCTTTAGCCTCAACACGTGCTGCTCTTTTTTCAGAGTTCCAATAATCAGCTTTTTTGCGGAACTCCTCAAAGACAGGACTAAAACCTTTAAGAATCCATAAATCATCAAGGAGGGAAATGTTTGGATTAATAGAGGTCGTTGATACTTGTAAGCGGTCAAGCTTTTCGACTGTCTCTTCTCTCTGCTTGTTTAACTCGTCAAGCGCCTGAAATACATCTTGATTGGCTTTGAGCCTGTTATATAAAGATTCATATGCTTCATGATTTATTTGAGTGCTAGTGATTTCCTCATCCAAATACTTGAGTTTTTTCTTTGCCTCATCTCTATTTGCATGTATTTTTCCAATTTCAGCGCTATTTTTTTTGCATTTCCTCTCTTCACCTTTAAGCCTTTTGCCCGCAGTGGTTGAGAGTTCATCGACATATTTCTTGAAATCATCAAAAGAAGCGATGTCAGACAAAGTTTTTAAGAGCTCTCCGAAGGCGCCAGCCTTGCTGATTGCATCTAACTCGGACTCTCCTTTGAATAAACAGAATTGTCGTAGTGATGTATCAAATATGCGCTCAATTAGTTTTGAGGCATCCCAATCTACCCTCTCTCCAGAATCTCGCTCAACAAGTGCAGTGTGCAAAATCGTGTCGGGAACACTGAGTACTCCATTCTGCCGAGAAAAAACACAGGATTTTTTTAGTTGGAACTCTTGTCCTTTATGTTCGAAGAACAGCTCCAAAGACATTTCTTTAGAGTCTCCATCCTGAAGCTCCCTTTCGGCTTTTTTTGAAAATCTACTGATAAATAAATTTTTTTGTTCATTACCTTGGTGCTGTAACAATGCACTAAGGGCCTCGAATATGGTTGTTTTTCCGTCCCCGTTGTCACCTATGATAAGAGTGAGGGTAGGACTAAAGGTAATTTCGTGAATCCCAGGGAAACAACCAAAATTTTCTATGACAAGTTTTTTAAGCAGCATCCTATTTCACCGATCTTAAGCTTGAATTGACTTTATCTAATGTTAGAGTTGCTGATCTATCATTTAGCTTTCCAGAAACAACATCATAAAGTACCTTGAGATAAGGGTTATTGCTTTGTGTAAGAAGAGACTCAGAGTAATTATCAAATTTAGCAACTTCTTCCGGAGAGAGATGCTTTTGCATTTCGGGAGTCCTTATTACGGCTTTAATAATCTTCTCGTCTTTTGTTTCGAAGGGTTTAAACATGATCAACATCCAATGGAACGTTATATTTTCTTAACATAGGTAAAATAATTTCGTTGAGAATGGGGTATTTATTCTCTGCTAGTGATGCAAAGTTGTAAACACGCTTCAATTCTGATTTGATTATATTTTTTTCTAATTCCGAAGCTGTGGCGTCTAAGCAATCTGGATCTACCACTAAATCATAAATGACCGCCTGTTTCTTATCAGCACATTTTCTTAAAATTCTTCCTCTTCGCTGAATATATTGCCTAGGATTTCCTGTGCTGGCGCAAAATATTGCAATTTTCGCTTGAGGAACATCTACCCCTTCATCAAGACATTTCATAGAGGTGAGGACTTGTATGGTTCCGTCAGCAAATTTTTTAATTGTTTCCTCACGATTTTCACTTTCACCGGTAAATTGAACCACTGTAATGTCACGGTTTAGATCCCTTACGCTGCGGGTGAATTTATCTATTAAGCGTCTCGAGGAACTTGCATCGTCTGTGTCTGTGAATCCTTCCGGTGTATAAACGAACGTGTGCTTCAGGTCGCCGTTTCTTTTATAAAGTTCCTGAAGAATTTCATTAAAAGCATCTAATTTATTCGCTGCATTATGAATAATCCGTTTTCTCTTAATTAGCAATAGCTCAAGATTTCGATTTTGGGAATCTCCTTCAGTGGAGCTTGAACTTGAAGAAATAGCTGCCGCCTTAGCGATTTGTTTCGAGATTTCCTTGTAATCTTCTAATTCTTCACAAGTTAAATTAACAATTCTTGGATAGTATGTGTAGCGACATAATATTCCATTCTCTATTGCTTCTTTCATGGAATAAGTGAAAGTGGAATTTTTTTCTGCTCCAAAGAACTCTAGTAGTTTTTTTGTCTCTTCGCTTTGAAACTGTCTTTCAGGAGTAGCAGATAAGCCTATTCTGCGAGCGAAATTTATTCGATGCATGTTTTTGATGAGGCAGGGCGCTCCAAAATTATGCGCCTCATCAGCTATTAACAAGATTCTGGAAAGGTCTTTTCTCGAGAAGGAGGTGAGCTCAAAAAACTTGCCTTCCTTTCCAAATGATTGATAGGTACAAATAACTATGAAGGAGGAGCTGAGCCCTCCTATCCCATAATCAGATAAATCTTTATTGTTTTGAAGCTCTCTTTGCCAGGATGAATTATCGCTAACTTGGATGATGTGTTTGAAATTAAAAGCTCTACATTCTTTTTCCCATTGCTCAGCTAAAGCTTTTGAAGGAACAAGAATAATAGCCTTATATGCTTTTTCTCTTTTATAAATTTCTAAGAGGCAATTTAGAGCGGTGATAGTTTTTCCCGTTCCTGTTGCCATCTCGAACAACCCTTTCTGCTTATTGTCTTTCCAGTTGTTGAAAGCTTTTACTTGATAGTCGCGAGGTTCTGAGCCAAACGGGAAACGGGGTTCCGATATCAATTGGTTAAGAAGGACTTTAGATTTCTCAAACACATCAGGTGGGAGCTGAATGTCAGAGGCATTTCTTTCAAACTCTGATTCCTGAATTAATAGCTCTTCTACCTCTTTTGGAGGAAAATTCGCAACAATAGAGTTCTTAAACTCTTTAGCATCAAGCGTTGTCAGAGCTGAGTCTAGGCCACTAAATGCTAGTTCAAAATCTCCCTGTATGTTATCGATCCATTGTTTTGTCCCGGTTTTCCAATCTGGATACACAGAGATGCTTTCAATGTTCTCCAACATTGCATGTCGAGAGAAATTGCAGGAACCCTCAAATGCAACTTTATTTGCTCTATCCGAAAATATTCCGCATTTTGAATGACTAATTCCTGTTTTTCCTTTAGGGGTAACTATTCGAATTTCTATTCTTTTTTTTGCAATCAAAAAGCTTAAGCACTCAAAAAAATGTCTGTCCCTCTTAGACAGAGTTTTGGCGAGTTTACTGATATCTCCAATATCAAAGTCACGTTTCGGGAAAAAACTAGACTTTTCGCCCAAAAAAGCCTCTCCGTCCTCCTTCATAATCGCAGTATTTACTACTAAGCGCATGCGGCCGCCTCTGTATAAAAATACAGCAAAGCCGTTCGCTAGCAGCGAGATGGCGGAAGACGAGAAAAATCCTAGAAATAGATCAAAAGAGAGCGATGAACAGAGAGCTTCTGAAAAGAAACTTATAGGTTCGTCGTCATTCCCAGTTCTGTACCGAAGCGAGCTAGGCAAGCCCAAAAAATTTTTTAGCATTGGAGTCATAACGTAGTTATCGCGCAGTAATAAATCTATTTGGTACAGATTGAACAAGCTCCGTTTCCCTCATCTTCTCCGTATATATCGTCAAAGTCAACAAGCGAAGTAAGACCGGAATGTAACGCATTAAGATCTTTTTTCACTTTGGCGCGTTTTTTTCTTTTTTCATAGTCTTTTTTTATTTCAATGATTCTTTTTGGCGCAGACAGTTCCGCTAGAGATTCTCCCTGAGACCAGGTAAAGGGAGAGCCGCTTTCAATAGCAGTCTTCTCATAGCTCATTGCTTCTCTGAACTTATCCGGGTGCCGTTCCAGAAGATGAATCCACTCGATCTTTTGTTGGAAAAAGCAGAATGAGCAGCCGGAGCGACTTCTCCACTCGTAGTACGAAGGAAGGCCGATGCCCGCATCCTCAAGAATATCTAAGACTCCCGCCTTGTCAATCCCGTCTTCGCGGAATGGAAGCACTACATGAACACCAGGGTCGTTTGTCTGCATAGCAGTTCTATATTCTTCATCTGCCCTTATTGCTACATAGCTATAGACTTCATCACCATTTTGACGGATTTTTGAAATCCAGTTTTTCAAAGGGATGAGTTTTAGCATTCTTGTACACCATCTCGTTTGAGGCGATGGAAGAAAATTATTGTAAAGCTTCAGGTAGAAATCAAAATCCCTAATAGGATTTACTTCATGAATTTCCTTGCCTAAATATCCTTCGAGTCGAGCTAAGAATTCATAGACTTCAGGAAGCTCTTTCCCCGTATCTGTAAAGAAATATTCTATGTCTAGCTCCGGATGATGATTTTTCATGTAGACAGCCAGAGCTGCGGAATCCTTGCCTCCGGAAATTCCTAGAAGATGTCTAATTGCCATTCTTTTCCCCAGCCTTACTGATGCTATCAATCAAAAGCGCTATGGCTTCTTCTTTAGATAAACCTTGCAAAAGGACGTCGATTTTTGGAATAAGAGCCGACACTCTAGAGGATTGTTCGGATGAAATATCGACAATCCATTCTTTCCTTCCAGGAACTCCAGCAGTTACTATTCCCAATAGTTTCCGACCTGGTTCCTCGAGATTTCCTGCTGACAGCGCTTCAAGATGTCTGAATTTGAATGCAAGGTCGCTAATTACTGTTTTTGCACGAATCAGATCTGAGTCATTCCATCGGCCCTTTTGCTTACCAGTGACAAAGGAAAGGAGTTTCTCTATGCATTCATCTTCGTTTTGGGCAATTGAAGAGATGGTATTGATAAAACCCTCTAATTGAAGATTACCCGACCGATTTTTGACGAAACTTGACCTTGCTTTGACCTCTTCTGCATTAGATGCATCGAGCTCTTTCAGTAAAAGGATCTTAATTTCTTCATATAACGAGTTAGTTAAGAGCTCAAGCTCGTTAAAACATCCAATTATTTTCGGAAGAAGTTCTTTTGAAGTTCTTGCATTAAGAAGTTCAGGTATTGAGTTAAAAAGCAACTCGATGGGGTCGGACGCTCTCAGAACAACCTCACAAAATTTCTTGCTTTCGGCCGAGGCTCTCGAAGTCGAGAAGAGCCACTTCGGTAGGAGAAAAACCTTTTTGACTAGAGCTCGCGCGACTGCCAAAGGTGTTTTATCGGTCAGGGTCTTATCGCACTTTTGCAGATATTCAAATAAAGCATTCGTAATATCGGAGTCTTTGGCATTGCTTATATAGTTCTTTATTTGAATCAGCTCCGGCCTAGCTAATAAAAGCTCAATTAATTCGGTAGTAATCTCAGCTTGGTAATTATTTTCAATATAAAAAGTCAAGCTGTTTTTATTCAAACAGTAAAAGAAGAATAAAAGGACCGGCATCAAGCCTTTCTTTATTCCGAAGGGCTCTTGTCCCCACAAGGAGTAAAGGCTTGTGAGTTCCACAGGATTGGAAGCTGATAAAAATTCCGAGGAGGTTTTCCAAAGCTCATTTAAGGAAACGCATTCCTGCGGCAGCGCAAAAGAAAACCGGTCATGTGAATTTCTAACATGCAGTCCCTTTTCCTTGAAAAGAGAAAGGAAAATCATCGCTTCAGCCGGCATGCCTTCAAAACCGAGATCATCTTCCCCCTCATGCGCTAACATGCGATGGATTAAATTTTTTCTCGCAGTTTTAATATTCGGGGAAAGCTCCTCTCTGTTGATGAGTTCATTGTTCAATGCCAGCGCAAATTTATAATGCTCATCACAAAGATCGCTCAGTAATTTGTTGAGTTCAGTTACATCCTTGACCGTTCGAAGGTATTCTCCGCCGATATACCACTTTGAATTATCGAAAGCCTTATCGATAAGAGAATTTAATCGCTCTTTCGCAGAATTAAATATAGCGTCTACTTCTAGGCGTGCAATTCGATCTCCTTCCAGTGCTGGTTCTTGACGCAATTGATTAATCCTTTGCGTTTCAATACTCATCGAAAGGATTTCATCCTTATTGGAGGGGATTCCGATTAAATTAATGCCGGTAGTACCTTCTTTGACGGAACGAAGAGAACGTTTTATTTCGTCCTCTGAGCCTTGTCCCAGCCAAAAAATCAGTTTGCCTGAGGCGCCTTTAGCCGGAGCTTCTAATTCATCAGATACAGTTGCTGCGTCAGCTAATCGACACGGGAACCAATGTAGATTTCCAGTTTTAACGTAGTTTCTTCTTGCTACTAAAACAGGAAGATTCACTAACTCATTAGCGACAGTAGGATTTATTTCGGCAATACTTACTTTTTCATAACTTTGATCAAAGTCAAAATCACTTCCTTCGAATAAGGAGAAAGATTCGGAGTGCCTTTTTTCGACGATAATTTTTCGTTCTTTGAGTAGTTCCAATAGGCTCGATATTTCCTGCTCTTCTAGCTGAGGGAAAGAAGCTTTCAGGACAAGCAAGCTTGGTTTTATTCCCGACGTTCCTGCAAAAATAAACAAAAGTGAGATTGCCTTCACAAGGTTTACTGCATTTTTTTGGTCGAGGGCTTCAGTTCGGGCGATGCAGTCTAATGCTACGGACCAATTTCTACGCTCTGTGGAGTCAGAAGCGATGATGAAGCCATAATTTGCTTCTAGATAGTTCCAAAGCTCAACAGGGCCATAAAGATCTGGGGAATCTTGACTCGTAGTGCCCAAAAAATCTTGAAATCCGAAGGGCTCCTGAGATGTCAGGAAATTGAAAACTGAACGGTTGTTTTGCCAAAAGCCTCGCTTAGCAATGGGACCAAGAATTAAACATACAACAGGATTTAGAGGCCAGCTTTCCCTAAATGTCTGGAGATACTTCTTTTTATCAATCTTTCTCTGAGAAGATAAAAATTTCAGGGTGGAGTTGATTGATTTATCAGAGTAAGCTCGGTTTCCTGAGTTTGGTGAGACAAGAGCTAGCGCAGAAGACAGCATTTTCAAAGTCTCTTCCGAATGTGATACTAAGGGGGTGTCTAGGAAGCGTCCTTGAACTTTTTGCCATTCAAGTTTGTGGACCTCCGGAGATAACTGAGCGTAGGCCGTAAAGTTTTGGTGAAGGATTCCTATGAATACTATTTTTGATCCTTCCTGATTTATTGCTTCGGCAAAATTCTGCAGAGCGGCGCAATTATCAAAAAGATTTTCTGATAAGTATCGTCCCATCTCGTCAAGTATGACGAGTTTATCTTTCTTCTTCGATTTGTTGAATGACTCTATGTTTTCGATTAAAGAACCAGTGGCAGAGGATCCAAATAAAGAATTATTTAGATCGTCCTCTATTGAACCTTGTCTGCCGGTAAGAACATGCAAATCATATCTTCTATCCGAAAACACTGACTTAATTTCAGAATATTCGGAGTATCTCTCTAATTTAGCCAAGGCTTGTTTTTTTATGGCCTCAGTTCTAGAAGCTAAACAGCAAAGATATAGGCCCAATGCAGACTTACCAGAACCAAATGCTCCGGTAATTGTGAAAGCTCTTTGGTTTGTTTGTGATATGTGTTCTGCAATATTGTTTAAAACATTTACTCCGGATGTAAGGAGCTGATACCCCTCAAGTGAGTCTTTGCCTGAGGAGATGTCAGAATTAATGTTTACAGAGCGTTGAAAGCGGCGTTTGACTTCAACTAGAGATTTTAAATTTGACATTTTTATCCTTTAAACGCTCTAATCAGCATGTCTTTTTTGAGTTTGTCAAAATCCACGCTTGCAGTAGAACAAATTAAATTTTTTATCCCGAGTTGGTCGGTCCAAATGGCTTTTCCAGCAGTGAGTTGTTCGAATTGTTCAAGTCTTTCGTTTAAGTCTGATTCACTCAATTTGAAAACTCTGCCAGGGCTGTTTGCAGCAAAGGAAATCTCGTACCAATCAAGTGTTTTCGAAGGGCTTACTTCATTAATACGCTGCCAATGATCTAGCACTGCCCATACGAATAGTGGGGTTGGAAGAGTAGGTCTTTTGGTTCGACAAATTTCAAAATTAGCCGTGGAATCGTCTCGAAGAGCAATTAGGCCCAGACTACCGAAGAAAGAATCAACCTTATCTTCGAAGTTTTCTTTACGATTTTTACCTCCGAAGCAGTAAGCGCGAAATATAACTTCGACGTCCCTTCTAATAGAGGTCTCTGCGACCCTAATATTGTTTTCTTCAGCAAATGCCTCAACCCTTTTTTGGAGAATTTCCCTCGTAACGGTCTGATCGTTATAAATATTGAACAGGTACCAGAGCGCAGTTAACCTATTTGCCTGAGAGCAAAGATTCCAATGCGCTATCCAGGCAGTGGTAAGAGTTTCTCCGAAGGGATCAAGCGGCTCTTTATCAGAGAAAGGAGAACCGAAGATTAGGTTAGCAAGTTCCGTAGGGACTGTCTTGTTATCAATGTTTTCAAGAAAACCTGTTTGATAACCCCACCATTTCATGGAACTGACCATGTTCTTGCCTACACCCAATGAAACAACGGTGTGGCTGTCGTTGAAGTGAACCTGCTTATTCTTTTTTAATGCTTCGTTGCAGAACGTTACGACTTTATAAATCCAATTTTGTCTGAGGGTAAATGTTTCATGTCCTGAAAATTGGAAGTCTCTTTTTTTTACCGAACTCATATTTAATCCTGGATCTTTATTCCAGTTATTTTACTAGATTACGGTCTACAGTGAGGAAGAAAGCGCATAAAGCAACGAATTTCGCGATCATTGATTAGTAAGAAGGAGCCGTTAGTAATACTTAAAATAAGGTATAGCTGCTAATAAGGGGTGATTCGTGCTAATTTGTTTAATTCCTCGAGATAAATCTTTTAAAAACAGTTTGATATAACGAATTTAAAAGGAGATATTTCGTTCTTTAGAGATTTACAATATTGGAGCTGTTCTTTCTTCTAATAACTCAAACCTCGGAGAAGATAATGAAGATTAAGTTCATTTCTGCAGTTATCGGCGCAGCAGTTGGTTTTTCGTGTCTTACTTTTTCCTATGCTGTTCAGGCCGAAGAGGCGGCGTACAAGCTGATTCTTCTGCGTCACGGCGAAAGCCAATGGAATCTTGAAAAGCGTTTTACCGGATGGTCCGACATTGACCTTACGGACAAGGGACGCGCCGGAGCGCTGAAAGCCGGAGAACTTCTCAAGAAAGAAGGAGTCGCCATTGACGAAGTTCACACTTCCAAGCTGAAACGCGCGATCGAAACAGCCCAGCTTGCACAGAAAGGAATGTCTGCAGAATGGCTCCCGATGAGCAAATATTGGCGCTTGAATGAGCGCTGCTATGGCGATCTCGAAGGCAAGAAGCGCGCAGATGTTGCCAAGGAATTCGGTGATGATCAGGTCAAGGTCTGGCGAAGAAGCTTTGATGTTCCGCCGCCCGCATTGTCTATTGAAGATCCTCGCTCTCCGGTGAAAGATCCTCGTTACTCCGACTTAGATCCGCGTGTCATTCCTGCCGGTGAAAGTCTTAAAGACGTGATTGCGCGTGTAGGACCTTATTGGGCGGATCAGCTTTATCCTGCGATCAAATCCGGAAAGACGGTTCTTGTGGTGGGTCACAGCACAAACCTTCGTGCGCTCTCCAGCTGGATCGAACCGAATCTTGACGAAAAGGCTCTGCAGAAACTTGAGATCGGCAACAGCAGGCCGATTGTTTATGAGCTTGATAAGAACATGAAGGTGCTGAGCCGTAAGGTTCTCAAAGACTCTGAAGAGAAGAAATAAGGAAACTCAGGTCCTCTTCTGAACGGGTGCCCAAAACCCTCTGCTTCTGCCTGAATTGAACCCCTTTGAGGAGTGTTCAGCTTATTGGTTTCCTATAGTTAAGGAAAAAAGGAATCAATATGTTCGGACTAACTCAACTAGGTGTAGAAGCTTTCCTTGCGGCAATGGGCATCCAGTTTGTCTCCTCTCTGATGGGGACTGCGGTGGCGAGTATTGCGCCGGAGATTGCTCGCTCGCTTCAGGCCAACAGTACATTTGCGGGTCTTTACATCGGCTTCATGTATGTGGGCGCCTGTATCTCTTCTCTTGTCGGCGGAAATTTTATTCGCCGATACGGCCCGGCGCACATCACTGAATTTGCGCTTGCTTTTGCTGCGGCCGCCGTTATCCTGTGTATGGCGCCGCTGGAATCCATCGTTATCTTTTCCGCCTTTCTTCTTGGTTTAGCCAAGGGACCTCTGATGCCGGCTATCAATACAATGCTGGGTCGTCAGGTCGAGAAAGGCAGATACAACATTATCTTTTCTCTGAAGCAGTGTGCCGGACCGGTCGGCATGGCCGCTTCCGGTCTTGTGATTCCCTTTCTCACGACTCATTTCGGCTGGCGCGTCGGTTTATCCTTCGTCGCGGTGCTGTGCGTGCTGACGGCTTTGTGGAGCCAGTGGATTAAAAAAGATCAGGACAGTTCATTCCAGTTCAAAGATGAACCGATATCGCTCACGCACTTGGCCGACAGTCTGAAATTGGTGCTTGATAATCCGCTGCTGCGCAGACTCTCAGTACTGAGCATTATCTACAAGGGACTGCAGATGTCGGTCCTTGCGTATATGGTCGTATTTCTGGCGGACATGAAGTTTTCTTTGGTGTTCGCCGGTTTGGCGCTGGCTGTGAGCAATTTTGGGGCAATATTCGGAAGAATTTTTTGGGGCGCTTTGGCCGATAAGATCCATTCCTCGAGAGTTGTGCTTGCGATTTGCGGAATTCTCATGGGCATCTTTACGGTTGTGCTGAGTTTTACCCAGGCAGACTGGCCCAAATTTGTTGTTCTAATCGTCAGTTTCCTTTTAGGCATTAACTCGCTGGGCTGGAGCGGCGTGTTTTTTGCGCAGATCGCCGCAGCGGCACCGCATGGCAAGGTTGCCGAAGCGACCGGCGGAGTGGACTTCTTCTCGTTCGTCGGTGCGATCTTTGTCCCGATGGCGTTTGGCTTCCTTGGGCACCATCTGGGTGAATTTACAACCGGTTTTTGGATTGTGTCTGCCGTGACAATGCTTTGCGCGGCTTATCTCCTGCTGGTAAAGGATATTCAGCCTTCTTCATAATTTAATCTGAAGCAAATCGGAAAACACCGCCTCCCGGATTCCACGAAAAGATCAAACAATCCGGGAGGTTTTCTTTTTGCTGCGCGGCGGGATTCAGTCTTTGCCGCCTGTGAGTTTTCGTCTTCAACTCAGCTTTAACTCTCGATTTTTGCAGCCGGCAGAGGTATGAATATTTGTAAGGATTAGGTTGATTTATGCCTAAATTATATGGTGTCCGATGAAGAAATAGTATTGGATTTTGGGCGGCCTCTTTTCTAAGATGAAAGTCTCTTGGAGAAGAAGATGACAATTAATAGAAGATCCTTTCTGCAGTTTCCCTGACTTGCAGCGCTTTGCGCCGCGATGCCGGCAGTATCAGCGGAGTCAGTCCGTCCTAAACGCATCCTTGTTTACGGAGACTCGAACACTTTCGGATGGATTTATGACCCTAAAGTCGGCGTAACCCGTCTTCCGGTTGAGAAGACCTGGGTTCGAGTAATGGCCGAGAAACTCGGCGCCGGCTATGAAGTTGAAGTGAATGCGCTCGGCGGACGGACAATTTGTCGGGACCAACGGACCGGAATTGGAGCCGGAAGCCGGATTCCCTGTCCGCTCTTTAACGGTATGACGTCCCTGCCGGCAGTTCTGTCAGAGAATCTTCCGCTGGATCTGGTCATCGTCATGCTGGGTACAAACGATGCGAAGGCAGCGTTCAAGACGGTAGCCGATCAGCTCGCAGACGATTTAGGTCGTATGACAGAGCTGATTCGCGGGGAAGGGTGGGGCGGAAACACACCGTACCCGAGTCCTCAGGTGCTTCTCATTGCACCGATCTATCAGCCGGACGATACCGCCTACGGAGAGTTTTTTAAGGGCGCCGACGCGATTACGAAAGCATTGCCCGAAGCCTTGCGCAGGAAAACCGCAGAAATCGGAGCGGAATATTTGAATGCCGGAGACTTTGTCACAGGAGTACCCGCTCAGATGGACCGAGTACACATGTCAGAAGAGCAGCACCGTTTGCTTGGGCTCGGTGCGGCAGACAAAGTTAAGGCAATTATGGAGCGATAGATCAGGAGAGCGAGATGAAACTGAAAGCATCAGCCGCAGCAATCGGCCTTATGGCTTGCGGCGTACTCTCAGCCCAAACGATAGAAGTTCAGCTGGGAGAAAAGGCTGGCACAATAGAACTCAATGTAAATGATGCAGCCTGCTCTCTTTTGGAGCAGATGCCGCTGAGGCTTAAGTTCGAGGATTTCGGTTCTGCAGAAAGAATCGCCTATCTGCCTCAAAAACTTAAGTTGGGCTCATCACCTACGTCGTGTGCTCCTTCAGAAGGAGATTTGACCTATTACATCCCTTGGGGGAATCTTGCGGTGTTTGTCAAGGGTTGGCGTCCGTCAAACGATCTGGTTCCTCTTGGCAAACTCAGCGATCAGGCGCTGGAAATTATCAAGTCTAGTTCGAATAGGACGATTGAAATCAGAGCTGTGAGGAGTAAATAAAATGCCGGTTCTTTCGAGAAGAGCAGTTCTTCTTTCCGTCTTAGCCCTTTCTGCAGCACTCAAACAGACTTTGGCTCAAACTCAAGCAGCATCTTCTGATATTTCAGAAGCACGGGTTTACTTTCTAAAAGACATTACGCCGGAGAATTTTATTCGGATGTATGACCGTTTACGGGAGGATTCGGGGATTGAAGTGTCTGGGAAGCGGACCGGAATTAAATTGCATGGGGACGATGTGGATACAAATCGAACGCTTTGGGAGGCACTTCAGGCGCATATTCTCAACAGTCGATTTGTCGAGTGCAACTATGCGTCTATTTATCCTGCGGGCCGCGGCAATACAGAAGGTAATTACAAAGCGATTACTTCTCAAGGTGTGGATCGAAACAAGCTCGATATCCTAGACAGAGATCATGAGTTTACGGAAGTAACAATCACCGGCGGTCAAGAGCTTCGAAAGATATCCGTTCCCACCGCACTGCTTAATGAATACGGCATTGTTGCGGTAACGGCCAACTTTAGGATTCCGAGTTTTGCTGGTTTTTCAGGCGCCTGCAAGAACGTGGGAATCGGTTTGGCAAGCGGGGTTGGCAAAACCCAAGTGCATGGAGAAGGCGTACATCGAGACGCAGGCTTCTTTCGCCGCTTAGCCGATGCGACCAAGGGCATACATGATGCGATGGGAAGCCGTCTTCTCTTCATCAATGTGGTTTCCGGTATTCGGGTTGGGCAGCTGCAAGGGGCCAAGGTGCGTCAGGGCAATCTGGGCATCGTCGGTTCGCTTGATCCCTTGGCGGCGGATCAGGCTGCAACGGACCTTATTTACGGTTTAACGCCGCAACAGTATGACGCTTATTCACCGCGCATCAAGATTGACCGAGGCTTTCAGCAGCTAGAAGACCTGGAAAAAATCGGTGGCGGCAATCGCCGTTACCGTCTCATCGAACTCTAAATTTTTAGAAATAATCTTATTAAAAGGAGAGCACTATGTGGAAAACCGTTGCAGCTTGCGCCTTAGGACTTGGCATGACAGCCGTCTGCGCGAAAACATTAGTTGTCAGTTACAGCTTTACCGGCAATGCAGATCGCATCGCCGCAGCGCTGGTTAAAGAAATTAAGGCGGATCAGATCAAGATTGAACCGGCGCAAAAAGGCATTGATTACGCGGCGAACAACTACTCGATCGGCAGTGACCTTGTCGGGGAGATTCGTCAAAAGCCCGATAGTGAGGCTTCATATCCGAAGATTGATCCGGTTAAGGTTGACTGGTCTCAATACAGCACTGTGATAATCGCGACGCCGCTCTGGTGGAGCAATATGGCGGCTTCCATGCAGACGTTCCTTTTTGAGAACGGAAAAGATATGTCGGGCAAGAAAATCGGCCTCATTGTTACCAGCGCAAGCAGCGGCATCAGCGGTGTAGAGCGTGACGCAAAGCGCCTGATCCCGGGCGGTGACTTCTATTCTCCCAGTCTTTGGATTCGTTCGTCTCAGTCCTCCTCGGCCGGCTCAATGATCGCCGATTGGCTCAAGCGTATTCATTACGATGAAGCGGCAAAGTAGACGGTCTATGACACAAACAGAGGGAATCATGGCAGGAAAAAAGATTGTTCAAACAGCAGGTCGCCAAGCGCTCGGTTCATTTGCGCTGGAATTTGCGCACCTGAATGACGATATTCTTTTCGGTGAGGTTTGGAGCCGCAATGATTTGCTGTCACTGCGCGACAGAAGCCTTGTGACGATCGTTTGTCTTATTGCCCAGGGGATTACGGATAATTCGCTCGTGTATCACTTAAAAACCGCGAAAGAGAACGGCATCACGCAAAAGGAAATCGCAGAGATTCTGACGCATGCGGCCTTTTATGCGGGGTGGCCTAAAGCTTGGGTCGCCTTTAATTTGGCAAAGACCGTCTGGACGGAAGAAGAATAATTTAATTTGAGGCGGCGATGCGGCTTCTTCCTATTGAATCAGGCCGGAGGCCGGCAGAAGAACATAGGCGGTCCAAATCGGAAGCGTCAGCATCGCCGAGAGTGTCTGCATTGTGGTGACATTGGCGACAGCGGGCGCATCGCCGCCCATCGAGGCGGTCATCACATAACAGGATTGGGCCGTCGGGAGTGCGGCAAAAAGAACCAGAACGCCTAAAGACAATTTATCCAGTCCGAACACAAGAGCGGCCGTCCAGGCGATAAGCGGCACGATCAGAAGTCTTTGTACGATGCATGCGGAAATCAAAGCGAACTTCGCTTTCAGATCACGGAGCGTTAAAGAAGCGCCGATGCAGAGAAGCCCTGCCGCAAGAGAGGCGTTTTCCAGGCTTTTAAGCGACGCAGTCAGAAAAACAGGAAGACGAAGACCGAAGACATTGAATAAGAGCCCCAAAAGTGTCGCGATGATGAGCGGATTCTTAAAGACTTGAAGCAGCACTTTCTGCATCCTCTTGCCCAAACTCTTTTCGATTGAATTTGCTTCTCAACGAACAGCGATTCCGTTCCTTTCCTACGAAGAAGATTCGTATGACAGGAGAAAAACGCAGAAGATCCTGAGGCTCTTATCTATGCCGTCCTCAGTCAGTTATCAGCTCGAGAATACCCGCGCTTTGGCGAGCGCTGTATCAAACGGCTTAGGCTGGACGATTGTTCCGCTGATGAGTCTGTGGAGCGTGCGCGAGTGTTTTGATCGATTGAATTTCTTTCCGGTTGAAGGCGTTCATGAGGTTAAACGTCTGGGCATCGGAGTCCGCAGTCCGCAGTCCGATGTATCGATCTCTTGCCAATGACATTAAGGCGCTCTATGCGGGGCGCTGGAAGCAGAAATACGGCCGCAAGATGCAGGAGAGAGCTCCTTCATTAGCGACGCATCTGTGGCCTCTTTTTGCATAAAAATGCCCGCCGTCGGGCGGGCACTCAGCTTACGCTTTAGCGAGGATTATTTACCTTCAACAGCAGCTTTTTCTGCGTCTTCCGGTTTCTGTCCGCGCGGAACGATCACGCCTGTCGGCTGTTCAGCAGCGTTGCGTCCGGCGATACGGCCGAATGTAACGATGTCGGCCATAGCGTTGCCGCCGAGGCGGTTGGCACCGTGAACACCGCCTGTGACTTCACCGGCAGCGAAGAGACCCGGGATAACGTGACCCTTCTTATCGAGAACCTGAGCTTCAGTGTTGATTCTCAGACCGCCCATTGTGTGGTGGACAGCCGGAGTCACCTGAACAGCGAACCAGGGGCCTTCTGTCAGAGGACGCGGCATGTCGGCGCGGCCGAATTCAGCGTCTTTCTTGTCAGCCTGGAACTTAGCATACTGTTCCATTGTGGCCTTCAGGTTGGCAGCGTTGATCTTGAGCTTGTCGGCGAGTTCGTCAAGTGTGGCGCCTTCTGTAACGAGGCCCTTCTTGATGTATGTTTCGATTGCTTTCAGGCTCTTGCGAGTGGCTGTATCGAAAACGAGGTAGCCGACTTTGCCGGGCTGTTTGAGCTCAGCAGCGGAAACAACGTCACGAGTCTGCAGTTCGTTGATGAAGCGCTTGCCGTCCTGGTTGACGAGGATGGCGCCGTTGCCGCGAACCGCTTCAGTGATCATTTCGCCGTTGTTGGGAACTACGGTCGGGTGAGTCTGGATCTGGGACATGTCGACTGTGTCGGCACCGGCCTTTTCACCAAGAGTGATACCGTCACCGGTAGCGCCCGGATGGTTGGTTGTGCCAAAGCCCTTGAGCTTGGGATTGATCTTTGTCAGCAGATCCTGATTGGCGCCGAAACCGCCCGCAGCGATAACGACAGCCTTAGCATTGATGGTCTTAACGCCGTTCTTGCCTTTGTACTGAATACCGACAACCTTGCCGTTCTTAACGATAAGTTTTTCAACTTTGGCGTTGGTTCTGACGTCAATGCCTTTGTCCTTAGCGGCAGTGGCAAGAGCCTTAACAACGTTGGCACCGACGAAGCCTCCGCCCACGGGACGGTGAGCGCGTTTGTTGGTGGCGCCGGCGAGCATGCCGACGTCAGTCAGATCGCCTTCTTTCAGGCTGTTGATGAAGTCAACAGAGTATTTGGCGTTGTCTGTGAGGACGTGTACGAGATCCGGATTGTTCAGGTACTTGCCGCCCTTCATTGTGTCGTTGAAGTGTGTCTCGATGGAGTCTTTGATTCCGGCCTTTTCCTGCGGTTTGGTTTCAGCAGCGTTCAGACCGCCGGCTGCGCGGTTTGTGTTGCCGCCGACAAAAGCCATTTTTTCAAGAACGATGACTTTTTTGCCCAGATCATGAGCAGTTACAGCGGCAGAAAGACCTGCGCCGCCTGCACCGACAACGACGACGTCCGCGTTTTCAGCGGCGACGGCGGGTACAGCGAAAACAGCAGATACAGCAGCAGCCAGAATTACCTTTTTCATTGTTTCTCCTCTTTGAGAATGTGTTGAGAATGGTAATGATTTTAATTACCGCGCTGAGATTAATCCATATGCAGATTGTTGAAAAAACAACAGTTACAGAAGGAATTAGAAGAAAATTTTTGAGAAAAAACGAATATCACGAGGCGGGTGTCATTTACTTTGTGTTCCTCTCATGAGAGGGAGGGTGTTTCTTTTTTGAGACTGAAAAGCGCATCCGCTGCGGCCCTGCTGAGCGGATTGGCGTCGGAAAATAATCAGATAGGATTATTGCTGAGTAGACTGACTGAGCTGCTGAGCAGAAGACATGAAAAAAAGCCGCACTCTGGAGGATAAGTGCGGCTTAATCGGCTGTATCGGATTAAGTGTTACTTTTGCCAGCCGAAGTACTCACAAACCGTGTCCCAAGCCACGTTCTGGAGAAATCTTGCCGTTTTTTCATCGACTTTTTCGATGCCGAAGAAATTCAGCCCGACCGGAGAGCGGTGGTACATAGAAGCAAAGACGACGCAGGCTTCAAGGTAGGTACCTTCCGGAGACGGATGAGTTTTATCCGCGCGGTAGAGTTCCAGTTTCGGATCCTGTTTAATCGCTTCGGCAAAAGCTAGGCCAACCGGGATGACCATGGCGTTAGCCTCGTTGCCGACCTTGGTCGTAGCATCCGCAAGCTGCTGAGTCATTTCCGGCTTGTTCTTGCGCGCCCAAGTCATCATTAAGAGCGGCTGAATGCCGATGCACTGCAGATCATAGGAATGCTGCTTGGCATATTTTTCGAAAATGTCTTTGCGCTGCGGGTTAATCGGTCCGGTGCTGTTGTCCTGAAGCACAACGGCGTCAAAGACTTTTTCCTTGCGGAAATCAAAGGTTTTGATCTTGCCGCCGTCGCTGTGGTCAACATAGGTAGACGCCATGCCGGAGGGACGAACGAGTTCCCAGACATTGAACCAGCCGAGATCGGCTGCACCGATGGTTACCATGCGGTTTCTGCGGACCTTTAAGCCGGCGGCCTTGATCAGTCCGTTAACGTTGCCGGACAGGCCGCTTGAGTAATAGGTATAGGAATTGCCGACAAGCATGTAGCTTTCGGGCGCTTTGATCTCTGTGACTTTAGGTTTAATAGAGCATTCCAGAGATTGTGCGGAAAAAGGCAGAATGCAGGCAAAAGCAACCGCTGCGGCTGTTAGGATTCTCATCATCGCTCCTTAGGAAAGTGTAAGCAGTATGATTGTCGTCACGACAGCCGCGGCAGAAAAGGTCTGATTCACAAACTGATTTTGCAAAGCATGCAAAATTTCAGATCTTTTCGCAAAATATAAAAATCCGGTTATTTTCCGAAAATAATTTTTTCCAAGCCCTTGGTATCCGTTCCGGAGAAGATGGGCAGATATTTGCCGTCGTTGTTTTTGAAGACGCCGAGCGGCACAACTGTCAGACCGCTCCATCGTGCGATTTTGGCATTTGACCATACTTCAGCGCGGAACTTCTTGTCGACCTCTTTGCCGGCAGGATTAATGCCGCGGAAGTCCGGATCCTTAAAGTGTTCTTCATGTTCGGCAAGAGCTGCCCAAGGATTCTTTGAGGAGAGAATCAGCGCGGCCTGATCAAGGCTCAGATCGTTCAGCACGGGAATCGGGAACCAAACAAAATTGACGTTGCCCTGCAGAGGCAGAGAGGCATGCCACAGCTTTGAACACCAGGGACACTGTGTGTCGGACACGATAACGACAGTAGGTTCGTCGGGTTTGGCATCCGGATTTTTGATGCCGAAGCCGTTGGCAAGCATGGACTCGTAGAGATGTTCAATCTGAGTGCCCGCCCTTAACTCTTCGTATTCGGGATGAGACGGCACGCTGTTCGGACGAATACCGACTTTTTCTTCAGCCAAAGCGAAGGGTGATAACAATAGAGATGAAGCAAAAAGACAAGTACGACGAAGCATGGTATTCCTCCAAAAACTGCCTTCATTGTATGCGTATGACCTGACAAAAGACGGGTCGGCGGGTGAAATTTGGGACATCCCAAGGGAAATATTCTTCGATATATGTTTCGTCGGATATTTATTGAAGTAAAAGCTAGCTACAATGCAAAGGTTAAAGTGCGCTTGAGCAGAGGAAAAAATGAGCTATTCCATTGGAGAACTTTCAAAAAAATTTAATATCGCGCCGTCTACACTTCGTTACTACGAAAAGGAAGGGCTCCTGTCTCAAGTGAAGCGCAAAGCATCCGGTGTTCGCGAATTTGGCGTGGAAGACTGCAGAACACTGCTCTTGGTGGACTGCCTTAAACAAAGCGGCATGTCGATCAGAGAGATTTCGCAGTTTTCCGAACTTATGCGATGCGGCGACAGAACACTTCCAGAACGAAACGCGACGCTGCAGACTGTGACGGAAACTGTCAAAGAAAATCTGAAGCGGCAGAAACAAAACCTGAAACGACTGCGCTATGAAGCATGGCTTTACGAAAAAGCCTGCCAATACGGGAGTATGGAGAAAGCGAAAAATCTGCCGCTTTCAGCTATGCCGAAGAAGATTCGCAAAGTGAAGCAGGAGCTTGACGAGCTCCTTGAAGACTAATCGGTTCGGAGACATCAATATGAAAATTGTCATCACCATCGCCAACTTTTGTGACGACGCTTTAAATTACCTCAAGGATAAAGGGTTTGATGTACACCACTACAGCGGGCCTTCGCTCGGTGCGGGCGTCGCTGACGACACGCTCTTTGAAGTCGTGAAGGACGCGGATGTCATTATTGCCGGAACCGAAACGTATCGTCCGTCTCTGCTTGCTCGTCTGCCCAAGCTGAAACTGATTTCCAGAAACGGTATCGGCTATGACGCAATTGATCAGGAGGGTCTTAAGACCAACGGCATTGGACTCACGCACACCAGAGGGTTTGTAGAAGGAGCGGTTGCCGAGCAGATCATGGCTTACATCCTGTATTTTGCGCGCCGCATTGATCAGCAGAATGCACTGATGCACGCGCATCAGTGGAAGAGCAAGCTCGAGCCCGGTGCAAAAAACCATACGCTTGGTCTGGTCGGGTTCGGCGGAATCGGTACTGAAACCGCTAAACGCGCGGTTCCTTTCGGCATGAAGGTGCTTTATTACTGTCGCCATCCCAATCCGCAGGAGCCGACCTACGGAGCTGAGTATGCTGAGCTCGACGAGCTGCTTGCACAAAGTGACTATGTCGCGGCCTGTGTTCCGCTGACGGATGAGACGTATCACTTTTTTGATGCGAAGAAAATCGCGAAGATGAAAAAAGGCGCCTGCCTGATCAATATCGCCAGAGGTCCGGTTGTGGATGAACACGCCCTGGCTGATTCGCTCAAGTCCGGACATTTATCTTCCTGCGCGGTGGATGTCTATCCGAAGGAGCCCTGTACGGATTCTCCGCTCGCTGACTGTCCGACTGCGGTTCTGACGCCGCACACTGCCTCATCGACCGTGGAGAACATGCGTGAAATGAATTTTGCGGCCGCTGACAACGTGATTAATTATCTGAACGGCGCATTAGATCCTAAATATCTGGTGGTGCAGGGCAGTCGCGCGTAAAATCTGTTCTGCGGCACGGGAATAAATGACAGTCCGAGAAAACGTTCGTTAGAACTCGACGTTGTCTTCAAACTGTCCGCTCACTGTGTAGTGGTATTTCCGTGTGACGCAGAGCTGGTGTCGATATTCAATCGGCTTATCATTGACAGAGTAGGCAAGACGATTGATTTCGATGACCGGAGTCGGATCCGGGAGCTTAAACATGAAGCATAGATTGCTTGGCAGCAGCGCTGCCTTGATTGTTTCTTCGACCCTTCCGATTGAGACGCCGAGTTCGCTTTGATAGAAGGAATAAAGCAGTTTCTCTTCGTGCTTCATTAAGTTTTCTTCTGTCAATTTGGAAAATACGGTTTCCGAAGCCCAAATTTCATCAAAAGTCACCAAACCGGAAGACGCAAGAAGTGCTCTGCCGGCGTGTATCACCATATCCTGAGGCTCAAGACAGAGTTTGCTTTGAATTTCAAGCGGCGGTGAAACTTTCACAAAGAATAAAAGTTTTGAGGTTGTCGGCAACGCTTCATCAGTTAGGGGATCATCAGGAACAAATTTGACATAGCGGCGTTGGAAGAGCTTCTCATTTCTCTTGAAATCCGAAACAAAAGTGCCTCGTCCCTGGCGTCGAATCAATATGCCTTTTTCAACAAGAAGATTTAAGGCTCTGCGCATGGTTCCCTGGCTTACAGAGAACTCTTTTGCGAGTTCGGTCTCGCTTGGGAGCATCTCCCCGGGAGTCCACTTTTCCTCAGAAATGAGTTGAGACAAGGCATTGCTGACTTGTAAAAAAAGCGTTTGTTTTTGAGGACTGAAAAAAATATTTTCATTGAGCGAAGTGTTGTTCACATTGTCCTCCCGGGGCAAGGATTGTCGTACGAGGGCTGAATCTATTCTACAAAGCGGCCGCTCCATTGACAATTAGCGCAGTTTCCCTATAGATATCAAACCCGATGGGGAGGCTTTTCTCATCCTGAATATCAAAATTCGAGCGGTGGTGACCTCCGTGGTTGCAGCCGTAAAGGACAAAAGCAGCTTTGCCTCCGTTGTCGATCACACGCTTAAGGAATAGAGCGCAGTCTTCTGATCCCGACGGGCAGTGAACTCTATCCATGACTTTGGTTCCGGGGACTTTTTGCATCGCGCCTTCCAGTGTTTCGAAAAATTCCGGACACGGAGTCAGGCTGGTTGACTCTCCTGCCAGTGTGATGGTGGACTGAACGCCGTAAGCTTTATCAATGCCTTCGAAGATGTTCTGCACTGAGTTTTTCAAAAACTCGTTGATTTCATGGGTTTCGCCGCGTACTTCCATCTGTAGTTTGGCGGTTGCCGGAATCACGTTTCTGCCTTCTCCTGCGTGCAGGGTTCCGACGCAGATGCGGGTTGCGCCTTCTCCGTGTCTGGAAATTCCCTGAATCATCATCGATGCAGCGCACGCTGCCATGAGTGCGTTATTTCCAAGTTCAGGGCAGTTCCCGGCATGAGCCGCTCTGCCTTTGATGGAAACGTCAAATTTTGAAGAGGCGAGGAAACCACCGTCCATAATGGCGATTTCGCCGAGTTTAAGAACGCCGCCGATGTGTCCTCCGACAAAGTAGTCAACATCGTCAACAATTCCGGCAGCGGTCATTGCACGGGCACCTCTGACGCCTTCTTCTGCCGGTTGGAAAATGATTTTGATTTTGCCACAGAATTTATCCTTGTGATCATTGATCCAGTGTGCCAGGGTGAGCCCGACAGCAGTGTGGGCGTCATGTCCGCAGGCATGCATAAATCCGGGGCGTTCGGAACGGAAGCCTAATTTGTTCGGCAGATGCTCCGGGTCGTCAGTTTCGCGAACAAGTACGCAGTCAATGTCGCATCTAAAGGCAGTAGTTGGCCCCGGTCTGCCGGTGTCAATGACTGTGACGGCGCCGGTGTAGCCGCCGCATTCATCGATAAAGGACTGAGGAACTCCGGCTTTAAGCGCACGTTCGATAGCGTCTTTTACCAACGTTTCATCTCGACCGAGCACCTCTTTTTCATTGACGTTGGCGATGCCGACAGTAACTGGCAGTCCAAGTTCGCGCAGAAATTTTGTGATGAAGTAGGTTGTTTCAAATTCAGTCCATCCCTCTTCAGGGCGTTTGTGAAGCTGTCTGCGAATTGCAATCAGTTCTTTTTTATACAGTTCTTCCATTTTTAGTTCCTTTAAGAAAATGAAGCAGCCGAAAGCTGGTGCTTCTTGATGAGCAGATAGATGACGCCGCAGATAATTCCGAGCGCTGCGGCTGTGATACAGATCAAATAGGCTCTGTCGTAAGAGCCGGCCTGCTGAGCCCACTTGAGCAGCTGCGGGCCGCCGAAACCTCCAATGCTGTAGCCGAGCATCATTACGGAGAAATTGACACTGTTGTTCTTATTGCCGTACTCATCAGCTACGAGGCTTGGGTATGTGCCGATAAACGAGCCGTAGCAGATTCCGACGAAGATGGTCCCAGTAAAGAACAGCCATGCACTTGTCGGTGAAGCCCAAAGTAAAAGGACAAATCCGGCAATTGCCAATAGAAGCATGAACATTAAAGTAGGGACTCTTCCGAACTTATCGGAGGCGGTTCCGGAAATAAAGCGGCCAAGGGTATTGGCGATCGAGATGACGGATACAGCCATTGCAGAAGCGGTCATGCCCAGACCGATTTGGTGATTGGCAATGCCGGAAATGCTCGAAATCAGCATGAGCCCCATGGTTGAACCGGTTACAAAGAGAACGAAGAGCGGAATGAAAAGAGTGGACTTAATCATTCCGATCCAGTTTGTTTCAATGCCGGAGACAGATGCTGCTTTTGGAGAGTCGCAGAACTCGTTAGCGAAATCATCAGGGCACTTTGCTGTGAAAAGAGTCAGCAGGCAGATCAGGATGGCGGAGCCCAGTCCAAAGATGATGCATGCGTCACTAATGCCAATGCTGACAACCAGCGCATTGACAAGGAAAGGCAGCGCAGCAGCGCCAATGCCGAGGGAGGCGGTGACGAGTCCGCCGGCAAATCCTCGTCTGTCAGGGAAGAATTTCACGGCGCTGTTGATTGTGCAGCCGTTGACCATCCCGGTGCCGACACCGACAAAGAATCCGTATCCGATATAAAGCAGAGAAGGTGAATCAGCATATCCGCAGATGAGATAGCCGACTCCGATGGCAAGGCCGCCAAGCGCGACGACAAGTTTGGGCCCCATGCGATCGTTTATGTAGCCGCCTGCGAGCATCAGAAATGGAGTTAATCCTGCCGCTAAGCCGAAAACCGAACTTAAGTCCGAAGAGGTCAGCTCAGTTCCGTTGAGCTGATTGAAGTAAGACGCGAACGGAGCAGCGAAAACGCTCCAAATATAAAGCGCTCCGGAAATAAAGTTGATGAGACAGAAAGACAAAAGATAAATCCATCTTTTGTTTTTTAATTGAACGGGGTTATTAGACATTAAATTCTTCCTTTTTATTTTCAGATTGAATTTTGATCTAAAACCTGCTCAAAAATAATCTTGAATTTCCCTGAAAAAGCAATACGTTAAAAGTTATCTTATATCCGATATCCGACATAGGACAAAGATTTTGACGCTTTTCCGAATAGGACTGACACATTTGTTTACCTAGACTGATGAGGATTCTTAATCAATCACTCACCCTCATTCAATCAGGTTTAATTATGTCCTTAAATATTGCATTCGCATTGGTTACAGTGCTGGTGACTATCTATGCCTTGATAAAAAGGTATGAAACTCGCTGCGTGCTTATTGTTGCGGGCTTTGCTATGGCGATCTTTTCGTTAAAGCCCATGATTGCTTTTCAGCAATTCGACGCATCTATGACAAAAGCGTCGCTGATTATCGCGATCTGTTCAGCGATGGGTTTTGCCGCAGCGATTTCGTTAACGAAATGCGACGTTCATTTAGTTGCATTGCTGACAAGACCGTTAAAAAGTTTAGGTGTCTTTCTTTTGCCGGCCTGTATGGCTGTTACCGGCATTTGCGCTGTGGCGATCCCCTCGACTGCAGGTTTGTGTGCAGCGGTTGGTCCTTCGATGATCCCGATCCTGATTCGCTCGGGCTTTAGGCCTGCAATCGCCGCAACTGCTATTGTGTGTTCAACCACCCCAGCGCTTCTTAATCCCGGTGTTGCGCACAATGTGTTTGTGTCCAAGCTCGCCAATATGGAAGTGATGGAATTCATCGGTCAGTTCACACTGCCGCTTGTTTTATTTGCGGCAGCGACGATTGCCGGACTAATGATTGTCTGCGTGGCATATCGCGACTATAAAAAACCCCAGGTTCAAGAGAAAGGAGAGATGCAGACCGCATCAAATCTGCCGGAAAAGGTGAATATCTTCTACGCAATCGCACCGCTCGTTCCGGTTGTCATTCTTCTTTATGTTTCTCTTTACACAACGATGAAGATGAGTGTTGCTACCGCAATGCTTATTGGAACAGCCTATGCTCTGGCTGTCACACGTTCCAACCCGGCTGAAGTTACCAAGAAATTCTTTGACGGCATGGGCAAGGGCTATGCCAACATCTTGGGCATCATCATTGCCGCAGGTGTATTTGCTGCCGGTTTGAAAGCGGCAGGCATCATCGATTTAGTGGTTGAGTCACTGACCTCGGCTAATCATCTCGCACGCATCGGCGGAGCGTTTGGTCCCTACATTATGGGCGTTCTTACCGGTTCGGGAGATGCGGCAGCCTTCGCGTTTAATGAAGCCGTCACGCCGAACGCACCCAATTTTGGACTTCAGATTGCAGACCTCGGCTGGCTGGCCGTCATCTGCGGCTCCTTCGGGCGCCTCTCTTCTCCGCTTGCCGGCGGTGTAATTCTCGTAGCGGGCATGGCAGGCGTCAATCCGATGGAAGTGGTTAAAAGAAGTGCGCCGGTGATGGTCTGTCTGCTGTTTGCTGCTTATTTCCTTCTGTAATTTTCCCTTCTTACCCAAAGAGTAAAAAATGAAAAAATCCCACATCTTTCTTCTCTCGTCCGCTGCGTTATTGTCGATGTCCTCTGCCTGGGCCGGTCCGATTATGATTTACGGCCGTATTGATACCGGCATTGCTTATAACAACTATGGCGGCGATACGCACAAAGACAACACAATTTCCATGAATTCCGGTCTCAATACCGCGTCACGAATCGGTATTCGAGGCTCTGAAGAGATTACCTCTGACTTTTCCGTCGGTTTCCGTTTGGAGAATCGTTTTGATTCCACAACCGGTGAACTTAAAGGCGGTTCCTCCGGCAATAAATTATTTGAAGGTTGTTCATATCTGAGCATGACGAGCAAGAAATTCGGTGAGCTCTCAGCCGGCCGTATCTCAGGTATTGTTTCCGGCTCCGGCGCGTATGACTTGGAGTTCTTTATGGATTCATTCGGAGGCGGCACATACGGTACAGGTCTGGCGCCGGTGAAATCATCCCGCATTGACAATATGTTTACCTATCGTTCTCCCATGCTTTCGGGTGTGCAGGCGACTCTTCAGTACTCCATGAAGACGGAGTCGAGCGAAGAGGGAAATGAAGCAACGAGTGAAGTTGATCGTTTTTATGCCGGCGGACTGAGATACAACCTGGGTAAACTAAACCTGATTGCCGCCTATGAGGAAACTGATTGGGGCTCTAAGCAGAAGGCCAAAGCGACAACAAGCAAAAAGATTGTGACACTTGGCGGAAGCTATCGCTGGGAACCGGTGACTGTTTATCTTCAGGCGCAGTACTTTAACGGTGTGAACAAGCTCGACGGATTCTCATCGGCCGGCAATATTAAAGGCTATGGCTTATACGGAGGCACGCAGTTCTGGTTTGGGCTTTCGTCCTGGCAGTCGATGGTTTACTACCGCGACTACAAAGTCGATACAGATAACGGCATTAAGAATCACAGCGCGTCAATGATTGGTTTTGCAACGAAGTATCTCTATCGTCCGTCTAAGAGTGTTGATATTTATATCGGCGGCGGTATTTCTCGTTGGGACGGCCAGAATAAATCAACGAAGAAATTTACCAAAGACCATGCTTTTAACATTATTACCGGCGTTACCAAGTACTTTTAATTGTGCATTGGCAGCCTAAATAATATTTAATAATTTCATACCCTTCTCCTCCGGGCACTCACAAATCCGATGATTTGTGAGTTTTTTTTGCATGGACGCTAGTCCGGATAAAAGAAACGGCCGAAATTGATTCGGCCTCAAGGTCTTATCCACATGACAAGAGGAAAGCCTCCGTTTCGGAGGCTTTAGCGTTAAGTTCGCGCTTTAGCGGTGCATCTTATAGCGCAGCCACACAAAACCGGAACCTACGGTTTCACAATCAATCAGCTCGAGGCGATTGTTTTTGAGAGGAGACGGCTCTTCGGTACGGCATTCGATAACAGAAGGATGAGCGCTGTTTCCGTCGAGTCCCGGATAAATAATCAGGCTCAGTTCGTCTACAAGGCCCATACCGATGAATGTACCGCAGGTAAGGGCGCCGCCTTCAAGGAGGAGATGCTTGGCATTGAAGTCGGATTCAAGATGTTTTAATGCACTTTCGGTTTCTTCTTTCTTAGTGCCGGGCGTGCGCATGATGTAAGAGACGCCTACGTCTTCAAGTTCTTTCTGATAAGCGCGTGTGACATGGCTGCCCAAAATCGCGACGATATGTTCGCCGCTCGGAAGGGTCGGGGATTTGTAATGGAGGCGTCCCTGAACGTCAAAAACGACTGCGAGCGGGCGGCCTTCGCGTTTGCCGACGAAAGTCATGGTGTGCATGGTCTTCGGACCTTCCATCGGTTCGCGTTCTTCGATCAGATCCTCACCATATTCGGCCATCGTGTTGCGGCCTACGATCCATCCGTCAGCGGGCATCTTGGCAGCGGTCGCTTCGTAAACATCGCCGACGCCGCAAGCGTCGTTATAAAGGGGGCTCCAATATTTAGATAAGAGACGTCCGTCGGCGGACATGATCATGTGGCAGGTAATTTTCATTTTCGGTCTCCTCAATATGCTTGATTGCGCAGGACCTACAAGATAAGCAATTCCGGCTAGGAACTGCGGGGCAGATCCCTATCCTTAGTATGCTCCAAATAGGTTCATAAAGGAAGAGAAAAAAACGCTGAGATCGGTCTTTTTACGGCATTGAGCGCCAGGATGGTGCGTCTTTTCAGTGTGATTTGTTGAGAAATATTTCTAAGAAAGAAAAAAGCTCCTGATTTTCAGTCTTTCCTGAGTTGGCACGGTTTATGCGTGTGAGTGGTTAAGCCCTTACGGGAAACTATAACCATCAGGAGAAATTATGAAACTCATCATTGCGGTGATTAAGCCGTTCAAACTCGACGAGGTGCGCGAAGCGCTGACCGATATCGGTATTACCGGTATGACCGTCTCGGAGGTCAAAGGATTCGGCCGTCAGAAAGGACACACGGAACTGTATCGAGGCGCCGAATATGTGGTGGATTTTCTGCCGAAGATGCAGATTATGGCCGCAGTGCCGGACAATCTTTTGGATCTTGCCTCGGAGGCGATTTCCAAAGCCGCCTACACAGGAAAAATCGGCGACGGAAAAATATTTGTTCTGCCGCTTGAAGAAATCATCAGAATCCGTACAAGTGAAACCGGGGAGGCTGCGATATGAAATGCTTGATTTTCTCTCTAATGCTTCTTTCAAGCCCCGCGGTAATGGCAGAAGAAACAGCGATGAATGCCGCGGATGTGTCCTGGATGCTGGTTGCGACCACGCTGGTGCTATTTATGACAATCCCGGGCATTGCACTCTTTTACGCCGGCATGGTCCGTAAAAAGAATGTACTTTCGGTCGCGATGCAGAGTTTTGCGATTTGCTGCGCATGCACCATTGTTTGGTATGTGTGCGGTTACTCACTTGCATTTACAGAAGGAAGTTTCTTTATCGGCGGTTTAGATCAGGTATTTCTGAAAGGAATCGGCATTAAAACGATGCACGGCTCCATTCCCGAAATGCTGTTTATGATTTTTCAGATGACATTTGCGATTCTGACGCCTGCGCTGATGTGCGGCGCCTTTGCCGAACGAATGAAATTCTCCGCGCTGTTTCTATTCATGGTTCTTTGGTCGCTCTTTTGCTATGTGCCGGTCTGTCATTGGGTATGGGGACCGGACGGCTGGCTTGCTTTGGCGGGAGCACTTGATTATGCGGGCGGTACGGTTGTTCATATCAATGCCGGCGTCGCGGGTCTGGTCGCCTGTATTGTTCTTGGCAAGCGTGTTGGTTACGGACGGGAGGCGATGGCGCCGCACAACCTCATCATTGCATTAGTCGGCGCCTGCTTCCTCTGGATCGGCTGGTTCGGCTTTAATGGCGGAAGCGGTTTGGCTGCGGATGAAAGAGCGGTAATGGCGATTGTGGTTTCTCAGATTGCCGCGGCGGCTGCGGCGCTTACTTGGATGGCCTGTGAGTATGTCCAGAATCGCCGCTTCACCGTTCTTGGCGCGATTTCGGGTGCAATCGCCGGGCTCGTGGCGATTACTCCGGCCTCAGGCTTTGTAGAACCGATGGCAGCTCTCTTAATCGGCATCTGCGGAGGTTTCGTGTGCTATTTCGGTGCAACCTGGCTCAAATTTAAGCTTGGCTATGACGACTCATTAGACGCTTTCGGTGTGCATGGCGTGGGCGGAATTGTAGGTGCGATTCTCTCCGGAGTGTTTGCCACGGAAAGCATTACCGGAGAGGCCATGCGTCCGATGCTTGAGCAGGTCTGGATTCAGGCAGAAAGCGTTATCGCGACGATGGTTTATGCAGCGATCGTAACTTATGTTCTGCTGAAGATCGTTGACAAGCTGATTGGAATTCGAGTTTCTCTCGAAGAGGAACGCATCGGTCTTGACCTTAGCCTTCACGGAGAGCGGGTTGAGTAACTGAGGCGTGGAAATCCGGGGTGCCTTGGGTGCCTCGGATTTCATCCGTTTGTATGAAGTAATTCGTTGGAGGAAAAAGAGTTTTTTTTAATTTTTTTTTCTACACTTTATTTATGCCCTCATTTTTAATCGGGAAAAACCTAACCACAAATTCGGAGATTTAGATGTTTAGAAGAAATTTACTTGCCTGTGTTTCTGCGGCGCTGCTTTTATCCTTCTCTGCGGTACAGGCAAAGTCGCCGACACTTGAAGATGGTGTGCTTCTTGTCGGTACCGATTCAAGCTTTGCACCGTTTGAATTCCTGGCTGAAGACGGCAAAGAATTTACCGGTTTTGACATGGAGTTGATCCGTGCGATCGGCAAGCAGCTCGGCTATAAAGTTGTGATTCAAAACATGGGTTTTGACGCCACGGTTCCCGCGCTGCGCACAGGCATTGTCGACGCGGTGATCGCGGGCATGACAATCAATGAAAAACGTAAAAAATTCGTTGACTTCTCAGACCCGTACTACACCTCCGGTCTGATTATCATGGTTCCGACGACAGACACAACAACAAAGTCGATTAAAGATCTGGAAGGAAAGAAGATTGGCGCTCAGATCGGCACAACCGGCATGTTCCGCGCCGAACAGGTCCCCAACGCCAAGGTCGTCACTTTTGCGAACGCCGCGGAAACTTTCCTGGAATTCCAGAACGGCGGTGTTGACGCCGTGATTCAGGACTTCCCGGTTGTCGCCTATTACGTCGCTCAGGGCGGAAACCGCGGCAGACTGGTCGGACCGAAGATGCAGGCTGAAGAATATGGAATCGCAGTTCCCAAAGGCAATGCAGAGCTTCTGAAGCAAATCAACGGTGCGCTTGCCGAATTGAAGAAGAACGGCGAGTTCGGCCGCATTTATAAGAAGTGGTTTGGTGACGAACAGTAAGCGTTAAACGTTCAGGCGGCTCCTTAATCGGAGCCGTTTCTGTTTTTAAGTCAATAATTCATCCGTCATTCGTCGGACGGCTTCATCGATAATTTTTCTGCCGTTAAAAACTCTCTCAAGCGCTGATGAGGCTTCGCTTTTATTCCACCACAGCGCGAAATTTTTGAGCTCCGCATTCTGAAGTTCCTGATCCTGCCTTGTGACCATTGCCATTACCCAGGGCTCACGCTCCCAGCCGGGCAGAATCGGAACAATATCGCCGCGTTTGATTTCTTCCAGAACGTGTCCGAAATACAAATCAACGGTAATCCCCTGATGGTTCAGTAAAAGACGCTTCAGTGTCAGCTGATCGTGACTCAGAAAGAGCGTTTTCCATTTCAGGATTCCGGATTCTTCTCCTCCTTTGTACAGAAACTGCGTGTTGTGTCGGTTTGCAGTTTTAAGAAGAAGTCCTGTGTGTCTCACCAGATCCGAAGGAGATTTCGGCAGCCCAAAACGGCGGATGTATTCCGGTGTGCAAAGTACCGGCGTTGCGGTCTGCATAAAGGGTCGAATGATGAGATTTGTAGTGTCGGTCGGCCACTGATTGACTACGGCAAGATCCGCTTCGCCCCGCAGCAGTGCGTTGGCAGAGTGCTCCGGAATGATTTCAAACTGTACGCTTGGGTGCGTGCGCGAGTAGGCGAGCAGTTTTTCGCTGTAAAACTCCTGCGCGATTTCAATCGGGGAAGAAATTCGGAAGAGCTGCTTTTGAGCGGTACCTTCTGAAAATTCGATCATCTGTCGAAATCCGCGCACGAGCGGTGTTGCGACACTGACGAGCTGTGCGCCCTTGCGTGTGGGTTTAAAGGGACGGCAGTTTTTTTGAAGCAGGGCGTAGCCGAGTTCTTTTTCCAAGCCGGAAATTAAACGTGAAACTTTTGCGATATCCAAGTCCATTAAAAGCGCTGTCTGCGAAATATTGCCCGATTTTGCCGTATGCAGAAAGGCTTCCCAAGCCTGAAGGTTTTCTAAGTTTCGCATGATGTCGAAGAGATGCCGGATGGTTTTCAAAAACTGCAAGGTCTTCACATTTTATAAAGAATCCCTATTTGTCTCAAAATTTCAATAAATATAGATAAAACCACTAAAACAATGATTTTTAAAGGCATGCCAGATGCCTTGACCGATTTCCGAGGGGCGCAATTTAGACGAAAAAATCCGAGACTCAATTTAAAGATGTCTTAGAAACAAAGTGGTTTTATCTAATATCTATTTGATTATCAATTATTTTGTAGAAACTGAAAATTTCTTTTCAGAAATGCCGGCGGTGGAAAGACGAAATTTCAAGAGAATGGAATTAAAGCTTAAATTTCATCCCACACCTAAGGCTATAAAAATGAAGAACATCAAGAGACATCTGGCCGAACACACACGGACTCTACTCGCCATTTCTCATGAGAAGAAGGCCGCTCTCGGATTCTGATTAAAAGAGGGAGCGTCGCCGCTGAAATCAGCGCAGGGCTAACGCGGCTGAAATCAGCTTTTTTTACACACAACGCAGAGAGCTACGCGCACGCGACTGCTCCCAGTATCCATTGTACGTTGCGCGAGCCTCAACATCTCATGGAGAACTCTCATCATGAAAAAACTTTTAGCTTTGCCGATTCTTTTCGCGGCAGGCACAGTTAGCGCCGCTTCCAGCGTAACGCTTTACGGAATTATTGAAGAAGGCGCCATGGTTATGAAGCCTAAGCACGCTGATACAACCGTGCAGCTTAAAGACGCGTTTGACCTCGGTTCCCGCTGGGGCATTAAAGGCGTAGAAGAATTAGGCTCCGGCACCAGCGTTGGTTTTAACCTGGAAGCGGGGTTCCATCCCGAAGACGGCTCTATTGCCAACAATACGTACGGAGCAAATGCCTTCGGACGAGAATCCGTGCTTTGGATTCAGAATGAAAAGCTCGGACGTTTAGCGATGGGTCGTGCAGCAGCGCTGGGTTCCGGCCTTGGCAGCTATGACATGCAGACCGGTTATGCTTTCATGAACGGCTACGGCCTGATCGGCTGGGACAACTGCATGAATAACTTCCTGCGCGTGAACAACGCCGTCATCTATATGTCTCCGAACATAGCCGGATGGACACTCGGTCTGATGTACAGCAACGGTATCTCAGGCGATACCAACAGATGGTCTCATGATCGTCATTACTGGGGCGCAGGCCTCAAGTATCAGGCGGGCGCGATCAAGTCTTCTCTTATCTTGGAAGCGGAAAACAAAGCGACCTATGCGACGGTGAACGGCGTGCAGGTAAAAGAAGCGCCGATCACAGCTAAATACACAGTGAACTACGGCCTTGAATACAACACCGGCAGCTGGACGCCGATGTTCACTTATCGCTATGTCACACAGGATGAAGGCGTTAAAGCGCATAAATTCGGTTTAAGCGCCCTGATCCCGTATGCGGGCGGAAGATTTAAAGTTGCCGCAGCCTACATGTTCGGCAAGGACGAAAGCATCAAGGCGGGTGAAGACAAGATCAACCATTGGCAGGTCGGCGCAGCGTACGAATATCCGCTCTCCAAGAGAACCGTTATTAAACCCTTTATCGGCTATGCGGGAAGCGGCAAAGGCTGGAAGAACCTCGGATATGCCAACGACGGCAATATCTACAACGCCTGGCAGGCCTACATCGGCATGCACCATTTCTTCTAAACGATCAACACTGATTTTCACCTCTTAGGGAGAATCTCATGGATTTATCTAAATTAACTCGACGAAGCTTCACCAAGAGCTTAGCGGCTGCGGTCGGATCGATTCCTGTTGCCAAACTTGGCGGCGGACTCGTCCGCGACGCTAAAGCTCAGGCACCGCAGGCAGCCGATAAAGATGAAGTCAAGATTGTAAAGACAAGCTGCCGGGCCTGTATTCACAACTGCGGCGTGCTTGCGCATGTTCGCAACGGACGCGTTGTCAAACTTGAAGGCAACCCTGAATATCCGATGACCAAAGGCGCAATGTGCCTGAAGGGTCTTTCCGGAATTAACGCGCTGTACCATCCCAATCGCAACAAGTATCCGATGATTCGTGTCGGCAGCAAGGACGAGAATAAGTGGAAACGCATTTCCTGGGAAGAAGCGATTGACACGATCGCCCGCAAGCTGATGGATACACGCGCCAAGTACGGCGCCGAAGCGGTCTTCTGTTCGACCGGAGGCGGCGGCAACCCTGCGTTCCGCAGTATTTCGCGCTTCTGCAATATCTTCGGCACACCGAACTGGTACGAGCCGGGATGTGCGCAGTGCTATCTTCCGAGAACTCTGGCTTACGGCATTATGTACGGCGGTCCCTCAACGTCAATTGCCGACGAAAGCGCTTTGGAAATCTATGTGCCCAACACGCCGATGAAGTCCTTTGTCTGCTGGGGTACCGATCCGTCTTACAGCTGCCCGGCCGGCGGCGGCCGAGCCCTTGCCGACTTGCGCGCCCGGGGCGCCCGCTCTGTCGTGATTGATCCTCGTCTGACACCGGATGCCGCACGAGCGGATGTTTGGCTGCCGATTCGTCCGGGTACAGACGTAGCGCTGATGCTTGCCTGGATCAAATACATTATTGACAACGACATGTACGACAAGGATTTCGTCATGAAGTGGACGAATCTGCCGTATCTAGTGGATGTCAAGACGAAGATGTTTGTTCGCCCCAATGAATTATTTGACGGCGCTAACCCGAAAGAATACGTGGTCTGGGACGCAAAGACCAATGCACCTAAGACAATGAAGTATCCGTGGGATGACGCGCTGGATCCGAAGCTTGAAGGTGCGTTTAAGCATAACGGCCGCACCTTTAAGACGGGCTTTACGATGCTTCGCGAACAGTGCGAACCGTACACAATTGAGAAAGCCGCAGAAATCTGCTGGCTGGATCCGAAGAAGATCGTTGAAGGCATTAAGATTTTCGCGGACGGTCCTTCAGGCCTTTCTCTCGGCGTTGCGACAGACCAATTCCCGAATTCTGTTGAAGCGGCGATGGGCAGCGTGATTCTGAACAGCATCATGGGCTACGTTGAAAAACCGGGCACGATGATGCAGCGCTTCCCGAATGGCGGTACGGCGCCGGCGGGTTCTCTTGCCCCGCGCGCTCAGAAGTGTCTGCCTCCGAGCCAGCTCGCAAAACGCTTAGGTGGTCGTGAGTTCAAGGGTCTGCTTCAGTGGGATGCGGCTTCGCCTCAGTCTATTCTGAATGCGATTCTGACGGAAAAGCCTTATCCGCTGAAAGTTTGGATTGAACGCTCGGGCAACAAGTTCGGTGTGCTTGGCAACGCTTCTTCGTGGGAGCCTGCAATCAAGAAGCTCGACTTTGTGGTGCATATGTACATGTATCCCACATCGTTTACGACTTATGCCGATATGATTCTGCCGACGACCGAGTGGCTTGAGACCAACATGCTGATCGACTGCTGTAATTACGTCTTTGCCCGTCAGGCGGTCACTCATACCTATGAGACACAGGACGAGACGCTGATTTGGTCGTGGATTCTGCGCCGCTGCGGCGAGCTTGGCCACGAAATGTGCCAAAAAGCGATGGATCCGGAATTCATGGGCGACGATCTGCCGCTTTGGAAGACGATGGAAGAGCTGCTTGACGCCAAACTCAAGCGCCACAATGTCACCTGGGAAGAAGTCAAGAACGGTCATAATCCGATCAAGTTTATGCCGGATGACAAATGGGCCGGTTATTACGTCTACAAAAAGACTGATTCGAAGACCGGTCTGCCGAGAGGCTTCAGCACACCCTCCAAGAAGCTCGAACTTTACGGAGAGGTATTTATCAATCTCGGAAGAACCGGAGCTCCGTATGCTAAGCAGCCGCTCGCGCCCGCAGATAAGGATTACTCGCCTCTGCCGTTCTATATGGAACCGGTAGAAAATCCGAAAGCTGAGATCGCCAAGAAGTATCCGCTTGTGATGACTAACGGTCGTCTTCCGATCTACCACCACGGCACGCTCAGAAACAATCCGTATTCCCGCGAGGTTTATCCGCTTCCGGAAATCTGGGTCAACCCGAAAGACGCCGAGAAGTACGGTGTTTCTCACGGTGACTGGACCTGGGTGGAAAACGATCGGGGCAAGATTCGCGCAATCTGCCGCGTCACGGAAGGTATTCCTCAGGGCATTGTCTATCAGGAGCGCTTCTGGAATCCGGAAACGCTGAATACTCCGACCCGCGGCTGGAAGGAAATGAACGTTAACGTTCTGACAAAGAATACGCCTCCATACAACGATGTTGTCGGAACTTACACGCTGCGCGGCTTCCAGGTCGCTATTTCCAAAGCTGACAAGGGACCGGAAGGTGTGCTGAGAAAACCGGAAGACTTCAGTATTTGGATGCCGGACGCGACCGTCACGGAAAGCGCTGAACCAGTCTATCCCACCTATAAGAACGAGGGCAAATAATCATGACACAGAAGACACTCGTTATCGATTTAGACCGCTGTATCGGCTGTCACGCCTGCGAAGCGGCCTGCAAGCTCGAGAATAATGTGCCGATGGGCGTGTATTACAACAAAGTGCTGACCATCGGTCCTGTCGGGAAGTATCCCGACATGAAGCAGTATTTCCTTCCGACCGTCTGCCAGAACTGCAGAGACGCGCCCTGCGTGAAGGTCTGTCCGACCGGCGCCTCCTATAAGACAGAGGACGGTCAGGTTCTGGTCAACAAAGAGAAGTGTATCGGCTGCAAGATGTGCATTGCGGCATGCCCTTACGGCGCGAGATCGTTCAATCCGGAGAATAAAGTTGTCGAGAAATGCACGCTCTGCCGTCATCTACAGGAGGTTAATGAAGAGCCTGCCTGTGTGAAGGCGTGCTGTGCCGGCGCTCGCTTCTTTGGTGATATTGATGATCCTGAGAGCAAGGCAGCCAAGGCTGTTGCCGCGGCCGGCGAAGAAAACGTTCATTCGATGCCGGATGCGGGCAACCACCCGAGCGTTCGCTACATTCTTCACGCGAAGAACGGGGAGTGGCTTGCTCGTCAGCCGAAGATGATCGAGTAAGGAGGAACTCAGATGGGTACAGAAGCAACGATAGTTTTATTTACCGCCTTCGCCTGTCTGAGCGCCGAGCTGTTCTGTGCGCTCGCAGCGGCTGAGTTTGGGGATCAGCCGCACGGGCGCCGGTTTGCAATGGCTGCTGCCGGAGCTGTTTCTCTTGCAGCAGCGGCCGTTTCCGGTCTGATTAACCTCGGGCGCCCGGAAATGTTCTTTGCGGCGCTCGGCCACCCGGGTACGGGAATTTTTTGGGAACTGACAGGCGCGCTTATTGCTCTCTTTGGCGTAATCGGCTATGCGGCTGCTCAATATCGACAGCTGGAAGGTTCGGCATTGAAGATTTTTGCGTGTCTGGCGGCTGCGGGGTCGGTTTTAATCCTGTTTGGCGTCGGACGAAATTTTTGGATGCCTTGGCGCCCCGCGCTCGACTGCTTTTTAATCCCTGTGATTTTTGTACTTTGGGCTGTGCCCGGCGCTTCTCTTTTGGGCTTTGAGAAAAAGCCGCGGGCTGCCGCTGTGTCTGCGCTGGCTTTGGCAATCGTTATCGCCACTTATCTTATCCGGCTGCAGTGCATGTCGGATCTCTCGTACGCGGTGGATGCGGTGCTGTTGGGAAGTGCCTCGTTTTACTTCTGGAGCAGCGTAGTTTTAGGTGCAGTCATTCCATTTGCCGCCTCCATCCTTCCGCAGAATCTTTTTAAAGGATGGGTTTGCGCGGTCCTTTCCGCTGTCGGGTGTGCCGCTTTCCAATGGGTGATTTATTTCCTTGGGACACCTGCTTGGCAGTTCTTTGAACAATAAAAATCAGGAGAAGAATCCATGGAGAAAACAGAATTAGCTGAAATGATGCAGGCGCGGTCAAACATTTACCGTCTGCTTGATCGTTTGTTCAGACGAGAAATTGACGAAACCTTCCTTGAGGTGCTGCGAAGCATTGCGGCAGAGGATGCGCACTTGCCAGACACAGCCGCAGCCCGGGCTTCTCTCAGGAAAGCGCTCAGCAGCGACTCTCAGGATATCCTGACGGACTTTGCGGTTGATTTTGCCCGCATCTTTTTAGGGGCGGGTATCGCTCAAGGCACGGTCGCGTATCCCTATGAATCCGTCTACACCAGCCGAGATCAGTTAGTGATGCAGGATGCTTATGAAAAAGTTCTGAAGATTTATCGCCGCCACGGAATTACAAAGACGGAAGCCGATTTGTATGAAGATCATATTTCACTGGAGTTGGAATTTATGGCCTTCCTTTGCGATGAGGCCGTGGCTTTTCTGGAGAAGGATGGTCAGGCGTCTTTTGAGGAGAATCTCAAGGAGCAGAGAAATTTCTTTAAGGAGCACCTTGCCAATTGGGTATTTAATTTCACAGCAACGATCCGTGAGGTTGCAGGCGATTCGATATACAGTTCGGCTGCCGACATTCTGGACGGATTCATTGAAGAAGAAAAACAGCTTCTATCTTAATTTCTAAGTAGAGTAAACAAAAAAATCGGGCCCCTCGGGGCCCGGTTTTTTTGCAGAGCCGATTAGAAAATCTGTCCGCGAACGTTCGTGTTCTGGATGATGTTTCCGATCGGATCATCAGCAGACGAATTGTCGTCAACGCCAAGACTCGGGATCGCGTCCTTACGGTTTGTGTAGTACAGGTTGCCGTTGGACTCGGTGACGCCGGCCGGCGCCTTGCGTACGACGTTAGGCTCGTTTTTGATCGCGTCCTTCATATAGTCGATCCACACGGGGAGCGCCAAACCGGCGCCCTGAGCCCTGCGGCCGAGCGTTCTCGGCTGGTCAAAACCCATCCAGACCGCCGCGCACTGATCGCCGCCGTAGCCGACAAACCAAACGTCAAACGAGTCGTTGCTGGTGCCGGTCTTGCCCGCGAGGTCGGTGCGTTTGAGCATCGCGGTCGCTCTTGCGGCAGTGCCGCCCGTGGCGACGCCGTGCAGCATGGAATGCATGATGTAGGCGTTGCGGGGATCGAGTGCTTCAACGCCGGCGACCTTTTCGGCTTCCGCGGTGGACTGCATCAGAACTTTGCCGGACTGATCCGTGACCTTGGAAATCAAATACGGTTCCGTACGGCGTCCGAGGTTGGCGAAAACAGAGAAGCCCTCCACCATCTGCCACGGAGTGACAGAGCCCGCGCCAAGCGCAAGGGAAAGGTGCGGAGGATGCTTGTCCGCGTCAAAGCCGAATCTCTGGATAAAGTCGACCGCATAGCGAGGCGTAATGGCCTGAAGAATGCGGATGGAAACCAAGTTCAGGGATTTTTTGAGCGCGTCCTTCATCATGATCGGGCCGTGGAACGTACGCGAGTAGTTCTTCGGATCCCACTTCTTAAAGCCGGTTTCCGCCGGATCAAGAACGATCGGCGCGTCGTTGATGATGGTCTGCGGGGAGAAGCCCTTTTCAATCGCGGCCGAGTAGATAAACGGCTTAAAGGAGGAGCCGGGCTGACGCCAGGCCTGTGTAACATGGTTGAACTTGTTCAGCGCGAAGTCATAGCCGCCGACGAGCGCCTGAATGGCGCCGGTATCGTATTTCGTCGCGACGAAAGCGGCTTCAGCCTGAGGAATCTGCGTGATTTCCCATGAGCCGTCTTTGTTTGCGGCAATGCGCAGGACCGAACCCGGAACGATCTTCAGATCTTCCTTAGCTTTGGGCTGGAGCGCCTTCTTAACAAAGTCGAGTCCCTTTCCTGTGATGGAGACGACTTTGCCGTGCGCCATCTGCACTTTAACTTCCGTCGGAGAAACGGAGAGCGCGACCACAGCCGGCATGTCGGTTGCGATTAAAGCTTCCTGTAGGGCGTTCTTGATGTTTTGCTCGCGTGTCTGAGGATTGGAGATGTCAACCTTAGCTTCGGGGCCGCGGTAGCCCTGAGAGCGGTCGTACTGCTGCAGGTGCGAGCGAAGCGCGCGGTAGGCATAGCCCTGATCTTCAGAATTGATTGTCGTATAAACGTTCAGACCTCTGGTGTAGGTTTCCTGCTGGAAGATGTCGAACATGAGCGTTCTGACGAGTTCGGCCACGTATTCCGCGTGCAGCGAAGCGTTCATGCGGGTCGGCGTGCCGACCTTTTCCGCGGCGACCGTCAGTCGGGTCTTGATCGGCTCATTGACCTCATGCTCATACTCTTCGTTCGTGATATAGCCGAGATCTCTCATGCGGCCGAGCACGTAGTCGCGGCGAATCTTCGCGCGCTTCGGGCTGGCAAAGGGGTTGTAGACGGAGGGCGCAGCCGGAAGTCCTGCGAGCGTGGCGGCTTCGCCGACCGTGAGCTGCTGAATATTTTTACCGTAATAAGTTCTGCCCGCGGCGGCAAAACCGTAAGCTCGGTTGCCTAAGAAAATCTGATTCATGTAGATCTGAAGAATCTCATCCTTGCTGAGATTGGCTTCGATCTTGAAGGCCATGGCGACTTCATAAAGCTTGCGGATGTAGCTTCGTTCGCTCGAGAGGAAGAAGTTTCGCGCCACCTGCATCGTGATGGTGGAAGCGCCTTGACTTTTCTTGCCGGAGGCAAGATTAGCCAGCGCAGCTCGTACAAAGCCTTTGGGCTCAATGCCGCTGTGCTTGTAAAAACCGTCGTCCTCGGCGGAGATAACCGCCTGCTTAACCCGATCGGGAATTTCGTCAATCGTGACGAAGTCTCGTCTTTCTTCGCCGAATTCGGCAATGAGTTTGCCGTCAGCCGTCCACACACGCATCGGAACTTTCGGTTTGTAGTCAACGACGGTGTCAATCGGAGGCAGCTGCGAATAAACCAGCGCAAATACAAACAGCGCTAAAAATCCGCCGCACAAAAAGAGTGCGATGCACGTCGCGATGACTCCTTTAAACAGGGAGCCGATAAAGCTTCCTGAGGATTTTTTTACCGGCGCTTTGCGTGCCGGACGTTTCGTGCTCTTAGCTGCAGGCTTTTCAGAGGTTGCCACGTTTCTCTCTCAAAATACATACGGGATGGGAACATTAGATTTTACATTTCTGAGTGCGCGATTTCCTTCTTAACTCGGCCTCGTCTTAGAGAATGTCACAAATATGGGCAGAAAACAGTCCTTTTATAAACCGATTTAGTGCATTGGGTTGGATATCATAAAAAGACGGAGGAAAATATGTGGGCGCTTATTTGGCCGATTGCCTTAATCACATTAGGAAACTGTCTTTATAATGTTTGCGCGAAATCGACGCCTCTTCAGGCGGACGCGTACCTTTCCATGTCAGTGAGCTATCTCACGGGGGCGCTCGTTTCTTTCTTCATTTTCTTTTTCTTTCAGCCAAAAGAGGCTTTTTCCTTGGAGCTTTCCAAACTGAATTGGACGGCGCCGGCGCTCGGTTTTTCCATCGTTGCGCTCGAGGTCGGCTATATCTTCGCATACCGAGCGGGCTGGAAAATCAACACGGCTTCACTGGTGACGAATATCGCCTTGGCGATCATTCTGCTTTTCATCGGTCTGATTTTCTATCACGAACCGGTGACTCCGACCAAGCTTGTCGGCGTGGTCATCTGCTGTATCGGACTCTTCTTTCTGGTCAAATAAACTTTTTTCTCCTTCTTTGAAGTCCTTTCATTACAGATGATTAGTTAAAATCAATGAGTTGTAATTGGAAGGATATCCATGTCGAATAAAGAGGCCAATCCGATTTTTCTAGTCGGCATGATGGGCGCCGGAAAATCCACCGTCGGCAGGTGCCTTGCCGAGCGTCTGGGAATGGATTTCGTTGATTTGGACGAAGAGCTCGAACGCCGCTGCGGCGTATCGATTCCGTTTATCTTCCGCGAGGAAGGAGAGGAAGGTTTTCGCCGCCGTGAAAGCGCCCTGATCGAGGAATTTACCCGAGCCAAAGGACTGGTTGTCGCGACCGGCGGCGGAGCGGTCACACAGGAGAAAAATCGGACTCTGCTGAAAAACGCACCGATTTTCACCGTTCATCTCAAGGTCAGCGCCGAGCAGTGCTATCGAAGAACTAAGAATTCAGATCGTCCGCTGCTTCAGTGCGAGAACCCGCTTGAAAAAATAACGCTTCTGCTTGAATCAAGAAACCCGCTCTACGGCGAGGTTGCTTCGCTTACCGTCGATACCGACGGGAAAGCTTCTAAACGTGTGGCAGAAGAACTTAACCAAACGCTCATCAATCTGCAGGTAATCAAATGATCAAAGTTGCTGTAAAAGCTAAATCCCATAGCTACGATATTTTTCTCGGAGAAGGATGCGTCGGTTTGCTTGCAGAAGAGCTGAAGCGGCTTAATCCTTCCTCGGTTCTGATTGTGACGAACGCGACGGTCGGACCGCTTTATCTCCAAGAGGTGAGCAGAATCTGCGCCGAAGCGGCTTCAGTCAGCAGCGTGATTCTGCCCGACGGAGAAAAGTACAAAGACTGGCAGAGCGTCTCTTTGATTTTGGAAAAGCTTGCGGCAAGCGGCGCGGACCGCAAGTCTGTCGTGATCGCGCTTGGCGGCGGCGTGGTTGGCGATTTGGCCGGTTTTGCGGCCGCGATTTACATGCGCGGCATCCGTTTTATTCAGGTTCCGACGACGCTGCTCGCACTTGTGGATTCTTCGGTCGGTGGCAAGACCGGAATGAACATGCGCGCAGGTAAGAATCTGGTCGGCGCGTTTCATCAGCCCGAAGCGGTCATCGCCGATACCGCCTTTTTAAAAACGCTGCCGAAGCGGGAGGTCGCCGCTGGTATCGGAGAAATTATCAAGCACGGCGTTCTTGCCGATAAAGCGTATTTTGAGCGTCTTGAGCGGGATATCGAGAAGCTCTCTGCGCTGGATCATCAGACGGTAGCGGAAGTTGTGGCGCGCTCATGCGAAATTAAAGCCGATGTGGTTTCACGAGACGAAACTGAAAAAGGCGAAAGAGCCAAACTGAATTTAGGCCACACGTTTGGTCATGCGATTGAAAAGCTCTGCGGTTTCGGAACATGGCTGCACGGCGAAGCCGTCGGAGCGGGACTTGTTCTTGCCGCGCAGACCTCAGTGGCGCTCGGAAAAATGAGCGAAGCGGATGCATTAAGAGTTGAAAAGTTAGTTCAGTGCGCGCATCTGCCTGTGAGAATACCCGGTTTATCCGCTCAGGCCGCTATTGATGCGATGAAGGGTGATAAAAAGAGCACGAAGGGCGTTCCTAAATTTATTCTTCCTGAGGGCATCGGGAGCGCTGTAATTCAGGAAGTCCCGGAAGAGGTTATCCGGGAAGTGCTTCTGAAAGAAGGATATGAACCATGATTACTGAAGGCTTTGAGCTTGCCGATTATGCATGTCGGTCCGCCCAGTCGCGCGGACGAGCGATTAAGGAGCAGAACAGTACCTCCCGCACCGAATTCCAGCGCGATCGCGACAGAATTATTCACAGCTCCGCGTTTCGTCGGCTCGAATATAAAACTCAGGTCTTTGTGAACCATGAAGGCGACTTGTTTCGCACGCGGCTGACGCATACGCTGGAAGTTGCTCAGATCGGAAGAACGACCGCCTCTCTTTTAAAGATCAATCCGGATTTAACTGAGGCGATGGCGCTTGCGCACGATCTCGGACATACGCCGTTCGGACACGCGGGTCAGACGGCCCTCAACCGCTGCATGCAGGACTGGGGCGGCTTTGAGCATAACCTTCAGTCGCTCAGAATTGTGGATCTGCTGGAAGAACAGTACCCGACATTTGACGGGCTGAATCTGACTTGGGAGACCCGTGAAGGTATTCTCAAGCATTGCAGCCGGGAGAACGCACTTCGGCTCGGCGCGCTCGGTGAGCGCTTCCTAAAGGGCGAGCAGCCTTCGCTTGAAGCGCAGCTGGTGAACATCGCGGACGCGATCGCGTACAGCACGCATGATATCGATGACGGTCTGCGTGTCGGCTACCTGGATGCGGCCGGTCTCGAATCTTCGGTTCCGCTTTATGAGCGCTTTGCCAAAGAGGTCAGAGCCGAGTACCCGAATATCGCCGAGAGGCGTGTACAGAAAGAAATCGTGCGCCGAATCATCGGCTGCATGGTCGATGATCTGGTGACGCAGAGTCAGAAAAATATCGATGAGGCCTCTCCCAAGAGCGTTGATGAAGTAAGAGCGCTCAGCGAACCGCTTGTTTCCTTCTCGGAGGATATGCTTCAGCAGGTTAGAGGACTCAAGAGTTATCTCATGGACAACCTCTATCGGCACTACAAGGTGCTTAGAGTGACCAACAAGTCGGCAAAGCTGATTAAAGACTTATTTGACGTGTTTTACGCGCATCCGGAGCTGCTTCCGCCCGCGTATCAGAAAAAGGTTAAAGAGCAGGGCGCGCCCCGCGTCATTGCCGACTATATCGCCGGTATGACGGACCGCTACGCTCAGCTTGAATACAGCCGAGTGCTTGATCCGACATTCGAAATGTAAGAAAAAGGCCGAGACCCAAACGGGATCGGCCTTTTAAGTCAGAGAGTCGACTAAACGATCGTGTTCATTTGTCCTGCGTAAAGAATGAACAGACGCAGACACATCATGCCCGCGATGGCGCAGAAGCCGGCAAAGTAGAAGGACATCTTCGACTCTTCCCCTTTTCCTGCGATGATCGACGCGACAAGCGGGATACCAAAGCCCACGAGGACCGCGCCGCCTCAGAACACGACAGCCCAGACGCCGTCCGTAAACGCGCTGAAAGCGAGTTTGGCGGATTCATTGCCGCTCAGAAGCGCGATGGCGATCATGAAGAGACAGAAAGTTTCTGCCGCCATGACGGGCCATTCGGCTTTATGCAGCGCATGCATGTCCGGATCGGACTCTTTCGCGCCGAAGCAGGCTGCGGCCAGAATCTTCGCGGCCGCCATACCGGCAGATGACGGAGCTGCGTTCAGTTCTTCTCTTCCGTTTGTCTGCGCAAGACTTGGAAAATCCTCACTTCAGGGGCTTCCCGGAAATCCGCTCGGGTTTACCGCGCTCTCTCAGCGTCTTGCGCTTCCCCTGGTGTGGCAGGCGTTTCGTACCGCCCCTTATCCCAGACGCTTTGTCTCCGTCATCATGGGGTTTGACGCCGAAGCAAAGGCCGGTGATATCTGCGTGCAGCTTGCGCCGCACGGCGCGGATATCGTTGCGCTGCCGATCCAAAAGGCGACAGGGCGCAGCTGCGTTTTTCGGGACATGCGGGATTTTATCCCGAATGCGGGAGGGCAGGCGCTGCCTGCGGGCGCACGCGTGCAGGCCGAGCTCTTCTTTAACAGTCTTTTGTTCTGAAAATTAGTGACAATATAGTTTTCTGAAAGCGTCGTGTTTTAAACTTCTTCGGACAAACGCCCAAAAATCCCTATGACACGATTAACCCGTTTATCTATCGCAGGACAAGCTCATTACGTTGTGCTTCGCAGCGTTAAAGACATATCGCTGATTCCGTCTGAGCAGGATATTGCCGCGCTTTTTCGGCTTTTTGGCTTTGCTTCTGAGCGCTGCTATGTGGACGTAAATGCCTACGCGCTCTTTACCGAACAGATTCATATGCTTCTGACGCCGCGTGAAAGCGGCGACGATCTCTCGCGATTCGTTCAGATGGTCAGCCGGCTCTACGGCAGATATTTCAATGACGCCTATTCGCGGGACGGAAAAATCTGGCAGAGCCGATTCGAATCCGCGGTACTTCAGGGCGAGGGACGCCTCCTCAAGGCCGTCGTATACATGGAGTGGCTGCCCTTTATTCTGGGTTTTGGAGAACCGCAGTTTTACCATTGGTCGAGTTACTCGCACCACAGCGGCTATCGCAGCGATATCTTCATGATGCCTGTCAGAGAATATTGGCAGCTGGGCAATACGCCTTTTGAACGGCAAAAAAAATATCGGGATATTTTTGAACAGGGACCGGATAAGGCATTTGGTGAGCAGCTGCTTGCGGCGGTGAAGCGAGGCTGGCCGGTCGCTGACAGCGACTTTCTGGATTACTGCGACATCTCCGCTGAAAGGCGCGCGCCCCTCAGAGGCAAGGGAAGACCTAAGAAGACACCATCTGCACATTTATCTGACACTAATTAAATTTTAGGTGAGAAATTTATTTTCTTAATTAGTGTCAGTTTAGAAAAAATATTCTATTTTGTTCGGTTATTTCGCTTTATAAATATCTTCAGTCACTTCATTTTTATAAATCAAATCCTACTGGAGATGTTATGAACGAGCTTTCTCGAGCAAGAGAAAAAGCTTCAGAACTCGGCCTTTATGATCCGGCATATGAACATGATGCCTGCGGCCTGGGTTTTGTGGCGAGCGTAAAAGGGCTGCCCAGCCACGAAATCGTGCAGCAGGGGCTGCAGATCCTGAAGAATTTGGATCATCGCGGCGCGGTTGGCGCCGATCCGCTCTGCGGCGACGGAGCGGGCATTATGGTGCAGGTTCCGGACGAATTCTTCCGCGCCGAAATGGCAAAACAAAATGTCAGTCTCCCGCCGCCCGGCGACTACGGCGTCGGCATGGTATTCCTGCCGCGAGAACATGCTTCAAGGCGAGCATGCGAACAGGAGCTGGAAAGAACCATTAAAGCCGAAGGCCAGATCCTTCTCGGCTGGCGCGATGTTCCCGTAGACAACAATATCAAAATGTCGGGAACCGTCAGAAAAACGGTTCCGGTGATTCGTCAGGTATTTATCGGACGAGGCCCTGACGTCATGGTTCCGAACGCGCTCGAGAGAAAGCTCTATGTGATCCGCAAATACGCGGGTCATAAGATTCAGGCTCTGAAACTCAAGCACGGCAAGGAATTTTACGTGCCGTCCATGTCCACCAAAACTCTGGTTTACAAAGGTCTGCTGTTAGCCGATCAGGTTGGTGCTTATTACAAGGATTTGTCGGACCCGCGCTTTGTCAGCGCGATCGCGCTCGTTCATCAGAGATTTTCAACCAATACGTTCCCGAGCTGGGAACTTGCGCATCCCTATCGCATGGTGGCGCATAACGGTGAAATTAATACGGTTAAAGGAAACTTTAATTGGCTCAGAGCCAGAGAACGCGCGGTGGAAACCGCGGTGCTCGGTGACGATGTCAGAAAACTTCTTCCGATTATTTACGAGGGTCAGAGCGACACTGCCTGCCTGGACAATATGCTCGAACTGCTGGTGATGAGCGGCTATCCGCTGGCCCAGGCCGTCATGCTGGTGATTCCGGAAGCGTGGGAGCAGGCTAAAGAGTCGATGGATCCGTCTCAGCGCGCCTTCTATGAGTATTACGCGGCAATGCTTGAACCTTGGGACGGTCCGGCTGCTATCGGGTTTACCGACGGTGTTCGAATCGGCGCGACGCTTGACAGAAACGGACTGCGTCCTGCCCGATATATTCTGACCAACGACGATATCGTGATTCTGGCTTCCGAGAGCGGCACGCTGCCGGTCCCGCAGAGCCGTATCAAAAAGAAATGGCGCCTGCAGCCCGGGAAAATGCTGCTGATTGATACAGAACAGGGCAGAATTATTCCGGACGAAGAAATCAAACGGACATTGGCGCTCGGCAATCCCTATAAGGAATGGACTAAGAGACTGAACGTGCATCTCTCGGACATCTCGGTTCCGCCGCTCACGCAGAGCGATAATCCGGTTCCGCTTTTAAGACGTCAGCAGGCCTTCGGTTATGGTGAGGACGACATCAAGTTTATTCTTCGTCCGATGGCTGAAAAAGCGACCGAGGCCGTGGGGTCTATGGGCAACGATACGCCTTTGGCGATGCTTTCTCATCGAGCTAAACCGTTCTATCAGTACTTCCGTCAGCTCTTTGCGCAGGTGACCAATCCGCCGATCGACCCCATTCGAGAGCAGCTCGTGATGTCGCTCGTCTCCTTTGTCGGCCCGCGCCCCAACCTGCTGGACATTAATAACGTCAACCCGCCGCTTCGTCTTGAGCTCTCGCAGCCGATCCTCGGATTCGAAGAGATGGCCAAGATGCGCAGTATCGAAAGGTACACGGATGAGAAATTCCGCTCTTACGAGATCGACATCACGTACCGCGCCGAATGGGGGGAAGAAGGCGTTGAGGCTCGTCTTGCCTCGCTGTGCGCCCGTGCGGTGGATGCGATCAAGGACGGCTACAACATTCTTATTCTGACCGACCGCAAAATGAGTAAAGAGCGTGTCGCGATTCCCGCGCCGCTTGCCATCAGCGCGATTCATCAGCATCTGATCGCCAACGGCCTGCGTACCAACGCGGGCATTATCGTAGAAACCGGAAGCGCTCTGCAGACGCACCATATGGCGGTTCTTGCAGCCTACGGCGCTGAGGCGATCCATCCGTATCTGGCGCTCGAAACCATCAAGGAACTCTATCGTGACGGACGTCATGAAGGGCTTGATGTGGAAACCGCGACCAGAAACTACATCACCGCGATCGGCAAGTCCTTCAAGAAGGTGATGAGTAAGATGGGCATCTCCACTTATATGAGTTACCGCGGTGCTCAGATTTTTGAAGCGCTCGGCCTGAAAAAGGAATTTGTGGACCGCTATTTCCAGGGTACCAGCTGCAAAGTCGGCGGATTGGACATCTTTGACGTCATGCGCGAAGCGATCGAGCAGCACCGTGCAGCCTTTGACGAAGAAAATCATCGGCAGAAGCTTCTGCCCACACTTGGCGAGTACCAGTGGAGAGCCAGAGGCGAAGAGCATATGTGGACGCCGGAGGCGATCTCCAAGCTGCAGCATGCGACGCGCGGAAATTCTTACCAGACTTATAAGGAATATGCGGAGATCATCAATGATCAGAGCGAGCGTCAGATGACGCTGCGCGGACTGATGGAGTTCGCGGTGGATCCGACAAAAGCGATTCCGCTTGAAGAAGTGGAGCCCGCAAAGGAAATCGTCAAGCGCTTTGCGACCGGTGCGATGTCACTCGGCTCGATTTCAGCTGAAGCGCACGCGGTTCTTGCTGTCGCAATGAACCGTATCGGCGGAAAGAGTAATACCGGCGAGGGCGGAGAAGATCCGAAACGCTATCGTGAAGAAATGCGTCTCGGTCACTCTCCGATCAAAGCGGGCGATACGCTCAAAGACATTCTCGGCAGCGACCGTATTGTCGCGGACGTCGCGCTTGAGGCGGGCGACTCTCTGCGCTCCAAGATTAAGCAGGTCGCCAGCGGACGCTTCGGTGTGACAGAAGAGTACCTCGCGAGTGCCGATCAGATCCAGATTAAGATGGCTCAGGGCGCTAAACCCGGTGAAGGCGGCCAGCTGCCGGGCCATAAAGTGAGTGAGTACATCGCTCAGCTGCGTTACTCGATCCCTGGCGTCGGTCTGATTTCGCCTCCGCCGCATCACGACATTTACTCCATTGAGGACTTGGCTCAGCTTATTCGCGACCTAAAGATGTCCAATGACAAAGCCGACATCAGCGTGAAGCTCGTGAGTGAACAGGGTGTAGGCACGGTGGCAGCCGGTGTTGCCAAGGCAAAAGCGGATCATATTGTGATCGCGGGCCACGACGGCGGTACAGGCGCCTCTCCGCTTTCTTCAATCAAGTTTGCGGGTACACCTTGGGAGCAGGGGCTTTCGGAAACGCAGCAGACTCTTGTGATCAACAGTCTCAGAGACCGAGTTCGCGTCCAGGTGGACGGTCAGATTAAGACCGGCCGAGATGTTGTGGTCGGCGCGCTCCTTGGCGCGGACGAGTTCGGCTTTGCCACGGCACCGCTCGTTGTCGAAGGCTGCCTCATGATGCGCAAGTGCCATCTGAACACCTGCCCGGTGGGCATTGCCACACAGGATCCGGAACTGCGCAAACGCTTTAAAGGCGAACCCAAGCATGTGGTCAACTACTTCTTCTTTGTTGCTGAAGAAGTTCGTGAAATCATGGCGAGCCTCGGATTCAGAAAATTTGAAGACATGGTGGGCCGTACCGATCTGCTCCGACAGAAGAAAATGCACCCGGCCAAGTGCGGCTATGTTGATCTTTCCCGTGTGCTTTATATGCCAGAGACAGAATCCGCTGAGCTTCGCCGCAACAGCACTGTGCAGAACCATGCGCTGGAAAAAGAGCTCGATTACCAGCTTCTCGATCTCTGCCGCAGCGCGATCGAAAAGGGAGAGCCGGTCAGTTTCCTTTCTCCGATTAAGAACATCCACCGTACGGTCGGTACCAAGATTTCTTCGGAAATCGTCCGCCGCTGGGGCGCTCAGGGACTCAAGGACGATACGCTGCATATTCAGCTGACCGGCACAGCCGGACAGTCCTTCGGCGCGTTCCTGGTGAACGGCGTCACTTTGGATCTGATTGGCGAGGCCAATGACTATGTGGGCAAAGGTCTTTCCGGCGGCCGCATCATTGTGCGCTGTCCGACGGATTTCAGAGGCCGAGGCGACGAAAACATCATTGCAGGCAATACCGTACTTTACGGCGCGACAAGCGGTGAGGCCTTCTTTAACGGCGTCACCGGCGAGCGTTTTGCGGTTCGTCTGTCCGGAGCGAGTGTTGTTGCCGAAGGCTGCGGAGACCACGGCTGCGAATACATGACCGGAGGTACTGCGGTGGTTCTCGGCTCTGTCGGCCGTAATTTCGGCGCCGGCATGTCAGGCGGTATCGCCTTCGTCTATGACGAGGACGGAACGTTTGCCGGACGATGCAACCGAGAAGGCGTTGAACTCGAATCAGTGCCTGAGGATAGAGAGCAGGCCGCGGCCGGTGACCATGCGTCATGGCATCTGGGACGCACCGACGAGAGTCTGCTCAAAGAGCTGGTGGAAAAACATTTCCGCTACACCGGAAGTCTGCGCGCAAGAGAACTGCTCGACGATTGGCCGCACGCTCTGAAGAAATTTGTGAAGGTCTTCCCGAAAGAATATAAGCAGGCGCTCCTTAAGGGACTGACACGCACCGCCGGAGAACAGTAATGGGAAAAATTACAGGATTTATGGAATTTGAACGTCTTGAGCAGGCGCATGAGCCGGTCAAGCAGCGCAAGACGCATTTTCGCGAATTTATTACGCCGCTGAATCCTCAGCAGGCGAAAAAACAGGCAGCCCGCTGCATGGACTGCGGAACACCCTTCTGCACATTCAGCTGTCCGCTGAATAATGTCGCGCCGGAATTTAACGATTTGATCTACAACGAGAAGTGGGAAGAGGCCTACCGCGTTTTAGCCGCTACCAACAACTTCCCGGAATTCACGTCCCGCGTCTGTCCCGCACTTTGCGAAAACGGCTGTGTGATGAATTACACCAATGTCGCGATGGGTGTGAAGTCGATTGAGCGCGCCATTATTACCAATGCGTGGAATCAGGGCTGGGTTAAACCGGAACCGGCAGCCGGCAGCCGCGAAAAGTCCGTCGCGGTGATCGGCAGCGGCCCTGCGGGGCTCGCCTGCGCTCAGCAGCTGGCACGAAAAGGATATGCCGTCACGGTGTTCGAAAAGAACAAACGCCCGGGCGGACTCCTGCGCTACGGCATTCCGGATTTCAAGCTGGATAAGAGCCTGATCGATCGTCGTATCGCGCAAATGGAAGCCGAAGGCGTGCGCTTTAACTGCGGAACCTCAATCGGCATCAAGGAGCACCCGGACGGTGTTTGGTCGGATGCAGAGCGCGTGATCGACCCGCAGGAGCTGCTACGCGACTTCTCCGCGGTGGTTCTTGCGATCGGTTCTGAAACGCCCCGCGATTTGAAGGTAGCCGGGCGCGAACTCAAGGGCGTTCACTTCGCGATGGAGTATCTGCCGTCTCAGAACAAAATTAATGCGGACGAGGCCGCGCACAAAGAGATTTCGGCTCAGGACAAAAAAGTGCTGATCATCGGCGGCGGCGATACTGGCAGCGACTGCTTAGGTACCGCGATTCGTCAGGGTGCTTCTAAAGTTCTGCAGATCGATCTGGGGCCGAAGCCTCCGGAAACTTACGATAAGTCTTCCGTCTGGCCCAATTGGCCTAATGTGTATCGTGTCTCCACTTCCCAGGAAGAAGGCGGAGAGCGTGCTTATGCGATCAGCACAACGGAATTTATCTCCAATAAGAAAGGCTCGGTAAAGGGCGTGAAAGCCGTACGCCTTGAGTGGACATCGGATCCGATCACCGGACGCCGCATGAAAAAAGAAATTCCGGGAAGCGAGTTCGAGATTGAGGCGGACTTGGTTCTTCTCGCGATGGGTTTTGTGCAGCCGAGCGAGCCGGTGCTGAAGGCGTTTGGCGTGCAGACCGATATTCGCGGCAACGCGAAAGCGGCTTATGAAGGAGTCGACGCGTTTAAGACAAATGTGCCGAAAGTCTTTGCCGCGGGCGACTGCCGCCGCGGACAGAGCCTGGTTGTCAGGGCTTTGGCAGAAGGCCGCCGCTGCGCCGAAGCTGTCGACAAATACTTGGAGGAGGAAGATAATCTCTAAGTTTTTTAACTGAGATCAGACCAATGCTGAGAATTTACCGCCTGCCGATTACTGTGACTGAGGACTGCATCGATGTGCTCGGTCACACGAACAACAAAGAGTATCTTCGCTGGATGGAAGAGGCGGCGATTTCTCATTCGGACGCGCTCGGCTGGAATATGGAACGCTACCTGAAGCTGGGCGCGGCCTTCGCAGCAACGGTTCATAAAATTCACTATCTTCGTCCGACGCATGTGGGCGACGAGCTCATCATGAATACATGGGTCGAGACCCTTGAAAAGACAATCAGCCGCCGTGCCTTTTATCTGACACGCGGCGGCAAAGTCTGCATGAACGGGACAACGGAATGGACTTTTATTAATTTGAAGACCGGCCGGGCCGAAGAAATCCCTCCGGAGGTTGCCGAGGCATTCCCAATTGTTCCGAAAGGAGACCCCTTATTGAGGGAAAACGGTATTCGATGGCTGGAAATTCCTTAAATTCTGAACGCCCGGCCGCTGTGGCATAATCAATTATTTAATGGGAACTTATCCCAGGCTGGGTTTTATTTATATGGGAAGCAGCGATTACATTGTCGAAATAAAGGATATGAGTTTTGCCTACGACACGGGCAGACTCATTCTGGACGACGTAAGCCTGAATTTCCGCAGAGGACAGGTAATCGCCATTATGGGCGGATCGGGTATGGGCAAAACCACACTGCTCAAGCTGATCGGCGGCCTTCTTTCCCCGGATAAAGGCTCCGTGACGATTAACGGACAAAAGCTGGATCCGAAGAACCTTCAGTCGCTTTACCGCATCAGACGAAAAATGGGCATGCTGTTTCAGTTCGGCGCCCTTTTTACCGATATGACGGTTTTTGAGAATGTGGCTTTTCCGCTACGCGAGCACACGGATCTTCCGGAAGAGTTAATTCGGGATTTGGTGCTTCTGAAACTCGACGCGGTGGGATTGAGAGGCGCAGCTCCTCTGTACCCGTCAGAGATTTCCGGCGGCATGAGCCGCAGAGTGGCGCTTGCGCGTACCGTTGCGCTGGACCCGGACCTGATTATGTATGACGAGCCGTTTGCGGGCCTTGACCCGATTTCGATGGGCGTGACCGCGCAGCTGATTCGAAATCTTAACGATGTGCTCGGCTCAACGAGTGTCATCGTGACGCACGATGTGCAGGAAACATTCACCATTGCCGATTACGTTTATATGGTGTCGAGCGGCAAGATCGCGGCACAGGGGACTCCGGATGAACTTCGCCAAAGCAAGGACCCGTTTGTGGTTCAGTTTGTGAACGGACTGCCTGACGGTCCTGTGAAGTTCCAATATCCGGCGCCGTCTCTAAATGAAGAACTTGGAATCAAACCATGAATGTCTATGAATTAATCAGCGCGTTTGGCGCATGGTTCCTTGACGTCGTTCGCTCGCTCGGAGCGTTCGGACGGTTCTTCTGCCGGCTTTGCCTGAATTTAGGACCTTCGTTTACGCGATTTCAGGCGACGATCAAGCAGCTCTTTTTTGTCGGCAACTACTCTTTAGTCATTATCCTTGTCAGCGGACTTTTTGTCGGCTTTGTGCTTGGCCTGCAGGGCGACTATGTGCTTTCGAGCTACGGCAGCGAGCAGGCGCTCGGCGTTCTGGTGGCGCTGTCTCTTTTGCGCGAGCTCGGTCCGGTCATAACCGCGCTTTTGTTTGCGGGTCGGGCCGGTACGTCGCTCACTGCGGAAATCGGTCTGATGAACGCCGGAGAGCAGCTCTCCGCGCTCGAGATGATGGGTGTTGATCCAGTTCGCCGAATCCTCGGACCGAGATTCTTGGCCTGCGTGATCGCGATGCCGATTCTTGCGACGCTTTTCTCAGCGGTCGGTATTTTCGGCGGCTGGGTGGTCGCCGTCCCGATGATCGGACTGGATACCGGTGCTTTCTGGGCGCAGATGCAGTCCGGCGTCGAAGTGGTACAGGATATTGGAAACGGACTTCTGAAGGCCTTCTTCTTCGGAATTGCCGTCGGCGCAATCGCGCTCTATCAGGGCTATACGGCTCGTTCGACGCCTGAAGGCGTCTCTAATGCGACGACTAAGACCGTCGTGGTTTCATCACTTGTTGTTTTAGGGTTGGATTTCATTCTGACCGCCATTATGTTTACGAACGGTTAGGAAGGAAAACAGTCATGGAAAATAATAATTCGAGAACTAATTTTTTCGTCGGCCTGTTCGTCCTGGCCGGTATCATCGCGCTGCTTTTTCTGGCTCTTAAAGCCGCGAATTTGAGTACTGTCGGCTCCTCAGGCAATTACGAAGTGTCGGCTTACTTTGACAACATTGGCGGCCTGAAAGCGAGAGCTCCGGTTCGAAGCGCCGGAGTTTTAGTGGGCCGTGTGAAATCGATTACTTACGACAACAATACATTTCAGGCCAAAGTTGTTATGGCCTTGTCCGATAAATACAAATTCCCTGCTGACTCCTCCGTCAAAATTCTGACCGCCGGCCTGATCGGCGAGCAGTACATCGGCCTTCAGCCGGGCGGAGACGATAAGGACTTAAAGGACGGAAGCAGAATAGAATTTACCCAAAGCGCGATCGTTCTTGAGAACTTGATCAGCCAGTTCCTGTTTAACAAGGCCGAGGATAATAATTTCGAAGGCGGAAATAAATAATTTAGAGAATCCCCATGAAAAAAAAGCTTTTAACTTTAGCGGCGGCCGCATCAATTGCGCTCCTTTCCGGCTGCGCTTCTGTTCCTAATGACTCCGGCAAGAATCCTGCGGACCCTTGGGAGTCGTTCAATCGTCAGACATTCGCATTCAATCAGGGACTGGATTTCATTCTGTTCCGTCCGATTGCCAAAGGCTACGAATTTGTGACGCCCAAACCCGTTAGAGAAGGCGTGACACGCGTTTTTAAGAATACGATGGAACCCGCTAACGCGGTTAATAATATCCTGCAGGGCAAAGTAGAAGACGGTATTCTTTCTCTGTTCCGTCTCATGATTAACTCGACCGTCGGCGTGGTCGGTATCTTTGATGTTGCCAAGCAGGTCGATATTCCTCGAATGGAGGAAGACTTCGGACAGACGCTTGCTGTCTGGGGCGTACCTTCAGGCCCGTACTTTGTTATTCCGGTTCTCGGCCCGTCAACGGTTCGTGACACAGCCGGACTGGTTCCGGAACTGTTCCTCGACCCCAATACCTATGTGGGCGAAGCTTGGTTCACATGGCCGTGGTGGGGCGCGAAGTTCATCAACGCCCGCGCAAATCTGCTGCCTGTGACCGACATGCTCGACAACACGGTCGACCCGTATGTGGCAACCCGAAATGCGTACCTGCAGCAGCGTCAAAGCGCGCTTCAGGACGGAGACGGTCCTGCTATGATTCAGGAGCCGACGCTGAACCCGTTCGATGACGAACCAAGTGCAGATGCGGCTAAAAAGGAGAACGCTCAATGAAAAAAATTCTGAATCTCATCTGCTCGGCTGCTGCCGCACTGATGATCAGCGGTACAGCGATGGCCGCTGATATGAACCTTCCGCCGGAGCAGCTGGTTGAGTCGGTTTCTGTTGAAGTTCTGGAACAGATCAAAAAGGATCCGGAACTGAGCAAAGCGGATCCGATGCATGTGAACCGTCTGGTGGACGAAAACATCCTGCCGTATACGGATTTTGAGACCATGACCCGCATGGCGGTCGGTCCGTCCTGGCGCAAAGCGACAGCCGAAGAAAGAAAAGGGATCATGACTTCTTTCCGCAAGCTGCTGACAAACGTCTATTCGGGAGCGCTGAAAGAGGCTTCCGGCTACAGCGTTAAGATGGGTACTGCTCAGAAGGGCGGAGACCCGCGTTTAGTGATCGTCCGTACTCAGCTTGTTTCCTCCTCACACGATCCGATCAAGCTCGATTATCGCCTGATGGATAAGAACGGTCAGTGGAAAATTTTCGATGTGAATGTTGGCGGCGTCTGGCTCGTAGAAAACTATCGTTCACAGTTCGCGTCCGTGATCAGCAACTCCGGGATTAAGGGATTGATCGCGCAGCTCAGTGAGCGAGCATCCAAGGTCGGAACAGGCAAATAAATGATTCTTTCCGAAACAGAAATTCGTTTTGAAAACGCCGGGACGGTTTTAAAGACTGGTCTTAGCGCGATTTCGAACGGCGATACCGTCATTGACATGAAGAATGTCCGCAGGGCAGACAGCTCGGCGGTCGCGGTTGTGCTCGACTGGATACGCAGCGCGCAGAAATCCGGTCAGCCGCTTCATGTGATCAACCGGCCGGGCTCATTTGACAAGCTCGTCAGGCTGTACGGTCTTAGCGGTATCGTTCGGATTGACTAAAAAATAAGCCCGGGAGCAGCCCGGGCTTTTTCTTGCGCTCAAATTACTGTTTTGCTTCTGCTGCGTCTTTCTGCAGCGTCTCTACGGCCTGCTGCTGACGAACTTTGTTCAGCTCGATCTGAGTCTGAACGTTAGAACGCTTAGCTTCAAGATCGAGTCGTTTGCTCTCGAGTTCGATCTGACGCATCTCATCCTGATACTGTTCGGCTTTCAGCTGTTTTGCCTTAGCTTCGGCCTCTGCGGCTTCCTGTTTGTTTTTTTTCTCGGCTGCGGCTTTGGCTCTGGCTTTTGCCTGACGGCTTTCAGCTGCGGCTTTTGCCTTAGCGGCCTGCTGAGCCTGACGCGCCTTTTCGAGAGCGACGGCCTGCTCATTTGCCTGAATCTGCTGCTCTGCGGCTCGGACGTTATAGATCTGCTGGTCAGCCGGAGAGACCGGAGTGAGGGGTGTCACGGTTTCCGTAATCTGTGCGGAAGCGGCTCCGCTAAATGCGAGCGCGCATGCAAACGAAAGTATGCTGAGTTTCATCTGAGGCTCCCGATAAGAGAATTATTTGCATCCGTAAGGATTGTTCGGCTGGATTCGTGTGCTGGAAGGGCCCGTGGAAGTCATGATGGCCGGGCCGTATTTGAATTCACACATCTGGCCGACCTGAGCGGAGTTGAAAATACGCCCGTTCAGTTTAAATGTCAGCTGAACACCGTCCACAAGTGCGTTATCCGGAGAGGCCGCGCTGGAAGCGCCCGCACCGAGCGCCGCGCCTGCGATTGCGCCGATTGTTGTGCCTGAGGAGCCGTGGTGTGTTACCTGATTTCCGATGACAGCGCCCAAGATCCCGCCAAGTGCGGTGCCGACAAGCTGAGAAACCTGGCGGTCAGACTGATTGTTTACTGCGACGCGCGCAGGCTGAATCGCGATAATGTCAACGGTCTGAACCTGCTGGGCCTGGTTGACTTGATTGCTGCCGTACACGTCGGAGCGATATATGTCTCCGCTCGTCTGGCAGCCGGAGAGGATAAGGGCGGATGCCGCGATGGCGGGCAGCAAGATTCTGACTTTTTTCATGATCCCTCTTTCATAAAGATTTTATTTACGACAAGGGAACATGATAAATGAACCCTTAATTAATTCTTCAGGCTAATGCCCCGCCTTGATCATGTGAATTGTTAAAGTGTTCGAATTTGTTATGCAGAATTCCTTTTAGATGTTTGAGTTAGAGCTAAAGGTTCGGTTCACTTCCTCGTTCTCAAGGGCAGTAGCTGCGACTCTATCGTCTAAAAATATTTGGTTTTGATTATCTCTATGAAGTTTCAATAGATTTTAATTGAACAGCTAATAATGGTAGACACTCATTGGGATATCTTCTGGATGAAGCGTTGTTTTATTCTTTATCAGATGACGAATGAAAAATAAGAATTAAGGGTTTCTATGGAGTCATTTGTTTGTTATATGAGTACTTTTTTTTGGTTCGTCAGTAGCATAATACTAACAGAATAAGGCTAAGGAACCCGAGGATAGAATGAAAGGCTTTTCTTTTGATAGTTTCTCGACTCACTTTATACATAGTCATCGATACATTAGTTCATATGGTTAAGGTCGTGGGCTAGCACCTAACCTCAATAAGTTTCTTAGAAAACATAAAGACGTTCGTTATATCTACCGTCATTGAAATTAGTTATCTCAAATTACAGGAAGCCAATTATGTTATGCAATTCTTTCTCAAGAATTGGTACTGTTCGAGTTGCATTACCAAAACGAAATACTAGGTCCTCCGAATCTTCTTTTTATAGATCGCCTTTGCGCAAAAGGGCTGTCACCTGCTCTGCGACATTGTATAGTACAAAAAAAATCCGAGCTGGAATGAAGAAGGGTTATAGTTTTAGCAGAGGTGAGGGGGGGGGTGTTTTGATTATAGCAGCCTCTTTGCTCCCTTTTCTTTCAACACCGGCTATTTCGGCCGAGTTGACTGTAGATAAGCAGATAGAAGAATCCTCTGAAAGCTTTAGGGATTTAGAAAATCTGACAGGAACAATGTCATCGGGAAGTTTTTTCTATTGGAAGAAACCAGGTCAGCAAAATTTAGAATTTGATAATGTTAAGGCAATTGAGTGCACAAATCTAAAGAATACTGCCTCGGAATCAATCTTTAAGACACTTTCATCGGGGAAAACGGAATCTCAAACTCAATTGATTTCTTTTAAAAATTTTGCTCCATCTATTTATTCTTCTTCTGGCGTGATATTTAGCGCTTCAGGAATTCAAGACTCTGTTATAAAAGTACACCAGATCGTCGAGGGGGATATGGGCGATTTAACAGTGCTTGGGAATACGTACACCGCTTCAATAGAGTCCATAGTTAGCCTAAATCCACCTCAAATGGGCGTATTTAATGTAACTCAGGGAAGCGCTCAGTACATCAGAGGAAATATTAGATCAATTACCCCTAAAAATAATGGCAAAGGAACAGTTATCTTATTAAGAGGGGACAATACAGACAGCAATGCATATCCTTATCCTACAGAACAAGCTTTCCTGGGTGCGATTGGAGATGTCGGCGATGATGAACATAGGTTTTATCAAGGAATTGTAATGGTTAGACAGGGGGATCAGTACATAGAAAAAATGGGAACATTGTACGCGACCCTCTACGGGATCAGAACTTCTGAATCAGAAAACGGGAGCGATGAAAAACTAACCTCTCTTGGACTGCCAACGGGGCAATACATAAAGTCGATTGAAAAGATAGACCTGAAAAGTACTGATAGTAGGAATGCGTCGTACGGCATCTACAGTTGGACAGATAATGGAAATAAAGGTTCTGGACGCTCGTATGTAGGTATTCGAGGAAAGAAAAATACAGCGGGTGAATATGTAGGTATTGAGATCAACAACCCTAATCATCTGCAGCCTATTGCAGTACTTAACATGGGAGGAGTGCAAGAGGTAGAAGCACTAAACAGTGAAGGAGTATCCATAATAGCAAAAGGAAAACCTAAAACAGAAGTTGGGAAACCTGATGTAGACTTGGCTTTAACAGCACGCATTCAAGGACAAATCCACAAAGACAGAGCGGTCAGGTCTTCTATTCTTACAAAAACTAAGTTTATCGGTCCCTTCATAATTAACAATAGGGTTCTTGTGCAAGCTTCTGTTCTTCAAGGGAGTGTGACGAACCCGCCGTTAGAAAAAGGTGTCTCAGTCGTAGAATTCTCCTCAAATAGCTATGGAACGGGGAGTGTCTTCAATCCTGGCTCATACATTGAGGTTCAGGCAGGAACCAATAAGACAGCATTAGATGGAGATGTGAATCCGTACAATAACACTCGGTTGCTTTTAACAAACACTAAACTGACTTGGACTTATAACACCTATATTTCCAATCTCGGAGTATTGCGCAGTTCTCCTTTGGTTAATCCTTCGTTAAGCACATCCTATGCAACCTCTGCTTTCGAATTTAATACAGTTCACGTTTCGGATAGACATGTTAGTCCCGAAAACGAACCTAAAAAAGAGTTTGACCCTGTGAAACCTGATCCTGATAAACCAGACCCAGATACACCAGACTCAGAAGATAAAGAGCCAAGTAAAGATATATCCTTGATTACTCCGATTGCTCTGGCTAGCGGTAGCTCTTGGATTAATGCGTCTGCTGGAACTTCATCCATGAACGAGGCGAGTTCTTGGAGTGTTCTTGATAAGCGAGCCCTAACCGATATAACAGATCCAACGAATCCCGATTTGGTTAGCCCAGGCCCGACCGATCCTGATCCGGTTGATCCTGATATTGATAAGCCGGATCAACCGGATGAGCTACCCTATAAGTATCCTTATGGTAATGGTCCATACATGAATTACTGGGCAATAGGATCCACCGATAAGGCTGCTCCATACTTTTATTTTGCAAAAATTGAAACTTCTGATGGTAAAGCCATTCAGTCAGATCGCTCTAATGCATCTTCTCTCGACTTCTACGTCAAACCTACGAATTTTTATCGAAACGGAACTAAGATTACAACCCTTTCCAGCTTAAATGCAGATAACCTCTGTGCAGGAGATAGTTGTGAAGGAGGCGACAGGGAAATTCCACCAGGTTGGAAAGGAGCCCGAAACGATAAACGACTGGCCGCTGCATTTTGGCTTCTTAGAAGTGCTGCCAATTCTATCTATGCAAAGGAAGGTATAGAAAATGTTGGTTCTCAAAGCGATATTATGATTAAAGATGACTTTGAGGACGGTTACAACAAAGGGTTATCCAAAGGAACCAAATGGCACATCCTTAAAGATGCAGACGGTAATGAGTTAAAAGACGATAGTGGAAATCCCATTATTCGCCGCTGGGATCCAAACGATCCGGATGCTGAGTTTGCTAAAGCTGCCGGTTGGGTAGTTATTCCAGAAGGTGTTGTTAATCATGCTCTGAGAGCTCAATGGTATTTCGAAGATATCGAATTAGTGCAGGATTCTGCGAGTGATGTGCCCTCTAGCGTGATCGGAGAAGGCGCCAAATACAGAGGAGAAATTATTGATTTGGCTACTTGGTTCCCGCAGTATCCTTTGGAACCGGGTTTTACTCATCCTCTTCCCTTGTTTCCTGCTACACCAATTCCAAAGCCGAATCCACAGCCGACACCTACAATGAAGTCAATAGAGGCAGTTTCACTCAGTCATTATTTTACATGGCGACAAGAAATTGACACGCTTCATCAAAGATTAGGGGAGGTCAGAGATAATTATGAGCTGGAAGGTCTTTGGGCAAGAGGCTATGCCGGACGTAACCGAATTAATTCGAACGGCTACTATTTCAGAGATAATTACAAGGGGATTCAGATCGGTTTAGATCGGAATTATTACGAATATAAGGACTCATATCGTTGTCGTGAGAAAGATGGAGAAAATTTTCCGTGCAAGCGTGAAAAGAAACATGATTGGACTTACGGAACAGGTTTGTCATATACAGAAGGAGATCTGAAGCTCAGCAGAGGGGGAAACGCTGATAACTGGATGGCAAGCTGGTGGCTGTATGGTGTTAGAAAGTTTTCCAACGGTGGTTATCTAGATCTTGTAGGCAAAGTTAGTCGATTCTCCAACGAATTCTCGGCATGGAGCAGTGACTACTTATTGAATACGAAAGGCCGCGATAAAACTTGGGGCTATACACTAAGTGCAGAGTATGGCAATAAGCACTATCTTTTTGAGAATAAAGACTGGTATTTAGATCCTCAGCTGCAGATCGTCTACGGAAGGATCTTTGGTTCCAGCTTTAGAACCAATAATGATGTGAATGTTCATCACAACGCGGTTAACAGTTTAATCGGTCGGGCAGGTGTCGCTCTTGGGTATGAAGGGAAGAAGGGCTCAGCCTTTGTCAAGGTCGATGGCCTGCGAGAATTCAAAGGGAAACTGGTTACGACTTATAAGCTTGACGACGGTTCCTTCAATGCTTCCCGCTTTAATCTTAAAGAGACGTGGGGAGAGGTTTCCGCCGGAGGAACTTATACCTTCTCACGTAAGAAAGATAAGTTAGCTCACTTTTATGTGAAAAGAAGTTTTGCGTCTAAGCTGAAGACTGACTACAGAGTCGATATCGGATTTGAATACATTTTCTAAGGAGAGACCGCTCTTGCATAAAGTGTAGGGGCGGTCGAAATCTACCATGAGCAATAAATCAATAATATCAATACTGAGTATTATCATTTTTATCGGTCTATCTGGTTGTGCGTCTATTGCAGAAAAGGATATCCAGGAATTGGAGATTACAACGACACCGGAAAGCTGCTCGATTACGGTTACGGATAAAAACGGCGAAAACATCTATCAAGGAAAAACTCCTTTTAAGCAAACTCTCTCAAAAGCAGAGGGTTACTTTACAGGCCAAATCTATAACATTCATATAGAGAAAGGCGGATGTCGTCCTGCTGATTTGGTTGTTAAATCAAAAAATAATCTTTGGTACGTTTTCGGCAACACTGCAAATGCATTTATTCCGGGCTGGATTGGAGTAGATGCGAAAACACATGCGATGTATGAGCTTTCCTCTTCAAAGATTCATGTGAGACTCGTTTGCAGTGATGAAGACGGTTTCCCAGGCGTTGTCAAAAAAGAGGTGTTGGAGAAGTAAATGAAAAAAGCTGTTTGGTTGATGTCACTGCTGTTCTTGATCAGCGGATGCAGTGCAACGGTTGAAAAATCTGCCGTGGAAGAGCAGAAAGACGGTACATTTAAAATCGACTGTATCAAGGAAAATGAGTGGTCCGGTGCATTTTTGTCCTCTGAATTGATAAGAGAGGCGGAAGAGTTCTGCCTTAACAAAGGTAAAAAATTTGAAAGAGTAGAACTGAAAAGTGAAAATGATGGAAGATTCAACTATACGAATGTACACTTGATCTTTAGATGTAACTGAGCTTTCACAGTATATTCACCATCAAGGGGAAGGGAGCGATCACTTCTCCGTGCAGTGTTTGAGTGGACATAAACCTAAATTCTAACCTGAATTCCCAAAAACTAGATCATAAATATTACTAGTAGTTACACACAGTGCCCAAATTGCCCGTAAACCGGGCATTGGGCATTATTTTTAACTGATTTAATAGATTATAATTATATAATCTACCTGGAGGGATTCATATGCTTGCGAAGACCATTGAGCATGTCATCAAGGTAAATATCAAGGGCAAGGACTATCTGTACCAATTTCAAAATGCTTGGGATCCGGTCAAACAGCGTTCTTATAGCAAACACCGAATTACCCTTGGGCGCCTGATTGACGGCAAGGTGGAATTGGGAAGGAAATTTCTTCGAGACAATCCTCAATACAAGGATGTTGAACTAACTTTTACCGATAACAAACTCTGTCCGGTTGGTATTGAAGAAGTCAGCCTTCCGGTGGCACAAATTGTTTTGAACCGGTCGGAAGCACTCAATGCCGGAGCCAGCTATGTATTAGAGCAAATTGCCAAGCAATCGGGAATAACTAAAGCCTTAAAGGTCGTCTTTCCTGAGCATTGGAAAGAGTTACTATCCTTAGCGATATTCTTAGTTATCCATCCTGACGCCACCGTCTCCAACTACGATGTAATAGCGCAAAACTCTCTCTATCCGACTGCCGCTATACCCTCTCAAAGAATCTCCGAAATATTTGAATCCATCGATTATCAACCCTCTGTCGAGCAATATCTGAAGCTGCGTCTTGCCTCCAATAAAGCATTGGACAAGAACAGTTACTGGGCATTTGATACCACTTCAGTGTCTTCTTTCTCACAAACCATTCATAAGGTTGCCTATGGGCATAACAAAGAAGACCCTGACATGGCCACGCTAAAGCTGGCGCTGCTGATCGATGAGAAGACAGCCGAGCCGCTTTACTACAAGGTGCTGGACGGTTCTATTGCTGATGTTGTTTTATTGAAGAACCTGTTTATCCAGCTGGCTAAACTTGATGCGGAAGATGTCAACCTGGTGTTGGATAGAGGGTTCTGCTCTGAACATAATCTGCAAATTATGTTCCGCAATCACGTAGGCTTTGTCTGTGGACTTCGTTCAGAGCTAAAAATTGTTGAGCAAACTTTTAAGGAGGTGGCAGGATCACTCAGACTATGCTTGCCGGCAGCATTTAAAAATAGTGTTAACTGCTTTTGTGCAACGCGCGAAATTCAATGGTATTCCAACACAAGAAAATATGGCGCCGAACAGGACAAGTTGTTTATCCATATCTATTACAGCAAAGAAAGAGAAGCTGACTATGTCATGAATATGACTCAATTAGTCGAAAGTTTTAAGTTGCGTCTGAAAAATGGGAAAGTGCCTAACTCTCCGTATTTCAGGCAATTCTTCAAACGCGGAAAAGATGACGACGGCAAGGTCAAATATGATTTTAATGTTCCGGCTTGGGCTCAGTTCTGCCAGAGTTGTGGTTTCTTCTTTCTTGGTTCTGACAGAATTTCCTTACCGGATGAAGCTCTAAACATTTACCGTCAAAAGGACACCGTCGAAAAAGCGTTTAATAACTACAAAGATAGATGCGGCGGCAGAAGATTGAGGTGTTTGCAGAGAGCTTTAGATGGAAAGGTCTTTGTCACGTATTTAGCTCTGAGTTTAAGACTGATGCTGCATAAGCGGATGCAGGACGCCAACATTGACCCTGAGCAAGCTCCACGCCTGATAAGTGAACTTAATGCATTAACCGTCTATAAGTTCGCTCCTGAGGGCCAAGTCACATATCTCTGGCACGAGATCCCAAAGCGTTACAAGGAACTTATGCAGAAGTTGAAAATAAAAATCCCCGCCCCGATTTTTGTAATCTAGGAGCGGGAATTCAGGTTCTAAATTCGGTATCAACCATTCAAGAAAACGTCGGTATGCGGTTGGTTGGAGGGAAGTAACAAAATCTGAATTATTTCTTACTTTTGTAAAGTTACTCGATATCACATTATGGAAGATAACTTATTGTATTTTATAACTTTATAATGAATGAGTTGGTGTGTGATCTTCAATGTAGGTGATGAATTCTCAGTTCCATTCTTGGATTAAAGGGCGTACACTAGAACAGATGTAATCGAGTAGCGTACATGCCCGTCTTCGGGTCTTTTGTTATCCCAGCTGTTGCATGTCTTTTGTATTCGGGTTTAACTTACCGATGAATTGAACGAGATTCCAGGCCATAGAACTCAGCTGCCTATACTGCGGATCGGAACTTCTCTGTTTCGCAATAGAACTTGCGAAAGTTCGTGACGAAGACTTGCTTAACTATTCCTTCTCTTTCACTGATGGGAAGAGAGGATGGTGCTCTTCGGAAGCAATCCAATCTTTAGTTATGCGAGATTAGCCTTCTCTAAACGCAGAATATCTTTCGGAACCCCCGATAGTTGCTCAATTTCTCGATACTCCTCCATTCCATTGAATAAGTATTGAACCAATCTCTTAGTCTCAAGTGAATGTATCTATCTCACCACGGAACCTTCTTGCCATGTGATGCATTTTTAGAGGTAAGTTCATTGAATAGAATAGGGGCAGAAGAAATATGGTATTTGTGAGCTTGAAACAGTGCAGAGCAACACAGATTTGATTTCTTATACCTCTCAGCACTTATACTTATTAACTAACAAATAACAAAACTTACCGCCTGCTATGCTTCTTTTTGACCTGATTAACGGAGCCAAAGACCGAATATCGCGAGTCTCTAACTATTTGCGGTCAAACACGACCGGCGGCGTCAGTTATTTTATTAACTTGTTGGCTTTGGGAGCCGCCTGGTTGCTTTTTCCAATCGAGTCGCCGGTTTTTCAGAGGCTTAAACGTGGCAAAGATTTCTATTTTCCGCAGATTAACTTTCATCGGCTTCGTCCTCTGGATTCCGTCAGGGTGTTTATCCAGCTGATATTCTTGATGCTTTTTGCATCAAGTAAAGAAGAAACCGCGCTTCGGCAGTCTAAGAATAGTCACTTTTCTACCTTTTTTCTTTTCCGCTGGACCGTCATGGCGGCAAAGAAAGCGAACCGCCTTGTCCGCCGTGTTTCCGAGCGTCTTTCTAAGTCACTGGTATCGGAAAAAATCGATTTGCCTGAGCATAGAGACTCCGCCGGGAAGATTTCTCTGGGGAAAAAAATATTTATTGGCTTCCTTCTTATTGTCGGACTCTTTCTCTATGTGCTCTGCGTGACACAGCCCTTTAGTCTGGACGAACAAATTATCTTTTTGCTGATTCTTGGAACAATCGCGCTCACGCTTTTTCAAGCGCATACTCGTTTGACGCTGCTTATGCTGATCGTGATCTCCGTGATCGTTTCCTCTCGCTATATTTGGTGGCGTTATAGCGAAACTATCAATCCCAACAGCTATACGTCGGTGATTTTCACTTGGCTTCTGATTTTGGCGGAGACTTACGCTTTTATTGTGATGCTTCTGGGCTACTTCCAAGTCTGCTGGGTGTTGGATAGAAAACCCGCTCCGATACCTAAAGAGCCGTCACAGTGGCCGACAGTCGATATTTTTATTCCTACATATAATGAACCGTTGGATGTGGTGAAGCCAACTGTCTACGCGGCGCTCTGTCAGGATTGGGAAAAATCTAAGCTCAACGTGCATATTCTTGATGACGGAAGCCGTAAAGAATTTGAGGATTTTGCTGCCGAAGTGGGCGCTCACTACATTAAACGGGAAAAGCATAATCATGCTAAGGCAGGAAACATCAATCATGCGATGAGCATTACCAATGGGGAATTTATCGCCATTTTTGACTGTGACCATGTCCCTGTGCGTACGTTTCTGCAAAAGACCATGGGCTGGTTTATCAAGGATCCGAAAGTTGCGCTGGTTCAGACGCCGCATCATTTCTATTCTCAGGATCCGTTTGAGAAAAACTTGCACCTGAAAGACAACGTTCCGAATGAGAATTCACTCTTTCATGACTTCATTCAGAAAGGCAATGACACATGGAACGCTACGATGTTTTGCGGCTCTTGCGCTATCATGCGCCGCAAAGCGCTCGAAGAGGTGGGCGGCATTGCGGTAGAAACTGTGACGGAGGATGCTCATACTTCACTGAAGCTCAACCGTAAGGGCTGGAGCTCGGCTTTCCTCAGCACGCCGCTTTCAGCAGGGCTGAGTACGGAGACGCTTGCTGCGCATATCGGTCAGCGCATCCGCTGGGCCAGAGGCATGGTTCAGATTTTCCGACTGGATAATCCGTTGTTTGGGAAAGGTCTCTCGATACCGCAGCGTCTGTGCTTTCTGAATGCGATGATCCACTTTCTGCACGGTCTGCCGAGAATTATTTTCCTGATTGCACCGCTCCCGTTCCTTTTTGCCGATGTCTACGTGATCTATGCAAGCGCAATCGCAATCTTCGTCTATCTGGTCCCACACATGGTGCATTCAACTATGACGACGTACGCGATTCACCGAGGTTACCGTTTTCCTTTTGTCAGCGCACTCTACGAAACCATTCTGTCCTGGTACATCTTTGTGCCGACCCTGGTTGCACTCATTGCGCCGCACAAAGGAAAATTCAACGTAACAGCAAAGGGCGGCGTTATTGATAAAGCGTATCTGGATTGGGCAGTCTCGAAACCGTATCTGCTTTTGCTTTCTTTGAATATGTTGGGTTTCCTGATCGGTATATATCGAATGATCGGCGCGAGCTCCTATGAGGTCATGATGATTCTGATCAACTTAGTCTGGATCGCATACAACCTGGTCATCCTTTTTGCAGCGATGGCTGTTTGCGTGGAAAGCGTTCAGAAGCGAAAGTTCCCGCGTATTGCGTTTAAGACGTCGGTTCAGCTCAAAGTCGGGGAGAAGAATATATCGGCCAAGCTTGCTGCCTTTTCCCAGAAGGACTGTGTGATTACGATCAACCCGCAGGATGTTCAGTTCTTTGAACCGAATCAGGAAATCACGATGACATTTGGTACTAAACATCATCCGGGATACTCATTTCATTGCGTGGTCGACGCGGTATTTGATAAAGGTGTTTTGGAAGTTATCGTTCGACAGGATACACGAGTTGAGGAAATGCACTATGTGAGTGCGACGTTCGGGACGCCGGATATTTGGATTCAGAAGCAGTCGGAAGTCAAGCCCTATGGCATGCTCTCGGGCGCAGAATCGCTCCTGCAGATAGCTAAACTTGGGGCAATTTCTTTTGCAAATTATTCTTCCAACTCCGTCGGTTGGTTCTTTAAGTCTGTCAGCTGGTGCGTGCGCGAAGTGATTAGTTTTATTCCCCGCTTCCCCGAGTTCCGCAAGGACAGTAAAAACTCTCCTTTTGAGGACTCGGAGCATACCCAATTAATGCGCTAAGAAGGGAAGAAACAGGTGAAAACGATAAGAAAGACGTACAATCTTTAAAACATATATAGATAAACCACAGTTCTAGGCCAGAAAAATATGAATTTTACGCAAAGGCTACATTTATCCCTGAAAGGCGCAACGCTTTGTGTTCTCAGTGCGGTCATCGGCTCATTAGGCAACCCCGCCTTCTCCGCCCAGCTCGAGCCGACCTATATTAGAGATGTTCAGCCGAACTTTAGAGTGGATCAGATTCCGGTCATTCGCCGCGATACTCCGCTCTTTAGCTACTCCACCGAGGGCATGATCGATCAGATCAAGATGACGGGCATCTACAACGAGCGCTCCTTTCGTTTTTATTCGCCTAAAAACGAAGTGATTTCCAAGGCGTCTGTAACTCTGCGCTACACCCCGTCGCCGGCACTGATCCCTCAGCAGAGTCAACTGAATGTCTATCTGAACGGTCAGCTTCAGAAGTCTCTGCCCGTGACAAAGGAACAGCTTGGCAGTCAGGTTTCAGCAACCGTTGATTTCAATCCGAAGCAGATTGAGGAGACTAACCGCATTACGCTGGAATTTGTAGGGGCCTATACGAACGTCTGCGGTTCGGTTTCCAACCCCTCGCTTTGGCTGACTGTGGATTCGTCAAGTTTCCTTACGCTCAGCACTCAGATGGTTCGTCTTGCGAATGATCTTTCGCTTATTCCGACACCGTTTGTCAACACGCTGAGCCCGTCGGCTACAACACTGCCGGTTGTGTTTGCTTCGGCTCCAAATAATCTGATGAAGCAGGCTGCCGCAGTGGTCGCTTCCTGGGCAGGTGTTAAGGCGGAATGGCGCGGCATTGACTTTCCGGTTTATTACAACGAGCAGCCGTCGGATCAGAATTTTGTTGCCTTTGTCACCAACGACAGTCGTCCGGACTTTCTGAAGTTCCTGCCGAAGGTTAATGCGCCGACAGTTTCTGTTGTGGACGCGCCCAACACTATGTTCGCCAAGATTCTTGTGATCGCGGGGCGCAATGAGGACGATCTGCTGACGGCCGCGCGCTACCTCGCTGCGCAAGATAAGGGGATCGCTGGCGGTCTTGTGACAATCGAAGGCTTCAGTGCGCTTCCCGATAGAAAAGCGTATGACGCGCCCGCATGGATTCCGACCGGCGAAAAAGTCAGCTTTGACAAAATTGCTAAGTATCGCGGTCAGTTGACAAGCACTGGACTGCACCCGGCTCCCATTAAGCTCGAAGTTAAGCTTCCGCCGGACCTGTTTATGGTGACTAGCAGCAACGTTAATCTCGATCTTCGTTACCGCTACACCAAGCCCACGAACCGCGAAGCGGCTCAGATGCGCTTTTTACTGAACGATCAGCTGGTGGAATCCTACGAGCTGAAGCCGGATACCAACAGCAATTCCTTCGCCTCTCAGTTCTCTATGCTGAACGGATTGGCGAATCTGTGGAATAACACATCGATTCCGAGCCGTCTGCTTTCGGCAGAGAACATGATGACGTTTGATTTCCAGTACGCGCTTAGCGTCTCCGGAGGTACGACGGAAAACTGCAAGAGTGTCGCACTGATTCCGAATCAGGTGGAAATCGATCCGAACTCGACCATTGATTTTTCTGGGTTCTACCACTTTGCGCGCCTGCCGGATTTGAAGCTTTTCACCGTCAGCGGCTTCCCATTCTCCAAGTACGCGGATCTTTCCCAGACGCTTGTTCTGATTCGAGATCAGGCGCCGGCAAACGTTGTTTCAACTATGCTGAACACAATGGGGCGAATCGGTGCTCAGATCGGCTATCCAGCTACGAAAGTCACAGTTGATTCCGCAGTACGCAACGGCAACGCAAAAGATAAGGATATTTTAGTTTTTGCCGAAACCAGTCAGGATCTCTCCGGACTGGAAAAACTTGAGCCGGAGGTGCTTCTTGAAAAGATGCGCGGCAACGACAAAAATCAATTCAGCGAGAAAGCGGACAATACGGGTCGAACACTTGTGACCGAGGATACTGGTATCGCCGCGATGGCGCAGTATGAATCGCCATACAGTAGCGGCCGCTCCGTCGTTACTTTGATGGGAGACGGACAGGACGGAAGTTTTATTCTCAATAAACGTCTGATGAATCCCGGGGATCTCAAGGTTGTCGGCGGGAGTGTCGCAATTTTCAGACCCAACGCAGTGCCCTCAAGCTTTGAGGCGGGCCCCTCTTATTACACCGGGTCGCTCCCTTGGCATCAGCGTGTTTGGTACTCGCTGCTGGATCAGCCACTTCTGCTGGTTCTTTTCACATTACTTTGCGCCCTCCTGTTTGCAGGCGGAATCTACTATCTGATGCACTCAATTATCAGATACCGCAGCCGGCGTCATTAAGGAGCAGATCGACATGAAAAGAAAATTACTTATCGCCTGCCTGCTGTCAGCCGCGTTTTCGACACAGGCTCTGGCTTGGGATCTTTGGGACGAATTTAAGTCGACTAATGTTACGGAAGAAGGCCGTGTCGTTGATTACAGTGAGAAGAACCTGATCACGACTTCGGAAGGTCAGTCCTACGCCATGTTCTACGCGCTTGTCGCCAATGATCGTAAGACGTTTGATCAGGTCTTTGCATGGTCTGAAAACAATCTAGGAAAGGATCAGCCATCCTGGCTTTGGGGCATTCCGGATGGGAAGATGGAAAATCCCGGCAAGATTATGGATACAAATAACGCGACCGACTCCGATATGTGGATTGCGTATTCACTGCTTGAAGCGGCCCGTATTTGGAACGCGCCTGAGTATGAAGCGCGCGCGAACGACTACCTCGCAAAGCTCAAGGAGCTTGTTCGTGATATTCCCAATGTCGGCAAAGTCATCCTGCCGGGGCGGGTCGGTTTTGAAGATAAAGGCATCATCACGATCAACCCGAGCTACTATCCGCCGCAGATCCTTCGTCGCTTTGCCGAGCACGATCCTTATTGGCAGCCGGTTCTGGAAGGGCTGATTAACGCGATGATCCGCAGCTCCCCGGACGGAGCCGCACCCGACTGGGCAAAATTTGACAGCAGCGGCCGCCTGGTCGATCCGAACAAAATGGAAGGCAGCTACAACGCAATCCGCACTTACCTGTGGGCGTCCATGCTTTCTCCGAAAGATCAGAACTACGAACTTCTGGCCAAGCACTACGGTCCTATGATTGATGCGGTCAGACGCACGAATCTGCCGCCTGAAAAGGTGAATCTCGGCGATATGACTTTCAGCGGCTGGGAAGTGGACGCTTTCGGAGCGTGCTTCCTTCCTTACGTCAGCAGCGACAAAGCGGGCGCCATTATTCGCACGGTACTCACATCGACTAAAATGACAGGCGTGAACTACTATCGCAACTGCCTGATTATGTTCGGTCTCGGCTTCGATTACCGAGCGTTTGCTTTTGACGAGAAGGGCCGTCTGATTATTCCGAGCAACGATCTCGTTATCGATACCAAGACTCCGAATTAATTTGAGAAGACAACATGGCGTCGACGGGTAATAAAAAGGAAAAGTGGAAAGGTCTCGGCCTTTGGAACGTCTTTTTCATCGGAGAATTTCTTCTTGCGGGATTCGGCTATCTCACGCTGAATCTTCTGCATAACGTTCTTCTGCTGATTTTTGTCATGTTCCCGCTGCAGAACCGCTGGCTGAGATGGCTTAGAACTCTTGCGGCTGTCTGCGCGGCATTCGCGCTGGTTTACAGCGAGAGCTGGCTGCCGGGACTTGAAAGCATCAAGGGAAACTTCCACAATGTCGCGGCGATGGAGACCGGCTACATTGTGGATTCACTGCTGAACTTCCTTAATTTCGAGATGATCGGTATCGGCTTGGTGCTGATTGTGGTCTATTATGCGATCCGCGATTATGTGCGCGTCACGACCTTCACAATCGGCTATCTGGTGATTTTGCTGCTCGCACCGGTATGGCAGCCGCTGTTTCAGCGGCCCGCTCCGGTGCCGGCGGAAACCGTGGCTGCAGCCGACAGCGCTAAAAAAGAAGGCGCAGAAGAGGTTAAGAGCGATCTGATTCCGCAGACGCTTGATCCGACATCCCGCAATCTTGACGAGTGGCTTAAGACGTTCCACGACACTGAGAAGGATCGCCGTGCGGTATGGCCTGACTCTTTGCCGAAGACCGATACTCCGTTTGATATTCTTCTTCTGAATATCTGTTCGCTCTCCAATTCGGATTTGAAAGCGGTGGGCCTGGACAATCATGAAGTGCTGCAGAAGTTCAATATTCGATTTGAGAACTTTAATTCGGCAACTTCGTACTCAGGTCCTGCAGCGCTTCGTCTGCTGAAGTCCGCCTGCGGACAGCCCTCGCACGAGGATTTGTATGAAGGGCGCAATCCCGACTGCGAAATCATGAGCCGACTCGGTCATCTCGGCTACAACCAGTATGTGTTCATGGATCACAGCGGCAAATACGACAACTTCTATCAGAGCCTCAGACACTTGGCCGGTCTGACGCCGCGTCTTGAAGAAATGAAGTATCCCAAGCGCTATGACTCCTTTGATGAGGAACCGATCGGAGACGCCAGAGCGGTCTTTAAAGACTGGGAAAAGACAGCTGAGAGCAGCGATCATAAGAGCGCGACTTTCGTGAATCTGATTGCGCTGCATGACGGCAACCGTTTTGCCGGCAAACGCCGTCTTGCACCGTTTAAGCCGCGTGCCAAAGCGATGCTGGATGATTTGGATACGCTGATTTCCGATATTGAAAAGAGCGGCCGCAAAGTCATGCTGGTGGTTGTGCCCGAGCATGGCGCCGCCGAGCAGGGCGACAAGGTTCAGGTCGCACATCTTCGCGATATCCCGAGCCCGTCCATTACACATGTGCCCGCGCTCGTGAAGTTCATCGGCATCCAGCCTCAGGGCGGACCGGTCAATGTGACGCAAAAGACCAGTTATCTTGCGATCAGCACGCTGATCGGACGCGTGCTTGAGACGAACTTCTTTGGCAAACCGGAGGGCTCTGAGACGCTCGAAGAGCTGGTGAAGGGGCTTCCTCAGACGCATTCTGTCTCTGAGAACGCCAATGCGAAGGTCATCAATTACAACGGAAAAGACTACGTTAAGCTCGACAGCGGAGACTGGAGAGAATACGCGAAGTAGAAGATCGGGTGAGACCGCGGGATTGGCGGAAAAAAGCTGTCCCGCGGTTTTTCATGTCTTGCTCCCGAGATAAATAAATCTTGAAAAAAAAGCGCTGCAAAGCGCCAATTCGCTTTGCTATCGCTATAAACTCAATGTGTTATGGGTGTGACCGTATTTGTTCGGCGCACTCGAACTGTTTTGTTTGGAGTTGCTCAGTGCAAAAACTAGTTATCACCGGCGGAAAACCGCTGCGCGGGGAAATCAGAGCCTCCGGCGCAAAGAATGCGGCGCTTCCTTTGCTCGCCGCATCGCTTTTAACGGAAGAGCCGATGGTTTTCCATAATCTTCCGGATTTGGCCGATGTCAAAACCATGCTCAGACTTTTGGAAGATCTGGGCTGCAAAGTGACGCGCTCGGACCACGCGGTTACGATCGAAGCGTCGAACATTACATCCACTGAAGCTTCATACGATCTGGTGAAGACCATGCGGGCATCTATTCTTGTGCTCTGCCCGCTTGTCGCGCGCTTTGGCAAGGCCAAGGTATCGCTGCCCGGCGGCTGCTCGATCGGCGCAAGACCGGTTGATCAGCACATCAAAGGCCTGAAAGCGCTTGGAACCGAGGTGACTATTGACCACGGCTATGTCAGCGCCTCGGCCGACAAGCTTAAAGGCACTCTTATCGTGACCGATATGGTGACGGTGACCGGAACGGAAAACCTGATGATGGCCGCGGTGCTCGCCGAAGGTACAACGGTACTGGAAAACGCGGCACGTGAGCCGGAAGTGGTCGACCTGGCCGACTGTCTGAACGCCATGGGCGCAAAGATTCAGGGCGCGGGCACCGATCGAATCATTATTGAAGGCGTTGAGAAGCTGCACGGCACGACGCATACGGTCATGAGCGACCGCATTGAAGTCGGAAGCTTCCTGGTTGCCGCGGTCGCCACCGGCGGAAAAGCCCGTGTGACGCACTGCAATCCGAGAGATCTTGCCGTGGTCATCGACAAACTGAGAGAGTCGGGCGCCGAAGTTACTTTCGGGGACGATTGGATTGAAGCGGGCGCCGGAAAAACTCTGAAAGCGGTTGATATTCGTACTGCGCCGTATCCGGCTTTTCCGACTGATATGCAGGCGCAGTTTATGGCGCTTGACACCATCGCTGAAGGGGCCGCCCGTGTGGACGAAACCATTTTTGAGAATCGATTCATGCATGTGCCCGAGCTGCAGAGACTCGGTGCCGACATAACAATTGACGGACACACCGCGACGGTTCGTGGCGTATCCAGACTTTCCGGGGCGCCCCTTATGGCGACGGATCTGCGCGCGAGCGCGGCGTTAGTCATCGCGGCGCTTGCCGCAGACGGAGAATCCACCGTCGATCGAATTTACCATCTGGACCGCGGATACGAAAAGATGGAGGAAAAGCTCAGAGCGCTCGGAGCTGATATCAAGAGAGTCAAAGAATGATTACGCTCGCACTATCTAAAGGAAGAATTTTTACGGAAACGCTGCCCTTTTTGGCGGCGGCCGGCATCTACCCTCTGGAAGACCCGGAAACTTCCCGCAAACTGATTATTGGAACCAATAACCCGGATCTGCGCATCGTGGTTGTCCGCGCAAGCGACGTGCCGACTTACGTGCAGTACGGCGCGGCGGACATGGGTGTCGCGGGAAAGGATTCACTGTATGAACACGGCGGCTCCGGACTTTATATTCCGCTCGATCTGAATATCGCGAAATGCCGCATGTGCGTTGCCTGTCCCCGCGATTTTGATTACCGAAGCAAGGTCAGACGCGGAGCGCGCCTCAGAATTGCGACGAAGTATATGAAGTATTCGCGTGACTACTACGCGCGAATCGGCGTTCATGTGGATTTGATCAAGCTGTACGGCTCGATGGAGCTTGCGCCGATCGCGGGTCTTTCCGACGCGATTGTTGATTTGGTCAGCACCGGCGCGACGCTCAAAGCGAATGATTTGGTGGAAGTGGAAACAATCGATCACGTGTCTTCTCGACTGATTGTCGGACAGACGGCAATGAAATTAAAGCGGCAGGAGATTTTGCCGCTGATTGAAATTTTCGAAAAAACGGTGAAAAAATGATCATTAGAAGACTGAATACAAAGGATGCGGACTTCGCTGCGAAGTTCTCCGAACTGGTCGCTGTGGACTCCTCGGTTGATCCGGAGATTACGCGCAGAGCCGAGGCGATTGTCGAGGATGTGCGTAAAAGAGGCGACGAGGCGGTGCTTGAATACACCAATCGCTTCGATCATATGGACGCCAAAAGCATGGAAGAGTTCCTTCTGACCGAAGAGGATCTTAAAAAAGCGCTCGAGACGCTTCCTGAAGATCAGAAACAGGCGCTTAAGACCGCCGCTCAGCGAATTCGTTCTTTCCATGAGCATGAAATCGGTCAGAGCTGGTCGATCACCGAAAAAGACGGAACCAAGCTCGGTATTCGTTATATCCCGTTGGACTCTGTCGGTCTGTACGTCCCGGGCGGTAAGGCCGCTTACCCGTCTTCCGTTCTGATGAACGCTATGCCGGCTCACGTGGCCGGTGTCGGCAGAATCGTGATGGTGGTTCCGACTCCGGGCGGCAAACCCAATCAGCTGGTTTTGGCTGCTGCTGCGCTTGCCGGCGTTAAGGAGTGCTACACCATCGGCGGAGCTCAGGCGGTCGCCGCAATGGCCTACGGTACTAAAACGATTCCTGCGGTTGATAAGATTGTCGGACCGGGCAACGCCTATGTCGCTGCTGCCAAACGTTATGTGTTCGGTACGGTCGGCATCGATATGATCGCGGGCCCCTCTGAAATTCTCGTGATTTGCGACGGTAAGACCAACCCCGACTGGATTGCGATGGATCTGTTCAGTCAGGCCGAGCATGACGAGCTGGCTCAGGCGATTCTGCTCACGCCGGACGCCGAATTTGCCGACAAGGTGGAAGAGTCTATTAAACGTCAGCTTCCGAATATGAGCCGTAAGGAAATCATTGAAGCCAGCCTGAAGAATCGCGGCGCCATCATTGTGACGGACTCTATTGATGAGGCCTGCCGTGTCGCCGATACGATTGCTCCGGAGCATCTTGAGCTTTCCGTCGAAGAACCGGAAAAATACGCCGACAAGATTCACCACGCCGGCGCGCTCTTCCTTGGCGCCTACACCTGTGAAGCGCTCGGCGACTACTGTGCCGGCCCGAACCATGTTCTGCCGACATCAAGAACCGCCCGTTATTCTTCCCCGCTTGGTGTTTGGGATTTCCAGAAGCGCATGAGCGTGCTTCAGGTCAGCAAAGAGGGCGCGGAAAAACTTGGTCATGTTGCCGACGTTCTGGCCCGCGGCGAATTCCTCACAGCGCACTCTGCAAGCTCGATGTACCGCGTCAGCGAACTTGAAAAGAAATAGGACGGATTATGAACAGAGCAGCCGAGGTTGAACGCAGGACAGCGGAAACCGAAATTATTGTGAAGATGGACCTGGATGGCTCCGGACAGGCCGACATCCACACCGGTATCGGTTTTTTTGATCATATGCTCCATCAGATCGCCCGTCACGGCATGATCGATTTGTACGTCAAGTGCGAAGGCGATCTGTGGATTGACGGTCACCACTCGATTGAAGATATCGGCATCGCGATGGGCCAGTGTCTTGCTCAGGCGATCGGCAATAAAGTCGGCATCACGCGCTTCGGCCAAAGCTGTGTGCCCCTTGATGAGGCGCTTTCCCGCGTCGTTATGGATTTCTCGGGACGTCCCTATTTGGTCTGGAACGTGGACTTTACCGCTCCGATGATCGGAGAGATGGATACGCAGCTGCCGCGTGAATTTTTCTTTGCGCTCGTCAACAACGCGAAGATTACGCTGCACATTGACAACCTGCGGGGCGTGAACGCGCACCATCAGTGTGAGTCCGTCTTTAAAGCTTTCGGACGCGCGCTGCGTACTGCCGCTGCCCCGGACGAACGAGCAATGGGCCGTGTTCCCTCGACGAAAGGCGTTTTATGAGAATAGCGATTGTTGATTATGGTTCAGGAAATCTGCGCAGCGTCAGCAAGGTGGTCGAAAAAGTTGCGCCGCTTGGCACCACGATTGAAGTGACTGCGCTGCCTGAGAATGTGATGAAGGCCGACCGCGTGATTTTCCCGGGCCAGGGCGCGATGCCCGACTGCATTGCGAATCTTCGCCGCACCGGTCTTGAAGAAGCGGTTCGCGATGCTGTAAAAAACAAACCTTTCTTTGCGGTCTGCATCGGAGAGCAGATGCTCTTCACGCACAGCGAGGAAGGCGATGTCGGCGGTTTGGACATTTTCAAAGGAAACGTGGTTCGTTTTCCTTCTAATCAAACCGACCTGAGCGGAGCTCGTCTTAAAGTTCCGCAGATGGGATGGAACCGAGTTTCTCAGAGAATACCGCACCGCATGTGGAACGGCATTAGTGACGGCGCTTGGTTTTATTTCGTCCACAGCTATTATGTAGTACCCGAAGATCCGAGTCTGATCGCGGGCGTTACTTTCTACGGAAAAGAGGTCACTGTTGCGGTGGCTAAGGACAATGTGTTTGCCACACAGTTCCACCCGGAGAAAAGCGCCGCGGCCGGTCTCGCTCTTTATGCAAATTTCCTGACTTGGAATCCTGACTAAATCTTGAAAGAAATACCATGTTATTAATTCCCGCAATTGATATTAAAGGCGGCCAGTGTGTTCGTCTTCGCCAGGGTGACCTGACTTCCAATATCACCGTGTTTAACACCGACCCGGTCGCACAGGCCAAGCACTGGGTTGATCTTGGCGCGCAGCGGCTTCACTTGGTGGACTTGGATGCCGCTAAGAGCGGCAAACCGGTTAATCTTGCCGTGATCAAGAAAATCATTTCCGAATTCTCCGACGATGTGGAGATCGAGATCGGCGGCGGCATGCGTACGCTTGAGAGAGTTGAGCAGGTACTGGATTTCGGTGCCGACTATGTCGTTATCGGCACAGCCGCGGTTAAAGCGCCGGGTTTCCTTCATGACGTCTGCTGCCAGTTTGGCGGCAGCGTCATTGTTTCCCTGGACGCTAAGGACGGCATGGTCATGACGGACGGCTGGACAAAGACTACCGGTCACAGCGCAGTGGATCTTGCCCAGAGATTCGAGGGCTACGGCGTTGACGCGATTCTCTATACCGACATCAGCCGTGACGGCATGCTGACCGGCTGCAATGTTGATGCGACAGCCGATCTTGCGCGTCATCTTTCGATCCCCGTGATCGCCTCCGGCGGTATTCGTGATTTGGAAGATATTCGCAAACTTCTTGCGGTTGAGGACGACGGCGTCACGATGGCGATTCTCGGCCGTTCACTTTATGAAGGAACTTTGGACTTTACAGAGGCGCTCAAGCTTGTTGAAGAGTCTGAAGGCTCTGAGGACTAACAGTTATGCTCGCGAAGCGAATCATTCCGTGTCTGGATGTGACCGGCGGCCGTGTTGTTAAGGGAACTAATTTTGTTGATCTTCGCGATGCGGGAGATCCGGTGGAAATCGCGCGCCGTTATGATGAACAGGGCGCAGATGAACTGACCTTTCTGGACATTACCGCCACATCCGACGAACGCGATTTAATTCTTAAAGTGATTGAAGACGTGGCCGCCCAAGTCTTCATTCCGCTGACGGTCGGCGGAGGCGTGCGTAAGGTTTCCGACGTGCGCCGCTTGTTAAACAGCGGAGCCGACAAGGTTTCGATTAACTCCGCGGGCGTCAACAATCCCGATCTCATTGGGGAGTGTTCCGCGACCTACGGCAGTCAGGCGATTGTGGTCGCGATCGACGCGAAAGCCCGAGGAGACGGAACGTGGGAAGTCTACACTCGGGGCGGACGCACGCCGACCGGGATTGACGCGGTCGAGTGGGCAAAGAAAGTGCAGGCGCTTGGCGCCGGTGAAATTCTTTTAACCAGCATGGACGGCGACGGGACAAAGCAGGGCTTTGATCTTGCGCTGACGCGCGCGGTCAGCGACTCAGTGACTATTCCGGTTATTGCTTCAGGCGGCGTCGGCAATCTGCAGCACTTGGTGGACGGCATTGTGCAGGGACACGCGGACGCGGTGCTCGCGGCTTCCATTTTCCATTTCGACGAATATACCATTGAGCAGGCCAAGCGCTATATGCAGGCGCAGGGCATTACCGTGAGGCTGGATTAAAGATGAGCATTGCCGACAGTGTTAAGTTCAACGATGCCGGGCTGGTGCCTGTCATCGCTCAGGACGCAGAGGACGGGACGGTGCTCATGCTGGCCTGGGCCAATCGCGAGGCGCTTGAAGAGACCGCGCAGACCGGATACGGAACGTATTTTTCCCGCTCCCGCTCTCGTCTTTGGCGCAAAGGCGAAGAGAGCGGAAACCGTCAGAAGATTGTTCAGATTCTGCTTGACTGCGACGCAGACGCCGTGATTTACCGTGTTGAGCAAATCGGTGGTATTGCCTGCCATACGGGTCACCGAAGCTGTTTTTACCGAACCTGGGAAGCGGACAGCTGGAAAGAGAACTCCGACGTGATTCGCAGCGCCGAAGAGATGTACGGTAAGAAATAAGGAATACAAGATGGAAAGAGTTGCAGTACTGAGCGATGTTGCCGATGTGATTGACAGCCGCAAAGGCGGAGATCCGAAGACCTCCTATGTCGCCAAATTATTTTCCAAAGCTCCGGACGGAGCGCTGAAAAAAGTCGGGGAGGAAGCTGCCGAAGTGATTATGGCCGCCAAAGACGGAAATCGGGATCACCTGATCTACGAGACGGCGGACTTATGGTTTCACTGCATGGTCGTGCTTTCTCAGGCCGGTATTCGTCCGGAAGAAGTGCTTGCCGAACTGGCTCGGCGCGAGGGCACTTCCGGCCTTGTTGAAAAGGCAAATCGTAAAGAATCGTGAAAAAAGAAGAAAAGCAGAGTGTTTCTAAGGGTTATCAAGGTTGAGCCGCTTTGATTTTTCTTGAACAATAATAGAAGTTAACGGAGTAGTGTATGCAAAAGGAAGATTGTCTTTTCTGCAAAATCGCCCGAGGAGAGATTCCCTCTCAGAAGGTTTATGAAGATGATGACGTGGTAGCGTTCAAGGATATTCATCCTGCGGCTCCGGTTCATCTTTTAATTATTCCGAAACAGCATTTTGATTCTTTGGCGGTCATGGGCAAGTCAGAAGAGCCGCTTTTAGGTAAAATGCTGGCCTTAGCGCCTGTTCTGGCTAAAGAAGCCGGTGCAAATAATGGATTCCGCGTTGTCATCAACACCGGTCATGACGGCGGTCAGGAAATAAATCACATTCACGTACATGTCTTGGGCGGCCCGCGCCCCTGGCAGAAACTCTAGGAGTTAAACATGGGTTCCCTCTCTATTTGGCATTGGCTTGTTGTTCTGGTCATTGTTGTTCTGATTTTCGGTACGAGCAAGCTTAAGAACATGGGTAAAGACCTCGGCGGTGCGGTCAAAGGCTTCAAGGAAGGTATGAAAGAAGCTCAGGACGAACCGCAGAAACCGCAGCAGGTTGAACAGAAGGCTGATGCCGCTGCAGCTAAAGAGACTGCTCCTGCCGATCAGAAACAGGCCTAATGGGATTGAGCGCTTATGCTTGATTTCAGTATGGGGGAAATCGGGCTGATTGCGGCTGTTGCTTTAGTCGTACTCGGTCCCGATAAGCTTCCTCAGGTAGCAAAAACCGCTGGCACACTGATGGGGCGTGCTCAGCGTTTTGTTTCACAGGTAAAGAACGACATCGATAAAGAGGTCGAGCTTTCCGAGCTGAAAAAAATTCAGGAAGACGCCCGCAAGATGGCGGCAGATCTTCAATCTAATCTGAAGAACACGACAGATCAGATTGAAAAGCAGGTCAAAGAAGTATCCGACTCTGTGAACAATGCAGGTCAGGATCTTAAGTCGCAGGTGGATTCCGCAACCAAAGACATTAAAGACAGCTGGATGGACTCCACGTCTCCCAAGGCAGAACTCTCGATGGAAAACATTATTGAGCAGAAGCCCGAAGAGGCTGTAAAGCCTGCAGAAGTCGGAGATTGGGGCGATCTGGATCGTCAGATCGATACTTCTTCGCTTGAGAGCGCGTTCAATTGGCATGAAACCGGAATCGAGCAGACTCAGGCCGTGCCTCAGGAGCTGCAGGGTCCTGCGCCGAAGGCGGAAGATATCCAGCCCGTGGCCGCCGCTCAGCCGTCGGAAGATGCGCTTGCCGAACTGAGACGCGAGCTTGCGGATCTGAAGAAACAAATTTCCGCTCGTGCGTCTTTTGCTCCGGCTCAGCGTGTCAGACGCGGTTATTCCCGTGTTGAATCAGAACCGCGCCGCAGGACTCATCCGCGTCTTAACCCCAGAATTCATACGGCCGGACGTTTCGCTCCGAACAGCCACACTAATAGAACTCGCATTTCGTCATGAGTGATAAGGATTTAGCTGAACTGCCGGACGGTCCGGAGGACGACAAAGAGCAGACACTTGTCGCCCATTTGGTAGAACTTCGTTCCCGCCTAGTGCGCATGGCGATTGCTATTCTGCTGGTTTTCGCATGTCTGTCGCCCTTTATGAAGCAGATTTTTGACTATTTGAGCAAACCGCTCATGGTCGCGCTGCCTCAGGGCGCCAAACTTCTGGCAACGGGCGTTATTGCGCCGTTCATGGTCCCGCTGAAGGTCACGCTTTTCGTCGCCTTTGTTATCGCGCTTCCCTACGTGCTTTGGCAACTGTGGGGATTTGTGGCGCCGGGGCTTTACAGAAAAGAAAAGAAACTTGCCGCGCCGATTATTATTTCGAGCCTGGTCATGTTCTTCCTTGGAATGGCTTATTGCTATTTCATTGTTTTCCGTATGGTCTTCCAGTTCATCGCTGGCTTCTCTCCGAACTCGGTGAACTTCGCGCCGGATATTGATTCTTATTTCAGTTTCGTTTTAGCGCTGTTCCTGGCTTTCGGCGTTACCTTTGAGGTTCCGATTGTGGTGGTTGTGCTCAATCGTATGGGCATCACTTCGATTGATAAGCTCAAGAAGGCTCGCCCCTATATGGTGGTCGGCGCGTTTGTTATCGCCGCGATTTTCACGCCGCCGGATGTTCTGTCGCAGATGCTTCTGGCGCTGCCGCTGGTGATTCTTTACCAAGTCGGTATATGGCTGTGTGCCATCTTCGGTAAACCGAAGAGTGAAGAAGATAACGAAGAAACCGCATAAATCAAAAGGAGCAGGCTGTCGAGCTTGCTCTTTTGAATTAATTGGATACGAATGTCAAGCAAGAAAAACTTACCGTTTACCCGTGAGGATCTTAAAAAAGCCGACGTAAAGCTTTTAAGAGACGGCCGTTGGGGAAACGCCTGCGTTTCTGTTGCAGAGGTCAACGGAGAGCGCTGGACAATCAAAGATTTTTCTAATCGGCACTGGCTGGTCAAAAACAGCTTTGCCAAGCTGGTCCTGTGGCGAGAGCTCAAGGCGATCAAAAAGCTGGCGGGTTTGGAAGGCGTTCCCAACAAAGCTTTTATGCTGGACGACTACACGCTTGCGGTACAGTACATCCCCGGAAGAGTGCTTGCCCGCGTGCCGGAAGAAGAAGTCACTGCTGAATATCTTGAGCAGTGCGAAGCGATTATCAATGCGATTCATCAGCGGGATTTGGTACACCTCGATACCCGCGGAACGAGCAATTGGGTCATGACGCCCGACGGGAAACCCGCTCTGATCGATTTTCAGGCGAGTGTGCACACCAACGGCCTGCCTAAAAAACTCCGTTCATTCATGGAAGACATGGATATGGGCGGCGTGTACAAAAAATGGAAGAAATATCTGCCCAAAGAGATGGGCGAGTTTCGAGAAAAGGAAAACGAGCGAATTTCAAAGCTTCGCAAACTTTGGGTCCTCAAGGGATACATGGGCGTCAAAAAACGCCATGCCAAGCACGGCAAGCCGATTGACGACTAATCACGAATTACACAATTAACTTTTTAGATATGGCACAGTTTGTTTACACCATGAACAGGGTCGGAAAGATTGTTCCGCCCAAACGAGAGATTCTGAAAGACATTTCTCTGTCTTTTTTCCCCGGAGCCAAGATCGGCGTGCTCGGTCTGAACGGCGCGGGTAAATCCACTCTGCTGAAAATTATGGCAGGCGTGGACACGGAGATCGAAGGCGAAGCCATCCCGATGCCGGGTCTCAATATCGGATATCTCCCGCAGGAGCCGGTACTGGATCCGGAGAAAACCGTCCGTGAGACGGTTGAAGAGGGTCTTGGCGACGTATTTTCCGCTCAGGAAAAACTCAACAAGATTTACGACGCTTATGCAGAACCGGATGCGGATTTTGACGCGCTAGCCGCTGAGCAGGCCCGTTTGGAAGCCATTATCGCTTCTGCCGGCACAAATGCGGAAACCCAGATGGAAATCGCCGCCGACGCGCTTCGTCTTCCGCCCTGGGACGCAAAGATCGGAAACCTCTCCGGCGGTGAAAAGCGCCGTGTCGCGCTCTGCCGTCTGCTTCTGTCCAAGCCCGACATGCTGCTTCTTGATGAGCCGACGAACCATTTAGACGCGGAAAGCGTGGATTGGCTCGAGCAGTTCCTGCAACACTTCCCGGGAACGGTGGTCGCTGTCACGCACGACCGCTACTTCCTTGATAACGCCGCAGAGTGGATTCTTGAACTGGACCGCGGTCACGGTATTCCTTGGAAAGGCAATTACTCTTCCTGGCTTGATCAGAAGGAACAGCGCCTAGAACTTGAACAGCGCAAGGAAGACGCCCGCATCAAGGCGATGAAGCACGAATTGGAATGGGTCCGTCAGAACGCCAAGGGCCGTCAGGCAAAGAGCAAAGCTCGTCTGAATCGCTTTGAAGAGATGTCGAGCTACGAATATCAGAGACGCAATGAAACCAATGAAATCTTTATTCCGGTGGCAGACCGCCTCGGCGATAAAGTTATTGAGTTCAAGCATGTTTCCAAGGGCTTTGGCGATCGTCTCCTGATTGACGATCTGAGCTTTACGATTCCGCCCGGAGCGATTGTCGGCGTGATCGGCCCGAACGGTGCCGGTAAGTCCACGCTCTTCAAGATGATTCTCGGACAGGAAAAGCCGGATTCCGGTGAAATTGATATCGGACCGACCGTTAAGATCAGCGCAGTTTCTCAGACGCGTGAATCCCTGCCGAACGATAAGACGGTTTGGGAAGCGGTATCCGACGGACTGGATATTCTGAAGGTCGGCAAGTTTGAAATGCCGAGCCGCGCCTATCTCGGCCGCTTTAACTTCAAGGGCGGCGATCAGCAGAAGATTGTCGGTACGCTTTCGGGCGGCGAGCGCGGAAGACTGCATATGGCCAAGACACTTCTTGCGGGCGGCAATGTGCTTCTGCTTGACGAACCGTCAAACGACCTGGACGTGGAAACACTGCGTGCGCTGGAAGAAGCTCTGCTGGAATTTGCGGGCTGCGCGATGGTTATTTCTCATGACCGCTGGTTCCTTGACCGAATCGCTACGCACATTCTCGCGTTTGAAGGAGACTCTAAGGTTGAATTCTTCGCCGGCAACTACACCGAGTATGAAGAAGACAAGAAGCGTCGTCTTGGTGATGACGCGATACCGCATCGTCTGCGCTTTAAACCCTTAAAGAGCTGATGATTTCCTCAGGGAAAATTCAGAGAGATAATCGGGGCTGTCCGTACAGCCCCGAGTTCTCGGATATTTATGCTTCAAGAGACGGTGCCTATCAGCAGGCCCGTTTTGTTTTTTTGGGCGGGTGCGGTCTTCCCGAGCGTTGGCAGGGCAAGGATCAGTTCGTCATATTGGAAAACGGTTTTGGCCTGGGCACGAATTTTCTTACCGTATTAAGAGCTTGGAGAGAAGACCCTCAGCGATGCGAAAGACTGCTCTACACAGCGATTGAAGGCTTTCCGCTTTCCGCGCAGGATTTAGAGCGCTACTGCTCTGTCGAACTTAAGACGGAAGCCAAGGAGCTTGCAGAAAAATGGCCCGTACTCACGCCCGGCGTGCATCAGATTTTCTTTGACGAAGGCAAAGTTGTTCTGACGCTGTATTTTTCTGAAGCGCTTCAGACCGCAAAGCAGCTTGCCTGCAGTTTTGATGCGTTTTTCCCGGATGGTTTCTCTCCCAAAAAGAATCCTGCCATGTGGCAGCCGAAGCTTTTGAAGTCTCTTGCCGCTCATGCGAGAGAGGGTTCAGTGCTGTCTACCTGGTGCGTCGCTTCCGACGTACGTCGAAGCTTTATGGAGTCCGGTTTTGATGTTCAAAAGACGGTCGGATTCGGACATAAGTCGCAGATGACGGTAGGGAGGTATGCGCCGCGTTTTTCGTATCGCCGAGCGGCACTGCCCTTTGATCGTCCGAAGCGTGTACCGCGCTCTGTTCTGGTGATTGGTGCCGGACTTGCGGGCGCTGCCGCCGCTGAACGGCTGCATGCGCGCGGATTGAATGTCACGATTATCGATACGTCTTTCGTGCCCGCGGGCGGCGCATCTGCGATCCGCTGGGGTGTGGCGCACGCGCAGCCTTCGGCAGACGATAACTTTTTGTTCAGACTGTCCCGCAGCGGGCTGTTTATGCTTCAGGACACGTTAAAACGCTATCCTGGCTACAGCGAACTGAACGGACTCTTTCAGATGGCGCGTGACGTAGAAGAGCTTGCGCGCTGGCAGCATTGGTTCGAGCGCGGCAAACCGTTTCATTTTCCGAGAACTTTTCTGCGTTTAGCGGATACGGAAGAAGTCCTTGAGCGGCTCGGTTATCAGCCGCGCTTCGGCGGACTGATGCATGGCGGAGCCGGTATTGTGTCGATCGCAACCTGGGTGCGTGAGCGCGTAAATCGCCTCAGAACTCCGGTGATCTTAAATATGCGTGTTGATCGTTTAGAGCGTCAAAACGGTCTGTGGACCGCCTTTGACACTTTTGGCGCACCGATTGCTTCAGCGGAAAGTGCGGTTTTATGCGCGGCTCATGATTCTGCCCGTTTGTCGGGTCTTCCGATTTCTCTTGATCAGTGGAAAGGAAGACTCACACTTCTTAGCCCCGAGGCGACAGCCGGATTTGAAGGCGCTGTCACCGGTCCCGGTTACCTAATTCATGCGCCGGACGGATGGTGCGGCATCGGGGCGACCTATGAAAGCGCGGATAAGCAGCTTGAGGCGGCTCAGGCGCATTCCAAAAACCTTTCTCATATGCAGGGGCTGTTCCCACAGATACCGAAGGCGCAGGGGCTGGGCTTTTACGAAGGCTTTCGCTGTGTCGCCTCAGACCGCAGACCGGTGATCGGAAAAGTTCCGCATGCGGAAGATTTGTATATGAGCTGCGCGATGGGTTCACGCGGATCCGTCTTTTGCGAGATCGGAGCCCGTCTGATTGAAGCTGAAATGTTCGGTGAACCCGCTCCGATTGAAGCGGATCTGATCAAAGGCCTGCAGCCTGAGCGGCTCTTGTCCGAAGAGAAAAACGTTTAAGCGAACGTTAGGTTGTTAGACTAAGCACAGCTTCAAATCCACCACAGTCTGCGACCCATATGAATAATCAGGTAAAAGGTCTTGCCGCATCGTTCGGCGCTTATCTATGCTGGGGCTTCATGCCTCTGTACTGGGCGCTCTTCGGACATGTCCGAGGCTGGGAAGTCATCGGACACCGCGTTCTTTGGTCGCTTTTAATTATTTCTGCGCTTTTGCTTCTGCTCGGCCGTTTGGAAGTGATTAAAAGTACGGTTAGAGGAGTTGTCCGCAGCAAGATTCAGCTCTTTAACCTCTTTATGGCTGCGGTTCTGGCTGCGGTGAACTGGTGGATCAATGTCTATTCCGTCAGCATTAATCAGGTGGTGGAGCTCGGCATCGGTATGTTTCTTACGCCCCTGATTTCCGTAGTACTCGGCGTCATCTTTTTCCGCGAGACGCTTTCCCGACTTAAATGGGTCAGCGTAATTCTGCCTGCGATCGGAGTGCTCCTTATGATTTACATGTTCGGACGCATTCCCTGGATCGCTCTTGGCGTCTCTTCCACGTGGGCGCTTTATGGTGTATTTAAAAAGCGTCTCGGTATCGATCCGTGGGTCAGCAATTTATTGGAAGCTTCTCTCATGCTTCCGTTTGCGTGCGCATATTTGTACTACCTATGGACGACAGGTCAGGGCGCTTTTATTGCGGGCGGAACGCAGATCACCTGGCTTTTGATCAGTGTCGGTCTTGTCACATCAGTCCCCATGATCTTATTTTCGGCGGCCGCCAATTATCTGCCGATGTCGATCCTCGGGTTTACTCAGTACTTAAATCCGATTCTGACGCTTTTAGTCGGCCTGGTTTTCTTTAATGAACCGTTTGACGAAAGCAGGCTGATTCCGCTGTGTTTCATTTGGAGCGGCATTGTCCTGTTTATTTATGCGGAGCTTCGTTCGCGTCCGAAGGCGGCTTTCCGGATCAGATAACGTACTCTTTGTGACGTTTCTTGTCTCAAGGACGCGATGAGCGCTGTTATCATAGCGGCCTGTATTAATTAGCCGTGTTTTTCCATGCTTATCTTTTCCCGCAGCCGATCCCCATGGGTCGCTTTTGCATTTATTCTCGTTGTTGCCGTGGGCGCCTTCATGCGTTTTCAGCAGAGTGCGGAAAACGAAGAAGCGCAGCTGAAGATTGATCAGGCAGGGTTTGTCGAATTTAAGCAGGACCTGACTGCTTTGAAAATTCCGGAAAAGACCCTGAATTCTCGCACGCTCTTTGAGGTATATCGCTGCGGCATGGGTTCAATTACGGAACGAAACTACTGCGCTCATCTTGGCGATGAGTTCTTCGGTTCTCTCACCGATGAGCAGAAGAAGGCGATTCGGCCGATTCTTGAAAAACACTTCAATAAGCACTGATTAAAGGCTTTGCAGCAATGGACTGGATTCTTTATCTTAAGGCCGTGATTCTCGGCGTTGTGGAAGGTCTTACCGAGTTTCTTCCTGTTTCATCTACCGGACACTTGATTGTCGCAGGCAGTCTTCTGGATTACACCGGAGCGGAGGCCGATACTTTTTATATCGCTATTCAGGCAGGCGCTATATTTGCGGTGTGCTGGCATTATCGCCGTCGTCTGATCGACATTTGTCTCGGTCTCTTTTCCGAAAAAGTGCAGCAGAGGCTTGCCGCCAATACGGTTATTGCGTTCCTGCCTGCGGCTGTAATCGGGGTTTTGGTTGCTAAGTACATCAAAGCCTGGCTCTTCAATCCGGTTTCCGTTGCCGCGGCTCTTGTGATTGGCGGCGTCATCATTTTGATTGTTGAGCGCTATCAGGATAAGAAATCGTATCGTCCGCGCGTCGCTTCAATGGATGACATGAGCTGGAGAGACGCCTTGAAGGTCGGTTTCTTACAGTGCTTAGCCATGATCCCGGGTACCAGTCGTTCCGGAGCCACAATTATCGGTGGTCTTGTGATCGGTCTGTCCAGGACAGCTGCGACCGAGTTTTCCTTCTTCCTCGCGATTCCGACGATCTTCGGCGCGACGGTTTATGAGCTTTGGGAGTCTCGTGAATTATTAACCGCTCAGAGCCTGCCGACGATTGGCGTCGGTTTTGTTGTGTCTTTTTTCTCGGCACTTGCCGTGGTCCGTTGGCTTCTGCACTACGTTGCCAAACATGATTTCTCCGCGTTCGGTTGGTACCGAATCCTCTTTGGCGGTGTCATTCTTCTGACTTGGTGGACCGGGCTGGTTCAGTGGTAGGTGTTCTGCAGCAGCCGCTTTGAGAGCCGCATTGCGGCAAGAGCGGCAGCTGCTCCGAGTGTGATGCTCAGCGCCATATAGCAGGTGCCTGAAACGAAGTCGTGATTCAGGCAGAGCAGTGATAAGGCGGAAAACGTTGTAAAGGAACCGAGCAGTCCGGTGCCGACGCCTTTATTCAGCAAAAAGTTCAGACAAGAGGCAGGTCTTTCTTCGCAATAGACTGTAATGGCGCCGAGGCAGGCAGATCCGACCACATTGATGAGGATGAGCGCGGCTTCGGAAGAAAAGTCTGAGAGCAGATCGTTTTCTGTAAAAACCCGAAGCGCGGCACCGAGCGCGCCGAACAGGGCCGCTGTCAATAAAGTTAAAACACGCAGCTTCATAACGCGCCTGCCCACAATCCGATAAATACAGCCGCAGGGCAAAGCGCTGCGTTAAGGAGCGTCTCGGCTGAAGCGATTTTCCAATTACCTTTGAGGATCGCTTTCGCAAGATCGACCGCGAAGGTGGAGAAAGTCGTCAAACTTGCGCAAAATCCGGCCTGAAGCGCCGCTAAATGATTTTGCGGCAGATCTTCTGCATGAGCAAGAATCCATCCAAGCAGCAGACATCCGATGATGTTGACCGTCAGAGTGGCGGTCGCAAATCCGTTTTTCGGCGTTTTGATCAGCATGTAGGCGAGCGCTCGGCAGCCTGCGCCGAGCGCGCCGCCCGCAAATATGCAGAGCAGAGAGGCGCAGGAGAGCATTTTTCTTTACTGTTTGATGAACACGAAGTCCCAGCAGCCGTGTCCGAGGCGATTTCCGCGCTCATTGAATTTGGTTGTCGGACGGTCGATCAGCGGATTCTTGGGTTCCGGCGCAGCGCCCTCGTGCAGGTTTTTGAGTCCTTCAGTGCGGCTCAAAACCTCCAGCATCTGTTCGGCATAATTTTCCCAGTCGGTGGCGCTGTGGAAGTAACCGCCCGTCTTAATTTTGGGAACAAGCAGTTTCATGAACGCATCGTTGATGAGTCTGCGCTTGTGGTGACGAGCCTTGCGCCAGGGATCCGGGAAGAAGATATGCACGCCTGCGAGCGTGTTGTCTTCAATCATGTCTCTGACGACTTCAACCGCGTCGTGTCGGAAGATACGGATGTTCTTGAGGTCCATGTCGCGGATGCGTTTGGAGAGCGCGCCGACTCCGGCGGCAAAAACTTCGCAGCCGATGAAGTTGATTTCCGGGTGCGCCTGGGCGATTGCGGCGGTCGTTTCGCCCATACCGCAGCCGATTTCAAGAACAACAGGATTGTCGTTGCCGAAAATCTCTTTAGAGGACAGCTTGGTATTCGGATCGTACTGAATTTGGTAGAGCGGCAGGAGTTCTTCTAGAGCTTTTTCCTGTGCGCTGCTGATATGTCCGCGTCTCATACAGAAACTGCGGATATGTTTTTTCTTTAATTCTTCGATTTGTTCAGGCGTCAGCGGTGTTTTCATATTCGGATGCTAAAAATAACTGCGCTCCAATTTTAGGCAATATTTGAAATTAATTACGGTCGGAACGCCTTTGGAAACACAATTTGTGCTCAAAAGCAGAAATTTAAAGGAGGATGCGCAAGAGACTGGAGCGGGTGAGGGGAATCGAACCCCCGTCGTAAGCTTGGGAAGCTTCTGCTCTACCATTGAGCTACACCCGCAAATGACGTGCAGAGGATTGTAACGGATTTTTAAAGCGGAGGAAACGGAAGGAAGTACGAAGAAACGTTTAGTCCGCCGCTCCCTGGCTCGAAAGCACAGCGGAAGGTTAGCGCAGGCGGGCTAATTCCGGTTTTATGCTCCAAATATCCTTGAGAAACGGAATAAGTTTTTCCAGTTGGCTGTCCTGTTTGCCAGGATGTCTCAGAATCCATACTTTTGAGCTTGGCATTTTCCAATCGGGAAGCATACGAACCAACTTTTTCTGCTGGACGAACTCGGCGGCTGCCCAGAGCGGAATGCCGACAGCGACGCCAAGTCCTTCGGCGGCTGAACTGATCATGGCCTGAAGCGAATTCACCAGGATCTGGGGTTCGATTCGAAGACCGATACTTTCTCCAGTGCTCTGAAGCAGAATCTGCGAGCTTTTACTGCCGTGGATCAGGGGAAGCGTTTCCAGAGCCTCCGGTTCGGTTAGAGCGCCGCGCACGGAGATGAACTTCGGAGACGCAAAAATACCGTACTGAATTTCGGCGGCTTCATAAGCGACGAAGTGAACATTGGGCAGATCGTCGATACAGAAAATCAGATCGAAGCTTTCGAGTTCAATGTCGCTGATGCGCATATAAGTTTCGAGTTCGACGCGAAGCCGGGAAGCCGTGCTTCCTTTTTCGAATTCGGCCAGACGTCGAAGAACAAGTCCCGAGAGCGTTGTCGGAATTGCAATTCGGATAGCAGGAGACGCGGCTCCTTCGCCGCTCCGTTGAGAAAGCAGTTCGTCAAAATCCGAAAGAAGCGCTTTTGCCTCCACGTATTTTCTTTCTCCAAGCCAGGTCGGGCGCACACCGCTGGGAGAGCGTTCTAAAAGGGGTTCGCCCAGAACGTGCTCGAGCGCTCGGATTTCTTTTCCGACCTGTGTCACATCTGTTTCGAGGATAGAGGCCGCCGCGAGCATGCTTCCTTTTTCAACCGAGCAGACGAAGTATTTCCATTGCAGCAGAGTGGCTTTTTTCATATCAGTCTGTTGTTGAGAACGTTAGATTTGGATTGGACTGCCATTTTTCCACGATGAAATGACAGAGCGCGATTGTGACCGCTGAAGCTTCCTTCTTGGTCGGAAGAAGCAGGCTCACGGGAGAAGAAGACGGTTCCCACTCGGGCAGTACATGAATGAGCAGTCCTCTTCTGACGAGATCAAGCGTGTCATAGCGGAAGGCGTGTACGGAGATTCCCGCGCCGCAAAGAGCAGCTGTCCTTGCGGCGGTATGGTCCTTCAGCTTCAGTCTTGGGCGGTATGGAATGATCGCTCGTTCATTACCCTTTAGAAGAACCAGAGGAGAGCCGCCGCAGAGGTCGTTGCCTCCGAGAAGTTCATGTCGTTCCAGATCTTTCGGACTTTTGGGATAGCCGTATTTGGAGAGATAGCTGACTGAGGCGACCATCATCCTTCTCATGTCTCCTAGTTTGAGGATTCGGGCGTTCGAGCAGGGATAAAGGCCGTGGTTGATGCGGACATCGCACTCGGGCGGAATGATGTGCATCGGCCCAAGCGTCAGCGTCAGATCCAGAGAGACTTCCGGGTTGATTCTTCGAAATTGGGTGAGCCACGGAATCAGAAGTCCGTTTCCGATCGCGCAGGGGGCGGAGACCCGAATCGTTCCCCTTAGACGGGGACTCTCCTCATCCGGAGCGGCTGAGAGCTTTTGAAACCGGGAAAGCAGAGCGGAGGTTTTCTCAAGAAGCGAGATGCCGGAAGGCGATAAAACCGTTCCGACCGAGCTTCGAACAAAAAGCTTTGTGCCGAGCATGCTCTCAAGCGCGGCAATGCGTCTTGAGACCGTTGCTTTTGAAATTTGAAGTTCTTCCGCCGCCTTTCGGTAACCGCCTAAAACCGCGGTGCGCTCGAAGGTTTCAAGAAGTTCGGCTTTATCTAAGAATCTCATGGTGTTTCGTTATAAACAAAACAATGTCCTGTTTAAATATCTTACCGTAACGATGGTTGAGGATGAGAATAAAACTATAAAAATCACCTCAAGGAGAAATCTATGACCTGGACTTGCTGGGCTGCGGTAGTCATTGTTATTTTGACTGTAGCGGCACTTGTTAAACGGTATGAGACACGGCTGGTACTGATTGCGGCCGGTCTGCTGATGACTTGTTTGGCGCTGGAGCCGATGCAGGCACTTAACGCCTTTGCCAAATCGATGACCAACGGCGGTCTCATTATGGCAATCTGTTCGGCGATGGGTTTTGCTTATGTTGTTCAGATGACCAAATGCGATGTGCATTTGGTGAAACTTCTGGCGGCTCCTCTGAGTAAGCTCGGCTGGTTTTTGATTCCCTGCACGACTGCGATCACATACTTTATTTGTATCGCGATTCCGTCAGCCGCGGGCTGCGCGGCCGCGGTCGGTCCGACCATGATTCCGCTTCTGCGCAAAGCGGGCGTCAGTCCTCAGGGAACCGCCGCAGCAATTCTCGGCGGAACATTCGGATCCATGCTGTCTCCGGGCTTATCTCATAACGCCTATGTCGCCAAAATGGCCAATCTTGACGTTCTTCAGACGATTGCCGTGCACATGAACTACACATTGATTTGCGGTGCTATTGCGGCGGTCGGCATCACGGTTATGTGTCTGCTGCTTGGCGACTACAAACCCGGTTCCGGAAGTCAGGTTGAAACAGAAATCGCCCAGGGCGACGTGGTCAGCGTCAATCCTCTTAAGGCTCTTGCGCCGATCGTCCCGGTTGTCATTCTGGTTGTCGGCAATATGTGGGTTCCGCTCATCAAGATGGGCGTTGCGCAGGCCATGCTGGTCGGTGTTCTTTATACGCTTTTGGTTTCTCTTGCCGATCCCCAGCAACTCTCCAAACGATTTTTCGCGGGCATGGGCAACGGCTACGGCGAAGTGCTCGGCATCATTATCGCTGCGGGTGTTTTTGCTGCCGGCCTTAAGTCCTCCGGTCTTATTTCCGTCTTTATCGATATGCTCCGCGAGTCCAACGAAATCGCGCGCTGGGGCGGCTCTATCGGCCCGTTCGTCATGGGCGTGATTATGGGTTCCGGAGACGCGGCGGCGTTCGCTTTCAATGAGGCTGTCACGCCGCATGCGGAAAGCTTCGGCATGCAGATCCCGACACTCGGAACAATGGCTGCGTTAGCCGGCGCGCTCGGCCGCACGATGAGCCCGATCTCCGGTGTTGCGATCGTGATCTGCGGTCTGACCGGCGTTACTAATCCGATTGAACTGAGTAAACGTCTTGCGCTTCCGATGGTGGTTTCGGTCATCTTTGTTGCGCTGGCAATGGTTTAACAAGTAAGGAGCAGAACATGAACTATGTTGAGAAAGCGGTTTGTCTGAGAAGGGCGCTTCATAAGATCCCGGAGCTCGGATGGGGCGAATTCTGCACGACGGCAAAGATCATTGAGAATCTTGAGCCTCTTGGCTGGAAGCTTTATGTCGGCAGACAGCAGATTTCTGAAGAAGCGGTAATGGGCCGCTCTGAGGAATTCGTGCAGAAGAGTATTGAAAGAGCGCTTTCCGAAGGCGTAGACAAGGCGCTGATTGAGCGGATGGAAGGTTATACCGGCTGCGTCGCGGAATTTGATACCAGAAGACCGGGCCCGGTAACCGCGCTTCGTTTTGATATTGACTGCGTGGGAGTTGAAGAAACCGACAGAAAAGATCATCTGCCGAATTTGGAAGGCTTCAGGTCTCAGCACGAAGGCGCGATGCATTCCTGCGGACATGACGGACACACTGCGGTCGGACTCTCTGTTGCGCAGTGGATCATGGACCATAAGGACGAATTAAACGGCCGGATTAAACTGATTTTCCAGCCGGCCGAAGAGGGCGTACGAGGCGGCGCCGCTCAGGCCGCATCCGGTCTGCTTGACGATGTGAACTATCTGCTTGGTGCGCATTTAGCTATGATGTGCAAGACAGGAGAAGTCTGCATCTATCCGGGCGGAGTTCTCTGCACGACAAAGCTCGATGTTCGTCTTAAAGGCAAGCCCGCTCATCCAACCATGAGTCCTCAGCTTGGCCGCAACGCGCTGGCATGCGCCTGCACCATTGTTTCCGAACTTTTAGGCATGGCGCGTCACGGCAACGGTTTAGGATGCATTAACGTGGGACTCATGCAGGCGGGTGAATGTCGAAATGTGATTCCGGTACATGCTTCCATTCAGCTGGAAGTCAGAGGCGAAACCGCAGAGATCAACGATTTCATGGTTGATCAGGCGAACCGCATTGTTAAGGGAACCGCGCTTGCTTATGACGTTGAATACGAGGTTGAGAAAGTCGGCGAGGCAGGGGAGCTGCTCAATGATCCGGAACTTGCGGATCTCGTCAAAGAGGTTTCCGAAAAGGTGCCGAGCTGCCGCAAAGTGATTGATCACAAAAAACTCGGCTGTTCGGAGGACTTTACGATGCTTGCCGCACGTGTCAGAGCGGTTGGCGGAAAGACGGAGTTCTTTGTTATCGGAGCGGACCGCACGGCAGCGCATCATCAGCGTGAGTTTGATTTTGATGAAAAGGGACTGGAAACCGCGTTTGATATCTTCACCGGATGTCTGCGTCGTCTTAACGGCAAATAATTAAGCGATTCTCATCGCAAAGAGGTGTCCCTAAGGACACCTTTTTTATGGCGAAAAAAAAGCGGCCCAGAGACTGAGCCGCTTCAAAAATTTCACCCCATTTTTCAAGGTTAGACCTTGGAGATATCGACAGAAGAACTATCAACGTGATGACACTGTAACATAAATGAAAATGATTATCAATAACTATAAACATAAAAATGCAAACTAAAAAAAACGGCCGATTTTATCGGCCGTTTGAAATTTCACCCCATTAGCTCTATGAACTATGTCCAAGGAGACATCGATAAGTAACTATCAATATGTGCACTTTAACATAAACAATAATGATTCTCAATATCAGATATAGATTTTACATTTTGTTTCATGAAGCGAGCTCTGTGCGGCGAGGTATTTAAAGCCGGACCGATGATGCTGAACGGTTATCAGGCGTTTTGAAACAAAAGAAAACGGGCCGATAAGGCCCGCCTTAATGACTTCCGGGTTAGCGGTGCGACGCTCTTCTCACTGCCCAATCGCCAAAGCTCTGAAGACTCTGTACGAAAACAATGAGGATGATGACAACCGCGGCCATGACTTCAGGCATGAAGCGCTGATAACCGTAGCGGATGCCCATATCGCCGAGTCCGCCTCCGCCGACGGCGCCGGCCATAGCGGAGCTTCCGACCAGAGCAACAAACGCGATCGTCAGGCCGGCGAGAATGCCGGGCATCGCTTCGGGAAGCAGTACCTTAGTGATGATTTGGACGTTGGTCGCGCCCATGGACTGAGCCGCTTCAACCAGGCCCTTATCGACTTCACGCAGGCTTGTTTCTACCAAACGAGCGATCAACGGAGCGGCCGCTATAGTCAGCGGAACGATCGCCGCGACGGTGCCGATGGAGGAGCCGACGATCAAACGGGTAAACGGGATAATCGCGACAAGAAGAATGATGAACGGTGTTGAGCGAATCGCGTTAACGATCGTGCCGATCACTCGATTCATGAAAGGTTTCGGCATGATGCCTTTCGGAGAAGTCACAAAAAGGAAGACCCCGAGCGGGATACCGATGACTGCGCCGAGTCCGCCGCTGATACCGACCATCAGAAGGGTTTCTAAAAAGGATTCCCAGAGAAGATTGATGATATTAGATGACATTGGTCAGTTCCTCCACGCGTACACCCTTGGATGCAATGTAGTCGACGGCTTGTTTGAAGTTTTCCGGAGTGCCTTCTATGACAAGCGTCAAGGTACCGTAACTTTCATTTTGAATCTCGTCGATCTGCCCGAGGAGGATGTTGAAATCGAGGTTAAACAGGCTGCAGGCCTTTGAAAGAACAGGGTCGGTAGTCGAATTGCCGACGAAGGTCAGACGCATGAGATGCAGTTTGCGGCCGTCGGGGCGTTCCGTCTGAAGCAGCTTTTTCACTCTTGCGATCATCGGCTGCGGGAGCGATCGCGCGGCAAGCGCGCTGCCGAGCATCGCCTGAGTGACTTCGCTCTTGGGGTCGCGGAAGACGTCGATGACGTCGCCTTCTTCAACCACCACACCCTTATTCATGACAACGACGCGATTGCAGATTTGCTTCACCACGTCCATTTCGTGCGTAATCATGACGATGGTAAGGCCGAGTTCCTTATTAATTTTTTTCAAAAGCTGAAGAGTGGCCTGTGTGGTTTCCGGGTCCAACGCGGAAGTTGCTTCGTCGCTTAGGAGAATCTTCGGGTCGGAGGAAAGGGCGCGCGCAATGCCGACGCGTTGTTTTTGCCCGCCGGAGAGCTGAGACGGATATTTATTCGCGTGTTCTGTCAGGCCCACCAGTTCAAGCAGGGGCATGACCTTTTCGCGGGTTTTATCTTTCGGCGTATTCACGAGTTCGAGTGGCAGCGCGACGTTGTCGTAGACCGTGCGGGAGGACAGCAGGTTGAAGTGCTGAAAGATCATGCCTATTTGTCTGCGTTCGGCTCTGAGTTCCGCGTCAGACATCTGAGTGAGGTCTTTGCCGTCAACGATGACTTTGCCCTGAGTCGGGCGGTTCAGAAGGTTGATGCAGCGGACAAGCGTGCTTTTGCCGGCACCGCTTCGGCCGATAATTCCGAAAATGTCGCCAGGCCGGATATGGACGTTTACGTCTTTACAGGCGTAAAACGTGCCTTTTCCATCGCTGGTTTTATATTCCTGCGTGATGTGCTGTAAATCAATCATTTTGTTTCGTTCCCATGAGCGAGGTGCTGAGCCTCGAGGTCCCGCCCTGCGGCAGGACAAATCATTTCTATGCGGACTCGGAAGAGTCAAAGGGACATAATGTGTTGTCTCCAAGCAAAAATTATCCATGATTTTTTAGATATAAACAGGAACTTTCTCAAGAAAATTAAGTCGTAAAAACGATGGAAATTGTTGTGCAGGAGCGTTTATATGTGATTGTTCTGTGATTTCTGGTTATTTTCGGTATTGACAGCGTCTATCGGCTGTACGTCAATAAAATTTCCTTTGGAATTGCTATACGTCAATCTATACGTCAATAAAAATTCCATTGGGAGCCGTTAATTGTCAGCAGGGAAAAACCGCAAAGGCCTCGTACTTCTGAAAAATTGCAGAACTAGAGAACTAAAAATTTAAAAATCACAAAAAATCCATTTATTTCAGTGGAATAAAAGGATTTTTTGTGTTATACTAGATTACCTAATTAGATAATCGATTGTAATTATGAATACACCAAAACTTCCTCCGCTCATTATTAAAAAGAGCCCTTCGGCTTATTACGTTTACACCTATAAAAATAAGTGGGATTCCGAGAAAAAGAGAAGTTATCGAGTTAGCTTCAAGAAGGTCGGTACTGTTACCTCCGGTCAGAAGGAAGGCCGAATCCGCTGGGACGAACACTTTTTAGCTGAGCGCCCTGAATTAAGGGATTTTATTTGCCAACGCAAGGGCAAAGCCTATATCTTCACTGCGGTGAGTGAAGGCGGTTTTACTCTTTCTCAAGCAATGGCTGTCAAACAACTGCATGCGGGAGCCACGTGGGCGCTGGATCAGCTCGTTGCGCAATCTCCTATCGGAGAAGCTCTTAAAAGGGCCTTCCCACAGCGCCGAGACTATCTAAAAGTTTTGTCGATTGCCTACTTCATAATCCTCAATCAAGACAACAATATTTCTAAATATCCGACCTTTGCCGAGGCGACTCGTCTTCCATGGGGCGGGGCTTTGCATCCTTCCTCAATAGGCAGAGTTTTTAGGAAAATCAAAAAACAGCAAATAGAGAATTACTTTTCTGCCATCCAGGAGGGATTAATAGAGCAGAAGAAAAAAAATGGGGATGACGACAAGCTGACATTGGCTTTAGATTCGACCTCCATTTCGAGCTACGCAAATAAACTGCCAAATGTAGAAAGAGGCAGAAACAAAGACGAGGACAACCTTCCTCAAATTAATCTGCTGATGTTGGTCGAGTCCAAAAGCGGACTGCCTATCTTCTATCGAACCTACGACGGAAACGTTCCGGACGTACAAACCGTCAGACGGGTCATCGCTGACAACTCCAGACTAGGTATCCAAAACGTTGTTCTTGTGTCTGACCGAGGTTACAGCGGTACAAAAAACATCAATGACTGCCTGAGAAATAAAGTTGGCTTTCTGTTCAACATGAAGTGCGGGATATCAGGCAGCCTTACCCAAGAGCTCATTGATGAAGAAAGAGTTAACCTCCAGGACTTAAATCGAATGGATTGGTTTACCCAGGTCTTTCAGGTGACAAAGAAGATCAGCTGGATTTATGAACCTAATCCTGTAACGGGTCAGAGATCCACAAAAAAGACGCAGGAAACTGCGGAGCTTTACTGGCATAGCTATTTCGATCGACAAATTGCTGAGAATGCCAGACAAGGGATGTTTGAGAGAATCATTCGTATACGCGAAAAAATGGCCACCGGTAAGTCTCTCGATGAAAACGAACAAACATTACTAGAAGAGGTGTTTGTAAAACATGAGAAAGACGGCACGGTCAGCTACAGCGTCGACAATAAAAAAGTGGATCAAAAGCTCCGCTACAAAGGCTACCGGGTACTGGTAAGCGACGAAATATCCGATGCCAGAAAAGCCTGGTGCGCTTACCAGGAACGCTGGATAGTCGAAGATACATTTAAAACACTCAAATCCCGCTTGGGCTGCTCAAGAAATCGAGTCTCGGACAACGAATCATTGACTGGTAAAACGTTTGTACAGTTCCTGGCAACCTCTATTGCGATGATTGTCAGAACCAGGCTGAGAAAATACAGTGAGGAGTGCAAAAAGAATAATAGTCTGCCAATAGTGTATGACAGTGACTGCAGAGTTCTGGACTCTTTGAACAATGTAATGCAGACCAGATTCTGCGGAGGTTACTACTTCGGTGAAATCGCAGGGAAAAGACGGATGTTATTTGAAGCCCTCGGGGTTCCGGTTCCTGATGCAGAGCCTGAAAAGGCGCAGGTCTACGAAGACGACGAAGAAGAGACAGACTTCTAAAGAAGATGCCTTCAGATTAAAAGCTGAGCCTCTGCTAGAGGCTCTAGATTCTGCAATATTTCAGATTTCAGGTACTTATTGGTCCGGGCAAAAAAATATCCGAGAGTCTTGGAGACTCTCGGATGGTAACTTGGTGGGGGCACAGGGATTCGAACCCGGGACCTACGGATTAAGAGTCCGCTGCTCTACCAACTGAGCTATACCCCCTATTTGGTGGGCTGTGCAGGACTCGAACCTGCGACCAATGGATTAAAAGTCCACTGCTCTACCAACTGAGCTAACAACCCTTTGTCGATCAAGACTTGCGTCTCAATCAATCGAGAAGTGAATACTACACACGTTTTTTTTAATCGTCAAATCAAGTGGACCCAATCCGAAACTGTTACCGTCGAGTAAGACATAAATTGTCGCACTAATTTTTAGAATAACTTCCAACAAGAAAATAATCTGAAATTGAAATCTGCCTTGTCAAATCTGATTTTTTCGCTACTATTACAGAACTTATGCGGCTTGAGCCGCCAAAATTTAGGAAGAATTAAATGGCTGAAAAGAAAAAAGTGAAACCGCCCGTAGAACAGATTGTTGATACGGATGCCCGCAAGAAAGCGCTCAAGGTCGCGTTGGATCAGATTACAAAGCAGTTTGGTAAGGACGCGATCCTAAATATGGGCGACGGTCCGGCCGAGCAGAACCTTGATGTCGTCTCCACCGGCTCTTTCACTCTGGATATGGCGCTTGGCGTCGGCGGTCTTCCCCGCGGACGTATCGTTGAGATTTACGGACCGGAATCTTCCGGTAAAACAACGCTGACGCTGCACATCCTTGCAGAAATGCAGAAACTTGGCGGAACCTGCGCGTTTATCGACGCCGAGCACGCTCTGGATATTAAATATGCTCAGGCGCTCGGCGTGCATATTGAAGATCTGCTCTTGTCTCAGCCGGACAGCGGAGAACAGGCTCTGGAAATCACAGATGCGTTGGTTCGTTCCGGAGCGGTTGACCTCGTCGTCATCGACTCTGTCGCAGCTCTTGTGCCCCGTTCTGAAATCGAAGGCGAAATGGGCGAAGCTCTCCCCGGTCTGCAGGCCAGACTGATGAGCCAGGCGCTGCGCAAGCTCACATCCAGTATTAAAAAATCCAACACACTCGTAGTCTTTATTAACCAGGTTCGTCAGAAGATCGGCATCACTTACGGTTCTCCCGAGACAACGACCGGCGGCAATGCGCTGAAGTTCTACGCCACGATCCGTATGGATATCCGCAGAATCGGCGGCATCAAGAAGGGCGACGAAGTACTCGGCAACGAGACACGCGTTAAAGTTGTGAAAAACAAAGTTGCGCCTCCCTTCAAACAGGCTGAGTTTGAAATCATCTACGGCGAAGGCATCTCCCGCGAAGGCGAAGTCATCGATCTCGGTACCGATATGGATATCTTCGGCAAGTCTGGCGCTTGGTACTCCTATCAGGGCAATAAGATTGGCCAAGGCAAGGCGGCTGCCAGAGAGTGGCTCAAAGAACATCCTGAAGAAATGAAGCTCATCGAAGATCAGATTCGCGCCAAGATCAGCGGTGAAAACGAAAAACATAAGAACGATCCGGTTACAGAGACTTCATCCGTGACCGAAGAGGTCTATGAAGACGCACCATGATGAGTGAGTCTGACGAGCGCAGACAGCAAATCAAATTCAAGGCGGTAGCGGCTCTTGCAGCAAAAGAGCGCTCTCGCCTTGGTCTTTTTAAGAAGCTGTCGGACCAATTTGAAGAGCCCGGAGATGCCGAACTGATTAATTCGGTACTCGATGAGCTTGAGAAACGTAAATATCTTTCAGACGAGCGCTTTGCAAAAAGCCAGGTCATGATCAAAAACTCACGCTTTGGCGATCAGAAGCTTCGCTGGGAACTTCGTAGACAAGGCGTGTCAAGCGAATTGGCTGATGAGGCAATTCGCGAAAACGAAGTGTCCGAACTGGATCGGGCAAGAGTTCTGTGGGAGCGCCGCTTTGGTGAGCCTCCTCAGGATCCGAAAGAAAGAGCCAGACAGGTTCGATTCCTCGCGTATCGGGGATTTTCTTTCAGAACAATCGAAAAGGTTCTTCGCTGTCGACTCGATGAAGAAGAGTAATGCCCGGCAATGCTTAGAGCGGCTCTGGGTTTATACTCGTAAGATTGCTTTTGGAACAATCTCACAATCTCTTTTTCATTTACGCCGATGAAAATTCATGAATATCAAGCGCGTCGTATTCTTCAGAATTTCGACGTGCCCGTTCCCGTTGCGGAAGTTGCCTCCAGTGCTGAAGAGGCAGAACAGATAGCTAAAGAAATCGGAGGCCGCGTTTGGGCTGTCAAGGCTCAGGTTCATGCGGGCGGCAGGGGAAAAGCGGGCGGCGTGAAGCTTGCCCGAAGCCTCGGGGACATCTCCGCTCTGGCTTCCTCCTTAATCGGTTCCCGCCTTGTGACCAAACAAACCGGCGCGCACGGCGCTCCGGTCAGCAAGGTTCTGATTCAGGAAGGGCTTAATATCGCTCAGGAATTCTATGTTGGACTCCTGATTGACCGTCAGGCGCAAAAACCGATTCTCATCGCTTCTGCAGAGGGCGGAGTCGAGATCGAACGCGTTGCGGCCGAATCTCCTGAAAAAATTATCAACACCTATATCGATCCGGAAAGCGGACTGAGCAGAGAACAGGCGCTTGAAGTCGCCACTAAGCTCGGTGTGGAGCCGGCGGTTTGCCCGGAGTGCGCCGATGTTTTGGTGAAACTCTGGAACACGTTCAATTCAATGGACTGCTCGCTTCTGGAAATTAATCCGCTGATCGTAACTGCCGAACATAAGGTCTATCCGCTGGACGTGAAGATGACCTTTGATGACAACGCGCTGATGCGCCATCCGGAACTCGAAAGCCTGCACGATCCCGAACAGGAAGATCCGACGGAACTTACTGCGCATCAGGCCGGACTTCAGTACATTCAGCTTGACGGCAATATTGCGTGCTTGGTAAACGGCGCCGGCTTGGCCATGGCCACAATGGACACCATCAAGCTCTTCGGAGGCGAACCTGCCAACTTCCTTGATATTGGAGGCGGCGCCTCGGTTGAAAAGGTGACGGCCGCTTTCGAAATCATGCTCTCCCGCCCCGAAGTCAAGGTGATTTTGGTCAATATCTTCGGCGGCATTATGAAGTGCGACATTATCGCCGAGGGCATCGTTCAGGCCTGCCATAAAGTCAAACTGACGGTGCCGCTCGTCGTTCGCATGAAAGGAACGCACGAGGAACTTGGCAAACAGATTCTCAAAGACAGCGGACTGCCGATTCTTTCTGCCGAATCACTCGGCGAGGCAGCAAAACTTGCAGTAGAAAAGTCTCGGGAGTAAGCGATGAGTATTTTGGTTAATAAAGATTCCCGTGTGATTACTCAGGGTATGACCGGGAAAACCGGACAGTTCCATACACGTCTGTGCAGAGAGTACGGATTTGGCAAAGACTGCTTTGTGGGCGGCGTGAATCCGCGTAAAGCGGGCCAGGTATGGGAAGGTCTGCCGATTTTTGCCTCGGTGAAAGAGGCTAAAGAAGCTACCGGAGCAAACGTCTCCGTGATTTATGTTCCGCCCGCGGGCGCGGCTGCCGCAATTCAGGAAGCGAGCGACGCAGGAATCGAACTGATTATCTGCATCACGGAAGGAATTCCCGTTCTCGATATGGTCCGCGTTCGTGACCATATGAAGAAGACCGGCTCCAAATCACTGCTTCTCGGACCGAACTGCCCGGGCGTCATGACGCCGGGAGAAATTAATGTTGGCATTATGCCTGAGCACATCCATCGCAAGGGTCATATCGGTGTGGTTTCCCGCTCCGGAACTCTGACATACGAAGCGGTTGCGCAGCTTACCGCGCTCGGTTACGGACAGTCCACCGCCATCGGTATCGGCGGCGATCCGATTAACGGAATCAAGCACATCGACGCGCTCAAACTGTTCAATGACGATCCAGATACAGAGGCCGTGGTCATGATCGGAGAGATCGGCGGAAGCGACGAAGAGACCGCCGCAGAATGGGTGCGTGACAATATGAAGAAGCCCGTAGTGGGCTTTATTGCCGGTGTGACAGCGCCAGCGGGTAAGAGAATGGGGCATGCGGGCGCCATTATCTCGGGCGGCAGGGGAACAGCCGAAGGCAAACTCGCGGCGCTGGAAGCCTGCGGGATTCGTACGACGCGCAATCCCTCCGAGATCGGCGAGCTTCTTAAATCTGTGCTGACATCCGTCAAGGAGTAATTTATTTTGGAAACATTGATTGTCTGGTTTAACGAAATACACTGGGTCGCCGTTCTTCAGATCATTATGATTGACATCCTGCTTGGCGGAGACAACGCCGTGGTCATTGCATTGGCCTGCAGAGATTTGGATCCACATCTGAGACGGAAAGGGATTTTCTACGGCGCGGGCGGTGCGATTGCGCTTCGGGTGATTCTGATCGCGTTTGCCGTGACGATCATGACGATCCCATACCTGAAGTTCTGCGGCGGACTCCTTCTTCTTTGGATCGGTATCAAACTGATCGTTCCTCATGACGAAGGAGATCAGGAGGTACACGCAAGTAAAAAACTTTGGGGCGCGGTTAAGACAATTATTATCGCCGATCTGGTGATGAGTATCGACAATGTCATCGCGATCGCAGGCGCAGCCGAACAGGCACCGGGGCATCATCAGATGGCGCTGGTTATTTTCGGTCTGCTTGTCAGTGTTCCGTTTATTCTCGGCGGAAGCCAGTTTATCTTGAAAATTCTGGATCGCTTCCCGATCATTGTGTATGCGGGTGGCGCGCTGCTCGGCTGGATTGCCGGCACGCTGATGGTAGACGATCCGGGAATTTCTCCGCATTTCCCGAATCTGCCGGAGCTTCACATGGAGGGTGGAATCGCGGGAATTGTGTTCGTTCTCGGGGTTGCGCTGCTGATTAAGTTCTTCAAGAGTCGCAAGTCATCTTAAGGCATTTACTTAAAAAAAGAGGCGGTGATCTGTTCACCGCCTTTTCCTTTATGCGCAGGAGGAAATAATGGCGCCTCCGAGACAGACATCACCGTCATAAAGTACGGCGCTTTGTCCCGGTGTTACCGCCCACATGGGTTCTTCGGAAGCGAGCATCAGGCTTTCGCTGTCGGCCGATAAAATTTCACAGGCCTGATCCGGCATGCGGTAGCGCGTTTTCAGCCCGAGCTTTGTTCCGGCAAGCGGGGCTGAGCCGCTGATCCAGTTGGGACGAGTCGCCGTCAGCGTGTAAGACTTGAGCCAGGGATGATCATGTCCCTGAACAATGTAGAGCGTGTTATCCGGAATATCTTTGCGGGCAACAAACCAAGGTTCACCGTTTCCTTCTTTAGAGCCGCCTACGCCGATGCCTTTTCTCTGGCCGATGGTGTAGTAGGAAAGACCGATGTGTTCCCCGACGACCTTCCCGTCAGCGGTTTTCATCGGACCGGGTTTGTTGGCAAGATAGCGGCGCAGGAATTCGCGGAAAGGTCTCTCTCCGATAAAGCAGATACCCGTGCTGTCTTTTTTACGTGCGTTGGGCAGGCCGATTTCTTCAGCGATTCTGCGGACTTCCGTCTTGCAAAGCTCTCCTACCGGGAAAATGCTTTTGGAGAGCTGATACTGATTCAGACGATTAAGGAAGTAGCTTTGATCCTTGGCCGGATCAAGCCCCTTTAACAGTTTGAACAGACCGTTGTCTTCCGTAACACGTGCATAGTGGCCGGTCGCGATTTTGTCCGCGCCAAGCCGCAGAGCGTGGTCAAGGAAGGCCTTGAATTTGATTTCGGAGTTGCACAGCACGTCAGGATTCGGCGTGCGTCCTGCCTCGTACTCACTGAGGAACTCGGAAAACACGCGTTCCTTATATTCCTTGGCAAAGTTGACTGCTTCAATATCAATGCCGATCACATCGGCGACGGCCGTCGCATCAATCAGATCCTGACGGGAGGAACAGTATTCGCTGTCATCATCGTCTTCCCAGTTTTTCATGAAGAGGCCGATGACTTCATAGCCCTGCTGTTTGAGCAGGTACGCGCTGACCGCAGAGTCGACTCCGCCGGACAGCCCGACGACAACAGTTTTTGTGCTCACTTATAACTCCTTTTTGAGCTCCTAATTTTAGCCAACTCAAAGCGGTGTCGGACGATTTAGTTGTGACAGAACGGGTCAAAGAAAGGATTAAAAACAATTGATTGGGAAGCGATAGTTGACGCAGTAATAGAATGACGTATTGTTTAAGCCTGAGTCGTAAAGAAGGAGACCGCATGCCAGAATTTGTCTACACCGAAAACAAAAAATCACAGATTTTTTTAAATGATTTCGGCATTGAAATTCCCATCATCGGGCTTCCCGGCTTTGGCTGGGGAACGCCTGAGCTGACAGCCGCAGTCTCTAACGCCGGAGGCCTCGGTGTTTTAAATGTCGGATTCATGAATGAAGACGAGATTGAGAAATCGGTCGCAGCGGTTCGCAAACTGACCGATCGGCCCTTTGCAGCCATGCTGTTCCCGCCGAAAAAAACACTTTTGGACAGTCGGAAACTAAAGCTTCTGAATATGGCGCTTTCTCCGCTTCGCGAGGATTTGGGACTTGAGACAAGCGCTGAAACACTGCAGCTTCCTGATTTTGACCGGCAGTTCAAGAAAATCATTGACCTGAGAGTGCCTGCGGTCGGGCTTCGTTTGGGTGGTCTTCGCGAACCTTACATGGAGAAGCTGGAAAGGTGCTGTATGCCGATCTTTGGACTTGCTTCAAATTTGCGCGACGCCAAAGTTCTGGTCTCTAGCGGGGTGAAGGCGGTCGTTGCGGTTTCGTGGGCTGAAGGCGGACTGCTTTCTTATGAAGAAGTTCCGGCTTACGGTGCGGAAGTGGATTCTCTTGCGTTGTGGCCTGAGTGCGCACGAGCCTTGAAAGTTCCGGTTATCGCGGCGGGCTCTGTAATGACCGAGGCGCACGCAGAGGCGGCAAAACTTTTTGGCTGCGCGGGCCTCATGCTCACAGATGCGCTGCTGTGCGCAGATGAGTCACCGCTTCCGGAAGCCTGGCGCACGAAGCTCTGCTACACAACGGACGCTTCAACTGAAATGTCCTCTGTTTATTTGGGACGTCCCGCCCGATTCCTTGCCAACGGTCTCTCTCGCACGATTCAGGAAAACGAACTTCCGGTTCTTGATTTCCCGTTCCAGTATTTTGCGCTCAGGGATATTTTTGATTCAGCGCTGAAGCAGAACCGAATTGATCTTGCTTATCTGGAAATCGGTCAGAATGCCTTCCGAGCCCAAAGTCTTCCGGTTCGTAGTATCGTAGAAACTTTTACAGACTACTGGAAGCGTTAAATGAAGAAGAATCAAGCCCTGGTTGTTGTTGATGTGCAGAATGATTTTTTGGAGAAGGGAGCGCTTCCTGTCCCGGCTGCAAGTGAGGTTGTTCCCGTTATTAATAAGATTGCTCCACTGTTTGACACCGTAGTTTTTACTCAGGACTGGCATCCTCAAAACCATATTTCTTTTGCTTCTCAGCATGAGGGCGGCCGCGTTTATGAGCTCGTTGACGTATCTTACGGGAAACAGGTTTTATGGCCGGATCACTGCGTTCAGGAAACGGTCGGATCTGAGCTTGCCCCGGGACTCGATACAAGTAGGTGTGCCCTTAATATAAAAAAAGGAACCAATCCCGAGCTTGATAGCTATTCAGCCTTTATTGAAGCAGATCGAAGTACTCTCACAGGTCTTGCCGAGCAGCTGAAGGAGCGGGGAATTGACGAGGTGTTTGTCTGCGGTCTTGCGACGGATTTCTGTGTTTATTGGTCGGCTTTGGACGCGGTAAAGCTCGGTTTCAAGACGAATCTCGTGGAAGACGCCTGCCGCGGCATCGATATTGACGGCTCGATTCAAAAAGCGATCGAGGACATGAAAGCGCGCGGCATTCATATCCTCACATCCGCAGAGCTTAGTTGATCAGAAGAAGAGCTTCATCAGAAGCGGTGTCAGAGCCGGCGCGAGCAACGCGGTTGTCAAGCCGGTTAATCCGATCGCGAGACTCGCGTAGGCGCCGGCGTCCGCATCGATCTGGAATGCTCTGGACGTGCCCATGCCGTGCGCTGAGAGCCCAAGCGCGAAGCCCTGAGCGGCTGCACCGTTAATATTTAGGAACTTGAAGAGCGGGCCCGCGGTGATAGAGCCGAGTACGCCGGTTAGAACCACAAGAGCGGCTGAAAGCGCGGGCAGACCGCCGAGCTTTTCTGCTACCGACATGGCGATCGGAGTGGTTACGCTCTTAGGCGCAAGACTGATGATCGTTTCCGGTGACGCGCCAAGTGCGCCTGCAATCAGTACGGTCGATACGATTGCTGTAAAAGCGCCCGCAAATAATCCGAGGATAACCGGAAGCCAGTTTTTAGCCAGCTGAATTCTTAGGTCGTACAGAGGAATAGCCAGTGCAACGGTCGTCGGCCCTAAAAGAAAATGAATAAACTGCGCACCTTGGAAATACGTCTGGTAGGGCGTTTTTGTCGCAAGCAGCAGCGAGACAACCAGAATAATCGACACCGCCACGGGATTGAGCAAAGAATTCCAATTGCTCCAGGCGTAAAGCTTCTGCGCAATCAGATAGGCAAGCAGCGTGACCGTGAGCCACAGCAGTGACGAGGTCGAAAGCGAAGCCCAGATTTCATTGACTTCATTCATGGCACTGCTCCTCAGATTTACGTATCCTGCGTTTCTCAAGCCAAATTCCGGAATATTTGATCACAAGTCCGGTAACCGCAATCGTAAGGATGGTGCTGAGCACCAGTGAGACACCAATCGGCAGCGCTTCATTTTTGATTCGCTCAAAGTGAAGGATGATGCCGACGCCGGCAGGGACAAAGAGTACGGCGAGGTAAGAAATCAGTACGAGCGAAATCGGTCGGGCATATGCGGCGAGCTTATCGTAGCTGATGAGTGCGATCAGAAGCAGGAACATTCCGAGAACAGGACCGGGTACAGGCAAATGGAAATACATTTCTGCCACATTCCCAAGAATCTGGAATATTAGAAGCAACACTAAACCGGCAATCATGATGAAAAAAATTATGGGTGAAAAGGAGGAGTCATAATTTATGACTAATTTTTTCAAAAAAAAGAAAAACGAGTACTTTTTTTCTCAAAATGGAAAATATGTTCGGTGTTAACTCGAATATAAAGAGATAGGGCGGTTCATTAAAATTTTTCAAAATCATTCGGCTAACAGCCGCTTTACTATCTAAGGAGTTCTAATGAGCGTACTTGAGTCTTATATGAAGGATCTTGCAGAATTGGTCAACTTGGACTGCGGATCCCACAACGTCGCCGGTGTTACCAAAGTCGCAGAAATCATGAAAAAGCACTTTGAATCGATCGGATTCAAAGCTGAGCTGGTTGATCTTGGTCCGGGAGCTGGAAACGGCATGTTCGCCTGCAACAAGCCTGACGCGGATCATTACGACGTTCTGTTCAATGCGCACATGGACACAGTCTTCCCTGACGGTGAAGCCGCAGCTCGTCCCCTTACCGTAAAAGGCGACAGAGCCTATGGTCCCGGCTGCAGCGACTGCAAGAGCGGTGTTCTGGCTATTTACTACGCACTCAAAGCCGCTCGTCCGGAAGATCTTGAAAGACTTTCCATCGCTGTTGCGCTGAATCCGGATGAAGAAACCGGTTCCCGTGCTTCGAGCGCCTGGCTCAGAGGCATTGCCGCCAAGTCTTCCCGCGCTCTGGTTTTTGAAGCCGCTCGCGAAGGCGGTCAGCTGGTTCGCTCCAGAAAGGGTTCTTCCAACTACGTTGTCACATTCAAGGGCGTTTCTTCTCACGCCGGCAATGCTCCGTATCGCGGTGCCAACGCCAATATCGCCGCCATGCGCTTTGCTCTGGCTGCCGCAGGCCTGGCTGATGTAGAAAAAGGCACAACAGTGAACCCCGGTGTTATCGAAGGCGGAAAAGCTCCGAACATTATTTCCGACTGCTGCGTCGTCAAACTGGACACCCGTTATTGGAACAATGAAGACGACAGGGCTCTTCATGAAGGCATCATGAAGCTTGCTGATGCGGTTTGGGCTCCGCGCGTAACTCAGACCATTGAACGCGTCAGCCACAGCAACTCCATGCCGCTTTCCGAAGCAACTAAGGAACTCGTTGCTCAGATCACTGAAGCCGCCAAGCTGGAAGGCTTTGACATTGACTGGGTTGACGCGGGCGGTGCTTCCGACGGCAACCACATGGCTGAAGCCGGTCTGCCCGTTATTGACGGATGCGGCCCTGCCGGCGGTGAATTCCACTGCGATCGCGAATTCCTTCGTATCGATACGATTGAAGAACGCATTCGCATGATCACTCGCTTCCTGACGCTGATCTAATCGATCTTTCTTCTCTGCCTGAGCTGCCGTTCTCTTTAAGAGCCGGCGGCTCTTTCGCATTTTCAGCGCCTAAATTTAGGATCGCGGCGGAATTCTCTCGGAAAGAGGCCGATAATGGCAGGAATCGAAAAGGAGCAGTTATGAAATTTGAACTGGAAAACGAAGAATATATTCGTCTTGGAGATCTTCTGAAAGCGGCCGGTGTGCTTCAGACGGGAGGCGAAGCCAAGCAGGTGATTCAAGCCGGAGAGGTAAAAGTGGACGGAGCCGTGCGTACGGAACGCGGCGCCAAAATCCGAGCCGGACAGATCGTGACTTACGCTGGCAAAGAGATTCAGGTTGAGGCTAAAGCCTAATCTTTTGCAATTCTCGGCGAAAACAAAAACCTGAATTCCCAAAAACTAGATCATAAATATTACTAGTAGTTACACACAGTGTCCAAATTGCCCGTAAACCGGGCATCAGGGCGTACGCATGAATTTATTTGTTAATTAGTGAGGTTAACGCCTCCAGAGCTGCTGTCGGAGACTGCAGCTTAGCCATGATTCGCTTCACGCTTTTAGCCTCTTTGCCGGTTTCGGTTTCCTCTTCTTTTTGAAGTTTTCTGATCATCCCGAGCGCCCATTTATTCAAGAGGACTCTGTTTTGCAGATAGTTGGCGTTTTTGCACTGTGTTCTATCTTGGTAGAAGTTAACATCCAGGACGTAGTGGAGGTCATTTTCAATTCCCCAGTGACGTCTAACGGCTCTGGCACATTGTTCTGCGATATGGGCATTCAAGAAGTTCAGGGAGCTAATGTAGTAGCGATCAAGAGAACTGATCTCGCCGGTTGTCTTGTTAACGCTCTCTGTTGTAGCTTTAATGATCGTGCCCTCATCCAGCCCTATCCACTTCTTCAATAAGGCTGCGGGCAGGCAACTTCCGGGAAGGACCGAAATCTTTCTTGTCTCGATTCTTCCATGTCCGAGTTCAACTTTTTCGGTCTCCAGCGTACGGGTTTCGGTGCGGTCCACGAAGCTTAACTGCATGTCATAAAACAACGATTTGTGGTTCTGTTTCACCGCAAGGCAGTAGTCTGCCTTTCTTTGGATTAAAGCTGAAGCAAACTTTTCCTGCGTATTGAGTGCATCGGCCGTAACAATACATCCTGCCAAATCGAGTCCCTCAACCATGGAGGCGGCGTGCGTGATCTCATTTTCCTTGCTCCCGATGAGCTTTTGTCCTAAAGCAATTCCATTTTCAGTGTCATAGAAGGTAAGGATGTATTTACCGGCTCTTTCTGCGCTTTTTCTGGAGGCTTTGACCGCTTGACCGTCCACTGCAACAATTCGAGAAGTAAATTTATGAAGCAGAGGTTCTACAAGTCTGCCGTAAAAGCTTTGGAATTGTTCAGGATCTATCAGCATAAGAAGACGCCGAACGGTATCGTGAGAAATATCCTGCTTAGGAAAGTCTTCAAATGCTGTTTCCAGGGCTGCCCGATGGTTGCTCCAATAATCTGCGATTTGCACACAACTTGTCTGCCCGGACAAGGAGCTGAGCAAAGCGACTAAATACACGTACGCCAAAGGATATTGAACCTTCGCAGCCTGACGAGGGTCAACGACTTCATTGGACAGAATTTCAGAGGTTTTGTTAACGATTTCTGCAGTTGAAGACTTAACCTCCTGCTTCAAGTCCTTGATTTGTTGTTTGAGAAGGTAGCTTTTGGCATAAGTAAATACGCCGTTAACGATCGTACCGACCTGGGTGCGCTGTTCACGAGATCTTTTGTGTTCCTTACTGTAGTAATAAGTGGACTTATAAACATAGAAGCGTTGTTGTTTCTCGTTCCAGTTGACCTTGCAGCCTTGCGGGATAAGGTCGAGGATTTCCTTGCTGACAGCCATCATACCACCTATTAAATTGTAGACATATATATTATATGCTATATTTCAAAAAAAGTCAACCGTTTTTGTCGACTTTTTAACGAGTTAAGGATGTTTTGTTAAAAATTTTGTGCGTTCGCCCTGACCGGGCATTGGGCATTATTTTTAACTGATTTAATAGATTATAATTATATAATCTACCTGGAGGGATTCATATGCTTGCGAAGACCATTGAGCATGTCATCAAGGTAAATATCAAGGGCAAGGACTATCTGTACCAATTTCAAAATGCTTGGGATCCGGTCAAACAGCGTTCTTATAGCAAACACCGAATTACCCTTGGGCGCCTGATTGACGGCAAGGTGGAATTGGGAAGGAAATTTCTTCGAGACAATCCTCAATACAAGGATGTTGAACTAACTTTTACCGATAACAAACTCTGTCCGGTTGGTATTGAAGAAGTCAGCCTTCCGGTGGCACAAATTGTTTTGAACCGGTCGGAAGCACTCAATGCCGGAGCCAGCTATGTATTAGAGCAAATTGCCAAGCAATCGGGAATAACTAAAGCCTTAAAGGTCGTCTTTCCTGAGCATTGGAAAGAGTTACTATCCTTAGCGATATTCTTAGTTATCCATCCTGACGCCACCGTCTCCAACTACGATGTAATAGCGCAAAACTCTCTCTATCCGACTGCCGCTATACCCTCTCAAAGAATCTCCGAAATATTTGAATCCATCGATTATCAACCCTCTGTCGAGCAATATCTGAAGCTGCGTCTTGCCTCCAATAAAGCATTGGACAAGAACAGTTACTGGGCATTTGATACCACTTCAGTGTCTTCTTTCTCACAAACCATTCATAAGGTTGCCTATGGGCATAACAAAGAAGACCCTGACATGGCCACGCTAAAGCTGGCGCTGCTGATCGATGAGAAGACAGCCGAGCCGCTTTACTACAAGGTGCTGGACGGTTCTATTGCTGATGTTGTTTTATTGAAGAACCTGTTTATCCAGCTGGCTAAACTTGATGCGGAAGATGTCAACCTGGTGTTGGATAGAGGGTTCTGCTCTGAACATAATCTGCAAATTATGTTCCGCAATCACGTAGGCTTTGTCTGTGGACTTCGTTCAGAGCTAAAAATTGTTGAGCAAACTTTTAAGGAGGTGGCAGGATCACTCAGACTATGCTTGCCGGCAGCATTTAAAAATAGTGTTAACTGCTTTTGTGCAACGCGCGAAATTCAATGGTATTCCAACACAAGAAAATATGGCGCCGAACAGGACAAGTTGTTTATCCATATCTATTACAGCAAAGAAAGAGAAGCTGACTATGTCATGAATATGACTCAATTAGTCGAAAGTTTTAAGTTGCGTCTGAAAAATGGGAAAGTGCCTAACTCACCGTATTTCAAGCGATTCTTCAAACGCGGAAAAGGTGACGACGGCAAGGTCAAATATGATTTTAATGTTCCGGCTTGGGCTCAGTTCTGCCAGAGTTGTGGTTTCTTCTTTCTTGGTTCTGACAGAATTTCCTTACCGGATGAGGCTCTAAACATTTACCGTCAAAAGGACACCGTCGAAAAAGCGTTTAATAACTACAAAGATAGATGCGGCGGCAGAAGATTGAGGTGTTTGCAGAGAGCTTTAGATGGAAAGGTCTTTGTCACGTATTTAGCTCTGAGTTTAAGACTGATGCTGCATAAGCGGATGCAGGACGCCAACATTGACCCGGAGCAAGCTCCACGCCTGATAAGTGAACTTAATGCATTAACCGTCTATAAGTTCGCTCCTGAGGGCCAAGTCACATATCTCTGGCACGAGATCCCAAAGCGTTACAAGGAACTTATGCAGAAGTTGAAAATAAAAATCCCCGCCCCGATTTTTGTAATCTAGGAGCGGGAATTCAGGCAAAAAAAGCCTCTTGCGAGGCTGGCAGCTGCTTTCGTTCCATCAGCAAACAGAACTCGGGCTACTCGGATCTTGTACTTTGCGCGTCAGGCAACAGCGACAGCTCTGACAATGCCGCAGCGCATTCTCAGAGCTTTTATGCTGCTTTGACTTTAATAATTACTTGCGCTTGTTCTGAGGCGCTGCAGGCGGACGTCCTTCAATATGACGGAATGTGATGCGTCCTTTGGTCATATCGTAGGGAGAAATTTCAAGAGAAACTTTATCGCCGGCGAGAATGCGAATGTGATGTTTGCGCATTTTACCGTTGGTGTAAGCGATAAGTTCATAGCCGTTGTCGAGTTGAACGCGATAGCGGGCGTCTGGGAGCACTTCTGTAACAGTTGCGCTGGCTTCAATCAGGTCTTCTTTTGCCATATAAATGTAAATGAGTTCCTTTGTTTTTTCAGAACTGAGTTTTAAACGCTGTGATTCTACCTTAGGCGGGGCGCAAGATTCTGATTAATTGCTAGGTAACCGCCGATACTGGGTAACAAAAATCGATTTATGCCGCTTCAGATTGTTAAGAATGCGGCATCAGGATTGTGTTTAAGCGTAATTTGCTACAATCGGAACTTCGAAAAAATAACGAATCGCCCCGGGAAACGGCCGGGCCTTGGAGTCAGCCATGAAGAATATCCTGATTGTTTACTATTCTCGTATGGGCCATACTGCCCGTATCGTCCGCCGTATCGCTGAACAGCTTGAAGCAAAGGGCGATTCTGTCGAACTCATGCCGGTGGCCGAAGCGCTGCGCGAAGGTGTGGACTGGGACAAGCATGATTTTGTTCTCTGCGGTTTCCCGGTCGTTTACGGCACCTATCATCCGAACGTTTATGAGTTTGTCCGCAATAACTGCACGCGTCTTGACCACAAACCCAACGCAATGTTCAATGTGACGGTGGTCGCGCGCACGCCTTTTAAAGCAACGGTGGAAGGCAACCGCTACATGCAGAACTTCCTGAACCGCTCTCCGTGGCGCCCTCGTGATCTGAAGTGCTTTGCCGGCAAGATCGACTATCCCAACCTGAATTTCTTTGATAAGAAATGCATTCAGCTCATTATGAAGATCACAAACGGGCCGACCGATCCGTCCATGTGCATCGACTTTACCGATTGGGATGACGTCAAAGCTTATGCGGATCATATCCACGAGCTTGCAAATCAAGCCTAAGGTCACGTTTTTTAGACTGTTTTTATCACAGCTAACCCGCTAAAATTAGCGGGTTAAGATTTTTTTGGGAAGAGCAAAAAATGACAGATGCTCAGCAATATCCGTGGCTGAGGAATTACCCGGAAGGGGTCCCGGCCGAGATTAATCCCGATATCTACGAGTCTCTTGTGGATTTCCAGGAAAAAATGTGTGAGGAGTACGCCACTGCTCCGGCGTTTTCAAATCTGGGCTCCAACATGAGCTATCGGGACTTTGGTGCGAAGGTCACGGCGCTTGCCGCGTATCTGCAGTCTCTCCCGGGCGTCGAGCAGGGCGACCGAGTCGCGCTGATGATGCCGAATTTGTTCCAGTATCCGGTGGCTTTATTTGCCGTACTGAAAGCCGGACTGATTGTTGTGAACGTCAATCCGCTCTACACAAGCCGTGAGCTTGGCGGAGTACTGAAGGATTCGGAAGCGAAAGTTCTGATCATCATCGAGAACTTTGCCAAGACCTTTGAGAGAATCCAGAAGGAAACTTCGGTCGAGCATGTGATCACGACTCAGGTTGGCGACCTGCTCCCGACTCCTAAGCGCATGCTGGTCAACTTCATGGTGAAGCGTGTCAAGAAGATGGTGCCAGAATTCCATCTCGAGCATGCGGTTATGTTTACCGAAGCGCTTGCAAAAGGCGCCTCTCTGGAATACAAGAAACCCAAGATTGATCGCTATGACATCGCGCTTCTGCAGTACACGGGCGGCACAACCGGCGTCTCTAAGGGCGCCATGCTGACACACCGCAATGTGCTGGCCAATCTGCAGCAGACCGGTATTTGGATTTCTTCCGACTTCAAGAAGGCAAGTGAAGTCGTGATGACAGCGCTTCCGCTTTACCATATCTTTTCACTTACAGCGATGTGCAGCTTCATGCAGTGGGGCGCCCGTATGGTGCTTATCACGAATCCCCGCGACATGAAGGGCCTCGTTAAAGAATGCGCAAAGCAGCACTTTACTGTTATTTGCGGCGTCAACACGCTCTTTAACGGACTGCTGAACACGCCGGGCTTTGATCAGGTTGATTTCTCTATGCTGAAGCTCACTGTCGGCGGCGGCACTCAGGTGCAGAAAACCGTGGCAGAGCGCTGGAAGAATGTGACAGGAGGAGCTATCAGCGAGGCTTACGGTTTAACGGAAGCTTCTCCGGGTGTGGCCGCAAATCCGCTGAACACCCCGTGGAACGGCTCAGTCGGCTTTCCGTTCCCCTCAACGATCGTGACCATCCGAGGCGAAGGATTTAAGGATCTCGGGCAGTGGACAACTCCGCAGGAGATTGAGGAGCACACCGGCGAAATCTGTGTCAAAGGTCCGCAGGTCATGCGCGGCTACTGGAATCGCCCGGAAGAAACGGCCGCCACGCTGCGCGACGGCTGGATGCGTACCGGAGATATCGGCAATATGGACAGCAACGGCCGTATTACGATTACCGACCGTCAGAAGGACATGATTCTGGTTTCCGGATTCAATGTTTATCCGAATGAGGTCGAAGCGGTGCTGCAGAGCATGCCGGAAATTCTTGAGTGCGGCGTCGTGGGTGTGCCGAGCGAAAAATCCGGTGAAATGGTCAAGGCTGTGATCGTTAAGAAAGATCCGTCCCTGACGGCGGATCAGGTTAAAGCTTACTGCCGCCAAAACCTGACCGGTTACAAGATGCCGCGTGAAATCGTATTCGTGGAATCGATCCCGAAGACACCTGTCGGCAAGATTCTGCGCAGAGAACTTAAAGATATCGTGAATCCGAAGAGTGAATAAACTCTGATCGCGCACAAAAGAGGCCCGCTTCACCGCGGGTTTTCTTTTATTCGGAGTCTTTAATGAGCTGCAGGCCTACTGGTTCAGGATAAATTGCGAAGCGATAGGGTGTTTTTTTCAAACGCGGCCTAGGCTAGAGAATAAAAATAAGGGTTTATGCGATGGGGGATTGAGCAATTTTTGCTCTCCTGATATTGTTTGATCTCAAATAGATTTGCAGTGAAGTATGAACGGGCAATGAACATGGACGTTCGTTCATACCGCTTTTATCTTTACCCAAGGAGAATTCTATGTCCTGGACCGTGTGGGCGGCCGTCGTTGTGGTTATCGCAACGGTTTATGCCCTGATTAAACGATATGAAACACGTCTTGTCCTTCTGACATCCGGTTTCGTAATGGCTTTTATTTCACTTCAGCCGATGGTGGCTTTTAAGCAGTTTGATAAGTCGATGACCAACGGCAGTCTGATCATCGCTATCTGTTCAGCGCTCGGCTTTGCGGCTGTGATCTCACTGACAAAGTGCGACGTGCATTTAGTGAGTCTTCTGATGAAGCCGCTCAAGAGATTGGGTGTCTTTCTTCTGCCCTCATGCATGATCGTCACCAGCGTGATCTCGACAGCGATCCCTTCGATGGCAGGCCTTTCGGCAGCGGTCGGTCCGACCATGATTCCGATCATGATTCGCTCCGGTTTCAAACCGGCGATTGCCGCTGCGGCAGTCGGCGGCTGCATGATGCCCGCCTACCTCAACCCCGGTGTTTCTCACAATCCGTTCATCTCTAAACTCGCCTCGATGGAGATTATGCAGTTTATCGGCGCGCATGCGGTGACAACGGTCACGTTAGGCGCGATCAGTATTCTCATCATTACGATTACGTGCTTCGCTTACGGCGACTTTAAGAAAAACGACACCGCAGTTAAAGAAGCCGTGGAAGAGGCAAGCAATGAGATTGCCCGTCCGAATATTTTCTTTGCGATTGCTCCGCTGGTTCCGGTGGTTCTTCTTGTCTGCGCTTCGCTTTGGGCCCCTCAGCTCAAGATGTCGGTGGCGACCGCGATGCTGATCGGAACGTTCTACGCGCTTGCTGTCACACGTTCCAACCCTGAGGAAGTCACAAAGAAATTCTTTGCGGGCATGGGCAACGGTTACGCCAAGATTCTCGGCATCATTATCGCAGCGGGTGTATTTGCGGCAGGTTTACGTGCCGCTGGCGTCATTGACGTTTTTGTTCAGTATCTGACCCATACCAATGAAGTGGCGAAAATCGGCGGCGCCTTCGGCCCGTTTATTTTGGCCGTGCTGACCGGCTCCGGCGACGCAGCGGCGTTCGCTTTCAACGAAGCGGTGACTCCCCATGCTCCGACATTCGGTATGACGATTGACGGACTCGGGTATATCGCCATGATGGCGGCCGGTATCGGCAGACAGGCTTCTCCGCTTGCAGGCGGCATCATTCTTCTGTCCGGCATTGCCGGCGTCTCTCCGGTGGAGGTTGTGAAGCGCACGGCACCCGCGGCTGTCGTCATGGTTATTTGCCTCTACTTCTTGGTTTAAGGAGCTCTTGATTTATGAAGAATATTCCTCAGGTCAATGAGAAAGTTCTGGAACTCGTTCAAACAGTCGCCAAGGAGCCTGCAGTAGCGGACGCGCTGAAACTTATCGCCGATCAGACGGAAATAGCGATGCAGGAACAAATCGAGCTCTGCGAAATAGAAGCGCCGACTTTTCATGAAGAAAAGCGCGCGGCTTCTGTTGCGGAGCGTATGAAACGCTATGGACTGTCTAACGTTCATATTGACGAAATCGGCAATGTGATTGGGGTTCGCAAAGGCAGTGGAAACGGCCCTGTACTTGCGCTTGGAGCGCACATGGACAGCGTTTTCCCGGCCGGTACCGACGTTAAGGTTCGGCAGGAAGGCAATATTTACCGCGCGCCGGGAATCGGCGACAACTGCTCCGGACTGCGGGCGATTCTGCAGGTGCTTCGTGCGCTTGAAGCTCAGAAGATCGAAACGGTCGGAGACATCTGGTTTGTCGGAACCGTGGGCGAAGAAGGAAACGGCGATATCCGCGGCTCTAAGCATTTATGTGCCAACAATAAGCTTGACGGCTTTATCGCAGTTGACAGCACCGACGTCGGCCGTGTTCTTTACGGCGCGGTTGGCTCTCATCGCTGGCGCCTTTCGATTGACGGCCCCGGAGGACATTCCTTTGCCGAATTCGGCAAAGCGCCGAGCGCGATTCACGCGGTGTGCCGTGCCGGCGACAAGGTCGCGGATATTCAGGTTCCTGCAGATCCGAAAACAACCTTCACTATCGGCACCATTAAAGGCGGAACAACCGTGAACACCATTGCCGCGCACTGTGAGGTTGATGTGGATATCCGCAGCGTCTCCAATGAGGAGCTTCTGCGCGTTGAAGCGGAAATTCTCAGCGCCTTTGAAGGAGCGGTTAAAGCGGAAAACGCTCGCTGGGGCGTGACCGATGAGACTAAGAAGCTCAGACTGACAAAAACTCAGATCGGCAATCGACCGGGCGGCATGCGTCCGCATGATTGTCCGGTTCTTCAGGCCGCACGCAGCGCTCAGAAAGTTCTGGGTATTGAACTGACTAATTACGGCATGTCTTCAACCGATGCGAATGCCCCTATGAGTCGGAATATTCCGGCCACATGTCTTTGCTCAGGCGGTAAGGGTATCGGAGCGCACACTGTCAACGAATATTTCGTTATGGAGCATACGGAGCTTGGGCCGCAGCTGATTATGCTGGCTGCACTCTCGCTTGCTGGTACGAAGAACACAGAGCCGCTTTTGTAAGCAGTCACTTTTTTCCCAAGGCCCCCGCTCTCTTAATGCGGGGGTTTTTTGTATGGTTGTAACGGAAAGAGGTTATAGGGATTGCATACTTACCTATGCTTAGGTCTATTGGGTCGAAGCTCCGTGCAGAGCAGGAAAGACAACGAACACAAGAGATAGGAAATACTTTTGTGTTCATTTATCGATACAAGAAAGCTATTTAATATCTAAGGGAAAACCCTTGAATATAAAAATAAAATACTTCTCTGAATGAATGTTCATTCAGAAAATCGTCTAGAATCTTTAAGTCTCATTAGTAAGCAAAAATAAATTGAGGATCCCATGATTTTTCAGAAGGTAAAAACCATAACGGTAGTCTCTGTTTTGGCGCTGGCCGCATTAACGGGATGCGACGACCAGAAGAAGGGCGGCGCCCCTGCCAACGCTATGGTCCCTCAGGTATCGGTGGTTGAAATTCAGCCTGATACAAGGGCGCAAACCACAATTCTTCAAGGAAGAACAGCTCCTTTCCTTGTTGCTGAAGTTCGTCCTCAGGTTTCAGGCATTCTGCAAAAGCGTCTGTTTAAAGAGGGCGAGGAAGTCAAAGAAGGCCAACCGCTTTATCAGATTGATCCGGCGGTTTATAAGGCTGCAGTCGAAAGCGCAAAAGCTGAAGTTGAAAGAGCCAAATCTTTGGTCATGCAGACTCGCAATAGTGCGAATCGCTATGCGCAGCTTGTTAAGACTGAAGCAGTGAGCAAACAGATGAACGAGGATGCTCAGGCAGCCTACAAGCAGGCGCAGGCTTCTTTGCTCGCTGCCCAGGCTCAGCTTAAGAATGCTGAGATTAACTTCGGCTATACCACGATCACTTCACCGATTACTGGAAAGATCGGTCGTTCTCTTGTGACGCCCGGCGCACTTTTGAGCGGCTATCAGGCCAACAACATGGCAGTCGTTCAGACGCTTGACCCGATTTATGTCGATGTCAATGAATCGAGCCGTGATCTTCTGAAGCTGAAGAAAGAGATTGCCGAGGGCCGCATCAAAGTGAATGAAGGTGCCATTCCCGTCTCTCTGACTCTTGAAGACGGAAGTGTCTATCCTCTTGAAGGCAAACTTGAACTTTCAGAAGTTTCTGTTGATGAAGGTACCGGAACAATCACACTCAGAGCGGTTTTTCCGAACCCTAATCAGACACTGCTCCCCGGTATGTATGTTCGCACGAAGCTTCCGCAGGGTCTGCGTGAAAATGCGATTTTTGTTCCGCAACGCGCAGTGCTTCGTGAATCCAACGGCTCTCCTTACGTCTATGTTGTTCAGGACGGAAAGATCGCCATTAAGAAAATTAAGACAATTAAGACTGAAGGTACTGACTGGCTTCTGGAAAGCGGACTGGAGCCCGGCGACAAGGTCGTCATAGAAGGCCTGCAGCGCATTCGCCCCGGAGTTCCGGTCAACATCGTTCCGACTATGGCCGAACAGGCAGCTCAGCAACAGAAGAAGTAACCGCAGGGTAGCAAGATGGCAAAGTTTTTTATTAATCGTCCGATTTTTGCTTGGGTGATTGCAATTGTGATCATGCTTGCCGGCACACTCTCGATTCTAAATTTGCCGGTTTCCATGTATCCGCAGATTGCTCCGCCTCAGGTGAGTATTTCCGCAACCTATCCGGGTGCATCTGCCAAGACTATTGAAGATACTGTCGTTCAGATTATTGAACAGAAGATGACTGGTCTTGACGGGTATCTGTACATGAGCTCAACCAGTGAGTCGAGCGGAAGAATCAATATTACGCTGACTTTCGCTGCCGGAACCAATCCCGATATGGCTCAGGTTCAGGTGCAGAACCGATTGGCGCAGGCACAGTCCTCGCTGCCGGAAGTGGTCCAGCGACTTGGTATTACCGTTATCAAGACGACCGCGAGCTTTCTGAAAGTTGTCGGTCTGACGTCTAAGAGCGGCAAGGTTTCTGAAGCCGAACTCGGCGACTATTTGGTCTCGCGAGTGCAGGAGCCGCTGAGTCGTGTTGAAGGTGTCGGTGAAGTTCAGGTGTTTGGTTCGGCCTTTGCGATGCGTATCTGGCTGAATCCGGAAAAGCTCTATGAATACGGATTGACACCGTCGGATGTGACAGCCGCGATTCAGGCACAAAACGTTCAGATTTCTTCCGGTCAGGTGGGCGGTCTGCCAGCTGCCAAAGGGACGGAACTGAACGCGACCATTACTTCGAGTTCGCTCCTAGAGACGCCTGAGCAGTTCGGCAATATTTTTCTGAAGACTCAGTCGAGTGGAGCTCAGGTATTCCTGAAGGATGTCGCCCGAATTGAAAAAGGCCCGCAGATGTACGAGGCGACAGCCTTTTTTAACGGTAAACCTTCTTCAGCTATCGCAATTAAGCTTGCTTCCGGCGCAAATGCTTTGAGAACTTCCGAGCTCGTCGACGAGAAGATGAAAGAGCTCTCGCAGTACTTCCCGCAGGACTACGAATACATTATTCCGTTTGACACTACTCCGTTCGTTCGTATCTCCATTAAGGGCGTGATTCAGACGCTGATGGAAGCGATTGTGCTGGTGGTTCTGGTTATGTATCTTTTCCTTCAGAACTTCCGCGCGACACTTATTCCGACGATTGCTGTGCCGGTGGTTGTACTTGGTACGTTCGGTGTACTCGGAGCTATGGGCTACTCGATCAACATGCTGACGATGTTCGCCATGGTGCTCGCGATCGGTCTGTTGGTAGATGATGCGATTGTTGTGGTGGAAAATGTTGAGCGTGTGATGGATGAAGAGCGTCTCTCGCCGCATGACGCAACAGAAAAATCAATGAAGCAGATCACGGGTGCGCTGGTCGGTATTGCGATGGTGCTTTCTGCCGTGTTCGTTCCGATGGCCTTCTTTGGAGGCTCTACCGGTGTCATTTACCGTCAATTCTCTGTCACGATCGTGGCGGCAATGGGTTTGTCTGTACTAGTTGCTCTGACGCTGACTCCGGCTCTGTGCGCGACAATTCTTCGTCCGATTAAGCACGATAAAAAACAAACAGGTTTCTTCGGCTGGTTCAATCGCGTGTTTAATTCCGGCGCGCAGTCCGCGACACATGCCGTCGGCTACATGACCGGCCGATGGAAGCGTTTCATTGTGATTTACGGTGTCATTATTGCGGGCGTGGTTTTTGGCTTTTTAAAGATTCCGACTGCATTTATGCCGGATGAGGACCAAGGTTCTTTGATGGTTCAGATTACGCTTCCGGAAGGATCGACTCGCGAACAGACTCTTCCGGTCATTGAGCGAATGCAGAATTACATGCTGACGCAAGAGAAGGAAAATGTGGAAAGCGTGATGACGGTCGCAGGCTTTAGTTTGGCCGGTATGGGCCAGAATTCTGCCATGGCCTTTGTCAAACTGAAGGACTGGAGCGAGCGTAAGCGTCCGGACCAGAAGGCTCAGGCTATTGCCGCACGTGCCAATCGTACGCTGATGAGCTGGAAAGACTCCTTCGCGTTTGGTTTTGCGCTTCCGCCGGTTCCCGAGCTTGGTATGGCTGACGGTTTTGACCTTTATTTGCAGGATCTGGGGGGCGCCGGTCATGCCGCTCTGATGGATGCCAGAAATCAGATGTTGGGTATGGCTCAGCAGAATCCGCTGCTCTATAACGTGCGTCCGAACGGTAAGGAAGATGCGCCGCAGTTACAGCTCAATATTGACTTCAGCAAAGCCGCGGCGCTTGGAGTGAGCGTTTCCGCTGTCAATAGCGCGCTTTCTACGGCTTGGGGTTCGACTTACGTTAATGACTTCTATGACAACGGCCGTATTAAGCAGGTTTATGTTCAGGGCGACGCCGATTATCGTCAGAGACCCGAGGATTTAGACAAGTGGTATGTGCGCAATGATCAGGGCAAGATGGTTCCGTTCTCCGCTTTCAGTTCTGCTGAGTGGAAGTTCGGTTCCTCCAAACTTGAACGTTTCAACGGGTTAGGTGCAGTGAACATCCAGGGCGCGCCCGCTGCAGGATTTACGACCGGTCAGGCAATGCTGGCGATGGAAGAGATCGCCAAGAGTCTGCCTTACGGATTCGGACTTGCCTGGAACGGCATTTCTTTCCAGGAACGTCAGGCCGGAGCTCAGGCCGGAGCGCTTTACGCACTGTCTATTTTGATCGTGTTCCTCTGCTTGGCCGCGCTTTATGAAAGCTGGTCAATTCCGATTGCGGTCATTATGGTGGTGCCGCTCGGTGTTATTGGAGCGCTTGGTATGACCGGCGCATTCGGAATGAATAACGATATTTACTTCCAGGTTGGTCTTTTGACAACAATCGGTTTGGTTAGTAAGAACGCGATTTTGATTGTGGAGTTTGCTAAAGAGCTCCATGAGAAAGGCATGTCGATCGTAGAGGCAGCAGCTCAGGCCGTTAAGCTCAGACTTCGACCGATTCTGATGACCTCTCTTGCGTTCGGTCTCGGCGTTCTTCCGCTTGCTAAAGCGGCTGGCGCAGGTTCAGGTGCGCAGAACGCGATCGGTATCGGTGTTCTCGGCGGTATGCTTACGGGTACTTTCCTGTGTATTTTCTTCGTACCGCTTTTCTACGTATTGATTATTAAACTGTTTGGCGACAAGACGCATAAACCTCAGACCGACGGAGAATCCAAATGAGAATCATAAAAGTTACAACATTGGCTTGCGCAGTTCTGCTTGCGTCGGGCTGTACGATGGCGCCCAAGTATGAGCGTCCCGAAGCGCCGGTTGCTCAAACGTTCCCGAGCGGAGATGCGTATGCCGATGTTGAAAAAACGGCTGCGCCGCTGCCGCTTTGGGAGGATTTCATTACTAATCCCAAGGCTCGCCAGGTTGTTCGCCTCGCGCTTGAAAACAACCGAGATCTTCGTGTTGCGCTGTTCAATGTTGAAAAGGCCTATGCCGCTTACGGCATTCAGCGCGCGCAGCTTCTTCCGTCAGTTGCGGGCGGTTTAAACGAGACGGCGGGAAGAACTCCTCGTTCTGTTTCTGCGACTGGATCCGGCTATGTTTCTCACACCTATCAGGCCAATCTTTCATCCACCGCTTGGGAGCTTGATCTCTTCGGTCGAGTAAGGAGTCTCTCTGAAGCGGCATTACAGAGCTACTTTGCTGTAGAGGAAAACAGAAGTGCTGCACAAAATACGCTGATTGCCTCTGTGGCTAACGCTTGGATTAACCTTGGCGCGCAGAAGGAGCTTTTACGTCTGCAGAAGATTACGCTTGAGAGTCAGGAAAAGAGCTATAAGCTGATGGAGCAGAGTCACCGTCTAGGCGCAAGCTCGCTTCTTGAACTCGAGCAGGCCAAAACAACGGTTGCGACCGCAAGAGCAGCGGTCGCAAGCTACGAGCGCACAGTGGCTCAAGCGAGAAATGCATTGAATCTTCTCGTAGGCGCTGATGTGCCAGCGATGTTGGAGCCGGAAAAGCTCGAAGATGCGACGAACTTCGGAGCGATCGCTCCAGAAGGACTCTCAAGTGACATTCTTCTCAATCGACCAGATATTCGTGCGGCGGAAAATAATTTGAAAGCAGCAAATGCCAACATTGGCGCAGCTCGTGCAAACTTTTTTCCGAGAATTTCTCTGACGGCGGGCATCGGTTCCACGTCTCGTCATCTGAGTGATTTATTTGATGCCGGTACAGGTCTTTGGACATTTGCGCCTTCAATTTCACTTCCGATCTTTACGGGCGGAGCGAACTTGTCTACGTTGCGCCAGGCTGAAGCTCAGCAGAAGATCATGGTCGCGACTTACGAGCAGACCATTCAGCAGGCCTTTGCCGAAGTTAGTGACGCGCTTGCGACAGTAGGTACCGTGAAACAGCAGACTGCTGCGTTAAAAGATTTGGTGACGGCGACAGAACGAGCCTATACGCTATCTCAGAACCGTTACAAGAACGGTCTTGACGGATTCCTGACGGTTCTTGAAAGTCAGCGTCAGATGGTTGCAGCACAGACTAATTTCATCAGCGCTGAGTCTATGCGCCTGAGCAGCGGCATCAATCTTTACCGTGCGCTCGGAGGCGGAGCTGTTCGTGAAGAACAGACCGTCGCGGCAGCTTCTGTGAAGGGAGAGTCTTAATGGGCAGCCCTCTCAACTTAACACGTCAGGATGAGAAAAGACTGAAAATTCTCGCGGCTGCGGAGGAGACCTTTTTAGAAAAAGGTTTCCACGCTGCGAGCATGAGCGACATTGCTCGTAAAGCAGGCATCAGCACGCCGCATTTATATAACTTTTATGAGAATAAAGCGGCGATTGCGTTGTCAGTTCAGGAAAAGATGGCTGAAGAGACCTTCACGCTTTTGACCGGAGCAATGAATTCTGAACCGGAAGAGCAGGAAAAGTTTATCAAGCACCTGCTTGATCCTCGTCGAGCCTCGCTGACTCTGACGATGATGACGGAAGCGACTAGAAATCCTGTTGTCATGGAGCGTGTCGTTGAAAACGGCGAGAAACTCATGACTCAGCTTAGGGAGCACTATCACATTAAAGAGGATGACGAGGATCGACTTTTCCGTCTTGAGGTGTCGATGAGGCTGTTTCTTGGAATCAGCATTGGCAGCGTTTTTTGCGGAATCGTCGAAGGGGGAAAGCTTCGTAATATTCTTATGGAAATCAATCGTTGGCTCGTGGATAATAAATCTGAGACTAATTGTTTAAATGGTGAGGAGAAAACGAATGCTGTCTAGTCAGGAGCTCGTCCAATTTCGTCGTGATCTTCACTCCTATCCGGAGACCGGATGGTGTGAATTTGTGACAACTTTCAAGGTTGTCCAAAAATTGAGATCGTTTGGAATTGAACCTAAGTTTGGCCGTCAGATTATTAATCCGGAGTTTGTTGCAGGCCGCAATGAAAAGGCTGTAGAAGCGGCACAGAAGGCAGCGCTTGACAAAGGCGTTTCCGCAGAATTTCTGGAGCAGATGGGCGGTTATACAGGCGTACTTGCAACGATTGAAACTGGCCGTCCCGGCCCCGTACTTGCCGTTCGATTCGATATGGACTGTGTGGACGTACAGGAAGCTCTGGAAGCAGGCCATAGACCGTTTGATGAAGGCTGGGCCAGCACCAACCCGGGCCACATGCATTCCTGTGGGCATGATGGTCACACAACGATGGGTATCGGCCTTTGTTCTTGGCTTGTTGAGAACAAGGATAAGTTGTGCGGTACGATCAAGGTTCTTTTCCAGCCTGCGGAAGAGGGTGTAAGAGGTGCTCGGCCGGTTGCTGAATCAGGTGTCCTGGATGACGCGGATTACTTTTTCGGTAACCACTTGGGATTTAATCTGCCCACCGGCACGATTTCACCTGAGCCCGGACTTTTTCTAGCTTCTACCAAGCTGGATGCGGAGTTCGTTGGTTTAGCCGCGCATTCAGGTGCGGACCCGCACAAAGGAAAGAATGCGCTTTTGGCTGCCGCAACTGCTACATTAGCGGTACATGGTATCATTCGACCGGTTCAGGAAACAACTGCGCTGAACGTGGGGACGCTGCATGCTGGTCAAGGCCGCAACGTGGTTGCGCCGAATGCTTTTATGCAGCTTGAGGTTCGCGGGGAAACCGAAGAAGTCAACAGTTACATGCGTGAGGAAGCTATTCGCAAGATCAAAGCGAGCGCAGATATGTATGACTGCGAGGTGAAGATCGTTAAGGCCGGAGAAGCGACCGAATTTAAACCGGATCGTAAAGCCATTGATTTGGTTTACGAAGCGGCGATTCCGGTTGTCGGCGAAGAGATGATTAAGAAGATGGATCTGAAGCTTGGCAGCGAAGACTGTACGATTCTGCTTCGCAGAGTTCAGCAGAGGGGCGGAGTCGGTACGTTCATCATCTTTGGATGCGAGACCAAAGCAGGACATCATCAGAGGCTCTTTGACTTTGACGAGCGGGTTCTGGATATTGCAGTGTCCTTCTATAAGAATCTGGTACCGATGATTTGCGGTTTTAAATAGACTACTTATTTAAACCATAGCAAGAAGCCTTGCTCTTTGCGGAGCAAGGCTTCTTCTATATTCTCGTATTAGCGGTTGCGGTCCCTGCGGTCTTTAACCGCATGTGCGAGAGACTCAACTGCTTTAACCGTGTCGTCCCATCCAAGGCAGGCGTCCGTAATAGACTGACCGTAAACCAGTTCCTGTTCTTTGCCTTTGACGAGAGGCTGGTTGCCTTCGACAAGATTAGACTCGAGCATAACGCCCATGATGTGGCAGCTGCCGGAAGAAATTTGCCGGCAGATATCCTGTACGACGGCCAGCTGTTCCTTATGTTTCTTATGGCTGTTGGAGTGGCTTGCATCGATCATGACGGAGGGTCTCAGTCCTGCAGCCTGAAGTTTTTCGCAGCACTCGGACACGCTCTTTTCGTCGTAATTGGTTGTTTTACCGCCGCGAAGAATCACGTGGCAGTCTTCATTTCCGCCCGTAACGACAATAGCGGAGTGGCCTCCCTTGGTTACAGAAAGGAAAACATGCTCATGGGAAGCGGCATTAATCGCGTCGATAGCAATTTTCACGTTGCCATCGGTTCCGTTTTTGAATCCCACCGGGCAGGAAAGGCCGCTGGCGAGTTCGCGGTGTACTTGGCTTTCTGTTGTTCTTGCTCCGATCGCGCCCCAGGAGATTAAGTCAGCGATGTACTGAGGCGTGATCATGTCGAGGTATTCGGTGCCTGCGGGGACGCCGAGTTCGTTGATATCGAGCAGCAGCTCCCGCGCAACGCGCAGTCCGTGGTTGATGTGGTAGCTGCAGTCCAGGTCCGGGTCGTTGATCAGGCCTTTCCAACCGATTGTGGTTCTCGGTTTTTCGAAATATACGCGCATGATGATTTCGAGATCATCAGCAAACTGTCTGCGAAGGTCGACGAGTTTTTCTGTATATTCGACCGCCGCTTTCGGGTCATGGATTGAGCACGGACCAACGATGACTAGCAGGCGGTCGTCCAAGCCGTGAATGATTTCATGGCCCGCGGTACGGGCAAGGTGTACGGTTGTTGAAGCAAGCTGTCCGCAGGGAAATTCTCTGATCAGGTAAGAAGGTGGAGTAAGTTCTCTTATTTCTTTGATTCTGACGTCATCGGTATTGAAAGCCATTATTTATTCTCCGTTTATCCGCGATATCCGAGGTTGGCAATAAAAAACCGCCGGGACCTTTTGGTACGGCGGTTAAGTTTAAGTGACTCCTGATTATGCGTGCAGAGTATCCTTTTCCGCCGACAGCGAAAAATAAAAGCTAAAGTAATAAAAGAAAAACTGTGCTGCACGCATGATTCAGTATTCAATGATTGAAAAATGATTGATATAGATAAAATTTACTTCAAAAATTGCTGTTATGCGGAATTATTTGCAGACTTTTTTAAAGACATATCGTTTCCCCTACAGTCGGATCTCTGGAACCCCGACGGTTGTCAAGTATGTTTGAGTAAATCTTGCCCTTAATCTTGCGAAGCAAGACTATTGCTTATTTTTTTAGTTGGTTTGTCCGAGTAAAAAGGAGGCTATTGTTGATACATACAGAAGAGGCCAATCTACAAATCTCTCCAGGCTGTTTTAAGGACCCTTTTGGATCCTATTTGCCTACCATGAAATTCAAGATCAGTCCGTTCGTGCCTTATAAGGAAGACTGGTTGTAACCAATTGGCTGTAGCAGGCTGTGGAACGGGCCTTTCGGCTTTCTCATGCTTAGTTAAAGTCGATTTTGCTCGAACTGTATCATTAAGTTAAACCCTTATGCTCCTTTGGGTAATGAGCATTTAGCGATTCCGGCTATTTTGGGATCGTATGCCTTACGGCTTATGAGAACGGCCCTAACGATCCGTAACAGTTTAGCTGCAACGGCACATACCAGTTTTCCCCACGGCATTTTTTCTTTTTGCTTCTTTAAAATCCACTTCGTTAACTGTTTGGATTCCAATTTTCCTCTATTGGCCATGTTAATCACGCTCCCGGCCCCTTGCACCATTAAAGACCTCATTGTTTTGTCTCCTCGATGGGTGATTTTTCCTTTCTTCTCGTTGTGCCCCGTAGCAAAGCTTCTTGGTACCAAACCATAATAGGCAGGAAAATCTTTGGGATTTTTAAATCTCTTTATGTCTCCAATCGTTGCACGAAGTCTGCAGCAGCTGATTAAACCCAGCCCCGGAATCGTTTGAATTAGCTGGCAAACTTTATCGTTCTTAGCTAGCACCTCAAGGGTTTTGGTGATTTTATTCAAGGCCCTTTGAACTGTTTGAGCGTGTGTGACCATGTCAACGAGACTTTCCTTGAGTTCCTCCGGAAAAGCTGCGTGATTTTCAATCAGATCTTTCAATCGAGCTTTCCCGCTGATTCCTTTCGATATATTCAATCCCCAGGCTTGGCAAATCCCTTTTAAAGACACAATGCTCTGTCTATATTGCTTGATATATTGTTCCCGCAGCGTTGTTAAGCTCGCGTACTTTTGTTGCTCCATATCTTTGGCTTTGATCGTTCGTAACTGTGTATCCCGTGTAAGGAACGCCAGCGCCTGAGCATCATTTAAATCGGTTTTTTGATTTGAAAAATGAGACTCAATGTAATCCCTTACATTCTTGCCGCCGATAACCAGGCAGCGATGTCCCCACCCTTCTAACCTTTGAACTAAGTAATTCATTTCAGTACAAGGCTCCATAGCGAACGTCGTAGGACTAAGCTCCTGTGCATTTTTTTCAAGCTCTTGATAGTCCAGGCGATCGATACCAACAATTTCTCCATCCGTTGTTATCAGAACAGCACTGACGCAATTCTTGGCTAAATCAAGGCCGATAACTTCATATTCGAGGTTTGTGTCGATTGACTTTGCGAGTATCCTTCTAATTGACATGGGATCACCTTCTTAAAGATTTTGTCACTTTGATTTTGCTCCCTGCATCGGACTGGGAGCAAAGGGGTTCCATGTCATTAGGAAACAGATTTATGACTAGAATAAATGCCTGGGGGGATTTTCCCGTAGCGCTAATTGGCAGGATCAGGGAAGAAAATTAATAGAGGGGTGAGTTATTGGTTTGGGTGAGATATCCTCGCTAACTTTATTTGTGAGTATGTGTTTTTTAGAAACGAATCATCAGGGACGGAAATCGAGAGATACCTTCGAGGATGAAATTTCTTATTGTGTGTTTATATGTAGCCTATAATTTTTAGTTGAAATATGAAGGTAGATTTTTATAATAAGTCATACAAAATAAAGAAACCTCGAGGATAAAATGTCTAGAATGCAACCCCCCCCTATATAGGATCCCAACGGAAATATAACAACAATCCCCATAGCAATCATAGATTAGGCTTCGGTAGCTTTGGCCATTTTTTGTTGACTGGGAAAAAATCTCATCATTCTATACATCCCCTCGCAATAGCTGTACTTGCGACGTGTGGTTTGGCTGTCACTGCTCCGAATGTGATTGATCCAGTTTTTGCCGCGGACTGGGACGGTACTAATCCCGATGTGCTCCAAATCGTTACTCCCAATCTGGGTGACGTTCACTCCGTCGTCAAGGACGTCGGAACTACTGGGGATCGTTACGATTTGGACACTGGCAACCATAACTGGTTGTGGACAGTGCAGGGAACGGAGGTTGAGAATCCGCAACTTGAAATAATTGTCAAGGATGTTGTAACAGACACGCAGAATGAGAATAAATTCTCTGACACCTATGGTAAAACTAAGGCATTATGGATTACAGCAAGTTTACAAACGATTTTAACTGACACTAAATATGAGAATTATGGGCAGTACATGACGTTAGCAAACGCAACGTCGGCAGGGCCAAATTACAGTTCAACAACAAACAAATCTAGTGTAATTCTTAATTTTAAGAAAGGGTCTGCTATTCTGGCTAAAGTATATGGCGCTAGAAATGATCTTGGCGGAGGAACTTCGCTAGATGGTTACGATGTGGACGCGGGTAATGCGAACGATAACTCTGTTGTCGTGAATATGGCTGAGAGTTCGAAGTTCTATGCGAAATTAGTTTTTGGGGGTCGATCTTCCCAGCTTGATTGTGTTCAGAATGTAGTACATGCAGGGTTTGAGACAAATCGCAATTCCGTTCAAATCAATGGCACTATTGTAGAGGGGGGTGCGCGAACCCTAGAAACGAATAATGCATCTTTGGGTTTGGTCATTACGAAGGGAATTTTTGGTGCCGAGGGATACCAGGCAAATAACAATCGAGTAAATCTGAATAATGTTGCCGTAGTAGCAGGGATGGCAGATGCGCGTAAGCTGGGCTTGGTAGGCGGCCGTGGGCTCTATTACTACCGAATTAATTCAACTGATACCGGTGAATATAAAGAAGTCGTTTACGGATCAGATGAATTTTACAAAGATGATGGGGATAGGTCTGGTCAAAGGGTTTCTGCTATCGCGAATAACAACATAGTTACTATAAAAAATAGTTATTTAGGTTATTATGTTGACGCAAAAAACAACGATATGTCGTGGCACGATTATCCCGATGAAGAAGGATCTGGCGTCGGTTTTAGTGTGTACGGAGGTTGGTCTACAGGTGTTGCAGCTGACAACATAGTTGCAGCAGAAGGCTCAGTAATTAATGGCAATGTCATTGGAGGCCTGGAATTTCAGGATCAGCTCAAGATTCAAGAAGAGGATGGTGTATATCAATTCAGAGATCTGCATGCTAATCTGGTTTCATTGAAAGATACGACAATTAAAGCTGGAGCCATATACGGCACTACAACGGCGGAGGGTGAGTTACAACCAGATAGTGCCACAAGTTATTATCAGACGAACTCTCTTAATGAGAAGACAACACAGGCAGTCAATCGTAGGCGGGGTGTTGCGTATATTGCCGGAGATGTTGAAGCTGATTCCGCATATGTTCGGTATATCACTTTTGGACAGTATGTAGACACTAAGGCTTTGGATGGAACTTTTGATGTTTTCCGAAACTATTATCCTGGTTCAAACACTGAAGGGGTTGACGGAGTAGGAATTCCATTGGATGAAGATCCACTTGAAAAGGCAACTCGTCGCTTTGCAGAGGATGCGAAAGAAAGTATCCATCTTGGTCAACAGGTTGCTGGTTCCTACCTTATCAATAGGAAAGGATATCATTCCAGCTTAAAAGCGACTGATAGCTCTCAAAGTAATGTTACAGATAAGCTGCACAACTTCTGGGTAGGCGCTTACGCAAATTTATCAGATGGAATCTCTGGGGACGGGAAATCTTTTAATACAAAGGTAAGTCTGTTTAATAAAGATGACGGAAGCGTTAATCATGGTTATGTAGGCGGAGAATTATCTCTTCTGACTCATGACGACGGCATGTGGTATAGCTACGTCACCGATACTAGTGTTGGGGGTGAAGTTTCCAACCACAGACCGGCATTAATGCACCAGTTTAGGTATCACTACCAAGGTCTTGTACTTTATTTAGGTATGAACGATGGTAGTGGTGACGTCCCGGCGGTCCAAATTTCTTTTGATGAAATTGCTAACTTCAGGGAGAGTCAGGGACAAAACACCAACGCATTTGGAAACACTTTTGTCGGAATTATCAAAGATGGCATTGTGTATCAAAAAGTGTCAGTAGAAGATGGCGATAGCTCCGTCAAAGCGAGTGAAATGACGTTTGACGTCCCGTTTACAATCTATCAAAGCAAGCCAAAAGACAAAGCTTCGGAGGAGACAGTGCCTGTCGCTGTTGCAAAAGCTACTTATGGCTTCTATAAATATCTACATTTTGACGGGCACGACGGTGTACTCGATGACGGGACAATAGGTAAGGTTTCAGATCTGGGAACGGAAGCAGGTATCGGGCTAAAGTACTGGCTAAAGAGCCTGGATATTACTAAGGGCGAAAGTCTTGTTTTGAACGGTTGGAATAAAGAGGTTGATCCCAATGGTCTCGTTATTGAAAATTTCGAGTCAGGAGATACCTCAAAACCCAAGCAGGAACTCTTTACTTTATCAGCTGAACTTACTGGTGAGGGAGGTGTCACTATCGCAAAGGACTCTACGGTGATTATCGGTAGTCCTAATACTATTTACAATATTGATACTGAAAAAACAGACACTAAACCAAAAGTTCCCGGAGAGGGAAAAGCGCTTTATGAAGTCGTATACAAGACACCTCAGCCAAACTCCTACACAGGGGCTACGATAGTCTCAGAAGGTGCGATGCTGGTTCTCGGTATCGATGGAGCTTTAGGGAAAAATGATACTAAATATACCTCACAACTTCATATAGGCTCTCCTGAAGCAGGTACTAAACCTGCAAACGTATATCTGCAGGGGCATGTACAGACAGTAGGTGCCTTGCAGGTTCAAGCGGGATCAGTGCTTGACTTTAACCAAGCTGCTGCGATTTCATTTGGAGAAACTGATCCAGACGAATATCAGGCGAATATGGGCTCAACAGGCGGGGAACTTACAGTCAAGAATCAAGCTGGTAGTGTAGTGAGTAACGATAATATTGCCGGCAGTCTTAAGGGCAGTGCTTCTTCGAAACTGACATTTATCGACAGAGCATCTTATATTCGATCTAATAACCCAGATTTCAGTGGCACAGTTGAGCTGAAATCTTCGAGTATCTATCTTACTTCTCCGGAAGCTTTGATTGGCGCAGCCGTTCATGTAGATAAAGATTCTTCTTTGTATTTTGATATTACGAAGAATGTAGGCGCGCGAGCAAGTGCTTTAGGTGCCGCAGAGAAAGTCGTTGATGAAAATATTTATACGGCATCTATAAAGACAATTGCGAATAACGGATCTGTGTATTTGTCTCATCAGGTCAGAGGAGATGCTGCAATACCGTTGAATGTTTCGTTAAATAAGGTTCATATAGGTACTTACACCGGAGGATCAGATTCAAAATTGTTCTATCAAGGTTTTGTACAAGGGTTGATGAACTCTGATGTTGACGTAGTTTATGCGGATACGGCCTCTGGTAAGTCAACCGTTTACTTTACCAATGAACAGGGGGGATTTGGAGCGCTCAATAATTCGAGAGGAGAGTATGTTGGTAAAGACGGGATTCTGATTTTCGAGGTTAAGGATCCAGTTGCGAAAGTCACGCTTTCTTTTCCGGCGGAAAAAGGAGAAGTTCTCAGAGTGGTCGCCAGAGATAATGAAAAATTTGTATGGGGATATCATCTTGTGGAACAAGGAGAAGATGGTAACGACTGGTACCTGGTGAATAGCCACGAGGATCTAAAGCCTAAAGATGACCTGCGCCCCGAGGGCGGGGCCTATATGGCTAACTCTCAGTCTTGGGCGAAGATGCATATGCGTCTGCATGATCGATTCGGTCAGGCTTATTACCTTGATCCGTTCGATGGCAAGGAAAAACCAGCGGCGGCTTGGGTTCGTCAGGTCGGAAGTCATTCTCACTTTAAGTCCGGCGGCGGAGCAAGCAAGACACATGCCCGCACTGCAGTTACTCAGATCGGCTCGGACTTGATTCGCAATGAGATTAACGAGGACTGGAAGTACATTGGCGGCGTCTTTGCAGGCGGTCTGTATCACAGAGCTGATACGAGAACATTTGATGTTGCTAAATCACGATCAGACGGTTATGCGACCGGTATCTACGGAACCCTTTATACAGGCAACAGTCCGGATGATGGCTTTTATGTAGACACATGGCTGCTGTACGGTCGCTATGACAACAAGCTGTGGGGCGGGATGACGTCGACGTTTGATTACAAGTCTCATGGCTGGGTTTGGTCGGTGGAAAGTGGGTACACGATTCCTATTGGCGAATCCGGCACAAAGGATTTCAATAAGGTGATTTGGACCTTCCAGCCAGAAGTACAGTTGGTGTGGGACGGAGTTAAAGCCAAAGACGGCTATGATTCAACCGATACTAAGTACAAGCAGCTTGGTAAGGACAATGTGTCGATTAGAGTTGGCGCAAGAGTTCACGGTAATTACATGAACAAAGGTCTTGGATTCATCGAAGGGAACTGGATCCACAACACTAAGAAGACCGGTGTTCAGATGGGCAGCTCGAAGACTTACATGGACGGCGGCCGTGATCTGGGCGAATTCCGTATGGGTCTTGAAGGGCATATAACGCGTAATACGCTTGGTTGGGCGAGTGTCGGGGTTCAGGCCGGTAAAGCCGGATACCACAACGAAACCGCGCAAATTGGTATCAAGTACATGTTCTGATCTTTGGGAAGCTAAGGAGGATTCCTTCTCCTTCTCCCGGAACATCTAACGGAATCCATATCATGAAAAAAGAAAGCAAAATATTTGGAATTATCATTCTGTCAGCGGCTGTACTTGGTCTGAGCGCCTGTGCTTCTTATGATCATAAGGACTACCCGCGAGAGAGCTGGTTTGCGCAGCCGACTCAGGTTATCGAGGCAGATCAGTTTAAAAAGGCTGAAGAACCCCTGAAAGTCTCTCTGGTTGTTAACTACCTCTGGGAGGGACGCCCTATCGTGACAGAGCCCTTTGAGGAGCGTCCTGCTGACTGGCGTGAACAGTACGGATTGTGGTTCGCGGCAGAACGCTATTTAGAGGAAACTGGCCTCTTTAAGATCGTTAAGGAGGACGATAAGGAAAAACAGGGCGTGATGACGATTGACGTGACTCGCGCCATGAGTGGGAAGACGAAAGCGGCAGTTGCGGCTAAAAAAGCGGATCCGGATAACCATCCTGAGAAGATTGTCTACGAGTACGACATGACGATGAAGATGGACCTTTCGCTTGCGGACGGCAAGAAGTTTGAAGCTGTGCCCAAGACGGACCATATGTTTGTCGGCCACGAAGATTCGAAGGAAAAAGAATTAGGTCAGGATCCGAAACGCTTTACGTTCTCGTACTTTAACAACATGGACTTCCATACAGAGTTTGTCCGTCGTTTCTACAAACAGATGATTTTTGAAGGGGTTAAAAAGCTGGAAAACAAATTGCCTTGATGGAACAAGGCAGTTGAAAGATTTTATCTTTTGTAGTACTTAGACCATCCAAATGTGAAGTCATTCCTCAGTAGGCTTCGCTGGTCGGCTCCTCGTTTCTTTTAAAGATCGAGGAGCAATTTTTATTATAGAGACGAACGAAGCCAAGGGATAGAGCTTTTAGAACAGACGGATGATCGCAAATACAGTAGGAATCGTTCGGGCTTACCCGGTAAAACTGTAGATCCATCTGCCGAAGTTCTCTTTGAGTACGTCAGCTATAAAAAGAACTCCGGCGCCGTTTGAGGCGCCGAAGTGTTCGGAAAAATCTTCAGAAGGTTAAAGCCCGGATTCTTCGAGGAGCTGAAGGATTTACTTTTGACGTTTGCCGAAGAGACTGTCTGAGTGCTTCAGGCTCCTTTGTATGAAGAACCAATCCCCGATTTAGAAGTTGTGACTTAATCCGCTGCTGATTGTCCAGCTGTTGTAGTTATCCACCGAGCAGACCGCTTTCTTACCTCTGCCGTAGCCTGCGTACGTGCGCTTGCTGATCGGATATTCGTACGCAGTCGCAACGGACCAAAGACGATAATCGTCGTCTTCCGCGCCTTTAATCTTGCCGATGCCGTAGTTGCCCTGCAGCTTGGCTGTGCCGCCTGCGGCCGGAATGCCGATAGAAGCGGAGAAGCCGTGCTGGTTGGCACCGTCCTTGCCCATGCTGTCCGGTCTGACGTAGTCAGAAAGACGGGAAGAATGGTTGGCATACTGGTAAGCGCCGTAGAGCGTCGCCCATCCGAAATCGTAAGAACCGCCGACTGTGAAGACGTTGGAAGCTTTATAGCCCAAGGTCTTGTTGTCGTACATTTCCCAAATCGCGCTAAAGAGCGCTTTGCCGGCAGCATACTCATAGCCGACACCGTAGTAGTGATCGTTCCTGGACCATTTTTCACTGTCTCCTCCGATGCCGTTCGAGTACATCAGAGTGACAGTGGAGCCGTTGAAAGACGGAGTCTTGTAAACGGCCATATTGTCATAACGGTCGGAGAGAATGAATGTCCCGTAAATATTGCCGTTGTTGTAGTACGAGGTCCAGAGGGAAGAGCCGTGAAGGATGGTGTAGGTGCCGCAGTCAGAAGAAAGACCGCCGGTGCGGCCGAAAGCGGCTTCACCAAAAGGAGCAGTGATGGAAAGCGTGGACTGACGGGCAAATGCTTTGCTCAAATTCATCGCTTCGCCGCTGAAGGTCTTAAAGCCCTGCTCCAGGATAAAGCCGATGCTGTAGCCGCTGCCAAGATCTTCTGTTTCGCGGATGCCGAAGCGGGACCCCGCCCAGATGCCGTTGTCAAAGCCGATGCGTGTGTCGCCGCCTCTGACTTTGGAGACCGCAATCGCGCCGTCAATGACACCGTAAAGCGTGACATTGGACTGAGCGTAAGCTGCCGGAACTGAAAAGGCGCACAGCAGAGCAGACATGATGAGTGATTTTTTCATGATTTGTCTCCTCCCTGATCAGCGCTTTTCGCCCATGATGAGTTTCTTGCCGTTTTCAATGTCGGTCGTGTAGACGCGGTCGACATTGACGTACGGAACGATCGAGCGGTAGTCTTTATAGAGCTTTTCAGATCCTTTACCCATCTTGAAGTCGCCCTTCAGATTCTTTCTGAGGTCGATTGCTTGGGCGGCGTGAAGCAGTTCAAGACTGTAGATGTAGCCCATGTTGTCTGCGATCTTGCCGAGACGCTCTGCAACCAGAGGAAGATTGGTGTAAGTGTCTTCAATGTCGCCGGCGACCGGAGTACCGAGAACGGATACAGGGTTGCTGAGCGCGATGTTTTCAGAGTGCAGCGCGACAAACGGTTTCTGGATGGCGCCGAATGCGTGTCCTTTGTTGCTCGGGTCACTCAGAAAACGAGTCAGACCGGTGAAGTGGTCATCAGAGAGATGAATGGTTCTCTGAACACTGTTGTGAGACAGATGGCTCATTGCCATGCCAAGTCTCTGGGCAGCGATCGCGACCGGCAGCGGCTCGAAGTTGGCTGTCGGAATAATGGCGCCGGCAGCTTTCTTGTCACCGACGAAATACTGAGCAACCTGATCATGCTCAGCGTAGTCTTTGTCCGCATTCAGGATTGTGGCGGGATTGTCGTCGGAAGAGTTGATCTGAACAGCGAGTTCTCGGTCAAGATGGTTAAGTGCGTTTCTGGCTTCACGAATCGTGTATACGGTGGTTCTGAAGGAGAGCGGATCCTGCAGCGCGCGGGAAGCGTCTTTCTTCCAAAGGTAGGAACCTTCAAGATTAGTGCGGATTTTTTCCGCTTCTTTATCTAGTCCGTCAAAAGGATGTACTTTGACAGCCTGAGGGAGTACCGGAGCGATGTTGCCGTTAAGACCTTCAAGGCTCAGCGCAAAGACAGTCGGAGAAACGTCGATAACGCGTCTTGCGTCCTTGGCGGCTTTCATAATCTGCGCAGCCGCGGCCGCATTGGTAGAAAGAATGGCGAGCGCATCCTTGCCTTCCGGATCAAGCGGCTTGATGCCGGCTTTATCAAGCGCTTCCTTGCCGGAGACTTCTTTTCCGTTCACTTTGGCTTTCCACTCGCCCATCATGACCGCACCGATGTGCGAGGAGAGTGTGATGTCGGCTTCACCAACCGAACCGCGGGAAGGAATCTGAGGCGTAATGCCTTTATTCAGGAATTCTTTATAGAGTTCGGCGACATAAGGCTGAGCACCGGTCTGGCCGGCAAGCAGCGTGTTCAGGCGAATAACCATCTGCAGACGAGTCAGTTCATCCGACATCATCGGTCCGATGCCTGCAGAGTGACTTCTTAAAGCGTTGCGGTTAAAGGCCTTGGAGGCGTCAATAACCTCTTGGGAGAGTTCTCCATGAGAGTTAAAGAGCGGCTTGTCTTTGTTGAGACCGACGCCTACCGTCAGACCGTAGACCGGAGTACCGCGCTTGGCAGCCGCAAGTACAAGCTCATGGGCGTCTTTAAGACGCTGCATGGCTTCCGGAGCAATTGCAACAGTATCTTTGCCTTCAGCGATGGCCCAGGCTTGATCCTGAGTAAGGTGCGCACCGTCAAGAGTGACGACGCCTGCGTTGGCGGTAGCTGACATAACAAGGAGAGCAAGAAGAGAATATTTCATGATTGTACCTTTGAGACTGAGTTTGATTTTGTCGGTGACTACTTCTGCTGATACTTGAAGGAGTGGCAGTTGTTGCAGTAAGCCTGCTGTGCCGGTTTATGTTCGCTGTGGCAGGCAGTGCAGGAAATGCCGCTTCCGTAATGATGACTTGCATGCGGATTAGGTTCTCCGTTGGGTAGCTTGGCCGTTCTCTGTGCGAGAGCTTCATAGCTCTGATGACAGGTTAAGCAGGCCTTATTGTCCGGAGTGACAAAAGCGTTTCCATTGACGGCGTTTCCCCGTGTATGGCAGACGGCGCAGTCTTTAGCAGCGGCCTGATGCTGCGGTTTGAGCTGCTGAGCGCCGGCAAACGCACCGGACAGCGAGAAGGCGATAAGAAGAGCGGAGATGATTTTTTTCATGTTCGTTTCCTTGAGTTGAGTTCTTAGAGGTCAGCGGCAGGAGCTTTAGCAGCAGCGGCACCTGCGACGCGTCCGGTGACAAGACCGTCAGCGATGGCGCATCCGCCGAGACGGCTTGCACCGTGCGTTCCGCCTGTCACTTCACCTGCGGCATAAAGACCGGGGATCGGCTGCTGAGTGCGAACATTGATGACTTCAGCGTCCTTAGTGATACCGACACCGCCCATGCAGTAGTGCACTTTTGGCCAGACGCGGGCGGCATAGAACGGAGCCGTTTTAATTTCAATGGCGATATCAAGAGGACGGCCGCACTGGGCGTCTTTCTTAGCGCGGATATAACCGTTGAATTCTTCAACTTGCTTAATAAGCGCTTCTTTGGGAATTCCGTAGTGGTCGGCGAGTTCTCCGATCGTGTTGAATTTCTTGATCACGCCGTATTTGAGACCGTTGGGCAGTGTCTGGGCGAGTTTGGCGCCTTCGCTGTCTGTAAAACAGATCGGATAGACTGGTTTTCCGTTTTCATCCAGTTGCTGAAGGATTGCGTCTGCGCGGGCCTTGCGGTCGGCAAGCTCGTCCACAAAGCGGCGGCCGGTACGTTTATCAACCATGATGCCTTTCGGGAAGCCGGCAATAGTGTTGAACTGAGAGACCAGGCCGAAACCTCTTTCGTCGGGAGAAGACCATGGTCCGAGCTGAATCTGATCAAGCTGAACAGGCAGAGCGCCAAGTGCGAGCATGGCCTGAAGCACTTCACCGGTGGCGCCGGGATGGTTGGTCGATTCAAGGTTCGGCCCGAGCAGCGGGTCCTGCTGCATGCGGAAAGCGACGTTCTGAGAGAAGCCGCCCGCGGCTGCGATGATGCCGCGTCTAGCGCCGTAGACTTGGGCAATGCCGGAACTCGGTTTTTCATAATTGTGGCGCTCAAGCACTTTGACACCGATCACTCGGCCGTCTTTGTCCTGGACGAAATCCGTTACGGCGCAGTTTAAATGCATGTCCACGCCGAGTTTGCGCGCGGCTTCGACAAGCGGACGGGTAATGCCGCCGCCGGTACTTTCAATGGTCTGCATAATGCGCGGAACGCTGTGGCCGCCGAAATGCTGAACAAACGGCTTGTACTGCACTCCGTACTTCACGGTAAAGTCAAAAGCGGGACGTGTGCCGTAAACAATGTTCTTGAGAAGATCAACGTGACTTAGGCCGCGGCCGGACTTGATCATGTCCTGAAGCATCAGTTCGGGAGAGTCTTTAATGCCTTCTTTTGCCTGAAGGGGAGAACCTGCGACAGCGAATGCTCCTCCGTTAATGGCAGAGTTGCCGCCAAAAGCGGGCATTTTTTCGAGCAGCATGACGGAGCGTCCCTGCTCAACCGCTTCCAGAGCGGCGGCAAGACCGGCAAAGCCGCTTCCGATGACGATGACGTCGGCGACTTTGTTAAATTGCGGTTTGTTTCCCTGTGCGCGAAGCGGAGCGGCCATACAGGCAAGAGCGGAACCACCTAAAGCCGAAAGCTTGAGAAAAGAGCGGCGGGATTGTTGTTTCATATTTTCTCCAAGGATTAATGTATTGGGATTACTTGGGAATATGCAAACACCGTGCCAACTTTTTCGATGACATATAACCTATTGATAAATAAGAGATAAAGTTTATATCAGTATTTTCCGCATTTTGCATTCACGATATTTCGGAGAATAAAATTAACGAAATATCATAAAAAAACGAAATGTCGTGAAAGAAGATCTCTATCTCAAGTGCATTCTGTCGATGATTTCGACATTGGACGCCAACGTGTCGCTCAAGAACGTGTTTAACGAACTGAATCCGTATTTTCATGCGGACGGAGCGTTTATCAATGTTTTTGACCAGCAGAAGCGCGAGGTTGTGTTCGTAGCACATTGCCGTGAGGACGGAGAGACAGCTCCGCTCGGCTCTGTGAAGCCTCCGCCGGGGCTTGTTTCGCTTCGAGCGGACCGCTCCGCCTATATCGGAAGCGATATTGAAACCGATCCGTTTACCAAATATGTGGTGCAGGCAAAGGTCGGAACAGTGAAATCTTTTTTGATGCTGAGTCTCGATCAGGACGGAGCTCATTTGGGCGTCGTCTGCTTTTACAGCCGCTTCCTGGATAATTTCAGCGAGGAGCAGCGAGTGTTCCTGGCGCGCCTTCATGACATGTTCTGCTTGGTGACGAGCAATGCCCTGAACAAAATTCTCTTTTGCAACAATGCCGAGCTTGAGTACGAGAACAGTGCTCTTAAAACCTCAGAAGAGCAGGGCCGCAGGAACCTTATCCGAGCCTTCGAAGAAACCACGCCGGCTCTCTCGCCGCTCGCAGCAAAGATTCGGCAGATCGGGCCGACCGAGGTCACGGTGCTGATTCTCGGCGAGACCGGCACCGGTAAGGAAGTCATCGCGGATTTAGTGCACCGCTTGTCTAAACGCAGGAACGCCCCGTTTATTAAGGTTAACTGCGGCGCGATCGCTGAGACATTGATGGATGCCGAGTTCTTCGGTTACGAGAAAGGCGCTTTTACGGACGCTAAGGCGGCAAAAGCGGGAATTTTTGAGCAGGCAGACGGCGGTACGCTCTTTTTGGATGAAATCGGAGAACTCTCTCCAGCCTCTCAGGTTCGCCTGCTTCGCGTGCTTCAGCAGCGGGTGGTACGCCGGCTTGGTTCGGAAAAAGATAAGAAAGTGGACTTCCGCCTGATCGCAGCGACGAATCGAGATTTATCGGCGATGGCGCAGGAGGGATCTTTTCGACAGGACCTCCTCTATCGCCTGAATTTGTTTCCGCTCGAAGTGCCTCCGCTTCGGGAGCGCAGGGCAGATATCGCTCCGCTTTCCAAGCTGTTTCTCTCTCGGCTTGTCGGCAAATACGGTTTAACGCAAAAGCCGCTCCTTTCCGAGCAAAGCGTTCTGACAATGACTTCCTATGACTGGCCCGGAAATGTGCGTGAATTAGAAAACACGCTGGAGCGCTCGCTTCTGCTTTCTAATGATTCGCGAGAAATAGAGGTTGTGCTGTCTTCGGTGTCAGAGCCCGCTTTCAGGCGCGTGCCTGCCGACGGTATCGGCGGAGCGAGGACGCTTCCCGATTTTGAGACCATGCAGAAGGACTACTTTGTCCGATTGCTTCGGTCATGTTCCGGCCGTATTTCCGGTGAACATGGAGCAGCAAAAGCCGCAGGCCTTCACCCGAATACCTTGAGAAGCCGCCTGGAAAAACTCGGGATCGATTTTAAAAACGTCGGACACGAATAAAAAATCCCGGGTTTTAAACCCGGGATCGTAAAGCGTTTCGAGCGTTTAGACGTCCATAAAGAAGAAAATGATCGAGTGATAGAAGACCGGAGCGGAGAAGAAGAGCATCTCCATGCGGTCCAGAGCACCACGAGTCAGAACCATGCTGGTGTCAAGCCGTTTGGCGCCCAGCGAGCGTTTAATACTGGACATCACCAGGGCGCCAAGGGTCCCTGAAATAATAATAACGAGCGACATCAAAGGAGCCTGCCAGGCGCGGAACGGTGTCATCCAGAAAAGTGCTGAGCCCATGATCAGAGCTCCCACACTGCCGATAATGATGCCTTTGTAAGTCTTATACTGATTACTCCAGCTTGGTCTGCCGCCCCAGATCGCAGATGCCATGATTTGGAACAAGTCCGCAAAATACAGGACTAAGAGGAAATACAGCATCATAAGCGGTCCGCTCGAATTAAAGCGGGAGAGATTCAGTGTCGCGATTGCGGGCGCGTGACTCACACAGAAGATCGCGATCATAATGCCCCACTGTACTTTGGCGACACGGTCAAGGAAACGGTCCGTATCTTTAGCAAGCGCCATGACAACCGGAAGCAGAAGGAATAAATAAACCGGGATAAAGAGTGTGAAAAATCCGATTTCTTTGAAGCCCAGCAGCAGGTACTGCACCGGAATCGCGATGTAAAAGGCAATGATCAGAATCAGGTGGTCGAGCCTTCGCGTTGGAGTCAAGGAAATAAATTCCCGCAGCGCAAAGAACGATGCAAGCGCAAAGAAAAGCAAGAGCGCGGCGTCCCCAAGCCAGAAAGCAATAACAAATACGAAGATTAGCGGCCAGGACGCGCGAACGCGAGAGTTGACGACCTGAAGACTGTTGAGTCTTGCTTCATTGCCTTCGGCTTTTTTAACGAGCAGGTTGCCAATAACGGTGCCTGCCGCCGACAAGAAGATCAAGACCGCCAGGATCGTGAAATAAGCTTCATTGGTAGAAAATCCCCATCTCATTTTTATAACTCCCTGGCTAAGCTGATAACGGACGCTCTGGCCTTTTCTAGAAACTCTTCCTTGCCTTCGTCAGGCGAATGAGGCAAAGGCGCGCCAAAGCGCACGGAACATAAGGTCGGTACCGGAAGCAGGGCTCCCTTTGGCATCGAGCGGTGCAGATTTTCTAAGTAGACGGGAATCAGTTCCACCTCCGGGAACTCTCGCATCAGTCTCCAAATTCCGCTCTTAAAAGGTCCGGGAAGCGGCTGAGGTGTTCTTGTGCCTTCGGGGAAAATGATGAGGGAGGAGCCATCTGCAAGTGCTTGTCTCATTGGATCCAGCGGATCGCTGCCTTCTCTGCGCTTACGGTCCACCAGAACGACGTTGAGTTCGTCAACAGCGATGCGTCTTCGAATACCGGTTTCCCAATAATCTTTAGCGGCGACCGGACGGGTGAGCGGTCGCAGGGCCCGAGGAAGCGCCGACCAAATCACAATCGTGTCCAGGTGACTGGAATGATTGGCGAAATAGATTCGCTGTTTTTTCTCCGGTGAACAGCCGATCCACTGAGGATAAGCGCCGACGAGCAGACGTGTCATCCAGACCATCGGTGTCATGAATTTGAATGCGTGTTTCACTTGAGATCCAAAATAAAAGAGATATCCGTTAATTATGCCTCTATAACTACGGCTCGTGCAGAGCAAAAATACAGAGAAATACGGAATTTCGTATGGAAGAGAAGAGGTGGAGGATCCTGGATACAGCCTGCTATTTCTTGATTTTTAAAAGAAAAGGGACAATATTTTGCAGTGATTTGGAGATATTTGTCCGCCAACTTAGTTAGACTGATCGCTTCTTGTAAGCACTCATTTTCTGGAAAGAATCGGAATTTATGTTTCACCCGCTGCGCTCCAAGGCGGCTTGCGCCGTTTTCTTCTTTCTGCCGGGACTCTATTACGGCCTTATCGTTTCTCGTCTGCCGGCAATCAAGATGCATGTCGGTCTCAGTGATTCTCAGATCGGCCTCTGCCTCTTTATGTTCGGCTGCTTTGGTTTGCTCGGTCTGCTTTTCAGTCCCAAGCTGATCAGCCGCTTCTCCAGCCGGATGGTGCTTTGCGTCAATGCGGTTTTATGCTTCCTCGGTCTTTTAGGCATCGGCTTTGCGCAGACGGTCCCGCAGATTTTTGTCGCTTTCGGGATATGCGGATTCTCAGTCAGTCTGCTTGACGGAGCGATGAACACGCAGGGTGTTCTTTACGAGAAAGCGTCCAAGCGTCCCACTTTGAATCTGTTCCATGCTTTTTACAGTCTTGGAGCGGTATTTGCGTCTGCAGCCGGGTCTGTGTGTGCTGCGCTTGCCATCGGCAGCGGCATCAACTTTCTTGTCGCTTCTGCCGCGTTCGTGGTGCTGAGTCTTTCTCTCAGCGGCTATCTCCTTTCGGACCGTACAGCTTTAACCTCGGCCTCGACGGGTTCAAAGAAGCATCGTCTGCCTGCGGTTGTGATGATCTGCGCGGTTTGCTCTCTGCTCGCTTACGCGTCTGAAGGCACCGTAGGAGAGTGGGGCGGCCTGTACCTTACGGGCGACAAAGGCGCGGATCAGTCTGTAGCGGCGCTCGTGTACGGATTGTTTTCGATTGTGACCTTCTTTGCGCGTTTGGCGGGAGACCCGCTTCGCACGAAGTTTGGCGAAAACAATCTGATGCTATGCGGTCTTGCGCTGGCACTTGCCGCAATGGGTGTTATCCTGAAAGCCGATTCCGCTTATACGGTACTTGCGGCATATGCGGTCATGGGACTTGGTTTCGCGCATGTGATTCCGACGCTTTTCAGCATCGCGGGTCGCAACGGCATAATTCCGGCTGCAAGCGCAACGGCGGCAGTCGCGTTTATGTCCTACGCCGGCCTTCTTTTTGTTCCGCCCTGCATCGGCTGGGTCGCGCAGCATTTCTCGCTGCACGCGGCGCTCTGCCTTGTGCCCGTGATGATCGCGGTCACTTTTATTCTCACGCTGAGACTCAGATCGCTCTCAGTCCGGAATTCCGAGCTTACGCCGTAGCGGTTCCGCCGACGGTCAGACCGTCAATACGCAGTGTCGGCATACCGACACCCGTCGGTACGTGCTGACCGTTCTTGCCGCAGACACCGTTGCCCTGATCAAGCTTCAGGTCCGAGCCGACCAAAACAATCTTGGTGAGCGCGTCCGCGCCGTTTCCGGTCAGAGTCGCGCCTTTGACCGGAGCCGTGAGCCTGCCTTTTTCAATGAGCCAGGCTTCACTCATGGAGAATACAAAATTGCCGTTGGTGATATCGACCTGGCCGCCGCCGAAATTAGACGCGTAAATGCCGTAGTCAACGCTTTCGATAATTTCCTGCGGATCGGTCTCGCCTTCGAGCATGTAGGTGTTGGTCATACGCGGCATCGGAAGGTGCGCAAAGCTTTCTCTTCGGCCGTTTCCGGTAAGCGGAAGATTCATGAGACGGGCGCTCATTTCGTCATGCATAAAGCCGCGCAGCACACCTTCGTCGATCAGCGTCGTGCAGGCGGCGAGGTTGCCTTCGTCATCAATCGCCAGAGAGCCTCTGCGGCCAACAATGGTGCCGTCGTCAATTACTGTCACAAGCGGCGAAGCAACGCGCTCGCTCACTCGGCCGGTGAATACGCTCGTGCCCTTGCGAATGAAATCCGCTTCAAGTCCGTGTCCGACCGCTTCGTGAAGCAGTACACCCGGCCAGCCGCTTCCGAGCACCACCGGGAAGGAGCCCGCCGGAGCAGCGATCGCTTCGAGATTGCGCACCGCCGCGTCAACCGCCTGAGCGGCGTAATTGCCGAGAATCGAATCCGTGAAGTAGGACAGGCCGAATCGGCCTCCGCCGCCCGCAAATCCGGTCTGCGTGTTGTCGCCCTTGCGGACAATGACCTGAAGTCCCATACGCACAAGCGGACGAATATCGCCGATCAGCGTGCCGTCCATCTTGGCGATAAGAATCATGTCGTGCGAAGAGGCGACATGCGCGGTCACCTGCGTGATAAGCGGGCTTCTTGCGCGCGCAAACTGCTCAAGCCGCTTAACGAGCTCAATCTTCTCGGAGGTTTGCGCAAGTTCAATTGGGTTGATTGGCTCATAGAGATGACGTTCGGCTTCCTTGGGAGTGACTTTGACCGTCGTCTCACGCTCAGCAGAGGCGCCGATAGCCCGCACCGTCTTTATCGCCTCAAAAAGCGCTTCTTTACTGATGACATCCGAATACGCAAGTGCATGCTTTTCTCCCGAAACGGCTCTTACGCCGACACCGATATCCGTACTGTAGTCGCCCGTCTTGATAATGCTTTCCTCAAGCACATAAGACTCGGCAACGGTGCGCTGAAAATAGAAATCGGCGTAATCGATGTCAAAACCGGAAAAAAGCGCAAAGGCTTCTTTCAGCATGTTCTCATCAATTCCATTGGCGTAAAGCAGTTCTTTGACTGCGGTGGAAGTATTCTCAAAGCTCATATTCAACACGATGGTTTAAAGCGGGCAGGGACTCGCGGACCCGACGCAGAAAAAGCGGATCGACCGTAGAGCATAACACTCCGGTTTCGTGTCCGTTGAGCTGTCCGATGACCGTTCCCCATGGGTCAACCGCGGTGGAGTGGCCCCAGAACGCCCGACCGCATGAGGAGCGGCCGGCCTGAGCCGAAGCAAAGACATAACTGAGGTTTTCAATGGCGCGGGCGCGCAGCAGAACTTCCCAATGCACCTTGCCGGTTGTGGTCGTAAAGGCGGCCGGAAGAAGGAAACAATCCACGCCCGACTGCAGGCGGAAAAGCTGAGGGAATCTCAAGTCATAACAGACCGCAAGCCCGACTCGGACGTCGGTGCCGTTGTCAAGCGGAATCGTAAAGGAGACCGGCTTGTGTCCGGGCGTGTAGAGTTCGGACTCGTCGTAGCGCTCGTTTGTTCCTTCGTAAGAGAATAGATGCACTTTGTCGTAGCGGGCTGCTTCCTGACCAAACGCGTCGTAAACCAAAAGCGAGTTTGTCACATGATTGGGTTCCGGGCTCTTCAGGGGGAGGGTGCCGGCGGCAATCCAAATGCCTAAGCTGCGGGCAAGCGCGGACATCACGCTTTGAATCGGACCGTCCTGGTAAGTTTCAGCGTTTTTAAGCACCTCTTCACTGCTGCCGGTCACCAGAGAAAACAGTTCAGGTAAAACAACCAGATTGGCGCCCTCGCGCGCGGCCCTGCGGATCAGCATTTCTGCGGTCTGTAGGTTCGCCGCGGTATCTGGCCCTGAAGTCATCTGGCAAGTTGCGATGCGAAGCATAGTTAAATAAACCTAAATTTAAAACTTATGAGAGTCGACTTTGGTCACAATCGGATCAGCCCACGTGCCTGTGACGTTGTATTCAAAGGAGAAAAGCTTGCTGAGCGGATCCTTGAAGATCAGCTGCGCGAGGAAGCTGCCGATGCCTGCAATCGGATTGGCGATGGCGAGCGCGATCGAGGCGCCTGCGGCGTTGACATCCGGAAGGACCAGCAGATGGAGATTTTCCGTCTCCTTCTGTGTATTGATGGTGCCGTTCATGACCACAGTCGCGCTTCCGCCGACGAGCGTGAGTCCCTTGATGTTCATGAGGCCGTTGTTAATGTCCGCTTTGCCCTGAATCGTCGTGAAGTTAAAGCCGGAAGAGTAGAAATCGCGGAAATCAAGCGTCAGATAGCGTGTCAGCGACTGAAGCGAGAGCAGCGAGAGCAGCTTGGCCGCGGGGCCCGGCTGGATCTTCAGGATTTCTCCTCGGCGCAGATCGATATTGAGGGTGCCGTCGAAACTTTCCGTATTGAAGCCGAGCGGCGTGCCCTCCCAGGACAGATCGCCTTTGATGGAACCGCTTCCGGCGCTGATCAGGTTAGGCATGTCCAGTCTTGTCAGCATTCCGCCAAGACTCTTGATTTCATTGTCGAGCAGCAGATGCGTTTCGTTAAATCCGTCAAAGCGTTTGAGCCAGCTTCCGGAAGATTTCAGCGTCGCGGCCGGATTTGTGACGTTGAGCTTCTGAATCTGCCAGAGGTGTCCGTTGGCCGCAACTGTGTTGCGTGCGACGAGCTCAACGTGTCCGAGGCGTCTCTTGCCGTAAGTCAGATCTCCGATAACCGCATTAATGGCAGGCCATCCGCCTTGAATTTCAACCGGCTTGGTTTCTTCCGCAACGGTCTCAGCCGCGTCCGGAATATAAAGCTTGGAGAGGTTGGCGGTGAGATGAGGCTCAACTCCTTTGCCGCCCTTTCTCCAGTTAATCGCGCCCTGGATCTGATTGCTTCGAATTGAAGCCGAGAGCTGGCCGTTGACGCTCTTACCGATGATCGTCAGATTGTTCTGATTGAAGTTCTCCAGTTCAAGCTCTCCGATCGAGATGCGCGCCGACGCGATATCGGGCAGCTTGATGACCTTGTTCTTTTGATTGGCATTGCTTTCAGTTTTATCAAGCGCGTCAAAAACTTTGGTCCAGGCAGCCGCCGATAGGAACGACGTGTCAAAAGCGACGGCATAACCATGCTGCGGAAGAGACGGAAGGGACTTATTGCCGATGGCGCAGCGATCGATCTCTCCGTTTTTCAGGATAAATTCCGTGCTGAGGTAGTCATCGACCATGACGGAAACGTCGGTCAGACTTCCGGAGGAGTTAATCGTCAGATGAAGCGGGGAAGTCTGCGCGGCCGGTTTTGTCATCGGAGAGGGCAGTGCACTCTCAAGACCCTTGAGCGGGCTCTTGATATCAACGTTCACATCGCTGCCGTCGATTTTGATGTTCGCAGCGAAGGTCGCTGAGCCGCGGAAGTACTCTTTGGAAATGAGTGCGAGCTCTTCATTCGGAATGATCTGCGGAAGCGCTTTCGCAGGGACCGTTCCCGAGGCTTTGACTTCGATCGCGCCTTTGCTGTTGGTTACGATCGAAGCAGTAACCGGTTCGTCAAAACAGAGTGCTTTAATGTTCTGCGCATTCGCGCCTTTTTCAGAGAACTGAACCGTACCGGAAACCTGTGTCAGATCGGGAATCTGATAGTGACGGAAATTGATGCTGTCGTTTTCTGCCGTGAAGGCGCCGTTCACGGCGACGCTGCCCGGACCGTCAAGCGGGATTTTCAGTCCGAGCTGAAGAGTTCCGCTGCCGCTTCCCTCCGCCTTGCTGAAGAGCTCAGCGGTATAGCCGTTTACCGGCGAGGCTTTAACGTAAGCCAGATAGCTTGGGATGTCGCCCTTGGCGGACGCGTCCACATCCAGCCATACGGTATCGGCGCTGAAGGACGGAATATCCACCTTCGCGGAAATCAAAGAAGCGTTCTTGTAGGAGCCTTTATCGGCCGTGATATGCATTCCGTCGCCGACGAAGCGCACCACGCCTCCGACCTTGGTGAATACCGGCCAGATGCCGCCCGCTTTGTTCTGAGCGGACGGTTTGTCAAACTTGAGCGGATAAACGTCCAGCGTGACGTCGTCGGCATTGACCGTGACTTCAAATTTTTCGTTTTCCGAGCCTTCGAACGGGAAGTTGTGGAGCTGACCGAGGATACGCGCAGAGCCGCCGGTCGCTTTCCCTTTCAGCAGGCCGTAACGAAGCCAGTTGATCGTGTCGGTACCGACGATAAGCGGCATGTATTTCCACACGGCAGCCGCGTTGCCGCGATTGATACCGGCCGTGATATCCATAAAGCCGAAGGGGGATCCGTCTGTGCGGTAGGTGCCGTTTACTGTGACGGAAGCGTCCGCGTTTTCCAGCGTGACGTCTTTCAGGTTTATAGAGAAGCGATCCTGCGTGCTCCATTCAACCGTGCCGGTGAGATTGTCCAAACGGAAAGCGGCTGAAGAGAACAGTCCCGGGAACGCGAAATCCGCGCCCTTTGTCTGCAGAACCGCGGTCCCGACACCGTTCTTCATCGAGATGTCGGCCGTCATGTTCTGAAAGCCCGGAAGCCACAATGTATTGTTTTTGCCCTGGGCGCCGAAAGAGCTGAAATTAACAATCTTGAGCGAACCGTTGTATTCCTTCGGGGCGTCAGGAGAGCCCTGCCAGCTGATATCGACATTGCTCAGGTTTCCGGAGAGCCTGCGCGCTGCGATGAAGGACTTGAATTCTTTCGGAAGCGGCAGAGACGGCAGAAGAGCCGAGAGGCTCTTGAAGTCAACTTCGTCCGCCTTAAAAGAGCCGCCCGAGAATGAATTGTTTTCCGTACGATTGAGCTTAACCGCTAAATTCAGGGGCGGAAGCACTTCGCCGCTTTCAAGCTCGAATCCGAAATCTTCGGTAGAGACCGAGTAATCCTGCGGACTCATAGCGCCGGAGATTTTGCCTTTGACGTATTTTAGCTTCAGCGGCTCCATATCCGGAAGCTGCACGTCCACGTTGGAGAGCGCGCCGATAAACGAAGCCGAAGAGGGTTTCCATTTGGCGAGCGTGAGCCAGGCAGAGCCTGAGCCGATGCCGCGGTATTTGACCTGGAAGTCCGGGAACCATTTGGCAAGTTCGCCGAAGTTCAGATAATCCGTCTGCGCGAAAAATTCCGCATCCCAGTTGGCCAGAACAGCGGCATCCAGCAGCGGCGGCTTCAGCGTCGCTTTAACTGTGATGGGCGAACCGATAAAAGAGGGCGGCGTAAGCGTAAAGGCAAAGAGCTTCTCGCCGGAGCTGCTCTCAAACGCAGCGTTGAAATCTTTAATTTCCAGAGTGTTTCCGGAAGCGTCGTCCACTAATCTAATCGTGCCGTCCTTAATTTCCAGAAGACGCTGTTTTAAAAGAAGCTGAATATCTTTAGGAAGCTTTGCCGATGCGCTCTCAAGATCAGCCTCCCCTGAGAGAAGTTTGTTGAGATCAATGGTTTTTCCAAGAATCGAAAACTTCATCGGTCCCTTGCGTTCCACAGTGACAACCGGTTTGTCCAAAGTGACCGTTTCAAAAATCGGTTCCATGGAAGGGATGGAGCGCAAAGAGAGTTTTGCGCTGAGGGATTCGACTTCGATCGGGTTCTGCCCGGAGCCGCCCAGCTGAATATTTTTGAGCGTCACCTCAGGCTGAAGTCCGGACCAGCCCGCGTCAACACTTCCGAAAGTGACCGGAGCGGAGACGGTTTCAGAGATCTTGTTTTCGATTTGAGCCTTATGCCCCTCTATATAAGGAGCAAGAAAATATCGAGCGGCCAGCCATGCGCACCCTAATATTAGATAGACAATGACGATGAACCAGATGATCCATCGAAGCAGTTTTCTCAGAAAACTCTCGCTTTTCGGCGTGCCGGGCTCTTCTGCAGGAGCGGCGTTATTCGAAATATCACTCATTTGTCGGCTAGGCTCATTTTTCAGCTGTAGTTTCCTAGTATGCAGCAAAAACAACGATCCTTGAAACGATTCTGACAAGCTTATTGAAAAATTTTCCTGCGCACGCGGCCAAGCGGGACGGTACGGCGTTCATGATTCGGGATTGTTCTTAATCGCTCCTTCGCCTGCGCCGTCGACGTCATGTCTAAGATTAAAATATTCCTCACGTTACAGAACAAAAACAGGCGACTGCCCGCGGCTTGCGCACAGCGTTCCGGAGAGCAGCCGAAAGAGCGAAACAACTATGACAGCGAACCAATCCCAGAGCGCACTTTCTCCCCATTCCAGCCGAATCGGTATTGAAGAGGTTCCGAAGCTTTCTCAGTTTGTGAAACGGTCCCTTCAGGCGTTGTTTTCGGACGCCGAGAGCGCAGAAGCAGCAGAATTCCTAAAGCAGCTGACGTTAGAGACGTGGAATAAAGAAAAGATGTACGAGCGGCTAGCCTCAGCGGATACGCCCGAGACGCTCGCAAGCGGAGTACGCAGGCTTCGCCGTGAGGTGCTTCTGACGCTGGCGGCTAAGGATATGACAGGAGCTGCCGACTTCGAGGAGGTGGTTTCTGCGATGACGGCTCTCGCTGAAGCGGTGGTGGATCGAACCGTGAGTGTGCATGCGAAAGAGCTCGCAAAGCGATTCGGTGTACCTCATTCTCCGTTAGGTGTTCCGCAGGATCTTCTGGTTGTCGGCATGGGCAAGCTCGGAGGGGCTGAACTCAATGTTTCCAGCGATATCGATCTCATTTTCTTTTATGACGAAGACGGAGAGTGCCGAGCGACCGAGCAGTTCCCTTCGGCCCGCAAAATCATCAGCAATAAAGAATTCTATGAGCGGCTGGCAAAAAAGATCATTCCGGCGATCTCCGAACTCACTTGGGAAGGTTTTGCGTTTCGGGTGGACATGAGACTGAGACCGAACGGAGACTCCGGTCCGATCGTCGGCTCAAGCGAGATGCTGGAAGAGTACCTGATGATGCAGGGCAGGGAGTGGGAACGGTTTGCGTGGCTCAAGGGCCGCATTGTAAACGGTCCGGTGTTTGCGTCTCAGGAAGAATTTGATATCCAGAAAAAAAATCTCTGGGACATCGTGCGTCCGTTTGTTTACCGCAAATATTTGGATTTCGGCGCGATCAGCTCTCTTACGGATCTGCATGCGAAAATCCGTCTGGCCGCGCAAAAGCGGGAAGCGTCCGCGCTTACCGAAGGCAGAAATATCAAGCTTGGCCGCGGCGGGATTCGTGAAATTGAATTTATCGCGCAGACCTTTCAGGTGATCCGCGGCGGAAGAAATCCGTTTCTGAGAGAACGATCAACGCTGAAAGCGCTTTCTGCGCTCGCCTCTGAAGGCGTACTCGCGCCGGAAAAAGCAAAGCGGCTATCAGAAATCTATGTCTTTCTGCGCAATGTGGAGCATGCGCTGCAGTACGAGAACGATCAGCAGACGCAGCTTCTCCCGGAGGATGAGGCGCAGCAGGCCAAAATCGCCCGCATGCTCGGGCTAAAGCGCGGGGAGCTTTTGTCCTGCCTGAGCGAAAGTTCGGAGTACGTCGCCGCGCGTTTTGATGAAATCTTTCAGACCAAGGCCGAAGCGGTGTCCGAGGATTGGCCGCTCGGCTGGGAGTCCGGTTCCGTACAGGTGCTTCCCGCGGTGGCGGATCTTCTGCGAAGGAAAGGTTTTGCCGACTGCGAGGGACTCGCAGGCGCGGTTCTTAACCTGATGTCTCTGAGGCCGCTTCGCCTGATCAAAGCGGGCGCAAGAGATCGAATGATTCTTCTTGTGAAAAAGACGTTGGACAAGCTCGGCGCGCTCGAGCTTAAGGAGGATGCGCTCATTAGTAAAGATCTTCTGCTTGAGCGCTACCTGCACTTTTTGGAAGTTATCGCGGGGCGCCCGACTTATGTCTCGCTTCTGCTTCAGTATCCGTCCGCGGCCGAGCGCCTGATCCATGTGCTTGGCGCCGGCAAGTGGGCAGCCGAGTATCTGAATCGCCATCCGCTGCTGCTTGATGAGCTTTGGGATGAGCGCCTCAGCCAGATTGACGACTACACACCGGTGGATTTCTCAGGCTATATCGAGAGAACCCGAGCGCGCCTTGCCGATATTGAAGAGGACGATCAGGAGACGCGGATGAATTTGATCCGCGAAGTGCATCATGCGCGGCTTTTCCGCTTGTTCCTCGCTGACTTGGCCGGCCGCCTGACCGTCGAGCGCCTGGCCGACCAGCTCTCAGCTCTGGCAGACGCGACGCTGGAACTTGCGATGGAAGAGAGCTGGAAGACCGTTCCGGGGCGCCATCTGGAGCGGCCGAATTTCGCGGTCATCGCCTATGGCAAACTCGGTGGCAAAGAGCTCGCTTATGCGAGCGATTTGGACTTGGTGTTCATTTACGAAGACGACGCGCCGGAGGCGGAAAAGATTTACGTTCGCTTTGCGCGCCGCCTGATTAATTGGCTTACTGTCACGACGAGCTCGGGCACGCTCTTTGATGTGGATCTGCGGCTGCGTCCGAACGGTGAATCCGGAATGCTGGTGAGCAGCCTTGAAAGCTTTAAAAAGTATGAGCGCAATGACGATGGTACAGGCGCTTGGCTTTGGGAGCATCAGGCGCTCACGAGAGCGCGCTTCAGTGCGGGAGATCCCGCGATCGGCGCAGAATTTGAAAAGCTGCGCGAAGAGATTCTGAGACGCGACAGAGATCCCTCCGTTACGGCCGAAGAAGTGCTGAAGATGCGCGAGCGCATGCATGAGGGACACGTCAATAAGACGGATCTTTTTGATCTGAAGCATGATGCGGGCGGCATGGTGGATGTTGAATTTATTGTTCAGTATCTGGTGCTTCGATATGCGGCCGAGTATCCGCAGCTCGTCAACAACTTCGGAAATATCAAACTGCTGGAAATGAGCGCTGAGGCAGGCCTCATTCCTAAGGAAGACGCTCTTGAAACCGTTAAGATTTATCGACGCTATCGAAAGGTGCAGCATGAATTCCGTCTGAATTCGCCGAGCCTTCCGGTACGGCGCCCCGCTCAGGAGTACGAGCAGGACGTTGAACGCGTGAAATCTCTTTGGCAAACGGTATTTGGAGATCGGGCCGCATCTGAGATAAGCGGCACGACAGAAGGTTAATGAGTCTTATTGAATCGGAATACAGAGCTCCATGGTGGCTGCCGGGAGGGCATCTGCAGACCATTGTGCCCGCGGAGTTTATGCCGTCCCCTAAAGTCGATTATCGGCGGGAAATATGGGATACGCCCGACGGAGATATCATCGCGGTGGATTTTTCCACACCGGAGCCTGCGGATATCGCCGCGCCTGTCATGGTGCACTTTCACGGACTTGAAGGCTCGTCTCAGAGCCATTACGCCCGAAAACTGATGGCGAAATGCGCAGCTGAAGGCGTCAGAGGCATGGTGGTCCACTATCGCGGCTGCGGCGGAATCAATAACCGAAAGCCGAGGGCGTACTTTGCGGGCGACGCCTGCGAACTCGACTGGATCTTTGCAAGAATCAAAGAGCGCTATCCGCTGTCTCGGATTTACTCTATGGCGGTTTCTCTCGGCGCAAATAATCTGCTTTTCTGGGCGGGAACCCGCGGCTCAAAAGCGGCCTCATATGTCGATCGAATGGTCGCGGTTTGCTCGCCCCTGGATTTGGTTCGCTCAAGTGAGGTCATTTCCAAGGGCTTCAGTCGGGTGTACGAACTCAATTTTGTGATCACGCTTAAACAGAAGGCGCTTCAGAAGGCGAAGGAGTATCCGGAGCTCTTTGACGCCGAACGCATCAGAAAAGTTAAACGGCTGAACGAGTACGACGATGTGGTTACCGCGCCGATGCACGGCTTCAAGAACGCACTGGATTACTGGACGAAATGCTCGAGTCTGCCGGTTCTGTCCTCAGTGACGATTCCGACGTTATTGCTGAACGCGCGCAACGATCCGATTGTCGGCTACGAAATCTTACCGAAAGTTTGCGATGTGCCCGCCTGTATGGCATTAGAATATCCGGACACTGGAGGTCACTGCGGTTTTCCGCAGCGGAAATATGAAGGCAGCTTCGGATATCTTTCGAAACGCACCTTCGATTTCTGTTTCAACGACCGTTAATTAACTTTATTTCCCCCGATCTGTGATGTCGGAAAGGAGAAAATATGCCGCTTCGCGTTTCAAAGAATTATTCCCTCGGACTGCTTTACTTCGTTCTTTTCATTTTGACGATTCCGGTCATGAACTGGGTCGTGATGAATGTCGGAACCGTCTGCACTCCGGACGGCCCGTGCCTTATTCCGGTTGCTCCGGGACTGATGGCGCCGAGCGGCGTTTTAATGGCGGGCATCGCGCTCGTTCTTCGTGACGGTCTTCAATCCAAACTCGGCGTTCGCTGGTCGCTCTACGCGATTATTCTCGGCGCCGGTCTTTCCGCGTTTTTTGCCGAGCCTTCACTTGTGATCGCCTCTGTCATGGCTTTCTTCTTTTCCGAGCTCGCCGACCTCGTGGTCTACACGCCGATGAGAAAGCGTTATCCGGCTTGGGCTATTATGGTAAGCGGCCTGGTCGGCTCTTTTGTCGACAGTGCGATCTTCCTTTCGCTTGCCTTCGGATCCATAGAATTTATTTTCGGACAGGTTCTCGGCAAGTTCTGGATGTCGCTCGCCGTCGCGCTTCTGATCGGCTTTATGCACTATCGCCGCAGCCGCGCTTCCGATCATCATCAGGAACTGCTTAACTAATACGCTATCGTGAATAAGACAAAAACTGCCGTTCTGCTCATTAACCTCGGTTCTCCGAGTGCTCCGACTGTTCAGGCGGTTCGCCCTTATCTGCGGCAGTTTTTATCGGATCGCCGTGTGGTTGAAGTAAATCCGATTCTCTGGAATCTGATACTGCGTCTTGCGATTCTCCCCTTTAGAAGCCCTGTCTCCGCTAAGCGCTACGAGTCCGTTTGGCTTCCCGAGGGCTCTCCTCTGATTGTGTACACCGAGCGCTTGGCGAAGAAACTTCAGAAGGCCTTTGATGAGGAAGGCAGGGCGGTCAAAGTCGCTTTTGCCATGCGTTACGGAGAGCCGGATCAGGATCGCATCTTCCGAGAGCTGCATGAGAAAGAGGGTTTTGACAATATTGTTGTTCTTCCGCTTTATCCGCAGTATTCCGCGACGACGACCGCTTCTGTCGCCGATATCCTCGGCGCGTCTCTTGCCAAAATGAGAAGCCAGCCGCACTGGCATCTGATTCGTGATTATCACGACAATCCCGAGTACGCGCGCGCGATCGCCGCTTCAATTAAAGCGCATTGGAAAACGAAGGGTGAGCTTGGAGAAAAGGATCGCCTCGTTCTTTCTTTTCACGGGATGCCGAAGCGTTACTGCGATTTAGGCGACCCTTATGACCGTCAGGTCAGAAAATCGGCTCAGATGATTATTGATGAGCTCGGTATTGCGCCGGAAAAAGCGGTCATCGCCTATCAGTCCCGATTCGGCAAAGAAGAGTGGCTTCAGCCGTATCTGACGCCGCAGCTTGAGCGTCTGGCTGCGGAAGGCGTTGAGCGGGTTGACATCCTCTGTCCGGGATTTTCCATTGACTGTCTGGAGACTTTGGAAGAGGTTTCAGACGAAGCTCGTCAGACGTTTTTATCCAAGGGTGGTAAAGAATATAACTACATCGAATGTCTTAACGATTCCTCGGATGCGGTATCACTCATTAAAAATCTTGTATCCAAACATCTCTAAAACCTGAATTTAGGTGGGTAGGAAACAGCGGTCGAATTGAATTTTCGACCGTTTTTGTTTTTCCGGGCAACATACTTAAATCGGGGCATTCTTATTCACGTTTCTACCTATATTTTTCATAATGCTCGACAGAGAGGTTGAAAAAAGGTCGTGCGACCTCATATCAATCAATAAGGGGCGCGGAACGGCAAAGCGCTCTGATTCTCGAAAAGATAAGGAAAGCTTGATGCAAGAGAATGATTTGAAAAAGGAAATGAATCTCGGTGAAGACGCCGAGGTTCAGACAGCACAGGAGGAGACGCCGGAATTGCCGGATCAGAGTCTCTCGGATGAACTCGCAAAAGCCCAGGCGAAGGCCAATGAAAATTATGACCTTTATGTCAGAGCCGTCGCGGAAGCCGAAAATGTGCGTCGCCGTTCAGCCGAAGATGTGGCCAAAGCTCGCAAGTTCGGTATTGAGAAATTTGCAGAAGCTATGCTGCCCGTGGTCGACAGCATGGAAAAGGCGCTTGAAGCGTCAGCAAATGAAAGCGGCCCTCTCAAAGAGGGTCTGGAGATTACCTACCGTCAGCTGCTCAGCGCACTTGAACACAACGGAATGAAATGCGAGAACCCTGTGGGCCTCAAATTTGATCCGAATTCAATGCAGGCGATCACTATGGTGAAGGATCCCTCGGTCCAGCCCGGATGTGTCGCTCAGGTATTCCAGCGCGGCTGGAAAATTGCCGATCGGGTTCTTCGTCCGGCAATGGTTGCGGTAGCTCAGTAGCCGGGCCTTGTTTTTTCAAGAATCGACTCAATATACATACTTAACAGCATGGCGGAATGATCCGCCTGCAAGAGAGGAAAATTTAAAATGGCAAAAATCATTGGCATTGACCTTGGAACAACAAACTCCGCGGTTGCGGTCGTTGAAGGCGACAAGGTTCGAGTAATTGAAAACAGCGAAGGCGCCCGCACAACTCCTTCCGTCGTCGCTTACCTTGAAAAAGAAGTTCTTGTCGGCGCTCCGGCAAAACGTCAGGCTGTAACCAACCCGGCCAACACGCTTTTCGCGATCAAACGTCTGATCGGCCGCCGCTATGACGATAAGGAAGTCCAGAAGGACATTTCCCTGATGCCGTACAAGATTATTAAGGCCGCTAACGGTGACGCCTGGGTTCAGGTTCTCGGCGACAAAGACCTCGCTCCGCAGCAGGTTTCCGCTGAAATTCTCCGCAAGATGAAGAAGACCGCTGAAGATTATCTCGGCGAAGAAGTCAAAGAAGCGGTTATTACAGTTCCTGCTTACTTCAATGACTCTCAGCGTCAGGCTACTAAGGACGCCGGCAAGATCGCAGGTTTGGACGTTCGCCGTATCATTAACGAACCGACTGCAGCTGCTCTGGCTTTCGGCCTTGACAAAGGCGGCAAAGGCGACCGAAAGATCGCTGTGTATGACCTCGGCGGCGGCACATTCGATATCTCCATCATCGACCTGGCTGACGTAGACGGTGAAAAACAGTTCGAAGTACTCTCCACCAACGGCGATACATTCCTTGGCGGCGAAGACTTTGACCAGAGAATCGTTGACTACATCATCAAAGAATTCAAGAAGGATACCGGTATTGATCTGAGCACCGACATTTTGGCTCTGCAGCGTCTGAAGGACGCCGCTGAAAAGGCCAAGATCGAACTGTCGAGCCGTCAGGAAACCGAAATCAACCTTCCTTACATCACAGCCGACGCTACCGGTCCGAAACACCTGAATATCACTCTGACTCGCTCTAAGCTCGAAAGCTTGGTTGAAGATCTGATTGAAAGAACCATCGAACCGTGCCGCAAGGCTCTGAAGGACGCAAACGCCACAACTTCCGATATTTCCGACGTTATTCTCGTTGGCGGCCAGACACGTATGCCGGCTGTTCAGGAAGCTGTAAAGAAGTTCTTCGGCAAGGATCCTCGCAAGGACGTTAACCCGGATGAAGCTGTCGCTATGGGCGCTGCGATTCAGGGTGCTGTTCTCTCGGGCGACCGCAGCGACGTTCTTCTGCTCGACGTCACACCGCTTACCCTCGGTATCGAAACTCTGGGCGGCGTGATGACTCCGATGATCAAACGCAACACGACGATCCCGACAAAACACTCTCAGGTGTTCTCTACAGCTGAAGACAATCAGCCTGCTGTGACCATTAAGGTTTACCAGGGTGAACGTGAAATGGCTGCAGACAACAAGCTGCTCGGTGAATTCAACCTTGAAGGCATCGCTCCGGCTCCGAGAGGACTGCCGCAGATCGAAGTGACATTCGATATTGACGCTAACGGTATTCTCCACGTTTCCGCTAAGGATAAGAACACCGGCAAAGAAAACCAGATCACCATTAAGGCGAACTCCGGTCTGACCGACGCTGACGTGGAAAGAATGGTTGCCGATGCTGAAGCCAACAAGGAAGAAGACCGCCGCCGCGCTGAACTGGCTCAGGCCCGCAACGCTGCCGACACCAGCATCCATCAGGTTCAGAAGACTCTGAAGGATCTGGGAGACAAGGTTGACGGTTCTGACCGCGCTGCCTGCGAATCCGCGATTAAAGACCTTGAGGACGCTCTGAAGGGCGAAGACAAGGATCTGATCACAAAACGCACAGACGCTCTGATGACCGCTGCCCAGAAGATTGGTGAAAAACTCAATCAGCAGCAGGCTCAGCCGGGCGCACAGCAGCAGGGTGCTCAGCAGTCTCAGAAGAAAGATGACGACGTCGTCGACGCTGACTTCAAAGAAGTCTAATCAGTCATCTGACGCTGATCAGTAAAAGAGCGTTAAGCTTTGACACAAAAATAGGGTCGCCTTTGAAAAAGGGCGGCCCTATTGAATAATTGATTTATTAAACTCTAGGGTTATCACTAGATTCACGAAACAACGAAAAGTATGGCTGAAGAGGAACTTGATTACTACGAGGTTCTTGGCGTAGAGCGGACTGCAACTCAGGAAGAGATTAAGAAGGGCTATCGCCGTATGGCGATGAAGTACCACCCTGACCGCAATAAGGGAGACGAGAGCGCTGAAGAAAAATTCAAGCAGGTCGGAGAAGCATATTCCGTACTCGGAGACGAGCAGAAGCGCGCTGCCTACGATCGCTATGGCCGTTCAGCCTTTGAGTCCGGCGGTGCCGGCGGATTTGGCGGAGGGTTCGGCTCCTTCGATCCGTCGCAGTTTGGTGAATTCAGTGATATTTTCGCGGAGATTTTCGGTGCTCGCGCGGGCGGCAGAGCCGGCGGCAACAAGCAGATGTTCCGAGGTGAGGATCTGGTTTATGACCTGGATATCACGCTTGAGCAGGCCTCCGAAGGTCTCAAGACAAAGATCAAGGTTCCCTCTTGGTCCAAGTGCGAAGCATGCGAGGGGACCGGAGCGGAAAAGGGCACGCATCCTGAAACCTGCCCGACCTGCCACGGAAGCGGCTTTGTTCGCGCCGGTCAGGGCTTCTTCCAGATTCAGCAGACTTGCCCGCGCTGTCACGGCACCGGCAAGATTATTCGCCACCCCTGCAAGGTTTGCGGGGGCACCGGTATGAAAGAAGAGAGAAAGGAAATTGAAATTTCGATTCCTGCAGGTGTGGACGACGGCAACCGTATGCGCATTTCCGGCCGCGGCGCGCCCGGACAGAACGGCGGCCCCGCCGGCGACCTTTATGTCCGCATCCATGTGAAGAGACACGATCTCTTTGAACGTGACGGACAGGACCTGCACATCGAGATGCCGATGAGCTTCACGATGGCGGCTTTGGGCGGCGAGCTTGAAGTGCCGACGCTCACCGGAAAAGTCAAACTCAGAATTCCGGAGGGCACTCAGACGGGACGCACATTCCGTCTGAAAGGACACGGCATTGTCGGCCTGCGTACCACAGACAAGGGCGACTTGTACGTGCACACCAATGTCGAAGTTCCGGTCAATATGACGGCAAAACAGAAGGAGCTGCTGCAGCAGTTTGAAGAATCATTGCTTGGCAGTAAGCGAAGCCATCATGCGCCGGAGAAACAGGGTTTCTTCGATAAACTCGGCAAACTCTTTCAATAAACGCTAGTGTTTCGGCTCTCTTAGGAGAGCCTTTTTTCTTATGTGCACTGATCAAAAACCGCTCTTGAAGGTCCTATATCAGGACGACTGCCTTGCGGTTGTCTCAAAGCCGGAGAAGCTGCTGACGCACCGCACGGAGATCGCCAACGGAGACCAATATTTCGCGCTGCAGCTTGCGCGGGATTTGTTTGGGAAACGGGTCTGGCCGCTCTACCGACTGGATCGGGGCACTTCTGGCGCTTTGATGTTCGCCTTTGATCCGCAGACTGTTTCAGCGCTCGCTCAGCAGACGCATGAGACGTTTCAGAAGCAGTATTTTGCGATTGTGCGAGGCACTTCCGAAAAAACAATGCTGATTGATCACGCGCTGAAGCCGCCCGTGGACCCGTATCTTCGTGTTCAGAAAACTGAAGCGCAGGAGGCGAAGACGCTTTTGACAACGCTTGCGAGCGCAGAAGTCCCGGTTTCAAGCGGCAAATACGAAACCACGCGGCTTTCATTGGTGAAACTTGAACTTTTGACCGGGCGGCGACATCAGATTCGACGTCATATGAAATTTATCGCGCATCCGATTATCGGTGATGCGACATACGGTAAAGGTCCTCTGAATCGCGCTCTTGCAGAGTATTTCGGAAGGGATCGACTGTATCTTCACTGCTGCGGGATTTCATTTCTGCACCCGCGGACCAGAACGCGTGTCAGCATTACCGATCGTCTTGACGGAGACTTTGCTGAAACGGTAAAACAACTTAGGTGGGTAAACTACATTTAAACCATACTTAAAAATCTTTCTTCTTTATATTTATATTGACTCGTTTGATAGAATATTCGGCTGTTTTGAGATAACTCTGAGAGATTCTTTAATTTAATCGATAACAGTCAGATTTGAGCGAATAAACGGGAATTAATCCCTGTTTAGATATAAAAATAGGGAAATATTCTATTTTCGGCGTTTGATTCGTTATACTGAATGGTCTCAGCCGAATGATAGGGAGAATGATTTTATGAAACACAAGAAGGTAGTAACCGCCGTTCTGGTCAGCTCGCTTGCAGCCGTGACCCTGACATTTGCCGGCTTGTCCGAAGCTCGTTCTCTTCAGGAAATTAAAGCGTCGGGCGAACTGCGTGTCGGTTCAACCGGCGATTACAAACCGATGAGCTACCTCAACAAAGAAACCGGAAAATATGAAGGCTTTGACGCCGAGATGGCAGATTCTCTTGCCAAGTACCTTGGCGTGAAACTGGTCTATGTTCCGACAAGCTGGCGTACGCTGCAGGATGATACTCAGGCCGACAAATTTGACGTCGCGATGAGCGGTATTACTGTGACAGACGCGCGAAAGAAAGTCATGACTATGTCCGACGGTTATCTGACGTTTGGCAAGACAGTGCTTGTCACCAAGACGAAAGCCGACAAGATTCGCGGTCTGGATGACATCAATAAGCCGACGGTTCGTGTGATGTACAACCCAGGCGGAACGAATGAGAAGTTCGCCAAAGAAATGACACCGAAGGCCGAACTCATTATGCATGAGCATAATGCGGAGATTCCGGGCCTGGTCGGCGAAGGCAAAGCCGACGTCATGATTACCGAGACGATGGAAGCTCGTCGCTATGTCAAAGATAATCCCAAGCTTGCCGCACCTCTGGTTGACAAACCCTTTACCGAGAACCACTTCGGCGTTCTGATGAAACAGGGTTATCCGCACCTGGAAGCCAGCGTTAACGACTGGATGAAGAAGATCAAAGCAGACGGAACCATGGACAACTGGGAAAACAAGTACATCAAGTAAACTGCTTTGATTCATAAGCAAAAGGCGCCGAATCGGCGCCTTTTGCGTTAGTTCTTATTGACGTCTCTTTGAGTTCTTGGCAACAAACCAGGTAAAGAAGACCGGGATGAAGATTGTCGCGATAAAGGTGGCCGCAATCATGCCGCCCAATACGCCGGTACCCATGGACTGACGGGCGGCAGCGCCCGCGCCTGTCGCCGTAGCAAGCGGAATCACGCCGAGAATGAAGGCGAGCGACGTCATCACAATCGGGCGTAAACGCAGCTTGGCGGCTTCCAGAGCTGCGTCTTTAAGCGCCAGACCTTCCTCAAGCTTCTGAGCCGCAAATTCCACAATCAGAATGGCGTTCTTCGCGGTCAGACCCCTGAGTTTGGCAGATTCTAACTGACCTCTTGGTCGTCAACGGCCATGGGGTCTGTTTTTTGGCCTTTTTATTCATTATTCGCTTGTAGATATGTAGTAGGTATGTTATAATTAGATCATTATTGGAGGTGGTCTATGTTTGTTTCTACTTGCAAGGGTGGCGCCAAAGGACAGTACACTTATGTCCGGCTGATGGAGTCTTATCGAGACAAAGACGGGAAGGTAAAACACAAAGTTGTCCAAAATCTTGGGCGGCTTGATGTTCTTTCTCAGTCGAATCCAAACTATCTGGAAGATCTGAAGAAGAAATACCAAGATAGTTATGCAGAAAAGAGTCGTCTTCAGTCGCTCAATCGACTCGCACAAGCTCAGACTCTGCTGAACTTTGAAAACAGTGTTTCTGCGGGCGGTCCGCTTCCTCTTTTGCAGTACGGGCACTACGTTTTAAAAAAGCTCTGGGATGATCATCTGCATTTAGATCGGAAGTTCAAAGACATACAACAGCGACAAACAAAAGCAAAATTCGATTTGAACGCTGTTGTCTCTTATCTCTGTTTTTTAAAAATCCTTGATCCGCACTCTGTTTTTTACTCATTCGGCGACCAGGACGGATTTCTAGGTGCGCCTGTGCAGGGTATCGGTTTAGACAGTTACTACAATTCTTACGATTATTTGTTTGAGCACAAAGACTCGATCATGAGATTCTTTAACCGCTCAGTCAATAAACAGCTCGGAAAAACAAAGGCCACCTTGATTTTTTATGACGTTACCAACGTCTACTTTGAAACTGCGCTGAGTGACTTGGAGTGCGGCAGACAACAGATAGATTTCCAAGACCGGCTTCAGCAAGAACTGGAATTGGCCTATGAAAGCGGTGAATTGGATTCCTCGTGCTTTGACGATGAAGGAAGACTACGGCCTTGTCCGAAGGCTGATGACTTCATCAAGAAAATCCAGGAGCAAAAGATCGAATACCTGCGAATGAGAGGCCCCTCAAAAGAGCACCGCTTCGACCTGCCTTTAGCCTCCATCGCCTTGGTCATTAACGAAGAAGGAATACCGATTGACTTTTACGTCTACGCCGGAAACGCATCCGAATTTAAGACGATGAGTTCTTCGATTGAGTCTCTGAAACAAAAATACAACGTTAAAGAGAGCATCGTCGTTGCCGACCGAGGACTAAATTCTGCGGCAAATTTAAAGATGCTGCAGACAAATGATCTTGGATTTCTGATGGCGCAGAAAGTAAGTAATCTGGATCAGAAGACAACAAAAGCGATGTTCGATCCCGAAGGATATGTCCCAATCATCAGACAAGGAGAGGAAATCGGACGCTTTAAAGTCATAAAAGACTGGGTTAAAAAAGGAAAGGTAAAAGAAGAAGATACTCACTGCACCTTGGTTCTGACCTTTGATAAAAAGAGACAGAAACGGGACTTAGCAGTGCTCGAAGTGTGGAAAGAGCTGGTACTAAAGAAACAGGCGCAAGGCATAAAAGTTAAACCTAAGAGCTCCGGGTGGGCCTGCATTGCAAAGACTTCGGAAAAAGTAGAGGCGAAAATCGAAGGCGTTGATGAAGAGGTCCTCGAAGCTAAACGCCGCCTTGCCGGATATGCAGCCCTCATCTACAAAAATGCTCCGGACTGTGTGGAGCAAAGCGCTTTACCGGACGGACACCTAGCCGCAGCCTACCACGAACTTAACCAGATCGAGAGCTGCTTCAGAGTTATGAAGTCTCACTTAGGTTTACGGCCTATGTACGTGAGAAACTCGAATCATATTAAAGGCCACATACTCATTTGTGTAATTGCGCTGGGCATTCTGAAACTACTGCAGTGGAAGCTGAAAGAAGCCGGAACTCCTCTGAGCATCTCGGAAATAGTCCGAGCACTAAACTCGGCGACGACCGTACCAATAAAAAGTGCTAATGAACTCATGTTCCTGCAGTGCTCGAGACCACAGAATATTAGAAAGGGCTTAGAGCGGCTGACTCAGGAAGAACTTAAAGCTGAGCTATCAGGGCGCAGGCTGCAGCCAAGTCAGCTCGAAATACTCTTCAAAACGGTCGGACTCGTACCGCCGGCTCGCTTAGTCAATATCAAAGAAATGGGTCGTTGTTTAGGAGTAAGACTTACAGCGGAGGACTCGATACCGGAATTGCTCAAAGATATGCTCTAGCATACCTACAAGACAATAATTTTAAAAAGCTCTCAACTCCCTGATAATCAAAGGACTGAGAGCTTTTTTATTTGATAAATTCTGCCAAACTCAGGTTAACGACTGGATGAAGAAGATCAAAGCAGACGGAACCATGGACAACTGGGAAAACAAGTACATCAAGTAAACTGCTTTGATTCATAAGCAAAAGGCGCCGAATCGGCGCCTTTTGCGTTAGTTCTTATTGACGTCTCTTTGAGTTCTTGGCAACAAACCAGGTAAAGAAGACCGGGATGAAGATTGTCGCGATAAAGGTGGCCGCAATCATGCCGCCCAATACGCCGGTACCCATGGACTGACGGGCGGCAGCGCCCGCGCCTGTCGCCGTAGCAAGCGGAATCACGCCGAGAATGAAGGCGAGCGACGTCATCACAATCGGGCGTAAACGCAGCTTGGCGGCTTCCAGAGCTGCGTCTTTAAGCGCCAGACCTTCCTCAAGCTTCTGAGCCGCAAATTCCACAATCAGAATGGCGTTCTTCGCGGTCAGACCGACAAGGACCAGCAGACCGATCTGGAAGTAAATGTCGTTGGTGAATCCTCGGAAATAAATCGCGATTAAGGCGCCGAGAATAGCGTAAGGCACCGCAAGCACGACTGCGATCGGCAGCGACCAGCGTTCAAACTGCGCGGCAAGAATCAGGAACACGATAATCAGACCGAATGCAAAGGCGTAGGCCGATGTGGTACCGATGCGTTTTTCGTGGAAGGCCTGACCGGTCCAGTCGACGTAGTAGCCGTCCGGAAGTTCCTCCGCGCTTTGTTCAACCGCGCGGATCACGTCGCCCGTCGAATAGCCGTGCGCCGCGTTCGCGGTCATAGAGGCGGCAAGGAAGCCGTTTTCTCGTTTCAGAGATTCAGGTCCGGAAATACGGGTAATGTGGGTCAGAGAGGAGAGCGGCACCATTTTTCCGGAGTCGGAGCGAACATAGAGTTCACCGATGGATTCGGGTGTCATGCGGAACTGATCGTCCGCCTGAATAATGACTCGGAAAATCTTGCCGATACGCGTGAAGTCATTCACGTATTTACTGCCCATGAAGTATCCGATCGTGTTGTAGACGTCGGAAATCGCAACGCCCATGGCAAGTGCTTTGGCTTCGTCAACCGTGAGATAAAGCTGAGGCGCGTCTGCCTGGAACATGGCTCGGCTTGAAGAAATCTCCGGCAGGCTTTCAAGCTTTTCCTTGAAGTCCTGAGAGACCTGCTGCAGCTGGATCGGATCGTCCGATTCGCGGGACTGGATGTAAAAATCCAAGCCGCCCGAACGTCCTAAACCGCGGATCGGAGGCGGATTGACCGACTGACCGACAAGGTCGGTTCTCTTGTTGAGCAGTTTCTGGATTTTCTGACGAACCTCTTCTGCGGTCTCGGTGCGCTCTTTCCAAGGCTTGAGCTGTACAACCATGGAAGCCGCGTTGGACTTGGTGTCGTTTGCGACCGTGTCATTGGCGACCAGAGCGGTTACGTTATCGACAGACTCCAGATCTCGAATTTCTTTATTTAACTCCGCAACCGCTTTGCCGGTGCGGACCAAAGAAGAGCCTTCGGGCAGCTGCATGGAAACACGAAGCAGACCTTGGTCTTCGCGCGGAACAAATGAGGTCGGGATAATATCCATGAGTTTCCAGCATCCCACAAGAACGACAGCCAGAAGTACTGCGGTAATCCAGCGGTTGTTCAGATTAAAGTGCACGCCCCGGATGAAGAATTCCCGGAAATGATCAAACCCAAGATTAAACAGCTTGAAGACCGCCATCTTCTTTTCATTCTTACGCAGCAGAATGGCACAGAGGGCGGGAGTCAGCGTCAGGGCGACAAAGCCCGAAAGAATAACCGAGATACCGATGGTGACCGCAAACTGACGATAAAGTTCGCCCGCGATGCCGCCGAGGAAGGCGACCGGCGTAAATACCGTCGTCAGTACGAGTACGATTGCGATCAGCGCGCTGCCGACTTCTTTCATGGCTTTCTGAGACGCTTCATACGGATCAAGATCATCGTCTGACATGATTCGTTCGATGTTTTCAAGTACCACAATCGCATCGTCGACGACGATACCGATGGCGAGCGTCATTGCAAACAGCGTCAGGGTATTGATCGAGAAGTTCAGAACCCAGAGACCCGCCATTGTGCCGATCAGCGATACGGGAACTGCCAGCATCGGAATGAGTGTCGCGCGCCAGCTCTGCAGGAAAACAAACACGACGATGAGCACCAGGAGTCCCGCCTCAAAGAGTGTATGAAGGACTTCATTCAGCGCGGCTTCAACAAATCGTGAGTTGTCGTCTGTGATGACATAGGCCAGGTCATCCGGAAAGTGCTGAGAGAGTTCGGTCAGACGTTTTTTTACATCAATCGCGGTCTGCATGGCGTTGGCGCCGGACTGCAGATAAACCGCGAATGTGATTGAAGGTCTTTCGTTCAGTTGGTTGTACGCTTCATAGCTGCGGTTGCCGACTTCCACGCGCGCAATATCTCGGATGCGTACGATACCGTCAGCGCCCTTGGATCGAACGGTAATATTGCCGAACTCGTCCGGTGTGAGAAGTTGTCCCTTGGTGCGGATGGTGTAGACGAGCTGCTGTTCTTCAGGGGTCGGCGCAACACCGACTTTACCGGTCGCATACTGGTAGTTCTGTTCCTCAATCGCCTTTCTGACGTCGATTGCTGTGACGCCGAGTTTGGCCATTTTCTTCGGGTCAAGCCAGATACGCATCGCGCTCTGCGAGTTGCCAAAGACTTCCGCGTCTCCGACACCGTGCACGCGTTTAATCGCGTCAATAACGTTCTGATTGACGTAGTCGGCCAGCTGAATCGGTTTATATTTGCCGTTCGGAGAGTAAAACGGCACCAGCATCAGTGTCTCTTCGCTTCGTTTGCGAACGTTGACGCCGTTCTGACGAACCGAGTCGGGAAGCCTGCGTTCAGCGGACCGAACTCGGTTGTTGATTTCAAGCATCGCATCGTTCGGGTTGGTCCCCACTTCGAACGTGCAGGTAATGCGGACCATACCGTTGGAGCGGATGGCGGTTTCATAGTAGAGCAGCCCGTCAATACCGGAGAGCTGATCTTCGATCGGAGCCGCGACCGTCTTTGCCAGAGTTTCGGCATCCGCGCCCTCATAAGAGGCGGTCACGAAAACAGTCGGCGGAGTAATTTCCGGATACTGCGAAATCGGAAGTGCACGCCAGGCTAAAAGACCCGCGATGACGATAAGGATGGATAAGACCGAAGCGAAGATGGGACGTTTGATACAAAATTGCGAAAGCATGAACTTCTCTCCGAGGGATTTTGAACGCGGGTTTTATTTTTTCTGAGCCGCTTCTTTTTTATTGACGGCGGCTTTATCTCGAAGTTTCTGTATCTGGTCAATAATTACTTCGTCTCCGTCATTCAGGCCGGATGTGATAATCCAGTCAGTACCCTGCCAGCGGCCAACCGTAACCGGTCTCTGACGCGCTTTTCCGTCACTGTAGACATAAACGCTGTAGGTGCCGTCCGAAAGCTGTCGAACCGCGCTCTGAGGAACGAGAAAGACGCCGTCCTGTTCACCGAGCGTGAGATGAACTGTGACGTATTGTCCCGGAAGTAAACCGTTGCTTTGCGGAATCACAGCGCTTAGAGAACGCGCACCGGTTTCCGGGTCGATCTGCGTGGCGGTGAATTCAATAACGGCCGGTGTCTCCTGCCCGTTTCTGTCATCAACGACAGAAACCGGAGAATGATCATTCACGGAGTATCCGTGCAGATCGTTGTCACTCAGAGAGAATCGAACTTTAAGCAAATTGTCCTGTGTGATATCGGTAAGCGCAGTGGAGTTGGCGCTTACTAACGCACCCGGATTCACTAAGGCTCGGCCTGCAATACCGTCGACAGGGGCCTTAACCTCTGTATATCCAAGCGTGATTTCCGCCTCTCTTTGTTTGGCCTGAGCCGCCCGCAGATTCGCTTTGCACAAAGCGAGTTCGCTGACAGCGTCGGTATATTCCTTCTCGCTGACCGCTTCCGATTTATGCAGCTTGGTGTAGCGGGCGGCTTCTCGAGAAGCCTTTGCCAGACTGACCTCAGCCTGAGCAACCGCGGCTTTTGCGCTTTGCAGCGCGGCATCAAAGGGTGCCGGATCAATCGTGAAGAGTTTGTCGCCTTTTTTTACGAGCGCGCCTTCCGTATAGTCTCTGGAAATAATCGGCCCTGTTACCTGAGGATAAACAATCACGGCCTGCTGACCTTCCGTCTGGCCGAAAAGATCGACGACATAGGGCTGGCTGCCTGAGACTGCCGTGAGCGTGGTCACGGTCAGCTGAGTCTGCTTAGGGGCACTCGCTTTTTTTTCTCCGCAGCCGCCGAGCGCGAACAGAACGGCTAGGGAACAAAGAATGATTGAGGTCGGCTTGAGAAAATGCATTTTTTATTTCGGATCCATCCTGATAGTTTAAAGATAACCGAAAGCCGTAGAACTTTGTACTGAAGCTCTCGGGATATCCCCAACAACATTCTGAAATATAAACATTATTTTTCAAAAAAATCGCTTATTCGACGACGTCGGCGTGGCGGATCTGTCCCGTCAGGCGGCTGAGAATCCAGAAAGCGATGGAGACGGCGGTGCAGATTGCAAGAGAGACGGACATTTTCACGAGTGAGCCGAAGAGCAGCGGAGCGATCAGACCTGAGATCACGGCAAAGACGACCGTCTGGCAGAACGCTACGAGCGAGCTTGCCAGACCAAGGGTCTTGGGACGCATGCTGAGTGACATGATCGTCATGCCCGGACGGGCAATGGACATGCCGAAAATGCACAGCGTGACTGGGAAGAACATGTAAGGTACGCCCAAATAGTCGTCCAGCCAAATCGAACAGGCCAGGTCGGCAGCTGCGCCGATGGTCATAAAGGTCAGACCGAGGTTGACAATCAGGGGCGTCGAGAATTTACGCGCGAGTCGGCCCGAAAGCCAGCTGCCGAAAACCGTACCGGAAATCATTGGGATGAACAGCCAGCCGAACTGCGTGACCGGCATGCCGAGGATTTTGACAATGATGTTACTTGCGCAGGCGATATAGGTTGCCTGACCGCCAAAGGAAAGTCCGGTGCTGAAAGCGGCAAACATGAAGGACTTGTCTTTTAACGTATCCCGATACTGTTCGGCAAGATTTTTGAAATTCACCGGCTGACGTTTCTCAGGCGGAAGGCTCTCAGGAAGTGCGCGCCAGGTCAGCAAGATCATAGAGGCGGCGTACAGCATTATGAACACGAAAACAAAACGCCAGCCTAAGTGGTCCGCGATAGCGCCGCCGAGAATCGGAGCGATCGCAGGCGCAAGCGAGAAAACCATCGCAATATTAGCCATGAGCTGCTGAGCGGTTGATCCGCCGTACAAGTCCCGCACGACGGCTTGTCCGATCACAATACCGGCTCCCGCGGTCAGTCCCTGCAGCCCTCGGGCAATCAGCAGACATTTGAAATTCGGCGCGCAGGCCGCAAAAAGAGACGAGCCGAAAAACAGCATGAGTCCGCCGATGATAATCGGCTTGCGGCCGAACATATCGGAGAGCGTTCCGTAGATGAGCGTCATGACCGCAAAGGTAATCAGATAGATGGAAAGCGTCTGCTGAACCAGCGCCTCCGGTGTGCCGAACTCGGCTTCAATTTCCTGAAAGCTCGGCAGATAAGTGTCTGTAGCAAAAGGGCCGATCATACCGAGACTGGCCAGCGTAATAGTGACAAGCCAAATAGAGTTCTTTTTATTCATATGCGTAGTTTGAGATTTATGGTGAGAATTGTAATCGTTACGGACAGGGATAAAAAAAGACCCGAATAATTTCGGGTCTCTGTACTGCACGGGTTTAAATCAGCCTCTGATTAAGAAGATGCCGATGATGACCCAGAGGAGAAGGAAGATCGTGTCGATGGACATGAGAACGATCGGAGTCCAGCCGACTTCTTTCAGTTTGCCGAGCGAGGTCTTAAGGCCGAGGGCGGAAATTGAAATCAGAATAAAGAGTCTGGAGATTTCGCCCAGCGCGTTGGAAACTTTGACCGGAATAACGCCAAAGCAGTTCAAAGCGGCAAGTGCGATAAAGCCGAGCAGGAACATCGGAATATTCTTGTACCAGGGCTTTGCCTTTTCCTCTTCTTCACGGTGCTGTTTATTTGCGAAGATAAACATGAAGATAATCAGGATCGGGATCAAAAGCGCGACACGAATCATCTTCGTCAGACTCGCGATCTCAAGCGCGTCCGGTCCGATCATGGCGCCCGCACCGACCACCTGGGCGACGTCATGAATGGTGCCGCCGAGGAAAATACCCGCGTCCACATGATTGAATCCGCACCACTGGGAAATGAACGGATAAAGCACCATCGCAAGCGTTGAGAGCGCAGTCACGGTAACAACAATCGCAAGAAGCGCCTGTTCACGAAGCTGTTTTTTATCCAGCGTCGCCGAAAGCGCAATCGCGGCGGAGGCGCCGCAAATCGCAGTAGCGGCAGCCGCTAAGGTACCTTCGGTAATCGGCCACTTGGAAAAGCGTGTGGTAAACGCGCCGAAAAGCAGGGTGGCAAAGACGCCTCCGATAATCATACAGAGCAGCGCGGGCGAGAGAAGTCCGAGTTGGTCGGCGGTGATTTTGGCGCCGAGCAGACCGACACCCCAGCGCAAAATCGTGGTGGAGCTGAAATTGATGCCGGCAAGCGTTCTCTTATCCTCAGAAAGGAAATGAAAAGCCATACCGATCAAAAGCGCGAAAAGAACTGCAGGACCGCCGTAGTGCTCAGAGACAAACAGCGATGCAGCGCCGATGATGACGGCCATCAGGGTCCCGCGCCAACGGGTTTCCAACCAGGTTTTTAAATTTGTTTTTTCAGACATTCGCATAAATCCTTAGTCTTGCCCTCCAACCATTGCGCTGTTCTCTCGTCGAGGAAGGGAGACAAAGTGTCTCGAACAGTCTGATGGTAGGAGTTGAGCCAACGTACTTCTTCGGGTGAAAGAGCTCCGACATTGACAGCCCGGAGATCTATCGGGCAAAGGGTCAGAGTCCTGAACCTGAGGAAACGGCCGAACTCATTTTCGGCGGTCAGCTCATTGGCAAGGAGGTTTTCTATGCGGATACCCCATTTTCCGGGACGGTAGAGTCCGGGCTCATCGCTCGTGACCATTCCCGGGAGCATGGCGCTGTATCTGGATATCAAGCTGTCCCCGACATTGATTCTCGGATAACTAATCCTTTGCGGTCCCTCGTGTACATTAAGGAAAAAACCTACACCGTGTCCTGTCCCATGCCCAAAATCGGCAGTATTTTGCCAAATCGGACGACGGGCGATCGCGTCAATTGCCTGTGAGGAAACGCCTTCGGGGAAAATTGTTGTTGCAAGACAAATAGTTGCACGCAAAACAGATGTGTAGTCTGCTTTCATCTGTTCGCCCGCTTCACCGACCAAAATGGTACGGGTGATATCAGTGGTTCCTTCAGCGAACTGAGCGCCCGAGTCAATCAAAAGGAAACCGCTGCCTTCGATTTTCGCACCTCTGCCCTCAGGCTGATAGTGCGGCAGAGCGGCATTGGGGCCGAATGCTGAAATCGTCTCGAAGCTGAGCGAAACAAAGCCCTCAAGCTCGCTTCGGAATTCATTTAACTTCTCAGCCGCGTCCGCTTCAGTCAGACCCTCATGGATGTGATCGTCAAGCCAGGCGTAAAAGCGCACGAGTGCAACGCCGTCTTTAATCATGGCTTTTTGAATCAGCTCAATCTCCTCGGGTGTCTTTTGGGCTTTAAGAAGTTCAATGGGATTGATATCCTCAATCACCCTGACGTGCTCCGGAAAGATTTCAAAGAGCGAAGCATTGAGTTCTTCAGGATCGGCTAAAACGGTACACGGATCAGAGTTCGAGAGAATTTTTTCGATTTCTTCAATCGCGCCCTGATAATTGCAGAGGGTTACGCCGTCCTGCTCGAGTTTTGTGCGCAGCTCCGGTTTGATTTTGTTCAGCGCGGCAAAGAGAAAGGCTTTTTGATCGCTTCCGATCAGCGCGTAGGAATAGAAGACCGGATTGCAGGGGACGTCAGAGCCTCTGAGATTAAAAACCCAAGCGATATCGTCGAGTTTGGACGTTAAAAGCCAATCGGCGTTTTTTTCTTTGAGGGCTTTTGCGGCAGCGGCAAGTTTCTGAGCGCGGTTTCTCGGAGAGACGGAGTGCTCGTAAATTTCCGTGCAGGCCGCCTGAGGCCGGTTATCCCAAATCACGGCCGCAGGATCCGAGTGCAGAATTGAAAGAAAGAGCTTCTTTTCTCTGAGTTCCGAGGATAATTTGTTCACAGCTGCTTTCGAGATGTTTTCTCCGAAGATGCCGATCACGCAGTCGCTTGCGCAGTTTTGAGCAAGCCAATCGGCGATCGCCTTTGCATAGGAGCAGTTCAGACGAACTAATTCGATTTCTGTCCCTTCGAGCTGCCTTTGCGCCTGCTCCCAATAGCGGGAGTCTGTCAAAAGCGCGCAGCGATCCGATGTGACCACAAGGGTGCCGGCGGAACCCGTAAATCCGGAGAGCCACTTGCGCAGCGCATAATGTTCGCCCACATACTCGGAAGCATGCGGGTCGGCTGTGGGAACGATCCAGCCGTTAAGCCCTAAGTTCTGAAAAAAAGAACGAAGTTTGCTGAGCCGCACGGCTGTCATGCTGTCCACTGCCGGATCCTCCTAAAACAATTAATAGACTTTGCGCATGGTCACGGTCAGCTGAGAGCCGCTTTCTTCACTATCGACTTCCTGATGACCGATACGGATGGTTTCCACTCTCCAGCCCGCGTCGCGAAGCTCGTTCATGGTCGCGACCACGTCCAGGTCGGGGCATTCAAATGAGAAACCGCCGAGCTTCATGCCGGCGGAGAACAACCCGGTTCCTTTGCAGACGGCCTGAGTTCTCAGCGGCGCGTCAATCAGAGGGTCGAGTCCATCTCTATCGGCTTTCGCTTCAAAAGGGGAGCGGTGCGACGGAGCAGAGGTACAGCCTGCGAGAATCGCCGCGGCAAGCGCCGCGGTGAGAAGAAGAATGCGTTTAACCATTTAATTTCTTATCCAAAAGACGACGGTGCGTGGTTCTTAAAGCATGTTCCGTGGCCTCCCAGTCAATACACGCATCGGTCACGGACACGCCGTATTTCAGCTGACTCAGATCATCCGGAATCTTCTGATTGCCGGCAAAGAGGTTGCTTTCCAGCATAACGCCGCAAATCGCCCGGCTGCCGTTGATGACCTGTGTGATGACGTCGCGCAGCACGAAGGGCTGCAGGTCCGGATTCTTCATGCTGTTGGCGTGAGAGCAGTCGATAATGAGGCGCGATGCGACGCCCGCTTTCTTCAAAGCCTCTTCGGCAAGCATGACGCTCACCGTGTCAAAGTTCGGACGTCCGCCGCCGCCTCTGAGAACGAGGTGGCTGTAGCGATTGCCCTTAGTGCGGACGATGGAACTTCTGCCGTCTTCATAAATACCCAGGAAGAAATGGCCCTGACGACTCGCTTTGACCGCATTAATTGAGGAATCAAGCTGACCGTCGGTGCCGTTTTTAAAGCCGACCGGTGCGGAAAGCCCGCTCGCCATTTCTCTGTGCGTCTGACTTTCTGTGGTTCGCGCGCCGATAGCATACCAGCTGACCAGCTCGCCGAGGTACTGCGGACCGAACGGATCGAGCGCTTCAGTGGCGACCGGAAGACCCATTTCATTGATCTTGATCATCAGTTCGCGTGCCCGCAGCATGCCTTCGGCCATCTGGAACGAGTTGTCCATGTGCGGATCATTGATAAAGCCTTTCCATCCGGTGACGGTACGCGGCTTTTCAAAGTAGACGCGCATCACAGGCAGAATGGTTTCGGAAACATGCTCGGACAGCTTCAGAAGTCTCTCCGCATATTCGAGCGCGGCCTTCGGGTCGTGGATCGAGCACGGACCGGTAATGACAAGAAGCCGATCGTCGATATTGTCGAGAATCTTCTTAATGTCTGTTCTGCTTCTATTGACGGTTTCAGCTGCCGCCTCGGTCAAAGGAGCAAGACGCTTGATTTCTGCGGGAGAGGGCATCGGAGAAAATCCTTCAATATTGATGTCTTCTAAAGAAAATCCCGCTTGAATTTTTACTTCGTTCAGATCTGGAGTCTTCATAACCTATTGTTCGTCGATTTGTCTTTTAGCTGAACTTCAATTCTAAGAGGATAGGCACACCCTGCCCGAATTCTGAAGAAGGAATTGTTAAATTTGCTGTTTTCCTGACTTTCTCGGAGCGGACCTGCGAGAATTCTTTGCGGGACGACGCTTCTGGGACGCACGCTTAATCGCTTTTTTCTTGGGCGGATCCTGCTGAGGTTCGTTCTCTTTCGAGTAGTCCATTCCGGGAAAATCGGTCAGGCGAAGCGGCTTCTTAATGAATTTCTCGATCGCTTTAAGGCGGTCAAGCTCTTCGGAGGACACAAGAGAGAAAGCCTGTCCGCTTTCTCCCGCGCGTCCGGTTCGGCCGATTCTGTGGACATAGTCTTCTGCCTGCTGAGGCAGCTCATAATTTACAACCTGAGGCAGCTTTTCAATATCGAGACCTCTGGCAGCGATATCGGTCGCGACCAGAATCGGCAGTTCGTGATTCTTGAATTCTTTCAGCGCGGTGGTTCTTGCCGCCTGAGACTTATCGCCGTGAATCGCGCGCGCCTTCAGGCCGTCTTTGGTGAGCTGCCGGCAGAGTTTATCTGCGCCGTACTTCGTGCGTGTGAAAACCAGCATCTGATCCAAGCCGTTGTCGACGATCAGATCGCGGAGCGCAGTATGCTTTTCTGATTTGGGAACGCGGTAGAGCGTCTGATGAACTGAGGCGGCATCCTGATTTCTTGCGATTTCAACTGATCTCGGCTCTTTCAGGAAGTCGCCTGCGAGTTTGCGGATTTCCAGAGAGAACGTTGCGGAAAACAGCAGTGTCTGACGATCTTGCGGGAGCGCTTTGACGATTCTCTTCAGATCCGGCAGAAACCCCATGTCGAGCATGCGATCCGCTTCATCAAGAATCAGTGTATGCGTCTGAGAGAGATCTGCCATTTTCTGGCTCATCAGATCAAGGAGTCGGCCCGGGGTAGCCACGAGAAAGTCGAGCCCTTTAGCGATAGCGGCTTTCTGCGGGTTGATGCCGACCCCGCCAAAGACAACGGCCGATCGAATGTTCATGTGCGCGCCGAGCTGGTCAATCGTCTCAAGCACCTGAGCGGCAAGCTCACGAGTCGGAGTGAGAATCAGAACTCGAGCAGACTTCTTTTGATACTTTGTGGGATTTTCCGCGATATCCTGAAGAAGCGGCAGAACAAACGCGGCGGTTTTCCCGGTTCCGGTCTGAGCTGCCGCAAGAAGATCGTGTCCGTCTCGGACTAAAGGGATCGCCTTAACTTGGATCGGCGTCGGTTTTGTGAAACCGCTGTCTTCGATCGCCCGGACAATCAGCGGATGGAAATTAAATGCTTTAAATGAGTCTGACAATTGAACACCTCCAAACGCATTGGAGTGTATCGCAGCGGGAGGGGCTCAAACTGAGGGAGACCCCGAGTTCGGGTAATAAGAAAGGTATAGATTGGTAAAACTAAATAACCGAAATCAATTGGAGGTTAGGTAAATGTTTGGTATTGATACGCAAGATCTGAAAGAGCTGAAGATTGTGGACGTAAAAGTCGGTACCGGCGCTGTTGCGACACCCGGTGAACTGGTTCGCGTTCACTACACTGGCTGGCTGGAAGACGGAACAAAGTTTGATTCGAGCGTCGACCGCAATCAGCCGTTTGAATTTCCGCTCGGCGCCGGATATGTGATCCAGGGCTGGGATAAGGGCGTTGACGGAATGAGAGTCGGCGGAATCCGCCGTCTGTTTATTCCGGCTCAGTACGGATACGGCTCCAGAGGCGCCGGTGATGTGATTCCGCCGAATGCGACTCTGATTTTTGAAGTTCAGCTTCTTGGCGTCAAAGACAAAGGCAAATGGCAGCTGGCAGAAGACGTGATTGAGCCGGTTTCCGCTCCGAACGTCGCTAAGTAACTATTTACTTTCAACAAAAAATCCCGGTCGCGCGCCGGGATTTTTTCGTTAGGGCCTGATGAGCTAGATTTCTTCAGCCTTAAAGATAGAGCTCGGTGTGAGGATTTCCTTCTGAGCGTCAATGAGCGGCAGATCTAAGTCATTGTCAGGCGCGGCGCTGACCAGACCGTAAAGCGTACTGACAGCGCCTTCAAGGGCCGCTTTGGCGGAATGCGTGTTGAGATAGATACCGAAAGAAGAAGCGGCGAAGACATCTCCCTGGCCGTTGGGCACGGCCTTCTGAGAGATAAACGGCGTGCGCACTGTCCAGGCTTTGTCAGCCGTGACGGCAAGCGTCTCAATGAACCCCTGCGGAACGTCCTTGGTCAGCAGGCTGGTCACAAAAACGACTTTGCATCCTTTTTCAATAAACAGATTTCTTGCCGCTTCCACTGCATCCTGACGCGAAACAACGGGGCGTCCAAGCAGAAGCTCCAATTCAAACTGGTTCGGCGTAGTGATGTCTGCAAGTCCGTTCAGGAAATGCGCTTTCATGAATTCCGGAATTCCGGGACGAACAAACACGCCCGAGTCCGTGTCGCCCATCACAGGGTCGCACAGCCATATGGCGTTCGGATTCGCTCGTTTGATCTCTTCGGCTAAATGAAGGACAACTTTGCCGATGCCTGCGTCACCTAAGTAGCCCGAGAGCAGTCCTTCGCATTTTGGCAGTACGCCAAGCTCTCTGACACCTTCAATGACTTCTTCAATCATTTCGGCGGTAAACACCTGACCTCTCGTCTGAGGATGACCGGTGTGATTGGAAAATTCGACCGTGTTGATGACGATCGGTGTAAATCCTCTCAGCTGCAGAGGGAAGACTGCGGCGGAATTTCCGACAAAGCCGAAGGCGACATGGGACTGAATGGTGAGTACAAAACGCGGCATCTTGAACAACTATGGAGTAATTGAATCTATAGGAATCATATAGACAATACCTAGGTTGTTTCGCATTTTCCGTACAATTTTCCGCAAGTTAGGCAAAGACGCCTAATGCACCCAACACGCCGCCCGCGGCGATCAGAAGGATGAGCGGAAACTTTGTGCGCCACACGATCAGTGTCACGACGGCTGCCCAGCAGACGGACTTCCAGTTGGTCAGATCTCCGCTGAGGAGCAGATAGGCGGTTGCAAAGAGCAGGCCGATGGCGACGGGTGCCATGCCGGACTTGTAGGCGCGGACAAGATAACTTGTCTTGTGTTCGCGCACGTAACGGCCGGCCGCAACCGCGATCAAAGAAAAAGGAATTGCTGTTCCGCTGAGCGTAGCAAGCGCGCCGAGAGGTCCGCACGCCGCCCATCCGAGTACGCCCGCGATCAGCATATTGGGGCCGGGAAGCGACTGCCCGAAAGCGACCGTCTTGGCAAACTGCTCCGGTGTGAGCAGCGCGGCAGTGTCGACAAGGTACGAATACATACCGGGAAGTGTGGCCATGAAGCCGCCGATCGCCATTATGGAGATGAGCGCAAAGTGAATGAACAGTCCAGCAAAAAGAGAGGCGGGAATCATTTGTGATGCTCCTCGACTTTAAGGAAACGGTACCAGGCCCAAAGCGAGAGCGGAATACCGAGAATCGGCAGAATGAAAAGCATGGAGATTTTCATGACGCCGACCGTGACGAATGTCAGTACAAGGCCGAGGATCCAGACAGGCGGTGTAATGATATTTTCCCGACAGTTATAGACGAGCTTGAGCGCGGCTCCCGCGACCATTCCGGCAGCGGAAGCGGCCATGCCGACAAGCGCCTGAGAGACAAGAGGGTTGTCGGAAAACTGCTGATAAAAAACGAAGACGCTCAGCATCAGCGTGCCGGGGACTGAGACCATGCCGAGAAAAGAGGCGAGCGCGCCTTTCCAGCCGAAATTGCGGTCACCGATCAGGATGGTCAGAATCATGATGTTCGGCCCGGGAAGTACCTGCGAGACGGTCAGCAGATCCAGGAACTGCGACTGGGTGAGCCATTTTTTCTGATCCACGAGAAACTGCTGAGCGATTGCAGTTGATCCGCCGAAGGCCTGAAGCGCCATCAGCGTGAAAGAGATATAGAGGTCCCAGCAGTTTTTGGGGCGGCAGACGAGACTGTCGGGACTAATGTCGGAATCGGACATATCAATAGGACTGTTTGGAAGAGAGCCTATTATTATGGTTCGCGCTAAACACTAAAAAAGAATTTGACGTTTAAAAATATGGGAATCCTGCGGCCTGCAGCAGCTGTACAGTTTCCATTTGAGGCAGCCCCATGATGCCGGAATAACTTCCGCAGATCTTTTCTACAAACGCGCCGGCTTTGCCCTGTATGCCGTAGGCGCCGGCTTTATCCATCGGTTCTCCGGTTGCGATGTAGGCAAGAATCTCCGCTTTTGTCAGCGGTCTGAATGTGACGTATGAGCGGGAAAGCGCTTCAAGCTTCATGTCATGCGAGACCGCGATCGCAACGGCGGTCAGCACTTCATGGGTTTTACCGCTGAACGCGGATAGAAAATCGTACGCCTGCTGCGTGTTTTCCGGCTTACCGTAAATGATGCCGTCCATGACGACGGTAGTATCGGCAGCGAGCACCGGGTGTACCGGCAGGCCGAGCCGGCTGAGTTCCTTAAAGCCCCATACAGACTTTTCCGAAGCGATTCTCTGAACGTAGTGATCCGCGCTTTCGTGTTCCAGCACATTTTCATCCACCGAGTCCGGCTGATCGCTCAGAAGCGTTTCAAAGCGATAGCCCCAGCGGGTGAGCAGCTCCTTTCTGCGGGGAGACTTGGACGCTAAATAGAAGTACGTCACGATCGTTAAGCTCGATGATAGGGATGGTTATGCAGAAGCGACCAGCTGCGGTAGAGCTGCTCGAGCAGCAGAACCCGCGCCATGGCGTGCGGAAGCGTGAGAGAAGAAAGCCGCAGCATGTATGAGCACTCGGCTTTCAGATTTGGATCGATCCCGTCAGCGCCTCCGATAATGAAAGCGATAGGGCGTCCCTGATCTCCCCATTTATTAATTTGCTGCGCAAGTTTCTGACTGGTCAGGTCGTGACCTCGCTCGTCCATGATTACGATAATCGCGTCACGCGGAATCGACGCGCGGATTCTCTCGGCTTCGGCTTCCATTACCTTAGGAATGGATTTGGTGTTTCGGTCTTCCGCCTTTACGGTTTTCAATTCAACCTTCCAGTCCGAGGGGAAGCGATGCAGATAGTCTTCGGAGGCCTCGGAAGCCCAGGCGGGCATTTTCAGGCCGACGGCGATAACGGTGATTTTCATGGTTGGACGCGATTCGGACGAAATTAAGCCTGAGCGCTTTCTTCTTCGAGGAGCTTCATGCGAACGGGATTGCCGCCCCAGAGTTCCTCCAGGTTGTAATAAGCGCGCAGCGTCGGCTGCATGATGTGAACGATGGCGCTTCCGCAGTCAACAAGCACCCATTCTCCGGTTTCAAGACCTTCGATGCCGACTGCTTCGCCGCCGTTCTCCTTCACTTCCATGAACACATGATGGCCGAGGGCGCGGGTCTGACGGTTCGAGTTGGCCGTAGCGACAATAACACGGTCAAAGAGAGCTGTCTGCTTGGAGGTGTTGAAGACCTTGATGTCCTGAGCTTTAACGTCCTCTAAAGCGTTGACAATGACTCTCTGAAGTTTGCGAATATCCATATATAAGTAGCCTTTTCTATTGACGAGGTTTCGTGTTTGTCGGGCAGAAACTGCTCGTCTTATTAATTCTGAACATAAACGAGATATTCTAAACATAGGCGGTCGAACGAAACGCCGGAATTGAAACAAAAACTAAAATTCTCTGAATAATCAGACAAGTACCCGGAAATTCGCATTGATATAATTTTCAGCCTAAACACCATAACGCTCAGACCATGTTTTTACTTTTTCCTTCGCTTTTTCTGGCGATTTATTCTATATGCAGCGGCGTTCTGCCTCTGAAAGTCTCTTGGCTGTGGAAGGCTGTGCTTTCGCTCATCATTTTGGCGATCGCTCTGAAATATCAGGCCTACTCCATCGGAGGAGGAACGTTTTTTGAGCCCTTTGTTAAGGGTAAGGCGCTGCTTATTTATGAAGCGCTTTACGGCGCCTTAGTTGTTTTGACGGCTCTTCTTTTCTTCAAAGACGTTTGCTCTCTTGCACTGTGGCTCTTGAAAAAGTGGGGTGTTTCGGTCGGTTTCAGCTTTAACAACAACACGATGCTTGCTGTGCTGATGGCCGTATCGGCAGCTGCGGGCTTTTGGGGTATGTGGGAAGCGATTCGCGTTCCCGATGTAAGAGCAGTCACACTTAAAGTTAAAGGGCTGCCGGATGCCTGGAAGGGTACAAAGATCGTTCAGCTGAGCGATCTGCACATCGGACCCGTGCAGGGTGCTGAGTGGCTGAGCGAAGTGGTGAAGAAAACCAACGCACTTCACCCAGACATGGTACTGATTACCGGAGACTTTATCGACGGAAGCGTGCCGAAAACTCTTTTTAAGCTCGAGCCTTTAAAGGAGCTGAAAACCAAGTACGGTGTTTACGCGATCCCGGGCAACCATGAATACTATTCCGGTTACGCCAACTGGATGAAAGCACTGTCTCAGCTGGGGCTGAATATGCTTCAGAATCAGAGTGCGGTTTTGAAGAAAAACGAGGCGGCTCTGATTGTGGGAGGAACGACAGACCTGGGTGCCTCCCGATTCGGATTAGAGGGGCCTGATTTGAAAAAGACGTTTGCCGGCACACCCGAGAATGCGACTAGAATTTTGCTGACGCATCAGCCGAAAACGACCAGCGGCAGCAGCGAGCGCGTGGACTTGCAGCTTTCGGGACATACGCACGGCGGGCATATTTTCTTCATGTATCCGATCCTTGCCTACTTTAATGACGGCATGGTTTCCGGCGCATACCAAAGATCCGATAAATTGGTTTACGTCAATCGCGGAACCGGCTTATGGAACGGCTTTTCGATTCGTATCGGTGTTCCCTCGGAAATCACCGACATAACTTTGGAGTAGTTCAGTCAAATAGAACGAAGAACAGACCCGCGTCAAGCGGGGCTCTTAGTTTTCGGCGCGGTAAAGGCCGTGTTCAAGAATGTATTGGTGAATTTGAGCGCTGAGGCCGGGAATCGGCCGATCGCGGGTCATTTCATTTGCGAGGGCTCTGCGGATTTGAGTGGAAGAGTAGGCGGCCGGTTCAAATTTTGCGACGCAGATTGAACCGGACGGCTCTTCAGAGCAGGCCGCGTCACTTGGCGGAACAATGGGAAATTTATCTCCGTAGGGATTCTCGCCCAAGCTGCCGTCCCGGGTGACAACAAATAAATTGGCCAGCAAAGGAAACTTTTGCCAGAGAATCCACGTCGTGAGGTTTTTCCACTGATCGCTGCCCATGACAAAAAAGATAGGAGTTTGCTCTCCGTATTCCCGTCTGAATGAGTAGAGCGTGTCAATGCTGTAGGAAGGGCCGCCTCGGGTCAGCTCTCTTGTGTCGGCGACCAGCTGATCTCTATAAGGTTCAAGCGCGGTCTCAAGCATGCGGAGTCGGTCTTCTTCGCATGCTCTGGCGGTTTTTTGCCAGGGACGCGTCGGAACATAGAAGAGTTTGTCGAGCGAGAGCTCACGTACGGCATCGAGTCCCATTTCAACATGGGACTCATGAATCGGATCAAAGGTACCGCCGAAAATTCCGATGCGCAAAGCTATTTATCCTTGAATTCAATTTCAACAGAGAACAGCTTAAGGATTTTCTGTTTGTCGTTGAGCTCGGCGCCTAAAAAACCGTAACGAAGATTAAAACGATCCTGAGCTTTGTTCGCAAACCAGAACTTCCAGGGAGAGTCTTCCTCAGAGGCGCTCATCTGAGGAAGATTTTCTTTCTTCATTGCTGCCGCTGAAAGCGTGGTCCCGATCCGCAGGGGGCCGAAAGAGACATCCTGAAAGTTTTCCGCAAGAGCCGGACAAAGCTCACCGTCTTCTGTTACTGCTTCAGCTCGGGCTTCGGAAATCTGTCCGCGGGGGCCGACAATCAGCCAGATATTCTGTCCGATATAAACCGGTTCCTGTTCTTCGTCCGCCTTCTTTCTGCGCTTTGGTTTCGGAGCGTACGGATCGCTCTGAAGAGGAGCCGAGTAGCAGAGATAGTCCGTTCTATCGGGCAGGTGGTGCAGTTCTCCGCCGAACACTTTGGTGACAACTGAGAGCGGCGTTTGATCGAGAATGACCGGGAAATCGCCGAAGTTAATGACCGCTGCGGGATTTTCTTCGAGCGTAAATGTAGGAGAGTTAAGGCCCTCCGGGTAATTGAAGGGCCTCGGCGTGTTGTCCTGCGGATAAGGGGCGGGCAGAGGCGATGTGGTCTGCGCGAAGCAGGCCGCAGCCGAGCCCGCGATCAATGAAGCAGCAAGGGCAAACGTTGCAAATTTCATAAAGATTAGAGCGCTCTGTATCCGATGTCTTTGCGGTACTGCATTCCGTCGAAACGGATCTTTTCCGCGGCGCTGTAGGCTTTGTCCTTAGCGCTGCGAAGCGTATCGCCGAGACCGACGACGCAGAGTACGCGGCCGCCGCTTGTCAGCAGGTTGCCGTTTTCATCGAGTTTTGTGCCCGCATGGAACGTCATGCTGTCCTCGGTCGGCGCTTCGATGCCTGTGATGACATCGCCCTTGCGCGGAGATACCGGATAGCCGTGAGAGGCAAGTACGACTCCGAGCGCGCTGCGCGGATCCCACTCGGCAATGACTTTGTCGAGCGTGCCGTTAATGCCGGCTTCAACAAGCGCCGGGAAATCGCTCTTTAAGCGCGACATGATCGGCTGTGTTTCAGGATCACCGAAACGGCAGTTGAATTCAAGCGTTTTGACTGTTGGTTTACCGTCAGAATCGCGGTCAATCATGAGGCCGGCGTAAAGGAAGCCTGTAAAGACGATGCCGTCTTCCTTCATACCTCGGACGGTCGGAAGAATGATCTGATCCATCACGAGTTGGTAGACTTCGTCGGTTACGACCGGTGCGGGAGAGTAGGCGCCCATGCCGCCGGTATTGGGGCCTTCGTCGGCGTCAAGCAGGCGTTTGTGGTCTTGGCTTGTCGCCATCGGAAGCACGTGCTCTCCGTCCACCATCACGATAAAGCTCGCTTCCTCGCCGGTGAGGTATTCCTCGATAACGATGCGGGCGCCGGCAGAACCGAGTTTGTTGTCCTGAAGCATGAAATCAACAGCTTCATGGGCATCCTCCTCAGTCATTGCGACAACGACGCCTTTTCCGGCGGCAAGGCCGTCGGCTTTAATGACGATCGGAGCGCCTTTTGCACGCACATACGCATGTGCGGCTTCCGCGTCTGTGAAGGTTTCATAATCAGCCGTCGGAATCCCGTGGCGTTTCATGAAAGCTTTGGCAAAATCCTTGGAGGATTCGAGCTGAGCGGCTTCTTTTGTCGGTCCGAAGATCGGCAGGTTTTTCTCTCTGAAGAGATTGACAACGCCTTTAGCCAAAGGAGCTTCCGGCCCGACGAGGGTGAAAGCGATGTCGTTGGAAGCGGCGAATTCTGCCAATTCATTCAAGTCGGTGACCGCGAGGTTTTGGAGTTTTTTCGTCCGCGCGGTGCCGGCGTTGCCGGGCGCTACATAGACCGTCTCTACACGAGGCGATTGGGCAAGCCGCCATGCGAGTGCATGTTCACGGCCGCCGCTGCCAATTACCAATAGCTTCATAAGGGATTCTCTCGGTTGATTATTGAGGGATTTATTTATTCGATGACGGCGGTGGTGTACACCTGCTGAACGTCGTCCAGATCTTCAAGCGCGTCAAGCAGGCGCTGCATGCGTTCGCCTTCGTCGCCAGTAAGGACGGTTTCAGTGTCGCTGCGCCACGTGACTTCAGCTACTTCGGGTGTCCAGCCTTTATCTGCAAACGCTTTGTTCAGCGCTTCAAAAGCGGAAGGATCGCAGATGACTTCGATAGAGCCTTCATCTTCTTTGATTACGTCATCAGCTCCGGCGTCCAGAGCGACTTCCATGACTTCGTCTTCGTTCAGACCAGGCGCAAAAAGAAAGTAGCCGCAGTGCTTGAACATGAAAGAGACGCTGCCGTCTGTACCGAGATTGCCGCCGTTTTTGGAAAGGATATGGCGAACATCGGCAACGGTACGTGTACGGTTGTCGGTTGTGCAGTCAATGATGAGCGCAGCGCCGCCGACTCCGTATCCTTCGTAGCGAATTTCTTCGTAATTGGCGCCTTCGAGCTGGCCAGTACCCTTAAGGATGGCATTTTTAACGGTATCCTTCGGAACGTTGGCTCCGCGTGCCTTCAAAAGAGCAAGTCTGAGACGCGGATTCATGTCCGGGTCTCCGCCGCCCAAACGAGCGGCAACAATGATTTCACGAATTAATTTGGTCCAGATATTGGAACGTTTTGCATCCTGACGGCCTTTTCTATGCTGAATATTGGCCCACTTGGAATGTCCTGACATTATTGAGTCCTTAAAGCTATAAAAGACAATCCTCCATTTTAGCAAATGGAGCCCTTATTCCTGTGTTTTTGCCGCTCGGGTCAGGCTCGAAACATCAGAAATTGAGTAACAAGCCGCGATGCAGCTCTCCTTTTGGAGAGAATTCATCTAACGAGCCCGCTAAAACCTGGTAGAGCCATTCATTGCGACCGGCATATCCCCGGCCTGCCTAAAGCACCGGTTTAGTCGGCGCCTCTTAGCCTGTTGTCTCTTCCAAGCGGGTTTGAATTTGCGCCGTACAGTTACGTCATCTGGTTAAGCAGCGATTTTTCGGCCGGATACTGAATGTTTGTGTACTGAAGTCTGTCCCGATTAAAGGCTATATCTATCGTCCGATGTCCTTTTAATCGATACTCTGCGGGCCGGTTTGTCGAATGAAGCTATCGGCCGAAAGTGTCTGCGAAGACGTGCAGGAAAAGATGTGAGTTTTGCGACGCCCAAGATGGTTTAGCTAATTTCAATGATCATATAGGAATTAACCCTGACTAATAATGCAAAATCCTGTTACTAGTGTCATGATTCACATTCGGTTACGTTTACTTAGCCGTGTCAGGAGAAATCAATGAAGAAATATGAATTTGCCTACGGAAAAGGCAAGAAAGAGATCGAGCTTGACGAGTCTCTCGTTCTCAAAGAAGTTAGAACTAATGATTTTGAGACCATTAAGGACATCCCTTATGAAGTACTCGAAGCGATCTACCATCCGATTGGATGTGCCCCGATCAATGAAATCGTTAAACCGGGACAGAAGATAGCCTTTATCTGTAACGATCCGACTCGAGTAGCAAATTCCTATGACTTTATGCCTGTGCTGGTCAACGAGATGAATAAGCTCGGCGTGAAAGACGAAGACATGCACATTGTTTTCGCACTGGGTACGCATCGTGAGATGACGCATGAGGAAATGGTTCAGGCCGTCGGAGAAAACGTCGCCTCGCGCCTCAGAATGTATAACAGCGTCAGCACCAATCAGGAGGACTTTAAATATTTCGGTACAACCTCTCGCGGTACGCCCGTGTGGATTAATCGCCATCTCTGTGATGTTGACCATGTCATTCTGACCGGTACTATTGTTCACCATTACTTCAGCGGATACGGCGGCGGAAGAAAGGCGATTCTTCCGGGCTGTGCTGCAATGGAAACAGTTCGCGTCAACCACAGTTTCATGCTTGATCCGCACGCCGGTCTTGGCAAGACCGAAGGCAATCCCTGCTACGAGGATCAGATGGAAGGTGTTGCTCTATTTGCAAAAGGACGCTCTCTCTTTCTTTTCAATGCAGTACTTAACGCCAAACATCAGTTCCTCAAGATGTTTGCAGGTGATTATGTGAAAGCGCATCAAGTTGCCTGTAAATTCGTGGATGAGGTTTACGGCAGTGTCATTCCGAAAGAAGCCGATCTAGTGATCGCTTCCTGCGGCGGCTGGCCGAAAGACATTAATGTTTATCAAATGCAGAAGACGATGGATAATGCGGCCTGCGCGGTGAGAAAGGGTGGCGCTGTGATTATGGTGGCCGAATGTGTCGAAGGCAGTGGGTCGGCTGTTCTTGAACAGGCCTGCCGCAGACTCGGTTCTCCTCAGGCGATTCGCGCCGAGCTTGAAAAGGATTTCCGTATTGGCGCAAATAAGGCTTATGCCGTGACGCGCCTGATGGAAAAAGCGAAGTACTACCTCGTGACCAAGCTTGACCGCGATATGGCCCGCGATATGCTTTTCTCCGGTGCTTTTGACACGATCGAAGAAGCGCTTGCCGCCGCAAAAAGCGAAATCGGCAAAGTTGAAAGCATGATTCTGATGCCGGAGGGTTCTCTCACCGTTCCGCGCGTGGAATAACAGGCTGAAAGCTGAATAAACAAGGGCGCCCGCGGCGCCCTTTATCATTTGCGGTCAAAAAATCCGGAAAGTTTGTCCATGGGGACGATCGGAACCGGACCGAAGTTATTCTGCCGCTCTTTAACGAGCCGCTCTAATAGTGAGCGCTCTTCAGAAGATAAACGTTCATACTCCTGCGCCTGTACGTGCAGCTCGTACGCTTTGCCTCCAACCTTGCGGAGACGAAATGCGATCTGCGGATTCGAAGACTCAGCGAACGCTTCAAAAATTTCTCTCTCAGTTTCCGCGATATTTTTCAGGTCTTCGGCCGACACGGCTGTGTCATAGGGCAGTCGGGTCAGTATGCAGGGGCGGGCCACCTGATCAGGGTTGTCAAAGCCGAGCGCTCTGCCGAGCTCTCGGATTTCCGGTTTGGAAATCTGCGCCATTGCCAGCGGCGAATTGATCTTGAGTTCGCGCAGCGCAAGAAGCCCGGGGCGATAATTGCCGAGGTCGGAATGGTTGGTTCCGTCGCACAGCGGAAATGACGCGATTCGAAGGAGTTCTGTAAACAGCATGCGTTTGCAGAAGTAGCATCTTTCCCGACAGTTGCGGCTGACTTCAGGAGCTTGAAGCGGATTTAATTCGACAATTTTAAGTTTGAATCCGTGTGAATCGGCCCATGCCCGAGCTTCAAGCGTTTCCTGTTCGCTGACGTGCGGACCGTGCACGTGCAGAAGTTCGATCTCAAAGTCCAGGCGCAGAGCAAAGAAACTCAGAAAGCGGCTGTCGAGGCCGCCGGAAAACGCGATGGAAACACGCCGACCAGGCGCGGCCGTTAAAAGAGCGTTTTTAAGCCGCTCAATTCTTGCTTCATCAGGCTCCAAGCTCTTCTCCAAAGGCAAAAGTGGCTCCGTTGGGGACGCCTTCATAAACATATGTGCCGTAAACTGTTTCGATAGTCTTAACCGTCATTGCGGGCCAAGGGCCGAATTCTGCGTCAAACGCCTTGAGAAGCGCCAGACCGGTTGGCGTCACGGTTTCTCCTTCTGCGAGGAAGGGACGAACGGGGACGTCTTCTAAAAGCGCTTTAACGGCAGGTGCCGGAGACGGGATAACGCCGTGCGCGCAGACAATGCTGCCGTCAGCGATCGGGAGAGGGCTTACGATCAGACGATCAGGGTTCAGACGTGTGTAGAGCTCGCAGGTAAAACAGATGTCAAGAATACTGTCGAGCGCGCCAACTTCATGGAAATGCACTTGTGTGAAGGGCAGACCGTGAACTCGGCCTTCCGCCTCCGCAATTAAAGTAAAGGCTTTTTCCGCATAACGTTTAGCGTTGTCTGATATGTCCGCGTTTCTGATAATGGCGAACACATCGGCAAGATTTCGGTGCTCATGCTCGTGCGGCAGCTCGACGCTGCAGTGAGCGCCTCGAATCCCGTTGACAAACTTATCCGTGAGCTTGATGCTGCCTTTCAGTGCTGGAAGGATTCCGTTGAGGATTTCTTCGGCCTGTTCATTGTTCATTTTCAGCATGCACATGAGACCGCAGAGAAACATGTCGCCGGCGATCCCGGAATGCAAACGAATAGTAAGGACCTTAGCTCCGGCTCTTGTGTGTCGGCAGTGCGAATGCTCGTGATGATGACCGCAGCCGCAATGGTCATGACCGTGCTCATGGCCGTGGTCGTGATGATGTTCCTGATGGTTGTTCATTGGCTTTTACTGATTGGAAAAAGAAGAGAGAATCTTATAGGCGAAGCAGGCCGCGCCGAACCCGTTGTCAATATTTACCGCTGAGACGCCCGGCGCGCAGGAAGCGAGAATGCAGTTCAAAGCGGTTTTACCGCCTTCACAGACGCCATAGCCGTTTGAGACCGGAACGCCGATGATAGGGCGGCTGGATAGTCCCGCAAGCACACTGATGAGAGCGGCTTCCATGCCGGCGGCCGCGATGATGACATTGTGGCGGTTGATTCCGTCAAGCGCTTTTTGCAGGCGCCACAGTCCGGCAACGCCGCAATCCTCGAACATTTCAAATTCTGTGTTCATGAATTTCAGCGTGGCGGCGGCCTCGTAGAGAACACGAGCGTCCGAGGTTCCTGCTGAAACCAAAGCGACGGAGCCTGCGACTTTATGTTCTACCGGACGATTGAAGGCGCAGCGGGAAACGGGGCAGTACTGATATTTTGCCGCGGCCTCGGCGCTGAGACCGGAGAAAAGTGTTTGATCCAAACGCGTGAATAAAACAGGATCAGCGTCTTTAGCAGCGAATTGTGCTAGCAGAGAAAGGACTGTATCCGAAGGCTTGCCTTCGCAAAATACGGCCTCCGGAACCGAAGTTCGGTTCCGTCTTTCGTGATCGAATTTAACAGTGAGAGACATAATTTGTAAGAACTGCGCAAACTCGGCGGAGAGATTTTTAGCGATGAATTTACATGAAAAAAAATCAATGATGGCCGAAAAATCTGAATTTTATTTCAGATAGGTCTAGCCGGTGTTACATTTTTTTAAGATTTAAATTAGCGAAAACCCTAACATTTTAAATAATTGTTGTATTTCAGCAAAAACCCGAAATTTCTATCAAATAATCGTTGAATAACAATATGTTATTTGAAGCACTGATTTATTTAAAAATAGGTGTTTTCACCAATAATGAATAAAATTTTGTATTTCCCCTTGTTTCAATACGTAAAAAAGAACATTATTCATATGTCTTACGACAATCAAATCAGAGTTTTACAACAAACGGGGATATTCAAATGAGTATTTACTTTTGGTTTCAGTTCTTTTTACTGATTGCCTTCTTATTCGTATCCGCCCCGAGAGGCGGTATGTTCCTCGGCCTGTTCAGTGGTATTGGTCTTATCGTTATTATGTTCGGACCGAAGCCCTGGCTTGGTCTGCCCCCGGGCAAACCTCCGGTCGACGTTATTCTGACGATTATCGCGGTTGTAGCCGCAGGCGCCACTCTCCAGGCTTCCGGCGGTCTTGACTGCATGCTTCAGATTGCTGAAAAAGTCCTACGTAAACGTCCGAAGATGGTGACATTCCTTGCACCGCTTTGCACATTCACGCTGACAATTCTTTGCGGTACAGGCCACACTGTTTACACGATGCTGCCGATTATTTATGACGTAGCGATCAAGACCGGTGTTCGTCCGGAACGTCCGATGGCAGCTTCCTCTATCGCTGCTCAGATGGGCGTTATCTGCTCTCCGGTGTCTGTTGCCTGCGTTTCCATGGTTGCTCTTATCGCCGGCCACCCGATGGCCAACGGTACAGATGTCGGCCTCGTTGAACTGCTCAGCCTGACAATTCCTGCCGGCCTGATCGGTCTTCTCGTTATGGCCACATACTCCAACTTCCGCGGTAAAGACCTCGACAAAGATCCTGTCTTCCAGGCTCTTATCGCTGATCCGGAAGCTAAGAAGTATGTTTACGGCGACTCTCTCACTCTCCTTGGCAAGAAGCTTCCCGCCAGACAGTGGACCGCTATGTGGATCTTCCTTGGCGTGGTTGCTGTCGTTGCCCTGCTTGGTGCCTTCAGTGATCTTCGTCCGATGGTTGGCAAGAAACCGCTGTCCATGACTCTGGTTATTCAGATGTTCATGCTCGCCTGCGGTGCCCTGATCTGCTTCTTCACAAAGACTCCTCCGAAGTCCGTCGGCGGTACAGCAGTGTTCCGCTCCGGTATGGTTGCTGTGGTCTGCGTGTTCGGTGTTGCTTGGATGTCCGACACAATCTTTAAGGCTCACCTCAACGAACTGAAAGAAGTTCTCGTTGAATACGTCAGGCTTTATCCGTGGGCATTCGCCATCGTTCTGCTCCTCGTTTCCAAGCTGGTTAACTCCCAGGCTGCTTCTGTCGCGATCGTTGTTCCGGTTGCTCTGAGCATCGGTACACCGGCCGGTGTTGTCGTCGGCTGCATCTCCGCTTGCTACGGCTACTACATCATCCCGACATACCCGTCTGACCTGGCTTCTATCGAATTCGACCGCTCCGGTACAACCCACATCGGTAAATTCGTTATTAACCACTCGTTCATCCTCCCGGGCTTGATCGGCGTTATCACTGCGACTATCGCCGGCTACTTCATGGCCCTGGCTAGAGGCTGGATCTAATTAGATCGCTTAGCATCTAACTAATATCCTGAATTCCGTGCCTTCTAGGTGATAAATCTTGGAGGCACGGGTATCTTCAGAGCTTCCAACGTCGCTCTTAGTTTCTTAGGGATTAGGTCCCAGTAAAAAGAGTTTTCTTCGTCAGATTTCCTGCTGGTTACGTCAACAGCGCCCATCATTCTTAGGAAGTCCGGTGTATCGTTTGGCAAGTACTTTGACGATGCGTCCTGCTTCGCTTCGGTTCTCTTTGCTAAGGTAAATCTCATCTTCAGATTCATTAGAAGAATCAGGCTTAAAAATAAAACGAAGACTTTTCCTTCAAGAGCTCTTTCCTGGCAGCGCATCCGACGGCCTGAGCAACGTTCTTTGAGATTGTTGAAGTTTTTTTCGATGATATCTCTCTGTCGATATATTCTGAGAGCTTCATTTGCTGAGCCAACAGTGTTCGAGACAAGAACGAACAGCCCGAAGCTGTGTACCTTGTTTTCCCATTTCTTCGGACTGTAACTCCATCCCTGAGAGCTCTTTATGAAGAAACGTTTGATTAAATCCTTATCTGAGTCCTTGAGAGCGATTTTCTCTGCAAGTTTGTCTTGAACTTTCTTAATTTGTCTGAGAAGAGACTCATTTTCACTGGCAGCTCGCTCCGAATCCAAATAGACATGAATGTAAAGAGGTCGCGTTTCTAAATATCCGGTTGCAGGGTCTCTGTAAGACCACGTTGTTGACGAAGTTTTAGCCTGGACGCCAAATTCCTCTAAGAATGTATCAACGCTTCCGAATCGGAGCTGGGGTTCGAAGCTGCTCAGAACAGATTTGCAGTAATTCAGATTAGTTTTAGAGCCACAAATAAATCCTAAATTCTGCTCGTAGAGCCGGTCGAGCAAGGTAGGAGAACTGAAGGCTCTATCCATCACTAAGTTCACCTGAGAGCTTCTTAAATCGGCGGCGTCCGCAAGCATTTGTCTTAAGGCTAATGGGTCACTCAGAGAACCCTCCAACACTTTGTAGTAGAGAGGTTCTCCAGAATATTCCGAGACAATCAACCCTAAATTTAATTGAGGCAATTCCGAGTTTTCTTTGCTATAGCCGTAAGCGACTTTGCGGATCGTTTCGGAATAAGACGATATTGATGTCGTATCAAAGCTCCAATAGACATCTCCTTTAGTCTCAAGCTGCGAGTACAGCAGCCGTTTCCTCAGAAAAGACATTATCTCCGGGTTGGAGACTTGCTCAAAGAGATCAGAAACATGCTGAGAGTCGGTCGGCGTACAGGGAAGCCATGTTTGGGCGCTGTAAATCTCAAACTCAGAAGCAACTGCACCTGGGTCTGCTGCAAAAAATATAGCTAAAGAAAGAAGATAAGCAGCCCTGTCTTTACCGAAAACCGCTTCCAAATCAGCTTGCAGATGGTTTTGCTTAGCAATTTCCCATAAAACATATGAGGCACCGGCCGACAAACGTGTATTTTGATCAAGTTCATCAAGAAAAGCCTTCCTTTGCTCTGCATTTGGAACCAAAGGCGGCAAAGGACATGCGGCGCCGCCAGACAACCGAACCTTCCTTCCAACAAGTTTTGCCTTGCAGTCTTTTAAGGCTGGATATTCAGCGAGAAACTTCCTTCCCAACTCAATTGAATCATCTTCTAAAAGTCTTCCAACAGTCTTTTGGAAAACCTTTTCACATTTATTGTTGCTCCAGCGGTTCTTGTAGAAAATCGCATAACGAATCCCATGATTGTTCTTTACAAACACAGGATGTATGAAACCTGTTTCTAGGAAGCTCTGTTCCTGAGTTTTGCTATCCATATTTGTAGGGTGATTGCTTGCTTTCATAGGTTATAATTATCGCCTATGAAGTTAAAAAAGTCCATCCCTACATTGCTCAAAAGGAGCATAAAATCAATTGGTTAAATTGAAGATGAGACTATTTGTAAAAATAGCTCCTAGAATTTTGGGAATTCAGGATGGAAGAATCAGAGGCTTAAATTTTTAGCGGCCTATTTACGCACGAGTTTCGGATTCAAGGTGTAAAGACCCGAGACGGAGGCGGATGCGAGAATATGTCCCTGCATCGCTTCGAGCACTTCCGGACCGGTGAAGCTTCCGCTCAGCGGCAGCAGCGGGAAGTCGACCGCATAGACAGTAAAGACGTAGCGGTGCATTCTCTCATCATTCCACGGAGGGCAGGGACCGTCATAGCCGTAGTGCTTGCCGGTTTCCTCCGGTTTCTCGAAGTTGGTGTAGTCGTTCAGTCCCTGACGCATGCCGTTAGCGCATGCGGGCCCTTTCTTGCCTTTCGGGGTCACGCCTTTTGAGAGGGTGCCCACGTCAATACAGGGTTCTTCCGGCACGATATCCACCAGAATCCAGTGGAAGAAGTCTCTTCTCGGCGCATCTTCCGCAATGACTGCGTCCTCACGGTTAGCCATAGAGAAATCCTGCGGCACGTCGTGATCCTGGCAGATGACTACCAACGACTGTGTGCCCGCGGGCGGATTTGACCATGCAATCTGAGGATTGCGGTTCCCAGCGGGAACAGTATGTTCGCGCCCCATCGGATCTAATTTCGCGTAGGCGTAGCCTTCCGGAATCATTGCGCCTTCGTCAAAAGAATCGCTCCATACTCTGAAGATACTTTCCATAGACTTACCTCTTTTTCGGGTATCTTAGCCAAAATGTGACCGGACCGTCGTTGACCAGTTCAACCGCCATATGCGCGCCGAACACGCCGGTGACAGGCGAAAAACCTTCAGCTTCCAGTTTTTTAACAAAACGTTCGTACAGTTTCTCGCCGAGCTTCGGCTCCGCTGCGGGCGTGAAGCTCGGTCGATTGCCGCTGTTGGTGTCGGCGGCGAGTGTGAACTGAGAGACCGCCATGATTTGGCCTTTGATGTCGCGAAGGCTCAGATTCATTTTGCCGTTCTCGTCGCTGAACACCCGATAGTTCAGCACGCGTTCGGCAAGCGCGTCCGCGTCCTTTTCGCTGTCATCTCTTTCGGCGCAGGCCAGTGCGACCAAGCCCTGATCGATACGGCCGCGAAAAACACCGTCGGCGGTCAGGGATGCTTTGGAAACCCGCTGAATCAACGCGATCATTTTGTCTCTCTTACTTCAAATGAATCTTGGCCCACTTTCTCTTGCCGACCTGAAGGACGTAATCGCCGGGAGCGACTTCAGTCTTTTTATCGGTGACCTTTTCGCCGTCGAAGCGCACGCCGCCCTGATCAATATTGCGGTTGGCGTCGCTTGTTGAAGCGCACAGGCCGGCTTCTTTAATCAGTTTGGCAAGAAGCATCGGCTCGCCGGAGTTGTCGACGCTGATTTCGGGAACATCGCTCGGCATCGCGCCTTTGCGGAAGCGGTTGACGAATTCCTGTTCCGCGGCGTCTGCTGCGGCCGCGTCATGGAATCGAGTCACGATTTCCTTAGCGAGCAGAACCTTCGCGTCGCGCGGATTGCGTCCGTTTTCGCATTCCTTCTTCAGCTGAGCGATTTCCTCGTTGCTGCGCATGGAAAGCAAATCAAACCAGTTCCACATCAGATCATCGGACAGGGACATGACTTTGCCGAACATATCGTTCGGATTTTCGGTAATGCCGATGTAGTTATGTTTGGACTTGCTCATCTTGTTGACGCCGTCCAGGCCGACCAGCAGCGGCATTGTGATGATGCACTGCGCTTCCTGGCCGTACTGGCGCTGCAGTTCGCGGCCTACGAGCAGGTTGAATCTCTGATCGGAACCGCCAAGTTCCACATCGGCCTCAAGGGCGACGGAGTCGTAGCCCTGCATCAGCGGGTAAAGCAGCTCATGCATGGCGATCGGTGCCTGTTCGGCAAAACGCTTGGCAAAGTCGTCGCGCTCAAGCAGACGAGCGAGCGTATAGCGGGACGCTAAGCGAATCATGCCTTCGGAACCGAGTTTGTTGCACCATTCGGAGTTGTAGCGAATTTCGGTTTTATCCGGATCCAGGACATGGTAGGCCTGATCAAGATAAGTCTTCGCATTTGTTTCAATTTGTTCTCTCGTTAACGGAGGGCGTGTTGTATTGCGGCCGGAGGGGTCGCCGATGGCACTTGTAAAGTCTCCTACGAGGAAGATAACGGTATGTCCGAGATCCTGAAACTGACGCAGTTTGTTCAGAACGACAGTGTGTCCGAGATGGATGTCGGGAGCGGTAGGATCGAGACCGAGTTTGACACGAAGAGGCTTGCCCGTCGCTTCGGCGCGAGCGAGCTTCTGCTCAAGCTCCTGCTCAATCAGAAGTGTGTCGGTGCCGCGTTTGATTAGGGCCATTGCGTCCTTAATCTTCTGGCTCACCGGGAATTTTTTTTGTTCGACACTTTCAGTCATTTTTAGAAACAATCCTAAAATCGTAGTAGTAAAACCCCTTGCAGACGTCAATGTTTAAATCCAATATAATTGACGCACTTGACGGTAGGGGCGTAATCAAAGCCATCCCCATATTCTATATTCTCTTTCAGCGTTTATCCTTTCTGCGTTGGGGGATTTGTTTTCGTCAAGCGAATTGAGAGTGAGAACGAAGAGAGACAGAAAAGTGAATACTGCAGCAGGCAAATTAACCAAGATTTTTAAGTCAGTGACATTTGCGGCTGCTCTCGTTCTGCCTTTCGCCTCCTTTAATTCTCTGCACGCAGCGGAAGAAAAGACGCCGGTCATTATGGAAAAGGCCGGCGAAATTGATCTTAGCGTTCTGATTCAGCAGTGGGCAAGCGAAATGGACGATGTCTACGCTGAGACCCACATTGAACCGAAAGACACCTCCAAGAAGATTTTCGAGCGCCTTGGTATCCAGGACAAAGCCTTTACTCGTTACGTGACGACAATCAAAGGCAAAGAAAATCCGTTTGCGCGTCTCTCCCGAGGACGTCTTATCCAGGCTCGTCTGACGACTGGCGGAGAAGTGATTTCTCTGAGAGTGTTCCGTCCGATTGACTCACAGTCCAAAGATATTTCTTTCTTTGAGGTCAGCAAAAATAAAGACGGGAAATTCATGCATGCCGAGAAAACCAGCGGGTTTGATGCGCTTCCGATCGCTGCTTCGGGCGTTATTACCTCCAACTTGGATAAAGCGGCTGTCGAAGCGAATATTCCTGCCGGAGTTCTCAAGCAGATCAAAGATCGTTTGTCGACGGAGCTGAACCTCTCCAAGGACGTCTCTAAGGGCGACACATTCAGCGTGATTTATGAGCGCCGTCAGCTTGACGGAGCTGACATCGGAACCGGGAAACTGCTCGCGATTGAGTACTACGCCAAGAATAAGACGATTGAGTCGTATTGGTATGAAGGCGAAGGAATCGAAGGTTATTACGATTCCGAAGGAAAAAACAACGATGTGACTTTCCTTCGCATGCCCTGCGAGGCGCGTGTCACCTCGACTTTTAACCGAGTTCGTCGACATCCCGTGACCGGACGTTTGCGACCGCACTGGGGTGTGGATTTAGGCGCGCCCAAAGGAACGCCTATCTATGCAGCCAGTGACGGCACGGTGACGACGAAGCGTTATCAGCGACGCGGCTACGGCTATTGGCTGGAGATTTCGCACTCCTCGGGCTATACCTCCCTTTACGCACACATGAGCAAGTACGCTCCGGGGATTGAACCCGGAACAAAAGTGAAAAAAGGTCAGCTCATCGGTTATGTCGGTGCGACCGGCATGGCAACAGGACCTCATCTGCACTATGAACTTAAGAAGGACGGCCAGCAGGTCAACCCGCTGATTGCTGATTTGCGTACCGGTGAAAACCTTCGAGATGAGGCCGCTGAAGATTTTAAAGTGGCGATTGCTCCGATGCGCCGTCAGATCGCGATGCTCAGTCGAATTCAGCTCGCTCAGAATCAGCCTCGTACAGCCGCGCATTAACATCCATTAGAATTGAGGTCTTGTAAACAAGACCATTTTCTATGTCAGAACCGCAAATTCCTATTTATGTCGGAATGATGTCCGGCACCAGCATGGACGGCGTCGACGCGGTCGCAGCCGTGTTTACTAACGGTCGATATCAATTTATCGGCCGAAGTTCGGAGTCCTATTCTACACATCTGCGCTCCTCTCTGATCAGTCTCTGTTCGAGCGGTCCGGACGAGGTCCTGCGCTGTCAGGAGTGCGGCAACGAAGTCGCCAAAATCTACGCTAAAGTTTTTAACAAGCTGCTGGAAGGAACCGGTCTGGAAACCTCAAACATTTGCGCTATCGGCGCGCACGGTCAGACGATTCGTCACAGCCCGCAGATGGGCGCGAGCACGCAGCTGATCAACGGGGCGCTGCTTGCGGAGCTTACGAAGACGGATGTGGTGACGGATTTTCGCAGTCGGGATTTAGCCGCGGGCGGTGAAGGCGCGCCGCTAGTGCCGCTGTTTCATAAATGCGTGTTCAGCGGCAGTGTGCCGCGCGGCATTCTCAACATCGGCGGCATCAGCAATCTGACATATCTGCCTGCTTTAGGTTCCGACGCAGATGTTTTTGGTTTTGACTGCGGTCCGGGCAATGTTCTGATGGATGGCTGGACTGAGAAAATCAACGGCACGCCCTACGATCACGATGGAATGTGGGCTAGAAGCGGTAAGGTTAGTGAGAAGCTTCTGGCGCTGCTGAAGAAAGAAGCGTTTTTTGATCTGACGCCGCCGAAAAGCACCGGCCGTGAGCTTTTTAACTTAGGCTGGCTTGAATCAAAACTTTCCGATGAGTCTGTAGAAGACGTGCAGAGGACGCTGGTAGCCCTGACGGCGGGCACGATTACTGAAGCGATTGAGCGCTTTGCCCCGGACATTCAGGAGTTGTTTGTATGCGGCGGCGGAGCGAAAAATTCGCTTTTAATGCAGGAGCTTACGGCAATGAATCCCGCAAGGGCGGTAAAAACGACGGCGGCTCTGGGCATGGACGCTCAGGACGTGGAAGGCGCGGCCTTTGCGTGGCTCGCAAAACGATTCGTTGAGCGGCAGCCGGGGAATCTTCCGAGCGTCACGGGCGCAGAAGGCGGAAGGATTTTAGGCGCGCTTTATCCGGCGTAAAAAATAATAAGGCCCGATTCGAAAGAATCGGGCAGAATTCTTATTACGTCAAGAAGCGCGAATTTTACCGTTATACGGAGAAGCTGGAGCCGCAGCTGCAGGTTGTCGTCGCATTCGGGTTTTTGATGACGAACTGAGCGCCTTCAAGGTCTTCTTTGTAGTCGATTTCAGCGCCGACTAAATACTGATAGCTCATCGAATCGATGAGGAGCATGACGCCGTTGCGTTCCATGGTCGCGTCGTCTTCATTGACTTCTTCATCAAAGGTGAAGCCATACTGGAAGCCGGAGCATCCGCCGCCCTGAACAAAAACGCGAAGTTTCAGGTTGGGGTTGCCTTCCTCGTCGATCAGTTCTTTAACTTTCATGCTGGCCGCATCGGTGAAAATGATCGGATCGGGAAGCTTGACCTGTTCTTCAGACATATTGATTCCTCATAATTAACTAATTTGGTGACTCGATTATATAGATGCAGTCAATATCCTTTCGTATTAATTGAAAAAATTAGTTTGGAAAGTTGTTCTTTACAGCGGCGTATCATTTAAGCTTATGCACATTCGGCACCCACCAGGTGTTGTATTTATTAGAGAGGATTTCGGAATGTTTAGTAAAGCCGACAAAGTCGAAATGACGGATCCCGCTATTTGGGAAGTTATTCGCAAAGAAGGGCAGAGACAGGAAGATCAGATCGAGCTGATCGCAAGCGAAAATTATGCTTCTCCTGCGGTAATGGAAGTTCAGGGGTCTGTCTTAACCAATAAATACGCTGAAGGTTATCCCGGCAAGCGTTATTACGGCGGTTGCGAATTTGTGGATCAGGCTGAGGCCTTGGCAAAAGAGCGCGCTCTGGAGCTTTTCTGCAAACCCTGCGGCGTGGAGATGGCGGTTAATGTTCAGCCGCATTCCGGCGCTCAGGCCAATATGGCGGTGTTTTTCGGACTTCTGAATCCGGGCGACACCGTCATGGGAATGTCGCTCGCTGAAGGCGGCCATTTATCGCACGGCATGAAACTGAACATGTCCGGCAAATGGTTCAATATCGTCAGCTACGGCCTGAATGAAAAAGAAGAAATTGATTACGACGCCGTTGAGAAGCTCGCATTGGCAAATAAGCCGAAGCTGATTATCGCCGGAGCGTCTGCCTATTCTCTGCGCATTGATTTCAAGCGTTTCGGAGAAATCGCGCATAAAGTCGGCGCCTATCTGATGGTCGACATGGCCCACTACGCCGGTCTTGTGGCCGCAGGCGTTTATCCGAGTCCATTCCCTTACGCCGATATCGTCACAACGACGACGCATAAGACGCTGCGCGGTCCACGCGGCGGCATGATTTTCTGCCGTCCCGATCTCGAAAAATCGATCAACATGGCGGTCTTCCCCGGAATTCAAGGCGGTCCTCTGATGCATGTGATCGCCGCGAAAGCGGTCGCGCTCCATGAAGCGCTTCAGCCCGCATACAAGGAATATCAGAAGCAAGTCATCCGCAACGCCGCCGTGATGGCCGAAGAGCTCAGCAAGCGCGGTCTTCGCATTGTTTCAGGCAGAACTGAAAGCCACGTCATGCTCGTTGACCTGAGATCGAAGAACATCACTGGCAAGGAAGCCGAAAACATTCTTCATGAGATCGGCATTACCGTAAACAAAAACTCTATTCCGAATGATCCGCAGAAGCCTTTTGTGACCAGCGGCATCCGTATCGGTTCGCCCGCAATGACGACTCGCGGCTTTAAAGAGGAAGAAGCAAGAGAAGTCGCAAGTCTGATTGCCGACGTTTTAGATCATCCGCATGACGAAGCGGTTCTTGCCAATGTGAAAGACGCGGTTGCTTCCCTTGTCGCCCGCTTCCCGGTTTATCGCCAGACTGTTTAAGTAAAGAGGCCGCCTATGCTGTGTCCGTACTGCAAAGAGCCCAATACGCAGGTCATTGATTCGCGCACCAGCGAAGAGGGCAGTGTCATTCGCCGCCGCAGAAAGTGTCCCGCTTGCGGAGGACGCTTTACCACTTACGAGAAAGCGGCGCTGTCGATGCCGCAGATCATCAAGAACAACGGCAGTGTGCGTGAGCCTTTCAGCTCGGAAAAATTGAGAAGATCGATGGAAATCGCGCTTCGCAAACGTCCGGTCAAGGCCGCACTTGTGGACGAAGCGGTCAACAGCATTGAGCGGCAGCTGAGACTTCGCGGCGAGAAAGAAGTCTCCTCTAAAGAGGTTGGCGATTTGGTGCTTGCCGAACTGAAGTGTTTGGATATGGTTGCTTATATTCGCTACGGTTCCGTTTATCTGAATTTCCAGACTCTGGAGGACTTTGTCAGTCTCGTTGAGCAAACCCGTAAGCTCTGATCAAGAGAAAAAAATGAGTTTTTCTGATATTTCCTACATGCGCCGCGCTCTGGAACTTGCGCGCGAGGCTCGTATGATCTGCCCCCCGAATCCGGCCGTCGGCTGTGTGATTGTCAAAGACCGTCGGGTCATCGGCGAGGGACATACTCAGCGCACGGGCGAGGCCCATGCTGAAGTGATGGCGCTTCGTGACGCGGAGCGTCGAGGCGAATCGGTTGAGGGCGCGACTGTTTATGTGACGCTTGAACCCTGTTCGCATTACGGCAGAACGCCGCCCTGCGCGCTTGCGCTCAAAAATGCGAAAGTCGCCCGAGTGGTTGCGGCGCTCAAAGATCCGAATCCTCTGGTTTCCGGACGCGGCCTGAAAATGCTGGAAGAGGCTGGAATTGAGGTGGAGTGCGGTGTCGGCGCAAGAGAGGCGGAAGACATTAATAAAGGCTTTCTGAAGCGTCAGCGCACCGGTATGCCTTGGGTGCGCTCTAAATTCGCGATGAGTTTGGACGGAAATACCGCGCTTTCAAACGGCGTCAGCAAATGGATTACCGGCGAAGATGCTCGAAGAGACGGTCATTTCTGGCGAGCGATCTCGGGCGCCGTGCTGACCGGTTCCGGCACAGTGGAAGCTGATGACCCGCTCATGAACGCCCGAATTGAAGGCGCGGAGCGTCAGCCGCTTAAGGTGGTGGTGGATTCGCAGCTTCGTCTCAGCCCGGATCTGAAGATATTTAAAGAAGGCAAAGTGCTCTTGGTATGCGCTTTCTATGACATTGTCCGCGCTCAGATGTTTGAAGCGCAGGGCGTGGAAGTGATTGAGCTGCGCGGCGCTGACGGTAAAGTTGACTTGAAGGCGCTGTGCGCTGAACTCGGACGGCGCGAAATCAACGAGGTTCATGTTGAGGCGGGCGCTCGTCTGAACGGCGCGCTCGCGATGCAGGGGCTGATCGACGAGTATTTGATCTATGCGGCACCTCTGTTGCTCGGACAAGGACGAAAACTGCTTGATTTGCCAATGCTTCAGAACCTTTCTGAAGGTATAGCGCTAGAATTTATCGATGTTGAAAAAGTAGGACCGGATCTGCGCCTTTTACTGCGTCCGGCCGGTTAGATTACAGGAGAGCTAGAGATGTTTACAGGAATTATTCAGGCCGTCGGTCGCATTCGTGATAATGAAGAGATCGGAGACGGTCTGCGCATTCATGTCGAGGCGCCTGAACTGGGTCTGGATACAGTTAAAATCGGCGATTCGATCGCGATCAACGGTGCCTGCATGACCGTTGTGGAGGTCGACGAAAAAATGTTTAAGGTCGAAGTCTCCGCCGAGTCTTTAGATAAGACCGCCGGTTTGGACGGCTGGGGTCATGTGAACTTGGAAAAGGCGATGCGTCTGGGAGATCGTCTTGACGGTCACATTGTCAGCGGACATGTGGACGGCGTAGGCGAAGTCGACGCTTTTGAAAAGAAAGCGGAGTCCTATCATCTGGTGGTGCGCTGCCCGATGAAGCTGGGCAAGTTCCTTGCCTATAAAGGCTCGATCGCGATCAACGGAGTATCGCTTACGATTAACGAAGTTGAAGATACGCCCGCAGGCACACGTGTTTCGATTAACCTGATCCCTCATACGTTTGAGCACACATCCTTCAAGTACACCAAGGTCCGTGATCTGGTGAATGTCGAGGTGGATACTGTTGCTCGCTATATTGAGCGCATGTATTCGCTCATTCAGCGCTAAGCTGAAATCTTTGCGCTCATCACGGCGCAGGAATTCGGGAGGATGCGGCTGCTTTGCTAAAATTCCGAAGATTTAAGTTAGGAGATAAAATTGGCTATCAACTTTATTCAGTCGAAATTAGACGGTACTGATCTGAAAATTGGTATTGTCAGTGCTCGCTTTAACGACTGGGTTTGCAAAGGCTTGTTTCAGTCCTGCTATGAGGAGCTGAAGGCCAACGGTGTTAAGGACGAAAACATTGTTGTCACAACCGTCCCGGGCGCTTTGGAAATTCCCTATGCGCTCACAATGCTCTTTGAGCGTTATCCGGATCTGGACGCGATGATCGCGATCGGCTGCGTGATTCGCGGTGAGACCTATCATTTTGAGCTGGTCGCAAACGAATCTTCCCGCGGCATTACGGATATTGTCGTCAGAGAGGCGATTTCCATCGCAAACTGCATTCTGACTGTTGAGAACGAAGAGCAGGCCAGAGTAAGAATGCAGGAAAAAGGCAGAGACGCCGCTCGTGTCGCTCTGGAAATGGGCAATCTCGGCAGAATCTGCGCTGTGTCGTTTGACGACGATACAGATTCGCAAGAGTAAAAATATGTCAAAAGAAACTACATCGATTAAAGCGCCGGCGAAGAAACGCGGCGGCCGCAGTGCCCGCAGACGTTCGCGCGAATTTGCGCTGCAGGGTGTTTATCAGTGGCTTATCAGTCATACCGACCCTGTTGAAATAGATGCGGCCGCACTGGAAGCGGAAGATTTTGATAAGGCGGACGCGGAGTTTTACCGCAGTCTGCTGCACGGCGTAATTGATGATTTTGTCGCGACGGAAGATGCGTATAAACCTTTTGTCGACCGCGACGTCACGACTCTGTCTCCGATCGAAAGAGGCATTCTTCTGATTGGAACTTATGAACTGAAGAATACCGCGACGCCGTATCGCGTCGTGATCAACGAAGCGGTTGAGCTCGCTAAGAGCTTTGGCGGTACTGACGGATTCCGTTATGTGAACGGTGTTCTTGATAAGCTCGTATCGAAGCTTAGACCGTATGAGGCCTCCGGCAGCAAAGATGCCAGATAAGCCGCACAGTACGAGGACCCCGAATTCGCTGGACGAGTTTGGGGTCATATCCGAATTCTTCACCGATAAAGGCGCTCATCCCAACGCTTGGCCTTCGCAAGGAGTTGGAGATGACTGCGCCTTTTTGGATATTGGAGATAAAAGAATTGCCGTCACGACGGATATGATGGCCTTGGGAACGCATTTTTTTGATAACGCGGATCCCTACACCGTGGGCAGAAAGTCTCTTGCGGTTAATCTCTCGGATCTGGCTGCCGCTGGCGCCGTTCCGAAAGCGTTTTTTCTGTCGATTTCTTTTCCTTCAATTGATGAGAAGTGGCTTAAAGCTTACTCTAAGGGGCTGATGGAAGAGTCGTTCCGCTACGGCTGCCCGCTTCGCGGAGGCGATACAGTCAAGGCGCCGGTCATTGACGGCAAACCATCCAAGACCACAATTTCCATTACTGCGCTTGGCGAGCTGCCTGCGGGCAAAGGTCTGACAAGAAGCGGAGCGCGGCCCGGAGATGATATTTGGGTGAGCGGCACGCCCGGAGACGCATTTGCCGCTTTAGGAGACATTTTGGGATACTGGAAGTGCGCGCCGTCTGACTACCGCTACTTCAAATCCCGAATGGATAAGCCCACAGCGCGGGTTGCGCTGGGCACGGGGCTCTTAAACCTCGCAAGTTCTGCCTGCGACATCTCGGACGGTCTGATCGGAGATCTTCAGCATATTCTGGATCGATCCGGCGTTTCCGCGGTGCTTCACTGGAAGGATTTCCCGCTCTCGGAGGCCATGCGCAATATGCCGGAGGACGTTCGCCGCCGTTGTGTGCTTTCCGGCGGAGACGATTATGAACTTCTCTTTACCGCCTCGGCCGAACAGAGCGCGCGGATATTAGAACTATCTCAGCGGCTTAGCGTTCCTGTCACACGAATCGGCGAGATCACGGGCGCGGGAGAATCGCTTCTCATTGATGACGGCGAAGGCGGAGTTCTGTCGCCTCAGCCATCCTTTAATCATTTCACAAATGAAGTCGTATAAAACCGAGGCGCCTGCCTTTTCTTTAGTGCTCCGTCATCCCTGGCTGATGATTTCGACATTTTTCGGAGCCGGCTGCATTACGCCTGCACCGGGGACGTGGGGTTCCTTTGCGGCATGGCTCGCATTTTGGCTGATGCAGAGCGCATTCGGAAGAGCGCCGATTTGGTTCGCCTCAGCGCTCGCGTTTATTTTGGGCTGCATCGCTGTCGGTCGATCCGAGACCTATCTGTATAAAACGGATCACGGATCCATTGTCATCGATGAAGTCGTCGCGGTTTGGCTGACGCTTTTGGTGACGCCTATAGGGTTTTTCTGGCAGTTAGCCTCCGTGATCGCATTCCGTTTCTTTGATATCGTCAAGCTCCCGCCCGTATCGGTTTTGGATTCGATGCGGCAAAACGGTTTTACTGTCATGCTTGATGATGTGTTCGCGGCTGTATACGCGATCATTCTTATTAATGCGGCGGCTTATGTACTTGAGGTTTCGGGGTTCGCCGCTCCTATTTGGACTTTCTTTTAAATGACTGCAAATATTGAAAGCTTAGTTAAAACGCTCAGTGACCGCATCAGCGGCACAGGCGAGGTAATTGTGACTGCCGAATCTCTGACGGGCGGGATGATCAGTGCCGCGCTGACCTCGGTTTCGGGTTCAAGCGCTTGGTTTGAAAGAGGCTTTGTCACATATACCAACGAAGCTAAGTATCAGATGCTTGATGTTCCGCAGGGAATTTTGGATCGTTTTACAGCGGTAAGCGCAGAGACGGTTACTCATATGCTTATTGGCGCGCTGAAGCATTCTGGCGCGTCGGTCGCGGTCGCGGTCAGCGGAATCGCGGGCCCCACGGGCGCACTGCCCGGCAAACCTGTTGGCACCGTGTTTATCGGATGGATGAGACGAGATGAGATTGCCGAAGTTGTGCGCTGCCAGTTTGACGGTGATCGTGCTGCAGTTCGCGAGCAGACCGTGGAAAAAGCACTGAACGGACTCCTCGGTTATTTTGACGAAAGGCCATAAAAAATGAGTGTCTGGTTTGACGTTATTTGTTTAATCATTTTGATTTTGATGAATGGTTTTTTCGCGATGAGCGAAATCTCCATCGTTACTGCCCGCAAGAGCAAGCTGCAGGTTTTGTCCGAGCAGGGCGCTTCCGGGGCAAAACTGGCGCTCAGCCTTTCTGAAAATCCGACGAGAGCGCTTTCGACGATTCAGGTTGGCATCACCTCCATCGGCATTCTCTCAGGTATTGTCGGCGAATCTGCTTTGGTGGATCCGTTCTCTAACTTTATGGTGAGCGTGACCGGCATATCCATGGCGACGGCCAGAGTTGCCTCGATGGTGATTGTCGTCATCCTCATTACTTATTTTTCCATTGTTGTCGGTGAGCTTGTGCCGAAGCGCATCGGTCTTTTAGGCGCGGACGCGATTGCGCGTTTTGTCGCTAAGCCGATCCATTGGCTTTCTCTGATCGCATTGCCTTTTGTGAAACTGCTGTCCTTTTCGACCGAGTTTGTTATGAAGCTGATCGGTACGAAAGAAAACGACCAGAAGATTACGGAAGAAGAAATTCATTCAATGATTGATGAAGGCGGATTGGCCGGCGTGATCGATGCTCAGGAGCACGTCATGGTGAAGAATATTTTCCGCCTGGACGACCGCAGCATTTCTTCTCTGATGATCCCTCGCGGTGAGGTTGAGTACATTGACCTGGACGATTCCAGAGAAGTCAATATGAAGAAGGTTCTGGAATCGAACCACTCAAGGCTTCCGGTCTGCAAGGGCGGTCTCGATGATGTTGTGGGTGTGGTTACCACTCGACAGCTTCTGAAACAGATCGTCTCTGTCGGCAAACCGAATTTTAAGGTTGAGTATGATCCGCCGTTGTACGTGCCGGAGTCACTTACCGGCATGGAGCTTTTGGAGAACTTTAGAGCGAGCGACGCTGCTTTGGCGCTGGTCGTTGATGAATACGGCGCGATTTTAGGTTTGGTGACGCCGCATGATGTTCTGGAAGCGATTGCCGGAGAATTTAAGCCTGAAACGCCGGAAGATGCGCAGATCATTAAAAAGTCAGACACCTGCTATGAAGTTGACGGACTGCTGCCGATTCCGGAGCTCAAGGATTTGCTTGCGCTGCATGAAGTTCCCGAGGAAATGGAGGATCGCTATACGACGGCTGCCGGCATGGTGATTTTCCTTCTGGAAAAACTTCCGCGTCCGGGAGATCGAGTCAGCTGGGGCGGATGGGAGTTTACGGTCCGTCAGATGGACGGCCGAAGACTTGATCGAATTCTCATTACAAAGCTTCCTGAGGCTAAGGAAGAAGAGGAAGAGAGTTAATTTGTTTTCTTAAAGCGCAGATTGCCAAGAAGCGTCAGCCGCTCAGATATTTCGCGAAAAGGCCGGGAATTTCTCGGCTTTTTTCGTACTTGCCGTGAGCGAGGCTAAGGCTGTATTGAATGTGTACGCAATACAGCCGAAGTAGTAGACGACAGGTTGCGCTGCAAAATCGACGGTGTCAGAGCCGGAGCGCGCTTTTGCTTTAAGAAGAAATTGCTGTCCCCACGCACATGCCGAATTATGGAGCGGTGCCGGTGACTTATTTATAACTTCACGCGCTTAACGAGATTATTCTGAGAGGTCCTTACGCAGGTTGGAAGGGCTATCGTCAAAAGGCAGTTTCCATACGGGAGCTGCCTTTGTTTCAATTGCCTCAAAGAAGGCGAGAAAACTCTCCTGCAGGTACTTAATGAAAACGCGGTTGAGCTTATTGCGCCAAGCGGACTGCGTGCAGGCGACATATGTCGGCGCCGGTTCACAGGCCCATCCGGGAAGAACCGGAACCAGCTTTTTCTCAAGGAGCTCATCGATACAGAGAAACAGCGGCATATCCAAGCAGAAGCCATAATCCTCAAGAACAAAATCTTTAATCCCAAGAATGCTTCCGATGACCATAACGTGTTTTTGATCAATTTCGACCGTGCGGTCTGCGCTCCTCATGGTTTTAAAACGGGAGCGGGTTGCGCCGTCAAACTGAAGTGCCTTGAAATTCGTTAAGTCCGACGGGTCGGTCGGCATGCCGAATTTTTTAATATAAGAAGGAGTCGCGACAGGAACATAGATATTTCGGCCGCGAGGCAGGAGCATCAGATCCTTTCCTTCGTGCATCCCGCTGACGCAGGCGATGTCCGCTTTGTACGAGGTCACATCGTTGATGCTGCCGGAACCGGCAATGGTGAAGCTGACATTGGGATAAAGCTTGTTGAAATCCTCCAGAAAGGGTCTCAAATGCCGAGTGGCTACGCCGTGAGAAACCGAAAGACGAATACCGCCTTCAAGCAGACTGTTATTTTTCAGAATTCGGTCAATGGCGTCAGTGTGCTGGTGAATGACCGGTTCAATGATGCTGAGAATTTTCTCGCCTTCCCTCGTGAGCTTAAGCGGCCTTGTTCTTTGGAATAAGCTTTGCCCGACGGTCTTTTCCAACTGGGAAAGATTGCGGGAAACAGTGGAGACCTCGACATCAAGTTCTGCGGCCGTGTAAGAGAAATTACGCGTCCCGCATAAACTCAGAAAGACACGCCAAAGATTCATATCATCAAGTTTGGACATAGGTCGAGGCCCCGAAAAGAAAAAAGTGCGAAAAAGCTTCAGCTCATATCGTCCGATTCTAATCGAGTCGCAGAGATGACTATTGATAATAAGAGGATTTCTCAGTAAAAATCCTACTTAGTAGATTTCTTTGGTGTTTTGAGAGCAAGCGGCAGGAAGTCCTCTTTTTCCGGGCTGAATCGGTACAGTTCTCCCTCGCCGAGATCGTAGTAAAGCGCATGAAGCTTCAGCGATCCTTCTTCGACTTTAGAGGAGATCCAGGGATACGAAAGCAGATTATCCAAGGACAGAAGAACAGCGCCTTCCTCACAATGGCGGGCTCTGACTTCCGGCGGTTCATCATCTGTGAGATCGTCCAGCCGATCCAGAGCCGGCGCAGCGATGCTGACCCACTGCCAAATGTATTTTTCATTGCAGATAGTCTCCGGATGCATCAGTCCGTGGATCCCGCCGCATCTGGAGTGGCCCAGAACGACGATATGCTCGACGCTGAGATGCTTGACGCCGTACTCGATGGCGGCCATGACAGCACTGGGGGAGTCCGCCTGATCCGAGGACGGAATCAGAGCCGCGACATTGCGAATGACAAAAAGTTCACCGGGCTTGCAGTGCAGAAGAATTGCCGGATCAACACGCGAATCACAGCAGGCAACAACCAGTGTTTTGGGATTCTGGGATTTCTCCAGAGACTCGAAATACTCGCGCTCTTTGAGAAAATACTTCTGTTTGAAATTATGAAAGCCTTGGAGAAGCTGGTGAAAGTTATCCATGTCCGTGCAGTTAGGTGAGGATTTGAATAGAAATTCGACAGAGTGTCATTATGGCAAAAGTGAAGCCTCAGACAAAAGAAGCGCCGGACAAAATCCGGCGCGCCAATTTGATTGATTAGATCCGTAACGGACTGCGTTCAGTCTTTATTCGGAGTTGTAAGCTGATCTGATTTCTTCGCGTGCTGTTCGGCGTCATACTCCATTCCTTTGAAGATTCCGAACGAACTTGCCGCGATAAGCGCAGCTCCGAGATATCTGCGGGGACTGCCGTTTTTCAGAACAAGCCTTGCGATAGCAAGCGCCGCAGGAATAAAGACGGTACGGGCAAGCGGGATCGCGACTTTAGGATCTGTAAGTCCCAAAGCCTTTGCCGCTTTCAGCGCGTCCTTTCCTACAGACTGTGCGGCTGTAGCAGGACGGCTACGCATCATCTCAATTTCGTTATGAATCTGAGCGCGCTGCTCGCCGGCGCGTACGGTCAGTTGGGCAAGTCTGCGCGCGACTTCGTCATTTGCCTGCATTATCGGCCTCCTTTGTCTGAACCGTGGCCCCCGCTGCAGGAGCCTCTTCGGGCGTGCCTTGCGAGCGCTTCAGCGCACCCCGGAAAGAGTTCACATCCGCCTGCATAATTTGTTTCGATTCTGCGAATGAATAGGGCAGTGTGGAAGCAAAATTGCGAGCTCGGCCCAGTAAATAGAGGAATATGACCGTGTAAAAGACCGCAAGCGCGCAGGCAACAAATACACGGTGCTCATCCCAGAAAACGACCAGCAGGGCAATTGAAATGAAAACTAAGGAAAACAGTCCGAAAAACCCCGCAAGTATGCCGTAGAAAGCGGCTTTGCCCGCATTGTCTCTGGCGACCGAAAGTTCGATAGAGGCAATCTGCAGACGAGTCGACAGTCCGTCGGCGATCTGGCCGAGCAGCGTATAGAGCCCGGGTGAGGATCTTTCCTGATTTGTTCCGTTAGCCATAATGGCCTCTGCGTGTAAAAGCCAAAATTATTTGCGGGCGATCAGAAGGCCGAGTAGCAGACCGCCGACAGCAGCGATACCGACAGCGCGCCACGGATTGTCATGGACGCAGTCATTGACTTCACCGGCAATCTGCTTGCTTTCCGCGCCGGACTTTTCAAAAAACGTCTTCATGCCGCCGCGAGCACGCAGCAGGCATTTCTTGGCTTTTTCCTGAAGTTCCTTAGCTTCGTCGCCGGTTGTTTCGGCAGCGCGCTGCAGAAGTTCATCAGCCTGCTCAAGGGCGTTATCAACGTTTTCACGTACAACTTCGTTTAAATTGGTGTCCATAAATAAACCTCCAAAAAATCTTTTTCGGCAATGAAAAAAGTCTATCACCTGCTGTGAACCCAGCTGATTACAGCGTCCAATACGGGTACTGATCCGAGGGCGGACGGTCCGTTGACAATAGCCGCGACGGCATAGCGTTTACCGTCTTTGGCCTGCACGTAGCCCGCGACAGAACGGGCGCCAGAGATGTAACCGGTTTTAATGTGCGCGTAACCGTCCGCGGCATGACGCTTGCGCATGGTGCCGTCTACACCGGAGATCGGCATGCTCGACATGTATTCCGGCATCCTCGGTGTGTTCCACATATGCGCCAGCACTGATGCGAGCGCTCCGGCTGAAATTCGCGATTTTCTGGAAAGTCCGCTGCCGTTGTCCAAAGACAGTTCGTCGGCCGGAAGTTTGTTTTCAAGGGCCCAGGCTTTGATTGTTTTCCGGCTTTGCGCCAAAGTCTTCGGCTCTCCGGCTTCCGTCTTGCCTAATTCCAGGAAAAGCTGCCGAGCGGCCGGATTCAGACTGTGTTTATTCATGTCGTAGATGATTTTTGCCAGAGGCTCCGAACTTGTACTGCTCAGTATGTTCATGTCTTTTAAAGAGCTCGAGGCTTTTCCGCTGACAAGTTTGCCCTTCCAGCTTCCGCCCGCTTTCTTCCAAAATTCAGAAAAGAGCAGCGTGAGGTATTCATCCGCACCAAGAGAGGTGTAGAAGAAATCTTTGTTTCCGCAGGAGGCGGGGAAGGAGCCGAGGAATTTCGGTGCTAACGGGTTGGAAAAATCCGGTTTTATCTGTTTGCGCCAAGCGCTGCACGCTTCCTTGCTCAGAGGGATGGTTTTCGGAAGTGCTAAGCCGTTGAGGTGCGGAACGGAGTACAGATAAGCGACGCCTTCTTTCCGATCGGGGCGTATCTGCATAAATAACGCGCGGGAGTTGACAAGCAGCGCGTCGGCTCCTGTGTTGTAAGGACGGTTGCCTTCGCCGTCAAAGGCAAACGGATCGTGCGGCGGAATATCGAATCGGGAACGATCGACAATGATGTTTCCTTCGATACTCTGAATGCCCCTGCTTCGAAGTCCTTCGATCATGTCTCTGAAGTCAGAAAGAGACAGTTCGGGGTTGCCCGAGCCGATGAGGTAGATGTCGCCTTTAAGCACGCCGGCGCTGTTGGGTTCGGTCTGCGACACCATTCGGGTGTGCCAGACTTTGGCCGGTCCGAGCAGTTCAAGCGCCGCAGCCGAGGTCACAATTTTTTCTACGGAAGCGGGCATTCTGGGAACGGACGCATTGATGAATACCGGTTTTTCTTTTGCCGAGAGCGGAATCACCGCCATAGAGAAGTCGGCTGTCGGCACTTTGTATTTGGTCATCGCCTTTTTAATCGGCGCCGGAATCGGAGCAGCTTTTTCGGCTGCGTATGAAACGGACAAGGCCGAAAGAATGGAAATCAGTGCGGCTTTCCGCAGCAATGAGAGGTAAGACTTCATAAAAACAGAACAGACCTGCCTAAGAAATAGACAGGTTAAGGGTTAACGATTACACAATGTTAATAAAAAAGAAATAGCTCTTCTTTAAACCTTCGGATGAAGTTGTTAGTATAAACACCTATTTATCTGAGGGGTTGAAAAATCGATTCGAATCCCAACATAAGGAATATTGAAACACAACTTGTTTGTTTACCAAGAATAGGAGTTTAAAGATGAACATTCGTCCTTTGCATGACCGCGTTATCGTAAAGCGCGTAGATGCCGAAACGCGTACAGCCAGCGGCATTTATCTTCCCGAAGCCGCAGGTGAAAAACCTGATCAGGGTCAGGTTTTGGCTGTCGGTCCCGGTAAGCGCGACGACGCCGGCAAGCTTATTCCGATGGACGTTAAGGTAGGCGACCGTGTTCTCTTCGGCAAGTACTCCGGTCAGACGGTCAAGGTTGACGGAGATGAATATCTCGTGATGCGTGAAGAAGACATCATGGGCGTTCTTGAATAACAGAACTGCCGAACTACGAAAGAATTTAGAAATAGGAGATTTAATAAATGGCTTCTAAGCAGGTTTTATTTGGTGATGACGCCCGCGTACGCATGGTTCGCGGCGTTAATGTTCTCGCTGACGCGGTAAAAGTAACTCTCGGCCCGAAAGGTCGTAATGTTGTGCTTGAACGCGCATTCGGCGGCCCGACAATCACTAAGGACGGTGTTTCCGTCGCTAAGGAAGTTGAGCTGAAGGACAAGTTCGAAAACATGGGCGCTCAGATGGTTAAGGAAGTTGCTTCCAAGACCAGCGACAACGCCGGTGACGGTACAACTACTGCGACCGTTCTTGCTCAGGCGATCGTTGACGAAGGCATGAAGTTTGTTGCCGCCGGCATGAGCCCGATGGATCTGAAACGCGGTATCGATAAGGCTGTCGGTGCTGCAATCGCTGAACTGCACACACTCAGCAAGCCGACAACAACCAGCAAGGAAGTTGCTCAGGTCGGCGCTATTTCCGCTAACTCCGATCATGAAATCGGCGACATCATTGCTCAGGCGATGGAAAAGGTCGGCAAAGAAGGCGTGATCACCGTTGAAGACGGCAAGAGCCTGCAGAATGAACTTGAAGTGGTTGAAGGTATGCAGTTTGACCGCGGCTATCTGTCTCCGTACTTCATCAACAACCCCGACAAACAGGTAGCCCTTCTTGAAAACCCCTACATCCTTCTTGTTGAGAAGAAAGTCAGCAACATCCGCGATCTTCTCCCGATTCTCGAGCAGGTTGCCAAGTCCGGCCGTCCGCTTCTGATTATCGCTGAAGATATCGAAGGCGAAGCGCTTGCTACTCTGGTTGTCAACAGCATCCGCGGCATCCTCAAGACTGTTGCCGTCAAGGCTCCCGGCTTTGGCGACCGTCGCAAGGCAATGCTTGAAGATATCGCCATCCTCACCGGCGGTACAGTCATCAGCTCCGATGTCGGCCTGACTCTTGAAAAGGCCACACTGAACGAACTCGGCTCCGCTAAGAAGGTTGAGGTCAATAAGGAAAGCACCACGATTATTGACGGCGCCGGCAAGGAAGATCAGATCGAAGCCCGCGTAAAACAGATTCGTAAGCAGATGGAAGAAACATCCAGCGATTACGACCGTGAAAAACTTCAGGAACGTGTTGCCAAACTGGCAGGCGGTGTTGCGCTGATCAAGGTTGGTGCTGCAACTGAAGTTGAAATGAAGGAAAAGAAGGCTCGTGTTGAAGATGCTCTGCACGCTACACGTGCTGCTGTTGAAGAAGGCGTCGTCGCCGGCGGCGGTGTCGCGCTGATTCGTGCAAAACAGGCCATTAAGGAACTGAAGGGCGAAAACGCCGAACAGGACGCCGGTATCAAGATCGTTCTGCGCGCTATGGAAGAACCGATGCGTCAGATCGTCCGCAACGCCGGTGACGAACCGAGCGTCGTAGTTGACCGCGTCGCCAACGGCAAGGGCAACTTCGGTTTCAACGCTCAGACCGGTGAATACGGCGACATGATTGAAATGGGTGTTCTTGACCCGACTAAGGTCACACGTACGGCTCTGCAGAATGCGGCTTCTGTTGCCAGCCTGATCCTGACAACCGAATGCATGATCGCAGATCTGCCGGAAGACAAACCTGCTGTTCCTCCGATGGGAATGGGCGGCATGGGCGGAATGCCCGGCATGATGTAATCATCCGCTGATTGATTAGAACGAAAGGCCCTCAGTGAAAGCTGAGGGCCTTTTAGTTTTTTAAGCTTAGAATATTAGGGAAAACATCCAAAACAACAGAGCTCGAACCATGAAGTGGAAATTCGTCCTAGCCCTGCTCACGACGTGTGCGATTCTGATGTCGATGAGCTACACAATGCTTATCCCGTTCCTCCCGATGTATTTAATTCAGGATCTTGGCGTCAAGCAGGCGGATGTGGACATGTGGTCGGGCGCGATCTTCGCGGTGACCTTCCTCGTGAGCGGTATCATGGCGCCGATTTGGGGCGCGCTCGCCGATAAAAAGAGCCGCAAACTGATGGCGATTCGAGCAGGTTTCTGTTTAGCGATTACCTATTTGCTCGGCGGCTTGGTTTCCAATCCGTGGGAACTTTTCGGGGTACGAATTGTTCAGGGGCTTTCCGCGGGTTTGTGGCCGGCGCTTCTTGCGATCATCAGTGCCGAATCTCCCAAACTAAAGCTCGGCTTCTGCATGGGCGTCATGCAGGGCGGCATGACTGCGGGCGGCGTGCTCGGACCTCTGTTCGGCGGCCTGCTTGCGGACCAGTTCGGCATGCGAAGCGCATTTTTTATCGCGGCAGGTGCACTCTTTCTAATCACCCTGGCGCTTGTCTTCTTCATTAAAGAAAAACCGAGAGTTCCGGATCCCGATGCCAAACCGGTTCGTATTTGGGACTTTTCGCTTCTGAAAATTCCTGCAGTGAAGCGCATGCTGATCTGCGCGGGTGTAGTTCAGCTCACCATCCTTCTGCAGCAGCCGGTTATGCCGCTGTACGTCGCAGAACTTCAGGGTTCAATGGACCGCATTGTTCTGGTTTCCGGCATTGTCTTTTCGATTACGGGTGTCTCCGGAGTTCTGGCTTCGCCGGTTTGGGGCATCATGGGACAGAATATCGGCTATCGTCCCGTTCTGTATTTATCTTTGCTGGGCGCGGGCATATTGGGCGTCATACAGATCTTTCCGAACTCTCTTGAATGGTTTACCGGCTGGCGCTTTATCGGCGGTTTGGCCTTTGCGGGAATTTTCCCCGCGATTAACGCGGTTCTTACCGTTTCCACCTCTGCCAATGACAAGGGAAGGGTATTCGGACTGTCTTATCTTGCCCAGCAGCTCGGCGCGGTTTTCGGGCCGATCATCGGCGGGGCGATGGCGGCTTGGTTCTCTTATAAATTTATTATCGGACTTTCGGGCTTTATTCTGCTGCCGCTCGTTCTTTATCTGTATCTGAAAAGACCTGCGAGCAGTGAAGGAAGCGGCACGACACTTACCTAGCAAACGGTTAATTTCGGAATGCGGCCGCTACAATGCATCTCCACATATTCACTATTGAGGAAGAAGACGGATGAAATTCACAGAAATGCTCCAGCAGCGCTGGGATAAGAACAACACTCTTTTATGCGTCGGACTGGATCCGGATCTCAAACGTTTTCCCGATAAATTCGCCTCTTGCCGTCATCCGTACCTTGATTTCTGCTGGGAGATTGTGCAGGCAACCGCCGACACAGTCTGCGCATTTAAGCCGCAGATCGCGTATTTCGCCTCAGTCGGCGCGGAGGATCAGCTCACTGAACTCATCAGACGCATTCACTCCGAATTCTCGGGTATCCCTGTGATTTTGGACGCGAAACGCGGAGATATCGGATCCACTGCCAAGCATTACGCTAAGGAAGCGTTTGAGCGGTTCGGAGCCGACTGCGTGACACTTTCTCCGTACATGGGACGAGACTCGGTCGAGCCGTATCTGGAGTATGAAGACAAAGGCGCATTCATACTTTGCAGGACCAGCAATAAAGGCGGAGACGATCTTCAGATGCTCGACTGCGGCGGAAAGCCACTCTATCACGTCGTTGCGGAAAAAGTTGCCGAATGGAACACAACCGGTCAGCTTGGTTTGGTGATCGGCGCGACCTATCCGAATGAGCTGAAAAGCGTGCGCGCGATCACGCCGGAGTTGAATTTTCTGGTACCGGGTATTGGCGCTCAGGGTGGAGATGTGAACGCGAGCGTCAAAAGCGGTATGAATGCCGAGAAAACCGGCATGATAATCAATTCAAGCCGGGCAATTCTTTATGCGTCTCAGGGCGACGACTTTGCGCAGAAAGCAAGATTTGCCGCACTGAGGACCCGCGACGAAATTAATAAGGCGCGCGGCTAAAGTTCCTTAACCAACGTCTTTGTGGGCAGGCGCCAGAACGGAGCGACCAGCTCTTCCTGCTCACGGAAGAACGCCTGCAGTCTCGGCTGGAACCACTGCAGGAAGATGCGGTGCCGTCTCATGCGCCAGTTGGATTTCGTTGTTACGATAAAGCACTCGACCGGAGGGTGGTACCAGCCGGGGAGAATCGGTATCAGCTGTCCAGAGGCAATTTCTTGGGCACAGTGCAGAAGAGGGAGGTCAACCGCAATTCCGAGGCCGTCCAGAACGGAACGCTTAATCGCGAGAATATTCCCGACGCGCACGACTTTCTGCCATTTTATTTCTGTTTCTTCTTCTCCGTTCGAGAGCGTTTTAGTCGCATGACGGACAGTCCCGTCATAAAGCAGCACGGTATGCTGACTCAGCTCGCTCGGGTGCTGAGGCATACCGTATTTTTCTATGTATTGGGGCGAAGCGACCGGAACATAGACGTTTCTGCCGCGTGAGAATGAAATAAGTCGGGAATCGGTCGGTTTAAAGCTCACGACAGCGATGTCTGCTTTGTACTGAAGCACGTCAGCAAGGTTTCCGCCGCCGACAATATCAAACGAGATTTCCGGATACATGGAATTGAATTCCATCAGCATCGGCATCATGTAGCGTGTCACAAAGCCCGGCGCAAGAGAAAGGCGGATTTTGCCGTCGATTTGCGCGGAGCGCTGCGTCAGCTCGGCAATCATCTCCTGATGAAGCCGAATGACGTGAATCGCGCTCTCATAAGCGGCGCTGCCGACTTCAGTGAGCTGAAGCGGCCGCATATTGCGTTTAATCAGATCCTGCCCCAGAGCCGTTTCAAGCGATGAGACCGCCCGTGAAACGGTAGAAACTTCGACATCAAACTCTGCAGCGGTATCAGAGAAGTTTCTGGTTTTGCAAAGACTGCAAAACATACGCCATGCGCTGAGATCATCCAGTTTTGACATTTACTTTCCTCTAGTTAGGTAAAAGAATGACAAAACATGCAGTTGCGAGCAATCATGATAAATACGCAATTACTTTGCGAATTACGCAAAATTCAATTTCTCTTTTTGCATAGGCTTGTCAAAGAAAAAATTTCAGAATGTAAATAAGAAAATCAAATCAAACCCGGAGAAAACAGAATGTCCCTTAGAGACGAATTTTTCTGGCTTGGAGAAATTAACAAAGCCACGCTTGTTATTAATTCACGCCAGGGTCTTCTTCCCATGCCGATCGCGCTGGAAGCCGCCAAGGCTTTGTGCGAAGTACTTGCAGACGGGGAGGCCGATCCGACAAAACGCGCAAAGACATATATCACCTTTGAGCCGCTGATGCTGAAGAAAGCCGGTCCTGAGATCACTTTGATGCATGCCGGCCGTTCAAGTCAGGATATGCACGCGACTTACAGATCGGCTCTTCTGAGAGATCACGTTCTTGAAGTCTATAACGCGCTCGACACTGTCAAAGAAACACTGACAGCGCTTGCTGACAAGAACCGCGAAACAGTGGTTCCAAACTACACCAACGGTGTTGCCGCTCAGCCCAACAGCCTTGCGCATTATTTCCTTGCGTTCCTCGCCGGATTCAATCGTGACGCAGAAAAGATGAGACAGTTCTACGCACGCCTTGACCGCTGCCCGATGGGAAGCACGGTGCTCAACGGCACCTGCTGGCCGCTTGACCGTAAAGCGATGGCTGAACGTCTTGGCTTTGCCGCTGTCGCGGAAAACGCTTATGACGCGACACAGGTTGGTCAGAGCGATCTGCCCTGCGAATTCGCTTCTATCCTTGCGGGCATCTGCCTGCACATCAATGTCTTCCTTGAAGACCTGATGGTTCAGTATGCTCAGGCTCGTCCCTGGATGCTGCTTCAGGAAGGCGGAGACAACACTTACGTTTCTTCCGCGATGCCGCAGAAACGCAATCCGGGTCTGGTCAACAACTGCAGAACCGAAGCTTCAAGCGTTATCGGTGAAGCTCAGGCTGAAATTTTCCGCGCTCATAACCTGCAGAGCGGCATGATTGACCCGAAGACACAGGGTCACAACGGTGCACTTGCTCAGCATGCGGTTAAGACGCTCACGATGTTCAACCGTGTCCTTAACGCTCTGGTCATCAACAAAGACCGCGCTCTGGAAGAGCTGAACAGTGACTGGACCGCCAGTCAGGAAGTTGCCGACCGTCTGATGAAAGAGTACGGCGTGCCCTTCCGCATCGGTCACCACGTCGCGAGCAAGATGGTGGGCTACGCGAGAGCCCACAACATTCTTCCGCTTCAGTTCCCGCATGAAAAGATGCGTGAAATCTACCGCGAAGTTATTGAAACCGAATATCCGGAAGGCAATCCCGAACTTCCGATGAGTGAACAGGAGTTCAAGGATGCGTTAAATCCTGTCTCTATCGTTCACAACAGAAAGACTTTAGGCGGTCCGCAGCCTGAAGAGCTCCAGCGCATGCTTGCCGAACAAGCAGCCGAAAACAAGCTCAGCAGCGACTGGGCGGAGCAAAAATCCCAAGCTATTGCAACAAGCCTCTCAAATCTGGATCAAGAATTTAACAAACTAGGAGAATAAACATGACTGCCTTACTCCCTTGGTTCGCCCTAGTAGTGACACTGCTAGCAGGCTGGGCTATTATTAAACGAATGTCGACCTCAATGGTTCTGCTTTTTGCAGGTCTCGCGATGATTGGTTTCGCTGTTGTCTGCGGCGTTACCGGTTTCCTTCCCAAAGGTGTCAAACCGTCGGGCTTCGTCCTTTTCGACATTTTTGACCTGCTTCGCTCGATCGCGACCAAACAGGTTTCCGGCATCGGCTTCCTGATTATGGTTGCCGGCGGCTACGCTGCCTACATGGACCGCATCGGCGCTGCCCGTGCTCTGGTTAAGGTCTGCGTCAAACCGCTTAACGCGCTGTCCTCTCCGTACCTCGTTCTGGTTATGGGTTACTTCATCGGCCAGTGTCTGGTTACCGTGATTCCAAGTGCTGCCGGCCTGGCGATGCTTCTCCTGGTTGCGCTCTTCCCGATTCTTACTGGTGTCGGCTGCTCGCCGGCTGCCGCATCTGCTGTCATCGGCACATCCGCCGGTATGACCTTAGGGCCGGCCGCGGGTACTGCAAACCTTGCAGCTAAAGTTGCTGATCTTGATCCGATCATTTACTTCGTTCAATGCCAGCTTCCCGTTGCGATTCCGACTCTGATTGTTGTTGCTATCTGCCACTATTTTGTTCAGAAGTACTACGACAAGAAGAACGACGACGTCTATACTGAAGCCATCCTGACTAAGAAAGACGACGATCGCCATGTTCCCGCTTGGTATGCGATTCTTCCGGCTCTGCCCATCTTCCTGATGATTATCTTCAGCAAGCTGGTTTATTCCGCTGTCAAACTGAACACGATCTCCGCTCTCCTTCTGGTTTGGGTTTTCGCAATCCTTGTAGAACTTATCCGTCGTCGCGATGTTAAGGCAGTCCTTGCTGACGGTGCCTTCATCTTCAAAGCCATGGGCGGTATGTTTGCATCCATCGTCGCGCTGATCATCTGTGCCGAATTCTTCGCTACAGGTCTGAAAGTGACAGGTCTGATCGGTGCTCTGATTGCTCACGCTCAGAACCTTGGTCTCGGCGCCAATGGTATGACAGCTGTTCTGACTGCTGTTGTCGGTATCGTGACATTCCTCACAGGTTCCGGTGTCGGCGCGTTCTCGAGCTTCGCTGCTCTCGGACCTGAAGTTGCCGGCGGCTTAGGCGGAACAGTCTCTGCCTTCGTTACTCCGATGCAGTTCGCTTCCGGCATGCTTCGCGCCATGTCTCCGGTTGCAGGCGTTATCATCGCGGTTGCCGGTGCTGCCGGTGTCTCCCCGATGGCTATCGTACGCCGCACATGGATCCCGATGATCGCCGGCATGATCACCGTCATGATCGCCGACTTCGTCTTCCTGAGCTAACTCCGTTACTCCAAGGCCCCGTAAGGGGCCTAAATTAAATAAGGATCGAACTATGAAGAAACTTTTAATCTCTGCGCTTTTCCTGGCAGCTGCCTCAATGAGCGTTAACGCGCTGGAAACGGATGTTAAGCCGACAGTCACCGACATTAAAAATCACAATCCTAAAACCGGCTTAATCGTCGGAAACTCCTACAGCTTCTACAACTGCGGCGTTCACGGCTATCTGCGCGGTCTGACCAGAGAAGATAAACGCGATTGGAAAGCCAGAATCATTACGATCAGTTCCGGCAGACTTTCCTATCATGACGTTCCGCAGTACATGGGTCCGCACGAGATGGATCCGTACGCAAAATTTGATGATAAGAAAGAGCTGATCAACCCGATGTTTGACGTCGTTGTCCTGCAGGGCATGTCGTCCGAACCGATCGCTGCTAAGAGCATCCCCACTTTCAAGAAGTATCTGAAGGAACATGTTGAGACCATTAAAGCGAAAGGCGCAGAACCGATCGTTGTCGTGACATGGGCCCGTCAGGACAAGCCGGAAGACACAAAGCGTCTTGCCGATTCCATCATTTCCGAAGCGAACGCCAACGGCGCAATCGCTCTGCCTGTCGGACTTGCTTTTGCTGAAAGTCTGAAGCGCCGCCCCGATCTTCTGATGCATCAGAAGGATAAGAGCCATCCGACAGCTGCCGGTTCTTACCTGTACGGCGCAATGCTCTACGGTCTTCTGTTCAAGAAGAGCCCGGTGGGCATGAAGTATCCCGGCGAATGCGAAAAGCCGCTCAAGCCTGAAGACGCAAAGCACCTGCAGCAGGTTGCTTGGGACGTTCTGACAGAGTTCTACGGCTGGAAAAAATAAGGAATCCCCTTAAAAATTAACTCCTCCTAACGAGTTTCGGTCTTTAGGCGCAAGTCTAAAGACCGTTTTTTAATGCGCATTGGGGAAGATCGACGGTATCAGGCAGGGAAGTCTTTTTTGCAAGCGAGAGGTGAACAAGGCTCATTGCAGTTGAAGGCCAGATGAGGGAGAGCCACTTCGGAGGTTCCTTGTGAAAAACAGCGTCGTAATCTTTCAGCGCGCTTCTAAGGCCTTTTTTGCTGTTGTCTGAAGTGTATCCGTTCTGCTGCAGCATTCTTGTCAGCATTTCATTGAAATCCAAACCGGAAGAGATGCGATTTGCAAAGCCGGCTTCATCAAGTTCCTGCATATTTAATTCCTCACAAGAGAATCACATCATAAAAGAAAGCCTCCGCAAAAAGCGGAGGCCGGACCTAGTTTGAACGTTTAGGCGTGATTACTGCTGCTGAGCCGGAGCATTCTGCGCAGGCGCTGTGTTTTGCTGAATCGGAGCCTGCGGAGCAACTGTCTGCGGCACCATCATCATGCCGCCCATCATCGGGACCTGAATCATAGGAATTGCGTCAGGCGGCATCGGAGCTGACTGAGCCGCGGCAGGAGCCTGGGGCATAGGCTGTGTCAGTGGAGCAGGCTGAACCTGAGGCATGGGCTGAACCTGAGGTGCAGCTTGTTCCGGAGCAGGAGTCTGCGCCTGCGGCATAGACGGTGTTATCGGTGCTGCCTGAACCGGAGCGGCGGGCGCAGCGGCATTAGGAACATGGTGAGCGGCCTCACTCGGCAGCTGCATCAGCACGCCAAGCTGGCCGGAAATATAGCCTAAGGCGATCAGAGACTGATCTCTTGACATCGGAATGCCGTACTGCTGTGCTCGATTCATTAGGAAATTTGAGGCGCTGTTAATTTCAGCCTGATCGACCGGAAATTCACCAAACTTCATCTGTCCCATAGATGCGAGCTTTGCAATCGTAGACGTAGCAGGATAAAGCGTAATAGGCGCTTCTTGAGCGTTTACGGAGAAGGTCATAGTAAGAGCCGCGGCGCAAAGGCAAGCGGCTGTAAGTTTTCTAAAAGACATACAATCCTCCATATCAGATGGTACGGACTGTACTCCGTAGAAACCCTAACGCAATAGACCGGACGTCGAATTTACCCAAAGTGATATTGCAAATTTATAAAAATCAATTAGATGGAAGTTTATCTAAAGCCCCAATCACAATGTTTTTTGTAAGCAATTCCGGCAAAACCGTCGTTTTTCCGTCAGGTGAGTAGAGGATATAAAGAGGGACTCCGCTTCGGCCGAAACTTTCGAGCGCCTGTGTGATATCCGGGTTTTGATTGGTCCAATCGGCAACGAGAAAGACGACGCCGTGCTGTTTAAAGGCTTCGCGAATGTCCTCACGATCGAGTACAGCAATCTTGTTTGCCTGGCACGTGACGCACCAGGAGGCAGTAAAGTCCACGAAAACAGGTTTGCCTGCTTCCAGAGCGTTTTCGACTGCCTGAGGCGACCAGGCGTCTGCGGCCTGAACCGCGGCATCGGGCTGCCTAAAGAGCGAAGAGGATGCGGCTGCAAAGAGAAGTACGGCGCAGGCAGCGCTCAGAACGATCGGCAGTTTGGCCGTTAAAAGTGAGAACTGCAGTTTTCCATACAGGAAAAGACAGACGCAAAGAGAGATGACGGCCGCGATGTACAGCACAAGCGCAGTGAAGCTGACCTGCTGGGAGAGAACCCACAAAAGCCAGATCATCGTCAGAAGCATCGGGATCGCCATCAGCTTTCTGAAGACGTTCATCCATGCGCCCGGTTTCGGCATCCAGGCGGTAAGCACCGGGAAGAGAGAAAGCACAAGCCAAGGCAGGCTCATGCCAAGCCCAAGCGCAAGGAATACAAAAATAGATTCCCGGATCGAAGCGGTAAGCGCGTAACCGAGCGCAGCGCCCATGAAAGGAGCGGTACAGGGAGAGGCTGCGACAACCGCCAGAACGCCGGTCGCGAAACAGTTCAATAAAGAGTTGGAGTAACTTCCGCCGCTGACGCGGACGCCAGAAAATTCAAACCAGCCGAGCAGATTGACGCTAATGGCCGCAAAAATCACGGCAAGCGAAGCGACAAAGATCGGAGACTGCAGCTGGAAGCCCCAGCCGACAGAAATACCGGCGCTCTTGACCGCAATGAGTACGCCCGCAAGAACCAGCATGGTGAGCAGAACACCGAGTGTGAAAACCACGCCGTGAAGCGGCAGATTGATGCGCTGACGATCCTGTACCAGACTGAGAATTTTGAGCGAGAGTACCGGAAAGACGCACGGCATGACGTTAAGGATCAGACCGCCGATAAAAGCCATGGCGACTGCGAGCCAAGAAGAAAGGCCGGTCTGCAGGGTGTCGTCTGAAACAGTAGGGGCGGCAACCGTACCGCTTTCAAGAGGGACGGAAAAAGATCCGGCCCAGCCGCCTTTTCGGGGACCTCCGTCGGCAGCGAACACGCCGGAGAATTGAGAACCGGCTTTGAGCTCATCCGTACCTTGAAGCGTCACGGAGATTTTGTCAGCAGAGCGGGATACGGACTGCGGAGCGCCGTATACAACAGAGTCGTCGCCCTCGGCGAAGACATAAAAATGATGAAACGGTTCTGTGGATTTGAAAGTTACGCGCACCGCATGCGTCTTGGGGTCGAAAACGCCGGAGGCGTCTGAGAGAGGGCTCGGCATTGCGGTATGAGACGCCTCAAAGAGCGTGCTTGCCTTTGTTGCACCGCCGTCTTTGTCCGCGACCTGAACGGCAAGCGTCAGACTCGCTTTGCCGGGAACACACTGGTCTGCACACATCAGCCACGAAACTTCGGCTTTAATGTCCTGAACGGAACCGACTTTTGCGCTTGCGGGAACAGAGATACGGACCGGCAGAAGCACTTCATCGCCGTAGCCGTAATTGACGAGATCGCCGATCTTAAAGACGGCAGGTGTCGGCCAAAGAATCTCAGAGGCGTTCCATCCCTGCGGGAGCGACCATTGAATTCGGGTAGGAAGTCCGGTGTCGCCGGTGCTCTTCCAATAAGTGTGCCATTTGCTGTCATGCCTGAGTAAAAGGCCGATTTCGAATTCTGTGCCCGGAACGGCGTCGTGAAAACGACTGACCAGTTCGGCCTGAACGGGCTCCGGTTTTTTCCACGGCTGGGCCTGAACGCTCAGACCAATGAAGAAAAGGGATAAAAACAGAAGTCTAAGGAGGCGAAGAAATGACATACAAAAGACAGGAAGCCGCGGGGCGGGGCCCCGCGGAGAGTGTGAGATTAACCGTGGACGCGCTTGACTTCAGCAAAGGCTTTGTCAGCGGCCTCAAGTGTGCGGGCAATGACGGAATCGTCATGCGTAATGGAGACAAATCCAGCCTCGTAGATGCTCGGGGCTAAATAAACTCCGTTATCAAGCATGGCGTGGAAGAACGTTTTGAAGCGTTCGCCGTCGCATTCCATCACTTCTTTAAAGGAAGTGGGGCAGGAGCCGCGGAAATAAATACCAAACATGCCGCCCATGCTCTGAGCAGAGAACTGCACGCCGTGTTTTTTGGCGGCTTCGCCGAGACCGCGGACTAACTTGGCTGCCTGAGCGGAAAGGCGCTTGTAGAAGTCAGGAGCCTGAATTTCCTTGAGAGTTGCAAGACCGCAGGCAACCGCGACCGGGTTTCCGGAGAGAGTTCCTGCCTGATAGACGGCGCCGAGCGGAGCGACACAGTTCATGATGTCACGTTTGCCGCCGAAAGCCGCGACGGGCATACCGCCGCCGATGACTTTGCCAAACATAGTGATGTCCGGATCAATACCGTAAACTGACTGAGCGCCTCCCAGCGCGACTCGGAAACCGGTCATGACTTCGTCAACGATAAGAACCGCGCCGTGCTTAGCGGTCTCTTCACGCATCGCGTTGAGGAATTCCTGCGTGGCGGGAACCATGTTCATGTTGCCGGCAACGGCTTCGACAATCACGCAGGCGATTTCGTCGCCCTGCTTGTCAAAGAGTTCTCGAATCATCTGCGGATTGTTGTATTCGAGGACGATGGTGTCGTTTGTGACGGCTTCAGGCACGCCGGCTGAGCTCGGAGTGCCGAAGGTGAGCTGACCGGATCCGCCCTTAACCAGTAAAGAGTCGCTATGGCCGTGGTAGCAGCCTTCGAATTTCACGATCTTATTTCTGCCGGTGTAGCCGCGGGCGAGACGAATCGCGCTCATACCGGCTTCCGTGCCGGAAGAAACCAAACGAACTTCCTCAATGGAAGGAATCAGTTTTTTAATTTCTTCAGCGATCAGGACTTCGGCCTTGGTCGGTGCGCCGAAACTTAAACCGTTATCGACGGCGTGTTTGACGGCTTCAATTACCTTAGGATTGTTATGACCGAGAATCATGGGGCCCCAAGAGCCGATGTAGTCGATATAACGTTTGCCTTCAATGTCAAACATATGCGGTCCGAGCGCCTTTTCAATAAAACGCGGCGCGCCGCCAACCGAACGGAATGCGCGAACAGGTGAGTTCACGCCGCCGGGAATTGATTCTTGGGCTCTGTCAAAAAGAACCTCGTTCTGGTCCATAACGCTTCTCCAGTGCATTGATTAAATAAAAAATAGCGTCCTTGTGTGGACGCTATCCTAAATGAAAAAGATAAAGATATCCTTAAAAAAAATCTTTAGAAGGCCAGACCGACCGCAATTTTGAATGTCGCGGGCGAGGGCCTCATTGAGTAGGAAGAATCCGCCGTGTGTGTTTCATAGCGCGGGAACGCTAAGTCCACACCGCCGGTGATATGCAGGTTCTTAGTGATAGCGTAAGTGCCGCCCGCCTGCACCACGGGAGAGAAATCTCCTTTGTGGTAGCTGGTTCCTGCTTCAAATTTAGAACCCTGAAGTCGGAAATAGCCGGCGCCGATGCCCGCATAGAGCTTGACGGAATCGGAAGCCTGCATATGGTACTGAGCGGTGAGCTGGTAGCCTCTGAGCTTGAAGCTGCCGATTTGGCGTCCCTGAGAGCGCACCTTTTGCTCTGCCGACTGTGTAATGCCGAAGTCGAGTGCCCAATGCGGCGTTACAAAGAATCTGATACCGCCGCTGTAGGCGCCTTCGGAAGTGGTTGTCGCGTTATGCGGCATTCCCTTCATGTCGTTTTTCTGATAGCCGCCGCCCGCATAAATCAGGAAACGGTTGGAGAACAGATTGTTGCTCGAGAAATCCAGACTCTTGTTTCCCTTGGTGTCGGTCGCGTAGTTGGCAAAGAAAAAAAAGATGTTGCTGAACGGAACATACGTGCCGTAGATAGAAAAAGCGTCGGTACCGAAACCGAGGAGCGGCAGCGGGGCCGGGAACGGGATCCACTTATAGTCACCGCGGGCGGTAATGCCGAGAGTGTAGCCGGCTTCAGCGTAGAAGTCCGAATTTCCGAGCCGCCATCTTGAGAGCCATCCGTAACCGAGGAACGGCTCGATATTGCTGTGCGAATCGGAAAACGCCATCGCGTAAACAATTCTGCGGTTGCCGCGATCATCAATGAAATTCCGTGTGACGCCGCCGCCCCAGGTATAGCCGTTTTCGTTGCGGCGTTTTGGTGTCTTATAGGCCCAGCCCGGGTGAATGGTATAGGCAGGCAGAATGAGGCCATCGGTGCCTTCAAAGAAGATCTTCTTAAATCCGCTCCAGCTGTCCGAGACGTAGCTGTCGGTTCTGTCCTCTGCTGACAGGGCGCCCGCAGGGAGCGTATCCAGAATCGCGTCCCAGGCAGAACGGTCTGCAGCGCCTGCGGGAAAAACTACACCCGCCAATAAAGCGCCGAAAAGATAGTTAGAAATTTTATTTTTCAGTTCAGGCATTTAGTAATGCAGTTATTTATGGGGTCACAAGCTTTGATAATTCTAATAAAAAAAAGCGTATCAACTCGTTTTTTCAGCCGATGGAAAGCATTTTGAGTGTTTATTTATTGACAAACCGGTTGCAAAAAAAACAAAAGGTCTCTAAAGTGTCTTGCGCGCGAAGTCTGTCGGGCGATCGCAGGGGAGAAAGACCTCGGAGGAAAGTCCGGACTCCATAGGACGGTGTAGGAGGTAACGCCTCTCCGCCGCAAGGCGAGGATTAGAGCTACAGAGACGAGCCGATTTAGTTCGGGTGAAACGAGCAATCTCTACACGGAGCAACATCAAATAGGCAGCTGCTGACCCTGTCCGGCGAGGCTGCGGGTAGATGGCTCGATCCCAAGGGTGACTTTGGGACTAGATGAATGACCGCCAAGGCGTTTTTCAACGCTGAACAGAATCCGGCTTATAGACGGACTTCGCGCTCTCTTCTCTCTTTAATTCGTCTCATTCTTTCTCATTAATTAGGCGAGGAAAATCCAGTTTGAGCGTAGGTCTCCAATAAGTGGAGAAAAGTGGGAAAAAGTGGCTAAAATTATGCTTACATATTTGCAGTTAATTTAGACGAATTTTTTCGTGTTCCAAGGCTCGCCACACCTCTCTCTTGACGCAAAAGGGCGTCTGTCTGTGCCTTCTCGTTTTCGGAAGACACTGGCCGAGCTGTGTGCCGGGCAAATGACATTTACCCGCCATCCGGACGGCTGCGTGCTGCTGTATCCCAGACCGATTTGGGAGCAGAAAAAGAAAGAACTTCTGGCGCTGCCTTACGGGGCCCGTTTCTTCCAGCGCATTGTAATGGGCAGTGCCGTTGACGTGGATATGGATGCGAGCGGGCGCCTTCTGGTGCCTTCCGAACTTCGTTCGGTCTGCGGTTTGTCAAAAGAGATCGTGCTTGTCGGGTTGGGTTCTCATTTTGAGCTTTGGGATGCTGAAAAGCTGGAGCAGTGCGAGAAGCAGGCTCTGAACGAGGATATGTCTGCGATTACTGCCGCTTTTAATTTTTAAAGAGTCAGCGAAATCGTGCAGTTAAAGGAGTTTAAGCATCAGCCTGTTCTGGCAAAGGAATCTCCGGACGCTTTGGTGACGCAGCCGGATGGAGTGTATATCGACGGGACTTTCGGTCGAGGCGGACACTCGCGCCTGATTCTCGAAAAGCTTAGCAGCAAAGGCCGGCTGATCGCATTTGACAGGGACCCGCAGGCGGTTGAGGCGGCAAGAGAGATCGCTGATGAACGGTTTTCTATTATCCATGCGCCTTTTGCGCAGATGAAAGAGGAACTTGCCAAGATTGGCGTTGAACGTGTGGACGGCGTGTTTTTAGATATCGGAGTCTCGAGCCCTCAGATCGATGATCCGGAGCGCGGCTTTTCGTTCCGCTTTGACGGTCCTTTGGACATGCGTATGGACACATCGAGCGGTCAGACCGCGGCTGAATGGATCGCAAAAGCCGATGTCGGAGAAATGACCCGCGTATTTAAGGAATACGGCGAGGAGAAATTCGCAACCAAAGCGGCCCGAGCGATTGCGGCCGCTCGAGACGCAAAACCGATTGAAACCACAAAGCAGCTTGCCGACATCATTGCGCAGGCTTTGCCAAGAAATAAAAAGGATTTAGGACAGCACCCTGCGACACGTATCTTCCAGGCGATACGCATTCAGGTGAATCAGGAACTCACACAGCTTCGCGAAGCTTTGGAAGCGGCTGGTTCTCTGCTGAATCCCGAAGGTGTGCTCGCGGTCATTTCGTTTCATTCGCTCGAAGACAGAATCGTAAAGCGTTTCTTTGAGGCGGCGCACAACCCCGCATCCAAACTTGATCCGAGGCTGCCGCTGCTTCCCGAGCAAATGCCCGCACCGCTCTTTGAGCGCCCCAAACGCGTCCTTCCGTCCAAGGAAGAATGCGAGGAGAATCCGCGCACCCGAAGTTCAGTGCTTCGCTTTGCCGTCAGAACGGAAGCTCCTTGGCCCGAGGGAGGCGTCTGAAGATGAAAGAGTTTAAGTTTTTGATCTTTGTGATCGTCCTTCTGGAGCTCACTCTGTTTGTCTGCGGCTTTATGGTTGTGGACAACCGTCACAACGCGCGCAGGCTTTTCATTGAGCTTGAGCGCGAACAGCAGATTCATCATTCGCTCAGAGATGAAGAGGCCCGTCTGCGCCTTGAAGTCTCAACACTTGAGCAGAGCCGACAGATAGAAACCAAGGCCAAGGAAAAAGGATTGGCGCCGGTCACCAACGAACAGGTCGTGATTTTGGAACACGGCTCGTCCGAGCATAAAGGAGGCGGCCGGTGAAAATTACTCAATGGTTCAGGGATCTGTGGGACAACATCTTTCTGCCCACCGAAGAAAGACGCGGCAATGATGACAGCGTCAAGGATCTCCTGCGCCTGCGAATTCCGCCCGGCCGAAGCAAGTTCCTGCACTTTGTTCTGCTGTCGCTTTTTTTAGTACTGGGCGCCCGACTGGCATATCTCCAGCTCGGATTTAACACGGAGTTCCTGCAGAAGCAGGGCGCGATGCGCTTTCAGAGAACGATCGAGGTGCCTGCCCGCCGCGGTCTGATCTTGGATAGAAACGGCTCGGTACTTGCGACGAGCGTTCCGGCAAAAGCATTGTGGATCATCCCTCAGGATGTGAAGATTACGGCCGAGCAAAAGAAAGAGCTCAGCAAAACCTTAGGGGTCCCGCTCTCGGAACTCACGAAGAAAATCAATTCCAAGCGAACTTTTGTGTATATCAAACGTCAGGTCCCGCTTGATGTCGCAGACCGTCTTCTCGCAATGAAAATTCCGGGGCTGCACTCGACACGCGAATTTCTGCGCAGCTATCCGGACGGCGAGTCCGCGGCTCAGATTGTCGGTTTGACCGGTCTGGAAGGCAACGGTATCGAGGGAATTGAATTGGCGGCTGAAAAACGCTTGGCCGGGACGGCCGGCTCACGCCGCGTGCTCAAGGACCGTCTCGGACGAATTATCGAGGATGCATGGATTAAAGAGCCGCAAAACGGCGAAGACATCATGCTTACCATCGATTCGAGACTGCAGACCATGGCCTATGAGGCACTTGCGCGTCAAGTCACCGCGCTCCAGGCAAAGGGCGGTGCGATCGTGATCGCCGATCCGAAGACGGGCGATATTCTGGCGCTCGCCAACTATCCGAGCTTTGACCCGAACTCCCGCTCTAAGATTACGCGCGCCGGTGTCCGCAACCGCGCGATCGTCGATACCTATGAGCCGGGTTCAACAATGAAGCCGTTCTCTGTCGCGGCGGGTCTCGAAGAGAAGAAGGTCACGCCGAACACTCTGTTCCAAATCGGTCGATCCATGTCCTTCGGACGACACTCAATCGGCGACTCGCATTACAGCAAAGAGCTGACGGTATCGGGAATTATTCAGCAGTCAAGCAATATCGGAACGTCTAAGATCGCGCTGCTGATGCCGCCGCAGACTATGTGGAACTACTACGACAAACTCGGATTCGGTCATGCGCCGCATATCGGATTTCCGGGCGCGGTCGCAGGCAGACTTCGTCCGCCAAAGAGCTGGAAGCCGATTGAGCAGGCTACGATGTCCTACGGACATGGCGTCACAGTGTCTCTTCTGCAGCAGGTCCGCGCATACACCGCGTTCGCGCGCAACGGAGACATGATCGAGCTTTCCATCTATAAGAATCGGGAGAGCAAAGAGCCGCAGCAGGTTTTCAGTCCGAAAACGACTCAGGAAATGCGTAAGATGCTCGCGACCGTTGTGGAAAAGGGCGGTACCGGCGTGCGTGCCCGAGTCAAGGGATATACAGCCGCAGGCAAAACCGGCACCGCGTACAAGGTTGAAGGCGGTCTCTACGTCAAAAAATATGTCGCCGGATTTGCGGGTTACGCTCCGGCGCACGATCCGAAGATCGTTGTCGGCATCATGGTTGACGAACCGATGAAGGGAAAGCACTACGGCTCTACCGCCGCGGCTCCGCTCTTCTCGGAAATGGTTTCAAAAACGATGCATTTGATGGGCGTTATTCCGGATCGTCCCGAGGATTTTGCAGTGGCGATCGGAAAACCGACAGGAAAAGTTAAAACCGCTCAGGCCAAAACGGGCTCAAAAGGCGCGCCGAAAGTAGCGGAAAAGAAGGATAAGAAACGTCAGATCGGCGCTGTCAAACCCGTTTCAGCAGGAAAAGAAAATGGTTGAAGAAGCAGAAGTCTCAAAGTGGATTAAAGAAAAAGCGGGGCCGAAGGCCTCGTTGTATTTAGACAGCCGCCGCATTCAGCCCGGGGACGTGTTCTTCGCGGTTTGCGGCACGCACACCGACGGCCGCAAGTTTGTTGCTAAGGCGGCCGAGCTCGGGGCGAGCTGCGCGGTTGTCGAATCCGTTGCTCACTTCAAGGCCGAGATCCCGTTTACTGAGGTTTGTGACTTATACAAAAAATGTGGCGCAATCGCTTCCGATTACTACGGAAACCCAAGTCAGGCGATGTACGGGTGCGCGGTCACCGGAACGAACGGCAAAACGACAACGGCTAACTGGATTTCCGAGCTTTTTACAAAGCTTGGCAAACCGTCCGGATGCATCGGAACGCTCGGCTGCACCTGTCAGGGAGAGCCTCTGCCGTCGGTGGCAATGACGACACCCGATCCGCTCACGGTACAGAAATTGTTTGCCGAGTTAAGAGACAGAGGCTGTGAGGCGTTTGCGATCGAGGCAAGTTCCATCGGCCTTGAACAGGGGCGTCTCAGAGGAGCCGCTTTCAAGGTCGGCATCTTCACCAATTTAACCCGAGACCACCTGGATTACCACGGCGATATGGAGCACTACGCCGAAGCTAAGGAAATTCTCTTTAGCTGGCCTGGGCTTGAGTATGCTGTGATCAACTTTGGTGATCCTGCTTCTGAACGTATGGCGCAGGCCGCGCTTTGCTCCGGAGTCAAAGTTTTCTCCGTCGGCATCTCGCAGGAAGCGAAATATGATTTGACGGCCTGCAATGTCCGCCATGCGCGTGAAGGACTGAGCTTTGATTTGGTGTTTGAAGGACGCGTGAAGCACGTCACGACACGCCTTCTCGGAACATTTAATATCGAGAACTTTTTGTGCGCGGCGGCCCCCTGTATTTTGAGCGGTTTTGATTTTGAGCTTGTCTGTGAAACGGCTCAGAACTTAAATCCGCCTGCCGGCCGAATGCAGACGGTCACCGCGGAAGACGGCCTGCTTGCGGCGGTGGATTATTCCCATACGCCGGACGCGATTCTCAAGGCGCTTGCCGCATTGAGAGAGCTTGCGGAGGTCAGAGGCGGCAGACTGAAGATTGTTGTCGGCGCCGGCGGCGATCGCGACAGCGGAAAGCGTCCTCTGATGGGACGCGCGGCATGCGAAGCCGATGAAATGTTTTTTACGAGCGACAATCCGCGAAGCGAAGACCCGATGCTTATTTTGCGTGAGGTCTGTGCGGGCGCGGTAAAGCCGTATCGGATGATTGAGGATCGAGCAGAGGCCATACGAGAGGCCGTCCGCAGCTCATCTTCCGACGATGTGATCCTGATAGCCGGGAAAGGGCATGAGGATTACCAGGAGATACAGGGTGTCAAGCACCATTTCTCCGATGCGGAACAAGCCCGCAGCGCAATGATGGAATTTAGGAAAAAGCATGAATGAAGCATTAATGACGATAGGCGAGCTTGCCGAGATGCTCGGCGCCAAAGAGAGTTTGCGCGGCTCGCCTGCGGTGAAGTTTTCATCCGTACATTTTGACTCGCGCAAAATCGAGCCGAACGGACTTTTTTTCGCGATTAAAGGCGAAAATGACGGCCACGAGTATGTGCAGAACGCGGCAGACGCGGGCGCGGCAGCGGCCGTGGTTGACCATTATGTGCCGGTCAGCATCCCTCAGCTGCTGGTGAAGGATACTCGAGCCGCTCTGCTGAAGTCTGCCGCGGGATGGCGTCAGCGCTTTAATATTCCTGTTATCGCGGTCGCCGGCTCCAACGGAAAAACCACGACGACGCAGATGATTCTCTCGATTCTGAAGAATCGATACGAACCCGGAACTTGGGTCGGTACCGAAGGAAACCTCAACAATGACTTAGGCGTTCCTCTGATGCTCTGGCGTCTGCGCAAAGAGCATGAGATCGCCGCGTTTGAAGTCGGCATGAATCACATCGGAGAAATGAAGCCGCTTGTTCAGGCGGTCTCTCCGACTATCGGCACGGTCACAAACACGATGCGGGACCATCAGGAGTTTCTTGCCTCGCTTTCAGAAACCGCCAAGGAAAACGGCGAAGTTTTTGCCCAGCTGCCAAGACAGGGAGTCGCCGTCATTAATGCGACCGACCCCTTTGCGATTGAATGGCGAAAGATGGCGGGCAATCATCGCGTGGTCACGTTCGGAACGGAAGACAGCGATGTTTACGCCATTCCGAAAAGTGAAGACGAATTTTTGCTCGTTACGCCGGTCGGCCGAATCAGCATCAAGCTGAAAGTGAGAGGCGCGCATAACTTCATGAACGCGGTGAATGCTTCGGCGGTTCTGTTTGCGCTTGGGCGTGATCTAGTCGATATCAAGAACGGGCTGGAAAAATTCGAGCCGGTTCGCCACAGAGGTGAAAGCTGTGTCCTTGAGGACGGAACCGTGCTGATCGATGACAGCTACAACGCCAATCCGGATTCCATGCTGGCTGCGGTCCGGCTGCTTAGTCAGTATCCGCAGAAAAAGATCTTTGTCGCGGGCGACATGGGCGAGCTTGGCGCGCAGAGTCCGCAGTTCCATAAGGAGCTCGGAGAGGTGGTTCGGAACGCGGGTATCGCGCATTTCTTCTGTGTCGGCAACCGCATGATGGACGCCGCAGAAGGGTACGGAGAAGGTACCCGTCACTTTGACTCAATTGAAGAGCTTGAAGAAGGACTACGCGAGGAGATTGTCAAAGAACCCTGCGTGGTTCTCTTTAAGGCGTCGAACTTTATGAAGCTTTATCAGCTGGCGGACCGTATTCGTCAGAATCCGCCGAAGAAGGAAGGTGCTTAATTATGCTGCTTGCACTGACGCAATGGATGAACGAGACCCTTGGCTGGGGCTGGCTCAGAGTTTTTAACTATCTGACTTTCAGAGCCGTCTTTGCCGCGCTGACCGCGTTCTTTATCGGACTGCTGCTCGGGCCGAAAGTTATTCGTGAACTGAAACTTCTCAAAATCGGTCAGGCGGTTCGCTCATACGGTCCGAAGTCGCATTTAGTCAAGGACGGAACGCCGACAATGGGCGGCATCCTGATTTTGATTGCTGTGGGCGCTTCCACGCTTTTATGGATGGATTTAACCAACCGATTTGTGTGGGTGGTGCTTTTCGTGACGCTGAGTTTAGGCGCGGTCGGCTGGAGTGACGACTACCGCAAAGTGGTTCATCACAATCCGGAAGGCATGAGTTCAAGAGAGAAGTATTTCTGGCAGTCACTCATCGGTATCACGGCTTCGGTTTACCTCGCTTTTGCGGTCACCGCTCCGGGCAATGACCATATCTGGCGTCTCGTGCTGGATTGGGTTTCGAGCGGTTTTACATCGATACCGCTCCCGGAAAGGAGCGGTCTTTTGATTCCTTTCCTCAAAGGCGTGTCTCTGCCGATCGGAATTTGGGGCTTTATTGTTCTGAGCTACTTTGTGATTGTCGGAACCAGCAACGCGGTCAACCTGACAGACGGTTTGGATGGATTGGCGATTCTGCCGAGCGCGCTCGTCGGTATCGCGCTTGGCATATTTGCTTATGTCGTCGGGCGCGTTGACTATGCCTCTTATTTGAATTTCCCGTATGTTCCGGGCGCCGGAGAAGTGGTGGTGGTCGGAGCCGCGCTGATTGGGGCGGGCTTGGGCTTTCTCTGGTACAACGCCTACCCGGCGCAGGTCTTTATGGGCGACGTCGGCGCGCTCGCCTTGGGCGGCGCTCTGGGGACGATGGCGATCATTACGCGCCAAGAGCTTGTGCTCTTCATCATGGGCGGCGTTTTTGTCATGGAGACCGTCTCCGTGATCCTGCAGGTCGGCTATTTCAAGATGACGCACGGCAAACGAATTTTTTTAATGACGCCGATTCATCACCACTTCGAGATGAAGGGGTGGAAAGAGACACAAGTAGTGGTCCGCTTCTGGATTATTACGATCGTGCTCGTACTTATCGGATTGTCTTCTCTCAAGATCAGGTAGTGTCATGGATACAAAGCGTACAGCGGTAATTCTCGGTGTCGGGGCTTCCGGCAAAACAGCCCTGCGGTTTTTAGCCTCCCGCGGCTGGCGCGTGTGCGCGGCCGACACCCGGACAAATCCTCCGGGATTGGAAGAGCTGAAGAAAGAAATACCCGCACTTGAGTATGTCGGCACGGACTTGAATGAACGCCTGATCGACAAAACAGATCTGGTCGTGATTTCTCCGGGCCTCTCTCCCGAGTATTCGTCCTTTGCGCCATTTATTCGCGCGGCCAAAGACAAAGGCATTGAGGTGGTCGGGGAGATCGAGCTTTTTGCTCGGGAGCTGATTCGTCTTCGTCATTTCCGCGGATACCGTCCGAAGATCATCGCGATTACCGGGACAAACGGAAAGACGACAACAACCATGCTCTGCGCCCATATTGTCGAGGAGGCCGCAAAGAGTGTCTGTTTCGCGGGCAACGTCGGCCCCAACGCGCTCGGCGAATTGGACCGTCTACTGAAAGAGAACAAATTGCCGGAGTACTGGGTGCTTGAGCTCTCGAGTTTCCAGCTGGAGACGACTTCAAGTCTGCACTGCGACAGCGCGGCGCTTTTAAATGTCACGGAAGATCATCTTGACTGGCACGGCTCTATGGAGAAATACGCGGCAGCCAAGAGAAAAATCTTCTCAGAGGATACTGTACGCGTGCTCAACCGTGAGGATCCGCTTTCCATGCTGTCCGCCGAGGGCGTTGACCGCTCGCTGGTCCGCACGTTTGGCGCCGATGAGCCCAAAGCGCTCGGTGAATACGGTATCAGCACTGTGGGCGCGATTGAATGGCTTTGCGCCTGTCAGGATTCGGTAAAGCCGACTCTGATGATTCCTGTCAACGCTTTAAGAATCCGCGGACGGCACAACGCGATGAACGCGCTTGCGGCATCCGCACTGACGGCCGCGGCCGGCATTGACGAGGCGGCGATTTTACGCGCGCTTCGAGACTACAAGGGAGAGCCGCACCGCGTGCAGCTGATGCTGAGCTCCTCCGGCATTGATTATGTGGACGACTCCAAGGGCACGAATGTCGGTGCGACGGCTGCCGCACTGAAGGGATTCGGTCGGGGAAAAGTTGTCATTATTCTTGGCGGCGATGGGAAAGGCCAGGATTTCGCTCCGCTTAAAGAGGCAATCGCCGAGCACGCCAAAGCGGCCGTCTTTATCGGCCGGGACGCCGCTCAGATTGAAAAAGCGATTGATACGCCCGAACTTAAAAAGGCGCACGCCAAAAACATGGAAGAAGCGGTGCGTCTGTGCAGAGGTTTCGCTCAGGCCGGTGACACAATTCTTTTGTCACCCGCATGCGCAAGCTGGGATATGTTTAAAGATTATGCGGATCGGTCTCGTCAGTTTGTCGTGGCCGCTGAAGAAATCGCTCGTGAGGAAGGACAGTTGTGCTGAGAAGAAAAGAGAAGGATCGCGATGAGATCGCTACCCGAATCGGCGACAGCAGTGTCGGGATCATAACCTACGACACCGAGCACAGAATCGGTCCGATATCGACCGATTACGGTATTTTATTTGCCGTTTTCTCGCTGATGGTTATCGGTTCTCTGATGGTTTTTTCCGCGTCCGTCTCTCTTTCCGATTCGCCGAAGTATGCGACGACGGAGACGCACTTCTTTATTCGCCACATGATTTCTCTTGCCGCAGCGCTGATCTGCGGTTATGTCTGCTGGCACATTCCGATGAAAGTTTGGAGAAGGTGCGCGCCAGTTCTGTTTTGTCTGGGCGTTCTGTTGCTCATCGCCGTATTTGTGCCGGGGGTCGGCCGAAAAATTAACGGCGCATCCCGCTGGATTCCGCTGGGAATTCTGAATCTTCAGGTGACCGAGGTCATGAAGATCGCGGTGCTGCTTTACGCCGCGGACTTTACTGTGCGCAAGATTAACTACATGCACAGTATTAAAAAGGGCTTTCTTCCGCTGCTGCTCGTCATGGTCTTGGTCGGGTTTCTTGTTTTGAAGGAACCAGACCTCGGTGCTTACTTCATGATGCTTGCTATTTCGATGGGCATTCTTTTCCTCGGCGGCATTAGCATTTGGATTTTCTTCTCAATCCTGATCGGCGGCTTTGTGCTGATCGCGACCATGATCATGGCGGCCAGTTGGCGCGCGGCTCGTTTCTTCGCATATCTGGATCCTTGGGAAATCTCCAATGCCCAGGGAAAGGCTTATCAGCTTTCGCACTCGCTGATTGCTTTCGGACGAGGAGAAGCCTTTGGCGTCGGTCTCGGCGACGCGATCGAAAAACAGCATTATTTGCCTGAGGCGCATACCGACTTTATTCTTGCGATTATTGGTGAGGAGCTGGGCTTTGTCGGCGTGGTCGTTATTTTGTGCCTCTTCTTCTGGATTGTTCGCCGTGCGATTGAAATCGGAAGACAGGCGATTCATCTGGAGCACTTTTTCTCAGGACTTGTGGCTCAAGGCATCGCGATTTGGTTCGGTATTCAAACCTTTATTAACGTTGGCGTCGCAAGCGGTCTGCTTCCGACTAAGGGCCTGACGCTGCCCTTTGTCAGCTTCGGCGGGTCCGCGCTTTTGTCGTGCACAGCGGCGGTCGCGATTCTGCTTCGCGTCGACTATGAAAACAAGGTGACAATGCAGGGAGGAAAGATATGAGCAAACATCTCGTCATTGCGGCTGCCGGCACCGGCGGTCATGTCATGCCCGGCATTGCGGTAGCTAAAATACTGCGTTCCCGCGGCTGGACCGTTTCCTGGATCGGAACGGAAAAAGGGATGGAGCGGCGCTTAGTTGAGCGCTACGGGATTCCATTTCACGCGTTCGATTTCCAAGGGCTGCGCGGCAAGGGTCTGAAGACAATGCTCTTTGGCGGCTTCAAGCTGCTTTCGTGTATTGGCAAAAGCCGTACGATCCTGAGCGGGGAAAATGCCGATGTCGTTTTTTCGACGGGCGGCTATATTGCGGTTCCGGTTTGTCTTGCCGCAGGTCTCAAGGGCGTTCCGTATGTTTTGATGAACAGTGACGCGGATCCGCTCCTGAGTATCAAGATGGTTCAGGGCAATGCCGCGGGTATCATGTGCGGGTTCGACGGCAAAGCGGCGAAGCTTGCGGGAGATCGAGGCGTCGTGAGCGGCAACCCGGTTCGTCAGGAAATTCTGAACATTCCCGAGCCTCAGGAGCGATATGCGGGCAGAACCGGCAGACTGAATCTGCTTGTCTTCGGCGGCTCTCTGGGCGCGCAGGTCTTTAACGAGCGGATACCACCGGCGATTGCCATGATCCCGCCCGAGGAGCGGCCTAATATTGTGCATCAGTGCGGCATCAAGGCGGTTGAATCGGTGAAGGCGCTCTATAAGGAGCTTGGGGTTGAAGCTGAAGTGGTACCGTTTATTGACGACATGGCTAAAGCGTATCAGCAGGCAGACGCGGTGATTGCGCGGGCCGGCGCGATCTCCGTGAGCGAGCTGACCGCCGCGGGCGTGCCTTCTATTTTGGTGCCGCTTGTGACTAAGACCACATCGCATCAGGTTGGCAACGCCGAATATATGCAGCAGGCGGGAGCGGCGATTTATCTGCCGCAGAGTGAGCTGCAGCCGCAGAAGCTAAAGGACGTCCTTTGCGGATTGAATCGTGAAAAACTGCTGAGCATGGCAGAGAAGGCCAAACGTCTCGGCAAACCGCAGGCGGCGGAAACCGTCGCGGATTTTATTGAATACATTGCTAGAAAGGAAGCAAAGTGAAATTTTCCGTCAAGAAAATGCACTTCGTCGGAATCGGCGGAACCGGAATGAACGGGATCGCCGAGGTGATGATTAATCTCGGATATACCGTTTCAGGCTCAGATCTGAAAGAGAACGCCGCAATTGAACATTTGCGCTCGCTTGGCGCCGAGATTTATATCGGGCATCAGGCTGAAAATGTCGGTGACGCCGGCGTGGTGGTGACTTCCACCGCGGTTCACGCGGAAAACCCCGAAGTCGTCGAGGCAAAAAAACGCAATATTCCGGTGGTCCCCAGAGCCATCATGCTTGCCGAACTGATGCGTCTTCGTCAGGGCATCGCGATCGCGGGCACCCATGGCAAGACCACAACGACATCTCTGATCACCAGTATTCTGAGCAAAGCCGGCATGGATCCGACCTTTGTGATTGGCGGAAGACTTAACGCGGCCGGTTCCAACGCCAAGCTTGGTCAGGGCGCCTATATTGTTGCCGAGGCCGACGAATCCGACGCATCATTTTTGAATCTGAATCCGGTCATTTCCGTTGTCACCAACATTGATCAGGATCACATGGATACTTACCATCACGATTTGGGCGAGCTGAAGAAAGCCTTTACGGATTTCGTGATGCGTCTGCCTTTTTACGGCAGAGCCGTGATGTGTATTGAGAGCGAGAATGTGCGCTCGATTCTGCCCAACATTTCCAAGCCGGTTCTGACGTACGGTTTTCGTCCCGAAGCGCAGATTCGCGCGACGAATATTCGCGCAGAAGGGACGAGTATGGTCTTTACGCTGGAGCGTGACGGGTTTGAAGCTGAAGAGTTCACCGTCAATCTACCCGGCGAGCACAACGTTCTGAACGCGCTTGCCGCGATTGGCGTTGCGCTGACGCTTGACATCAGTCTTGAAGTGGTCAAAGAGGCGCTCAAGGAATTTACCGGTGTCGGCCGTCGTTTTTCTGTTTGGGGCGAAGCGGAATCATCCAAGGGAAGCCGCTTTACGGTTGTTGACGATTACGGTCACCATCCGACCGAAATGGCTGCCACGATTGCGGCGGCCAGAGGCGCATACCCGGGCAGACGTCTCTTTGTGGCGTTTCAGCCTCATCGCTACTCCAGAACTCGGGACTGTTTTGAGGATCTGGTGCGCGTGCTTTCCAAAGCCGACGCTCTGGTTCTTGAATCCGTTTACCCGGCCGGGGAAGAAAGAATTATCGGAGCGGACAGCCGCAGTCTGTGCCGCGCGATTCGTCTCACCGGAAAAGTGGAGCCGATGTTTGCCAATGACAACGAAGAGGCTCTGGAGCTGATTGACAACAATGTTCGTGACGGAGATGTGCTGCTTGCCATCGGCGCCGGAAACATTGGTGAGCTGCCCGCAAGGCTGATGAAGAAAAAGGTTAACAAATGAGAAATATTGATCCGAAAAGTTTAGGTAAGGTCGCGGTCGTTCTCGGCGGCACTTCCGGAGAAAGAGAAGTCTCCCTTATGAGCGGTAGCGGCGTCTATAACGCTTTAATCGAGGAAGGCGTTGACGCGGTCAAATTTGATCCGAAAGAGGAAAGCCTTGAGCGTCTGGCGGAGATGAAGCCCGACAGAGTGTTCATGATTCTGCACGGCAAGGGCGGAGAGGACGGTATTTTCCAGGGCGTTCTCGAATATATGAAGCTGCCCTATACCGGCAGCGGCGTGCTCTCGAGCGCGATTTCGATTGACAAGAACATGACGAAACTCGTCTGGGCGAGCGCGGGAGTTCCGGTTCCGCGCGGCATGATTCTTTCAAACCGAGCCGACTGCGCGCTCGCGCTGAAAAATCTCGGATCGAATTTAGTCATTAAGCCGAACAAAGAAGGCTCGAGCATTGGACTTTATAAGCTGAAGAACGCGGATCTTGCCGCGGTTGAGGACGCATACAGCAAAGCGGCTGAAACTGGCATGCAGGTGCTTGCAGAAGAATTTGTTGAAGGACGCGAGCTGACAGTTGGCGTACTCGATAAAGGTGAAGGCAGAGGCCTTGAAGCAATGCCGATTATTGAGATCAAGGCGCCTAAAGGCGATTACGACTTTGAGCACAAGTATTACTCGGATGAAACGGTTTACGTTTGTCCGGCGGAAATCTCCTCAGAAAAGACAAAAGAGATTCAGGACGCAGTGGTGAAGGCCGCCAATCTGGTACGTGCCTCAGGCTGGAGCCGTATCGATGTCATGCTTCGCGAGGACGGCTCCTTTGCGCTGCTTGAAATCAACACAGCCCCCGGCATGACGCCGCACTCTCTGGTGCCGCTTGCTGCGCGCACGGAAGGCATCTCTTACGGCGAACTCGTGAAACTTGTCGCCTCGGGCGCTTCACTTAAGGGTTAGGGATGAAGCGCATTAGTGCCGGGACCCTGTCGTTCTTTGCGGATATCCTCAGCGTGGTTTTAATCGCGCTGCTGCTTTCCGCCGCGACCTTTTGGTTTATTCAAAGGCCGGTATTTTTGCTACGTCATGTGGATGTGGTTATTGAAGGCAATAAGGAAGCTGTTTCGGTTGAGGAGGTCGCTCAGGCGCTCAAAGGAAATTTGCGCGGGAATTACTTTACGGCAAGTTTGGGGAGCGCAGCGGCGAGTCTGAAGGATATCCCTTGGGTCAAAGATGTCGCAATTGTTCGGGAGTGGCCGAACAGTCTTCAGATAGAGCTGGTGCTGCATGAGCCGATTGCCATCTGGGGAGACGGGAAGCTGCTCGCCAAGGACGGTACGATTTTTGTCGCGAATCCCGATGTGGCGGATCCGAACGGGCAGCTGCCCAGGATTAACGGACCCGAGCAGAAGCGGATGAGGATTTATGATCAGTACCGCAGGTTTGAAGCGGTATGCGAGCAGTACGGCTATCGCGTCGTTTCTTTGGACTTGGAAGATTTCGGCGGCTGGATCGTCAGATTTAAGCGGCCTGACGGAAAGGCCCTTAAACTAACACTGAAAGAGGGCGACAGCCCGGAAGCATTGGACGAAAAATTAAAAGAAGTCATTCTCAGTCTGCCCAGGCTGAAAGATCGTCTGGGAGGCGAGCCGCTTGAGATGGACGCACGCTACGCCAAGGGCGTGGCGGTTGTGAAACCCGCGGCGGAGCAGGAAACAGATGAGGATATGGAACACCTCCCCGGAGAGAGTAAGGATGGCAGATAATTCAAAAGATTTATTGGTCGGATTGGACGTAGGATCGTCGAAAGTCGTATGCGCAGTCGCGTCTTCGATCAGCCCCACTTCTTTCAGAATTGAGGGGCTCGGAGAGTGTCAGAGCCACGGCATTCGAGAGGGAACTGTCGTAGATATTCAGGGCGCGGTGGAATCGATCCGCGCCGCGGTGGACGAAGCCTCGCAGACTGCGCAGACCAATATCCGCAATGTTGTGGCGGGAATTTCAGGAATTCATATCCGCACCGACAATGTGACGCAGCAGCTGATTATTAAATCAAACGAGATTGAACAGCGGGATATTGATCAGCTGATAGAGAACTCGCAGGAGGGTCCTCTTGCGCCTTCGATGCGTTATCTTGACGTGATTCCGCTCGAATACGCGGTCGATTTTAACTGGGGCATTGTTTCTCCGCTCGGCATGGAAGGCAAAAAGCTCGAAGCCAAGCTGCACATGATCACCGCTCAGTCGGGTCCCTGCGTTAACTTAAATAAGGCGATTCGACGCGCGGGACTTGAGCTGATCGACAGCCAGCTTTGCTTTAATCCGCTTGCGGCTGCCTCGGCGCTGCTTTCTCCGGAGGAAAAGAATTTAGGTGTCGCGCTGATCGATATCGGCGCGGATTTGACAGATGTCGCGGTATTTTCGAACGGTGTGGTTCAGTACACCTCTGTCGCTCCTTTCGGCGGTCAGACCATCACGGACGAAGTCGCGATTAAGACTCAGCTGTCCAACGAATCGGCTGAAGAGCTCAAGCATCGTCTCGGACAGGTGAAGTTTGATCCTACAAAGGATGTGGACGGCTCGTTTGTGATGCCGGCCTACCCGGGTCTGGGTCAGGGAAAGGGCAGAGTGCTGACCAAGCAGGCCTTCTCGGACATTATCAACCCGAGGATTCAGGATATGTTTGAGAACATCTATTACAAGATCCGAGACAAAGGTCTGCACAATCAGCTCAGTCACGGTGTTGTGCTGACGGGCGGCGGCGCCTGCCTGCCGGGGATTGACCGAATGGCTAAAGAAGTGTTCAGCATGCACTTGGCCGGAAGAGACATCAATGTTCGAATCGGTCGGCCGCTGATCAGCTTTGAAACCGGAGAGTTTTTTGCTCCGGAGGACTATTCGACCGCTGTGCTTCCGTCTCAGCTTACGGGCTATTCGACGCCGCAGCACGCAGCCGTCATGGGCTATTTGTATGACTTGAACCGCAAGGTTCTGACTCAAGGGTCCCGTATTCGCAGCAAAGGCAAACTTAAGACTGCGGCGGAATATCTTAAAACGTGGTTTTTAGGTAATTTCTAACGATTTTTAATCCGGCTCTAAAGCCGTCAAAGAGTAAATAATCATGCCGTTTATTGAGGAAGACACAGATTCTCTGGGACAGCAGATGCATGAGACCGTCATTAAGGTCATCGGCGTCGGAGGCGCCGGCGGAAACGCTCTGAACACTATGGTGAACAGGATGGGCGGGGCGGAGATCACCTTCATCGCAGCCAATACGGACATACAAGCATTAAACAAGTCCCTGGCTGCTTATAAGCTGCCCTTAGGTTCGAGCGGACTTGGCGCCGGTACCAAACCGGAAGTCGGTTTTCAGTGCGCCAATGAAGCACGCGTTGTGATCGCCAAGATGCTCGACGGAGCCGACATGCTGTTTCTGACGGCGGGCATGGGTGGAGGCACCGGAACCGGGGCCTCTCCGGTCATTGCCGAAGTCGCCCGCGAGATGGGCATTCTGACGGTTGCGATTGTGACCAAACCCTTCAGTTTTGAAGGCTCAAGGCGCATGAGGATTGCGGAAAAGGGGCTGGAGCAGCTCAAAGATCGGGTAGACAGTCTGATTGTTGTTTTGAATGATCGTCTGGAAGAGACGCTTGGAGAGGATGCCTCGCTGAAAGACTGTTTTGAGAAGGCTGACGAAGTTTTATACAACGCCTGCTCGAGCGTGACGGAAATGATCCAAAACTGCGGCATGATGAACGTTGACTTCAGAGACATCAAAACCGTCATGAGCTGCAAAGGAAAAGCGCTGATCGGTTACGGCGAAGCCTCAGGTGCGGATCGAGCGGTGATTGCGGCGTCTCAGGCGATTTCCGCGCCGCTGCTTGACAGCGTCAGAATGCGCGGCGCAAAGGGTCTGCTTCTTAATGTTTTCGCGTCGACCTCTGTTCGCGCATCGGAATACCGAGCCGCGATGGAAACGGCTCAGAATTTTGCCGATCCTGACGCGATTGTAAAAGGCGGTCTCTTTTTTGACGACAGTCTCGGCGATACGCTTCGAGTCAGTTTGATCGCGACCGGCATTGAGGATCCGGATCAGCCGGCCCAGGTCCCGAAAGAGGCGGAGAAGAAGCCTGAAGCGGCGCCGTTTCTTTCTCAGCCGTTCAGTGCCGGCAGCGCAAAGCAGCCTGAGGCTGAACCGCAGCAGTCCGCCAATCAGAGCGGACTTTGGAGCTCGAATCCTCTCGGCTTGAAAAATTAGCGGGCAAGCACCCCCGGGCAGACAAAAAGCCGTGTTTCTTTGAGACGAAGGCGACTGAGGGGTTTAACGGTCTTCGGTGCGTTTTTTTACAAGAGATATTGTGAGAAATCCGAGACGATTTTTTTGATTAACGATAAAATTACGAGTCTGATGGTGGCAGAGCCGCAACGGCCTGAAAATAGAGAAGTACATGGAAAAGGTTATTGAAGAATACAACAGCTCCGATATGGGAGACGGACACCGTGCAACGGTGATTAAAGTTATCGGTGTCGGAGGTGCAGGCGGAAACGCGCTCAACACGATGGTTCGCAAGATGGGCGACAGCGATGTCGAATTCATTGCGGCCAATACGGACCAGCAGGCATTATCCAACTCCCTGGCCAATCAAAAGATTCCGCTTGGCAAGAGCGGACTGGGCGCAGGCATGCGTCCCGAGGTTGGTTTCCAGGCGGCTAATGAAGCGCGCGAAGAGATTGCTGACAAGCTGCGCGGAGCAGACATGGTGTTTATCACCGCCGGTATGGGCGGTGGCACCGGTACAGGCGCTTCTCCCGTTGTAGCTGAAGTTGCTCAGGAGTTGGGTATTCTGACTGTCGCGGTCGTCACGAAACCGTTTAATTTTGAAGGTATGCGCCGCATGAAGACGGCAGAGCAGGGCCTTCAGCAGCTCAAAAACCGAGTTCATTCACTGATTGTTATTCTGAACGATCGTCTTGAGGAAGAGCTCGGAGAAGACGCGACATTCAAAGAATGTTTCGAGAAGGCTGACGAGGTTCTCTACAACGCCTGTTCCGGTATTGCCGAGCTGATTCAGCGCGTCGGCTACATGAACGTTGACTTTGAAGACGTCCGTACGGTTATGGGCGCAAGAGGCACCGCCATGATGGGTATGGGCGAAGCGGAAGGTCCGGACAGAGCGATTGCGGCCGCTTCTCAGGCCATTGCCTGTCCGCTGCTTGAAGGCGTTCAGCTCAAAGGCGCGCGCGGTCTGTTGGTCAACGTTACCGGAAGCACCGGCATGCGTATGTCAGAATTCAGAACCGCTATGGAAACCGTCAAGAATTTTGCCGATCCTGACGCGCTGGTTATCGCCGGTTCTGTCACAGACGATTCTCTTGGCGAAAAACTTCGCGTGACCGTGATTGCCACAGGTCTTGATCAGGACGGTACCGATAATTTCGAGACCGACATGAGGACAGGCCAGAGCGCGAGCCCGGTAAACAATTCTTCTCAGCTTTGGAAGCAGAACACACCGTTCCGCACGGGTGCCGCTGAAACACTGCATTCAACGACGGAACCCGCTGCGCTCGGCGTTGATCTCTTCGGCGCTCCGATGACTGAGACAAAACCGAAGGCCAAGGCTGAACGTAATCCGGAACCGAAGGTCGAGCCGAAGGCTGAACCGCAGGCTCAGGAACCGAAACCGGAAGTTCGTCCCGCAGAGGAAGTGAAAGAAGCGAAGCCTGAAGAAAAGCCCGCTGCCGCGCACACGGAAAATCCGTTCCTTCAGCCTGTCAGCCGTCCGATTTCCACGCCCGACGTGCAGAATCCTTTCCCGCAGAACAGTGCTCGCGACAATACCGTTTTCGGCTCCTTCGGCGGTAAAGAAAGCGTTCGTCCCGCAAGCGATGTTTTTGCAACGCTGAATCCTCAGCAGGGCACCAACAGCGGTCTTTGGACAACCAACGCGCAGACGCCGGCCGCTGAGCCTCGTCCTGCGGCTAATACAGAAGAAACACCGGATCAGCCGCGTTTTGAATACGGCATTCCGACTTTCCTTCGCAAAAAGTCATAAGAATCGTTCATGATTAAGCAAAGAACATTGAGAGAGCCCGTCTCGGCGGTGGGTGTGGGCGTTCATTCGGGTAAAAAGATCCGCCTGACGCTTAGACCCGCGCCGGTTAATACCGGACTTGTGTTTACGCGTACGGATTTGAATCCGCCGGTTGCCATTCAGTCGGAGCCCACACGCGTTAACGACACGCGTATGGCGACGACACTGGATAAGGATGGCGCGCGCATCGCGACGATTGAACACATGATGAGCGCGTTCTCGGGGCTTGCAATTGACAACTGCTTTATTGATGTTGACGCGCCCGAGATTCCGATTATGGACGGTTCGGGCTCCACCTTTGTTTACATGATTCAATCGGCCGGGATTGTTGAACAGGATGCTCCGCGTCGTTTTGTACGCGTACTCAAACCCGTTGAAGTACGTGAAGGCGACAAATGGGCCTCTCTGGTTCCTTACGAAGGCTACAAACTTTCGTTCAGCATTGATTTTGGTCACGAAGCGATTGACAAGACCGCTCAGTTTGTTGAGGTTGACTTTAATAAGCAGAGTTATGTGCGTGACGTTTCGTACGCCCGCACGTTTGGTTTTGTGAAGGACTTGGAGCTTTTGTGGTCGCTCGGCTTAGCCCAAGGCGGCACGATGGACAACGCGATTGTTTTGGACGACAAGCACGTGCTCAATCCGGAAGGACTGCGCGCAGAGGATGAGTTTGCCAAACACAAGCTTTTGGACGCGATGGGCGATTTATACGTGCTTGGACATCCGTTAATCGCGCACTACAGCGCCTTTAAATCCGGTCATGAAATCAACAACAAACTGCTCCGCGCGCTGATCGCTGATCCGCTCAGCTGGGAGTACGTTGAGTATCCGGATCCGGAACTTGCTCCGCGGTCATTTACTGCCGCGGTTGCTTAGCCTGGTAACACAGAGGTCGGAATTTTCCGGCCTTTTTATTTATTTTTAAGTGACGCTGCCAGACGTTCCATTTCTGCTTTAAGAGGAGAGCTCTCAGGGAGTCGCTCAGCAAGTTCCTTTGCGCCTTCGGCGGCTTCTTTGCCGCTTAGTCTCGGATGCATTTCCGTGTGCAGAAACGGTTTGGGAGGAGGCGGAGAAACATCGAGCGCAGCGGCAAGTTTGACAGCGCCGAGTCCGCGCATTGCCATATAGTTCTGCAGCGTCGGAAGAATCTGCTTGAATTTAGTGATCATGGCGTTTGACGGAAGCGACACTTCCGCGCGAACCTCTTCCCTGACTTGCGATAGTGCGTCCGTTTCATAATTCAGCGCGTATGGATCGGCATCTTCAATGCGAACCCTTTTCACGGACACTCGGATCATATTCGGTTCAATAGGCACGCCAAGGCGAAGATCGTCGCACATAGGCGCAATCACAGCGGCGATTTTTTTTGCGGCCCGCATATTTTCAAACTGCCGATAAAGCGCGCCCTTCTGCATGACATTTCGAAGAGGCTGCTGTGGAGACCAACGCACGGCCATGACGATCCTCTGATGATTCAACTTTTCCATTATAGGTCCGGGTGCCTGTAGCGATATGCAGCTTACTAACATCTTGTCGCAAGTCGTTAGTGTTATTACGGCTCAGCCCTAAAAAAGGCATGGAAAATACAAGTTAGTGTTGTAAAATCAACAGTCCGGCGTGTTCACTGCAGTATTAAATCGCATTTTGATTCCCGTGATCGGGACAGAACCGCCTAGGTTAAATATGTGCGCAGCAGCGGTACCCCGTTGCTTTCGTTTTATAAGAGAAGAATTGATGGTCAATTTCCTGACAAAGATTTTTGGAAGCCGCAATGATCGACTGATCCGTCAGTACCGTCGCAAAGTAGCGGTGATTAACAAACTCGAGCCTGAAATGAAGGCGCTCACGGATGAGCAGCTGAAGGCGAAGACTGTGGAATTTCGCCAGCGTCTTGCAGACGGAGCCACTCTTGACTCTCTTTTGCCCGAAGCTTTTGCGGTAGTGCGCGAAGCGAGCTTCCGAGTTCTGGGAATGCGTCACTTTGATGTTCAGCTGATCGGCGGTATGGTCCTGAACGACAACAAGATTGCGGAAATGCGCACCGGTGAAGGTAAGACGCTGACCGCGACACTTGCGGTTTATCTGAATGCTCTGCCCGGCAAAGGCGCCCATGTCGTTACAGTGAATGACTACCTGGCAAGCCGTGACGCGGCATGGATGGGCAAGATTTACAACTTCCTCGGAATGACTGTCGGCACGATTCTTTCAAATCAGCCGAATGATCAGAAAAAAGCAGCGTATGCCGCGGATATTACTTACGGAACCAACAATGAATTTGGTTTCGATTATCTTCGCGACAATATGGAGTACGACACAGAAGCACGTCGTCAGCGCGGCCTTTTCTTTGCGATTGTTGACGAAGTCGACTCCATTCTTATTGACGAAGCCCGTACACCTCTGATTATTTCCGGTCCGGCCGAAGGCGGCACAGACATCTACGTCGCCATTGACAAGATTCCGGATCAGCTGGTTCGCCAGAAAGAAGAGAAGGGAGAAGGAGACTACTGGGTCGATGAGAAGCAGCACTCGGTACAGCTTTCCGAATCCGGTCACGAAAAAGTCGAGAAGATCATGGTGGAGATGGGACTTCTTCCGGAAGGACAGAGCCTTTATTCACCGCAGAACATCATGCTTCTGCACTACCTCAATGCAGCGCTTCGCGCGCATACTCTCTTTGTGAGAGACCAGCACTATGTGGTGCAGAACGGCGAAGTGATTATCGTTGACGAATTTACCGGCCGCTTAATGAAAGGCCGCCGCTGGTCCGACGGTCTTCATCAGGCCGTGGAAGCTAAGGAAGGCGTCAAGATCCAGCAGGAAAACCAGACATTTGCCTCCATCACCTTCCAGAACTACTTCCGTATGTACGAAAAGCTTTCCGGTATGACCGGTACAGCGGATACGGAAGCCTATGAGTTCCAGGAAATTTACGGTCTTGAAACAGTTGTCATTCCGACGCACCGCATGATGATCCGTGACGATCAGCAGGATAAGGTGTATCGCACGGCCAAAGAAAAGTACAAAGCGATTGTTGATGACGTTAAGGAATGCTACGGCAGAGGCCAGCCGGTACTGGTCGGTACAACGTCGATTGAAAACTCCGAGCTCATCAGCCAGATGCTGGACAAGGAAGGAATTCCGCACAACGTGCTGAATGCCAAACAGCATGAAAAAGAAGCTCAGATCGTTCTGGAAGCCGGACGTCCCGGCATGGTGACGATTGCTACGAATATGGCGGGCCGCGGTACCGATATTGTGCTGGGCGGCGGCATTTCCAAGGCGCTTGAAAGCATTGATGAGGATCCGTCTCTCAGTGATGAAGAAAAGACTGCGAAGAAGGACGCTATCAAGGCAGAGTGGCAGAAGGATCACGACAAGGTCGTCGAGCTCGGCGGTCTGCGTATTATCGGTTCCGAACGTCATGAATCCCGTCGTATTGACAACCAGCTTCGCGGCCGTTCCGGCCGTCAGGGCGACCCGGGTTCTTCACGCTTCTACCTCTCGATGGAAGATCCGCTTCTGAGAATTTTCGCCGGTGAGAAGATGCAGGCGTTGATGAACAAGCTGCGTCTGCCTGAAGGCGAAGCGATTGAAGCCGGCATTGTGACGCGCTCTATTGAAACAGCGCAGCGCAAAGTTGAGTCCCGCAACTTCGATATTCGTAAGCAGCTTCTGGAGTATGACGACGTTGCGAACGATCAGCGTAAAGAAATTTATGCGCTTCGTAATGAAATTCTTGAGAACAGGGACGTTTCCGGTCCGGTTAAAGAACTGCGTGACGGCTACTTCACCAGCCTGTTCCATCAGTTTGTTCCGCCGGATACCGTTGAAGAGCAGTGGGATCTGGAGGGTCTTGAGAAAGAGCTGAAAGAGAAATGGAATATTGAAGTTCCGCTTAAAGAAACACTGGAAAAATCTGAAAGCTCCGACGAAGATCAGCTTCTGGATATGCTGATTCAGGCGACGAATAAAGTTTATGACGACAAAGTCGCTCTGGTGGGACGCGAAGCGTTCTCCGAGTTCGAGCGCAATGTTCTTCTGCAGTTCCTTGATCAGCGCTGGAGAGAGCATCTGAGCCAGCTCGATATGCTGCGTCAGGGCATCTATCTGCGCGGATACGCTCAGAAGCAGCCGAAGCAGGAATATAAGCGCGAAGCTTTTGAACTGTTTGCAGCGCTTTTGGAAACGGTTGGCGCCGATGTCACCCGTGTTCTGATGAATGTTCAGATTCGACAGCCGGAGCCTCAGCCCGAGCCTGAACCTGAACCCGCAGCGATTCCGGCCGCTCAGTCTGATGAGCCGGCACCGGAAGCAAATCCGTATGCGGGCGTGGGACGTCACGACTTGTGTCCCTGCGGTAGCGGCAAGAAGTTTAAAGACTGCCACGGCAAGCTGAAATAAAGAAAAAAGACGGTCCGCAACGGACCGTTTTTTTGAGCGGTGCTCTAGAATTTAGAGAAATACTTTAAAAATCGTAAAGGACAAAAATGGCTGTCAATTTATATCCGCCCGAACCTTCGGAAATTTATCCCGTCCCCGGAGTGGTTCTCGGCGTCGCGGAGGCCAATATCCGCAAACCCAATCGTAAAGACGTTCTGGTTGTAGAGCTTGCGCTCGGCTCCCGCGTTGCCGGAGTTTTCACCAGCAATCGTTTTGCAGCCGCGCCGGTTCAGGTCTGCAGAAAGCATTTGAGCGAAACCAATAATATTCGCGCAATTGTCGTGAATACCGGTATCGCTAATGCCGGCACCGGCCTTCAGGGCGTGATCGATGCGGAAGAGACCTGCCAAAAGCTCTCGGAAATTTTGAATTGCTCGCCGACTCAAGTCCTGCCGTTTTCTACCGGTGTGATTATGGAGCCGCTGCCAATGCGCAATCTGCTTAAAGGCGTGGAGGAAGCTGCTAATTCGTTATCGCGCAATAATTGGATTGACGCGGCCGAAGCTATTATGACAACCGACACGGTGCCCAAATGCTATTCGAAGCGGGTGGATCTGGACGGTCATGAAATTACGATCACCGGCATCAGTAAAGGATCGGGCATGATTGAGCCGCATATGGCAACCATGCTGGGATTTATCGCTACGGATATCGGCATTGATGAATCGATCCTTCAGGAAGTCGTTAAGACGGTTGCTGACGCTTCTTACAACCGTGTCACAGTTGACGGCGACACATCAACGAATGATTCCTTTGTTTTAATTTCCACCGGCAGAAATCAGGCCGATCCGATTGCTTCTGCCGACGATCCTCGCTACGACGATCTGCTTGACGCGCTGATCGAAGTGGCCCAGAAGCTTTCTCAGGCCATGGTGAGGGACGGGGAAGGGGCTTCCAAGTTCATTACGATTACAGTAGAAGATGCGCGTGACGAAGAGGAGGCTCTGAAGGTTGCCTATGCTGTAGCTCATTCTCCTTTGGTCAAGACAGCCTTTTACGCTTCCGATCCTAACCTCGGTCGAATCTTAGCGGCAGTCGGCAATTCGAAGATCGCCGATCTTGATCCAGCCAAAGTAACGCTTTGGCTGGATGACGTGCTCGTTGCGAGAAACGGCGGAAGAGCTCAGGAGTATGAAGAAATTCAAGGGCAGACCGTCATGGCTCAGGATGAGATTACGGTTCGCATCAGCCTAGGCAGAGGAGATGCCTCGGAGACGGTTTGGACGACTGATCTGTCGCACGACTACGTATCGATCAACGCCGACTATCGGAGCTAATGAGATGCTGAGCCCCGACTTGGAAACACGTCTTGCAAAGGTTCTTGACCGACTGGACAATTTGCTTCCCAAAACCGAGGCGGAAGTTGATTGGAGCGCTAAAGCATTCCGCTGGAGAAGAAGAAACTATCTTGGCATGTCTGCCGGCGAGCTTGAGCCGGTGGAAAGGATCGCTTTTGTTGAGGAGTCGGTCATTATTAATGCTGATCGGCAGAAAGAGCAGCTTTTTCGCAACACAGAGCAGTTTGTCAAAGGTCTGCCCGCAAACAATGTATTGTTGTCCGGGGCTCGTGGAACCGGTAAATCTTCTTTGATTCGCGCCTGTTTCAGCAAATACTGTAACCAGGGACTTCGTCTTATTGAGGTCGATAAGAGCGATCTGAGAGATCTCGCGGACATCGCACGCATGGTTTCGCATCGTCCGGAGAAGTTTATAGTTTTCTGTGATGACTTGTCTTTTGAGTTTGGTGAAGGCGGATACAAAGAACTAAAAGCGATTCTTGACGGCTCTGTCGCTTCGTCCGGAGACAATCTTTTGGTTTATGCGACATCGAATCGCCGTCATCTGATGCCGGAGAAGATGAGTGACAACCTTGCGAGTTCGATGGATGAAGACGGAGAGCTGCATCCGGCGGAGACGATTGAGGAAAAGATGTCATTGTCCGAGCGTTTTGGTCTGTGGCTTAGTTTCTACCCGTACAGTCAGAAAGAGTATTTGAGTATTGCCAAGGTTTGGACAGAGCACTTTGGCGGCACGATTAACGAAGAGTGGCAGACTGAAGCGCTGCAGTTCGCGCTTCAGCGCGGCTCCCGCTCTGGCCGTGTGGCCTATCAATTCTCCCGAGACTGGGCCGGCCGCACACGTCTGGAAAAGGAAGACGCATGACGAAATTAACTGAGGTCTCTGTTGCGGTCGTTTTTGACGGAAAGGGACGTTTTCTGATGACGTCCCGACCCGAAGGAAAAGTTTATGCGGGTTATTGGGAGTTTCCCGGCGGAAAGATAGAACCCGGCGAGACTGCCGAAGACGCGATACGTCGGGAGATGCGTGAGGAGCTTGGCGCGGAGATTTTTGATTGCAAAGAAGTTAAAACATCGGTTTTTACGTATCCGCATGCGACTGTGCATCTACACTTTATTCAATGTCGACTTAAATCGGGGGCGATTAAAGCCCTTGAAGGCCAGGAATTTAAGTTTGTGACAATGGAAGATCTTCCTGAACCGATTCTTCCCGCAACGGTTCCGGAACTGGAGGTTGTAACGGCCTGCAGGCTCTAAAAAGAAAAGCTTTCCGTTTGGAGAGCTTTTCCTTTACAGGTCAATTACATTTCGTTTTCCGGTTTGACCTTGCTGTGTAATTTGCCGGTTGCAAGCGCTTCTTCTGAAATATCAAGATCATCGTCGGCTTCCTGGTTCTTGCTTTTGATTACATAGGAGCCTTCAGCCCAAGCGCCTAAGTCAATCAGTTTGCAGCGCTCGCAGCAGAAAGGACGAAACGGATTTTTTTCAGAATATTCACATTCCCGACCGCATGTCGGGCACTTTACTTTTAAGGCCATAACAACAATTAGGAGTTACATATTGCAGAGGCCAAGTGTAAACGGAGCGTTTGCAGGAACCAAGTGTTCGGGGCCGTTTTTACCAAAATTAACGGGATTAAATCTGACGGAAAGCAGATATCGGTTTGCCGAAATTTTGGGAACCAATCCAAGCTTGGGATCAACAAAGATCTGCAGCAGTGTGAAAGTCTTACCCTGAAGATCTTTCTGGTAAGCGCCGTTCACCGCGTTTTCAGTTTTGAGTTCCGCGGTACCGCGCAGCAAGTCGAGAATTAAGTCGATTGCGGTTCTGTACGGTTTAAGCGGAGCGATCCATTCCTTGAGGTTCGCTTTTCTTTCCTCTGCCGGAAGATGCAGCCAATGATGGTACATAGGGATATCAAACTCGCAGGTTCCGGCCGGAATTGCCGAGCGCTGTCCTACGGTTTTGAGAAATTCATTCTGTGAGGAAAGATGTGAAATACGCACGCCGACAGTGCTGAGTTCAGCTCTGCTCTTCTGAAGCTGCTCAAGCGTCATTTTGAGAGAGTTCTGATCGACATGCTCATTAAAAGCTAAAGGTTCAAGGCATGATCTGAAGCGGGCAAGTTCATGCAGGAGATCATTTTTCTGATCTCCACGCACCGTGACTTCCTGTATTTCGAAGTACTTAAGGATAGCCGCACGGTGATCGTTTAAATTCTCTTGTTGAGCAAACCATTCCAGCTGAGAAAAGAGATCCGCCAATCGAAGGAACGTGCGAATTTTTTCGTTAGCCGGGAATTCATAGCGAAGCAACCCGTCAGTCATTATTTGGCCTTTTTTAGTTATTAAAATCTACCACAAATATGTGCTAACGGATAGTAATTTTGCTTAGAGCTTGAAGATTATTCTTCTAACTTTCCAAATTGCGTTCTGTTTTTTGCTGAACTGTTCGAGACAGTCAGAGTGATTTTGTTCGTGTGTCCGAGCGCATTTAAAGCGACGAAGCTGCTTATGTATTTCCTTTGCTCTGCATCGGTACTTTTTCCTGCATCGATCAGCATGCTGGGGAAATCGATAATTCTCTGTCTATAGACGAGTATTTGGTATGCAGGCGATGGACCGCTTCTTTTAGCTCTTTAATGGAAAAAACATTTTCGATAATGTCATCAGCGGATTTAAGCCGCTCAGTCCTCGAGGCTTGAGCATTAAGAATTGACATGACCTCTTCACGGGAGAAGCCGTTTCTCTTCATAACGCGGGTGATTTGCATTTCTTCGGGAGTGTCAACGACGAGAAGCCGGCTGATACGCTGCTTCCAAAAAGAATTCTCTGTTAACAGCGGCACACTGATGATGCAGTAGCGGCCTTTTGCTTCGCTGAGCTGCCTGAGGCATTCTTTTTGAATAATCGGATGGAGGATCGACTCGAGTTTTTTTCTCTGCATCGGATCTCTGAAGACTAAATCTCTCATGAATTTGCGATCCATTGACCCGTCGGGCGAGATAGCGTCATTTCCGAAAGCTAGTCGAACCGCATCGATCGCGATGCCGCCGGGAGCGGTCACCGCGCGAGAGACGCAGTCAGCGTCGACTACGGTAACACCGAGGGCAGAGAATTCGTCCGAGACAGTTGTTTTACCGCTGCCGATTCCTCCGGTTAATCCGATAATTCTCATAGCTTTTATTTCTGAAGAACGTTATTGATCCATTTTTCCGTTAATTCGCCGCGATGCTGTCCTTTCCATGCAAGCGGAATATCCAGCACTTTGATGTTGGATAAATTGAGCACAGGATCGTCCGCAGCTACATCGGTACGGGTTGGGGCGTATTGGATTTTATTCTTCAGAATGAAATGCGCAAACTTTGGGCTGGAAGCCCATTCCATAAAAGCTTCTGCTTCTTTTTTATTTTTTGCGCCCTTAACGACAGCAACGGTTTCGATGCCAACCGTAACGCCTTCTTTCGGATAGCTGATGGAGACCGGGTAGCCGAGCTGTTTTATATCCAAAGCGTCGGGAAGGTAGACGATCGCCGCAGCAGCAAGGCCTTCTCCCACGCGCATTGCCGGCCAAGCTCCGCTTTTGGTATACATCTGAACGTTTTTATGAAGCTGCTTTTGGTAATCAATCGAGCCTTTATCTCCAAAAGCCATTTCAAGCGAAAATAGACGTTCGGTTGCGGTTCCGGATGTACGGGCATCGGCAAGAATAATTCCGTTTTTGTATTCCGGTTTAAGCAGATCGAGCCAAGAAGAGGGCGCTTTTAATTTCTGCTTTTCCAAAAACTTGTTATTGGTAATAAAGGCAAGCGGCATGATGCCGACACCGGTCCAATAGCCGTCCGGATCTAAAAACTGCGACGGAATCTTATCCGCATTTTTGGGGCGATAGACGCTAAGAAGGTTGTCCTGTTTTGCGGCTTCCAAAAAGTCAGCGGGACCGCCGAGGACAGCATCGACCTGAGGATTTTTTCTTTCCGCTTTCAGCCGCGTGAGGACTTCTCCGGCGGAAAGCCTCAGGTAATTTACTTTGATGCCGGTATCTTTAGAGAACTGCGCTAACACTTGTGTCGCATATTTTTCCGGCATAGAGGCGTAGAGGTTCAATTCTGCGGCAGTCAAATTTGACGAGAGGCCGGAGAAAAGCAAGGCTTGGGTTAGGAGGAGGCGCTTTAGAAGCATTTTTTCGGTCTCGAATTAGAAGAGGTTATAGTTTGCCATCCAAATGCCGAAAAATTGGGGGAAGCGTCAAAGATTTCACTCAGGGCGGGCAGAACCTTCATTTCCTCGAAAGTGCTCTATGTTTAGTGCATGTCAGCCGGTCCTAAGCGAATGACATGCAGTCTCTCCGAAACTCAATCGCCTTCTATGTCCAGCGGGTGTATTTCCAACGCCGGAAGGTTTTTGACGATCTTCATTGTCTCCACGCTTACGGTAATCACCTTAAGGAACAAATCGTACGGATATGTGGAGTCCCCCATTTCTTCTCCGTACTTATTAAAGTCATTGACAATTCCGCTGTCCTTATCAACTTTGACGCAGCACCTTTCAACGATCCAGTCCAGAGCGCTCTTCTTGTTGACTACGTACTCCTGAGTTCCCAGCGGAATATTTTCTATCGTGATGTCAGAGTTGTAGATCAGTCGAGTTTTATCCTTAGCCGCGTTGCCGGTTTTACCCTTAATCTTGCCCCATTTCATTTGTGTTACATGGAACGAAGCACTCGGTTTCATTTGAATGTTAACGCCTGAGTAACGAGGCTGCTTTTCAAAATTCACATGCAGGTCAGCTAACTTTCTGCCCGCTTCACTGAATGCTTTGAACTGTTCAAATGTGGCAACCCGCGGAATTCTCGGAAGCTCCTTACTCAGATTATTTGCATACTTTGTCCGGTAATCCGGGCTATGCAAAATGCCGTAGATGTAATAGAAGAGGTCATCCTTCGAAATTGTGTTCTCCGGATAAGCTTCCTGAAAATGTTCCAGTGCTTCATCAGTAATTGCGTCTTCTTTGATGAAGTCTCCGGAAGCAGCGGTTTCAGAGTTTTCTTCAGTTGATTTAAATAAATCCGGTTCTTCTTTCTTTGAGTTGTCAGTAGTGTTATAGATGAAGCGAGGGAAGCATTGAGAATCGCCGTTGAAATGGAGATCGGCAATTTGATTGGTCATCAACGCAATGAATCCATCAGTAGCCCTAGCTCCTTGGTTTATGCAAATAACAAGGTTTTCCGCAGATGTGGTAGGGAAAAGTTTAGACATCTGATAAACACAGTTATTCCAATAACGATCAAAGTAAAGCCACTGTCGGTTAAACGGACGATAAAAAGATGGATATTGTTTTTCTTTTGAAAATAGTTGGCTATATTTTCCTTTTAACACATCTCTTTTTTGAGGTCGATCCCATTTAATATAGTGAGGATCGGAGGATGGGATAAAATCTTCCCCCTCCTTTAAACGTCTGTCGACTTCTGCGTTGTAGTGGTTTATTAAATTCGCTATGTTTTGCGCTAGAGTGTCACAGGAAGAGTTATAGGACCAAGCATCTCTGCTTGTGACAATCCCCAACGAAAAATTCTTAAAAATAGAGAGTTCTTCTGTCTTTTTTCCATCTAATCTCATGAAACAAGAGTAAGAATCATCTCTCTGATTTATCCAATCACCATGTTTATCCGGATAGATTCTCTGCCATTTAATCTGAGAAATTGACTTGGCTTTACCTATTTGTGCAAGTTTCTCCTCTCTGGTTAGGTAGTCATCAACGGCATGGAAATAAATCTTGCCTTTTTCAGGATCATCCGGATTCTTGACAAGAAGAACTATTGCAACGGGAGCGCGACTTCCCTCACCAAAAATGTTGTCTTTTTCTTTACGGCGTTGCTCGCCTTGAGTTCTGGCATTTCCCTTCAAATGGAAAATATAGATTGAATTGAACTCCTCAGCCATGCATTTACGCATGCCATCTGCACTGTTAGATTCAATCCAACCAGCATTGGTCACAAAACCGATGACTCCTTTATCTTTAATACGGTCGGATGCCCAGCGGTAAGCACGGATATAAGAATCAAAAAGTTTTCCTTTCAATGTGGAATTTGTTCTTGATACATAGGTAGCAGTTAACCTTTTATCGAGCTTTTCATAGTGTTCATTAGCATTATCATCGTTCTGACTATCTTGCCCAACCGAATAAGGAGGATTGCCAATAATTACTCGAATATCCAACTCATTCGTCTTAGCTAAGCGGGCGTTATTTTCGGATAATGACGTACTGAAAAAGCTTTTAGGATCGTGATCGGCAAAAGTATCCGTCCAAATCATCACGGGGTTGGGCTCATATTCAAGATTTGGTACTAATTCATGCAGCGTACTTTCTAAGTTCATTGAAGCTACGTAATAAGCGAGAGGGACAATCTCGTTGGCATGAATGTCATTTTTGAATTTCTCATTGAGCTTATCTTTTGGAATCAATCCGCTTTGCATGAGTCTTGTCAGAAATGTCCCGGTTCCTGTGAACGGATCAAGGATGTGAACATCAGGAGCGTCAATGGTTGTTCCAAACTCTTTCTTGAGAACGTCCGCAACAGAATTATTGATAAAGTCCACTACTGGGACAGGTGTGTAGACAATGCCGAGTTTATCTCGCAGCTTTGGGAAAGCAGTTTTGAAAAACTTGTCAAAGAGTTCCAGGATTACTGTTTGCCTACCTTCAGAAGTTTTGATGTTCTTGGCACGGAGCTTGACGGAGTTATAGAAGCCCTCTAATAACTTCGTTGCTGATTTCATGCCCTCCTTATCAAGTGATTCCAGCATCGTGCTCATCGCTTTTGAAAGAGGATTTTTCTCCGTGAATGGGAATTTGGAGAAGAGTGCGTCCATCACGGGTTTCGTGACGATGTGCTGGCCCAGCATGTCGAGAATTTCCTCGCGTGAAAGTTCGTCGTTCAGAGTGTTTTTTAGTTCCTTAGAGAACTCATCGAATTTCTTTTGAGATGCTTCGTTTGCCGGATCATCTAAAACGGATTTGATGTGTTTGACCTGTTCTTCGCAAATCCTGCCGACATCTTCGGCCCAATCGCTCCATTCTTTTCGGTTCCCGACTTTCTTTACGATTCTCGCTCTGATGTCTTCTTCCAATATGGAATCTCTTCCGAATGGCAGAGCAAGCTGTGGGTTCGGAACATCATTTCCGCCACGAGGTGGCTTTCTTCTTTTTGGCTTATTCTTGCCATCTCCGCCGCTTGAGGAGTTTTGTCTTGTGAATTTTTTATCCGTAAGGCAAATAACCTCGAGTTTTTCAGAATTGACGGTTTTCAGCTGTCCGTCAACCATGGATCCGAAATCCTCGTCAATTGACTTCAAGGCCCTCAAAACCTGCCAAACCGTCTCGAAGTCCTTATTGTTATCTAATACGGAATCAGCTGGAATTCCCGCGGGTGTAACAATTGGAATAATGACGTAGCCGCGCTCCTTCTTCGTATTCTTGGAAGTACGCATGACCCGTCCGACAGTCTGGACAACGTCAACCATCGACTTGCGAGGCGATAAGAAAAGCACGGCGTCTAACGAAGGAACATCGACGCCCTCAGAAAGACAGCGAACATTAAATAGAATTTTGCAGCGCCCTTCCTCCGTGTCAGCACGAAGCCACTCCAGACGATTGGCTTTTTCTGTTGCATCCATCGATCCATCAATGTGGCGTGTATCGCAAATGAGACCGTTCTGTTCATTAAAGAAAGCTTCATCCAAGGACTTGGTTTCTTTACGGAGTTTGTCTTTGAATCGCTCAATTGTGTTTTGGAATTCAGCCGTAAATTGTTTGGAAGAAACTTTGTCGTATTTGTCGGAAGGATTGATAACCTGTGCAAAACCAACTGCGCGTTTCATCGGCTGAAGGTCATCTCCCAATGATATTTCGCCTTGTAGGTCTCTCTTTGATAAAGCTCTCCAGCAGCCGATGACTTTTGCAGCGTTCGATACAGAGAGACCTCCCTGAGCTCCGAGAGCTAAATCATCCGGATCGTTCTTATCTCCAATCATGGATTCGTTGACCGTCAGAACAATAACCTTGTAGTCAACCAGGCTTCCGAGTCTGACCGCTTGTGTGAAGTTAATCGAGTGGAAGGTTTCTCCATAAACGTCTTTATCGTCCATGGAGTAGAGGACAATGTCGCCTTCCTCGTTTTGCTTTTTCGCATTACTGCCGTAAATTTTCGGCGTTGCCGTCATGTAGAGGCGCTTTTTCGCTTTGACGTAGTCATTGTTGTGAATGCGTGTGAAGACAGCCTCTTTCTCGTCTGTGAAGTGGCCGCCTGCGGTTCTGTGAGCTTCATCACAAACCACTAAATCAAACTCTTTGACAGCGTCGGTCGATAAATTCTGCGCCTGATGAATAACATCGATGGACTGGTAGGTAGAGAAGATGACCGTCATCGCATTCTTATTTTCCAAGGCTTTTGTAACTTCTTTCCCTAATGTCATGGCGTCGGTCGTAGCCGGATAAGAAAGTTCGCTTCCGACTGTCAAAGATTCCAGATCCTCCAGATCGGCTTTGCCAGTGGAAGAATCAGAACAAACCGCAAAAGCCTTGACGGGATAAATGCATTGCTGCTTCCAGTCCGTAAGCGTCTGCGAAAGAAGAGAAAGTGATGGCACTAAGAACAGGACTAATTTTCCTTTTCCGACTTGTTTCTCTGCAATCTTCAAAGAAGTGTAGGTTTTACCGGTACCGCAGGCCATGATCAGTTTCCCGCGGTCGGCTTTTTTAAAGCCGCTGATAACTTGTTTGATTGCCTCTTCCTGATAGTCGCGAGGGGTACGCTTTGCTACTTCCTTTAATTCGCCTCTCTGATAAGCGTCCCAGTCGACGGTAGAACTTGCTAAAGTTTCTCGTGTGATCAGAGTGACCGGAGGAACTTGCCTGTCAAGTTCTTCTCTGACGTTATCGCTCCAGTTTTCATTGGTTGCGACTAAGAAGCGTCTTGTAAAGAACGGTTTACTGGACGAAGCAAGGAATGAGTCGACGCCGCCTTTAGGTACTGTGGCTTTTTTGTCGTAGAACTTGCACTGAATTGCCGTAAATCTGTTGTCATCGGCGTTAACTCCGACCAGGTCTATGCCGATGTCGCGAGAGGAGGATACTAATTCCGGGTGCTTCTGACTCCAATCTTTATAAGTTAAGACCTCAGAAAATAAGTCTCGGTACGTCGGTTCTTTTGTGAGCCAGTCTCGGATAAGCGTTTCAAACCGCGTTCCTTTATCGCGTTTAATGTCGGATGAGGTGTTCTCGAGATTATAAAGTAAACGGTCTAGCGAGAGAGAATTGGGGGGGGTATACATATTTACTGCTTGAACTTTATTTTCTGCCATTTTATATAAAAAGGGGCCTTTTTACCAGGTTAAAAAGGCCCTTGACCACTCTGATTTGGAGAAAGTATTTTAAAGCATGAAGAATGCGTTCTTTCCCATCGTTTAAACGACTCAATCTTTATAAACAACACATCCCGGGGCGGTCGCGCCGACTCATTAACTACCTCAGGAAAAGAGTCTATACATTCAGTCTTTTTCTAATATCCACTAAAGTTTCACCGTTGTAGGCAAAGTACAATCCGCCTTGTATGGCTTTTACTTTCATTAAGTATTTGCCAAGGCCGCTTAGTGAATACGTCTTGCCTTCAAAAGAAACCTTGTTCTTTTTATCAAGAGTTGTACAGGTGATTTTGGCGTCCTTAACAAATGTCAGCGTAGTGCCTACAGGAATGCCAAGGAGTTCAAACGTCAAATTGCCTTTCTTAGGCGGCGTTGTTTTGGATGGGGTAGATTCCGGAGCGCCCTCAATCGGATAGCGAATCAACTGAGCTTCACTGCCGTTGATTTGAGCGATTGCAGATAGGACTTCGTAGGCCTTCTTGGCATCCATTCCGTAAAATTCGCGGTTCTTAGCGTGGCGTAAGGTCGGATCAAGCGTATCAATCAGTCTATGCAGTTCCTTATCTCTCAAACGTTTCTTAACCTTGTAGGCTGCATAACAGTGAAAAGGATCGGGAAGGGCACTGTTTCTATTAAGACTCTTTAATCTTTTCTCTACGTCATCCGCGTAACCAATTTTGACCATGTCCGGAAAGGCAGGATTGACAAGAATATAGATTGAACCCGCGAATTGTTCTTTCTTTTCGCCTCCACAGGTGTAACCACGCTTTTTCAATTCATCTTCGATGAGGTTAATTAAAGCTTCGTCCAAACATTGAGATAAAGTACTCATTTCAATTCCTTTGCGATAGAGGCGGTAATCTCATGATTTCTCTCAACGATTCGAACGGTATTCTCAATGGTTCGAACGACGATTCTCAGCGTTCGAACGGAGCTAATTTTCAGTGTCGGCTGATGCGTCAACGTTGATAGGTAAATCAAATTCTCACAGGTTCGAACGCTCAGTTTTAACCGTTGGGCCGACCTGTAGTTTACAAGATTTTGTGATAGCTATTTTTATAGTTGTTTGCAGTGATTTTGCGAGCACGTACGGTGTCAAGCCAACGTGGGATAAGTTGTAACGGAGCGCCAGCGAGGTTACAGCATTATGCCGCGAAAGTGGCTTGACGCCGTTCTTCTTTAATACGCTGTACAAAGGCCGTTAAGCACACTGCTTAACGGCCTTAAAAACAGGCGGCGACAAGCGTTAAAACGCGTTTGGCCCTGCAATTAACTTCTTCTATTGACCTTTAGGATTTCTGCACGCCTCCATATTGTTCCATTTGCCTGACTGAGGCACCGTACATTTCGATTCTGTGGGAGACACTGACGAGTCTGTCCAGGATTGCGTCGGAGTAAGTCGGGTCGTTGATATATTCAGCCCATTTACTGACCGGCAGTACGCTTGTGACGATAGTACTTGCGTACATGTATCTTTCGTTTATTATTTCCAGCAGATCCTCTCTGGATCTGGCGTCTAACTGTCCGATGCCCCAGTCATCGAGGACTAGCAGATCAACATTTTTATACTCCTTGAGTTTTTTGAAGTATGTTTCGACGATCTGATGTGACGCAGACATTTGGTTAAGCAGCAGGGGTATTCTGACTACCCTTGCTGTTTTCCCTTTCATGCAGGCCTGATTAGTTAAGGCGCACGCAAGGAAGGTTTTACCGCATCCGGCAGCTCCGGTAATAATGATGTTTTGGTGCCTTTCCATCCACTGCATCGTGAGGAGCGCCTCTGCCTGATTTCTATCTAATCCTCTTTCAATGCTGAAGTCGATTGTGTCAGGACGAGCGTTTGGCAAGCAGATTTTTGCTTCTTTAAGACGACGGTTTAGTGCATTCGAGTCTCGCTTTTCAACCTCATATTCCAGCCCTTCGATGACGCAGTCAAGCAAAGGCATTTGACAGGCGTCAGGGTCAGTAAGAATCGCACTGAAGCGCTCATAAGCGGCACGCATTTTCAGCCTCTTGCACAACTCGCTGAGACGCAGAATTTTTTTATCATGAGTAGTTATTTCTGATGTTTTCATGTTCAACAGTCCTATAGTCCTGGTCTTTGTCGGAATTATCTAAGCCCATAAGCAGCTCTTTCTTTCGCATATTCACAAAGTTCTCGATAAAGCTGTAGCTCAGGAACTTTTGTTCGAGCGCAACGCCGAGGGCTTCATTGGCGAGCCGGATCGATCCTATTTTTGCAAGCCGCCTTAGGCAGGAGCAGAATCTGCGGGCGTTCATTTGATCGGATTCCCACTTGATCTCCAAGACGTTTACAACCGTACTTTCGTTGTAGCCGCAGTCGATCAGCTCTTGTGCCCATTCATCCTTACTGAGCCGTTGGTGCTTTTCCTTTGCCGTCAGATGCTCAGGCAGAATGTGCGTCTTCTGGCCTGAAGCTTCAAGCAATCTCTTGTGCTTGCCAATGCAGACGGCGGTCTCAATGTCGTAAATGAAGACATTTTCGGCTGTCTTCAGCACGGAGACTTTTTTACCTACGTGGCTGGCAGGAACGCTGTAACGATGACCACAGTCCTCAGTGAGCCTGATACAGTGCCCTTTGTCAACCTTTAAGTACTTCCAGCTGCCGACTTCAAAGGCAAGGATGGGAAGACTTGCCAGCGCTTTTTTCTCGTGCGCCGCAAATTCAATTTCGCGACTGCTTTGGCGATTCTTTGTGAACGGACGCTCGTTGAACTGACGTACCTTCTCAAGAATCTGCTCGTTCAGATCAGACAGATCAAACGCTCTTATCGGACCCTGCATCGACAGAGGCGCTATCACATGCCGATAGAAGTGTAAAACGCTGTTTTCTACGCGGTTCTTGCCCTTTGGACTTCGCGGCCGACAAGCAAAGGTGTTGATCCGGTAGTATTCGCACAGATTGGTCAGGATTGGAGAGTAATCGATTCTGCTTTGCTTATGCGACATGACAAGGCTCCTGGCGTTGTCGACTATAAGCGTCTTTGGAATGCCGCCGAAGAACTCCAAGGCTTTGACAATCCCTTGCATCCAGGAGTGCTGTTTTTCATCGTCAAAAGCGCAGGCAAACATCTTCTGACTAAATGTCATTGTGGCAACAAACAGTTTGGATTTGCGGCTTTTCCCATGCTTGTCGACCCAATTGATAAGCTCGCCGGCAAAATCGATTTCCATCGAGCCGCCGGGTACTCGCTCCAAGTTGGTATAAACCTCCTTCGGAGCTTTAGCTTTCATTGCCTTATCTATTTGACGGCAGAACGTCGGATACGAGCAGGCGCTGCTAGGGTCAGATGCCTTGTATGCTTCGTAAAGAAGCTGTCTGGTTGCATACTTGACGTTTGCAAGCTGAGTTATGACGTGATCTGTATCGATTTCTCGGTACTTTGCGTCAATGTGAGAACACAGCAGCTCTTCCAATACGGCTGAATCAGTCTTTTCGATCTCCGTGTACGTCAAGCCGGATGCTTTGATCTGGTTTGCGTATTTTGAGACAGTTGACTTCGATACGCTGACGGAAGCTGCAATTTTCGAATACGGTTGATTCAAGTTCAGCAGAGCTGCAATTTTCTTGATCTTTTCCATTGAAGATTGTTCCATAAATTGTCCCTAAAAAATTTAAGGACCTCAGACTACAATCCAACGGAAAAAACTGAAACATGCTAAGCGTTCGAACCAGTGAGAACACCGTACTCAACTGGCAGAACAATTAGCTAGCTACTATTATGAGAGGGGGCGTTCGAACACTTGAGAACACCGTTCGAATGGTTGAGAGAATTCAATCTCAATCTTGCCGCTGCCGGCGTGATGGATTAAAAATTATTTGCAGTTGTTGTTGTGAGATTGTAAATCGATGAGTTTACCCGTCGCTTGATCAACTCTTGTAAAACTGCCTGTCGTTTTTCATTGACGAGGCATTTACGAGCCGCAGGCTGAAAAATTGCAGAACTAGAGAACTAAAAATTTAAAAATCACAAAAAATCATTTTATTTCAGTGGAATAAAATGATTTTTCGTGTTATACTAGATTACCTAATTAGATAATCGATTGTAATTATGAATACGCCAAAACTGCCTCCGCTCATTATTAAAAAGAGCCCTTCGGCTTATTACGTTTACACCTATAAAAATAAGTGGGATTCCGAGAAAAAGAGAAGTTATCGAGTTAGCTTCAAGAAGGTCGGTACTGTTACCTCCGGCCAGAAGGAAGGCCGAATCCGCTGGGACGAACACTTTTTAGCTGAGCGCCCTGAATTAAGGGATTTTATTTGCCAACGCAAGGGCAAAGACTATATCTTCACTGCGGTGAGTGAAGGCGGTTTTACTCTTTCTCAAGCAATGGATGTCAAACAACTGCATGCGGGAGCCACGTGGGCGCTGGATCAGCTCGTTGCGCAATCTCCTATCGGAGAAGCTCTTAAAAGGGCCTTCCCACAGCGCCGAGACTATCTAAAAGTTTTGTCGATTGCCTACTTCATAATCCTCAATCAGGACAACAATATTTCTAAATATCCGACCTTTGCCGAGGCGACTCGTCTTCCATGGGGCGGGGCTTTGCATCCTTCCTCAATAGGCAGAGTTTTTAGGAAAATCAAAAAACAACAAATAGAAAATTACTTTTCTGCCATCCAGGAGGGATTAATAGAGCAGAAGAAAAAAAATGGGGACGACGACAGGCTGACATTGGCTTTAGATTCGACCTCCATTTCGAGCTACGCAAATAAGCTGCCAAATGTAGAAAGAGGCAGGAATAAAGACGAGGACAACCTTCCTCAAATTAATCTGCTGATGTTGGTCGAGTCCAAAAGCGGACTGCCTATCTTCTATCGAGCCTACGACGGAAACGTTCCGGACGTACAAACCGTCAGGCAGGTCATTGCTGACAACTCCAGACTAGGCATCCAAAACGTTGTTCTTGTGTCTGACCGAGGTTACAGCGGTACAAAAAACATCAATGACTGCCTGAGAAATAAAGTTGGCTTTCTGTTCAACATGAAGTGCGGAATATCAGGCAGCCTTACCCAAGAGCTCATTGATGAAGAAAGAGTTAACCTCCAGGACTTAAATCGAATGGATTGGTTTACTCAGGTCTTTCAGGTGACAAAGAAGATCAGCTGGATTTATGAACCTAATCCTGTAACGGGTCAGAGATCCACAAAAAAGACGCAGGAAACTGCGGAGCTTTACTGGCATATCTATTTCGATCGACAAATTGCTGAGAATGCCAGACAAGGGATGTTTGAGAGAATCATTCGTATACGCGAAAAGATGGCCGCCGGTAAGTCTCTCGATGAAAACGAACAAACATTACTAGAAGAGGTGTTTGTAAAACATGAGAAAGACGGCACGGTCAGCTACAGCGTCGACAATAAAAAAGTGGATCAAAAGCTCCGCTACAAAGGCTACCGGGTACTGGTAAGCGACGAAATATCCGATGCTAGAAAAGCTTGGTGCGCTTACCAGGAACGCTGGATAGTCGAAGATACATTTAAAACACTCAAATCCCGCTTGGGCTGCTCAAGAAATCGAGTCTCGGACAACGAATCATTGACTGGTAAAACGTTTGTACAGTTCCTGGCAACCTCTATTGCGATGATTGTCAGAACCAGGCTGAGAAAATACAGTGAGGAGTGCAAAAAGAATAATAGTCTGCCGATGGTGTATGACAGTGACTGCAGAGTTCTGGACTCTTTGAACAATGTAATGCAGACCAGATTCTGCGGAGGTTACTACTTCGGTGAAATCGCAGGGAAAAGACGGATGTTATTTGAAGCCCTCGGGGTTCCGGTTCCTGATGCAGAGCCCGAAAAGGCGCAGGTCTACGAAGACGACGAAGAAGAGACAGACTTCTAAAGAAGATGCCTTCAGATTAAAAGCTGAGCCTCTGCTAGAGGCTCTAGATTCTGCAATATTTCAGCGCAGGGTCGCGTTCGCAGCGGCTCGATTGCGCTTCGGAAAAAGAAAAACCGCGCAGGTTCTGCGCGGTTTTTGCGAATTCTGGTCGGAGTGAGAGGATTCGAACCTCCGACACCTGCGTCCCGAACGCAGTACTCTACCAGGCTGAGCTACACTCCGATTTGACCGTCAAGTGAACTAACTGTCCCTCTCAACTGTCAAGGAAAGCAATTCTATCAGAGAATTTTTGTATGCGCTACTCGGGAGGCAGTCAAGCTGTCGAATTCCGTTCTGAACTTCATTTCTGGCTGCGGAAATGCAGGACTCAATCGCATTAGTTTTCTTGATAATTCCGATAATTGCGTCAAGGTCAGGATCGCTGTGACTGATTGCGTTACGAATTGTTTCAGTGTCCGTCTCTGAGCAGTTTCTCAGCGCATAAATAAGCGGCATTGTCATTTTGCCTTCGCGTAAATCGGTGCCAAGATTCTTTCCGGTATTTCCAGAGACGCCGACATAATCCAGTACGTCATCAATAATCTGGAATGCTCGGCCAAGACACAGCGCATATTCGGCCATAGCGTCTTCTACCGCTTTGTCGGCGCCGGCAGAGACCGCCGCCATGCGGGCAGCCGCTTCAAACAGTACGCCGGTTTTACGCTCAATCACTTCAATGTAGCGCTTCTCGTCCACGGTGGTGTCGTGAATGTTTAAAAGCTGAATGACTTCGCCTTCGGAAACACGGTTTACCGCCCCGGCAACAATTTCACAGATCCTCAGATTCTGTGTTCGGACCATTAACTGGAATGCTCTCGAATACATAAAGTCACCAACCAGAATCGCGCTGGCATTGCCCCACTTGAAGCTGGCCGTGGGCTTGCCGCGTCTTAAATCCGATTCGTCGACCACATCGTCATGGAGAAGACTGGCGGTATGGACATACTCGATCATTGTGGCTAAAAACACAGGATCCTTGTTTTGACATCCGAGCGCTCGGGCGATCAGAAGAAGAACAACAGGACGCATCCGTTTGCCGCCTGCGCTGACAATGTAGTCAGAGATCTTCTTAATAAGAGGGATGTCACTTTGCAAATCAGAAATTACCGCCTTGTCTACCTCGACGAGATCTTCAGCGATCGGTGCAATAACGCGCTGCATCGTTTCTGCTACGTTGGCCATTCTTTTTATTCCTAATAATGCGAACTATTTGTGTTTAATATTAAACAAGATTTCTGAATTAATGGTAATTAGAACAGGAAAGTGTCCGTGACTAGCTTATATACGGCAATAATTCCTGCCCGCTAAGAAAACTGACCCGAATAAGACTCGGCTGTTAAAAACATGGAAGAGGCGGCGGAAAATGAAGCTTTCATATTAATAAAGCGCCATGGAAACTCCTTCGATCAGAGCGCTTTCCTCACTCTGAAGATGAACTGCGGACAGACGCTGCGCAGCAACAAAGTGCTGAGGATGAGGCGGAGAAAAAATAAAACATATAACGGTTTGACTTAATGAGAATTTTCCTCCATAATGCCGAACTCTGCGCAAACTTCTTTCTAGCAAACAAAAAGGCTTCAGCAGGACGCAGACTGCATTGAAGTGTTAAAGGTAAAGCATGTACGCAATTATTAAAACCGGCGGCAAACAGTACACTGTTGCTGTTGGCGATAAAGTAAAAGTCGAAACTCTGCCGGGCGAAGTCGGCTCTCAGATCAAACTCGAGACCGTTCTCGCTGTTAAGACTGATGCCGGTCTTACTCTTGGCAACCCGACAGTTCCGGGCGCTTTTGTTACAGCCACGGTCCTCTCTGAAGGTCGTCACGACAAGGTACGTATCTTCAAGTTCCGTCGCCGCAAGCACTCTATGAAGAGCGGCGGTCATCGTCAGAACTACACCGAACTCAAGATTGACGAGATTTCGGCCTAATTTGAATTTTTGATAAGAGGTATTTGAAATGGCACATAAGAAAGGCGGCGGATCGACACGTAACGGCCGCGATTCCAACGCTCAGCGTCTTGGCGTTAAAGTTTTCGGCTCTGAAATGATCCAGCCGGGCGCCATCATCGTTCGTCAGCGCGGCACGAACTTCCACGCCGGTGAAAACGTCGGTATGGGTCGTGACCACACTCTGTTCGCAAAGGTTGCAGGTAAGGTTGAATTCGTTGTCCACGGACGTCTGAATCGTCACTACGTCAACGTAGTTCCCGTCTAATCTTTACTGACGACACTTTAAAAGAATTGAGGCGCCCCATTCCTAGCAAGGAACGGGGCGCTTAATTATTTACCTGACTATCATCACATAATTAGAACTATTGCCAGCGGCAGGAAAAAATGAAATTCGTAGATGAAGCAAAAATTGAAGTCATGGCTGGAAAGGGCGGCAACGGTGTTGCCTCGTTCCGCCGTGAAAAATTCATTCCTAAAGGCGGTCCTGACGGCGGAGACGGCGGCCGGGGCGGATCGATTTACGCGATTGCAGACCGCAACCTTAATACTCTGATTGACTACCGCTATACCCGTAAGTTCCAAGCTAAAAACGGCGAAAACGGTCGCGGAAGCGACTGCTACGGCAGAGGCGCCCCCGATATTGAACTGCGCGTGCCCGTCGGAACCGTGATTACCGATATCAATACCGGCGAAACCATTGCCGACTTGGATAAAAACGGTGAGAAGGCGCTTTTAGCCCGCGGCGGAAAAGGCGGCCTCGGCAACCTCCATTTCAAGTCTTCGACGAACCGTGCGCCTCGTCAGTGCACGCCCGGAGAACCCGGAGAGGAAAGAGCGCTCAAGCTTGAACTGCGCGTATTGGCCGATGTCGGTTTGCTCGGACTGCCGAATGCGGGCAAGTCCACTCTGATTTCTGCTGTATCCAACGCTAAACCGAGAATTGCGGACTATCCCTTCACAACACTGCATCCGCATCTGGGTGTCGTGCGTGCTGGCCCCGAGTCGAGCTTTGTGATCGCTGATATTCCCGGACTGATCGAGGGTGCCTCTGAAGGCGCCGGACTCGGTCATCAGTTCCTCAGACACCTCTCTCGTACCAGTCTGCTCCTTCATGTGATCGATGTCGCTCCGATGCACGCGGAGGAAGATCCGATCGCGGCGGCTAAAGCTATCGTTGAAGAACTTCGTAAGTTCGATCCTGCTCTGGCAGATAAACCGCGCTGGGTAGTTCTGAACAAGATGGACTTGGTGCCCGAAGAGGAACGCGCTGAAGTTATTGAGAAGTACCGTAAGGAATTCGGTGCGGATACGCCGCTCTTTGCGATCTCGGCAGCGACCCGAGAAGGTACCGATAAACTCGTGAACGCGATCGCGGCAGATATCCATGAGCAGAGAAGACAGCTGCTCGCGGAGTCTGAGCCGGATGTGTGCTTTGACGATCAGGAAGAAGTTTTCCCGCCTGAACCTGAAGAAGAAAAATAAACTGATAAAGACCGCCGTGCACAGCACGGCGGCTTAATATATGCAGTATCTCCCAAACCAACGAATCCCGGATTAGCAGAAGATATGGAAGAAAATCTTAAAGTTTGGCAGGACGCCAAACGCATCGTCGTAAAAGTCGGTTCCTCTTTAGTGACAGACGAAGGCCGCGGAGTGGATCGCGCTGCGATCGATCGCTGGACAAAGCAAATTTCGGAACTCCAGAAACTGGGCAAACAAGTGATTTGGGTGAGCTCAGGTGCCGTGGCCGAAGGCGTGGTACGCCTCGGCTGGAGTAAGCGCCCGAAGAAAATGCATGAACTGCAGGCGGCGGCCGCGGTCGGGCAAATGGGCATTATCGAAGCGTATGAAAAAAGCTTTGAGATCTACGGAATCAAGACCGCTCAGATCCTGCTCACACACGCCGACTTGGCGGACCGGGAAAGATATCTGAATGCTCGTCAGACACTGGTGACGCTCTTAGATCTCGGAGTCGTGCCGATCATCAATGAAAACGACACAGTTGTCACAAACGAAATTAAAGTGGGCGACAACGATACGCTTGGTGCATTGGTGACCAATCTCGTGGAGGCGGACCTTCTCGTCATTCTTACCGACCAGCTTGGGCTCTTTACCGCGGATCCCCGCAGCAATGCCGATGCGCGCCTAGTTCAGGTCGGACGGGCCGGAGATAAAAAATACGAAGAGATGGCGGGCGGCGCCGGCTCCTCAATCGGCAAGGGCGGTATGCTGACCAAAATCTTGGCGGCTAAGCGCGCGGCTCGAAGCGGTGCTTCCACGATTATCGCAAGCGGAAGAATCGAAGACGTGCTGGTAAAACTTGCGCACGGTGAGTCAATCGGCACACTGCTTTATGCCGAAAGTCGGCCGATGTCCGCGCGAAGCCAATGGATCGCCGATCACCTGCAGCTCAAAGGCAAATGCGTGATCGATGAAGGTGCGATTCACGCCGTCAGAGCAGGTAAGAGCCTTCTGCCGGTCGGTGTTAAGGCTGTGGAAGGAGACTTCCTGAGAGGAGAAGTCGTCGCCTGTGTGGATAAGGACGGAAAAGAAATTTGCCGCGGCCTTATTAACTATGGTTCTGCCGAAGCAAAGCGCATCATGGGACATCACACCGACGAAATCTTGGATGAACTCGGTTATATCGAACAGCGTGAACTGATCCATCAGGACAATATGGTCGTCGCTTCAGTCTGATCTTCTGATATCAAAAAAGCCGCTCCTGCGTTTTGCATTGAGAGCGGCTTTTCTTAATTGCGGTACAGTCTGAAGTCTCGTCTTTAGTTTGTAAAAATGAAACAAAACCCTCTTAATTCAGAGGGTTATATCATTTTTTGAGCAGACAAAAGTCACTTATATTGGCAATCTGACTCCGAGACGCTTTGTAATGTCAACCACGGTGGTGAGTGTTGGGAGTGGTTCAACCCCAAAGACAGCCATCACTTTTTCGGCTTCTTGGTTCAGATCCACGCTCTTAGAGTAGCTGCTTTCCGGTTTCTCCAGCTCTTGTTCTCCCGTTTTAAGGTACAGCTTCACCTTGTTTTTTACCCCTTCAATCGGAGAGACTGTCGGAGACATCAGTAATTCAACCATCATCTCCGGAGAGTACTCTATAGCTGCCTCACGAAGCTTAAATGCCATGAACCTCTCCAAAGCCAATGCCAGAACACAAACAACAAAGTGACCCCTGATATGTGCCTCTGTTCTTACATAAATCGGTCTCGTACACAGTACTGACTTCATTACTCGGAAGCAGTTCTCTATCTTCCATAATTCTCTCAGTCTCGAGTAAATCTGCTCATCACTTAAGTCTTCGCAGCAAGTAATCAACCCGTAATAGCCTGCAAATCTTATTTTCCGTTCATAAAGCTCACGGTTTAGTTCATAACGCTCCTCTTGAGCTTTTTTATCCGGATCCGACTGCTTTACTCTTTTCAGAAATTGTCTCGAGCCTCGTTTAAATGAGGCATCAATTCTGCCGCTGCCGGCGCTCATCATCTTCTTGGCTTGCTCCCATTGCAAATTTAATTCCTTCATGTCGTGGGCATACCGCTTAGCCGACCAAGTCACTATCAAACGCGGGTTAACAGCCTCTCGTGATTCTTTTTGTTTAACCGCTTCAGGACAGTCCATTGTCTTCATCTTCCATGACATCTCGCCTGTTTCTGAATCAAATTTATATTTCCAGCCGTCCTCGCTAAACAAGTTATCCAACTCTTTGCTGCTGAGCCGGTGAAGACTGTGCGCCACGATAAAGGCACAGTCGTTTTCAATCAGCTTGGAAAGATTCTCTTTGCTGTTAAGTCCTCTGTCAGCCACAACGATGGGTTTGCCCTGCGGACATTTCTGCCGGAACGACTCAACAACCTTCATTAAAGTTTTAACTTCTGCCGTATTGCCGCGATAGACTTCATAGTCCAGAGGAATGCCGCAGCGATCAATTAATAAACCGAGAAGAACCTGTGTCTCATGAGTCCGGTGCTCTTTACTCATGCCTCTTTCGCGTAAACAATCAGGTTCAAAGCTCTCAAAGTAGAAAGTGGTTACGTCATAAAAGACTAAGGAACAATCCCGCGCAATTTCCTTGGATACAGCTTCATCAAGTTTTTTGATGATGGTCGTTTTAGAAGCAGCAAGAATGTCTAAAGCTTCGTAGTGTTGATCCAGTGATACAGAGTCAAACTTGAACAAATGGCGCGGACATTGTCTTCTCATTCCCCGCCGGCTCATGGGACTGAGAATGCGGCTGGCCACTTGATAGAACACGGCCAAATCTAAATCCCAAGAAAGTTTTCTGTTGTATCCGGCCTTACGGAACCATGCGTTTAAGCCAAGCTTTTCCCAGACTTTTCGTATGGGAGCCATCCCGTAATGCAGCCGAGGAGCTGAGGCAGCTGCCGAAGAATCAGAAACCGCAGGCGCAATCCGCCGAACCGCAGCCTCTTGGAGTTGTTCTGCACGTGAGGCATCCGAGCGCAGAGCTTTGACTCTGTCTTTTAAAGATTGAAGGTAGTTTGGATCCTCCTTCATTTTTTCAGAAATATCTCCTAAAGCTTCCAAAGTCCGAGAAGAGTTCTTGCGGGTAACCGGGTCTCGAAAGGTTTCGATGATGCTGGCGTAGTAGTGAGAACCTCGTTTGTAGTGCTGCAGAGTAATTGTAGGCATAGACTCTCCGGAATCAGATTTTTACTCATTATATCATAAAAGTAAAACCTAAGTATAATATAAAGTAAATATAAGTTAAATCTGTCTTCTAAAAAAATGGGAACAATTAAGCAACCACGGGGGTTGGGGAAGAATTTACGAGGCTAAAGACAGGAAAAAGCCGCTCCTGCGTTTTGCATTGAGAGCGGCTTTTCTTAATTGCGGTACAGTCTGAAGTGATTCGGCCCTTCCGCTCTTTCCCAACGGGGCGGCGGTGTCAGTGATTTCTTATCGGGAAAGATAAGCGGTGCAAGCTCCGTAAGCGCTTCTTTATACACATTGCGCTTGAACTCAATGACCTGACTCAGCGGAACCCAATAGTCATTCCAGCGCCAAGCCTCAAATTCGGGATGATTGGTCGCTTTCAGATTGATGTCTTTGTTCTTGCCCAGAAGCTCAAGTAAAAACCAAATCTGCTTCTGCCCTTTGTAAATACCTCTGAGATCTCTGCGCACCCAGCGGTCCGGGACGTCATAGCGAAGCCAGTCTTCGGTCCTACCGATGATTCTGACCTGATTTTCAAAAAGACCGAGTTCTTCCCACAGCTCTCTGAACATGGCCTCCCTCGGAGATTCCCCGCGGTTGATGCCGCCCTGTGGAAACTGCCACGAGTGCTGACCGAGCCGCTTTCCCCAGAACACCTGTCGGAGAGGATTCGTCAAAATAATGCCGACATTCGGTCGATATCCATGTTGATCAAGCATAAAAACTTTAAAATAACTCTTTTGTGTCCTTACATTATATCGGTACGCCTTGCGGAACTTTTTCGGATTGTTCGAAAGGGGAAGCAGCGCATTCTGCCGGCATTACAAGAGTTGAATAAATGAGAGCAAAACAATTTTTTATTTCCACCATGAAGGAAGCGCCCGCAGACGCTGAAATCGTTAGCCAGAAACTGATGCTTCGCGCCGGCATGATTAAAAAACTGGCCGCTGGCATCTACGACATCATGCCGATGGGTCTTCGCTCCCTCCGTAAAATTGAAAGCATTATCCGCGAAGAAATGGATAGAGCGGGCGCCATTGAACTGCTGATGCCGATCGTGCAGCCGGCTGAACTTTGGCAGGAAACCGGCCGCTGGCAGAAGTACGGAGATGAACTCCTCCGTATTAAGGACCGTCATGACCGTGATTTTGTTCTGCAGCCGACCAGTGAGGAAGTTGTCACGGATATCGCTCGTCAGGAAATTAAGTCCTGGCGTCAGCTTCCTGTGAATTTCTACCAGATCCAGACGAAGTTCAGAGATGAACGCCGCCCTCGCTTCGGCGTGATGCGAGGCCGCGACTTCATCATGAAGGACGCCTACTCATTCGACAGAAACGCTGAAGATGCCGGTAAGAGCTACGACAAGATGTTTGAAGCTTACTGCCGAATCTTTGATCGACTCGGCCTGATGTACCGCGCGGTGCGCGCCGACTCCGGCTCGATCGGCGGCTCCCGCTCTCAGGAATTCCAAGTAATCGCCGACACCGGCGAAGACCTCATCGTGTTCTGCCCGGACAGCGATTACGCGGCAAATATCGAACTCGCTGAGGCGCCCTGCCTGATCGAAAAACGCGAAGAGCCCAAAGAAGCGATGGAAAAAGTTCCGACACCCGGAAAAGATAAATGCGAACTCGTCGTTGAACTGCTGGGCAAGCCGCTCACCGACAGCGTCAAATCCATCGTGCTTGCGGTTGAACAGTACGACGAAAAAGGCAATCCGCTGCCTGCGAAGATTGTTCTGCTGCTGCTGCGCGGAGACCACAGCCTGAATGAAGTGAAAGCGGGCAAACTTGACGCGCTCAAGCCCGGATTCCGCTTCGCGACGGATTCTGAAATCATGAATACTTTCGGCAGTAAACCCGGCTACCTCGGACCTGTCGGTATTCCTAAGAATGTCACGATTGTTGCGGACACCACCGTCGCCAACATGAGCGACTTCATTGTCGGCGCCAACGAAGAGGGCTACCACATTCGCGGCGTGAACTGGGGCCGCGACCTGAGAGAACCGGACGTTGTCGCAGATATTCGCAACGTAGTTGTGGGAGACGCTTCTCCTGACGGCAAAGGCACACTGAAAATGCAGCGCGGCATCGAGGTCGGCCATGTCTTCTTCTTAGGCGACAAGTATTCTTCCGCGATGAAGGCGACTTATCTGGATGAAAACGGCAAACCGCAGGTCCTTCAGATGGGCTGCTACGGTATTGGCGTTTCCCGTCTGCTCGGCGCTGCGATTGAACAGGGTCATGATGACAAGGGCATTATTTGGCCCGACAGCATCGCGCCCTTTACCGTCGTTATCTGCGCGGTCGGCTACGACAAGAGCGAAGAGGTTCAGAAGGTTTCCAATGAACTGTACGGCCGCCTGAAAGAGGCCGGTATTGATGTCATTCTTGACGATAGAGGACTGCGCCCCGGCGTAATGTTCGCTGAGTGGGAACTGATCGGTGTACCGCACCGCGTCACGATCGGCGACCGTGGCCTCAAAAACGGTGAAGTTGAATACACGCACCGCAGAGATCTGAAGAATGAGACGGTGCCTGTCGCGGATATTGCAGATAAACTGATCGGCTTGATCAATAATAGATAATCTCTGATCATTGATTCAAAAAACCGACCGGGAGCTAAAGTTCCCGACCGGTTTTTCATTAAGCGAAGCACTGCAAAAGAAGCGCCTTTTAAAGGATTACACGCGTTCTGCGGAAGTATCAAGCGGCGCAGGCCCCTGTGCCGCATCCGCAGCTTTCGGAGCCGGATCGGATTCTACGCGGCAGATAATTTCCGGTGTCCCGATAAGATGAAGATCTCTTTGCGGGAAGGGTATGTTGATCTTGCGCTCGTTGAATTCACGCAGCATTTCTCTGCTGATATTTGAGCGCAGCACGGTAGTGCCCTTTTCCGGATCGGAAATCCAGAAGTAGGAAGTTAAATCGATACCGTCCGCGCCGAAGTTGGACAAAATCGTGTAAGGAGGAGGGCTGATCAGCACACGAGGCTGTCTGCGGACAATGTCCGTCATAAGTTCAATCACCTCTTCGACGTCAGTGCTGTAGTCGACACTCATAGTCACGGTGGTGCGGCCCGGTCCCTGCAGATACGAGGTATTTTTCACGTTTCCGGTGACAAACGCCTCATTCGGGATAATCGTGACGCTGCCGTCAAAGGCACGGATAACGGTGTAGCGCGTTTTAATGTCATTGACGATGCCTTCCACGCCCGCAACTGAAACCAGATCGCCGATTTTGATGCTTCTGTCGAGCAGAATGATAAAGCCGCTCACATAGTTGGAGGTAATTTTCTGCAGGCCAAAGCCGAGACCCACACCGACCGCGCCGCCGAATACGCCGAGCACGGTAATGTCAATGCCGACCGAGGAAAGACCGACCAGAATCGCAATGAAGGTAAGCAGAACTTTCACGACGCGAATCAGAACAACCCTAAGACTCGACTGCATCGTCGGAATACTGTTGAGCCAGCGCTCAATGAACTGTCCGACCCATTTGGCGACAATCAGCGCGAGCGCGATGGAGAAGATCGCGAGAAGCAAAGACCAAAGCGTGAAGTTGTCCTTGCCAAGCGGTATCTTGGTGGACTGCATGAAGCTGACGGCCTTCGGCAGAACGCCGACGACCTGCAGCGCAACGCCGCCCCAGATGGCCCATGTCAGGAAATTATCCAGACTGTTCGAGAGTTTGCCCCGGCTGACCGTTTGGTGAATGATAAAGATGACGGTGCGGATAACAACGTAGGCGCCAAGGATGAGCCAAATAATGGATTCCAGCGGCAGCGCGTGCTTGGGCAGCACGTTGAACAGCCGGATCGTAAACGTTGTCACCGCGATGAACACCATAGAGATGAGCGGGAAACTGAGCCGCAGAAGCAGCGTCTGAATTCGTCTGCGCACGAGACTCCAAAACGCCTGCTCTCTTTGTTTAGGGTTCTTCTCTTCTTCGGCCTGTGTTTGTTCCTCTTCGGCAAAAAGACTGACCGCCCGCTTGTAAAGGTAGCGAGAGAGCAGCCAGCCGAGGATCAGTGAGGTCGCAAGACAGGCGATCTGCCAATATACGACCGGCTGATTCAGCCCCTTTTCAAACATGAGCAGAAGCTCATCAAGGATATTGTTATCAGCGCTGAGGAGCTCCTCGGTTGTAACCGCGGTTTGAGCAACCTTTGCGACTTCGCTGACGGCCATAAATTTTCCTTATAAAACGACGTTAACGACCGACGTCTTCCACCGGATCGAAAGTGAGAAGAATAGAGGAGGGAACGTTTCCGACAGGCGGTTTCGGGAACGGATCACACAACAGGATCGCTTTTTCCACCGCGTTGTCAAAAGCTTTAAGACCGCTCGTCTTCAAAAGTTTCGGAGTTCCGGCTTTCTTGCCGGTCTTCAGAAGCTGTACTTCGAAGCGCGCGACATAGTCGCCGCGTTTGGCGCCTGCCGGGGTATTAAACGTAATATGCGGTCGGATGCAGGCCACGATACGATTGTTGTACTGAGCCTGCTGGAAGCTCGTCATGCTCGAGGAGCCGCTGCTGCCCATGCTGGATCCGCTCTGTCCGGAAAGACGGCTGAGCATTTCTTTTCTGCGTGCGGCGTTGGCCTGAGCTTCAGCTCTTTGACGATTCAGCTCTTCCTGAGCTTTCTTTTTCTCAGCAAGTTCTTTTTCGCGTTTGGCTTTCTGCTCGGCGATCTGCTTTTCACGCTCCTGAGCCTGACGTTTGAGCTCTTCCTGACGAGCCTTGCGTTCCGCTTCGGCTTTCTGCTGCTCAAGGCGTTTTTGTTCCGCAAGCTGACGCTGCTCTTCCTGACGTTTTAATTCCTGCTGCTTGAGCTCTTCCTGGCGTTTCAGCTCCTGCTGTCTGAGCTCTTCCTGTCGTTTAGCTTCTTCCGCTTTGCGTCGTTCTTCCGCCTGTCGGGCTTCTTCGGCTTTACGCTGCTCTTCAGCTCTGCGGGCTTCTTCTAACTGACGCTCGCGCTCCAGAATGCGCTGCTTTTCTTCTTCCTGCTTTTTCGCTTCGCGATCCAGCCGCTCCTGAACGATGTCCGGGTCTTCAAGCATATTGGCCTGACGATCCAAGTCGGTCTGTGCAATCGGCGGCGGTGGCGGCGGAAGCTGCGGCTCCGGCGCGCTCTGCGGTTCGGGAGCCGGCGGTTCAGGTTCAGGCTGCGGCTCGGGTTCCGGTTCGGGCTCAGGCTCAGGTTCCGGGGCCGGTTCCGGCTGAGTATCGGCCATTTGAGCCGCCTCGTCTCCCGTCCAGAGTTCGGCGTATACCGGACCGGTCGGCTCCGCTCTCCACTGCATTGACACAAACAAAAGCACAAACAGCACGCCGTGGGCGATTAGGGCAAGCACAAAGGCGACACCCCAGAAGCCTTGGCCGTCTGTTACTTTATTCGGCTGATTGGGAGAATAGTCATCCATTACTTAGCTCCGGACCCTTCCAGTTTGAGGGATAAACCGATGCGTGTGATGTTGGCTTTCTGCAGATTGCGCATGACATCGATCACTTTTTCATAGGCGACCGTTTTGTCCGCCGCGATGACGACAGGCACATTGGCGCCGTCAGCGCGCAGAGATTCAACGGTTGACACGAGCTGCGGGAAGTCCACCGGTACGACTTTCTTAGCGCTGTCACGAATAGAAAGCTGGCCGTCGGGTGCGACAATGACTTCAACGACTTTATCAGGCTGCTTGGCGGCCTTGTTGACGGTCGGCAAATCAACCATTGAGGGATTGACGTAAGGAGCCGCCACCATCAGGATGACGACCAGCACCAGCATCACGTCAATATAGGGAACGACGTTCATCTCTGCGAGAAGACGTCTTCTGCTTCCGTTGCGGGGCATGTTCTTTCCTTAGGCCTGACGACTCAAAATATTTTGGAATTCCTGCATGTAGCTTTCATACTGGTTCGCAAGACGATCCAGGCTGTAAGCAAAGCGGTTGTATCCGATCACGGCAGGAATCGCGGCGAACAGACCGATCGCGGTTGCGACCAGAGCTTCGGCAATACCGGGGGCTACAACAGCGAGCGAGGCGCTTTCCAGGTTGCCCAGTCCGGTGAAGGCGTCCATGATGCCCCAAACCGTACCGAACAAACCGATGTAGGGAGAAACCGAACCAATCGTGGCAAGCACCGAAAGACCGGATTCCAGAATGTCCAGCTCTCTCTGGAAGCGGGCGCGCATGGCGCGCGAGACGCTGTCAATGAGCCCGAATGTGCCGGCTTTCTGCTCTAGATGGCTCGCTCTGCCGCGCAGAAACTCAGTCATGCCGGAATAGAAAATGCCTTCCTGAGGTCCGATGGAATCGCGGCGTTCGGCTGCCGATTCATAGAGCTTGTTCAGATCGGCTCCGCCCCAGAAACGCTTGTCGAAGCTTGCGGCTTCTCGTCTGGCGCGGCTCATCTGAAACCATTTCTGGAAAATAATCGTCCAGCTCACCAGTGAAAAAATGAGAAGAATGCACAAAACAATCTGCACTACGGCACTGGCTTGTGTGACTAAAGTGATAATGGATAAATCAGCGGATGCTTCCATCACGATCCCTTACGAAATTAAAAGTTCTTTAAATTTTGCAGACATCTCTTCCGGCATTGCAGTCGGACGGAAAGTATCCGCGTTCAGTACGCCGCAGCGAATCTCACCTGAGGCAAGCTTCTCGCCGGCTCTTAATATCTCCTGTGTGAAGCAGAAAGAGGCCCTTCGGCAGTCGGAGATTCTCGCCCGGACAATGAGCTCGTCATCAAGATGCGCGGGCCGAATGTAGCGGACCTTTGCCTCGGCGACGACAAATACGATTCGATGCCGCTGATACAGCTCCTCCTGAGACCAGCCGAGCGCTCTCAGCCATTCCGTACGCGCCCGCTCCATGAATTTAAGGTAGTTGGCGTAATAGACGACCCGAGCACAGTCCGTATCTTCATAATACACACGCACGGGTAAGTCAAAGTAAGCCTCAGTCATTTAAGAATATCGCTCCCTGCCGAATATCGGTCAATACACACAGAAGTCCAAAGCAAGATTTTATCAAGCTGATTCTGATAAATAGTTTTTTTGGCTGGCTGTGTATCCAAATCAAGCGCTTTCTGACATCCTTGGAAACAAAGCTTAAACTGAGATAATGTGTTGGTAAATGTTTCATTTCTTTGGGTTTTTAATCAAACTGATAAGATATTGCGTCCCAAAATAGGTGAAAGGATAAAAGTGAAAAGAAATACGGCAAACCCAAGGTCTCGAGCGAGAGCGCTGCTCTGCCTTTCGTCGCTTTTGGGCTGCATGTTTTTGCTTTCTTCATGCCGAGAAATTCCCAATGCCGTGCACAGCGAACAGGAACTTTCCGCAAACACTTTATTTACGCCTTTTTCAGGCCGCAGCCCTAAGCATCTGGATCCGACCAGTTCTTACTCGTCGGATGAAACACCTTATACCTACAATATTTACGAACCGCTTTATCAGTATCACTACCTCAAAAGGCCCTATGAGCTGATCCCCCGAGCGGCTGAAAGAATTGTTCAGCCGGTTTATTTCGATAAGAACGGAAATAAGCTTGGTAAAGACGCAGACCCTGAAGAGGTCGCGCTCAGTGTGTACGAAATTCCGCTGAAGAAAGGCATCATGTATGCGCCGCATCCCGCTTTCGCGAGGGACGCGGAGGGTCGCTACGTGAATCATCATCTTGCGCCCGAGGTCATTGACGGGCTGCGCAATCCGCTCGATCTGCCGCAAAAAGGAACTCGGGAGCTCGAGGCGGAAGATTATGTCTATGCGATTAAGCGTATGGCGAACCCGCGCATTATCTCTCCGATCTTCGGAACGATGGCTAATCATCTTCCGGGACTGAACGAATACGCGGTCCTGGTTCGAGCAGAAGATGAGCGGCTCAGACGCGGACTTTCGCCTACGGACCGCGATCTGCCGTTTCTGGATTTCAGAAAAATTCCTCTGAAGGGTGTCAGCGCGCCCGATAAGTACACGCTGCGCCTGGAGGTCAAAGGCAAATATCCTCAGTTTTCCAATTGGCTTGCAATGACCTTTTTTTCTCCCATCCCTTGGGAAGCAGAAGCGTTCTACGCGCAGAAGGGCATGGCAAAGAACAATCTTTCTCTGAATTACTGGCCGGTCGGAACCGGGCCCTATATGCTGGTCGAATCGATTGAAAACCGCAGACATGTCATGGAGCGCAACCCGAACTACAGAAAAACGGAACTTTATCCGTGCGAAGGCGAGGAGCTTGACGAGTCAAAGGGCTATCTGCAGGACTGCGGCAAGCCGATGCCTTTTATTGATCGAATTGAAATCAGCGCGGAAAAAGAAAGCGTGCCTCTGCAGACGAAATTTCTACAGGGCTATTACGATTCTCCGCAGATTGAGCGTCTGGACAACGGTCAGGGTTTTCTGATCGGCATGGCCGACAGCGCCAAGAAAGAAAAAGAATATCGCGAAAAGAAACTGCAGTTCCCGAAGACGGTAGAAGCTCAGAATACTTACTTCGGATTTAACTGGCTCGATCCTGTGATCGGCCGAGGCGATACGCCCGAGCAGCAGGAGCGCAACCGTAAGCTTCGTCAGGCGATCTCTATCGCGATGGACTGGGAAGAGTACATTCAGATTTTCCAGAAAGGGCTCGCATCTCCTGCGCACGGTCCGCTGCCGCCGGGATTGTTCGGTTACAGCAAAGACGGCGCGGCGGCATTTAACCCCTATGTTTACGAGAAAGGCGAGGACGGACAGATCCGCCGCAAATCTCTGGCTGAAGCGAAAAAACTTCTGAGCGAGGCCGGTTATCCGGACGGACGGGATCAGAAAACGGGAGAACCGCTTGTATTGAATCTGGACTTTCAGGCGGCTGCGTCTCCTGCGACAAAATCCGTGCTGGACTGGTATCAGAAGCAGTTTGCCAAGATCGGAATTCAGCTCGATATCCGCGCGACGGACTACAACCGCTTCCAGGATAAAGTCATTACCGGAAATCATCAGCTGTTCCTTTGGGGCTGGCTCGCAGACTACCCGGATGCGGAGAATTTCTTATTTCTGCTTTACGGACCCAACGCGAAGTCGAGCACGGGCGGTTCTGGAGAAAACGCTTCGAACTATCAGAACGATGACTATGACCGGATTTACGCCAAGATGCGCTACTTGGATGAGGGTCCGGAAAAGGCTGCCGCCATTGAAGAGCTGATCCGCATTGTGCAGAAAGACGCTCCGTGGTCGTTCGGATACTTCCCGACGAGCGCCGCGGCTTTTCATCAGTGGGTGCATAACGGTAAACCGACACAGATTGTCCGCAACCATATCCAGTATTTGAGGCTTGACCCCGCGACCCGAGTCGAGCGCGTTAAAGAGTGGAATAAACCGATCTACTGGCCGCTCTTTATTCTGGCTGCGCTTCTGGGTTCACTGGTTGTTCCGGCCGTGATTCTGCACCGTAGAAGAGAGCGCATGACCGCCCGTACTGCACAGGAGTCCTTGAAATGATTCGATATCTTTTAAGACGCATCGGCTACGGCTTTTTAATTCTCATCGGCGTGAATCTGCTGACGTTCGTTTTGTTTTTTACCGTCAACACGCCGGATGATATGGCGCGGCTCAATATCGGCGGAAAACGCGTGACGGCTGAAGCGATTGAAAGCTGGAAGAAATTCCACGGCTACGACAGGCCGCTTCTGTGGAACGAGAGTGCTGAAGGAGCAAAAAAAGCGACAGAAACCATTTTTTGGGAGCACAGCGCCCGAATGATGGTCGGTGACTTAGGCGCGTCCGATACCGGCCGCGATATTGCCTATGAGATTAAAAACCGCATGGGCCCTTCGATCGCGCTTGCGCTGCCGACATTTTTACTCGGTGTCTTCGTCATCGTGGTGTTCTCTCTGGGGCTGGTGTTTTTTCGGCATACGAAGCTCGAGATCGGCGGCGTGATTCTTGCGATCGTCATGATGTCGATTTCCGGGCTTTTCTACATTATTTTCGGACAGTGGCTGTTTTCCAAGATTCTCAAGCTCGTGCCGATTTCCGGTTTTGAAAGCGGCACAGCGATGGCGGCTTTTCTCATTCTTCCGGTCGCGATCGGCGTTTTCTCCCGCATTGGCGGAGACGCGCTCCTTTACCGATCCATGTTTTTAGAGGAGATCAGCAAAGATTATGTCCGCACGGCCCGCGCCAAAGGGCTGCCGGAGTCAGCCGTGCTCTTTAAGCATGTTCTGCGCAACGCAAGTCTTCCGATCCTCACCTCGACGGTGGCGGTTCTTCCGATGCTGTTCTTAGGCTCACTGGTGATGGAGAGTTTCTTCGGCATTCCGGGACTGGGCAGCTTTACGATTGACGCGATTAACAGTCAAGATTTTGCGATTGTGCGCACCATGGTGTTTGTCGGAACCGTTCTTTATGTGATCGGTCTGATTTTGACGGATGTGGCCTACACGATTGCCGACCCGAGGATTCGACTCAAATGATGATGCCTAAATTTGTTCTTCTGCCGACGGACATTGTGGTCATTGTCTTGGTTGCGGCACTCGGTTTTTATCTCTGGCATGCGCTGCGCAGCGATGAGCTGCGCGCCCGATGGCGCTATGTGATGGGCTCGGCGGCCGCGCTTTGCTCATTGACACTGCTCGGTTTTTTCCTTTTGACTGCCGTTTTGGATTCGGTGCATTTCCGTCCGGTTATCGCGGTGCAGGATCAGCACGCGGTTTATGACGTTAAGACGTATTCTCTGCTGGACAAAGCGTTTGGCAAGGCGCATCTTGCCGAAGAAAAGTCTTACTCGGAGCCGCTGGCGACGCGCACCTTTGAAAAAAATTCACGCTTTGAAAACGGTCGTCCGATTCGTGATTACGAGCCGCTGAAAGCGGGCGGCGCGCATCTGAAGGACGAGAGCGATCACGTTAGGGATGTTCTTGTCAGATGCGCTTTTGCGCTTGCTATTGGTCTTGCCGCCTGCGCTGCGCTTTGGGTCATTTGCGTTCTCTGCGCCGCGCGCGCCAAAGGAAGGACCTTTGCCGAGGAGGCGGGCAGGCTCTTTAAGCGGCGAGACGAGGTGCCCTATGAAGCCGTTCTTTCGACCGTTTCGATTTTGGTGCTCCTCGGATCTCTTATCGCGTTTCTCTGGCCCTTCTACCACGTGATGGGCACTGATCAGACCGGCAACGATGTGCTTTTCCAGGCGTTTAAATCGATTCGTACCGCGCTGGTTATCGGAACGCTTGCCACGCTGACAACGCTGCCTTTCGCCGTGGTGCTCGGCATCAGCGCCGGTTTTTTCAAGGGTTGGGTTGATGACTTGATTCAGTACCTGTACACCACGCTCTCTTCGATTCCGAGTGTGCTGCTGATTGCCGCTTCCGTGCTGATGATTCAGGTGTTTATTGACGCGCATCCCGGCATGTACGCCACCGGCATTGAGCGGGCGGATCTAAGGCTCTTTATGCTGAGCGTCATTATCGGTCTTACAGGCTGGGCGACGCTTGCGCGTTTGCTGCGCGCGGAGACGCTCAAGATTTCTCAGCTTGATTACATCCAGGCGGCAAGAGCGTTCGGTGTCGGACCGTTCCGTATTATGCGCCGCCACGTGCTTCCGAATGTGCTTCACATCGTATTGATTGTGGCGGTTTTGGATTTCTCGGGCATCGTGCTGTATGAGGCCGTGCTCTCCTATGTGGGCGTTGGGGTCGACCCGACCACATACAGTTTCGGTTCGATGATCAACGCGGGCAGACTCGAACTTTCTAGAACCCCTGTGGTTTGGTGGAATCTCTGTACGGCGTTTGTTTTTATGCTGACGCTGGTTCTTTCGGCAAATCTTCTGGCTTCTTCCGTGCGGGAAGCGTTTGATCCGCGTTTGGCAATTAAAGTGAAGAGAGGAAAGTAATGCTGCAGATATCGAACATGGTGACTGACATCCTCACTTCCGAGGATACGGTGCGCGTGGTTGACGGTTTGAGCTTAGAGCTCAGCCCCGGAGAGTTCTGCGCTTTAGTAGGCGAATCCGGCTGCGGAAAATCGATGACGGCGTTTTCTCTGCTGCGTCTTTTGCCGAGTACGGGCCGTGTCACATCAGGCGTCGTCACGGTTGACGGCACCGAGATTATGGGGCTGCCCGAGTCAATGATGCGTCATATTCGTTCCTCAAAGATCAGCCTGATTTTTCAGGAACCGGCGACGTCGCTGAACCCAGTTATGACGGTCGGCGATCAGATCGTAGAGACAATTGAACTGCATACGGCGCTTAGAGGCGTAAAGGCCCGCGCTAAGGCGCTTGAATGGCTGAAAAAAGTCGGCATTCCGGAGCCCGAGAGACGTATTGACTCTTTCCCGCATGAGCTTTCCGGCGGACAAAGGCAGCGCGTCATGATCGCGATCGCGCTGGCGGCGCAGCCGAAATACTTAATCGCGGACGAGCCGACGACCGCGCTTGATGTGACCATTCAGGCGCAGATTCTTGATCTCATTAAGAGTCTTCGCGATTCGGAAAACATTGGCGTTCTGCTGATCACGCATGATTTGACGGTAGTTGCTCAGGTGGCGGACCGTGTGGGTCTGATGTATGCCGGAGAGCTTGTGGAAGAGGCCAGCGCTCAGGATTTCTTCTCGAGCCCCTACCATCCGTACGCGCGCAATTTGCTCAAAGCACTCCCGGAAGGCAAAGATAAATCGCACCCGCTTCAGGCGATTCCCGGGATGGTGCCCCGCTTGAACCGAAAGTTTGTCGGATGCCGTTTTGCCGATCGCTGTACTGAAGCAAGAGCAGAGTGCAGGCGAGGCGACGTCCCTCTGACGGATTTCGGTACTCGGCGCGTTCGCTGTTTGTTTCCGATTAAATCGAAAGTAGAGCTTCCGAGAAGTGACGCCGCGGTGGAAAGCGAAGCGACGGAAGCGGGCGCTTTGCTGCAGGTGCGTGACTATAACGTTTGGTTTCCTACGCACGGCGGCTTCCTGCGCCGGCCGGATTATGTGAAAGCGGTTCAGGACGTATCTTTTGATGTGCTTCGGGGCCGCACCACCGCGCTGGTCGGAGAAAGCGGAAGCGGCAAGACGACTGTCGCGCGAGGCGTTCTGCAGCTGCTTCGCAGCGCGGCGCATATCAACGGTTCGGCGCGGCTTGACGGCACCGAGCTCAGTGAGCTCAAAGGACAGGCGCTCTTAGAAGCAAGACGACGAATACAGGTGATTTTCCAAGACCCGTTCTCAAGCCTTAATCCGCGCATGCGCGTTAAAGAGATTCTTTTAGAGGGGCTCGAAAGTCTGAGATCGGGCACTTCAGCTTCAGAAGCGATCGATCGGGCGGAATCCGCAGTCAATCTCTGCGGTCTGCGTTCGGATTCACTTTACCGCTACCCGCATGAGTTTTCCGGCGGACAGCGTCAGCGTTTGGCGATTGCCCGGGCGCTTCTGGTGGAGCCGGAATTGCTGATTTGTGATGAGCCGACTTCTGCGCTTGACGTATCGGTACAGGCCCAGATTCTGAATTTGTTAAACGAGATCCAGAAAAACAGAGGGATTTCGTACCTTTTTATCACGCACAACTTCAGCGTGGTGCGTTACCTCGCCGATGACGTCATTGTGATGAAGGACGGACGTGTCGTTGAGTCTGGAACCGCGGCGGAGGTTTTAAATACGCCCAGAGAAGTCTATACGCAGAATCTTTTGAACGCGGTGCCGAATTTTGACGCGCTGCGCCAAAAGCTCGGAAAATAAAAAAGAGCCTTTCTTTTTTGCGTAAGAAAGGCTCTGATTGACTCAGCGACTAGATAAAGCGGCAGACGTGATCGACTGCGATATCGGAGAATCCGAGCGCTTCGGCTTTCGTCATCTTGCCGGAGGCGACCTCGACGACATCCTCGAGGATCCGCTCGCCCGCTTCGTTGATCGTTTCTTCGCCCTCCAAAATGCCCGAGACATCAATGTCCATGTTGTCTTTCATGCGTTTGGCGGTAATCGGGTTGGCGGTGACCTTGATGACCGGCGCTAAGGCGTGACCGGTCGGTGTGCCGCGGCCGGTGGTAAAGACAACCACGGTCGCGCCGCCCGCGATCATGCTGGTGACCGAAGAGATGTCATATCCCGGAGTGTCCATGATCAGAGCGCCTTTCTTAGTCGAGCGTGCCGCTTCGGCAAGCACTTCAACCACCGGTCGGGTTCCGCCTTTGTGGATGCAGCCGAGGCTCTTTTCTTCGATTGTGGAGAGCCCGCCCGCTTTATTGCCGGGGGTCGGCTGTCCGGTACGGCAGTCCTGGCCGGCAAGCGCGAGATGCTTCTCGTAATCCTCGCAGATGCGGATGATCTGATCATGAATCTCAGGCGTGGCGCCTCTTCTGGCAAGCACATGCTCGGCACCGATGAATTCGACCGTTTCGCTCATCATTGTGGTTGCGCCGAGATCAACAAGCCGATCGGCCATATTGCCGACCGCGGGGTTGGAGGCGATGCCGCTGGTCGCGTCGGATCCGCCGCATTCGATCGCGACGAAGAGATCCGAGACCGGACACTTGGTCCGCTGCATCTGACTGGCCTCGGCGACCATCTGACGCGCGGCTCGGACCGCCAAAGCGGCGGTTCCCACAGTGCCGCCTTCTTCCTGAATGCCAAAAGAGACAACCGGCTTATCGGTCAGAGCGCGGATTTTGTCTGCGAGCTGGCGATGACCGACTGTTTCGCAGCCGAGACCGATGATAATCACGCCGTAAACATTCGCGTTGAGCGCGAAACCGGTGAGCACGCGCTGCGTGAGTTCGGTGTTGGCGGCAACGTCAGAGCAGCCGACGTTGATGATGACGTTTTTTGTACCGCGCACCTGAGAGGCGACAACGCGGCAGGTTTCGGAAGCGCAGGCGCAGGAAGGAAGAATCAGTACATGATTTCTCACGCCGACGGAACCGTCAGATCTTTTGTATCCTAAAAATTCCATCGTTATTCTCCTTTCTGAATGTATTCGTCGGCATAGGATCTCGGACAGCTTCTGATGTTCAGGTGGCTGACCATGGTGCCTTTGAGGATCTTTTGCGTGGCTTTGCCGATGACTTCTCCGTATTTCAGGATATCTTCTTCGGGTTCAATGTCGCGCAGTGCAATCTTGTTGCAGAAAGCGACGGCGCCGACCGCTGTGATTGAGCTGCGGCTGCCGTCGGAGTCGATGATTTCTACTTCATCGGCCGGCTTGACTTCGCTTGTGCAGACGGCGACATTGTCACTGGGATGAATGTGAAGCGCCTTGGGCATTTCGTCTCCTGTTGTTTAATTTTTCTCAGCCAATTATCTTAGTCCTACCGTCGGCAAACATTAATCCGTGATAACAGTTAGAGAGGTGATCCCTAAGGATTTGCGGAGTTTTTGAATTTCTCACGAAGCCGATCCTGAAGTCCGCCGGTGCGCTCGGTGACGCGGCTTAATGAGAGTTCAACAGAAGCGGGACTTCCAAAAATGAGACAGCTCTTTTTCGCGCGTGTAAAGCCGGTGTACAGAAGCTCTCGAGTGCAGAGAGAGACCGCACCGTTTTCGGGATCCTCAAGCTCCTTGTTAGTGATCGGCGGAAGAAATACCGCGACATCATCAAAACCGGAGCCTTGCGACTGATGGATGGTGATGCCGAAAGCTGTGTCGTATGAGGGAAGCAGCATCGCGGGATACAGTCTGTCGAGATCTCCGACATATGCGTACCAAGAAGGTTGGTCCTCGTTCTTGAACCAAATCGGGAGCAGAATGCAGACATCTCCGTTCGAGATGCCGCTCGGATCATTTTTACGGACAATGATGACTTTTCCGACGTAAAACTCGTCTTCGTTCCTGCAGTTCAGCTTTTTACGAAGCACCTGATCACAGAAGCGGTTCACAGCGTCTAAACTGAATGCGCCCCTGCGCTGAGCGCAGATGGGTCGGAAGCCGCTAAGACTGTTCCAGGCGACCTTTAAAGCATCATGCAGCGGCTGAGGCAGTTTTTGGGTGTCGGTTTCTTCCGCATCATCAAGCTTGATTGTGCTGAGTGTTTGACGAAGGGACTTGACCGCTGCAGCGTAGCCATTAATCTTTTCTTCCAGCCATTTTTTCGCGGTTGCGCTGAGCCCGCTTTCCTTATTCGGTTTGTCGTAGAAGAGTCCGACCGCGCCGAATGCTCCGTTTGTCTCCGCGCCTTCAAAGAGTGCTTCGAATTCATGCAGATCCGCGGTTTTGTTTTCCAGATTCAGAATATGTGTCGCGACTTTGTGGATGAGACTGTCTTTTTTAAAGCGTTTGCTTTCGGTGAGTTCGCAGCTGAAGCGGCTGAGCGGTCCGCTGCTGTTGGAGATATCGGCAAAAACAGAACCCGGGCCGACCGCCGCAAGCTGATGCTTATCTCCGAGCACGACCGTCTTAGTTGTGTGCGGATCGATGACGCTAAAGAGACTGTCCGCCAAATGTTCGTCCACCATGGAACCTTCGTCGATAATCAAAATCCGCGTTTCCAGAGGATTGGTCCGGGAAGGCCGTTCTCCGTTGGAAAGCGGTGTTCCGAGCAGTTTATGAATCGTCAGACTCTGAATTCGTTCTTCATCGGCGGCTTTTTTGACCAGCGGATAGAGATTGGGGCGCTCCTGCGCGGAGTAAATGACGGATTCATTCAGGCGGCTTTTAGCCTTTCCGGTCGGAGCGCAGAGTGTGACCGACGCTTCGGGGCAATTCTGAAGCGCGACCTCCAGAAAGCGAACGACTGAGGTGGTTTTACCGGTACCGGGGCCGCCGCAGATAACCGAGAAGTTGTTCTGAAGCGCAAGAGAAGCGGCTTGCCTCTGGCCGTCGTTCAGCTGGAACGCGCCCATTTCTTTTGCTTTTGCTTCCAAAGCGTCCAATTTATCGACGCAGGCGGCGCCGGAACTCGGTGCCTTTGCGAGTGCGGCGATATTTGCCGCCAAACGGCTCTCCCCGAAGAACGATCTGTGCGAATAAATGCGCACCTTACCGGGCTCCGAGCGGTCCGCAACGAAGAGACAGACGTTTCTCATCTGATACGGATGCGCGGTGTCCAGATCGGCGCCTTCAGCGATCAGTCCGGCGCTTTTAAGAATATCGATGCAGCGGAGCTTCTCATCGTCACTCTTCCATTCAAGGCAGAGACCACCTTTGTTCTCGATCTCCGTCAGCTCCTGAAGAAGCACGGTGAGCGCGCCGCGCAGCTGCGGGTCGCTGCTGCCTGTTTTCGCTTCGGTCAGCCCGAGAATAATTTCCGTGAGGGCTTCGTAGGAAGTATCCTGTTCGATCATGAGGCGCTTTCCTCCGCTCTTTTCTGAGCATACATTTCTAATACTTGGTCGCTGTAGCCGTTTTTAAAAAAGTCATCCAGGCATTCGATAAGCGTTTCTGAGGGCCGATCGATTTCAATGCCCTGAGCGGGCTTGTCTTTGCGAACGCCGCGCACAAAGAAGTACGCCGCTCCTCCGATGAGGCGGTATCCGCTGCTTGTTCCTGTTCGGCTTTCCAGAAGACGCTTAAACGCGACGAGATAAAGGATGTACTGCAGACGGTAGAGATTCTCGTCCATCTTTGCGCTGACCGCCTGCGGCGTGTAGTCCGAGGCTTTTGTACCGAGTCGGTTGGTTTTCCAGTCGATAATCCAGTACTTGCCGCCAACCTCGAACGCAAAGTCGATCGATCCGGTGAGATAGCCTTTCATATCAGCGTCCGAAAGGCTGAGTCCGCTTAATCTCGGTTCAAGCGTTTTAACGGTGCGTTCCAGAAGATGCGCGGTTAACGGGATGCGTCCGGGCTTGGGCGTATTCCCAACCGTGATTAAAAACCTCATTTCCGACATTCTGCGCTCGGGCCGATCGATGAGTTCTCTCAGGCAGAAATCTTTATTGTCTTTCAGAAACGGCACGGAAAGAATGTGATCAAGGACCAACTTCAGATCGGCATCCATTTTTTCTTCCAGCTCCTTCGGATTTTCCGTGTCGGCAGGGATTTTCTTTGTGATTTTAGCCATCGACCTGTTGATGAGCAGCTCGGGGCTGTAATGCACCTTAGGCGGGAAAATTGTCTCCATCACTTTATGGAAATCCGTGCCGAATTCTGCAGCGCCTCGATTCAGCTGCAGGGACGCAAGAAGGTCCCGATCCGGGTTGTCCTCTGCGGGGACTTTTTTTGCGGTTTCCTCGACAATGTCCCCCGGCTCGGTATCCTCTTCATCCGAGATCAGACGGCTTCGCGGCGTATCCGAGTTCTTAACGAGTCCTGAGAAGCTCGAAGTGCGCCACGCGGCAGAGGTTCTGATGCAGCTGCCGGCTTCAAGATCATCCTGAGCGGCAGAAACATACGGAGCGTTAGGCGGTGGAACGCTGCAAATATCGAGTTCTATGTTAAAGGGTTCATAAGCGTCGATGGCCGCCTGAGAGCACGGTACAGATTTGCTTATGACATAGTCTTTGAGTGCTCGGCGGATTTCATCTTTGAGAGACTTTTGACTCAGAATATTTCGAAGATCATCAATCGCTTTTATGGCGCCCGCTCCTTTTTCGTTTCCGGTCAGCGCGGCGCCAAGATAGGCCTTGCCACCGCTGCTTCCGTGAAGTCCGCCGCTTTTGGTCATGCGGCTGAAGAACGGAACGACTAGTCTGGCTGCGGCTCGGGTCAGCGCGACGTAGACGAGGCGAACGCCTTCCTGCTTGTCTCCAAGCGGATTAGGAGACGCCTCTTCAAGAGAAAGAAGCAGTCCTTTGTCTGCGTTCGGATTGTTCGAGATGTTTTCTCGGAACGCGACCGACTTCTGTGAACCCGGACCGAACTGACTTTCCGGCAGGTAGACGACCGGGTACTGCAGACCTTTGCTGCTGTGGATCGTCACGACTCTGACAACGTCGGAATCGGTTTCTTTTCGCTGATTGAATTTGCTTTCGCTGTCTTCATCAACGTCAAGATTCGGTTCGTCCATCCAGCGAATCAGTCCCTGAAGCGTGTGAATTTGTTTGCTTGCTTCATGCAGCAGCTCAAAAAGATGCTGGTAATTGGTGAGAATGCGCTCCGGATCATCCTCAATAGGATAGTTGAGGATTCGATCTTCCGTCCTGCATCGCTCGAATATGAGTGAGAGAGCCGCGGTGATTCCGCTTCGTTCGTATACTTCCGCGGCTTGTTCAAGAAGCAGTTTGATCTCGATGGCGCCCTGTGTATCCGAAAGAATCGCGTTCAGAGAGTCTCCGACAATTCTTGTTGCGCGTACGGTGTTCAGGACCTTGCGCTCCGCAGGATTCGACATACCGAGAATTAGACTTCGGATTTCCGCGCATTCTTCGGACCCCATGACGCTCGAGCCGTCGCTTAAAGAAACCTTGATTCCGGCAGCCTTAAGCGCAGAAATATAGTTGTCTGCGTGTGTGCGGTTTCTGACCAATATGCAGATATCACTCGGACGAAGCGGTTTCCCCTTGTAGTACACATCGCCGCTCAGCATCTCTTTGATGTCCTGCGTGAGAAGGGATTTTTTGATTTCTCTAATCTCATCGGCGCTGATTTCGTTCTTGCCGCTTTCCACATTCGACCAAAAATCAAAAGAGGAGAGCGGCACGAAGGAGCCGTCCTCGTTTTTCCTCATGAGGGGCGGATTTTTGTAGGACGAATCAACGCCCGAGAATTGAATGGTCTTATCAAGGAACGCACCCGGAGACTTCGGACTCGTCCTTGCGCCGATTTGGAAGAGCTCATTGAGCGCGATCACAATACCCGGCGTGGATCGAAAGTTGGTTTTGAGTTCCTGCGTATTTGAAACGGCGGTTCTTGCTTTTACGTAGGTATCAAGATCGGCGTTTCTAAAGGAATAAATCGATTGTTTTGGATCACCGACAAAAATTACCGGGCGATTGGGATTTTCTTTGTCCTTAATGAAAAGCGCTTCAAAGATGGAGTACTGAAGGGGGTCCGTATCCTGAAACTCATCAATCAGCGCGGCCTGAAAGAGAGATCGAACTTCTTTGACGAAGTTTTTCGAGGCTTCGGTGCTGAGCGTGACACGCTCCTCCATTTCCGTAAGCAGGTCGTTAAAGGTATGGATGCGGTTTTGGCGCTTGTACTCTCTGAACCACTGAGGCGCAGTGTCTCTGAATAGAGCCATAAAATCGCGAACGTCATCTTCGAGTTCCACGTCAGCTTTTTCAGTCCGTCTCTGAATAAATTTCACCTGATCGCGGAGCGGAAGAGAGTGCGTCAGAAGGGACATCTTTTCGATGAACGTATTCCAATCCGTGTTTTTCAAAAGGCCGAGCACTTCGGCCTTGTCAAGACTCAGTAGAAGGGGCGGAATATGCGTTCTCAGGAACATCTCAATCGCTTCTGTCTTCTGAGTCTGTCCGTCGCCAAGTCCGAAATCGTAACTGCCGTGCGAAGAGAACACGTAATCACCGAGCATTTTTCGACAGAAGCTGTGGATCGTATAGATCGGTGCGTCGTCGATTGAAGTCAGAGCGGTTGAGAGTCGCCTGTAGACGCATTCATGCAGATCAAGCCCGCTCTGATGCCATTTTTGTACGAGCTGGCAAAACGAGTCCGGATCCTCTTTAACGGCCGATGCGACGGCAGGCAGCTCATTTTTTTTGAAATGATCTGCGTCAAAATTCGCCTGAGAAAGCTTTTCTGTCATAGTGGTGAGCGTCTCTCTCAGTCGGGATTTCAGCTCAAATATTGCCGCTTTTGTGAAGGTGACCACCAGAATAGAGCTGACTGGTATTTCGTTCTCAACTAAGAGACGAAGGATTAGCAGCATGAGCGAGTATGTTTTTCCCGTACCCGCACTGGCTTCAATCAGCATCGGTCCTTTGAGTTCAGCATTGACCGCATCAAAATCTTTAGCCATAAATTTGATCTCCGGACGATGTTTCAATGAGTTTTTTCAAATCCTTGAGCAGCGTAAAGACGTCCATGGGGTCGTCTTTCGCTTTTCTCTTTGGCGGGTTCATGATGCTTAGGATTTTTGTTGAGATTCGAGTGCTTAGGTTCGCCGCCTCCCTTTGAACTTCCTGAGGGTATCCGCGCCAGATGCTCGTTGCTTCGCGATTGGAATCCGAGAGAGGATCGCCGATAAACCCGACAACATGAGTGAGCTGCAGATCGAATATCTTCAGAAAAACAGAAAGCAGGAGATCCGCGCCTGCGACAGGCCAAAAAACCTGGCAGGGACTCGGCTTTTTGACCTTCGATTTAGTGTCTTTAACGGGCAGACAAAGCGAGATGAGTGTGTAAGGGGCATCCAGCGCGGTCCAGATAATCTGCCGCAGGCGCTCGCGCTTCAGCTCGGAATGAGAAGCGGGAATAATGACGCGGATAAGTCCCTCAACCGGCACAGCTTCCGCTGCTCCGGGGAATTTAATTTCCGTTTCCTCTCCCTTGATCCGATAGAAGTCGGAAATGTCGTCCGAGAGGGTTTGGACAAAGCTCTTCAATGAGCTGATGTCTTCACGAAGCTCCTTTTTGAAGGGCCCTTGCGCCAGCGTCGGGAGAATGTTCCTTCTCCACTCATAAGCGCTGTGAAGTTCAAAGCAAAGGTCTTCCGCCGTGGTGTCGCGAACGCAGGGCATCCCAAAGTTCGGGTTGGCGTTTGTGATCAGAGATAAATCGCTGATTCCTGCCCCCTTGTTCAGAAGCTCAACCACATTTTTGCGCACCTTTGAGAGCATAAGCTTGTCCGAGTCGTCGAAGAACAGATCCGAGTGCTCCGCCGCTTGAAATTCATCGTTGAGGCTGAGCAGCTTGCTGACCCAGGCGTCAGGATTGTTGAGAAACTTGACGAATATGCTGACAGGGAGCTCTCTCTGCTTGGAAAGCAGAGGCGGAAGCAGATTAGGCGCAATACCGGTGTCCGCAAATAAAAAGTGCGTTCCTTTTCTGCTCTGATCCTCAATCGTCTGCAGAATGTCTTTTCTCGGGCTTCGCCAAAAGAGATTGTTTTCTCCTTTGCAGAAATTGCGTTCAGAGAAACGATTGAGCGGAATTTTGCTGGTGATTCCATTCCACAGCGCTTTGGCGTCATGACTCTTTCGGGCGTTGGAGATGAAATAACTCTTGAAGTTCTCAACAACAATGGAAGGATTATTTTCGCTTTGCGGTTTAGTTCCGGCGGTGTAGGAAATAATGAGGTTTTCACGCGCGGACATCAGCGTGTCAAAAAACACCGCGTTGTTGTCTTTTCTCGCATCTCGGTCCGCACGGAGCGGAACGGCTTTCATTAAATCGAACTCTTCAAAGCTCGGGGTTCCCGGAAAGCCGCTGAGCTCGTCAAAACCTAAGCATGCAATGACCTTAAAGGGAAGACCGCGCACCGAGCCGATCTGAGCGAACGTTAAAACACCGGTCCCCGTTTGCTTAATTTTCTCTCGGGAAAGTCCGCTGGAAATTTCGTTGAGTATGACGTCAAAAGAGACTGGTTCATTTTCGCCCAAGGACAGAACCAGGGCCTTGCATAATTTATCAAGCTGTTTATCCAGGCGGAATCGGTCGTTTTCATTGGTGCCCGCGATCAGAAGTTCGCTGATCTGGGCGAGTTTGGCGCGCCACTGATCGGCTTCAAGCATGAAATCGGATCCGGCAAGATCGTCACGAACTTTTCTGAGCGCAAGGCAGAATCGGCTGATGACTTTAAAAAGTCTTCCCGCCTCGTCGTTGGTTGTGTCAAAACCCTGAAGTTCGTCTCCGCGTATCGGCAGTACGCCTTGAAACGGCAGATCCAGATCGTCATCGGTGAGATAGCCCACAGTCAGTCGCTCAAGCGCCTCCTGCAGTGAGCAGTCGTCTTCTTCGAGGCCGAGATTTTCGCGATGGACCCTGTCGAAACTGATGCGGTAGCCTGCGGCGGTAAGCCAGTTTTTGATGACGGAGATATCTTCCAAGCCGAATCCGAAACTGTTTTGTACTGCTTCAAGTTCCAGACAGTTAAAGAAGCGATCGGCGCTGAAGTCGGAGTTGAGCAGCTCTCCGAGTCTGATAAAAGCGACCGCGGCTTGGTTGGTTTGGCTTTCGGACTGTCCGAGGATTTTGTAGGGTATGGAAATCGGCAGGTCGCTTCTCTTGGGAAGCGAAGTCATAACGCCTTCGATAATCGGGGCCGCGTCATCGATCTTCGGGAGCACGATCAGGATGTCCGAGAGTTTCAGATCTCGCGTCGGATCGGCAAGCCAGTTTTGAAGAATATCGACTGTCGCTTCGATCTCTCTCGTAAGAGACGGGGCTTTCAGAACCCGCAGCGAGACATCCTCGGGGTCGGGTTTGCTCGGCAGCAGCGTGCTGTCGAGTTTAAGCACCGAGTTCTGGAAGCGGTGCAGGAAAGAATCGTTCGGATAGGTCAGAAAGTACGCTTCAGTTTCCGTCTTCATGGATTCCGAAGGATCTGTTTCCGTAAACGGACGAAGTCCGTTTTCCGTGGTCAGGAAGTGACGCTTTGTTTGACTGACGGGCGCATTTTTACGTCTGTCGAGCTCTTCCTGCTCAGGCTCGCCTTCGGCTAAAGTGCTTTCTTCAGAAGTATGGATAAAGCTGTCGAGTCGGTCGATCGCAGCACGCGTACTCGCCGCGTTGGAGGTGAGATAAACGAGCGGAGCGGCGGCACTCGGTCTTTCCACGTTCTCTTCCGGATTCCAGTCAAAAAGATTGATCGGAAGCGATTCAAACCAGTACTCCGAGCTTGGATTCAGAAAGTAGATATCCACGTCGCGCTGAGCGGATTCCAGAGAGTAGGCCCGAATGATCGGCAGCATAATCGGCGCCAGAGTGAACGGCATAAAGAGATGGATGGAGCTGTGCGCGCTTTCCGCTTTAAAATTGCTCAGACCGTCGATTGTGTTTTCCAGCCAGGACAGAAAGTCGCCTTTTCTTTCTTTGCCATCCTTTGTTTGGCCGTGTTTCGCGCTGAGGACCAGATCCTGCCACAGGTGCTTCTGCCAGAGATAGTCGGGCTGCTCGATGAGTTTAGCCTGCTCATGCGGCTTGATGCGGATGGAGGAGCCGCCCTGTAATTTATTTTCTACTTCTTCGGTCCAGTCTTTGAGCCAATCAAATCGATACGAGCCGTACGTGACAAAGACATTGTTCACGTGACGGCTGAATTCCATGATGCCGCAGTCGTCGAGCCCCTTCAGATAATTGGTGAGCCGTTCTTCAGAAGGACGGCTTTGGTGTTGTCTCTCTTTGAGGAGTTTAAACAGCCGCCAGTCCATCTGATCGGATATGCCCTCTTTGGAGAGCGAAGAGGACAGCTTTTCGTAAAGCCAGCTCGCAATGTTGGTGACATTGATGCCGGGAACGACGCCGAAATGATCCGCGATGCTGCGCTCGAGCGAGTCGCCAACCAGTGGGCTCGGGGCAATGACGGGAATGGTTTCAAAGATTGAGGCTCCGCTGTTTCGCAGATCCTCAATTTCAAAATTTAGGCGTGTAAGCAGAATTCCCCGAAGAACTTCAAAGGAATTGGAATAATACGTACGGATCATCGGATCCTCCGAAGGTTAACTCTTGCGGGACGGTTGGCTCTCTCGTCGGTTACGCCCGATTTTTCGGCGGAACCCGAACGGTGAATGTATAGCAGTAGTCGCCGATCGCGTCGAGCTTGTAACGCTCGCCCTTAATAAGAACGTAGTAGAGACCGTCTTTGACAACCAGGAATGTCGGGTGAACTGAGAAGCCTTCCCCAGAGGCGTACATCACAAAATCACGGCGGCTGTCTTCCACGGTTTTTCCGGGTGTCTGATAAAGACCGACTAAAAAGAATTCTCCGAAATAATCATTGGGCACATCAACCTTGTCGTAGATGGAGACCGCTTCGATACTCTCGATGGTTTGAATCTGAAGTCCGACGAGCGTGTCCTTGGCAATTTTTCCGAGTTTCTCAGGAATTGCCTGAAAGTCTTCGCGTTTACCGATCACAATCAGCGCGACTGTCAGCTCTCCGTCATCGGACTCCACGTCGGTGGAGTAGCGCGGGAAGCACTGAACCTGACGCACGCCGACGCAGGTGAGTTTCATAACAAAGAGGAATTCCTCCGGATAATCAGCCTGCGCGGAGAAGTTCGGATGCATGGTGATTGAGGCCTGAGCCATATTATTCGGGCAGGCCGAGGCCTCAAGGTCTGAAACATCGTTCCAAGTCTGACGAGCCTCTTCTTCGAGTGCAGCGACGTTGTCACTGAAGTCGTAGGGTTTTTCAGCGCGTTCGAGACGCGATTTTCTTTCTTCTGAGTTGAGAATTGAGAAATGATTAGTCATCGAAAGAGAATCCTAGGTTGAAATTTCGTTTATCTATGCCAAAGTGCTGGTAAGCTTTTAAAGTGGCCACTCGGCCTCGGGGGGTTCTCTGAACAAAGCCTTCCTTAATGAGGTAGGGCTCCACCATATCCTGCAGTGTGTCGGACTCTTCGCCGACGGCAGACGCAAGGTTTTCGATTCCGACCGGACCGCCTTCGAACTTATCGATAATCGCCAGAAGGAACTGACAGTCAAGGCTGTCGAGTCCGATCGGGTCGACTTCAAGCATAGTAAGCGCGGCCTGAGCGATTTCTTTGGAGAGTCTGCCCTGATGTTTTACTTCGGAGTAATCGCGGATGCGTCGCAGCAGACGGTTGGCGATACGCGGAGTGCCGCGGGATCGGCGCGCGATTTCTTCGGCCGCGCCTTTATCGTCATCCATGTTCAGAAGACGCATGGAGCGCAGCACGATCGAGGTCAGATCTTCGGGTGAGTAGTACTGAAGCTGTGCACGGATTCCGAATCGATCCTGAAGAGGCTTGGTGAGGGCGCCGGCTCTCGTTGTCGCGCCGACCAAAGTGAAATGCGGCAGGTCGATCTTGATGGAGCGGGCAGCGGGGCCTTCACCGATCATGATGTCGAGCTTGAAATCTTCCAGAGCGGGATAAAGAATTTCTTCGACGACCGGGGAGAGGCGATGAATTTCATCGATAAAAAGGACATCGTGGGGCTCGAGACTTGTCAGCATGGCCGCCAAATCACCGGCCTTTTCCAATACAGGACCTGAGGTTTGACGAAGTTTGACGCCGATCTCGTTGGCGATAATGTTCGCGAGCGTGGTTTTGCCCAGACCCGGAGGTCCGAACAGCAGCACGTGGTCAAGCGCTTCTCCTCGCTTGCGTGCGGCGGTAATGAACAAGTCTAGCTGTTCGCGAATGTTGTCCTGTCCCGCGTAATCCTTGAGACGCGTCGGCCGCAGGGCTTTATCGATTACTTCGTCCTTGCCCGTTTTATGTTCCGACAGGAGGTCTTTATCCGTAGTCATATGTGATTAACCTTTTTGCGCAAGCTGACGCAGGCAGAGTCGAATTCCCTCGGAAGCATCCACGTCGGCGGGCACCTGTTTGGCGGCAAGACGAGCCTCTCGGTCGCTGAAGCCGAGCGCAGTGAGTGCCTGAATAATTTCGCTCTGAACGTTGGAGACGGGCGAGGAAACGGCGGTCACCAGCACTTTGTCCTTGAGTTCGAGCACCATGCGTTCTGCGGTCTTCTTGCCGATTCCGGGAATCTTGGTGAGCAGTCCGACTTCTCCGTTGGCGATCGCGTTCCCGATGTCTTCGGCAGACATGGAGGAAAGAACCGCAAGTGAAATGCGCGGACCGATGCCACTCACCTTCATCAGCAGCTTAAAGAGTTCTTTTTCCTGAGCGGTCAGAAAACCGTAAAGTAGCTGAGCGTCTTCACGCACGATCATAACCGTGGAGAGAAAAACCTCCTCTCCGATGTCGGGCAGGTTGTAAAAGGTTGACATCGGCACATCGATTTCGTAGCCGATACCGCCGCACTCCACAACAATCTGGGGCGGATTTTTCTGAAGAATTTTTCCTCTAACGGATGCAATCACTTTTCTTTTCCTTCGTAAAGCCGCGTCCATTCGTTTCTGGAGCGGCGGGAGCTGGAGCCGCGCCGAGCCGTGCCGGTTCCGCTGGAGCCGACTTTATTAGAAAGAGCAGGGACACGATCAAGCAGGATACTGGAGTTGGCGTAACAAATTGCCGCGGCAAGCGCGTCGGCTTGGTCCGAGGAAAGATCCTCTTCGATATGCAGGTGAAATTTAACGAGTTCCTGCACCTGATCCTTGGTGGCGGCGCCGTATCCGGTTACCGACTTTTTAATTTCACGTGTGCTGAATTCCCGACACGCCAGTCGGTGAACGGCGGCCGCCGTCATTGCCGCGCCTCTTGCGTGGGAAAGCAGCATACTGGACTGAGCGTTGGAGTTCAGAAATGTTTTTTCGATCGTGGAAACCATCGGTGAATAAAGCTCAATCAGTTTTCCGAGTTCGCTGAAAATATAACCGAGCCGCTCTGAAAGTTCTCCTTTAGGCGTCACGATGACGCCTGAGGCGACGTGCCTGAGCACGCCCGGAACATAATCCACAAAACCGTAGCCTGTGAAGTTCAGTCCCGGGTCGATACCCAGAATTCTTACCGCATGTACCGCCTTATCATCCACGTTTTAGAAGCCTCCCATACCGGGGAAGCGGCCTCCCAAGTTTCTGAAAGCGCGCATCATCTTGCCCATGCCGCCTTTTTTCATCATTTTCATCATTTCGCGGCTCTGTTCGAACTGTTTGAGCAGTTTATTGACCTCCTGCACGCTAGTGCCGGCGCCGGCCGCGATTCTGCGCTTGCGGCTTGCCTTGATGATTTCCGGCCTGCGTCTTTCATGCGGCGTCATTGAGTTGATGATGCCTTCGGTTCTGGCGATCTGTTTTTTAGCGGCTTCGTCATCGACCTGGCCTGCGGCCTGAGCGAACTGAGCCGGCAGTTTTTCGATCAGCGAGGAGAAGCTGCCCATGTTTTTAACCTGAGCGAGCTGATCCTTGAAGTCTTCCAGTGTGAAGGAGTCGCCCTTGCGCATTTTTTCAGCAAACTTCTGGGCTTTTTCCACGTCCACGTTCTTACGAACTTCGTCGACCAAGGAGACGATGTCGCCCATGCCGAGAATGCGTCCGGCCATGGCCTGCGGATCAAAGCGCTGGAAGCCGGTGAGTTTTTCGCCGACACCGATGAATTTGATAGGTTTTCCGGTGACCATGCGCACGGAGAGCGCGGCGCCGCCTCTGGAGTCGCCGTCAACCTTGGTGAGGATGACACCCGTGAGCGGAAGTTTCTCGCCAAACGCCTTAGCGGTGTTCACCGCATCCTGACCGACCATCGCGTCAACGACGAAGAATGTTTCAATCGGATGCAGGAAGTTTTCGAGTTCGGCCACTTCGTTCATCATCTGTTCGTCGATGGCAAGGCGGCCGGCCGTATCGACAATCAGCACATCGTAAAAGTGCAGTTTGGCGTAATCGAGCGCTTTCTTTGCGATGTCGAGCGGTTTTTCGTCAGTCGAGCTTGGGAAGAAAGAGATACCGGCCTGTTCGGACACGGTTTTTAACTGTTCGATAGCGGCGGGACGGTATACGTCAGCGGAAACGGTCAGGATTTTTTTCTTCTTTTCTTCGGAGAGCCACTTGCCAAGTTTGCCTGCGGTGGTTGTCTTACCTGCGCCCTGCAGACCGGCTAAAAGAATCACGGCGGGCGGCTGAACGGATAAGTTGATCTCGCGGGCGGATTCCGGGTCTGAACCGCCGATGATCTGCGTCAGTTCGTCGTGAACGATTCCGACCAGAGCTTGTCCCGGAGTAAGGCTGGTTTGAACTTCCGTACCGAGGGCCTTTTCCTTGATTCGGGCAATCAAATCGCGTACGACAGGAATAGCGACGTCGGCCTCAAGCAGGGCGATTCGGATTTCCCGAAGCATTTCCTGCATATTGGATTCCGTCAGGCGAGCCTGTCCGCGGATGGTTTTTACAACTTTACTGAGACGCTGAGTAAGAGAATCTAGCATTACATTAAGTCTTGTTAAAGAGTTAAGTCATACAATACTGAAAACAGATAATGAGTCGTACCTATGACACTAAATGCCATATTTTACGTTTTTGCGGCCTGCTTGTATTTAGCGGCTGCATTCGGAATTTACAAAACGTTGCAAGAGCCGTCGCCCGAGACAAAGATCTGGGTAAAACCGCTGATTACAGGCGGTCTGATGATCCAGACTTATCTCATCTACGAAGCGCTTTTCCTTCACGGAACCCCGCACTTCGGTTTAGCGCTGGCGTTGTCCGTCACACTGGGCACCTGTACGCTTCTGCTGCTTTTGGAAAGTTTCTTTTCTAAAATCGGTTCGATGCTGGTTTTTGTGCTTCCGCTCTCTGCGGTGAGCATGCTGCTTCCGCTGATTATGCCGGGGTCACCCTTGGGGCCGGAAACCTCCACGTTCGCTTTTCGCATGCATCTGCTGCTTGCGATTCTGGCCTATAGCGTCATGACCATGGCGGTTTTAGAGGCTTTGCTTTTAATGGCCGCGCACAAGCGCGTCCGCTCCAAGGCTTTTACGGAGCCGCCTGAAGACGGCAAAGTCAGTATTCTGGACAACATGCCGAGCGTGATGAGTATGGAAAGTACGCTCTTTCGTTTGATCTGGGTCGGTTTTATTGTTCTGACGGCGGCGATTCTTTTCGGCGCGATTTTCTCCAATGAGCTCAGCGGTGAAGCTTTCCGTTTTGACCATAAGACTGTGACCACCTGCATGGCGTGGCTGATATTCGGGATTCTTTTGCTCGGTCATCATGTGTTCGGCTGGAGAGGTCGTTTTGCGGCCCGCTGGACGGTTATAGGATTTGTGGTGCTGATGATTTCCTATATTGGCGTCCGTCTTGTGCTTGAGATCGCACAGTAGGAGAAGTTCATGTTCAAGATTCTGTTTTTTGCTGCGATTGCGGCCGTTATTTATTTCGGCTGGCGTTCTGTTCGTATGAAGCAGATGGAGCTGGAGAAACGTCTGGATCAGCAGGAAAAGTCGGTTCAGAAAACCCAGCAGAGCGGAGAGCGCATGGTGCAGTGCGCCAATTGCGGAGTTTATGTTCCTGAATCGGAAGCGATCAGAATCGGCAGAGACTGCTATTGCTGCCGCGAGCACGCTGAAGCCGGCAGGAGGCGTTAAGCATTATGAAAATTGACTCGGACGGCTGGTGTGATGAGGCCTATATTCGTATTTCACCGCACTTTAACGAGCGGCCTCAGAATGAAAAAATCTCTCTGGTTGTGATTCACAACATCAGCTTGCCGCGCGGTAAGTTTGGTACGGGCTATGTGGACGCTTTATTTCAGAACACTCTGGACTGTGAGGCGGATCCATCCTTTTCGGACTTGGAAGGGCTGCACGTTTCCTCGCATTTTTTTATTGACCGCAAGGGACAGCTCTTTCAGTATGTCTCCTGCTTGGATCGGGCGTGGCACGCCGGAGTTTCGAGATTTGCCGGGCGGGAAGGGTGCAATGATTTTTCGATCGGCATTGAGCTTGAAGGAACCGACGATATTGCGTACACGGACGAACAGTATCAGATGCTTGCGCTTCTGACGGATACGCTTGCGGACACTTATCCGATTACCGATATTACCGGTCACGCCAACATCGCACCGCAGCGCAAGACGGATCCGGGCGCTTCGTTTGATTGGATAAAATTTGAACGTCTTTGTAAAACGGGAAAACTGATTAGTTATCCGTTCGTTTAGACTAATAAGTTAAATACTGAAACACGACTACTAGGGAAAGGTCTATTAACTGTGGCTGGCACATTTCTTTTTACATTAAAACTTCTGTGCTCTGTTTTCGGCAGCCTGCTTCTGCTGAGAGCGTATCTGCGCTATCTCGGAATTCCCGGGAACGATCCGCTCGTGTCGTTTGCTCATTCTCTGACGCAATGGGCGGTTGAGCCGGCATCCAAGTTCATTAAGCGCACCCGCAATATTGAATGGCCGTCAATTTTTGTCTGCTATTTGGTCGCGGTGATTTATCAGTTTTTCCACTGGCTGATGGGTTCCGGCCACGGCGGTGTTTGGCCGTTTGTATTTGGTTCTGCGGTTTTAGTCGTTTATTGGGCGATTGAGCTGGCGATGTGGGCGACGGTGCTCTTTTGTATTTTTTCTTGGGTTAATCAGGCTTCGGCCAACTATCGTACGCTGAGTTATCTCTGTTATCCGATTCTTGCGCCGTTTAAGAAAGTGATTCCGGTTTGGCGCAACATTGATTTTTCCGGGGTCGCATTTATTATTCTCGCCAACATTGTTTTAGCGCTGATTACGCCGCTGACCTAATTTTTAGCATCACACAATATGGAGCTGTCAGAGCTTGGGAAGATTCCGGGCTCATGACAGCTTTCTTTTCCCGACTTTTCCTTGATTTTTAAAACGATTTTGCAGTGTAACCCTTGAGTACCAAGGCTTTAGCTGATTTTAGATTTTAGCAACTTCGTAGTTCAACGATTCATCGGATTTTAAAGTTTCTCCCAAGTTTTCTAACCAAAGAGCCGTGACTCTCAAGACGCGTCAGGGGCTGCAGGCCGCACGACCTCCAGATGTCATTGGCAATTTCCAGAAGAGGTTTGTACTCTCCGCCGGACGTGCTCCCTTCAGAGTTTTCAACCACACACTGATACAGCTGGCTTTTACTTTTTCTTAATGCGTTCAAGGGAGAGACGCTGAGCGCATTGAGGGCTTCTACAACCTGCCTTACAGAGTATTTCAAGGCATCCTCTTTCAGCTGTTTCTGCATTAAACGGATCAGGACAAGGCTGATATAGCACAATACAAAATGACCCCGTATATGCTTGGTTGTCCATACGTAAACCGGCCTGGCTTCAATCGCCGTTTTTAACACTCTAAAGTTATCCTCGATTCTCCAGAGTTGCCGAAGCAGTGCATAAATGACGCTCGGGTCTTGATCTTCGATATTGGTCAGCAAGGCCGTGTAACCGCACCATTTAAGACGCTTGGTGTAAAGCGTTTCATTAAATTGAACTGCTTTAAGCTCTGATTTAATAAAACTCTTGTAGCCGTTGCGATTAGCTGCCTGGACAGCTTTCGCTCCTTTTCGTACGAGCTCTTTCGCACGTGTTGTCTTTTTCTTCAGTTCATCCAAGTCGTGTTTGTAACGTGATAAAGAGAACGTTGCAATGCACTCAGCTCCCAGCTGGATTTTTCTAGATTGCTCACCCTTTGGATAAACGCGCTTGTTGATTGGAAGAGCCATTCGCTTGATACGCCAAGAATCTTCTACGCAGCCATAACTCTCCCATCCGTCCTCTTCCAGAAGAGAATCTTGTTCCTTACGGTTTAGTTTTACGTAAGGAGGATAGCCAACAATATATTTAAATCCGGCCTGTTCAAGGGCTTCCAAGTTGATGAGTTGATTTAAGCCGGCATCGGCTATGATCGTTACGTTGTTTAACTGATAACGTTTTTTAAAGCCTTCCACTACCTCAAGCATTGTGCCGACTTCGGCAGTATTACCTTTAAAGAGCTCGTAGCCGAACGGTATTCCTTCGCTGTCTACAAGTAAGCCCATCACAACCTGCGTTTCTTGGGTTCGATGTTCTTTGCTCATACCTCGAGCACGCAGCTCATCTTCGATAAAACTCTCAAAGTAAAAGGTAGTGACATCATAAAGAGCGATCGTAAGATCTCTCTGATAAAGCTTGTCTATTGCCGCGTTTAACCGATCAATAATCTTTTGCTTGCGTTCGTCAAGTATATCCAGCAAGTTGTACATATCCTTGAGAGAAAGGCTCTCAAAGTCGTATAGATATCTATTCCTGTCAATCCACGTTCCTAGTTTTGATTCAGGCTTGAGTATCCGAGCAGCCGCATTGTAAAAGGCCAATTTATTTAAATCGACCGGAACCTTTCCTCTGTAATTGCGCTCTAGATTTTTGAAGTATTGGTCTAATTCAAGCTTGTTCCAAATCGTTAGAAACGGTGCTGGTGAAACGAGAAATGAACTGCCTAACTCAGTGGAGTTCGCTACGCTGTCAACGATTGAGACTCCGCTGCCGTTCGGCAACTCGGTCGCCTCCGCATAGGCCTGACTTGATTCCCGGAAGAGCTTTAAATCTGAATTGATAAGTTCGAGTCCGTCAGGGTGCTTCTGCAGAAATAACTCCTTGTTCCCGTAGCTTTTGAGCTGACGAGTTGTGGACTTTTTTGTAATTGGATCTCGATATTTCTCAACGATAGAAATATAGACCTTGCCTTTTACCTTTCTTTCCGAAATTGAGATGGACACGACTGACTCCTCCTTATTGATAATTATAACATAATTAGCCTTATTTGAACTACATTGTCGTTAAATTTTCTAGAAAAAATTTCTGATTTATCCTTGTATATTCAGAAGGTTAAAGAAGATTATTGATACATTTTTCTGGAAAAGTCGGGAGGCTTCGGCCAACTATCGTACGCTGAGTTATCTCTGTTATCCGATTCTTGCGCCGTTTAAGAAAGTGATTCCGGTTTGGCGCAACATTGATTTTTCCGGGGTCGCATTTATTATTCTCGCCAACATTGTTTTAGCGCTGATTACGCCGCTGACCTAATTTTTAGCATCACACAATATGGAGCTGTCAGAGCTTGGGAAGATTCCGGGCTCATGACAGCTTTCTTTTTGTCTGATAGTGAGTACGTACTGACTCACGACGGCGACGTGAAATCAGGCGCATCTCAAATGGTGAGCGTTCGAACACTTGAAAACACGTGCAGGATGTCGCAAAAAATCAGCAAAAAATTTGTGCATCTGAACAATTCGCTTGATTGGATTCTCAATGGTTCGAACGATGAAAATACGGAGTTTGACGATCTGCTGTCTTTATAAAAAGTCTTGTGTCGCAAGGATTGTGCTGCATCCGAGGCTCAACTTCCAAATCCAGATGCGCCTCAAACGGTGAGCGTTCGAATGCTTGAGAACACGTACCGAGATGCCGCATAAGGCGGCAAATACACAGAACAAATAAAAACCGCCGAGGCCGATAAGCCGCGGCGGTGAACCGCTCAATTATGAGTTACTGCTGATTCTGCGCTTGTGCAGAGGCATTTATTCTGTTTTCTTCTCCGAAAACGCGGAAAGCTTCGACGGCAAGCGCTGCGGAAAGAACGGCCAGAACAGTGGAAACTCCGACGATCAACCAGTTTTTACCAAGGTTGGCGTAAATGAGTTGGCCGAGCGAGCAGAAAGTGACCGCAAACATGAAATACATCGGAATTGTGATCATGAGGTGGTTGCGCTTGGATTTCTTTAACCAAGCGGCAATTGCGAGCAGCGCAAGAGCGGCAAGCATTTGGTTTGCGGTACCAAAGATCGGCCAAATGGTCAGGTAAGAACCGGTCGACATGATCCAGGCAAGCGCGATGGTGATGCCGGTCGCGACATAACGGTTGGAAACAGCTTTACCAAGAGGAGAGTTCGCTCCGGCTTTGGTTGTGACCATTTCCTGGAAAATGAAGCGGCCAAGTCGTGTCGCAGTATCCAGAGTGGTCAGCGCAAAGGCGGAAATGGTCAGAGCGACAAACTCCTTGGAGAGATTGAAGTCCAGACCAATCGCAGTCATGAAGGTGGCAGTACCCTGAGAGAAGGCGTTGACAGGGCCGCCGTTTTTAAGCAGTTCGGGCAGCTTGTCAGCCGAAACATAAGCGACGGAAATAATCGCGCAGATGGCGAGCAGACCTTCAATCAGCATCGAACCGTAGCCGATGAGCTTGGCGTTGCGTTCATTGTCGAGCTGCTTGGAGCTGGTTCCGGAACTGACCAGAGAGTGGAAGCCGGAAATAGCGCCGCATGCGACAGTGACAAAAAGAACCGGGAAGAGCCACTGTCCGCCGCCTAAATCAAATCCGACAAAAGGAGAAATTTCCATTTCAGGCTGATACAGACAGATACCGATAAACGCGGCGGCAATCATGATGTAAAGCAGGAAGGAATTCAGATAGTCGCGCGGCTGCAGAAGAATCCAAACCGGAGCGATGGACGCAACAAAAATATAGCCCATCATCAGAAGCAGCCACACGTCCTTTGAAAGCGTGATCGGGAAAATGTGACCCAGCCAAAAAGCGGCGGCCATACCGATGAGACCAATGACAGTGCCGACGGCAAGAGACATGCCGGAGCGATAAACGAGCAGGCCGAATGCAACGGCTAAGACAATAAAGAGCAGAGATGATGATCCGGCGCCGGGGTTGGCGACAAAAGTCGCAGCAACAATGTTGGCAAAAGCCGCAATAATGACCAGAAGCGTCACCCATGCAAAAATTGCGAACAGAAGTTTTGCGCGTTCACCGATGTTCGAGTCAATAATCTGACCGATACTCTGTCCTTTATGACGCAAAGAGGCAACGAGAGAGCCGTAATCGTGGACGCCGCCGAAGAAAATGCTTCCGACAATAATCCAGAGTGTGACTGGGACCCAGCCGAAAACCGCTGCGGTAATGGGGCCGACAATTGGGCCCGCGCCGGCGATTGAGGAGAAGTGGTGGCCGAGCAGTACCGCAGGCCGTGTAGGAAGATAATCAATCCCGTCCTTTTCTGTTTCGGCAGGAGTTTTCCTGCTGGGGTCTACGCCCCACTGTTTGGCCAGCCATGAGCCGTAAGTGAGATAAGCGATTAAAAAGATAACCGCTGACCCCAATAAAATGGTAACGCCATTCATTTATGCACCTTAGAATTGTTCGTCAGTTGAATTAGAGAAGTCATGAAAGAACGAAATTTTTCTTGATCTTCTTTCCAAAGGGATTTGAGTAAATATCTCCTTTGGAGAGATCGATCAAAATAATCGCAAGATCGGCCCATCCGCGAAGCGTGAACCAAAAGTCCTTGTGATATTTCGTTTTTTCAAGCTTACGGATTACTTCGGTCGGAATCTCTTTTTCAGAGATAAGAGCCGCCGTAAAAATAGAGGACATGTGTGATTCGTCCGCCGGAAGTCTGTCAATCAGTCTTTTGAACCGATTGAAACAGGTTTGAATGTCTTCTTCACGGATTCCGTCTGGGAAGACTTCAAGCCCGACATATTCATCATTGTTGATCGTATACAGCGAAACGCTTTTGGCTAGAAAATATTTCTGCGAGGTTCGATTGTGTTCAGCCCATACCGCCAACGATGAGAGCTCATCCGATGGCGGCTGCTTAAAATCAAACGACGCGGTCAGTCTCTGTTCCATAAGGCTGACGTATTCTGAAGCGTTCATTGCATCTCGCGGTATTACAGATGAATTTATTTTATCTTCAGGAAAAATTCATAAAGCGGTTTCTCTCTAGATATTTCCCTGATAAAAAGTGAGTCGGCTGCTCGTATGGATACCCTTGAGCGGGCGGCGGTTCGTAGATTGGAGACACTGGAAGACAAAGCTTGCGCAGAGTGGCAGAAGATCCGTCGGCAGAGCGCTGCAGAATATTTTCGATTCAGTCACAAGCTCAAAACGGGCTTCGCAATTGAAAGGAAAGAGCAAAAAGGCTTCGTGCGCAAAAACGCCGCGGAAAAAGAAAAACGCCGTCAAAAAACGGCGTTTCGAGAATTCTGGCTCCCCGAGTTGGACTTGAACCAACGACCTGCGGATTAACAGTCCGTCGCTCTACCGACTGAGCTATCGGGGAATCGCACGGAGCCTTGCGGCACCGGAAATAAAACCGCTTTCGCGGCCTGAGTATGGCTCCCCGAGTTGGACTTGAACCAACGACCTGCGGATTAACAGTCCGTCGCTCTACCGACTGAGCTATCGGGGAATCACGCGGAGCCTTGCGGCACCGAAAATAAAACCGCTCGCGCGGCTTGAGTATTGGCTCCCCGAGTTGGACTTGAACCAACGACCTGCGGATTAACAGTCCGTCGCTCTACCGACTGAGCTATCGGGGAATCAATAGACCGTAACTATACACAAACAAAGTCACTCGTGCAAATGAAAAGAGAAATTTTTTTCAATTTTTCGCTTGGATCGTACTCATCGACAGAACGCAAACAAAGAGACAAAAAAGACGCCGCGGTGCGCGGCGTCTGAAACTTTGCTTTGGCCTAAGTTTTAGAGGACTTCTTTAATGGCCTCGGCTGTGTATTTGACGTTTCCTTTATTGAGAGAGGCGACGCAGATACGTCCGCTCTTGACCGCGTAAACGCCGAATTCGTCCTTCAGGCGCTGAACCTGTTCGGGAGTCAGACCGGAGAAGGAGAACATGCCTTTCTGACGTGTCACAAATTCGAAGTCTTTCTTGGCGCCTAACGCTTTGAGTTCATCAGCGAGATCACGGCGCATCTCTTTGATGCGTTCGCGCATTTCTTTCAGGTCTGCGTGCCACTGAGCAAGAAGCTCCGGATCGTTAAGAACCTGACCGACAATCTTGGCGCCATGGGCGGGCGGGTTGGAGTAGTTGGCGCGGATGACCGCTTTAAGCGCACTCATAACTCTGGAGGCTTCTTCCGAGTTGTGGCAGACAACAGTCAGAGCACCGATACGTTCGCCATACAGGGAGAAGGACTTCGAGAAGGAATTCGCAACAAGGAATGTGATGCCCGAAGCGGCAAACTGACGGATGGCGCCTGCGTCTTCTTCAAGACCGTCGCCAAAGCCCTGATAGGCGATATCAAGGAAAGGAATCAGTTTGTGTGCGGCGCATACGTCAACAACCTGTGCCCACTGTTCCTGCGTCAGATCAAGACCTGTCGGGTTGTGGCAGCAGGCGTGAAGAATCACAACAGTGTTTTCTTTGAGGCCTTTCAGCGATTCAAGCATCGCGGGGAAGTTAATCTCGCCGCTTGCCTTGTCATAGTACGGGTAGGAGCCGACTTCGAAACCGGCCTGTTCAAAAATAGCAACGTGATTCTGCCAGGTCGGAGCGCTCACAATCGCTTCCGGATTCGGAAGTACCTGAGCGAGGAAGTCTGCGCCGACTTTCAGTGCGCCGGTGCCCCCAAGCGACTGGACTGTCACGGCTTTCTTGTCTTTGATCAGAGCGGAGTCCTCTCCGAAGAGGAGCTTCTGAACGCCGCTCGTGAATGAAGGCAGACCGGAAATGGGAAGGTAAGTATGGGGAGCACCCTCTTCAAGAATCTTCTGCTCGGCCTTTTCAACAACATTCAGCAGAGGAACCTTTCCTTCTTCTGTGCAGTACACGCCAATACTTAAATTGACTTTCTTTTCGCGCGGGTCAGTCTTGAAGGCTTCATTCAGACCGAGAATGGGGTCTTCGGGGGCTTGCGCAACAACATCAAAAATAGATTCAGACATCATTTCCTCTTGAGAGTTTGGATAAAAGGTATGACTCAAGATTAATCCAAAAGGTGACAGGATTTATTGTTTTTTTCTATCAATTGCGAAATTCGTACCAAACCCTCATACAGAACTTGTGCCTGACGGGTTTTCTCGTATTTCCAAATCATTGGAGATGTTTATAGTGGAGGGTGAAGGTGAAAATTTTTCAATTGAGCCTTCCGGTTAATGACTTGCCTTGAGTTAACATGAAGCAACAAGGAGAAAGAAATGAAAGTTGGAATTTGTGTACTCGCCGCGTGTCTTCTCGCCGCCTCCGCTGCGGCTAATGCGAAGATTGTGCATCGCTGGAGTCCCGAGGCCCTTGCTCAGGGAAAGTTTGTGGCTGAGAAAACTGCTTTTGTCCGTAAGGAAGTGAAGCAGGGGGGAATTCAGGTCGAGAATAAACATATTCTCGTCAAAGTTGACTACACAGGCAAACTCTTCCAAGAGCCCTATATGGTCGCCAAGAAATAAATCGGGAATAAACGGCGGCTTATTCCGGGTAAAAGCTCGGAAGTACCGCTCCCGAAACCAAAGGCCGATGCGAGCCGGTTATGCAAATAACCAATCTCCGTCGGCCTTTCCTATTGGTGAAACGAAAAGGCCCGCTTCCGATAACCGGAAGCGAGCCCTTTAAAAGAGACTTTCAGCTTTATTGATTAGGCTTCATCTTTTGAAAAACGCGGTGCGATGAATCCCCAAAGTGTCCAGCCTAAGAATGTGACCAGAGAGCCGTAGAAGACTTCATTGATGCCTGTGGAGAAGAGAGCGTAGAAGCTGTAGACTGCACCGATAAATCCGATGAACACATAGAACTTCGCTTTTGAAGCTTCAACCTTGGCAGCCTTCATGATGACTGCGACGGCAGCCATGGACAGGATGTACGGCATGATGTTTGTCACAACTGCAAGGTCAACCAGCGTGTTGAACTGTTTGAAGAGTTCGGGGCTGATGGTCATGAAGCAGAAGCAGGTCTGGATCGCAACGATGATCAGCATGCCGGCAACCGGAGCTTCCCACTTGTTCACTTTGGCGAAAACCTTCGGGAAGAAACCGTCAACAGCAGACTGCTGGAAAACTTTGGCGATCGTGAACTGCCAGCCGAGTGTGGAACCGGCGCAGGACAGAACGAGCAGCATCATGACGATCTTGCCGATCGTGGAGTTGAACATCATGGTGAAGGTCAGACCGAAAGGCGCATTGGATTTAACCAGTTCAGCGTTCGGAACAATACCGGCGATGATATTGGTGGAGACGATGTAGATGATCGCCACGCCGATCGTCGCAGCCATAACCGCAATCGGAACGTTCTTTTCAGGATTATCGACAGCGTCACTGTTGGCACAGGCGCTTTCCAGGCCGAGGAAGGCCCACAGCGTCATGGAGATGGAAGCGCCGACAGCACTGAAGAAGGGTTCATTGTGCGGGTTCCATGCTTCAACGTACATGGTGGGGCTGAACCAGAACCAGCCGATAACGGACAGAGCGAGAACCGGAAGAATGGCACACCAGACAGCGACGGAAGAGAACTTGCCGGTGATGGAGGCGCCCATGAAGTTGGCCGCTGTACAGACCCAGAGAACTGCGATGGTGGAAACGCATACAGCAACCGGAGAAAGCTCGATGCCTAAGAATTCAGAGCCGTAGCCGACACAGGTGATCGCAATCGCGATATTGGCGAAAAGCAGCGAGACGCCGTATGTGTAGTTGGCCATGAAGTTGCCGGCCTTGCCAAAGGCGTATTCGGTATAGCCGCCCATGCCGGGACGCTTACTGAACATACCGCATTTCGCGAAAGCATAGGCTAAGCACAGAGAACCGAGCGCGGTAATCAGCCAGGACAGAATGGAAATGGTTCCGACTTCAGCGAGTTTTGTCGGGAGCATGACAATACCGGAACCCATCATATTGATCGCAGTCAGCAGTGTGAGCTGCGTTACAGACATTTTTGCACGATTTTCAGACATTTTTTTCCTCTCAGGCCTTCGGCGCCGGGGCGCCGAAGGAAGATTGACTTGGGATCTTTTTATTTACTTGGACTGCATCAGTTTGTTGGCAACGTCTTCTTTGAGAACGTAGCAGTAGACGCGCTTCTTACCGTTCTCATCCTTGACGTAAACACCCTGAAGTTCAGGTGCGAAGCCCGGCATGCGGGTCATCGCTTCTTCCCAAGCGAGGAAGTATTCCAGAACCGGACCGCCCCAGACTTCGCCCGGGAAGCAGCAGAGAACTCCTGGAGGATAGGGAAGAGCACCTTCTGCGGCAACACGGCCTTCGGCCTGATCAAGCGGAATCAATTCAGCGTCGCCTCTGATGAAAGCAAAGTGAGCGGCCTGCGGATTGATAACGGATTTCGGGAAATAGTCCTTGCGGAACATTCTCTTTTGCAGCTCTTTAATGTTTCTGTCTTTATAGAAATCGTGCATTTCCTGACAGAGCTGACGAATCGTGTAACCCTTGTAGCGTTCTTCATTGGCTTTATAAATAGCCGGAAGAGCTTCTTCAAGCGGAGCGTCATCGTCAAGCAGACGTTCGAATCTGGCGATCTGCGTTACGAGATGATCCATCTTCTCTTTGTCTTCGGCAGGAGTCATCAGGAAGAGAATGGAGTTAAGGTCATTCTTTTCGGGGATGATGCCGTTTTCGCGGAGATAGTTGGCAAGAATTGTGGCCGGTACGCCAAATTCTTCATACTCACCGGTTTCAGTATTGATGCCCGGTGTGGTAAGCATGAACTTGCACGGATCAACGAAATACTGATTTGTGCCGTAGCCTTCGAAAGCATGCCATTTTTCACCCGGGACAAACTTGAAGAAGTTCAGATCGGTTGCGATCTGAGCGGTCGGATAATCCTGCCACGGTGTACCGTTGACTCTTGTCGGGATGAAGGGCTTAATGTAATGGCAAGTCGCAAGAAGCAGCTTTCTGGCTTCAATCGTTGTGCGTACGCAGTCGGCCCACAGATTTCTTCCGGCTTCGCCTTCCTGCATCTTCGCGTTGACGTCCAAAGCGGCAAAGAGCGGATAGAAGGGGCTGGTGGAAGCATGCATCATAAAGGCGTTGTTCACAACCTTGTGCGGGATGTATCTTGCCTGACCCTTAATGTGAGAGTCCTTCTTGTGAATCTGAGAAGTCTGAGAGAAACCGGCCTGCTGTTTATGTACAGACTGTGTGACGAAAATGCCGGGGTCTTCAGGTCCGAGGTCCAAGAGCAGCGGAGAGGAGTCGCGCATCATCGGAATGAACTGTTCATATCCGACCCAAGCGGAGTCAAACAGAATGTAGTCGCATAGATGACCGATACGGTCAACAACCTGACGAGCATTGTAAATAGTGCCGTCGTATGTGCCGAGCTGAATAACGGCAAGACGGAACGGACGCTTTGCGTCAGCTTTTTCAGGAGCGACTTCACGAACTAAGTCGCGCAGATATTTTTCGTCAAAGCAGTGTTCGTCAATACCGCCGATGAAGCCGTAAGGATTGCGGCTTGTTTCAAGGTAGACCGGAGTGGCGCCGGCCTGTAAAAGAGCACCGTGGTTGACGGACTTGTGATTGTTGCGGTCGTAAAGAACCAGATCGCCCGGGGTCAAGGCGGCGTTCAGAACGACTTTGTTGGAAGCGGATGTGCCGTTTAAGACGAAGTAAGTTTTGTCCGCGTTGTAAATCTTGGCTGCGGCTTTCTGTGCTGCGAGCGGAGCGCCTTCGTGAATCAGAAGGTCACCCATGGAAACGTCGGCGTTGCACAGGTCGGAGCGGAAGATTTCTTCACCGAAGAAATCATAGAACGCGCGGCCAGCCGGGTGTCTGCGGTAATAAGCACCGCCCTGATGTCCCGGACAGTCGAACTGGGCCTTGCCTTGACGAACATATTTGTTCAGGGAGTCAAAGAACGGGGGAAGAACTTTGCTTTCATAACGGAGCGCGGCTTCGTCAATCTGGCGGGCGTACAGACGGCGGTTGGTGGGTTCGTCATTAATGACGCCGACGATACGGCCGATCAGCTCTTTCGGGGTTTCCTCATTTGCGTTCAGCATAAGGAAAATTGGAAGACCGAAAGCAGAAGCGTCTACTCGTTTAAGACGACCGTTGCGGTAGTCTTCCAAATCAATGACGACAGCGGAAATCTCAGTTAAGTCTGCAGAGCTTAAATCCAGAACTTCGCGTTCAACGTCAAGGATGTTTCTGATCTTCGGGGATGCTGCTACTTTAAGTTTTTGCATAATAAAAGTCCTCGCCGCTTAATTTATAAATAATGAGCGGTTATTAAATTTAGGAATCGATCTCTGTGTTTTGGCGATAAAAATCCTGTCCTGTATTCGTTAAGGACATAGAACCCCATGCTCGAAATTAACGAGCAGCCAAATTTAGAGATGTGATAGGAAAAAATAAGCGCGTTTCTTTTTCAAACAAAAAAGAAACGGAAGGACTAGCAGCCGGAAGAGGAAAACTTGTCAAACGAGAAGCATTCACGCATTAAAAACTGCGTGAGATGACGCGTGCGTCTCATGCCTATGTTAAATAGGCACTTGCCGATATTAAATACACACATGGCAGTATTCCTAATGGATAAAGATGATCGTGCTTGATCTTCTCAAGCACGGGTTTATTCTAGGCTTTGTCTTACAAAATGGCAACATTTCGTAAACCTATTTCGGAGAAGCGAATAGTTGCAAAAAATATTTTTTAAGTAGCAAACTGCATAGTATTTTTAATAAAACTATTCATTCGGAGCGCTCCACTTGAAAATTATTAAATATCCAAATTCACCCTTTGAACTTCATCAGCCTTTCGATGCGGCGGGCGATCAGCCCAATGCGATTAAAGAGCTGGTGGAAGGGATTGAGGACGGACTGACTGCTCAGACTTTGCTCGGTGTAACCGGAAGCGGTAAGACCTATACCATGGCAAATGTGATTGCCCAAACTGGGCTGCCCACTTTAATCATGGCTCCGAATAAAACTTTGGCGGCTCAGCTGTACGCCGAAATGCGGGACTTCTTCCCTAAAAATGCAGTTGAATACTTCGTCAGTTACTACGACTACTACCAACCGGAAGCCTATGTGCCGCAGCGCGACCTCTTTATTGAGAAGGATTCTGCCGTCAATGAGCATATCGAACAGATGAGACTTTCGGCTTCAAAGAGTGTGCTCGAGCGAAGAGACGTCATCATTGTGGCAACCGTGTCGGCCATTTACGGCATCGGCAGCCCCGAGTCATATACGGAGATGCGCCTCATCCTCAAAGTCGGAGAACAAATCGAGCAGAGAGACCTGATCTCCCACTTGGTGCGTATTCAGTACGATCGAAATGATATGGAATTCACGCGCGGAACTTTCCGTGTCAGAGGCGATACGATCGACGTTTTCCCGGCTGAGCATTCCGAAATGGCGCTTCGAATCCAGCTTTTTGATGATGAAATCGAAGCGATGTACTTCTTTGACCCGCTGACCGGAAAGGTGCGCCAGAAAGTGGATCGATTCGCGATTTACCCGACATCGAACTACGTCACGCCGAGAGCGGAGATTCTCAGAGCGATTGAAGCGATCAAGCAGGAACTCAAGGAGCAGGAAGCAAAGTTTATTGCCGAGGGCAAGCTGCTTGAGGCCCAGAGAATCCGCGAGCGCACGCACTTTGACTTGGAAATGCTCAATGAGGTCGGTTTCTGCAAAGGTATTGAAAATTACAGCCGCCACCTCGAAGGAACGAAAGAAGGCGAGCCGCCCGCGACGCTCATCGATTATCTGCCGAAAGATTCATTGATGTTTTTTGATGAATCCCACGTGCTTCTCGGGCAGATCGGCGGTATGTACCGCGGAGACAATGCGCGAAAGTCGACTCTGGTGAATTACGGATTCCGTCTGCCGAGCGCTAAAGACAACCGCCCGCTCAGATTTGACGAGTTCGAGCGCAAAATGCGCCGCTCTGTGTTTGTGTCGGCAACGCCCGCCGACTATGAGCTGAATCATTCTTCCCAGATTGTCGAGCAGGTGGTGCGCCCGACCGGGCTGCTCGATCCGGAAGTGGAGGTGCGGCCTGCTGCGACGCAGGTTGACGACGTGCTCGGAGAAATCAAAACCCGAGTGGCTAAAGGACAGCGTGTCCTGATCACCACGCTGACAAAAAGAATGTCGGAAGATTTAACCGAATTCCTGCAGGATAACGATGTGAAGGTTCGCTATCTGCATTCGGACATTGATACGGTCGAGCGTGTTGAGATTATTCGCGATCTGCGAGCGGGTGTTTTTGATGTGCTGGTGGGCATTAACCTGCTGCGTGAAGGCCTGGATATTCCGGAAGTCACGCTGGTGGCCATTCTGGACGCGGATAAGGAGGGGTTCCTGAGAAGCGAACGCTCCCTGATCCAGACGATCGGACGAGCGGCGAGAAACGCGGAAGGCAAGGCGATTCTGTATGCGGATCACATCACGGATTCTATGCGGCGGGCAATCGACGAGACGGCTCGCCGACGTGAAAAACAGCACGCGTACAACGTCGCGCACCACATCACGCCAAAGAGCGTGAAAAAAGAAATCCGAGACATTATTGACGGTGTATATAAAGAAGATATCCTGGAAGATGATTTTTCACGAATCGATGGTGATGATTACCAGGCGATGGATCCGAAGCAGCTCGCAAAAGAACTTAAGCGGCTCGAAAATGAAATGTTCGAATACGCTAAAAACTTAGAGTTCGAAAAGGCATCTCAGGTTCGAGACAAAATCGCCCTCATTAAGAGGCAGGTTTTCGGTGCGAGCGTGGATGGCGAGGAATCCGGAGCAAAGAATTAGGCAGAAACAAAAAAATAGTTTGCGTTATTAAGGATTACCCTTATAATTTTGCAAATGGTCGGTTTGCGCTATATCCTTATTGTATAAGCGCGTATTGCACCTTTGCGGTATGTGTGAAAAAAATTAAGTTCGACAATTAATCAAGAAATAAAAATGGTCAAAGTATTGTTTGTATGTATGGGGAACATTTGTCGTTCTCCTACGGCGGAAGCTGTCTTTAAAAAGATGGTGAAAGAGGCCGGCCTCTCTGACAAAGTATTGGTGGATTCGGCCGGTACGCACGGCTATCATGTGGGCGAAGCGCCTGACGTGCGTGCGCAGATCGCGGGACGCAAGCGCGGATACGACCTCTCTGAGCTGAGAGCCCGCCAGATTACCGCAGATGATTTCAGAGAATGCGATTTTATTCTCGCTATGGATTGGGAAAATCTGACCGCGATGCAGCAGATTTGCCCGCCTATGTATAAACACAAACTCGCGCTGCTGATGAGATACGCGAGTGAATACGATACCGCGGTGGTGCCTGATCCGTACTACGGAGGCAACGAAGGGTTCAACACCGTCCTTGATTACTGCGAGGACGCCTGCGAAGGACTTTTGGAAGTCGTCAAAAAACGCGCTTCAATGTACGTTCCCGGCTCATCCCTTTAAGTCGGAAATGACCGCCGCTTAGTTGTCGATTCGATAATCTGATGACGGAGACCTCATTCTGAGGCCTCCGTTTATTTTTCTCTTATTTCCTACAGTTGCGGTCGGAAATTATTAAGAGTATTATTTCCGACGTATTAGATCGGAAATAGTATGAAGCTTACAACCAAAGGACGTTTTGCCGTAACTGCGATGCTTGATATCGCGCTCCATGACCCGGAGCAGTATGTGACGATCGCGGCGATTGGCGAGCGCCGTCATCTTTCAAGCGCTTATCTCGAGCAGATTTTTGGAAAACTGCGTCGGGCCGGGCTGCTTGAAGGAATCCGCGGACCCACGGGCGGCTACCGCCTGTCCAAGCCTGCGGATCAAATCACGGTGATGCAGATTCTCGACGCGGTGGACGCCTCTCTTGAGAAGTCAGTCTGCGAGAAGGATCGAGACTGTTGCGACGGAGAAGGCGAGTGCATTACTTTTGATCTTTGGGACAGGCTCAACGAGGAAATGAGACGCTTCCTCAGCGGGATTACGCTGAAAGGACTTGCAGAGCAAAAACTTCTGAAAGACCAAGGCATCCAGAAGATTTCGATCGTCAGAAATTTAACCGAAAAATCACAGACAACCCCTCATTAAAGGCTCAGCCTTTTGGAGACACAAATGAAGTTCCCTATTTACCTTGATTATTCTGCGACCACACCGGTTGATCCGAGAGTTGTCGACAAGATGATTCCGTGGCTCTATGAAAACTTCGGCAACGCCGCAAGTACCAGCCATGAGTACGGCTGGAAAGCCAAAGAAGCGGTAGAAAACGCACGCGCCGAAGTGGCTAAGCTCATCAACGCTGATCCGAAGGAAATCGTTTGGACAAGCGGTGCGACAGAAAGCGACAACCTTGCGCTTAAGGGCGCCGCGCGCTTCCACAAAGACAAAGGCAAGCATCTGATCACCGTCAAAACAGAACACAAAGCAGTGCTCGACTCCATGCGCGAACTCGAGAGAGAAGGCTTTGAAGTGACGTATATGGACGTCAAGGAAGACGGTCTTCTCGATCTGGACGAACTGGCCAAAGCAATGCGTCCGGACACGACTCTGGTTTCCGTTATGGCGATCAACAATGAGATTGGCGTCATTCAGGATATCGAGAAGATCGGAGAAATGTGCCGCGAAAGAGGCATCCTTTTCCACGTGGACGCCACTCAGGCTGTCGGCAAGATGCCGCTTGACATGCAGAAGATGAAAATTGACCTGATGAGCCTTTCCGCTCATAAAGTCTACGGTCCGAAAGGCATGGGCGCGCTCTATGTTCGCCGTAAACCGCGTGTTCGTATCGAAGCCATCATTCACGGCGGCGGCCATGAAAGAGGCATGCGCAGCGGCACACTCGCGACTCATCAGATCGTCGGTATGGGCGAGGCTTATCGTCTGGCTCGCCTTGAGATGGATGAAGAATGCGCCCGTATCAAGAAGCTTCGCGACAAACTGCTCAAGGGCCTTTCGGAGATCGAGGCTGTTCATGTCAACGGAAGCATGGAACACAGAGCTTGCTTTAACCTCAATATGAGTTTTGCCTTTGTCGAAGGTGAAGCGCTGATGGCAAGTTGCAAAGATATCGCCGTCTCTTCCGGTTCTGCCTGCACATCCGCAAGCCTTGAACCTTCCTACGTTCTGAGAGCGCTCGGTATTGACGATGAGCTTGCGCACAGCTCGATCCGTTTCAGCCTCGGCCGCTTCACAACGGAAGAAGAGATTGACTACACCGTCAAACTGATCAAGGAAAAAGTCGCCGAACTCAGAGAAATGTCTCCGCTGTGGGAGATGTACAAGGAAGGCGTTGACCTGAAACAGGTTAAATGGACAGATCACTAAAAAGTAAAGGAATTTCAGATGCAATACAGCGATAAAGTCATGGACCATTTCAACCATCCGAGAAATGTCGGCCGGATGGATAAAAACGATCCCAATGTTGGTACCGGAACACGCGGCGCACCTGCCTGCGGCGATGTGCTGAGCCTGCAGATCAAAGTGAATGACAAGGGCGTCATTGAAGACGCAAAGTTCAAAACCTACGGCTGCACAAGCGCGATCGCTTCAAGCTCTTTGGTGACAGAACTGATTAAGGGCAAAACCATTGAAGAGGCTGAACAGCTGAAGAACTCGGCGATCGCTGAAGAGCTTGAGCTGCCTCCCGTGAAGATCCACTGTTCAATTTTGGCTGAAGACGCGATCAAGGCGGCCGTTGAAGACTATCGCAGCAAACAGGCGAAAAAGGAGCAGAAATAATGGCCGTTACGCTGACAGAAAAAGCCGCGCAGCACGTTTCCGAATTTCTGGCTAGGCGCGGTAAGGGGCTCGGTCTCAGAGTCGGAGTGAAAACCAGCGGATGCTCGGGCATGGCCTACGCCCTGGAGTTCGCAGACAAGCTTGAACCGGAAGACAACGTTTACGAAAGCTTCGGCATCAAAGTGATCGTGGATCCGAAGAGCCTTCCCTACATTGACGGAACAGAACTTGACTTCGTTCGTGAGGGCTTGAACACCGGCTTTAAGTTCAAAAATCCTAACGAAAAGGAAAGCTGCGGCTGCGGCAAGTCCTTCCACGTTTAATTCTGATTGGAGGCGGCATGGCGGCTTTGAATCCGTTTGAAATTTTTGGTCTTGCACCGAAATTTGATCTGGACGAGGATCAGCTTCAGAAGAAGTATCTGGAAGTTCAGCGCAAAGTTCATCCCGACCGGTTCGCCTCCGCGTCCGATGCCGAGAAACGTGTCGCTGAGCAATGGGCGGCACTGATCAACGACGCCTACCACAAGCTTAATGACCCGGTTGAGCGCGGCAAACTGCTGTGCTCAATGAAGGGCGTCGTGGTGGACGGAGAAAGAAGCGGAACTCTTGATGAAACTTTCCTCTTTGATCAGCTCGAGCGCCGGGAGGCGATCGCAGATGCGAAAGCGGCCGCTGACAGTGCAGAGCTGGATCGGCTTAAAAAGGAAATTGAGTCCGAGAGGCAGGATCTGATCCGCCGCGTCAAAGAGGCGCTTGATGATAAGTCCGATGCTGCGCTGGCGGCTGAGGAAATTAAAAAAATCATGTTCTTAAATCGCCAGCTTCAGGATTTTTCATAATGTCCCTTTTACAAATTGCTGAACCGGGCATGTCAACCGCTCCTCACGAGGAGCGGTTCGCTGTTGGTATTGACCTCGGAACCACAAATTCTCTTGTCGCGACGGTGCGTAACGGTGCGGCCGAAGTGCTCCTTGATGAGAGTGATCGGAAACTTCTCCCGTCGGTTGTTCATTACGGAGAAGACGGAAGCATTACGGTCGGCGAGGGCGCTAAAGAATTCGCCCGTACCGACCCGGTGAACACGATCGCGAGCGTAAAGCGCTTAATGGGGCGAGGCTCGGAAGAGCTTAAAAATCATCGCTATATGCCGTACGACTTTGTTCACGGTGAAGGGATGGTTCAGCTTAAGACCGCTCAGGGCGTCAAGAGCCCGGTAGAAATTTCCGCAGACATACTGAAGACGCTCAAGGCCCGCGCCGAGCAGACGCTTGGCGGTGAACTGGTAGGCGCGGTCGTCACGGTGCCGGCGTATTTTGATGACGCTCAGCGTCAGGCAACCAAAGACGCGGCCAAACTTGCGGGACTGAACGTTTTACGTCTGCTGAGCGAGCCGACCGCCGCAGCGCTGGCGTACGGATTGGACAACAGCGCCGAAGGTCTCTACGTCGTGTACGATCTCGGCGGCGGTACCTTTGATGTGTCCGTGCTTCGACTGACGAAGGGCGTTTTTGAGGTGCTTGCCACCGGCGGCAACAGTCAGCTCGGCGGCGACGATTTTGACCAGCGCCTGTACTGCTGGGTGCTTGATCAGCTGGGTAATCCGCTGCTGACAAGAGCTGACAGCCGCATGCTGATGGCAAAGTCCAAGGCCGCTAAAGAAAATCTAACCGGTGAAACGAAAACGACAATTCACGCCAAACTGTCCGGCGACCGAATTGTTAACCTGACGATTTCGCGCGAAGTCTTCAATTCGATTACGCATCATCTGGTTGAGCGCACCATTGAAGCGACACGCCGGACACTGAAGGACGCGAAGTTAAAGCGCGATGAAGTCAAGGGCGTGGTGCTTGTCGGCGGATCTACTCGTATGCCTTGTATTCGCAAGGCTGTGGCCGATTACTTTGAGCGCGAACCGCTGACCAATATCGACCCGGATGAGGTCGTAGCGATCGGCGCGGCGCTTCAGGCGAATCTTCTGGCGGGCAACCGCTCCGGCGACGATTGGCTTCTTCTTGATGTGACGCCGCTTTCGCTCGGCCTGGAAACGATGGGCGGTTTGGTCGAGAAGATTATTCCGCGCAATACGCCGATTCCGGTCGCGATGGCTCAGGACTTTACGACCTTTAAGGACGGACAGACTGCGATGTCTTTCCATGTCCTGCAGGGCGAGCGTGACCTTGCCGAAGACTGCCGCTCGCTCGCTAAATTCGCACTGCACGGAATTCCTCCGAATGTCGCCGGCGCAGCGCGTATTCGCGTCACATTCCAGGTTGACGCTGACGGTCTGCTTTCCGTCACCGCTCGTGAACAGAAAACCGGAGTGGAAGCCGCGGTATCTGTTAAACCGTCCTATGGACTCTCTGAGGACGAGATTACACGCATGCTGAAAGACTCCTACGGTCATGCGCAGGAAGATATGAAGACACGCGAACTTCGCGAGCAGAAGGTCGAGGCGGCGCGTCTGTTGGAAAGTGTATATTCCGCGCTCAGCCAGGACGGCGATCTTCTGAACGAGGAGGAACGTGCTCGAATCGACGCGATGATCGCTAGGCTTGAGTCCGATAGAGCGCAAGATGATGTACAGGCCCTGAAGCTGTCGATTAAGCTTCTTTCTGACGGAACCCAGGATTTCGCGGCAAGAAGAATGAATCGAACCATTCTTGCAGCGCTTCAGGGAAAAACAGTTGACGAGGTTTAAATAATGCCGAAAATTACAGTTCTGCCCCATCCGACAATCTGCCCGAACGGCGCAGAGTTTGAAGCGCCTGAAGGTGCCAATCTCGCCCGCAGTCTGATTGCCAACGGTGTCAATATCGATCACGCATGCGAGTTCTCCTGCGCCTGCACGACCTGCCACTGCTATATCACGAAGGGCTTTGACAGCCTACCGCCGGCGGAAGACGCAGAGGAAGATCTGCTGGACGAAGCATGGGCGCTTCAGAACAATTCCCGTCTGACCTGCCAAACCAAGGTCGGCAGTGAAGATATTGCTGTTGAAATTCCCAAATACTCGCGTAACCATGCAAGAGAGAACGGCTGATGACGCTGACTTGGAAAGACACTCAGGACATCGCGATTGAGCTTGCGGATACGTACCCCGATACAGATCCGCTCACGCTCGGTTTCGAAAAGATGCACGCGATGATCTGCTCTCTGCCGGTTTTTAAGGATGATCCTCAGGCGAGCAATGAAAAGATTCTTGAAGCGATTTTGATGGCTTGGCTTGAAGAACGCGAATAGCTCAGGCGCTTTACAGAAAAAAACGGCCGAAAATTTCGGCCGTTTTTTGTCTGCTTCGGATTTAGTAGAGATCCAGCTCTGTAGGCATGCCTTCCTTGGCGGCTAAACCGACCAGAATTGAGAGCGAAGACTCAAAGGTGAAGAGTCCCGCTTCCATCCGATCAAGAATATCGTCCGGTGTCATGAGTTCAAATTTTTCCACTTCACCGTCAACGTTGTGCGGACGGAATGAATCCGAAACATCAGCGTTGAAAAGGATTGTATTCTCCCGCATCCAGCCTTCGTGTACCGGGCGCGAAATCAGATGGCGGGAACAGAAATAAAACGCGATAGTACCCGGCTCAATGCCGGCTTCTTCATAAGCTTCGCGAGCCATCGCCGAAGGGAAACTCTCGTTCAGAGGCACCATGCCCGCCGCACAGTTATCCCAGTAGCCCGGCCCGATCGCTTTCTTAAAGGAGCGCTGGGCGACCCACAGTCTGCCGTCCTCTGTGAACGGATTCAGGTGTACGGCAAACGTGGAAAAAGCGAACGGACGGCACATTGCCCGTTCAATCGCGGCCAATGTGCAGGCTCTGCCGAGATCGTGCATCGGAACGACGGGCAGCAGCTCATCGCGCCAAGCGAACACCTTGCGTTCAGCTTTAAAAATCTGAGAAACCGCGGCAAGCCTGCGTGAGGCCTGTGCGGAATCCTGAGCACTAAAAAGCAGAGCGTCTTCGCGAATCTCAAAAAAACGGAACCGCCGAACCAGAAACAGAGCGTCCTGACGCAGAAGATGACCGACCTGAACCCCGTTAGAGACAAAGGGGATTCGCTCGTCCGGGATCGGTACCGCGGCTTCTGCGCGCTTTTGCGCGATTAATTCGGCAATTCTCGTTTTTCTATCCATGGCAGCTCCGATTAGGCTTCAGGACGCATGTGCGGGAACAGCAGTACGTCACGAATGCTCGCGGAGTCTGTCAGAAGCATGACAAAGCGGTCAAGACCGACGCCGCAGCCGCCTGTCGGAGGCAGGCCGTATTCGAGCGCGCGGACATAGTCGGCGTCGTAATACATGGCTTCATCATCGCCTTTGGCTTTCAGATCGGCCTGAGCTTTGAATCGAGCCGCCTGATCCTGCGGATCATTCAGTTCGGAGAATCCGTTGGCAGTTTCGCGTCCGGCCATGAAGAGCTCAAATCTTTCCGTAATGCCTTTGCGAGTATCGGAGGCGCGGGCAAGCGGAGAGATTTCAACCGGATAGTCGATGATGTATGTCGGCTGAATCAGCTTGGCTTCAGTCGTGGCTTCGAACATCGCCATCTGAAGCGCGCCGATGCCGGCGTCTTCTTTGGCTGGTTCGCCCAAACGGACCAGTTCCTTGCGCATAAAGTCCGCGTCTTCAAGCTGCTCGGATGTGTATTGAGGCGCATATTTGAGAACCGCGTCTTTGGCGGTCAGACGATCAAACGGTTTGGTCAGATCGATCTCGTGGCCCTGATAGGAAATCTTCGCGGTGCCGATCGTGTTGACGGCGACGGTTCTCAGAAGCTCTTCCGTGTAGTCCATCAGCCAGTGGTATTCCTTGTAGGCGGCGTAGAACTCCATCATAGTGAATTCAGGATTGTGACGGACGTCAACACCTTCATTTCGGAAGGAGCGGTTCAGCTCGAACACGCGTTCAAAACCGCCGACCACGAGTCTCTTCAGATAAAGCTCCGGAGCGATTCTGAGGTACATGTCCATGTCGAGCGCGTTGTGGTGCGTGATGAACGGTTTGGCGTTTGCGCCGCCCGGGATCGGATGCAGCATCGGAGTTTCCACTTCCATGAAGAAGTGCTCCATCATGAATTTGCGGGTTTCTGCGATGGCCTTGGAACGAATGATGAATGTTCTGCGGGTGTCCTCATTCATGATGAGATCCACATAACGCTGTCTGTAGCGCATTTCCGGATCAGACAGACCGTGGAACTTGTCGGGCAGGGGACGAATGTTCTTGGTCAGGAGACGAAGTGTCTTGACGCGAACGGTCAGTTCTCCTGTCTTTGTAAGGAAGAGATCGCCGCTGACACCGATGATGTCGCCGATATCAATCATCTTTTTGAAGAAATCGTAGACTTCTTCGCCAACTTCCGTTTTAGTCAGGAAAAGCTGAATGTGACCGGTGCCGTCTTTGAGCGTCATGAAGCTTGCTTTGCCCATGACACGCTTCAGCATCACACGGCCTGCGAGAGTAACTTCAACCGGAGAAGCTTCGAGCTCTTCAGCAGATTTTTCTCCGTGAAGACGACGGACGTCACCTGTGCGGTCCTTCTGCACGAAGTCGTTCGGATAAGCGACGCCGGCGGCTCTGAGCTTATCGAGTTTTGCCAGACGTTCGGCAATCAGATGGTTTTCCTGAACGGCAGACTCTTCTGTCTGCTGTTCGGCTTTTTCGTTAGACACTTTTTCCTCCATTAATAATTCGGATATCTGTAATAGGCTCTTTCCCAAAGTCACTGCTGTTCAGGTATTCAAGCAGTTTGCGCGCGGTCTCTTCCGCGCTGACCAAGCCGCCCTCCGATTTGAGCTTTTTAAAGCGATCGACGCCGGGGAAGGCGTCCGGAGAGCTTTCGCGGATGCGCGCCTGCATATCGGTATCGACAACACCGGGAGCGGTCGAGGCAAGTTTTGCGCCGTTCACGAGACGCGCCTGATCTTCCGCGGTGACAGCGGTAAATCGGTCAAGCGCCGCTTTGGTTGAGCAGTACATGGCCCAGCCGGGGACGGATTTGCGTGCGGCGCCCGAAGAAATGTTCAGAACGCGCCGATCGGCTTTCCAGTCCCTTGTGTCGGCCAGAAACGCTTGGGTAAGAAGCACCGGAATTTCAAAATTAATGCGAATGCAGTCCACCGCGGCCTGCGGTGTTTGGTATTCAATCGGACCGACAGGGCCGAGAACTCCGGCGTTGTTGATGAGGTTAACGCGCTCGAAATCCTTGTATTCCTCACCCGAAAGCCACCAGCTCAAAAGTTCTACCGCGCCTTTTCTGTCAAGCAGGTCGGCGGAGAACTGCACAAATTCGCAGTCAATTTCTTTGGCCTGATTGACGAGTTCGGGGTTCGGCTTGCGCTCCATCGTGACGACACAGTCGCCTTTTTTCAGAGACTGACGAGCGAGCTCAAAGCCCAAACCTCGTGAGGCTCCGGTAATAATCGTTAAAGTACGCACGCTTTAGACTCCCTGTTTAAGGCTTGCTTCGATAAAGTTTTCAAGCGCGCCGTCCAGAACCGCAGAGGTATTGCCAGTTTCAACATTGGTTCTCAGATCTTTGACGCGGGACTGATCCAGTACATAAGAGCGTATCTGATGTCCCCACGAAATGTCGCTCTTATTGTCTTCCAATTCCTTCTGAGAGGCCTGACGCTTGCGAAGCTCTGCTTCATACAGACGGCTTTTCAGCACGTTCATCGCTTCTTCACGGTTCTGATGCTGACTTCTGCTTGTCTGGCAGGTCGCGACAATGCCGGTAGGAATATGCGTGATTCGAATCGCGGAATCCGTTTTCTGAATGTGCTGACCGCCCGCGCCCGAGGCTCGGAAAGTGTCAACACGCAGATCCGCAGGGTTGATTTCGATTTCAAAGGAATCGTCGATTTCGGGGACCACAAACACGGATGCGAATGATGTGTGGCGGCGGGCGTTGGAGTCAAACGGACTCTTGCGGACTAAGCGATGAATGCCGGTCTCGGTGCGAAGCCATCCGTAAGCGTAGTCTCCGCTGATTTTGATAGTGCACCCTTTGATGCCTGCGACGTCGCCTTCCGTCTCTTCAATGATTTCAGCATCAAAGCCCTGACGTTCCGCAAATTTCAGATACATGCGCTCAAGCATGCTCGCCCAGTCCTGGGCTTCGGTACCGCCGGCACCGGCCTGAATTTCAAGGAAGCAGTTCGCGGAGTCGTGTTCCTGATTGAACATCCTCTGAAATTCGAGGTGTTCGACCTTCTTTCTGAATTCGGCGACGTCCGATTCAACGGATTCAAGCGTACCGTCGTCGTTTTCTTCTTTAGCCATCTCGAAGAGTTCAAGCGCGTCCTGAAGGCCGCCTGTCAGCTCTTTGAGCGTGAGAACAATGTTTTCGAGATGCTTCTTTTCTTTACTGAGCTTTTGTGCTCTTTCCTGATCCTGCCAAACGTCAGGATCCTCTAGTGCCTGAGTGACTTCCTCAAGCTGGCGTTCTTTTTGATCGTAGTCAAAGATACCTCCGAAGCTCGCTCGTGCGGGCAAGGAGGTCTTCGGCAGTCGTGCCGATTAGATTTAGTCGTTCAACTTCCATTTGCTGCAGTTTAGTTTTTGATGGTAAAAAATGAAATTATAGAAGAGGTTAGGCCCCCCAATCGTCGACCTCGTCTTCCATGCTCTCTACAATGAGCTGTACGGAGGTTCGCCCGGCCCATTCATTCAAATCCAGCTTATAGGCCAAGTGCACGTTTTCGGGAATCTCGCGTCTTCTGCGGAACCAGATCGCGTTCAGCGTGCGGCCGTCTGTTTCCAACACAAGCTTTAGGTGCTGATCTTTGAGAATCTTTTGAGAGAGCACGCGGAAGTGGTTGGCAAAAAGCGGTTCGGTAAAGCCCTGTCCCCACACGTTGGAACGGATTTCCCGAACTAATTCCGCATTAAAGTCTCCCGCGCTGAGCTCGCCATCGGTCAGGACATTCTTTTCAAAGGCGCCGGGCTGCGCGGTGTCGGTGATCGCCGCTTCAAAAGCTTCCTTAAAGAGTTCGAATTTGTCCGCGTGTATGGTGAGGCCTGCCGCCATGGCGTGGCCGCCGAATTTAACAATCATCCCCGGGTTGCGCTTATCAACCAGATCCAGTACATCGCGAAGATGAATGCCGGGGATAGAGCGGCCCGAACCCTTCAGATACTGCACGCCGTTTTCTTCCGAAGGCGCAAACGCAATGGTCGGACGATAGGTCTTCTCCTTGATGCGGGAGGCGACAATGCCGACAACTCCGCTGTGCCAGTTATCGCCCTTGATGGCGATGGAGTTGGTTTCTCCGACCGCAATTGTTTGCGTTTCAATGAGCGCTTCTGCCTGCATATCATCTTCAATGCTTCGTCTTTTCTTGTTGAAGCTTTCCAGCTGATCGGCAATGTCCAGCGCATGGCCGTAATCGGAAGTGCAGAGACACTCCACACCCAGTTCAATCGAATCTAATCGGCCTGCGGCATTGATGCGAGGACCGATTAAAAAGCCTAAATCCGACGCGTTTAAAAAGAGCGTGTTTTTACGGCTCTTTGTCAGGAGCGCCGAGATGCCGGGCTGCATGCGGCCTTCACGCATGCGCTCAAGGCCTTTAGAGACCAAAATGCGGTTATTGCGGTCCAAGGGAACCACGTCAGCCACGGTGCCGAGAGAAACCAGATCGATGAAATTCAGCAGGTTGGGCTGTTTGCCGCCCGCAAAAGCGTTTCGTTTTCTGAGTTCTGCGCGCGTAGCAAGCAAAACGTAAAACATGACGCCGACACCCGCAAGCGACTTGCTCGGGAACGTGTCGCCGTGCTGATTTGGATTCACGATTAGGGTGTCCGGGACGCGGCTTCCGGGAAGATGGTGGTCTGTGACGATCACATCAATGCCCAGAGACTTCGCATACTCAACGGCATCGTAGGAAGAAATGCCGTTGTCAACCGTGATGATCAAATCGGGTTTTCTTTCCGCCGCTCTTTTAACCAGGGGCGTTGAAAGGCCATAGCCGTCTTTTTCCCGATCCGGGATCAGATAGTCGACGTTTTTAGCGCCGAGCGCGCGAAGGCCGAGGCGGGCAAGCGAAACGGAGGTCGCTCCGTCGCAGTCATAGTCGCCGATGATCATGATCTTCTTCTGCGCTTGGATCGCGTCGGCAAGACGGGCGCCGGCGGCTTCACAGTTTAAAAGCTGATCCGGCGCAAGCATATTGTGAAGATCGTAGTTCATGTCTTCGGGAGACTTGACGCCGCGGGCGGAGAGGGCGCGCGCGAGCGGTTCCGAATAACCGCGGTTAATCAGCGCCTGTACGGTGTTGTGGTCAAAACGACGTGTTGAGAATTTTGTCATGTGTCCAATCCGGTGTTAGAGATTGCCGGCGCTAAGCCAATCAGCGGCGTGGTCGTATTTTTTTCTGAAGAGAGAAAAACCTTTTGCGGGCTCCTTGGTTCGCTCAACAATGCTGACACGCATGCCCGAGCACGCCACAAGACGCGGATGATACTTTTCAAATCCGACGCAGCCCTCCATGTAGGTGCGGAGTTTTTCAATGGTCTGATCCCAAGTCTTGGTCCACAGTTCAGAGTCCTCTTTAACGCGAGGGTCCTCAAAATCGGTCATGACGCAGAGCCGATCGCCTTCCGGACAATCCGGCCAGCCTTTTTTCGGGCTGACGATGTAATTTTTTGAGATGCCTGCCGCTTCAGCCACGCCTTTCGCATACGGATCGTCCGAGAGCAGACAGCGAATTTGGGTGTAAGGCAGCAGCTGTTCATCAAAACCTCCGCCGCTTACCCAGAACCCGTCAAGTCTCGGTTTGCCTTCTTGGTTTCTTCTGCGGTTCAGCTCACTTGAAGCAAGCGCGCTTTCAATTTCCTGATGAAGCTCTTCCCACTGCGATGCGTTTTCGCCGTCGGCGGGCGTTTTGAGCTTGCCTCTTTGCGCTTCCCACGGCACACAAATCGTGTTCCATGCCTGCTTGCGAACAAAGAAGAAGCGTCCGTCAAGGACCTGTACGTCAAAATTAAACCGTCTGGCAAGCGGAGAGAAAAGATCTCTCAGATCGCACTCGTCATCAATGTCAAAGGTGTCAGACGAAGATTCCAGCCGCCCGTCTTCAAACCGATAGCCGTTCAGAGACCAAAATTCCTGATCGACTTTAGGGCCGCCGAGTCCTTTCCACGTGTAGGGGGCGGTAGGCGCAAGCGTATCGCGCTGGCTCAGCAGCATCCAGAGCCATTGGGAGGCGGTAAAACCGGAAAGCGCCGGATTGGCGAACACGTCAGTGCAGCGAAAACTGTCACAGTTGGCTAAGAACTCGCGAAGCGAGGCGGGGGCGACGGCTTTGCCGAGCCGTTTTGTCTGCTCGGACGAAAGAACCAAATTTGGGAATAAAAATATTGTGGCTGGCATAACCTTGCCATTTTAATAGTCGATGCGCGACAGCTAAAATAATTCGACTAACTTATTGGATAAGATTTGTGAAAAATAAACCGCTTTCGTCTCTGCCGTTTGAGTGGATGATCGGCTTGAGATACACGTTTTCCAGACGTAAGGGAAAGAGAGACGGATTTGTCTCTTTTATTTCCGGCATGTCCATGGCGTCGATTGCGCTCGGAGTGATGGCGCTCATCATCGTGCTCTCTGTTATGAACGGCTTCCAAAAAGAGGTCAGAGACAAGATGCTTTCCGTGCTTTCTCATGCGGAAGTAGTCTCCCTCGGTCTGCCGATGAAGGATTGGCAGAAAACCGCGGAAACGCTTGAAAAGAATAATCCGGAAATCGTCGGGGTGGCGCCTTTTGTCCGCGGTCAGGGACTGCTTTCGAGTGGCCGCAATGTCAAAGGCGTGCAGATCAGCGGAATTGATCCGGAGCGGGAAAAATCCGTCAGCGACGTCGCGCAGGCTATGACAGCGGGTTCCCTCAGTGATTTGAAGAGCGGCGAATTCAAAATCGTTATCGGTACGGATTTGGCCAGACAGCTTGGCGTTGTCCCGGGAGATCAGATCACAGTGATGATTCCGCAGGGGCAGTTTACGCCCGCAGGAACGATGCCGAGAATGCGGCAGTTTACCGTCGCGGGTGTCTTTAATTCCGGCCACTATGAATTTGACAGCGCGATGAGCTTTATCAATCTTGAGGACGCGGAAAAACTTTTTAGAACCTCCGCTCCGAACGGCCTGCGCATCAAGCTTGAAGATATGCAGGAGGCGCCCGCTGTAGCGGCCAAACTCAACGGTACAATGCCGAGCGGGCTGATTGCGATGGATTGGTCGCGCCAGAACCGTACATGGTTTGCCGCCGTGCAGGTGGAAAAACGCATGATGAGCATCATTCTTTTTCTGATTGTGCTCGTAGGCGCTTTTGGTTTGGTGTCTTCCCTTGTGATGACGGTTAACGCAAAACGCAGCGATATCGCGATTCTGAGAACTCAGGGCGCGACGCGTCAGTCCATCATGAAAATTTTCATGGTGCAGGGCGCCTTTATCGGCTGCATGGGCGTTTTAATCGGCGTCGGAGCGGGACTTTTAATCGCCTGCAACGTGGGCGCAATCGTCGGATTTATCGAGCATCTCTTCGGAGTGCAGTTCCTGCCGAAAGAAATCTACTTTATTTCTTCAATGCCAAGCGATCCTCGGGCTTCCGACATTGTTCCGATCGCGATTTTCTCTTTTGTTCTTGCGTTGGCCGCCACGGTATACCCGAGCTGGCGTGCCGCCAATATTGAACCGGCGGAGGCGCTCAGATATGAATAACAAAGTTGTGCTGAAAGTCAAAGGCCTGACAAAAATCTTCAAAGAAGGCAAAGACTCTTTGGAAGTGCTCAAGGGCATTGATTTAGAAGTTGAAGAAGGCGTCTCCGTGGCGATTGTGGGTACCTCGGGCAGCGGCAAGTCCACTTTGCTCCAGTGCTTGGGCGCGCTCGATACCTTTGATGCCGGCAGCGTAGAAATTGACGGAGAAAATATTGCCGATCTGAGCGAAAAGCAGCGGACGCAGATGCGCAACCGAAAACTCGGTTTTGTGTATCAGTTCCACCATCTGCTGCCGGAATTCACATCGCTGGAAAACACGGCGATGCCGCTCAAGATCAGACGGGTTCCGGCCGCTGAGGCGCAAAAGCGTGCGGAGCATCTGCTGGCTGCGATGGGACTTGAAGAACGCGTGGATCACCTTCCGAGTCAGCTCTCGGGCGGAGAGCGTCAGCGTGTCGCGATCGCGCGCGCCGTGTGCGGCTCTCCGGTTTGTCTGCTCGCCGATGAACCTACCGGAAACCTTGACCGGGAGACCGCGGTTTCAGTGTTTGATTATTTGGTGCGTTTAACGCGAGATGAGAAACTCACGCTGATTATCGTGACCCACGACCCGGAGCTTGCCGCGCGCTGCGACCGCATCTATCGGCTGAAAGCGGGCCGACTGATCGCGGAGAAGTAAATCATGAAGCCGCGCTGGATCGATACTCATAATCACCTCTTTGTTCTGCCGCACGAGCAGCAGAAGGCGGAAGTGACAGACGCCCGCGCCTGCGGAGTGGCAGCGGGTTTGGTATGCGCGGGAGGAACGGATAATTTTGAAGCTGCGATCCGGTGCGCTCACGAGTGGGATTCCTGCTATGCGCTCGCGCTGCACCCGCTATACCTGCGCGAAAGCTGGCGTTCAGATCTTCAGGTTTTGGAGGATGCGCTCTTAAAAAATCGAGAGGATCCGCGTCTTGCGGCGGTGGGCGAGTGCGGTCTGGACTTTTCCGATGACTGTTCCGTGCCTCGGGATATTCAGGAAGCGGTTTTCTCCGAGCATCTGAAACTCGCCCGAAGGTTAAAGCTTCCTTTAAGTCTGCACGGCCGAGGCGCTATGGATATCGTGCTCAAGCATTTGAGACGCATTCAGCCGCTCTGCGGCGTGATTCACGCTTTCAACGGAAGCGCGGCACAGGCTGAGCAGTTTATTAAGCTCGGATTCAAAATCGGATACGGCGGCGCGATGACGTACAACGGCTCAAAGCGGATACGCGCGCTGCTTGCTGCGCTCCCCGAGCATGCCTGGGTGCTTGAGACGGACTGTCCGGATATTCCGCCGAGCCGAACCCGTGAGCGGGAAGAAAATCCGCAGAGCGTTCTTGCCGATATCGCTGATTACGGCTTGGAGGCCGCAGAACTGCGCTCTATCAGTCCTGAAGAATCGTCACGGCAGTCGCAGAGAAACACGCTTGAGGTTTTTCCCGCGTTCAGCGCGATACTGGCTGCCGCGCCTCAATAGCGGAAATTAGGGGTTGGCTGGGCATTTTTCCTTAACCGGAAAAATTGTGCCCGTTATCGGCAAATAGCAGAGGGCGGTTGATTAAGATTATGAGAAGCTGTTGAATTTATCTATGTTTTTCCGAATCAATACGGCTTTCGGAGCCGATATTTATCAATAAAAAGGACTAGGAAGTGAAACAAATTTTACTGGCTGTAACCGGCCCTGACAGTTTCGGCGTGGTGTACACGACCGCCAGCGCGCTCAGCAAACTCGGCTGCAACTTTATCAACATGAATCAGACAACTCTCTGCAATCAGTTTTCTTCTCTGATGATTGTTGAAAAGCCCGAGGATTTGTCTAATGAAGACATTCAGCAGTCGGTTAAGAAAGAACTTTGCGAAAAGGGCTTTGACATGTCCGTTACGACTCGGGATATTGTCAGGGGAGAAGAGACGCTCACGGAGGGCGAACCTTTTGTGATCACGGTTGACGGACCGCAGGAAGGCTCAAAAGATATTCTGACCGCGTTCACGCATGTCTTTTACGAGGGCCGTATCAACATTGACAGCTTCCGCTCGATCGAGCAGCCGACTGATGAAGATGGCAAACCGCTTGAAAAGGCCCGTGTGCTTTTAGTCTTTGAAGTGACGGTTCCTTTTGACGCGGACCGCAAGGCGCTTCATCGCACGCTTGCCGATATCGCTCATGATCGTCATTTATCCATGAGCATGCAGCACAGAAGAATTTTTGAGGCGATTCACCGCATTATCGTCGGGTAATCAAATACGGAATGGAATATTAGAAATGCTTACAGAACGCGAAGTAACCTCCACTATTGATATGCTGAGAAGCGAACATCTGGATGTTCGCACCATCACACTCGGCCTTAATCTTTTTGACTGCGCCAGCGACAATTTCGACACATTTGCCTACAGAGTCCGTTCCAAGATCAACCGCCATGCGAAAAACCTGGTATCGATCTGCAACGAAGTCGGTGACCGCTACGGCATTCCGGTGGTCAATAAACGCATTACGGTTTCTCCGATCGGCACTGTCTGCGCCGGCTACAGCAGAGATCAGATGGTTAAAGTCTGCAAGCTGCTGGATGAATGCGCAGAAGACGCGGGTGTTGATTTCCTCGGCGGTTTCGGTGCCTTGGTGGAAAAAGGCATTACTCCGGGAGAGAAGAATCTAATCGACGCACTTCCTGAAGCGCTCAATATCACTAATCATGTCTGCTCGTCCATTAACGTCGGACGTACCAGAACCGGCATCAACATGGATGCGGTCAAGCTGATGGGTCAGCGAGTTTTGGATGTAGCCAACATGACCGCCGACAGAGACGGATTAGGCTGCTGCAAACTGGTGATCTTCTGCAATATCCCCGAAGACGTTCCCTTTATGGCGGGCGGCTATCTCGGCGTCGGCGAAGCCGATGCAGTGATCAGCGTCGGCGTCTCCGGCCCCGGCGTGGTGAAAAAGGCGATTGACCGAGCCGTCAGAAGAAGAGGCGAAAAAGTCTCTATCACTGAAATTGCGGAAATTATCAAGAACACGGCCTTCAAAGTGACGCGCGTCGGTGAATTGATTGGAACCGAAGTCGCTCAGCGTATGAACCTGCCTTTCGGTGTGGCTGACCTTTCTCTTGCGCCGACTCCTGAAGTTGGCGATTCCGTGGGCGAAATTTTCCAGAGCGTCGGACTTTCCTCTATCGGCGCGCCCGGTTCAACAGCTGTTTTAGCCATGCTGAACGATGCGGTGAAAAAAGGCGGCGTGTTTGCTTCTTCTTCCGTCGGCGGTCTCTCGGGCGCTTTCATTCCGGTGAGCGAGGATGCAGCGATCGCCTCCGCAGCCGCTTCAGGACGCCTGACGCTTGAAAAATTGGAAGCTATGACCTGCGTCTGCTCCGTCGGTCTGGACATGATCGCGATTCCGGGCGACACTCCCGCGGACGTGATTTCCGGAATCATCGCCGACGAATGCGCGATCGGCATGATTAATGCGAAGACGACAGCGGTTCGCCTGATCCCGGTTCCGGGCAAGAAGGTCGGAGAGCGCGCGGAATTTGGAGGCCTCCTCGGAGGGGCTGATATTATGCCGGTTCAGCAGGGCAGCGCCGCCGGCTTTATTAATCGCGGCGGTCGCATCCCCGCACCGATTCACAGCTTTAAGAACTAAAGGTATTTGATGATTACACGCATTGATAAAAATAATCGATTCAGTGAGGCGGTCGTTTGCGACGGCGTTGTTTATATTTCGGGCCAAGTCGATTTGAAGCGCGTGAGAAGCGCCGAAGAACAGACGCAAAATGTGCTCGAGATTATTGACGATCTGCTTGCGCGCAGCGGCTCCGACAAGGAACATATTCTTCGCTGTACGGTTTATTTATCCAATATGGGCTACTTCCATGAAATGAATCTTGCGTGGGAGAAATGGGTCAGCAAAGAGAATCCGCCGGCTCGTTCGGTGATCGAATCCGCTCTGCCTGATCCGTCATGGAAAGTGCAGATCTCAACGGTGGCAGTGGTTCGAGACTAACCTAAAGAAAAAAGAGACATTATTGACGGATTGGGTAAAATAATACCCCTGCGATCTTGAAGGCAGATTCTGTTTCAGGACTGCCTTTTTTCATCGGACAGGCCCTAAAAACACCGCCCTTGGGACGGAGGTTTTTAGGCCTTTTTTAGTTTGTTTTTTTATTGCCTTGTATACTTGCTGAATGTCGGAGTTTGCGTCCGCAGAGAGTGGAAAATCTCAGCTGTCGTCAGCTTAGCGCTGATGCGGTCGAGGCAGTAAATGTATTGATGGCCGGACAGGCTCGGTTAGCCTGTGAAATGAACGGAGAGATCCGTTAATCGGCGCGCTAAAGGCGCTGTCAGCAGGAAACCGTCCGAACCTTCTGCCGCAGCGGCTGAGGCCGTCGCCGTGGTCCGGAATTTCCGTCACTCGTGACGGGAAGAATGTCAAAGTTTCATCGTTGAAAGAAAGAATGGACGAGGATAAGAAAGTAATTAACCTGGCCGACGTTCGACGTATTATCGAGCCTCTATATGAGGGTCAGGTTCTGTACACGGGTGAGCCTGTGTTAGCGCATGCCGAAGGCGTTGTTGATATTCTCAGAGGAATTCGCGACGACGATGATTTGCTCGCGGCCGCCTATCTTTTCTGTGTTTGGAATCAGCTCAAGAACCCGAAGGAATGGCTGACCGGCCACTTTGGCAAACAAGTCTGCGAGCTCGTTGAGAATCTCAAAGTCGTGATTGACGTGAGTGAGAAGGCGAGAAAAAGAGAGGGCGACGCCAAAATCAGCGAGCAGCCCGATGCGGTCAGACGTCTTCTGCTGGCTCTCTGCCAAGACCTGCGTGTCGTACTGCTTCGTTTGGCTTCTCGTCTTCAGACGCTTCGCTACTTTGCCGCTTCTAAGGCGCCCGGAGCGAAAGAATACGGGGCGGAGACGCTTGCGCTTTACGCACCGCTTGCCAACCGTCTTGGTATTTGGCAGATGAAGTGGGAGCTTGAGGACTTATCTCTGCGCTTTACCGAACCGGAAGTCTTCCATTCCATTGCGAACGCGCTTGAGGAAACGCGCGAAGAACGTGTCGCTTCGATTCAGGATGCAGTCCGAGGCATTCAAAATCTTCTCGCCTCCCACGGCATCCAGGCTTCCGTTTCGGGACGCCCAAAGCACATCTATTCCATCTGGAAGAAGATGGTAAAGAAAAATCTGAAATTCGAGCAGCTCTTTGACGTCCGTGCGGTGCGAATCATCGTGGACACCGTGGAAAAGTGCTATGAGACGCTGTCTCTTATTCAGGGTACGAGCGAAGTTCTTTCCAAAGAGTTTGACGATTACATCGCAAAGCCTAAACCCAACGGATATCAGTCGCTGCACACCGTGATTCTCGGCTCCAGAGGCAAACCTCTGGAGATTCAGATCAGAACCCGGGCGATGCATGAATTTGCTGAACTTGGCGTAGCGGCGCACTGGAGATACAAGGAAGGCTCAAAGCGTAAAGCCGGAGAGCACGAAGAAGACCGCGTGGCGTGGCTTCGACAGATGCTCGCATGGAAGAGCGACATTCAGCACTCCCCGACTCCAGAGAGCGTCAAAGATCAGAATATCTATGTTCTGACGCCTCAGGGCAAGGTTCTGGATTTGGTTGCGGGCAGCACACCGATCGACTTTGCCTACCATCTGCACACGGAACTCGGTCACCGCTGCCGCGGTGCGAAAGTCGACGGCGTGATGGTGCCCCTGAACACACCGCTGCAGAGCGGACAAACCGTAGAGATTATTACCGCCAAAACCGGGGCGCCCAGCCGCGACTGGCTGAATCCGGACCTTGGTTTTACCGCTTCTCCGCGTTCAAGAACTAAAGTTCGTCAGTGGTTCAATGCGCAGGAAATGCAGCAGGCCTTGGCGAGCGGACGCGAAAAAATTGACAAGGATCTCGCAAGAATCGGTAAAACCGCTGTCAAGCTGGAAGATTTAGCCAAACGTCTGGGTTTTACCTCGGTTGATGATCTTTGTCTTGCCGCCGGGAAGGATGAGCTCGGACAGAGAGCGATTGAAAATGTTCTCATGCCCAGAGCTGAGGCGCCCGAGCATGAGGATGTTCTCACGACGGTTAAGAAGCCCGGGCACAGTGAAAAAGGCAAGGTGCTGGTGGTTGGCGTGGACTCCCTGCTCACGCAGCTTGCCCGCTGCTGTCATCCGGTTCCCCCGGACGAGATCGTGGGCTTTGTCACACGCGGCAGAGGCGTGACGGTTCATCGGGCCGACTGCCCGAATATCCGCTCGCTGGATGAATCCGGACGCGACCGTTTGATTGAGGTCTCCTGGACGCATGATCAGACAGCGGTGTTCCCGGTTGAGATTTTGGTGATCAGTCAGGACCGTGTCGGTCTTCTCAAGGACATTACGGAAGTGTTCTCGAGAGAAAAGGAAAGTATCGTTGCGATGCAGTCCGCAAAAGTCAAAGGTGATGTGCACACCACATTTACGATTGAGATTCGCGGAAAAGACGATCTGGCCCGTACACTGAGCGCGATTCGGGAGGTTCGCGGGGTTTACAGCGCAAGAAGAAAGTAAAAAATTGCTTCAGTTTTACTTTTGACTTGTCAAAGTAAAAAAATACTTGTATAGTCACGTCTTCCTTAGGCACGTAGCTCAGCTGGTTAGAGCATCACCTTGACATGGTGGGGGTCGTTGGTTCGAGTCCAATCGTGCCTACCAAGGAAACACAATTCGATTACGCGGTAACGCGACAGGCACGTAGCTCAGCTGGTTAGAGCATCACCTTGACATGGTGGGGGTCGTTGGTTCGAGTCCAATCGTGCCTACCAGAATTCTAAAAAAGCCCCGATTTTCGGGGCTTTTTCTATATCTGCGGTGGTTAGGCTTTCGGTTTTTCCGTGTTCTTTACGATTGCCATCGCGCTCGCCACCATGGAACTGATATCGGCGAGGTTGGCAGGAAGCAGCAGTGTGCTGCTCTTCTGAGCGATATTGCCAAACGCTTCCACGTATTTTTCTGCAACCTGCAGGTTGACAGCCTCAAGGCCCTTGTTCTGAGCGATTGCCTCTGCGACCAATCGGATCGCTTCAGCCTGAGCTTTTGCGACGGCTTCGATCGCTCTGGCTTCGCCTTCGGCCCGATTAATCGCCGCCTGCATTTCACCTTCAGACTGAGCAATCATGGAAGCGCGTTCGCCTTCGGCAACGTTGATTTCTTTCTGTCTCTGACCTTCGGATGTCGCGATCACAGCGCGTTTTTCCCGTTCAGCCGTAATCTGAAGCTGCATCGCGCGGAGAATTTCTTTCGGCGGCGTCAGATCCTTGATCTCGTAGCGAAGAACTTTTACGCCCCATGTCTGGGCCGCTTCGTCAACGGCCTGAACAACACGGGCATTGATTTCCTCACGTTCTTCAAACGTTTTATCGAGCGACATGGTGCCGATCACGCTTCTGAGCGATGTCTGAGCAAGCTGAGTAATGGCCATGACAAAGTCGGATGTTCCGTAGCTCGCAAGCTCGGGATTGGTGACCTGGAAATACAGAACACCGTCTACCTGCAGCTGAGTATTGTCTTTTGTGATGCAGATCTGACTTGAAGTGTCCATCGGAATTTCCTTCAGTGTCTGTTTATAGGCGACCTTATCGATCAGCGGGACGATAAAGTTAAGGCCCGGCTCGAGCACGCTGTGGAATTTACCGAAGCGCTCGACCACCCAGGCTTCCTGCTGCGGAACGACCTTGACGGCGTCGCGGATAAAGATAACCGCGAAGACGGCAAGTAAAAGAATAAAAAAGCTAAAGCCTCCTAATGCGATTTCCTGCATTACTTCTCCTTGTGAAATTTAATAATTAAAGTGTTTGCGTTCATACCCGTGATCGACCAGAGACCGGGCTTTAAAGTCTGACCTTTTTCTGCAGCCGCCTGCCAATGAGTGCCTCGGAAAAAAACGTCGGCCGTGCCGTCTTCTTTCCAGTGCTCGACGGTGACAATTTGGCCGTCATTCAGATTCTGAATCTGAGCGGCGTCCAGGGTTTTACGGCCTGTGTCATTTTTCTTTTTAAGAGAAAGCAGCACGCAGCCGATAATGCCGAAAAGGGCGAAGCCGAGCAGCTGAGCCGTAAAGCTCAGGCCGACAACTGCAATCACAAAGGCAGCGATGGCAGACAGCCCGAGTATCAGCAGATAGAAGGTGCCGAGCAGCATGTCGGCGCCTGCGAGCACGACAGCGACAATGAGCCAGAGAAAATATAAATCAAACACGTTTTCTCCTTAAAAACTAGAGTGTTTCGCCGAGCGGTTTAAGCGTACCTTCAATCCCGGCGATGACACCAAGAAGGATAAGCGACTTCTGCTCACAGCAGAAGACATCTTTGGGATTAAACCATTCATTGAGCGTATGGGTGCCGTATTCTTCGCCGCCGCGGCCCAAAGTCACAGCCGGAATGTTTCTCGCGATGGCCATATTGGTATTGGTACAGCCGCCCGGAAGGAAGTTCGGCTCTCTGCCGACCGCGAGTGTGGCCAGTTTTGTAAGCTGAATAATTCGCGCGTTATCCGGCTGAGATCCCGCAGGCACGTCCAGGATTTTGCGGTAAGTGACGCTGATGCGGCCGCTGCAGCTGTCTTTTGGGTTTTCCGCTTCAGCTCCCGCTTCAAAAGCACGAATGAATTCATCATCGAGTCGGTTCAATTCTTCCTGACTGTTCGAGCGGGCGTTGATTTTAAAGGTCGCTTTCTGAGCAATCCCGTGGATTGCCTGACCGCCTTCAATCAGGCTGACTGTGAAGGTGGTTTTCGGATCCGTCGGAACTTTGATTTTGGTCATCTCGGCGATCGCGAGAGCGGCGGCGTGAATCGCGCTCGGTCTCTCGCAGGCGGTCCAAGCGTGCCCTCCGGGCCCTTCGAATGTGGCTTCCCAGTCGACGATTCCGGTCGCGTTTGCATAAAAAGTTTCTCCGCTCGGTCCGTCAATGGAAAGCGTGGCTAAAAGCTCGGTTTTCTCTTTAAGTTCATCGAGTACCCAGGCCATGCCCTGCATACCGCCAAGTCCTTCTTCGCGCACGGTGCCGGCAAAGTAAATATCATGCACGGGCTTCAGACCGGCGTCTTTCAGCGCGCGCAGCACGGCAAGGTTTGCGGCAAGCGCACGTGTGTCATCGCAGATGCCGGGGCAGTGCAGACGTCCTTCTTCGTCTTCCCGGATTTCCTTGACATCGCCAAAGGAGAAAACCGTGTCAAGGTGTCCTTCAAGCAAGACAGACTTTCCGGAGTTGGCGCTTCCCGTGACTTTGCCGAACACATTGAAATGCTCATCCATGACGACATCGGTTAAGCCGGCCTCCTCGAGCATCTGCATGTAGCGGCGCGCTTTCTTTTCTTCATGCCCGGTCGGAGCTTCAATCAGCGTGAGTTCCTTTTGGTCGCAAATTGTCTCGGGGAGGCGGTCTTTGACGTAGGCAAGCGCATGACAAAAGCGGGTGTCTTCAGTAAGTGTCTGAACGGCGGCTTTGAGGTCCTGAGCAAGAGTTTCCATTGTGGGTTCCTTTATATAATTTGAGGCTGCGATTTCTTTATCTTATGCCATAAGTTAGAAACTCTTGTAGGAGTTTTTGTGCTCATCTCATTTTTTACATTGATATTGGCTTTTTGTGTCGGAATCCTTTCCGGACTTTACTTTCGAAAACGCGTCAGCGGTTTTATCGGGATAGTTCTGTCATGGGTTATCGGAGCCTTTGTCGCGGTTCTTCTGACATACGGCTGTCTCAAAGTGCTTCTTTGGACGGATGTGATCACAAGTGTGAATACCGCCTGGTTTATTCGACAGTGTGTCTGGCTTTCCGTACTTGCGCTGATTGGTGTTTTCCTGAGCGGCAAGGCGCTGAATAAATCGGAGTAACGTTTCGTGCGCCTTAAATGGTAGAAACAATCGCTCAAGAGCACCTCTGAGCTGATAAAATCGATGTTTTGCGGATTTCGGCGCCGTTGCCTAGGATGCCGTTTCCTGCGGGATCGCTGTTCGTTTGTGCAAAAAGCCCGCATTAAAACTGAAAAGAATTTTTGGAGATTAGGTTAATGATAGAAGTTACACTGCCTGACGGATCCAAGCGCGAATTTGACGCGCAGGTTACCGTCGGAGATGTTGCGGCCTCAATTGGCGCCGGGCTTGCCCGTGCAGCCCTCGCCGGAAAGGTAAATGGAAAACTGGTCGATCTTTCGACTCCGATTACTGAAAACAGCACAGTAGCTATCATCACGGACAAGGATCCGGAAGGCCTTGAGATTATCCGTCACTCTACCTCCCATCTGATGGCGCAGGCAGTCAAGGAACTGTTCCCGGACGCTCAGGTCACAATCGGACCGGTTATTGAAAACGCTTTCTATTATGACTTCTCGATGCCGCATTCTCTGACGCTTGAAGATCTGCCCAAAATCGAAAAGAAAATGGATGAGATCGTCAAGCGCGATTTGAAGATCGAGCGTGAAGAAATGGACCGTGATGAAGCGGTCAAGTTCTTCAAGTCTATCGGCGAAAACTACAAAGCCGAGATCATTGAATCCATTCCTTCCGGTGAAACGATTTCTCTGTACCGTCAGGGCGACTACGTGGATCTCTGCCGCGGTCCTCACGTGCCGAACACCGGACGTCTTAAAGTTCACAAGCTGATGAAGATCGCAGGCGCCTATTGGAGAGGCGACAGCAAGAACGAGATGCTTCAGCGCATTTACGGTACCGCCTTTGCGAAGAAGGACGAGCTTGCTCAGTACCTTCATATGCTTGAAGAAGCTGAAAAGCGCGACCATCGCCGCCTCGGCAAAGAACTCGATCTCTTCCACTTCCAGGAAGAAGCTCCGGGTCTGGTTTTCTGGCATGCTCGCGGCTGGGCTCTTTGGCAGCAGGTCGAGCAGTACATGCGCAAGGTGTATCAGGACAACGGCTACATGGAAGTCAAGGCTCCTCAGCTGCTTGACAGAACGCTGTGGGAGAAATCCGGCCACTGGTCCAAATACAAAGAGAATATGTTCACGACAGAGTCGGAGAATCGCTACTATGCGCTCAAGCCGATGAACTGCCCGGGTCATATTCAGATTTTCAACAGTGCCGTTCGCTCTTATCGCGATCTGCCGATCCGCTACGGTGAATTCGGCGCCTGCCATCGCAACGAACCGTCCGGCTCTCTGCACGGTCTGATGCGTGTCCGCGGCTTCACTCAGGACGACGGACATATTTTCTGTACTGAAGATCAGATTCTTTCCGAATGCACGGAATACACCAAACTGGTCCAGAAGGTTTATGACCATTTCGGCTTCCATGACATTTCCTACAAAGTGGCCACTCGTCCCGAAAAACGAATCGGTGACGATGCGACATGGGATAAAGCTGAAAAGGCTTTGATGGACGCGCTTGATTCCGCGGGCATCAAGTACGAAATCCTTCCGGGCGAAGGCGCTTTCTACGGTCCGAAGATTGAATATCATCTGAGAGACTCGCTCGGCCGCGGCTGGCAGTGCGGAACAATTCAGGTCGACTTCCAGATGCCGGGCCGACTCGGTGCCGAATATGTGACCGAATCGAACGGACGTGCGACACCGGTGATGCTGCACCGTGCGATTGTCGGCAGTTTGGAACGCTTTATCGGCATGCTGATCGAGCACTATGCCGGCCAGCTCCCGCCCTGGCTTGCTCCGGTTCAGGTCGGTGTGGCCAACATTACCGACGATCAGGCTGACTATGCTCAGGAAGTCGTCGCAATGCTTAAAAAGGCCGGACTCAGATCGGAAGCGGATTTGCGGAATGGCAAAATTACATATAAGATTCGCGAACTTAGCTTGCAAAAACTGCCTTACATCCTGGTCGTAGGCGCCAAAGAAAAGGCAGAAGGCAAGGTCGCGGTACGCGTTCGTGGCGGCAAGGATCTTGGCACCATAAGCGTAGAAGATTTTATTAAGCTTGTTCAGGAAGACGTGGAAACACGCCGCAACGTGAACAAAATCGATTAATTAACTGGAGACAAACATAGCTCAGGAACGCACACACCGGATCAATGGCGAGATCCGAGTGCCAGAAGTACGCTTGACCGGTCTTGACGGTGAGATGATTGGCATCGTCAAGACTTCTCAGGCATTAGCCATGGCTGAAGAGGCAGATGTTGATTTAGTAGAGGTCGCGCCGAATGCGAGACCTCCGGTCTGCCGTCTGATGGATTACGGCAAGTTCCGTTATCAGGAACAAAAAAAGGCTCAGGAAGCCAAGGCCAAACAGAAGGTTATTCAGATCAAGGAAGTTAAGTTCCGTCCTCAGACGGACAAGAACGACTACGATACGAAGATCCGCGCGTTGACCCGCTTCATCACCGACGGCAATAAAGCCAAGGTGACTCTGAGATACCGCGGCCGTGAAATGGCCCATCAGGAATTCGGAACCGATCTTCTGAACCGAGTCAAAGAGGATCTGGCGGAAATCGCACAGGTCGAGTCTTTCCCGAAATTGGAAGGACGTCAGATGATTATGGTTCTTGCTCCGAAGAAAAAGAAGTAACAAATCTAACGCTTAAATTTGTTGACTCTTTTTTGTAGTATCATTACGCCCTGCTCTCGAGCAGGGCAATAAGTGAAACCAGGCTGTCAAGTTTTCCAGTGTTTGGAAACGCCTGCAATCATCTAAAAATAAGGACTTAGGCAAAATGCCCAAGATGAAAACCAAAAAAGCCGCAGCGAAGCGCTTCAAAGTTCGCTCCGGCGGTTCTATCAAGCGTGCACACGCTACAAAACGTCATATTCTCACAAAGCGCACGACTAAGAATAAACGTCAGCTGCGCGGCATGTTAACCATCTGCGAACAGGACGTTAAAGAAGTCCGTCGCATGTTGCCTTACGCTTAATTTAGAGGAGATTTAAGATGCCCCGAGTAAAACGTGGTGTAACGGCGCGTGCCCGTCATAAAAAAGTTTTTAAGCTGTCCAAGGGTTTTTCCCTTCGCCGCAATAATGTTTACCGTGTTGCCAAGCAGGCTGTTATGCGTGCCGGTCAGTACGCATATCGTGACCGCCGCAACAAGAAACGCGTGTTCCGCCGTCTGTGGATCGCTCGTATCAACGCCGGTGCTCGTGCCAACGGCATGAACTACAGCCAGTTCATGAACGGCCTCAAGAAAGCCGGTATTGAACTCGACCGTAAAGTTCTTTCCAACATGGCTATTTTCGACAAAGAAGGCTTTGCCGCTGTTGTCGCTAAGGCCAAAGCAAGTCTTGCTTAGTACGGAAACAACACAGTTTTAGCGGTCCTTACCGTTTAAACTGATAAAATATTACAAGAGCCTGGTTTTATGCCAGGCTTTTGTTTTTTATCCTTCATCGCTGTCGACAAAAATGGAAGATCTAAGTCAAATTATCGAGTCTGCCCGTCTAAGCTTCGCACAGGCTCAGACTCCGGCCGCACTGGAAGACGCTAAAGCCGTCTACCTTGGCAAAAGCGGCTCTTTAACAGCGCTCTTAAAAGGGATGGCAAAGCTTTCCCACGAAGAAAAACGTGAAAGAGGCGCACAAATTAATAAAGCCAAGCAGCAGGTAGAAGCGCTACTTAATGAGCGCCGCCGCCAGATGGCTGACGAAGAGCTGAACCGCAAACTGGCGAGCGAAGCTGTGGATATTACGCTTCCCGGCAGAAACTTCGGTACAGGCGGGATTCATCCTGTGATGAAGACCTGGATGCGTGTCGAAGAAATTTTCAAAACCATCGGCTTTGATGTGGCCGACGGTCCCGAAGTTGAAAACGATTGGTATACGTTTACCGCTCTGAATAATCCGCCCAATCATCCGGCTCGAAGCATGCAGGATACCTTCTATGTGGATATGAAGGATGAGACCGGCAAACAGCTGCCGCTTCGCCCGCATACCTCTCCGATGCAGGTGCGCTATGCGCGCCAGCACAAGCCGCCGATCAAGGTGATTGCTCCGGGGAGAACCTATCGAGTTGACTCTGATGCGACTCACTCGCCGATGTTCCATCAGGTTGAAGGGTTGTGGATTGACGAAAACATCAGCTTTGCCGACCTCAAAGGCGTCTATGTTGATTTCCTGAAGCGTTTCTTTGAAACAGACGATTTGATCGTCCGTTTCCGTCCGAGTTACTTCCCGTTCACAGAACCGAGCGCTGAAGTGGACATGATGTTCACCAGCGGTCCGAGAAAAGGCAAGTGGCTTGAAATCAGCGGCTCAGGCGAAGTTCATCCGAATGTGGTCAGAAATTTCGGCCTTGATCCGGAAAAGTATGTCGGTTTTGCTTTCGGTTCCGGACTTGAACGTCTGACAATGCTTCGCTACGGTATTGACGATCTGCGCCTTTTCTTCGAAGGCGATCTTCGCTTCCTTCAACAATTCAAATAATCGGCTAAGGTAAAAAATGTTATTTTCAGAAGAATGGCTTCGCCACTACATTAATCCGCCCCTTTCAAGCGAAGCGCTTTGCGAAACACTGACAATGGGCGGTCTGGAAGTGGAGGGATCCGAACCGATCGCGCCCGCCTTTACAGGAATCGTTGTTGCGCAGGTTCTGACAGTGGAAAATCATCCTAACGCCGACAAACTGCACGTATGCACGGTTGATGTCGGGGAAGGGGATCCGGTTCAGATCGTTTGCGGCGCTCCGAACGTTGCACCCGGAATTAAAGTACCCTGCGCGAAAATCGGCGCAGTTCTCCCGGGCGACTTCAAAATTAAGAAGGCCAAGCTGCGCGGCGTTGAAAGCAACGGCATGCTTTGCTCGAGCAGAGAGCTTGGCATCTCCGAAGATCATTCGGGACTTTGGATTCTGCCTGCGGACGCTCCGGTCGGAGAAGATATCCGTACTTACGAACGTCTTGACGACAGAAAGATTGAAATTAAATTAACACCGAACCGCGGTGACGCGCTGAGCATTATCGGTGTCGGCCGTGATCTTCGCGCGATGACCGGCGCTGAACTTGCTCAGCCGGATATGTCTCCGGTCGAAGCAAACTGCGACGCCGTTCATAACGTCAAAATTGAAGCGCCAGATCTCTGCGGCCGTTTCTCCGGCCGTGTGATTAAAGGTCTGAATTCGAACGCACCGACTCCCGACTGGATGAAGTCTCGTTTAGAAAGATCCGGCCAGAGATCGATTTCCGCTCTGGTGGATATTTCCAACTACGTTCTGCTTGAGCTCGGTCGACCGACTCACATCTTTGATCTGGATAAGCTTGACGGAACCCTGACGGTTCGCTGGGGCAAGGAAGGCGAAAAGGCGGAGCTGCTGAACGGAAAGATCGTCGATATCGATCCGTATTTCGGCGTGATTTCTGACAACAACGGCATCGAAGCGATCGGCGGCATCATGGGAGGCGCTCATGCGGCGGTTTCCGATGACACTGTGAACATTTTCATTGAGTCCGCTTTCTGGTGGCCTGTTTCTATTCAGGGACGCTGCAGAAAGCTGAACTTCTCCACCGATGCGGCCTACAGATTCGAACGCGGTGTTGATTTCGGCACCACCGTTGAACATCTCGAGTACATTACTCGTCTGATCAAGGATATCTGCGGTACAGCAGAAACACAGATCGGACCGGTTGTCGATATGGTAGAAAGTCTGCCGGAGCGCAAGCCGGTCAAGATGAGAATTGAACGCTGCCGTAAGATCATCGGTGCGGATATTTCCGAAGACAAGATGGCTGAATGCTTCACACGTCTTGGCTTTAATTTCGAAAAGAAGGGCGGCGCTTTCCTGGTTGAACCGCCGACATACCGCTTCGATATCGAAATTGAAGAGGACCTGATTGAAGAAGTTGCACGTCTTTACGGCTATCAGAACCTCACAGAGATTCCGCCGCTTGCTCGTGTTTCCATGCTCGAGAGAAACGAGGACACGCTCGATCGTCATGAATTAAGAAAGAAGATGGCGGCGCTTGGTTTCCAAGAGCAGATCAGCTACTCATTTGTGGCCGAGGAAGAAGAAGCGGATTTCTCTGCGGTGAGAAATCCGATTAAGGTTCTGAATCCGATCGCTTCTCAGATGGCGGTCATGCGTACTCAGCTGATTGCGGGTCTTGTGAATACGCTCAAATACAATCTGAACCGCAAGACGGAACGCGCGGCGCTCTTTGAGTACGGCCGCGTATTCTTCAGAGACGAGACCGTTAAGGGATCGGACTTTGCGGTTGAGGGCGTTCGTCAGCCAGTCCATTTGGGTGCCCTGGTTTACGGTTCTGCTTTCCCGGCTCAGTGGGGCGAGAAGGTTCGTCCGTATGATTTCTTCGACCTGAAAGGCGTTGTTGAACAGCTGACTGCAGGCAGAAAACTGCGTTTTGAGAAATCGAAGAACCCGGCTCTGCATCCGGGCCGCTCAGCAGACGTCTATTTGGACGGCGATCTCATCGGTGTGATCGGTGAGCTGCATCCTGCTCTGGCTCAGAAGTATGATCTGCCGCACTCGCCGGTTGTCTTTGAGCTTGACGCTGAACCGCTTCTCAAACAGGGCCTGCCGGTTCATAAACCGATTTCCAAGTTCCAGCCGGTTTCCAGAGACATTTCTGTTTCGATGGCTTCTGACATTGCGCTTCGGAAGCTGACCGACGCGGTCGCAAAGGCTGCGAAGAAAGATCCTCGTCTGTTCATTCTGAGCTCCTTCAAACTCTTCGATGTTTACCAGCCGAAGGATGATGCCGGACAGAAGAGCCTTGCCTTTAGTGCTCGCTTCCAGCGCATGGACAGCCAGGTTTCTGACGCAGAAGCCGATGAGGCCGTACAGACGATTCTGGACGTTCTTGCCGACCAAGGCGCTGTTCTGAGACAGTGATGAATCTGCCTGCGGAACGCTCGTGTTGTGCGGGCGGTTCTGCAGGCGGCAGGTTCGTCTTTGATCGATTTGAAGAGAGTCGATCAAAGAAGACTCTGCTTTGCGCGTACTCTTCTGCGCGCGGCGAAAGGTCCGATGGGACGGACAGACTGTTAAGCCCAAATTTAAAGGTCTTATACCGATGAAGAAGAAACTAGCAGCATTGCCGGAAATTCCGAATAAACGATATTTTCCGATCCGTGAAGCCTCAGATTTATGCGGCGTAAAGGATTATGTTCTGCGTTTTTGGGAGAAAGAGTTTTCACAGCTTAGGCCCTTAAAGCGAGGCGCTCATCGGGCCTATAGAAAAAAAGACATAGAGATTGCGCGGCGTATCAGAGAGCTCGTCCATGGGGAAGGCTATAAGCTTTCCGCCGCACGGCAGATTCTGACTCAGGAGCTTGAAGCGCTGAAAAATAACAAGCCGGTACAAGAGCCGGAAGCGCCTGCCGAAACAAAGATTTCTCGAGAAGCGGTAATCGCCGATATTGGAGAGCTCGAAGAAATTATTTCAAATCTTGAAAAAATCGCGGATTTCTTGCATACATAAAAAAAATAGTGTATATTCTCGATTCTTGAGTCGGGGCGTAGCGCAGCCTGGTAGCGCACTTGCATGGGGTGCAAGGGGTCGCGAGTTCGAATCCCGCCGCCCCGACCATTTCTTAAATTAGCTCGTTGAACGAGCTTTTTTAATGCCTATTTGCTAGGTAAGCCCACCGAAATATTTCAGAATTTAGAGTGCCCGGAAGAGGCTTAGCCCTTGATCTGAAGGCGGCCTTTCTAGAAGTCAGCCTCTTCTTCGTCGTCTTCATAGTCCCGTATCTTTTCCGGCTCTGCATCAGGAACCGGGACTCCAAGAGCTTCAAATAGCATCCGCCTGAAATTTTGCGTTTTTGAGGTATCTATCAAACCCTACACTACGAGATCAGATTGAAGCTCTTCCTGGTCATCGATATCTTCCTCGCCGTCGTAGTCCTCAGAGAGCTGAGCCCCGGCTACAGGGACAGGAACTCCAAGAGCTTCAAAATAGCGGCGCCTTTTACCGGCGACCTCGCCAAAGTAATTCCCCTCATTGAACCGTATCAGCTGGACATTGTTTAACAAGGCGAGAATTGCTCCGTCACTCTCGTAGACTACGTTGATCTTTTGATTTTTGTTCGCGTTAAAGGCATATTGCTTTATCCGACAGCGCACCATCATGGAAATAGCTGTCGCCAAGAACTGCACAAAGATCTTACCGGCTAGTGTCCCGTTTCTCGAAGTACGATTCCTCGAGCAGCCCAGGCGATACTTGAGAGTTTTAAAGGCATCTTCCACTATCCAACGTTCTTTGTAGGCGATCCAGGCCTTGCGGGTGTCTTTTTCAGTGTCGCTCACAAGCACTCTGTATCCCTTGAAGGCGAGATACTGCTGCACCTTGCTGTTGACGACGCAGTAGCGGCCGTCATCGGCCTGCGTAAAGAACTTCTCCAGAAGAGTAGTTTCATTGTCTTCAAGTGCTTTGCCTTGATCCAGCTTGCGGCGTACCGTACCAAGCCGCTCCAGAAGCGTTTCGGAAGCTTCCTCTGCGCACCGGCGGTCAAAGAAGATATGCCAGTAGAGTTTTCGTCTTTCGTCGTTTCGCGCTTTTTTCCCTTCTATCGGGTATGGGTCGAAGCGCCACCCCAGCTCTTGGGTAACGCAAGCCGTACGTGTGAACCAATCACGACGATTAAGGTCTTCAAGGGCGCTGCGGGACTGTTCAATTAACTCCTGAGCGAGGCTTCCCTTTGCCCCACACCGCATATTGAAGATAAAACTCACGCCATTTCTCAGGCAATCATTGATGTTGTTGGTGCTGCAATAACCTTTATCCGACACCAACATCACATTTTCCAGTTTCAATCGGGCATTGTCTGCTATGACCCTTCTTACGGTACTGACATCAGGCACATTACCATCGTAATAACGGTAGTAAACAGGTAATCCGGTTTCCTGGTCAACGAGAAGGAGAAGATTGATCTGCGGTAGATTGTCTTCGTCCTTGTTGAAGCCGTATTCCACATTTGCAAGCTTTTTCGAGTAGCTTGAAATAGATGTTGAGTCCAGTGCAAGAACAATCCTGCGACCTTTTCCTCCGGCTTGCATCTCTTCAAGCCAAGCGCGGTGCATCGCCCGAAAGAATACCTCTATGCGCTCCTCTCCAATGCGGTCAAAGAGCCGACTCAATGCTGAGGAACTCAAGGGGCGCTGCCACGGAAGCCTTGTCGTTTCGGCAAAAGAAGCATAACGACTGACGTTATTGTCTGCGTTGAGAATGATGAAATAGGCGAGTGAGAGAATCTTACGGTAGTCGTTGAAACGCGGAAACGCTTCCCGCAGAGCGCCTCCCAGAGGGGACGCCTGAACTATCCTGTCCAGCGCCCAGGTCGCTCCGGCATGGAGTGTCTTGACTGAAAGAGCCTGAGTTAGTGTGAGACCATTTTCCCCGAGCGGCGTGAAAACATATTCCTTGCCTTTGCGCTCGCAAACAAAGTTTGCAAGTTCCGGTTTTTGTTTCAGAAATTCATCGTTCCACTTAATACGTCCTTCCTTATTTCCGGAAATGATGACTCCAACCTTGCGGCTTTCTGTGCGGCGCGAGCGTTTCTTGAGAGGATCCCATACGTTTTTGTACGTAAACAGGTAGTAATTCGAATGACCTGATTTCAAGATCAAGGGAGGAAGTTTTGGATATTTCATGATTGATACCATAAAAAGAGTATCTATATTTTACATGAAAAAGACTATTTGGGAGAAAATTTCGTTAAATTTCAATAAGTTTTTTATACTTTGACTTGGTTGATTAAATTTGAAGTATCAAGAAACGCAAAAATTCAGCTGCGGCTGACGCCGTAATCCTTTGCTAATTCCCATAATTAAGGGGTTGGCGTAGGTTTCGAGGGCGAGGACTTCGGATGAAGGCACTTCCTTTTGTGGTCAAAGGATTGTACCTTGGCCTGATAGTTTTATGCTAGTGGCGACAGATTTAGAACGATGCGTTTTATCTGTTCCTTAAAGCGGCCTCGGAGTGCGAATCCTTGGCCGTTTTGCTTTGTTATTTACCGATGCGGTTGACTGAATTCTCAAAACAAACCGGTCAATTCCAGTTCAAAAATCGCACAAATCGGGTCAGTGGCGAAATTTTAGCAAACTATCTATTAAATTAGCGGGATATATATCCAAGTTAACTTATGGGTAACGTTAGACTCTAGGAAAAATGATTACACGTTATTACTAATCAAATAAACCCTAAAACAAGAGAAGTACTATTTCTCAGGAGTTTTATTTAGAGGGAAAATGTAAGCGTATTACATAAATAAATCCCGAGGTAAGAAATATGCATGATTTAATCCTTAAATCGTTATTACGCAGGTGGGGGGGGGTATAAGACTTTAGCCCTTTTGCTTATTTCCCCCTTTTCTTTCAATACATTAGCTTCTGAACTTATTGGCGATCTAGGAAGTGTCGAAAACCTAGGGGCCGGCTACCAAATTATCGGAGATATCTCCTCTTCTATTAGTTTGACAGAAAGAAATAACCGGACGATGGCTTTGTTTCGTTCTTCATTGGAACAAAATATTTTTTCTACTGTGCCTCAATTGCACATCTCCGCTAAAGGCGGAAAGGTTTTTAAAAGCGCGGGAAAACAAACTATTGCTTTAACAGGCCAAACAATTATCTCATCTGAAACGGGAAATATATTTCATACTGATGGGGTTGGATCTTCCCAAATTATCACTGGTAATTTTAAAGAACTGTTAGCTAATGTTGGAGCCAATAAGCCCTCACGCCCAGGATTTTTGTTATTCGGCTATGGCGTTTCAGGAAGTGATGGAGGCGTTATTTACAATTCGCACGGTGAACAGATTTTAGGTAAATCACCCACCGAACCCGAAGGTGTAATTGAGAAGATTTCAATTAACTGTTCTTTAACAGGAACTCAAAGTTCAACTGGTAGGGGAGTTGCTGTCAGGAATTTTGAAGCTGAAGCTCGACAAATGATCTATATGCCTATTGAACAGATAGGAGATGAAGATCAGCCTTTTACAGCAGGAGTTGAAGATGTATATGGGAAGCAGCAATACATCCATAGAATCGGAACAATCTATGCTACTAATTTTGGAATAGCCGGCGGAACTATTGCAATGACCTCCGATAGAGGAGAGCAAAGAATTAATTCTGTCGACAGAATTCTTGTCAGTGACGCAGTTAGTAATATCTCAGGAGGCGCTTGGACTCCCGAGGGAGATTATGTCTCTACGATTTTGCCGGTTGTAGGAATTTACAACTGGAGCGATAGCGGAGCTGCAAGAGGAGACGAACGAGACATTGGAACACAGTACATAGGATTAACTCAGGAGATTAGAGTTCAAGCTTCAAAGGTTAATGAGAGCTATGGAATCTACAACCGCGGCGGAGTCCAAACTATAGAATCCAAACCAACCGGTACAGGTTTACGGGAATATGTGGATATACATGTAGATAATTCCAAAGCAGGCAGCAGCGCTTTTTCTGTATTCGTTAATCCATTAATGGACGGGGATGCATTTGAAAAAGCAGAGACATCAACCTGGCTAAAAGGCAATTTTCGTATTCTGAAAGGAGATGTCGTAGTAGCTAATACAACCACATCTCAAAATTTATATCCAAGTAATTCGACCTTATATTTGATAGCCGACGATTCCCACAGGAACCAATTGATTTTAAGCGATAACGTTAACCTTATCGTAAGCAAAGGCGCAAAGGATGTTGAGCTTTCTAAACTAACGACCCAATTAGTGTTGGGGGATGATAGACACGAAACAACTGAAACATACAACGTTGCGTTGGGAAAGTACAGTTCCATTAATGATCAAGGTGTATTTCGCGGTAGAGGACTGATTTCGGCTTATTTTGATAAAGATAGTTTCGAGGCAGCTAAAGCAAACGACACTGAAAATACAAGTGGAGAGGGTAATTTAAGATGGAATTTCGTTGGTAAAGGTTACGGAATCATAAGCGGAGGGGTTCTTCTGAAGAACGTGGAAAAAACTCTAGCCAATAATAATTCCCATTTAGATGTTCAGATTCCTATTTCAGCCGATGATGTTCCTGATGAGCACTTTGCATATCAGATCATGCGTTCAGCCGTGAATAATCTATTTGTCAATGAGGGTATTGATAATATACGAGAGCGTGTAGATTTAGAAAAATGGGAAGACGATAAGGGAGTCTACGAAAAATATAAGTACATAGCCGGTAAAGTCTATATTAATGAAGGCAAAATCAATGGCGGATATGAAGAAGAGTATTACTATGAAGATCCTGAAATAGTTGGCAATCAAAACAATATTCGGGACCCTCTAGACTTAGTTACTCTTAAATTGGTTCCCACTGATGGCCGGTTGGTAGACGAAAACGGAAACTTTACTTCTTACACGGCGTCCGATAGAAAAGTCACTTTAGCTCTTGAGTCAAATCCTCGCACAAGTTATAACGCTGTATATTTAGAAAACGAACCCAAAGACCCTGACTCGGCCGGAGGATCTACAGAAGAGCCTAGCGACTCTCCCTTAGATACCAACATTGCGGCTGGCGGGGCAGGAGATTTGGATAATTCAAACCCAGATGATCCAAACGATGAGATACCTGCGGCAGGAACTCCTCTGACCTTGGTAGTACAGGACGGTAAACTCGGATATACAAACAAAGCTGGAGATTTCAAAGAAATAACAGTTAATGAAGAAGGTCAGTTCGTGGATGAAAATGGCTTTCCTTTAGCTATCACAGTTACCACCGATAATGCCAAAGCACTTTATGCTTGGGAAGGAGAAATAGGCGAAAAAATCTTTGAAGAGACTGTGCAGGAAAAAGATCCTCCTAAAGATCCCCCTAAAGACCCTCCTAAAGAACCATCGTCTACTGTCAATGCTATCGACTCTGTAGCTTTGTCAGACTATTACCTTTGGCGTTTAGAAAATGAAACTTTGTACCAGCGAATGGGTGAGGTGCGAGATAGAGCTGATCTTGAAGGCGGTTGGTTTCGAGTATTAGGCGGGAAAAATACATTAGACAAAGGAAATCACTACTTTAAGCATAAGTACTATGGTATTCAACTTGGTTTTGATCATGTCTTTAATAAAGAAGACGGCGGAAGTTGGATATTAGGTGGCGGATTAACTTATACGCGCGGTAAAACAGACCTAAGAAATAGTGGCAGCGGGAAAAATTGGCTTGGCTCAGTCTCTCTGTACGGAGTAAAAAAATTTAATAACAATGCCTACTTAGACTTAATTTTTAAAGCAAGCAGAATTCATCATGACTATACAGCGATAAGCAATAAGATGAGATACCTTTCGAAAGGAAAATATCATACATATGCTTATCAGATTGGAGCGGAGTTTGGCAAAAAGTTCATGGTGAATGATGAGTGGTACATTGATCCACAGTTGCAATTAAATTACGGCCATATTAAAGGGGCAAAATGCAGAACTAGTTCAGATATAAACGTCAGAACTTCCGGACTCAATAGTCTGATTGGGCGCGCGGGCGTTTCAGTCGGACGTGAATTTAAAGAAGGAAGTGCCTTCGTAAAAGTTGACGCTTTGAGGGAGTTTTCAGCGAAGTACAAAGGTACTTACTCACTAGATTCAGGAACCAAAAACAAAACCGAAATAAGCCTGAAAGATACATGGGGCGAGATAACAGTCGGCGGTAGTTACAACTTCCGCAAAGATGTGTTTGGTTTTGCTCAAGTAAAACGTTCTTTCGCTTCCGATGTCAAGCAAGAATATCGAGCAGACATAGGATTGCGTTATGTTTTCTAATTCCAAATAATGTTAGAGGGGTTGGAGTCTACAACTCCAACCTGAGAAGCTTATGAAAAGAAAATTGTACTTTTTATGTCTGATGGCCAGTTTGTCTTCTGTAGCTCTGGCTCAAACAAACAGTGTCCAAGATGAATTAAAGCCCGTTCCTGAAAACAGAATTTTTATTCCACACTCTCAGGAATCAGGAACTTTCCCATTGTATCTAGAGACGGGAGAAGCAACAGGAGAATGCGGTATAGGATTATGGCTGGACGGCCAATTAACTATGGTTCTATATCCTCGAGAACGTTCTGTACTTTATCTTTCTTCTGGTTCTCATGAGCTGAGAGCATCTTTTGAACCGCTTCCAGAAAATCCTCAAAGTGAAGAGGAGAAAAAGCACTTTAAATACTGTAAGAAGAATAAACCGGAGACCTTAGGGTTCGTTAAAACAATTGAGAGCAAGCGCGGAGAACGAATTGTTGCAAAAGTTCGATCTAATCAGGGTTATCTATACCGCATAAAAACAGAAAGAAAAGACAACCAAGAAAAACTGGGAAATTGAGTTTTTCCCCTATCCCACTTTAGCATTCTGAAGATAGGATTGCGTTGGGATTAATGGAAACAAAAGTTGTAGTTATTGTCTTATTTGGATCATAAAAATTTTGAAAGTTTCCTCGGTTTATAGATGGTCTGGGATGTAGCAAAATTGATATCAATTTTGCTACATCCCCTTCTTTTTTCAGGCAATATTTGTTTGAGTATTTATCGGTTAGCGGGTTTCAGCTGATAAACCTTGGAAAAGTCCACGTCTCTGGCAACAAAGATACCGACACGTTCGCCCTGTTTCAGCATCACGTAAAGATGACGTCCAAGAGGTATTGAACTATCGAGATGCTATGCTTGATGGTCTGGATGAAATTATCAATAAAAACAGGAATATCTCTTTATCCTTTGTGAAGGGCTTGCATTCCAAGCTGCTAGATGGAGCAAGAGGCATGTATAAAACTCCAGGTGAGCCAAGAAAAGTACAGGTGATTTCTCTCAACGATTCGAACGGTATTCTCAATGGTTCGAACGACGATTCTCAGCGTTCGAACGGAGCTAATTTTCAGTGTCGGCTGATGCGTCAACGTTGATAGGTAAATCAAATTCTCACAGGTTCGAACGCTCAGTTTTAACCGTTGGGCCGACCTGTAGTTTACAAGATTTTGTGATAGCTATTTTTATAGTTGTTTGCAGTGATTTTGCGAGCACGTACGGTGTCAAGCCAACGTGGGATAAGTTGTAACGGAGCGCCAGCGAGGTTACAGCATTATGCCGCGAAAGTGACTTGACGCCGTTCTTCTTTAATACGCTGTACAAAGGCCGTTAAGCACACTGCTTAACGGCCTTAAAAACAGGCGGCTACAAGCGTTAAAACGCGTTTGGCCCTGCAATTAACTTCTTCTATTGACCTTTAGGATTTCTGCACGCCTCCATATTGTTCCATTTGCCTGACTGAGGCACCGTACATTTCGATTCTGTGGGAGACACTGACGAGTCTGTCCAGGATTGCGTCGGAGTAAGTCGGGTCGTTGATATATTCAGCCCATTTACTGACCGGCAGCACGCTTGTGACGATAGTACTTGCGTACATGTATCTTTCGTTTATTATTTCCAGCAGATCCTCTCTGGATCTGGCGTCTAACTGTCCGATGCCCCAGTCATCGAGGACTAGCAGATCAACATTTTTATACTCCTTGAGTTTTTTGAAGTATGTTTCGACGATCTGATGTGACGCAGACATTTGGTTAAGCAGCAGGGGTATTCTGACTACCCTTGCTGTTTTCCCTTTCATGCAGGCCTGATTAGTTAAGGCGCACGCAAGGAAGGTTTTACCGCATCCGGCAGCTCCGGTAATAATGATGTTTTGGTGCCTTTCCATCCACTGCATCGTGAGGAGCGCCTCTGCCTGATTTCTATCTAATCCTCTTTCAATGCTGAAGTCGATTGTGTCAGGACGAGCGTTTGGCAAGCAGATTTTTGCTTCTTTAAGACGACGGTTTAGTGCATTCGAGTCTCGCTTTTCAACCTCATATTCCAACCCTTCGATGACGCAGTCAAGCAAAGGCATTTGACAGGCGTCAGGATCAGTAAGAATCGCACAGAAGCGCTCATAAGCGGCACGCATTTTCAGCCTCTTGCACAACTCGCTGAGACGCAGAATTTTTTTATCATGAGTAGTTATTTCTGATGTTTTCATGTTCAACAGTCCTATAGTCCTGGTCTTTGTCGGAATTATCTAAGCCCATAAGCAGCTCTTTCTTTCGCATATTCACAAAGTTCTCGATAAAGCTGTAGCTCAGGAACTTTTGTTCGAGCGCAACGCCGAGGGCTTCATTGGCAAGCCGGTTCGATCCTATTTTTGCAAGCCGCCTTAGGCAGGAGCAGAATCTGCGGGCGTTCATTTGATCGGATTCCCACTTGATCTCCAAGACGTTTACAACCGTACTTTCGTTGTAGCCGCAGTCGATCAGCTCTTGTGCCCATTCATCCTTACTGAGCCGTTGGTGCTTTTCCTTTGCCGTCAGATGCTCAGGCAGAATGTGCGTCTTCTGGCCTGAAGCTTCAAGCAATCTCTTGTGCTTGCCAATGCAGACGGCGGTCTCAATGTCGTAAATGAAGACATTTTCGGCTGTCTTCAGCACAGAGACTTTTTTACCTACGTGGCTGGCAGGAACGCTGTAACGATGACCACAGTCCTCAGTGAGCCTGATACAGTGCCCTTTGTCAACCTTTAAGTACTTCCAGCTGCCGACTTCAAAGGCAAGGATGGGAAGACTTGCCAGCGCTTTTTTCTCGTGCGCCGCAAATTCAATTTCGCGACTGCTTTGGCGATTCTTTGTGAACGGACGCTCGTTGAACTGACGTACCTTCTCAAGAATCTGCTCGTTCAGATCAGACAGATCAAACGCTCTTATCGGACCCTGCATCGACAGAGGCGCTATCACATGCCGATAGAAGTGTAAAACGCTGTTTTCTACGCGGTTCTTGCCCTTTGGACTTCGCGGCCGACAAGCAAAGGTGTTGATCCGGTAGTATTCGCACAGATTGGTCAGGATTGGAGAGTAATCGATTCTGCTTTGCTTATGCGACATGACAAGGCTCCTGGCGTTGTCGACTATAAGCGTCTTTGGAATGCCGCCGAAGAACTCCAAGGCTTTGACAATCCCTTGCATCCAGGAGTGCTGTTTTTCATCGTCAAAAGCGCAGGCAAACATCTTCTGACTAAATGTCATTGTGGCAACAAACAGTTTGGATTTGCGGCTTTTCCCATGCTTGTCGACCCAATTGATAAGCTCGCCGGCAAAATCGATTTCCATCGAGCCGCCGGGTACTCGCTCCAAGTTGGTATAAACCTCCTTCGGAGCTTTAGCTTTCATTGCCTTATCTATTTGACGGCAGAACGTCGGATACGAGCAGGCGCTGCTAGGGTCAGATGCCTTGTATGCTTCGTAAAGAAGCTGTCTGGTTGCATACTTGACGTTTGCAAGCTGAGTTATGACGTGATCTGTATCGATTTCTCGGTACTTTGCGTCAATGTGAGAACACAGCAGCTCTTCCAATACGGCTGAATCAGTCTTTTCGATCTCCGTGTACGTCAAGCCGGATGCTTTGATCTGGTTTGCGTATTTTGAGACAGTTGACTTCGATACGCTGACGGAAGCTGCAATTTTCGAATACGGTTGATTCAAGTTCAGCAGAGCTGCAATTTTCTTGATCTTTTCCATTGAAGATTGTTCCATAAATTGTCCCTAAAAAATTTAAGGACATCAGACTACAATCCAACGGAAAAAACTGAAACATGCTAAGCATTCGAACCAGTGAGAACACCGTACTCAACTGGCAGAACAATTAGCTAGCTACTATTATGAGAGGGGCGTTCGAACACTTGAGAACACCGTTCGAATGGTTGAGAGAATTCATACAGGTACACATTGGGCGCCCTGGAGATGGAATTGAGAAGGCAATTTATATTCCGCCAAATCCATTTTTATTGCAATCTTTGTTAGACAATTGGCTTTCATTTCTCTCACGAAATGATTTGAACCCAATTGTTCAGGCAGCTGTAATGCATGCTCAATTTGAAATGATCCACCCATTTCTGGACGGCAATGGAAGAATGGGAAGATTATTAATTACTTTGTTTTTAGCAGATAAAAAGATTTTAAGCACACCTTGTTTCTATATGAGCGCATACCTTCAATCTCATAGTGACAGGTATTACGAAACCATAGGAATGATTTCTAAAGATGGCGATTGGAATCCCTGGATAGAATTTTTCTTGAACGGTGTTATAGAACACTGCACAGCGAATGTTAACCTGTTAATTAACATGACAAGATTGTACGAAGAATCAAAAGAAAAGTTTGTAAATGCCACGAACTCCTTATTTGCGATAAATTCTTTAGATTACATTTTCGCTAATCCAATATTTTCCATCCCAGGTCTCAGCAGGTCGGACGCATCAGAAATTAAATAGAAGACCACGATAAGGGTTTCCTTTTGAAGGGAGACCTTAGCCCAGGGAGCCGCTAGATGCGTATGCAATCATTCATTGCAGCCAGCATATCCTCAATTTTATTCAGCCTCGCCCTGATCACCGGTTTGGACGGCGCCTCTTTGCCCGTTGTCTCTTCCAAGCGTGTTTGGATTTTCGTCGTGAAGTTTAGGGCGATCTTGTTAAGCAGTGTTCTTCCGGCCAGATACTGAGCGTTTGTGCACTGCAGCCGATCCTGATTAAAGGCCATATCTAACGCCCAATGGCCTTTGTTTTCAATTGCCCAGTGCTGACGAATGGCACGATGCAGAACCTGCTCCACATTCGGGGCATCGTACCTTAATGATGAGATGTAATAGCGGACCTGAGGCCCAAGAATTTCTCCGGTGTTTTTCTTCACCGTGTCAGTGACGGCTTCCACGATCGATCCTTCATCGAGGCCAACCCATTTATTAAGAATTTCTTCCGGTAAAAGAGCTCCCGGAAGAACTCGAGTTTTTCTTTTCGTAATTTTGCCGCCTTGGTCTGTTACCGAAGGCCGCGCAATTTTGTACTCATGTGTTCCCAGTTCGAAGAATCCGCGCACCTGTTCATATGTAAGATCCTGATTAGCCTTCAGAGCCAAACAGTAGTCGGCCTTTTCGGCAATGATCTTTGCGGCGAACTCGGTTTGTGTATTTAAAGCATCTGCTGTGACGATTGCCCCTCGAATGTCTAAAGTGTCGATGAGCTTTGAGGCATGGGTAATTTCGTTGTTCTTTTCACCGATGACTTGCTGAGCCAGAATCAACTCGTTGTCTGCATCCATGATGTTTAAAACATACGGGGAGTGCTGAGAAGAATCCCGGGAAGCCCTGATAGCCTGTCCGTCGACAGCAATTACCGGGTGAGACAGTCTGCTGCGCAGCATCTCAACGAACCGTTCGATCAGAGCGGCATTTTTGTCTTTGCCGATAATCATCGTGATGCGCCTGACGGTATCGTGAGATATTTCCTCATCAGGAAAGTTGGGGAAGGTCTTGCTCAGCAAGGGGCGGCATTGATGCCAGAACTCTGCAATTTCCGTGCAGGAAGTTTTGCCTTGCATCGCAGCAAGAAGAATGACGCAAAAGACAATATCCAATGGGTAAATGATCCGTCCGGGATCTCTGGGATCAATCACTTCTTGGGCAGGTGCGGCAATCTTAGCCGCTTGAAGTGAACCTTTTCTTCTGCGCGGTTCCAGAGTAACCAATTTCTCCAAATCAGTTTCACCGGGCGGAAGTTTTCCCAAAGTCTCCGTTGAAATTCTTCTGCTGTTTTTAATCTTTGGATCGTAAACGCTGACGACTCTTTGAACATAAGTCCAACCGTCTTTTCGTTTCGCACGAATGATAGAAGTGTGCTCTTTTGGGTTATCAGATCTTGGTCTTGACATAGCAATCACCTTATATTGATCTCTAATATTATACTATTCATCACGATAAAGGGCAAGCACTTTTCCTAATAAATTCATGCAATTATCAGAAATTTTCGCAGATATTATTCAGATTTTTTATTAATATCGTGCGTCGAACCTGAGGTCTCAGGAAAAAATATAAACAGAATCTATCGCAGCAAGTTGCCTCTCACTTAGTAAATAAATTCACTGCTGTCCAAAATAATTTGATTTTAAAACTTGCCATCTGAATTTATCGGGGTTTACCGTCGCCGGAGTCTAAATGGTGAAATCAACCCCCTCTCCAAGAAAATAGACAGCCCTGTGACGATTCCGGAGGACTCTCCCATTCCTTTATATCCGGCTTGTTAAGCCAATGTTCTAGCGATTTACAGGTCATAAGGTTTAACTTGAAGTATCTGGCTAATCTGCAAAACGTCCAGTTATACCTGGAACGGCGCCTCAATAGCTCCAGCAGAAGTATGGCTATGGCAGCTGTCCAAATCTGTGTCATAACTGCGTTCTCTGTTGTCCCTACGAACGATTTAATGACCAGATTCTGTTTTATGCGTTTAAAGAACAACTCAATTTGCCAACGGTCCTTATACAAGTCGGCAACTTCGGGAGCAGTTAACTCCTTGCTGTTGGTGAGGAACTCAAACCAACGATCGGTTTTTTCGTCATACCATTGGACCACTCTGAATCGCATATCTTCGCAATGCTTTCGTGCTTGAGTACCGGTAAAGCTCATCTCGTAGAGTCCCCATTTCTTATCAGGATCCTCTTGTATAAGACCTTTCCTCAAAGGTGTATGTACGGCATTATCTTTAAGGCGAGTTACAAAAGTTACGCCTTTTTCACTGAGCCTTTTAAACAGGCTGTAATCGTTGTAGCCTCGATCCATCACTACGATGGATCCCTTTGGAATATTTTCCAGAATGCTCTTTGCACCTTTAATGTCGCTTACTTTGGCCGGGGTCTCAGCAATGACCTCCGGTAAGCATAGGTCGTTGTTCAAAAGCGTATGAAGCTTTATTCCGCCTTTTCTTCTGCGATGGTGCGCCCACTCAAACAAACGCAGACACAAGCTTATTGTCGTTGAATCCAGCGAATAAACGGGCTTTGTAAAACGTTCGCTAAGGCGCCCTTGGATTTCATGACGGAATTTATCCGGTAATACGTAATAGAAGTCCTCGTAAAGCTTGTAAGGGCGATTCTGGTTAGCGTAGCCTAAAGTAGAGCGGCATGCCGCTTTTGCTCCGATATGATTAAGTTTACCTAGACTCGAAAAAAGACCGTCAGAAATTTCCCTAAGTGACTCTGCCCCCGTCAGTTGGCAAAAAAGCATTGCAATAAATTGACTCCAGCTTGAGAAGCCTTTGGATGCCTTGTCTGACTGATGCTTGTTGACTAAATGTTGAAATTCAAGTTTGCAACCCATTGACTGGACAAGTTGCGCAAACATGGATATTGTTGCTCTTTGCATGCCGAATCCTTCGATTTTTTATTGCTGGGAACTTTAAATTTATCGAAGATTCGGCATCTTTGCATCTAGACGTTCCGAAAAAATTTATTTTGGACAATAGTGAAATAAATTAGTTTCTGCGAACCTAATCGAAAAGGTATATTCGGGGGTTGGCAGGCGTCCGTCTGTCTATAGATTCCCCGCTTTGCTTAAATTGTTATCTTAAAATCTAAATTCGTCTTCATTTAAATGGAAATTATCCGCAGTGTGGACACCATAATCCTTATCGTGGACACTTGAGTTTAAAAAAAAATTTACGGCGACGAACTTGATTTTTCATTGTCGTTAATTCCTCATAATCCTTATCGTGGACACGCTGCGTTTTTCCTTATTTAACTCCTGTTCTCATGGACGGACCTTTCACCTCAATTCTTATTACATTTTGCAGAAAGCGGTCCATAAATGCATCTGCAAATGTTGCATCGGCGATGTAATCACTCCAGCAATTAACTGGAAGAACCGTCGTGACCAACGTACTCGCCTTGCCTGACCTAGCCTCAATTAGTTCAACCAAGTGTCCTTTGCACCTTGGATCAAGTTTTCCGAGCCCCCAGTCATCCAAGATAAGCAAGTTGAACTTGGCATATCTGTTTATAAACTCGGGGATAGAAGTCTGCGTTAGCTCAGTAGCTCTAATTTCATCTAAAAGCAGAGGCATCCGGACCATCTTGACGTTCATTCCGGCGCAGCAAGCTGAGTTACCCAGAGCCGAAGCAATCCATGTTTTCCCCACGCCGGCTTTGCCAACGATTAGACAGTTTTGAGATGCACGTATCCAATCACAAGTGGCCATAGAGTTCAGAACCTTCTTATCCAGCCCTCTGGTCGGTTTATATTCAATCTTGGACACTAGAGTATCTTTGTGCCTTAGCTGAGCGTTTTTTAATCTGCGGTCTAAGCTCCTAGTATTACGGCCACTATCTTCTCTTCTTAAAGCTCTGCCCGTCCATTCCAGCTGAGACAAGTTTAGATTTTCTGGGTTTGACAGCAGTTCATCGATTTCCTGCGCCACGCCCGGAAGACGAAGTGTTTTGCAGAGTCGTTTAATTTCTTCTTGGGTATTAGCGATTGGGTTATTCATATTTCCTCACGTTGTTATGGCTTGGGGTTACGTAGTCGTACTCTTCAGAGGGATTACCGCTAAAATTAAAGTTGGTTTGGCGTAATCGCTGTTGTTCCTTCAACTCAACTAACTCTTTCAGGAATTTGTAGGAGAACTGACGGAACTCGATTGCCTCTGCCATTGCTTCGGTTAGTATCTCGGGGCAGTACATATATAAAAGTTTTCGGGTGACTGCGTGTAGCCGTTGACGGCTCACAAAGTTACCCGAATTTGTCCAGAGTTCGTCGACATAGTTTCTGGCAACGGCTTCTTGCACACCCTTTTTAACAAACTGAGACACAAAGTATTGGGGCTCACGCCTTCTATTCTTCTCACTTTCTGTCAAATGTGCTTCAAGTATGTGAGTCTTACAGCCTCGTTCTTCATAACAACGTTGGTGGCTGCCAATCTCTTTATGGGTATCCGCATCAAAGATCCGGACTTCTTCGTCTGAGAGCCTTACGTTTACTTTTTTATGCACGTAACTGGCCGGAACGCTATAACGATGCCCTTTATCGCGATGGATCTTTATGCAGTGAGACTTGTCCACGACGAGGATAAGCCAATCACAAACTTCATACTTTGTCTCGGGCAACGGATTTAGCAGAGGTAATTCCTCCTCTAAAAAACGTTTTTCTCTGCTGATTTGCTTGGCCGCAGATAGTGGTCTGGCGTTTAGTTCTACAACTTTTTCTAAGATTCTTTTGTTGAGATGCATTAGGTTCTTAGTAAACACGGGACCAGCGCTCTCTAACTGGCCTTGAACCCACGTTTGTACAAGCCTTACTGATGCTTCAACTCGATTCTTTTCTTTAGGGCTGTAGGGCTTACAGCTCCACGGAGTAATGTTGTAATGATCACATAGATCCTTAACAATGGCTGTTACAGTGCCTTCTTCTTTACTCGCCGTTCGAACTAAGGCCTTCGCATTGTCAACAACAAGAACTTTCGGACAGCCACCGCAGAAATCAAAGTCTGCAATGACGCCTTCAACCCAACTGGCGGTTTCCTCATCTGCTGTGGCATAAGCAAATAAATAACCGCTGTATGGCAAACATGCTACAAATATGTGGGCTTTGTGTATTTCTCCATGTTCATCAATCCAAGGTAAAAGATCTCCGGAGTAGTCGATTTCCATCTTCTCCCCTGCAATGTAAGTGTTATTTGTGATGACGGGAGCGCCTTTGTTTTCTTTACGCCATTCTCGATACTTACGGCAGAAATACGGATAGGAAATGTCAAATGATGGCTTCTGCGATAGAAGCGGTTCGTAAGCAACAAGAAGATTCACATGCTTGTTGTTCAGCCACTGACAAATACTTTCCCAATCAACATCTTTGAGATTTTTAAGTGCCTTTTTGCGAGGATAGAGCTTTAGAAGAAGAGCTTTATCGCTTAGAGCACACAGCTCATCAACGCTTTGAGCACTAGCATGAATTCTTTTGTTTAGCTTATTAACAACGCTTTTTGAAATTCCAATAGTGGAGGCGATAAATCGACAAGATTTTTTCTGCTGAAGCAGGGTAAGGATTGCACGGATTATTGATACAGGTAGTCGCATAAAAGCTCCTTTAATGTTAAGGAGCTTTCAGGGTAGCTAAACAAAATATCAGGTGTCCACGATTAGGATGCCGCCGTATTATTTTTTAGCTTGCGAAGTTAATTTTTTAAGGTGTCCACGCTTAAGATTACGTGTCCACGATTAGGATAATTCCCAATTTAAATCCTCGGAAAAATCCAAGGCTTTGCCTTTTCTGGCCGTCCACACAGTGGCTTTTTTATTTCAGGACGCAGCTAAAATTAGAGGTAGAGATTAACGGGTCAGAAGAGCTGATTTCGAGAACTTCCGGCTAGGCGTGCCCGACGGAAACCCTCAGCTGAAGGCCGAGTGCACTTAGAACCGTGAAAGGTGTTGCTATCATGGCGTCTATTGAAAGTTAAAACTTACACGAAAAGAAATTAGAATGTTCAGTGCTCCGCTCAGCGGATCAAAAAATTCAAACGTGCCAATAAATGTACCAATTTGATTTATGCGTACATTAACCTATTGATTTATTAGTGTCGTTCGAATCCTGCCGCCCGAGCACTTTTTAAATTAGCTCGTTAAACGATCTTTTTAGTGCCAACATTTTCATAAATTATTTAAAATCAGATGGATAAATTGTTCTATCTTTCTGGTTTCAAAATTTTCTCCAGAGTTGTTTCCCAAAGCAACGCTCATAACTGAAATACTCGGCCCGGAACGTGCTAGCCTCAAGCATCGTTTTGGAGGTATTCATGTCCTGCATTCTTTTCCCGTCGCCGATTTTTGGGCCGATTCATTCTAGAAGACTCGGACTGTCTTTAGGCGTTAATCTTCTTCCGCCGTCGGCAAAGGTCTGTTCCTTTGACTGTGTGTACTGCGAGTGCGGTTTAAACGCTAAGAATGAGACCAAGCCGAAGCTTCCGACCAGGGAAGAGGTCAAGACTGCGCTTGAAAAGAAACTGGCTGCACTCTTGTCAAAAAACATGATCCCGGATGTCATTACATTTGCCGGAAACGGTGAGCCGACCTCGCATCCGAAGTTCCTCGAGATCATCAGCGATACGATTGAACTCAGAGACAAATATGTACCGAACGCCAAAATATCGGTCCTATCGAATTCCACCTTTGTGAATCGCCCTTCGGTTATGGAGGCGCTTCAATTGGTCGACAATCCGATTATGAAGCTCGATACTGTGAATGAGGATTTCATTCATCTGGTGGATCGGCCTAATGCGAAGTATGACGTCGAGGAGATCATTCGATGCTTGGAAAACTTCAAAGGGGATGTGATCGTTCAGACCATGTTCCTCAAAGGCAGTGTCTACGGAAAAGAAATCAACAACACGACGGATGAATACGTTCAGCCGTGGCTGAAGGTTTTGGATCAAATCAAACCCCGCGAGGTGATGATCTATACGATCGATCGTGAGACACCGCTGAAAACTTTGAAAAAAGCTTCTCCGCAGGAGCTGGATCGGATTAAAGATATTTTGGAGTCAAAAGGTTACAAGACGTTGGTGGCCTATTAGCGTTTATGCTAAATGTCATAAAGCTGTCATAAAGCAAGTTTAAATTACCCTCATAGAATTTTTATGAGGTGTTTATGTCTGAATCGCTTCCAATTAAGACGAGACTCTTATTGGCGGGAGCTTCTTTGCAGCTGATCTCTCTGGCTAAAAAAGCCGAGGAGTCGAAAAAAGAACAGGTCAAGCCGGCTATGTCGACAAATATGAAGCTCGCGAAAGCATAAAAGAAAGCGTTCAATACGCTGTTTCGATAAGTAAGCCGTAAGGTGTTGTGCCTTGCGGTTTGTTTTTTCCCGACTTTTCCTTGATTTTTAAAACGATTTCGCGGTACAACCCGTGAGTACCAAGCCTTTAGCTGATTTTATATTTTAGCGACTTCGTAGTTCAACGATTCATCGGATTTTAAAGTTTCTTCCAAGTTTCCTAACTAAAGAGCCGTGACTCTCAAGACGCGTCAGGGGCTCCAAGCCGCACGATTTCCAGATGTCATTGGCAATTTCCAGAAGAGGTTTGTACTCTCCGGAGGACGTGCTCCCTTCAGAGTTTTCAACCACACACTGATATAGCTGACTTTTACTTTTTCTTAATGCATTCAAGGGGGAGACGCTGAGCGCATTGAGGGCTTCTACAACCTGCCTTACAGAGTATTTCAAGGCATCCTCTTTCAGCTGTTTCTGCATTAAACGAGTCAGGACAAGGCTGATATAGCACAGTACAAAATGACCCCGTATATGCTTGGTTGTCCATACGTAGACCGGCCTGGCTTCAATCGCCGTTTTTAACACTCTAAAGTTATCCTCGATTCTCCAGAGTTGTCGAAGCAGTGCATAAATGACGCTCGGATCTTGATCTTCGATATTGGTCAGCAAGGCCGTGTAACCGCACCATTTAAGACGCTTGGTGTAAAGCGTTTCATTAAATTGAACTTCTTTAAGCTCTGATTTAATAAAACTCTTATAGCCGTGTCTTGTCCTGAAAAAAGTTGACTACTTAGGGAGTCAACAATGAAAGTTGAAGAACAGATATCTACACTAATGAAACAAGCAGAGGCAAGAAGGCTTGTTTCGGATTTGTACAATCAGGGGATGCCAATAAAAGAAATTGCAAAGCATGTGCCAGTTTGTTTGGCAACAGTTTATAGGTGGATAGATTTGCCAAAAAGAACGCCGGTTGTTGGGAAAGACCTTGATAGGAAGGGCCTTGATGGAAAACTCCTTAATGCAAGAGCCTGCCCTTCTTCAGATGAGGCTAAACCCGAGAATTTAGATTTGAATAAAGTAAGCGAAATCGCCTTATTGAAAGCTCAAATCAAAGAGCTCAAGGCGCAACTGCGAGCACAAAGCCTAAAAGCACAGGCCTATGAAACAATGGTCCAGCTAGCAGAAGAGCGCTTTGGCATACCTATAAGAAAAAAATCTGGCGCCAAACAATAGAAGTCCTGCAACAGCAGAGCTGTCCGTACGGAAGTGTAACGGCCCTGTGTAAGTTGTTTGGCGTCAGCAAGCAGGCGTACTACAAGGTTCAGAAAAGAGGCTCTTCAGAGGCAGAATCGAGGTATCTAACCGAGGAGATAATCATCGAGTACTGCAAAGAAGTACGCAGTGTTGACCCGAATATAGGCGGAAAAAAGCTGTGGGCGATGTACTCTCAAAACTTTCCCGGAAGATTGCATGTCGGACGAGACCGGTTCGCAGACATTCTTGCAGACAATCATTTAAAGCTGCGACAGAAGAAAAGAAAACCGAGGACAACCGATTCACAGCATAATCTGCCAACTTATCCAAACTTAATTAAGGACCTAATACCATATCGGGCGAACCAGATATGGGTTAGCGATATTACTTACGTACCAATTAAAGTAACGGATTGGGAATCGGAGTTTACATATTTAGCGCTAATCACAGATGCATACAGCCACGAGATTGTAGGCTGGAAACTAGGCTCTGACCTGAGCAATAGAACAGCAATCAGCGCACTAAAAATGGCACTCAGTCTATGCCAAGCAAGAGGGATAGATGTTAAAAAAGAAGGCTTGATCCACCACTCAGATCGGGGGGTTCAGTATGCAAGTAAAGAATATGTTGAATTGCTTCGAGCATCGGGCATATGTATAAGCATGACTGAAAACGGAGATCCAAAAGAAAACGCAATAGCTGAGCGAATCAATTCGACAATCAAAAATGAAATGTTGGGGAGTCGTAGGTTTGAAACCCACGAGCAATTAGAGCAAGCATTGTTTGAAGTGGTCTCTTTCTACAACGAGTGCCGACCGCATTTAAGCAATAACTTACTAACTCCGGCAAAGGCAGCAGCTTTAAGAGGGGAGTTAAAGAAGCATTGGAGATCACGTAGGGAGGAGTATCTAAGAGCTAGATAGTGAAGTAAAATTTGTTTATTCCTGCTTTCGGTTGCCAGTAGGCAACACCTCCTGGCAACCGAAAGCAGGAATAAGATCAACAAGAGGTAAACTAATTTCAGGGATTACCCTTTAAACAGTAAACTTTAACTAGGTTTAACAACATCAAGTAGTCAACCGATTTCAGGAAATGACACGTTGCGATTAGCTGCCTGGACAGCTTTCGCTCCTTTTCGTACGAGTTCTTTCGCACGTGTTGTCTTTTTTCTCAGTTCATCCAAGTCGTGCTTATAACGTGATAAAGAGAACGTTGCAATGCACTCAGCCTCCAGCTGGATTTTTCTCGATTGCTCACCCTTTGGATAAACGCGCTTGTTGATTGGAAGAGCCATTCGCTTGATGCGCCAAGAATCTTCTACGCAGTCATAACTCTCCCATCCGTCCTCTTCCAGAAGAGAATCTTGTTCTGTACGGTTTAGTTTTACGTAGGGAGGATAGCCAACAATATATTTAAACCCGGCCTGTTCAAGGGATTCCAAGTTGATGAGTTGGTTTAACCCGGCATCGGCTATGATCGTTACGTTGTTTAACTGGTAACGTTTTTTAAAGCCTTCCACCACCTCAAGCATTGAGCCGACTTCGGCAGTATTACCTCTAAAGAGCTCGTAGCCAAACGGTATTCCTTCGCTGTCTACAAGTAAGCCCATCACTACCTGTGTTTCTTGGGTTCGATGTTCTTTGCTCATACCTCGAGCACGAAGCTCATCTTCGATAAAACTCTCAAAGTAAAAGGTGGTGACATCATAAAGAGCGATCGTAAGATCCCTCTGATAAAGCTTGTCTATTGCCGCGTTTAACCGATCAATGATCTTTTGCTTGCGTTCGTCAAGTATATCCAGCAAGTTGTACATATCCTTGAGAGAAAGGCTCTCAAAGTCGTATAGATATCTATTCCTGTCAATCCACGTTCCTAGTTTTGATTCAGGCCTGAGTATCCGAGCAACCGCATTGTAAAAGGCCAGTTTATTTAAATCGACCGGAACCTTTCCTCTGTAATTGCGCTCTAGATTCTTGAAGTATTGGTCTAATTCAAGCTTGTTCCAAATCGTTAGAAACGGTGCTGGTGAAACGAGAAATGAACTGCCTAACTCAGTGGAGTTCGCTGCGCTGTCAACGATTGAGACTCCGCTGCCGTTCGGCAGCTCGGTCGCCTCCGCATAGGCCTGAGTTGATTCCCGGAAGAGCTTTAAATCTGAATTGATAAGTTCGAGTCCGTCAGGGTGCTTCTGCAGAAATAGTTCCTTGTTCCCGTAGCTTTTGAGCTGACGAGTTGTGGACCTTTTTGTAATTGGATCTCGATACTTCTCGACGATAGAGATATAGACCTTGCCTTTTACCTTTCTTTCCGAAATTGAGATGGACACGACTCACTCCTCCTTATTGATAATTATATCATAATTAGCCTTGATTGAACTACATTGTCGTTAAATTTTCTAGAAAAATTTCGAATTTATCGTTGAATATTCAGAAGGTTAAAGAAGCTTATTGATACATTTTTCTGGAAAAGTCGGGAAGGTTTTGGATCAAATCAAACCCCGCGAGGTGATGATCTATACGATCGATCGTGAGACACCGCTGAAAACTTTGAAAAAAGCTTCTCCGCAGGAGCTGGATCGGATTAAAGATATTTTGGAGTCAAAAGGTTACAAGACGTTGGTGGCCTATTAGCGTTTATGCTAAATGTCATAAAGCTGTCATAAAGCAAGTTTAAATTACCCTCATAGAATTTTTATGAGGTGTTTATGTCTGAATCGCTTCCAATTAAGACGAGACTCTTATTGGCGGGAGCTTCTTTGCAGCTGATCTCTCTGGCTAAAAAAGCCGAGGAGTCGAAAAAAGAACAGGTCAAGCCGGCTATGTCGACAAATATGAAGCTCGCGAAAGCATAAAAGAAAGCGTTCAATACGCTGTTTCGATAAGTAAGCCGTAAGGTGTTGTGCCTTGCGGTTTGTTTTTTTCTGCACCCAAAAATACGGCTTCCGTATTGCGCCTAATAGAAAAAAGTGTTTTAGCGGTTAAAATTATCCGAATGTGCGCCCCGCAAGCGGACCACAGCAATAATAAAATTCCGGGAGTATCCATGAATCCGCGAACGCTATACGAGAAACTGCTCGATACACACACTATCCGCAAATACGACGAAGACGGCAGCGAACGTCTGCTGTTTATCGATCGGACAGTGGTCAATGAATACACATCCCCTCAGGCCTTTACGCTGCTTCGGGAGAACAAACTTAAAGTTCGTCGGCCCTCTGCGACACTCGGCACGATTGATCACGTGAATCCTTCCGCCGCGGATCGCCCGATTTATCCGACCGAAGAAAACGCAAGAAAACAAGTACAGTACCTCGAGGAAAACGGTCAGACATTTGGTCTCGAGGTTTACAACAACGACAGTCCGAATCAGGGGATTGAGCACGTCGTCATGGTTGAGCAGGGCAGAGTACAGCCCGGCATGGCCATCGGCGCCGGCGACAGCCACACCGCGATGTACGGCGCGTTCGGATGTCTGGGCTTCGGCATCGGCACATCCGACATTTACCATTACCTTGCGACGTCCGCTCTGAATTACAAACGTCTAAAAAATATGCGCGTGCATCTGGTCGGTAAAAAGCCCTCAGATGTCAGTGCCAAGGATTTGATCATTCATGTCGTGCGCGAACTCGGTGCGGGAGGATGCGGCGGCTGCTGTGTGGAATTCACCGGCGAGGCGGTCCGTGAATTGAGTCCCGAAGGACGTCTGACGTTCTGCAATATGGCGGTTGAATGCGGAGCACGCTCTTCTTTGATCGCGCCCGATGAAGAGATTTTTGAATATCTTAGAGGCCGTCCGTACGCGCCTAAAGGCGAGAATTGGGACAAGGCGGTTGAATACTGGCGGACCTTGAAGTCCGACGAAGGCGCGGTGTTTGATAAAGAGGCTGTGATCGATGTCTCCGGCGCAAAACCGATGGTGACATGGGGAACCAGCCCTGATCAGGCTGTCTCGATCGACGAAGTGATCCCGGATCCGATGCTTGAACAAAATCCGGACAGAAGAGCCGATATGCAGCGAGCGCTCTCCTACATGGGACTGAAAGCCGGAGAAAAAATTGCCGGCATCCCGATCACCCACGCGTTTATCGGTTCCTGCACGAATTCCCGAATCGAAGATCTTCGCGCAGCGGCCTTCGTACTCAAAGGCAGAAAGGTACACCCCGGTGTCACCGCCGCGGTTGTGCCGGGTTCGATGCAGATTCGAAAGCAGGCCGAAGAAGAGGGCTTGGACCAAATCTTTAAAGACGCGGGATGGCAGTGGAGGAAATCCGGCTGTTCGCTCTGCCTGGCGATGAACGGCGATATCCTTCAGGCAAACGATCGTTGCGTGTCGGCGACCAACCGTAATTTTGAGGGCCGCCAGGGCGTCGGTACGCGTACGCACCTTGCCTCGCCTCAAATTGTGGCGAGCTCAAGTATTAACGGCTGCATCGCGGATTTCAGGAGCTAACCATGGATAAATTTATACAGCTGACGGCCGCGGCGGCTCCTATGCCTACGGCAAATATCGATACAGATGTGATAATGCCGAAGGCTTTTCTCAAAAGAATTGATAAGGACGGCGTCCTTGAAGGACTCTTTCATGACGTTCGTCTGAATCCTGACGGAACGGGAAATCCGGATTTTGTACTGAATCAGACTCCGTATCGACAGGCCGAAATTATCGTCACGGGACCGAACTTCGGATGCGGATCTTCTCGTGAACACGCGGTTTGGGGACTGAGAAAACGCGGCATCCGTGCGCTGATCGGCTCCTCTTTTGCCGGAATTTTCTTTGACAACTGCGCAAATAACGGACTGCTGTGCGTGGTGCTTCCGCAGGCGCAGGTCGATGAACTTCTGCGGGTTTTGGAAAACTCGGATAATAAGACGGTCTCAATCGATTTGGTTCATCAGACCGTGACGACTCCGGGCGGGAAAAATCTGAGTTTCGAGATAGAACCGCTTCGAAAAGATAAACTATTGAACGGATTGGACGCTGCGGCTGAAACGCTCAGACGCGAGAATGAAATTGAAGCGTTCGAAAAACAGTATTACAGCAGCTTCCCGTGGCTTGCAGAATCGGAGTAATTGCGAATGAACATTTTGATATCGAATGATGACGGATACTTGGCGCCGGGCATCCAGGAACTTGCCCGTCACATGAAACGCTTCGGACATGTGACGGTCGTGGCCCCGGAACAGAATCACAGCGGCGCAAGCAACTCTCTGACGCTAACCCGTCCTCTTTCGATTCGGCAGGTTCAGGACGATGTCTATTTCATTAACGGTACGCCAAGCGACTGCGTACATATTGCACTGACGGGGCTTTTGAAAGAAAAACCGGACCTGGTGCTGAGCGGCATTAACTGCGGTCAGAATATGGGCGACGATGTCCTGTACTCGGGAACTGTGGCCGCAGCCATGGAAGGTTATCTGTTCGGCTGCCCCTCGTTCGCGTTTTCTCAGGTGAAATCCGGCTGGTCTTACTTGGATTCGGCCGCTCAGACGGTAGAGCGGATTATTGAGAATTATCTGGATAATCCGCTTCCTGCGCCTTTCCTTTTGAATGTGAATATTCCCAACACGACGATTGATCGCTTAAACGGTGTTGTCGTAACGAGACTTGGACGCCGCCATTCGGCGCAGTCTGTGATTGAACAGATTAACCCGAGAGGAGAAAAAATCTATTGGCTCGGGGCGGCAGGAGATGCTAAAGATGACGCGCAGGGGACGGATTTCTGGGCGACGTCACACGGTTATGTCAGTATGACGCCCCTGCAGGTCGATATGACAAATTATGCGACTTTAGACAGCGTTAAAAATTGGTGGAACAAATTCCCGGCGTAATGAAGGTAAACAGATCGCGCATTTGCGTTTAAACTTTATCCTTTTGCGGCGTGCATTAGAAGTTGGTTAATGGAGGAAGAATGAGTTGGTTGAAAGTTTTAGCCCCGGCTGCTGTAGCTCTTATTGCGGCGGGATGTTCCTTTACCGGGGGAAACGCTCCGATTTCAAACGGACCGACGACAACAACTGTATATACCGTAAAGCCCGGTGACACGCTCTACGCGGTGGCTCGCCGCTACTCTTTGGACCCGGTCGCGGTGGCCCGTGAAAATGGTCTGTCAGACCCAAGCAAACTGAGAGTGGGTCAGCAGATCAAACTCTCGATTTCTTCCGGCGTGCAGCAGGATATCGAAAGAATTCAGGCGCATCAGCAGGAAAAAACTTCCGCTTCGGCCTCAGCCGCGGCAGCGGCCCCCGCAGCAGCTAAACATGTGACGGCTCAGAAGACAGAAACTCAAACGTCTTCTAATTCTTCAGCTGCGGAATCTTCCTCCTCATCTGCGTTTATCTGGCCGGTCAAGGGCAGAATCGTCCAGCCGTTCAGTACGCTTAATAAAGGCATCGATATTGCAGCCTCTGCCGGCACTCCGGTGAAAGCAGCCGCGGACGGCGATGTGGTCTTTGTCGGCAACGTCAAGGGCTACGGCAATCTCGTGATCCTTCGCCATACCAAAGAGCTCGTGACTGCATACGGACGCAACGGTACCATTACTGTGAAACAGGGTCAGAAAGTGACTAAGGGACAAAAGATTGCGGACGTGGGAGCATCTGATGACAAAGAGTCTCGTGTCCACTTTGAAGTACGTCGCAACGGAAAATCTCTGGATCCCACTACAATCCTCCCTAAACAGTAATTCGTCATTGGAAAGGATTGTCTGATGGTCCGCGCAAGAAAAGAAAGAGAAAAATTTACCGTCATTGTTGAAACACTCGATCAGGAAGGCAGAGGTGTTTCCCATCGCGACGGCAAGGTCGTTTTTATCGAGGGAGCCCTTCCGGGCGAAGAAGTGACTTACGAGCGGTATCGCAATAAGCCTTCTTTTGAACTCGGTCTCGCAACGGATCTTTTGACCGAGTCTCCGCTCAGAGTTACACCCAAGTGCCCTTATTTCGGCGTCAAGGACGGCAGCTGCGGCGGATGCGCTATGCAGCACATCGAGCCGCGCGCGCAAGTTGCGGTGAAACAGAAAGTTTTAATGGATGCGCTTTGGCATATCGGTCGAGTACGCCCTGAACAGGTGATCCCGCCGATCTTCGGACTGACCTGGCATTATCGACACCGCGCAAGACTCTCAGTGCGTGACGTCGCGAAAAAAGGTACGGTGCTCGTCGGGTTTCATGAAAAACGCTCCAGCTATATCGCGGATATGAAAAGCTGTGAGATCCTGCCGAAAAAAGTCAGTGATCTCCTTGTTCCTCTTCGTGATCTGATCGCCTCTTTAACCATTCGTCAGAAACTCGCGCAGATTGAGGTCGCCTGCACGGAAGACTGTACCGCTTTTGTGTTCCGTATTCTGGAGCAGCCAAGCGCGGAGGACGAGGCAAAAATCAAAGCCTTTGAAAAAGAGCACGACGTCGTTGTTTGGTATCAGCCTAAGGGCCCGGACAGTATTTATCCGCTTGAGCTGGAAAATGCGGATCGACTCAAGCTTCGCCACCGCGAAATGAATGTTGCCATTACATTCAAACCGACAGACTTCACTCAGGTGAATCACGTCCTCAACGAACTGATGGTTTCCCGTGCGCTGAGAATGCTGAAGCTGGATCATGACTGCAAGGTTGTCGATTTCTTCTGCGGACTGGGCAATTTCACACTGCCGATCGCGACAAAAGTCAAACAAGTCATCGGTGTTGAAGGCAGTCAGGCGCTCGTTGATCGGGCTAAAGAAGGTGCTGAGCAAAACGGCCTCGCTGATAAGACAGACTTTGTCGCAAGAAACCTCTTTGACTGGAAGGACGAAGACTGGGACGCAATTTGGAAGTCTATAGGCGGAATTGATCGGGTGCTGATTGATCCGCCGCGAGAAGGCGCAATGGCAGTCTGTCAGTCCTTTGCTAATACCGAGCAGAGACCGAAACGTCTGGTCTACGTTTCCTGCAACCCCGCGACGCTTGCAAGAGATGCCGCGATCCTCGTCAGAGAGGGCGGATGGCATTTGAGAAGCGCTGGCGTCATGAATATGTTCCCGCATACGGCGCATGTAGAAAGCATTGCAGTCTTTGAACCCGGTCCTAAACCGGTACAGCAGGATCCCATCGAAGAAATGGAACTGCAGGAGATCAGCGAAGGAGCTCAGGCTGAAGACGCTCAGACCAACGGAAGTTGATCGGAATGTCTTTGTCGCTGTTTCTCTTACTGTTATGGCCGCTTATAAAGGCGATTCTGATTCTGCTCTCATGCGTTTTCACTATCGCTTGGCTGCTTAAGATCTCGAGCAAAGATCTGACATGGGGAATCAGCGCTGTAGTAACAGTTACGCTGATGCTTCTGCCGATTTGGTCCTACAGCATGAATCGGGATACAACCGAGATTCTGAAGCTTACGTTTTCAGGATGGTCGGTCCCGGGTATTCCTGTCTTTACGCAGATCAGCTGGGCTCTGACGGGCGGAGCAATCGCATCCTCACTGTTTGTGAGTCTGATGCTGTATTTTCTGCGTGACAGAACTGTTAAGCCGCTCTCGGTCCTGTTTCTTTGGATCGGTCTGGGACTGAATCTGCTTGCGCAGGCGGCTCTTCCGGTCCTCATATTCGGCTCCTACGGCTACACGATGATTTCGGATGCTTTTGTACCGCTTCTCATGCAGCTGGTTATGACGATTGCCTGCACGATCGCACTGTGTTTCGATGAATCGATGAATCGCATCTACACTAAAACGCCACCCAAATAAAATGGAAGAAAGCAGTTTTTTTAATTATTGGTTTACATTTTTCTTTGCGCTCGGATTTTGTTTCTGGTTCCCAATGTACGTGGTTAAGACACGCGGAAAAGGATTGCCCGACTGGGGACTGGCCTGCTGTATCGTTCTGCTTTTTCTTTTCCTGCCGCTGCTCTCGCTGAGTTTTATCCGTGATGTGTTCCCGGCTTTATGGCTTGGAGTGGAAAACGGCGGCTTGGACGCCGTTAATACGGATATGCTCTCTGAGTCGCTTTCTCAAATGAGCACCCTTGAACAAACCTTTATCGGTCTGTCCGTTCTCGGCATCATCGGTTCAATGATTCTCAACGGGTTTTCGGCTTGGATGCTTTATATCCGAAGAGTCCGCCGCGGGCTCCTGACCGCGTTCCGACTGATGTGGATTTCCGCGCTGGTAATTGTTGTCTCAGTCGGGGTGCTTCCGCTTATTCTTCTCGGCGCTCAGGGCTTCGATTTGGTCCGTCAGAGTGCCCTTGCGCTTGCCGGATACTTTGTCCTCTTATTGGGTATCACTGCCTACTTAAAAACGAATAAAAATATAGCCTCTTACTATCCGTTGGAAAGAGACGATAAGTAGACGACATGGAATATTTTCTCAGTATGCGGGGCGCGGCCGCATTTCTATTATTGGGTCTTTTCAGCCTGTGGCTGGCGAGGACGCTGAAGATCAGAAGACCCGGAATGCCATCATGGGTCGCACTGGTGCTGGCTTTTATTCTGCTTTTTGAACCTTCGCAGCTTGCCTTTATCCTCTGGGACGTGCATGAGAAACTCGCGGAAAACGGAGCGCTGATGATTAAGGCCTATACGTTCCTGAAGGCCGGTGCTCTTTTATACGTCCTCTTTATTGTCACGTCGATATTCTTTTCGTGGCAGTTCTACCTGAGACCAAGCCCTCTGACGCTGCGCTCTCTTCGATTCGGACTTTTTCTTCCTATCGCCTTTGCGGCAGTCACCTTCCTTGAAGCGCCGAAAATGATTTGGGGAGAACGCGCTTACTTGGTGGTTCTGGAGACGGATTGGATTGTTATCTGGGTAGCGGTTCTGAATTTAATTGTCCTGGCGCTCACTTTTATTCAGCCCGGAAAAAGTAAGTAAGAAGCCGTTTCCGTGAAAAATGCGGACTCGGTGGAAACTTTGAGCATGATAAAATTAAAAGATTGCCGTAAGGCAGAGACGGAGGGGAGGCGGATTGGTCCGCTTTTCCTTGTTTTATTTTTTTTATAACTCTTTAAGAGATTGAAATGGCAGTTGAACGCACACTTTCTATTATCAAACCCGACGCAGTTGCGAAGAATGTAATCGGACAGATTTACAGCCGCTTTGAATCCAACAATCTGAAGATCGTTGCTTCCAAGATGAAATGGCTCTCCCGTCAGGAAGCCGAAGCTTTCTACGCTGTTCACCGCGAACGCCCCTTCTTCAAAGACCTCGTTGACTTCATGGTTTCCGGTCCTGTCCAGATTCAGGTTCTTGAAGGCGAAAACGCCATTATGAAAAACCGCGAACTGATGGGCGCAACCGATCCGAAGAAGGCTGCTAAGGGCACAATCCGCGCTGACTTCGCTCAGTCCATCGACGCCAACGCCGTTCACGGTTCCGACAGCCCCGAAACAGCCGCTGTTGAAATCGCGTTCTTCTTCCCGCAGATGGACATCTACGCAGGACGCTAATCCAAATGACAGTTTCGGAAAAGGATATGCAAAAGGTTAATCTGCTCAACTTTGATGCTGAGGGATTAAAGAAATTCTGCGAGGATTTGGGCGAAAAACCCTTCCGCGCAAAACAGCTCGAGCGATGGATTCATCGCCGGGGCGCCTCTGACTTTTCCGAAATGACGGACCTCGCAAAATCTTTTCGGGCAAAGCTCGAGAAGGTCGCCGAGGTCCGCGGCCCTGAAATCATCCGGGATAAAACGGCTTCTGACGGAACGCGCAAGTGGCTGCTTTCGGTCGGAAACGGCAATGCGGTGGAAATGGTGTACATCCCGCAGGACAATCGCGGAACGCTTTGTGTTTCTTCACAGGCCGGATGCGCGATGAACTGCCTCTTTTGTTCAACCGGAAAACAGGGTTTTAATCGTAATCTGAAAACGTCGGAAATCATTGGTCAGCTCTGGCACGCAGAACATACGCTGCGCAGAGATCTGGGAATTACCGATGAAAACGAACGAGTGATTTCCAACGTTGTCATGATGGGCATGGGAGAGCCGCTTCAGAATTTGGACGCGGTGATTCCGTCGCTGCGCCTGATGCTCGACGATAACGCCTACGGCTTGTCCCGCAGAAGAGTAACCGTTTCTACATCAGGCCTTGTCCGTCAAATCGACAAACTCGGCGAACTTTGTCCTGTCGCACTGGCTGTCAGCCTGCATGCGCCTAACGACGTGCTGCGCGACAAAATTATGCCGATCAATAGAAAACATAATATTGAATCTCTTCTGGAGGCTTGCAAGCGCTACTTAAAGGTCGCGCCAAGAGACTTTATAACGTTCGAGTACATCCTGATCGGCGGCGTTAACGATTCCGTCGCGCAGGCTAAAGAACTGATTACTCTGGTGCAGGATGTCCCGTGCAAGTTTAATCTGATCCCTTTCAATCCGTTCCCAGGGTCCGGACTGAAACGCAGTGAGCCGGAGGCGGTGCAGGCCTTTGCCGATCGATTGAACGGCGCCGGCATTGTCACAACCGTGAGAAAGGTGCGCGGAGACGATATCGACGCAGCCTGCGGACAGCTCGCGGGTGAGATTAAAGACCGCACAAGACTCGCCGAAAAGAGGGCAAACAGAGAGATAATTATCAAAGAGATTTCGCAAGAAAAGGAAAAAGAGGAGCATCATGCCCGAAGGAATCCAAAATCAGGAAACGAACGTCGGGAGTGATCTCCCTCCCGAAGCGACGACTTACGGCGGACTGCTGAGAATTGCCCGTGAGGGAAAAGGACTCACGGTTGATCAGGTCGCCTCTCAGCTTCGCATCTCTCCGGCTCAGATCGAAGGGCTGGAGGCAGATGACTATAAAGTTTTTCCGACCCCTGTTTATGCTCGGGCCCATTTGAGAAGCTATGCCCGCCTGCTCGGCGTCGATGACAATAAAGTCATCGATATGTTTAATGTTGCGTTGCGCCCGGAAGATCGTGATCCCCGCACGTTTATTCGTAAAACGACCCAGGATTTGGCGCCGTATCAGGACGCTCAGCCGAAAAATGTCGGCGGTAAGGTGGTCGCGGGACTTCTTTTCCTCGCCGTGCTGATCGCGGCGGGCTATTTCGGTTATCAGTACATCCCGTCCATGCTGGCCAACTCTGACTCGGAAACTCAGACAGCCGCGGCTCCTGCAGCTTCTGCGCCTGCGGCGCCCGAGGCCAAGGAGCAGGAGGTGCCGGCTGCAAAACAGGAAGTTAAGACAGAACCTGAAGCTGAAAAGAAGGCTGAAGTCGCTGCGCCGTCTTCCGAAGCTGCTGCGGCAGCCGCTGCTGAAGAAGCAAAAGCAAAGCAGGAAGCTGAGCTGAAAGAGCGTCTGCAGAAGGAAGCTGAAGAAAAAGCAAAACAGAAGGCTGAAGAAGAACGCAAGGCTGCTGAAGCTAAAGCTGCTGAAGAGAAGGAAGCCGCTGCTCAGACAGTTGACACTTCCGAGCCGATGAGACTTGAGTACAACAAGACGGAAGATCGCTGGGAACTTCCGTACTCCGCTAAGGGCGAAGTTAAGATTAAGCTCGAAGGCAAAAACGGCGAATGCTGGTTTGGTATCTATAAAGACAATAAGCTGGAATTCAATACTCAGCTCAAAGCCGGACAGAGCAGAGAGTACTCCGTTGCGCTTCCCTTTAAGGTCTCTGTAGGCAACCGCCAGAACGGCGCAGTGCATTTGGACGGCCGTGCGGTTAACCTCGATGCAAGACCGAACAGTACTTCTACTGTGTTTACGGCTTACCAGAAGTAATTAAATGAATACGGAAGCAAAAGAACCGATGAAGGTTCAGTGGCTCGGCAATGTCGTTGAAATCGGCGCCGGCCGCCCAGTCGTCGTTCAGTCTATGACCAACACGGATACGGCCGATGTTGAGCGTTCCGTCGCGCAGGTTCAGGAATTGGCCCGGGCCGGAAGTGAACTTGTCCGTCTGACGGTCAACACTCCGGCTGCCGCGAAGGCAATTCCCGAAATTCGCAGACGTTTGGATGCGGCCGGATGCTTTGTTCCGCTTGTCGGCGATTTTCATTACAACGGACATAAGCTGCTGAGCGAATACCCCGAATGCGCTCAGGCCCTTTCGAAATACCGTATTAACCCGGGAAATGTCGGTAAAGGGGAGAAGCACGCTGAGAATTTCGAGACCATGATCCGGCTCGTGCTGAAGTATGATAAACCGATACGCATCGGCGTGAATTGGGGCTCTTTGGATCAGGATCTGCTCGCGCGCATGATGAGCGAAAACCAGAAATTGGAAAATCCTCTAAGCGCAAAGGCGGTTCTGCGTGAAGCGCTGGTTCAGAGTGCTGTTCAGAGCGCGGATGCTGCTGTGGCCCTCGGTATGAAACCGAGCCAAATCGCGATTTCTGCGAAAGTCAGCGGTGTCACGGATCTGATCGCGGTTTACCGCGAACTTAAAAAACGCTGCGGCTATATTCTGCACCTTGGCTTGACCGAGGCAGGAATGGGACTGAAGGGTACGGTCAGCAGTACCGCCGCGCTTTCCGTTCTTTTGCTTGAAGGCATCGGAGACACGATCAGAGTTTCTCTGACGCCGGAACCGGATCAGCCCCGAAGCGCTGAGGTTGAACTCGCCTGTGAAATTCTGCAGGCGCTCGGAATGCGCAGCTTCACGCCCCAGGTCGTTTCATGTCCCGGCTGCGGACGCACCAGCAGCTGTCTGTTTCAGGAACTTGCTAAACAGACTCAGACTTATATCAAGTCCCGTCTTCCGCAGTGGCGCAAGTCTTATCCGGGCGTAGAAAACATGACGGTTGCAGTAATGGGATGCGTGGTGAACGGCCCCGGCGAAAGCAGGCATGCCAATATCGGTATTTCGCTGCCGGGCGCAGGCGAGAGCCCGGTCTCGCCCGTCTATATGGACGGTAAGAAGTGGGGCTCGCTCAAAGGTCCGACGCTTTCTTCGGATTTCCACGCACTTCTGGAAGATTACGTTAAAAGAACTTACGGAAAAGAATAGAAATGGCACAAGAGAAAATTCAAGCGATCCGCGGTATGAGCGATATGCTCCCTTCGGACGCGCCGCTTTGGCACTTCTTTGAGAAAAAAGCGATCGGACTGGCTAATCTCTACGGTTATCAGCAGATCCGCACTCCGATTGTTGAACAGACTCGTCTGTTTAAACGCGGTATCGGCGAAGTGACCGATATCGTAGAAAAAGAGATGTATTCCTTTGTGGACTCTCTGAACGGAGATAACCTTTCGCTTCGTCCTGAGAACACCGCGTCCGTCGTGCGCGCCTGTATCGAACACAACCTGCTTTACGATGCACCGCGTCGTCTCTGGTACATGGGGCCGATGTTCCGTCACGAAAGACCTCAGAGAGGCCGCTATCGCCAGTTCCACCAGTTCGGTATGGAAGCGATGGGCTTTAAGGGTCCGGATACAGACGCTGAACAGCTTCTGATGCTGAACCGGCTTTGGAAAGAACTCGGTATCGCGCCGGTACGTCTTGAACTGAACTGCTTGGGTCAGCTTGAAGAAAGAAAGGCCTATCGTGAAATCCTAATTCGCTACTTTGAAGAACACAAGGAAATTCTTGACGAAGACGCGCAGCGCCGTCTTTACAGCAATCCGCTCAGAATTCTCGATACAAAGAATCCGGATATGCAGGATTTGGTCAATAACGCTCCGAAACTTTATGATTCGCTCGGCGAAGAATCCAAAGCGTTCCTTTCTTCTCTTGAAGATATTCTGAAAGCAGAAGGCGTGGACTACACAATTAATCCGCGCTTAGTCAGAGGTCTTGATTACTACAATCTGACCGTGTTCGAATGGGTAACCGATAAACTGGGCGCTCAGGGAACCATCTGCGGCGGCGGCCGTTACGACCCGCTGATCGGCATGCTCGGCGGCAGAGATGCGCCCGCCTGCGGCTTTGCGATGGGCATTGAACGCGTGCTCGAACTGATGAAAGAGTGCGGCGTACATCCCGAAGAAAGAGAATGCGATGTCTACGTAGTTTGGGACAAGGCCCTCTATCTGAACGCGATCGGTGCAGCTGAAAAACTCAGAGACGCCGGAATCCGCGTGATCGTCCACTCGGGCAGCATGAAGTTTGCCAACCAGTTGAAGAGAGCTGACGCTTCAGGCGCGCTCTATGCGCTTGTCATCGGCAGCGACGAAGCCGCTGCCGGTAAGGTCGGCCTTAAAGCTTTGCGTGAAGGTATTGCCGGCTACGGTGAACAGAAAACGCTGACCATTGAAGAAGCTTTGGAATTTGTCAGCAAAAACATATAATTGCGTTGTTCTTCCGAATTCTTGTATTTGAGGGTTCGGAAGATTCGTATTGAAAATTAATAGACCCGGAGATACATCGATAATGGCCTATGATTTAGAAGAACAAGAGTCCCTTGCCGAGATTAAAGCGTGGTGGGATAAGTGGGGAACGCTGATCCTTTCAGTGGTTACCGCGGTTTGCTTAGCGGCTGCTGCGATGCAGGGCTGGAGATGGTATCAGGCCAAGGAATCGGCTGATGCCGGGACACTTTATGCCCAGATGATTCAGGCGGTGAACGCAAAGGACAACGGAAGAGCTCAGGCAATTAATGAGCGTCTTCATACGGACTACGCCTCCACGGCTTATGCCGGAATGGGCGCACTTCTTGCCGCCCGCTCCGCCGAAGAAGCCGGCAAGAAAGACGAAGCCGTTAAATCTCTGACTTGGATCACGGATTCCGATAAGTATCCCGAACTTAAGACGATTGCAGCGGTTCGTTTAGCCGGTGTTTACCTTGATGAAGGCAAATACGACGAAGGAATTAAGCTGCTTGACAGCCTGAAAGACCTGAAGGATGAAGCAGCGCTTGTTGCAGATCGTAAGGGAGATCTTCTGCTGGCAAAAGGCGATATCGCCGCGGCTCGTCAGAGCTGGGAAGACGGCCTCAAAAAGACAGCCGCTACAAATCCTCTCGTCAACGTTATTCAAACAAAACTTAGCGCTACGCTTCAGCCCAAAGAGTAATCATGGTCAGTAAATTAACAAAGTTTTTTGTTCTCACAGCAGCGGCGGCAGCCCTGGCAGGCTGTTCAACTTCAAAACATGAACCGATGCCGCTCGTGAAAATCACGCAGGCAATCTCCGCCGACACCGTTTGGTCTAAGAGTCTCTCTTCTGCGGACGGCTTCTTGGTTCCGGCCGTCTATGACGATGTCGTTTTTGCGGCAGGCGGCAAGACGCTTTCGCGTATGAATGCGCGCAGCGGCGAAGTGGAATGGTCCGTTTCTTTTGATTCTCCGATTACGGCAGGCGTCGGCAGCGACGGCTATGTCACCGCGGTGGGCCTTGAAGACGGAACACTTCAGGTCGTTGACGCTGAGGGCAAAGTGAGCTGGAGCAAGAAACTCACAACTGATTTGGCTTCTCCTCCGGTTGTTGCGCAAGGTCTCGTGATCGTCAGAACGCTCGATACGCGAGTTTCCGCATTTGAAGCGTCCAGCGGAGATGAAGAGTGGATTTATCAGAAGAATCAGCCCGCTTTGACAGTCAGACTGCCCACAGGCATGCTCGCGCATGATACGGTTCTTTTTGTCGGACAGCCTAACGGTCATGTCGTGATTCTGGATATTCCGACCGGTAAAGCGGTATTTGAATTCTCTATCGCTCAGTCCAAAGGCATTACGGAAGTCGAACGTTTGGTTGACGTAGTCGGATATCCGGCATTCAGCCAGGATCTGGTGTGCGCGGCGGCTTATCAGGGCGCAGTGACCTGCATCGACAGTCAGAACGGACAGACCCGCTGGTCTCAGCCGCTTGATGCGGTTGCAGGACCTGCCATTGACGAAGACAATGTTTATGGAGTCGCGGTCAACGGCGAAGTCAAAGCGTTCTATCGCGAAAGCGGAGAGGAGCGCTGGACGAATAAGGAAATGCTCTACCGCAGACTTTCTGCCCCGGTCGTTGTGCCGGGTGCGGTTGCCGTCGGTGACGCCGAAGGCTATGTGCACTTGCTTTCTCCGAGAACCGGAGAAGAGATCGGAAGACTTCGTCTGAGCGGTCCGGTGGTTACCGCGGCGCAGCCGTTCAGCTCTGGCGCGATTTTCCAGACAAGTAAAGGAGATGTGGCGTATATCGCTACACGATAAAAGAATATGGTTCCAGTCATTGCTTTAGTTGGCAGACCGAATGTCGGCAAGTCAACATTATTTAACCGATTAACCCGTTCTCGTGACGCGTTGGTCGCGGATTTCCCCGGCCTGACGAGAGATCGGCACTACGGAGACGGCCGTATCGGAGATAAACCTTATCTGGTCATTGATACCGGCGGTTTTGAGCCGATCAGAACCGAGGGCATCGTTAAGGCGATGACTGGACAGGCTCAGCTTGCGATTACCGAAGCCGATGCCGTCCTCTTTCTGGTGGACGGCCGCACCGGTCTGACGCCTCAGGACAGCCGAATCGCGCAAAGTCTGCGAGAGTCCGGAAAAACGGTTTATTTGGTCGTGAATAAGGCCGAAGGCCTCTCTGAATCCATGAAGGCGGAGTTCTACGAACTTGCGCTCGGAGAGCCTTATCCGATTTCCGCTGCGCAGGGCGAGGGGGTTCGCCCGCTCATGAACCTCGTTCTAGAACCTTTCCCGACCGAAGAAGAGATCGACGAAGAAGAGGATTTCCAGCATAAGATCAAAGTCGCGATCGTCGGACGCCCGAATGCCGGCAAGAGCACGCTGATCAACGCGCTGATCGGTGAAGACCGTTTGATCGCATACGATATGCCCGGTACAACGCGCGACGCGATTGAGGTTGAGTTCAATTACAAAGACCGCGAGTACACGCTTATCGATACCGCCGGCCTGCGCAGAAAAGGCAAGGTGTTTGAAGCGATCGAGAAATTCTCGGTCGTTAAGACGCTGCAGGCGATTGAAAGCTCGAACGTTGTAGTGCTCCTTTTGGATGCGCATGCGGGAATTGCCGAACAGGATGCCAATATTGCGGGTTACGTTCTTGAGAGCGGACGAGCTTTGGTCGTCGGCGTCAATAAATGGGACGATCTGGACGACTACGAAAGAAGTCGGGTGAAAGAAGAGCTCGAACATAAGCTGCACTTCTTACGCTGGGCGAAGATTCTCTACCTTTCCGCGCTTCATAAACGCGGACTTCATCATCTGCTCAACGCGGTCAATGAGGCGCACGCTGCGGCTTTCATGAAGCTTTCTACGCCGAAACTGACAAGAGCGCTGATCGAAGCCACGTCTCGGCAGCTTCCTCCGCGAGCCGGCGGGGGACGTCCCAAGATGCGCTATGCGCATCAGGGCGGTATGAATCCTCCGGTGATCGTGGTCCACGGCAACGCGCTCGAAGATGTGCCTGAGAGCTACCGACGTTACCTTGAAGGATGGTTTAGAACGAAATTTAATCTGGCGGGGACGCCGCTTCGCATCGAATTCAGAACCAATAAGAATCCGTACGTCCAAAAAAGTTAGATAGGACGCATCTCAAAACGGCAAACTTGTAAGCGTCGTTTGCCTGATTTTGGGATTGTCTGAAGTAAAATGTAAACGCAGCCGTGGAATAAAGTTAATTCCGTTTTTTGTTTTATTCCCTCTGCACAGTCGTTGCGGCGCATCGGATTTAAGCTAAGGCGCCCAAAATGATTGCATGGTATTTATTGTAGAGTTTTTCTTATCTACAATGCATTGAAGAGTATTTTGGCACTTTAGCCAGTTGGAGAAATATAATGACAAAGGGGCAACTTCTACAAGACCCGTTCTTGAACAGCCTTCGCAAAGGCCGTATTCCTGTATCGATTTACCTTGTAAACGGAATTAAACTTCAAGGCCAAATCGAATCCTTCGACCAGTATGTTGTTTTGCTTCGCAACACAGTGACTCAGATGGTTTACAAACATGCGATCAGCACGGTTGTGCCGGCTCGCGCAGTGCCGCTTGGAAACGAAGCTCAGACGCCTGAAGCTGAAGAATAAGTGACACTCGAAAATTATGAACAAAGGGACGAGCATGCCTTGAAGGTGTGGCTCGTCTCTGTTTTAATCGGACGTGATATTTATCGTGATGCGGCTCAGGAGCTTTCCGAACTGGCTTCCTCCTGCGGTTACGATGTGCTTGGTCTCACAGAAGCCAAGAGAGATCGTCCGGATCCTAAGACATTTCTCGGCAGCGGAAAAATTGAGGAGATAAAGGAGGAAGCGACCGCATGCGGCGCTCAGGCCCTGATCTTTGGCGTTGCACTGTCTCCGGCCCAGCAGAGAAATATCGAAAAAGCCACCAATCTCCTCGTTTGGGATCGAACCAATTTAATTCTGGAAATTTTCCGCCAGCGTGCGAAAACCAGAGAAGGCCGATTGCAGGTTGAATTGGCTCGCCTGACGCACCTGTCCACCCGACTCGTCCGAGGCTGGAGCCATTTGGAGCGCCAAAGAGGCGGCCTGTCCAAGACCGGCGGCCCGGGTGAAAAACAGTTGGAACTTGACCGCCGAATGCTCGGTTCGCGAGTGAAGGCGCTTAAGGAACAGCTCAAGAAACTGGAAAAACAGCGAAACACCCAAAGAAAGTCACGTCAGAAAGGCGATCTTCTCACAGTGGCGCTAGTCGGCTATACCAATGCCGGTAAATCCACGCTGTTTAATCGCCTGACACGAAGCGGTGTGTATGCGGCTGACCAGTTGTTTGCCACATTGGATACAACAGCCCGGCGCTGCTACGTCGGAGAAGATACCGAGGTGGTTCTCAGCGATACGGTCGGATTTATTCGCGGTCTGCCTCACCAGCTGATCGAAGCCTTCAAGTCCACATTGGATGAGGCGGCTCAGGCGGATTTGCTTCTGCATGTGATTGACTCCTCGAATATCGCTCAGGAAGAACAAATCTCTGAAGTGAATAAGGTTCTGGAGGAGATCGGCGCAAAAGATATTCCGCGAATTCTGGTTTACAACAAGCTGGATGCGAGCGGTAAACCGCCGTTTCTGACATCCGATGACAGCGGTCGGCCGATCGCTGTAGGTGTCAGCGCGCAGACCGGGGAGGGTCTCGATTTGCTTAAAGACGCGATTCGTGAAATCGCAGTTGCCGAGCACGAAAAAGTTCAAACCGAGGAAGAGCCGGACAACGAGGACTGGCTTGCGGAATTCGAACGCTAAACGTCATACAGCTGAGAAGCGCTTCTGCTTCTCAGCTTTTTAACCAAAGAAAGCACGACTTGTGCTAAGGCCTTTAGAGAAACAGCCTACGGACTAAAGCCCGCTTTTCATTGCAGCGAGCTCATCGGCGCGCTTTTTCGTCCACTCCTTTAGACAGCTGACATGGTTCAGCTCTGCAGCCTGTCCTCCGTCCTCTTCAAGTTTGCAGTCCGCGTCACGGTCTTTAATCCATTTCCTTTGCACGGAACGAAGCTCTTTCTTCTGCTTTGCATCAAGTTTAGCCATGACGGCTTTGTACTCGGCGTTAAGACGCTTGTCCTGCGCTTCCAGTTCCATAGAGCTGCATTCTGTCATGCCGGGCATGTTGCCGATAGCGAAGGCTTCCTTGCAGTAGTCGTGATCGGCAGCGTGTGCGGCAGAAAGAATAAAGAGGGCGGTCAGTAATGTTGCAGACCCGGCAGACTTGATCATTTGATTTCTCCAAATAAGCAGTAGTGATGAAGATTGTAGAGACGGATACGTCAATGGATGTCGTACCGAAGTCGTCCTCTTGAAACTTCTGTTCGTCTTAGGCGCTTCAAGCTCTCCACTATGAGCGAAAAGAGAGGAAGCTTTGCATCTTAAACAATTACAATCCATCAGATATTAATTCAGATATGACTGAATGAGAGAACTATATGGCTGTACAACAAAAATTATCTCGTCGGGTTTCCGCTGCCCGGGACAAGATACTGTCCAAATTGACGCTTAATTCAGGCGCAATGCCGCTGGCGCAATTAAAAAAGCAACTCGTCGGGGATGACAAATCAATGACGGAACAAGCGTTCGACAGCGCGCTTGCCGAAATCACCAAAGCCAAAAAAGCGGTTACACAGAAGGACGGGACGGTTATGCTTAAAAAACGAGCTGAAGCGCACGTATATCGGGGCGTTGTTCAGGGACACCGGGACGGCTACGGATTTCTGATTTGCGACGAAGATGTTCCCGATCTCTTCATAACGGAAGAGGAAATGACTAAGGTTCTTCCCGGCGATGTTGTTGAGGCGATTTCCCTGTCCTCCGATGCGCGGGGAAGACAGATTGCGGAAATTCAGAAGCTGATCAAGCGCAGAATGACCAAGATTGTGGGACGCCTAGCGCTGGGCCGCAATAAACTTGGCAGGATTATCAGCGCGGTTGTGACCGCGGAGGATATCCGCATCACACATCGCTTCACGCTTGAACCGAATACCGTCAGCAAAGAGATGGACGGTAAGATTGTCGTGGTAGAGCCGAATGAAACCGGGCTTTTCGAGGATGATGCCAAGTGGAGTGACATCAAGTCTAAACTCGTCGAAGTCCTCGGTGATATCGAAGATCCGGGAATGGAAATTGAAATTGCGGTGCGTAAATTCAATCTTCCTCATCAATTCTCGGAAGCCAACAAAGCGGAAATCGCCAAGTTCTCGGATCATGTGACAAAAGCCGATTTGCGCAATCGTGTGGACCTGCGCGACATTCCGTTTGTCACAATCGACGGCGCCGACGCGAGAGACTTTGATGATGCGGTATTCTGTCTGCCGGTCGAAAGAAAAAAGGGCTGGTACCGACTGCTCGTCGCGATCGCCGATGTCTCTCATTACGTGAAGCCGGGCAGCGCAATCGATAAGGATGCACAGCTGAGAACGACCAGCGTGTATTTCCCGCGCCGCGTCATCCCGATGCTCCCTGAAGAACTCTCTAACGGACTCTGCTCACTAAATCCGCACGTCGATCGCTGCACAATGGTTTGTGACTCGGTCATCAGTCCGGAAGGCGAGGTGACGGCCTATCAGTTCTATCCGGCAGTGATTCGCTCGGCAGCTCGTCTGATCTATGACGACGTTTGGGCGGCTCTGCAGGACCCGAACGGACCGGCTGCTGCCGCTATGGATCATGTGCTCGGTAATGTTCAGGATCTGTATGACCTGTTCAAGATTTTGTTAAAGAGCCGAACATTGCGCGGGGCTATGGATTTTGAAACGGTGGAAACCTACATCGTCGCAAATGAACAGGGCAAAATCGAAAAGATTCTTCCGCGAGAAAGAAACGATGCGCATCGACTGATCGAAGAGATGATGCTGGTCGCCAATACCTGCGCCGCCGATTTTCTCTTGAAGAACAAAGCGCCTTGTCTCTTCCGTATTCATGAACCGCCTTCTGAGGATCGCCTGGAGAAGGCCAGAGCGGCGCTCGCTCAGTTCAATGTCGGGCTCGGAGGCGGGAGCACCCCGTCGCCTTCTGATTACTGCGAAGCGCTCAATCAGATCCGTGATCGACCGGATAAGGCGGCGATCCAGATGATTCTTCTGCGCTCGATGCAGCAGGCGGTGTATTCGCCGCACAATGTCGGTCACTTCGGATTGGCCTACGAAGCGTATATGCACTTTACTTCTCCGATCCGCCGTTATCCGGATTTGCTCGTGCACCGCGCTATCAGAGGCGTGCTCAGAGGACGCAAGTACGTACCGAAGATCCTGGTCTCTCCCGACGAAGTGGATGTCCCGATCCAGACACGCGAACTGATTGTGAAAGAAGGCGAAGACAAACCCAAAGTGCCGCATATCGAAGTATGGGAAAAACTCGGACTTCTGTGCTCAGCCAATGAGCGCAGAGCTGATGAGGCAAGCTACGATGTGATGGGCTGGTTGAAAACTTATTACATGGAACAGCATATCGGCGAGGTTTACAAGGGTATTATCAGCGGAGTCAGCCCGTTCGGTATTTATGTCACGCTCGACGATCTTTATGTGGACGGCGCGATTCATGTCTCAAATCTCGGAAGAGAATATTTTGAATACAGCGAATCTGCAAACGCGTTGATCGGTCAGGATAGCGGCCAAAGATACAGCGTCGGAACGCCGGTTGTGGTTAAGGTAGTGCGCTGCGACTTGGATGCAAGACGAATCGAGTTCTCCATCGAAGAGGCTGTACGGGGAAGAAGAGTGAAAAAACAAAGGGCTGCGGGCAGAGAAACATTCGGCAGAGCGGCCGGTAAAAGGAAATCAAAGTGACGAAAAAAGACGTGGTACTGGCGGGTTTTCATTCGGTGATGAGCCGCCTCAAAAGAGATGCGGGATCGATTCGATCCGTCTATGTGGATCCGAAAAGACGGGATCAGAGAATGCGCAGAATGCTGGAAGCGCTGGAAAAAGAAGGCGTGCGCATTATGCAGGCGGACCATCGAAGACTGGAGGGCCTGGCGGGCGAAATCCCGCATCAGGGCATCGTCGCGCTTGCCGCTCCGGTGGATATCGGAATGAGCTTTGACGATTTGATGAATGATCTCTCCGGCAGTCCGCTTCTCCTGATTTTGGACGGTGTGACGGACCCGAGAAATTTCGGAGCTTGTCTGCGTGTCGCGGATGCCGCCGGTGTGGCCGCGATGGTTGTTCCTAAAGATCGCTCGGCGGATCTCACGCCTGCAGCGATTAAAGCGAGCGCGGGCGCGTCAGAAACCGTACCTGTGGTGCGTGTCACCAATCTTGCGGGCTCCATCGTCGAACTGGTGGATGCAGGAGTCCCGGTCGTAGGTACAGCGGGCGAGGCCCAGAAGTCCATCTATGAATTTGATCAGACCGGTCCCTTTGCCTGGGTGCTCGGCAACGAAGGCGACGGCCTGCGTCAGCTCACGCGCAGACGATGCTCGGATCTGGCAAAAATCCCGATGCTCGGCACGGTGGAAAGTCTGAATGTTTCCGTGGCCGCGGGCATTTGTCTATTTGAAACAGTGCGCCAAAGAATCGGCCGCTAAATCGAAATCTTGAGTAAAAAGCGCGGTAACTGCTTTCCAACATTGGAAATTTTCCAAAAAAGGGAGTAGAATCGCGCTCTTTCTAGTCCTTGTCACACCGGAAGACGCTCCGGGCGACTATTTCCCATAAGGAGGTTCAATGCGTCACTATGAGATTTGCTTCATCGTCCATCCTGATCAGAGCGAACAGGTCCCGGCGATGATTGAGCGTTACAAAGCTGCTGTGGAAAGCCACGGCGGAAAGATTCATCGTCTTGAAGACTGGGGTCGCCGCCAGCTCGCTTATCCGATCGAGAAACTGGTTAAGGCCCACTATGTTCTGATGAACATCGAATGCGGTCCTGAAGTTCTTGATGAACTCGAAAATAATTTCCGTTACAACGATGCCGTTCTTCGTCACCTCACAGTGAAGATGAAAAAGGCTGAAACAGAACCTTCTCCGATGATGAAGGCTGTTGAAAAGGAAGAAGCCCGTAAGGCCGCCAGCGCTGCAGCTGAAGCCGCTGCTGCACAGGCAGAGGAAAAAGCTCCGGCTTCTGCCGAGGCTTAATTCGGAATATTTGTGCTGAACTCGGTAGAGCTTGAGGGAGAACTGGAAAAGAAAGAGGCTTTGCGATATTCGCTGGCCGGCGTTCCGATCCTCGAATTCACGATCCGATACAAGGGCATTGTTCAGGAAGGCGGTGCCGAGAGAGTTTTAAACTTCTCCGCCGCCGCTATGGCAGTCGGTGAGACTGCGAAAAAAGTCTCTGAACTTGAACTTGGCTCAGAAAGAATCTTCAAGGGTTTTGTCTCCACCACCTCCGCTCGTTCATCCAAATTAATCCTGCACATAACGGAATACATTTAAGGAGTTACATCATGGCTTTTGGTGCCAAAGGAAAGGGTCGCTCTCGCAACCCGAATCAGCAGAACGCTCTCTTCAAGCGTAAAAAATTCTGCCGCTTCACAGCTGATCATGTTGATCAGATCGATTACAAAGATATCGACACACTTCGTGATTTCATTCAGGAAAACGGCAAGATCATGCCGGCTCGCCTGACCGGAACGAAGGCTCACTACCAGCGTCAGCTCGACACAGCAATCAAGCGTGCCCGCTTCCTTGCTCTGCTTGCTTACACAGATAATCAGTAATCGGGGGAAACAACATGCAAATCATTCTGCTTGAATCCATTCCTCACGTTGGTCAGCTCGGCGATGTGGTTAAAGTTAAAGACGGTTTCGCCCGTAACTACCTCATCCCCACAAAGCGTGCTAAACGCGCTACTGAAGCTGCGATCGAAGAATTCAAAGCCCACAAGGCTGAACTCGAACGCGCTCAGGCTGAACGTCTTGCTAAGGCTCAGGAACTGAAGACTAAGATCGACGGTATCGTTCTTACAATCGCTTCCAAGGCCGGCGTTGACGGCCGTCTGTTCGGCTCTGTCACCAACATGGACGTTGCTGAAGCTCTGGCTAAACTTGGCTACGATATTCATAAGAGCCAGGTTCGCACCCCGCTCGGCGCGATCAAGGCTATCGGTGAATATCCGCTGCAGATCGACCTTCACCACGACATCGTCGCCGACGTCGTTGTTCAGGTCGTCGCTGAAGCCTAATCGATAGGAATGCGCGAGGGCCTCAGGCCCTCTGAAAATCCCAAAAGGTCCTCGGACTGTTTTGGGATTTTTTTTTCAGCAGCGAGCACTCGAATCCGCTATAGTTTTCTTTCCACCAGAGGAAAAAATGCCAGATAACTATTCAAAAAATGATGCTGAAATTCAGCAGTACCGTACCCCGCCTGCTGCTAAAGAAGCCGAAGACGCGGTCCTCGGCGCGCTCCTTCTCGACAATAAGGTCTTCGACCTGATCGGCGGCCGTATCGATGTTGAGGATTTTTATGATTACGGCAACCGCCTGATCTTTGAAAACATTAAAAAACTCATCGGAGAGGGCAGGCCCGCGGATATCCTGACCGTGCATGACCTGCTGCGCGAGGCGGGTCTGGAAACAGAAACCGGCGGTATGGAATACCTCAACCGCATCGCCGATTACAGCCCGGGCGCGGCCAATATCGTGCGTTACGCCGAAATTATCCGTGACCGCTCAACGAGACGCCGCCTCATTACCGCAGGCAACGAAATTGTCAGCGACGCTTTAAATCCCGGAGCTCGCGAAGCGAAAGATCTGCTTGATGAGGCTCAGGCAAAAATGCTCCGTATCAACGAAGAATTGGCTAAAAGCGGCAGCGGCTTCCAAAAGATTGACTCCGTTCTGGCCGATTACACGACACACCTGCGCGAGCTCTCCGAAATGGATAATCCGGGTATGGTCTACGGCGTCGGAACGGGTTTCCCGGACTTGGACCGCATGACCAACGGCATGCACGAAGGCGAACTGATTATCGTCGCCGGCCGTCCAGCGATGGGCAAGACCGCTTTTGCTCTGAATATCGCGCTGCACGTCGGCGCCAATCAGGCGCTGCCTGTCGGTATCTTTTCGATGGAAATGTCGGCTGAACAGATCGCGGGCCGACTGCTCAGCGCGCTCGGAGAAATCCCCGCCGGAGATCTGAAAACCGGTCAGCTCGGCAATAATTGGCGATCTTTCTATAACGCGGCCGAACAGCTCGAAAAATCTCCGATCTTTATCGATGACACCAGCGGACTCTCAATTCTCAGTCTGCGAAGCAGAGCGCGTCAGCTTTTAAACCGCGTCGGCGGCAAACTCGGACTGATCGTTGTGGATTACCTGCAGCTGATGTCGGGTGAAAGCTCTTCGCGCGGCGGAGATCAGAACCGAGCTTCCGAAATTGCGGAAATCTCGCGCGGTCTCAAAGGTCTCGCAAGAGAGCTGAAGGTTCCGATTATCGCGCTGTCTCAGATTAAGCGTGATGTGGACAATCGTCCTAATAAACGTCCTTTAATGAGTGACTTGAGAGAATCCGGTTCTATTGAGCAGGATGCGGACGTCATTATGTTCCTGTATCGGCCGGCCGCATACCAGCGCAAAGAAGATTCCGATGATCCGGATGCACCGGCACCGGCTGAGGAACCGGCAAACGCGTCGGAAGCCGAGCTGATTATCGGTAAACAGCGCAGCGGTCCGACCGGAACAATCCCTCTGATCTTCCAGGGGGCTTATACGAGATTTGTCAGTCGGGCAACCGACATGCAGATGCAGGCTGGATATTAACTAGATGCTGGATATTATTCTTTGGATCGCAGCAGTCCTTCTTATGGGTGTGGGAATACTCGGTACCGTCATTCCGATGATTCCTGGACTGCCGATGATCTTTGCCGGAGCTTGGCTCGCGGCCTTTATCGATCACTATGACAAGATCAATGTCTGGGTCGTCGTGCTTCTTGGGGTGCTGATGCTCTTCGGTCTGGCAGTCGACTGGATCGCACAAACGATGGGCGCAAAAAAGGCCGGGGCGACCAAGCTCGGGATCGTCGGCTCCCTGATCGGTACCTTTGTCGGTATCTTTACCGGACTCTGGGGTTTGATTTTTATGCCGCTCCTCGGAGCGGCGATCGGCGAGTTTATTGATCATCAGGACATGCTGCGCAGCGGTAAGGTCGGTTTTGCGACATGGCTCGGAATGATCATCGGCACCGTTGTTAAGCTTGCGCTCGCTTTTACCATGATCGGTATTGTGATTGCCGATATTCTGATTTAGTCCGTGAAACGGACAGCGCAACAGAAATCGTAAGGATTTAAAAATATGCCATTACCAAAAATGCCTTCCGGCAAAGCAAGCAGATTGACGGATATCGCCGCCTCTCTGCCTCTCGAGGGCCCGACAGAGCAGGATAAAAAGACGGTTCGCCGTGCCAGAAAAAATAAAACGACTGAACTGCCGAAAAAGGAAGCGGCCTTGCTGAAACCCGTCGCCGCAAAAGAAGCAGTCAGGGAAGTTAAAGCGGAGATGAGCAAAGAAGCCGCCGCGGCCAAGAAGGAAGCCTGCGCGCCCGTTTCGCATCGCCGAAACAAAAATATTCCGGACGACGGGAAAAAGCGCCTTTATGTGCTGGATACCAATGTCCTCATGCACGATCCGACAAGTATCTTCCGCTTTGAAGAGCACGACGTTTATCTGCCGATGATCACGCTTGAAGAGCTCGATAACCATAAGAGCGGCATGACCGATGTCGCAAGAAACGTGCGTCAGGTCAGCCGCACGCTCGATCAGATCATGCAGCATCTTGAGGGCAGCATCGAGCACGGTGTTCCTTTGAATGTGCTCGGCAATAAAGAGGCTTTGGGAAGACTCTTTATTCAGACAACTCCATACCTGAATGATTTGAATATGCTTGAGAGCGGAAAGGCGGACAACCGTATTCTTTCCGTGGTCAAGGGGGTGGAAAAACAGCGCTCGGACCGCACGGTCGTTTTAGTTTCCAAAGACATCAATATTCGATTGAAGGCGGCAGCGCTCGGTCTGCTCGCGGAGGATTACTACAACGACAAGATGATCGAGGACTGCGATCTTCTGTATACCGGCTTGCTTAAACTCCCGGCGAATTTCTGGGAACAGCACGGCAAGGATCTGAAATCCTGGCAGAAGGACGGCAGAACTTGGTACCAAATCAAGGGCCCGATGGTCAGGCAATTCCTCATCAATCAGTTCATTTGGTACGAAGCTCCCGACGCCACTCCGTTCTATGGGGAAGTCAAGTCGATCGAAGGCGATACCGCGGTCGTCCGTGTTATTGATGACTACACCAACCCGAAACATCAGGTTTGGGGCATCAATGCGAGGAACCGTGAGCAGAGTTTCGCTTTGAATCTTCTTCTGGATCCGGAAATTGATTTCGTGACGCTGCTCGGTCAGGCGGGCACCGGCAAGACGCTGCTGACGCTTGCCGCCGCTTTGACTCAGACAATGGAGATGCGCCGCTTTAATGAAATCATCATTACGCGCGCGACCATTTCCGTCGGCGAAGATATCGGCTTTTTGCCGGGCACTGAGGAAGAGAAGATGGCCCCGTGGCTTGGCGCGATTGACGACAACCTCGAGGTGCTGAATCGAGGCGGAAACGGAACCGAGTGGGGTAGAAGAGCCTCCGAGGATCTGATCCGTTCCAGAATCCGAATCAAGTCAATGAGCTTCATGCGCGGCCGCACGTTCCTGAATAAGTTCGTCATCATCGATGAGGCGCAGAACCTGACGCCGAAACAGATGAAAACGCTGATTACGCGCGCGGGTCCGGGCTCCAAGATCGTCTGCCTCGGCAATATCGCGCAGATCGATACGCCTTATCTGACGGAAGGCTCATCCGGTCTGACGTATGTCGTCGACCGATTTAAGAATTGGCTGCATTCCGGACATATCACAATGCAGCGAGGCGAACGCTCAAGACTCGCGGATTACGCAAGCGAAGCTCTTTAATCCTTATGCGCTCTCTGATCGGGAGCGCTTTTTCGTTTCCGACTGAAGATATTTGCGTTTCTGCCGCTGAAAGCGATAAAAAAGAACCTGTCTCACGTAAGGAGCGGGGAGAAATTTCGTAAAATCTTAAGTTAACTGTTTTTGAATTTACCTAGATAAAGGTTCCGTATGAATAACGATTTTCCTCGAATTAAACGTCTGCCGCCGTACGTCTTTAATATTACTAATGAACTTAAAATGGCAGCGCGTCACCGCGGAGAGGATATCATCGACTTGAGCATGGGCAATCCCGACGGGGATACTCCCAAGCACATTGTGGACAAAATGGTTGAAGTCGCAGAGAGAACAGGAACTCACGGCTATTCAGCCTCCAGAGGTATCCCGAGACTGCGCAAAGCGATCAGCGATTGGTACAAACGCCGCTGGGACGTGGATATCGATCCGGACAAAGAAGCGATCGTTACCATCGGCTCTAAGGAAGGTATCGCGCATCTGATGCTTGCAACGCTTGACCGAGGTGACACTATTCTCGTTCCGAATCCGAGCTACCCGATCCACATTTACGGCGCCATCATCGCCGGTGCCGACGTCCGCAGCGTTCGTATGGGCCCGGGCCTTGATTTCTTCGCAGAGTTCGAGCGCGCTGTTGTGGAAACAACACCTAAGCCCAAACTCATGATCCTGGGCTTCCCGAGCAATCCGACTGCTCAGTGCGTTGATCTGGAATTCTTCAAAAAGCTGGTTGATCTGGCTAAGAAACACGGTATTTATATCGTGCACGATTTGGCCTACGCCGACATCGTTTATGACGACTACAAAGCGCCTTCCATCATGGAAGTTCCGGGTGCCAAGGACGTTGCTGTTGAATTCTTCACTATGAGCAAGAGCTACAACATGGCCGGATGGCGTATCGGCTTCATGGTCGGAAATCAAGAGCTCGTGCATGCGCTGACTCGTATCAAGAGCTATCACGATTACGGCACCTTCACTCCGATTCAGGTCGGCGCGATTGAGGCGCTGAACGGACCTCAGGAGTGCGTGGAAGAAGTTCGCAAAGAATATCAGCACCGCCGCGACATTATGGTCAAAGGTTTGCATGACATTGGCTGGAATGTAGAAAATCCGAAGGCGAGTATGTACATCTGGGCCGAACTGCCCGAATTCTATAAGCCGATGGGTAGCGTGGAATTCTCCAAGCGTCTTCTGGAAGTCGCTAAGGTCGCGGTTTCTCCCGGTGTTGGTTTCGGTGAATACGGCGAAGGCTTTGTTCGTATCGCTCTGATCGAAAACGCCGATCGTATCCGTCAGGCGCTTCGCGGCATTCGCAAGATGTTCAAGGAAGACGGTCTGATTGAACCGAAGAGCAAGAAATTTCACCGTCACTGGAAGGGAGAACCGGCCCCTGCGCCGATTTCTGCAAAGAAAAAAGAAATTGAATTTAAAGGCGTCTCTAATCTGCCGACGAAAGCAAAACCTAAGGCAAAGTCCAAGGCTAAGCCTGCGAAAAAGAAAGCTTAATTTAAACGAGGGAGAATAATGGCAACACCGATCAAGGTTGGCCTGGCGGGCTTCGGCAACGTCGGCAGCGGAACATACAGCATCTTAAAACGTAACCACTCGCTGATTACTCAGCGAGCCGGTGCTCCGATTACCGTTAAACGCGTGGCCGTCCGCAATGTTGACCGCGTCAGAAAACTTGTGGATGAAGACGTGGCGGTCAGCAGCGATTGGCACGACTTGGTGACGGATCCCGAGATTAACGTGGTGGTCGAGGCGATCGGCGGTATTGAGCCCGCGAGATCTCTGATTCTTGCCGCAATCGACGCAGGCAAACACGTTGTTACGGCCAATAAGGCGCTGCTTGCCGAGCACGGTAATGAAATTTTTAAGGCGGCTGAAGAAAAAGGCGTAAACGTTGCGCTTGAAGCGGCAGTCGCCGGCTCTATTCCGATTGTGAAAGCGCTGCGTGAAGGCTTGGCCGCAAACCGCGTCTCAAGCATCGCGGGCATCATTAACGGAACCTGCAACTTTATTCTCTCGACAATGCGCGATACCGGCAGAAGCTTTGATGATGTGCTCGCTGAAGCGCAGCGTCTCGGTTACGCTGAAGCGGACCCGACGTTCGATATCGAAGGCATTGACTCCGCCCACAAGCTGGTGCTGCTTTCTTCGATTGCTTTCGGCGTGCCCGTCAATATGGATAAAGTGCATATCGAAGGCATCAGCCGTCTTGAAGCGAAAGACATTAAATTTGCCGAGGAGCTCGGCTATCGCGTCAAGCTGCTCGGCATTACGAAATATACCGATTACGGTATTGAACTGCGCGTCCATCCGGCACTGGTGCCGATGCGCCGGCTGCTTGCCAACGTTGAGGGTGCGATGAATGCCGTCGTGGTGAAAGGCGATGCAGCGGAAAGCTCTCTTTACTACGGTAAAGGAGCGGGCTCTGAGCCGACCGGTTCCGCTGTTGTTGCCGACCTGATCGATATTGCCCGCACCGCCGACGCCAACGTCAGCGAAAGACCGAAAATGCCGACTACGCAGCATAATCCGGGCGCAAAGGATTTTGCCGATTTCGGCGACACCGTTTGCTCCTATTACCTGCGTATCCCGGTGGACGATCGCCCCGGTGTCTTAGCGGACCTCGCCCGTATCATCGCGGACAACAACATCTCTATCGAGTCGCTTATCCAGAGAGAAGCACCGCAGAAAGAGGATTCCACAGAAGTTATTTTGATGACGCACAGCACAATTGAATCGCTTATGCAGCGTGCGATCCGCACTATGCAGCAGCTCAAGAGCGTTCGCGGACCGATTGTCGTGCTTCGCAAGGAAGAATTACAGTAATGCAGTACGTATCGACTCGAGGCGGCGTTCCTGCCGCCACATACAGTGAAATCGTTCTTCAGGGACTCGCAAAAGACGGCGGCCTCTTTGTCCCTAAAGAATATCCTCAGGTCTCACGCGAAACGCTTGAAAGCTGGCGCGGCCTCAATTACGCGCAGCTTGCGACCGCGGTTACTTCGCTTTTTGCGAAGGATATGAACCGCTCGACGATCGCGCATCTGTGCGAAAGCACATATACGTCCGAAGTCTACTGCCACGGCAGAGAAGGTACCGACTTTTCAAAGATCGTGCCGCTCGTTTGGCTTGAAAAAGATCTGGCGATTCTGGAACTTTCCAACGGTCCGACGCTCGCTTTTAAAGACATGGCGATGCAGTATTTGGGCGCGCTCTTTGAGTACATTTTGTCCCGCAAAGAGAGCCGACTGAATATCCTCGGCGCGACAAGCGGCGATACGGGCAGCGCTGCGGAATACGCTATGCGCGGCCGCAAAGGCATTCAGGTGTTTATGCTTTCGCCGGCAGGCCGCATGAGCGCTTTCCAGAAAGCGCAGATGTACTCGATTGAAGACAAGAACATCTTCAATATCGCGGTCCGAGGCAGTTTCGATGACGCTCAGGACGTGGTCAAGGCGGTTTCGCGCGATCTGGACTTTAAGGCCGAGCATCATATCGGCGCCGTCAATTCGATTAACTGGGCGCGAATCGCCGCTCAGGTGGTCTATTACTTCAGTGCTTGGCTTCAGGCGACAGAAAGCCCTGACGAAGAAGTCGCTTTCTCGGTGCCGTCCGGCAACTTCGGCGACATTCTCGCAGGATGGATCGCTAAGAACATGGGTCTGCCCGTCAAACAGCTGATTGTCGCGACCAACGAGAACGATGTGCTCTATGAGTTCTTCCGTTCGGGCCGCTACCGCGTGCGTGACTCCGCGCATACTTTTGTGACCAGTTCGCCTTCGATGGATATCTCCAAGGCGTCGAATTTTGAACGCTATATCTACGATATCTGCGGCAAAAATCCGAACCGCGTGACAGAACTCTGGGACGAACTCGGACAGAAGGGAGAATTCCTTCTGGACAGCGACGAATGGAATCGCGTAAAAGAAAGCGGATTCACCGCGGCCCGCAGCACGCATGCTGATCGAATCCGCAGAATTCGTGAAACGTGGGAAAAGCATCAGTTCCTCGTCGATCCGCATACGGCTGACGGCCTCAACGCGGCTGAGCAGATGCGTCTTCCGGGCGTCAAGACGATTTGTCTGGAAACAGCGCTTCCGGCGAAGTTCGCAGCGACGATTAAAGAAGCCGTGGGCTTTGAGCCTCCGATTCCCGCGGGCTACGAAGCGCTGCTGTCGCTTCCTCAGCGAGTCACGGACATGGATCCGAATGTCGAGGAAATTAAAGCCTTCCTCAGCAGCCGAGATCGGGACGCAGAGTAACTTAAACAGAATAGGCCCGCTGAGTCGGGCCGTATTTTTATCACATGAAGATTGTTAATTTTGTCGGCTATTCCGGAAGCGGCAAGACGACGCTCATAGAGAAGCTGATTCCTATTTTCTGCGCTCAGGGTCTGCGGGTTGCCGCAATTAAAAATGCGCACCATAACTTTGATATGGATAAGCCCGGAAAAGACTCTTACCGTTATCGCAGGGCAGGGGCCTCTCAGGTCATTGTCCGCAACGCAGAGCGTTGGGCCATGTTTTCGGAAACGCCTCAGGGCGCTCCGCATTTGTCAGAATTGATTGCGCATCTTGATCCGGCGGATTTAATCGTGGTAGAAGGCTTTAAATCGGAAGATAGCGACGCGCTCAGATTGGAAGTCTTTAGAGAGATCGGCAGAGGCGAGCCTCCGATCTGTCAGAGTGACGAAAGTATCTGTGCCGTTGTCTCTGACAAAGCGCGAGAAGCGTTTCCCGCGCTGCCTGTGCTGGATATCAATAGTCCGGAAAAAGTCGCAGCCTGGATTACAGAAAAACTTCAGATAAAAGGGATTGAGAAATGCTGACAGTTGAAGAAGCAAAAGAAAAAATTTTAGAAGGCGCCGAAGTAGCCTCCGATGTTGAAGAGGTGGTGACGCTTTATGCCCCCGGAAGGATTCTGGCTGAAGATATTGTTTCTCAGATTCAGGTCCCCCCGATGGACAATTCGCAGATGGACGGCTATGCGGTACGCGCCGCGGAGCTCGTTGACGGCAGACGCGTCTTTTCGGTTTCGCAGAAGATTTTTGCAGGACACGTCGGCACAAAGCTTGAAAACGGCACCTGCGCCCGCATTTTTACCGGAGCGCCCATTCCCGAAGGGGCAGACGCGGTGATTCCTCAGGAAGAGGCGGTTGAACTCGAAGACGGAACGGTGGAATTCAAGAACGCGCCCAAAGCAGGTGACTGGATTCGTCGAGCCGGATGCGACATTGATATCGGCGACACAGTGCTTCGCAAAGGTGACCGTCTGACGCCGCCCGCACTTGGTGTGGCGGCAAGTATCGGAAGAGCGACGGTTAAGGTTTACCGTCCGATTCGTGTTTCCCTGTTTTTCACAGGCGACGAACTTGCGATGCCCGGTGAAGAGCGAGTCGAAGGCGGAATCTACAACTCCAACCGCTTTGTTCTGCGCGCGCTCTTGCATCAGCTCGGCTGCGACGTCGTGGACTACGGCAATATTCCGGACTCTTTCGAGGATACGCTTGAAGCGTTCCGCAAGGCTGCAAGAAAATCCGATCTGATCATTACCAGCGGCGGTATCAGCGTGGGAGAAGCCGATTACACGAAGAGAGCCGTGGACTCTTTAGGCAGCATGCAGATGTGGCGCATTGCTGTTAAGCCCGGAAAACCGGTAGGTAAGGGCAGCGTCCTTGGCGTACCTTTCATCGGCCTGCCCGGAAACCCCGTCTCCGGCTTTGTCACGTTCCTGCTTTTTGCTCAGCCTTTGATCCTGAGACTTTCGGGCAGAAATCAGGTGGACGTGAAAGGGTACATGCTCCCGCTGAACTTTGATCTTAAAGGCGGAAGCCGCAGAGAGTTTATCCGTGTCCGCCGCAACGCCGAGGGCTCCCTTGAGAACTACCGGACACAAAACTCTGCGGTTCTCTCCTCCTGTACCTGGGCGGACGGTCTCGCGGATATCCCGGCGGAAGCTCAGCTGAAGAAAGGAGATTTGGTGCGCTACATTCCTTTCAGCGAATTTAATCTGTAGGTCGTGTTATGAAGATATTGGTTCAGAAAGAAGACTTTGATTTGGATGCAGAAGTTCGCGAGCTTCGCAAAAATTCTTCCGTTGGCGCGGTCGTCACTTTCCTTGGCACGGTGCGCGATCTGAATGACGGAAAGGATGTGAGCGGCATGACGCTTGAGTATTATCCCGGCATGACGGAAAAGGCGCTGACAAAAATTGCAAAGCAGGCGCTTGAGCGCTGGGATATTGAAGATGTGACGGTGATTCATCGTGTTGGCGAACTGCGCGTTACCGATCAGATTGTGCTCGTTGGCATCTCAGGTAAGCATCGCGGCGAAGCCTTTGACGCCTGCGAATTTGTGATTGATTACCTTAAGACGGAAGCGCCGTTTTGGAAGAAGGAAACGCTTCCCGAAGGCGAGCGCTGGGTTGAAGCGCGCGACAGTGACGAGACCGCTAAGGAGCGGTGGAACTAAATTTCCTATTCCCAAATTAAGGGCTCGGCAGAGCCCTTAATTTATTTTCTTGTCACAATACAAAGTCATGAGTTTGCCGGAGATTCATCGGCGAACTCTTGAAAAAAGGAGATTTAAACCTTTATGCGTCAAGACAAACTAACCACACGGTTTCAGGAGCTGTTAGCTCAAGCGCAGTCTATGGCGGCTGAGAATTCCCAGCAGTATATCGACCCGCTGCATGTGCTCCTTGCGGTTCTTCACGATGATGAGGGAACCGGCCGCACGCTTCTGGAACGATCGGGAGTTCGAGTTCAGCAGCTCGAACACAAGGTCAGGGAGGCGATTCGCAAGATTCCGGAGGTGTCTGGAGCGGCGAACAATATTCAGGTCAGCCGAGAGCTAATGTCGATCCTTAACGCGACAGAGCGTGAAGCGCAAAGACTCGGCGACGAGTACATCTCGACAGATCTGTTCCTTTTGGCTTTGTGTGACAGCAGCTGTGATGCTGCCCGTCTTGCGAAAGAAGAAGGCTTAAATAAGGAATCGCTTGAAAGAGCCATACTATCTGTTCGTGGAGGAGAGAAAGTGGACAATCCCGATGCTGAGAACAACCGCGAAGCTCTGAAAAAGTACACGGTTGATTTAACTGAAAGAGCGCGTCAGGGCAAGCTTGATCCGGTTATCGGACGCGATGATGAAATTCGTCGCGCAATGCAGATCCTGCAGCGCCGCAGCAAGAACAATCCCGTTTTAATCGGTGAGCCAGGCGTTGGTAAGACCGCAGTCGTTGAAGGTCTTGCTCAGCGTATTGTTAACGGTGAGGTTCCCGATACGCTGCGCAATAAACGCGTTTTAAGCCTTGATATGGCCGGCCTGGTCGCCGGTGCTAAATATCGCGGTGAATTTGAGGAGCGCCTGAAAGCGCTTCTGAAAGAAGTGGTCGCCGAAGAAGGGCGCATCATTCTCTTTATTGATGAAATTCACACAGTGGTCGGCGCCGGTAAAACCGAAGGCGCGATGGACGCGGGCAATATGCTCAAACCTGCGCTCTCTCGCGGCGAGCTGCATGTCATCGGTGCAACAACGCTTGATGAATACCGCAAATACATTGAAAAAGATCCGGCTCTTGAGCGCCGCTTCCAGAAAGTGATCGTTGACGAACCGAGCGTTGAAGACACGATTGCGATTCTGCGCGGACTTCAGGAAAAGTATGAAGTCCACCATGGTGTCGAAATTACCGACCCGGCAATTGTTGCGGCGGCTGAACTTTCCGCACGCTACATAACGGATCGATTCCTCCCGGATAAAGCAATTGACCTGATTGATGAAGCGGCAGCCAGAATCAAGATGGAAATTGATTCCAAGCCGGAAGAGCTCGATAAGCTTGACCGTCGTCTGATCCAGCTGAAGATCGAAAGAGAAGCAGTCAAGAAAGAGAAGGACGAAGCAAGTCAGAAACGTCTCGCGGCTTTGGAAGACGAGATTCAGAAACTGAGCCGCGAATATTCCGATCTTGAAGAGATCTGGAAGAAAGAAAAGAACGCCGCAATCGGATCGAAAGAAATTCGTGACGAGATCGACCGTCTTAAGACAAAGATGGATGAACTTCGCCGTCAGGGCAAGTATGAAGAGCTCGCGGAGATCCAGTACGGCGAACTGCCCGAGCTTGAACGCCGCCTGATCAAAGAAGAGGATCGTGAGGAAAAAGTTCATGAAGAGAAACCGAAACTTCTGAGAACACAGGTTGGCGCAGAAGAAATTGCTGAAGTGGTGTCGAGAGCGACCGGAATTCCGGTTTCCAAGATGATGGAAGGCGAACGCCAGAAGCTCTTGGATATGTCCAAATACATCGGCAAGCGGGTTGTCGGCCAGAAAGAAGCGGTCAATAAGGTCGTTGACGCGATTCTGCGTTCACGCGCCGGATTGTCTGATCCGAACCGCCCCTACGGCTCATTCCTCTTCCTCGGCCCGACAGGCGTTGGTAAGACTGAGCTGACAAAGGCCTTGGCGGAATTCCTGTTTGATACGGAAGACGCGATGATTCGTATCGATATGAGCGAGTTCATGGAAAAGCACTCCGTAGCTCGTCTGATCGGTGCGCCTCCGGGATATGTCGGCTATGAAGAAGGCGGCTATCTGACAGAGGCCGTCCGCCGCAAACCTTACAGCGTTATTCTGCTTGATGAGGTCGAAAAGGCTCACCCGGACGTATTCAATATTCTTCTGCAGGTTCTTGACGACGGCCGTATGACCGACGGACAGGGCCGCACGGTGGACTTCAAGAATACGGTCATCATCATGACTTCGAACCTTGGCTCGCATGAAATCATGAATCGTCAGGGCGAAGATTCTGCGGTGATCAAGGACGCGGTCATGGAGCAGGTTAAACAGCACTTCCGTCCTGAATTCATTAATCGTATTGATGAAATCGTGGTCTTCAATGCACTGGACGAAAAGGCGATTCGTGAGATTGCAAGAATTCAGATTCGCAAACTCGCAAAACGCATGGAAGCTCAGAACATTGGTCTTGAAGTGACAGACGCGGCTCTGGATGAAATCGGCAAAGTCGGCTTTGATCCGCTCTTTGGCGCTCGCCCGCTCCGTCGCGCGGTTCAGGATTATCTTGAAAACAGCATCGCGGTCAACCTGCTCAAAGGCAAGTATGCGCCCGGAGATACGGTTTTCGTAGATTACAAGGACGATAAGTTCATTTTTGAGGACAAAAAGAACTGAGTTAAGTAACCATTAATTGGTTGACGGGGCGCTTCGGCGCCCTAATTTTTATCGCTTGGGCGCTAGAATTGATAAAAACAAATTTTCGTCCCGAGAGATCATTTATGCAGGATCAAACCACCAGAGCGCACGACATTTTGGCCATATTTTTGGTTTCCATCGCGCATGCGAGCTCCCACTTTTATCATCTTGTCATTCCGTCTCTTTTCCCTTGGATACTTCCGCACTTTAATCTGAATTACCTTCAGGGCGGGACATTGGTTTCGACCTTCTTTGTCACTAGCGCGCTTGGGCAGTCCGCGACCGGTTTTTTGGTGGATAAAATCGGCCCTCGTCTGTCGATGTATCTCGGGCTGATTTGTTTGGCATCAAGCGCTTTTGTTTTAGGTCTTGCTGACAATGTGCCCATGCTGTTTGCGGCTTCGATTCTCGCCGGTCTCGGCAATTCCGTCTTTCATCCGGCCGATTACAGCCTGATGAATTACAACATTTCTCAGCGCTATCTCGGACATGCATTTGCTTGGCACAACATTACCGGTAATATCGGCTGGGCTATTTGTCCCTTCTTCATGGTTCTCATGGCTGAGAATGTCGGCTGGAGAGAGGCCGCTTTTGCGGCTTCGAGCGTGGCATTGATTGTTTTAGGGTTCCAGCTCTTTTTCAGGGATGTGTTCTCAATCGATCAGAGTTCCAAGAAATTCGTTTCTGAAGAAAAGGATAGCGGCGGCGCATTCAGCTTTCTTGCGGTTCCCTCCGTATGGATGTGCTTTTTCTTCTTTTTCTTTACTTCCGGTGCCTTTGGCGTACTGCAAAGTTTCTCGCAATCGATCTTTAGAAATGCTTACGGACTGAACTTGGCCGGAGCTTCGGCCGCGCTGACGGCGTACCTGATTGGTGCGGGCGCCGGAGCACTTGTGGGCGGCTTCATTGCCGGTCAGTCCCGCTTTTCTTCGAATCGTGTTGTCGCGGTCTGTATTGCTTCCTCTGCTCTGATGGCGGTGGTTTTGGCATCCGAGATTCTTGTCGGATACTGGGCTGTTGTTTTGATGTTCCTGATGGGTGCGGGCACAGGAGTTGCCGCGCCGAGTCGGGACATTATGATTCGATCGGCCACGGTGGCAAAGCTTGGTCAGCGATCATTCGGCCGTGTTTACGGATTTACTTACTGCGGAATGGATGTCGGGCAGTCTCTGTCGCCCTTAGTCTTCGGCCCGCTTCTTGATAAGGGCATGTTTTCTCTGGTTCTCTTTGGCGTGGCAGCGCTTCAGACAGCGGCTATTTTCACAGCGCTTCAGGTGTCAGACGGAGAAAAGAAAGCGGATGTTCCGAGTGGGGCCTAGAGCGGCAGTTCGGTTTGCTCTCCGATAGAAAGCGGGAGGAGTGTTTCCGGATTTTCTTCTTCTACCCGGTTTCCGATGGAAACGCCCAGGAGACGGACAGTTTGTCCGCCTCTATCCACGTTCTCGAGCAGTTTTTTCGCCAGTTCAAGGATATGAGGTTTATCGGCCAGAATCCTGTCGGTTGTTTCGGAGCGGGTTATGGTCTTGAAGTTATGGAATCTGACTTTCAGCGTCAGGGAGGTTCCGGAGAAGTTATTCTTTTCAAGCCGGGTTATCAGCCGATCGACGATGCCTTCGAGCGCTTCTTCGAGTTTCTGCAGATTTCCTTCGTCGTGGCTGAAAGTGACTTCGGCCGAGACTTGTTTACGGATTCGGCTTGTCGTGACTTCTCGATTATCGATGCCCCGGGCAAAGTTGTAGAAAGAGATTCCAGCTTTTCCGAACTGCTGATTCAGAAAAGAGATATCTTGTTCTCGTAAGTCTTTTCCGGTTCTGATGCCGAGAGATTCCATTTTCTTTTGCGTCACCGGTCCGACGCCCCAGATGGCTTTAACCGGCAGGCGGTCAATAAAAGCGGCGGCGCGGTCGGGATGAATGACGCAGAGCCCGTCCGGTTTTCTCCAATCGCTGGCGATTTTGGCTAGGAATTTGTTGTAAGAAACACCGGCGGAAACGACCAATCCGACTTCTTCCCGAACATTTTTGCGAATCAGTTTAGCGATCTCCATGGCGTATGTGTATTTCTCATATACGTCGGTCACGTCAAGGAACGCCTCATCGATGGAGACCGGTTCGATGATGTCTGTGTATCTGGCGAAGATCGCAAAGATTTCCTGAGAGATTTTTTTGTACTCTTCCATTCTTCCCTTGACAAAGATCAGGTCAGGACAGAGTTTGAGTGCCTGAGAGGAGGGCATAGCGGATCGCACTCCGAACTTTCTGGCCTCGTATGAAGCAGACGCGACCACGCCTCTGACCGCGTTAAGGCCGACGGCGATGGGTTTGCCGCGTAATTCAGGGAAGTCCCGCTGTTCGACGGAAGCGAAGAAAGCGTCAACGTCGATATGGAGAATTCGGCGGTATCCGTCTTGGCTCATACGGTTTCGTTTCTATAGTTCAAGCGTAGCGACAGAATGGAGTACATCCTTCAATGTTAGGGCCAAGCTCTGTGTTCATCAATGGAGGAGTGAAATTTTTTCGTTAAGATTTTTCGCAGAGGAATCTGTGGTTCATTTAGTTCAGCAAAAAAATCGTTTTTAGATTAAAATTCAACTCCTGTCTGGCCCGATGGTGAAATTGGTAGACACAAGGGACTTAAAATCCCTCGGCGCAAGCTGTACCGGTTCAAGTCCGGTTCGGGCCACCAAATTCATATTTTTCCTAGTTGTGAAAACAATGGAATTTAGAGGAAAAGAAAGTAAATTTCCCTGATGGACACGCTCTTCGGTCCAAACCTCCGCGACATAGCTCTACATTGACTTGAAGGTCATAGACGGTTTAGGGAGATCTAAAAGCTCAAGCATGTCCTGGGCTTTTTTCGATAGCGGCTCTACAACCCAAGTTGCTCTAGTTGGAGCCCTTACAGCTCTCACTCGCTTTAATGCGGATAGTAATTTCTCCACCGAGTCATCGGGAAACTTTAATTCCGAGGTTTCTCTTCTTTTGGCTTGTACGTTTATGGCCATCCTGAGGGATTGGGCAATTATGTGGACCATTATCTCCCATATAGGAAGTTCGAGCTGCCTGCAGCCGATCTCCGTCATTGAGGACTTTAAATTGTCTAAAAGCGATTTCAACAATATTTCTCCGCCGGTAGATTTTCAATGCCTCGATCGGGTCTTCGAGCCAATCGCTGCGGATAACAAAGCGGCCGGCAGTACGCTCCCATAAACGAAGAGCCTCAAAATTCTTCTTCCATGCCTTCTTTTTCTTCACGGGCCTCCTAGCTAAGAGTGAATTTTTAGAGTTGGTATATTGGATAAATAATTTAAAAAACTTATACAAAATCAAATAGTTCAATCGACCAGATCTTATGTTTATACGTTTTACAGGTGTATTTCTATGAAAGAAGAGCGAAAGAATATTGCTTCGAGATCTTAATGACACGAGAGAGATTGCATATTCCTGCGAAGAGCATCCCGAAAGCACTTCATTTTTGTTCAAATCATTAAAACATACAGCCGAGAATATATTTAAATAAATATCGTTTATTTTCAAATAGATAATATGTAGATATATAGATAGCTGATTTAATAATCAGGAATTTTCTTTATTCCAGCCTAGAGAAAAATTACAACCACTCAAAAATGTGAAGGGTTTTACCTAATTTTATACCCCCTGCGAAATAGTAGTATCCAAGGCAATGTATCCCAAGCTATTACTATGTTAAAAAATATCGTATCAGTCCTGCTCTCGTTGTCTTTTGTCTCGTTTTCTGCCTTGGCACAGGATGCTAAGTACAGAGTCGCAGTTTCAGATTTGATTGTCAGTGAAGCAATTCCTGCAAAACAGCAGGAAATTGTCCGAAAATCATCTTTAATTTCAGATGTCGAAAACGCGATTCGTAACGGAAGAAAGTTTGAACTGCTTACCCGACGAGCTGCTCATCTGCAGGCGATTCGAAAAGAACAGGAGTTCGCTCAGTCGGATCTTGCTGCCGGCGATGCGGCTAATAAAGGTGAGTTTTCAAACGCTCAGTCCTTAGTACAGATTGAAGTTTTAGATTTCAATTTCGGCCGATCTGCCAGTAAAGTTCCGAACATCAGCAATAAATACAAAGTTCAGGACGGAGCTCGTATCGAATTGTCCGTTCAGATTATTGACACGAGCAAAGGCACTGTCGTCGCTTCATTCCCGATTAAAGCATCCAACTCCGGCGGTTCCTTTATCGCAAATGGAGTCGGTAGCCCTTCCAGAGCCGTTTTGGATAAAACATTTGAGACTGTTGCCGGTCAATTGGCCAACCAATTGTCCGATACAGTTTTTCCCATCACAGTGCTTCGAGTTCAGGGCAAAAAACTTTTCATAAATCGCGGCAATGACAGCGGTTTAAAAGTCGGAGAGAAATTCATCATTTTTGAACCGGGCGAAGAATTAGTGGATCCGCAGACCGGTGAAAGTCTTGGTTCCGCTGAAACAGAGGTCGGTGAATGCACGGTCTCCAGAATCAACCCTAAGTTTAGCGTTGTTGATGTCACCAGCGGTGATCCTGCCTCGTTTGCTGCGGGATTCATTCTCCGTCGGCCGGTAGCAAACAATAAAAAGAAGTAAGAAATCAAAATGAATCTGAAGAAATTTAAACGTCTGACACTTTCCTTGTTGGTCAGCGCCGCTTTTAGCGCTGAGGTACTGGCCGCGGGAGTAATCACGAAAACGGTTCAAGCTATTGGTACTGGGTCAACTCGACCGGTTGCGGTCCAGGCCGCATTGACTGAAGCGGTTTCTCAAGTTTCCGGTATTTCTCTGAAGGCGCAGATCGCATCGGTCAGTGCCGCGGCTTCGGCTGCGACTATTGAAGAGGATTCCAAAGGAAGATCAGAAGAGTCCAGGTCGTCTGTCAGCGATGCCCTAGCGAGCTCGACAGAAACAAAGACTAAAGGTCATGTGAAATCATTCTCTGTAGTGGATGTCACTGAGGAGCCGAATGGCTTGTTTAAGGCTGTGGTTGATGCGGATATCAGTGTTTATAAAGACGATTCACAGTCCACTAGAAGACGAATCGCTGTTATTCCTTTTTATTACAGAGGAAACACAAAACTTGTTGAGGACTTTGATCAGCGTCTGAGACAGAGTCTGGTGGATTATTTAACCGGAACTAGACATTTTGCAGTTCTGGACAGAGATTTCCAAGGCGATCGACTTGGAGAACTGGCCGGACTTTTGAATCCCGATGTCAAACCCGAGGAAAGGGCGAGGATTGGAAATAGCTTGGGCTCTGACTATGTCCTTGTCGGTCAAATTAATAACTTTGTACTGAAGCAGAACAACAAGCAGGACCCGTATACCAAAGAAATCAGCAAGGTTATCGAGGGACATGTGAGTTTGAGCTGGAGGTTGATTGAAGCGGCCACAGGTCAGATTGCAGCATCCGGCACAGAAGATAAGATCGTAAAACTTAAAAAGCCTGAAGATGTGTATGAACAGGGTGCTGAGGACGGCTATGCCATTGGAGCGAAACTTTCAAACATCATCTATCCGATTATGGCGCTTGCCTACAACAACGGTACTCTGACTTTATCTCAAGGCGGAGACACGGTTAAGGTAGGAGACGTATACAACTTGGTTAAATACGGCAAGGTTCTGGAGGATCCCTATACGGGAGAACCTTTGGCTCGAGATGAAATTAAAGTCGGGCAGGTCCGTATCAGTGACGTTTCTCCGAAAATTTCTCATGCTTCTGTCATTAAGTCGAACGTAGATCTGGTCGGTCTGGTGCCTCGTGAATACATCCTCAGAGCGCTGCCCCGGGAAGAAGCTCAACAGACAAAGAAGAAAGTTGTTAAAACCCAGCAACCTAAGTGGTAATTTCCAATGAATAACTTTAAAAAAATAGCGTTATGCGCGGCCGTCTCGCTTGCAGCTGGTTTATCTGCTCCGGTGGCAATCTCCCAACAGGCGGCTGACGTCAACGTCAGCTCTTCAGCCGCTGCCGCTGCTGTTTCTCACGGTGCAACGGCAATTGTGGCCGCCGACGTTAAAGACGTTAACGAGTCAGCGGACAATAAAGTAAAACGTGCGTACAAGGTTTCTAAAAACCCGCATTTTGAGCTGGAGAAACAGGTCAAGGCTTATCTCAAGGAAAAGAATCTTCGCGCTGGCGGAACAACAAATGCCCGCGGTAAGGTCATCTTTTATAAGGTTATTGATGTTGACGGGAACAAAGCCTCTTCTGATTTTTTCCGCCAGGTTGAATTGGCCTATGAAAAAGCATACTTAAGTGCCCTGAAAGATTTCTCTAATTTCCTGGTGAATAAGACATCCTCGGAAATTTCTTCGGAATTTTTCAATGATGACAGCTCGAACGCCGGTGAATTTAAGAATGAAAAAGCAGAGGGCGTATCTAAGATTCAGGCGATCGGAGAAAAAATACTAGCTCTGTCTGAAGCACACCTCGACCAAGCTTTGCAAAAAGCGGGCGTGGATCCGTCGCAGTACTCGTCAAGACCTAAAGATGAAAAAATTCGTCTCTTAAATGACGTGCTTATTGCTAGGACAAAATCAGCGACGAGTATTCAGATGAGCGGCATCACAATTCTGGATAACTTCATTACTGTTAATGAAGACGGCAAGGCCGCGGTAGCCGTGGTTCTCATGCAGTCTCCAGTCACGCAGGATCTTGCTCTTTGCTTAAAGAACAGAGTTCCGCCGAATCTTAAGGCAGTAGGGGCTCCCCTTGAAGAGCAGCTGCCGGTGAACGATGACGAGAAACTGTCCGAACTCTACGGATCGCGTCTGTTGATAGATGAAAACGGCCCTGCAGTTGTGTCTTTCGGATTCTGGTCTGTTAAGAAGTCCAATAATCCTACAATTCAAAGCCGTCATATCGAAGCCGCTCAGAAACAGGCTTCCGCAATTGCAAGAGCGAACCTTGCACAATTCTTGTCATTGTCCTTCTCTTCTGAAGAGAACGCTTCACGCGGAACTAAAACAGAAGAATACGCAGTGAAAGATGGAAAGACCGGCATGATCGATCCGAGTGTTGTAGAAGCTGCGGTCGAATCTATTGTTGATGAAAAATCTCGTCTTAAAGCCAGCGCTAATCTCTCCGGAGCCAGAAATATTGTTGATTGGCAGTATGAAGATCCTGAAGACGGCCAAATTGTCGTCGGTGTGGTTTTAGCTTTCAGCATGGACAGCATCAGCGCTGCAGCCGGATTAAAAGCTAACCAAAACAAGAGAGTCGCCTCCTCAGCCGTTGAAAAGAATTCCGAATCGAGTGAATCACAAAAGAGCAGAGATGCCGTTTCTAAGAAATCGGCAGTCACCTCTGCGCTAGATGTTTTTTAAACCTACAAAGTCCAGGGAAATCCCATGAAATTAAAAAGAAAACTTCTTATAACAGCAATTTTGGTTTCCGTTGCTGCGATGTCCGGTTGTGCGACGCACAGCGACCGCATCGGAATGACCGGAGAGGCTGAAAGTACGCAAACTTATGCTCAGGCATACCAGCCGGCACGAGAAATGCTGAACTCCGGGAAGGTTGAGGACCTGAGAGCCAAGATGCTGGAAAATGATAAGACTGCTGACGGCAAAGTTCTGACAAATGAAGAAATGAAAGAAAAGCTTCTTGAAACAGCAGGAGAGCTTGCTATTTTGGAAAGAGCTCTTTTGGCTTTGAATGCAGGAAGTCCTGAACGTGCCCGTTTCTTCTTTGATGTTGCAGAAGAGAAGCAGGCTAAAACAGAAAGCAGCGGCGTAACAGGAGCATTAAGTTCGTTCGGCAAGAGCGGCGCGGCAGTTCTGACCGGCGCAGAAGAGATGCGCAATTATGAATTAAGAGGCTATGAAAAAGTCATGCTTCTTAACTACAAGTCGCTCACCTACCTGCTTACCGGAGATACGGAAAAAGCATATAACGTAGCTCGACGCGCTATTGACGTACAGCAGGAAGAGCATGAGAAGTTTGAAAAAGAATTAGCCACTCTCAAAGAAAAAGGAGAAGAGGCTAAAGAATCCGGAACAGAAGTCACCAAAGAACTGGGTAAATACAAGAACGAGATTCTTAAGGACGCTAACAGCACTATGAGCTCCGCAGACGTCAAGAAAGCGAAACTTGTTAAATCCGCGTACGTCAATCCGTTTGGCGACTACATGGACGCGCTTATTCTTGAATTAGACGCAATCGGACAGCAGGCGGCCGATCTTGGCAGCGCGAAGACAGCTTATAAAAAAGCTCTGGAAAATAATCCTTCCTGCGGCGCGGCAAAAGAAGGTGTAAACAATGTAGAGAAGAGAGTTCCGGAAGGAAAGAAAATCGTTCAGGTTATCTTGTCTGACGGCTTCTCACCGGTAAGAGAGGAAAAGACGGCTAAGTTCAAGGTCGGCACTTATGCAGGCGAAATTCATTACGCCGATCTTGAATCTCAGCCGACAAACTTTGGTTCCGCAAGCGTTTCCGTTGGCGGACAGACGAAGAAGATGTCGAGTTTAACCAAGATGGAAAGTTTGATCTATCGTGATGAACTCGATCGTATGCCTTGGCGCCAGGCCATGTTCTTTGCGGCCTTTGCTCGTCATGTCGCTGCCGGCATCGCTCAGGCTGCCGCAGAGAAGAAGGCTGGTGTTTTCGGAACACTGGCAGGAAATATGGTTAGTAAGACGATCGGCGCGGCTCAGCATCCGGACACCCGTTCTTGGATGACTCTGCCGAATCAGATCATGGTTGCTCGCTTTATCGTTCCGGCCAATCAGCAGTCTCTGACGATTACTACCTATAACAAGGCTGGCGGAAAGCTCGCTTCTAAGTCGGTGAAACTGGAAGGCACTGACTCGACAGTGGTTTATGCCACGAGTTACAACAAGAACTTAACGGTTTCCGAGTTCCAGAAAAAAAGTAAGCAGGAAAACTAATGAAAAATATCTCTAGAAAAATTGTGCTGGTTTTGAGCCTGAGTGCAGTTCTGGGCCTTTCAGCCTGTGCAACTCAGGAACCGCCGCAGCCGGTTGCTCTTGAAGATACTTCTGTTTCTGGTTTAACGATCATCTACGGAACAGAGCCTTTGGCCAGATCCGTAGGATTTCTCGGCGGCAAGGTTTATCAGGACGGCAGCCTCAAACGAATGAGCGGCTCTATTAAAAACCTGACGCAAGCGACCTTCCCGGTAGAGTATCAGGTAACGTGGCACGACGTGAATGGTGCTCCGCTGCCGAATGCTTCATCCTGGACCCGTGTTACGTTAAATCCGAGAGCTCAGAAACCGATTTCCAGCTTTGCAAAGGGCACTGAAGGGCAGAGCGCTGTCCTGACGTTTAAGGTTCCTGCCGATGTCGAAATTTTTATTCCGGAGCCTGATCCGGTCGAAGTGATGAGATATCAGCAGGAGCAGGCAGCCAGAAATGCCGCTCAATAAAAATTCAAGGAATTAACTTATATGAAATTAAAACTTTTATCGTTGGTGTTGGCGACTGCTGCTTTAACCGGATGCGCAACAAGCGACAGTTCCAACACCGGATCTTTCCTGCCTATTGGGCGGACTCAAACAGTGTCCATTCAGGATTCTTCTGCAAGAATTCATTTAGATACCAAGGTAGCATTGAATGACATCATTGCTTTTTCTGAGAATCTGACCAACAAGATGCTTGCATCTCCGGTGTTTAAAAACGCCAAAAACAAACCCAAGATTGTGGTTGGCAAACTTAGAAATACTACACACGATGAGAACATTCGAATCCAGGATATTCACGACAGAATTCAAGAAACCCTTTTCAATTCCGGAGTCGTGAGAGTTTTGGACGGATCTGCAACGAATTTCAACTACATTATGCAGACTGAAATTACAGACACCGTGCAGCGTGCACCTGACGGCCAAAAGATGGTCGACTACTCCATGAAAATCAAACTTTTCAACGTGAGCGGCGAACTGGTCGGACAGTGGAGTGATGATCTGTCTTTATTTAAGTCACGGTAACAAGTCATTCGGTCTCTTTTGTGTGAAAAGCGGTTTTACTACTGCAGCAAAAGGGACTGAGCTTGTTATTGGCAGGGATGGATGTGAGTCCGTCCCTATGACTGATGAGAAAAATCGAAGGTCTCTAAATCATTAAGAGCTCGCTTAATGTGGGCTTTTCTCATAACTGGATTTAATAAACGAATTCAGATCATGATTGCCGGAAGGCATGCGGTTTTCGTTATCACGGTCTTCAGAACGAATGTGCAGCGAGCAGATTCCTCGCTGGCGGTACGGTCTTACAAATAAGCCGCAGAATGGCAGCAATCATAGAGCTCACGTCGTTTTCGGACTGTATTTTTAAATACAAAACTGTGCCGAAGATTGAGCTTCAAGGTCTGTTGCTCACATTAGGGAAATCCCTTATTAAGATCAAAACTAAATAGTAAAATCAAATCATGGAAGTTGATTTGATCGCAGGGTTCTGCTAACGCAAATAAGAACGGACGCAGTCAAAGAAGTTGAGAACATAGGAGGCTTTTATGTCGAACAGTTTTTCTTCTAATTCTGTTGTTTGGGTGGACGGCCAGGTAACTCTTCCGAAACACATTCTTAAAGCGCTGGGTATCGAGAGCGGCCGCCGTTCAAATGTCACGTTTATTGTCGAAGACGGTCAGGTGCGCATCGTCAATAGTGCGGAATTCGCAATGAGCAACCTTAAGAAATATCAGCAGGACAGCAAAGAAGCTGCATAAGCAGCTGTCTTCATTCACCCGCATAATTGAGCGCCGTTTCGAGCGCTCGCCCCTTTAAGTTTAGCCTCTGGACCTTATCTTCTGGATGAGGATTACAGGGGCTGTAATTTTTTATGCCGCAGATAAATAATTCCCTGAGAAACTGAATAAAAGCTGTAATTTCATATAATGAAAGAAGAATAAAAAATCCCTCAACTGTCCATTACCCACAAGGAGCTGATATGGATGCATTACTGTCCAATACTGCGGCAATTAATCAGCTGTTGGCACGTTACGGAGTGAAATTCGGAATTTATAAAGATGGGCAGTTCCATGAACAGCTTTTCCCTTTCGATTCACTTCCTCGCGTCATAAGTGCTGAGGAGTTCGCAGAACTGGAGAAAGGCCTTATTCAGCGCGTTGACGCGCTCAACGCGTTTCTCAGAGATATTTACAGCAAAAAGCAGATTGTGGCCGACGGAGTTATTCCCGAAGACTTTGTGTTTTCCTCCGGAGGCTTTTTGCCGGCTTGCGACCAGTTTACCCCTCCTGCGGGCATCTTCTCTCATATCTCCGGGATCGATCTGGTTCAGGCAAAAGATAAGACATGGTATGTCCTCGAAGACAACCTGCGGATTCCTTCCGGGGCTTCCTATCCGTTGATCGCTAGAAGACTTTCACGCATGGCTTCTCCCGAAACCTTTAAAAACAATGCGGTTTCGAGCAACAGCAATTACGGACTCCTGCTTCGTGAAGCAATGGAAAGCGTCAATCCCGGCGGAAAGTGTGTCATTATGACGCCCGGACGCTATAACGCCGCTTTCTTTGAACACAGCTATCTTGCTGAAGTCACCGGTTATCCCCTTGTCATGCACAATGATTTGTTCGTTCAGGACAATAAGCTCTATTTCAAGGGACGTTACGGCGTGCAGCAGGTCGGCGCGGTTTACCGCCGCATCTCCGATGATTTCCTTGATCCGCTGACTTTCCGAGCGGACTCACTCATCGGCGTGCCAGGAATTATGAATGCTTATCGCGCCGGCAATGTCGCGATCATTAACGCGCCCGGCAACGGAGTCGCGGACGATAAAGGCATCTATTACTTCGTGCCGAAGATGATTGAATACTATCTTCACGAAAAGCCGATTCTCAAAAACGCTCCGACTTATCTGCCTTTCTACGAGGAAGACCGCAAGTACGGCCTCGAGAACCTCGAAAAGCTGGTTATTAAAGATGTGGCAGAAGCGGGCGGCTACGGAGTGCTCTTTGGAAAAGATCTTTCTGCTGAAGAGCTTGAAGACTGGAAAGTGCGTCTGCAGACGGAATCTCGACGCTTCATTCTGCAGGAAGTTATCGATTTTATTGACCTTCCGGTATTGGAAGGCGCTGAAGTGAAGGACAGAAAGGCTGATTTGAGAGCCTTTGTCATCACTTCGGCAAACGGAACAAAAGTTTGGCACAGCGGTTTGACACGCTTCTCCCGCGTCGCGGATTCTTTTGTCGTCAACTCTTCACAAGGCGGAGGCTTTAAAGACACATGGGTTTTATCTCGATAGAACAAAGCGATAACCTCTTCTGGTTAGGCCGGTATGCTGAACGTGTATACCGCACAATTCGCTGCTTCGAAGCCTTATGCGACGTGATGCTTGATATTGATGAACAGGCATACAAACCGTTCTGCGCTGCGCTGAATATCCCGAATATCTATAAAGACTCCCTCGACTTCATCGACAGCTATCTGTATGAGCCGCAGAATCCGGATTCTTTATACAGCAATCTGTCGCGCGCTTACGACAATGGATTGGTGCTTCGCAACACCATTTCGTCTCCGAGCCTTTCCTATCTTCAGCTCGCGATGAACTGCATGGAAGAGGGAAGAAGAAATCGGGCAAACGCGCTGGTCGGACGACAGGTTATGGATTACCTGCTCGCGTTCTGGGGTAGTATCGATGAATACGTCGCGTCAGGACAGGAGCGCTGTCTGATCAAGGCAGGACGTTACCTTGAGCGCTTGGATATGCAGATTCGTCTTGGCGAAAGCTGGGAAAGCATCGGAGTGACGCTGGGCAAACTGGAAAGACGCCTTATCGGCGCGAAACTTCTTTACGATACGAATAAATTCAGACTCCTGCTCAACTTCGCTCAGTTGGCAGACGATGATGAAGAAGTAAGAGAAATTGCTTTAGAAAATATAAGAACACTTCTGCTCTAAACAATGAAAAAATACCTCTATATGCTGCGCGCGGATTTGTTTTTTTCCGAGCCGGTCACCGAACATACTTTTGTGCTTCGTGCGCTCCCCGTGAGCGACGTGACTCAGGAAATTACCCGAGCATCACTGACTTGCCAGCCAAACGCGCGCCTCTCCAACGGAACCGACAGCCAGGGAAATAATATTTCCCTCGGCTATATCGCGGAAAAACATTCGACGTTCTCCTTCTGCTCAACCGGAGAAGTGCAGCTGAATCCGCAGCTTCGAAGCCGCGAAGGCGCCTATCCGTATTATCGGTACCCGACAGCGCTGACCCGTCTGAGCGGCGGCTTGGAAGACTATTATCTGACGAATCAGATTTCGGGGACTCCGACAGAAAAGGCCTACCACTGGATGGATCTTCTTTCACGCGATCTTCGCTACGAAAAGGGTGTGACAACCACCGAGACGAATGCGGCGGCCTGCTGGGAAATCGGCGCCGGTGTCTGTCAGGATTTTACGCATGTCATGCTTTCGCTCTTACGCGCTGACGGGATTGTCTGCCGATATGTGGCCGGCCTTCTCAAGGGTGAGGGCGCGACACATGCGTGGGCTGAATATTTCGACGGAGAGTGCTGGATTCCGATTGACCCAACACACAACCGAGTCTGCGGCAATGAATATATGAAAATCTCTCATGGATTGGACTTTAGCTGCTGTGCGCTTGAAAGAGGAATTTTCCACGGAGGCGCTCATCAAAGCATGTTCTCAAAGTGCGCGTTGACAGAGATCTGAAATGATTGAAAACGTTGTGACGGTCAAACTCCCCGTGGGTGAGTCTTTGGTGATTCGTAAAAACCGACATGAGCCGGCCGCTGCGGGAACTAAAAAACTCAAAAGACTCTGCATAGTCTCGGGCACCCACGGCGACGAGCTTGAAGGCCAGTGCGTCTGCTACTTTCTCAATAGAATTCTGAAGGAAAATCCTCAGCACCTTAATGGGATTGTCGATATTTATCCTGCGCTCAATCCGATGGGTATTGATACGATTCAACGGGGCTTCCCCGGGTTCGATCTGGATATGAACCGAATCTTCCCGGGAAGCGCTGACGGAGCGCCGACCGAGTGGGTCGCGAGTCGTTTGATGGATGAATTTGCCGGTGCGGATTTTGCGATCGATATACATGCAAGCAATATCTTTCTCCGAGAAATTCCTCAGGTCAGAGTCAATATCACGACGGCTGACTCACTGGTTCGTTACGCCAAAATGCTCGACGTGGATTTTGTGTGGGTACATCAGGCCTCAACCGTTTTGGAGTCGACACTGGCCCACAGTCTGAATTCGATCGGAGTGAAGACTCTGGTAGTAGAGGCAGGCGTCGGTATGCGCATTACAGTCGATTACTGCCAACGGCTCACAAACGGCATACTGAATCTGATGAAAAACGAGGGCATGTGGACTGGTCCGGTGCGCCCCGTAAGCGCTCCGATTATTTCCTTGGACCGTGCGGTCAGTTTTGTTAACGCTTCTGTCCCGGGTGTGTTTATTCCGAGTGTCCGACACAGTGACAATGTGAAAAGAGGCGAAGAATTCGGAACAATTGTGGATCCGCTGACAGGAGAAGTTCGTCAAAAATGCGTCTCCGAAGTTGACGGGCTGCTGTTTACTTTGCGTGAGTATCCGATCGTTAATGAGGGCTCGCTTATCGCAAGAATTCTTCAGGAGGCGTCGCGATGAGAGAAGAACTTCTTTATCGAATGGAGTCAGCCTATCGGGAGGACTTCGAAATTAAGGCCTTCCATTTCGGAGGAACAGAAAAGACGCTTTGTATCGTCGGCAGCCTTCGCGGCAATGAAATCCAGCAGCTCTATATTGCCGGCTGTCTGGTTAAGAGATTCAGAAAGCTGGAGGAAGAAGGCAGGATCTGCCGAAAACACGGTCTCACGGTTGTTCCCTGTGGTAATCCTTACTCTTTAAATGTCCGCAAGCGATTCTGGGCGATGGACAACTCCGATATTAATCGGATGTTCCCCGGTTATGACAAGGGTGAGACGACACAGCGTATCGCCGCGGGCCTTTTTAATAAGATCCAGGGATACAAGTACGGTGTGCAGCTTTCATCCTTTTATTTGCCGGGGGACTTTGTTCCGCATGTTCGCATGATGCGCACAGACTATCAGGATATCGGTCTGGCTCAGCTCTTCGGTCTTCCGTTTGCGGTGCTGCGCAAACCGATACCGTTTGATACCACAACGCTGAATTTTAACTGGCAGGTTTGGGACACAAAGGCGTTTTCTCTTTACAGCCGCTCAACGGATCGGATCGATCCACAGGGTGCAGAGCTTGCGGTATCAGCGGTCTGCCGCTTCCTTGCGCGAATGAATGTGATTACGGACAACGTTTACGGCGGTTATGAATCAACCGTACTCTTAGAGGAAGAACTGCTGACCGTCAAGTCTCAGGCTTCCGGATTGTTTGTGCCGCTCGTCAGTTCATTCACTTCCGTGGAGAAGGGCCAGCCGCTCGCCAATATCATTGATCCGCTGAGCGGAGAAATTATTTCTCAAGCCGTTTCTCCGGATGTGGGCATAATCTTTTTTGCTAAGGACGACTCTCTGGTCATGGAGAATGAAATTCTCTTTAAAATTGTGGGCAAGCTTCACAAGTAACAGAGAGAATCAATGGCTGATGAAAGTTATAACGTTCCGAACCTCGCCGACGGCGAGGTTTTTCGGGTTGAGCAGACTATCAAGCGCAGCCGTTTCATAACTTCAGTCGGCCGTACTGACAGTGTGGAATCAGCCAAAGCTTTTATCGAAAAAATTAAAACGGAATTCGCGGACGCCCGCCATAACTGCTGGGCCTATTGCGCTGGCGCAGCCGGTTCCTCCGATCGTGTCGGCGCAAGCGACGACGGAGAACCGCACGGAACCGCAGGGCGTCCGATGCTGACCATCGTGACGCACAGCGGAATCGGAGAACTTACGGTGGTTGTGACACGTTATTTCGGCGGCATCCTTTTAGGAACGGGCGGCTTGGTTAAAGCCTATCAGTCAAGCGTCAAGATGGCGCTTGAAACGCTCCCGATTCGTAAAAAAGTGCCGGTAGAAGTAATCACGCTCAGTATTGAACACCGATTTATCAACCAGTTTCTAAGACTCCTTGAAGACTTCGAGGGGCGTGTCCTCAGTAAAGAATTCGCGATGGATGCGGAGTTCTCTTTAGAAGTGCCGAGAGACCGCGCTGATGATTTTTGCAAAAAAATCGAAGAAGTCACAGCGGGCTCTCTCCTGCTTGAGCGGGAAAAGAGAGCGGAATCCTAGTCTGTCAAAGCGGTCGCCGAATTGAACTTCGGCGGCCGGACGCTGTTTAACTGACGAGAAGACGAATGTTGTTTGCGGAAAGCTTATCCGCAATATCTCGGTAAGCGCTCTTATTTTCAGAAGATGATTTCACCAGAACAAATCCTTCCGTTATGGCCTGCGGAGCAATGAGCTGCGTGCGGGCAAGCTGAAGTGCCATGGCAAGCCTTGATCGTTCTTGTTCAGAAAGTGCGGAAATCGGAGAAATCGTCGGACCGTTTAAAGTGGAACTGGTTTTGACGAGCAGACTGCTGCCTTGGAAACGAAGCTTAAAGCCGGCCTCTAAGAGTCCGAGATACTCGTTAGCGAACTGAACCAGTAGTTTGCGGGCCAGTTCAACCGGGTTTTCAGGATGCTCGGACGTACCGATCAGAGACTTCCAGCCCTGAATTTGTTCACTAAGGGAAGTAGATTCTTTTTCTTCGCGTCTTCTTCTGTTTCTGTTGTTAAGATTGCTGGCGACTTTCTCCCGCAGAACTGCGGCTTGCCCGCTTACGACGTGGAACTGATCGCTCTTCTGATTCAGAATTTCATCGAGCTGAGATCGTGTGAGATGCGTCAGTTCAAGTTTTTCAAGTCCCGCAAGCTCTTCTTTCTTTTGATCGAGCTGCGTCTCGTAAGTTTTAAGCCTTTCGCTGAGTTCAGTGCTCTGACGTTCAAGTTCGCTGAGCTGTGTAGACGAAATCACGGAAGAGAGGAAAGTGACTTCGTTCGGGAAACCGTATTTGTTCAGGTTCAGCACAAAGTTAGCGGAAAGCTCAGCCACCTTCAGCTGAATCTCGTTTCGCTCACCTTCAAGTGAATCAATTTTTTCCAGGTTTTCATTTAAGGCGTTCTGTCTGGCTTCGTAGACGGTCTGAGCCTCGTCTTTAAGCCGCTTCGCGTTCTCGCACTCGGACTCTATCGCACCGATAAATTCGTCCGGGCTGTGGTTGGCGATGGCTTCGTGACGATCCTTCTGCAGTTTTTTGAGTTTCTCTGCAATTGCTTCGAGGTTCGTTTCGATGTCTCCCACAGTCTTTTTCTGGACGGTATAAAGCTCGTTCTCACTGCGAAGCTGCTCCGCATCTTTAGCGATAGCCGCAGAGAGCTCTTCATGCTCGCTACTCCACGCAAGCCACTGTTCGCGCCGTTTCACCAATGTCGGGAAGTTCTGCTTCTGCATGGCCGGCGTCGAGGCTTTAAGGCCGTAGCGGGCAAAGGTGCGCTCTAAAAGTCGGGTTGTGTTGACGCGGGCAAGCTCGGATTCTTTTTCTTTTTTGTAGAGCTGCTGGAGTGAATCCGAATCATTTTTAATGGTCAGTTCCAAAGAGTCGCAGCTTTGACGAAGTTTGCGAAGTTCTTCTGACGTTTCGGAAAGCGCTTCTTCTAAAGCGGCTATCTGCTCTAAACCTGCGTCAATTTTTTCTAACCGGGTTTTGAGATCATCGCGCCGATTGACAAGTGCTGTCTGCTTCTGGCGAATGAGCGGTCCCCATACGATGGGCTTTTTCTCTCTTAATCCGGTCAGTCCGAGCTCAGCGGTTTCGCTCAAAATAAAATCTTTTTCGCTTTCGAGTTTTTTCGTCAGATCGCTGAGCCTGGTTTCGTGCTCGTTTAAGCTCTGCTGCAAAGCGAGGTGATCTGCCTCTAAAGATTCTTTGGTTTGTTTTGCGGCAGCCGCTTCAGCTTTTGCTTTTTCAAGTTTCTCAGCGGTGTTGGTGTCGAAATGAAGACCGGAGGCATAAGGATGATGAATCGCGCCGCAAAGCGGACATGGTTTTCCGTTCATGAGCTCGCTTCTGGCCTTTTCATAAGAGAGGACCTGAAGATAGAACGCATGGGCTGAGGAGGTTGCTTCAACCAGAGCCTGCTTATCCCGCAATGTCTGGATTGCCGCGGACAGTGAGAGCGACGAGATGCGAAGGGCATGCTTGGTTCCCTCGAGCAGCTCTTTCTCCTTAACTTGTTCTTCGTGATCCATGGCCAGAAGAGAAATTCGTTCGACCATTTCATTGACCTTGGCAAGATGCGCTTCACGCTCGGCGAGTAGGACATGAAGCGATTCGGGGGAGTCATGTCCGACCGTTTTAATGAGAATTCGCTTTTTTGTCGTGAGTTCGCTCTGCAGCGAAAGTTCTTTCGCTTTTTGCTGAGACAGTGCGGCTTGTGTTGCGGTCAGCTGAGAGCGGTTGAGTTCGATTGTTTTCTGAAGTTTGCGCTGATCTTCCTGAAATTTTTCAATATTGCTGTTTTCATCCTCGATGATCAGGAGCTCTCTTTCATATTCGTCGAGCTCGGAGACAAGCAGCGAGTCGCTGCTCTGTTCATTCATCTTTTTAGCAAGCAGCTGCTCGCGCATATTGGCTTGAGAAAGCAAAGCTTTCAGTCGGTTAACGTTTTCCTGAATCAGACGCAGTGCGGTTTGTTCGCGAACCAAACTGTCTTTGGTGTTCTTCTGTTCAATTGAAAAAGAAGAAATATCCTCATCAAGCGTACGCACTCTTTCGACAATCGTGCGCTTTTCATGGAATTCTTTTAGCGTGAGCTGGTAGTTCTTATCCGCTTCGTTCAGTGCTGAGGCGGCCGAACGAACTTTTTCCGACAGAAACGGCGTAGTTTTCTTCAGGTCGGATAGATCTTTCTGGATTTCTTTTTCATGCTCCCTCTGCTGAACGATAACGTCGTATTCGGGCTGGAGCTTGTCCGCTTTCCTGGCCTTCTCGAGGACGGTTTGCTTGACGCGGAATCGGGCGATGTCCGCATCAACGACGGCCTTCTGTTTGGAGAGCTTAGAGATTTCCTCCTTGAGTAGAGCAATTTTTCCAACCCATTCAATTTGGGACTGATTTTTTTGAACGTCGCGCTGAAGCGCGGCAAGTTCCTGTTCCGTTCGCACGAGCATCTGGCTGAGGTTTTGCTCTTCCTCCTGAGAAACCGCGGGAATGGAGGCGATGACTTTCTCGGAAGCCTGAAGCATCGCTTCTTTTTGTTTCACGATGCCTTCTGCCGCGAGCTGTAGTCGCTGAGTGTCAGTGTTTGGCGCGCTCAGGCATGATCCAAAAGCAAAAATGCCGTCACTGGCAGAAAGTTTATGGTTCCAGTGTTTCGCGTCTAAGAAAATTGCGCTGAAAAATTCTTCTGAAGAGAGGCTGGTCAGCTGTGAAATTTTCCATTTGGCTGAAGAGTCGTCTTTTTTTGTCAAAACGGCTTCCGAGCCGTTCCATTCAGCATCGAAAATTCCCTCTGAGGATTCGAGCTCAGCCCGCACTGACTTAAATTCAGTGCCGCCGTCTTGATCGGAGCGTCCGAATAGGGCGAGCCTCAGGGCGCGTGCCGCGGATTCCGCATCCGCGCTCTTTTCGGCGAAGTAATTTTCCTCAACCGTGAAATCAACATGAAAAGGAGATCCCGAAAAATCTGAGGGAACTGCCTCTAAAGAAAGAATTTTCATGCTTACCTTGATATTTTTTCGTTAGTAGGTGACTTTAGTCAGACCGTAGCCAAGTACAAAGAAAATCACAGACAGAATGATCCACATGATCGTGAGGATGCGTGTTGTCTGCAGAATTTTTTCACGCTGATATGCGGAAAGATCAGGGGTCAGAAGAAGTCTTCCGAACTTGCTGAAGTAGCTGCCGCAGAAGCCGCCGATGAGCACAGGGATAATGCCCCACCAGTAACTGAATCCGATCCAGCCGATTAAAGCTCCTGAACCGACAAGAAAAGCAATAAGAATTGGGTACGCAAACATTGAATATAACCTCCACACAGCACTTTACCGCAATCGACCGATGTACACAAAACGGAGATTTCAAGGAGTACAAAAATGCCATAAAAAAACGCCGCGAAAAGCGGCGCTTTGGTGGTTAAATCAGTTTACTTGGTTAGATCGGCCGGTACTTTGCCGCCGTTCTCAGCAAGCTTCTGCATCACGGCTTTGTGAAGCCAAACATTCATTTGAGCATAGTCTCCGCCGATGAGATCTTTCGGGCATCCGAGCTCTTCAGCCAATGTTTTGCGATTAGCTAGAGAGGAATCAATACCGAGAAGCTTCATCAAGTCAACGATAGAAGTTTTCCAGTTCAGATTTGCCCCGTTCTTGCTTGCAATCTCTTCGCATACTGCAATGACGTCAACGGTCTGGGGAGCTTCAGAAGCAGAGACCTCGGGCGCAGCGGGTTCAGCTGCGGCTGGGGCTTCCGCGGCTGCGGCTTCAGTGCCGGCAACAGCTTCAACTGCCTTATCTTTCACTAAACCGAGTTTTTCCATGATTGTATTGAAAATGCCCATATGGCCTCCTGTATCTCAATGACTAATTAAACGGAACTACCGTGTTCTTAATTCTGAATATTACTCTCAGCCTCAAAAACGGATTGGTACAAACCCCGATTTAGGCAAAGGAAGCTGATTGCCTGAGATTAGATATTTATCGCAGGTCGGCTAAAAAGAAAATCAGCCGGAATAAACAATCGGTAAACTTAGAGTCGGATCACGAAAATATCCAAAAAGAAGTTAATCTAAGGAGAATTCGCTTGTTTACGCTAACTCTGCTCATGGCTGCGGCATCTGTCTTTACAGCGGCAGTGTTTATCTATTGCTTTAAGAAGCAGAACGCGGGGCGGATTTCCTTTTCGATACTTCTTTTGACGGGCGTAATCCTTATTGCCGCATCTGCCCTGTATGCGGGACTCGGCCGCTTCAGTGATTGGCAGGACGCTAAGGTTGAGACGCATATCGATCCTCGGCTTGCGGCAAAAATCACCGAAGCAAGAAGAGAAGTGCTGCGGTTTCCGGACAGTGCGGATAAGAAAATCGAACTTGGAAGACTGCTGCTTCAGGGCGGACGCTTTAGTGATTCGGCACAGGTATTTGAGCAGGCGATTGCCCAATATCCGCAAAGAGCTGATCTGTACGGCCTAAAGGCAAGAGCGCTTTATTACGCAAACGGAAGAAAAATCACGGACGATGTTCGGGAGAGCATTGATGCGGCCCGGGCGTTAAAACCCGCGGAAGCTGAAAGCACGATGCTCGTTGCAGAAGACGCTTATCGAAGAGGAGAGTACAGGGTCGCTGTTGAAGAGTGGCAGAAAGTGCTGAAATCCGGTTCAGCCGGGATCAATCGAGAGGCGGTCGCAAATGCGGTTAGAAGCGCACAGACAAAGCTTCAGAAGTCGGAGCAACAATAACAGACCGTTTGGATATCGGTGAAAGCGACAAAGAGGAGAATCACGTGTTACCTGAGTTCGGACATTTTCTTTTAATCCTTGCGGCAGTGATCGCTTTCGTTTTTCCATGGACAATACTCTACGGCGTTCTGAGGAAGCCTCCTGCATTCACAGGGCTCTGGCGTCCTGCGGTTCTGACGGTGTTTTCCGGTCTGACGCTTTCGCTCTTTTCACTCGCATACGCTTTCCTGACCAATGACTTCTCCGTCACTTATGTTTCAGAGAACTCAAATTCGTACTTGGAGACTTTTTATAAAATCGCGGCGGTTTGGAGCAGCCACGAAGGTTCCATGCTGCTCTGGATTTGGCTGATTTCCTGCTGGACAACCTTGTTTGCGCTTCTGACGAACGAATCCGAAGAAGTGAAAGCGCCAGCCGTCGCTTCAGCGCTGCTGATTATCGGTCTGCTGTCTCTTTTTCTCGTTTTTACTTCGAATCCGTTTGCGCGTCAGCTCCCGATGGTACCTGCCGAAGGCAAGGATCTGAATCCGATTCTTCAGGACATCGGAATGATTTTTCATCCGCCGCTTTTATTTTTGGGTTACGCAGGGATTTCTCTCTCGTTTGCTTTCTCAATCGGCTGTCTTCTTCGCAGGCAGCTGACTCCGACTTCTCTGAATTCACTGACTAAAATTTCGAGCATAGCCTGGGGCTTCTTGACGGCGGGCAATGTTCTCGGTTCCTGGTGGGCTTATAACGAGCTCGGCTGGGGCGGCTGGTGGTTCTGGGATCCGGTTGAGAACTCCTCATTTATCCCGTGGCTGCTTGCAAGTGCTCAGCTTCATGCGCTTTTGCTTGCCCGTAAACGCCACAAACTCTGCAAGAGCGTGCTTTTTATCCCGATTGCCGCTTTTACCGTTTCACTCATCGGCACCTTTATTGTGCGCTCAGGCGTGATCCAGTCGGTTCACGCCTTCGCTTCCGATCCGAATAAGGGGCTCTTCCTGATTGCAATAACGGTGCTCATGGCACTGCCTGCGCTGATTCTTTTTGCCAGAAACGCGGTCTTTTTTAAAGGCGATACTTCAGAAATCAATGCTTATGATGCCGCCGTATCCGTGGCTGTCATGATTCTTAGCGCGGCTGCGGCAGTGGTTTTATTCGGAACCGTGTTCCCGCTTATTTATCAGGGGTTCGGACTCGGAAGTCTGTCTGTCGGGGCTCCGTACTTTAATTCTATCTTCGCGCCGCTGACGATTGCCGCGGCTTTGCTGATCAGCGGCTTTACGCTGTTTAGACAAAGAGCAGCCTCTGCCGCCGCGGTTATTGCGGTAAGCGCTGCCTCATCGGTTGCGATCGCTTTTTTCCTGCATCCGAAGGATCCGATTATGACGGCCTTCGCGGTCTTTTCCTGTGCAATGCTGTTTCTGAGCCTTATCACAGAGGCGCTGACAAAACGCGCCGGACAAAATTGGTTTGCGTTTCTCGCTCATTTGGGCATCGCGGTATCAATGGTCGGTGTGATCGGCGATACGCAGTTTCAGCAGGAGGCGCTGGTCCGAATGGGGCCGGGCTACGGAAGACCGCTTGGCGACGTTATCTTTGTCTACGACAGAACGGATAAAGTTGACAGCAAGTCTTTTTATGCGGACGAGGGTCGCATCATTGTGCTTGATAAGAATGAAAAAGAAATTACCGAGCTTCGCCCGCAGCGTCAGACGTTTAAGAGCAACGGGATGCAGATGACGCATGCCGGCATCAGTCATGGCCTGTTCCGTGATTTGTACGTTTCAATGGGCAATCAGCTTTCCGCGGAAGAGTATCTGATGCGTCTGAATATTAAACCGATGATGATATGGCTTTGGCTTGGCGGACTCTTGATGATATTCGGTCTTTTCTTTGCTCGGACGTTTAGAAGAGAAAAGGATCTCTCATGAAAAAAATTATCTATGTCCTGACATGCTGTTTGGCTTTGTGTTTCGCATCCCTGTCGTTAGCGGCGGTCTCAAGTGCTGATATCCGCACTCAGGCGATAGAGATATCCAAAGAGCTGAGATGTCCCTCCTCAATGACTCAGTCTCTTTATGAGTCGGAAGCGCCTATCGCGGCTGAGCTGAAAGGGCTTATCTATAAAAAGTTAGCGGCAGGGGAATCAAAAGAGCAGATTCTTACGTTTCTAAGCGAGCGCTATGGTGAGCAGATTCGATATGAACCAGCGATGAACGCTTCTACTGCAATGCTGTGGCTCTTTCCGGCGTTTTTATTTTTAACGATTTTCTTCTGGTTTGTCATCGCAGTCCTGCTCAGGAAAAAATTAAAGTAAGCGGGTTAATAAATCATGGGCGAAGTTCTGTGAAGAGAACGCAGAAAGCGGGATAATCATAGATTCGCACTATCTGTTTTTACTGTGAATATATAGAAAATGAAAACGCCCGATTCCGCGCGCATTCTCGAAATTCTAAAGCAGCTTTGCGCAATTGCTTCTGTTTCCGGTCGAGCCGAACAGGAGAACCGCTGCGCTCAATATATTGCCGATTTTCTTAATCGTCTCATCCCGGAATCCGAAGGCCGCCTCTCGGTCAGATTGGTTCCCTGTGAGGGAGACGCGCTGGGACGAAATGCGGTGATTGCCCTTTTGAGGGCTTCGCGGGCAACCGACAAGACGATTATTCTGACCGGCCATTTTGATGTTGTGGATACAGCGGTCTGCGGCGAACTTCGCGAGCAGGCTTTTAATCCCGACGCTTACACAGAATCTCTGAAAGGCTTCGCGATTTCTCAGGAAGCGAAGAAAGATCTGGAAAGCGGCAACTGGCTCTTCGGACGCGGAACGATGGATATGAAGGCGGGACTTGCTCTTTTTCTTGCCTCAATGGAGCAATGGATCAGAGACCGAGATCTCGCAGTCAACATTCTCTTTTGGGCGGTTCCGGATGAGGAAGCCAACAGCGCGGGCATGATCGGAAGTCTGAGAGCTTTCAGTGATTTATGCCGCAGCGAACATTTAAAGTGTGTTGCTGCGCTGACCGGAGAACCGTGTTTCTGGACTTCCGAGACGGAAATGACCGAAGCGGTTCGTCCATATTATTTGGGGACTACCGGAAAACTCATGCCGTTTTTCTATGCACTCGGGAAACCCGCACATGTCGGCAATTATTTCGAAGGCTTGAATGCCGCTCTCATGCTGAGTGAAATCGTTACCGAAGCGGAGACGGATATCAAACTCTTTGAAGGTGAGGGGCTTGATTTGCTTGCTCCGCCGACCTGTCTGTATATGCAGGTCAGACGCGAAAGCTATTCGGTCACGCTGCCCGAAGCGGCAGTGGCGTACTTCAACGTTTTAACCGCCCGAAAAGATGTCGAAGACATTATGCGCTGGGCATGCCTGACAGCGGCGAGCGGAACCGCAAAGACCAGAAGAAGAATCGAAGAAGCGCGCCTCTTTGCCCTCACAAAAGGCGCGGATTATCCGGATTGCCCGCAGGTGAATATTCTTCAGTACAAGCTTTTGAGAAAAATGGCGGCAGCCAAATGCAAAGAGCGTTTTGAGGAGGAACTGGCCGGTTTCTGGAAGAGTGTTCCTTCAGACATCGATGCCCGGGAAGCGGCGATCAAAGAATGCGAATGGCTGATCAGCAAAGCGAATCCGCCTCGTCCCGCGATCATTGTGGGACTTCTGCCTCCGTACTATCCCGCCAGAGTCAACCGCAGCGCCTCGGAAGAAGAGCGCGAGCTCAGAAGCCGGATGGAAGAAGTGGTGGCGCAGGCCAAAGAGATGAGTTCCGACGGTGCGGTGCGCATGCATGAGGTATTCGGAGGAATTTCCGATCTCTCGTTCCTCGGCTTTAAAACGTTGAACGAACAGGCCTTGAGAGCGGCGCCAAACATGGCCGGCTGGGGCAGAGTATTCCATCTTCCGACCGACATTGATTTCAGTGAAGAGATTCCGGTCGCGAATATGGGCCCCGCGGGCAGGGACGCGCATCAGATGACTGAAAGACTTGAGCTGGATTATTCGCTCAATATCGCGCCGAAACTGCTTTTGGAATTAATCCGCAAACTCTCCTAAAAACACCAAAGCCCGCTTGTTGCGGGCTTTAGTGACTGAGGACTGCGGAATTTACTGCGGCGCATCCCGCACCGCAGTAAACCGACTATTTGCCGAAGCTGTCCTTAAGGGCAACGGCAAGGTTGAATACAAGATTATCTGCGGAGAAGTCCTTCTGATCGGCGACATAGTAGCCGTTGCGCTCAAACTGGAAGCGATCTTCTGGTTTGGCAAGCTTCAGAGAGGGTTCAACGTAGGATTTGCAGACTGTCTTGCTGTCCTTATTGATGAGTGTGCGGAAATCTTCCTCTCCGCTGTCAGGTTTCGGAACGCTGAATAAGCGGTCGTACAGTCTGATCTCGGCAGGCAGCGCCTCCTTACAGGAGAGCCAATGGATTGCAGCCTTCGTCTTGACGTTGTTGGCGCCGGCCGAACCGCTGCGGGTTTCCGGATAGTACTTGGCGTGGACTGTGACGACTTTGCCGTCCGCATCTTTTTCCACAGAGGTGGCTTCAACCACGTAGGCATGACGCAGACGGACCGGTATTGCGGGCTTCTCTGCAGTTGCCAGAGTAAGACGGCGATAGCCTTTCGGAGGATTTTCCGAGAAGTCGGAGCGCTCAATCCAAAGTTCCTTAGAGAACATCAGGCTGCGCGAGCCTCTTTCAGGATGCTGCGGATGATTCGGCGTTTCAACCTCTTCGGTCTGATCTTCCGGATAGTTGTCGATGACCAGTTTGATCGGGTCTTGCACGGCAATTCTTCTGTCGGCCTGAGCGTCAAGAACTTCTCTGAGGGCACCTTCCAGCACAGAGTGGTCAATCCATGCACCGGTCTGTTTAGAAACTCCGATTCTTTCACAGAAGAGTCGGATCGCCTCAGGTGAGTAGCCGCGGCGGCGAAGACCGACGAGTGTCGGCATGCGCGGGTCATCCCAGCCGTCGACCAGACCTTCTTTGACGAGCGCGATCAGTTTGCGCTTGCTCATGACCACATAAGTTAAGTTCAGGCGATTGAATTCGTACTGATGCGGAAGCAGGAAGTAGTTAGCTTTGACCGTCTGACTCAGAACATCCTGAAGCAGCGGAGTGAAGACGGCCGGGTTTGCGCTGACCGCATCAAGAACTGTTTTAGCGGTTTCCGCGCTGAGTTTCGCCGGGTCTTCTTTGATCGCCGTCAGAATTTCAAAGACCTTTCTTTCATCAGCGGTCTGTCCGAGTTTCCACTTGAATTTAACCGCGGCTTCCATAAAGGGCTTCTGCGCTTCAAAGTCTTTGCCAGCAAGCTCACCGATATAAGCGGCGGCTTTTTCAAAAAGCGGAGCTCGGGTGATTGGAACTGAGCGTTCGGTAGCCCAATTGTAGAAAGCACGCTGATCTTCGAATTCCAGCGTGCAGATCGAGTGCGTAATATTTTCCAGAACGTCTTCGAGCGGATGCGCGAAGGTATACATCGGATAGATGCACCACTTATTGCCTGTGCGGTGGTGTTCGGCAAAACGAATACGATAGATCGCCGGGTCACGCAGATTGATATTGCGGGAAGCCATATCGATCTTGCTGCGGACAACCATGCTGCCTTCAGGATGTTTGCCTTCTCTCATCTCGCGGAAAATGCGAAGATTTTCTTCCGGAGAACGGTCGCGGTACGGAGAGTTGACACCGGGAGACTTGAGCGTGCCGCGGTTTTCACGAATTTCGTCTGCGCTCTGTTCGTCAACATAAGCGCAGCCGATCTTGATTAAATGCTCCGCGATCTCATACATGTAATCAAAGTAATCGCTCGCGAAGTAGTAGTTGATTTCTTTATCGTCTTTCCAATCAAAGCCGAGCCAATTGACAGAGCCTAAGATGGAGTCGACATACTCCTGATCTTCTTTGACGGGGTTCGTATCGTCAAAGCGCATGTGGCAGCGGCCCTGATAGTCTTTGGCTAAACCGAAGTTAATGCAAATACTTTTGGCGTGACCGATGTGAAGATAACCGTTGGGTTCCGGCGGGAAACGCAGACGAACTTTGGCTTCGTCAACCGGTCCTTCCATTTGCTCGGTGTAGGTGCCGGGAGCGCCCCTCCAGTGACGGGGTTCATTTGTCCCCTGTTCCAGATCTTCGTTAATGATATTGCGAAGAAAATTTGTAATGTGGCTGGATGCCGTCTTTTCTGTAGTATCGCTCATTGTTTTCAATCGGTTTGAATAGATTCAGACTTTTTATTTTACCGTTTTAAAGACTGAATCGCCTTAATCTTCCTGGAATGCGGTTTCTCTGGTCTTCTTAATGCTCGGAAGCAGAATCAGAAGAAGCAGGAAGAGCGCGAACATCAGAAGCACAAGTGAGATCGGACGTGTCAGGAAGGTCGTCGGGTCACCGCGGGAGAGCAGCATGGCTCGGCGAAGGTTTTCTTCCATCATGGGTCCGAGGATGAAGCCTAAGATCAGAGGCGCCGGTTCGCATTTCAGTTTGTAGAAGAGGTAGCCGAGGGCGCCGCAGACAATCGTGATGTAAACGTCAAACGGATTGTTATTGATGGAGTACACGCCGATGCAGCAGAAAGTCAGAATCATCGGGTAGAGCAGACTGTAAGGAATTCTGAGCAGCTGCACCCAGATGCCGATCAGCGGAAGATTCAAAATGACAAGCATCAGGTTGCCAATCCACATGGAGACAACCAGCCCCCAGAAGAGGGAGGGGTTGGAGCTCATCACCTGCGGGCCCGGTGTGATGTTGTGAATCATCAGGGCGCCGATCATCAGCGCCATTGTGGCGTTGCAGGGAATGCCCAGCGTCAGCATCGGAATAAAGCTGGTCTGCGCTCCGGCGTTGTTCGCGGATTCGGGGCCCGCGACGCCGGCAATGTTGCCATGGCCGAAAGGCGGTTTCGCGTTCTCGCCTGCGACTTTCTTTTCCAGTGTGTAAGACGCGAAAGACGCAAGCAGAGCGCCCCCGCCGGGAAGGATGCCGAGGAAAGAACCGAGCAGGGTTCCGCGTGTAATGGCGGGCGCAGCTGCCATCAGCTCCTTAAACGAAGGCCAAATAGAGCCCACTTTCTCTGTTAAAGATTCTCGGGTTTCACCTTTGGAAAGGTTCACGATAATTTCGGTGAATCCGAAGAGACCCATGGAGATTGCGACGAAGTCGATGCCGTCCTGAAGCTCGGGCACGCCAAAGTCAAAGCGGAACGCGCCGGAGTTGACGTCAGCGCCGATAATGCCGAGCAGCAGACCGAGGATGATCATGGCAAACGCCTTGAGAACCGAGCCGTTGGCAAGAACAACCGCTCCGACAAGGCCGAGCACCATCAGACTGAAGTATTCCGCAGGGCCGAATTTAAAGGCAAGTTCGATCAGCGGGGGAGCGAATGCGGCAACGAGAACCGTAGCAAAGCAGCCTGCGATAAATGATCCGATGGCCGAGAGCCCGAGGGCGGTGCCGGCCTTGCCTTGACGCGCCATCTGATACCCGTCAAGACAGGTCACGACAGAAGCAGATTCTCCTGGGAGGTTGACGAGAATAGCTGTTGTGGAACCGCCGTACTGAGAACCGTAATAAATGCCCGCGAGCATAATCAGCGCGGAAGTCGGATCGAGAGAGTAGGTGATCGGGAGCAGCATCGCGAGAGTTGCGACGGGACCAAGACCCGGCAGAACCCCGATCAGCGTACCGAGCGTGACGCCGATGAAACAGTAAAGAAGATTGTGCAGTGAGAGGGCGGTTGTGAAGCCGATCGCAAGATTATTAATTAAATCCATCTCAGACCTCTCGAATTATTGAACCAGGAAGGCGGGCCAAATCGGTACCATAAGGTTGAGCCCGAAAACGAAAATAAGCCAGACAAGCGCGCTGAGAAATACGCAGAGAATCAGCGTCGGCTTCCAGCGGAAAGGCAGATTGCCGAAGGAGGACAGAAATACCATGATCGCGGTCGCCGGAATCAGTCCGGCCGGCCGCAGCAGTACCGCAAAAATAGCGACGGAGCCGAGAATGACGATAAAACTGTACCAGTCAAATCGGCCGAACTTTCCGCCGTCATCTTCTTCGCTTTTGAAAAGAAGCGATTTCAGCGTGATTAAGAGACCAAGGAGGAACAGAAATCCGCCGAGGAGCATCGGAAAATATCCCGGCCCCATTCGAGAGGCGGATCCGAGTTCGTAATGCGTGATGGAATATAAACAGAAGAATGCGCCGAAACCCATAAATAAAAGGCCGGCCCAAAAATCTCTTTGGTCTTTAATCATGGCTGCAAAATAAAGAAGAAGGCTGCAAAACAGCCTTCTGAGGTTAAAGATAAAAATGGTTAGTCGATTTTAGCGCCGCTTGCCGCAACGATCTTCTTATACTTAGCCATTTCTTCTTTGACAAAGCTGCCAAGTTCGGCCGGTGTTCCGGCTTTTTCCTGTGCGCCCATGGTTTCAAAGCGCTTGGCCATGGACTGAGACTTGATAGCTTTGACAAATGCTTTGTTCAGCTTATCGAGCTCTTTCTGGTTCAGACCTGCGGGAGCGAAGAAAGCGTACCAAGTGGAGATATCAAATCTGGGAACTCCGGCTTCAGCCATTGTCGGAACATCCGGCAGGGCAGGCGCTCTGAAGCTTGTTGTGACGGCAAGCGGAATGAGTTTGCCGGCTTTGATGTCCGCGGAAGCGGAGGCAAGATTGTCAAAAATGAGGTCGGTATCACCGGCGAGAACACTCATTCTCGCAGCGGCTGCGCCCTTGAACGGAATATGGACGAGCTTGATGCCGGAATCGGCTTTCAGCAGTTCGCCCGACATGTGGCCGGCTGAGCCGTTGCCGCCAGAGGCGTAATTGAGTTTGTCCGGGTTCTTTTTAGCGTAAGCGATCAGGTCTTTGACGTTCTTGATACCGGTTTCTTTAGAGAACTTGGGTGTAATGACAAGAACGTTCGGAGTCTGAGCGATCAGAGTGATCGGAGTGAAGTCCTTAATCGGGTCGTAAGGAAGCTTACTGAAGAGATTCGGGTTCACCGCGTGTGTGGCCAGGGCGCCCATGACAATGGTCTTGCCGTCCGGAGACTGTTTGGCGACATAGTCAACACCGATGTTGCCGCCGGCACCCGGCTTGTTTTCAACAATAATATTTCCGAGATCGGCGCGGGCTTCTTCTGCAACAGCTCGGGCGGTCACGTCAAGCGGTCCTCCGGGAGGATAAGGAACGATGATGCGGATCGGATCGTCCGCGAAGGAAATTCCCGGGATAAGAGCGGAGCCCATGGCGGCAGCGCCCATGAGGCAGATTTTTCTTCTAGTAAATGTCATTTCTCACCTATTAGTAGGAAGATTTGTTAAAAAGCAGATACAAGCCTACATTCTCAACATTCTAAGAAAAAAATACCTCTCTATCTGAAATATTAATGAAAAGACACTCGGCTACTAGGGTAAAACAGTACATTTTCCCTTTTCTATTCCGTATTTCGGTAAAAATTCTCGTTACTGCGGATTTTTGTGACTGATTTTTGCTGAAAAGAAAGGGTACGAGAGCTTTTCTCATTGCGCACAGCTTGTTGTTTTGCGTTCTAGTGATCAGAGAAGGAGGGAGCTGCGCTCATTTACTTATGCGCGCAGTGTGTTTCAGGCGCATTTAAGGAGAAGAAATTAATATTTTAGCGTCAGGAGAGATGCGGTACTTAGCTTTAAATCCGCTTGTGCTCTTGGAGGATGGAGCGTAGTCCTTTCGGGTTGACGATATGGACGTGCTTTTGATGGATTTCAATTAGTCCGAGTTCTGTGAATTTGGAAAGAGCACGGCTGATGGTTTCCAGTTTTAAACCTAAGAAGCTGCCGATATCGGCGCGCGTCATTCTCAGGACAAACTCTGTGCGTGAGAAACCTCTGGTTTCAAAGCGCTTGGACAGGCTGAGAAGAAAAGCGGCAAGCCGCTCAGTGGAGCTCATGGAGCCGAGCATCAGCAGATTATGGTGCTGCAGAACGATTTCCCGGCTGAAGAGTCGGCGCACATGCGAATCAATCGCCGGGCTTTGTCCGCAGAGGGCTTCAAGGTCTTCATAGGGCATGACGCAAACTTCGCTGTCCTCCAGCGCGGTTGCGGTGCATGTATGAAAGCCGTGGTATATGCCGTCAATGCCGAGCATTTCGCCGGACATATTGAATCCGATGACCTGCTCTCGGCCTTCGTCGGTGACAATGGAGCTTTTGACGGAACCGAGCTTGACGATATACAGAAAGCGGAGCGGATCGCCGGCATGGAAGAGTCGGCTGCCCTTACTGATTTTTTTGTTGAAGGTGACGATGTTTGAACAGTTAACGAATTCTTCGTTCGAGAGGCCTTCGGGCAGACAGAGCGTTTTTTGTTTGCAGGCGCTGCAATCGGGCGGCAGGAAGGGTGTTTCGTTAAGTTCGGTTAAATTCATCACTTGTATGATTGCTGTGCCGAGGTTTGTCTTAAACTCACGGAATTTATAAACAATCCGCTGGATAGTCTGCAATAGACTGATGCGGTGATGATATCAGAACTTAGTTAATTTCAATAGCCTTTAGAGGCGAAGGAAAACGATGAAAAAAAACTCACTCCTATCGGTAGAATTTCCTGATCTGGAATTGCTGCAGCGATTCGATGTTCCGGGTCCGCGCTATACGTCATATCCGACTGCGGACCGTTTCAGCAAAGACTTCGGCGCAAAGGATTTTGAGTCGGTTTTAGCTGCTCGTCCCGAAGGCAGAGACCTGTCCATCTACGTGCATATCCCCTTCTGCTCGAACATCTGCTATTTCTGCGGATGCAATAAGGAAGTCACGAAAGACCATTCCCGTTCCAAGGAATACATTGAAGTGCTCGCTATGGAATGCGACAACGTCGCGAAGGTCCTCGGCGGAAGCAGAAAAGTTGAACAGCTTCATTTCGGCGGCGGCTCTCCGACTTTCCTGAATAACGATGAAATTCTCGAGGTCATGCGCGTCATTACGGAGCGTTTTCCTCTGGCCGAAGGAGCGGAAGTTTCGGTTGAAGTCGATCCGAGAACGACTCCGGTCGATAAAGTCGCCGCGCTTGCCAAGGCCGGCTTTAACCGCATGAGCGTGGGTGTTCAGGATTTCAACGAACGTGTTCAGATTGCGATTAACCGTGTTCAGCCGTTTGAGCAGACTAAGGCGGTTTTTGACGCGGCAAGAGCCAACGGTTTCCACTCTATTAATATGGACCTTATCTACGGTCTTCCCTTCCAGAGCAGAGAAACCTTTGCGCACACGCTTGACAAAGTAATTGAGCTGAGCCCTGATCGTATTGCGCTGTACCACTATGCGCACCTGCCCGAACATTTCAAGGCGCAGAGAAGAATTAACGCGGCGGACCTGCCTCCCTCTCCGGAGAAAGTCGGCATTATGATGGATGCGATCACCCGTCTGTCCGAATCCGGCTACCACTATATCGGCATGGATCATTTTGCCAAACGCACTGATGAGCTTGCAAAAGCTCAGGAAGAGGGCACTCTGCAGAGAAATTTCCAGGGCTACTCCACAAAACCTGAGTGTGACATGGTTGCGCTCGGCGTTTCTTCGATCAGCAAGGTTCACGGCTGCTATGCGGCAAATCCCCGCGATCTGCCTTCTTACTATGAAAAAGTCCGTTCCGGCGCTCTTGCGACGGTACGCGGCTATCTTCTCAATGACGACGACAAACTGCGCTCAAAAGTCATCATGGAATTGATGTGCCAGTTCAGAGTTGTGAAAGCGGACATTGAGAAGCAGTTCGGCATCAATTTCAACGAATACTTCGATTTTGAGCTGAATAATCTCAAGCATTTTGAGAAAGAAGGATTGGTAACGCTCGCCGAAGACGCCGTCTCGGTGACTCCAAAGGGCAAACTGCTTGTCCGTGCTGTGGCGATGAATTTCGACCGCTATCTGCGCGAGGATGAACGAGTCAGACGTTACTCCCGTATTGTCTAGGTCAGCTGATCACAGGAAAGAGCCGCTTCGAGCGGCTCTCTTTAATTCTTCTGTGCAAAGCCGTCTTTCTTTATAGATTGTCAGCAGCCGTTCTGATCGGATGTGTCCGTGTTTACAGCGGCAGCTTATTATTTTGAGCTCTGAGATTGTCGCCTTAAAGACGGTGATGCAGAAGGCTGTCTGATAAAATATATAAATTGTGTTGCTGAAAAATTCAGCTTTTTTTGAGAAATTACAAATGTTCACTGCATCAGAAATTCGATCGACATTTCTGAAGTTTATGGAGTCCAAGGGGCATACGATTGTTGCCTCCAGCCCTGTTGTTCCCGGAGATGATCCGACTCTGCTCTTCACGAATGCCGGTATGAACCAGTTCAAGGATGTTTTCCTTGGATTTGACAAGCGTCCCTACAAACGTGCGACGACCAGTCAGAAGTGTGTTCGCGCAGGCGGAAAACATAATGACTTGGAAAACGTCGGCTATACCGCCCGTCACCATACTTTCTTTGAAATGCTCGGCAATTTCAGCTTTGGTGATTATTTCAAGCGCGATGCGATTAAGAACGCATGGGAGCTGCTGACACAGCACTTTATGCTTCCGCCGGAAAAGCTTTGGGTCACCGTGTACGCGGAAGACGATGAAGCCTATGACATTTGGAACAAGGAAGTCGGCGTTCCTGCTGAACGAATCGTTCGTATCGGCGACAACAAAGGCGCTCGTTACGCTTCCGACAACTTCTGGATGATGGGCGACACAGGTCCATGCGGCCCTTGCTCTGAAATTTTCTACGACCACGGTGAGGATGTCGCCGGAGGTCCTCCGGGAAGCCCCGACGAAGACGGCGACCGTTACATTGAAATTTGGAACCTCGTGTTCATGCAGTTCAATCGTGATGAAAAAGGCGAAATGCATCCGCTGCCCCGTCCGAGCGTTGATACCGGCATGGGACTTGAGCGTATTTCTGCGGTTCTGCAGCATGTTCATTCCAACTATGACATTGACCTTTTCCAGAACCTGATGCGTGCGGTGGTTAAGGCGGTTGAAGAAGCGGGCGGTGAAAACGTCGATCCGAATTCGCCTTCTGTCAAAGTCATTGCTGACCACATTCGTGCTTGTACCTTTATCATTGCTGACGGAATTCTTCCCGGCAATGAAGGCCGCAGCTACGTGCTTCGCCGTATTGCTCGCCGCGGTATGCGTCACGGCTTCAAACTTGGCGCCCGTGATCTCTTCTTCAGCAAGCTGGTTAAAGCGGTCGCCAAAGAAATGGGCGATCAGTATCCTGAAACCCGTAATCCTCATATCGAAGAAGTCCTGCGTCAGGAAGAAGTTCGCTTCTCCCAGACGCTTGCCAAGGGTCTTGATATTCTTAACGAAGCTCTTGCTGACGGAACCAAGGTTCTCGGAGGCGATGTCGCGTTTAAGCTTCACGACACCTATGGCTTCCCGGTTGACCTGACTGCGGACGTCTGCCGTGAAAGAGGCGTGACGGTTGACTTCGAAGGCTTTGACGCGGCGATGGAAAAACAGCGTGAAAAAGCCAGAGCGACCGGTAAATTCAAGATGGCTCAGGGCCTTGAATATGAAGGCAGCCCGACGGAATTCCTCGGCTACGAAACCCTCGCGGTTCACGCCTGTCGTGTAGAAGCAATCTACAAAGACGGCGAGCCGGTGAAAGACGCAGATGCCGGAGATGAAGTTGTTGTTGTCTTTGACAAAACTCCTTTCTACGCTGAAAGCGGCGGTCAGATGGGCGACAAGGGCGTCTTTAAAAACAATACAACTATTCTGAAAGTTGACGACACCTTCAAGATCAAAGCGGATGTGTTTGGTCATATGAGCTATGTCGCCGAAGGCAGTGTCAAAGTCGGTGATCTTTTCAGCGCCAAAGTTGATGAAGAAAACCGAGAAGCGACAGCCAGAAACCACTCTGTGACGCACCTGATGCACAAGGCGCTGCGTGAAGTGCTCGGTCAGCACGTTCAGCAGAGAGGCTCGATGGTTAACGGCGATCGTACCCGCTTTGACTTTGTTCACACCAGCCCGATGACTGCAGAACAAATTTGCGAGGTCGAAGACATCGTTAACAAAGAGATTCTGCGCAACACAGCGACACACGTACGCGTCATGCCTCTAGATGAAGCCAAGAAGACAGAAGCGGTCATGCTGTTCGGTGAGAAATACGGCGAAAACGTTCGTGTTTTAAACATTGGTTCCAGCTGTGAGCTCTGCGGCGGTACTCACGTCCAGAGAACCGGCGACATCGGCATGTTCAAGATTGTTTCCGAGTCCGGTATTTCCGCCGGCGTCAGACGTGTAGAGGCTGTGACCGGTATGTCCGCGCTGCGTTATACACAGAAGCAGGAAGCCATCATTCATGAAGTCGCCGAAGAGTTCAAAGCGCCGACAGACGAAGTGGTCTCCAAAGTTGTTGAAACCGTTGACCACCTCAAGCGTGCGGAAAAAGAACTCGACACCATCAAGGTTCAGCTTGCACAGGCAGGCGCTTCCAGCGTTGCAGCCAAGGCTGAAGATATCGGCGGCGCCAAGCTGCTGGTGACGGAAATGAAGGGCGTTGAGACCAAAGCGCTTCGTGATTCTGTTGACAGTCTTAAAGATCAGCTCAAGAGTGCTGCGGTTGTGCTTGTTAAGGTTGAAGACGGCAAAGCAAGTATTGCGGTCGGCGTGACCAAGGACCTGGTTTCCAAGGTCAAGGCCGGCGATGTCGTTAAGTTCATCGCTGAAAAACTTGGCGGTAAGGGCGGCGGTCGTCCTGACTTTGCTCAGGGCGGCGGGAACGCTCCGGCCGATTTAAGCGCGCTGCTTGCTCAGACTAAGGCGTTTGTCGCTGAAAAACTGCAGTAAGCATTAGAGCTTTAAAGACCCGCTTCGGCGGGTTTTTTTATGTCTTGAAAGTTTAGAAAACAGTTTCGGCCTGTACTGAATAAACTTTTGAATATGTCCTAAACAGTCCATCGACTGCTTAGGATTACCTGAGGCCTCCAGGGCATTTTTTCACGGAGGCAGAGTTGGCAGCTTCTTAAAGCGAAGGCAAAAACTTATTTACAGAGCCTCGACGTCCGTCTCGTCGCTGAACAAGGCTGAACATCTCTCGGAAGCAGAGAAAACCTAAGTGCTGGAAACTGGTTTCAATGGATTAAGCCTAAACGTAAATAAATATGTCTAATTTAAATATGCACTGTTTGAAGGCAACCCCCTGTACCACAAGGTGTTGTTAATATATTGAAAAATATACAACCCTGAAATCTAATAAAATAGTTATATATAGAAAATTAGATAAATCGAAAACTGAAGAGGTTTCATTTGTTAACAATGAAAATAATAAAAATCAAGTGTTGAAGCGTGTTATCCCATGTATTTCATAGGGAAATCATCTTAATTAATAAATAATTAATTCTTTTGCGAATATTAATTGTTTGAAAAATATACCAATAACTAATTGAATATAAATGAATATTAATATTATATCGAACAAATAACACGAATATTGGGGAATACCCGTTTTTTGACTGGGATATTTAACCAGTATCACCCGACTTTAGGAGAATCTCGTAAATAAAAAAAGCCCTCATCCCTTGTGTTACTTAGGTTGAGGGCAGTTTAAGAATTATTCCTGCGTCATAATAAATCCAACCTCTTTAGAGCCGGAACAGCGCTGTTAAAGTCCGGGAACTTTGTCTTTAGACTTCTGGCAAGCTCATGTAAGGAACAGAACCTATTTGGCATTTTTAATCCGCAAGCCTCTAAGATCTCCGGTGTCTTCGATGTTTTTATCTTCCCGCTTTTAATCATTTCTACAAGTTCAGAAGTGCTTTGCCGCTCAAGACCTTTTCTGAGATTGCTGCATTGCTCTACAGTTGCAAAGACTGACCTTTCTTCACTTAGCAGTAGTGGGGCAACGTTTGCCTCTCGAAGACAAGTGGAGATTTCCTCAGCTGTCACGTGTACGGAACTTTTTTCAGCACGATTTTGTATAAGCCGGACAGTGATAAGCGCAAGGTAAACCAGCAGACAATGCGCAATGATGTGCTTTGAGTTAAACACATACATCGGGCGCAGACCGAGATTGGACTTCATAACCCTGAAGCAGTCCTCAATGCAGTTAAGACGATGATACATACCGGCGATTTCGGCATCTTTGAGGATCGGATTTTCTCTTTCAGAGACCACTCCGTCTTTGTCTGCTTGTATCGGCGATTCCTTATACACAACGGCAACATAACCGCATAGAGCCAGTTTGTTTTGCAAGACCTTTTCATCAATTCCAAGAATTGGCTGATCCTTGCCGTTTTCTGTTTTTGCCAAACAGGCCCAACCGGTTTTTCTCGGTCCGATTTTGACTCCCGCCTGTTTCTTCGCAAGAACGATTCCCTGCCAGAGTTTCAAGATGGCCTGATCACGCTTTTGTCGTTTTTTGTTAAACGTAAAGACTAATGTACAGTTGATTTTTGAACCGTTCCCACCCGATTTCTCCCAATCGGAGACCACTTGATAAAGATTGTCATCTGGAACTTCACTGTTTAGCGGCTGATAACGTGACCGGTCCAGCATCTTTTTCGTTAGCGTTTCACCGAGCTTGGTGACTTTTTGAGCCATCAGAAAGCCCATATTGTTCCCGTTCAGCATCGTTAAATTTTCAACCGAGTTCAGGCCTCTGTCAGCTACAACTACCGCTTCTTCAACATCGTATTTTTCTTTGAGTTTGCGGATTGATTCCGGCATTTTTGCAAACTCTGAGGCATTACCGGCATAAACCTGGAAATCCAGAGGAATGCCGTTTTGATCAATGACTAAAGCAATAGAGACAAGCGGTAAGTCAAAGCGATGTTCTTTTGAGGGTCCCCGCATTCTGAAATAGCGATACTTATCGTCCGTAAGCTTTTCAATGAACGCTGCCGGAAGATTCTCGACGATGACATTTCCTTCTCGATCAAGACAATCGACTGGAAGCTCTTCGCTTATAACAGCCTGCTTAACCGTATCGATTAAAACCTCCGCAAAGTCAGACCTCTCATAGTCCTTCTCTTTATCCGACATGGTGGTTTCGAAATAAGTGTTCGTTACGTCATAAAAGAGCAGACGAGTTCTTCCGGTACCGAAGGATTGATTCATCCGGCGATTGACCCACTTAATAATTTCTTCTTTGAGATCGAACAGGTAGGTATAGGCGTCATAACAATTGTCTAAAGTTATGTCTTTGATCGGGTCGCCTAAGTACTCGTCTTTTCGCCTAAAGGTTTTCTCAATAGAGCCCGGTTCAAGAATCTTTCCGGCCACCAAGTAACGGACCAGGCTGTTCAGATCAAACTTTAGCTTGCTTGTTTGCTGCACATACTTGAACTTTCGGTCTAAAGCCAGGTCTTCTTCCCAAATCTGTTTGACAGCAAAGTGCCCGTAATTAAGCAGCGGCAGAGGACTTTGAACACGAGATTGGTCCACTTGGAAGGCTAATGTTTCTTCAAGATCTTTTAGACGCTGCTTTTGCTGCAGCTCGAGTTTTTCTTTGTGCTGACCGTTGTACTTGGCTTTGAGTTTATTAACTGCTTCCGGATCCTCTTTCAGAAGAACATCGAGTCTTCCAAATGTTTTGACAACACGATTTCTTGTCTTGCCGTTTTCATCTCTATATCCCTCAAGCAGCTTGACGTATTTATATTTGCCGCCGGTAACGATACCGATAAACATAGTAGTCCCTCACAAAGAAATCACTACAACATTATAACATAGAAATAAAGTAAAAACAAGTGAAAAAATAAGAACCACGTGGGTTCTCGAAAAAATTTAGAGAATTATTCTCCTAAAGTCGGGAGAAGAAGAGAAGCCTCAGGCTTAATTCGCAAAAGAGCCTCGAGTTTCGGGGCATTTCTATTTATAAGTGAGCAAACACTTGCTTACCGTTTAATAAGATAGGCACGAACCGGTGATGCTTCGATGCCTTCCCATTTCAGCGGGACTGCGTGAAGTTCGTAAAGGCCGGCCTCGACGTCCTGCAGGCAGATGTTTTCTAGAATGCAGATGTCGTGCGAAAGCAGTGCATGGTGAGCTTCAAAGTGAATACTAACTTTCGGATCAATAGATGCGGTGGAAATGCCGATCAAACGGACATCATGCCCGGTCAGTTTGTTCGCAAGTTCCTTTGAGATACCGGCTTCAGGATGATTAGTTTTCAGTAGAATTCGCTGATAATTAAAAGCAGAAGCAGGCATATCTTGGATATTGATTAATTTTCCTGCCTGAGAGACATCTGCAATATACGCTAAACCGACAAAAGTCTCGATGGAATAATTCTGTGCGCCGGGCTGCTCGTAGCCAAAGTGATACGGCAAATCGACGTGAGTGCCCACATGCGGTGTGAACTTAATTTCGGAAGTGTTGATTTGGCCAAACGAAAGATAATCGATACACAGCGGCGTGTCGCCTTCGAATACCGGAGTATTTCGGTTAACCGTCATGGAAATGTCGATAACTTTCATTATTTTTGCTTATTCCCGTAAATCTGTATGCGCAAAACAATTTGAATCCGTCGACTCTGTCCGTAAAATTGTAACTTGAAAAGTTTTAATAAGTAAGGACTCACCTTCGGTAATGAATTTTGAAAACCCGGAGCTTCTTATCTTGAGTTTTCAGGCATCGAAGAGAGGGTACAAAAAAGCCGGCATGGCGCCGGCATATTGCTTATAGGACTTCTATTCCACGTTGAATCCGTTCCTTCTTGCGGCAATCAGCGCTTCAGTGCGGTTTCTCGCGTCAAAGGCACGGTAAATCGCAGTGACGTGCGTTTTAATGGTGCCTTCGGAAAGATCAAGTTTGCGGCAGATCGATTTAATCGAGTCGCCCTGGCTCAGCAGTTTTAAGACCTGACACTGACGAGTGGTCAGATGTACCGTCGAGGAAGGATTGACCGACGGTTGCTGCGGGCTCATACCGATCGACTGCTGCTGTGTCAGTATCTTCGATGGTATGTAAACACCGCCTTCTAAAACGAAGTTCACGGCACCCTTGAGCAGATTCGCATCCAGAGACTTCGGAATAAAACCGGCTGCGCCCGCTGACAGTGTTTTCAAAATACTGTCCGAGTCAACTAAGCCGGAAAGAACCAAAATCTTCAGTGCCGGGTATTCAAGGAGCAGCCTTTCCAGAAGTTCCGTTCCGGTAGAGTCCGGCAGACCTAAATCTAAAATCATGAGATCAGCGGAGTCCCCATACTTGGAGGCGAGTTCCAATGCTTCCTTCGCAGTGGCGCCGACGTGAATGGAAACGCCCGGGTACATGCTTTTCAGAAGTGCGGAGAGCGCGGTTGTGATGAGTGAGTGGTCATCAACTAACAGGATTGTCTGGGGCTGTATCAAAACATTTCTCCTTTATTAACCATGCTAAGGTAAATCGATCCGAGCCTTCCGTCAATATACTCAGGTAAATATGGGCAATCAGCAGATTCTCGGCAGCTGTTCACCCGTTAGCCAGTCCACCATACGCACACCGCCAAAGCCGGTTTCCATCTGCACAAAGTGATTTTCGTCTTCAATACAGCGTCCGATCAGCTGAGCGTTCTGTCCTAAAGGATCCTCCCGCATGATGGCAAGCATCTTTTCTGCATCCTCAGCCGCGCAAATCGCGATCAATTTCCCTTCATTTGCAACGTACAGCGGATCAAGCCCTAAAAATTCACAGGCGGCTTCCACGCTTTCCTTAACCGGAATCCTGTCTTCTTCCAGTACCATTCCGATATTGGACTGTGAAGCGATTTCATTGAGCGTAGTGCCCAGACCGCCGCGTGTCGGATCTCGCATGCAGCGCAGAGAAGGAACGCCTTTGACGAGCTTTTCCGTCAGACGGTTAAGACTTGCTGAGTCACTCTCGACATTGGTCTCAAAGCCTAGATTGACGCGCTGACTCATAACGGCGACACCATGATCGCCAATGTCTCCGGAAATGGCGATCACGTCTCCGGGCTTACAGAATGAGCCGGAAAGACGAACGCCTTTAGGAAGCACCCCGACACCGCAGGTGTTGATATAGATGCCGTCGGCTTTTCCTCGCTCTACGACCTTTGTGTCGCCGGTCACGATATAGACGCCGGCTTCTTTAGCGGCTTCAGCCATGCTTTCAACAATGCGCTTGAGATCCGACAAGGGGAAGCCTTCCTCAAGAATAAAACCGGCCGACAGATACTTCGGAACAGCGCCGCAGACCGCAACGTCATTGACGGTGCCGTGCACGGACAGCGCGCCGATATCTCCGCCTGCAAAAAAGATGGGACTCACAACGTGAGAGTCGGTCGCCATGATAAGTTCGCCCTCCGGGCACGGAAGGCGGGCACCGTCGTCACCCTGATCAAGATATTCATTGCTGAAGTACTTCGCAAACAGTTCGGAAATCAGCTGTGCGCTGGCTTTGCCGCCGGCACCGAAATTCATTTCGACTTTGCCGGTCTTGAAATTCACAGGACGCTGATAGTGTTTCTTTTCGCTTGTCATACTCTTCTCCGCTGTCTATGCGCGTTTATGTCTTCCATAGTTGAAGTAGGCGGCGCATGCCCCTTCACTCGAAACCATGCAGGAGCCGATCGGATTTTCCGGTGTGCAGACGGTGCCGAACGCTCTGCAGTCGGAGGGATGCTTCTCTCCGCGTAAAATGGCGCCGCATTCGCAGGCTTTATTGTCCGGAACCCGACGATATTTAAGTCCGAAGCGCTTTTCCGCATCGAACTCGCTATAGGCGTCTGAAAGCTTCAGTGCGGAATTCGGAACGCTGCCTAATCCTCGCCATTCGAAAGAATCTCTGAGCGCAAAAACTTCATGAACCATCTTCAGCGCTTTGGTGTTGCCTTCAGGTTTGACGGCTCGAATAAATTCGTTTTCGACTTTGGCTTCACCTTTGTTAATCTGACGGATCAGCATGAGAATCGACTGCAGCATGTCCAGGGGCTCAAAGCCTGCGATAACCACCGGTTTATGATGGTCCCGGGCAAAGGTTTCATAGGGTTCGCTGCCGATAATCGTAGAAACGTGCGCAGGACCGACGAATCCGTCAATATGAACCTTTTCGTCATTCTGCAGGATATGGTTCATCGCAGCCGGTGTCAGAACATGATTGCAGAAGACAAAGAAGTTCTTAAGGCCTTCGGCTTTTGCCTGCTTGAGTACAACGGCTGTCGCAGGCGTTGTGGTTTCAAAGCCGATCGCAAAGAAAACGACGTTTTTATCGGGATTGGCCCTTGCGATCTCCAGGCAGTCAGAGGCGGAATAAACCATGCGAATGTCGCCGCCCTGAGCTTTGGCCTTCATCATGGAAAGACCTCCGGAAGCCGGTACTCGCATACAGTCGGCATAGGTGCAGACCGTCGCGCCGTGTTCCAGCGCAAGCTCAATAGCAGAATCAATTCGGCCGATTGGCATGACGCAGACGGGGCAACCGGGTCCGTGAATCATTCGCACGTTCTCAGGAAGCACGCCCTCCAAACCATAGCGGCTGATGACATGAGTGTGGCCGCCGCAGAATTCCATCAGGCGATAACTTTTGTCGCTTTGTACTTCCGCCTTAATGTCCTTAATGATCTTTTTGGCAAGTTCCGTGTCACGGTATTCGGTAATGTATTTCATCGATCCGGTTCCTTAGGCAGGTTGGGAGGCTTGCGCAAAAAGTTCAAGCGTTTTCTGCGCCTCAATCGGATCGATTTTCTGAAGCGCGTATCCCACATGAAGAATCACGTAGTCGCCAACTCTCACATCGTCAATCAGCGCGGTGGAAATTGTTTTTTTAAGACCGGAGATTTCAACAACGGCGGTCTCGTCGTCGATGATTTCTTTGACCTGAACAGGAATGGCTAAACACATAACTAAACTCCGTTATTCGAATGAAGCTTCATCAGCACGGCATAAGCCTGACCGAGAGAGACGCCTCCGTCATTGGGCGGAATGCGAAGCCCTTCATAAACGCTGAGAGAGCCTTCTTCCAAATAATTTCTGAGGCTTCTGCTGAGTCTGGTATTCAGACAGCATCCGCCTGATAAACATACTTTTCTAATCTTGTTTTTTTCTGCGACAGCCAGCGCTAGTCGGCTGAGCGCGAAAGCGACGGTTTCATGGAAGTCAGCCGAGGCTTCAGCCGCAGAACTGTATTGAGTTAAATTTAATAGGAGCGGCACAAAATTGACGCCGCTCTCGCTGAATTCGAGCAGATCCTCGCGCACGCGTCCCTTTGTCCCGTAACCGGCTGCTTGGAAAAGAACCGGTGCTTCTCCTTCATAGGAAGAATGGGTCTTGACACCGGTAAGAGCGGCAGCGGTATCAAAAATCCTTCCTAAACTGGAACTCTCCGGAATCGGCAGGTCCGAGGCAAGCATGCGCTCAATGATCGAAGCGCCTTTGAACGGGAAGAGTCGTTTAGCATTTTCTGCCAAACCGTTTTGGCATAGCAGCGCGTAGGCCATTCTCCAGCCCTCGCGCGCGCATTTGTCGCCGCCGGGAAGAAGAATCGGCGATAGAGACTTCAGGCGCTCAAAACCCAGGGGATCAACTTTCAGCAGCTCGCCGCCCCAGGATTTTCCGTCAGTGCCGAGTCCGACTCCGTCAAGCGCGAGACCCAGCACCGCTTCTTTAAGCCCGTGTTCGGCCATCACCGCGGCAATATGCGCATGATGGTGCTGTACGGCAATGAGTTCGACATCAAACTCATTGGCAAGCTTTTCTGCCAGCACCGTGGAATAAAAATCCGGATGAAGATCGCATGCAATATAGTCGGGCCTGATCTCAAAAACTTCCGACAGATGCCGAATCGCTTTTTCAAGCGTGCGGTCGTTGCTCACTCTGTCTAGGTCACCAATGTGCTGCGTCAAATAAGCATGAGTGCCTTTTGTCAGACACGCGGTGTTCTTTAACCACGCGCCTGCAGCAATGACGGACGGACCTGAGAATGGGAGTGCGATTGCCTGAGGAACGAGACCTCTGGCGCGGCGAATGTACTGAACGTCATTGTCTTTGGCCTGCGCGACCGAATCATCACAGCGGATCAGGATGTCGCGGTTGTGTACAAGGAAACAGTCACAGATGCCTTCCAACAGACGTACCGCCTCGGCGTTGCTGATTACAAGCGGCTCGCCGCCAGCGTTCGCACTCGTCATAACAAGTGTCAAATCGTTGGGTTTCTCATGCCAGAGCGGATCCTCGCTTCGATCGGCCGCTTCAAAAAAGAGCAGCCAGTGAATCGGAGTGTAGGGAAGCATCAGGCCGATGTGCGTCAAATTCGGCGCGATACCGACTAAATGATCGTCTGCGCCGGGTTTCTTCGGCAGAAGCACAATGGGCGCTGCAGAGGACTCGAGAAGCTTCTGAGCTTCTTCGGAAACCTCGGCGATTCTGCGCGCGGACGCGGTATTCTGAACCATTAAGGCAAAGGGCTTGCTCGGTCGCTTTTTGCGTTCGCGAAGACGAGAGACCGCTTGAGCGTTTTTTGCGTCGCAAACCAGATGAAAGCCGCCAAGACCTTTGATTGCGGCAATTTCACCGGCCTTAATCCGTCTCATGACTTCAGCGAGCGGATCATCGGTATTGATCGGAAGCCCGGCTTTGTCAAGCAGCGTGACGTGAGGTCCGCAGACCGGACACGCGTTCGGCTGGGCATGAAATCTTCGATCCAGAGGATCGGTATATTCCTCAAGACAGTCCGAACACATCGGAAAATCTTTCATGCTCGTCTGCGGCCGATCATAGGGAAGATGCGCTGTGATGGTGTAGCGCGGCCCGCAGTGCGTGCAATTGATAAAAGGATAGCGATAGCGGCGATTGTTCTTGTCCGTAAGTTCGGAAAGGCACGCTCTGCAAACCGCCGCATCAGCAGGAATGACGGTGCTGACCGCGTCGCTGTGGCTTTCGAGAATCTTGAATTCGGTAAAGCCGCTCGGTTCGATCTCTTCGGAAACTATAGTTTCGATACTGGCAAGCGGCGGAAGTTCTGTCGTAAGACGCTTCATGAAGCGCGCGATGGAGGCCTCTTCGCCTTCCACTACAGTTTCAACGCCCTGACCGTCGTTTAAGACAGTTCCGTTCAGGTTTTCGTCAGTTGCTAAAACATAAACAAAAGGCCTGAACCCGACTCCCTGGACGGTTCCGTTGATCCTGAGACGACGCGCGCTTATCCTGCTCATGGACAAAACTCCCGATTCACCGATCAGGCTAAACGGCTGAAGCGGTTTTTAAGCCAGCCGATCCATTCGTTCATGCCGGTGCCTTTAGTGGCAGACACTTCGATAATCTCGATGTCGGGATTGACGCGCTTTGCATATTCCTTGCATTTTTCAACGTCAAAATCCAAATACGGCAGCAGATCGATTTTGTTCAGAAGCATCACTGAGCTTGCCGCGAACATGTCCGGATACTTGATGGGTTTGTCTTCACCTTCGGTAACGGAAAGGACGACAACTTTGCAGTCTTCTCCGAGATCGAATGCGGCGGGGCAGACGAGATTGCCGACATTCTCGATAAAGAGAATAGAGCGATCTTCCGGTTTGATCTTTTCGCAGGCTTCATCAATCATTTCCGCGTCAAGATGGCAGCCTTCGCCGGTGTTGATTTGAATCGCGCGGCATCCGGTCGCTCGAATGCGTTCGGCGTCGTTGAGTGTCTGCTGATCGCCTTCAATAACGGCGAGTTTAAAGTCTTTGGAAATACGCTCAATTGTTTTGCAAAGAAGCGTGGTTTTGCCGCTTCCGGGACTTGATACCAGATTCAGAGCAAGAATGTGTTTATTTAAAAACTTCTCGCGGTTCTGCTGGGCTTTTTTGTCGTTTGCGTTCAGTACGTCAATTTCGAGCTGGACGAGACGATCGTTAACTTTTTCCATTTGTTTGGCTTCAAGAGTACGGCACTTCGGTCGGCTGAGAAGCCGTCGAAGCGCCAAATAAAATTATTCGTGATGATGGTGGCCGGCGTCGCCGTGTTCGTGATGGCCGGCATCGTGGTGATGGCGGTGCTGGTCATTGTCGCGATGATGATGGCCGTCTTCATCATGAGGATGTTCATGAGTATGCTGGCAGGCGCCGTGATCATGAGTATGGTCTAAATCTTCAATCTTGGCGCTCTTTCCGCCGCATCCGCAGGTTACGCACATAATGGCTCTCCTTATTAAGTTAACTGCAAAAATTATTCATCGTCTCCAAGCTCAAGCTCGGACACTCTGAATTCCGTTCCGCCGTTGATCGACAGCTGATAGCTCCCGCATTCGGGACAAGCGTCTCCGCGTCGATGCAGAGGTACGGTCTTTTGGCACATCATGCACCAGGCCGTGCCCTGCGGGCGTTCTATTTCAATCTCGGCGCCTTCCATAGGCGTTTCTTGCGAGGCAATTTTGAGGCCCTGCATCAGAGCGTGCATCTCCACTCCGGCAAGCTCTCCGACAATCAGTTTGACTTTTGAGACCTTCCGGGTGTTGTTGGCCTCGGCTGTGTTTTCAACAATCTCGACAATGCTTTGCGCGAGCGACATCTCATGCATGGCACACCTCGACTTCAAAGGCGGTACACGGATCAAAGGAAAGGATGGTGAATTCGGCCGCCTCTTTAAGCGCGGCGGCGTCATCAAACTTCAGAGACATGAGCGCCTGTTTAAACCATTTGGAGCGCACGACGTTGATATCGGTCGGAGTGAGGATGCTATAGTCCTTAATCTTCGCATCCGCTCCGCGGCCTTCGAGCCTTACCGTATGCAGAAGGATTCCGCGTGAATTCTGAACCAGGGAGGCGGCTGCTCCGTTGCTCAGCCTGATCGCGCTGACTGTTTCAAATGGGATGCGTACCAAATCCGCGGCGCTCAGTACTTCCATAAATCGAGCGACAATGCGTGTGTAATTAGTGTTGCCGTCCTGAGCGAGCAGACCGGCCTCAGACGGTCTGTGGGACATGCGGGCAACCGGTCCGGTCAGCGCGTCAACTTCGATGTTCCATGGCTCCTTATCCCAGCATCCTTTTTCTTTCAGCGCCTGCAGAATAAAAGTCGGACTTTTGGTCAGAAGCGGAGCCGGGCACCAGCCTTTTGTACGCTGTGTTTTTGAGATTTTGGCAAAGAAACCGGATAGGCTCTCGGGTTTCGTTTCAATCGTTCCGTTGTAAAGATCCTGTTCCCAATCATTGGAAAAACCGTCAAGCAGCAGATAGGACACCTCGCTTCGAAGCGAAGCCCAGAGTTTCTCGCGCTCTCGAAGATTGTTGTAGGGCAGCTCTTTCAGCTCTTCACAAAGAGCGCGAACATTAATGAGCGACTGAGATTTTGTGCTCAGAAAGTCGCGGCCCGCGCAGCGCATCGCGAAAAAAAGAGTCCCTTCTCGGATGATTTCTAAATGATTGGCAAAGCGGCACTGGGCAATCAGCTCCTGATCCGGATCTTCGTCCGTCGCGGCCGCGCAGGCAAGCTTCGCTGCGGCAAGCTGAGAGTTGGGACAAAGCGCAAAAATAGTCTGGAAAATGTCAAAGGCTTCCTGAGGAGAACGGCCGCGAACCAAATCTTCGACTTTGATTTCTTTCGGCAGTTTGATCTCAACGTCCGTGACGCGATGGTCTCGAACTTTAAGGACAAACTTCATAGAGCCCAAAAAACTCATGATTCTTCCTCCTCTTTTTTTCGGGGGCTCAGAAAAGCCCTTCTAGAGATAGGTCTCTCAATTGCCGCGGAGACCGCTTTTTCAATCGCTTCCGGATCCGTTTCCTTTTCAAACGCCGGAATCGGCGTTCCGAGCTCCGGCTCACCCGCGGGCTTCATCAGCTCATCAAGCGAATACTTGGCGATTTCGACAGCCATTTCATGATCGGCGACAACTTCATCAAGCGGCGACATGAGTGAGCACATTTGGTATTCACCGAGAATGCGGTCGCGGACGCAGATAAAGTCATAGAGCCCCGCGGGAAACGGATAGTTCAGCCTTCTGCCCTCGGCAACGGACTTCCATTTTGAAGGCTGTCCTTTGCTGAGGATCAGGTTCATGCACCAGGGTGTGACAATGACTCCGAGCCAGAAATACTTCCAGCGCCGGAACCCGACCGCCTGGACTCGGACACGCGGATGAAGCATCGGCAGGCCCATCATGCGGGTCTTCCAAATGCGTTCAAATCCGCGTTCCAGCCTCAAAGCCGGATTAGGTTCCCACGGCTCCTCATTTTGCGGAGTAGCCGGAGTCTTTGTCTCGTTCATAATTCTTGGGTACCACTAAAAATAAATCTCTCTCGCAGCCGCATACTGGACAGTTCCAGTACTCGGGCAGCTGAGAAAACGGTGTTCCCGGCATGATGTTCTGATCAATATCGCCGATTTTCGGGTCGTAGACGTAATGACAGACTTTGCACTCAAGGCAGTCGTCGTCCTTGAGTTTGGAGTTGTCTCCGAGGAAAGTTCCGTCAAAAGTGTGCATCATGACTGAAGCTCCACAGCAGGAAGTTCCCAGCTCTGAGTGACCCATTCAATGAGCTCTTTGATTCGAGCGACGGAATCCTCCAAGTCTTCGCTTGCTGCCATTGCCTCTTCAGGAAGTCCTGAAACGACGAGTGTGTTCAGAATCATGAGGCGCGTCGGCGCGTTGTTCAGATACTGAACACGCCAGAGATGACGAACATCGGTAGAAGAGATTCTGCAGTTGCCGAATCCTCTGGAAATGATGTAGACGGCGCCTTCTCCGACCGCTTTGTCAATGACCTGATGGTCTTCAGCCGACATGGGAAGATGACTGAGGTTGACGGTAAAGGCAGGCGAGCCCGGTGCCCAATCCTTGAGCGCGGTCTTTAGTTCCGCCAAAATCGCAGGACTGTTCATCGCTTCCGGACCGGGTTCGACGGGAAGCAGTCCGGGTCTGCTTGTGGCGTAAGCGGCTTCTGCGACACAGGATGGAATCGCGCTCACTTCAACCTGATCGGCAATCGGTCTTCCTTCGCGGAAATAACGCACGCGCCAAACACCTACGTAGACGGACTCCTGAATGCGGATTTCGTCGAACGTGTCATTGGGGATTGTGATGCGGATCGAGACTTCGCCTTCGCCAAGCATCTGATTGATAAGACCGATCGTCTGGGTATCGAACTGATTCAGTGCGAAAGCAGGGCCGGCGTCTCCGCTGTCCGTGTTCCACAGACGCATTTCGTCATACAGATCGATAAAGAACTGACGGCATTTAATCGCGGTTTCCTTATCGGCAATTTCCGGAGTCAGCGGAGCGCTGAAGGTGTCAACTGTGTCGGGCACGCCGATTGTGTTCGCGACAGAGCGATCGGGCTGAGAGCCCGGGCCGACCAAATTGATAGGAATGGATATTGGACTGATGGACATAGTTCTGTACGGTTTAAAGCAAAATGGTTAAATAGAACGAACGGGAATGCCGATGGAAGGCGGATAAGAGGGTTCGCTGTGAATGATTTCATCGGTTTCTTTCACCAGATCGGCCCAAAGGCGCAGACCGTCAACCGCGCCGAGGTATTTACCGTCGCGGAAAAAGACCATCGCGGGCCAGCGCTTGAAACCGTATTTCACGGCGATGCGGCGTGCATTGGGAGGTCCGACGATCGCCCGATGCTCAATCAGCGCGCAGGATTTGGCAAGTTCGGGTCCGATGACCAGCGCGTCCATCGTTTCTTTCATGCGGTTGGGGTCTTCGACAAAGACGACCATGGAAAGACCGGGCTTCTCTAAAAAGTTCGGCAGCGTTTCCGCGTCGCAGGCTTCGAATCCGTGTTCATTGATCATCCGCAGATAAAGCGGGTGGCTGTATAAATCGATTTTTGGGGAAACGGCAAAGAGTTCCATTATTTTTTCCCTTCCAGTTGTTTCTGCAGGTGCGGAGGAAGTTTTCCGGTATTTGCGACAATGTCGGCAAATGCGTCATTGACATCTGGAGTTCCTCCGTTCATCGCGGCCTCCACCGCGTCAAGCGCTTTGTCAACCTGTACCGCTCTTTCGGGCGTGATTTTTTTTACGGCCATGCCGTTCCAGGCAAGGACCCAGTCGCCCGCTTCGACATTGCCGAGCAGCATGACGTCAAGATTTTCCGTCTGACCTCGTCCGACGCAGACGGCTCTTCCTTCAGAGGGAAGAGATTTCACTTGCATAGGAATTCCGACGCACATTATTCGCTCCGTTTTACATTCAGATGCGCAAAACGAATATCGCCTTCACGGCAGGCTTCCTCCGGAGTCGGTCTGCCTTCTTCATAATTTTTAATATTGAGACACTCGGCGTCCATCAGAGCGGGGACGGTTTCGTTTTCACTGCGCTCGCGTACACCGACGTCCCATTCGCGAAGAATGTGATAGCCGTCTGCGACCGCCTGAGGGATGACATCTTTGGCTTTCTGAGATAGGGATCCGCCGTAGTCGTCAAGCAGAACCGGCTGGAATCCGACGACGGCGATTTCTTTAGGTTCGCATCCGCGAAGCATGGCCGCGGCGAGCAGATCATTCATTCCGTCCTGATGCGGAGAAATTTTGGTCGAGGTCCAGATGCGGATGTCGTCATTGCGCAGTACGGTCAGTTCGCCCGGCGCACCGTGGAAGTCGCAGCAGTCAAAAACCAGAAGATTTTCTGTGCGGCAGATTCGATCGAACAAATACATGCCGAGCGTACCGCCGTCCGCAACAAGATTATTGACATCGGTCAGCGCATATTTACTGTTGAACTGTTCAACCGCTCTGACGCCGAAACCCTCGTCGGCCCAGAGAATATTGCCGATGCCAAGAACTAAACAAGGGATGTCTTTTACTGTGTTCATGTAATCCTCTTTAATCTGCCACCGATCTAGTTACTTTTCAGGATAAATCAGACAGAACGTAGTGTAAACCCTTGTATCGAGGAATTTAAAAATGTAACTAAATTGAGCTGTGTTTTTACGGATTAATCCGAAAAGCTTTATGGGAGGGCAATTAAAAAAGAAGCGTTAAGGAAATGCGTCAAAAGGAAGATTTTAGGCAGTCGGAAACAAGATAAAATGCCGAAATCCATTAATGCGCCGATTCTTTGTTCTCTTTGATTTGCAAGGATTCTTCCGCTTCTTTTTCAAGCGCGACATGAAGGTCCCAGCGCATCTGCAGCATCAGCCAGAATTCAGGCTCCGTTTTAAAGAAACAGGCAAGCCGGATGGCGGTATCTGTTGTAATGGAGCGCTTGCCTACAATGAGCTCATTAATTCGTCGTCTGGAGACGCCTAGGGCGAGGGCAAGCTGAGACTGTGTGATATTGAGCGGTTCTAAAAAACGTGACTCAAGAAAGGCTCCGGGGTGCGGAGCACTTCTTGAGGAACGCGAAAAACGACCGCGGAGCGGAATGGAATTTTCCTTCACACGGTCGTTTTTGTTTGTCATAACACTATCGCTGTAAGGTTAGGCTTTCTTCTGAGCCGGGGCAACATTGTTGCCGGGCTGCGGAATCGGCTCCTTAAAGAAGCGAATGCCGTTAATCATCGTTGAGACCTGAGTACCGCCGCCCATGATGTCTTCACGGAAGCTCATGTAAAGGTGAGCGCAGAGGAAGATCAAGAGGTAGTACATCAGCAGATGGTGTGTGGTACGAACGACCTGAGGGCCGCCCATCCAGGCAGTAACCCATCCGAACCAGCTCATCCAGCCGGTGTCCCATCCCCACTGTTCGGCATAAAGACCGAAACCGGTGATGATGATGGCGATAGAACCAAGCACATACATTAAGCACATTGCTGTCTGAGCAAGCGGGTTGTGGCCCACGTACTCTTTCGGGTGCTTATTGAGGAACAGATAATAGAAAGCCGTTCCGAAGATGCCCTTGATCCACTGCATGTCCCAGAAGGGCAGCAGGAAGATCATGCGGGAATACTTGTTGCCGACAAATGCCCAGTAAATACGGTAGAGCATCAGTACGGAGAAAAGCATACCGAAGACAAAGTGCAGGAGGAGTATGTGCCCGAAGAAGTAAGTATTCCATGTCTCGGCATAGTTCGGAATAGGCGGCCAGCCGATTAGGAATCCGGTGACTACGAGCATGAAAAAGGCGAGACACTGGGCCCAATGCCAGAAGCGTACAGGAGCTTCATACACATATACGGGCTCGATCGGGCCTTCTTCGATTTCGTAAGACCATTTCGAGATTTTCATAAAACCTCCCAATTAACGGACTTGAACTGTACAGAGTTCTTCGCCGTCTTTAGACATAACGTGTGTGGCGCAGGCCAGGCACGGGTCAAAACTGTGGATCGTACGGAGGATTTCCAGCGGCTGGTCAGGAATACCAACCGGTGTGCCGAGCAGAGCGGCTTCATAAGCGCCGAGCTGGCCCTTCGGATCACGCGGGCTGGCGTTCCAAGTGGAGGGAACAACCGCCTGCCAGTTTTCGATAACGCCGTCTTTAATGACGCACCAGTGGCCAAGCGCACCGCGGGGAGCTTCGGCCGGGCCGACGCCTTTAAGGGCGCCCTGAGGCCATGTGCTCGGTTCCCACTTGCTCATATCGGCAGCGACTTCATCACCCGCTTTAATGTTGGCTTCGAGGTCGTTGATGAATTCGAGCATCATGTCGGCAGCCATTCTGCATTCCAGGCCTCTGGCAAGCGTACGGCCGAGGGTGGAGAAGAGGGCTTCGACAGGAACGCCGGCTTGCTTGAGCGCCTGATCAACCAAGTCTTTCTGACGCGGCATGCCCTTCGCATAAGCGACGACCATACGTGCAAGAGGACCGGTTTCCATCGCGTGACCGTTCCAGCGCGGAGCTTTAATCCAGGAGTAGCGGCCTTCAGCACCGAGCCACTTGATGTCGGTCTTGGTGCCTTCGTAGTCAACACCGGCTTTGCCGAGATCAAAGTTCGGATCGGTGATACCGTCCCACGGATGCAGACCGGCGTCAGGCTGCGGATATTTGTACCAGGCGTGATCAACGAATTCCTTGATCTGTTCCGGATCCTTAAGGTCAACCGGATGGATTTCGTTGAGCTTGCCGTCGATGATGGCGCCGTTCGGCATGAGCAGGCTCTTTTCAGAGAGGTCATTGGCATACAGCGGGAAATCGCCGTAGCAAAGCAGATTCTGATTGGAGAGTCCGCCGCCGATCTTGAACCAATCTCTGTAGTAGTGGGCCATAGCCATCAAATCAGGGTAATAGACTTCATTGATGAATTTGATGGTGGACTTAGCCACATCGCGCATGAAGTTCATCCAGACCTGGTTGATCATGATGCCCTGGGCGCCGGTGTCGTTCATATTAATCGGGCAGGGAACACCGCCGACCAGATAGTTCGGATGCGGGTTCTTGCCGCCGAGGATCGCGTGAACTTTAACGATCTCGCGCTGGAAGTCCAAGCTTTCGAGATAGTGGGTTACGCCGAGCAGGTTCACTTCCGGAGGAAGCTTGTATGCGGGGTTGCCCCAGTAAGCGTTAGCGAAGATACCAAGCTGGCCGCTGGCAACGAATTTCTTCAGACGGTCCTGAACTTCTTTGAAGTAAGCCGGAGAAGAAAGTGCGTGGCTGGAGATGGACTGCTGCAGTTCGCTGGTCTTTTTCGGGTCGGCGCTCAAAGCGTTGACAACGTCGATCCAGTCAAGGCCGTGAAGCTGATAGAAGTGTGTCAGATGGTCCTGAGCGTAAAGGGTCGCATTCATCAGGTTGCGGATGATGTTTGCGTTCTTAGGAATCTTGATTCCGAGAGCGTCTTCAACCGCACGAACCGCAGAAAGGGCGTGAACGCCGGTACAGACACCGCAGACACGTTCCACAAAAGCCCATGCATCGCGCGGATCGCGTCCTTTAAGAATAACTTCGAGGCCGCGCCACATTGTGCCGGTAGACATTGCGTCGACAATGACATTGTTTTCATCGAGGACGGCTTGCATACGTAAGTGACCTTCGATTCGGGTGATCGGGTCAACAACAACTTTCTTGTTTGCCATTATTCATTTACTCCCATGTCCTTGTTGACTTCTTTTGATTTGGCACGAGCAACCGCACTGGCAGCGGCGTGAACTGCGACGGCAGCGCCGACGACGCCCAAAGCGGCCAAGCCGACTCTGTCAGCTGTGGCTTGGATACCCAGACCCCAGCTCGGCGGAAGGATAGTCGGTTCGTGAGCATAGAAACTGCCCTTATCCCAGAAGTTGTCTTCGGAACAGGCGATGCAGGGATGGCCGGATTCAACAGGCCAAGAGAGCATATCGTTCCAGCGGATTGAAGAGCAGGAGTTGTATGTGATCGGGCCCTTGCATCCGACTTTGTAGAGGCAGTAGCCGAGTTTGGCGCCCATATCGTCGAATTTTTCAACGAACTGGCCGGCGTCAAAGTGCGCGCGGCGATAGCATTTATCGTGGTTGCGCTGGCCGTAGAACATCTTCGGACGAAGCTGAGCATCCACCGGAGGCAGACGGTCATAGGTGAGCATGTAAGTGATCACGCCCGTCATGACTTCAGGAATCGGGGGACAGCCCGGAACACGGATGATCGGTTTGTCTTTGATCACGTCAGTGATCGGGACAGACTTAGTCGGATTCGGTTTGGCCGTGTTGATGCAGCCCCAGGAAGAGCAGGAGCCCCAAGCGATAATGGCTTTAGCGCCTTTAGCGACATGGAGGAGTTTTTCGAGGAAGGGTTTGCCGCCGGGCAGACAGAACATGCCGTCTTCGCCAAGGCAGGGAGAACCTTCAACAGCAAGGATGTAGTTGCCGTAGAACTTTTTCATCACATCTTCAAGGGCCTGATGGTCCTGTTCACCGGCGGCAGCCATCAGGGTGTCGTCGTAAGCAAGAGAAATCATCGAAAGGATGACGTCTTTTGTCAGCGGATGGTAAGAACGGATGAAGGATTCGGTACAGCAAGTGCATTCGAGGCCATGAAGCCAGATCACAGGTGTTCTGGGTTTAGTTTCCATCGCATGAGCGATGTCCGCTGCGCCGTTGGCTCCGAGCCCGAGGGAAGCGGCTGTCAGAGAGCAGAATTTAAGGAAACTGCGTCTCGAGACTCCTTGCCGCCGCATCAATTGATAATTAGTTTCTGTCATAGAAGCATCTTCTCTTTAGTTGCAGGGGCTGCCTTAAGCAGGCAGGGTTTAGATACACACGTATAAAAACTGTTTACCATTCTAAGCGTTTAACCTTATATTTGATAGTTGGCATTTAAAAGCAAAATTATTTTTTAATCATATAGTTATATAAAAAGCCTGGAATTAAATGTAACGCATTCCGTTACATAAAGTTAGAAGATAGACCGTTTTGGGAATAGGTATGAAGCGTGGTCTTCTGAGCTCCAATGGATCGATCTTTTAGCTCTAGTACTCATAAGGTTGGTTTAATCGCGGATTCATAAAATTTAGCCTAACCCGTATTCAACTCATTTCATTCATGCCCAAGGACACTTCCAATTTGGAGCTCAGAGGTATTCGCTGCATCCGAGGGGAACGGCTTTTATTTTCTAAGCTTAGTTTCCGCTGCTCTGCAGGGACTCTGGTCAGGATCGCCGGTCCGAACGGAACCGGAAAGACGACGCTTCTGCGTCTGCTTGTCGGACTTATGCAGCCTCAGGAGGGCGAAATTCTTTGGAATGGGAAGGCGATTCTGAAACTTAAGGAAGAGTTCTGGCAGAACCTGATTTATATCGGTCATTTGAACGGCGTCAAGGACGAGCTGACCGCTCGTGAAAATCTCCTGGTGAACTGCGAGATCGGAGAGCATCCCATTACGGCGGAGCAGGCTGATGAGGCGCTGGAGAAAGTCGGGCTTGCCGGTTTTGAAAACAATTTAACTCGGCATCTTTCACAGGGACAGAGAAGAAGGGTTGCGCTTGCGCGTCTTTATGTCAGCCGGCATGCGCCGTTTTGGGTTTTGGATGAACCCTTTACCGCTCTGGATGTGAAGGCCGTGGACAATCTAGCCAATCTGATTGCTCAGCATGTCAACGAAGGCGGCATTGTCGCTTTCACGACGCATCAAGAAGTGCCGATCGCGGCAAACCGATCCGAGCGGATCGATCTTACAGGCGGACGCTGGCTGAACGCCTCCATAGGCAAAGGCCGTAAAGAGGTTTGATCATGCTGAGGTTATTTATCGCCATTGTCCGACGCGACCTGAAACTTGCACTTCGACTTAAGTCGGACGTACTGAACACGATTTTCTTTTTCATTGTTGTGGTCACGCTGGTGCCGCTTGGCATCGGTCCGGATCAGCAGCTGCTTCGCATGATCGCGCCCGGCGTTGTTTGGGTCGCCGCTCTTTTGGCTGCGCTTCTGTCTCTTCCGCGCCTCTTTAATAATGACTATGCGGACGGAACGCTCGAGCAGATGCTGCTTTCGGGAGAACCCCTGACCATTATTGTGATTGCCAAAGTTTTCGCACACTGGCTGACGACCGGTATCCCGCTGACTGTCATTTCCGGTCTGTTGGCACTGATGTTTGACTTGGAAACGGACGTGGCTTTGGTACTTATGAGCGCGCTTTTCATCGGAACTCCGGTTCTGAGTTTGGTCGGAAGTGTGGGCGCGGCGCTTACGCTGGGCCTGAGAGGCGGCAGTGTTCTGACATCTCTTCTGGTTCTGCCGCTTTATGTTCCGGTTCTTATTTTCGGCGCGGGTGCCGCTGAAGCAGTCTCGGTCGGAATTTCCGCGACCGCTTATTTCCTTATCGTCGGCGCGCTGACGCTGTTTTCGCTTGTGGTCATGCCGATTGCGACTGCGGCAGCCCTGAGGATCGCATCAGATTGATAATTTAGAGTGTATTGAGATGACTAAACCCTTATCACTTTTCACAACCGAGCGCATGTACGCGTTTGCCGGAAAAATGGTGAAACCGTGTTTTATTTTGGCGCTGATGGTGATTCTGGCCGCGCTGACCGTCGGCTTCATTATTGCGCCGGTGGATGCCACACAAGGCAACTCGTACCGAATTCTTTACATTCATGTTGCGTGCGCCTGGATGGCGATGCTGCTTTATGTCGTCATGGCGGTGTACTGCGCGCTGGGTCTGATTACCCAGAACCGTCTTTGGCCGATGATTGCTGCGGCTTTAGCGCCGACCGGCTGCCTGATGGCATTCCTTTCGCTCTGGACAGGTTCTCTTTGGGGCCGTCCCACATGGGGCGCCTACTGGGTTTGGGACGCGCGTCTCACAAGCGCTCTGATCCTCTTCTTTTTCTATCTCGGCTACATTGCTCTGCAGAACGCAATTCCCGATTGGCGCCGTGCCGATAAGGCCTGCGCGGTCATCGGCGTCGTCGGCGTGATCAACGTACCGATCGTTTATTTTTCCGTTCAGTGGTGGAACACGCTGCATCAGGGCGCGTCGATCACCTCTTCAGGCTCCTCGATTCATCCCATGATGCTTACCGCACTTTTGCTGATGGTCGCAGGATTCTGGCTTTATACATTCGCTGTTACCTTTGCCCGTCTTCGCTCGATTATTTTGGAGCGGGATAAAAACCAGCCATGGGCTCAGGAACTCGCAATTAAAGGAGAACTCTGATGGGACAGTGGGAAAGCATTTCAGCCTTTATCTCCATGGGAGGTTACGGACAGTATGTCTGGGGTAGCTACGGCATGGTTTTATTTTGTTTTATCTGTGAAATTGTCGGTTTAGTCAGGCGCCGCCAGAAAGCAGCCAGAGAGCTGCTGATGGAAGCCAGAGCGCATCAGTCGGAGGAAGATCTATGAACTCGAGCCAGAAGAAACGTCTGAGTTTGGTCGCGGGAGGCGTCGTTATCTGCGGCGCTGCTGTCGCATTGGTTATGAACGCGTTTGAGGAAAACCTTGTGTTCTTCTTCTCGCCGTCGCAGGTTGCGGCGCATGAGGCGCCCGAGGGCAGAGCTTTTCGTATCGGCGGCTTTGTTCAGGAGGGCTCGGTGGTTCGACAGCAGGACGGCGTGACCGTACGTTTTGAAGTGACCGACACCGCGCACAGCGTTCCTGTGACCTACAAAGGCAGCCTGCCGGATCTGTTTAAGGAAGGAAAAGGCGTGGTTGCGCAGGGCAAGCTGATGAATGGTACTTTTGTTGCCGATCAGGTGCTTGCCAAGCATGACGAGAACTATATGCCTCCGGAAGCTGAAAAAGCCGTGAAAGAGGCGCATGAGAAAGCTCATGCCAAGAATGCAAAAAAGGAGCTCTAATAAATGATTCCGGAGTTAGGACACTTTTCCCTGATTTTGGCGCTGATCGCCGCGATGATTCAGGGAATTCTGCCGCTTGCCGGCACAGCGTTCGGCGTTAGAAGCTGGATTAATGTTGCGCGCCCGGCGGTTTTTGCCAACGCTTTATTCTGTCTGATCGCTTTCCTGTGCCTTGGCTGGAGTTTTTATGTGAGCGACTTTTCCGTGATGAACGTCGCAAACAATTCCAACAGCATGCTGCCGTGGTTCTATCGGCTGTCGGCGACATGGGGCTCTCACGAAGGTTCAATCCTTTTATGGACGCTTCTTCTTGCGCTTTGGGGCTTGGCGATCGCGCTCTTCTCGCGTCGTCTCCCTGACGAAGTCATGGCTCGCGTCATCGGCGTTATGGGTCTCATATCTGTTGGTCTGACACTCTTTATGCTTTTGACGAGTGATCCGTTTATTCGTCTTTTCCCGGCCGCCCATGAAGGCCGCGACCTGAATCCTCTGCTGCAGGACCCGGGTATGGTATTCCATCCGCCGCTGCTTTATATGGGTTATGTCGGTATGGTTGTTCCTTTTGCCTTCGCGGTCGCAGCGCTTTTAGGCGGCAGACTTGACGCGGCTTGGGCAAGATGGACGCGTCCCTGGACAAGCGTCGCCTGGATTTTCCTGACGCTCGGCATCGCCCTGGGTTCCTGGTGGGCTTACTACGAGCTCGGCTGGGGCGGATGGTGGTTCTGGGATCCGGTTGAAAACGCTTCTTTCATGCCTTGGCTGACGGCGACGGCTCTGCTTCACTCTTTAGCGGTTACCGAAAAGCGCGGAAGTTTCAAAATTTGGACAGTGCTGCTTGCGCTGATCACATTCTCGCTTTCGCTGCTTGGAACTTTCCTGGTTCGTTCCGGTGTGCTGACATCCGTGCACGCTTTCGCAACCGATCCGCAGCGCGGTCTCTTTATTCTTGCACTGCTTGTTCTTGTCATTGGCGGATCTCTTCTTCTTTTCGCTTGGAGAGCGCCGAAGGTCGGCACCGGCGGTTCCTTTGAACTCTTTTCACGCGAAGCGATGCTGCTCGTGAACAACGTGCTTCTGGTTGTTGCGATGGCCGCTGTTCTTCTCGGCACGCTTTATCCGTTATTCATCGACGCGCTGAACGCAGGCAAGATTTCTGTCGGACCTCCGTACTTTGATTCCGTTTTCGGACCGATCATGATCCCCGTCATTTTGCTGATGGGTGTTGGACCGCTGGTACGCTGGAAAGACGCCAATGTGACAGATCTGGTCAAACGCGTGGCATGGTGCTTTATCGCAGCATTGGTCTGCGGCGCGGCGATTCCTCTTGCTCTGGGCTGGCACACCTGGACATTTATCGGTCTCTCACTCGCTTTCTGGGTTCTCTTCACCTTTATTGAAAGCCTGAGAGAGGGTATTCGCAATTTCAAAGGAAACTTCTTCGGCAAACTGTTTAAGCTTTCCCGCGCCTGGTGGGGCATGTCGATCGCTCATTTAGGCGTCGGCGTCTTCATTGTCGGTGCCGCAATGGTCATGACCTACGCGCTGGAGCGTGATGTTACGATGACACCGGGGCACGATGTTTCTGTTGGCGAATACGTCTTCAAATTTAATGACGTCAAGACCGGCATTCGCGGACCTAACTTCCTCGCTGACGAAGGACAGTTTACGGTTTACAAGAACGACAAAGAAGTTGCGCAGCTGAGTCCTCAGAAACGCAAATATTTCTCGAGCGAAATGCCGATGACTGAAGCGGCAATCTCCTCAAGCATTACCGGTGATCTTTACGTTTCCATGGGCGCACAAACCGCCGAAGGCGCTTGGGTTGTTCGTGTGTATGACAAACCTTTCGTCACATGGATTTGGTGGGGCTGTCTGATTATGTCGCTCGGCGCGCTGATCGCAATCTTGGACAGACGTTACCGCGCACGTTCGCGACGCGCCAAACAGGCATAAAGGCAGGATTGAATTATGAAAATGAAATACATTATTCCGCTGGTTATTTTTCTGGCGCTTGCCGGCTTCCTTATGGTCGGTCTTCAGCATGATCCGAGAGAAGTTCCCTCTCCGCTGATCGGCAAACCCGCACCTGAATTTTCTCTGCCGAGATTGGACGATCCTTCTAAGAAGGTCACCAAGCAGGACATGCTGGGCAAGGTTTGGCTTATGAACGTTTGGTCCTCCTGGTGCGGCTCCTGCCGTCAGGAACATCCCATCATGGTCAAAATCGGAAAAGACGGACAGAAGATCGTGCCGATCATCGGTCTGGATTACAAAGACAAAGATGCTGACGGTTTGAGATTCCTTCGTCAGGGCGGAGATCCCTATGACTTTTCTATTAAGGATCCGACCGGCGAAGTCGGCATTGAGTTCGGCGTGTACGGCGTGCCTGAGACTTTCGTGATCGATAAGAAAGGCGTGATTCGCTACAAACAGATCGGTCCGATCACTCAGCAAGCCTGGGATAAGACCATTCATCCTCTCATCAAGGAGCTTAAAGCAGAATGATTAGAAAGTTTTTACTTGCCCTGATGCTGGTCGTGAGCGCAGCTTCCTGCGTCTTTGCCCAGCAGAGCACGCCCGCTCCTGATGTCAAACCGACAATTTTGGATCCGGTCGCCAATAAGCGTGTTGCGGAAATCTCCTCGCAGCTGCGCTGTCTGGTCTGTCAGAACCAGTCTATTGCGGACAGCAACGCTGAACTGGCTATGGATTTAAAGAAACAGGTCGTCAAACAAATCGCTGAAGGCAAAAGCAATCAGCAGATTATTGACTTCATGGTTGATCGATACGGAGATTTCGTTCTTTACAACCCGCCCTTTAAGCTCAGCACTCTGCTTCTGTGGGTCGGACCGGCGCTTTTCTTTGTTCTTGCGCTTACCGCATTATTCTGGACTTTGGCAAAGCGCAAAAAACAGAAAGCAGTTCCGCTGACTGAAGAGCAGCGCAAGCGGGCAGAGGCCTTGCTTAAAGGTCAAATCAATAAAAAAGGAGACCATTAATGCTGACCTTTATTCTTTCTGCGGCCGGTATGACTCTGGTCCTTCTTTTGATTATTGCGATTCCGCTGATTGTGAACAACAAGCGGAACAAGGATGCCGATGAGCTGCCGCAGGTTAATCTGTCCATCTATCGCGATCAGTTCAAAGAGCTTGAAGATGAGAGAGCGCGCGGCGCGATTTCTCAGCATGAATTTGATGAGAGCCGCTCCGAGCTTGAGCGTCGTGTTTTGGAAGAGTCTGTTCCGGAACAGCTCGCTGAGAGTGGAAATTCCAAGATCGGCACATATACGGCGATTGGACTCTTCCTTTTGATTCCGCTTTTTGCCGCAAGTCTCTGGGCGGCTACGCAGCATATCGGCGATTTCCGTCTTGACGGAGGCCGCAACGAAGGAGTCGCGGACTACACCACCGGTCAGATGATTCGTCAGCCCGGTGAAATGCATGACATGAATTCTGCGCTTGAGAAACTGAAGGCGCATCTCAGAGAAAATCCCGGTGATCTCAACGGCTGGATGATGCTCGGCCGCAGCATGCTCACGATGAAGAACTACGGAGAGGCTGCCAGTGCGTTTGAGCGCGCCAATCAGATCGCTCCCGGAAACCCTGTCGTGATGACTGACCTTGCAGACGCGATCGCTATGGTTCAGGGTCAGGATCTGAGCGGCCGTCCCTGGGAGCTGATCAACGCGGTCCTTAAGAAGGATCCGACCAATTGGAAAGCTCTGATGATGGCCGGTTCCGATTACTTCAACCACGGCGACTACAGAAAAGCCGTGATGTATTGGGAGTTCCTGCTGAACAACATGCCGTCCAATGATGGACGTCGCGACGGTGTGATCGCAAGCATTCAGGAAGCGCGCCATCTGGGCAATATTGTCGGACCGGTTAAAAACACACTGGGTCTCGGCGCAGCTTCTGAAGACATGGAAAATCACATTCCTCTTATGAGCCAGATGACTAAGAACGGTACGGCGCCTCTCAGCCAGAGTCCGGTGCCTGCAAAGCAGGAAACGACAAAACCGACACATCGCATTTCCGGCGTAGTGGAAATTTCTGAAGCGCTGCATGAGAAGATGGGCGGCCTGGACACCCTGTATGTGACGGCTCGTCCCGCTAGCGGAGGCAGAATGCCGATCGCGCAGCTGAAGATAAAAGTGCTTAGCTTCCCGGTTCACTTCACTCTGGACAATACAATGCTCCCGCCGATGGACATGGGCGGTGGTACGCTCGATCAGCATGAAACAGTTATGGTGACTGCGCGCTTAGGAAAAGCCAATCAGACAATGCCCGCAAACGGAAACTTTGAAGGCAGCAGTGGTCAGCCGGTCAAAGTAGGCGATGAGAATGTCAAAATCACACTTGACTCTATCCTAGCCCGCTAATAAAGACGAGCATTGCAAAAACCAGGACGGCTTTACCTAAAGCTCTTCCAGTTTTATTATTCCTTATCTTCCGTTTTTTTATATTTTTTATTTTTTGCAGAGAGAAAAAATGCTTAGGAGAAAATTAATTCAAATCATCGGAGCTGGCGCTATTGCAGCCTCTCTGTATATGCCAAGTGCATTTGCGGCTCAACTGAGCACACCTTCTTTTACCATTGAGCTCAGTGGCGATTGGGAAAGCCAAAAGCTTCCCGCCAATATGGCTCAGCCTGGAGTTGAAACTTATCTGCTCGCAAGCAAAAAAGCCGGTGTCGGTATTCTCTTCAATATCATGAAATCCGATATGAAGCCAAAAGAAGCGATTCAGGTAATGGCAGACAATTTGAAAAAACAAGGAATGAGATTCACGATGAATCCGATCCAGCTTCCCGGTCAGGATGCCTACCAAATGGCTTACACCACCCGAAATGCCCGTATGAAGAGCACGGCTTATGTCGCCGGAAATGGAAAGCGTTTATCCAATATCACAATCATGGGACCGAAGCAGTCCGAAGCGCTTGAGGTTTTAAAGACATTGACGCCGAAAGAACAAGGCGTATTCCCGAAGTTCTAATTCGGAACTCTATAAAGAGGCAGGGTGCACAGGCGCTCTGCCTTTATTACTTAAGCTTGTACTGATAACGTACTTCCTGATAAATATTCATCGGCTCTACGCCTGTGGAGTGGGGTCTTTTGACGAGTCCGCTGCAGGCCTTGACCGCGTAGAGCGCGGCCTCGTCAAGTTTAGATGAGCCGGAACTCTTATAGAGCGAGGTATGTGTAAATACGCCGTTGGCGTCGACCTGAATTTTGTAGAGTGCGATACCGATAAGCCTTGCCGAATCCGGCATGAGAAATCGTCTCGCATGTATGCAGAGTGAAACGTCCTCTAGGTACTGTAGGTAAATCTCACGCTTCTTATCTGCAATTTTCTTTTCCGTCAGATTGTTTTCGGAGAGTGATTCCATTCCGATGGATTCGCCGCTTGGGGAAGCAGCGGCTGTAGAGGTTTCCAGTTTGACAATGACGTTCAGCGGCACATCTTCGGTCTCATATTTGGGAGAAGGAAAAAATATGAGGCCGAAACAATGTACGGCGATCGCGCAGGCGATACCGATCTTCAGAGTGTCGCTTGCCGTTTCATTCATTTTTCTGCCCTCGGAGCTGTGGCAACATGCAGTTTTTCTCCGCCGTGCTGACGCACTGTGTCCACAAGATAAATCATCTCGCCCGCAGGCGCTTTTGGATCAGCCATCAGAACGATCTGACCGGGTCTGGCTTTGAACTGCATAATAATTGAGGCGAGCCGTTCATCAAGTTCTTCTTTTTTCGTGGGAACGCCGTCACAGAGAAATGTTCCGTCCCGGTTGAGTCTGATTTCAACGACGCGTCCGGAAAGCGCTTTGGAAGTGCGGGCTGCCGGTAAATCAAAGTCAATAGAATGGACCGCGAAGCTAGCCGCGAGAATAAAGAAAATTAATAGAATGAAGACAACATCGATCAAAGAGGTGAGATCTGTTGTACCGTCCTGGTCCGCTTGCGGTTTAACTCGAAGCATAGAGTCCTCCTTGTCGTCTTCAGTCCTGTGATTCCTTAAGAAGGATCGCTGTGTTGGAGAGTCGATTGAAGAAATCCAAGCGTTCAGCTTCGATCGATAAGAAGACTCGGTAGCAGAGAATTGCGAGAATAGCGATGATGAGGCCTGTCGCGGTCGTGATGAGCGCCTGCCAAATTCCGTCAGCGAGCAGTTCCATGTCGATGCCGCTTCTTGACTGAGCGACCACTGCGAAAGTCTGGATCATGCCGATGATCGTGCCAAGCAGACCGAGAAGCGGAGAGACGCGTCCTAATGTGGCAAGAAGGGCGCAGCGCCTTTCTAAAAACGCGGCTATATCGGTGACGGCTTCCGTTAGGTATCCTTCGTAAAGAGCGGCTTTCTTTTCGCTTTGGAGCGCGTTTGCGTAGGATTTAAGCCAATCGGTTTCGCGGAGGATTTCAGCGGCCTGAGCGTTGTTTCCAGAGCGAACCGCTTCGGAGATTTTTTCGCGCTGAGTCTTATCCGGCATCGGATTCCAGATCAGTGTCAGAGAGCGGTCAATAATGAGCGCGAGCACAATAACAGAGATGAGAAGCAGCGGGATCATGACCCAGCCGCCGGCATAGATCAGAGACATTTTTGTTTCCTTATCGCGGTAGAACCGGCCTGAGGCTTAAGTCCTTTTCCAATAATAGTAAGCCAGCGGTCACATGCGAGTAAATCTTCTCGAGCTTCGCTTACCGTCAGCATCCCGTCCGTATACTGAACCTCGCAGCATCCTTTTTCGCGGACGTCAACAATTCCTTTGGCTCGGAAAATCTTTCGTCCGGACTGCCGAATGATGGTTTCTATTTGATCTAATTCCACGGGTTCGCCGAGCATGACGGAACAAGTTTCATAGACGCTCGCGCCCGGTTTCATCGCAAAGCCCGCGTTGCTGAGAAGCATGGTGTCTTCGCCGGGATTATGTTTTCTCGAAGTAAAGAGACCGTATTTTTTGTCAATCCAGAGATTGAAGAAATGATCGAGCGCGGCGAAGTTGGCGTTTCCGTTGGCGGAAATCACGGTGAGCGCTTTTTTATTCATTGCCCGAAGGCTGTGAACAAGGCCTTCAAGACTATCGTCACAAACCAAATCCGCTTTGCTGATTACGAGCACGTCGGCTCGTTCGATCTGGGCTTTTCTCAGTTTATCGCCGAGGTATTCCGGATGAGAAATCAGGTTTGGAGCGTCCGCGACGGAGACGACGAGACCAATCTTGCAAATGTCGGAGAGTTCTTCAAGTGAGTGCACCACGTTATCAGGATTAGCAAGTCCTGTGGTTTCAAGAATCATTTGATTTGCGGGTGTGCTTTCGATTAAGCGTAGGATGCCGGGACGAAGACTGTCCGACAGAGAGCAGCAGACGCAGCCGTCATTGAGTGCTTCTACACAGGTTTCGTCTCCGATCAGCGCGGTGTCCAGATCGATGTCGCCGAATTCATTTTGAATCACGCCGGTAAAGCGTTCACGGGTATGCAGAAAATTCAGCCAGTTCTGAAGAAATGTGGTTTTGCCGGAACCGAGAAATCCGCAAAGGATATGGATTAAAGGCTGTTCGGCTAAATCAATCTCATCGGGCCGATAGGACAGAGGAGGAGCTTTTAGAGAAATGAAGTCTGAGCCGGTATCCTCTTCTTCGTCTTCAAAGACGGAAAGCCCGAATTCGGCTTCGATGAAATAATTATTTCTATCCGGTGCCGCTCGGCTCTTTAAGACATGCAGCCGGCCTTCTGTCTTGAAGACTTCTGCAAAAGAATGGTACAGAGCGGCAAAAAGCGCTGACAGCATGCGTGCGGGACGCATGGGTCGTTCGGTAAAGCGCGGGTTGCGTTTTGCGGTCCGCATGGAAAGATTAAACCCTTCTTTGTCACGCCTGAAAATCAGGCTGAGTGTTCCGACTCGGAAATCTTCGAATTCTTCGACATATTTGGAAAGTTCCCGAATCTTTGGAATATGGGCGTCGTTTTCGTAAAGCGCTTTCATATCTTCGGTCAGATATGAAAGGGTAGTGTCTTCAACAGGGAAGGCGTATAAGGAGCATGTGGATGCGATCGCCTCATCGTCATACTCTTCTCCGTCGAAGACAATACCGTAGACAAGATCGCTGTTTGCCAGCCTCATGGTCCAGGAAAACTTCCCGGCGTTTGAAGGTAAAAAACCTCGCCATCCCAGACTTCTTGCAACTCTGCGTTCAAGGTGAATCTGCATGAAGAGGTTGTGAAGAAGCGTCGAACCTTCGTTTTGCGACGCAGGGGAAAGATCTCTTGGAATTAAGCAGTCTAACAGCATATTATTTTCTTTCCCCGCCCTCTGCGGGGTGGGTGTTTAAGTCAATCAGCTCGGGAAGACGAGGGTGTCTCCGTTGCCTAAGTAGTTAGTGGTCTTGGAGCGGAACCGAGCCGTGCCCTGCACAACCGGATAGCCGGCGTCCACGAACTTCTGGGCGGTGATGAGGCCGGTACAGTGGTTGCAGCCGACCTTCTCGAGTTCCCACTTCTTCAGACCGATAACAAGGTCGTCATACTTCGGATCCCAGTCATCGAACGGCGAGATGTGCAGACCGCCGTAGAGGCCGTAGAACTTGTCTTTTTCATAGGCAATTTCTTTGTAGGCCGTGTCCGCAAAGAGGATGATGCCCTGATGGCAGCATCCGGTGATGGATACCAGGCCGACATCCTTCACGTTGCAGTACATCGAGAGTTCGCCGTACACCTTGAAGATAATCGGGCATTCGAACTGATAAAGCGCGACACCTTCCTGGATCTTATGGAGTCCCTTCGGAACGTCTGTAACCTTGCCGACGTGACCGCAGTTGGCCATGTAGTGCTTGCCGGAAGGATAGAAAGTTGACGGGCGATAGACCGGGATGTTGGGGCCGTATTTAGCTACAACAGGGAATCCGAAGTAATGGTCCATGTGTTCGTGCGTGGAAATGAAGGCTGCGATCTCGTTGTTGGCGAGCATCTTGTCAATGCCCTCGCGCTTGAAGCACTGGTCCATCCACTGATAGTTCCAGCCGCAGTCAAAGAGATACTTTGTCTTTGTACCATCAAGCGCTTCAATTTCAACGAGGCAGGAATAACCGCCTGCATTGTCTGCGTGTTCGCTCAGTTCACGAGTGATTTCCCATGCTTTGTCCAGATCTTTGGGCAGATACGGAGCGATGTTTTTCATGCCTTCTTCATAGGTGCCTTTGCCCGGACCTTTGCCGTTGCCGAACGGCGGCCAGTTGTACGTGTACTGGTCCACCAGCAGGCCGCCTGAAGCGGTTACGTCCTGCATGAAGATACTGTTGTCGAACCAGCTGGTTTCGGAAATATTGGTGATTTTGACAGACTTGCATACGCCGATGTCTGCGGTGCCGCGATTCACATCGGGAAGGAACGCGGTACGAGCCGGAGAGTAGGAGTATGCGCCCATGGCACCGACTGTGCCAACGCCTGCTCCGAGCGCTAAGCCCTGGATAAAGTTACGTCGTTTCATAATGTGTTCCTTTCTTATTTAATCGACCAATGTGAAGATCTTGCTGCAGATCGGCAGTACCCAGACCACTGCGAAGTAGAACGCGATACCGCAGGCGATGCCGCATACGAGACCGGGGATCATGTCGCCTCTCCAGACAGCGCGTTCTTCAACTTCTTTTTCAAGCAGCTTCACTTCTTCAGCTGTGCGCATGGTTAACTTCCATCCCGGCCAACCGTCCATGAACCACCAGTTGATGAGCCAGATGTCGATGAGCCAAATCATCGGAATCATCGGGAACTGCTGCGGGTGAGAGAAGCCCTTCTGTGTTCCGAGGAAGAAATGACCGTACTTGTAGTACAGGCAGTAAATCGCGATACCGCCGAGCAGAACGATCGTGGAGCGAATCAGAACGTTGACGGGGGTGCTGAATTTACGAGGCCAGTTGCCGCAGTAGAACTGCAGGAAGAGCGCCGGAACGAGGAAGAAGATCGCTGTTTCGCCAACGTGCAGCCAGCGCCAGTCGGGAGCTGCGTCGCGTCTGTGACCGCGAATTGCTTCGCCCCAGGTCAGCTCCTGCATGTACCAGAAGAAGAAGCACAGAGCCCAGGAGATGGCGATGATGCCGAAGAAAAGGGCCAGTCTGCGCAGCCAAGGAGTCTTGATCATTGTGAAGGGATAGCGTTCCCAGATGCCTTCCATGAACCAAACGACGACGGTACAGCACATAATCCAGGCGACGTGGAAGTTTGCGGACACGGTCTGAGCAAATTCTTCCCAGTACGGAGGCGCGATAGAAGTGAAGTACTGCCACGGATAGTAAAGGATGCCCATGTGGTTGTGCATCGTCATGAAGTAAATGACGAAGCTCAGGCAGAATGTGCCGAGCCAAATGGAGAAGCCTCTTGCCGGCTGCTGAAGGTTCTGCCAGGGACGTCCTTCAAGGGCGACGACCCAAGCCGGGGAGATCCAGGAGGCGATCACGGCGAACATCATGCAGGCCTGAGCGGCGTATTCCGTCGCATAGAACTCTGTCAAGCCTTTGAGCTTAAGAAGCTGCTGAGGATTGAAGTACGCAAACGCGGTGTTGCCGAGTACGGCTTGGAAGAAGCCGTGAATCATCATGATCATGATGGCGACCGAGATGAAGGACAGCACCAGACCTTTCTGAAGCGGATGAGCTTTTTCGAGCCAATTGCGCTTGAAGGGCCAGAAGTCAAAAATGTAGGCCATCCAAATTAGGATGATCAGCCACCAGCGGCAGTAGTTATAACCCACATACGGTGTGTAAAAACGCATCACGCCCCGCGGATCCTGGAAGATCCACCAGGTGATGGCAAATATGATGAGAGTGAAGATGAGGTTAGCGATGGGAGCGATGGGACCCGACCACCGCTTGACTAGCTTTCGCTGCTCAAGATAAGGCAATGGATGTGTCATCTTATTTTCCCCTTAGGTTTTAGGTGAACGTACCGTTTAAGGAGACGGTTATTTTTATGTGAGAAGACACGAGCGAAAAAGCTGAAATGTCAGGTCAATAATAGGAGGTCCTACGAATAAATCGTCCCTTTTACTGAGTACACCCCCAGTCTACAAAGCGCACTTGGGTGGGGATATTAGCGTAAACACGCTAGGGAAAACACTTGAGTTTAGGGGATAAACGATTGGAACTGACAAGAATGCTCAAAAATCAGGGAATTCGAGAACGGGAAACTTGGATTTTTTTATCACATCCAAAAGGAAAAATAAAAAAGATATTGGGTGAATATCCTAAACAAATATTTTCATTTATTTACAAATGGGGAGGGGTGTGTTAAAATAAAAAGATATCTTTTGAAAATATGTAGTTAATATTCAAACAGATAAACCTCCTCTTGCTCATGGGCGTGTTCAATAATTATTTCGCCTTCGATTCAATTCTGCTTCCGCAAGATTTTCGGACAAAAGCGTTCTTGATACAAAAGAAATACCTTCCGGCGCAAAATGAAAAAGGCCCGGAAAACCGGGCCTGTCGGACAAATTAAAGCGCTAACGAAAATTATTCGTAAACAACCTTATTGTTCTTCATGAGGGACTGCAGATATTCCTGCTGCTTCTTTAATTCAAGACCTTCCTTTATTTGATTTTTGACGCTGTCAAAGTCGGGGAAGGAAGCGTTGCGAATGTCATTGACTTTGATAATGTGCCAGCCGAATTCGCTCTGAACGGGCTGCTTGCTGACTTCGCCTTTCTTCATGCCTTTAACCGCGTTGGCAAAGGAAGAGACAAACACGGCAGGACGGTTCCAGCCAAGCTCGCCGCCGTTGTCCTTAGCGCCCGGGTCAATTGAGTACTCTTTGGCAAGAGCAGCAAAGTCGCCGCCTTTAGCAAGTTTGTCCTCAATCATTTTCGCGGTCTTCTCGTCTTTGACAAGAATATGGCTTACGTCGAATTCCTGGCTGCCTAAAGCGGCTTTTTCCCGGTCATAACGGTCTTTAACTTCTTTGTCTGTGACCGGATGCTTTGCAAGTTCATCACGCAGAACCGCTTCCTGAAGAATACGGAAGCGAGCATAGTCAAGCGCGAACTGAACTTTCGGATCTTTGGTGATGCCGCGTTTATCCGCTTCCTGTTCTACCAGCGCGTTTGCGACTAGGTTTTCTGTGATCTGCTTGCGTGCCTCAGGAGTGTCTTTACCGCCGTTAGCAATGAGCTGAGCGATCCACTGATCCTGCAGGCTCTTTGGAATCGGTTTGCCGTTAACAGTTGCGATATTCTGAGCGGATACCGTAAATGCAGCACAAGCCAGCACAGAGGCAATAAAAAGTTTTGTTTTAATCATTTCAAGTTCACCGATGAATTAATAGCAACTCGATTCTAGGACGGTTGCAGGATAAATGCTGAGGAGTCATGCCCAAATAGGATTAACTATCAAATTATTTTCAGCAAATGACAATTTTTTTCATTTTTCTCGCCAACGAAACCGCAAAAGTTTGGCCGACTTCGGACGGAGATTGATTTGTTTGAGCTTCAGAGATGGAAGCCGGCAGGAGAGCGAAGTTTGTTCATTTGTCATTTTCTTTGAATAGCGATCTGTAGATGACCTCCAAGACGAACAGCATAGAAGAAATTTTTTAAGAGACGTAATGATCAGACAAATAGGAGGATATACATCTATTACTAAGGAGGTACCCGTCGGTTATTTGTGGGTATTCCTCTTTTCATTATTCAATTCTTACGAGAAACTTAAACCTGCAGTAGCCCCTTTTGTTGCATACATCCTAAGGCCTAACTATGAGAAAACTACAATTTCTACCCCTTGCGGCCGCCCTTTCACTGCTCGGTTTCTTTGGCAGCGCATACGCGGCTCCGGCAGCAGATGCCAACTGTACAGCATGTCATGCCAATATCGGCGCAATGCACAGCGGATCCAAACATGAACAGCTGGCCTGCACAACCTGCCATGATGGTACTGCCGAACATCTGAAGAATCAGAAACAGCATCCGACCGTTTCGATGAACCCGCAGCAGTGCGGCACCTGTCATCAGAACCAGTTCGATTCGATGTACAAAGTTAATTATCACCGCACTGCGCGTGACTCCAAGAAGAATTACGGCAACATCGCGCCGAACCCCTTCTTTGACGAAGCGCTCGGAGCGCACGGCTTTGTGAAGGAGCATGATCTGCCGAGATCTCATGCGTTTGCCGCCGTCGACCAGTTCATTTGCGACCGCGCTTTCGGCGGACGTTTTGAGCCCAAAGAAGGCTGGCTCTTCAGCGGTGACGAAGGCGGATTCTTCGGCGTATGGGAAAAGCTGAACGACACCGTCGAAGGCAACGCTCAGAAGCCGCATAAGCCCGGTACAGCCGCAGCCGCCAATCCCGTCTGCTGGACCTGTAAATCGACTGACGTCATGATGGACTGGGCCTACCTTGGTGATCCTAAAGCCGGAGCCAAGTGGAGCAGAGCTTCCAATCCGGTCGATCTGGTACACAACATCAATCACTCTGTGAACTGCAATATGTGTCATGATCCGCACAGCGCTAAACCGCGTGTTGTTCGAGACGCTTTGATCCAGGCGATGACACGCACCGACTATCCGACTCTGTATTCGGAATCGGCTAACAAGACACCGATCGAAGTGAAGGATATGGGTCTGCGCGGCTTTACCCGCAAGATTGCTATCCTCGGAAAGTCTGACAGCAAATTGATGTGCGCTCAGTGCCACGTTGAATACAACTGCAACCCGGGTACAGATCCCTCGACCGGCAAGCCCATTAAGATGGATGATCCGCGTACGAATCTCTTCCCGCTGGTTGACGTCACGAAGATCGATGATTTCTACAAACACGCTTCTTTCAAGGACTTCAAGCACAATCAGACCGGTGCGCTTCTGACAAAGATGCAGCATCCGGATGCTGAAATCTTCTGGAATTCCAAGCATGACAAACTCGGTATCGGCTGCGCTGCCTGCCATATGCCGAAGGTCAAAGATGCGAACGGAAACGCCTATACATCTCACTGGGCAACGACTCCGAGAGCTTATATCCAGGAAACCTGCCTGCAGTGCCACAAAGATAAGAGCGAAGCTCAGATGAACCGCGTGCTTGACTCCATGAACGCTCATTACATGGGCAAACTGCGCGAAGCCGAAGGTTCGATGAATCAGATGTTCATCGCGTTCCGTCAGGCTAAAGACGCCGGCGTCAGCCCCGATGTCATCAAACAGGCTCAGGATCTGCACTCTGTTGCGCACACCAACTGGGAATGGTGGACTGCCGCCAACGGCGCTTGGTTCCACAATATGCCTCAGGCGAAGGCTTCTTTAGCTAAGTCTGTTCAGGCTTCTCAGCAGGCAACGAAACTTCTTCGCGACGCGGTCGCTGCTAAAACAGCTCCCGCAGCCGCCAAGTAAGCTTCTGCATTAACCCACAGCATTGTCCCGCCCGAGCGGGACAGTGCTCAGGAGAAAACTATGACCGACAACATGTCCCAAATTTTGTTTTACGGAGCGGCTGTCGGTCTTTTACTTATTTTGGAAGCCGCCGTCTGGCGCGGCTTTAAATCTTCGGCAAAGCGCCGCAGCGACTCAGCTTCCGACGCGCTTACGCTGAACCGAATCGTCTATCGCGACGAACTAAACGAACTTAACGCCGATCTCGCTTGCGGCCGCATTACTCAGATGCAGTTTGAAAGCGCTGTGCGTGAGGTTGAACGCAGAGCGCTTGAAGAAAACGCCACAGATGATGCTCTCTCGGTAACCGCTCCGATATGGTCCGACTGCGCATCAAAAGCAATTCTTTTGCTGCTTCCGATTCTTGCGCTGAGCCTCTATTTTCTATTTGCCAATCCGTCGCTAAATAACTACTGCGGAACACCGAACGCGCAGAAGACAGAACAATATGACGCGTCGTACGCCAAAACGGTTCAAAAATATCTTAAAGAATCTCCTAAGGACGTCCGCGCCTGGGTGTTCTTATCAAACTATCATGCTTCCCGACAAGAGCCGAGCAAGGCGCTGGAAGCGATGAACAAGGCCTTTGAATATTCTCCCCGAGGCGTTGCGTCTGAGCCCGGTCACATTCTTCAGAGAGCGCTTCTGATGCTTGACACGCATGACCCGATGCAAAGCGGCAATGCAATGAAAGAAATTGAACGAGCGCTCACGATTGCGCCTGAAGACACGCATATTCTTGAGATTGGCGGAAGCGCGGCTTACACATTAGGTGATTACCGTACCGCAGTGCGGTATTGGAGCACGCTTCTTGAACTGATCGGACGAGAGTCCCCCCGAGCCGCTCAAATCCTCGACGCGATATCGGATGCCCGCAATCGGGAATCTATGAGTTTCGGTTCGATGTTTATTCGCTGACATGCGCTCTGAGCGACATCTCACAGCGCTTGCAGTCAAAGTAGGCGGTCATCTTAATTTTTCCGCTTTTTAGAACAAGAGGTGTCGGCTTAATCTTCTCGCCTCTGGCTTTGGCCTGCTTCGGACAGATATTCATTTCGTGCCGTATGCAGTAGCGGCAGCGCATAACTTCTGCCTCCGTGTCGCCGAGTCCTTTTTCAAAAGCTTCCTGATTCATATGCGCGCCGTGTTTCTCGTAAAACTCACGTGCTTTGCTATTCATCACATTGGCGTGATAGTCGAGTTCCTGAATCGGATATTGGGCGCTGTTTTCAGAAGCCTTCTGAAGGATCGGACGCTTGGCAAGGCGTTCCTTTTCCAGCTTTTTAATTAAATCTCGTCTGAGCTGATTCATGGCGGAGGCGGGGAGGAACTTCACCGCTTCGCACTGAAGCGAAACATCAGAGGCAGTAAAGTCGGAGTTTCCGAGTTTCTTTAACGAGCTGAGCAGCTGCTCCTTGGCCCGTTCTTCGTTTTTTGCGTCCGCAAGATCCGCGTCACTTCGGATTTCAGCCCGATGGTGCTGACCGTCTTCAGCGCAAAGCGTAAGTCCCCTGTCATCCATCTTGGCTTCAATACGGATCGGGATTTTGCGAAGCGCGGTTTCTGCATTCATCTTTTTGACCCACTGCGCGTCCTTATTGCGCATGAGTTTGAGACCGGGTTTTAATCCCGGAATGGAGACGCAGGGTTCGCGCGTAAATACCTCCCAGAGGCCTTCGTCGATAAATTCGGCTCGATTAATCAGGAAACCGGAAAGTTCGCCCGTGTCGCTGAAGAAGGTTAAACCGTCTCCGTTATGAAGTTCTTCTTTGGTTTTTACAGTAAATGAGTTTCTGGATACGGATTTCACCGAACCAATCACAGAACCAGAATTTTTCGGTGTATCCGCGGCACTCATCCTGTCGCTTCTGCCGTTTGTAAAGTAGTCGGTCGCGCCTCGATTAAAAGCGCTCTCGAGTGACGGCTCGAAATTTAAGGTTACGCGGCCGTCGCTTTCCTGTTCAAATTCCGGATGCGTTTCGATAAAACGGTCGATTTCTCTGCGATAGAAAGCGGTAGTGTTTTTAACGTAGGAGAGATCTTTGTAGCGTCCTTCGATTTTGAAGCTTCTGACGCCCGCTCTGATCAGCGCTTCGAGGTTGCCTGACTGATTGTTGTCTTTCAGGGAAAGAACGTGTCTGGAGCGGCACAGCGTCTCTCCGTTCTCTTCCTGTACATCAAAGGGGAGTCTGCAGATTTGCGCGCAGTCGCCTCGGTTGGCGCTTCTGCCTTTAAAGGCCTGGCTGGCGTAGCATTGACCGCTGTAGCTGACGCAGAGCGCGCCGTGAATAAAGAATTCGATCCTCGCATGGGTGAGCGCCTGTGACATCTCTTGGATTTCTTCAAGCGTGAGCTCCCGCGCCGGCACGATCTGAGAGAAGCCGACAGATTCGAGAAACTGCGCTTTTTCCACCGTACGAATATCGCACTGAGTGGACGCATGCAGCTGAATCGGCGGAAGATCACACATGAGCAGACCCATATCCTGAACAATCAGGGCGTCAACGCCTGCGTCGTATGCCTCATGCGCAAGCCGGGCCGCTTCTTCGAGCTCCCTGTCGCTGAAAATAGTGTTCAGCGCCATATAGACGCGGCCGTTAAAGCGGTGTGCGAAAGCGCACAGCCGTTCAATTTCCGAGATGCTGTTGCCGGCGTTGGCTCTCGCGCTGAAAAGCGGGCCGCCGATATAGACGGCGTCAGCTCCGTGTTTGAAGGCTTCAATACCGATGTCCGCGGTTTTACACGGCGCGAGAAGTTCGAGGATATTGTTCATAAGAAACGAGCCCGCATGCGGGCTCCGTAAAAAGATGGTTTTTAACGGCAGTGATCGTATTCGAGCAGTTTCAGCACTTCTTCCGAATTACGGCGCTGTTTAGCGATGTCGTACGGCGCGAGTTCGTCATTGGTGCAGAAATCCTTGCGAGCGCCGGCCTGTAGAAGCATTTGGACGGTTTTAGCGTCGGCTTCGCGCGCTGCCATGTAGAGCGGCGTGATGCCGCGCAGGGTACGCGCGTTAACGTCCGCGCCCTTGCTGATCAGATAGGCGACCATATCTTTATTGCCGGCAGAGGCGGCATAGTGAAGCGGAGACCAATGACGCGGATTATTAACGTTCGCGCCTCTGGCGATCAGCTTCTTGGCGAGCGGGTTGTCTTTTAAGAAGACCGCGATCATAAGCGGCGTCTCGTTCAGCGCGTTGCCCTGATCAATCTTCAGATTTTTTTGCTTCAAAAGCAGATCGACCACTTTCCCGGAATGGTTGCGAATCGCAAGCATAAGCAACGGCTCACCTGTTCCGCCAGTCGTTGCCGTGTTGGGATCCAGGCCTTTTTCTAAAAGGGGCGCAAGTGTGTCTGCGTCGTTGGTGACGGCTGCTGTTATCGCTTCATCATAGCTGCCGGCATAAGCCGACACGCTGAATAAAAGGGCGGCAGCTGCCGCAGAAAAATGCTTCAAAATCATAATTTAGCTCTGCTGAAAAGCTTAAAAAAGTTTCTCGTCGAGGCGTCAGCGACCTCGTCAAGTGAAACACCTCTGAGTGAGGCGACCTTCTCGGCGACCAATCTGACGTAGGAAGGTTCATTTTGTTTGCCGCGATACGGGATCGGAGCAAGATACGGACAATCGGTTTCCACAAGGAAGCGATCCTCCGGTACCCAGGAGGCGACATCCTGGATTTGAGCGGCGTTCTTAAAGGTGACAATGCCGGAGAAAGAGATATATCCGCCAAGGTCAAGCGCCGCCCGCGCCATTTCTTTGTCACCGGTGAAGCAGTGAAGTACAAAGCCGCATTGATCGGCGCCGTGCGAACGAAGAATGTCCATCGTGTCTTCTTTCGCGTCTCTTGAGTGGATGATCAGGGGCAGTTTCGCGATTTTTGCGGCCTCTACGTGCCGCGCAAAGCGCTCCTTCTGATCGTCATACGGCGCTTCTTCGTAGTAGTAATCAAGACCGCATTCACCGATCGCGACGATTTTCTCCGGTTTGGACAATTCGACGAGTTCTTCAATTGACGCCTCATGAGGATCGTCATGCGTACTCGGATGAACGCCGACCGCATACCAAGTATTGGCATGCTCCTGCGTGAATTTCAGACCGCGTTCATATTCGTGAAGCGAACAGCCCGCGATCAGAGTTCCAGCGACATCCGCTTTCTTCATGCGCTCAAAGAGCTCGGGCAGCATGTCCGCAAAGCAGTCGCTGTCAATGTGAGAGTGTGAATCGATCAGCATTTCAGCTCAGGTGTCCGAAATGAATATAGTTGTTTTCAAAGCTCAGATAGCCGCCGCGCTGATTGCCGTTCTCGAAGTCCCAATCGGGAAGTACCCAGCGGTCAAAACGCGAGTCCTCGTTCACATGCGTATGGTGAGCGGGCTTATGCGTATGGCCGTGGATGACGACTTTGCATCCTGCGGAGCGAAGTGACTTCGCGACTTCGGAAACGACCACATCCATATATGCGGCGTCTTTCTTTTGGTTATCGGCTTTGCTTTGTGAGCGAAGTCCGTTGGCCAGTTCGACGCGATACTTCAGCTCTTCCTTGAGGATTTGCTTCTGTACCGCCGGATCGCGCAGCGTGCTTCGGAACTGCTGATAATCATGATCAAGCGTGCACCAGGCATCGCCGTGAGACAAGAGGACTTTTTCCCGACCGATCTGAACCGTGATCGGGTCGCAGAGAATCTGCGCGCCGATCGAAGCGGCGAAATCCGCGCCGAGCAGAAAATCGCGGTTGCCGTGCATGAGATAAATTCGATGTCCGTCGCTGAAGTACTGCTTCAGCGCGCTGATCACGTCGACATACTGCTCAGCCATATCATCTCCGGCCCAGAACTCAAAGAGATCTCCGAGAATGACAAGCTCGCTGAAGCGAGCGGCGTCCGTTTTAAGAAACTTTAGAAAAGCTTCCTTAGTCGCCGGTTTGTCGTTCGAGAGATGAAGGTCCGCGATAAACACCGGGTTCAGAAGAACAGGAATCTTGGAAACACAAATTTCCGAAGGTGCCGCTGCGCTTAATGCCACTTAGATAACCTCAGCTTTTTTGATAATGACGTCTTCGTTGGGAACATCGTCGTAGTAGCCGACGCGGCCGGTACGGACAGCAGCGATTTTATCGACTGCGTCAAAACCGGCGACAACTTTGCCGAATACGGCGTAGCCCCAGCCGTTCATGGTTTCGCTCTTGAAGTCAAGGAACTTGTTGTCAGCCACATTGATGAAGAACTGAGCGGAAGCGGAGTGCGGATCCATTGTACAGGCCATGGAGATGGTGTACTTCTCGTTGGAAAGACCGTTGTTGGCTTCGTTGCGGATCGGATCACGTGTCGGGACTTCATCCATGCCGGGCTTGAAGCCGCCGCCCTGGATCATGAAGCCGGGGATGACGCGGTGGAAAATCAGACCGTCATAGTGACCGTCTTTGACGTACTGCTCGAAGTTTTCCGCAGTGACCGGTGCATTCTTGTAATCGAGTTCGATGTCGATGTTGCCGAAATTTGTTTCTAAACGAATCATTTCTTTTTCCTTATAAATAATTACTTAAGAACTTTAACGCTTTCGATAATAACGGGTCTGGAAGGAACGTCATCATAGAATCCGCGGCTGGTGGTCGGCGTGCGGCCGATTTTGCGGACTACGTCCATGCCCTGAACAACTTTTCCGAAAACTGAATAGCCGTCCTTAGAAGAGTCGCCGTTTAAAAAGTCGTTGTCCTTCAGATTGATGAAGAACTGACTTGTCGCGGAGTTCGGGTCATTGGTTCTTGCCATCGCGATAGAGCCGACGGTGTTTTTAAGACCGTTCTTGTCTTCGAGTTTGATCGGGGCGCCGGTTTTCTTCTGGTTCATGTCTTTGGTAAAGCCGCCGCCCTGAATCATGAAGTTATTGATGACTCTGTGGAAGATGGTTCCGTTGTAAAAACCGGAATTGGCGTATTTCAGGAAATTATCGACCGTGACCGGAGCCGCTTTGCTGTTGAGGTCAACGACAATTTTTCCTTCCGTGGTGTTGATTTCAACCATCGGAGCGGCAAAGGACGCAGCAGAGGCTGCACTCAGCAGGACGGCTGCGACGATTTTTTTTGTTGCGTTCATATTTCTTTTGTCCAAATCAAAAATTCTGAGTCGGTATTGACTCTCTGGTAATTCATTGCACCCGTAGCAGGCAAAGGCTTATTCGTCTATCTCTTTGAGTGCCTTTATTTTCTTTTTCAGAGTGGCATTTTTCGGATTCAGTCTTGAGGATTTCTCAAACATCTGAAGCGCCTTAGCCTGATAGATATCGCCAAGGTTTTGGTATGTTGTAGCGTTCATCGCGCTGTTCTGGATCGCTCTTTCAAGAAGTTTCTGCGCATAGCCGAGGTTTCCTTCGCTCGCATAAATCACGGCAAGGTTGTTGTAGGGTTCGGCGACTTCGGGGTACTCACGCGTGAGCTGCTCGAATACCGTTTTTGCTTCCTCTGTTCTGTTCGTATCAGCGAAGATAACGCCGCGCAGGAAGCGAAGATTCAGGTTCTGGGGGTTGGTTGCGAGTTCCTTATCGGCCAGCTCGAGCGCATCCTTATATTTACCGCGGGAAATGAGCTGATTAACCGAGCGGGCCGGATTAATAATTTCAGGCGTACTGTCTCCGAAAAGCGGCACGGCATCCTGAGCATAAGCCGCAGCGGAAAATAATCCGAGGGAAAGAGCGGAAGTGACCAATAATTTTGCCAAGCGCATTACTTAACCTTATTGAATTAAATGCCAAGAATTTTAATGTTAGACGGATTTTTTAGCCAAAATCTCAAGCTCGGCTGAAAACAAATTTTGTTAACAAAAGAATATGATTTTTTGCTTTTGAGGCGCTCTTCATCAAGCGGCCTTCTCACAGTAAAGATTAATAGCGGCTCCGTGCATGGAAACTTGAGTCATTCTGGTCTTTCCGCAGTGACTTTTGTCAATTGTCGAATTTATTGAGCGAACGGATTCCGAAGACGCCTGAAATTGCATTTCTCACGCGGAGAGTTACGGACCTGTCTGATAAAATCAAAAAATTATCCTGGGCGGACTGCAGACTGTCCGTTGACAACCTTAAAGAAGGTAAAGATGGCATTAAAAATCTACAACACACTGACGCGCAAGCAAGAACCGTTTCAATCGATCGAACCCGGAAAAGTCGGGATGTATGTCTGCGGCGTGACGGTGTATGACGACTGCCATATCGGACACGGCAGAACATTTATCGCGTTTGACGTGATTCGCCGCTGGCTGCAGGCAAGCGGCTATGACGTCAAGTTCATCCGCAACGTGACCGATATCGACGACAAGATTATTAAACGCGCAGCTGAGCGCGGCGTGCTTCCTGAAGAACTGGCTAAGAAATATACAGAGCGCATGCAGGAAGACTTCAGAAATCTCGGCTGCTTGGGCCCGACGGTAGAACCGAGAGCGACACAGTACATTCCTAAGATGCTTGCTCTGATCGAGACGTTGGAAGAAAAAGGCTACGCGTATCAGGATAAAAACGGCGACGTGGATTACTCCGTTCGCAAGTTTGCTCCGTACGGACGCCTCTCCGGCAAGAAAGTCGACGAGCTTCAGCCCGGAGAACGCGTGCAGGTTGACGCGGCTAAGAAAGATCCGCTGGACTTTGCGCTTTGGAAGAGCGCTAAACCCGGTGAGCCGATGTGGGATTCTAAGTGGGGCAAGGGACGTCCCGGCTGGCATATCGAATGCTCGGCGATGAGCTGCGACCTGCTTGGAGAAACGTTCGATATTCACGGCGGCGGTCCGGATCTGCTTTTCCCGCACCATGAAAATGAAATCGCTCAGAGCGAAGCCGCAAACGGTAAGAAGTTTGTCAACACCTGGATGCATTCCGGTCCGCTTCGTGTGAATGGCGAGAAAATGAGCAAGTCTCTCGGTAACTTCTGGACGATTCGCGACGCGATGAAGGAAACCAATGAGCACTACGGCGAAAAGAACGGCAGCGAAACACTGCGCTTCTTCCTTTTGAAGTCTCATTACCGCAGCCCGATTGACTTCTCCGCGGCGCTTGTCGAGGACTCTCACGCAGGTCTGATGCGCCTTTACAACGCGCTCAAGAGCACCGCTGCGGATGATCAGCCGCTTGACTGGAATGAAGAGCACGCCAAGCGTTTCAAAGAAGCGATGGACGAGGATTTCAACACCGCCGGCGCGGTGGCTGTTCTCTTTGAACTCGCTAACGCAGTGAACGCGACGAAGTCTTCCGCTCTTGCTAGACAGCTTAAAGAACTTGGCAAAGTTCTCGGTATTCTTCAGCTGGATCCGGAAGTGTTTGTGAAAGGCGCTGTGGCCGAAGTCGACGAGGCTTGGGTCGAATCCATGATTCAAGAGCGTAAAGAAGCCAAAGCGGCAAAAAACTGGGCGCGCGCCGATGAGATTCGTAAAGAGCTCAGCGATAAAGGCATCATTCTTGAAGATGCGCCCGGAGGCGTGACCACATGGCGTAAGGGTCAGCCTTCCGCATAGGTCGTGTTTTATGGCAGCGACAGACGATAAGCCGCAGTGGTGGGATCAGGCTAAGAGAGAACTCTCGGCCGCCGATCCGGTGATGGCCGCGCTCATTGAATCGAGTCCGGACGTTCACCTGATCTGCCGCGGCGATCCGTTTGAGACGCTCTTGCGCTCGGTGGTCGGTCAGCAGATATCAGTAAAAGCCGCGGCGAACATTTGGAATCGCTTTGCCGCGGCCTGTCCGAATCTAGACCCGGAAGTCATTCGCAGAAAGCATCGCAGAACGCTGCGCGCTGCCGGTCTTTCCGAACGTAAAACAGATTTTATTTATGACATATGCCGCTATTTTTCCGAGCGGCAGGACGTAGTCAATCATTTTGAAGAGTTTTCCGATGAAGAGCTGATAAAGGAGCTCTGCACCATTAAGGGAATCGGCCGATGGACTGCAGAAATGTTTCTAATTTTTGCGCTTCGGCGTCCGAACGTTTCGCCTCTTTTAGACTACGGCTTTGTAAAAGCAATCGGCAGAGCTTACTTCGCAGGCGAAGAATTTGACAGTCTTTCAGCGTCAGAACGTCAGAATAAAATTCTTCCCGTTGTGCAGCGTTGGGAGCCATGGAAAACCGCGGCGACGTGGTATCTGTGGCGAAGTCTGAATAACGCTCCGGTTCAGTATTAAAGGCAAAAAATGACAAAAATTACTTATTTGGAATTTGAAAAACCCGTAGCTCAGCTCGAAGAAAAAATTCAGGAGCTTCGGGAAATGAATGAAAAATCCGAAGGCATGGAGCTTCAGAGCGATATCAATCGACTGGAGAAAAAGAAGCTCAAACTGCTCAAGGATATCTTTGCCAAGCTTTCGCCCTGGGATATTTCACTCCTTGCGCGTCATCCGCAGCGCCCTTATACGCTCGACTATATTCGCATGCTCTTCACCGATTTTCATGAGCTGCACGGAGACAGAGCTTATGCGGACGACGCTTCGATCGTCGGCGGGATGGCGCGCTTTAACGGTGAACCCGTGATGGTGATCGGTCATCAGAAAGGCAGAGACACCAAAGAGCGTACGCTGAGAAACTTTGGTATGAGCCGACCTGAAGGCTATCGTAAGGCACTTCGCCTGATGCAGACCGCAGAGAAGTTCCGCATGCCGATTTTCACCTTTGTGGATACCCCGGGTGCTTATCCCGGCATTGGTGCCGAAGAGCGCGGACAGTCGGAAGCGATCGGACACAACCTCTATGTGATGAGTCAGCTGAAGACGCCGATTATTACAACGATCATCGGTGAAGGCGGCTCAGGCGGCGCGCTTGCAATCGCGGTCGCCGACATCGTCCAGATGCTTCAGTATTCCACATACTCCGTTATTTCGCCCGAGGGCTGCGCCTCAATTCTGTGGAAGAGCGCCGCAAAGGCGCCGGACGCGGCCAAAGCGCTCGGACTGACCGCGCCTCAGCTTTTTGAAGGTCGGCTCATTGATAAAATCGTAGAGGAGCCGCTCGGCGGCGCGCACCGTGATCCTGAACTGATGGCGCAGAATCTGAAGCGCTCGCTGAATGATTCGCTTCGCACGCTCAAACATCTGAGTGTGGAGGAACTCCTTGAAAAACGCCATCAGAAGCTGATGGATTACGGGAAATATGTCACCGAAGCCTGATATCAAAACTGCTAAACGACACAGAACGCCGGCGATTACCACTCGAGTGAGTGAGTCGCTGGCAGCAATTTCCGGGAAACTGTCTGATAAAGACAGAAGGCTTGAGATCGCAAGCCAAAACCCGCTTCCCAATGTGGTGGTCGCCTTTTCCGGCGGCCTTGATTCCACGGTCCTTCTTCACGCGGTCACTCGTCTTAAAGATAAGAAATTCGGACGCATTACCGCGGTCCACGTTCATCACGGTCTCTCTAAGAATGCCGGAGCATGGGCAGAATTCTGCCAAGATACCGCGAAAAAATTCGGCGCGGAATTTGTCCTGCGCAAGGTCAAAGTTGTGTCTTCCGGCGAAGGTATAGAAGCCGCTGCCAGAAAAGAGCGCTATCGAGTCCTCGAAGAAGTTCTTAAAGAGCAGGGTGCTTCAGCACTATTAACCGCGCATCATCTCGACGATCAGATTGAAACCTTCCTCATTCAGTGGATGCGGGGCGCGGGTCCCGAAGGTTTATCCGCAATGCCCGCTCTCAAGGCGGACAGCGGCGTAGTTATCGCACGTCCTTTTTTGGCGTTCACGCGCAAAGAACTCGAAGAGTACGCCGCCAAGAAACATCTCCAATGGGTGGAAGACGAAAGCAATGAAGATACGGCTTATCTGCGTAACGCTCTGAGAAACATTGTGATTCCGGAGATGGAAAAGGCTCGTCCCGGCTTTAAGACGGCCGCCCAGCGCAGCATAGAACTCGTAGCGGAAGCCTCACAGATATTAAGGGAGACAGCGGCGGAAGATCTGAAAGAGGTGAGCGAGCATGAGACCGGATTCATTTTGCTTGATCGTTTCTTCAAACTGTCTGCTGCTCGTCAGACAAGACTGCTTCGCTTATGGATCAGTCTTCATGGACTTAAGCCGCTGCAGAGAAATCGACTTCTGGAAATTCTGAGACAAATTAAAGAGACGGACAAACAGAGCGTGCTCCTTTTTACGTCTAATGATAAAGAGGTGCGCCGCTACGGAGCCCGACTGATGATTACGGCAAAGGAAAAGCAGGAAACGATTCCGGAGCTCGTTATTCAATGGCAGGGAGAAGAAAGTATTGATCTTCCAGGTTTTGACGGCAGGCTGGTATTAAAAAAAAATCCCAAAGGCTTTAATGAAACGTATTTAAAGGCTATGCCGCTGACGGTTAAAACGAGAAGCGGCAGCGCGAAATTAAAGATTCATCCGTTCCGTCCGTCTAAAAAAATCAAGGTTCTCTACAAAGAAGCCAAGATCCCGGATTTTGAAAGAGCTCATCTTCCTCTGATATGGCGTAACGGAAAACTCATCTTTGCCGCCCGACTCGGAGAAGAAATCCGAGAAAAACTAGATGATGACGGAAGTGAGAAGTACAGCATGGAGTTCGTAAAAAATCCCGAACTCAGTCTTTTATAAAGAAACAGCCGGCGTTCGCCGGCTGTACTGTTAAGGCGTCAGCAGCGCCTCAGGATTGTCGAATTCTGCTCCGCTTGCCTTCTCAAAGAGCTCAAGAAGCGATTGGATGGTCAGATTCTTTTTCTTTTCTCCGCCGACATCTACGACGACACGGCCTTCGTGCATCATGATGAGACGGTTGCCAAAGCGCAGCGCGTCCCTCATGTTATGCGTGATCATAAGTGTCGTGAGGTGTCCCTCGGAGACACGTTTCTGCGTGAGTTCAAGAACCTTTTCCGCGGTTTTCGGATCCAAGGCCGCCGTGTGTTCATCAAGCAGCAAAAGTTTCGGACGAACCAGAGTTGCCATAAGCAGCGTGATGGACTGTCTTTGACCGCCTGAAAGCGTTCCGATACGCGTTTCGAGACGGTTCTCCAAACCAAGATCAAGCTCCCTGAGCAGTTCTTTGAACTCCTCAATCTGATTGGCGCTTGAACTCCAGCGAAGCGAAAGCGGTTTGCCGCGTCTGCTTGCCATGGCAAGGTTTTCGGCAATCTGCATTTCTGCGGCTGTACCCTTCATCGGGTCTTGAAAGACGCGACCGATGTAGCGTGCTCGAATATGTTCCGGCATGCGTGTGACATCGTCTCCGTTGATTCGGATCGAACCTTTATCCGGGAAGAACACGCCTGCGATGCAGTTCATCAGTGTAGATTTGCCGGAACCGTTGGAGCCGATAACTGTGACGAAGTCACCTTCCTCGAGTGTCAGATTGACGCCGCGGAGCGCTTTTTTCTCGTTTGGCGTATGCGGAAAAAACGTTTTTCTCAGATCTTTAATCTCTAGCATCGTTTTCTCCTTTTTTCAGAATGGCGAATTTGCCTTTTACCAGCGGCAGAGAAAGTGCGATCGCAACAAGTACGGCGGTAAAGAGTTTGAGATCGTTCGGCGGCATACCAAGCTCCAGAACAACCGCAATGACGATACGGTAGATAATGGAGCCGAGAACAACAGAGATCAGCCAGTTCTTAAAGCTTCTTGTGCCGAAAAGCACTTCACCGATAATGACGGAAGCCAAACCGATGACGATGGTACCCGTTCCCATGCCGACGTCCGCAAAGCCGTTGCTTTGAGCGACGAGCGCGCCGGAGAGCGCGACCAGCGCATTACTGATCAGCAGGCCGAGAATGACCATGATATCGGTATTGACGCCCTGGGCTCTTGCCATCTGGGCATTGCAGCCGGTGGCACGGATCGCGGTACCGAGGACGGTGCCGAAGAACCAGTACATGACAAAGCCGACAGCGGCGGTTGCCACAATCCCGACAATAAGAGTCGCTACTGTCTGAGAGACGCCGAAAGCGTCCATTGTCATCGTAAAGACAGTATCAGCGCGAAGCAGCGGTACGTTCGCTTTGCCCATAACCATTAAGTTGACCGAGTAGAGTCCGATCATGGTCAGAATACCGGCGAGAAGGGCCGGAATTTTAAGCTTTGTTGTGAGCAGCGCGGTTACCGTTCCGCCAATAGCGCCGGCAATGATCGCCATAAGCATTGCGAGCCAGACGGAGTGACCTGCATCGATCAGGGTTGCCGCGACCGCCGCACCGAGCGGGAACGTTCCTTCCACACTCAGGTCGGCGATATCAAGAACTCTGAAGGTCAGGAACACGCCAAGCGCCATGATGGCCCAGAGCAGTCCCTGAGAGACTGTCGAAATAATTAAATCCTGCATTCAAAAACCTTCTACTACTTAACGATCTCGTGGCTAACATCCGCGGGAATCTTCAGATCAAGATTCTTAACGGAAGTTTCGTTAAAGAGCGTTTTGAAATCCTTCTGGAAGCGGATCGGCATTGATTCGGGCTTAGCCTTTCCTTCGAGGATGTCGGCGGCCATGTCACCGGCGATCTTGCCGAGTTCATAGTAGTCAACCGCAATAGCGGCGGTGGCGCCGGATTTAACCATGCCGCCTTCACCGGCAAATACCGGAAGCTTAGCGGGTTCAGTGATCTTAATCAGCGCGGGGACTGCCGAAGCGATGGTGTTGTCCGTCGGGGAGTAGAGGACATCGACTTTGCCGACCAAGCTCTGTGTGGCCTGCTGAATATCGTTCACGCTGGACACTGTTGCCTCACGCACGTTGAGTCCGCGTTTTTTTGCTTCATCTTTAAAGATACCGACTTGGCGTTCGGAATTAATTTCGCTTGAAGAGTAGATAGCGCCGACGTTTTTAGTGTTCGGATAAATCTTGATAATGAGATCCGCTAAATCACCGATCGGGGCCATGTCGGAAGAACCGGTCACGTTGGCGCCGGGCTTGTCGTTGGATTTAACGAGCTTTGCGATTTCGAAGTCTGTCACGGCGGTTGCGACGATCGGAATCGTACGGGTAGCGTTCGCCATTGTCTGAGCGGCCGGCGTCGCGATCGCGCCGATCAGATCAACTTTATTGCTGACAAATCGCTGAGCAATATTTCTCAGATTGGACTGATCAGCCTGTGCGTTTTGGAAGTCAAACTTCACGTTCTTTCCTTCTTCGAAGCCGCGGGTCTTTAATGCGTCCACAAAGCCTTTATTTGCCGCATCAAGGGCTTTGTGTTCTACGAGCTGAACAACGCCGATGCTGTAAGTCTTAGCGGCAGGTGTGCTGCCGGCGGCCGCAGGGGCTGCTTTCTTGTCATCACAAGCTGTGAGCATGAAGGCGGCAGTGAGGGATGCCGCCAAAAGGCATAAACGAGAAATTTTCATTTTTTGACTCTATTTTGGGAGTTTTTGCGAAATATTGAACTAATTTTAACTATTTTATTTCACGGCTCAAAAAGGACAGATATAAAAAAGCGGAAATCGCCGTGGATTTCCGCCTTTATGTCCGGCACGGATTAAAGAATCTTGGAAAGGAAATCCTTGGTTCTCTGATTCTTCGGATTCGTAAAGAATTCTTCCGGAGAAGCTTCTTCCAAGATGACGCCTTTATCGACGAAAAGAACACGGTCTCCGACTTCTTTAGCAAATCCCATTTCATGCGTGACAACGACCATTGTCATGCCTTCACGGGCAAGCGACTTCATGACGTCGAGAACTTCCTTAACCATTTCCGGGTCAAGCGCGCTGGTCGGTTCATCAAAAAGAAGGACCTGAGGATTCATGGCGAGTGCTCGGGCGATCGCGACTCGCTGTTGCTGACCGCCGGAGAGCTCATCAGGCATTGAGTCGGCTTTATTTTCAAGACCGACTCGTTTGAGAAGCGCCATTGCTTTTGCCTTGGCTTCTTCCTTTGTTTTTCCTCTGACCTGCATCGGAGCGAGCATGATGTTCTCGAGGACCGACATATTCGGGAAGAGGTTAAAGCGCTGGAAAACCATCCCGACCTCGCGGCGGATGGCGTTCAGGTTTGCTCCTTCCTCGAGCACAATCCCGTCGATTGTGATTTTGCCGCCGCTGGGCACTTCGAGATGGTTCAGGCAGCGCAGGATGGTACTTTTACCGCTTCCGGAAGGTCCGATAATTACAACGACTTCTTTTTCCTTAACTTCGAGGTTGACGTCGTGAAGGACCGTGACATCGCCGAACTTCTTACTGAGGTGTTCGACTTTAATCATTGTGCGCGGTTCAGATGTTGTCTGGGTTGTACTCATAATTAATTCTTTCTGCCTTTGTTAAAGCGTTTCTCAAGAAGAGCAACTAATCTGGAGATAGCTATTGTCATGACCAAGTAGATGATCGCAACGGCCGTCCAAATTTCGAAGGACGCATATGTTCTGGAAATAATCAGCTGACCGGTTCTTGTCAGTTCCTCGAAGCCGATCACAGAAACAAGAGACGAGTCTTTCAGCATGGCGATGAATTCATTGCCGAGCGGCGGAATAATGCGTTTAAACGCCTGCGGCATGATGACAAAGCGCATTGCTTTGAACCAGCTGAGACCGAGTGCGCGGGACGCTTCCATTTGTCCTTTGTCGATACTTTGGATACCGGCTCTGAAGATTTCTGCGACATAGGCGCCGCTGTTAATGGAACAGGCTCCGACGGCGGCCATAAACGGGTCGATACGGTGGCCGATAAGCTGAGGCAGGGCAAAGTAGACGATGAAAATCTGTACCAGCAGAGGAGTGCCTCGGATACAGTCAACGTAGACAGCGGCGAGTCCGCGGATCAGTCTATTGTTTGCAAGTCTGGCGACACCGACGAACATACCGATCAGAAGACCGAGTCCGACAGCAAGTGCGGTGATTTCGAGTGTAACGCCTGCGCCTTTTAGGAGGAGAGGCAGGTTGTCTGTAATAATGCTTAGGTTCAGATCCACAGCCATTGTTATTATTTCAAATCAAAGATGAAGATATGAGAACGGCAGGAACATAGGTTCCTGCCACTGTCAGACTTTTCGGATTAAGCGCCGAACCACTTCTTGTAAATCTTGTCGTATTCGCCGGATTTCTTCAGTGCGGCAAGGGCTTCATTGACCTGTTTGATCAAAGCCTGGTTGCCTTTCTTAGCGGCTATGCCGTAAAGTTCAGCTTCCATGATTTCACCGACCATCTTACCTTTGCCTTCGCCGCCCTGGCTGACCAGATAGTAAGCGATAACCGGCTGGTCATTGATCACAGCGTCCACGCCTTTATTGGCAAGCTCAAGGTTGGGTTCATCAGCGTTGTTGAACTGTTTGACTTCAGCTCCTTTGATAGTCAGCGCCTTGTTAGCGCCGGTGGTACCGATCTGTACGCCGATCTTCTTGCCCTGCAGGTCATTGATGCCTTTAATGCGGTTGTCATCAGGACGAACCATGATGATCAGACCGGCGGTGTAATAGGGGTCGGAGAAATCGACAGCGTTCTTGCGAGCTTCGGTAATTGTCATACCGGAGATTGCAAGGTCAATGTTGCCTGCGCCGAGAGCAGGGATCAGACCGTCAAAACCGAGATTGACGAGCTCAACCTTACGGCCCATTTCTTTTCCGAGCGCACGAGCTAAATCCATGTCAAAACCAGTCAGTTCGCTGGAATTGGGGCTTTGGAATTCAAACGGCGCGAAAGTCGGGTTCGTACCGATGCGGAGAACCTGCTGCTGAGCAGGCGCAGATGCAGTCTCAGCTTTTTTGTCACCGCATCCGGAAAGGAGCGAGGCGCCCAAAACTGCGGCCAGGGGTAAGGTCAAGAGTGTTCTTTTAAACATCACAATCCTAATAAATTAATAAATGTTCCCTTGGAGGGGAACGAGTACACATTGTCCCTAGTTTAATTTAATAAGACGTTATTTGATGACAAATGATTAGATAATTCGATAGGTTTATGCTGCTCCGGAGGATTTTCCGGACCAGAAGTCAGGTGATCGCAGATTAGGGACGGACTTGGGAGGTTTCTGTGTGGCTTGGTGTTTTTTACGGTGTCGCGGGCTGTGCGCTCTGGGGGCTGATTTATATCATTCCTCTTTTGCTGCCGAGCTATGATCCTATCTCTCTTGCAATGTCACGGTTTGCAGTATTTGGGGCTGCGAGCCTTGTGATGATTTACTGCTTTCGCCGCTATCTTGGGCAGCTCACGCTCAGGGACTGGCTATGGGCGTTTTGTCTTTCCTTTTTCGGGAATGCGGTTTATTACGCCTTTTTGACTCAAGGCATCCGCATGGCAGGCGTTCCTACTTCCGGAATGCTGATGGCGCTTATTCCGCTTAACGTTGCGCTGCTTTCCAACCGTGCGGGCAACGGGATCGTGCTTCCCTGGAAAAAGCTGATTCCGCCGCTTCTTCTGATTCTTCTCGGTTTGTGGGTTGGAAACATAGAAGAGTTTTCGATGGTTCGGGACAGTATGTCGGCGAGCGATTACTGGATCGGCTTTACTTTCAGTTTTATTTCCATGCTGTTATGGACTTGGTTTCCGATTAAGAACGGGCAGTGGCTGATTCTTCATCCCAAGGTTCCGCCTGTCGTTTGGACAACGGTTCAGGGAGCAAGCATTTTTCCCGCGACGCTGCTGATCTTTTTGGTGATGAGTGCTGAGCGGATTGAGGCTGGGGAGTCGCTGCTCGGGCCGACTCCCGGGCTGTTTATTTTCCTTCTTCTTGTTGCCGGGATTGCGTGCGGATGGGGCGGCATGGCGCTCTGGAATCTGATGAGCGCTCGGCTTCCTGTTGCGCTCAGCGGTCAGATGATTGTCTTTGAGACAATCTTTTCGGTGATTTACACACTCATATATAGAAAACAAGCGCCCGATTGGACGCTTGTTCTGGGTCTTATCATTCTTCTAGTCGGCGTATCGCTGTCACTGAAGTGTTTCAGAGACGCGGAAGCCGAGCATAAAGCGAAGATTAGAAGTTAGTGGCCTGCAGCTGGAAGTAAGCCTGCGGGTGAGAGCAGACAGGGCAGACTTCAGGAGCACGGGGGCCGATGACAAGGTTGCCGCACTCACGGCACTGCCACATAACGATTTCACTCTTTTCGAAGACTTTCTGCATTTCGATGTTATTCAGAAGCTTGAGATAGCGTTCTTCGTGATGTTTTTCGATTGCGCCGACGCCGCGGAATTTAGCAGCGAGTTCGGGGAAGCCTTCTTCTTCAGCGTCCTTAGCGAATGTTTCGTACATGTCGGTCCATTCGTAGTGTTCGCCGCCGGCAGCTGCTTTCAGATTTTCTGCTGTGTTGCCGATACCCTGAAGTTCCTTGAACCAAATTTTGGCGTGTGCTTTTTCGTTAGCAGCGGTTTCTTCGAAGATTGCCGCGATCTGCTGGAAGCCTTCTTTCTTGGCTACGCCGGCGAAGTAGTCGTATTTATTACGAGCCTGAGATTCACCAGCGAACGCTGTCCAAAGATTTTTCTCGGTTTTTGTACCGGCTAAAGGTTTTGTCATTTGATGACTCCTTTTTATAGATAAGGGGATGAAATATAAAAAATCTTTGAGCGTTATAAACCAAAAAGGGCGTTTTAACAATAAGAGACAAATCAGTTTGCTCAATAATAGGATGCGGCATCACAATTTACGGACATTTTCAAAAATGCGGAGAAATATTTTTTTACTCTTTTGCGCGGCGGTCAGTTTATGCGCCTGCAGCTGGTCGACTCAGCAGATTGGTCAGAATGACTATGAGATATCCGGATATTTCGACTTTACGATGAAAGGCGAGGTTGTTGTACAAGGGTTAAAGGATCAGGCTGCTCTTTACTGCAAAGGAATAAAAGAGGGTCTCGTGCCTCAGGTGTATTACGTGACGGACAAGAACAGGATCTTTGATTATCAGGCGCAGAGAGCTTCGGCCGTGATACGGTTTCACTGTGTAGAAGGCGGCCAGGCACAGAAGTAGAAATCAAAAAGTTCGGAGGGTTTGCAAAAAATAAAAATTGCCTATAGAATACGGCTCTCTTGATCGTTCGATCAGTTGTGCGGAGAAGTGGCCGAGTGGCTGAAGGCACACCCCTGCTAAGGGTGCAGACTGGCAAAAACCGGTCTCGAGGGTTCGAATCCCTCCTTCTCCGCCATCACGTTATTTCATAAGCCCTCATTGACTATCATTGAATATCTATAATGCCAATAACGACGGGCGTTTCCTCCTGTTCCGTTATGTCATTGGATATCATTGGATGTCATAGATATTCATTGAATCGCGAACAAAATGGTTCCTATTTAGGAACCAATTTTGGTTCCTAAATAACACCTGAGAAACGCAAAAAACACTTTAGAATTTAAGGGTAAAAATGATTCTGACAAGTGCGATTGCAATTAAAAAAATTAAGGACGACGGTCGCTTCACAGTTTCCGGCTGCAAGGGCCTACAGTTGCGCATTGAAAAAGGAATAAAGAAATTTTTTCTTCGTTATAGCGTTAACGGTCAACGAAAAACGATTTCATTAGGTTCCGCTGACTCATTGTCTTTAGCTGATGCTAGAGCCTTGGCAAATGATCTTCTCAAAAGGATTGCTTTAGGCGAGGACCCTGCTGAAGAAAAACGATTGGCTCGAAAAAAGGCTGCTGAAGAAAAGAAAAGAAAGCAATTAACGTTTTCCGATGCTGCCACCCAATGGGTTGCTGAAAGAAAAGCCGGAAACTATTGGCGATATAACCAAAAAGGTGAGACCAACACGCTCAGTCGTTTTCACAACCATGTTTTCCCACATATAGGAGAAATGAAAATTGATGAAATTGAGCCGGAGGATATTAGAAATATGCTGCTTCCGATTTGGAACAGGAGCCCCTCAACTTCATCAAAAGTTCTTGCTGATGTACGTGCCGTTTTCCGCTGGTCTATTGCTTTGCGTCTCAGACAAAACAGAGAAAATCCTGCTGATTGGAATGGCGCACTGGGCGTCCTTATGGAGCCGTATGAAAAAACTCGCAAGGAAGAAGAAAATTTTTCCGGGTTGGACTTCCACGAAATTCCCCACTTCGTCCAGGAAATTTCAGCTTTACACAGCCGGTCGTCAGAAATGCTTCTTCTATCAATTTTCCTGGCAGCACGATCAAAGGCTATCAGAAATGCAAAATGGGACGATTTTGATTTAGAAAAACGAATCTGGAACATTCCTCTCGAAGACGATAAGGCAAAAGATTTAAACCGGGAACGAACTATCTACCTCAATTCTGCCGCCGTCCAACTTATCAAAGGAGTTCCAAGATTTTCTGAAAGCCCATATGTTTTTTGCAACGCCTACGGGAAGCCTTATTCGGATATGGCTATGAATCAAGTCATCCGCAAAGCACACGTTCGGAGAAAAATGATTGATCAGATCGGCTGGATTGATAAAGAAAAATCCTCAAGAACCGGGAAAGAGTGCATCGTCACTCAACACGGTACCGCTCGATCTGCTTTCAGAACATGGGCAAAGGACGACGAGCTAGGAAATAACAAGAAGTTCGATCAGGAAGCCGTTGAGCGCTGTCTACTGCATGATCGGGCTGATCCGTACAAGGGTGCTTACGATCGCAGCAAAATGGAACACGAACGACGCAGGATTATGGAGGAATGGGGAGAGTTTTGCTGTAGTTTTCTTCCGAAAAAATAACGTCACTTTACAACCCCGAAACCGCAGGTTTCGACCGCGAAGCGGTGGGCAGGATAAACCCAAACTTTAGTTTGACCGCGCGAAGTGCGGTGGTTGGCCTTTGGGTCAAATTCTAGTCTCTAGAATTTGCACCCGAAGGCGATCCTGCATTAACTGTTTTTCTGTCTTTCGTCTGGGGAAATAATTTCCCCAGACCCCTTTGAAAATCCTTAAGGATTTTCAACTCGCTTTGCCTTCGGCTTTGAAAAGCTGTGAGCAGCTTTTCGGGAGGTTTTGCTTTGCAAAACCTGATTTGAAGCCTTCGGCTTTTGGACTTCGGTGTTGTCCACAGCCGGGCTTCGCCTAACGGCTTGTGGTCAACACCGCACACTGCGAGAAGCTGTGCACATTTCACGCCCGAACGCTTGCGTCAGAACTGGCTGTAGTGAGTGGTGTCTGAAATCGTGCTCAGGTTCGAGCGCTTTTTAGGAGGGTAAAAAATCGTCCTATTGAGAAGAAGTTGTTTGCAAACAACTTAAGTGTTGATTTCGATGTATTTTACCCTCCCAAAAATGATAGTTTGCTGCGCAAACTCAGAGCTTTGCTTTTTAGAAGCAAAGCCGGATATTCGCCTTCGGCGTCTCTACCTCGGTGTTGTCCACAGCCGGGCTTCGGCTAACGGCTTGTGGTCAACGCTGCACGCTGCGAGAAGCTGTGCACATTTCACGCCCGAACGCTTGCGTCAGAACTGGCTGTAGTGAGCGGTGTCTGAAATCGTGCTCAGGTTCGAGCGCTTTTTTAGGAGGGTAAAAAATCTCTGTATTGAGAAAAAGTTGTTTGCAAACAACTTAAGTATTGATTTCGATGTATTTTACCCTCCCGAAAAGGATAGTTTGCTGCGCAAACTCAGAGCTTTGCTTTTTAGAAGCAAAGCCGGATTTTCGCCTTCGGCGTCTCTACCTCGGTGTTGTCCACAGCCGGGCTTCGCCTAACGGCTTGTGGTCAACACCGCACACTGCGAGAAGCTGTGCACATTTCACGCCCGAACGCTTGCGTAAAACTGGCTGTAGTGAGCGGTGTCAGAAATCGTGCTCAGGTTCGAGCGCTTTTTAGGAGGGTAAAAAATCGTTGTATTGAGAAAAAGTTGTTTGCAAACAACTTAAGTGTTGATTTCGATGTATTTTACCCTTCCGAAAAGGATAGTTTGCTGCGCAAACTCAGAGCTTTGCTTTTTAGAAGCAAAGCCGGATTTTCGCCTTCGGCGTCTCTACCTCGGTGTCGTCCACAGCCGGGCTTCGCCTAACGGCTTGTGGTCAACACCGCACACTGCGAGAAGCTGTACACATTTCACGCCCGAACGCTTGCGTAAAACTGGCTGTAGTGAGCGGTGTCAGAAATCGTGCTCAGGTTCGAGCGCTTTTTAGGAGGGTAAAAAATCGTTGTATTGAGAAAAAGTTGTTTGCAAACAACTTAAGTGTTGATTTCGATGTATTTTACCCTCCCGAAAAGGATAGTTTGCTGCGCAAACTCAGAGCGTTGCTTTTTAGAAGCAAAGCCGGATTTTCGCCTTCGGCGTCTCTACCTCGGTGTCGTCCACAGCCGGGCTTCGCCTAACGGCTTGTGGTCAACACCGCACACTGCGAGAAGCTGTGCACATTGCGCTTAGGTTCGATTAATATTGTCAGCAAAACATTAAATATTCCCCATCAAGAAATTTATGAAAACAAAATCTGTTGAACCTAATATTGCTGATCTGGCTAACGGCTGGTTGAAATCTTATGGACTTGACTACAAGTTGGAACAAGAAAGTCTTAACTCCGAGATAGATAACGCCTTAGATGAATACTTGTCAAAAAGCGGCGGAAAAGGAGGTAACCGGCCCGACGCAAAACTGCTTTTACAAGACAAGGAATTAAACTACTGGCCTATCCTTATCGAATACAAGGGTTATAAAGACAAACTAGTGAAGCTTGATGCTGCCGGAAACGTTGACAACACAAAAAGCAAAGGAGAACCTAATTACCAAAATATTAAATCTTACGCTGTCAACGGGGCCGTTCATTATGCGAATGCGCTGCTTCATCACACAAGCTATACGGATGTTATTGCCATCGGCATGACCGGATTCCGTGATGAACTCGGACAGTTACAGCATCAAATTTCGGTTTATTACGTTTCAAAGAAAAATTTAGGTGTCGGACAAAAAGTCGGTGAATATACTGACTTGTCATTTCTACCCCCCCCCCCGACTTCAATAATTTTATTGAAGGAATTAGACAGTTAAGTTTAAGCCCCGAGCAAATCGAGCGACTAAGGGAACTAAAAGAACAAGAAATTCAGGCCAGCTTGACCAAGTTAAACAATGATATTTACCAAAATGAAAAAGGGTTGAGTGAAGATGACCGAGTTTATCTTGTTGCCTCATCTATCATTGCAACTCTGGGAGTTCCAGGCAAGGTCAAACCTCTTGAAAAAGATGATTTGAAGTGTTCTCAAGAACCTGAAAACACTGACGGGGAGATTATTCTTAGAAAGATTCGATCATTTCTGAAAGAGAAATCTTTACCAAGCAGTAAAAGAGACCTCATCATCAGAACCCTTCAGAACACGCTTACTAGCGACAACCTGAACAAAGTGACTGCCGGTGAAACTCAGCTTAAAAGAGTATTTAATAAGATTGTTGACGATCTGGGCCGTTATTACAAAATCGGTTTGACAACTGACTTTACCGGCAAATTATTCAATGAAATGTACAGCTGGCTTGGTTTCTCACAGGACAAGCTTAATGATGTTGTTCTGACTCCTTCTTATGTTGCGAAGCTTTTGGCAAAATTAGCCCGAGTTGACAGAAATTCCTATGTTTGGGATTTTGCTACCGGCTCTGCCGGTCTTCTTGTGGCAGCGATGAATGAGATGCTGATTGATGCCAAAAACAATATCAAATCACCTCAAGCACTGGCAGCAAAAGAGGTACAAATCAAAGCGGAACAGCTCCTTGGTTTGGAAGTGCTTCCGAGTGTCTACATGCTTGCCATTTTGAACATGATTCTTATTGGAGACGGCAGCTCCAACATCATCAATAAAGATTCATTAAATGATTTTGATGGCAAATACGGTTTTGGAAGAACTCAAGAAGACTTTCCGGCAACTGCTTTTATTCTTAATCCTCCGTACTCTGCTGATGGAAACGGAATGATTTTTGTTGAGAAAGCTCTTGGAATGATGACAAAAGGTTACGCTGCAATCATTATTCAGGGTTCGGCAGGGTCCGGGAAAGCGGCTGATTACAATCGCAGAATTTTAGAAAAACATACACTGCTGGCGAGCATTAAGATGCCCGATGACCTTTTTATAGGCAAATCCAGCGTCCAGACTTACGTCTATGTTTTCCGCGTCAATGAAACGCATCATCCTGATGATAAGGTTAAGTTTATTGATTTTTCAAATGACGGGTACACTCGAACAAGCCGTAAAAAGGCAAGTGTAAATCTTAGGGATACCAATCATGCTAAAGAAAGATATGAAGAAGTCGTACAGCTTGTTCGCTTTGGAGAAAGTAAGTTAAAGCTTCTGACAAAGAAAGAATACTACGAGGGAACCATCGACCCTACCAACGGAGCTGACTGGAACCAAACCGCCCCGATCGACACAAAACCTACTCTCGAAGATTTCAAAAAGACCGTCGCGGACTATTTAGCTTGGGAGGTTTCTACCCTACTCAAGCATCAGGCCAGAGAGGATGATTCTTTGAGAAAACTCACCCCTCTTAACATGAAACTGGAACATGTTAAATGGAGCGAGTTTAAATTAGGAGATTTGTTTGATATACAAAAAACCACAAGTTTCGATTCAGACGAGCTAACCGATGGAGATGCGTATGATTATGTAACCCGTACTTCCAATAACCAAGGGATATTAAGAAAGACAGGGTTTGTTAACCAGTCAAATATAAATAAAGCCGGAGGATGGAGTTTAGGGCTGCTTCAAATGGATTTTTTTTATCGTGAAAGACCATGGTATGCCGGGCAATTTGTCAGACATATCGTTCCAAAAATTGAACTGACAAGGTCATCCATTCTCTTTTTTACTACTGTACTAAATAAACTGAAACCTAAATTGTTATCTGTTTTGGTGCGCCATGTTAATGAAGTCTTTATCAATAGCAAAGTAACACTTCCAATAACAGCCAATGGGAAAATTGATTTTGAGTTTATTGACACTCTCGTGAAGGAATTGGAGACAGAACGAGTGGCGAAGCTGGAGGCATATTTAACTGTCGCAAATTTGAAGGATTTTGATAAGAAAAGAACAGCCGCAAAACAAACAATCGGAGAATAAAAGAAGCTGCGTTGGCCACAAGTCGTAAGCTAAGGTTCGGCTGGGTCAACGTTAAAAATACGTTTTCTGCCTCACCGGGAGCGTTCATTATCTTGTTTTTTCTTTTCTGGAAACTGATCCATGAGAAGTCCTAATTTTTCGTGCATCTTCAGAAAACCATCTGCTAATTTATCTTTGTCGATTAAAGGATCGTTCTGAGTTGCCACAAGGTAATCAAACTGTTCTATCCCTTTATAGGATAATGTGTCTCGGATCGTTGCTCTGGTTGGATAAGACAGCTTCTCGTAATAGTTATTGCAGATGAACGACAGGTCATATAAATCACGAATTTTGTCACGGCCTTGATAGGCCATTGCCTTCATTCTTGCAAGTGCATCGATTGTGTAAACGTTGATCCCGTTAATTTTCGTCCAGTCCTTCGCCGCTTCGCTAATATCGAGGTCTCTATTTCTGTAGGAAACTTCAATTTTTAACGGGTGCAGAGGATTCCCGTAATCCATAAGACACCGTTTCACTGTCGGCGTATCTTTTGCGATTCTAAATTTAATGTTGTGCTGTGTGGAGAAACGCCTGACAATCTCTTTGATGTCCTGCTTTCTGCCGTCTAAATCGATGTCTTCGGAAAAACGATTCAAGCCATAGCAAATCGATAAAGCAGTCCCTCCCTTTAAAACAAATTGATCTGTTTGCTTGTTAAGAAGCAAAAGAAAACTATGAATAAACCTTCCGTGAAGTAACTGCCATTTATCGGTTTCATTATTCATTTTCATGCTCCTTTAAAAACCTCAGCCACGAAACACCATATTCTTTGCCTATGAAATCTTTAATTTTTTCCCATATATGAGATTTTTTCAGCAACAGTAATTTAGAAAAAACTTCTTCAGTGTATATATCGTTGCAAATGAAGTCTTTGTTCATGCCCTGGGCATAACCAAAGTTGCCTTCTGAGACAAGATCGAGTAATGCTCTAATGTGGTTTGCTACCTTGTGCGTACCCGGATGATCCGGCACGAGGCTGTTGTCCTCAATGCCGTAATCTCCGAAAACCGAATCTTCCGACTCTCTAATCGTTAAGTTTTTCCACTGGATTCCCGGTTGGTGCCAGTCTCCGCAAGTCTCTAAACTACACCTTAAATTCAATGCGTGAATGCCAGTGATGTATTTCATGATTTTTCTCGCTCGTCGATCTTGGATCGATAATAATGTTCCTTCAGAAGGGTTTCAATAAATTTCATGTGATTGAGAACCTTTCTGTTTACTCCGTTGACTGAGCTCACGGCGGTTTCGATTACTTCGGAAGTGATTGAACCGCCTTTGTTCTGAGCGTTCAGAACTCTGGCAACTTGGTTCAGATTTGTTCCGACTTTGTTAATCGCCAAAGTGCTGTCAACTATCTGCTTTTTTGTCTTCTCATCAATCTGCGGTTTGCTCAGCAAAAATTCTCTGATGGCTGCTATGACAACGGTTTGAACGTTCTGGCCTCGCTGCAAAGAGACTCTCTTCAAAGCCTCTGCTTCGCTTTCAGTTGTGCAGATTTTGATCGGACGCGTCTTCTCCTCGATTTCATCCAAAACTGTCAGCTTCGGACTCCAATCCTCCTTAAGCGGTCCCTCTAAAACGAATTTGACATAGGCACTCAGTGACATTCCCTTTGAAAAGGCTAACTCCTTCAGTCGGAGTTTTTCCTTTTGGGACACCCAACAGGAAACAGATTCTTTTCGTTCTCTCATGCGTACTCTTCGGTTTTAAAAGGGCGGCTAATTGCCGCCCAAATCATTAAGCTTCAATGATTCTGTTGATTTGAACATCTTCCGCAGGAATTTCTTCTTCAACACCGTCGTCCCATTTCACGAAGACTCCAAAAGAAGATTTCCTCTTATATAAAAGTTCACATTCGCGCCCCTCAACCAAGCAAAGGATAAGGGGTTTTTTGAAAAGCAAGTTCGGTTCATTTGCTTCCAAAAAATCATCTGTGGCCTTTTCCACATCGTTTGAAAATTCTTCTGACCCGAAATTCTCAAGCGGTTCAGTCTCTGTGGTCTTTTCTTCATCGTTAAAAGCCTCGTCGTCAGAACCAACTTCAGAACTATCATCAGCGTTGTTATCATCCTGAGGATCCGCTTCAACCTTGCTCTCTGTCTCAGAGTCATCTTCAAAATCAATGTCGGTATCGGACCCGGTTTCTGTTTTCGTGGTCTCTTCGGTCTCCAGAGAAGACTCTTCTATGGCTCCTTGTTCTTCTTGCCTTTGCTCCTGTATTTCTTCGACAGGAGACTCTTCCTCAGCCGGCTTGCGGCTTGGATCAAAGCTGTTTGCGTCCGATTGAGTGATGGTTTCCTTTGATTCAATGAACTGCTGAGTTTCCTCGGGATGTGTCAGAAAATTCTTAAATAGGAGATATGCCGTCTGGATGCTGTTAATTTTTTTAGAACTTACAGCTTCTCTAATACAGGGAGGCATTTCTGCCCAAGCAGCCAACTTTGAAATCTGTTCTTTTCTTATCCCTAAGTTTTTAGCAATATATGTTTGGGACTCGCCTAATTCGATTCTGCCGCACACAAATTCAGCTAATTCATTGACGTTCAGGTCCGCTCGTTTAAGGTTTTCTGCTACCTGCAAATAGCCAAGTTCTTTTTCGTCGGTATTGTTCTTAACGATTGCTTTGATCGTGTTTGAGCCGTTGAGCGAAACTGCTCTTAACCGCCGTTCCCCGGCAATGACGACGTATTGGTCAGCGGTGATTTTTCTGAGCACGATCGGCTGAATCAAACCGTGCTCTTTGATGCTTTCTGCAAGCTCTGACAGCTGCTCAGGATCGAACTCCTTTCTCGGCTGGTTTGGGTCAGGAATGATTTTTTTGAGTTCAATTTCCTGAATCGTCAGTTCTGAGTTCACTACTCGGTGAGTGAAATTTGAACTGTTTCGTTTTAACGCTTCTAAATTCATTCATTTTCTCCCTTTATCTCAAACAATTTTTTAGTTTCCGGGTTCTGTCCAATTCGTAACGGTTTATGAATCGGAAGGCCTAGTTTGTGAACAAGTGAAATCCATACTCTTGCCAGTTCCGCCGCTTCTTTTCTCGGTTTCCCGCCTTCGGAGAAAAAAACAGGTCGGTGAAACTGCTGCGCGGCTGTGAACTCGCTGCGCTCTGGAATGAAGCAGAAATCCTTCTCTTCCTTCGTTCTTGGGTCGAATTTCTTTAGGAGAAGATTCCCCGTGCTCTTCATAATTTGTTCAAAATTTTCTTTCTGGATGCCCTGCATTTTGACCATGGAGAGAAGCAAACCGACAAGCTCCAGTTCAGTGTTGATCTCCTGAGAAATAATGGAGGCTCGTGTCATGGTTTTGTCAACACCACTGATGCTTTCTGCTTTTGCCTGGAATGGGATTAAATAATTAGTTGACACCGAAAGGGCCGCCAGCTGACGCACATCAGCGCTCGGCGGGCAGTCGATAATGCACAGATCAAAGTTGTCTGCAACGGTTTCAAGCGCGTTGTTAAGGTTCATCGCAACTCGTGCTTCTTCATTGAGACTTTCCAACTCCAACAGAGTGTCATCGCCTGGAACCACTAGGAATTCAGAATCAGTTGAAATTGATTCACCGTCACGCAAAATTTGACCGCTGGAGGCGGGGTTCAGTGAGCATAGGCCCGATTGAGACAGGATTTCTCCGGTGTTGTTCTGTTGATCCAGATCGACCACGAGAACACGATTTCCCAGTTTGTATCGACAAAAATACCCAAGCTGCGTTGTGACAAACGTTTTACCGACACCGCCTTTTTCATTGATTACAGATAAGATTTTCATTTTTGCTCCTTGAACATTGAACAGTTATTTGATTTTTTTAAACGCAACGATTTCTTTTGCATAAAAGGTCCAGATATGAGTGCTGTGCCAAGTAACAGCTCTTTGTCTGCCGTCAGACAGCAGAACTTCGAATGTTTCTTCAGTTTCCGGTTTGAATCGAGGAAAAGCGTTCCAATCGTCAGAAGCTGGTTCCGTTTGGCTTTCAAGCCATTGCTCACTAGGGGGAGGAGAAAACTCTCGAAACGCCTGAATCATGAACTCGGGAATTTGAATCCAATTTTTTTGACTCGTCAGTTTGCCTGTCACAAAGCGACCGTTTTTCAACCTAAGCAGCCAGTAGTCACATTCCAGAGGTTTTCCGTCTATGAATGGTTCTGTGTTCAGACGAGGTGGAATAACGTCCGGCCAATCGTTCCAAACTCCGGGCTCGTACTGGCGTGTCTCCCGAAGGTGTTCTCTGCCTGCGACAATTGCTAATTGTTTGTTGGTCACACTCTGTTCGGCAGAGATCGCAAAAACAATGTCGTTCGCATTGCGACTCTCATAAGCGGCTCTCAGAATGGAGTCCAGGTCTGCGTGATTCTTTAGAGCGCTTTGGATGATCTCTAAAAGCTGCGGATGAAATTTTGATTCGAGATCAACTTCAATCATTCGTTTTCTCCTGTGGATGTTGTTTCAAGAGGCTCCCACGCAACCACATTGCGCGAGGCATATTCGGAAAATCCTTTATGGGTTAGGCAGTCAATAGTGAAGCAGACATCATCAAAAAATGTCCAATTCCAGTAACCTTTGGTTGTTTTGAAACCGACGTCACTGTCGGATTTAACGGCGACTGAAACAAGTTCATAAGGCTGCGGCAAAGAACTGAGATCATTTTCAGATACCCTTGCCCAATCGATTTTTACCCGATGGTGAGCGAGGTTTAAACGAGACATATCGCCTCCTGAAATCGGATAGAATCGCAGAGCAGAATAATCGGCACCTGCCTATCTTCAAGTGATTTCCTTGCTTGCTTAAAACAGATTGGATCGTTGCCGGTAAAGGATTCTCGCCGGGGATTTCTTTTTAAGAATGAAAGGCGGTACGGGTGTTTATTTTGGCCCCGTAAAACGGCAACGGTCCAACTGCTGATAACAGTCGAGCCGAAGGTAGAATTTCCCGCAATCTCTTTATTGGAATTGCTTCTTTCTGAAGCATAGGCCCCGCCAGAAATGAGAACTTCTAAATTTCTGGAGGGAAGAAAAACACGGGACTCAAACCACACTGGCCGGTGTGGAAAGAGTCCCTGATTAATAAGGAGATTTGTCGTGCGAGCACGTGAAACTACACGACTACTTCTGCTCCTTATCGTGTTGAGGGAATTATCCGTCAATGCTGACTTTGTTGTCAACTTTGAAGGCTCAATTTCCTTTGCGATCATTGGAGCAGCGGCGCTATTGCTTTTGATTAAGCAATAGCGTTGTGCGATGCCGGGACGGTTGTTTTGTTCCGGCATTTTTCTTTGCAAAAGACGGGTAGAATTCCCCGCAATCTCTTTATTGGAATTGCTTCTTTCTGAAGCATAGGCCCCGCCAGAAATGAGAACTTCTAAATTTCTGGAGGGAAGAAAAACACGGGACTCAACCCGCACTTGCCGGTGCGGGAAGAGTCCCTGATTAATAAGGAGATTTGTCGTGCCAACACTCAAAACAACACGACTACTTCTGCTCCTTATCGTGTTGAGGGAATTATCCGTCAATGCTGACTTTGTTGTCAACTTTGAAGGCTCAATTTCCTTTGCGATCATTGGAGCAGCGGCGCTTTTGCTTTTGATTAAGCAATAGCGTTGTGCGATGCCGGGACGGTTGTTTTGTTCCGGCATTTTTCTTTGCAAAAGACGGGTAGAATTCCCCGCGATCTCTTTATTGGAATTGCTTCTTTTTGAAGCATAGGCCCCGCCAGAAATGAGAACTTCTAAATTTCTGGAGGGATGAAAAACACGGGACTCAACCCGCACTTGCCGGTGCGGGAAGAGCCCCTGATTAATAAGGAGATTAGTCGTGCAAACTCTCAAGAAAATACGACTACTTCTGCTCCTTATCGTGTTGAGGGAATTATCCGTCAATGCTGACTTTGTTGTCAACTTTGAAGGCTCAATTTCCTTTGCGATCATTGGAGCAGCGGCGCTTTTGCTTTTGATTAAGCAATAGCGTTGTGCGATGCCGGGACGGTTGTTTTGTTCCGGTATTTTTTTAAGATTTTTTGAGTTCACAGGGATTTCCTCCGAAAACTCGGCCAATTGAACACAACAATCTGAGAAGATTCACAGACACGATCAAACGACCGTTCTTCCAGATATTCCTCGATTGAATCTGCACCTGTGAGGTTCAGGTTTGAGACAAAAATCGTCGGACGCAATGACTCGTATCGGTTGTTGATCACCTCAAAAAGTAAATCCCGATCCCTGGAGGAAGCACTTCGGTAAGCTCCGATTTCGTCAAGAACGAGCAGATCGACTGCGGTGAATCGTCTAATCATTTCTTCCTGGGTCGTTCCTGTTCCCGCCCAAGTTGATTTGATTTTGCACAACAGTTTGTCCACAGAGGTGAAAAATCCGGAATGCCCGGCTCGAATGACTTGAGAAAGAGTGGCACACGCCAAATGAGTTTTTCCTGTCCCGCATGTGCCGATCAACAGAAGTCCACGCCCATCTGCCAGAGAATTGGTGAAATTATCTGCAAAGTTTTGACAGGATTCGAGCGCAAGTTTCTGATTGGCCGCAGCCACTACGTAATTCTCGAAATTTCTTTCAGCGAAACGACGAGGAATTTGACTCTCGCCAAAAATTTTCCGGATGCGGCTTTCTTCTCGGCAAACAGGACATTCAGCCGATAAAACGATGCCCCCGCCGATTAGACCTTCGTTGCGAAGCATTGATGCAAACCATCCGTGCTTTTCACAGCATTTTGCTATGTAGCGGCTTTCGTCGATTTTTTCTCTTGGGGTGAAGTTGTTCATGACTACCTTGATTCTCATTTTTTGTAATTCGGATCGATCTTCCAGGTTCCATCAGGCAGTTGGATCAAGCCCTTCGTGTAATCACGCTGCGGCCCTTGTTTGGGTGCGGCTCGAAGCGTTCCGTCCGGAAGTCTGACCACGCCGGCGTAATAATCGCGCTCGGCGAATTTCTTTGGTGCTGTGGGTTTGCTTCGGTTTCTCAGTGCGGCGGATTCTCTCTGGAGAGATTTCACAACAAAGGCGATTGCTGAGCTGAGCGGTTTGTTTTCCTTGTCCTTGGCTGCCTGACAGCGAGAGAAAACAGCCTGAAAAGTTTCTAAATCAAAGTTTTTAAAGTCCCGAACGAGATCGTCAATCGCCTGCTGATTCTCCGCTTTTCGTCTCATCCAGCCTTTCAGATTTTTTTCGTCCAGACCGAAATACTTCAAAATCGATAGAAATTCATCTACCGAACATTCCCGATTTTCTTGCGCGAAAAGTTGTTCAACTTGTTTATCCGATACGGATTCCGATACCGATTTATTTTTAATATTTTTTTTATTAATAAAATTATCCGAATCAGAATCGGACGCGCGTGCATATGTGTGTGCGCTCGCGTGAGGAGCAGGGACGGCGGTTTCATCGGCGGTTTCGGTCAAATCCTCAGAATCCCCGTGAATATTGGGTTTAACAACGGAATTGGGCGAATTTAATGCAATATATTCTTCCGAATTAATTAAGCATTTGCCATCCCCTCCATTGGCATTTGAAATGTAATTGTTATCTGATTGAATAATATTTTCTATGCAATTGACATTGCTATGAATTGAACTTGTTATGCAATTGCTATCTAAGTTTGTATCATTTGCTATGGAAATGCTATTGTTTTGTGTTGCATTTGCCATAGTATTTTTAGTGCTTTCTAAGATAGGTAAGTGCTCTTTAGGCGTTTTTTCTTTCCAACGATTATTTGCGCCAGCTCTGCCAGCCGATGCTCTTTTTTTGGAAATTATTTTTTCTTGCTCTTCCCGCGCTTTTCTTGAAGCGAGAAGTTGTTCGTATTCATCTTTTTTCCACAACCCATTGTCGAAGTAGAAAAACTTATTTAAAACTGCTTGCAATGCTTTTTTGTGTTCTATGTCTATGGTTGGACATAAGCCTGCAATATCGAGCGCGTCTAATGCTCCATTTTTTATGAAATACCCACACCGCAAGGAAAACAAAATTCCTCTATGAAGTAAAGGTAATGGCATGAAATCGAATAAAAATTCTTCTTGTGTGATTCCGTATATGTCGTTTGTCCGATAACCTGTTCTCATATCAATCACTAGCCTTTAAGCGAAGAATTTGTGTTTCGAGATTTTTTTGTTTCTGTATGAATAGAATTCATAATGTGATGAAGCAAAATTTGTCTACGATGTACAAATCATACTCGTACAAACTTAATTTGTACAGTTTGTACAAACAAAATTTTATTTGGTGTAAAATTAGAGATATGGGATCAAAGGAATAAATTATGAGTAATACGAACCGTTTTATTGTTTTATGTTTATTTAGTCTTTGCTGCGAGGCGAATGCTGGTACCCTTGATCTCTACCAAGATGCTTCGACATTGAGCTATGCCGAGATTTCCAAGGTTGTTGAAAAACTTGAAATCAAAAAAGAAGACTGCAATTCTTCGTACTTACATAGCTTAATGGCAAAGTTGTCAAAATTGCAGCAAGAAGGTGTTATTACATTCGATCAAAAGCGGGCCCTGAGGAGTCCGCTCGTTAAACAGATTGAACAGTGCAGAAAGAACCGTCTACTACACCGTTAGTCCGAAACTTTAAATTCTCGTACCGGAACAGACATAAATACCCTGGGCAAGAATTTTTATTTTAGAAATGTCGGACAACGTCTGCGAATAATCATCTGTTCTAATGATGTAACCTCCCTCATAGTTGATGGAGATGAATCTGATCATCTCCTTTCCTCCGATTTTAATTAAATAGACTCCATCCTTCTTAAAGTCATTAACGCCAAAATCTACGATCAAAGCATCTCCCTCTTTTACAATCGACTTCAATGAGTTATCAGTTATTGGAATAAATCTCAGATTTTCTTCTGAAGTCGGGTTTAAAACAGATTTAATGAAAAAGTCACTCAATTTCATTTCTCCTTCGAATATATGATTCAAAACACTCGAAGGAGGGTTATCGCTTATGCCGTAAGATTTGATTCTGTTGATTGTTGATTTCAGGTATGAATCTGAACTTTTCAACTCCGTCTCTTCGCTGCCGAGGTGAGAGACATCCATCCAACCTGGAGGAAGGTGTAGTTTTATTTCTATATTTCGCGCAATTTCAGCTCCCATGGTCCTCTCTCTTGAAGAACTCGGGGTTTTGGTCCTGTTTTTTATTTGATGCAATGTGCCGTCATAACGTTTCCTTCCTAATACCTCATTAAGTTTTGCTACTGAACCATAGATATTGACAAGTGACAGTAAGTTCTGTCTGCGAGTTTCATAAACGTCAGGCATTTTGGTCTCCTATGCCATAGGTATAGCAGACAGTACAAATTTGCTTGTCTAAATATGTACAATTCAAATTTGTACTTTAGGTAAAAATTCATTTGTTATATGTACAAATTATTGATAAAATCTTGTACATGAATGCAGAGATGAAGTTATGGACCTTAAGGCTTATTGTGAATTTTTGAAGAAGTTAGGTATCCCTGATCCAAGAGGTTTTGTTGCTTCTCAGTTGGAAGTAACTAAAGGAACTATTAATTCCTACATTTGCGGACGCAGGTGTATTCCTATTGAGCAGTGTCTTCATTTTGAGAAGTCAACGAATCGACTTCTTCAGTGTGAAGACCTTCGTCCAGACTTTGATTGGTCCTTTTTTCGAGAAAGTAAAAACATGAGAAAAAGGGATGAAAACCTTGAAACCCTTTTTATGAAGCGGTAGGAGCGCAGAAAAAATGCCTAATGTATATACGCAGCTCAGAGCAGAACAGGTTGCAGATCGTCTGGGGATTTCTCTCTCCACGTTCAACCGTTTAATCAAAACTGAAACAAGCTTTCCCAAACCAATCAAGTATTCATCTCGGTGGGTGGCTTGGTTTGAGCTTGAGGTCAATGATTGGATTTTGCGTAAAGCAGCGGAACAAAGGGGAGTCGAGCCGGAAGTTCTGCTGAGTCATTTGCGTGAAATCGCTCCGCAGTCTGAACAACAATCGGAACAATTCAATCAGATAGGGGCAGCTTAAAAAAATAAAAACTCACTCCCCCGATAAAAAATGACGAACTTCTTTGAAATATTGGCGAACTTTTTTGAAAGTCATTTGGCGCTGATAATTGCGAGTTTATGGATTTTCAACATTGGATTCCTGGTCTACGCCGCTTTCTATAAAGTTAAATGGGATGATGACAAACGGGTTATTGCAGCTTTTCTCTTGGCTCTTCTGAATTTTTATGTAACCGGAATGTATATAGGTATTGCAGAAAGACAACCAACCTCTGAGTCATCTGTCAGACCATTTTCTTCATTTGCTCAACCGCTTCATAAACAGGAACTACGTACAAGACATACGGTGACTTCCTCAAGGATGTATAGATGGAAATCCTTATCACTCCTTCAGTTTCAATGTTCCTTTTTAAAGGCGGCAGGAGGATGCTATGACTAATTTCCTTAGCGTCATCCAGAATAAAAGGGATATTCCTGTAAAGAATCCTTTCTCGCTTCGAATCGGACTCGAACAATCCGAAAGGTTCAGTTCTCACGGAATACAGAACAAAAGGAGCAGATGCTCTAACGATTCTAAGGCTCAGACAGCAAAACTCTCTTGTGATTACAAATGTGGGTTCTATAACTGGCTGATAGCAGTCGTGGGATGTACGGTATTGCAATATTGCCACGAACGAGTAAGTGACTGTGGCTATTACCATTACCGCATTAAAAAAAGCAATTGCCTTATCTTGACTGAGGGCGATGAGGCCAAAAAAAATTGGCCCATAAACAATGAGAGTAGCAACTCCAAACCAAATCAAAAACAAATAATCCGCACGATTAGCTCTTTCCGGTCTGTACAACAGTGTTTTCTTTATCAACTTTTCCTCCGCGTATTGGGTTGGGATTTTTTATTGGATTTTCAAATTCTACCCAGTACTGCGGAGGCCTCAGCCAGGGGAAGACGAGAGAATGACATTAGTAGGATTAGCGTCAATTACGATAGCCGTCTCTCTATCCGTTCTACTAAAGAAGAATATAGCTTGGATCGTCTCGCTGTTTCAGGGAACGATACCGTGCCTAGTGTACTTTACGATAAAAGATTATGTCCCTCTAATAATAGAGGCGACATTGCTATTCGCTTTATTTGCTTATTCCTATGGTTTTCTGCGACCATTTTTTTCACGCAGATTTCGAGAATGGACAGACATAGAATTTATTCTATATTTTCTGCTAATGCTCCTTCTTTGCGCCCTTGTATTCATTCTCTTCGAAGTGTTCGAATCCGGTTTAGAACTCTTTTGCTCGGTCTGACTTTTTTCATTCCTCATTTCAGCAACAGTCATCGCCGAAAACAAAGCGCAAAACATAGACATTGCAGTGCACAAGAAATCAGTCATTTTGGGTTCTTTATACCAACAAACAATCAGCGCGATAAGGCTGGCAGACGACCAGAACATAAATTTATCGACGGAATCAACTTTCATTTTTTACTCCGCGTATTGGGTTGGGATTTTTTTAGGGATAGTCAAATTCTACCCAGTACCGCGGAGGTCTTAGCCAGGAGGATCGGATGATGCCTGAACTGTTTTTCTTCATCATTCTCGGCCTGTGCTGCCTGACTATTGCGCCTCTGTTTTTGTTCCAAAACGATGGAGACCCAGTGTCCTTCACTGCACCGGGACTAATGCTGATCGGCATTATGTTTGTCCTCATTGGCTGCTGCGGATTTGTAGGGCTGGAGAGTTACGGGAGCTGATGTGATGAAAACTTTCAATTATCCGATAGGAGACATGGTTATTCCCTATGTCAACTCTATTATTCCTGACATTTTGTTCTTCTTTGTTTTGTGTTTTTTGTTGCTCTCAGTATTTGAAACTTTCTATTGTTTTTTTCTTTTGCAATCAGAAAATGCGGAAAGGGTCAAGAAAGAATTTTTAAAGTTGCTGGTTGTCACCACATTCCTGCTACAAAGCGTTGGAGCCTACTTTCTCTTTAAAGCAATTCTTTCGCCAGCGCCTTCGTGTGCTTATTTACACAATGACGGCTGCAATCTTAATAGAGCGCTGTTTCTTAAAGCTGCGATAGGTATGGGAGGCTAAAGATGGAATGTCTTTATTACTTGCTCGGAGCTTTTGCGCCACTAGCCATAGCTTTCTTCTTATGGTCGATAGGAAGAGACTATCTAATCGAATCATTTTTAAAAGCATGGGCTCTTATCTGCTTTATTGCTCTTGTTGTTTTAGCTCTGAAAGAACCTTGTGAACCTCTGACAACTGAAACTCCTGCAAAGAAAAATAACAGCGAAAGTTCATGCTGGTTTCAGCTTGAACAAAAACATCTATCCGGCCCACTTTTTGGGTTTCCCACCTATCGGGTAGGTAATCCACTACAAATTGCCAAGCAGGAGAATGAGTTATGAGAGTTTTATTCAGTTCTATCCGCTTGACAATTTCACCGGTGTTTGAAAGGAACCTTCCTGAGATACTTGTAATGGACAGCACAATGACCTGTTCGTCTTTGGCTGACATGGATAAAAGAACTTTTCGGTGCCATTTTCCGATATTTTTATCAGCCATTGCAGAGACTCTAAACATATTTCTGCGAATTTCATATCCGCCTTTAAAACTATTAAAAAATAGTGTAACCAATGCAGCAATACCACCGACAGAAATAACGGTTGAGAGTTCACTCATTTTTCTCCTCCGAGGGTTGATTAGTAATTTAAGTGTGCAAACTAAATTCTATTCTTCCCCTCGGAGACCACTACCTATCGCGTTTTGAGGACTCAATAATGAAAACAATCCATCAAATCCCAAAACTTAAAACACTTTTGAGTGCAGCTGTTGTCAGTTCTGCGCTGTTTGCATACGGCTTCCATGCGTTGGCTGAAGACCTGACGGATTACTCGTCGATTCCGGGAATGCCAAAAATTGATCTTTTGAGCGGGGATGATCGCTGGGGCTGTGAAGTGCTTTTATGCCTGGCTAATCCGAACGGTCCTCGTGCGGTTTCGGAATGCAGACCTCCGATTGACAAGCTTTTTGACTGCCTCTCCTGGAGACATCCCTGCAAATTTCCGTCCTGCCCGATGGCTGGCGATGGCAATTATGCCAAGCAGCTTAGTGACGGCTTTGATCCATGCTCTTTGCAAGGCATGGAGGATGCTCCTCAAGGGTTCTTAACTGAGGGGAACTTAAACGATGCTAAGAAGTTCAAGACGACTCGTGGAAATAGGAAATTTTTAACGCACGGTCACTCTTCCTATAACTGGGGCGGTGAGCACTGGTTCAAAGCGACAGAGGATTCGCCCGGTTATTGGGGCGGAACAAAAGCATGCGTACGGGGCTATCAAGGCATCGCTTACGAGCCCTATACATGCCAAGAAGATTCCGGGGACAGCTCCTACACGACAACTTGTTATCGACCTGTGAAGGTCTATGAAGAAGTTGTTTGGCAGAAATACCAATCCAGACGCGCTATCGACGTTTTTATCAACGGGAAAAATTGGACTCGCGTGCATTGGTAGAGCGTCTAATTAGAAGGAATGAGCATGATTGAAATCACAGCTTCAGATATTTTTTGGATCGGCGCAATGGACAAAATATCGCTGGGCTTAATGTTAACGAGTCTGTTTTGTCTCTTGTTAATAGTAATTGCCGTTGAAAGCAGTTCCGTCGGACTTTTGCTTTTCGCTCTGTTACTTGGCATCTTTTCATTATCTTTTCATTTACCGCTTGGGTCCTCACTCCGAGTTCTCAAACGTACGCTGCCATGAAAGTTCTTCCGGCAATCGTAAACAATCAGCGAATACAAGGTGTCGCCGAAAATGCTTTGGAACTGACAGAACGTTTCCTTAAGGAGCATCTGGAAAGTCAACTCGGCACAATGAAGGAGAAAAAATGAAACAACAGAAATTTGAAAAAGCTTTTAGACAAGCTGTAAACAAGGTCATTACGGACGATTCTCGTGAGTCAGAGCTTTTGAAGCAAAAAAAAATTATTGCAGGCTGCAAAAACAAGCTTGCGGCTTCCGGCATGCTCCTTTACTACTTTTCTTGTTGCGGCGATGACCAGAGCGAAGCTAAAAGAGTGGCCCTTGCGAATGATATTTCTGAAAAGCTCTTTGTCAACAAGAGCCCGGAAGAAGAATTCTGGAGCCTTTCCGCCAAAGATTTATTTGAAACACTTCTCATGCTTTTGGCTCAAGAATGCGGAAACAACAATCCGGTTAAGGAGTTTTACAACCTTCTGGCAATGACCCAGGATATTCAAAAATTTAGCAATAAGTTAGAGCAATTCAGCCAAAGCGATAAAGGGCAACAATTTTCGAAGATTATTCAGCGCTTTCTGAGTAATTCGGAGGCCACCAAGACAGGAATTGTCGCCCATATGAACAATCAATTGCTCGGCTTTATGCGTTTTGATCTAGTTTGAGAGAAGACATGTACAACTTTAAGACTTGGACTGCTCCGGAAAGTTCTCGATCAAGCACTGCAACGTTTTCGCGATCCTTTTCATACCCTTGCATGAGTTCTGGAACTGTAACTTTTACCTTACCAGAAACCATCAATGCAGCCATGAGGGCTAAGATTTTCAGTTCGTTGTACGTAAATGTCGTTTCGTTCATTTTTATGCTCCTAAAGAGGTTAAGGTTAAGTAATTTATCAGTGAGCAGTGTTGATTTTGGCAAAAATATTGCACTGCTCACCAATCATTCTACCCCTCTTTAGGAGCACCAAAAACACCATGTATATCAAAGAGTTAGAGAAATAACAATAAAAAGAGATAGGCAAAATGGAAGATCGCGTTAGAACGATGAGCTGCAATCTCAGCAACCGTTACTTGAATCCCGGTTTTAAAGAGTTGCGCAGCACTATTGCAGATCATCAAGCTCCTTCTTGGGGCCAGATGCATTTTTTGGTTGAGTTGTGCAAAAAAACAATTGAAGAACTGGAGAAAAATCCTCCGGAAGAAAAGGAGTATTACAGCTGCTATATTCTTTGCACCTGCGGACCAAAAGACTTTTTAATAGGCGTTCTTGAGGTCATTGAAGAAACAGAAGAGTACGACTTTTGGCTTCCGCGCATTGTGATGGAATGGGAAGAGAGGGAGCTATTCTTAACCGCTCTTCAGATTATCGGTAAATATCTCGGGCTGATCTCACATAAGGAAATACCAATTGTTAACCGCTCTGAGTACCGTATAACCATTGATCCATACTCATATTCCTCAAATTTCGATCAGCTAGGGCAAGTAGGTTCCAACCTTGTCCGAATCGGTTCTTTTGTCCGAAGGGAAAACCTATACAGTTCATTGGATGTATTGTCCTCCGTCATTGATGAGCTTGAAGCAGAATACAGACGCTTGAGTGGTTTTCTCGACTGGTTCCAGCAGTGTATTGGAGACAGCGGGCGCCTCTATAGAGATAAAAAGAACTTCCGATTCTTGCAAAAAGCCGCTCCGGCAGCAGAGTCCAACAGCGTGAGACTTGCAAATGGGCTTAGAGAATGCGGATCAAAAATCCAATGTATAAAACGTGGATTATCAAACCTGGGACAGGAGGCCAAACTGTTTCAAAAAGAAGATCCGAAAAATTTGGAGATTGTCGATGATCTACACGGGTATTTAGGAGGTCTTGAATATGCGATAAGGCGGCTGAAAGAGCATCTTTCTGAAAAAGAAAAGGCCGAACAAGCCCGAAAATACTGGACTGATGAAGATATAGCTAAATTTTTAGCAGAACTCTCGGAACCTAACGATGATCCGGAGCCGGTTCTGTTAGGTCAACCTAGGCTTTGCCCTAAGTCGGAACTTCCAGAGCATCCCGACAAGGAGAACAGACAATGAGAATCAACAATCAAGAAATCAAAAACGCGGAAATTTCTGTGGTATCTGAACGGAAAGTCCAAGGACTCAAAGGACTCAAAGCAATTTTTACTTACGAGGCCCGGATAAAGAAAAAAGGTCGGACGTATAAAAAACAGTCTGAAGATTTGGGATTCCTTCAGAACTGGCTGCTCTCTCAATTAGAGGCTGCATAGATATGTAGTCGCAAAGTTTATGTCCGGGACAGCGACCTTCTTCTCAGTAGAAGCTGGTTAATGTTCTTGGCAGGACACATTAACCGTCCCGGACACCCCAATTTTAAGTCCTGCCCCGCAAGGAAAGAGCGGTGAGTGTTTTATCTTTCCAACTGATGTTCATGATGGGTCGCGCAAAAGTCCTGCCAGATTTTTTGATCAAAACACGTTATGAACAAAATATTCAAAAAGGTATTCAACCGCTCCCGAGGCGTATTTGTTGCTGTGTCAGAGGCTGTTAGCTCGGCATCTCAGCAAAACAAAAAGTCCGTTTTAGTCGCGGCAGCCGTTTTAAGTGTCATTGCGTCACCTGCTGCTGCGCTGACGACCATTGACGGGGATGTATTCGGGAAGGATTCTAGAATTCCCTTCCAAAGTCGAGGAACTGTCCTTTCGGACAGCACTACGATCAATGGGAATTACACATGGAATATTGATAGAAGCGAAGGCTTTCGACATGGCGTACTGACCATTTCGATTGGTGCTGATTACTATAGTTCCCTCAGTAATACATTGACCGTTGAAAAAAACTTTCGAGTTACAAACAACGGCAGCGTCAACATCGCACACAACGGCGATAAAGGCGGAGACATCTATTCAAGTTTGGTCGTAAAGGGTGATGCGACCATTGATTCCGGTTCAGACCTTAGTCTGATTACGAGCGGAGACAGCGGTAACGATCCGACGATGCACGTTAGCTTGATCGTAAACGGAACGCTCTATAACAACGGCAGTCTCTATTCCATCGGAGGTAATGAAGCAAGAAAAACCTACGGATCTTTCGCTATTAACAACTTTGTCAACAACGGCTCTTTTTGGTTCGATTCACCGAATGATCTAAACGGTACTTTCAATAACGTAACTCAAGCCGGAGGCTCTTTTCAGCAACTGGCAATAAATGATTTCCATATCAACGGAACGCTGACTGTTTCCGGTGGAACGATCATCAATAACGACACAATTGTTGTCGGCACTGATTCCGGAAAATTCTCTGTAGGTCAAGTATTGAACCTGGCAGGCGGTTCGGTCAGCAATTTATCTGTCCTTACCCATGTGGGCGGTTCGGTCTTGGCCTCGAGCGGCTCTTACGGGATCGGAACACTCAATAAATCCAACGGTTCATTAACGAACCAAGCCACTCTAGCTATTACTAACTTCAACCAGTCAAACGGTACTGCGGCAAACTCCGGCAATTTGACCATTGGCAATGCCAATCTTTATGGGAGTTTGACAAATACAGGCACGTTGTCCCTGACCGGGACGGTGACCTCTCGCGGAAACCTGACAAGCTCAGGCACACTGAACAACCGGGGAAACTGGACTGAAACTGCTCACTATGCAATTTCCGGCAGCCTCAACAACAGCGGTTCAGTGAACTTTCAAAACGGCTTTGATTTTGGCTCCAACGGGCGTCTGAATTCGTCCGGCACGCTTCAGACGAATAATGCAGCCAACGTTTTTGATTCATTAGGCAGCCAAGGCCAAACCGCTCTATCGACTGTCAGTTTGCAAGCAGCTCTGCCGGAGGAAACCAAAACTGCGTTGACCGATCTCTTCAGACACTACGTTCCCGGAACCGTTGCTCAGTCTTTGATTGACCACGCAACATTTACCGGCGGAAAAGTGATCGTGACCGGAGTCAATCTCACGACCACGCAGCGTGACGATTTGCTTCAGGCATTCAAAGCAAAGTTTTTTCTCCCGGATGCTTTCACCAGTGCTGTTTCTCAACAGTGCTGATTAAAGCATCAGATCCCGAGGAGGAGAAAAATGAATCATGTTTATAAAAAAGTATGGAGCAGAGTTCGCGGGTGCTTCGTCGCCGTCTCTGAAGCGATGACTTCGGCCTGTCAATCCTGCGGAAAGACGACAGCAGTGATAGCAGCAAGCGTTGCTCTGGTTCCTTCCTGTGTGTTTGCTACAACAGTCGATGGTGAGACAAATTGGAACAACATTGCGTTCTCATTTCATGACAACGGTTCCAGCATGATCCATTCGGATTATGTGATTAACGGTAGTCTTACTGTGCCTGATCGGGGATCAGGCTGGACTTTCATAGCCTTTGATTGTTCACACGGTGATACAGGACGGCCTATTCAGTCCCTGACTGTCAGGGACAACATGACGATTGACAATCCGACGATCTTCATATTAGCCGGACACGGATCTGGAAGAGGAGGATCGAACGGCACGCTTTCAGTCGGTGGAAATTTAAATGTTAACGGTTCTCTGTATTTTGCCGGAGACCGCGGAGGTGAAACCGGCTCTGTCCAAGTAAACGGAGTTTTAAAGGTAGGACAATCAGGAACCCTAGGCGATAGTGTCTATGGGAATGCCAGTCCCAACATCTCATTATCCGCGAATGTTTTAGATACTTCCGGAACCGTCGATTTTAAAACAGGCAGCGGAACGGTCAATTTTGGGAAGGTCATTGTTCGCGGCGGAAGCTACGTTGAAAGTACCGCTGTACCAATGGCAATTTCTCAGGGACTCGAACTGCTCGGCGGAACGTACGTTAATTTAAACCCCATCGTTGTGGGACAAAACGTTGGAAACAATCTGGTTTTAGGAGGCGGACAGTTTAGTAATTCCCCAACACTAACCGTCAAGAATAATGGTTCATTGTCTGTTACAGGGGGCAGCTATAGTTTCAGTACATTAACGAAAGAAAATGGCACACTCACTAATGCCGGAACGCTTTCAGTATCGAACTTTAACCAAAGCAACGGGACAGCTTCAAACTCCGGCAATTTGACTATTGGGAGCGCCGATCTAGGCGGGAGTTTGGCAAATACCGGGACGCTGACCCTAACTGGCAATGTCACCAGCAGAGGCAATCTTACTTCTACCGGCATACTGAACAACCGGGGAAACTGGACTGAAACTGCTCACTATGCAATTTCCGGCAGCCTCAACAACAGCGGTGCACTGAACTTTCAAAACGGATTTGAATTTGCCTCTGATGGACGCCTGAATTCGTCCGGCACGCTACAGACAAATAACGCAGCCAACGTTTTTGATTCATTAGGCAGCCAAGGCCAAACAGCTTTGTCAACGGTCAGTCTGCAAACTGCTTTACCGGAAGAAGTCAAAACTTCTTTAACGGATCTCTTCAGACACTATGTTCCCGGAACCGTTGCTCAGTCTTTGATTGACCACGCAACACTTTCCGGAGGAAAAGTTGTCATTCGCGGAGTCAACCTCACAGAAACTCAGAGGGATGACCTCACAAAAGCATTCAAGGAACAGTTCGGAAACGTTGAACTAGAACTACTTGGCAACATTTCCGGGGTCTCAAGCGACGACAAACTAACAGTTGCTAAGGTCAACGAACTTTATAGCAACGTTGGCGAGCTCCGTGATGTGACGATTCTCAGCCATAGCCTCGAAGGTGAAGGTAAAGCCATTGAAATAGGAGGCAGCGGAGTTCAGCACTCATCCGGTTTCAAAGGTATTAACGATGCAGCCTCCATCACGGTAAAGGACGGCAAGACTCTTGAGCTTGTTGGTGAAAAAGGAGAGAACTCAACCTTCGTGATGACGGCGGTGAACACTGTCGTTGACGGACTTTCAAAACTCGTTTTCGGCTCCAAAGGTTTAAGTGAAACATATTCCGGAAAAGCAGCCGAAGTGCAGCTTACCGAGACAAACGCCTCACTGCTTGCGGCTGCCGGTGTGTACGAAGTGCAAAAAATTACGGGTTCTGGTTCTGTAGAGATTGATGAAGGAGCAAAACTTGCCGTCAACGCAGCTGATCAGACGGGAGAGCTTAACGTTAAAGGAACATTAGAAGTCAAAGGCGATGCCGCTTTAGGTCAAGCAGACCTTGCTGCCGGTTCCACTTTAAACAATTCTTCTAATTTGCATCTTGCATCTATTAATCAATCCGAAGGCGCAGTCTATAACCAGACTGGCGGTTCTATCCAATCCGATTCAGGTTGGTTTGAAAATGCTACGCTGAATATCAGCGGAGGCCGCCTAGACGGTTCCCTGATTAAAGACTCAGAAGGCAATTCAGCCGGTCTGGGAAACAATACGATCAATATCAGCGGCTCAGGCAAAAATCCAATTATCGTTACAACTGATCCAGCTGAAAGCAAAAAAGGCTGGAAAGATCATTTAACACTTGTCTATGTCCCTGAATTGACGAGTGAAACTACAGTCAATATTTACGAAGGCGGTGTACTGCAAGCAGATAAATTAAGTTTTGACGGTACAACTAAAGACTCGGTCGTTCTTGCCGGCGGCGCACTCGAAACCAAGCTCGATCAAATATTTAACGACGTTAAACGTGACTTGCTCACCATCGACGGAACTGATTCCAGTGGACAAATTGGCGTCCCAACTCAGGTCCTTGGTGCAACCAGCGTCGGTTCTTTGCGCGAGGACGTTAAAACCGCTGTGAAAGGCGGCAGCGGACTTGTCGTTTTCAACGATGAGTACCTAAAGATGTCCGGTGTTGTTCAGGCAATGCTGCATTTTGCACTGGAGGCAGAGAACCCGGGAAATATTGATCTCGATAATCCGAGTTCTCCTTCAGACACCTCCAACGGTCTCTATCTTGCTTTCACAGGACAAGTCGACGGGAAGCTGACGGTTGATTTAGCTAATCAATTTGATACAGAACAAACCGGCGGCGGTGCTTTAACCGGTGTCGTCTTGAGCCACACCAAGCTTTATAACGAATCAGTCAATGATCCGGACGGCAATAATAAAGATCTTGTTATCGGCTTTAATGAACACAACCACGAGAATGCAAACGTTATTGATGTCAATAACGGCATTGGTTTTCTCAGTGTCGAAGGAGCAAACCAAGTCCATATTGAAAACGGAAAGGAATTCACCCTTGTCGGTAATCACGATGACGACGATATCAGAACCGATGAAGACCGCAACAATGTCCATAGTGTGCCCGACAGCGTCCTCTTTAATGAAAACACGGCGCTTATCAAGAATGACAACAATGACGGCGGTCATGTAGAAGTCTCCGGCAAATTCACTTACGGCAGCTTTGCTGCTCATACTCCGACTATTGGCTGGATTGGTTCCATACAGATCCATGAGTCTGGAGAGGTAGAAGCAAAAAATGGTGAATTTGCGGTCTGGGACATTGAAAACAACGGGAAAATCCACATCAATAAGGATTCAATTCTCCATTCCCACAATTACACGGGCACGGGAGACTGGCTCAATGAGGGGCAAATTTGGTTAGGAAACTCTCATTCCGGACAAGTTGCCGATAAAGACCATATCCCGTTTGACATCAAAGGTAAGTTTGAAAATGCTGAAGGAGCTATTTTCAGCTCTGCTAATAAAACCAATCTTATTGTCAGCAACGAACTTTTGAATAAAGGCACCGGGCTTTATTCAGTCTTGACGGTTGCTAAAGACGGTTCTTCACACAATAAAGGTGAAGAAAGCGGTAAAGCAATTGATGTCCAAGAAGGAGGCAAACACGTCAATGAAGGCAGCTCTTTCTTTAAGAAAGTCTCTGTTGCCGGTTTGATCCAGAACTTCAAAGACTTCGTTATTGGAAGCGACTCATCAACTTCCACATTAGCTGATCCGGACACGGATGCGGATGCCGATCAGAAAGCTTTTGAAGTAGCTGTCGGAGGCCGATTCGAAAATAAGGGAAATTTAGCAGCGTCTAGTATTCAAACGTCTCAAATCGCCGGTGAATTAGACAATACTGGAGTGGCGAATTACAACGACATGGTTATTGCTGCCACTGGCTCTTCTACCACCTCCAATTATGAAAAAGGAGAATGGCTGACAGTCAACGGTTCTCACAGCAACAGTAAGGTTTCAATTTGGAACCGCATTGATGTTGCAAAGACGGGTAAACAAGAAAACTCGGGGTCTTTAGATGTGGGCTCGAGCTTCAACGTGGCCGGGGAATTTGTCAATACTGCCACCGGAACGCTTGACGCCTCCAAAGTTGAGAGTACAGAGGTCAGCGGTACTTTGAGCAATTCCGGTCAGGCTCAGTACAAAGATATGACCATTTTGGCCGGAGGTAATTCAACCAATAGCGGATATGAAAAAGGTGAATGGCTGACAGTCAACGGCTCGCACTCGAACTCCGGAATTTCAATTTGGAATGAAATCAAAATTGAAGGGGACTTCGTAAACACCGGGAAAGTAGAAACTGACAAGTTAATAATTGATGCCGGCAAGGTTGAGATCGGCGGAGGAGAACTTACTCTCAAAGATGTTGAGTTAAATGGCGGCGATTTAATTATCGGCAACGATAAACCATCAGCAGATGAAAACAAGGTTCAGCTAGAACTCAAGACCGACAGTAAACCAATCGACACCAACATTTATGTCAAAAACAACGGCGATCTCGGTTTGGGTGAAGATGCTCTGGATTTTGCTGATGTTAATCATGCATTGGGAATTCCGGATGTTCCTAGCCGCCTTGTGGTAACAGAACCGGTTGTTACGGGCCCCGGCGGTGGGATTGCCGTTGGACCTGAAGTGTGGACGAGTGAAGATGAGCATGTGCAGATAGGCAACGGTGACCTGTATTTTGCAGATGGCAGCTACACGGTAATTAAAGCTCCGATCGCAGCTGATACACCCATCTTTACGACCACCAGCGACATAGCCAAAGTTACAGTGGAGCCCGGAGCTACTCTGGTTCTCGGAGGGCTCGAGGAACCGGGAGATTATTCTATTGTTAGCGGCTTTAACACGGCGGGTAATACTGACGAGGCGGCCTGGATCGGCGGATGGATCGCTAAAGACAATCTTCAAGCGTTAGCCCAAGTCGGCACCGGGTTGGAGTGGATTCTGACACTGCACAATGATCCGAAGAACATTTGGGTCAACGCGCAGCTGGCTGACGTCAGAACGCTGTACCCGGACATTGTCATTCCAAACAATGTGAATAAAGCCCTCAACGGCCCCTGCAGCGGGGGCCCCGATGAACAGCTGATCTGCAAGATCCTTAAAGATAAGACTGCTAGCCGCGGCATGAAGACAAAACTCTTAAATTCCATCGTGATGATAGGACAAGCCAGCGGAGCTTTGTCTATCACGAACGACCTAGCAGACAATGCAACGGACTCAGTTGAAAAGCACCTCTCCTTCCGTGATTACGGCTACTCAAACGGTTATCTGAAGGATTACTCAGGTCTGCATTTGTGGGCTGACATCCTGGGAACGCATCTGAAGACGAAGTCTTTAGACGGAGCCGGAAATATGACCGGAGGCTACAAGGCTGATGCCGGAGGACTGATCCTCGGTGCTGACCATCAGTTTGAAGCTATGCCGTCTGTAAGAGCCGGATTTGCGGCTTCCTTCCAAAAAGGTAAAGCTGACTCCCTCGGTGATTACATCGACACCAAGAACAAGTTCAGTCAGTGGATGCTGCACGGCTATGTTGCCAAGGACTTTGGCAATGATCTGAACTGGATTAGTTCTATCAATGTTGGCCAGAACATCAGCAAAGCTTCGCAAGGGCTGCCTTCTTGGTCTGGTTTCAGCAAAGCGGACGCTCGAATCAAAAATACCGTTGCCAATGTCGCCACAAAGTTGGAGAAGAATCTCAAGCTCACAGACAACTTCCAAGTGATTCCTCATGTCGGTGCCCGTTGGCTGCGCACTCATACTCAAGGCTACACAACCAAGCTCAACGGTCAAAAAGCCTTTAGCTATGGCCAGACTTCCACGAACTTGCTGCAACTCCCGGTTGGAGTCGGAGTTCAAGGCGAAGCGTATTTCGGAAGCTGGACAGTCCGTCCGCAAGCAGATCTGACTCTTACCTACAACATTGGAAATCTGAAGAACACGACCAAGGTCTCCGGTGTTTCTATCGGTGAAATGGACTCTATGAGCAACGAGTTTGCAGGCAGGTTCTCGTCCAAGCTTCAAGCAGGTCTGCAAGTTGAAAGAGGCAATGTAACCGGCGGACTTCAATTGGGTTTGACGAAAGGTTCAGCAGGGAAGCTGGATACCGGATTCAAGCTCGAAGGCCGTTATCGCTTCTAACCATTAAAACGAAGAACGGACTCCGCAAGGAGTCCGCTCAACACCGATCAATCCAAAGAAGAGAAAAGTATGAACGAATTACCTTTTCACTTTATTGAAAAGCTCACTGTGAGAGCCAAGTCTAGACAAAACAATCGCTCCCGCTTCAATTCGGTAAACCAAAAGAAAATCAGAAGCGAGGTGCAGTTCCCTGTGAGGAACCCAGTGCCCTACAAGAGGATGATCCTTCCATTTAGGGTCAAGGCAGCCATTTTGAATCTGGTTAATAACTTCTTCCAAATGTCCAATGCTTCTGCCAGATTTCCTTGCTTTCTTCAAATCCTTTTTAAAGGATGGGGAAATTTTGACTTTCATTCTTTAGAGATTTCTTTGTCAACTTCTTCAATTAAAGCAGAAAAAGAGTCGTATTCGAGTAAGTCTTCGTCTTTGGTATTCATCGCTCGAACAGTCTCCTTATTGGGTACATACGTACTAAAGGGTAGATCTCGTTCGGCAACCAATTTTGTCAAAGTCATCCGCACTAAATCGGATATAGACAGGCCCATAGCAGAAAGAATTTCGCTCGCTTCTGATTTCAATTCTTTGTCGAGTCGGACTCGAATGAAAGAATCAGCTGTTGTCATATCAACCTCCTGTTTTAATTCGCGCCTACATTGTAGCACTTTGAGAGACGCGACTATGGCGGGGTATTGATATGCCAGCAATCCATTGCCCAAAACAAACACATGCTGACCGTTGGCAAAAAATGACTCCGGATGCAGCTGTTCGCCGCTGTATTGCTGAAGCGCTTTTTGCCCATGGTGCAACGCTGAACGAAACCGTTGAGACATTGAATCTCAATCGCCACACTGCCGAAGGCTGGCGCTACGTCTATCTCTGCGGTTTAAACGGCAGCGTTTGCAGATTGTTTGATCGAGCCAGCCAGAGGGAGTTCATTGTGCCTCTGCTCAAAGACGGTTTTGGCTACAAGGTTATTTCAAGAACTTTTGGTCTTGACTTGTGGTTTGTCAGAGACACGGCAAGATCGTTCAGGCGAGGTCTTCTCGATTATGAAGGAGGTCTGCATGAATGAGAAATCAAGCAGGCTGAACGTCCAGCTGAACCCCCAGAGCCTTCAGAATCAGGCTCATTGTTGTAAAGCCGGGATTGCCTTCAGGACTCAGTGCTTTATAAAGTCCATCTCTAGACAGTCCGCTTTTACGGGCAACTTCTGTCATGCCTTGAGCTTTGGCGATGTCGAGAACGGCGGAACGGATCAAAGAACCGTCTCCCGGGTCTTCATCAAAACAGGCTCGAAGATACAGGATGTAGTCTCTTTCGTCCGTCAGATAGTCTGTAGGATCATAGGCCTTGCCAAGTTCTGTCTTTCTCATTTAATCAATTGCGAAAGTAAAAGCCTATTCTTGTACGAATCGGTCGATAGCAGAACGAATCACATCATTAATCTTGATGCCGTGCTTGCGTGCATAGGCAGCAAGAGCTTGATGCCGTTCAGAGCCCAGGCGAATATTGAGGTTCCCGGAAAAAGGTTTTTCCGGACTGATATTTTCGTTTTTACAGTAGGCCAAGTAATCGTCCACAGTTTGATGAAATGCCTTTTGGAGTTCAATCAATGTCTGAGCTTCGTAAACCAAACCGCAACGAACCCCGAGAACTCTTCCCGTCAGAAGATTATCCGAAAAATCGCAGTCAACCGACCCTTCATACCCCTTGTATCTAAGCATATTTACTGTCATAAATACCCCATTGTTCTCAATGATTCAACAATATTACGTATGGTTCCTCTTCCCAAAACATTTCTGGGATGGGGGCGAGCACAAAAAATCACGTCGCTTTTAGAACTGCGTGAAACAAAACGCCCGTGTGAACCACCACGATCGCCTGTCCAATCAAAACCAAGTGAACTAAGCACAGAGCAAAGCTCATTGAAGGTTATATCCGATGCGGTAGGAAATTTGGTTAGACGGATTAGCAATTTGTCGTTTTTAGTCAAAATATTTCCTTCGCTCGTTACTAATTTTAGTAACAAACCAATATTAAAGCAATTTATCTTCGTTCTGTGTGTTGCTGCACCACTGCACCTCGCTCAGGCTGATGAGTTTGCCGATCTTGCTCAGCGCTGCGCTCCGAGTGTTGCCGTTGATACCCTGAGAGCAATTGTGAAGACTGAATCGAACTTCAATCCGTATGCGATCGGCGTTGTCGGCGGCAGCATTCCTCAGCCCAAGTCATTTCACGAGGCAATGGCAGCAATTGCTCGTCTGGAGCTCGCGGGTGCCAACTACTCGGTAGGACTCGGACAAATCAATAAAAGTAATTTTGCAGCCTTTGGCATTGATGCAGCCAAGGCGTTGGACGCCTGCACAAATCTGAGCGTTGCGGCTCAGATTTTGGGCGACTGCTATGCCAGAGCTCAAAAAAACGGCACCACACAATCTAAAAACCTGCATGACGCACTGTCTTGTTATTACAGCGGAAATTTCAAGCAGGGCTACAGCCACGGCTACGTGAACTCTGTTCGCAAAAACGCAGGTTTGAAAAAAATTCCTTCTCTTTCTTCAACAGAAGAAGAGAAGCCTTCAACTCAATCAACTCTGATTGTTTCAACCCAAGACTCTCAAAGAGGCCTCATTTTTTAACTCTCAATTTTTTAACTCTCAAGCAAGGAGAAAACATGCTTAAAACTTTAAAAATCCTTTCCCCCGTTTTGTTCGTTTCGCTCATGATTTGTGAGCCTGCACTGGCAGCCGCTGGGACACAGAGCGTAAACACATTGTTCAACACGATTCTCTCAACCCTTCAGGGCGTATCTCTTGCTGTTGTGACGGTCGCCATTGTGTGGGCAGGCTACAAGGTTTTGTTTATGGGTGTTGCGCTTCAGCAGGTTGCTGGACCGTTCATGGGGGCCGTTGTGATTGCTGCTGCTCCGTGGCTTGCCCAACTGCTGGTGGGTTAAATGCAAACGTCGAGTCCTTTGTTCAAAGGGGCGACGAGGCCCGCGTGCATCGCGGGCGTCCCAATCAAACCTTTTGTTCTGAATCTGGGGATTTGGATTCTGCTTGCAGTATACGTCTGGATTCCACTCATGCTGGTGTGTCCAATCACGCATTTCGTCCTCAGCAAATTTGCTGAAAAGGACGATCAGATTTTCAACCAATTGTTTTCCTACTTCCGGTTGAACATCTTGGGACATAAGAACCGCCTCTTTTGGAACGGAATCAGCTCGTTCAGTCCTCGTCAGCAAAAAGAACTTTTTGTATTTGAAAAAAGAGAAAAGAATGTTTGAAGAAAAACGAAGATTGGCCAACGGGGAACGGTCGCTTTCGCACTACATCCCGTTTAGTGCGGTCATTGACCGCGGTGTCGTAATCTGCAAAAACGGCGATCTGGTAGGAACCGTCCGAATCTCCGGCCGCGTTTTCGAGGCTGTCAGCAACGAGGTTCTCCAGAGAGACGCTGAAAGGCAAAACAACTTTTTGAAGGTGATGGCTGCTTCGTCCAGCACGGACGAAATGAGCATCAAAGTTCATCGTATTCGCAGAATCATTCATGACGAACTTTCAGCTCCGTCGGACCCGAAAACCGAATTTGTCAATGATTTCATCCGGTCCTACAACTCGGGATTGTCAACGGATTCGCTAATGGCAACAGAGCTGTACGTGTCGCTTATCAGCCACAAAGCTACAAGCGTCAGACTCGACAAGGCAAATGTTGACGAAGTCAAGGAAGAAATCCTAGAGCGTCTTTCGATATTCAAAAAGGTCTTTTCGAACCTGGTTGATTCGCTTGCGGATTATGAACCGGAGATTCTGCGTGAATACAAAAAGAACAAAGAAACCTTCAGTCACCAATTAAGTTTCTATAACTTTTTGCTTACGGGTTTTTGGCAGCCTGTCCGAGTGCCGTGCATGCCGTTATCTGAAGTGCTGGGCAATGTCCAAATTTTTTGCGGAGCGGATACGCTTCAGTTTCAGAGCGCACTCTCCACTCAATTTGCTCAGTCAATTGAGCTGAAGGACTTCCCTACAGCCACCTATTCGCGGCTGTTGGATGTGATGCTATACAACAGTGTTCAGCAGGATGCCCCCTATTGTTTCATTGAAACTCAATCTTTTACCTGCATGAGCAAACTGAAGGGGCTGAAGGTCCTCAAACAGCAGCAGAATCAGCTGAAATCTGCCAATGACGACGGTGTTTCCCAAATTCAGCTGCTGTCGTTTGCGCGCGATATGGTTGCAAACGGCGAACTCGTCATGGGTGACTACTCATATTCATTGTTGGTTTTCGGCGAAAACGAGAAAGCCGCGACCAAAAACGCCAACGACTCAATCAAGAAATTGCAGGATGCAGGATTTTTGCCGATCAAATCAACTCTAGCGTTATTTGCGTGTTTCCTGCATCAGCTTCCCGGCAGCAAGGAACGAGCGAGAATCGCAAAAATCACGAGCATGAATTTTGCGCATCTTGCCTCATTTCACAATTTCCCCTGTGGAAAGCGAAACCGAAATCCTTGGGGTGAGGCGGTTGCACTAATGCGCATGCCCTCAAACCAACCCTACTATTTCAATTTTCATTACACCGACCCGAATGTTGACTCAACCGGAGATGTGCCGCTCGGCAACACAGCAATTCTTGGGGCGTCAGGTGCCGGAAAAACGGTTCTTTTGAATTTTTTGCTATTTTCCGCTCAAAAATTCAGAACCGAAGAAAACGATCTGTCAATCATCCTGTTTGACAAAGATAAGGGCGCTGAACTCGCTATTCGTGCAATGGGCGGCGGCTACCTGTCCATCGAAAACGGCAAGCCCTCCGGGATCAATCCGTTCCAGATGGAACCTACGCCGGAAAACATCCAGTTTCTGATCGGATGGACAAAACGGCTCATTGCCAGAGACGGCCTGCCGATTGAACCGCTTGACGAAAAACGCCTTGCGGACGCCGTTCAAACAGTTATGAGTATGCCGAAGCAGTACCGCCGATTAGCAGTTTTGCCGCAATCTCTGCAACAGGGAGATCGGGCTGAGGACGCAAAAAAATCTCTGAAGATTCGCTTAAACAAATGGATCACAACAGGAGCCCTGGCATGGTGCTTTGACAACGAGGAGAACACGCTCGATCTGAACGAATTTAAAAATTTCGGAATCGACGGAACGGATTTTCTTGAAAATGAAGAATGCCGCGGTGCATTCACTGAAATTATTTTGTATCTGATCGAGTCGCAGGTGATGAAGGACAAGCGGCGAACGATCATTGTCATGGACGAGTTCTGGAAGTATTTGGCAGACCCTGCCACCGAGAAGTACGCCTTTGACAAATTGAAAACGATTCGTAAGCAAAACGGGATATTCGTTTTCGCCTCTCAAAGCCCCGAGGACATTCTCAAAAATGAGAGAGGAAGCGCCTTCATCGACAACACGGCAACAAAAATCTACCTGCCGAACCCGGACGCGAACGAACGGGATTATGTCGAGGGATTCAAAACGACGAAGGACGAGTTCAATTTGATCAAAGGCCTGGATCGACAGAGCCGAATGATGCTGGTTAAGCAGGGCTCCGTTTCTGTTCTGCTGAGGCACGACTTGGGGAACTTCCGAAAGGCGCTGAAGGTTTTAAGCGGCTCAGCAGGAACGACAGCCTTTGGGGAAAAGCTGTTTGAGCTCGTCGGAACTGAACCGAACACGTGGATTCCGTATTTTTTCGGTGAGAAAACGCTGCCTGCGCAGCCGAAGGAAGAAGTATGAGTAAAGAAAACCAATCAAAAAAGATCGGAATGAGTTCCGGTACGCACCGCAATGATTTCTTTGTCAGTCTTTTTATAGATCAAAAGCCAGTCAGGTTCCATGTGCAGTTCCCGATGACCTTTCCAATTTCCCTTAAGCGGATGATCACGCAATTGATAAGACAAAGCCTCTTCACAGATAAGGGATTGAAGGACGCGCTCCAATTTTCCAATGTCCTTCCCGCGTTTCTCCATCAAATCCAAATCCTTATCAAAAAGCCCGGTCGTTCCAAAGCGGAGCATTACTTGCCTCGATTTTTAAAGTATGAAGACACACTCTCGTGGTATGTCACGTCCCCATTTTCGGCAGCTTGCATTGCCCGAATCGTTTCTTGGTTTGGAACGTCGATTGAAAAAGGCATTTTCTTTTCATTGACTAATTTGAGAAGAGAAATGCGAAAAAAATCAGAGAAATTTAAACCCATGGAGCTTAAAAGTTCTGAGGCTTCCTTCTTGAGTTCTTTATTAACTCGAATTCGGATTGAGTCATTACAAGCAGTCGTGGGCATTTTTGACCTCCGTTATAACAATGTTGCCACACATTATAAAGGAAGATAAATGAAATACAAGAAATTATTACTCGCAGCGGTTCTTTCTGCCGGATTGACTTCCGGGGCATTTGCCAGCGGCATTCCAACGGTTGACGCCGCAGCTATTGCACAAATGGTCCAGCAATTGACTCAGCTGCAACAAATGTATTCGCAGCTACAGGCGCAGTACAACACTGCCGTCAGTCAGCTGAATGCCATCACGGGCAATCGCGGACTCGGAATGATCCATTACGACTCAAAACTGAGGAATTTGATTCCGCTGGACGCTCAGCTTCGCTTGAACGCGATTGTGCGCGGAACCGGTTCTTTGAGTTCTCTCGGCAAAGAAGTTTTTGACAGGCTGAACCTTGGTCAGGCTTGCGAGAACTACACGGGGGAAGTCAAAGAAAACTGCCTTAAGAGTCAAAGTTTTGTCGCTGAACAGCAGGCAATTCTTGAAGAAACTCAAAAAACTGTGACTCAGAGGCTGGAAAAAGTCGAACTTTTGATGCAGCAGATCAACAGCGCAACAGACGCCAAAGCGATTGCCGATCTTTCCGCTCGCATTCAGGCTGAGCAGGTTGCTCTTTCGTCCTCGAAACTTGCCGCTGAGTTCCAACAGGCTCAAATGAATCAACAAGCTGGGATCGTCAAGGAACAGGCTCGGCAAGAGGCGATGAAGCAAATCTTTCCTGAGCTGACTCAGGAAGATGTGAAAAACGCCCTGAAACCGATAAAGGTGCGATAAGGAGCAAATATGAGCGGGGTTTTCGCGACTTTTGGTGAAGGCATCCGAAGCAGTCTGACTAATATTGCAGAGGCAGCCTCCGGCCAAATCGCCTCAGAAATTGCAATTGTCGTCTACACCGGCGTTCTTCTCTATTTCATGATCCGTGCGTATCTGCTGATGACGGGGCGAATAGAGGGTGCAATTCCTGATTTGGTAACTCAATGCGCAAAGATCGTGCTGATCGCGTTTTTTGCCTTGAATGCAGGGAATTTCGCAACCTATGTCATTCCGGCGGTCTACGGCGTTGAAAACATGCTTCTTGGTGCTCTTTCAACAGCTGCGGGCCTCTCCAGTATGGATAACAGTTGGTCAATTATAGATGTGACATGGGAAACCTTCATGGAGGGTGTTTCGGCAATCCAAAACATCTGGAGCAAATTGAGCTGGGGTGTTTTTGGAGACTCAATGGCACTGATCGCGTTTGTGCTAGCGATGCTCGTGCTCATCTTTTTTGTGTCGATCTACTTCATGTTTTTCGCGGTCGGTTATCTCATGCTGTACGAGATATTTCTTGTGATGGGCCTCTCCTTTGGACCGCTGTTTATTTGCACCCTGATGTTCCCAGCAACACGCAGCTGGTTCGACGGCTGGCTCAGGGCAATCATTTGTTGGGTTTTCACTCTGGTTGCAATTGCCGGGATGCTTTGCTTATTGGATGGAATTTTTACCACCAATATTGATGAGTTAACTTTGGCGGCTGAAGAAGCACAAGCGGCCAAGAATTTTTCCACTCTATCGCTAAAACTTGCGACGTTTTCCGTCATCGTTCTTGCGGTTGCTACGGTTGTCAAATCGATTCCGTCCTTTGCCTCCGGCATTACGGGCGGTGTTGCGCTTCAGGCCGCAAGCGTTGCAGGCATGTTCTCAAGTGTCGGTAGAACCATGGCGGCAGCTACCGGCGGAGCGATTCTCGGCTATGGAGCGGCAACTCACAATGACGAGTTGCGGGAGAAAGCACGAAACATTCTTGGTTCGGGAGGATTGACGAACACCGGGTCTTTTGCCTCCGCAGCTATGGGCTATTCATTGGGCTCTGCAGCGCGTCTTTTCGGCTTTGACCATGCAAATGGAGAAACAAACGGAGCAACAACAGCGCCGCCCTCTCAGCAGCAGACTCCTCAAGAGGAAGCTCAAGCGGCACGAAACGCCGCATCGGTCGGCGTTCCCGGTGCATTTGGAGAGTCGTCCGCTCCTTCAGCCGGAGCAAGCGGTTCTCAAAGCGCGTCCGGACCGGTAGGAGCTCCGGGTACAGCAGGATCAACAGGGGCAGCCGGAGCAACAGGAGCTAGCGGAGCAACAGGAGCCAGCGGAGCGACAGGAGCGAGCGGAGCAGTCGGCGCTAACGGTTCTCAAGGCTCTTCCGGAGCTGTAGGCGCAGCAGGAGCCGCCGGAGTTTCAGGTGTTTCGAGTGCAATGGATAAAGATTCTAATTTCAGCACTGATCACTCACAGTTCGACTACAAGTCCGATTTCAGCGCGTCTGAACACAAGGCTCCGGAGGCTGAAGTGCCTCAATCAGCATCCGGCACATCTGCTTCCCAATCTGTACCAACAGAAGCCGAGCAAGTAGAACAGCAGCAAGAAATCCGCGCTCAGGCCAATGAAAAGGCCGCCGACGAAATTTTGAAGAACTCAAAACAAAAGGGAGAAGGAAATGTTAAATAATCCAAATTACAAAAAGTTAACCACAACTCTTTTACCGAGGGCTTTTGCGTATCGGGTAAGTGAATTATGTGACGGAAGAATCCCTGAAGCTAAATTGCGTTCAAGCCGAGCAACAGCTGATTGCGTTGTTCCCATCAAGACGGCAACTTCACCTTGTGTTAAACCAACGCACTCTCTGGCTTTCACTACATTCTTGAAAGAAATATATTCGCGTTCAGCTTCTTTATATGCCTTTTCAAACTCCGGGTCTTTTCTCTGCTCAGACAGTACCTGGTTAAAAGATTTAATAATTGTCATTGATAAACTCCTTATACCTTTTAAGCGCAATTTCGAGGTTTTTCGCAGGCGTCTTTTGTGTTTTCTTCACGAAAGAATGCAAAATAACAATCCTTTTCTGAACGCAAACGCAGTAAATACATCTGCCAATCCCCTCAAGGGCTTTAGCACGAATTTCAAACAGGGAGCCGGTTCCAGCAATCTTTTTTGTAAAGGGCTCACCGAGATTCGGACCATCCACCTTCATTCGTTCCAAAAGATAGAAACATTTAGCGCGAATCGCTGTAGGCAACATCACAAGCTCGTCCAATGCTTTTTGGTTAGCAAACTCAATCTCAAAGAGTTGCGAACCTTTTTCTGCCTCAATAAGAGAAGTTTTAACTTTATCCATGAAAATTATATCAAAAATGCGATATTGGAATGTACCACGAAGCTCAAATTGATTCTACCTGTAATCCTTTGTGTTTCTTTGCTCGGATGCGGCGCCCCGAAGCCGCCACAGCCAACCGGCCAAAAGGTTTCAATTGAGGCCTTTGCTCAACAGCGTTCAGAGGAAAACCGACTGAAGGTTGCCGCCGCACGAGCAGGACATCAAACCAAGACAAATTTCCGATTCGGTTACGAGGATGGAAATAAGGAGTCAGGGCAATGAAGAACCTACTCGTCTATTCCAAGGATGAGAGCAAGTTTGCCAAGAACTTCATCGACGATGTATTGAGGAGCGGATTCAACAAAAGCAGCCCTTCTAGCTTTGACATCCATCGTTCGGATTTGATCACAAATAATGACTCCGGATGTCTGAAGTCCGGTTCCAATGAGTGGGACCGTGAGGCCATGTTCACGATTAAACGCAGCCCCATTGCTAATGGCGGCAACAATAACTCGATTAGAAAGAGCATTAACCTGTCGAACGCTGACAACGAAAGCAGGACGTACACCCTGCTGTTCCTGTCCCATCGAGGGATCAAAGCCTATGCGAATTATGTCGCCTTGCTGAAGAACTTTGTTCATAACATTTCAGTCCCAACGGGTTTCATTCGATCCCACGCCGCATACTCTTCTTCAAGCAAGGGCATGATTTGCTTGTGTTCTTCAAGCAGCTGGCTCAAGTCATATTTCGGAAGTTTTCTGCGCTTTGGCTTTGAGTCAATGACGAGCTTCCCATTATCAAACGTGTATTCAACGTTGTCCCCGGCTTTTGCATTCAGCAGATCCAGCAGCGTTTTCGGGAGTGTGAGGACAACAGAACCTCCAACCTTTCGCAATGCGAGTGTTGCCATAAGTACCTCTTAACTCAAAAAGTTATTTAAAAGTTAACAAAAATTATATCAATATTAGGAAAAAATATGTTTTTAAGAAAGAAATCAAGTCCCAAGATTGAGGCTAAACCTCAGGAAAAGAACGCTCAGGACTACAAGTATGCGGAAGCATTGGATTGGACCGCCGAGCGCCTCGCTCTGAAGGAGAAGCAGGCCAGGCTTGGTTGGAACGTCGCCAAAATCCTCACTCTTGTGTTGGTTTTGGTGTCCATTGTTGCAATCGTGATTGCGTTCAAAAAGGAAAGCTATCCATTCATTGTTGAGCTCGATAAATCAACCGGAACAACACGAGTCATTGACATTCGCGACCCTCAAAACATTCCGGTTGACGAGATGATGGATAAGTACTGGCTGAACCTCTACACCTTAAGTCGAGAAAGCTACGACTATCGAACACTCGAAAACGATCACGCCAGAGTTCGTCTGATGAGCGTACCCGAGGTTTTTTCGCCGTACGACAACCAATACGGAGTAGACAACAAAAAATCTATTCAAAACCTGCTCAAGGACAAAAAGAAAATCGTCTGCGAAATTGAATCTGTCGTTCCCAATGGCAACGGCATTGCCACCGTCCGATTCACCAAGCGCCTTCTCGACACGTACACAAATCAGGAAGAGGCTCAAAAAATTCTTGGCGTGCAACGATCGGCTACGAGTACAACCCCACCTTTGAAATGAGTGAGTCTCAGCGCCTTATCAATCCGCTGGGATTCACAGTCACTTCTTGGCGTGTTGATCCCATCATGGGAGGTGCACAATGATGAAAAAAATGCTCCTCTCTCTGATGCTTCCCGCCGCATTTCTCACGTTTTTTGAGTGCGACGCTCTTGCTCTTGAAAAAACTCAGGTCAGCAGCCTGGACCGCCGAATCCAGCACACTGAATACAAAGAAGGCCAAGTCTATCCTGTAAATGCGGTAAACGGTGTTATCACCACAATCATTTTTTCCCCCGGTGAAAAGGTCTTGGACTACGGTTCTGGGTACTCCACTGCTTGGGAGTTCATGGCAAGAGAGAACCACTTCTTTCTAAAGCCAAAAGCTTTCAACGGCACAACGAACCTTGTTGTGGTTACCAACAAGCACACCTACTTTTTTGATGTGAGGCTTGTGGGCAACCGCCCGTCCGCCACATACAGTCTTGCATTCAGCTACCCGGCGGAAGAAGCTGCAAAAGCTCAGGAAGAAGCCCGCAAAAAAGTCATCGACTCCTTACTGGATGACAAAACAACTCCTGAAGCCGCAGCAGAAAGCAAGGCAATTAACAGAAGTTACACCGAAAACTTTGGGTCGTCAGAACTGAGCCGTGAAATTGCACCGCTTGAGGTTTATGACGACGGACTCTTTACATATCTGAAATTTGATCGCCAGACAGATTTTCCTGCGGTCTACAGGGTGGCTGAAAACAACGTGGAAACGCTGCTGAACAGTCACGTAAAGGGAGATTGGCTCGTTATTCACGGCGTTTACAAAGAACTCAGGCTGCGCGCCGGGTTTGCCGTCGTCGGAATTTACAACGAGGCCTTCACAGGCGGCGGTCAAAGCAGTGATTCCGGCGTTTCACTGCCCGGGCTCAAACGAGAACTGATAAAGCAGGTGAATTAAATGACAGACACGACAAACAAACCGAATGGAACCGAAGCCGAGAAGACAGAGAGTCTTGGGATTCCAAGCGTCGCAGCTCGAAAGCAAAACAACTCTAGAGTCGGAACTTTCTCTGCACTGCTTCTGATTCTGGTTCTTTTAATCGTTATTGGTTTTGGGTTTTACCAAAAAAACAAAACCAACTCAAAGCCGGATGACAAACCGCAGGTTGAACGAGGTTTTTCGTCAAAATCTTTGACGCTGCTTCCTCTCTCGGAAATTCAGCCGATTGAGGAGCCTAAGCCCGTCATTAAGGAGCCTGAACCGCAGCCGGTTCAGCTTCAGCAGCCAGAGCCTCAAATCGTTCCGCTGAGCGTTCCGGATCGGGCGATAGCGATGAAAGAAGAGAAAAAGGAACCGACTTTGGAAGAAAAGCGGAACATGGCTCCGATGATGGGTCAAGCCAGCTCGATTGCGAGCGATACCGAAACCAAGGGTCTTGCTGCGAGCTTCCGAGAGGAAGGCTACAACTCAGGTCAAGGGGGCGGAGGAAAGCTCGGCAACCTGCTTTCATCCGTCTCGACGCCTGCAACCCGTGCGGCCATGATGCCAGATAGAAATCTTCTTCTGGCCAAAGGCACATTCATTGACTGCATCTTGGAAACGAAGCTGGATACAACAGTTCCCGGGATGACGAGCTGCGTTTTGCCCAGAGACATTTATTCAGCAAACGGAAAAGTGCTGCTTCTGGAAAGAGGTTCTAAAGCAATCGGCGAATACAAAGGGGCAGTTGAAAACGGCCTCAATCGAATTTTCGTGCTTTGGACCCAGATTCAAACGCCTAAAGGCGTGCGAATCAATTTGGACAGTCCGGCAACCGATTCGCTCGGAGGAGCCGGCATGGCTGGAGACATAGATTTCCACTGGTGGGCTCGTTTTGGCAATGCCCTCCTTTTCACATTGGTTCAGGACGCGTTTGAGTTTGGCATGACCAAACAAAGCGAGAACAACGGCGGCGTGAATTACTACCAAAATTCGGAAGACGGCATGAAAGAAATAATCCGTGAGGCGATGCGCCAGAGCGGAAACATTCCGCCGACGCTGACAAAGAATCAAGGCGAGCGCGTGGGAATTTTTGTCGCGCGTGATGTCGATTTCTCCACGGTGTATCGACTGAATCCTATAAAGAACGGAGAACAGCCATGACTTGCTACGCTGATGCTGCTTCCTTCACAATTTTCGGGTACTTTTCGGCAATCTTCAGCAACGTTCTTGCGGCGCCTGAAGGAGTCCGCACTCCTTGCTCCCACGCCGCCAGTGTTTTGACGGAAACTCCCAACAACTGTGCAAATTTTTCCTGTGTCAAACCGGTCTTATTGCGAGTTTCAACAACGGGAATTACAAAAGTTCTTCTTTCAGCCTTCCGAGCCTTCATCTGTTTAACGGATAAGAGAAGGTCTTCAGCGAACCGGTTAACTTCAATATCTGAAGAATATTTCATTTCACTCATTAATAACCTCCATCAAGGATTTATAGAGAGCTGGCGGAAGATCATCAAATTTACTCTTCGAGTAAACCATAAGCAGGTAAATTTCGCCGTCTTCAAGCACGTTGTAATAAATAACTCTGGCGCCACCTCGCCTTCCGTGTCCTTTGGCATTCCAGCGAACTTTTCTGAGGCCTCCGGTGCCCGGTATGACATCTCCGCTCAACGGATTGGAAGCAATCCAAACAATGAACTGTTCGCGTTCAGCATCTGTCCAAACATCCTTTGCCCGCTGGCAAAAAATAGGTGTTTCACAGACCGTATAAAGCATAACAACTCCCACAATGTAGTAGAAGCATATTCCTCTTTTACGAACGTTGTCAATAGCGTTATCGACTCAGCAAAGCCCATAGGAGTAAACAAACAATGACGGAAAAAGACGAATTCATCAAATTTTCAGATGACATTCTGTCCAGACAGGATGAAATTTCTTTGAACACTACCATTGGGCCGGTGTTTGTGGTTGAGGACAACTACTACAACGCCTGGGCAAGCTCCTTGACAGAAGAAGAGCAGAACGCGCTGGATGAAATCGTTCCCTCCGAATTCGTCCTTCCGCAGCAGTTTGACGCAAGAGCTGCTGCCGAGGCACTTGAAAAAATGACCCAGGCCGCGGAACTTCGATTTGAAGATTTCCTCAAAGGCAAATCGGTCAGTGAAGATGAGATTTCCGAGAAGCTCAGCGAGATTCCTGATTTCGGTGCAAACGCCTTCGTCAAATGTGCCGACTTGCGTGTCCGCTTTCCTCTCAATGCAAAGGAGTCTCCTGTCAAGTCCTTTGAGAAGATCGGGAACGAATTTGCGCTCACTCTGAATACACAGAAACTGCATGATCAGGATCGAGACGAACTGATGAATTGGAGAGACCTGGAAGAGCGAGTCCGAGACGGATTTTTAGTGAGAAATCTGTTGGATTTCGACGATTTTTCAAACGAAAAGATCAAAGCATTTTGGCAGGAGCATGTGAAAGCGCCCATCAGAGAGCACTTAGAGAGAGCAGCTCAGCCGGAGTTCAGTCTGAAACTGCACAACAACGAATTTTCACTCTCGGAGGCCGTTTCCAATCGAATTTTTGAACCTGCCAGAGAGTTCTTCAGCAAACACAAAAATGAACTTATGTCAGAAAAAACCGAAAACAAATTGAATGAAATCAATCAGAATTCTTACGAGGAACTCATCAGCAGGTATGCCGAGCAGGATGAGTTCCGTCAGAATCCGAAACTTCTTTCAAGTTTAAAAACGCATCTTCATCTGCTTTTTGAACAGGCACAGGCCAACGGAAAGGAAATCCCGAAGGATATCTTTGACATTGGTTTGAAAGCCGCTCCAGCTGCCGAGCCGGCAATGAATGAAAATGACGTGCCCATCGGATATTTTTCTCTTCACTTTGATCTGAATGCCGACTTTTTAAAAGAGTTTTCGTCCCGGACACAGGCAGCTATCAAAAACGCCTTCGGGCAGGCGTCGATTGAGGACGGGGCAAAGCTTGTTTCCTCCACTCATAATGCGATTGACAAAATCAACGCCTCCATCACTCAGACTGCGACAAAAAATGGCGAAAAACAAGCCGTTGATATTGAAAAACTGATTAAGGACTACCAAATCACAGCGCATCTGGGGAACATGAAGCTGGTTGTCGCCCAAAAGGAACAGAACGGTTTGCGTCCGGAAGGACACAATCCGTTCTACTTGGGCAACGAAACGTTATCAATCAATCAAGCTCGTTTTGACAAAGAAAAAGGCGGTTTTGTTTTCCAGGTGAAGGAAATTTGTTATTTACCAAAGGAATGTCAAAAGATTGAGGCTTTATTTTCAAGTAAAAATCTGCCGCGCCTTGCAGAGAAATTTCGGAGTATGGAGCCTGCATGCTCACAGTTTGATGCAGAGCCCTTAAAGCGAATCCTTACGCATGAGGCCGACAATCTCAACCGACGGCTGAGGACTGATTTCACTAATCCAATCGAACTTATCCTTCCCCCGAAAGCAGAGACTTTCACAGAGTGCGTGGAACACACCTACCTCCAAAACTGCGCAAAAAAAATGAAGGAACTTTGCCGAGATGAAACGGAGTTCATTTTGTCGCATCAACAGAAATTCACTGAAGAGATACAGCGTTGGGGTACTGAGGAGATTCGGGTTGTTAACAACAAACCTCTTAGTACGGAGGGCCTGGATGCTGAAGACCTGGAAGTTGTTCAACAGCTTATTCCTGAGCAATTTGTTTTGCCGAGAGACTACAACAGCATTAACCTCAAAAAGTCTGCTGAAACGTTTGAGCTCATGACTCAGAATGCAGAATTTCAGCTGTATGACCATTTTGAAAAAAAATATTCACCGGAATTTGCAAAAAAGCAGCTCGATATCGTTCCGCTTTTTCTTCTTAATGCCGAGATTCGCTGCGCCGATCTGAGAATCCGCATTGATCCCTACGATCAGGAATACTCGCCGGTTGTTGAGTTCACTCGTCATGGTGATAACAAATTCTCCGTGAACATTGACTGTTCAAATCTCGTTGGCTCCGAGGTTGAACACCTGGCAATGGATAGAGAAATCTCCGATTTGGTTAAGGATCGGTTCATCAGTGAGAAGCTTCTGCGTGAGGAGGATTTTTCAAATCCAAACGTCGAAAAATTCTTCGAGCAGGAGGTCAAAGAGGTCGCAAAAGAGTTGAGTGAAAAAGCCGACCAAGGAGATTGCATCCAATTGGATTTCCACAGAGGCGAAACAACTCTGAGGGAAATCGCGGTCAACCGAATTTTTGAACCTGCCAAAGAACATTTCAATGAGCGAAAACAAGAGCTTCTAGCCGAAGGAAAAGATGCGGCAGGCGGCCTTAACAAAGCCAATCAGCAGGCATTTGACGTTCTTGTCAAAAGTTATGCCGAAAAGAGCGAGTTTCAAAACAACCCCAAACTGCTTTCGAGCCTGAAAACCAACCTCTATCAGTTGTTTGAACAGGCTCAGGCAAACGGTCAAGTTGTTTCGCTTAATCGCTTTGCAATTGACGCTCCGAGCCGCAATACCACAGTGGTTCAGATGAAGCAGCCTGCAAGAGAAAAGGAGAAATAAAATGACGATCGAATACTCGGAACAGCTTGAAAAATTCAGCTTTGATAGCTCCATCTCTCCCCAATACATTCCTTACATAGTCTATGGGCCGGACAGCCTCGGCGACAGTGTTTCCGAAGCCGAAGTCCAGAAAATTGATCAGTTCCTTGAAAAATACGAATTCGTTAGTTTTGACGAGAACAGACTCGAATCACCTGATTTCGGAAGATGCAGCATTTCCGGTATGCAGGGCGAAGTTGTTCCGGCAGTTTTTATCAACAAAGAGGCTGTCAAAGAGGAAGAGCAAAGACGCGCAACTCAAGAAAAAATTTCCGGCATGAGTGCAGAAAACCGAGAAACGTTTGAAAAGGTTTTCCAGGCGCATGTCAATCAGAAGGAATTCAAGGAGCATCCGAAGCTCGTTGAGTCGTTCCGATCAAAACTTGCTGACGTGTTTGTTGATGCCAGTCGCCGTGGAATTCAATTGAAAGCCTCGGAAAAAGAAGCACCGGCAAAAGAAATCAACCGAGAGAGGTGAAAATGTCACTCATTGCTGAACAGCTAGGTTTCGACTTCTTCTTTGCTTCTGAAGTTCAACGCACTGAAGATACTGCGAAGACCGAAAAAATTCATGAAGAAAACAAACAACGCATCAACGACGATTTCAGCACACATCCGATTTATCAATGGGTCAAGCAAAACGCTCCTGCGGTTAAAGAGATCGACGGTGAAAAAATTCTAAAAGCATTTGAAATTCCCGGGCTGCTTAAGCAGTTGGAAACAGAAAATGGGAACTCTCTAAGACAACCTGAACAGCTATACGAAGCAAAGCGGAAAACTTACCAAAATGGTAAGTCTTTGGACGGAGAAGGAGAACGACTTCTTGAGCAGGCTGCCCGTTTGAGCATGCTTAGCGAGATTGTTCATTTTGTAGGATTTGTGAAGCTCCCTACATCAGAACTTTCTTTGCCAAACGATTACGCAAGCAAACTTTTCAATCTGTCATACGAAGCTGACACTGCGTTTTTTTATCACAGAGACACCCTCAAACACAATAAAGACGGTTCTCTAAAGCTAGAAGATTTCGGAGAGGATTTAAACAACACGCGCAAAGGCAGAGGCGCAGGCAAAAGTGCGGATCAAGAGCTGCCATATGACCCGGCAGGCGATTTGGAAAAGCGGCTTGCATCGAACTCACTTGAAAAAGTTTGGCCAAAAGAATCGATCATTGAGCTGCACAAGAAAAATCCCAAAGCTGCAGCCTGTCTCTGGTTGGTTCGTGAATCTCTGGGCGAAAGACGGCCTAAGAAAGGGTCATACCCGTATCGAAGCTATCTGAAGACGGCGGCAGCCGCCATCAATCTGCATCGGCAGGTCGTCACCGGAAAGCTCGCACCGGAAGCTGAAACTGAGGCCTTCGACAGCTTCTACAACGCACGTGACAAATATGAAACGTTTTCACACATCAATCCGAAATACTGGAGGTTCTTTAATTCGAGTCATCTCAACAATGCCAAAGATGTTTGCAAATGGAACCATCTGAATTTATCAGACGGAAGCGACATTAATTCCTACAAATTTCAGTGCATCCTTCCCGGAGCAATGAATCCAGAGAACAATCTGCTCAGTCTAAAGACTCACAAAGGAGTTGTGCTTGACTATTACGCCGTTGCGGTGGGCAATACTGCGGAGGAATTTGAAAAAAATATCGAAAGGCAGCTCAGCGTCACTTTTGCGGATTGGGAGCAAACTGCCGACAAAGCCTCACAGGAAAAGAAACCAAAAACAAAACCGGAACTGCCGATTCGATTGTTCGGACGCGGCAGACGCGACACAAACACCTTTGAAATCTACGGTAAACAGGGATCAATTGAACTTCAGCTTACAGAGAAGATTTCGTTTGAATCGGAAAAGGCTTTCCGCGACTATTTCAAAGATCATAGAGTTGAGCTCGAAAGTAAATACCGCGAATTAAGAGCCGAGTACTCGAAAACTGAAAAAGATTGGAGAAACGGTTCTCCCATTCGCGAGAGAATCGGTCCAGATTGGCGAAACGGCAAAGATGCAACGCCCGACATGTTCATGAACACCTTCGGTTTCAGAGGCGTCGAATTCGGCAACTGGGTGAAACAAGGAAAAAACGGCAGAGAGCGCCAATGGATGCTCAACAATGCATATGATGCACTTTATGATCTCTCCAAGATTTTGAGCATTCCTCCCAAAGCGGTTGCCCTGGACGGAGAGTTGGGACTGTGCTTCGGTTCAAGAGGCTTTGGCAGTGCATCAGCGCACTATGAGCCGGAAAATCGAATCATTAACCTCACTAAAACCAAGGGTTACTCAAGCTTGGCTCATGAATGGTTCCATGCACTGGACCACTACATCGCACGAACAAACTACGAAACCAAATTACAGCAAAAATCCTTCATGAGTGATTTGGCCGATTCCAGGATCGACTATTTCCTGTCCGAAACCGCAAAGAAAAGAATCACAGAAAAAGCAGCCAAGGTGTTTGCTGCTGACGCTCCTCAGAGCGCCGCTACAGAAATTGAGTTCATGCTTAAAACCGATGCGAAAATCCGCAGAGAGCTTGAGCAATTGAATTGCGGCGAAAGATCAAGCGTCGATTTTGAATTCAAGCGCAAAGAGCGCTCAAATTGGCCCGAAAGAGTCATTCCAGTGTCGCTGCGAAACAGTGACTTGATCCTTAGAGAACGCGGAGACAACGGAGTTGTCAGAGAAGTGCTGCATGACGCATGGGCCGATACGATCAACAGCATCAGAAACTCGGATATGCACCGACGAATGCTTAGGAAAAATGACTACTGGCACTCCAAGATCGAAGAAGCTGCCAGAAGCTTCGAGGCCTTTGTGTCGGTAAGAAGCAAAGAGATGAACGTCAGAAACGACTTCCTCACAAACGATACATTTTCTGAGAAAACGTTTGGCAACACCGGGTTTTATCCGTATCTGGACGGAAAGGACGTTCAAACAGTCGCCTCCAAATTTGAGCGCCTTTTTAAAGTACTGAAAACACGGGAAACCGAAAAAGGCATTGCCCTCTACTCAAAATCGAAGTCCGAACCGATTTTCACGAAGAAAAGTGACATTCGCGATGCACTAGTTGAGGCGTTCGGGAAAGAGGGACTTATCAGTCTCGTTGACAGCGATCGCTTTTACCTGGCGCAGACAGAAAAAGAAGCGCTTTCTGCTGCAATGGTTGAACAAAAAGCCAAGTGCGGCATGTCATCGATTTCATTGCCTCAGGATCACCATGTTCTTGGATTCCATGATCCGGTTAACCACAAAACATATTTAATTGCAGACAACCTGACCCGGGAAAGCGCCTGCGCGGTAATGCTGCATGAAATCGGCGTTCACATGGCAAATGATTCAGAGTTGCGCGACCAAACACAAAACCTGATCAAAACGGCAGTGAACCTCTATGAAGCCGGTCTCAAGAAGGGTGAGCCGCTCATGAAGCGAGTGAGCGAGCGGCTTCAGGAGAGCAAAATTTCTCCTCACCACGTTGACTACAAAGAAGAAGTTTGCGGCTACCTGGTTGAAGAGGCCGCAAAACAACATTCAACAGCTCCAGCAGTAATTCGCCTTTTCAATGAGTTCAAATCAACCGTCAATGTCTGGCTGGTCAAACACGGTGTTCGTGATTCGAGCAAACTCACTGCGCTTGACATTGCCACTATTGCGAAGGCCAACGTAAAGGAACTCGCAAAACTGCCGAAACAGTACGAATTAAGCAAAAAAGGCAAGGAAGTTCTGGCAGAGCACGTGAAAACTCTGAGCACGAAATATTCAAAGATTTCCGACGCGGATGCCGAAATCCGATCGCTTTACAAAAGATTCTCCGAGTTGGAACAAGCCGGGAAACCCCTGCCTCAGGCACCGAAACTTTCAAAGAACAAGGAGCATGAAAGATGACAATTATCGGTGAAAAGGATTGGGTATTTGGCACGCAAAAAGCTGATCCTAATGAACAGATTCCTGTACTTTCGATTGAGCCTGAGTGTCACATAAAGTCAAAAAAGGAGGTAATCGACAGATTAAGTTCATGCCTCTCTATTGGGGTCATAAACAAAGACACTGGATTTCTTCTTCAAGCATCAAGAAGCGATGCAAAGAAAACTTTATTCCGGAAAGATATTTCCTCTCCTGTTGTAAAGGCAATATTTAAAAGTGCACAGGTAATCGCATCCTCAGCAGTTTTAATTGAATCTCACGCTGATGTACTGCATGAAAATGAAAAAGTTCAAGCGATTCATATTTTTGCTGTTCCGACTAGAGTGGAAAACACTTTGTATCGGGTTGAGCTCACTGTTCGTGACTACATTGAGAAAGAACACGAAAGGAAAATGATCCATTCTATAGATGGCATCAACATCAAGGAATATGAAAAAGCGTCCGTTTGGGAACCCCCGGTCCAAGAGGTGGCTTCGAAAAGCACTTTGCAAAAAACCGGTCAACCAACCAACGAACGCTATAAAGACATTTTAAATGAAGAAACATCTTCAGTATCCCTAGGGAACCTACTACAGGGATATCAGAGAGCAGACGGAAGAAATTTTTTTGACAAGATTCCTTCGGAAGAGTTCCAGCCGGATGGTGTTTACCAAAGTGATGTTAGACAGCTGTATGTAAATCGTTTTCTCTTCCGCTCTTTCATACATGAGTATGGGCATTTATTGGAGAAGAATAAGTTTTCTCTTTCCGAGAGAAATAGACAGCTCCTATTCTTAAATTTTGAAATTTCTGCGGATGATTTTTGGATCAGTACGAAGGGCCTTACAACAGACAAAAAGAGCTTGGAAAAAATCATTTCCAACAAAGCATCCTACCCAAAGCTAAACCCAGTTGCTCGTAGTGTTTTTGAAGAAGCAAGTCAGGCGGTTGACAAAGGTAATTTTCAGTCCTGTTTGAGCGAAAACGGACAGAAAATATTACGGCTTCATATACAAGCTTTGTCAAAAAAATATTCAAAGATCTCCGACGCGGATGCCGAAATCCGATCGCTTTACAAAAGATTCTCCGAGTTGGAACAAGCCGGAAAACCCCTGCCTCAGGTACCGAAACTTTCAAAAGATCGCGGAAGCGAAAGATGATTAAGAGGAAAAACTATGAGTTCAGATGTTGAAAAAGATTTGTCGGTTCGACTTCAGCTGAACAAGGCACTGCAAAAGTACTTGGACCGCACTGATATCACTGAAATTGCAATCAACCGACCGGGAGAGGTTTGGCTTGAAACAAAAACAGGCTGGGAATGTCTGCGGGATGCAAGTATGTCTTATAAGTATCTCGACGAACTGAGCAACATATGCGCCGTTTACGGCGGAGAAAATAAGGTTTTCGATTCCGCACATCCGATTCTTTCAGTGGAACTTCCGGACGGAGAAAGAGCCCAATTTGTGATGCCGCCCGCCTGTACCGCCGAAACGCTCAGCCTGACGGTAAGAAAAATTTCCAAAAACGTCATTGAACTCTCCGACTATGCAAACAGCGGCTTTTTTTCCAGAGTCCGTGCCAGTGGATCGGTCGATCCGGTCAGCGTGGAGCTGCACTCGCTTTTCGGGAAAATCCACAGCGGGAGCGACAACGAGAAAACCGAGACACGCACAAACTTTCTACGCCGTTGTGTCGAAGCCGGAAAAAACATTGTCATAGCCGGCGGGACCGGAAGCGGGAAAACCACTTTCATGAAAGCCTTAATGCAGTACATCCCGGTTTCACAGCGCATCATCACAATTGAAGACGTTCCGGAACTTGTTTTCGGTTTACCAAAACACAAAAATTTAGTGAATTTATTCTATCCCTCAGAAGCGACGGAACAGTCAACGGTTACGGCTGCAAGTCTAATGAGGTCCTGCCTGAGAATGAAACCGGACAGGATTTTGCTTGCGGAGCTTCGCGGCGGCGAAACATACGATTTTTTGAACATTTGCCTTTCCGGACACTCAGGTTCGATCACGAGCTGTCACGCAGGAAGCTGCGAACAGGTGTTTGATTATTTGGCGCTGAAAGTTCTGCAATCTCCGACCGGACGACAGCTTCCCTACGAGGTCATTCAATCACTGCTTCAGCAGGTGATCGATGTCGTCGTTCACGTTGCAAACGACCGTGTAGTTGGCAGGCACCTGACAGAAATTTTTTACAACGATCCCCTGCGAGACGAAAAATGAAATCTCAGCGTGCAGCGAAAATTGCATTCATTGTGTTGGCGGGCTGTCTCACGATCACGATGCTTTACATGCTGGCCAGCTTCATTCTGATGCGAATTTTCAATCTCCCGATTGAACAGTGCAGACCTTGGACGATCATCCAATATTGGATGGCGTATCGAGGTTCGAGCTCGAAATTCATTCGCATTGCTGTCAATGTGTGCTTTCTGCTTCCTCCCGTTTTACTGGTTTCGGGCGTGATATTTCTCATCGCTCAACGAAACAAACGACCGCTGCACGGAGCCGCCCGCTTTGCCAATGATGCAGAGGTGAAGAAGGCGGGTTTGATCGACCCGCCTAAGGGCCTCGAAAAAACTATTTTGGTCGGAAAATTCAAGAACCAATATTTGACATACGGGGACTTTCAATTCGTTCTGTTGGCGGCTCCGACTCGAAGCGGTAAGGGCGTTGGTGTTGTCGTTCCGAACTGCCTGAATTACAGCGACAGTTTGGTTGTTCTTGACATCAAAGGTGAAAACTTTGACATCACTTCCGGATTCAGAAAGGCATGCGGACAGGAAGTTTTTCTTTTCTCTCCCTATGCTGAAGACGGAAAAACACATCGCTACAATCCTCTGGATTACATCAGCACTTCTCCGTCTGAACGGCTGGGTGACATTGATGCGATCGGGCAAGCCCTGTACGCCGGCGAAGGAAACAACGACAAGTTCTGGAGCGAAAATGCGAAGGACTTTTTCCGTGGCGTTTGTCTGTTCGTGCTTGAATCTCCGGAACTTCCCAACACACTGGGCGAAATCCTAAGACAAGCATCCGGAAAGGGCAAACCGGTAAAAGAACACCTTTTCGAGAAAATTCAGCAGGCTCAGGAAGCCGGAAGACCCTATTCGAGCAACTGCGTTGACGCCCTCAACCGAGTTCTCAGCAACTCGGAAAACACACTGGCCGGTATCGTTGCGACGTTCAACACAGCGCTGCTGTCGTTTCAAAATCCCAAGGTCGATCTCGCGACAAGCGCCTCGGATTTTGATTTGAGAGAGGTTCGGCGAAAACGAATGAGCATCTATTTCAAAATTGAGCCCACGAAGCTCAAGGATGCCAGGGTTTTGATCAATCTATTTTTTGATCAGCTTTTGAACCTGAACACGCGAACCCTCCCCTCTCAGGATAAAACCCTGAAGTATCAGTGCCTCGTTCTGTTGGACGAAATGACATCCATCGGCACTGTCAGCATGATCAAACAGGCTGTTTCGTATATGGCGGGCTACAACATGCGTCTTTTGACGATCATCCAAAACAAGTCACAGCTTGAAGACGTTTATGGAAAAGCCGGTGCCATCACGCTGCTTTCAAACCACGCGCTCATGATTATGTACGCGCCGAGTCCTGCAACTCAATCTGACGCAAACGAATACTCGGAGATGCTCGGCTTCCAGACGGTTAAAAGCAAATCTCGCTCCAGTGGCAAAGGCGGCGGTTCAACGAGTGAGTCTGATCAAAGACGAGCGTTGATGCTTCCGCAGGAAATCCGCGAACTGGGTCAGGATAACGAAATCGTCACACTTGAAAACACGAAACCGATCTTTTGCAAAAAAATTAAGTACTACGAGGACCCTGTTTTCACTAAGCGAGCCAATTGGCAGGTTCCGGAAATTCCTTTCAGGGACGTTGATCTCTTTGTCGCCAAGCTCGAAGCGCGAATCAGAGCAGCCACTGAAAGCGAACTTTCAGATGCAAACATTTCTTCTTCAATCGTCACAGGTGACACTTCGCTTCCCGATGACATGAAGAATCTGCCTGATTCAGCCTGGAGTCAGGATCAAATTGAAGATTATGTGGAAAATCTCATGATCCGCAGCATTCCTCAGTCGATCTCAAATTTTGATGCGCTCAAAAATGTTCGCAGTTCCGTTGGGGAAAATCTGGGGACCCTTGAGAGAATGAACTCCGCTGCTCAGCAAACAGCCGCAGACAGCGAAACGAAAGAATCAGCACAAGAGCCAAAGAGTGAATCCAAAGCACCAAGCGATGATCTTTTGAGTGTTCTGGAAGATTGCGGACTCGATGAGGACGATGAGGAGAGTTCCGATCCGGTTGAAGAGACATCCGAAAAAGAGACTCGGACAGATGCCGATCAAATCTTGATTAATGCCGAGATCACCGCCAATACGGTTTCCACCGTCGAAAAAAACGAAGAAGGCGCAGAGGAGCAGCTCAACGTTCAGAGAACAGTAGAAGCCAATGTCAATGCCAGCATCGAAGCTGCCGACTGGAGCGAGGAAACGTGTGCAAGATTCGTGACGAGTCTGGTTGAGCAAATCAAGAAACAGCTTCACGACTCTCCGAGCTCAGCTGATACAACCGAGTCAGCTGATACATCCGAATCACCCGACACAACCGAGTCATCCGAGCCCCTCGGCCGAGTCGATTTTGCCAACATAAAAAAAATCAGAAATTCATATCGCAGAGCCGGAAAAAACCCGCTTTTCCGACCCTCTGTTTAGTCACTGCGGGATACGAGATTAACTATGGATTACAAACCGTTCAGCAACACCGTCGTCGTGTTCAAAGAGCCGACAGTCAACAAGATCGTTCCCAAGAGCGGTCAGCGCGCCGGAAAAGACACTTTCGTTGTCGAATTCAAAGCCTACCATCCGACTTTTGAAAAAAAGCAGGACGGCTCGTTTGAACGCAAGGATTCTGTTTTTTTCACCGTTCAACAGTTTTTCGGTTCTGAAAAAACAGCCAACACGCTTGCTCAGCATGTCAAGGAAGGCATGACGCTCGAAGTTCGCGGCGATTGCGTTGAGAAAAGTTTCCAAGGCAGGGACGGAGCTTCTAAAACAGAAAACATCATCACTGCTAAGGGGATCGCGGCCTCTTTGACGCAGCCGGGACTTTCTGTCAGCTACGAAAAACCCAAGGCTAAGTCTAAAGGCCAAGAGCGATAAAAGGTTTCATTTGAGCCCAACCCCTCTTTTATGGAGGGAGGGCTCCTTCCCGGGGAAACACATGAGGACCACAACCACTGAAAACATCAAAATCATCATCAATGTTTTCATCAAAAAACTATGCGAAGAGCAAGCGGAAAAACGACTCAGCATGTCGGAGACAGAAGCCGCCGAGTTCGGAGTGTTTGATGAAACGGCGCTGGAAGAGCAGCAAAAGGATAAATTTTACGAATCCTTTGTCTTAAAGAGTTTTGCAAAAGTTCCTTCCGGAGGCGAGTATGAAGAAAGCCAGTAAAGGGAACAACAAATTTTTCAATGACTATGTCCAGAGCGTCGCAGAACTTTTCATTAACGAACTGGAAAAAAACAATGCTCCTTGGCAGAAATCATGGACGGCAGCTGAACTGCCTCAGAGCGCTGTTTCCGGACAGCCCTACAGAGGCGTCAATTTGCTTCATCTCATGGCTGCGCAAATGTCCAACGGGTTTTCAGACCCCCGCTGGATCACATTCAAGCAGGCTAAAGAGCTTGGAGGAAGCGTCAAAAAAGGTGAGCACGGCACCCAATGCATTTTCTGGAAAAAATTGCTGGTAGAAGGTCCGGAAAACAGCACTCAGGAAACGTCTTGCAAACAGACTGAAACCCGGCTGATCCCCTGTCCGTTCACAATTTTCAATGTGGAACAATGTGACGATCTGAAGCTGGAGCCGCTAGCTCCTCAGAATCGTGAATGGACGCCGATAGAAGCTGCTGAAAGGCTGCTCAAAGCCTCAAAGGCAACGATCCTAGAACAGGTCCAGGATCGCGCATTCTACAGCCCGACAGCAGATGTCATTGTTCTGCCCTCGCGCAAACAGTTTAAGAGCGCAGAGGGTTTCTACGACACGGCACTTCACGAACTTGGTCATTGGACAGGACACTCCAGCCGCCTAAACCGGGACATGAGCGGAGGATTCGGCAGCCAAAAATACGCAAGAGAGGAACTTCGGGCCGAGATTTCTTCCTTCATGGTTGGTTCCGCAATTGGTCTTGCGCACGACTGCTCCAGGCATTCCGGTTACGTTTCATCGTGGCTTCAAGTCCTGCGCAAGGACCCGAAAGAGATTTTCCGAGCTTGTGCAGATGCGGAAAAAATCAAGAGTTTCATTTTCGGGCTCGACAAAAATTTAAACCTTGCTGAAGAAACAAAGGAGAGCAGCAAACAACAGAAGACAAAAAACGATCTCTCTCAAATTGCACCGGAATTTTTAAAACTTTCTGAAGCAGAGAGAAAAGGCGTTGCAGCCAGAATTGCAGGGGCTTTGAACATCAGAGAACCTGTGAACGCCTATAGGATTCCCGGAAAAACACCGCAAAGAAAGGAACAGGAAAGATGAAATTATGGATTGCTGAAAAACCAAGCGTGGCTAAAGCGATTTGCGCCGAATTAGGGATTGTCAAAAAAGGAGCCGGTTTCAACGAATGCAAGGGAGGAAACGTTGTGACTTGGTGTTTTGGCCATTTGCTCGAACAGGCTGAACCGGATTTTTATACGGACGCAGACATTCCGGTCAATAAGAAAGGAAAAAAAATCTGGCGAATGAAAGACTTGCCGATTTTCCCGAAAATTTGGAAATTGAACGCGAAGAACGACAAGGGAGTCAAAGCTCAGCTCAAGACAATTAAAGGGCTCCTCGTTCGGGCGGACATTGTTGTCAACTGCGGCGACCCGGACAGGGAGGGACAGCTGCTAGTAGACGAGATTTTAGAGTTTTTTAAATATCGAAAATCTGTTCAGCGTTTCTGGGTGTCCGCACAAGACTCAGCCTCAATTCGCAAGGGCTTAGCTTCACTTCAGCCCAATGCTAAATTCAAAGGAATGAAACTTGCTGCGGAAGGCAGAAGCCGCGCCGATTGGCTTCTGGGGATGAATCTTACAAGAGCTCTCACTCTTGCGCATTCCACAAAGCAACAGAGACGGCTGATTGCCGTCGGTCGCGTTCAAACTCCGACGCTGGCACTGGTTGCGCAAAGAGACGAAAGCGTCAAAAATTTCAAACCGGTGCCGTTCTACAACCTGCGCTCGCTACTTTCCAACGGTTCAGCTTCGTTCACAGCAACTTGGAAACCGTCTGAAGGGCAAATCGGATTGGACAGTGAGAAAAGGCTGATCAGCAACGAAGAAGCGAAAAAACTTTTCAATGAACTCTCAAATGCTCAGAGTGCGACCGTACTGAAAGCTGAGAAGACGGCGAAAAAAACATCTCAGCCAAAAGTTTTCTCATTGGCGGACATCCAGCTTGAAGCCAGTAACCGATTTGGTTTTACAGCGCAGGAAACGCTTGACACTTGCCAGAGTCTGTACGAAGTTCACAAGATTGCGAGCTATCCGAGAAGCGACTGTCAGTTTCTTCCTGAATCGCAGCATTCTGACGCAGCATCTGTGCTCTCCGCTATCGCAAAAACAGACTCTCAGCTTGCGAGCCTGACTCAGAAGGCCAACCCAAACATAAAATCAGCGACTTGGAATGATCAGAAAATTACTGCGCATCACGGAATTATTCCAACCCAGCAATCTGCTGACTGGTCAAAACTGACCGAGAAAGAAAAGAAAATTTATGAACTGATTTCCCGCAGATATTTGGCTCAATTTTTTCCTGAGCATTTATTCGACGCTTCTTCCATTAGCCTCAAAATCAAAAATGAGACTTTTTCCGCAACCGGAAAAGTCACCACCACTGCCGGCTGGAAAGTGGTCTACGGAGATTTTTCCGTCGAAGAGGAAAAAGAGGAAAGTCTGCCCGCTCTTCGGGTAGGCTCAGTGATCCCGGTGAAAAAGATCGAGATCGTTCAGGACAAAACAAAAGCACCGGCCAGCTTCACAGAGGGTTCGTTGATTGCGGCAATGGAGAAAATTCATAATGTCGTCGAAAATCCGGAACACAAAAAACTCTTGAAAGAAGGTGACGGCATTGGAACTCCTGCAACCCGAGCTGCCATCATCACGGAATTAAAAAACAAGGGCTATTTAGAGTCAAAGGGAAAGAAAATCCATGCAACTCAGGAGGGTGTTGCACTTCTTGATCTAGTGCCGGCACTGGTGAAAAATCCGGTTCTCACTGCGATTTTCGAGCGAAAACTGAAAGAAGTTGAAGCCGGAAAAACTGAACTTGAATCTTTTTTAGAAGCTCAGAAAAAGTTCATTCAGCAAGAGGTATCGAAGGCTAAAGCACTGCTGGAAGAGAAATCTGCAAAATGAAAGACAATCCTTTTCTTGACGATTTGTTTCCGGATGCCTTCCGAGCACGTAAAGGTCGAGTTGCTCGCTCATTCGAATACGTTCCGAGTACAGCAGCCTTTCGCTTCTCCGCGCTTTCATCGCGAAAAAAAGCAGAAGGCGTGGCAAACAATCGGACAGAGGTCATGTTGCGCATCGGACCGGCAAATGTGAAAAGCTATTTGCATGTCATTAAGACAGCCGATTACGTTGCGCGTCACGGAAAAATTGAACTGCGAGATCAGGACGGTCAAGTTTTTTTTGATAAAGCCGCTTACCGGCAGAAACTGTATGACTGGAAAATTCTTTCTGCAATGGGTGACGGAGAATCAAAAAAGGGACACGTGCGCCGAATCATCCTTTCAATGCCGTCGGGAACGGATGTTGAGAAATTCAAGGCCGGCTGCAACGACTGGGCAAAAGAGATGCTGAGCGGCTTTGACTATTTGATCGCGTTTCACACCGCGGAAAATGATGAAAAAACAACTCAGCCGCACTGCCACATTCTCGTGCGCACGCTTAACAAGGAAGGAAAAAGATTCCATCTCGACAACGGAGAATTTCAGGCATTTCGTGAGCATTTTGCGAGCTGCTTAATTCGTCATGGGATTGAGGCAAATGCAACTCGTCGTTGGTCGAGAGGAAGGACGGAAAAAGCCGTTTCTCAGGCGGAGCATCATGTTTCAAAGAACCGCAGTTTGAGCAATGAAGATCGAGCCCGCATCTACGCCATGAGCAAAAAACGGGACCTGCTGCGACGACAGAAATCACGCATCGAAAATGTCGTCTCAGCAAGCCGCCGTGGAAAACCCATCGAAGACCACCCGTCAATTGTGAAAGCAAAAAAGACAAGGAAACGAGTCGCCGAACTTGTAAGCAATGCCGTTGAAGTTTTGAACTCTTCGGACGAAACCGACGATCGGATTCTGGCTGAGAAACTTTCCTCCAGATACAAGCATCTCGCTCCCGTCGAAAGCAAGGAACAGCGGATGCTTCGAGAGCTGAACGAAGCTAAGGCCAAAACAATTAAGCGAATGCAGGCAATGAAAAAACGCCAAAGGAAGGCCGATCCGATAAAATATAGATAGATTAAACATCTGACAAATTCTGGACAATCTTCTATGAAGCAACATTTGAACGGGATCTATTGGAAGAGCAACTCTTTCAAGTTTGAGCTGCCGTACATTGGTGATACTTTGAAAAGTTGCTGTATTTTCCGAAAAAACATTGTTGAGATCACATGGAACTCAATGCGGTCCTTGGAAAATAACCCAACAACTCTCCCTCAAACCGCAACTATTCTGTCCGGGCAGTCGGTGGGAGGGATCAGTATCTTTGATCTAATGCAGGTTAAAAATTATGCGGACGGAGCCAAACTTCTCTTAGCGCTGCTTCAGCAGAAAAAATTTGATTTATCGACTTCCACTGCTTGTGCAATCCATAAGTTCGTAGGCAAAGAAGATGCGTTGGAGTGGGGAGTGATTCGTAATAAAGATGTCAGTCTGCACAATATTTCTTTCGTTCCACCAACTCAAAACTTAAGCAGAATTATCGAAGACGGACTCAAGTACCTAAAAACTGAGATTCATAACCCGGTAGAAAGGGCTATTGGCGTGTTTTTGTTTTTAGCAAGAAACCAGCCTTTTTACGATGCAAATAAACGAACTGCCTCTTTAATGATGAACGGTTCATTAATGAACGACGGATATTTTCCGATTACCGTTCTCAATAAAAACTCAGAACAATTTCATGAAAAATTAGGGCAGTTTTATGAGTCCGGCAATGCCAATCCGATGTTTGAATTTTTTAGCATGACTATCAATGAGCTGTACACAAAAAAACAAAGGACAGACTTTCAAAAAAGAGACCTAGAAAAATAGGAACGGAGAATGAATAAGGCAGAAATTGAAAACTGGATAGAATTCATAGATACCCATCGAGGGGTCGAGCTTGAATCAATTGAGCTTTCACTGGAAGATTTTCTGAAAATTTTAAAAACCCTAAACGACCCATTTTGCACTGTGAACTCGGCTGCAAAGCATATGTGCCTCAGCTTGATTTGGCTTTACTCTGAGCAGAAGTTCCAGAAGAAAATGGGCATTTACAACGCTATTAAGCAAAACAACTTCAACCAAATATTGGAGGAATGTAAAAATGAACAAACAGGAATTAGTTGAAAAAGTCGCTGAAAAATCCGGAATCAGCAAAAATCAGGCAGCTAAAACAATCAATGCTGTTTTAGAAACTGTCACCGAAGAGCTGGTTAACGGAGGTTCCGTTAATCTCATCGGTTTCGGGAACTTCAAGGTCACCGATCGCAAATCTCGCCCAGGCCGTAATCCAACAACAGGGGAAGTCATTGAGATTCCTGCTGCAAAAGTACCGCGTTTCACGCCCGGAAAAGCGCTCAAAGACTCTGTCAACAAATAACAATGTCAGGCCCAATTAGGGCTTGTACCTTGCAGGTTGTCATGTGCAGATCAAAACGACAATGATCTGCACGTTTTTTTCTCATATCGTTTGAACGAGCAAATTGGAAGTAGTGTTAAAAAATCGGAAAAATTCGTTTTTAGATGAAATATCCCCAAAAAATATGGTACCTTTCAAGGTTCTTGTTTTTATTAAAATTTATAACTATTTGATTTATAAATAGTATAAACTCTCTCCTTCTCCGCCAACCTTCTCATTATTTTCCCCAGCCTTATTAGTTATCGTTGAATATCTGTAATCCCAATCACAACGGGCGTTTCCCTGTTGCCCTACATCATGGGATTTTATTAGTATTCATTGAATTCGCATTATTGAATTTGCGTTGCTTAGATACGAACCTGAAAGCTGTATAAGTGTTACATGACATTCAATCTGTCGTTTTTAAATTAATCTAACTCTTTGATTTGTTGATCTATTCTATGCAGAATTTCCTTGTTTTTCTATCATGTATCAATTATAATTATTACATGTGATAAATTTATACATGAAATGCAGAAAATTACTGAAAACGATTGCTCTGAAACGATTGTCAGACAAAAGAGAAAAAACGGTGTTACTTACGTTTATAAAAGAATCGTGCGTTATAACCCGGCAAAACGCAATACGGAAGTAATTAGCAGCAAACTATTAGGAAAATTGGACGCGTCCGGTATCCTTATTCCAAATCGCCCTAAGAAAGCTCATGCTCCGGTTACAAATAAACCGGCGCCGACAATAGAGAAAAAGATTGTCGGCATCTCTGATATTTTGAAATTTATTGCCGAGGATTGCGACATTGAAGATGACTTATATGCCTCCTTCAAGGACGATGCCTGCGTCAACAAAATTCTTGATGTCGCAAACTACTGGGTTGCAAACCCGGGCCAATCCCTGAGTAAGTTCGAGGGCTGGCAAAGACTTCATCAAAATCGTTACGGCTACCTGATTACCGAGGACATTTATCACAATCTCTTCTGCGCGGTGGGTGCGGATACGCAAGCCGAGCAGCTTTACTTCAAAGCTCGTTCTAAAAGAGAAGGCAAATGCGTGCTTGCATACGACACCACAACGATTTCTACCTACGGTCAACGAGATGAGTTTGCGCGTTACGGCTTTAACAAAGATGCTGGCGGCCTTCCTGTTATTAAACTTCTGACGCTGTTCTCTCTGCACTCCCATCAACCCATAGCATTCTGGAAGCAGCCCGGTAATTATCCGGATGTTATCAGTTTAACCAATGCGCTTAAAGAGCTGAGTTGGTTGGACATGGATAAGGTGGAACTCGTTATGGACCAAGGGTTTTACAGTGAAAACAACCTCACTGAATTACTGCGCAGGCACGTCAAATTCCTCTGCCTTGCCGATCGTCGAACTAAATGGGTCAGCAAGTTGCTCGATCAGTATAGGGACGAGTTGGACTCCCCGGAAAACTTCAATGGGCTTAACACGTTTGAGAGAGGATACTGCTGCTTCAACAAGAGAACCTTCGGTTTTACCCGCCAAAGAGGGACGGAGTCGGCCAAAGCCGGAGAAGAACAGATGTTCGAAAAGCGCATCTATACCTACCTGTATTTGGACACCGCCAGAGCTGCACAGGAAGAACAAAATTTCTACAGTTCCCTAATGGAGCTTAAAGCTCAGATGGAAGAAAACCGAAAAGAGTTGACCGACGCAGCCTTAGAAAGAGCGGCAAAATTTCTGGTCAGATCCAAACGTCCCTATTGCGGCAAATATAAGTACGCACTCAATAAAGAGTCGTTTAACAAAGAAATCCGTAAATTCGGATGCTTTGCTCTTGTGAGCAATCAGGCAGATTCTACGTTCGAAACCCTCAGAACCTACCGCAGACGCGAGCATATTGAAGACATCTTTGAGCTTGAAAAGGATTGCTTGGACGGCAGAACACCTCGGGTCTGGGAAGCCGCAGCTTTGGAAGGCAGATTCTTTTGCCAGTTCATCGCACTAGGCCTGTATTGTGAGTTATACGAGAGGATCTTCAAAATCAAGGAACAACTCAAAGAAGACAACGCCGCAACAAAAGGTGAAGAACGGGATAACCGATTGTTATTACGCTGGCTGCAATCCAAGTCTCTTAAACAAATTCTCGATTACTTCAGCGTATTGGAGCTAACCGGCTTTAGAGCTGACCGCAATATCGCCATCCGGACAGAAGTTACTAAGCGTGATCAATTGTTTCTTAAACTTCTTGGGATGAAAAATGTTTGAAACATGTATCAATTAGACTGCTTTCAGGATACGAAAACTACTTCACTTTGAAGCTAAGGGCATTGTTCTTTGGATTTGCTGATTGAGTTGCTTAGAGCGTTAGGGTAGAAAGTTTTTTGAGGGAAAATGCGGTTGAATGCTTTACATGCGCCATAGCATAATCCCATAGATAATCTCTCTGCAGAACCTCATAATGCCTTTAGTTCGTTTGAAGACTTCTCTTGTCTGTTCATCAATCCTGTTTTTCAGTTTTGTGACGGTGCAGACTTGTTTAGCTCAGCCTGTATCGCAAAATACACAGGCAGCAGAGATCGTAAGAATTGGCGTTGTACAGCTCGAAGACCCATATTTTTACTTGGATTCTTTCGGTCCGACAATGGCTTTTTTAAGACAAAAGCATCCGGAAATTGTTTTTGAAAGCGAAGAAATTCCGATGGATATTCCAACTGCTGAACTGAGCCGGAAGAATTTTGATTTTTTAATCTCTCCGAGCGGTTTCTATGCGGCGCATAGCTTCTCTGCCGGCCTGAGACAAATCGTGACAAGAAAGCCTGATTCCTCAAGAGATCCCTCTTACTCAGTCGGTTCGTTATTTGTAGTAAGGAATAATTTTGAAGGCGAGAGCCTGGCTTCATTAAAGGGTAAAAGGGCAGTTGCTTATGAGAGTAATTCCCTTGCGGGCTGGCTTAGTGCGATTGCCGAAATAATTAAAGAGGGTTTTGATCATAATCAATTTTTCTCGTCTGTTGTTTTTACCAATTACGGTACGCCTTCTCCCATTAATTATTTACTGAGTGGTCGAGCTGATGTAGCAATACTTCCGACCTGTGAGTATGAAAGATTTCTGTTGTCTCGAAATACAGTCCCGGATGATTTCAAAGTTATCGGATCAAAAGAATCCAGCCTAAGCTGCCAAACCTCCACAGCTCTTTATCCGGATGTGGTTTTTTCGTCATTTCCAAGCGCAAAACCGGAATTAGTCAGGCTGATAACTGTTTCACTGCTTACTAATCCGTCTGGAATGATCAAAGCCAGCTGGAGTATTGCTAACGATTTTTTGGCAGTCAATAGGCTTTTTCAAACTTTAAATATCGGGCCTTATGCTAAACAAGAGATTTCTCTTCTCTCCCTATATGAGCGTTTTAAGCGTGAGATTTTTTTAGCCATTCTGCTTCTGGCTGGTATGTTGTTCCACATTTTGCGAGTCAATCAGCTCGTGCTGAAGCGTACTTCAGAATTAAGGATGGCGATTGCCCAAAGAGACGCTGTTGCTCAAGTGGCAAGGAGTCGTTTAAAGCGATTAAATTACATTGAAAAGAAAGGGATGGTTTCGCAGCTGTCTTCAATAATTGCACATGAATTAAAGCAGCCGTTATCGTCAGTATCAAATTATTCAGCAGGGTTGATCAAATATTTATCTAAAACCGGCAGTAATGATGATAATTTACGCGAGGGCTTATCAGAGATTCACAGGGGAATTAAGAAGGCAGCTTCTATTGTTGATAAGGTCCGAAGTTACTCAAAATACGGGGCATACGGAACGGTTGGAATTGTATCTTTGTCAGAAATAACAGAGAAGGCTCTTTCCTCGATTGAGGCTTATGTAGCCGGGAACTCACCTATTACATGCAAGTTGGAAGGATCTACTTTCATAGAAGCAGATCCTTTGGAATTGGAGTTATTAGTATTTAATGTGCTGAAAAACGCATTAGAAGCGATAGAACCAATGGGCAAAGAAGGCAGGATCTTTTGTAAGGTTTTTTCTTCTCAGCATAGGGTAGTGCTTCAAGTCGATGACAACGGTCCAAAAATTAAAAAAGAAAAACTGGAAAGTATGCGAAAAGCCTTACAAGAATCCATAAAAGCGGAAGGTTTGGGTTTAGGGCTGACGATAATCTTAGGGATTAGTGAAAAATATGACGGAGCTGTGGAGTTTGAACAGCGCGAGCCGCAGGGAATCAGAGTAACAGTCTCATTTCAAAAAAGGGAATAAATGATTAAGCCACACAAAAACTTATCGCCGTTCGTAAGGTTAGTAGACGATGATGAAATGGTTTTAAGAAGTGAGAGTTTCTTACTGAGGATGGACGGCTGGCAGACGGTCGAATACTCGTCTGCGGAGGACTTCCTTGCGTATGACGACACACAAAGACCAGGATGTGTTGTCCTCGATATAAGAATGCCCGGGATGAATGGAATAGAACTCCAGAGGATTATGAAGGAAAAGGGTTTTGATCAGCCAATCATTTTCCTGACGGGGCACGGCGATATTGATATGGCAGTCTCATCATTAAAGAACGGGGCAACGGATTTTTTAGTAAAGCCCGCAGATGAAGAAAAACTACTTCAAGCTGTTCGAAAGGCGGTGGAATCTAATATTGCATTTAGGAAGAGAAAACTTGCAATAGATGAGAGGAAACTAATTTTTAATGGCCTGACAGAAGGAGAAAAACTGATCGCTCCTTTAGTGGCATGCGGCGTTGCAAATAAAGTTATCGCCATAGATATGCAAATCTCGGAGAATGCGGTCAAAAAAAGAAGAGCTTCGCTTATGGAAAAACTCAATACGAAAACGATTGTTGAGTTAACAGATTTCCTTAGGGATATAAATGTAATGGTAGGAAGGCAAAGTGATAGCTAGACGAAAATTCTTATATTCGGTTGGAGCGGCCACTTTGGGAGGAGTGATTTTAACTGCCGCTTACAATCGCTCAAAGGATTTTGAAGAGTCTGCGGATATTGTTGTTGTAGGTGGCGGAGGGGCAGGAGTTGCTGCGGCGGCAAGAGCGTCAGAACTCTTTAAGGGGAGGATCGTTCTTCTCGAAAAGAGAGCCGAGATCGGAGGGAATACTCTCATAAGCGGCGGATTTTTAGGAGTTGTTGACCCTAAACGCCAGATCCCCTTGGGAATAGAAGATTCTGAAGAAAAGCATTTTAAAGATATATTTGAAAACGGGGATCGCTCCGGCAACATTGAACTTATTCACCAACTAGTTTCAAATGCTCCTCGAATGCTGGAGTGGATAGAAAGACAGGGAGTTCAATTTCAGAATTCAGTGATCGAAATTTATGGTTCTCATTTTCCTCGATGCCATCTGCCTAAATCGCCGAACGGGCGTGAGTATATTTCTGTCTTGAGTCAAAAAGCACTGCAAAGGGGAGTAGAAATTAGGACTAATAGTCCGGTAATAAAGCTACTGACCGATAACAATGGCACGGTTACGGGAGCCGAGTACGAGACAGAGGGCAAGATAAGGAAAATTAGGACTCGCAGGGGTGTTATTTTAACGAGCGGAGGATTCGCTTCTAATCCGAAACTCGTAGAAGAGTTTGATCCTCGACTCGTTGCGCTGACGAGCAATAGTTTAAACGGCTCATCTGGAGAAATGCTTTTAGAAGCACAAAGAATAGGGGCCGAGCTCATTGACATGGATAGTATTCAATGTTTGCCGGGGAAATATTCTGGCGGAAAGATAAGAGTTAGATTTCATAATGATGTATCAAGATTTATTTTGATCAATGCATTAGGTGAGCGATTTGTCGACGAGTCTCAACGACGAGATTTTATTAAAGAAGCCGTGTTGGCTCAGCCCAAATCACTTTTCTTCGCAATTATTGACAATGATGGTTTCGAAAGCTACGACCTACTCATGAGGCGTGATGCCGTAAGAGGTATAGAAACCGGAGACGCCTTTTGTTCGGACACATTGGAAGGACTTGCCGAAAAAATAGGTGTACCACCAAAAGCTTTGGTGAAAACGGTTAATCAATATAACGAAAGGGTCTTTGAAAAGGGAAATGGAAACACCGGCTTCCCAATAGTTCAACCTCCTTTTTGGGCAGCTAAATCCGGAATGTCTATTCACTACACAATGGGTGGGATACGAATTAATAAGTTTGCCCAATGTGTTACTACAAGCGGAAAAATAATCAAGGGTTTGTATGCCGCAGGAGAATGCACCGGGGGTATCCATGGGAAAAACAGAATTGGCGGCAATGGTATCTGTGATGCACTGACCTTCGGAATGATTGCCGGAGAATCTATTGCATGCATAATTTAAGGTAAAAATCAATACACCATTAGACCTCTTCTATAAAAAACATCTTGAATAAACTCTTTTCATGACGATTAGTCATACAAGGAGAAAATGATGAGTAAATTATCTAGAAGAAGTTTTTTAGGTGGAGCTGCAACAAGCGCAGCCGGTCTTTTAACCTCCATTGCACTACCGTCTGCAGCACACGCTTCCGACGATATTCCCGCAAAATGGGATCAAACAGTTGATCTCTTGGTGATTGGCGCTGGCGGAGCCGGTTTGGCAACTGCAGTTTCTGCTGCACAAAACGGTGTAAAAAACATCCTTATATTGGAGAAAATGCCGTTTGTAGGTGGCAATACTTCCGTCTCCGGTGGAGGATTTAACTCCGTTGATCCTGTACGTCAAGGAAAACAAAAGATCAAGGATAGTCCTGAATTACATGCTGAGCAAACGCTTGGTGGCGGTGACGGAAGAGGCAATCCTGAACTTGTTAAGACCATGACAGCAAATTCCTATGATGCAGTCAAATGGCTTCAGGACATGGGTATGAAATTCAAAGATGACGTATATCAAATATACGGAGGTCTCTATCCCCGTTGTCATGCTCCTTTCGGTTCTCTTGGCAGCGACTATATCAAAGTGCTTAAACCTCAATGCGATAAAGAAGGAGTTCAGATCCTTACGAATTCTCGTGTTGTAAGACTTTTCCGTGAAAAACAGCTCTCCGGTAAAGTTCTGGGTGCGGAATATGTCGATAAAGACGGCAACCACAAGACAGTTAAGGCTAATCGCGCAGTTGTAGTGGCAACCGGCGGATTTGGCGCTAATCCTGAAATGCGCGCTAAATATGATCCGCGTATGCGCAATTTAACTACTACCAATCTTCCGTGCTCAACCGGAGATTTAATCCCGTTGATGCAAGATATCGGAGCTGATACGGTTGGCATGGACTTTATCCAATGCAACCCGGGCTGCCCTCCGGGAAGAAAGCAGCGCATCATTCTGCACTTATACGCCAAGAACTTTATTTTGGTCGGTCCTGACGGTAAGCGCTTCATTAGAGAAGATGAGAGAAGAGATAACATTCGCGATGCCGTTTTAGGTTTACCTAAGCAGACCGGCTACGCCATTGTTGACTCCAGAGGATTTGGAGATTTGAATCCGGGTCACCAGGATATGGCTAAGAAAGGGTTGGAAACAGGCGACGCTTGGACAGATGACACTATTGAAGGTCTGGCAAAGAAGATGGGGATTGATCCGAAAGCTCTTAGAGCAACGATCGATGAATTCAATGCCGGCGTTGATGCCAAGGCCGATAAACTTGGCAAGGCTCCGCGTAATTTGACAAAGATTGAAAAGGCTCCTTTCTGGGCCGGTTATTCTGGAATGAGCGTTCACCATACGATGGGCGGCGTTGTCATCAATCCGAAGAGCCAGGTTATCGACCGATACAATAAACCGATCGAAGGACTATACGCTGTCGGTGAGGTTACAGGCGGGATTCATGGAACGAATAGACTTGGTGGCAATGCTATTTGCGACATCTTCACATTCGGAAGACTTTGCGGAATTCAAGTTTCCAAGCTGTAATCAAATTACCTTTGCATAAGTAGTAAGTAAAGCCCGTGGGATCCTCCTGCGGGCTTTGTTTTATGTGCATGGTATAGACATGCCCTATCCTGAAAGTGACTTAAGGCGATTTTTCCCGAAGAACTCTTTAGCGGCAAGCGTTCGAACGCTTGAGAACTCCATTAGAAAGCTTGAGAGGGGAGTGTCTCTAATTTTGTGTCTGCCCTAAATTCAGGAGTCTGATCTATGGGAAGCCCTAATTTTCTGTGCATCTTCAGAAAACCAATCGCTAATTTATCCTTGTCGATTAAAGGATCCGTCTGAGTTGCCACAAGGTAATCAAATTGTTCTATCCCTTTATAAGACAAGGCATCTCGGATCGTTGCTCTGGTTGGATAAGACAACTTCTCGTAATAGTTATTGCAGATGAATGACAGGTCATATAAATCACGTATTTTGCCGAGGCCCTGATAGGCAATTGCTTTCGTTCTCGCAAGCGCATCGATCGTGTACACATTGATTCCATTAATTTTCGTCCAGTCCTTCGAAGCTTCGCAGAGATCAATGTTCCTATTTCTGTAGGAGACTTCAATTTTTAGCGGATGAAGAGGATTCCCATAATCCATAAGGCACTGCTTCATTGCGGGCGTATCTTTTAGAATTCGAAATTCAATGTCGTTCTGCATGGAGAAACGCCGGACAATCTCTGTGATGTTCTGCTTTCTGCCGTCTAAAATAATGTCCTCGGAAAAACGATCCAAACCATAGCAAATCGATAAAGCGGTCTCCCCCTTTAAAACAAATTGATCTGTCTGCTTGTTAAGAAGCAAAAGGAAGCTATTAATAAGCTTTCCGTGAAGTAATTGCCAGTTACCTGGTTCATTGTTCATTTTCGTGGTCCTGTAAAAATCTCAGCCACGCAACGCCGTATTCTTTACCGATGAACTCTTTAATTTTTTCCCACATGTAAGACGTTCTAAGCAGCAGTAATTTAGAAAAAACTTCTTCTGTATATTTATTGTTGCAGATGAAGTCCTTGTTCATGCCTTGAGCGTAACCGAAATTGCCTTCGGAGACGAGATCGAGTAATGCTCTAATATGGTTTGCGATCTTGTACGTATCCGGATGATTTGGCACGAAGCTATTGTCTTCAATGCCGTAAATTCCGAAAACAGAATCATCCGGCTCCCTAATCGTTAAATTTTCCACTGTATTCCCGTTTGATGCCAGTCACCGCAAGTCTCTAAACTGCACCTCAGATTCAATGCATGTATGCCTGTGATGTATTTCATGATTTTTCCTGTTCGCTTATCCGAGATGAGAATTATCCTAATCGTGGGCAGTTGTCTATACGGGGAAATATTTTTAGATTTCTTTGTAGATTTTTCCCTAATTATCTCCCTGGTTCAAAGAAAAACCAAAAGGTAAGAAAGTCACACGAAACTCCAAATCCAACTTTCTGGCGCAATGCTTGATATTGAGCTGTGGTTAATCATCGTTTAGCAATGATTATTTTGAATTTGAATAATTTCATTTACATCAATGGCGATAAATTGGTTTGAATAAAAATGAATCGATCAAAAAATGGTTAGGTCGTGTTTTCATGGCTTAGTTTTCTTGTAAAACGTAATAGTGATTTCTCTCAACGATTCGAACGGTATTCTCAATGGTTCGAACGACGATTCTCAGCGTTCGAACGGAGCTAATTTTCAGTGTCGGCTGATGCGTCAACGTTGATAGGTAAATCAAATTCTCACAGGTTCGAACGCTCAGTTTTAACCGTTGGGCCGACCTGTAGTTTACAAGATTTTGTGATAGCTATTTTTATAGTTGTTTGCAGTGATTTTGCGAGCACGTACGGTGTCAAGCCAACGTGGGATAAGTTGTAACGGAGCGCCAGCGAGGTTACAGCATTATGCCGCGAAAGTGACTTGACGCCGTTCTTCTTTAATACGCTGTACAAAGGCCGTTAAGCACACTGCTTAACGGCCTTAAAAACAGGCGGCTACAAGCGTTAAAACGCGTTTGGCCCTGCAATTAACTTCTTCTATTGACCTTTAGGATTTCTGCACGCCTCCATATTGTTCCATTTGCCTGACTGAGGCACCGTACATTTCGATTCTGTGGGAGACACTGACGAGTCTGTCCAGGATTGCGTCGGAGTAAGTCGGGTCGTTGATATATTCAGCCCATTTACTGACCGGCAGCACGCTTGTGACGATAGTACTTGCGTACATGTATCTTTCGTTTATTATTTCCAGCAGATCCTCTCTGGATCTGGCGTCTAACTGTCCGATGCCCCAGTCATCGAGGACTAGCAGATCAACATTTTTATACTCCTTGAGTTTTTTGAAGTATGTTTCGACGATCTGATGTGACGCAGACATTTGGTTAAGCAGCAGGGGTATTCTGACTACCCTTGCTGTTTTCCCTTTCATGCAGGCCTGATTAGTTAAGGCGCACGCAAGGAAGGTTTTACCGCATCCGGCAGCTCCGGTAATAATGATGTTTTGGTGCCTTTCCATCCACTGCATCGTGAGGAGCGCCTCTGCCTGATTTCTATCTAATCCTCTTTCAATGCTGAAGTCGATTGTGTCAGGACGAGCGTTTGGCAAGCAGATTTTTGCTTCTTTAAGACGACGGTTTAGTGCATTCGAGTCTCGCTTTTCAACCTCATATTCCAACCCTTCGATGACGCAGTCAAGCAAAGGCATTTGACAGGCGTCAGGATCAGTAAGAATCGCACAGAAGCGCTCATAAGCGGCACGCATTTTCAGCCTCTTGCACAACTCGCTGAGACGCAGAATTTTTTTATCATGAGTAGTTATTTCTGATGTTTTCATGTTCAACAGTCCTATAGTCCTGGTCTTTGTCGGAATTATCTAAGCCCATAAGCAGCTCTTTCTTTCGCATATTCACAAAGTTCTCGATAAAGCTGTAGCTCAGGAACTTTTGTTCGAGCGCAACGCCGAGGGCTTCATTGGCAAGCCGGTTCGATCCTATTTTTGCAAGCCGCCTTAGGCAGGAGCAGAATCTGCGGGCGTTCATTTGATCGGATTCCCACTTGATCTCCAAGACGTTTACAACCGTACTTTCGTTGTAGCCGCAGTCGATCAGCTCTTGTGCCCATTCATCCTTACTGAGCCGTTGGTGCTTTTCCTTTGCCGTCAGATGCTCAGGCAGAATGTGCGTCTTCTGGCCTGAAGCTTCAAGCAATCTCTTGTGCTTGCCAATGCAGACGGCGGTCTCAATGTCGTAAATGAAGACATTTTCGGCTGTCTTCAGCACAGAGACTTTTTTACCTACGTGGCTGGCAGGAACGCTGTAACGATGACCACAGTCCTCAGTGAGCCTGATACAGTGCCCTTTGTCAACCTTTAAGTACTTCCAGCTGCCGACTTCAAAGGCAAGGATGGGAAGACTTGCCAGCGCTTTTTTCTCGTGCGCCGCAAATTCAATTTCGCGACTGCTTTGGCGATTCTTTGTGAACGGACGCTCGTTGAACTGACGTACCTTCTCAAGAATCTGCTCGTTCAGATCAGACAGATCAAACGCTCTTATCGGACCCTGCATCGACAGAGGCGCTATCACATGCCGATAGAAGTGTAAAACGCTGTTTTCTACGCGGTTCTTGCCCTTTGGACTTCGCGGCCGACAAGCAAAGGTGTTGATCCGGTAGTATTCGCACAGATTGGTCAGGATTGGAGAGTAATCGATTCTGCTTTGCTTATGCGACATGACAAGGCTCCTGGCGTTGTCGACTATAAGCGTCTTTGGAATGCCGCCGAAGAACTCCAAGGCTTTGACAATCCCTTGCATCCAGGAGTGCTGTTTTTCATCGTCAAAAGCGCAGGCAAACATCTTCTGACTAAATGTCATTGTGGCAACAAACAGTTTGGATTTGCGGCTTTTCCCATGCTTGTCGACCCAATTGATAAGCTCGCCGGCAAAATCGATTTCCATCGAGCCGCCGGGTACTCGCTCCAAGTTGGTATAAACCTCCTTCGGAGCTTTAGCTTTCATTGCCTTATCTATTTGACGGCAGAACGTCGGATACGAGCAGGCGCTGCTAGGGTCAGATGCCTTGTATGCTTCGTAAAGAAGCTGTCTGGTTGCATACTTGACGTTTGCAAGCTGAGTTATGACGTGATCTGTATCGATTTCTCGGTACTTTGCGTCAATGTGAGAACACAGCAGCTCTTCCAATACGGCTGAATCAGTCTTTTCGATCTCCGTGTACGTCAAGCCGGATGCTTTGATCTGGTTTGCGTATTTTGAGACAGTTGACTTCGATACGCTGACGGAAGCTGCAATTTTCGAATACGGTTGATTCAAGTTCAGCAGAGCTGCAATTTTCTTGATCTTTTCCATTGAAGATTGTTCCATAAATTGTCCCTAAAAAATTTAAGGACATCAGACTACAATCCAACGGAAAAAACTGAAACATGCTAAGCATTCGAACCAGTGAGAACACCGTACTCAACTGGCAGAACAATTAGCTAGCTACTATTATGAGAGGGGCGTTCGAACACTTGAGAACACCGTTCGAATGGTTGAGAGAATTCATAATAGGGATGAAAATTAAGAAAAGTCTTCAAGAGAAAGGGGCTTGCAGAGTGTCCCCGCTGCGGATAATTTCCAAAATTCCACACTGTAAGATCGGGTTAAATTTCAACGTGTGTTTTTTGCCTGATTGAATTTGAAGTATCAAGAAACGCAAGAATTCTGATAGGTGTCAGAGAAGAAAATAGTGGAGAGTTTCTGAGAAAACCATCGGAAGCCCCGTTATGAGGCTTCCTGCGTTAGTTAAAAACGAAACTGACAGCTAGCGGAGCCAATTGTCAGCGACCGTCGAAATAATTAACACTAGCAGTGCTAGAGGCACGTATGATTACGGCTCGATTGTTAGACAAGTTGAGCCGTTGTCGTTTTACGGGGCCGGAATGGATACCCGTACCCCCTTTCACAAAAATAAATCCCCTGCGAGAATCCTTTACAAGCAACGTTCACTCTGTTTTAAACAATCGAAGGAATCACTAGGAGATAGGCAGATGTAGTCTTTCTGTTCGCTAATTCCGTTCCTCGATTTCAATATGATTTTCATTAAATAGGGGAGGGCGATATATCACGTTTAAATCGCGCTCGACTATGGACAGAGAACGAGCAGGTAGGAGTTCAGAGCCTCAGCGTGCAGATATTTTTAAATCTGCCGGGCCTGAATTAGATGCCGACAGGCGAAAGAACAGACATTTGTCCGGTTGACTCAGGATTCAGTCTGTATTCTGCTTTTTCAAAAAAAACAGCGCTTAAGCTACGAACTTAGGCGCTGTGTCGTATCAGCTTGCGAGTTGTTTATTAGGCCAAAATCTTATTTACAAGGTTGACGAGCAGCTGAGAAGCCTGCGGAAGAATCTCAACGTTAAAGTTCATATTTCTGTCATGCAGACCGGGAGCCGCACCGCTTCCAATGCCATAGTACAAAACGCGAAGCTCGGGCTTAGCTTTTTTGTAGAAATGAAAATCTTCGCCGCCCCCGCCGCAGTTGGCGTGCAGCGCGTCCTTTCCGATTGTTTCAGTAACCGTTTCTCTGAAAAGTTCGTTCAGCGCCGCATCGTACTCGGGCCCCGGACAGTATTCCGTAACCTCACAGGATGCTTTGGCGCCGAAACTTCCTTCCAGACTTGCTGCGGCAAGCTTCATTCTCTCAATAATAGCTTCGAGAGCGACATTGTCCTGAGCACGAAGGTCATAGGCGATTCTTACAAAGCTCGGAATAGAGTTCGTTGCTCCGACTTCGGAGAAGATCTGTGTCGGCTTAACTGACCAGGACTTGTTCGGATCGATCTTGATGAGAGCGATAGAGGCAATGTACTGGGAGGCGGCTTCGATCGGGTTGATGCCGAGGTGCGGTCTGGCGGCGTGAGCCTGCTTCCCGTCAATTCGAACTTCAACCGTTGCGCAGGCAACATGGTTGACAGATGCGCAGTACTTGCCGAAAGGCAGATCCTGAACGGGGCGGATGTGGGAGCCGACAGCGATATCGACACCTTCTAAGGCACCGTCTTTAATCATCGCTAACGCGCCTTGGAGGCTTTCTTCAGCAGGCTGAAATACCAGTCTGACTGTGCCTTTTTTTAGAGAGCTTCTGATTTCGGGAGCTGCAGCAAGAAGGATCGCCGCATGAGCGTCGTGTCCGCAGGCGTGAATGGCTTCAATTTTTTCCGGATCATTGGGATCGGTATAGGGCAGAGCGTCAATATCGGCTCGGAGCATGACGACCGAGCCCTCATTGCCGCTGCTGATATCAACAATCAGACCATGGCCGCCTACGCCGGAGCGAACGGCAAATCCCATATCTTCAAGTTTGTTTTGAATATATTGCGCAGTTTTAATTTCCTCTCCGGACAGCTCAGCAAGCTGGTGCAGTTCTGTCCTGTACTGAATAGCTTCTTGGAATGACATAGATAGAAAAACAGGTGGCGACCGGCCGGTCTCTGTGCGAGCCTAATCCTCCGATCGTTAGATGCCTCGAGAAGAGGTAGGCTGATTTTAGGGTAGAGAGTTCTGTTTGACAATACTCTTTAGTAATAATCACAAGCAGCGCATCGCGGATATTTAATAAGTGATTTTTTTATCGGCGACAAAATTTCTGATCCACTTCGTAAAAGTAAGAAGCTTTGTTTTTATCTTCCAGCGATTTTGTATCCGTTGGTCAGAATAAATACATGATTTCCGACTCTAACTTCTATGCACTGGGATAGCGGTGCTGTCATGGTGGATATCGTATGGAGGAAACGGAATTTTGTGACAAACAAAGGAAACAGTTTGAGCCAGTGGATCTAAAACTGAAGTCTGCCAGGGCGGTTACTTTGCCGCAGCACATAGGAAAGCCTCTGCTCAGATTTTCTTTACGTGTAAATAAAACGGCTTTTTGATTAGCAGGCTAAATGCGGGAAGGCGCCAAGACTTGGGTGTCTGCCCGCTGTCGTTTTTGAGCAGAACGCAAAATTTTTCTGAGCACATTGACTATTCGAAGGAAAAGGTCGTGAGAGACCTAGGCAAAACGCGCAAAGTTTTTGCAAAGCTGGCAAAGTGTATTTGTGAGATATGCGTGGAGTTTTCTCTGACAAAGATGAAAAATAGTCGTGTCGGCAACGACTGCTGAGAAGATGCAAAAGCGGAATTGAGGCATGACGACAGCCGGCAAAACGTTTCAAATTTGTTCCGGTTATTCCATCTGCTGCGACACCGAATACGCCAATTGAAGTTAGTTTTGAGAGAACTGATTTTGAAACATCCTCTTTCGAGAGACGTAAGCATAGTTATAGAGAAACAAATAAGAATCCTAGGAGAAAACTTATGATTAAATTTAAACCGATCGCCCTGATGCTGGCTTTAGGCGCTTTCTATTGCCAGGGCGCTTTTGCTTCTCAGGTTACACTGTACGGCAAAATCGACGAAGGTCTGCTTGTTGGAAAGACTCGTCACGGAGATGCGACTTTTGACGTTAAGTCCGGCTTTACCGCGAGTTCCCGCTGGGGTATCAAGGGCGTTGAAGATTTAGGCAACGGCCTGAAGGTCGGTTTTATTCTTGAACAGGGCTACAACGTAGATGACGGCGCTGCGACTTCTTCGACTCTCGCATTTAACAGAGAGACAGCGCTTTATGTTGACGGCGGATTTGGACGACTGACATTCGGCCGTCTCGGAACCTTAGGCTTCGCACAGAGCACCGGCATTCTTCGCGGCGCAATTTTTGGTGTTACGCACGGTGCCTCCGGCTGGGCTTCCGGCACAACATCCCTCCATTTCAGCCGAGTTGACAACGCTGTTGCCTATAAGACACCGTCTTTTGGCGGAGTAACGTTGCACGCAATGTACTCCAATGGTACTAACACGGATGACTCCAAGAATAAATGGTCTGAAAATAATCACTACTACGGCTTAGGCGCCTTGTATAGCTCCAAGACACTGAGCGGAAGTGTTATTTTTGAAACGATTGACTACAAGTCTTTAACTGGAAATACAAAGCATCCTTTGTACCATGTGACGATGGGCGGCTGGTGGCAGGTTGGTATTTTCCGCCCGATGGCGATTTACCAGTATCAGTGGGGCGAAAACAGATATAAACAGCATGCTGCGCAGATTGGTTCTCAGATCAAGCTTGGCGGCGGCACAGCAAAACTCGGCTTCAAGTATGTGACTCGTAAAATTGACGGCACCGCCTCTAAGATTGAAGGCGAAAAGAAAGGCAATCTCTGGAACGTTGGCGCTGGCTACGAATATCCGCTCTCCAAGAGAACTAAGGTATACGGCTTTGCCGGATACACGGACGGCGGAAAAGGCTGGGGTAAAGGCAAAAACCTCACTACTACCAACTTGAACGGCTATCAGATCGCCGTCGGTATGGTTCACGACTTCTAATACGTAGGAACATTTTCTCTACATAGAGACAATTCCTGGAAGCTTCTGGGCAGCACATCCTCCTAGGCTGGTTTGGCTGCCCGGTTTTTATTTTTCCTTTAAATCTTTTCATTGCGCAGCGCTGAGCAGGCGCTTGATAAGTTCGATATCTCTTTACAGATTTGAAACAGCACAAGTATTCGGCAGAATGACTTTACATGCGTCGCATTACTTTCTCCCGCTCGAAAGATCGATAAAAAGTGATAATCTCAAAAACTTCAAGCGGTTTGATATTGACTAAACGGTTACTCTGCCAATGACAATCCAATCAGCAGCAATTCTCGGAAGAGGCGCGCTTGGCGTGATGTACAGCTCTTTCCTGTCACCTCAGCTTCCTTCTGAACAAACTTATTTCCTGGCGGAACCCCATCGCGTGGAGCGTTATCGTCAGGAAAGAATTACCGTCAACGGAACGCCAGCAAACCTTTGCTTTAAAAGTCCTAAAGAACTCAATAAAGCGCCGGATCTTTTAATCGTGGCTCTTAAGGCGCCGGTCCTGAGACAGGCCCTTCGCTTGGTTAAGGACGCAGTGGATCAAAATACCATCGTGGTCTCGGTCATGAACGGAATCTCCAGCGAAGACATCATTGCTGAAGAGCTCGGACTGAAAAAGATTGTGCATTGTGTGGCGCAGAGGATGGACGCGTTGTTTCAGAACAACACACTGACGTACCGCACGTTTGGAGAACTTGTGATCGGCCTCAGCTCGCAAAATCGATCACAAATCGAAGCTCTGCAGGATACGGTTGAATTCTTCCGCCGAACTCAAATGCCGCATTTGGTCGACAGCAATATTATTCATCGAATGTGGTGCAAATGGATGCTGAATGTCGGTGTGAACCAAACGCTTTCCGTCTACAACGGCTGCTTCGAGATGATTCATAAGCCGGGAGAGGCCAGAGATGTCATGATCGGAGCGATGCGCGAAGTGCTGAAGCTCTCGGAGCTCGAGGGCACGGGGCTTAGCGAGAAGGATTTCAAAGAATATCTGAAAATTATTGACGAGCTGAACCCAAAAGGAATGCCGTCTATGCGGCAGGACCGTTTGGCTAAGCGCCCGACGGAAGTTGAGAGCTTCGCAGGAACAGTGATCGACAAGGCGGCTAGCTTCGGCTTAAACGTGCCGTTTAACGAGAAGCTTTACCGCCAGGTCAGACAGTTTGAGGCGGAATACCTGAAATAAGAAGCGATGGACGGATAAAACGGTTCTATCATTAAAATCGAGCAATTAACTAGGAGTAGTGAGATGCCTAAGCACGTACTGATTATTGACTGCGGCTGCGAGAATTACGGCAGAGGCGGCTGCTTAAACCATTATCTGAGCAATATTGCCGACGAAGAACTTCAGAAGCTGGGCTATAGCACGGAAATCACACTCGTAGACAGTGAGTGGGAACCGGCAGCTGAAGCAGAAAAATTTAAACGCGCTGATTTCGTTATCGTGCAGACACCGGGTTGGTGGATGAGTACGCCTTGGCAGTTTAAACGCTATCTGGATCTTGTCTGGATGCAGCCCGGCATTGCGCACGGAGACGGCCGCCATCACGAAACTCCGACCAAGGGCTATGGCACCGGCGGTATTCTGAATGATAAGAAATACATGCTGAGCTCCACTTGGAATGCGCCGATTCAGGCTTTCACAGAAAAAGATCAGTTCTTTGAAGGAAAAGGCATCGACGGCGTTTTCTTCTGGCTCCACAAGGCGTTTGCCTTTATTGGCATGAAACCGATGGAATCCTTTATTTGCAATGACGTTCTTAAAAATCCCAAGATTGACGAAGACGTCAAACGCTGGAAGGATCACATTAAGAAAAACTTCGGTTAATTAAATTAGAAAGAAAACGGCGCAGAACTAAAAGTCCTGCGCCGATTTGATTTTTAGAGCGAAAGATTAGCCTTCCATAGCGCCTGTCTCTTTGTCAAGACCAAATGCTTTATGGAGAGCGCGAACAGCGAGTTCCATGTACTTCTCATCCACAATGATCGAGGTGCGGATTTCAGAAGTGGAAATCATCTTGATGTTGATGTTTTCCTCTGCGAGAACGCGGAACATCTTGGCTGCGACACCGGCGTGGCTGCGCATGCCGATACCGACGCAGGAAATCTTGGCGATGGAGGCGTCAGTCAGGATACCCTCTTCTCCGAGATAGGGAAGAACATTGTCCTTGAGGACCTGAAGAGTCTTGTCAAGATCGTTGCGGCTTACAGTGAAGCTGAAGTCCGTTAAACCGTTCTTAGCGGCGTTCTGAACAATCATGTCAACTTCAATGTTGGCTTCGGCGACATGACCGAGAATTTTATAAGCGATACCCGGGGTGTCAGGGACGTGCGGCAGAGTGATTTTGGCTTCGTTTCTGCTGAAAGCGATACCGGAAACAACGACTTTTTCCATCTTAGGATCATCCTCAAAAGTAATCAGGGTGCCGGAATTTTGCTCTTCATCCAGCGGAATATCAGGGTCTGTCAGGCTTGAGAGTACACGGGTCGGAATGTGGTACTTGCCTGCGAATTCGACGCTTCGAATCTGAAGAACTTTAGAGCCGAGAGAGGCCATTTCTAAAATTTCTTCAAAGGCAACAATGCTCAGTTTGCGGGCATTGCTGACGACACGGGGGTCGGTGGTGTAAATGCCGTCCACGTCTGTAAAGATCAGACATTCATCGGCTTTCAGAGCGGCGGCAAGCGCAACTGCGGATGTATCAGAGCCGCCGCGGCCGAGTGTTGTAATGTTGCCGTTTTCATCGCAGCCCTGGAAACCGGCGACGATGACAACTTTTCCTTCATCAAGATCCTTCTTAATGCGGTCGCCGTCAATTTCTTTAATGCGGGCTTTTGTGAACGCATCATCCGTAAGGACTCTAACTTGCGGACCGGTATAGCTTTTGGCTTTGAGTCCGATATTCTGAAGAGCCATTGCGAGGAGACCGATCGTGACCTGCTCACCGGTGGAAGCAATTACATCGAGTTCTCTGGGATCGGGATTTTTTTGAATTTCTTTTGCTAATGCGATCAGACGGTTGGTCTCTCCGCTCATCGCGGAAACAACCACCACAACCTGATGGCCGGCATTGTGCCACTTAGCAACTCTTCGGGCGACATTCTTGATTCGGTCAGTAGTGCCGACGGATGTGCCGCCGTATTTTTGAACAATCAGGGCCATGTTATATCTCTAAGTTTGGAGGGACTAGCGGTAACAATTGCTAGCGTTCAGATTTTTATTTTATGGAAAGAAATCGAAAATTCAGGAATGCTCAGAAATTTTTTTAACACTACGCGGTTAGAGATTTCCTGAGTCCTATGCCGTCTTTACATCATCATGCCGATATGGATAAATACAAAGAGTCCGCTAAAGAGCGTGATGAGATAAATGACAAGCGCAAAAAGATACGCGTAACGCGCAAGCGGCTGGGTCTTCAGGCGCCACGCGGCTCTGAATGACAGAACAGAAAACACAAATCCCCAGAGATACAGAATGACGGCGACGATCAAAAGGCAAAGACCTGCCGCGTCATAGTTGGTGTCCGGCCCGTACGAGAAGGCCATGCCGGTGCCGTAAAAGACTAAAAGCCAGAAAATGCTTCCGCAGAGCAGATAACCCCAAAATAATTTATGCACGGAGGCTGACGCCAGAAAATCCCGATTAAGGATTGATGATTTTTTATTTGTGTCCGCGGCAGCCGTCGGTTCTTCTTTAGGAGTATTGTCAGCCTGCTGTGTCATTTTCATTTCCTGTGTAAACAGAGAGTTCTACCAGATTCCGGTCCGGGTCCCTCAGATAAATGGATTGCATCGCTCCTTTGGCGCCACGCCTTTGGAGCGGTCCTTCAACTTCGACGCCCTGGTTCCTGAACGCTTCGGCGATTTTGTGCAGATCGCTTCCGGTTTCAATCTCCAGGCAGAAGTCGCCGCAGCCCGGTGTCGGATTTTCCGCCGCGGGCAAAAGCGGGTCGTTCTCGTCGTGGATATTTATTTTAGAGAACGGAAGATAAACTTCATAACGCCGTGATGTTTTTTCAACGCGTAGACCCAAATCGGAATAAAACTGCGCGAGTACCTGCGGCCGCGGGCTCGTGAGCACAAAGTGGTCGATTGCCCTGACCTTAAAGAGAGAGGAGGGCGCTTCAATCTTCGGTTCATAGGCGGGTTTTCCGTCTTTCAGAACAAAGTCGCCTTGGGCAAGCTGCGGATGACGGGCTAGGTAATCATCATTAATAATGATTTCGTTTCCGATAATTTTTCCAACCGAGATACGGTAAAGCGGTTTGGATCTTTTCTTAATCGGATCCCAAATGTTTTTGTATTCGAAAACGTATCTGGAATTTCTGACTTTCTGAATACCGAACTTCGCTTCTCTCAGATCGGTGACTCGCGCTTCATCTGACATCACAGGGCCTTTTGTGAAGAATGCCTATATTGGTCGTGAAATTTTACCCGTCTTTGCCCGCATGCTTAAACTCAAAAGCATACGGAAAGGCTGTAATCCGTTAAAACAGAAACACAGTATAGGAGATACTAATCATGGCATGTGACTGCAGCAAGACAGACAAAAAACCGGTTGAACAGAAACCCGAAGACAAAAACGTTGAAACTCTGAAGAAGATTGAAGAGGAAATGGTTGAAGTTGTCGATAAGGGCACGGAAGAAGGAGAATAATCTCCGACTTTTCTGAATAAAAAAGGACCTCGATGAGGAGGTCCGCTTTTAGGCGCCGGGTTCGAGAAAATCGGATCCGGCGTTTGCTGTGTTTAGAGCGTGACTTCTACGCTCTTGCCGATTTCATAGAAATGGCCGCCCGCCACGTAATGAAGAGAGCGAAGCTCTTCCGGGCCTTTTTCCAGATGCCAGTGGTTGTCGGAGAAGACACGGCTGTCGGCCCATGCCTTGACAATTTCTCCGACGAACATGTCATAGCTTTTTTCCATATGCGCTTCAGGAATACGCTTGATCAGCGCCCAAGCAGCGCAGCCTTCGGGAAGCGGAAAATCACAGCCTTCAATATTGAAGAACTTCAGACCGCTGTCCTGAATTTTGTTGGGATTGCCGTTCTTGCTGACAGAGCCGAGATAAAGCAGTTCCTTGCGGATGCCGTATCCCGGAACGGTCAGAAGGAAGTATTCAGCCTTATTCAAAATTTTGCGGGAGTAGTGAGTCGAGTCCACCACGACACTCATCTTTGTATAGTCAGCAGGACAGGCCCAGGAAGCAGGCATAACATCGATGTCGTCGCCTTCTTTGACTTCCAAAAACACCGTACCGCCTAAATTGAAGAGACGATAGGGGTTCTCAAGATCAACCGGTTTGACAAATTCTTTTTGACTCAATTTGTTCTCCTAAATGAATAAAAGCACAAGGCTGATATTTTAATTTAGGAACTAAATAATGCTTGCCCAAAAATAGCGCACTAAATCGGTGCATATTGCATCCTCTTAATTCTCTATATCGGTGCATAACTGTGCAGACGGTCGGATAAGGCCGTCTAAAACCGTGCATTTGGCTTACAAATAAAGTTGGCACGCTTCTTGCATGTGTACAAGTAGGAAGAAAAGGTTTGCAGAAGCAAACCCGCATCGGTCTAAAAGACTGAGCCGACTTCCCCGAATACAGCGGCTGTGCGGACGCCACAAGCTGAGCAGCTGCGGCTAATGGTTAATTTTCACTTCGCTTGGAGAATTTTATGTTTACTAAGAAACTTGTTCCGCTCGCTCTGGCCGCTTCTCTTGCGCTCTGCGGCGCATCCGTGTCGGCTAAGACCGAATTCGTCACGATTGGTACCGGCGGCATCACCGGTGTTTACTATCCGACAGGCGGCGCGATTGCCAAAATCGTCAACGCCAAAAAAGATCAGTACGGTGTACGCGCTTCCGTAGAATCCACGGGCGGCTCTAAATTCAATATCAACGCGATCGATTCCAAAGATCTTGACTTCGGTATCGCTCAGGCCGATACACAGTACATGGCCTACAACGGAAAAGGTCCCTGGGAAGGCAAGCCCGTTTCCAAGCTTCGCGCGGTGTTCGCTCTTGCTCCTGAAGCCGTGACATTCGTCGCAGCCGAAGACTCCGGCATCAAGTCGATCAATGACGTCAAAGGCAAAACGATCAACCTTGGCGACCCGGGTTCAGGCAACCGCGTGAACTCTACCGATATTTTCAAATATGCCGGTATCGTTCCGGGCAAAGACTTCAGAGACGAAAAGCTCAAACCGGCTGACGCGCCCCGCGTGCTGCAGGACGGCCGTATTGACGGTTTCTTCTATACCGTCGGACATCCGAACGGCAACATCAAGGAAGCAACCGCAGGCAAACGCAAAGTCCGTATCGTTCCGATCACCGAGGTCGGCGATCTTCTGAAGGATGCGCCTTACTACGCAATGACAGAAATCCCGATGGATCAGTATCCAGACGCGACCAACGCCAAGGACAAGGTGAAAACGGTCGGCATGCTTGCCACGCTCGTGACATCGGCGGATACACCGGATGACGTTGTCTACGCGATCACTAAAGAAGTGATGACCAACCTTGATCAGTTCAAGAAGCTGCATCCTGCGCTCGCCGGTCTGACTCCCCAGAGCATGCTTGAAGGCCTGACCGCTCCGATCCATCCGGGCGCAATGAAGTACTACAAGGAAGCCGGCCTCATTAAATAAGCGCCGCTTCGCTTAAAAATGAAGACCCGCCGGCCTGCGGGTCTTCGCACCCCCGGTAGGGACCACAAAAAAATGAGAGGACGCCATGACGGACAAGAACAAAACAGAAATGCTTCTGCCTCAGGCAGGCATTCCCGGGTATATTCCCAAACCTAAAAAAGACGCGCCCGAAGATGTGATCGGGGAATATAAAAAGCAGGTTCAGCAGCAGGCCGAAAAAGGAATTGTCGGAGATAAGACAGGTCTGTCCGCTAAGCTGACCTATATCGTCGCTCTCGCATGGGCGTTTTTCCAGATGTCCACCGCTTCGTGGCTGCTTCTGGATTCTCTTTACGTGAAGGCGTTTCATTTGGCCTTCGCGCTTGCACTGATTTATCTCAATCTCCCAACGCTCAAATCCAATCTGAATTCGCGCTGGGACCTCCGTATTCTGCTTGCGATGAAACGCGTCACGATTGTCGACTTCATGATCGGCATCGTAGGCGTTATCGCCGCGCTTTATATTGTTATTGATTACGCCGGCATTTCCGAGCGGCCGGGGCAGCCGATCGGACGAGATCTGATATTCGGCGTGCTTCTTGTCGTCCTGATGCTTGAAGCGACAAGACGCGTGCTTGGCCCTGCGCTGCCGGTGATTTGCGGCGCGTTCATGGCCTACGTCTTCTTAGGCCCGTACCTTCCGGATGCAATTGCCTTTAAAGGTGCGACACTTTCCCGTTTCATCTCCCAGATCACTATGGATACGCAGGGTATCTATGGTGTGCCGCTTCATGTTTCCGCAACCGTCGTGTTCCTTTTTGTGATGTTCGGAACTATGCTTGACCGCGCGGGCGGCGGCGCGTTCTTTACTCGTTTGGCGATCTCCGGACTCGGACAGTACCGCGGAGGCGCCGCAAAGGCCGCAGTGGTGAGTTCGGCGCTCTCCGGAATGGTTTCGGGCTCTTCCATCGCCAACGTGGTGACGACCGGTACCTTTACGATTCCTTTGATGAAGCGTCTGGGCTATCCCGCCAAGAAGGCTGCTGCGATCGAGGTTGCTTCTTCGGTGAACGGACAGCTTGCCCCTCCGGTCATGGGCGCGGCCGCATTCATCATCGCCGAATACGTCAATGTTCCTTATGTAGAAGTGGCCAAAGCCGCTGCTGTTCCGGCATTCGCCTCTTATATCGGTCTGCTTTGGATCACGCATATTGAAGCCTGCAAGCTTGGTTTGAGAGGACTTCCCAAGAGCGAGCTTCCTCGATTTCTGATAGAGCTGAAAAACGGTCTGCATTATTTGATCCCGCTTGCCGTGCTTATTTGGGAGTTGGTGGTCGAGATGCATTCTGCAGAGCTCTCCGTTTTCAGAGCGATTCTGGCTCTTGCCATCATTATGGTTCTTCAGCCTGTCGCCATTGCCAGACTGCACAACGCTGATCTTTGGGCCGCCTTCAAGTTTGGTATTAAAAACACACTGAACGCTATGGCAGCCGGCGCCAATAATATGGCGGGCGTCGCGCTTGCCACAGCATCTGCCGGCATTATCGTGGGCTGCGTCTCGCTTGGTCTCGGCCAGCAGATCACATCCTTCGTGGAAGTGATGTCCATGGGCAACATCTTCCTGATGATCCTGATCACGGCTGTCGCGAGTCTGCTTCTTGGCATGGGTCTGCCGACGACAGCCAACTACATCATCATGGCATCGTTAACGGCGCCTGTGATTGTTGAACTTTCCACCGGTCTTTCACTGCACGGTCAGGAAATTGTGATTCCGCTGATCGCCGCCCATCTGTTCTGTCTGTACTTCGGTATTCTCGCCGACGATACGCCGCCCGTGGGTCTTGCCGCCTATGCCGGAGCCGCGATCGCCAAAGAAAACCCGATCTCAGTCGGTATTCAGGGCTTTTTGTACGACATCCGCACAGCGATCATCCCGATCTTCTTCCTCTTTAATTCCGACATTCTCCTTATTGGAATTGACTCCTGGGCAGCGAGCTTCTTTATCTTCGCAATGACCGGTCTCGGCATGGTTACGATGGCTTCTGCGGTGCAGGGCTGGCTGATCGGAAAATGCAATATTATCGAGCGTCTGCTTCTCTTGGCCTCGACCGTGATATTCATGTTCCCGGCGCTGATTTCCGGTTTCGTTCTCCCGCACAGCCAGCGCTGGTGGGGCTACTTAGCTGCGATCGCGCTGCTTGGTCTCGTATTGGTTTGGCAGAAACTCCGGTATGACCCGAAGAAAGTTTCCGAGCGATCTGAAGAAATGATGGAGTCCGAGGAGCTCGCAGCCTCATAACAGTTTGACTACCCTTTCATTGTTCGTCATTTTCCGCAGCCCTAAAACCGCTGCGGTCTTTTTTTTTAGGCATTAAAAAACGGAGCCGTCGCGGCTCCGTTATGTCCTATTCAGCTATGGCAGCGGTTATATCCAGCCTTTCTTACGGAATTCCTTGAGTTTCTCGACGAAGTACGTCATTTCAGCAGGCGTTCCGAGAGAAATACGGCACCACTGCAGAGCAGGCGGGAAGGGACGGCCCACCATGATGTTTTCGTCCTTCATATGTTCGAAGAACGGTTTCAGGGGCGCTTTCAAGTCGATAAATACGAAGTTGGTCTGGCTCGGAAGATACGGAATCTTGAGTTCATCCAAAGCTTTGTACAGAATTTCACGAGCTTTGTCGTTGCTTTCTTTGGATTCGGCAAGGAATTCCTTGTCGTTCATTTCCGCCATCGCTGCTGCCAGCGTGGACTGATTCATCATGACTTCGTAGGCGACGTGATCACGGATCTTGTTGATCACGCTGACGGCACCGATCGCATAGCCGAGACGCATACCGGCCATGGCGAAAATCTTGGAGAAAGTTTTCAGGACGACCAGATTGTCAAAGCCCTGTTTTACAAGTTCTACACCAGACTTGAAAGAAGGGTCATTGACAAATTCGCCGTAAGCTTCATCCAGAACGAAGAAGGTATTTTTCGGCTGAGACTTGATCCATTTGATCAAGAAGCCGCAGTCGGCAATGGTCGAAGTGGGGTTGTTCGGGTTCACCAGATAAACGATTACATGGTGCTTTTTAGCTTCGGAAGCGGCCGCTTTTTTGAGCGCTTCGAGATCGACACTCCAGTTCGGTCCCATCTTAACGTTCTTGATCGGCATGCCGTTGTGTTCGGCAACCATCGCGCCGTCACCGTAAGTCAGTTCCGGCTGAACGAGAACAGTGTTCTTCAGGTTGTAGGCCTCGATTGTGGCGCGAATCGCTTCCGCGGAGCCGTGTGTGAGAAGGACTTCATCGGGTGTGACGCCGACAAATTTAGCCAAGTCTTTCTTAAACTGAACCACCTGCTGGAAAGGGTAGCGGGAACCGTATAAAGCGGCCCTGGCGATGGCTTCTTTAGCCTTTTGGCTCATGCCGAGCGGGTTTTCGTTAAAGGATAAGAGCAAAGGATTTTGTTTAGTCGGTGCGGTAAATTCCGGCTGTTCGGCAAAGGCGGCGGAAGAGCCGGCAGAAACAAGAGCGGTACCAAGAGAGGCGCCGGTCAGACGAAAAAGCTGACGACGATTAAGAGTCATCACATATCTCCTAAATGAGTGAATGCCTTGATGTATAGTACATTATTGAAAAATTTTCCCTGAAATTTATGGATTTTCGATAATATTTTTATTCTCATTTCGAAGGCGCAGGCTGCTGCGAAGTTTTTCTCGCAAATTATTTAAAACGACTGATGCGTATAAGTTGGTATTTGCGTCCGGTAATAAAAAAACTCCGCGCGGGCGGAGTTTGGTGTCGGCGGTGAAAGGCTTAGGCCTTCTTTTCGGGCTCAACGTAGCCTTCGGGATGGGCAACGCCTTCACCGAAGAAATGCGCTTCAATCTGTTCCATCAGCCACTTGCGGGCGCGGGGATCAGCCATAGAAAGGCGGTTTTCGTTAACAATCATGGTCTGAAGATGCTTCCACTGTTCCCAGGCTTCTTTGGAGACGTTGTTGTAAATCTTCATGCCAAGCGCGCCGGGAAGCGGCGGCAGATCGAGGCCTTCTGCCTCATGGCCGAGTTTTACGCACTGAACCATATGTGCCATTTGTATATTTCCTTTAAAAAGTTTCGGGATAGTGTACAGAGATTCTCCAAAATAGCTAGAGATCTTTGATAAAGATTTGTGAACGGCGCTGCCAGTTATAGAGTTTGCGCTTTTCGATCGGAAGGTCCTCGACGCTTGCCGGGCGGAATCCGCGCTTGAGGAACCAATGCATGGTTCGAGTGGTCAGCACGAACAATCGGGTAAGTCCGGCTTTTCTGGCTTCGTTTTCAATATGTTTTAAAAGCCGTTCGCCGTCACCGGAACCCTGATAGGCGGAGTCAACCGTCAGTGCGCCCATTTCTCCGAGCTTCTCGTTGGGGAACGGGTAGAGGGCTGCACTGCCGTAAATAATTCCGTCATGCTCAAGCACATAGAATCGATTGATTTCGCGTTCAAGCTTTTCTCTCGGGCGCTTCACCAAGGTACCGTCTTCTTCAAGCGGTTCAAGCAGTTTGATGAGGCCGGAGACGTCGTCTGCGGTTGCCTGTCTGAGCGACTCGAGATTCTCGGACGTGATCATGGTTCCCACGCCGTCGTGCGTAAAGAACTCTTCAAGAATGCCGCCGTTGAGCGCGTAGGGGACAATGTGCACGCGCGAGACGCCGAGGTTAAGCGCTTTAAGAGCGTAGCGAAGGTTGTAAATATCCTCGTCATCGACAAGTTTTTTGCTCACAAATTCGTTTGCTTCCTGAACCGTCAGTTCGGTGACGACTTCACCGAATCTTCTGACACCGTCGACATTAGTGAGGAAGGCGAGTTTTTCCGCTTTAAGTTCGCCCGCGACAGAGGAGGCAAGATCTTCGCAGGTCAGATTGAACGCCTCTCCGGTCGGAGAGAAGCCGAGCGGAGCGATCAGCACGATATTGCCGAAATCGAGTTCTCTTTTAATCGCTTCCTTATCTACTTTGCGGACAACGCCGGTGAGCTGGTAATCGGTTCCGTCGATAATACCGAGGGGGCGCGCGGTCACGAAGTTTCCGCTGACGACGCGGCACTGGCTGTGCGCCATCGGAGTGTTCGGCAGTCCCTGTGAGAAAGCGGCCTCGATATCCAATCTGACTTCGCCTGCGGCTTCCTTTACGCAGCTGAGCGCCTGAGCGTCGGTGATGCGAATGCCGCTTACGTAGCGGGACTCGACGGCTTTCAGTCCCATGAGTTCTTCGACCTGCGGTCTTACGCCGTAGACGAGCACAATTCTTGCGCCGATCGCGGACATCATGCTGATATCGGCGATGAAGCTGTTGAAGTGATCTTCCCGGATCATTTCACCCGCAAGACAGATTACGACGGTCTTGCCGCGAATGGCGTGAATATAAGGCGCGACGCTTCTGAACCAGTCAACCCATTCAAGGCCCGGCTCTTCCATATCGGATGTGGTGTCAGTCATTGTCGAAATCAAGAATAAAGGTTGTATAAAAATTAGGGACCATTTTAATGATTTTGATGAGCCGAATATTTTCTGCGGATCTTCATTCTGCGGTTTTGAGCGGATTGGTTTAAGAGAAATTCGGGATGGCTGCGGTCTTCTGATTTTTTAGGCGCACCGGTACTTCTTTTGAAACATTTGCGCAGTCTTTAATCGTTTGGATATTCCTTGTCTCGGGCATAATCTTGCCTAACTAATTGAAGAAAAAGTTTTATCCTTACTCGAATTACTTATTGAAAAAGAATTCCACTGCCATGGCAGACAACTTTAAAGATTTAAGAGCAAAACTTGAAAAAGCGGCGGCCGCAAAGAAAACAGAACAACCGAAGGCTGCTGAAAAGAATGTAAAACCGGCGCAGCACAAAAGGCCTAATGTGCCAAAGACGGCTCCTCGAACAGAGAAGAAGACTGAGCAGCCGGAGAAAAAACAAACGCCCCAGAAGAACAAGGTTCCGGTAAAAAAACAGCCCGGAACTTCTTTGAAGGACTTTTCTCAGCTGAAGGCGCTTCGCCATCAGATCGGATCGAGCGCGGAAGCCGAAAAGAAGAAAGAAGTAAAACATAAAACACAGCCGAAGAAGACTGAGACAGCACCGTCTTCAGGCAAAAAGAGCGAAGTCAGAAACGTTCCGCCAAAACTTCAGCTCGAAGAGCAGCTGCCGGTTAGCGAAAGAGCAGATGAAATCGCCGAAGCGATAAAAAATAATCAGGTTGTGATCGTCTCGGGCGAAACCGGTTCCGGTAAAACAACCCAGCTTCCTAAAATCGCAATGATGGTCGGACGCGGCACAAAAGGCCTGATCGGACACACTCAGCCTCGCCGTATCGCGGCAACGTCGATTGCAAAAAGAATTTCTGAGGAAATGGGCGCCGAGCTCGGCTCTGTCGTGGGCTACAAGATTCGGTTCAAAGATGAAATCCAGCCCGGCGCGTCCGTCAAACTGATGACAGACGGCATTCTCCTTGCTGAAACTCAGCACGACCGGCTCTTAAAGGCATATGACACGATCATCATTGACGAGGCGCATGAAAGAAGTCTCAATATCGATTTCCTGCTCGGCTACCTGCGGGAAATTCTGCCTAAGCGCCCCGATCTGAAAGTTATTATCACGTCGGCGACGATCGACTCGGAACGTTTTGCCAAACACTTTGAACCGGTCAACGGAAAACCTGTTCCGATTATTAATGTTTCGGGGCGTCTCTATCCGGTCCAAATCCGCTACCGTCCGATCGAAGATACGGACGAGAGCGACGATAAGATAATGATGAGCGCGATCGCCGATGCCTGCTCGGAACTGATGAGCGCGGGCAGCGGAGATATTCTGGTCTTTCTTCCCGGCGAACGCGAAATCCGTGAAGCTTCTGAAGCACTTTCCGAATTCGCGCAGAAGGGCGTGGAAATTCTTCCGCTGTTTTCTCGCCTGAGTATCGAAGAGCAGGACCGAATTTTCCGGAGCGGCGGCCGAAGAAGGATTGTTCTTTCCACCAATATCGCTGAAACCTCGCTGACGGTTCCCGGGATTCGTTATGTGGTGGACAGCGGTCTGGCTCGTGTCAAACGCTATTCCTACCGCAATAAGGTGGAACAGCTGCAGGTCGAGGCGATCAGTCAGGCGGCCGCTCAGCAGAGAGCCGGTCGATGCGGCCGTGTCGCCAACGGTATCTGTATTCGTCTTTATGACGAGGACGATTTCAATCGCAGACCGGAATTTACTGATCCGGAAATTCTGCGAAGCTCTTTGGCAACCGTTATTCTTCGCATGAAATCACTTCACCTGACGGACGTCAGAGAGTTTCCTTTTGTCGAAGCGCCGCGTCCGAGAGCGATTTCCGACGGTTACGACCTTCTGAGGGAGCTGAATGCCGTGACGGAGCGAGGCGGAGAGCTGACTCAAATCGGCTGGAAACTCGCTCGCCTGCCGCTGGACGCAAGAATTGCGCGCATGCTGCAGGCCGCTGAAGAAAATCAGGCGCTTGCCGAAGTGCTTGTTATTGCTTCGGCGATCTCGATTCAGGATCCGCGCGAGCGACCCTTGGACGCTCAGGAAAAAGCCGCTGAAGCGCATAAAAAATTTGGTGATGATAAGAGTGACTTCAACTCCTGGCTCAAACTCTGGAATTGGACGCAGAACGAAATTGCGAATAAAGAAAGCAATCGACTGCTCGATCAGAAGCTCCGTCAGAATTTTCTTTCGGTCAAACGCCTTCGTGAGTGGCGCGACGTATATCGACAGCTGAAGGATTTGGTCGCGGAACTCGGCTGGCGCGTCAATACGGCGCCCGCAACGTACGAGCAGCTGCACAAGGCGCTGCTTACGGGACTCTTGGGCAACGTCGGCTTTAAGAATTTAGATGCGGATTTCCGCACTCCGCCTTATACAGGTGCCCGAGGCATTAAGTTCTGGCCTTGGCCCGGCTCCTCCATTGCGAAAAAGAGCGGCAAATGGATCATGGCGTCCGAATTAATGGAAACGTCACGCTTATATGCGAGAACGATCGCCAATATCGAGCCGGAATGGCTCGAGAAGGTCGGAGCGTACCTTCTGAAAAAATCCTGGAGTGATCCGCATTGGGAAAAGAAAGCCGGTTATGTGGTCGCGTTTGAAAAAGCGACGCTCTACGGTCTTCCGGTGTACGGACAGAGAAGAGTGGATTTCTCTAAGAAAGATCCTGCGCTCGCAAGAGAACTCTTCATCAGAGAAGCGCTCGTACAGGAGGACTACGAGAGCAGGGCGCCGTTCTGGCAGCACAATATGGCGATGATCCGTGATATTCGTGAGATGGAACACAAGTCACGGCGTCCGGACGTGCTGGTGGACGACAGTCTGATTTATGACTTTTATGACAAACGGATTCCGAAAGAAGTTATCAGTCAGAGCACTTTTGATAAGTGGCGCGCTCAGGTAGAGCAGGACAGCCAGAAACTGCTTTACCTGACAAAAACCGATCTGATGCGCCATGACGCTTCCGGCATTACGATCGAATATTTCCCGAAGAAACTGGAAATCGCCGGCGTCCCGATGGCGCTCAACTATAACTTTGATCCGGGCAGCGTTCGCGACGGCGTCACACTTACGGTGCCGCTCTTTGCGCTGAATCAGCTTGACGCGGAACGACTCGAGTGGCTCGTGCCCGGTATGGTCAAAGAAAAAGTTCAGATGCTCCTCAAGAGTCTTCCGCAGAGGCTGAGACGTCATTTTGTGCCGCTGCCCGATTGGGCGAAAGCCTTTGCTCAGCGTCACGAGGTCCCTAAAGGAGACCTGTTTGAGACGATTATCGCCGAAGCCAAAGAACAGTTCCGAATCGATATCCGTAAGGCGGATTTCAAATTGGAAATGCTGCCGCCGCATCTCAGCATGAATTACAAAGTGGTGGATGAACACGGCAGACAGCTCGATATGTCGCGAAGCATCCCTCAGCTGAGAAGCGCGCTCAGCGCTCAGGCGCGAGAGACCTTTCAGAATATCGCTTCAAAAGACAGCAAAGTTGCAGAAGAGCTGCAGGAGCAAATTACGGAATGGAATTTCGGAGAACTGCCCGAAGTCATGGAAATTAAACGCAAGGGCCTTTCTTTAATCGGACATCCCGCGCTCGTGGATAAAGGAGAATACTGCTCTCTTGAGGTCTTTGACGATCCCCTGCAGGCTCAGGAGCTTCATAAGAAAGGTTTGGTGCGCCTGATTCGAATCGCTCTGAAGGAGCAGATTAAATACCTCGATAAAAATCTGAAGTCGCTTCAGACAACGCAGATACAGGGCGCGTCAATCGTGAGCCTTAGAAAAGCATTTCCGTCATTTGAGGAAATCAAAGCCGACGTGATTGACGCTGCGATTGAAAGCGCCGCGTTTACGGAGGAGCTCCCGATGAATAAAGAACAATTCGGGGAAATGATCGGCAGAGTCAAAGAAAAACTGAATCTGCTCGCACTCGAACTCGGGAGGCTTCTTTCCGCGATTGTTGCCGAAGCCGCGCTCGCTCAGCAAAAGCTTAACGGCATCAAAGCCTACGAAAAAGTGCACGAAGATATCACGCAGCAGCTTTTCGATCTGTTTGAACCGCACTTTATCAGGAAGGTACCGATGGATCGCCTCAAACATTATTCGCGGTATATGAAAGCGATTCAGGTACGCATTGAGCGGCTGAGAAACGATCCGAACAGGGACGCCGAACGCATGGAAAGCATCCATGAACTGACGGTCCCCTATAAGCGTGAGCTTGCTTCGCGTAAGGGCGTCTATGATCCGCAGCTTGCCGAATTCGCCAACATGCTCCAGGAGCTTCGTGTTTCGCTCTTTGCGCAGGAATTGCGAACTCCTGTACCCATTAGTGTGAAAAGACTGAAAAAAATGTGGGAAAGCATCGTAAGAAAATGGTAAGTTTTTAATGCTGTCTGCAGATTTCTGATAGGTAATTTCCCGTATTTTCCTGCCAACTGGCGGATTTTACGTGCTTCTTTATTTGCATCTAAGCATAAATAAAGTCAAAATTTAACTGCGTGCGGCAAATCAAATCATAAGGGGAAGTAAATGCGGCTACTTGCGTCGTTTTTTTGTGCATTTTTTCTTTTAACGGCTTCAGCGGCGCCGGAAGTTCAGGCAGCTCAGAACAAGCGTCCGGCATCGGTTAAGAAAGTGAACACGACAAAAACCGCAAAAGCCCCGGCAAAGAAGGCCGCAAGCGCAAAGAAAGCCTCCAAAGGAAAGAAGAACGTCGCAGCCGCCCGCAAAACGACTAAGAAAGTTTCCTCTTCAGCCTCCCGCAAGTTTGCTTCCTCCAAACATTACGCAAAGAAGAGAAAGACCTACGCACGCCGTCACGTGAGAGGCCCCTCGTACGCTCAGCTGATGGGACTGCGCGGCTCCTCCGATCCGCTCGCGCTCTCGACCACGGCAGTGCTTGCCTATGATATGGAAAATGATCAGATTCTCTATGAGAAGAACGCCGATACCTCGCTTCCGATCGCTTCCATTACCAAGCTGATGACCGCGCTTGTGATCGTGGAGTCCGGTGTTGATCTGGATCAGAAGTTTGCTGTGACGACCGAGGATTTTGTTAAGTCAAGCGCACGCAGCAAGCTGAGAAAAGGCATGGTCCTCTCCCGCAAACAGGCGCTTCATCTGGCTTTAATGAGTTCAGACAACCGCGCAGCGCATTTCCTTGCAAGAACATTCCCGGGCGGAAAAGCCAAGTTCATTTCCGAAATGAACGCAAAGGCGGTTCTGCTTGCGATGGATGACTCGGTTTTTTACGACTCAATCGGTCTCAATAACGGTAACAAGTGTTCCGCGCTTGATCTGTCGCACTTGATCGCGGCGGCTGCCGAGCACGATGTGATTCGTGATCTTTCGACAACACCTGAAGCTTCCTTCAGCGTCGGAAAGCGTTATGTTGTGAGCCGCACAACCAATAGTTTTGTCGCTAATGACAACTGGGATATCGAACTTCAGAAAACCGGTCTGACGACGGCCGCAGGCTACTGCATGGTTATGCAGACCAATATTTCCGGACGTCCCGTGGCGATGATTTTCCTTGACGCGCCCAACAAAGCAGCCCGCAACCACGATATACAGAAGCTGCACGACTGGCTGACTAACGGCAAGATGCTGGAAACGGCCTCGCTGAATTAACAGAAGTTTCAATGATTCATCCCGCGTCCGAATGTCAGAGCATCGGCGCGGGAAAGTTTTTTTAGAGTCGGCATTATTGTCGGAATTTGCAACTGAAGAGAATGCTTGAGCGGATGAAGAGCGGTCGATGCGCTAAACTCGTGCGATATTAAAAACATACGGGAAAAGCTGTGAGAGAGATTTGTCTGGATACCGAAACCACCGGCTTCGCGGTTAAAGAAGGCGACCGCATTATCGAAATCGGCTGCGTGGAGCTGAGTGATCACGGCATCACGGATCGGAACTTTCATACTTATTTAAACCCTGAAAGAAAGATGGAAGCCGACGTGATCGAGGTGCATAAGATCACGAACGAGATGCTGGTCGACAAGCCTAAGTTTGAAGACAAGGCCGACGAATTTATCGATTTCGTCAAAGGCGCTCGTCTGATTATTCATAACGCGGCATTCGACGAGGGCTTCCTGGACGCTGAACTGGAAAAGATCGGCAAACCCAAGCTTCGCGATCTCGGGTGCGAAATTGTGGATTCTTTGGAAATCGCAAGAAGCGTCTATCCGCAGATGCACAATAACCTGGACGCGCTCTGCAAACGCCTCAATATCGATACCTCTCAGCGCGAGAGAGAGGGGCACGGTGCTCTGCTCGACGCGGAACTTCTCGCTCAGGTTTACTTGGTTCTCAAACAGCAGCAGACCTCGTTCGATATGGACGCGGCGTCTGTCGCGTCCGTTGCGCGCCACGAGAGTGTCTCCGTCGGGGAGCTTCCGGTGATCCGCGCTTCAGAAGAAGATTTAAGCGAGCATGAGCGTGTGCTGGAGATGGTCAGAAAATCCGCAAAGGGCCCCGCGCTCTACGATATTGACGAGACGGAATTTGCGCAGAAGCGTGCGGAAGAACAGAAGGAACTGGACGAGAAAGCGGCCAAGATGAAGTCGCTTCTTGAGAAACTCTGATCGGGGCGGTTCCTCGTCCGGGTTTCGCTCAATGCGTTACAGTTCGCGGGAATCAGAAAAGAGATAAAACAGCATATTGAATGTTCCGAATACGGGACACACGGACCGCCAGTATTGGTCCGCAATTGGAAAGGATTAATCGTATGACAGAAAACAGAAGAAGCCGAGGCGGCAGAAATACGCCGTTCAGATCGGCTGCGCCTCGGACAGTTCGTCCTTTGGACGCGCGCGGAATGCCTCGCGGAGAAAATAAGCCGAGGACCGCCTCTTCAGTGCCCGCGGATGTGAAGGGCGAAAAAATTCAAAAAGTACTCGCTGACGCGGGTGTCGGTTCCCGCCGGGATATGGAACAGCGCATTGCCGAGGGCAGAATCTCGGTGAACGGGGAGCCCGCTCATATCGGCCAGCGCGTCTTCCCGACCGATATCATTCGCGTGGACGGTCGAGCAGTGCGCAGAGCGAGCGTTCGCGAGAATAATGTTCCGCGTGTACTTATTTATCACAAGCCCGCAGGCGAAATCGTTTCGCGTGACGATCCGGAGGGCAGACCGACGGTTTTTGATCATCTGCCGCGCATGGGCGGAGCCCGCTGGATTAATGTGGGACGACTCGACTTTAATACCGAAGGCCTTCTTATTTTTACTACGGACGGCGCGCTCGCGAACTATCTGATGCATCCGCGCAACCGTATTGTCCGCGAATACGCGGTTCGTGTTCAAGGGACGATGTCGCCTGAAGCGAAAGAAGCGCTCCTCAAAGGCGTTAAGCTCGAAGACGGAACTGCGAAATTCGCAACGATTGAGGAGGGCGGCGGCAAAGGATTTAACCGCTGGTACAACGTGACGCTCAGCGAGGGAAGAAACCGTGAGGTTCGCCGCATGTTTGACGCGGTGGGTCTGCCGGTCTCGCGCCTGATTCGTGTGAAATACGGAGAACTGGAGCTGCAGCAGAAACTTCCGAGAGGAAAGTTTGAACAGCTGACACCGGAAGAGACTCAGGCCTGGTTTGCCGCGATCGGATATAAAGGCGGCTCAGATTCGCCCAATTCGAGAAACTCAGCCAAGAGCTCTGAAACCGGCGCAAAAGCGAAGACGCGTGCAGTCGATCCGCTGAAAAGCACGGCACACTACCTTTCCGAGGGACGTATCGAAGGGGTTCCCGCAAGACGCAGACCGAGCCGCGGCCGATTTAACTCAAAAGAAAAGTTACGATAATTCCGAATATTAGGGCAAATAAGGGTGTAGAATTACGGCAAATTATGTTAGGGCGATCTGCTGAAACAGCGAATCGGCCCTGACAGCGTGTCCGCTTTGTGTGCGAACACGTCCCTATCATAGTGTTTATAAAGATGGGCTTTGCAGCCCATTTTTTTTTGATTTTTGAAATTTAGGTGTATCGGTAAATGGCAGTTTCAGCACAGTTATTTGAGATGATCGATACCACGGTTGAAGGGTTTGGATACGAGCTTGTCGACGTGGAGAGATTAGCGCGCGGCCTGATCCGTGTCACGATCGACAAGGAAGGCGGTATTTCCCTTGACGACTGCGAACGAGTCAGCAATCAGCTTAATACGATGATGACGGTTGAAAATGTGGATTATGACCGTCTTGAAGTGTCTTCTCCGGGCGTGGAGCGTCCCCTGAAGCGCGCACGTGACTTTGTTCGGTTCGTCGGTCAGATGGTTCATGTTGAGCTGTTTACGCCGCTCATGGCGCCGGGACTTCCGGAAAACGGACGCCGTCGCATGGACGGAACGCTGCTCAGCGTTGAAGGCGAGGAGACCAATCCGGTCCTCACGCTGAAACTGTGCGAAGGACGCCTTGCACGTACACCGAGTGAAAAGAACAGATCCGCGAAGGCCGCGAAGAATAAACCGGCCGAACCGGAAGTTATTGTGAGTTTCCCCTTCAAAGATATCGAAAAAGCCAACTTGATTCCTGAGTTGGATTTCAAAGGATCGAAATAAATGAGCCGAGCTTTATTAGAAATGGTTGAAGTCCTCGCCCATGAAAAAAACGTGGACAAAAGCGTCGTACTCGGCGCACTTGAAAGCGCGCTCGCGAGCGCGGTAAAAAAATCCGAATTCCCCGGAACAGACGCTGACATCGTAGTGAAAGTCGACCCCGAGACCGGCGATCAGCAGGTCTGGCGTCAGTGGAAGATCGTGCCCGATGAGGACGGTCTGCAGGAACCCGATCGTGAAATTCTTCACTGGGAAGCCGAAGAAGACTACAGCGATCAGGGCCCGACAGAAATCGGCGACTACGTTAAAGAGCCCCTTAAAGAAGTCAATGTTACCGGCCGCCGTTTCGCGACTGATGCCAAACAGGTCATTCTCCAGAAGCTGAGAGAAGCGGAGCGTACTCAGCTGCTTAACGAATTCCTTGCCAATTACAAGGACGTTAAGATCGTGACCGGTCAGGTCAAGCGCTTTGATAAGTCCGATATGATCGTTGAAATCGGCCGTGTCGACGCTCGTCTGCCGAGAAGCGAAATGATCCCCAACGAGATCTATCGTATCAACGACCGCATTCGTGCCTACATTCTTAAGATTGATCCGACCTCTCGTCAGCAGCAGATCATCCTCAGCCGTACCTGCAACGAGTTCCTTGCCGAACTGCTTCGTCAGGTTGTGCCGGAATTCAACGAAGGCCTGCTTGAGATGAAGGGCGTAGCGCGTATCCCCGGACGCCGCGCTAAAGTCGCCGTTCAGGTTAAGGATAAGAGAATCGATCCGATCGGCAGCTGCGTCGGTGTTCGCGGCGCTCGCATTCAGAGCGTTTCTTCCGAGCTCTTCAACGAACGAGTCGACATTATCCGCTGGTCGGATCAGCCCGCTGAGTTCGTGATCAGCTCACTTTCTCCGGCAACGATTTCTTCCATCATCGTTCATGAAGATGAAGGCAGAATGGAAGTTGTGACTCCGGATGAAGAAAACACAAGAATCGCCAAGGGCACCGATTACATCAACGTGAAGCTCGCTTCGGCGCTGACCGGCTACGAGATTGACGTGATGGATCACGATCAGGCAGAGAAAAAGCGTGAAGAAGAAATCGCACCGCGCCGCAAAGAACTTATGGACGCGCTGAACGTGGACGAGGAAATCGCGCAGCTTCTGATTGAAAACGGTATTGAAACCGTTGAAGAAGTGGCTTATCTGCCGGAAGAAGAGCTCCTCAGCATCGAACAGTTTGATGAAGACCTCGTCAAGGAACTTCGTTCTGTCGCACGCAACGCTTTGATCACAAAAGCGCTCAAGAGGGAAGAGCTGCTGAAGTGGGCTGATCCCGCTTTGATCGACCTCAGCGGTATGACGACAGAAATCGCAGAGAAGCTGCATCCGGCCGGCATCACGAATCTTGAACAGCTTGCCGACTTGGCCACTGACGAGCTGGTTGAAATGACCGGTATCAGCGAAGAGAAGGCTGCGGAACTTATTACTAAGGCCCGCGAACATTGGAACCAGTAACGACGGGAGAACAATAATATATGGCAAAAAATACAGTAGAGACATTAGCCCAAACCCTTCAGATGCCCGTCAGCGTCCTGCTTGAGCAGCTTAAAGAAGCGGGACTGCCACAGTCCAAAGCGGATGATGAGATCAGTGACTCTGAAAAAGAGAAACTGATTACCGCCCTTCAGGTTGCGCGCGGTAGCGAAAAGGCCGGACAGCGCAAGATTACGCTGACCAAACGCAAAAAAACCGTGATCACTCAGTCCGGAAACGGCGGCCACGCTGTTCAGGTTGAAGTGAGAAGGCGTCATGTCCTTGTGAAGAACCCGGAAGTGGTCAGCAAGGCTCGTGAAGAAGCCGCAAAAGCGATTTCCGAACAAAAGGAAAGAGCGCGCAAAGAAATGGAAGAAGCGGCTGCACGCGCTCGTGAGGAAGCTCAGCGCAAAGCGCGTGAGGAAGCTGAAAAAGCGGCTAAGGAAAAGCTCGAAAGAGAAAAAGCTGAAGCCGCGAAACGCGCAGCTGACGCCGAACAGGCTGCTGCCCGCCGCAAAGCCGCGGAAGAGGCAAAAGCAGCCGAACAGGCTAAAGCCAAACGCGAAGCTCAGGCTAAAGAACAGGAAGTCGCCCGCGAGCGTGATTCCGCTCGTAAGGCTGCTGAAGCTGAAGCCCGCGCTATTCGTGAAATGATGTTGGCACCGAAAAAAGTTTTGAATGCGCCCAAAACCCCGACCGAAGAAAAGAAAGCCGAACCGAAGAAAGCGCATAAGAACAGTGTTAAGAAAGAAAACAAGGTTTCGAAGAAGAACGGAGACTCCTGGGGTGACGAAAACCAGAAGCGCCGTACGCTTAAAACCCGCGGCGGAGATTCCTCCGGAGACGAAAGCAGCGGCTGGAAGAATGACCGCAGATCTAAGCGCCACGCAAAGAATCAGCATCAGAACAGACCGCAGCAGAACGTGCCGCAGGAACCGATCATTCGCGACGTAGTTGTCCCGGAATCCATTACGGTTTCCGATTTGGCCATGAAGATGAGCGTTAAGGCGACCGAAGTCATCAAGACCATGATGAAACTTGGCGACATGGTGACGATCAACCAGGTTCTTGATCAGGATACGGCGATGATCGTTGTGTCGGAAATGGGGCACCGTGCGACGGCAGCTAAACCGGAAGATCCGGAAGCGTTCCTTGCCGAGGAAGAAGCAGAACTGCAGAACAAGTATCCGAAAGAGCCGAGACCTCCGGTTGTGACCATCATGGGCCACGTTGACCACGGCAAGACTTCGCTGCTTGACTACATCCGCAGAACTAAAGTTGCGGCCGGTGAAGCAGGCGGTATCACACAGCACATCGGTGCTTATCATGTGAAGACCCCGCGCGGCATTATTACATTCTTGGATACTCCAGGACACGAAGCGTTTACCGCGATGCGTGCCCGCGGCGCTCAGGCGACCGATATTGTGATTCTGGTGGTTGCGGCCGATGACGGCGTGATGCCGCAGACGAAAGAGGCTATTGCGCACGCCAAAGCGGGCAATGTGCCGATCGTGGTCGCGATCAACAAGATCGATAAGCCGGAAGCTAACCCGGAGCGCGTGAAGCAGGAACTGGTTGCTGCTGACGTTATTCCTGAAGAATACGGCGGCGATGTGCCTTTCATCTGCGTTTCCGCTAAGAGCGGACAGGGCGTGGACGAACTCTTGGAAAACGTACTTTTGCAGGCTGAAATTCTCGAACTGAAAGCCGTCAAAGAGGGCCCGGCCAAGGGTGTTGTGATTGAATCGAGACTTGACCGAGGCAAAGGCGCTGTTGCTTCTGTTCTGGTTCAGTCCGGAACACTCAAGAGAGGCGACATTGTGCTCGCCGGCGCAACATTCGGCCGCGTCAGAGCGATGCTCGATGAAAACGGCAAACAGGTTCAGCACGCAGGTCCTTCGATTCCGGTGGAGATTCAAGGTCTTTCAGGCGTTCCGCAGGCAGGCGACGAAATCCTTGTTCTGCAGGAAGAAAAGAGAGCCCGCGAACTGGCGAACTATCGTCAGGGCAAATACCGTGAAATCAAGCTCAAACACACGGCCGGCGGTCTGGATAAGATCTTTGGAGGTCCGGGAGACGGAGAAATCAAGAGCCTGCCTCTGGTCATCAAGGCCGACGTACAGGGTTCTCAGGAAGCTCTGGTACACGCGCTGACCAAACTTTCTACCAACGAAGTCAAGGTTAGCGTGGTTCATGCGGCGGTTGGCGGTATCAGCGAGTCTGATATCAACCTTGCGATTGCCAGCAATGCGGTTGTGATCGGCTTTAACGTTCGTGCCGACTCTTTGGCAAGAAAACTTGCCGAGGACAACGGTATCGATATTCGTTACTACAACATTATTTACGATGCTGTAGACGACGTGAAAGCGGCGATGGGCGGATTGCTGACGCCGGAACGTCGTGAAAACCATGTCGGTCTGGTGGAAATTCGTCAGGTCATTCACGTGCCCAAAGTGGGCTCCGTGGCAGGCTGTATGGTGCTCGAAGGGGTCGTCAAACGCAGCTCGCACGCACGTCTTTTGCGCAACAATGTCATTAAATGGACGGGAGAAATCAATTCTCTGCGCCGCTTTAAAGACGACGTTAAGGAAGTCAAGGCGGGCGCCGAGTGCGGTATCTCTCTTAAAGGCAATGACGACATTCAGGTGGACGACCGTCTTGAGATCTTTGAGGTCGAAGAGGTGGCCCGTACACTCTGATTGAATTAATCTGAGGCACAGGGAGCCTTCGGGCTCCTTTGTGTTTCGGAAGTTTTAGAAGGAGACTAAGAAATGATTAAATCAGCTAAACCGGGTCGCGCAAATCGCATTGCGGATCAGATTCAGAGAGATGTAGCCGAACTGATTCAAAAGGAAGTCAGTAACCCGAAAGCGGGGCTTGTCACGCTGACCGGCTGCGAAATCACTCCGGATTACGCACATGCGACGATTTATTTCACATCGATCGGTTCGACTCCGGAAGAAGCGACAGAAGCGCTCAACAGCGCCGCTCCGATGCTGCATTCCAGAATTTTTAAACTTCTGAAGATTCACACTGTTCCTCAGCTTCATTTTGTGTACGACAAGAGTGTTGAACGCGGCTTTGAGATGGATAAACTCATTAAAGAAGCCCGTGCTGAAGACAGTGAAAAAATTAAAGGTGAATAAGTGGGGCGCCGAAGAAAAGGTCTGAAAATTGACGGAGTTGTGCTGCTCGATAAACCCGTCGGGCTCTCAAGCAACGCAGCTCTGCAGAAGGTTAGACGAGCTTTGAACGCTCAGAAAGCCGGGCACACCGGAACGCTGGATCCGCTCGCAAGCGGTCTTCTGCCGCTTTGCTTCGGAGACGCGACTAAGTTCTCCGCTGACCTTCTTCATGCGGAAAAAGAATACGAAACGACGATTCGATTCGGTGTGAAGACGACAACCGGAGACGCTGAAGGTGAAGTGGTGAGCGAGAGAGAGCCGACCTTTGACTATCAGACCTTTTCCGAGGTCCTTGAAAACTTCAGAGGCGAAATCGAGCAGGTTCCGCCAATGTACTCCGCCCTGAAAAAGGACGGAGTTCCGCTTTATAAATTAGCAAGAAAAGGCGAGGAGATCGAGAGAAAGCCTCGTAAAGTAGTAATATCCACACTTGACGTTTTGGACTTTAATCCGCCCGAAGCGACTCTTGTGGTGCGCTGCTCTAAGGGCACTTATATTCGTGTGCTTGGAGAGGACATCGGAGAGGCGCTTGGCTGCGGAGCCCATTTGAAATCATTAAGAAGAACCGCCGTTGGTGATCTGAGAATTTCGGAGAGTGTCACGCTCGCGGATTTTGAAGCGATGAGCGAAGAAGAAAGACTAAAAGTGCTTCTGCTGCCGGATCGGCTGCTCAGCACTTTGGTGCGCATCGATTTGGACGAGGCGCAGACCGAGAGATTTAGTCATGGGGGAAAAGTTTTCGTCGACGAGTCCGGACCCGAGGAAAAGGTCCGAGTTTACGGAATTCGTCCGGACGGAGAAAGATTTTTAATGGGCGTCGGCCGACTTGAATCCAATCAGGAGCTGATTCCCGAACGTTTGTGCGCATTTGCAGCAGAATAACTGAACTTAAATTTTTATATGACTCGAGCGATTAGAAATATTGCGATTATTGCCCACGTTGACCACGGCAAAACGACTTTGGTGGACAAACTGCTTCAGCAGTCCGGCACCTTCCGTGAGAACCAGGCGGTGGCCGAACGTGTGATGGATAGTAATGACATTGAACGCGAACGCGGCATTACCATTTTGGCCAAGAACTGTGCGGTTGAATATCAGGGCACCCACATCAACATTATTGACACACCGGGACACGCGGACTTCGGCGGAGAAGTCGAACGTGTGCTTTCTATGGTTGACGGTGTGCTGCTTCTGGTGGACGCGGTCGAAGGCCCGATGCCTCAGACGCGCTTTGTCACGAAGAAGGCTTTGGCCCAGGGTCTCAAGCCGATTGTTGTGATCAACAAGATTGACCGTCCCGGCGCTCGTCCGGATTGGGTCATTAATCAGACGTTTGACCTCTTTGACAAACTCGGCGCAACCGAGGAACAGCTGGATTTCCCGGTCATTTACGCATCTGCTTTGAACGGTTTTGCGGGCTACACCGAAGACGTGGAAGAGCTCAAGAAGATCGGCAATATGAAAGCCGTCTTTGACACTATTATCGAAAAGGTTCCGGTTCGTGACGACGATCCGAACGGTCCGCTTCAGATGCAGATCTCTTCCCTTGACTATTCGAGCTATGTCGGCAAGATCGGCATCGGCCGTATCAAGAGAGGCCGCATCAAACCGCTTCAGGAAGTTCTGATCATGAACGGTCCGGACTCTACGCCTAAGCGCGCTAAAGTCAATCAGGTTCTCAAGTTCCAGGGCCTGGAAAGAAAACTGGTTGATGAAGCTGAAGCAGGTGATATCGTTCTGATCAACGGTATTGATGAGATCGGCATCGGCACCACGCTGTGCGACGTCAACCACCCGGATGCGCTTCCGCTTCTGCATGTTGACGAACCGACGCTCACTATGAACTTCCATGTCAACACTAGTCCGCTTGCCGGCAAAGAAGGCAAGTTCGTGACCAGCCGTCAGATCAGAGAGCGTCTTGAGCGCGAACTGAAGTCCAATGTGGCTCTGCGCATGAAACCGACCGCTAACGAAGGCGTGTTTGAGGTTGCGGGCCGCGGTGAACTTCACCTTACGATTCTGATTGAGAATATGCGCCGCGAAGGTTATGAACTTGCGGTTTCCAGACCGCGCGTGCTTTACAAAGAAGTTGACGGCGTGAAGATGGAACCGTTTGAATCTCTGACCGTGGACGTTGAAGAAACGCATCAGGGCCCCGTGATGGAAGAACTCGGCCGCCGCAAGGGCGACCTGCAGGATATGCAGCCGGACGGAAAAGGCCGTGTGCGTCTAGAGTACAAGATTCCTGCCAGAGGCCTAATCGGCTTCCAGAACGATTTTCTGACCATGACGCGCGGTACCGGCGTGATGAGTCACGTTTTTGACGAATATGCTCCTGTAAAATCCGGCGATCTCGGCGAAAGACGCAACGGCGCTATTATCAGTCAGGACGACGGCAATGCGGTTGCTTACGCCTTGTGGAAGATTCAGGAACGCGGCCGCCTCTTTATCGGCCCGGGAGAACCGATTTACGAAGGTATGGTTATCGGTATCCACTCTCGTGACAACGACATCGTTGTGACCCCGATTAAGGGCAAACAGCTGACCAATATTCGTGCTTCCGGCACTGACGAAGCGATTCGTCTGGTTCCGCCGATTCAGCTCACGCTTGAAAGCGCGGTTGAATTCATTAACGACGACGAACTTGCGGAAATCACTCCGAAGAGCATTCGCATTCGCAAACGCTGGCTCAAAGAGTTCGAAAGACGCCGTGCGGCACGCGGAGACGAACGCGTTGGCCCCGGAATTTAATTCCGACGATCCTTGTCCCTGCGGCAGCGGCAAATGCTTCGGTGTTTGCTGCGGGCCGCTTTTAAAAGGCGCTCCCGCATCTGATGCTCGAGCGCTTATGCGTTCCAGGTACACCGCATTTGTGCTCAAGGATGTCGATTATTTACTGCAAACCTGGCATGAAACCACTCGCCCTAAGAACCTTGAACTTGACGAGACGGTCTGGAAATCTCTGAAAGTATCTGTGTATCTGCCGCTCTCAGAAACAAGCGCCCGCGTGAAGTTCGCAGCCAAAGGTGCTGATCTTGAGGGCCGCGCCTTTACGCTTCGCGAGGACAGCCGTTTTGTTAAGGAAAACGGGCGATGGTATTACGTTGATGGGAAATTTAAATAGTGCCTGATACAACAATTCTGAATCCGCAGGACTGGCGTTTCTGTGTCGCTCCGATGCTTGATTTGACAGATCGCCATTGCCGCTATTTTCATCGCCTTCTGACCAAGCGGGCGCGCCTTTATACAGAAATGGTAACGACCGGTGCTCTGGTGCACGGAGATGTCCCGCATCACTTGGATTTTTCTCCTGAGGAGCATACGGTAGCACTGCAGTTAGGCGGCTCAGACCCGAAGGACTTGGCGCACGGCGCCGCGCTGGCAGAGAAATGGGGCTATGACGAAGTGAATCTTAACTGCGGCTGTCCCTCTGAGCGCGTGCAGAAGGGCTCTTTCGGAGCGTGCCTGATGTCTGAGCCGAACCTTGTCGCAGACTGCGTCAAAGCGATGCAGGACGCCTGCAGCGTTCCCGTCACAGTGAAGCACCGTATTGGAATCGATCAGATTGAAGAGTATGCCTTCGTCAGAGATTTTGTCGGAACGCTCTATGAGGCCGGCGTACGAGTTTTTATTGTTCACTCGAGAAACGCTTGGCTTAAGGGGCTTTCCCCGAAAGAAAATCGAGAAGTGCCGCCGCTTCGCCGTGGAGTTGTTTATCAGCTGAAGAAAGACTTCCCGGATGCAATTATCGTGATCAACGGAGCGATTCCGGATCTCGGAGTCGCAGATGAACAGCTCAAACATGTTGACGGCGTGATGCTTGGCAGAGCGGCCTACTATACGCCTTGGCTGCTTGCGGATGTTGACGCGAGAATTTACGGCGACGAGCATGAACCCGTGACGCGCGAGCAGGTGATTGATGAGATGGAGCGCTATGTTCGTCTGATTAAACCTGACGATCATTCGCTTCGTGCGGCCTGCCGTCACATGCATGGCCTTCTGACCGGATTGGCGGGCGCCAAGGTCTGGAGACGCACGCTGAGCGATGCCGCTCTGATTCGTGAGAAGGGTGCGGATATCTTCCGCTACGCTTACGGTAAGGCCGGCTGGACTGACGTGGATCAGTTTTCGGCTGAGGACAGCGAGTTCTTCTCCTAACCAATAAAGCAAAAACCTCATTCACTGTGAAATGAGGTTTTTGTGTCGGGCAGGTCATATTGAATGGTCTGTCTGATTTTTTTTGAGGGGAATAAATCCTCTCAAAACATAATTACTGAGCAGCTTTCAGGATTGCTTCGGCAGCTGTTGTATTAAAGAAATAGCGGCGGCTTTCAAGGGTTGTGCCCTTAGCGAAGAATTTGCCCGGACGGAAAATCTTGTCGCCTTTAGAAGGAGCAATGAAGGCGAGCTTGGAAACACCGCTTTCGTTGGAATCAATGCCGTATTCAGCCGGAGTGACTTCCTTAGGCATTGTCAGGACAGCCGCATGTGTCTTGGGGCTGTTAACGAGGACCCAGGAGCCTTTTGCAACAGAGGGTTCTCCTGTCGGCGTGCAGAACATGGTGTCGCGTTTGACCGGAGTTACAGAGAATGTGCCGCTCTTAGCCTTCGGATCATTGCCGTCGAACATAATGCCGTAAGCGTGGCCGGAGACGCGCTTCAGGCAGAACGGAATCTTGTTGAAGTTTGTCAGCAGCTCGCTGCTGGTTTTAGCGCTGGTGAAGTTTTCGTTAACCGGCATAACCATTTCGTCGTTCAGGAACGTCGTGTCGGCTTTATAAGCGATGGAGCCCTGAGGGAATGTGGCATTTCCAACTCGTTCGACTTCAGCGAGGTCTCCGCCCTGGCGGTTTTTGAGGAAGGAAGCGATCTTAAGGCCGCTGACATCATAAGCTCTCAGCTTGAACGCAAGCGAGATCGGCTGCTTGCTATTGCCGTATTTCAGAAGCGCATCGCCGTTTTTTTCAAAAGAAACGGAAATCGGCTGAGCCAGAGAAACTTTTGCTGCGGTCGTCGCAACATAGCCAACATCCATCTGAGCAGGGATGAGACCGAGCGTGCCTTTGTCCTGTTTCAGAAGAAGAGGAGTGGCTCCTTTCTTCGGTTTTTTACCTGCAACAACGCTCCATGCTGAAGTATTTTTCCCGTCGATCACCCAAATCGGGGAGGAGGTCATAATGGATTGTGTTGTTTGATTAAGAGCAACGGGTTCTTTATTTGAGGAACCGAACAAATCGGAGAGAAAATCTGCGTGGCTCAATGAGGCAAAGGAAATAAGTGAAAGTGCGACAGCTGACTGTGCCGATAAAAGTTTGAGATTCACGATGACCTCTGAAAATTAACAAAAATAACAAAAAAGAATGCTAGCGCAAATATTCGTAAAACCTAAAGGTTGCACTAACAAAAAACCTAAATGAGGGCCAAATACTGAGATACAAAGTGCCACTTAGGCGGTACAGGGTTTAGGATTACTTTTGAGGCAGTAGTTCTTAGATACAAATGGAAGGGGTGTTTTTGATGGTTTGTAATTATTTCGTCATAAAGCGCTAATAGAATTGCCCCGTTTAAAAATTTGAATTTTAGTATGGATACCTTTTTAACCTGTACGATGCTCTTTCTGATGCTGTTGGCGTGCGTTAATTTGTTCGTTGGCGTCAGTAACGATGCAGTCAATTTTCTGAGTTCAGCGCTTGGCTCTAGAACAGCGCGTTACAACGTGGTGTTGGGTGTAGCTGCCGCCGGCGTACTTTTAGGGTGTACGTTCTCAAGCGGCATGATGGAGATCGCCAGAAGCGGTATTTTCAATCCCCAGCTGTTTACCTTTTGGGATGTCATGCTGATCTTCTTTGCGGTCATGCTGACAGATGTCCTTCTGTTGGATACGTTTAATTCCCTCGGTCTTCCGACCTCCACAACCGTATCGATAGTATTTGAGCTTTTAGGCGCAGCGGTGATTTCCGCAGCCTACAAACTGTGGGTCAGCAGCGGCTCCCTTGCCGGTCTCGGTGCCTATATCAATAATGAAAAGGCATTTACGATTATTACCGCGATTTTGGTTTCAGTTGCCATTGCATTTACCTTCGGCGCTGTGATTCAGTGGCTGATTCGCGTCATTTTCTCTTTTAAATATCAAAAAGTTTATCGATTCTTAGGCGGTATATATTCCGGCCTCTGCATTACTGCGATTTTCTACTTCCTCATCATGAAGGGCGCAAAGGGCGCTTCCTTTATGACGCCTGAGCTGCTCAGCTTCCTTGACAGCAATACTTCAACCATTCTTTGGTCATGTTTCATCGGTGTCTCTGCGGTCTTCCAGCTGCTGATTTGGTTCTTTAACTTTAATGCGCTGCGCGTGGTGATTCTTGCGGGCACTTTCGCGCTGGCGTTCGCGTTCGCGGGCAACGACCTTGTGAACTTCGTCGGCGTTCCGCTTGCCGCGATGCAGTCCGTAGACATTGCGGCGGCAGCTAAGGCCGCGAACGAAGCACTGACACCTCAGACCCTTTACATGGGCGCACTGAAGGAATCCGTACGCACACCGACCATTTACCTGGTTCTCTCGGGTCTTATCATGGTCCTCACACTGTGGTTCAGTCCGAAAGCCAAACGCGTGGTGCAGACTGCGATTAATTTGTCCGCAAGCGAAAGAAGCGACAAGGAGCAGTTCGGTGCGACAACGGGCGGCCGCGTGATGGTGCGCTCCGCGCTCAGCGCAAAGAAGATTCTGAATCAGCTGCTTCCGGACAGTGTGCTGCGCGGCATTGACTCTCGTTTTGAAAAGCCGCGTCTGAAAAAAGGCGAGATCGCGCTGCCCTTTGACGAGGTGCGTGCGTCGGTCAATCTGGTTTTAGCCAGTATCCTGATCGCGGTAGCCACTTCAATGAAGCTTCCTTTGTCCACAACCTATGTGACCTTTATGGTTGCCATGGGTTCTTCTCTTGCCGACGGTGCATGGGACAGAGAGACGGCGGTTTATCGAATTTCCGGCGTTATGGCCGTGATCAGCGGATGGTTCCTGACCGGCTTTACCGCGTTTATTCTTGCCGGTATTGCCGTACTGCTCTGCATTTGGTTCGGGCCGTGGTTTATGGTGCTCGGCGGTATCCTCGTGATCATTCGTCTCTTCAAGAGCAACTTCTTCCCGAAGAAAGAGAAGGTTATTGAGACAGAGGGAATTGAGCCGGGAATGGCTCGTGAGGAACTGAGACTGAAGCTCAATCATGCGATCGCCAACAACTTAGACGACACGGTTTCCATTTTCTCTACGGCCATGACCAACTTCCTTGCCGAGGACTATGAGGAACTGAAGAAAACCCGTCTCAGAGCGCAGGGCCTTCTCGATAAGATTTCTTATATGCGAAGCCAGTACTATCTGATGTTTGTACGAGGCGAGGGTCCGAGCAAGGATTACGACGCTCGAAACTATTATTACCGTACCTTCTCCAACATGAAGGACGTCGCTCAGGATCTGCGCAATACGCTTTCTCAGATGGAGGATCATCTGGCGAATTCTCATTCGGTCTTTAAGGGCGTTCTGCGCAGCAATCTGCTCCAGGCTTTGAACGAGCTGACCGGACTTGAGCATACGCTTTCCAAGTATGTTGAAGCCGGCGAAATTTCAGATGATATCCTGCTGAGACTCTCCGACACCAATCTTGAAGAAGTCAACAAGTTCCAGATCGTGCTGATGAAACAGATTGAAGAGCATCAAATGCCGCTGCACCGCAGTGAGCTTTATCTGAGCATCCTGCAGCTTTATCGCGAAATCGTGAACCGCTATACGGTTATCGTGCTTCTGCAGAGAGAACTGAACTTTGTTCTTTCTGACCCGGATCGTGATAACGGCGCTCCTGAGTACGCCGTAGAACAGAAGTAAGATACTCAGCTCAATCAGCCGCATCTTCAAAAGGGATGCGGCTTTTTTTACGTTGCAGAAAATGAGACAAATAAGATTGGGAATATTGAGAGATTAGTGAAAACTCTAACGCTAGCTCTTGTTGTTACACTTTTTAAAGATTTGACGTAACTATCGCTTTGTCTTTGCTGTAAACCTCAATAAATTTCAAAAAAGATATACAAGAAATATCTATGAGACAGTTTCCTTAGGATATTTATCGGGTTTATCCGTAGATTGAACAGATTAATCTGTCCTTGTTTTGACACCCCAATACAAGGAACAAATGAATATGTCTAAAGGACTAGTCGACTTATCCGTTTCTCGGCGTGTTCTCTTGAAAAACACTGCAGCGACGGCTGCCGCAGCTGCAATGCCCAGCTTGTCTATGACAGCGGCAGCCGAAGAAATTAAGAAACTTGAAAAGGAAGGTTGGAGCAAACATCCGGTCGCCTGCACGATGTGCGGCGCATTTTGCGGTCTTCTGGCGATGAAGAAGGAAGGTGCGGTGGTTTCGGAAAGTACGGTCCGAATTTTCCCAAATCCCGGGCATCCGCAGCAAGGTTACTGCGGACGAGGCGCTGCCGCGATGTGGGTATGGAACCATCCGCTTCGTCTTCGCAAGCCGCTGAAGCGCGTCGGAGAGCGGGGCGAGGGCAAGTTTGAAGAAGTGACTTGGGATGAAGCGCTGGATGCGATCGCCTCTAAACTCAGGAAACTTGTTGAAGAGAACGGAGAAAGCTGCATCAGTACGACATCTCACTCGTTCTCCGGCTTCAGCAAATGGCTGACCTTCCCATTAGGCTCACCCAACGATATCGGGCATCAGTCTACCTGTAATCTCGGCGGCATTGCGGCTCGAGACTGGGTATTTGGAAAAGGCTTCAGCGGCGCAGGAAAACTCGAACCCGATTACGCGCACCTGCGTTATCTTCTGCTGATCGGAAGATCGATGGGAAGCTCCATGGGCGCTCTTCACACGCTGAACGAAGCAAGAGCATGCGGCTGCCACGTTGTGGCGATCGATCCGAGAATGCCGGACATTGCATACGGCAATGCGGATTGGGTCGGTATTCGCCCCGGAACCGATGCCGCGTTTGTCTTAGGTCTTATCAATCAAATGATTGAGAACAAGACATTTGACAAAGAATTTTTAATCCGTCACACCAACGGCGCTTATCTCATTAAATCAAACGGCACGCCGCTTACAGAGGCTGACTTCCGCAAGGACGGAAGTACTTCCGTTTTTGTTGTCGCCAACAGTGCCGGAACACTTTCTCTTCGTTCGGTAAAGAGAGACGAAAAAGGAGCCGCGATTGGTTTTATTGAAGACGAGAACTTTAAACCGGAACTCGAATTCAGCGGCGAAGCGATTCTTGCAAACGGAGAAAAAGAGCCTGTCAGAACCGCTTTTAGCGTGCTTAAAAAGCTTGCGAGCGAATACACACCTGAAAAGGTCCAGGAAATCACTGGCATTCGTCCTGAAGCGCTTAAGGGCATTGCTTTTGACTATGCCAACAATAAGGGCTGTATCGACGATGGCTGGTATACCTCTAAGAACGGAACCGACGTGGAGCTTTATCAGCTTATCTGCATTGCCAACGCGATGAACGGCAATATCGATCAGCCCGGCGGCCTGATCGTAACTGCCGGTGCGGGCTTTAAGGTTCCGAGCGTAGCCGCAGGCAAAGGTCCGAACGGCGAAACCTGGGCTATGGCTAAAGAAAAGCGAATCGATAAGATTGTCTATCCCGAAACGTCCGGTACTTATTCGGTTGCGCTTGACGCAGCGGTTTCCGGAAAACCCTATCCGATTAAAGCGGCCTTCTTTGTCGGCACGACCATGTTCCATCGCCAGGCGGATGCGAAAAAACTCGCGGAAAACCTTAAAAAGCTGGATTTGGTAGTTGTTCAAGACGTGCTGCCTCAGGAACTTGTGGATTACGCCGATTATGTGCTGCCCGCCACGTACTTCATGGAACGCAGAGATATGTCCGGCGTTAAATGGGCTCGAGACGGATCGATTTATCTCTCAGACCCGCAGCTCACTCCGCCTAAAGGCTGTGAAGCGCGTCATGATGTCTGGATTCTTTTGGAGATTTTGCGCAGAGCATATCCCGAAAGAGCCGAGCACGTCGGCTACAAGGGATGCAAAACCGCAGAGGAATTCAACGCTTACTTCGGCGCTTTTGTTGACCGCGGCTACAAGAAGTTCCTGGATGACTGCGAAAAGAAAAAGCCCGGAAGCGCAGAAGCGATTCGTAAGTCGATCAGCGAAAACGGCTGGGCTACGATTAAGACCAAGAAATACGGCGAATATCCTTATTTGAAGCCGTTTGGTACTCCGACCGGCAAAGTTGAGATTTACGGCTTTAAGTCGTTCTCTAAACCCGGATACGCTCAGGCGATCGCTCCGATTTCCGGCTACATCCCGTCTCCGGCTTATACGCAGCCCAAAGCCGATTCCAATGAATTTATTTTGGTTTCCGGCAAGAACTGCGTGACCTGCTCCGGTCTCAATATGTTTACACAGCCCACTCGCTTCATGGGTGACCGTACTGTCTGGATGAATCCGCAAGATGCGGCTCGCCTCGGCATCAGAAACGGCGACATGATTGAAGTGGAGGGCATGGACTCCGGCTATAAAGCCAATACGCAGGTCACGGTCACCAAACGAGTCGTTCCGGGCGCGGTCTTCGCCTATGGTTTTTCCGGCGGTGTCCGAACAAAAACACTGATCAAGGATCCGAACTATCAGTTCGTGAAAGAAGGTATTAATTCGCACTGGTACGACACAGGTTATGCCCAGCCGGTAGTCGGCAATGTCGCCAACAACTCCGCAGTGCGCATCAACAAGGTGAGAGGATAACTATCATGAGTGAATCTAAGAAACAGTTGGCTCATTTGTTTGACGCAACTCAGTGTATCGGCTGCGGTGCGTGCGTGTTGGCCTGTTCTCAGACGAATTTCCCGGAGATGTTGAATCGATCCATTCCGAAACGAAATTGGCCCGCTTCCAATATCCGTAAAGTTCAGTCCGAAGTTCGTCGTCCGGTGACGCTGCTGGTTCAGTGCCAGCAGTGTTCGGATGCACCCTGCGTTAGAACGTGTCCGTTCGGCGCGAACTACTATGACGAAAACGGTTTAGTTCGTACTGATCCGAATAAGTGTGTCGGATGCAATTACTGCATCGCAAGCTGTCCCTATGATGCGCGCTGGTCGCATCCGGACAGCGGACTGCCGATGAAATGTATCGGAGAGGGCTGCATGAAGCTCATTGAGAACGGCGAACAGCCTGCCTGTGTTAAGGCTTGCCCGGCAGGTGCCCGAGCGTTTGGCGACATCAATGATCCGAATTCTTTGATCGCGCAGAGAATCCGTCAGTCCAAAACAGAAACACTGATGCCTCAGAAAGGCACTCGTCCCAACTTCTTCGTAGTGGTGTAAATATGACAAACATCGCCGATTTTAATTTAATGACAACTCAGCTTGAAGCCGCGCACTGGGGCTGGACGATCGCCTTATTCCTCTGGGCGGTCGGACTTTCCGGCATGGGCTTTTTCCTCAACTATTGGGTTCGCCAGAAAAAGTTTGTGTACCTTTTGACGGCGGCCGCCATTATCGGCACGCTGCTCGTGGTCAGCCATCTGGCAAGAATGCTGAACCTTCCGTTTGCGGTTTTAAGTTCCGTCTTTGATATGGCGCTTAACCTCAGCTCCTGGATGTTCATTGGTATTTGTCTGCTGTCGCTGCTCTGCGTCGGTTCGCTCTTTTACTCGATGATCTGTGCCGGGATTTTGTTCAAGGGTGAGAAGTGGCAGCAGATGGCTGATTCCAATTGGTTCAACGGCATCTTTTCCGTGCTTGGCGCGGCCTGCACGGTGTACTCGGGTTTCCTGCTGACTCAGGCCGTAGGTATTCCTTTCTGGAATTCAGCCATTATTCCGATTCTTTGGATTATCTCTGGCATGGCCTGTTCCGTTGGCGCAATTGAGCTTCTGATGGTATTCGGTCAGATTGACGCAAACCGCGTTAAGTGGAGCCGCACAACTTCTATTTGGGTTGAAATCGCCGAGCTTCTGACGATCTTTGCCTTCCTGCATGTATCGCTGTCCTCCAATATGGAAGCGGCAAGAGTGGGCGCAGAGAGCCTCCTTTACGGTCCTAACGCGCTGATGTTCTGGCTTGGCGTGATTCTATTCGGCAGTTTAGTGCCGCTCGTTGCCACGATCCTGACCAGAAGTCATAAGGTATTGGTCTGCACTGCCGTCTTGGGCATTATCGGGGCTCTGCTTCTGAGAGCGTCCGTTCTTTTTGCCGGCTACTATGATCCGATTCTGATGTAACAGTAAGACCGAAACTGCGGTCTGATAAAACCGGAGACTGCCGCAGCGCGGCTCTCCGGTTTTTTGCGCCTTTCGCAGATGTACTTCCGCAAATGGAAGCTGTCAGCCAAGGTCTATGGAAGAGCAGTAAATCCAGGCCTGTGTCTTATCGGTCGATGCAGGAGAAGGGCCGATCATGTTCAGCGCAAAAAAAGGCTCCGCTCGGATAACGAGCGGAGCCGGAGCTTAAAAAGCAATTCAGACTTATTCTTTTTTCGTCTGAACTAATTCAAGCGGCGCGTCATTGACTTCAGCAGCGCGTTTAACACGCTTTCTGCCGAGTTTCGGTTTGCTGACTTCCACCGGTGCGGATGTAGGAGCGGCTTTAGTAGCAACCAGCTCTAAGCCTGCTTCGGCAAGGATCGGTTTGAGATCGTCTGTCGGAGCTTTCACGCTCTTGACTTCAGCAGGCTTTGTCTCGACGGCTGCGGGCTTTGATACAACCGGTTTTGTCTCAGCGGCGGCCGGTTTGACTTCAGGAGCCGGCGCGGCTTTCACTTCTGCAGCCGGTTTTTCTTCACGTACGACAGGAGCCGCGGAAGAAACCGCCTGTACCTCTACCGGTTCAGCTGCCTTAGGCGCTTCCGTCTTTGTCTGAACGAGCTGAAGAGGAGCTTCTTCGGCTGCTTCAGGAGCGCGTCTAGCGCGGCGCGGCTTTCTTGTCTGAGCCTTTGCGGCATCATCAGCGACATGAAGGTTTTCCGGAGCCTTGACTGTCGGCTTGCGGACTTCATTGTTGATTAACGGAGCCTCAGCCTGCGGAACAGTGCGTTCGCTCTGGACAATGTCGTCGATCGCGGCAACGACCGGAGAAACTGCTACGGGCGGCACATCCGTTTTGACGCGGCGCGGCTCATTGCGGTCTCTGCGCAGTCTGCGGCTTCTTCTCTGACGAGGCTGCTCAGGTAGAGTGGACTGAGATTCCTGAGAAGGAACCATCTTCACCGCGACATCCTCGTTCTGCTCAGCGTGGCTTTCCGCAGCCTTAGCAGGCGCGGTTTTCACAGGAGCTTCTGCCTTGGCTTTAGACGCAAATTCAGATTTGGACTTCGGAGCCTGATTTTCAGAAGCCTTGTTTTCTCTGCGTTCGCTGTGCGCGGCGTTTTCTTTCTGAGTTTTGCGCGTACGATCGACTCGTTCACCGGCATTGGGTTTGGAAGAGGTGCGGGCAGCCGCTTCGGACTCCTCACGAACCTGCTGACGAATTTCTTCGTTGCGTTCGCTCTTGGCCTGGCGAATCTGTTTGACCGCAGCACTGCGCTCGGCCTTTTCTTTCTTCTGTCTGCGCTGCTCTTCGGCGCGTTCCTGACGGCGGTTCTTGCGCTCGGACGCGTCTTTTCTCTGAGTGCGTTTATCGTTTCTGTCGCGGCGCTGCTTGGCTTCGGGCTTCTCTTCAGAGGAACCGAAGAAGAAACCGAAAATCTTCTGAAGCAGAGATTTTTCGCTCTTGGCTTCAGCCTTGGCTTCTGCGGCGTCAACGTGTTTCGGCGCATTGTCTCTCGGGGGCAGGCCCTTGATCACAGGAACCTGACGGGGACGAGTGGACGGCTGAACATTCTGAGCTCTGGAGTAAGGCTCTTCGGGTTCGGGAGCGAGTTCCTCGACACGCTTGTAACTCGGAGCGCCTTCGGTCAGGAGGTCCTCTTCAGAGCGCAGACGTTCGATCTGATAATGCGGAGTTTCAAGTGTCTGGTTCGGAATCAGGATGACTTCAATGTGATGACGATGTTCGATCTTGGCGATTTCGTCACGTTTTTCATTGAGAAGGAAGGTGGCGACGTCAACCGGAACCTGAGCCTGCAGCGCAGATGTTCCGTCCTTGAAGGCTTCTTCCTGAAGGATACGCAGAACCTGAATCGCGCTGGATTCGGTATCACGGATCGCGCCGATACCGTTGCAGCGCGGGCAGGTGATATGGCTGCCTTCGTAAAGGGAAGGACGCAGTCTCTGACGAGAGAGTTCAAGCAGACCGAAGCGGGAGATCTTTGCGATCTGAACGCGGGCGCGGTCGTAATGGATCGCTTCCTTCATGCGCTGCTCGATCGCTCTCTGATTCTTCGGATCTTCCATATCGATGAAGTCGATCACGATAAGGCCGCCAAGGTCGCGCAGTCTCATCTGACGGGCCACTTCTTCGGCCGCTTCATAGTTGGTTCTGAAAGCGGTTTCTTCGATGTCGCCGCCGCGAGTGGAGCGGGCGGAGTTAACGTCGATCGCAACCAGAGCTTCAGTGTGGTCGATCACAATGGAGCCGCCTGAGGGCAGCGGAACGGTACGGGAGTACGCGGTCTCGATCTGATTTTCGATCTGGAAGCGGGAGAAGAGCGGGACATCGTCCGTGTAGCGTTTTACACGGCTGACCATGTCCGGCATCACATGACCCATGAACTGACGGGCCTGTTCGTAGATATCGTCTGTATCGACGAGAATTTCCGCAATGTCCGGCTGGAAGTAGTCACGGATCGCGCGAATGACCAGATTGCTTTCTTCGACAATGAGGAAAGGAGCGGGATTGACGCGTTTGAGCGGTTCGCCCTTGGGGCCGACGGGAGTGGAAACGTAGTTGCCCTGTTTGTCTTCATACTGGGGAGCAGCCGCCTCGGAGATCGCATCCCAAAGTTTCAGAAGGTAATCCAAGTCCCACTGGAGTTCTTCGACGCTGCGGCCGATGCCGGCGGTACGAGCGATAAGGCTCATGCCTTTAGGCGTGGAGAGCTGAGACATGGCTTCGCGTAGCTCCTGACGTTCTTCGCCTTCGATACGGCGACTGACACCGCCTCCGCGTGGGTTGTTCGGCATAAGGACGAGATAGCGGCCGGCAAGAGAAATAAAGGTTGTCAGCGCAGCGCCTTTATTGCCGCGCTCTTCTTTTTCAACCTGAACAATGAGTTCCATGCCTTCGGTAACAGCCTCCTTGATGGAGGCTGTACGGACATCGACCCCTTCGTTAAAGTAGGCGCGTGAGATTTCCTTGAAGGGCAGGAAACCGTGACGTTCTTCACCGTAATCAACGAAGCAGGCTTCGAGGGAAGGTTCAATGCGTGTGATGACGCCTTTATAGATATTGGACTTTCTTTGCTGACGTTCTGAAGACTCGATATCAATATCGATAAGCTTCTGTCCTTCAACAATACTGACACGCAGCTCTTCAGCGTGCGTGGCATTAAATAACATGCGCTTCATGAAGCACTCCTCGGTCACTTTCGCGGACCATAGACGTGCTGACGGAAAAGACTAGAAATTCGGGCGGCCGAATAGGGATATCAAAGGCATCTCGCTTTTGTAGTGCAGCAATCGGCTGCCGGAGGCTTCATAAGGTCGAAAGATGGAGGCTGCGCGGACTTGCCCCTACCCCGCAAGAGGGTATCAGCAGACAATGTTTTGCCGCGTGCCGTTAAGCTCACTTTCTTTATCCCGATTCCATGGATCCTGCATCAGATCCGTGTTCCAATTTTTGTGCGCGCATCAACCGGATGCTGCGCCCCGTTTCTACTCAATTCTGTACAGCAATGACCGCAAGGGTCATCGGCGAGCTGCGACGATCATGCCTGATCGGAGCACCGCCAAATATTCATTACAAATATCTTCGACGCGAATCGTTTCCGTGAATGAAGCTCGTACTTCCTATGCATCATCGGTTCGCTCTGAGGGAGGAACCCTAGATAGGGAGCCGTTTTCTTTCTTTCGACTGAAAAGATTACAATCGGCGAAGGTCATAAAGAGGCCGTTGAATCGGTGCGAATCAACCGAAACGCGTTTCGGAGCAGAAAATATTTTCTGTCCGACCGATCGCCTCGAGCAGGATTTTAATGCAAATGTCAAAGACACGCCAAAAGTATGAACAATTGAGCCCATCCGGGGCACAATCAGTAACGAAAAAAAACAGAACCCGCAGCGGCAGGGAACTGCTTGCCGCGATGAAGGCCGCTCAGAAGAAAAAGCCGCAGCCTGTAAAAGCAGCCTCTCAGAAGAATTCTTCAGCTCAGAGCGAACAGGTCAGATTTATCAAGGTGAATGCGTCTTCAGACGGACAGCGCTTGGATAACTTTCTGCTCTCTGAGCTCAAGGGCGTTCCGAAATCCATGATTTATCGCGTGATACGCTCGGGTGAGGTTCGCATCAACAAGGGCAGAGTTCATCCGGACAGCCGTGTCAGTGAAGGAGATGAGGTTCGCATTCCGCCGATTCGCGTCAGCGCGCAGCCTCAGGAGAAGAAAGCGCCGCCGCTGAAACTCTCTGAAATTCCGACGATCCTGTACGAGGATGAGCATATTTTGGCAGTGGATAAACCCTCGGGCATGGCCAGCCACGGAGGCAGCGGCATTTCTTTCGGACTGATTGAACGCATGCGCGCTTCTCGTCCTGATCTTCCTTTTCTCGAACTTGTTCATCGATTGGATAGAGGGACATCCGGAGTGTTGGTTCTGGCAAAAACCAGAAAGGCGCTTGTCCGTCTTCACGAAATGATTCGTGAAGGACAAATGCATAAAACGTACAAGACGCTTGTAAAAGGCGACTGGCAGAACGATCGTCAGCATGTCAAGTTTCCGCTCTATAAATATGTCACGGCCTCCGGCGAGCGCAGAGTGCGGGTTGATGAAGAGCAGGGGCTGCCGAGTCACTCAATTTTTCGGCTGATTGAGCGCTTCGGGGCGGTTTCGCTTCTTGAAGTAGATTTGTTGACAGGACGCACGCATCAGATCCGTGTACATGCGGCGCATTTAGGTTTTCCTCTTGTCGGAGATGAGAAGTACGGAGATTTTGAATTCAACGGCGAGGTTGAACACGGTCTTCTGGGATATCCTTTCAAAAGAATGTTTCTGCATGCCGGATCAATCGCATTTCACCATCCGGTGAGCGGAATTGATCTGAAAATCGAGGCACCGCTTCCGAAAGAGTGCCGGGAACTGTTGGACGCATTGGAAAGGAAAAAGCGTGACGCCCTATAAATTCGCGGTTTTTGATTTTGACGGAACACTTGTAGATTCCGTGGACGCAATCGCAAAAGGAATACAGAAAGCGAATCAGACGATCGGGATTAAACCGGTCAGCTACGAAACAGCAAAAAGCGTTATAGGCCTTGGGTTCAAAGACATTATTCCGATTGTCGCTTCAGATCTTGATCCGGCTCGTTATGAGGAATACAAAAATATTTACGTCGGATACTTTCTGCAGAGCGACCCGTATCTGAAGCTCTTTCCGAAGGTGCTCGATCTGATGGATCGGCTGCATGAAGCCGGTATTAAAACTGCGATTGCCACAGGTAAAAGCCGCAAGGGACTTTCCAGAATTGTGAACCGCATGGGGATCGAAGCTTATTTTGATGACTCGGTGACTTCGGACGAAGCCAAGCCGAAGCCTGATCCGCTCATGCTTCATATGCTGATGGAGCGCGGCGGATTTAAGCCTTCGGATATGGTTATGGTCGGCGACACCGAACACGACATCAGACTTGCAAAAGCAGCCGGAGTGGATGCGATTGCGGTTTCGTGGGGTGCCGCCCCGAGGCTGAGGCTTGAAGAGTATCAGCCCAAGCACATTGCCAACACGATGGACGAGCTTGCTTCTATGCTCGGCGTCCGCGTTTAGAGGCGAGGATTCCGAACACCGTCGGAAGTTTCGGCAGGTTCAGATCCTTTGATTTCCATTGAGCGGCCGAGAAGGTTCTGATTTTTTCAGCCTCTCCCGTAATGTCTGTGGCCGCCATAATCAGCGTTGTCGGTGCGCAGACTCTCATTAAATCGGCGAGCATGCCGCTGTTGCGATAGGGCGTTTCGATAAATAGCTGAGTTTCGCCCTCGGCGCTCGCACTCTTTCTTTCCAGATCTCTGATCGCGTTCGTGCGCTGAGGCTCTTTAATCGGCAGGTAGCCGCAGAAACGAAAGTGCTGTCCGTCCATTCCGGAGGCCATGAGTGCCAGAAGAATGGAGCTCGGTCCGACAAGCGGCACGACGCGTATGCCCAGACGATGAGCTTGCTCAGCGATTTGAGCACCGGGATCTGCGATGCCCGGGCAGCCCGCTTCGCTCACGATACCGATGTCAAAACCCTCCAGAGCGGGTTTCAGCCAGGTTTTAATCAGATTGACATCCGGGCGGTGTCCGATCTCTTCAATAGAGAGAGAAGCGATCGGGAGCGGATGCTCGGCCGCTTTGAGAAAAGCTCGGGCCGATTTAGCGTTTTCCGCCAGAAAATATTTGAGCTCGCGCGCGACATGAATCGAGCTTTCGGGCAGGGAAGCCGAGACGCTTCCCTGTGAAATCGGCACGGGGAGCATAAAAAGCCTGCCGAGCTGCGTCATTATCTGAGCTCCGGAAGAACGCTGATGCCTGCCTTAGCGAGCATGGTGGTGAGTTCAATCAGCGGCAGTCCGATAATTGCTGTCGGGTCGGAGGAGCGGCATTCAGCGATGAGCGCGATACCGAGTTTCTCGATTTTGGCGCTTCCAGCGCATCTGAAAGGTTTCTCGATTTCAAGATAGCGGCGAATGGCCTCAGGCGGAAGATCGCGCATCTTGATTTCGGTGGGAACAACGGTCGAAGAGACGTTGCCTTTTGCGTCGATGACGGTCATTGCGGAGTGAAACACAACTTCTTTGCCGCTCATCGCAGAGAGCTGCTCAAACGCCTTTTCGAAGCATCCGGGTTTGCCAAGCGGTTTGCCGTCAAGTTCGAGTACCTGATCGCAGCCGATCACGACGCAGTCGGGGTGCTGAGCGGCGACCGCCTGTGCTTTAAGAATTGAGAGTCTTAGGGACAGGTCTTTAGGCTTTTCGTCCTTGAGCGGTGTTTCGTCAACTTCGGGCGAACAAGTTGTAAAGGGCAGCTGCAGGCGTTCGAGCAATTCTTTTCTAAACGGAGAGCTCGAACCGAGAATGAGTTGTAATCTATTATCCATTTTTGGGTTATCGCATCCACAGAAATAAATGAATGCGACTATTCTAGTTCAGTGCTAGGTATTAACAAGAAGGATCCGAATGTCTGAGTATCTAAAATCGACAGACTATGTAAACGCATATGATCTTGCCCGTGACAGACGTGTCATTTCGGGGAAGGTTCGGCTTACCGATATGCCGAGACTGCGTGAAGAGATCTGTCCGACGGACGCTGAATGCGTTTTTGAGATCAAAGGGATGACCGCCAAAAAGGGCTGGCCCGGAGCTGTCATGACGCTCGCCGCTAAAGTGCCGCTTATTTGCAATCACTGCGGCAAACCGATGGAGTTCCCGATTGAAAGCGACGTGCTTTTCCGTTTCGCCAGAGACGAAAAAGAAGCCGATTCCATTCCGATTGACGACGAAGACGACACAGAAGTGATTGTCGGCAGTGAGAAGCTCAATCTGATGGAATGGATTGAAGAGGAGATTCTGCTTTCGCTTCCTTATGTTCCGGTTCACGACTACGCGTGCAAATCCGACATTGAAGCGCCTAAGCAAGAAGAGCCGAAGAAAGAAAATCCCTTTGCAAAACTTAAAGATCTGCAAGGTTTGCGAAAGAATTAACGTTAGTGTAGAATCCGATGTTTCCCGAGAGCGGAAGTGTTTGTGTTGTCCGCTCGTTTTTAAGATTTAGATATTATTTTCGTGGGGTTACCATGGCTGTTCAGCAAAATAAGAAGTCGACCAATAAGCGCGGCAATCACCGTGCTCACGATTTCCTGACCAATCCTCCGCTCGCTGTCGAACCGACAACAGGCGAAGCACATCGTCGTCATCACATTTCTGCTTCCGGTTTCTACCGTGGCAAGAAAGTCATCGCCACTAAGAACGACGATCAGGAATAAGTTCTTCCCTGAGGACTGCTCTCATTCGAGACCCACGGCGGACGATGCGGCAGGAATTATGAAAGAATTTGTATCTTAGGCTTAAGCCTAAAGATCAAGAAAGCTCGAGGTCAAACTCGGGCTTTTGTTTTATAGGCCTGCAGATTTTGTCCGCCGACCGCCGAGCTTTTTCAGAACCTCATCTGCGGTTTCCGCTGAATCCAGCGCGCAGAGCGTCTCCCAAAAGATTGCCGCGGCTTTAGCGATAGGACGGTTTTTCTTTTTTACAGCGACGTGACCGGAAACTCGTTCGGGCGTAATCGGAACAAATCTCAAACCGCTTTTACTGCGATTGGTAAAAGAGCCTTCCACACACAATAGAGCGCCCATGCCGGAGCTGACCAGGTCAAGGGCGTTGGAGGGCAGGTTGTGGTAAGCCGTTACCTTTAAATCCTTATCGGAAACTTTGAGCCAGCTGCTGATCTCTTCCAGCACAATGAATCTTCTAGGCAAAATCAAAGGAGTGGCGACGACTTCGCTGAAAGGCATCTCTTTTCGATCGCTCGGAAAGTCTGCCTTTCGAACGACAAGCCCCCGGCGATCTTTTGCCGGAATCGATGTTTTATCGTATTTTGCGCTCTCAACCGGCTCCAGAAGAATGGCTAAATCCAGTTTGTTCTCGTCCATTGAACGCTTTAAATCATCACTGTCGGCAGAATAGATTTCAAAGTGGACGTGCGGATACTGCGCTGTAAATTTCTGCATTTCCCGTGTGAGAATCCGCATGGCAGAAGTTTCGACAATGCCGATGCGGATGATGCCGAGAAGGAACTCCCCTTTTTCCGAGAGCTCCATTTTCGCCTGGTTCGCGAGCTCGTTGTCTTTGCCGCGATTGCCGCGCTTGGCGGATGCGAGTCTCAGTTAAAGGCGCACACGGGAGCTAATCTCAAAGAAGAAAACACGAAGCAGAATCTCGCTGACGCGCTGCAGATCGCTATTCCGCTCAACGGATTCCCGAGAACTTTGAATGCGCTCGCGGTCGTGAATTCGTTTAAATAATCTTATAAGCCGTAATATTTTTGCAGGGAAGGCCATAAGCGGGCCTTCCTTTTTTATTGGGCACCGCACAGGTGTCTTTCAGAAGTACAGGAGTGAGTGTTGCGATTTTTCCCGGATAGTTTTTACGGATTTTAGAAATTGTTTTTTCTTGTAATGCTGAAAAAGCGGTTCGCACAGAACCCCAGAATAAAGTAATCTCTCGTTTATCTGTTTGTAATGGAAACGAAATTCGTGTCTGAAAAAATTTATTCCCGAATCGCTTCTACAGGAAGTTTCCTGCCGGAGAAGATCGTCAGCAATGATGAACTTGCGGCCAAGCTTGCCGAAAGAGGCGTAGAAACCAGTGACGAGTGGATTCGTACCCGCACCGGTATTGAGCAGAGATATTTTGCCGAAGGCGCGGGCTCCACGACCGCTATGGCCTTTGAGGCCGCAAAGCGTGCCTTGGAAAACGGCGGCTTTACACCTGACGAGATTGATCTGATTATCGTCGCGACGACGACGCCTGACTCCGTTTTCCCGAGCACGGCGTGTCAGGTGCAGGCGCTCCTTCAGGCCAGCAGCGCCGGCGCTTTTGATATTCAGGCGGTTTGCTCCGGATTTGTTTACGCGCTCTCAATCGCCGATTCAATGATCCGCGCAGGATCCGCCGAGCGCGTCTTGGTGATCGGTTCAGAAAGCCTTTCGCGCGTTTTGGATTGGGATGATCGTACAACCTGCGTTCTCTTCGGTGACGGAGCTGGCGCTGCGGTGCTCGAAAAGAGCAGCGAACCCGGAATTCTCGCAACAGAACTTAAAGCCGACGGCACGCGCGGTGTGCACGTGCTTGCTGCCGACAGCCATATTGACAACGGCAAGATTGTCGGAGACCCCTATATTCGTATGGAAGGGCGCCTCGTATTTAAGGCCGCGGTGGAAAAAATGACGGAAAGCGCGCTGAATGTGCTTGCGGCGGCAAATCTCGCGCCCGGTGATGTCGATGTCTACATTCCGCATCAGGCAAATCTTCGCATCATGAATATGGTTCGCGGCAAGTTAAATATTCCTGAGAGCAATCTTGTGGTTTCCGTCACTAAGCACGGAAACACGTCGGCGGCAAGTGTTCCGCTTGCGCTCGATAAGGCCCGTCAGAGCGGACAGCTCAAACGCGGCGACATTGTTCTGCTTCAGGGCGTCGGGGGCGGCTTCACCTGGGCTTCCGCACTGCTTAAATTCTAATAAAACAACTTATAACGCAAATGTCAGAAAAGAAAATTGCTTTTGTATTTCCGGGACAGGGCAGTCAGTCCGTTGGAATGCTTTCAACCCTTAAGGACGAACCGATTGTGCAGCAGACGCTTGAAGAAGCGAATGAAGTACTTGGATTTGATTTAGCGAAACTCATTGCCGAAGGTCCGTCTGAGGAGCTGAGCCTCACTGTCAATACGCAGCCCGCATTGGTCACCGCAAGCACCGCGATGTATTGCTACTATCTTTCCAAAGGCGGCCGACGCCCCGACGTAGCGGCCGGCCACAGCCTCGGAGAATACTCCGCGCTGGTCGCTGCCGGTGCGCTTGAATTTAAGGATGCCGTTAAGCTCGTGCGCTTCCGCGCCGAGAAAATGCAGGAGGCGGTCCCCGTCGGTGAAGGCACGATGGCCGCGATTCTTGGTCTCGATGACGACAAAGTTAAATCCGTCTGCCTTGAGTGCGCCGCCAACGGCGTCGTCGAAGCGGTGAACTTTAATACACCGGGACAGGTCGTGATTGCCGGCACCGTTGCCGCAGTGGAAGCCGCAATGAGCAAAAGTCTTGAAGCGGGTGCAAAACGCGCGATCCGTCTTAATGTCTCCGGCCCCTTCCATTCTTCACTGATGAAGCCCGCCGCGATTGCGATGGAAGAGCGCCTGCGCACAGTTGAACTACGCTCGCCTGAAATTCCGGTTCTGCACAATGTGGACGTCCGTCTCAGAAGCGAAGCCGACGATATTCGCGGCGCGCTCTCCGCTCAGGTTTCTTCGGCTGTTCTTTGGGCCGATACCGTCCGCGAAATGGAAAAGATGGGCTGTACCGAACTCTATGAAGTCGGCCCCGGCGCTGCGCTTACCGGTATGACCAAGAGAATTACCAAGGGTATCGCGGCAAAAGCATTGAACAGCAAAGAAGCGCTTGAAGAAGCGGCTTCTAATAATCAGGAGTAAGAAGATTGACCACAAATAATGTATTCAGCGCTGAAGCGCTTAAAGGCGAAATTGTTTTGGTGACAGGCGCTTCCCGCGGTATCGGTGCCGCGATTTTTGACGCGTGCCTCAAAGCGGGCGCCACCGTAATCGGCACGGCAACAAGCGAAGCCGGCGCAGCCAAAATTACAGAAAGAGCTCAGGGCGCAAAGGGATTCGGCCGTGTGCTTAACGTGGCCGACCGCGAAGCGAGCGACGCCTTTATGAAAGCGATTGAAGCCGAATTCGGCGCGGTCACGGTTTTGGTGAACAACGCCGGCATCACACGCGATACGCTTTCGATGCGCATGAAGGACGAACAGTGGGATGAAGTGATTGAAACCAATCTGACAGGCGGATTCCGTCTTGCCCGCGCATGCCTTCGCGGCATGATGAAGGCGCGTCACGGCAGAATTATCAGCATCGCCTCCATCGTCGGCATGACGGGCAACGCGGGCCAGGCTAACTACGCAGCGGCCAAAGCGGGCACAATCGCGATGAGCAAATCGATCGCGCGCGAGATCGGTGCGAGAGGTGTTACGGTCAACTGTGTCGCGCCCGGATTTATTGCGACCGATATGACTGACGCGCTCAGCGAAGCTCAGAAAGCCGCGCTTTTAGCGCAGATTCCGATGGCTCGCTTAGGCAAGCCGGAGGATATCGCAGACGCTGTCGTCTTCCTTGCGTCCGCTGCCGCAGACTACATCACCGGACAGGTGATCGAGGTCAACGGCGGTATGAGAATGTAAATCCGCCTTTTTTGGCTAGTTTAAACATCGGCGGCTCGGATATAATTCGAGATTAGCCTAATCATGCAGTACATATTTTTTTAAGAGGTTACAAATGGACAATATCGAACAGCAAGTTAAGAAAGTAGTTGCCGAACAGCTCAGCATCAACGAAGCAGACATCAAGAATGAAAGCTCTTTCATTGGCGATCTGGGTGCCGACTCTCTGGACACAGTTGAGCTCGTTATGGCTCTTGAAGACGCTTTCGGCATTGAAATCCCTGACGATCAGCAGGAAAAGATTCAGACTGTTCAGCAGGCTATCGACTTCATCAAAGCCAATCAGAAGGCCTAATTTTTAAGCATTAACGGAGCAATTAATGCGTCGAGTAGTCGTTACCGGCTTGGGCATGATCAGCCCGATTGGCAACACGGTAGAGGAGAGTTGGGAGAATGCGCTGGCGGGTAAATCCGGCATCGCTGCGGTGACGCACTTTGATGCGTCCGCTTTCGGCTCCCGCATCGCCGGTGAAGTCAAGAATTTTGAAGTGGAGAAGTATCTTCCGGCGAAAGAAGCGCGTCGTTTTGACCGCTTTATTCAGTACGGAGTGGCGGCTTCTCTTCAGGCTCTGGATGACAGCGGACTTCAGATTGATGAAGAAACCGCGGTGAGAGCGGGCTGCGCTGTCGGCAGCGGAATCGGCGGATTGGAAACAATCTGCGTCAACAACGGTTCCTATCTGGAAAAAGGACCTCGTCGAATTTCGCCGTTCCTGATTCCGGGCAGTATCGCCAATATGGTTGCCGGTCAGGTTTCCATTATGCGCAATCTCAAGGGACCGAGTCTTGCCTATTCGACGGCCTGCACGACCGGCCTGCACAGTATCGGCGAGTCCGTCTGGCTCATCCGCCGCGGTGACGCGGATGTGATGGTCGCCGGCGGCGCTGAAGCCGGTGTCTGCCCGCTCGGTCTCGGAGGCTTTGACTCCATGCACGCGCTTTCCCGCCGCAATGACGATCCGCAGACCGCGTCCCGTCCCTTTGACAAGGACCGAGACGGATTTGTCTTGGGCGAGGGCGCCGGTGTGCTGGTGCTTGAAGAGTACGAGCACGCGAAAAAACGCGGAGCGAAGATCTACGCCGAAGTGGTTGGCTACGGTCTTTCTGCAGACGCGCATCACATCACGACGCCGAGTGCGGAAGGTCCGATGCGCTGTATGCAGGCTGCCCTCAGACAGGCGGGGATCAACGCTTCCGATGTTCAGTACCTGAACGCGCACGGAACCAGTACGCACGTTGGCGATATCAATGAGACCAAGGCGATTAAGCTCGCTTTTGGCGACGCGGCCAAGGATTTGGTGGTTAATTCCACGAAGTCTATGACGGGTCACCTTCTCGGAGGCGCCGGCGGTATCGAGTCCGTGTTTACCGTTCTGGCTCTGAAAAACCAAGTTTCACCGCCGACCATTAACATTTTTGAACAAGATCCGGAGTGTGATTTGGATTATTGTGCGAACGAAGCGCGCAAAATGCGAATACGCTACGCGATGAAAAACTCGTTCGGTTTCGGCGGAACCAACGGTTCTCTTGTTTTCGGTCAGGTTTGATCTCAATCCGACTGAACAGCAGCAGGGGTCGCGCAAGCGCCCCCTTTATGTTTTTTTGAACCGCCTTGTCCGCATCCATTCGAAACAATTCTGATGGATGCGGACAAGCAAACATCCATTTAGGAATGTATGAAGCAGATCAGAAACTTTTCTATTATCGCTCATATCGACCACGGCAAATCCACGCTCGCTGATCGTTTGATTCAGCGCTGCGGCGGTCTTTCCGAGCGAGAGATGGAATCTCAGGTCCTGGACTCCATGGATCTGGAAAAAGAGCGCGGCATTACTATTAAGGCTCAGACCGCCTCTCTCAATTACAAGGCTAAAGACGGCCAAACGTACTTATTAAATCTTATTGATACCCCGGGACACGTTGACTTCAGCTACGAAGTCAGCCGTTCGCTTTCAGCCTGCGAAGGTGCGCTGCTTGTTGTGGACGCCACGCAGGGTGTGGAAGCTCAGACAGTTGCCAACTGCTATACCGCCATTGAGCTCGGCGTCGAAGTGCTTCCGATTCTCAATAAGATGGATCTTCAGAGCGCAAATCCTGATGAAGCCCGTGAAGAAATCGAAGAAGTCATCGGAATTGACGCGACGGACGCGGTTGAAGCCTCTGCAAAGACTGGTCTTGGCATCGATGAAATTCTTGAACGCATTGTGGAGCGTGTCCCTGCGCCTAAGGGCGACCCGAAAGCGCCGCTGCAGGCGCTAATTATCGACTCCTGGTTCGATAACTATGTCGGCGTTGTGATGCTGGTGCGTGTTGTGAACGGAACACTTCGTCCGAAAGATAAGATTCGTCTGATGGCGACCGGTGCAAACCATTTGGTTGAACAGGTCGGCATCTTTACACCGAAATCTCAGACGAAGACCGAGCTCAGCGCAGGGCAGGTGGGCTTTGTGATTTCCGGAATCAAAGAATTGAAAGACGCCCGAGTCGGTGATACGGTCACAAGCGCTCAGAATCCGGCTTCGGAGCCGCTTCCCGGCTTTAAGGAAGTTAAGAGTCAGGTGTTTGCGGGCCTTTACCCGGTGGAATCAAACCAGTACGAAGCGCTTCGCGATGCGCTCACGAAGCTGCAGCTTAACGACGCGGCTCTGCACTTTGAACCGGAAGTTTCTCAGGCGCTCGGTTTCGGTTTCAGAGCGGGCTTTCTCGGGCTGCTGCACATGGATATTGTGCAGGAGCGTCTCGAGCGCGAATACAACATGGATTTGATTACGACCGCGCCGAGCGTGGTCTACGAAGTACTGCTGCGCAACGGCGATGTTATCCATGTTGAGAATCCTTCAAAGTTGCCGCCGGTGGATAAGATCGCGGAAATCCGCGAACCTATCGATTCAGTGACCATTTTTGTGCCGGACGAGTATGTCGGCGCGGTCATGACGCTCTGCAACCAGAAGCGCGGTATTCAGACGAACCTCGCCTATCACGGCAGACAAGTGCATCTGCACTATGACCTTCCGCTCGCGGAAATCGTTTTGGACTTCTTCGACAAGCTTAAGTCACTGACCCGCGGCTATGCTTCTATGGATTACGAGTTCAAAGAGTACAGAGCCTCTGATGTCGTCAAGATCGATATCATGATTAACGGTGATAAGGTGGACGCGCTCTCAAGCATTGTGCACCGAGCCAACTCGGTTTCCCGCGGCCGTGAAATTGTTTCCAAGATGCGCGGCATTATTCCGAGACAGATGTATGACGTCGCCATTCAGGCGGCCATCGGCGCAAACATTATCGCGCGTGAAAACGTGAAAGCGCTTCGTAAGAACGTGCTTGCCAAGTGTTACGGCGGTGACATTACGCGTAAACGCAAACTGCTGGAAAAACAGAAAGCTGGTAAGAAACGCATGAAGCAGGTCGGTACCGTCGAGATTCCGCAGGAAGCCTTCCTTGCAATTCTTCAGCAAGACGACAAATAACCCTCATCGAGGAGCATCACTATGACTTTTTCTCTCATTCTTTTCCTCCTGACCGTTTTTACAGGCGTGCTGTGGGTTCTTGATGTATTTGTCTGGAAACCTAAACGCGTCAAAGTCATGTCTGATGAACTGCAGCAGTTCGACAGAAGCAACGAAGATGCGCTGCGCAGAGGCGTACAGTCCGTGGTGGCAGCTCGCTCTGCGATGGTCACGCGCATGAATGAGCGTCCCAAGTGGCTTGAATATACTGCCGGTTTCTTTCCGGTAATTTTCTTTATTTTCATTCTGCGCTCATTCATTTTTGAGCCTTTCAGAATCCCGAGCGGATCTATGATGCCGACGCTTGAAAGCGGCGACATGATTTTAGTGAACAAATATAACTACGGTCTGCGTCTGCCGGTGCTGAACACCAAGATTGTTCCGATCGGTGAGCCTGAAAGAGGCGATGTGATTGTCTTCCGTTATCCCGCGGATGAAAAAATTGACTACATCAAGCGTGTTGTCGGTTTGCCTGGCGACAAGATTGAATACATCAACAAGCGGCTGACCATTAATGGGAAGCCTGTGCCCGTCACCGCTGACGGTAAGTATTACGATGAAGCCAAGATGCAGGAGCTTGATCAGTTTGTCGAGCAGCTCGGTAAGAAGGATCACCGTATTCTCAACAATCGCGCGGCCCCTGCCGGCGCTTATCCGCTTCCGATTCACAACAACCCCGACGCTTGTGATTACGTGAGAGGCGGATTGATCTGCACCGTGCCCAAGGACACATATTTCGTCCTTGGTGATAACCGCGACAACTCCGAAGACAGCCGCTACTGGGGTTTTGTGCCGGAGAAAAATTTAGTCGGACGGGCCAATATGATTTGGATGAATCTTTCGAAGCCGAGCCGCATCGGTTTCTTTGACTAGGAGCAAATATGCTGCCTCTCAGTGAACTTGAAAATAGAATCGGTTATAAGTTCAAAAACGAATCGCTTTTGAAGCGCGCGATGACACACCGCTCTTTTTCTTCGGAAAACAACGAGCGTTTGGAGTTTCTCGGAGACTCCGTGCTGAACTGCGTCATCGGCAACGCCTTATTTTTGAAGGACAAGCATTTTGACGAGGGTTCTCTTTCACGCGTTCGCAGCAACCTTGTCAAACAGTCCGCCCTTGCGGAAATCGCAGAACGCATCGGTATTTCCGAATTCCTTCGCGTTGGCGAGGGTGAGCTGCATACCGGAGGAAATCGTCGTCCGTCAACCATTGCGGATGCAGTAGAAGCCATATTTGGGGCGGTTTTCACCGACTCCGGCTTCGAATCGGCGCAAACTGTCATCATTCGCTTATATGAGCCGATGCTGAGCAAGCTGACGCCGGATACGCTGGGCAAAGACCCGAAGACCCGCCTGCAGGAAGTACTGCAGGGCCATCATTACGGTCTGCCGGTGTATGAAGTACTGGAGGTTCGCGGACTGCCGCACGATCAGGAGTTCCTGGTGAGCGTGAGCGTTCCAAAACTGGACATTAACCTTCAAGGCGTCGGCCGTTCCCGCAGACAGGCGGAACAGGAAGCCGCGCAGAAAGCTCTGGACAGCGAAGCCGTTAAGAAATTGAAAGGCTAAGTTATGACAGAAAACACAGTTACAGAAGAAACTAAAGAATTCCGCAGCGGATATGTTGCCGTGATCGGCCGTCCGAACGTCGGCAAGAGCACTCTGATCAACGCACTTGTCGGCGAGAAGGTCAGCATCACGAGCAAGAAACCGCAGACCACACGAGACCGCATCATGGGTGTATTAACCACCGACGACACCCAGTATATCTTTGTGGACACACCGGGTTTCCAAACGAAACATTCTTCTGAACTTTTGTCCAGAATGAATCAGTCAGTTAAATCGAGCCTTGCGGACGTTGATGCGGTGGTTCTCGTCATTGAAGCGACCGGCTGGCGTCCCGAAGACCTGACGGTTCTCTCGCTTCTTTCAAAAGAAGCAAAGAATGTCATTCTTGCGATCAACAAGACCGATGAAGTTAAGGAAAGCGAGGCGATGCTTCCTCTCATTACCGAGTCGATGCAGAAGTTCCCGTTTGCCGAAGTCGTCCCTGTGAGCGCAGAGAAGGGTCGTCAGCTCAAGGTACTTCTTGAAGTGATCAGAAAGTTCCTTCCGGAAGGCGACAAACTGTTTGAAGACGACATTTATACGGATAAATCTCCGCGCTTCCTGGCTGCGGAAATTATTCGTGAGAAGGCTTTCCGCCTCTTGGGCGATGAGCTGCCGTACGGTGTCGCCGTCATGATCGATAAGTGGGAAGAAACCGACAAGCTTGCGCGAATCTTTGCGACACTGATCGTTAACCGCGAAAGCCATAAAGGCATCGTGATCGGCGAAAAAGGCGCGAAACTTCGTGAAATTTCCAGACTGGCGCGCGAAGATATTGAAGAAATGCTTGGCAAGAAAGTTTATCTGGAAGTCTGGGTTCGAGTTCGCAAGGGCTGGGGCGACGATGCCGGTGTTCTCAAGTCTCTCGGCTATGGTCAGTAATCTGTAAGCTTTTTAGGACATTAAGCCTCCGACTCAAGATTGGGTTCGGAGGTTTTTCTTATGCCTGAAAAACGGGAAAGGTGCTCAAAAAGGTCAGGGTAATTACTTATTATCGTGTAAGTTCGTTAGGATGCACGGATTACAGATATATCGTCAGATACGGAGGCGTAAATTGAATAAGCAATACACTCTCGAACGTGAGAACGTCCGTTATCAGAAGAACCTCGCAGACAGCCGTAAAGCTCTGGTTAAGAACATTCGCGCATTTGAAAAACTCAGCAAGAAGGATCGTCTGGACATTGTCAAGAGAGGCGAGTATTTCGCTGTGTATATTTGGGACGATGCGATGCATTTCATCCCTGCAAGATGGATTGCATACGGCTCGGGTACCAAGAGCAATGACAAGACTGTCATTGCGGTCAACCGTATCAACAAGCTTCTCGGAGTTGAAGGCCCGGAAGCAAAGAAATCGCTTGAAAAAGCTTTGGACCTTTACTGCGAAAGCCTCGGCGGAGAGCCTGTGCGCAAGAACCATCTCTTCTGGCGCCGTGACTGCATCACCAAACTGACAAGACTCCTGACTAAGTAAAAGTCTTGCAAACAAAATAAATCGGGACGTCGAGTCCCGATTTTTTTTTGTATGCTAAAAATATCTACGGACGGGCGGGTATTTCAAGCAATAAACGGTCATAATTCCAAGATCGAACTTACAAATACTTGAACAAATGATCATCCGAAGAAAATTTATCGCCGCGCTTGTCAGCAGCGCTTTCTGTGGTTTTGCTGCGCAGGCGAAAGTCGCCTCGGAGCTGTCGGTCCCTAACATTCATTCGCCTGAAATTGAAAAGCAGCCCTTCTATCCTTTTATCGAATTGAAAGGTTCCGCGCAGCAAAGGGGCGTCACGTACGGTCAAAGTGCCGCTGAGCAGATAGACAGAAACATTAAGTTTTATGCATCGGTCTTTCAGTCATCCGCAGGCATTGACTGGGAGAAAGCGAAGTCGCTGGCGGCAAAATTTTTACCGGTCATTCAAAAGTACAGTCCTGAGTCCATTGAGGAAATGAAGGGAATCGCACAGGGAAGCGGAAAATCTTTTGAAGACATTCTCACGCTGAATTGCCGAAGCGAAGTTTTGTTTGCAAACTCGGACGCATGTACCTGCATTATGGTTCCGGCTGAATTAGGTGAAGGCGGCAATGTGTTCATGGGGCAAACCTGGGACTGGCTTGCAAAGGCAAGATCCAACTCCGTGATTCTGAAAGTGGAGCAGGAAGGCCGCCCTGAGATTCTGATGGTCTGCGAGGCCGGTTTGGTCGGAGGCAAGGGGCTGAATTCCGAGGGTCTTGGCGTCTGTCTCAATGCCGCTTCCGTCGGCAAAGGCAAAATCGGCATGCCGCTGCATCTGATGATGCGCAATATTCTGAATTCAAGCCTGCCGACAGAAGCTCTAAAGGCGGTTTCGGCTGTTCCTAGGGCTGGTTCCGGAGTCTTTAATATCGCTTCGCGCAGCAATTATGAGATGCAGGTTGAATTTTCTCCGGACGCATTTGATGTGATCATGAGTAAAGGCGAGGCGCTCGTTCACACCAATCATTATCTGTCCGCTCTGATTGCGCCTAAAGACGTTTCCAAGAGTTTTATTTCCTCAACCTATACGCGGCTGAACGGGGTGCAGAGACAGCTCTCCAAGATGAAGGGACCGATCGGCATGAAAGGACTTTTCCGACTGCTGAGCGATCATGAACTTTATCCGGAATCCGTTTGTTATCACGAAGATCCTCGCCAGAGCGGAGAGCGCTACTGCACGGTTTACGCCATGGTGATGGACGTGACTTCGGGTATTCTGTGGATTAGCGCAGGATACCCGTGTGAAGGGAAAATTTCCGAATACCGACTCTAATCGTTTAGGCCTTTTGCGGGCAGCAGGGCTGTTTCGTTAACAGCGGAAGTGAGCTCGCCCCCTAATTTCTCTTCGACTTTCCCGAGGTCGGCTTCCAGATCCGCGATGATGTCGCGTTTGGCGGTAAGCATCTTGGTGAGCCGCGCTTTATCCAGCTCACCTACGCAGCGGCCGACGACGACACAGGCGATGCCGTTTCCGATCATGTTGGTGATGGAACGTGCTTCGCTCATGAAACGATCTACGCCAAGGATAAGCGCAAGTCCGGCGACTGGGACATCACCGACTGCGCTCAATGTTGCTGCAAGTACGATGAAGCCGGAACCCGAGACACCGGCTGCTCCTTTACTTGTCAGAAGGAGCACCAGAAGCAGCGTGATCTGCTGGCTGAGCGTCATTTGAATATCGCAGGCCTGTGCGATAAAGACTGCGGCAATTGTCAGATAGATCGCTGTACCGTCAAGGTTGAACGAGTAACCGGTCGGAATGACAAGGCCGCTTACGGATTTACTGACGCCAGCTTGTTCCATTTTCTTCATCATCTGCGGAAGAACCGCCTCGGATGAAGACGTGCCGAGCACAATTAAAAGTTCCTCTTTAATGTAGGCAAGATATTTAAAAAGAGAAAACCCACAGCTTCGACAGATCGCGCCGAGAATAAAGATAATGAAAAACAGACAGGTGGCGTAAAAAACCAACATCAGTTTACCGAGCGGGATCAGTGTATGAATACCATATTTGCCGATGGTAAACGCCATAGCGCCGAATGCACCGATCGGAGCGACTTTCATGATCCATCCGATCATGGTGAAAAGGATGTCGGATCCTTTCTTAATCAGACTGTAGACCGGATGGTTAACGCCGCCCAGATGCTGCAGAGCGAACCCGAAGATGACCGAGAAGAATAAAACCTGGAGGATTTCTCCTTCGGCAAAGGCGCCGACAACGGTAGACGGAATAATGTGAAATATGAAATCAAGTGTTGACTGCGGCTTTTCTGAGGCCGCGTACATTGATACCGAACTCATGTCGAGTGTGGACGGGTCCACATGCATGCCGCTTCCCGGCTGAAAGAGATTCACCATGAGAAGACCGATGATCAGTGCGAGCGTCGTCACCGCCTCGAAGTAGAGAAGAGCTAAGCCTCCGACCTTGCCGACTTTCTTCATGTTTTCCATACCGGCGATGCCGGTGACGACAGTGCAGAAAATGACCGGAGCGATGAGCATTTTAATTAGCTTGATGAAGCCGTCTCCAAGCGGCTTCATCTTCGCACCAAGTTCCGGCCAAAAGAAGCCTAGCAGGACGCCGAGAGCGATAGCAGCAAGCACCTGTACATAAAGGACCTTGTAAAAAGGTTTTTTCATTGTTCCGCTCCTAAAAACCAAATAACGTATTTGTAATTAGTAAAAGCACTTAACTACAGGTATTTATATCTAATATATACGATGAATTAGAGGTTACCCTTATAAAGTCCGTGACTAAATGTTTCTGATCCCCGGAAACCGTTGACAGAGGTGAGAGATGCATATGCGTAACAGAGAGTTCTCGATTTGAGCCGTGCCGTCTGCAGCCGCTAAAATAGTCGGACCACTGATGAAAGGATATTGTTTTAAATGGCAGAAAAAGCTCGTTCGGACTTTCGCGTCAACGGGCAGCCCGCTTTTGTGCTGCACACGTATCCCTGGAAGGAGACCAGTCTGATCGTGGAGTTTTTTACGCGCGATTTCGGCCGCATGTCGCTTGTTGCAAGAGGCGCAAAGCGCCCGATGTCCCAATACAGGGGTTTGTTAAATCCCTTTTGTCCGCTTGCGATTTCTTACTCCGGCAAAGGCGAGATTAAGAATCTGATTCGTGCGGAATGGTACGGCACGATTCCCCTCGGAGAAAAGTTTCTGATGTCGGCGTTTTATATCAATGAGCTTCTGGTGCGGCTTTTGCCCAGAGGAGTTCCGGAGCAGGTGCTGTTTAAATCCTACTACGAGACACTGAAGAAACTCGCTTCGGGCGAAGAGCCGCTTGTGACGCTGCGCTACTTTGAGCTTGATTTTCTGAACGCACTTGGTTACGGCCTGCCTGAGGGTCCCTTTCCGGCATCGAGATATCGCTTTGTGGTGGGGGATCTGATCGCTTCGGACAACACCGCTTTGGAAAACGCCGGAGTCTCTTCCGATACGCTGAGCGCGCTGATTTCCAGAACTCTGCAGCCCGGAGAGCAGGAGAGGGAAGCCCGAATGTTAACCCGTGACCTTATCGGTTATTATCTCGAGGAAATTCCGCTGAACACCCGGCGGATCCTTAATGAACTTAAAAAGATTTAGCAGTTATGAAAAATCCGACACCCGGAAAAAATCCTTTTGAACTGGCTTCCTACGTCGACAAAATGCCGCCTGTGATTCGAGATCTTTATCTTGATATGACGATCGGCTATACCGATTTCGGAGGGCGCACGGGCAGAGCTCGTTTTTATCGCTTTTGGATTTTTACCGTACTTTATTTAGCCGTCCTGATGTGGATCAGCGATACCGCGACAGATACGGTTTTAGTATTTCTCGGACTTCTGATCTGCGGCTGGCTTTACATTGCGGTACCGTCCGCAGCGATTTCGGTGCGTCGTCTTCACGACGCCAACAAATCCGCGCTGTGGGCATGGATGCCGCAGATTCTGATCTTTTACTGCCTTGCGGAATTCGCGATGATGCAGAGCTACAACTGGTTTATTTGGGCGCCGTTAGGCGCGCTCACCGCGGTTTCATTCGGCGTGATGAGTCTTCCGAGTTTTCCGGAGGATAATCGCTGGGGTAAGTACAGCGGCAGCGGAGAGGACAAATGATCGGCGGCTTGGGCTGCGATATCGTAGAAATCGCCCGAATAGAGAAAGCCTGCACAAGACAGCCTAATTTTGCCCGTACGGTGTTGTCTGAAGACGAGCGGGTTGTATATGATCATAGAAATTCGCTATCGCGTGTCCGAGGTCTGCGCTACCTAGCCTCCCGCTGGGCGGCGAAGGAAGCGTTTTCAAAGGCGATGGGCACCGGTTTCAGAGGAAGCGTCAATTTTGGCGATATCAGTGTGCTGAACAATGAGCTCGGGGCGCCGTACCTGAAGTTTGGAGGCGCGCTTGCCGAGGAAATAGAAAGCCGCGCGATGCGGTTTCACATCTCGCTGAGCGATTGTGAAACTACGGCGATCGCCGTAGTGATTTGCGAAAGGAAAGATTAATGGAAAAAGTAGATCGTCCGCTTGGACCCTTGGTGGTTGATATTGCCGGAACGGAACTGACGGATGAAGAAATCAAGCTTCTTCAGCATCCGATGGTCGGCATGGTGATTTTGTTCACACGCAATTTCGAGAATATCGATCAGCTGCACAATCTGACGCATGACATTCACGCGCTGCGCAATCCCCCGCTGATTATCGGCGTGGACCATGAAGGCGGCAGAATTCAGAGATTCCGTGAGGGTTTTACCCGCATTCCTTCGATGAATTCACTTGGTCGGCTTTATGATAAAGAGCCGCAGCGCGCACATAGTCTGGCGGCAGCCTGCGGTTTGGTTATGGCTGCTGAACTTCGTGCCTGCGGTGTGGATTTCACCTTTGCGCCCTGTCTGGACTTGGACTACGGTCAGAGCGCGGTTATCGGCACGCGTTCATTCCATCGCAATCCGAGAGTTGTGAGCATTCTTGCGACCGCGCTGATCGGCGGAATGTCCCAGGCCGGAATGGCCTGCTGCGGCAAGCATTTCCCGGGACACGGCTATGCGTCTGCGGATTCTCATGTTGAGCTTCCGGTGGATGACAGGCCCTTATCGGATATTCGCAGCAATGATGAAGTTCCGTATAAATCTCTGGGCGTACTCCTGACATCAGTGATGCCCGCGCACGTGACCTATTCTCAGGTCGATTCCGCTCCTGCAGGCTTTTCTAAGAAATGGCTTCAGGAAGAGCTTCGGACAAGACTTGGATTCACAGGTTTGATTTTCAGTGACGACCTGAGCATGAAGGGCGCGGCGGAGATCGGTGAGATTACCGCCCGCAGTGACGCGGCGTTTGCTGCCGGATGCGACATGATCCTGATCTGCAACGATCCGGACGGAGTTCAGCAGGTTCTCGCCAACCAGCGCTGGATTCGCACAAAACTCTTTGATGAGCGTTTGGCCAGAATTCTTCCGCGCGGCAAATTCCCGAGCCGTGACGGGCTTGAACTGAATGCCAACTACAAGACGTGTGTGGAGATGATTGAGGCGTTTAACGCTGAACTGAATCAGAAAGCGGAGACGGCTGCGGCGTTTTAACGAGATCGGGATTCAGTAAGGCCGTGCTTGGTGAGCAAATCACTGAGCCGGTCTTTTTTATTCTTTTCGCGCAGCGAAGCACCAATTTATCTTTGGTGATGAGAACGGCAGGCGCCTCGCTCACTGCGAGATCGATGAATTTCTGATCCAAAGGGTCTCTGCACCGTGCCTGTGCTTCAGTTGTGACTGCCACGTTTTCTGCGACGGATAAAAAGTCTTTAAGCGCTTCTTCCTGAGCCTTTTGCGTCAGATTAAAAGCCGGTCTGGTCAGTACATCTCTGAACTCATCAATCGCCTCCTGTGTTGTGACGGTTCGGAATTGTCCCGCGCAGGCAGCCTCCCAAAGCGGAGCGGTTGTTTTATCGCGGAAAACAAAGAAATCAAGCAGGAGATTGGTATCAAAGATTACGGTCTGCATAAAAGGAAAGGGCCGCTTTCGCGGCCCGATATCAGAGTCGGTTAGGCCTGTGCAATGATCTGATCGACGATTTCTCTTTCTTCGGTCAGTGCTTTGACATTCTTAGCGATTCTTTCTTTCTGGAAGTCGGAAAGTTCAAGACCTTTAACGATTTCATAGTCACCGTCTTTGCAGACGACCGGGAAGCCGAAGGTGAGACCTTCAGGAACGCCGTAAGAGCCGTCAGAAGGAACAGCCATTGTGACCCAGCGGCCGTTGGAGCCGTTGACCCAGTCACGGACATGGTCGATCGCCGCGTTCGCGGCAGAAGCGGCGGAAGAGTGGCCGCGTGCTTTAATAATTGCGCTTCCGCGGGAAGCGACAGTCGGGATTAAATCTTCTGTGTACCAAGTCTGGTCGATGAGGTTCATGACCGCTTCGCCGCGAACCGTGGCGTTGGTAAGGTCAGGGAACATTGTGCCGCCGTGATTGCCCCATACAGGAAGCTTTTCAATATCGGTGACTTTGCAGTCCAGCTTGTGTGCAATTTGAGAGAAAGTGCGGTTCTGGTCCAAGCGCATCATTGCTGTGAAGTTGCGCGGATTCAGATTCGGAGCGCAGCGGCGGGCAATATAAGCGTTGGTGTTGCAGGGGTTGCCGACGACGAGAACCTTAATGTTGGGGTCAGCGACTTCGTTCATGGCGCGGCCCTGTTCAACGAAAATCTGAGCGTTGGCGGCAAGCAGATCGGAGCGCTGCATGTCGGCGGAACGAGGACGGGCGCCGACGAGCAATGCGATCTGAGCATCGGCGAAGCACTCTTTAGCGCAGCAGGAGGAGCTGACGCTGTTAAGGAGCGGGAAAGCACAGTCGTCCAATTCCATGATGACTCCGCGGGAGGCGGCCATGGAAGCTTCGTTGTTGCGTTCGAGCAGCATAAGATCGATAGGCTGATCCTTTCCGAGCATGTCGCCTGAGCAAATACGGAAGAGTAGCGAATATCCGATCTGGCCCGCAGCTCCTGTGACGGCGACCTTAATTGGTTTTTTCATTTGGAGTATCTCCTTAGTTCTATAAAGATTTAATTGAACACAACCTAATTATTTTATCAGCTGGGTTTGAGGAGAACGCTTTTTAGGCGGATACCGCGGATTTAGTTTCATTCGTATGTTCGATAGAATTTCCTCATGAAGCCTTTTATCCTGATTTCTCTGATCGCTGTCGAGCTTTTGTGTGCGCCGGTTGCTTTTGCCGAAGTAAAAGCGCATCCGCCGCTTGTGTTCGTTATTAATTCTGCAGTTAATCCGCTGCTGAATCAGGCATTCGTTAACAAAACGATTGAAACCATTCGTCGGAATGTATACCCGCGCAGGCTGGAAGTGAAATACGCCGAGCTTCCGGAAATCGAAGAGATGATGGAGAAGAAGACGGCGGATTTTTATCTCGCAACGAGCAGCACGGTTCGCCGGTTTCAGGATATCGGGCTGCGCGACATGGTGACCGCCTCATCGCCGTTTTCCAAAGATCCGAATAAAAGCGAAGGTTCGCTCATCATCGTGAATGCCGATCGAAAGGACTTGAACACGATTGACGATTTAAAAGGAAAAAAGGCGGCGGCCGGCAGAGTGACTGCGTTCGGAATGTATCTTGCGGCGATGGGCGAAGTGGCTAAAGCCGGCTACAACCCTCAGCAGTTCTTTTCCGGGACCTCTTTTTACGGGCTTGACCGAGACAAGATCATCGAAGATGTGCTGACAGGAAAAGCAGATGTCGGCATTCTTAGAGTTTGTTATTTGGAAGATGCCGTCAATCGAAAAGTTGTGGATCCGACTCGATTGAAATTTATTAACCTTCAGCCGGAAGACGAACATATCTGCCTGCATTCGACTGCGCTGTATCCTAATTGGAGTATTGGTTCAAGCCCGAATCTTCCGGCGGCTTATGTTTCGGCGGTAACAGCCGCGCTTATTCATCAGAAACCGACCGCGCTTGGGATTCATTGGTCGGTCGCGAACGACTACACTGAACTTGATACGCTCCTTCGCGCGCTGAATCTCGGTGCTTACCAACGATTCAGCAGGCTTTGGTTTGGGCGGATGCTTCACGAATACAAGTACGTCTTGTTAGGCGCCGGCGCAATGCTTCTTCTTTTGCTCACTTACACGTACTTAGTCTCCAAACTTGTAGAGCGGCGGACTCGACAGCTCAGAGTCTCTCTTGAGCGGGAGAATAAGACGTTTCAAGAGGCAAAAGCTGCTAACGAAAGACTTTTAAGAATGCAGAGAGCCGGGGTTGTCGGTCAGGTCTCCGGACTGATCGCGCATGAACTGAATCAGCCTTTAGCGAGTATTAAGTTATACGCCAGAGCGCTTCAGCGCGCCTCTGAAGCCGGCACGCTCACGGAAGCGAAGATGAAGGAGGTACTTGAAGAGATGCGTGCAGACGCGGATATGGCATCCGCAATTGTCGATCGGGTAAGACAATACGCTAAAGGTCGGGACAGCGGAAGACAGACATTGGCGCTGAGTGAGCTCGCGGCAAAGTCTATTCGTGAATTTAATCGACAGACAGGCTCAGAGTCCGGGATTGTGACACGCTTTAACAGTAGGGCGATAGTAGACGTCAATGCCTTGGAAATAGAACTTTGTATTGTCAACCTGCTGAGAAACGCGTCCGAGGCGCTCACCAGACAGAATATCAAGCACCCGAAGATTACCGTCAGTATCTTTGAAGATGCAAAGCGCGCAGAGCTAAGGATCTGTGACAATGGAAATTTATCGGAAGAAAAGCTGAGTCTTTTCAATGAACCGGCACAGTCTGACAAATCCACCGGGTTAGGGCTCGGACTGCAGATTGTTCGCGGAATAGTTGAAAACCACGGCGGAAAGATCTCTTTTAGTCGAAATAACGTCGGCGGTCTTAGTGTTTTAATCACTTTGCCGCTTCATGAGGCGAATCATGGAAAAAAGGCTGCAGAAAACGCTCATACGAATCGTTGATGATGACACATCGTTCTCCGGTGCTCTGAAGTTTCTTCTGGAAACGGATGGTTGGTGCGTAGAGTGTTATTCAGGCGGGAGAGACTTCCTCGTCGGCGACAGCCCGTCCGTGCTCGGCTGCGTGATTTTAGACGTAGCGATGCCCGGGATGAGCGGTCTTGAAGTGCTGGAAGAAATGCGTTCTCGCGGATACGCGACTCCTGTTATTTTTCTGACCGGGCACGGGGACTTGGACATGGCGGTGCAGGCCATGAAGGACGGCGCGGTGGACTTTATTCAGAAGCCGCTTAATGAGTCAAGACTTTTGGAAGCGGTTGCCAAGGCGGTGAAGTGGGATGAAAGTCACCGAGGCTGGACGATTGAATCAACCGATGAGATTAAACGGTTTGAAACGCTGACCAACCGGGAGAAACAGGTGATTCGTCTTGTGGCGTCCGGTCTGATCAATAAGGAAATTGCCGAGAGGCTGTCGCTGTCTGAGAGAACCGTGGAAGTACATCGGCAGAACGCCTCGAGAAAGCTGAAACTTCAGTCGGTCTCCGACATTACGCGTCTTTTGTCGCACATTGACGAAAAAAATTGAAGAACATTTGATTTTTGTCTTCCTACTTAAGTACCGATTTACCGGATACTCCTTTCATCGAACATCGTTTTGCAACTAATCTGATCTCAGGAGAAAGGCAATGAATAAATTATCTTTAGCGGTTATTTGTGCACTCGGTCTCGGTATGACTGCTGTCAGCGCCGAAGAGGCGGATGTCGTCGTGGTGGGTTCCGGCGGCGCCGGCCTCTCTGCGGCTGTTACAGCAGCTCAAGCCGGTAAGAATGTCATCGTGCTCGAAAAAATGCCGATTATCGGCGGCAACACGCTCAGAGCCGAAGGCGGTATGAATGCCGCAGGCACGCTCCAGCAGCTTGAGCACGGAATTACAAACGATTCAGCTCAGATTATGAGCTTAGACGCTCAGAAGAGCGGCCATTATCTGAACAATCCCGAACTGACCCTGACTTTAGCTGAGAACGCCAAGGACGCCGAACAGTGGCTTCTGTCTTTAGGCGCTCCGTTCTGCCATCGTATGGGCCGCGGCGGCGGTCAGACCAGAGCGCGCGGACACGGCCCCTGTGACGGAGCTCCGGTTGGCGCGGCAGTGGTAAAAGCTCTGTATAGCACCGCATCAAAACTTCCGTCGGTACAGATTCGTCCCTCCAGCAAAGTCACGCAGCTGATTGAAAAAGACGGTAAGGTGGTCGGCGTCAAAGTTGAAGGCAAAGACAAAAAGGAATACACGATTGACGCAAAAGCTGTCGTTCTTGCGACCGGCGGATTTGGCGCAAACGCCAAACTGATTTCTTCTCTGAGACCGGAATACAAAGGCTTTGCGACCACAAATCAGCCGGGCGCTCTTGGTGAGGGTTTGGAGTTGGCAAAGGGCGTTGGTTCTACTTTTGTCGATCTCCGTGAAATTCAGGCTCATCCGACCGTTATTCCGGTTAAAGGTATCCTGATTTCAGAATCTATGCGTGCCAGAGGCGGTTACCTGATCAATCAGGAAGGCAAACGATTTGTCAACGAACTTCTCCCCCGTGACGTCGTTGCCGCCGCCGTGCTCGCGCAGCCTACCGGAAAAGCATGGCTTCTGATTGACGACAAACTCGTCAAGTCCAACAAACTGGCCGCCGGCTATGTGGCCCAGAAACTTGCAGTTTCCGGAAATAACGTATCCGAACTCGCTAAAGCGATGGGTGTTCCCGAAGCCAATCTGAAAGCCGCAATGGCGCAGTACGATGAAGCTTACAAGACGAAAAAAGATACCGCCTTTGATCGTCCTGAAATGATCGCGGCAAACAATGTCTGGCCGATGTACGCGTTCCAGATTACTCCGGCGATCCATCATACGATGGGCGGTGTAAGAATCAATAAGAATGCGGAAGTCATTGGCGTAACCGCAAAACCGATTCCCGGACTGTTCGCAGCGGGTGAAGTCACAGGCGGCGTACATGGCGGTAACCGTGTTGGCGGCAACGCCGTTGCGGATATCGTGACATTCGGAAGAATTGCAGGCGCTAACGCCGCTAAAGCAGCAAACTAATCTGACCGAATAGGTCAAATCGCAGCAGCCCGAGGCTCTCCGGAACCTCGGGCTGATTTTTCTGCTTACCCAGCATTTTTTTGCTGAATCGGCACGCATTTTTTCTTCTCTGTAAACATAAAGAAACCTATAATTTAAGTTTGTGTTGCCTCTTAAACACGAAGACTCTCGGGAAACCCGAGGCGTCTGTAGGTCCGCTCACGACCGACGAACCCTAACGCGGCAAGAAATTTGTCCAAGGTGAAATTGTGATAAAAGAATTAATTCAGACTTCTTACCTCTTCGGCAGCAACGCTCCTTATGTCGAAGACCTCTACGAGCAGTATCTCGAAGATCCTGCTTCCATCGATGAGAAATGGCGCCAATTCTTTGACCGCCTTCAGCAGACTCCGGCTTCCGACGGACGCGTGGAAACACCTGATGTGCCGCACGCTCCGATCATTGAGGCATTCGCTCAGCGTGCTATGCAGCCAAGAGGCGTCAGCTGCCCGGTCAGCGAAGGTGATCTCGAAATCGCAAGAAAACAGGTTGCCGTTCAGTCCATCATCGGTGCATACCGATTCCTCGGCGCCCGATGGGCAAATCTTGACCCTTTGCACCGCAGAGAACGTCCTAAGATTCCGGAACTTGAGCCGTCTTTCTACGGACTCTCCGACGCGGATATGGACACCGTCTTCTCCGCCGCAAATACGTACTTCGGCGCCGATAAGATGACGCTTCGTGATCTGATCGCGGCATTGCGCCAGACATACTGCGGAGACCTCGGCATTGAATTTATGTACATCAGCGATCCGGTGATTAAGCGCTGGTGGCAGCAGAAACTAGAACCGAACCGTTCGGTTCCTTCCTACGACAACGCAGCCAAAAAACGCATCCTTCAGCGCCTCACGGCGGCCGAAGGTTTGGAGCGCTATCTGCATACTAAATATGTCGGTCAGAAGCGCTTCTCTCTCGAGGGCGGCGAAAGCTTTATCGTTTCTATCGACGAAGTTGTAGAAGCGGGTGCCGAACAGGGCATCGAAGAAATGGTCATCGGTATGGCCCATCGCGGACGTCTGAATGTTCTGGTCAATACGCTTGGTAAATCTCCGAGCGAACTCTTTGCAGAGTTTGAGGGCAAATATAAGAGCAAGGATTTACCAGCCGGTGACGTTAAGTATCACAACGGCTTCTCGAGCGATGTTGTCACTGCGGCCGGCCCGATTCATTTAGCACTTGCGTTCAATCCCTCACACTTGGAAATTGTTGATCCGGTGGTCGTCGGCAGTGTGCGCGCCCGTCAGGACAGACGAGATGATCCGAAGGGACGCCGAGTGATGGGTGTTATGGTTCATGGTGACGCCGCGTTCGCCGGTCAGGGCGTGGTTATGGAAACGCTCAATTTAGCCGATACCCGCGGTTACGGCACGGGCGGCACGATGCATATCGTCATTAACAATCAGATCGGCTTCACAACGTCGGACCCGCGCGATAAGGGTTCGATGACTTACTGTACGGATCCGGCAAAACTGATTGAGGCGCCGGTCCTTCATGTGAATGGTGACGACCCGGAAGCAGTGGCCTACGCGACGCGTCTTGCTATGGAATTCCGCAAGAGCTTTAACCGCGACGTGGTCGTGGATATCGTCTGCTTCCGCCGCCTCGGACACAACGAACAGGATACTCCGAGCCTAACACAGCCTCTGATGTACAAGAAGATCAATGTTCATCCGGGCACGCGTCAGGTTTATGCCGACAAACTAGCGCTTCAGGGCGTGGTTTCTCAGGAAGAAGCCAAAGAGCTTGTTGCTCAGTTCCGTAAGAATTTGGAAGAGGGTAGAACGCCGAGAGAAATGCCGCTCATTACCTCTAAGAATCCTTATGCGGTGGATTGGTCAAGCTTTAACGGGCTTTGGAGCGAAGAAGTCCGTACCGGAGTGCCGGTTGATGAACTGAAGCGTCTTGCAGACATCATCACAACAATTCCGGAAGGATTCAAACTGCATCCGCTGCTGCAGAAAGTCATCGGAGATCGTCGTCAGATGAAGGACGGTGCACTGCGTGTGGACTGGGGGCTTGCCGAACACCTCGCCTTTGCGACGCTTCTCGTGAGCGGCTATTCCGTTCGTATTTCGGGTGAAGATTCCGGCCGCGGCACATTCAGTCATCGTCATGCGGTTTGGCACGATCAGAACCGCGATCGCTGGGATTCCGGTATCTGGGTCCCGCTTGAGCACCTCTCTGAGCATCAGGCGAAATTTACCGTTATCGACTCAGTGCTGTCGGAAGAATCTGTTCTGGCGTTTGAATACGGCTACGCGAGCTCTTCTCCGAAGTGCCTGACGATTTGGGAAGCGCAGTTCGGCGATTTCGCAAACGGCGCTCAGGTCGTGATCGACCAGTTCATCAGTTCCGGCGAAGCGAAATGGGGCCGCAAGAGCGGACTGACCATGCTGCTTCCTCACGGTTACGAAGGTCAGGGCCCGGAACATTCTTCAGCCCGCGTGGAGCGCTATCTGCAGCTTGCCGCCGATACCAATATGCTGATCTGTCAGCCGACAACGGCCGCGCAGATTTTCCATCTGCTTCGCCGCCAAATGGTGGGTTCTGTTCGCAAACCTCTGATCGTTTTCTCTCCGAAGAGCTTATTGAGAAACAAACTTGCGACAAGCGAGCTCTCCGAGCTTGCCGAAGGAAGCTTCAAGATGGTGATCGGTGAATCCGAACCGATTGAGCCTGATAACGTTCGCCGCGTTTTAATCTGTACCGGCAAGGTTTATTACGACCTGATTAAATATCGCGCCGATCATCAGATCGACAATGTCGCGGTGATTCGTATCGAACAGCTTTATCCGTTCCCGCACAAGACACTCGGAGATGAGCTTAAGCGCTATCCGTTTGCTTCTGAAGTGGTCTGGTGTCAGGACGAGCCTCAGAATCAGGGCGCATGGTTCTATGTCCAGCATCATCTGCTGGAAGAAATGGTTCCGGGAGCCAGACTCGGATACGCAGGACGTCCCGCTTCGTCGTCTCCGGCGGTCGGCTATGCCGGCAAACATGCCGAGCAGCTTAAAGAGCTTCTTGAGAATGCCTTTGGCCGCCTGAAAGGTTTTATCCAGACGAAGTAGTTTGTACAGAGAACAGTAAAGAATTCGGAGTAAAAAAAATGTCAATTGTTGAAGTTAAAGTTCCCGAACTGTCGGAGTCCGTTTCCGAGGCGAGCCTGATTGAATGGAAAAAGAAGGTTGGCGAGCCGGTGAAGGCCGATGAAATTCTTATCGAGATCGAAACCGACAAAATCGTTTTAGAAATTCCCTCTCCGGCTGACGGAGTGCTCTCAAGTATCGAGCGGCCCAACGGTGCTTCCGTATTGAGTGATCAGCTGATTGCGACGGTTGATACCGAGGCTGTCGCATCCGCTCCCAAGGAGGAGGCACCGAAGGCCGAGGAGGCCGCTCCCGTTCGGCCCGCAGCGCAGACTGCGGCAGCCCCGAAGGCGCCGACCGTGATGCCCGCGGCTGAGAAACTGATGGCCAACAGCGGTATTGATGCGGCGGCAGTCGCGGGAACCGGTTTGGGCGGAAGAATCACAAAGCAGGATGTGCTTTCAATGCTGAAGACACCCGCTCCGGCTGCAAAACCGGAAGTTAAGCCGGCAGCAAAACCCGCAGCCGCACCCCGCGCAGAACTTTCTCCCGCGTTCGGCGATCGTCCTGAACAGCGCGTGCCGATGTCCCGTCTGCGTGTTCGCGTTGCAGAACGCCTTGTTCAGTCTCAGTCCGACTGTGCCATTCTGACGACATTCAATGAAGTGAACATGGCGCCGGTGATGGCGCTGAGAGCGAAGTACAAAGAAAGCTTTGAAAAGAAATACGGCATCAAGCTCGGCTTTATGAGCTTCTTTGTTAAGGCCGCGGTACACGCGTTAAAGCAGTTCCCGATTATCAACGCTTCGATCGAAGACAGCGATATTATCTATCACGGCTACATTGATATCGGCATTGCAGTGGGTTCCCCGCGAGGTCTTGTCGTGCCGGTTCTTCGTGACGCCGATCAGAAGAGTTTTGCGCAGATTGAGAGAGAAATCGCCGACTTTGCTGCACGCGCCAAGTCCGGCAAGCTGACGCTTGAAGAGTTAACAGGCGGCACATTCACGATTTCCAACGGCGGTGTGTACGGATCCCTGTTCTCAACGCCGATCATCAATCCGCCGCAGTCTGCGATTCTGGGTGTGCACGGCACGAAGCCGAGACCCGTCGCTGAGAACGGCGAAGTCGTGATTCGGCCGATGAATTATCTGGCGATGAGTTATGACCATCGTCTGATTGACGGCAAAGAAGCCGTATTAGCGCTTGTTGCCATGCGCGACGCGCTTGAAGATCCCGCTCGTCTGCTGCTGGATCTGTAGGAGAATTCAATGAGAGAAGATGTTCAGGTTTTTGATGTCGTTGTCATCGGCGCCGGTCCCGGCGGCTATGTTGCGGCGATCCGAGCCGCGCAGCTCGGACTCTCCGTTTGCTGCATTGATGACTGGGTGAAGGAAGGTAAAGCCGCGCCCGGGGGCACATGCACCAATGTCGGCTGCATTCCTTCTAAAGCGCTGTTGGCGACGGCCGCGCTTTTTGAAGAGATTGAACTTAAAGCGGGTGAGCACGGAATCGAAGTGGATTGTCCCGCGATCGATGTTGCCAAGATGATGGCCCGTAAGGATAAGATTATTCGTCAGACCAATGACGGTATTCTGTATCTTTTCAAGAAGAATAAGATCACCTTCCTTAACGGCAGAGGATCTTTCGCGACTGCAGACGCGGACGGGTATCTGATCAACGTCGACGCGCCGGCAGAGACGAAAGTCATGGCTAAGAGCGTGATTCTTGCAACCGGAAGCAAGCCTCGTGCCCTGCCGAACGTTCCCTTTGATGAAGACCGCATGCTTTCCAACAGCGGAGCTCTCGCGCTGAAAAAAGTTCCGACCACCCTCGGCATTATCGGAGCGGGCGTCATCGGACTGGAAATCGGCAGTATTTGGAAGAAGTTCGGAGCCGATGTCAAAGTTCTTGAGGCGATGCCGGATCTGCTGACGTTTGCAGACTCTTCCGTCACCAAGGAAGCAAAGAAAATCTTTGAGAAGCAGGGGCTTTCCATGGAATTTGGTGTTCGTATCGATCACATTGAAGACAATGGCGAACGCGTCTCTGTTTCTTACACCGACAAGGACGGCAAGAAGTGCGAGATGTGGGTGGAACGCCTTCTTATTTCGATCGGACGCGTGCCGTTCACAGCTTCCCTTGACGCGCCGGTCGTCGGCTTAAAACTCGATGAACGCGGTTTTGTCGAAGTGGACGAAGAGTGCCGTACCAATCTTCCGAATGTCTGGGCAATCGGGGATCTCGTGAGAGGTCCGATGCTTGCGCACAAAGCTGAAGAAGAGGGCGTTGCGGTAGCCGAAAGAATTGCAGGCCGTAAAGCGTTTGTTCATTTGGAGCGCGTCCCCTCCGTGATTTACACCGAACCGGAAATCGCCTGGGTCGGTAAAACGGAAGACGAACTGAAGAAAGCGGGACGAGAGTATAAAGTCGGGCAGTTCCCCTTTATGGCCAACGGCCGCGCACGCGCAGTCGGAGAAACTCAGGGTTTTGTGAAGATGCTTGCGGACGCTCAGACCGATGAAATTCTCGGCGTTCATATCATCGGACCTCAGGCCGGAGAGCTGATCGGCCAGGCCTGTGAAGCGCTTGCATTCGGAGCGACTGCCGAAGATCTCTCACTGATTTGTGAACCGCATCCTTCTTTCAGCGAAGCACTGAAGGAAGCGGCTCTCGCAGTGAATAAAGAAGCGATAAACTTCTGATAATCAGATAAGGGCGGCGCTTGCGCCGTCTTTACTCTTTTTTACGCAACCGAGCAGCTGTATTCGTGCACAATATCGGTTGATTTTTATAAATAATGTATTCGGATCCATCGGAGAGAAGATGAAGATAGCCCACTTACTGCTTTTGCTCGGAAGCTTATGTCTGAACGCTCATGCGGCAGACTATCCGACCAACACACCATTTGCGGACCGCTATCCTCCCGATACGATTACAAACGCACAGAGAGCTCGTGAGGTCATTCAGGCTTACGAGCATGAAAAAAACCTTTGGGACGACTGGTACGAAGCCGAAAAAAAGGCCTGCTACCGGAATTTTTTTGTGACCTACTGCCTCGACAGCGTTCGTGAGGAGCGTTACACGCATATTCAGGAAGCGAGGCAGGTTTGGCTCGTTGCGCGCGATTTCTTACGCAAGGAACGATCCGACGAAGCGGTAAAGACACGCAAAGAAAATGAGGCGAAACAGGCCGCGAAGAACGAGCGCATTGAAGCTGAAGCGGCCGAGCGGGCAAAAGCGAAGAAAAAACAGCCGGTAAAAACAACACCGTCCTCGAGAAAACCGGCTGAAGCCCGACCGGACAGAACGCTGAGCGCGGAAGAAGAAAAGGCCAACGAAGAGGCTTTTGAACAGAAACAAATCAAGCATCAGGAACGTGTTGCAGAGCAGGAAGAGAAGGCTCCGACACCGCCCTCCGAGACCGAACAGGAACGTATTGACGAGCGCGCAAAACGCCGAGCCGAAGCCGAGAAACGCAAGATTGAAAATATTCGCAAGCGTGAAGCCAAGGCCGCTGAATATGAACGTCAGCTCAAACTGCGTGAAGAGCAGAAAGCTCAGGGACTGGTTAATCAGCTCAATCCCTAAGAAACATCTAAAGGAGTATTGCCTCAATGGAAGGGCAGTTTAGTAAGCAAGTTGAGGCGGTTTTCGCTAAGGACGGTCCTCTGTCAAAAGCGACGGAGAATTATGTTCCGAGAGAATCTCAGATAGAGTACGCGTGTTCCGTGGCCGAAGCGCTTGAAACCGGAGAAAGTTTGGTTGCGGAAGCGGGTACCGGAACCGGGAAAACCTTTGCTTATCTTGTTCCCGCGCTGCTGCACAGCGGCCGAGTGTTGGTTTCCACTGCGGGAAAGACGCTTCAGGATCAGCTTTATTTCAAGGATATTCCTGCGATTTTAAAAGCGCTCGGCATGGGTGCGCGTATCGCGCTTTTGAAGGGCCGCGCGAACTATATCTGCAAACTTCGTTTAGAACACGCCTGTGAAGAGAATGCCGCCAAATCGCGCGAAGAGGTGGTGCATCTGCAGAAGATTCAGCGCTTTGCGCAGCAGTCCGAAACCGGAGAAAGAGGCGATATTGTCGACGTACCGGAAGACTCCGGTATTTGGCCGGAAGTGACGAGTACCGCGGATAATTGTCTTGGCAACAAGTGCGAACATTACGAAGACTGCTTTGTGATGAAGGCCCGAGAAAAAGCCAAGGAAGCCGATATTCTGGTGATCAATCACCATCTGTTCCTCTCGGACATCGCCCTTAAGGACAATCAGATCACAGATTTTCTGCCGGACTTTGATTTGGTTGTGATTGACGAAGCGCACCAGCTTCTGAACATCTGCAGTGATTTTTTCGCGGAGAAGCTTTCGTTATCTGAGATCAACTCTTTTTTGAAAGATGTGTTGGTTGCAGCGGGTACTCTTTCCGGAGAAATCGTTGTTCAGTGGAAAGAGCTGACCAAGAGTGTCGATCAAAGCATGAAAGACTTGCTTCTGACCTCAACCAATATCCTGCAAGATACGGATAAGCCGATCGCGATAAGCAAGTTCTCGGACGCCCGTTTACTCGTTGAACCGATGCAGAGGCTCCTGTCATCGATGGCGGACTTGTCAGACGCTCTTCTGCAGAGCAAAGACGCATCTGCGGAAGCGGAGTCCTGTTATGAGCGTTCCGCTAAATTTGTCGAAAGTCTGCAGTACTGGACGGACGTTTTTTCCAGTAAAAAGACCGACAGTAAAGTTCCCATTATTCATTGGTTCACGCTTCGAAAAAGCACCATGAACTTCAACGCGACTCCGATTTCTTTTTCTGAGAAACTGAACTCGGCGCGCGACAGTCAGGGCAAGCCTTGGGTGCTGACATCCGCGACTCTTTCGATGAACGGAAACTTTGATCATTTCGTCGAAGAAATGGGTCTGGAAGATGCGAAAACAAAGCATTGGGACAGTCCCTTTGATTACAAGAGTCAGGCGCTCTTATATATCCCGGATGACATTCCTCAGCCGGGTGTGCAGGATTTTCCGGATAAAGTCGCCGCAAAAATCTGGCCGTTTATCAAAGAGAATCAAGGCAGAGCGTTTGTTTTGTGCACGACGCTTCGCGCCATGGAGACGATCGGTAAACATTTGCGCTACTACGCCGAGCGTGACGATCTCCCTTTAAAGATTCTGGTTCAGAAAGAGGCGCCTAAGCAGGAGCTTCTGCGGCAGTTCAAAGAGTCGGGCAGCGCCGTGTTAGTCGGTTCCATGAGCTTCTGGGAAGGAGTGGATATTAAAGGAGACGCGCTGTCTCTTGTGATCATCGACAAAATTCCCTTCCCGCCTCCGGGCGACCCGGTATTTGACGGTAAATGCGATTTCGTGACCGCTAAGGGAGAAGATCCGTTCAAAAAGATTTCTATTCCCCAGGCGACCATGCACCTGATGCAGGGAGCGGGGCGCCTGATCAGAGATCATAAAGATTTAGGCATGCTGATGATTTGTGATTCGCGGCTGACCAGACGAAATTACGGGAAAGTGATTTGGCAGAGTCTTCCGGATTTTGCGCGCACCACGAGGATGGATGTCGCCTTTGATTTCGTTAAAGAGATGGCGGCAATGCGCAAGGAAAAATCTTAATTCTTCGGCTGTCGGCACTGAAGCCAGCGCTGAGCCATTTCCTGTTCCCGGTCGACATCCGGAAGCTTTTGGTAGCCGCAGACAAGGCGGCCGAGATAATCCTGCGGCTCCTGACCTGTGAAGCTGAAGGGAACCTTTTGGGAGAATTTGCCCGGCGCGTCTTTAAGATAGTTGATCAGAAGAAGTTCTCCCTGAGGCTTCTTAGACGCGTCACGGCAGGTATTTACAAGAACCCGCACACGATATGGCGTTTGATCGTTGATGTTGTCGCCGACTTCAAGAATTTCCATCTGAAGATAGTCTTTCCTAAGTTCGCGAACCTGTTTTCGGCTGCCTTCCTGAATCCAGCGATTAGGAGCATAGGGCCGCCAATCTCCGGGATACTTAACCTGCGTCGTGAAAAACGGAAGACGATTGGACTTCATTGCCTGCTCGGCAAGATAATCCAAGTCATCGCAGGTCATTTGCGAGGGGATTTCGGGGATGGTTCTGCATCCGGAAACAAGCACCGCGGCGATCGCCGCAAAAATCAAACTTCTATTCAGCAAAATATTAAACAGAGAGCGCGTCAGGACACGCTCTCTGATATCGATAATAAGTTCAGAAAAATTTTAGTCCTGAACAGGAACACCTGCGGCCTTATATTCTTCGGCTCGCTGGTAGGTTTCAAACGAAGCGCGGTTTTGGTTCGCGTCAATCACGCGTTCCACGTCCTTGACCTTATCTTCCATGCCGAGCTTCTCATAAGAGTTCTTCATGATAAGCAGAGCTTCGTTGGCCTGGGGAGAAGTCTGGAAATCTCTCAGCACGATTTGGGCACGGTTAATTGCTGCGATATAGGCCTGACGATCGTAGTAGAACTTAGCGGTATTGACTTCGTATTTAGCCTGAGCTTCTACGAGTTCATGCATTCTTTCGCGCGCGTCACGGGCGTAACGGCTGTTCGGGAAGCGCAGGACAAGGTCTTTGAAGATATCAAAGGCGTCTCTGGCAGCCTGAGCGTCGCGCTTGGAAAGGTCCTGACGGTTGAGGAAGCTCATCCAGCCTGTGTCTTCGTCAAGCGTGGCAAGACCCTTGATGTATAACGCGTAGGGTGAGAGCGGGTGTTCCGGATACTGTCTGAGGAAGCGGTCGCAGTTGGCGATCGCTTCTGTCGGTTCGTTTTCGCGATAGTAGGAATAAGCGACTTCAACCATGGCCTGCTGTGAATAACGTCCGTAAGGATAGCGGGCCTCAAGTTTCTGGTAGTAGTCGCGGGCGGTTTCGTAGTTTCCTTCATTGAGGTTATCGCGCGCTTCTACATAAAGCTTGTCGGCTGTCCAGCCTTCCGTAGGATCTTCAATTCCTTTAAACATACCGCATGAAGCAGTCGTTAAAATAACGGAACCAAGACAGACACATGCGAGGGTGCGTCTAAGCAAAGACTGACGAGTACGAGACATAGGTTTAGATATTAATTATGGATACTGAATTAACAGATTATAGACAGAGTGAGGCCTCTGACGAACAAGAAGCGGGAAAAATCTCAAAAATAAAAACACTTGAGGTTGGAATTGATCAGGACGGAGAGCGCTTAGACAAAGTGCTCGCCGCCAATCTTCCGGAGGTTTCTAGGTCGCGTCTAAAAACTCTGATTGAAGAGGGTTCGGTCCAAGTGAACGGCGAAGCGGTTATCAAGCCCCGTCATAAGCTGGTTTTCTCGGACTCTGTCCGGGTGGAGCTGACACCGAGAGCGGAGGATCTTGCGTTCAAAGCGGTTCCGATGGACCTTGATATCGTTTACGAGGACGAGGACATTCTCGTCATCAACAAGCCGGCTGGTCTCGTGGTTCATCCGGCAGCCGGGCACTGGGACGATACACTTCTCAACGGCCTGCTTGCCTACGATCCGATTTTCAGATCGCTGCCGCGTGCGGGTATCGTGCACAGATTGGACCGAGATACCACCGGTCTGATGGTCGTGGCTAAGAATGAGAACGCTCAGCTTGATTTGGTGCGCCAGCTGCAAGAGCGGACCGTTAAGCGCGAATATTGGGCGCTGACCCGAGGTATTGCGCCAAAAGATAAAGTGATCGACAGCGCGATTGAACGCGATCCGCGTAATCCGCTGCGTTTCAGCGTAGGCGCGGGCGGTCGCGCTAAACCCGCAAGCACACACATCAAGTGCATTCAGAGTACAGAAATTAAAGGTAAGCCGTTCTCTTGGGTCGCCTGCCGTCTTAAGACCGGAAGGACCCATCAGATCCGAGTTCATATGGAATCTATAGGTTTCCCTTTAATCGGAGATCCGCTTTACCGCAATAAGCTTCCGAAGCCGAAGGAAGACGGTTCAGTGCTTAATTCATTTAATCGTCAGGCCCTGCATGCGAGTCGGCTTGGCTTAATTCATCCGCGTACCGGCGAGCCTCAGGAGTGGTTTGCAGAGCCGCCGCAGGACTTTATCGCGCTGATGGAGGAGCTTCAGTTCGGGCCTTGGGATGAACCTTCGCAGGTGTTTGGCGATCCGGTGTGGCAGGCAGAAGAAGAAACAGCCGCCTCTGAGGAAATCGGAAGAATCTCTTCCTGGGATGATTTTGATTTCGGGGATGAAGACGAAGAGGATTCTGATCTCTGGAAGATTGAAAGAACAAACGAGTAGAAGTATGAGAAGCAAACCCGAATTAGATGTGCTGGTGCCGCAGTGGCCCGCACCCGCAAATGTGAAAGCTTTTTTCACGCTGAGAAGCGGCGGTTTATCAGCCGGCGCGTACGGCGCAGAGGACGGTTTTAACGGTCTCAATCTCGGTGATCATGTCGAGGACAGTCCTTACGCGGTTAAGGCCAACCGTGCGATGGTGACTGAAATGATCGGATCGGAAGCCGCCTGGCTTCGTCAGATTCATTCGACAATCGTTCTTGAGGCGGATCAGGTTAAAGACGCCCCGCAGGCTGATGCCGCGTTCACGACACATTCCAAGGTTCCCTGCGTTGTCATGACCGCGGACTGCGTTCCCGTGCTTTTCTGCGAGAAGAATGGAAAAGCGGTCGCAGCGGCGCACGCCGGCTGGAGAGGTTTGGCCGACGGCGTGCTTCAGGCTTGTGTCGAAGCGATGAGCGGCAAGCTGGAGGACAGCAGTGCGGAGATTATGGCTTGGATCGGACCGCATATTCGTAAGGAAAGTTTTGAGATTCGCGAGGATGTCGCGGATTATTATAGGAATTCAAAATTAAGCGGCGTTTGCGGCGAAGCGATTGAGAAAAAAGCAGACGGCTCGATGCGTTTGGATCTCTCTATCTTTGTTCGGGAGGCGCTCAGGCTAAGCGGAGTCAGCGAGGTATACGACTGCGGTCTCGACACTTTCAGCGATCCGAAACGTTTTTACAGCTACCGCAGAAGCGGCAGGACAGGCAGACATGGGGCATTCATCTACAAACTTTAATACTCGAAACGCTTCCGAGGAACTGACGTGGTATTACGTTCAGCCCGGATTTAAGCTCATAACGCCTATCAAATTTTTCCTGGCAGTTTTGGCTTTTGTCTTGATTCTGGTGCTTTTGGCTCTCTTAAACCCGCAGCTGGTATTGGATTCTTATTGGACGCTTCTGATTGTTCCGCTGGATGCGCTTTTTGTGGGCTGGATGCTTCTTACGCTTCAGCCGCATCGTCAGATCTATTACCAGCTGGATTCAGAAGGTGTTTCAAGTGAGTTTCGATCCACAGCTTCTCCGCTGGCGGGGCTCGTCAGTTTTCTGCTTGGAACTTTCTGCACGATGATTGGGCTGAAGAAGTCGCTTTATTTGAATAACCATTCTTCCCGAAGCCGAGTTCTCGATTGGGGGGAAATTGTTTCTGTTCAAAGTTCTCCGAATATGAGAAGGATTGTGCTTCAGGCAGGACTTCACGGTCAGCTAACGCTCTGGACGAATGCCGAGAACTTCAATCATGTACTCACTCTAGTGAAAACTTATATCGATGAAGCGAGGAAACACTATGATTAGAAAGCTTGTTTTGTTTGCATTGTTATCGGGAGCCATGATGGCAGCTGAAGCTAAAACATTTACGATTGACATTCGCACGCCTGCTGAAATTCAGGAAACCGGGCGTGTCGAAGGCTCACTTACGGACGATTTCAGATCGCCCGACTTTATTGAAAAGTTCAAAGCGATGAATATCGCCAAAGACGATGAAGTTCAGCTGTACTGCCGATCCGGCGCTCGAGCAGGCAGAGCAAAACTGATGCTCGAAGAGATGGGTTATAAGAACGTCAAAAATCTTGGCGGTTATGAAGCCGCTTCAAAAACTCTGAACCGACCTTTAGTGAAGTAATAAATTAATGAACATTAAACGTCCGCCCCGTGTGGGGTTTGTTTCTTTGGGCTGTCCGAAAGCCTTGGTTGACAGCGAGAGAATTGTCACCGAACTTCGGGCAGAGGGTTATCTGATTAGTTCCACATACAAAGATTCCGATCTTGTGGTTGTGAACACCTGTGGTTTTATTGATGCGGCGGTTCAGGAATCGCTTGAAGCGATTTCGGAGGCACTCAGTGAAAACGGAAAGGTGATCGTGACCGGCTGTTTAGGCGGCAAGCAGACGGAAGAGGGAAATTTTATTGCGAATAAATTTCCGAAGCTTCTGGGTGTTACAGGTCCTGAGCAGACCGATGAGGTGCTTAGACTGGTGCATGAAAACCTCGAGCGTCCTCATGAACCGTTTGGCGATTTAGTTCCCGCGGGCGGAGTTCTTCTTACGCCGAAGCATTATGCCTATCTAAAAATCGCCGAAGGATGCAATCATCACTGCACCTTCTGTATTATTCCGTCGCTTCGCGGCCCCTTAGTGTCTCGTCCGATCGGTTCGGTTATTCGCGAGGCTCAGAATCTTGTTAAAAGCGGCGTTAAAGAGCTTTTGGTGATCGCGCAGGATACTGCTGCTTACGGCCAGGATGTGAAATACAAGCTTGATTTCATTGGCGGCCGTGCGGTTAAAACCAATATCAAGGTGCTGTTTGAGGAATTAGGCAAGTTTGGCGTGTGGGTCCGACCGCATTATATGTATCCCTATGCGTCGGTTGACGAGATTGTTCCGCTGATGGCCGAAGGGAAGATTCTTCCTTATCTGGACGTTCCGTTCCAGCATGCGCATCCGAGGATTTTGAAAGCGATGAAGCGTCCCGGAAGCGAGTACAACATGGAACGCATTAATGCATGGAGAGCGATCTGTCCGGATATCACCATCCGTTCGACGTTTATTACCGGGTTCCCCGGTGAGACGGAAGAGGAATTCCAATATCTTTTGGACTTCTTGAAAGAAGCTCGATTAAACCGAGTCGGCTGCTTTGCTTATTCTCCGGTTGAAGGCGCCGCGGCAAATGATTTGCCTGGGGCTCTGCCCAAGGAAGTCAGAGAGGAGAGAAGGGCGCGCTTCATGGAAGTTCAGGAGCAGATATCTCGTGAACTTTTAGCTGAGAAGGTAGGCCGCACGATTCGGGTGCTGGTCGATGAAGCGGCGGACGAAGACGGCATAGCCATAGCCCGTTCGACGGCGGATGCTCCGGACATTGACGGTTTGGTCTTCATAGAAGGCAATCCGAGCGTTAAGCCTGGTGACTTCGTTGATGTGCGTGTTACAGATTCTTCCGACTATGACCTGTTTGCAGAGATAGCTGACGGCGAACAGCGATAATCCGGAAATCCAATATGGGTTTTATATAGGTACCGGGTGGTGCCTTTCTTTTGTAACTTATTGGTTAAGTTACAGTAATGGTCAACTATGTACTTTATATATGGGAGAGGTAGTCGGAGAACAGGCAAATAGATGGCTAAGTTAGTAAAGAGCGACTTTGTGCATGGAGTCGTAAGAACTTATAAGTGTCTTGCTTTTGTCCTAGAAAAATTGCAGGAAGCTTGAGCGGAATACCTAAAAGGACTCTTGAAGACACGCGAGTTAGATTCGTGTGCAAGGTCAACAGACAGATAAAACTGCCAGGAGGAGATATTGAGAATAAGATGATTGTGAGCTAAAGGGGTAGGACTCCCGTACTTGGGAGCATCTTCAGCAGAGCGATAGTAAATTATAAATAACCCTATACTAAAAAATATAATTATAAAAAGGGGAATAAAATTTAAATATTTTTTAACGAAGGTATACGGAGGCAAGTAGAGGTGCGTTTTGTTTTGTTATGGAAAATCCTAATCAAATTTGCTTGAACAACGGTCAGAAGTATGTTTAAAATTATTTCATCAAACTAAAAACGAGAAAGAAATGCGAAATAGCAACCTCGAAAAAACCATCTACCCCCCCCCAACAGCGTTGCGCTGATTGTGGTATAGCTTCTTCTTTTACAGAGAAAAATTCGTGTAGTGTTTTAGACCGTCGTCTCAATTCTGAGGACGGTTTTGCTGTACCTGTAATCGCTTTAAATACGACATTTCAAGCTTCAGAAAACGATAGAAGCGCTTGGAATGACACAAAAAGACCTCTGATAGGTTCGTCCATTCAAAAGGATCGAATTGTCGGAGGTTTTTGTTTATTCAGCTTTGGTTCGAATTTGAGAATTGGTGCGTTAGTTCAGCACTGAAAGAATCCCGTGCGAACGGGTTTGTTAATCAGTAGCCGAAAGAGCACCTATCAGATTAAAGAACTGAGGAAAGATGTTCTTAGGCTGCTTTTCATTCCTAGGAGTATTTTTATATGAATAAATTTAAAGTTACATTGTTGGCATCAATGACTTTGGCAGCAGCTTTGGCTAGCGGTCAGGCTTGGGCTCTTACAGAGGGAAGTGCAGCTGGATGGGCCGCGATTGCAATCGGACAACAATCGACAGCCAACGGATCGGGTGCTGTATCAATTGGCTATGATACGAGTGGTGCAGACGGAGGTGTGGCTATTGGTAACGATGCTGACGCTGTTGGGGCTTATGGTATGGCTGTGGGTATGAAGGCAAAAGCAAACGCTGAATATTCAATAGCCCTTGGCACTAGAAGTGAAGCCAATCGTGCCGCCGGTACTTTTGGCACAGCGAGTGAAGCAGTCTCCTTCGGCAGCGTTGAGAAAACCGGATCAACATGGGTTTCAACTTCTGGTGTAGCCTCTATTGGTTCCGACACTGCGAGCCGTCAGTTGACAGGTGTTGCCGCCGGTTCTCAGGACAACGACGCGGTTAACGTCGCTCAGCTGAAATCTCTGCAGCAGTCTTCTGTTTTTGGTCAGGGTTCAAGCATTGAGATTCCGGCCAGCGAAGACGGCTCCACCCCCGCGGTTAATGCAGTCAATGCCTCAGTGTTAGGTGACAGCGGCAAGGTGATGGCTGACGCAGGATCGGCCTTTGGTGCGAATTCTCAGGTTCAGATAGGAGCTAAGGGAGCGGTGGCAATCGGCGCTAACTCAATTGCCACATCCAGACTTGACGCGAATGGAGCCGCTCCTACCGGATATCTTATGCCAAGTGAAGGCGTAACGGATCAATCTGTTTGGCAGGCAGATGCGAATCATGGCGTAGTTTCCTTTGGCGGCAGCTACGAAGCTACAGTAACAGCAGAAGACGGTACAGAAAGCACTCAGACTGTAACCTTCAACCGCCAGCTCACAGGTGTAGCCGCCGGTTCTGAAGACAACGACGCAGTCAACGTTGCTCAGTTGAAAGCGGTTAACGCACAGGTTGAACAAGCTAATACCACACTCAACGGCCTGATGACCGGTGAGACGAAAGTCAGCACTATTCAGTTGACATCCGATCCTGACAACGAAAATGCTCCGACTATCGGTTTGAGATATCAGATGGCAGATGCGACCCCGGCAGCCCAGGCTGATGGAGACGCAGTCACACCGACCAGCTCTCAGGGCCGTCTTGTTTATAACAACATTGACTCGACCGGAGCTGTGACTGGTACCGAAACTATTGCTACGTTGAGCGACGGTATCTTCCTCAGCGGCGGTACAACGACATCGGGCGGAGCAGCGGTTGAATCAGTTAAGGTTGGTCTCGATCAGGGAATCTCCTTCCTTGGTGAAGATGGTTATCTCACAACTGAAGTAACCGCCGATGAGAACGGCGGAGCAGTTGTGAAGATCGCAACGACTCAGGAACTGAAGAACCTTTTAGCTAATTCCGGAAACACGGGAGACACAGGCAACACTGGCGGTTCAACCGGTGGCTCGACAGGTGGTTCTACTGGCGCTTCGACAGGTGGTACATCGGGCGGCTCCAGCGGCTGGACTCCGACTGCTGCTCAGCAGGCGGCCATGAACGGTACTTTCGAAAACGGTATCAATGTCGGTGCCAGCGGCGCTGTGACAATTGCTGCCGGAGAAGGTAATCAGGCGATCACTCTTCAGCAGAACAACGTCAACATGGGCGGAAACCGCATTCAGAACGTTGGCGCTCCGATCGCGGCAACAGACGCGGCCAACAAACAGTATGTTGACAGCACAGCCAACAGCCTCAGAAGCAAGATTCATGATGTGGATCGTGATCTGAGAGCCGGTGTTGCAATGGCAATGGCTGTGGGCAACCTGCCTCAGGCGTATATGCCCGGTAAGTCGATTCTTGCGATGTCCGCAGGTACTTACCACGGTCAGGGCGGTTTTGCGCTCGGTCTGTCGCACGCCACAAATGACCGCAACTGGGTCTTCAAGGGCGCAGCCTCTGTGGATACACGCGGAAACTTTGGCGGCACACTCTCTGCCGGCTATCAGTTCTAAAGAGAACTAAGTGAAACGGCGTCAGTGCGGAGTTTATCCGCACTGCGCCGCTCCGTAGAGGAAATTCAATACAAAATTCGCGGCTATCCCTAAGGTGGAATCTTTGACATTCTTCTGAGGATGCTGTCTGTCAAAGGAATAAAGATTATGAAAAAAGTGGTCATGTTATGTTTACTCGCAGCGAGTATGTCAACGGCGTTGGCGCAGACAGCGCTGAAAATAAACGGTCAGACGATATCGGCGGCAGAACAGAAAGAGCTGATGGAGCTGCTGGCCAAAGAGAAAGGTATAAAGGGTCAGGAGGCTCAGCTGACAATGGCAAGACAGATTCTGTCGGAGGAGAAGATTATCGGCCAGGCGGCTTGGCGTCAGAAGCTGGAGCGAGATCCGCTGGTTAAGAGAAAGATTGCCGAGAGCAAGAACCGAATTTATAGAGAAGCTCTGGTGAATAGCTACTTATCGAAGCATCCGGTAACGGATCAGGAGCTGTCAGCGGCTTATGAAGCGCTGAAACGACAGCACGATCCCAATGAGGTGCAGATTCGCTACATTCTTGTGGACTCGGAAAAGGAAGCCAAGGACCTTCTGTATTTAATCGAGATCGGAGAGAAGATGGACAAGCTAGCCAAAGAGAAGTCTTTGGATAAGGCGAGCGCCGCTGACGGAGGTCTTTTGCCGTTTACCGCGGTAAGTAAATTCAATATCCCGGGCTTTGCCAATGCGGTTAAAGGATTGAAGAAGGGTCAGCTGTACAGGCAGCCGATCAAGAGTCAGCACGGGTATCAGATTTTCCGCTTGGAGGATAGCCGAGTGGTGCCGATGCCGCCTCTTGATCAGATAAAGACTCAGGTTCAGGCGACAGCGGTACAGCAAAAGAGCACAGCGTACCTGAACAGCTTGTTCCGCGGAGCAAAAATAGAGCAGGCATCATCCGAGAAGAGAAAAGCGAAGACGGTTCTTCCTGCCAGAAAGTAGGTCACATATGCAGGAACTTAAATTGCTGATGAGAAACGGCCAGACGCTCTGCGTTTGCAATAGCAGTGAGAGCGATCGTGTGGTATCGGAGTTTGGCCGCTTTCTGGATGAGTTTCGTCTGAGCGAGGGCGCATCAAAAGAAAAATTGTTCATATTTTCGGATCCTCTGCTGATAGTGCGTCTTTCTGAGGTTGCAGCGGTCTCTCTGGTATTTAAGACGACAGAGAGTGAGCAGAGGCAGAAAGAGCAGAAGAAGCGTTTGAGCAGGAAACCGTCAGAAACAAAGGCATTGAATTAGAGATTGAGAAGGCAGTCGGTTCAAAGTCTGAAGCAAAAAGAGTTTGATTTGTTTCTCGTGTAGTACTTAGGCCGTACGTTTCTGTAAATATATCCTCAGGTATTTAGAAGGCCGGAGCTTGTTTCCACTAGGACGGAGGCAAGCTCATTTTTTTGCGGCCTCGGAAATTTAAATATTGAGGCCTAAGGGTATCAGAGCGAAGAATAGAAATGGACCGCCTCCTCGCAGTAACACATTCTAAAAGGAATCATCTTATGGCACGTCCAAAAACATTACCGGATGATCATTATCGTCTTTCCACATACAAAAGGGGCTCGAAGCGTTACGTATATGGCTATCGCAATGTATGGGATCCTGTACGTCGTCAGTCTCGGTCGGCAAAGCGCTTCTATGTTGGCGTTCTTAATGAAGTCACGCGTCAGGTGAGGCTTTGTCAGCGGTTTCTTGCGAATCATCCTGAATATGAAGGTAAAGTCCTCTACTACGAAAATCACGAACTGATTGAAAAACGATAGGCTGCGGATCTTCGAATAAATTTTTTTCAAAACAATTAGATGTCGAACGTTGACGACAGATATAGAAGTTTGCCTTAGTACCGACGAAACCTTGATTTGGCTCTTCTGTCAGTGCTTAATTTGATTATCTTTTTGATTCTGTTCTTAATGATCTGACTAAACTGAGTCAATAGGTATTTAGGAGGCGGGTGTTATGAACATCGTATTTACAATCCTGTGGGCTGTCGTGTGTCTTTGCTGCTTTGTATGGCTTATTTTCCAGGTCGTCACAAAGCGCATGCGGGTTGTTACATTCGTGCTGTTGCTTATTCTGTTTGTCGTGATGGCTTTGGGTGTTTGCGATCTCCTCGGATTAGGACTAGAAATGGGCTAGTGCTCGAAGAGAGTGTTTTTTGTATCTGATTTGACCGAGAGGTCTTCAGAAAAGCAGAAGAGCGGCTTTGGTGGTTTCATTGATTACCAAAGCCGGTCTTTTTGCGTTCGCTGATACATTAGGCGTCGGGAACATGGCCGAGAATTTTTCCAAGCTGTTTGGGTGTCAGCTCTTTCTCAAGCCTCTCATTCTGTATTCCGTCTCTCAGATCTTTAATCTGAGCCAGAGACTGCTCATCGTTTGCATAGCGCCTGAGAATCAATACTGCGGCTGTGAAAAATATCATGCCGAGTAACAGCAAGTGGGCGAGGTAGGGGAATACGACTTCCGAGATCGTTGCACCCGCCTGCGAAGCGCGAAGCATGGCGTCTACCGCCGGCGTCGAGGGCAGAAGCTTGCTGAAGAACAAAATCGGTTCCGGAAAATTCTGCCAGGGGAAAAGGTTGCCGGATAGAAATACGCATGGAATGGAAGTCGGAACAATAATCTGAACGATATATCTCAGGCGTTTGCACAGCGCTGCGATCATTACTGCCATTGACGTAATCGCAAAGCTAAAGACCGCTGCGACGGCGAGCGTAGCTGGCACATTTCTGAAGGCGTTGACGCCGTGGAAGGCAAATGACGCTCCCTCGATATACATAGTCCAAAGAAAGGCCAGAATAAAGAAAGGCAGATACATCGCAATAAAATGCGGGAAGCTTCGCATCGCAAGCGCCAGTGCGTAAGGGTACTTTCGGCGCCAGAACCAATCGTTGAGCAGCATGCCGATGCCCGCGGTAAAGACGGTCTGAATGATGATGACAAAGACAATCGGTACCGTGAAGTTCAAATAGCCGTTAACCGTATTGAACATCGGCTGGAAAACAAACGCCGGTGCACGATTTTTAACTTGGGCAAGCTTATCAAGCGGTATTCCGTGCTCGAGCAGATGCCCGGCTATTGCGCCGGTCACAACTTCCTGAAGGGGACCTGCCGCACCGTTCATAGACACCCTGGCTTTGACGATAAACGCGCCGTTGGAAACGAGCACAAGTGCCGTCGGAATGTCGCGGACTGTGTCACGCTCAAAATTCGGAGGAATGATCAGAATCGCACTGACGCCGCCCTGGCGCATAATGCGTTCTGCCTCCTTCTGATCGGCAGCTTGAAACTCCACATGAACGGAGGGAGAGGCTTTTAGCTCTTGGATGAGCCTGCGGGAAAGAGGCGTCATGTCCTCATCGACCGCCACAATGTTCAGGTGATCGGGGAGCTGCTCCATGTAAGGCCAGCAGTAATAGAAGGAATAGAAGAAGATTGCAAAACAAAAGAAAGGCGCGCAGGCTAAATTACTGACGCACTGTCTGAGCGTAAAGAGAAAACTGTCAAAGAGGCTTGGATGTTTAGCTGACATGATCGGCCTCCGCCTCTAATTCTCGTTTTGCAAATATCCGGTATTTCCATCTGAAGACCGGAATACCCAGAATCAGAGGAATAAATATCATCAGAAGAAAAACACCGAACGTGGTTCCCATATCCCAAATGTCTGCACCGAGAGTCCATTGCTGCGTCTGACCTTCGATGAACCAAGTCAGCGGAAGACACTTAGAGAACGTCCTTGCAATGTCGCTCATGGAGTCAAGCGGCATCGAAAAGCCGGTAAAAGGCAGTGCGGGTGCGGCAAAGCCGGAAGCCACCACCAGCGAAAAACGCCAGGTCGGAGCAATCCCGCAGATCAGAATGGCGCATGTCAGCATAACCAGCAGACAGGCCGCACCGCAGATAAACCAAATAAATAAACTTGAGGCTTTCAGCGCAGTAAATCCGCTTACTCCGGCAAATAATCCGATGTAGGCGAGAATGACCAGACAATAGAAGAAATAGTGGGGCAGGAGTTTGCCGCAAAGCGCTGCGGTCACATAGTGCTGCGCGGTATCCATCCACTCATTGATTCGGTAAAGGTAGACTTCCCGAACGATAGCCGTTACAAAGGAGAGAACCGCAGCAAGCATAATCACGCCGGGCATCAGGTTGCTGCCTAAAAAGGCGAGGAAGCTGAACTGCATATTGCCGAGCGCGTAAAAGTCCGAATGAACACCCGAAACAATTCGCTCTGCGCCGCTTACGCCGCTTCCCGTAAGAAGCGTCACCTTGGCCATATTCTGCAGCGTCATTGCACTCATAATCGTGGCTATGGAGGTTTGGATTGTGCCTGCGACCGCATAGCGGTTTTCGTCCAGATAAACCGACAGCGAGGAGCCGGTTCCTTTGTACTGCTCCTTCATGTAGCCCTCAGGGACTTCAATGATGCCGTAAACGGAGCCGTGCTTCAGTGCGGCAAGCGCTTCATCGTGACTGTTGTACGTGACGAGTCCCATGGTTCTGTCCGCATCCAGCGCTCTTCCGATTTCACGGCTCATCGATGTATTGTCGTGGTCGATATAAGCGACGGGTACATCGGTAATGACGCCGTTGTACAAGAGGCCCCAGACAATCAGAACCCAAATGACTGGCATAAAACCGCAAAAAATAATTTCCTGCGGTCTGCTGATGAGCTGTCTGACCTCTCGGGCCGCTACCGCGGCGACAAGTTCGAACCATTTAATCGGAGAAATCATGATGATCTACTTGTAATCGTCTACAAGAACACTCATGCCGGGACGCAGTCCCTCGACTTTTTTAAGAGGACGGGCTCTGACTTCAAAAGTCTTCATGTCGTAGCCCGAGTCCATGCGTGTGCTTCTCCATGTGGCGTAATTGGCCCGCGGACTGATGTAATAAATTTCGTAGTCGATTTTTTCGTCGCCAAGCGCAGGGACATACGCTTTAAAGACCTTGCCGATCTTGATGTCGGGCATGTTTTCTTCGCGAATGTTGAAGCTTGCCCATTGATCGTTCAGATCAACCAGGGTCACGACCGGGAAACCCGCTGCGGCGATTTCGCCTTCGATCAGTATGACCTTATCGACTTCTGCACCGATTGGCGCGTAAAGTGTTTTGTCAGCGGTGAGGGATTCAACTTGTTTGACGCCGGCCTGTGCTTCCGCGGTCAGATCCGATACAGCGGACTTTTCCTGTTCTCTTGCACCGATCAGAGCGATTTCGTACTGTTGCTTGGCGGCATTGGCCTGCTGGCTTGCCGCTTTCCAGTTGGTTTGAACTTCGTCGTACTTCTGTTTGGACACCAGACCGTCCTTGTAAAGGGCGGAAATTCGGTTGTATGTTTTAAGCGCTAAGTCGGCCGCGGCCTGAGCTCTTTCCCATTGAGCCTTAGTGGCTTCTTTTTCCTGAGGACGGGCGCCTTCGTCAACAAGGCTCTGTTTGGCCTGAGCGGCGCGTTTCTGAGCTTCGAGCTGCTGAAGTTTGGCTTCAAGTTCAGGCAGATGCATTTCTGCGACCGGCTGCCCCGCGGCCACAGTGTCTCCTTCCTTCACGAGAACTTTCGCAACGCGTCCGGGAACTTTTGATGCGACGGTGACCGTTCTTGATTCCATTTGTCCTTGTAGTGGCGGAAGAGGCGGAAAGGCCGCACGATAGACGCCGTACACCAGGAAAATTATCAGTGCGGAAAGCAAAATGAGCAGAAGGAGAATGCCGATCTTTGACTTATTGGATACTTTGAGATCAGCATTTTGATCCGTCTGCGCCGCCGCTTGATTCTGAGCGGGAGAGGGTTTGTTCGTGGACTCTGACATAACGATTACTGTTCGATAATGACTTGACGGTTGTTAACGGCGTTCATAAATTCACTCATTTGTCCCGCGATCGCGTGCAGCATGGCGTAATTGGAGACAAATTCAAAGGCGGCGAGACGTCGGCCGACTTCTGCCTGCAGAAGCTGATTGCGCGCTTCGTTGACATCGAGCGCGGTCGCAAGTCCCTCGCCGAAACTCTTGGACTTCAGGCGAAGGTTTTCGCTCGCAAGTTTGACGGTTGAAGCGCTGAGTTTGTACTGCTCAATCGCGTTCTTAGTTTTAAGCCATGCGACTTCAACACCGGTTCTTACCTGATTGATGGCTTCGGCTTTGCCGGCTTCAGCCTGGCGAACCGTCGCCTCGGCGCTTCGGATGCTCGCTCGTCTGTCCTTAGCGTCCCAAAGCGTGAAATTGACGCCGATACCCGCGATCCAGTTCGGTTCGACAAGCGTCTGATAGTGTTTGATGAAGTTATAAGTGCCAAATGCGAACACCTGAGGGTGCCATGCGCCTTTCTGAGCTTTGACGCCTTCGCTTGCCTGATCGGCTTTGGCCTGAATGACGGCAATCTGAGGGTTGGCCGCAAGAGCTGTATCCACCCAGTATTTAAGCGGCTGAAGCGGAACGTTCAAGACAAACAGAGGTGTTGAGAGATCCCCGAAGTCGTCATCTCTGAGCAGTCTCGCAAGCTGCAGTTTGGCGACTTTAGCGTTGTCTTTGGCTTTCAGGTATTCGCGATGACGATTGTCTCTCTGAACCTGTACGGACATACGCTCAATCTTGCTGATCATGCCCTGTTTTTCAAACTTTTTGGCTTTCGCAAGTTCCTGATCCTGATGAGCCAGCATGTCTTTTTGGAGTTTCTCGATGGAAACCGCAAGCTGTGTGCCGAAGTAGTAGCCCGCAAGCTGAGCATCTAAATCTTCAACATCGGCTCGTTTCTGAGCCATCGCTTCATCGACCGCGTATTTGCTTGCTTCCTGTGCCGCGGAGATCTTACCGCCCGTGTAAATTGGCCAAGTCGCTGTCGCAGACGCTCTTGGACCGTTCAGCGACATTTTTTCATGAAGGCCGACATTGAATGATGTCAGACCGGGCAGCGGAATCGGTGAAGGGACTTGCGTGTTAATGTCGATTTTCTTCTGCCCAGCGATTTGGAAGGCCTGAACAGTTACTGTCGGACCGCCGAGCATTTCGAGCGATTTCTGAGTTTCCTGCTTACTCTGAACATTGGCTTCGCTCGACTTGATTTTGTCGCTGCGTTCGTACAGCCAGTCTCTTGCGACTGTGAAACTGAGCGGCATTGCTGCCGAAGCGAAGTCAGCCGCCGCGAGTGCAAGCAGAAGACAGGTGCAGATCTTTGTCTTAAACATTTGTATGAGTATCTGTCGTCAGGATATGAAGGTCATCCCGGTTATTTATGTTTCACCTTAAAGGAGGAGAAAAGCAAGGCTTCCTCCGCCCCATAGGCTATCTGTATTCTAAATTCAATTGTTTTAAAATTGTCCGATACGGGCGCTTCGCAGGCTAAATTAGTTTGCCGTCCAAATACACATTAAGGCTCATCGGCGGATTAAGGATTCTCTTCATGCTTTCAAATCAATGGAAAAGTCTGCACCTCGGTCTTTGGGAACTGGTTTTCAAGGTTATGGACGAAGGTTCGATCACACGGGTGGCAGATATGAATTCTATCCAGAGAAGCCGTCTTTCGCGATTGATTTCTTCGCTCGAGGAAGAGACCGGGCATCGGCTTTTAGAGCGACAGGGCAGGAAGCTTGAACCGACAATGGCCGCTCTGGAGCTTCGCGCAAAGATTGAGCCGATGATTTCGGACATCAGAAAGACGCTGGAAGCCGAGAAAGAAAACGCGGACTCAGATAAAGGCGGCATTCGGTTTGGTGCGATGCCGGGATTTCTGCAGACTCAGGTTGTGCCTTTGATTGCGGAATTCCAAAAGCGCCATCCGCAGGTTTCCTTTGACGTGATCGGAGATGATGATCCTAAAGCGTTCATGGGCGGTCAGACCGATCTCATGCTTTATTACGGTCCGGTCAACAGTGCCAATCTTGTGGAGAACTGGGTCACCAGATCGCTTTTTGTGCCGTGCGCCTCTCCCAAATATCTTAAAGAAGCGGGCTCTCCGACTTCTCCCGAAGAACTTGTCAATCATTCGGGCGTCATCTACACGGGCCGCGTTCGACCGCACTCGGATGTGATGGAGAAGAACGGCCGTGTTCAGACATTCCGCTGGAAATCCATGATTCGGTTCAACAACATCCTGCTTGCAAAAACCGCGGCGGTGGAAGGCTGCGGCATTGTGCTTGATATGCCGCTGCATCACTGTTTTGACGAGATTATGGAAGGCAAGCTGGTTCCCGTGCTTAACGGCTGGCGCATTCCTAATTTGGACAACTATATCGGCGCAACGCTTGCCGCCTCTAAACTTCGCCGCGTGCAGATGTTTATCGATTTTTATGTTCGCAGACGAAGAGAAATCGAAGGCGAGCAGAAGCGTCGTCTGCAGGAAAAATATTCTTTTATTGTGTAGTTTTTTCTCCGAAAAAAACGGCCCGAAACTTTGTGTTTCGGGCCGACCCAAGGAGAACTATCAAAAAACTAAATCCGAATTACTTGCCGTGGCAGCCGGCGCAGAAGTTTTCCTGCGGCGCATGACCTTTGTGGCACTCCATGCAGCTCAGATCTTCGAAGTGCGGTGCATGCGGATTCAGACCGTCAAACTTAGGCTTAATCTTTTCGCCTGCCGTTTTCAGCTGATCCGGGTTGTGACACTGAACGCATTTTGTGTATTCCACATCCTGACCGCCTGTCGGAGCCTGGTGGCAGACCGTGCAGGGCATATTCTTCGCTGCGTGCTTTTCAGCGACTCCTGCCGCCTCAGCGCAGCTGAATGAGAACAGAGCAGCTGCGGCGAGGCCTATAAATAGGGGTGATAATTTCATATAGGCCTCCACAGATTATTTAGCGAGATTTGCTGCCTGCTGACCGGCGATGCGGCCGAAGACGAAGTTGTCAATCAGAGCGTTGCCGCCGGCACGGTTCGTACCGTGGATACCGCCGGTGGTTTCGCCGGCTGCGTAGAGGCCCGGAATGACTTTGCCGTTCACATCCACAACTTCAGCGTTCGGTGTGATTCTGAGACCGCCGCAGGAGAAGTGAACGTCCTGAGTTTCTTTACCGAAGAAATACGGCGGCTTGTTGATGAGCTGAGTGAATGTGGTCTTGCCGAAGTCCGGGTCTTCCTTCTTGGCTGCAAATTCGTTGTAGCGGTCGAGTGTGGCCTGAAGAACCTTCGGATCAACGCCCATCTTCTGAGCCATTTCTTCGACGGTGTCGGCCTTAAAGACGATGCCTTTCTTCAGCTTGCCTTCAACGGAGGCGCCCTTCAGAGACTGGTCGTCCGTGATGACCCACATTGTTCTGCCGGGAAGAGCGAGAACAGCGTCAGCGATGGCGTCGCGTCTTCCGCCTTCATTGACGAAGCGCTTGCCCTGAGGATCTACGAAGATGTCACCGCCTACGTAGTCGATGCAGCGGCCGCCGACGAACGGAATCAGCTGGATGTAGTTCATGCCGTCAGTATCAGCGCCGATCTTTGTAGCCATGTTGATACCGTCACCGGTAGAGCCGTCAAAGGATTTGCCGGTCGGGTTGGCGGTTGTTTTGAAGGAGGCGTCTAAGCGTCTGTCATAGCGCATACGCATCGGAACGTTCGCGGTGAAGCCGCCGGTTGCCAGAACAACTGCTTTGGCCTGATAAGTAATCTTTTCGCCGTTCTTTGTCTGAGCGACGACGCCTTCAACCGGAGATTTGTCGTCTTTGCGGATCAGCTCAATTGCGCGTGTATTGGTCTTAACCTGTACACCGTGTTCTTTAGCTGCTTTGTTGAGAACGCGGATGTAATCGTGTCCGGCGTTCTTGTCTCCGGAGTTGTGAGAACGAGCGAAGAGGCCGCCCCAAGCTTCGAAGACACGCGGGTTCCACTGTACGCCGAGTTTTTCCATCCATTTAATGGCCGCTTCGGAATTGTCGGCAAGTGTTTTAACCAGTTCGGGATTGGCGCGGAAGTCGCCGGCTTTCATTGTCTGAGCAGCCATCTTTTCTGCGGAGTCTTCAATGCCGAGCGCTTTCTGACGTTCGTGGTCAACCGCGTTCACGGAACCGCCGGAGATGACGGTATGGCCGCCGACAACAGGATTCTTTTCAAGAAGAACAATGTTTTTTGCACCGGCTTCGGCAGCGGAGACGGCGGCTGAGAAACCGGCACCGCCCGCGCCGACGATGACAACGTCAGCCTGAACAGTCTGGTCGGCCCAAGCGGCGGAAACTGCGAGTGCTAAAGCGGAAGCAACGATAATTTTCTGCATTTTTAATCTCCATCAAGAAGTTGAGTTTTAAAAGTGAAACCTTGTTGATGGATATTTTGTCGTGTCCGGCTTTTGGCCATAATGTACCTTCGTGCATATGCACCAAGGTGCATACTCGTTATCGCCGATTGAGTTCTTCGGCGATTTTGAGTCCGGCGATTCGGCCAAACACAAAGCAGGAGATTAGCGAGTCGCCTCCTAAGCGATCCGCGCCATGGATACCGCCCGTGACTTCGCCTGCCGCATAAAGGTTTTTAATCGGACGGTCCGCCTGATCCAGGACTTGGGCTGAAGGATTGATTTTGAGACCGCCGCAGCTGAAGTGCGCGTCAAAGCGTTCTTTTCCGAAATAAAAGGGCGGTTTCTCGATTTTCTGAGTAAATGTGGTTTTACCGAAGTCCTCGTCCCTTCCTTGTTCAGCAAACTTGTTGTAGCGGTCAATCGTGTATTTCAGGACTGCGCGGTCGACACCCATTTTGTCCGCAAGTTCTTGGATGCTGCCCGCTGTGTCGACAACGCCCGTCAGAAGTTTTGCTTCTAAGCCGGAATTCTTGGTTGACTGAGCGTCAGTCACCACCCACATGACGCGGTCGGGAAGATTCAGAAACGCTTCCGAGACAAAGCGCACTTCAGCGCTTTCATCCACAAATCTTTTTCCGGATGAATCAAGGAAGATGTCGCCTCCGACGTAGTCAAGAAGGCGGCCGCCCTGAAGCGGAATGAGCTGTATCGCATCCATATCCACGGTTTTCGCGCCGATTGTCTCAGCCATAAGAATGCCGTCACCGGATGCGCTGTCGTATCCTGTTCCGTTGGGATCGGCGGTACTGCGGATGTTGCCGTCGAGCCTCTGGTCGTAGCGCATCCGCATGGAAAGGTTCCCGGTAAAGCCTCCGGTTGCGATAAGGACCGCTTTAGCTCGAATCAGTCTCTGCCGCTTGTTTTTATCAATGACGCTGATGCCTTGGACTCTTCCATCCTCAAAAATCAGGCGTTCAGCTTTGGTGTTGAGCAGCATCTGCACGCCCAAATCCCGGGCATGGCGATTGAGGGTGCGCAGATACAGCATGCCGTTCCGTTTGGCTCCGGCAGAATGCGCTCGTCTATGCTTGCCGGACCAGGCTTCAAAAACCTCTTCCTGGAAAGGGATTCCAAGTCCGGAGAGCCATTGGAAAGTTGGGTAGGCATTGCTGACAAGCGTTCTTACCAGTGCCGGATCGTTACGATATGCGCCGGTTTCAAGAATCTGCTGCTCCCCTGTCTTTAATGCCTTGGCGCAGCTGCATTTCCGGATCCACGGCGTTGACGCTTCCGCCCGAGAGCGCGGAGTGTCCGCCGATGAAGGGAGCTTTTTCAATGACAAGGATATCTTTTAAACCGGTTTCCGCGGCAGCGGCCGCAGCGGAAAGCCCTGCGGCGCCGGACCCGATGATGATCAGACTGTATTCTTTTTCAGATGCGGCTGAAAGCGTAGGAACGTAGCTCAGCAGCAGCGAGCCCAAAAGAAAAAAGCGTCTATTCATACGATACCTGCAGTTCGTTAAGGAAGGCTGCCAGCTCCACGGCTGAGGCTACATTAAGTTTTGCGCAGACGTTTGAGCGATGCATCTTTACCGTACGCTCGCTAATGCCTAAGTCATAAGCAATGACCTTATTGAGTTCCCCTTTAGCTACACGCAGTGCAACCTCTTTTTCTCTTGGCGTTAGAGACTCAAAGACCGATTTCAGCTTCTCGCGGGATTCGATGCTTTCTGTCAGTGCAACACTTTCTTTGACCGCTTTGCAGACGGCAGCCTGAAGCCGCTCGGGTTTGGAAGTTTTTTCAAGGAAGTCAGAGGCGCCGCGCTTGAGCGCGTGCACCGCCATATCCAAATCTCCATGACCTGATAGAAAGATAATAGGAAGGCGGCAGTCCTTTTGATTTAATTTGACCTGCAGCTCCATGCCTGTCATCTCAGGCATACGCACATCAAGCACCAGACAGCCCGGTCTTGAAAGATCGTCGGTTTCAAGGAAGTGAACGGCGCTTTCGTATTCTTTGATTTCCCAGCCCATCACGCTGAGGAAGAACGAGGTGGAGCTTCGAGCGTCTGCGTCGTCGTCAATAATTCTAACCAGCGGGTGCTTCATTTTCCTTATCCTTTTCAATGGTGAACTTCGCGCTTATGCCGTTTGGCTGAAGGCGGCTGAATTCCAGCGTGCCGCCGTGACTGTCAGCGATTCCTCTCACAAGAGAAAGACCGATGCCCATTCCGTTGGGCTTAATGCTGTCGCCAAGAGATTTAAGTCTGGCAAATCCGGCATCGTCGAGCGCCGGGCCGTTGTCTTCCACCTCAATACAAAAGTGATCGGTGTCGGCGTCGGTAATCGTAAGAGAAACGGCCGGCTGACTTTGAGATTCTGCGGCGCTGCAGGCGTTGCGCATCAGATTGATCATCAGCAGTTCCAGTTCCAGAGGTTCGCCGCTGACATAAGCGTGTTGGGGTCCCTGGTATTTAATCGGAATATTTTTGTACTGTCCTGAAGCGAGAACGGTAAGTGCGCTTTCTGCGATCTGAGTTAAATCACATCTTTTGAGTGTGCCGCGTTTGCGTTTGGCGTAATTGCGCACGCGGATGATGATGTCGCCGATCCTCTCGCTGTTGGATTCCAGATTTGAGATGGCTTTTGCGGTCAGCGCGTCCGAGCGGCCTTCTTTTTGGAGGTGATACTTGAGGCCTGCCAAGTAGTTGTTGATCGCCATCAGCGGCTGCTGGCATTCGTGAGCCAGCATCCCGGACATCTGGGAGATCACGCCGAATTTTTCCAGCTGAGCGAGTCGGAGTCTGGATTCGCGCTGCTCTTTTTCCAGCTGAATTTGTCTTTCAAGCGTTCGCTTGACCTGAGCCGTCCGTTTGGCAACGGTCTTTCTGAGATAGAACCAGTTGCCGATGAGCATGAGAAGCAGTAAAGCGGCGACTCCGATCTCTGTTCCGAAGCGGCTGATGACTCCGTTTAGGCTCCAGTCTTTGAGATAAGCGTAGGGACCGATCTGAAGGTCGCGATACAAGTCGCTGACTTTGGAGAAGCGGTTGGCAATCGTCCATTCGTAGTCGTTGGTCGCTCCTATGGAAATGAGTGCGGAAGTTACTTCCCAGGCCAATTTCGGAGAGGTCTGTTCCACGGAGGCAAAGACAATGCCGGGATAGAGATCCGTTGAATGCGCGCAATGAAGTGTTGTATTGGATTTTGGCGCGACAACCTTGAATTCGCTTAGGTCCAGCAGGCCTTCATCCGCCATTTTCTCAAGCAGGCAGGCTGATAAGATCGCGACATCCGCTTTCCTTTCGACGAGCGCCATCAGCGCGTCCGGAAATTGAAAATGCGAGAAGAGGGCCTTTGAGAAAAAGTTGTCCGGGTTAAAGCCGAGCTTATGTATTTCATGGAGTGCGATGAGCCAGCCGTCAAAGGAGTTCGGCTGAGAGGCGACAACGGTCTTTCCTTTCAGCGACGCCAGGGAGTCCAGATCTTTTCGATCGGCGAGCGTCACAAACGTGCTTGCTTCGGATGCAGACGGATCCTCAGAGAGGACGGTCTTTCTAGTCGCGATGTGCATCGCACCCTGCAGGAGACTGAGCTCGTGAAATGTTCCTGCAGAGCAGATAAAGAAACTGACATCCTGCCTTTTGAGATCTTCGGCCGGATTGATCGAATTCACCGGAACAAATTTGAACTGATGCTGCGGAAGTTTTTGGTTTAGATAATCCAATGTCGGGCTGAGTGTTTCTGAAAACAGGCCCGGATTGAAAGAGTCAATGATGCCGATTTTGATCTCATCGGCATGAGCGTAGGTACAAAAGGTCAGCGCTGCGAACACAGAGGCTGCAGCGTTAAATATCTTTCTAACTCTGTTCACCGTTGACCACTTCATCATTTTTAAATTTTTTGGGCCATTGTTACATATTCTCGGGTGGGTGCATAGAGAGGTTTTTACCCGAGAGGATTAGCAAATAAACGGTAATTCCAAAAGTCGAAAGAATACTGAGTGTCAGGAACGCGCAGATAAAAAAATGGGCGGCCGAAGCCGCCCGGGGGAAGGGCCTATTAGTTCAGGATGAACATTAAGGCGGTTACAACAACCAGTGCGAGAATGACCGGGATCGCTGTGCGTTTGACGATTTCCATCGGATTCACGCCGGCGATACCTGCGAGAATGATGACGCCGCCTGCGACCGGAGACATTGTGCGGCCAAGGCCCGCGGCAATCTGAGCGACTGCGCCGAGCTGAACGACGGTCAGACCGAAATCAGCCGCGTTCGGAGTAATGGCTTCGTTAAAGGCAAGTGCAGCGGCATTGCCGGAACCGCAGATCGCGGCCATAACAAAGGGACCGACAGCGGCGGCGAACATGGCGACCGACTGAGAACCTTTCATGGCGTCAACGAGCGTGCCGGTTAAACCGATCGACTTCATGCCGGCGGCAAAGAGCGCGGCAGCGGCGATCAGGATCACGACATCACAGAAGCCGTCGCCGGCACCGCGGCAGAAACGCTTGGAGACGTCGCCGACTTTCTGCTTATTAAAGATCGCGACAACGATGCCGATTGCGGTACCGATCAGCATGCAGACCGGAACGGAGAACGCTTTAGTCGGAAGAAGACCGACCTGCTTGGACGCAAGGACCAGAAGCGCGAGCGGAATAATCGGAACAATCGCTTTGATCGGATTAACTTTGAAATCTTTCTGAATTTCTTCGCCTTCGGGCAACTCTTTGGTGATCTCTGTCGAGCCCACGCCTTCCTTTAAGAACGCGCAGATCACGGCAAGAACGATCGCGGCGACGACGGCACCCACGGCGCACGGAAGCGCTTCCTGCATAATCACGATCATGGCGTCAGCGGACGGGATTTCTTTAGCTTTGAAAGCGATAGAAGCAATCTGCGGATTGAACATCAGGCCCGGGCTGACCACTGAACCCCAAGTTCCGACAAACACGGCGGCAGCCGCCATGACAGGACGAACTTTGAGCGCGATCAGTGCAGGAATCAGCAGAACACCGACCGCGGCCGCAATACCGGCCGCTGACGGCAGAATGATGTTGAGAACCCAGGTAATCAGCGCGGCGCCGGGGATGACTATGAACGGTACATGTGTCAGCGGTTTAACCAGCATGTTGACTAAATGATCTGAACATTTGGTATACGTCATGACATAACCAAAGCCCATGACGGTCACAATAGTCGGAACCAAGCCGCCGTTAACGAGCTGTTTGACAAATGCGTCTACTGCGGCGGACACCGTTGTGGATGATCCCGCGAATACCTGGCCGATGAAAGCCATGATTAAACCGGAGCAGGCGAGCACCAGACGGGCTTCATAGTTTTTATAAATGAGGTAGAAAGTTAGAACAACAATTGCTAAGCCAATCCAAATCATAATGAGTTCCTTAGGGTTGAGAGAGAAGGTTTTCGAAGGCTTTATCCAGCATTTCGTCACTTTGCTGAAGTTTGTCACGAAGGGTCTTGACGGTGTCGGTGTCTAAAGCGATGCGCTCTTCAAGCTCTTCAATAGATGTGCGAACGTTTTCGGGGGAAGGGGAACCGGCTCCGACCGTATTTTTAACCGCGTGTACCGGAGAAAGCGCCTCGCGCAGCTGGGATTCCGTGAGCTTGAATTCCTGCGCTTTTCCGTCGAGACGCTCTGTGACTTTACCGAAGATCTCGGCGGCTAGCTCATACGGGAAGTTATCGGGATAAAGCTCTTTTTGACGGGCGACTGTCACGATTTCGCTGGCGAAGGTGTGGCCGATTCTAAAGGGAAGGCCGAACTTTCTCTGCAGCGCTTCAGCAAGCGCCATCGTTGTGGTCCAGTCGGAATTTAATTCTTCCAGGCTGCGTTTGGCGTTCACACGAAGCTGAGAGAAGGCAAGATCGGTCAGCTGAAGCATTTCAACGCCCTTAACAAAGACGCCGGAACAGTCTTCAAGCACCGTTTCCTTATTGTCGTACATGCCAAGCTGCAGGTTGTGCGCCCGAAGGAAAGATGTCTGCATCGCGCCGACCACGTCAGAGGCAACCGCACGGGTTTTATTTAGGACGCCCGGGTTGCGCTTCTGCGGCATCGCGGACGAGCCGTAGGCAGCAGACTGATCAAGCAGCAGCCAGGGCCGAGTCTGTGAATACTGCTGAGCCAAGTCCTGCATCAGCACTCCGATGCGGATCGCCACGTTCGCGGAAATCGAGGCGGCTTCAAGCGGTACGTCAAAGAGACTGATCTGAGCGGCGTCCAGACCGTTTTTTATGGGGCTGTCAAACCCTAAAAGCGAAGCAAGCTTCTCGCGGTTGAGCGGCCAGCTCGAGCAGGCGAGAACCGCAGCGCCAAGGGCGCTTCGGTTGATACGCTGATAAGCTTCATTGATACGGTCCGCGTCGCGCTCGAACGATTCCAAAAATCCGCACAGATAGAAGGCAAGCGTGATCGGCATCGCCTGAACGCCGTTGGTGTAGGCAGGGATGTAAGTCTCGACGTTGTCTTTGGCAATTTTCAGCAGTCGGGTGCGAAGCGCATTGAAAGCGTCATAGAAATCGAGAACCGCCAGACGCAGTCTTGCCTGATTGAGCGTAGTGAACATGTCCTGACGGCTGCGTCCGGAGTGGATCAGAGTGGCGGATTCGCCGCAGGCCTCAATCAGAAGCTTTTCCAGAGGCATGATGTCCGTAAGGCGTTCCCTGCCCGGTTCATCCTGAATCCCTTCGGCTCTTTTCTGCGCGCGTGCAATTTTGACCGCGGTCTCATGATCAATGATGCGCTCGCTCTCGAGCATAACCAGCGAGGCTCGGTTCATGCGGTTCTGCCAATAAGCCCAGTCTTTTTTCTTGGCTTCGGGGCTTGTCGCGTCAAATGCGTCATGTCCCCATGGCGTCACACGAATAGTCATTATTTCTCCCGGTGATTGAGTATTGAATACGCTTACAGTCTATTCTTTGCTGGGAGAAGCGACGTTCTAATTTTGCACGGATACTTGTATTATCATTGATCTATTTCTAACTGTAACAGTCGATGTTCTTCGAAAATAAATCAAAAGATTGAATGAAAGGATTTTATTTATTTAAAATTTGACACGAATATTCGTGCAAAAATTGATCATATAAGGGAAAATTCTAAGATAGGAATCGAAAAAATTCCTTAATAAGCGAACTAACTAAAAAGGGCGAGCAGTCCGGAGAGCGGCGCGAAATCGAACGCCTGTTTCGCATGCGGACGAACCTTGGGTTTGGCATGCCAGGCGATGGAAAGGCCGGCCGCCTCCAGCATCGGAATATCGTTGGAGCCGTCGCCCATCGTGATGAGCTGGGAGAGTTCAATGCCGTGCTGCAGAGCGTAGGCTGACACATAGGAAATCTTGCCGCGGCCGTCAATAATCGGCGTGCCGAAAGGTCCGGTCACGCGGCCCGTCAATTTACCGTCGATGATTTCAAGTTCGTTGCTGATGACGTGTGTAAAGCCGTAGCGGGCTTTGACCACTTCCGTGACGCAGCTGAATCCGCCCGAGACAAGAAGCATCGGAATTCCGGCTTCTTTAAGCGCAGAGACCAGTTTCTCCGCTCCGGGATTTGGCCTGATGTGACGATCAATCAGACGATCCACGATAGAGGCGTCGGCGCCGGCGAGCAGTTTGACGCGGGCTGTGAGACTCTCAGCGTAGTTATGAATTTTGCCCTGCATCGCCAGTTCGGTAATTTTGGCGACATCTTCGCCTTTGCCGACAAAGGATGCCATCTCATCGAGTGTTTCCAGATTCAGAAACGTGGAATCCATATCGGTCGCAAAAAGCTTGAACTGACTCAGCTTCAAACTCGGTTCAATCCAATTGGCGTCGATTTGAAGCGCGCGGCATTTGCCTGCCCATCGCGTCTCAAATTCCTCTCGATTCATTCGCTGAAGACGAACCGCGCAGGGCTCTTTTATGACTCCCTTCCGGCCGATGGTATGCAGAAATTTTTGCAGAGTCTCTTCATGTCCGATCTTGGTTTGGAGAACTAGATCCTGGTTCACGTCAGCTCCTTGAGAATTCTGAGAATGGCATCCCCTCGTTTATCAGGGGTCTCGTTATAAGCCTCTAATCGTAACCGATTCGGTCCCATCATGCGCATATTTCTATTCTTTTGAAGCATGAAAAAGAATTTTTGAGGATCAAAACTAGGGTTATCCACAAATGTCATGATGATGGCTTCATCGGCCGCATCGATTTTTTTAACGCCGAGCGGCTTAGCTTCAATACGAATGCGATGGGTAAGAATGAGATTCTTTGCCTCTTCGGTCAGTTTGCCGTAGCGGTCAACGATTTCTTCCTGAATTTCGTACAGATCTTCACGTGTCTTGACCTGCGCAAGACGCTTGTAGAACATCAGACGGTTATGGACGTCCGGCACGTAGTCCGAACGCAGCAGGGCAGGCGAGTGCAGGTTGATTTCCGTGGTCGCTTCCAGCGGCGAAAGCAGATCAGGTTCACGTCCTTCTTTAAGCGCGGTCACCGCCGAGTCAAGCATTTGGGTGTAGAGGTCAAAGCCCACACCCGTCATGCTCCCGCTTTGATGCTCTCCCAAGACCTCGCCGGCTCCTCGGATTTCCAAGTCATGCATCGCCAGATAGAAACCGCTTCCGAGCTCTTCCATTTCCTTAATCGCTTCAAGCCGCTTGCCGGCGTTTTTGGTAATTGCGCCTTCGCCCGGCGTCATTAAATACGCGTAAGCCTGATGGTGCGAGCGGCCGACACGGCCTCTCAGCTGATGCAGCTGCGCCAAACCGAATTTATCCGCACGGTGCATGATGATCGTGTTGGCGTTCGGGATGTCGATGCCGGTTTCAATAATGGTCGTGCACAGAAGCACATTGGTACGCTGTGCATAGAAGTCCCTCATGACGCGTTCAAGTTCACGCTCATTCATCTGTCCGTGGGCGACGCCGATACGAGCTTCGGGAAGCAGCTTTTCGAGTCGAGCCCGAGCGTTCTCAATTGTTTCCACTTCGTTATGCAGGAAATAGACCTGACCGCCGCGTTTAAGTTCACGCAGCACAGCCTCACGAATCAGAGAGTCGCTTTCGCGCTGAACGAATGTCTTGATCGCAAGACGTTTCTGCGGCGCCGTCGCAATCACAGAGAAGTCGCGAATGCCTTCAAGCGACATGGAAAGCGTTCTCGGTATCGGGGTCGCGGTCAGCGTCAGAATGTCCACCTCCGAACGAAGCGATTTCAGCTGCTCTTTCTGCCGCACGCCAAATCTGTGTTCTTCATCAATGACGACTAAACCGAGATCTTTGAATTCGACCTTGTCGGAAAGAATCTTGTGCGTGCCGACCACAATGTCAATAGAGCCGTCCTTCAGGCCGTTGATCGCAGCCTGAGTCTCCTTAGTCGAGCGGAAGCGGGAGAGTTCGGCGATGCGGACCGGAAAATCCGCGAAGCGGTCCTTAAATGTCTGAGCGTGCTGCTCGGCAAGCAGGGTGGTCGGACAAAGAACTGCGACTTGTTTGCCGCCCATAACTGCCATGAACGCCGCTCGCAGCGCGACTTCAGTCTTGCCGAAGCCGACGTCGCCGCAGACGAGTCTGTCCATCGGCTTATCGGAAATCATGTCTTCATAAACCGCTCGGATCGCAGCACTCTGATCGGCGGTTTCTTCAAACGGGAAAGCCTCGGAAAATGCTTCGTAATCGGCCAGACTGAACTTAAAGGCGAAACCCTTGCGGGACTCTCTCAGCGCGTAGATATTGAGCAGTTCGGCCGCAGTATCACGGACCTGTTTTGCGGCTTTCTTACGAGCCTTTTCCCACTCGCCGCGTCCGAGCGAATGAAGCGGAGCGGTTTCCGGATCCGAGCCCGAATATCTGGAAATTAAGTGCAGCTGCGCGACAGGAACGTAAAGCTTGGCTTCGTTGGCATAATCGATCTGAAGGAACTCAGCCGGGCCGTCCGGCGTATCCATTGTGGAAAGACCGCGATAGCGGCCGATGCCGTGCTCCAAGTGCACCACCGGATCACCGACTTTCAGCTCCGACAGATCACGGATCATCATGTCGATGTTGCTTTCGCGTTCGGTGCGTCTGCGCTTTCTTCTGACCGAGCGCTCGCTGCCCGCATAAAGTTCGGTTTCCGTCAGAATGGAGATCGCCGGATCCTCAAGATGCATTCCGTCATAGAGAGGTCCGTAGCAGAGCACGAAATCCTTGCCGCTTTCAAGGAAAGACTCGAAATTCTTCGTGGTAGGAATCGCAAGTTTGTTTTCTTTCAGGACTTCGGAAATGGTTTCAAGGCGTCCTGCGGAATTGGCCATGATCAGGAGCCTGCGGCCTCTAACCTTGGAAAGATCCCGGTAGGCTCTGAGACCTTCAAGCGGATCGTCCTTGCGTCTTTCGATGGAAACATTCGGAAGATCGGGTGCCTCGTGCAGTCCGTCAAGAAGCACCAAGCGCGGATATTCTCCCGCGTGTTCGAAAAATTCTGTTGCCGTCAGATAAAGCTCTTTCAAATCAAGAAGCGGGCGTTCTCCGTCAGCCCGAAGAAAACGGGCGCGCTCCTCGGTTTCTTTATCGAACTGAATAATCGCTTCGTTGACATCTCCGAGCAGCATCAAAGTGCAGTCTTCGCCGATGTAGTCAAAGAGGGTTTCCGTCTTATCAAAAAAGAGCGGAAGATAGTTCTCAATTCCGGCGGGCGCAATCCCGTTTTCGATGTCTTTGTAGAGTGAAACTTTGGAAGGGTCGCCGTCAAATTTTTCTCTCCAGCGTCCGCAGAATCGGCTTCTCGCATCCTTGTCCATCGGAAATTCGTGCGCGGGAAGCAGACGAATTTCATCGACCTTTTCGACTGAGCGCTGATTATCTGGATCAAAGATGCGGATTTCGTCGATCTCGTCGTCAAAGAAATCCAGTCGGTACGGTTTTTTGGCGCCCATCGGGAATAAGTCAAGAAGTCCGCCGCGAACGGCGAACTCACCTTGCGCGACTACTTGTGAGACATGTTCGTAGCCGCGGGCGACCAGATCCCTGCGAAGTTTGGTCGGATCAACGCGCTGGCCCTTTTGGAAGAAGAATGTCGTTGCGCCGATAAATTCCCGAGGAGAGAGCCTTTGAGAAGCGGTGCTCGCGGAAATCAGCAGCACATCGACGCCATCCTTGACAGAATGGCGGTTGAGAAGTTTAAAGAGGGTCTGAAGTCGCTCGCCCACCAAATCGGCATGCGGGCTGAGAACGTCGTAGGGAAGTGTCTCCCAATCCGGAAAAACGCTCAGGCGAAGTGAGGGATCGAACCAGCGGACTTCTTCGGCAAGACGAATCACATCTCCCGGATCGGAGCAAATGACGGTGAGAAGCCGACCGGAAGCTTTCAGGCGGGCGCCGTTCTGAGCGACGGAAAGCGCTAGCGCGCTTCCTGCAGGTGCTTTCTCTTTGTATCTTTCTTTAGGTTTCAGATCCGCGGCGGACTTGCCGACGACGGGAAGTGCGTTAAAGGCTGTTTCTTTCGACATTTGAAGTTAAACCTTCCAGCGTGTCGAGGATAAGACACCAGTCGAGCCATGCTTTGCGCTTTTCTCCGGGCGAGCGAAGCAGGTAGGACGGATGGAAAGTCACAATGACTTTACGGTTTCTTCCCCCGACATTAAATTCGTGTACTTTGCCGCGCAGCGGGTTAAGCGCCTTAGCTTCACCAAAGAAGCGGGATGCGGCGGGTTTGCCCATCGCGACAATCAGATCAGGATCGATCAGCTCGATCTGCCGATCAAGGAACGGCTGACAGGCGATTTTTTCAGATTTTTCGGGCGTCGCGTTCATCGGCGGACGACATTTGAGCATATTGAAAATGCCGAGATCCTTTTGACGATCGAGTCCGCAGGCTTCCAGAATATGATCAAGCAGCTTTCCCGAGGGGCCGACAAAAGGCTTACCCTGACTGTCTTCTTCCCGACCGGGCGCCTCGCCGATCAGCATCAGGCGCCGCTTCGGTTCACCCTCGCCGAAAACCGGCTGAATTCTTTGACGGCTGATCGCGCAGACTTTGCAGTCATGCACCAATTGTTTCAGCTCAGTCCAATCCGCATGGAGAATTTTTTCCTGTCTTTCAGAAGAAAAGCCTTCCGCGGAGACGCTTCTGTCGTTCATGCCGTGCGCAGTGTTCTGCGGTTCAGCTGCCGCTTTACGAACAGGCTGAGGGGGCGTGCGGTGCGGCATTTCGCGCGGAACGCTATGAGCGGAAGCGGTACGCAGAGTTGCCTGCGGCGCATCTTTCTGCACTGCTTCAGAGCGTACAGGCGCACGATTCTCGGGCGCGGGTTTTGGCGCTTCGGTCAGCGCGGGAGCGGCTTCAGGCTCCTCCGCTTGCTCTGCGAGACTGAGCAGTTCACCTCTTTCTACCCATTGAGGTCCGAGATTAAGGGCGTTCCAGAGTTCGGTTTTTCTTTTATCGAGCACGATGTCAGCTTCCGTTCAGGTGCATGGTTATGGCGTCTTCTTTGCCGTGCGGGCCTTTGTAATAGCTTTTTCTTCGTCCCATCACGGTAAAGCCGAACTTCTCATAGATGCGGATGGCGGGAGAGTTGCTTGCGCGCACTTCAAGAAACCAATGTTTAATATTGCGCGCTTTCGCTTCATTAAGCATTTGACGAATCAGAAGGGATGCGATGCCTTTGCGTTTATGCAGAGGATGCACCGCGATGCGTAAAAGTTCGCCTTCGTCAAAGATATAGCTGAAGATCAAATATCCGACAACCGTATCGGATGAATCTACCGCGACGAAGCATCCGTCTTTATTTAAAGAGGATTCGACGGAAGCGCTGCTCCAAGGTTCGTAAAAGGAGAGCGCTTCAATGCGGACGACCTCGTCAAGGTGCGCCGCCGTCATCGGGAGAACTTTAAACAAGTCCGTCATTGTGTCTGCCTAGAGAAATAATCCGGCTTCTCTTTCTTTGATTGTCATCGCGACATGGTCGCGGACATAAAGGGGAGAGGCGTTTTCCGCGCTTGTGAGCCGGCCCTCGGCAAATGCCTGCTGCGCAAGCGGCATCAGCATGGAGGCGTTCACGTCTTCTGCAGAAAGGAGTTTTACGGAGCCGAGCGAACCGATTTCTTTTTCGTATACGCGAAACGCGTTACCGCAGACATATTCAATACTGTAGTCGTCGCACAGCGCTGTAATTTCTTCGGGCTTGCGGGTGCAGGGAGCCAGGATTTCGACAAACTCGCCGTTTTCATAGCGGTAGGCCGCGCAGTAAGTTTCATGCATGCGCGCGTCGATCGCCGAAAGCAGTCGACATCCGTCGGCAATGACATTGCGGTGGCAGTAGGCGAGCGCCGTAAGGGTTCCGATAGGAATAAGCGGCAGGTTAAGCGCCCAGCCGATGCCTTGTGCAAGGCCGCACGCCACGCGGACGCCCGTAAAGGCGCCCGGACCGTTGCCGAAGGCGACCGCGTCAAGTTTATCGGCGGATCCGCCTGCGGATTCGAGCGCTCTGCGAACCATTCCGATAAATACTTCGGTATGTTTCTGATCGACTTCCGACTGAATAAAGATTTCCGAATTGAAACCGGAAACCGCCGCTGAGCAAAGCGTTCCCGAAGATTCCAAACATAATATCGCAGCACACATAAAACGACTCCTTATTGGCGTCTATTTTAACGAATTCCGCGGAATTCCCCGAGCGTAAGCGCGGGATGGATAGCGGCCGGCCGAATGTCAATTCAGCCGATGATTTTTGATATATCTCTCAATAATTTCAGTTGTTGCTCCGTCTCCAACTGAAATTACACAGTAACTTTTTGTCCAAAAGCGTTTGCCCCAAAGCATCCTTCGAATCTGATTGAAGAATTCGTGACGAATTTTCAGAGATGATATGGTTTTTAGTTTACGTACCGGATTTGAAAGGCAAATTGTCGGAGGGTAAGAGATCAATAGATGAACATGATCTTCTTCTCCCGAGCACTCCAAAAGCCTGACTTGATCCCGTTGACACAAGTCAGCAAAAATTTCTTTGAGTCTTTCCAAGATCGTTGATGAAATAACTTTTCGTCTGTAAGCTACTACGAAGATCAAGTGAGCTTTGAGATTGAAAACACAATGAGAACCGGTAGATAACTGCATATGATTCAAAAAGTCGAGCGACACGTTATTCGTAAAAACAATGCTAACTGGCAAGCCTGCCACAAGCTTTGTTCATTGTCGCGCAAGCTCGGCAACTGCGCAGTCTATCTGCTTAGACATCGTGTCTTTGAAAAGGCGCCTGTGCTGACACGCAAAGAACTGGATACTGAACTCAGGCATCAATACGGCAGTGACTATCGAGCCATGCCGTCGGCGGCTTCCGCGCAGAGGCAAGGACAAGTCATAGCCAAACAGTTCAAAAGTTTCTCCAAGGCGGCCGTTGAATACTCGAAGCACCCTGAGAAGTTTCAGGGGAAGCCTCGGCTGCCGGGCTATAGGAGGAGATATCGAACGTTCTATGTCGGCCGCAACGGCTATCAAATCCGTGATTATCAACTGACAATCACGGGCGGGAAAGATATCGATTTTTCTCCCATTCGTGTAGTTTGCTGTAAACATCAGGAGTTCAACGCCAAAGCGGAGGAAGCAGTTACGGGCGATCTGAGAATTATTCCGATGGGAAATACATTTATTGTGGAGCTGACTTATCGTGTCGGTAAGGATGAATGTAAAACTTCAAAAAGCGTCACTTTGAATCCGAATGAAGCTTTGTGCTGTGATTTAGGTATTGATAATTTTGCAACTTTCGTTTCGACCAAACCCGGAATCAGGCCTTTTTTGGTCAAAGGCAAAATACTGAAGAGCATCAATCAGCAGTACAACAAACAAGTCGCTGAATTGAGAAGTAAGAAACACTATGAGCACATTCGAATAAAAGGAGTCAAACGTTATTGTCAGCTCCAAGACTTGATGCACAAGGCCAGCCGTTTGGCTGTCAACTTTTGTCTTGCGCATGATTTAGGTCGCATTGTCATTGGTACCAATAGAAACTGGAAACAGAGTGTGAACCTCGGCAAGCGGAACAATCAGAATTTTGTCATGCTCCCGCATGCTAAGTTTATTGAGATGATCCGGTATAAGGCTGAAGAATACGGCATTCAAGTGACAGTGCGGGAGGAAAGCTACACCTCTAAGGCCAGTGCGCTAGACATGGATGTCATTGCTGATTTCGACCCGAAGCAAGGCAAGACAAAGCCGGTATTTTCGGGAAAGAGAATCAAGCGCGGCCTCTATCGATCGTCAGACGGACATTTGATCAATGCCGATATCAATGGCGCAGCCAATATTGGTCGAAAAGAACTCGGGGATGAGTGGCTCAAAAAGCTGCTCGAACTCGATGGGGGCGTATTTGTGGACACGCCCGCAATTGTACGAAACCTGCATGCATGTGTGGGTGTTCGCCAATTGCTAGAAATGGGAGCACGCTCCCATGAAACCTCGCACGTGAGTGCGAGGTAGTTCATTGTTCTAATTGCTTAACTGTATTGTCCGGCACCAGTTCGTCGGAGGATTTTGGAAGCGCTTCAGCTGCGTTGACCGGTTCGTCAGGTTTGATTTTGCACAGTTCCGGTCCGTTGTCCTGAATTGTGATGATCAGCATCTGATGCGTCTGGTCATTCATCTTGGCAAGTGAGGAGAGGAACTGGTCCTCGTACTCAATTTGAGCAGGCGTTTTGAGCATGCCCGCAAGGACCTGCTGACGGTGCGCCTGACGCACCTGTTCACGCAGGTGAATCAGTTCATCTTTGGTAAGCCGCTTGTAAAGGACATAAGGTTTGTCGCGATAGCCGTCGTGCTGCATCAGAAAGCGTTCGCGAAGCGCCTTTTTCTCTTCCATAGAAAGATGCTTGCGAAGCTCGGTGCGCTCTTCGTGCGTCATTCTTCGCCAGTGATAATCGCGGTGCCGCGCGGAAAGCTTCGACCACACCTGGGCTCGGGCTCTCATATCCAGGCTGTCCCAGGGGCAGGCCTGTACCTGCGTCTCTCCCTTAGGGCTGTGCGGGTTATTGTGCTTGTGCCGATAAAACGGACTCTGCTGCTGCACAGTTGCTGTCGTCGTCTGAGCAGAAAAAGAAATGACCGTTTCGGCGGCAGCGTCAAGTGCTGCAAACGCCGGTACGAGCAAAAGTGCGAAGTACGTGAAACGGCAAATCATAGTCAATAAGAGTCCCGGGAGTCATTTATAGTTACTAATGCTATAAAAGTTAATGCCCAAAAGGAAGAGAAATCAGTAGTATTCTTAGCAGAAAAGCGATAAATTTTGTTGCATCGTGTAATTTGAATTTTCAATAGGAGACGTAATGCAAGAAACAGAGAACATTAGAAAGGAGTCATCGACCCTGAGCTCTAAGCGTCCTCCCCGAATTCTCGTGGTGGATGACGACGGCCGCCTGCGTGATCTGCTGAGACAATTTTTAACGAATAACGGTTTTCACGTTTCGGTCGCAGAAGACGCCAATCAGATGAATCGTCTCTGGATGCGCGAACGTTTCGACGCGGTCATTCTTGACGTCATGATGCCGGGCGAAGACGGCATTTCCATTCTCAAGCGCATCCGCGCGTCAAACGACAACACTCCTATCCTGATGCTGACCGCTAAAGGCGAGGATATTGACCGTATTCTCGGTCTGGAGTTCGGTGCGGACGACTATCTGCCTAAACCCTACAATCCGCGTGAGCTGCTTGCCCGTCTGCACGCCATTCTGCGCAGACGCGAACCGGTTGATCCTCCGGGAGCTCCGAGCAAAGAAGACGAAACGGTTTCCTTCGGCAATTTCACACTGGATCTCGGTACACGCAAACTGAAGAAGGGCGACGAAGAGATTCCGCTCACAACCGGCGAATTTGCGGTGCTCAAGGCCTTTGCGCGTCATCCGAGAGTGCCGCTTTCACGCGACAAACTGATGGAAATGGCCCGCGGCAGAGAATACGAAGCCTTTGACCGTTCATTGGACGTTCAGGTTTCCCGTCTGCGCAAGATCATTGAAGTCGATCCTTCCAAACCGCGCTATCTGCAGACGGTTTGGGGCTTAGGCTACGTGTTTATTCCCGACGGACAGTCCGACGGTAAGTAAAGCGATATAAAGGCTAAGTGCGGCATGGCGGATTCAAAAGACAAAGAGAGTGCGGCATCTCAATTCTTTTCCGGTTTGTTCTGGAAAACCTTCGGGATGCTGTTCATCCTTGTTCTTACCAGTGTCGGCGCTTGGCTTTACGGGCTCTCCGTCCTTGACGAAGAGCCTCGGGCGCTGAGCGCGTCTCAGCGCATTACCTCTATTACGACGCTAACCCGTTATGCACTGATCAGCGCGGATACGAGTTATCGATTCGACCTCATCATGGCTCTCGCGCAGCGCGAGGGCCTCAACATTCTTCCCAAAGAACCGAGCGATCGGGTTGAGCCGCTTGAAGGCGACCGACTCAACGATCTGATTCTGGAAAACGTGCGCTCTTCGCTTGGCAAAGATACGATGCTTGCGCGCCGCATCAACGGTATGCCGGGACTTTGGGTCAGTTTTAAAATCGACGAAGACGAGTATTGGCTCCGGTGCGAGCGATCCTCGAATCCGCCTCGTCTCGGAACGAACTGGATTTTTTGGTTCGGCGGAATGCTTTTTGTCTGTACGCTCTTTACCGTATTGCTGACGAATCGTCTGATTGATCCTTTGTCGCGTCTTTCGAGTTATGCGAGACAGCTTGGCCGAGGCATTCTGCCCGAGCCGCTGCCTTTGGACGGCCCGAGAGAAATCCGGGAAGTCAATGAAAGCTTCAACGTGATGGTTTCCGATCTGAAGCGGCTTCAAAGCGACCGCGAACTTCTTCTTGCAGGTGTCAGCCACGATCTTCGGACGCCGATTACACGTCTGCGTCTAGAAGTAGAACTCGCGCCGATTTCTGAAGAAACGCGAAACGCGATGTGCAGCGACCTTGATCAGATGGAAAGCATCGTGAAGCAGTTCATGGCGTATGTTCGTCAGGGTGAAACCGAGCTGAGCGTCGTGGATATTTCTTCTACGCTTCGCGAGGTCATCGCGGCCAACCGCCTTTCGACGCAGCCTGATGTCACGCTGAAAGTATCGATAGACGATAATCTTGAAGTGCGGGCCAATCCGACGGATTTGGCCAGAGCGATTCAAAACATGATTGTGAACGCCGGCAAGTACGGCAGAAGTACGGACGGACGGCTGAATTTAACGATTGTTCTGCGTCATCTGAAGAAGAAGAGTCTTGCCGAACTGATCGTTTCCGACGATGGAAAAGGGCTTCCTGCCAATGATTTGGAGCGTGTGTTAAGGCCGTTTGAACGCGGCGACACCGCCAGAGGCAACGCGAGCGGCACCGGTCTCGGACTTTCCATTGTGACCCGCGTCGCCAAAGCGGGTGGCGGTTCCGTGCGTCTTGTTCAGAATATTCCGAACGGTCTGAGCGTACAAATGATTATGCCGCTCGTTCCGTCCTCTTCCTTAGTTCGGCAGAGCGGCCCAAGCGGCACGGATAATCAATCCAAAGCTTAAGAACGCGCTTTGAGCAGAATCACTGCCTGAGCGACGATACCTTCTTCCCGTCCTTCAAAGCCGAGGAGTTCGTTGGTTTTGGCTTTTACATTCACGCAGTCGATCGGCAGTCTCAGAATAGAGCTAAGCGAAGCGTTGATTTGTTCCATGTAAGGTGCAAGTTTTGGCTTTTGCGCGATGATCGTGCAGTCCGCATTGACCGGCATCCAGCCCTTTTTAAGGACCAATTCCAGAGCTTCGGACAGCAAAAGCGCGCTGTCCGCGCCCTTGTATTTCGGATCGGTGTCCGGGAAATGTCTGCCGATATCGCCGAGCGCCGCAGCGCCAAAGAGCGCGTCGGTTACGGCGTGCAAAAGCACATCCGCGTCGGAGTGGCCGTAAAGGCCTTTGTCATGTTTAATCGTAACGCCGCCGAGAATCAGCGGCCGGCCTTCGACCAGCCGATGGACGTCATAGCCCTGGCCGATACGGTATTCATTGTGCATCATAGTGTTCCAAGATTTGTATTAAATATCGTCGCCCGCGGCTCTAGTCCTGAAGACGGCGCGCGCGAGCGCGAGATCTGCAGGACGCGTCACTTTAAAGTTTGTCGAAGAGCCTTCGATCAGTGCGGGTTTGAAGCCGGAAGCTTCCATTGCACTTGCCTCATCGGTGACGACAGCCTCAGTGTTGGAGAGCGCCTTAGTGAGCGGTCCGACCTTGAAGCACTGAGGCGTCTGAGCTGCCCAGAGTTTGTCTCGAGGAATCGTTTTGCCGATTTTTCCTGCGGCGTTCTGCTGCTTGATCGTGTCACTCACGGGAACCGCAAGGATGCCGCCTTCGTCGGTCTTTAAACAGTAATCAATCAGTTTGGCGACATCTGAGGCTTTAACGCAGGGACGGGCGGCGTCATGCGTGAGGACCCAATCGTTTGCGGAGAGTCCGGAGTATGTGATGCCGTTGCGGATACTGTCGGCTCTGCTTGCGCCGCCGACGCGGGCGATTTTGACGCGCGGGTCGGTGAACTTCAGCTGCTGACCGATTAAGTCCGAAGGAGAAATCACAATAACGAGCTGTTCGATTCTGGGCTCTTCAAGAAGAGCCGAAACGGAGTGCTCGAGCATGGTTTTACCTTCAATTAAAGCGTACTGCTTAGGAAAGTTCGTACCCATCCGGGTTCCAGAACCGGCCGCGACGACGACGGCTGCGAGCCGGAAAGAGGCTTCTTGTGTGTTCATGTGGATTCTCCGTTATCGATGGGATTCTAGCTCAAACGCCGCGATGTCTAGCCTATTTTAAAATTCGCGGCTTCTTTACCCGCGATGCGGCCGAACACCACGCATTCGGTGAGCGCGCCGCCTCCGATTCGATCTTTGCCGTGCAGACCGCCCGTCGCTTCACCCGCTGCATATAAGCCCGCAATCGACGTTCCGTCGTTTCGCAGTACTTCCGCATACTCGTTAAACGCGAGTCCGCCGCAGCAGTAATGAATGCCGAGTTTTTCTCGGCCGATGTAGTAGGGCGGCTTGTCGATCGTCTGCAAAAGAATCGGCTTTGCGAAATCCTCATCCTTTTGGCAACGCACAAACTCGTTATAGCGGTTCAGTGTTTCTTCAATGTTTTCTGCGGGGCAGCCGATCAGTTTGGCGATTTCTGCTGTATCAGCGCATTTATAGACAGATCCGTTCTCGAGTTTTGTCTCTACCGTCAGACTCTTTTTCGACTTGGCGTCCGTGATTGCCCAAAGAGTTCCATTGGACTGCTTTAAAAGTTCTTTCTGTATGACGGCGTGCGCATTGGCTTCATTGACAAAACGTCTGCCTTCCTGGTTGACGTAGATATCGGCTCCGGAGTAATTCAGCATGCGTCCGCCGAGATAGCAGATCAGCTGGATGTGTTCAAGATCTTTGACCATCGCATTCAGCGGTTTCGCAAGCGAGATCGCGTCTCCGGTCGCGCCGTCAAGGCCTCGTCCGGTCGGATTGGCGGTTGAGCGCATGGCAGGGCTGATATTTCGGTTGACAGCGCGGCACATGCTGATGTTTCCCGTAAAGCCTCCGCAGGCAAGAATCACCGCTTTAGAGCGAATGTATTCTACGTTTCCTTCCGGTGTGCGCATCACAACACCTTCGACCGCGCTTCGGTCCGCATAAGTGAGCAGATCGTTCACGCGGTGCGAGAAGATAAACCGCACTCCGAGTTCGCGAGCGCGCTGATTCAGATGCGTGATGTAGTTGAGTCCGTTGGCGCCGCTGTGTGAGATAAAGCTGCAGACACTGAGGGAGCCGACGGGAAGGTAGGGCTCGGGGTTCCAGCGGACACCCATGCTTTCAAGCCAATCCATAGCGGATTCGCTTTCTTTCATCAGAATTTTTAAAAGCTTCGCGTTGGCCTCAGGTCCGCCGATGACCAGGCTTTCTTTGACCGCATCCTCGACGGTGGTTTTAATTCCGTAGGGCTTGAGCCGCTTTTCGGAAACCGCGCAGAAGGATCCGCTTGCGACTCGGGAGTGGCCGCCGAGGATGGGGAGCTTTTCTATCACTAAGACGTTTTCCGCGCCGTTTTCACGAGCCGATACTGCTGCTGAGAGTCCGGCAAGTCCGGAGCCGACAATGACGACGTCCCAAAGGCGAATGCCGAAGGGAGAGGCAGCAGCCGCGCTCGTTGTTACAGCGCCAAGCGCCAGCGAAGCGCCGAGGCTGAGCAGATTTCGCCTACGCATCCTGCTGATCCTCTTCCTGAATTAAGATCAGCGCCCGCGTGATTTCGGCGACAGAGCTGAGTTCAAGCTTTTCTGCCGCATGTCCGCGGTGCATTTTGACCGTTGCCAGAGAAAGTCCTAGTTTGTCGCCGATTTCTTTATTGGTGAGTCCGTTCACGACTAAATGCAGGACTTCTTTTTCACGTGCGGTCAGGTGGCTGTAACGGCGTTTGAGTTCCAATCTTTCTTTTGCTCTGCGGCTTCTGCTGAAGCCGAGTTCCACCGCCTTTTCCACTTCAGCGTTGAGCCGCTCAGGGTCGGCCGGTTTTTCAAGGAATGTCACCGCGCCTTTTGCCATCGCGTTAACTGCCATTTCAATGTCGCCGTGACCGGAAAGGAAAATAATCGGGAAGTGCTTATAGCCGCGTTCAATCATAATCTGCTGAACTTCCAGGCCGGTAAAGTTCGGCATACGAAAGTCCAAGACCAAACATCCCGGAACGTCCAGATCATCCGAGCGCAGGAATTTTCCCGGTGAGTCATAAGCGACAACTTTCCAGCCCATCGTCTGAAGATAAATCTGGGTGGAGAAGAGAAGACTCGCGTCGTCGTCCACCAGGCGGATCAGCGCTTCGCTTTTATTCATTGTTCATTTCCTTTTGTTTTAATCGGTCAATCAGCAGCTCGGCGATGACGCCGCCTTTTGGTCTGCGTTTAAAGTGCAGACTCGCGCCGTGCATGTCTGCGATTTCTCTGACGATCGAGAGACCGAGCCCCAAGCCTTCGGCTTTTGTTGACTCGGCAGCATGTTCGAGCCGCTCGAAAGCGTCTTCATTGAGCTCTTCACCGTTGTTCCAAATCGTGAGATTCCATTTACTGCCTTTTTCCGTCAGTTCAATTCCGACTTTAGGTTTCTTTACGGCTTTGCTCGCGCTCGCCGCATTACGAATGAGATTCAGAATCAGCAGCTCCAAAGACAGCGGGTCGGCCAGCACATGCGCGGAGAGGCCGTTCGTAATGAACGGGACCAGGGTCTGCGCGTCTTCCTGCTGATGGAAGGTACGGATGGCTTTTTCCACGATCAGATTGAGCTGACAGGGCATCTGCGGCGCCTGTTCCTTGCGCGCGAATTTGCGCACTGAATCGACGATCATTGAGATGCGTTTTGTTTCTGCACTGATGTTGTCGATGATCTGCTTGGACAGATCGTCGCTTTCGAGACTGCCCTTCAGTCTGACATTGAGCACCGCGGCGTAATTAAGGAGCGCGCCTAAGGGCTGCTTTAATTCGTGCGCAATGATGTTGGACATCTGAGAAATCACGCCGGATCGTTCGATATGCGAGAGGCGCTTTCGTCCGGCGATTGCTTCTTTCTCCGCTTTTTCCTTCGCTTTAATCGCGCTGCTCAGTTCCAGCGTCCGCTGATCAACCAAGCGGTGAACGCGCAATTCATTTGCGATTAAAAACAGGAGAATCAGTGTGAGGATCAGCAGTTCGGTTTTATAGCGAAGGAGCAGCGCGCCCGGTGATGTGTCGCGCAGATTTTTGTACATACCAAAACGCAGCCGCCTCATTAAGTCGATTGCGCCGATATAGTCACCGGTAGCCGACCACTCGCTTTCCTCGGTCGGCGGCATGGCAAAGAGCGCACGAATAAAGTCTTTGACGACAGCGTCCGGGGTTCCCTTGAGTGAACTTATCACGAAGCCCGGATAAAGATCTTTCGTTGATCGCCTGCAGTAGAGGGATGCGGCGTCATCCGCTTTATAAAGCGCGACCGGTTTTACGGCGCCGGGGGAGAGCAGACCGTCTCCCTCAAGCATTTCGAGGTAACAGGTCGGGAGGATGCCGACGTCGCTCGCGCCCGAAATCACCTCTTCAATAATTTTGAGAGGATGGTCGCGAACGAAACTTGCGGCTTTAAAAAAGTTATCCGAAGAAAATCCGTGCCGCTCGATTTCGCCAAGCGCGGACCACCAGCCGATCAAAGAGGTGGGATTTTGGGCTGTTACAGTTTTATCCCGCATGTCTTCAAGGGTTCGGATATCTGAGCGGTCGCCTCTCGTGATGAAAAGCGCGCCGTTGTCTCCGCCGGAATTATTCGAGTAGATGCTTTTCAGCGTGGCGATGTCATGGCTGCCGTACTGAGGAGAGGTACTGAGCATAAGGTAGATCTCAGCGGGCGCCATGAGAAAATCCGGTTTGAACTGCTGCAGTTCGACCTCAAGATTTGCGGACGATATGGTGATAAGCGAGAGGTTATACCGATCTCCGAGTGTTTTTTTGAGATATTCAAAGGTCGGGAATACGGTTCTCTCTTTAACTTCTTCCGCGACAGAGCCGATATAACCGATTGTGATATCCGTTTTATCGGGTGCAGAAAGTCCCTCAGCGGAGCATACCGCCGAGAGAAGCAAAGACACAATAAAACAGGAAAGTCGTTTCACAAATCAAGGAATTTCGGTTTGATTTGTTATTTTCGCAAAAGCGAAGAATTTTGACCTGCTGGTTTTCCTTGATATTTTTATGAGATATTTCAGAAGAGGTGGGGGTTTTAGGACGAACTGCTAATAAAAAACCGCCCAAAGGCGGTCTTGTCGTGCAATACGTTAATTAACCTCTGTATTTGTCAAGGTCATAGAAAATATCTTCCTGCGGCAGACGGGATTTCGGACGAGTGCGGTTGTGATCGTCTTCAGCGTCATAGCCGAGTGTGACAAGCAGAACAGAGCGGGCGCCGTACATGTCAAGGTTCAGCACTTTGTCCATCGCCGCTTCATCAAAACCTTCGATCGGCGTTGAATCAATGCCCATAGAGGAAGCACCGTAAAGAAGGGCTGTCATTGCGATGTATGCCTGTTTCTTTTCCCAGTTGAGGGTTTCGCCGACCTGCTCACGCAGGTTAATGAAATACTGACGGCCGTCATAGATTTCCTTTGCCGCTTCTTCGTTGGCGACTCTGCCGTCCTTTGTTTCCTGCTCCAGTAGGCGGTGCTGATATTTGTCAGACAGGCCGTTGCGAACAGCGATCAGGACAAAGTGTGAGCACGTATCTAGGCGAGGCCAGTTGAAATCAGCAACTGCGGGACGAATACGTTTTTTTGCTTCTTCCGATGAACCGGTCAGGAAAATCCACGGCTGGCTGTTGACGGAAGAGGGCGCAAGCTGAAGAATTTTTTTAAGCTTGTCGAAATCCTCGGCTGAGATTGACTTGGACGGGTCAAACTTTTTAGCGGTAAATCGCTTTTCAGATAATTCAAGGAAATCCATTATTCGTTTCTCCAACGTTTAAAAGCAGATGACTGAGTATAGACGTCTTTTGCGCTTTGAGCGTATAGAAAAAGTGCAGTCTGTCGGCTATCCGCTGAGATTTATCGGTCGATGTTATTCAGGAGAAGCACTTTGGCATTGGTCAAACAAGCCTGCATTCGTTAGACTTTTCATATGCGAAACAAATGAAAGCTTTTTTCGGCAAAAAAGTCAGCAATGAAAAGAATACTGGTAACAGGAGCAGACGGCTACATCGGCAATGCGATGGTGCTTGCGCTGCTGAACTATACAAAGCAGTTCGTCGTGCGTGCGGCGGCGCAGAAAGAGTTCGTGCTGAACTCAAAATCCTTTGAAACGGTGCGTCTGGCAAGTTTGGAAGATACTCCGGACTGCCAGAAAGAGTTCGCAGACTGTGACGCCCTCATTCATTGCGAGACTTATGAAACGCTTCGCCAAGGCGGTGACTGGCTCGAAGAAAGCGCTCTGCACAGAATTCATGTGCTCGGTTCCGTCCATTTAGCCAGAGAAGCCTATCGTGCAGGTATCCGCCGCTTTATTTTTATCAGCACGGTTGAAGTGAACGGCGCGTCCACACCGGAGGGAAAGAAATTCTTTGCCGATTCGCTGCCGCGCCCGAGAACTTTGTTCGGCCGTTATATGCATCAGACGGAGAAAGCGATTCAGCAGGTCGGAGAGGAGTCCGGTCTTGAAGTCACGATCATTCGCGTACCGATGGTTTACGGGCCGGGCTGCTCCAATCTTTTTAGTTTTGCCCGCAAGCTGGTTGAATACTGCGTGCCGCTGCCTCTGCTGTGGTGTTCCAAGAACAAGCGCTCGCTTTTATCGATTGATAATCTGACGGACTTCGTGATTAAGTCGCTGGTTCATCCCGCGGCAGCCGGTGAGACCTTTCTGGTTAGTGACGGGCATGATTTGTCGGCGGAAGAGTTTTTCTGTCTGCTCGCCAAATCGCATCGCCGTCCGCCGCTTCTTTGGCCGTTCCCTCCGCTTTTTCTTCGTCTCTTCAACAGTTACATCGGTCGCCAGGCCTGGGAGGATTTCCTTTTTAAGAACCTGGTCGTCGATATTAAAAAGAACATGATTCTTCTCGGCTGGGAGCCTCCGCTGAGTGTGGAGCAGTGCTTCCGCAGGTCCTGGGATGAGCGTTCCGTGGCAGGAACCTCGCATCGCTCGAATTAGAGCATTAGGCGCGAGAAGTCTTTCTTCGGCGTGTACTATAGCCTCGACAATCCTTAATTAGACTAGAAGAAATGGGCGTACTGATTCAAATTATGCTGGCGACACTGCTCTCGTCAGTGCTTTCGATTATTTTGGCCGGGCTGATCAGCTTTAAGTTTCTGGACCAGTACATGAGCAAGATGCTGTGTATTTCAACCGGACTTCTGATCACGGTGGCGTTCACGCATCTTCTTCCGGAAGCGTTTGAAATTCATGAGAATGCGGTTTCTATCGGTTGGACGCTTCTCGTGAGTGTCTTATTCCTTTTTGGTATTGAGTATTACTTCAACAGCCACCACAGCCACACTGATCACGAGGGCACGGTGGTCAGCGAAATGATTGAGAACAGTCGTAAAGGCGCAAAGGGCGGCAATGCAATTCTGATCGGAGATGCATTCCACAATCTGACGGACGGCATTTTGATTGCGAGCGCCTTCATGGTGAGCAACAGCCTCGGCTGGATTACGGCATTTGCGATTATGGCGCATGAAATCCCGCAGGAGGTTGGAGATTTTATGGTTCTGCTGCATTCCGGATTTGAGCGCGCCAACGCTCTGATGTGGAACATCATTTCAGGTCTGACGTCTATGGTTGGCGGCTTGTTCGGCTACTTCCTGCTCGATAAAGTGGAGTGGATGGTGCCGTATGCGTTTGCGATCGCGGCCGCGAGCTTTATTTATATTGCGATGTCGGATCTTCTGCCGGAAATCGCCAGAAAAGAAAAGGCAGAAAGTTTTCTGATCCAGATGCTGTTTATTTTGATTGGTGTCGCAATCGCGGTAGCTGCAACCGGTTCAATGCACGCTCATTAATATCGTTCAGCGGGGAAAGAATCATAAAAGCGCAGGAGGGTTTTAGTAATTCTCCTGCGCTTTGCGCATCTGAATCAGCCGTGCGTAAAAATCAATCCGTGACGACCGGGTTCTCTTCAAAATCGATCCACTGACTGAAAGATCCGGGGTAGAGACGAGAGCCGAACAGTCCACAGTAGTCCATGGCAAAAAGATTGACGCTTGCGTTTACGCCGGAACCACAGGAGTGGATGACCTGCTTTGGAGATTTTCCGTTTAAGAGTGCAAGGAATTCTTTGCGCAGCTCCGGAGCGGATTTAAAGAAACCGTTTTCATCAAAACATTCGGATCCGCTTCTGCAGACGGCTCTGGGGATGTGTCCTGCTTTATGGTCGATTGTTTCTCCGATGCCGTGGAATCGTGTTTCAGGACGTGCGTCAATCAGCATGAATTCATGTGTCTTCAGATTATCCTGAACCTCTTTCATTTGGACAGGAACTTCGAGCGCTTCATGCTCCGTGACGGACTCTGAGGGCTGAGGTTCCAACGGAGTGCCGGTAAGCGGCAGGTTTTTCAGTTTCCAGCCTTTAAGGCCGCCGTTCAAAACGGCGACACGTTCATATCCGAGCCAGCGCAGCTCATACCAGAGACGCGTGGAAAAGCCGAGGCCGCCCTGATCATAGATAACGATCTGCTTAGAGGAATCGACGCCGAAAGCCTGCATATTCTTTTCAAACGCGGCCCGATCCGGCATCGGGTGCCGCCCAGTTCCTTTGGCGACTTTGCCGGTCACGTATTTGTCAAAGTCAATAAAGACGGCACCGGGGATGTGTTCGACTGCGTAATTCTTTTTGCCGATATCCGGTTCGGTAATGCTGCAGGAAGCGTCGAGCACAAGCAAATTGTCGGATTTGGAAATTTTCTGATTAACCAGAAGCGCATGAAGTTCATGCGGTTCGATGAGTGTGGTGTAAATCATTGCCTGACCTTTGAATTTAATATTCAGGATTTTATTACCGGCAATTTCTCAGTACAACGCAATGCGAATCGTATTCGGAAGGCAAGTCGTCAGTCTCATTTTGATTTTATGAAGCTGCCGCATCTTCTGAGACTGTTAAATTCATGAAACAGTCTCTAAAACTACCGATTCTTTGGTATTTAGGTGCCATATTGTAAGAATAGGACGATAATCGCAGCAATTTGTCATATTATCTAGCCATATCATCAGTAGAATTTGCATTGATTAAAAAGAACATCGGAATATGAGCAAGCAAAACAGCGCAAACGCGTCGGATGACGACATTAAAGAAATGAGCTTTGAAGCCGCACTCAAGGAGCTCGAATCTCTCTCTGAAAAAATGAGTCAGGGCGGACTTTCTTTGCAGGAGTCTGTCGAGGCCTACTCTCGCGGCGCAAAACTGAAGCAGCATTGTTCGCAGCTTCTGAAGGCAGCTGAAGAAAAAATCCGAGTCATCGACGCTGCGATGAAAGAAGATGACATTGAAGAGCTCGATGACGACGGTCTATTCTAGTTAAATATGATGTCCTCAGCCTTTAATGATTGGGTTAAGACCCGACAGGCGCGTGTAGAAGAGACCGCTTGCAAAAATCTCCCCAAGGCCGACTTATTTCCCGAGCCGCTTCATGAAGCGATGCGTTATTCGGTGCTCGGAGGCGGAAAAAGAGTTCGTCCACTGCTGGTGTATGCCGTCGGCGAAATGCTTGGGGCAAAGTCCTCTGATCTTGATCTGACCGCACTCGCGATTGAATGTGTTCACTCTTACTCATTGATCCATGACGATATGCCGTGCATGGACAACGATATGCTTCGTCACGGCAAACCCACGACGCACGCGCGCTTTGGTGAAGCGATGGCGATGCTTGCGGGTGACGCGCTTCAGCCGGAAGCCTTCTGCATCCTGAGTAAGACCGAACTGCCCGCCGAACGTAAGGTTCTCCTGGTAGAGCACTTGGCGCAGGCCTCATCCACACGAGGAATGTGCGGAGGGCAGGCGATCGATCTCTCGATGGTCGGTAAAAAGATGACGCTTGAAGAGCTTCGCCGCATGCATGCGATGAAAACCGGCGCGCTTCTTCTGTGTTCCGTGCTGATGGGCGCGGCCTGCGGCAAAGAAAGAGCTGACGAAGAGGCGATACTTGCATCGCTGAAGGAATACGGAACCGCGATCGGTCTTGCTTTCCAGATTGTTGACGATATCCTTGATGTCACGGCCGATACGGCGCTTTTAGGAAAGACGGCAGGAAAGGATGCGAAGGAAGATAAACCGACTTATGTCAGTCTGCTCGGGCTCGAATCCGCAAAAGAAATGGCCAAAGAACAGTACGAGAAAGCCTGTCATGCCTTAGAGCAGCTTCCCGACGATCTTCCCGGAAAAGAAAGACTTCGTGAGATCGCGTATTTCATTGTGGGAAGGAATTACTAGCGGGATTAACGATGAGCACACTTTTAGAAAACATCAACAGTCCTGCCGATGTCAAGAAGCTCACGATGCCGGAGCTCAAGCAGCTTGCGCGTGAGCTGCGCGAATTTATTATCGAAAGCGTTTCCAAGACCGGCGGACATCTCTCGTCCTCCTTAGGATGTGTTGAACTCGCGATCGCGATTCATTATGTATTTGAGACGCCGGAGGACAGACTGATTTGGGACGTCGGTCATCAGGCGTACGCGCACAAGATTCTGACGGGAAGAAGAGACCGCATGTTGACGCTTCGTCAGTACAAAGGGCTCTCGGGCTTTCCCAAACGCAGCGAAAGTCCTTATGACGCTTTCGGAGCAGGACACTCTTCAACTTCAATTTCCGCCGCGCTTGGCATGGCGGTAGCCGCTCGAGCGCAGGGCAAAACAGACCGCAGTCATGTGGCTGTCATCGGTGACGGCGCAATGACGGCCGGTATGGTTTTTGAAGCGCTGAACTGTGCCGGAGATATGAAGGATATTCGTCTCCTCGTGATTCTCAACGATAACGACTGCTCGATTTCCGCTCCGGTCGGCGCGCTGAATAAACACTTCACAAAGCTGATGAGCGGAAGGTTTTACGCTCAGGCCCGAGACATCGGCAAAGCCATTGTTCGGCCTTTCCCGAAACTCTTTGATTTAACGAGAAGGGCGGAGGAATACAGTAAAGGCATGGTGTCTCCTCAGTCGACGCTCTTTGAAGAATTCGGACTGAATTACCACGGACCGATTGACGGGCATGATCTTGAGGCCTTGATTCCGGTCCTTCAGAACATGAAGGCGCTTCCCGGTCCGCTTGTTCTGCACGTAGTGACGGAAAAGGGCCGAGGCTATGAACCGGCGGTGCACAATCCGACCAAATATCACGGGATTTCGCCCTTTGATGCCTCCAAAGGACTTGTGAGCTCACCGCACGCAAAAACCTATACGGAAGTGTTCAGTGACTTCCTGATGGACATTGCCAAAGAGGACGAGCGGGTGGTCGCGATTACTCCGGCGATGGAAGAAGGATCCGGATTGGTTGAATTCGCCAGGACTTATCCCAAGCGTTTCTTTGACGTGGCAATTGCCGAGCAGCATGCCGCAACCTTTGCCGCAGGGCTGGCAGCCGAGGGTTTAAAACCGATTTGCTGCTATTACTCGACATTCTCCCAGAGAGCATTTGATCAGATCGTGCATGATGTCGCGCTGCAGAATCTTCCGGTGCTCTTTGCGATGGATCGCGGAGGACTGGTTGGCGCTGACGGCGCAACACACCACGGATCTTTTGATTTGTCGTTCCTGCGCTGCATTCCCAACATCGTGATCATGGCGCCTTCCAACGAAAACGACTGCAGACAGATGCTGTATACGGGTTATATGCTTGATCAGCCGGTTGTTGTGCGCTATCCGAGAGGCAAAGGGCCGGGTGTTCCGATCGAAAAGCAAATGCATGCCATAGAGATAGGAAAAGCTGTGAAAGTCCGCAGCTGCGGGGCTGCCGCAGGCAGGAGATGCGCCATTCTCGCGTTTGGCAGCATGGTTGAAGAAGCGCTTCAGATTGCCGATGAAATTGACGCGACGGTCTATGACATGCGTTTTGTGAAGCCGATTGATCGGCAGGCAGTGACCGAAGCGGTTAAAGAGCATGACTTAGTCGTCACAATGGAGGAGAATGTTGTCATTGGCGGTGCCGGAGACGCATGCCTTGAAACTCTTGCCTCCGAGGGTATTAAAGCGGACGTGCTTCAAATTGGAATTCCGGATCGATTCATTGAGCAGGGTACGCAAATGCAACTCTGGCATGATTGCGGCATGAATAAAGAAAGCGTTTTAAAGCAAATACAGGAAAGACTCAAACTTGAGCAAGCGGAGCCTTAAATGGAATTTTTGAAAGATGCAGATCTGAGAAAGCTGAACACCTTTGGCGTTAACGCCCGTGCGGCCTACTTCGCTGAAGTTAAGTCGATTGACGACTTGATTGCGGTGCGCGAGGAGATGCTGAAAAATCCAGTCGAATCTTTTATGGTGCTCGGCGGAGGCTCCAATGTTTTGTTTAAGGAAGATTATCCGGGTCTGGTTCTGCGGATGATGATTCCCGGCATGGATATTTTCCATGAGGACGCGGACTCTTACGTTGTCAAGGCGGGCGCCGGTGAAGTCTGGCACAGTTTCATTGTTCGTTTGCTGGACGCCGGAATTGCAGGACTTGAGAATCTTGCACTGATTCCGGGCACGGTCGGTGCGGCTCCCATTCAGAATATCGGGGCCTACGGCGCTGAAGCCGCTGAACGGATTGAATCTGTTGAGGTTTTTGATATCAACAGCGGAGAAATCCGAGAGCTGACGACGGAAGAATGTGACTTCGGATATCGCAGCTCGATTTTCAAGAAAAAAGAAAACCATCATCTCATTATCACGGGTGTGACGTTCCGTTTCCCGAAGAAATGGCAGCCCAACATCGGCTATAAAGCTTTGGCTGAAGAAATCGAAATCAACCGTTTCCCCGAATTACGGCCTGAAGACGTGTTTTCCTGTGTAGTCGCACTGCGCAGAAGAAAACTTCCGGATCCTTCGAAGGTTGGCAATGCAGGCAGCTTCTTTAAGAATCCGACTGTCGAGCGCGATCTGTTTTCGAAGCTTCTGAGAACGAATCCCTCCGTGGTTTCTTATCCGCTTGCGGGCGGCAAGTACAAGCTTTCGGCGGCCTGGCTTATTGAACAGGCCGGTCTGCGCGGCTACCGTATGGGCGATGTTGGAGTTTGGGAAAAGCAGCCGCTTGTTCTTGTTAACTACGGACATGCTACCGGTGAAGATATTTATGCACTTGCGCAGGACGTGCGTCTTCGTGTCAAGAACTGCTTCTCGATCAAGCTTGAACCGGAAGTCAATATTATTTAATCAGATTTTGTTCAATTTATTCGGCGCCCATTGCGGCGCCATATTTTTTGAACGAGACTTTGTGATGTCGTCTAAATAATTCCTAGCTCCTTTCCAATGTCCCGTCTATATGGCGTTACGCGGTTTTGGGATCGAGACTCGAACAGCGCCAGCGGCTCCGATTTACGAAGAAAAAACTTAATAAAAACTAAGATAATTTCCCTATATTCATTTGTCATTTTCTTGTGTATTTTGTCCGTTGCCTATGAGATGAATAACTAAATGACCAAAGAACAGCAGACCACACCAGGAGGAATCACCCGCGCAGTATGTGCTTGCGCGTTCGCTTTGTTCCACCTGCTTTCTGCTGAAACTCATGCGTCCGTCAAAAATCAGCCGACCGTGCGTCTGGCGGTAGTGAACACCTTCGGAAATAACTTTTCTGTTCGCTATTTCAACGGTACGGTCAACGCAATCGCGAAATCGCTGGACGGGCGCCGTCTCATCGTCCAGCTCTACAATCAGGACGAATATCTAAAAGCGGCTAAAGAGAACAAATTTGATCTTTCTATTGCTTCGAGCGGTCTGACAGCAGTCATGATGGATACGCTCGGCGGGACTCCGCTTCTGACCCTTGTGCACGCAAGAACGCCGAACCCGAACAAGGCCAACGGCGGCGTCATTATCGCCAACGCGAAGAATGGCAATATCAATAGCATAAGAGACTTAAAGGGCAAGAGTCTTGTTGTGATGAGTAAAAAGGCTTTTGCGGGCTACATGATTCCCATGCACGAGCTTGAGCGGCAGGGTCTGAATCCGGAAAATACCTTCCGCAGCATCACGGAAGCGCGCGAACCAATGACACGCCTTGCGGAGAAGGTGAGGGACAACGAGTTCGATGTCGCCTTTTTAGCCAGCTGCGTACTCGAAAATATGGAGCAGGAAGGCACTCTGAAACCGAACGAGATCAAGGTCATCAATCCTCAAAACAGTGCGGACTTTTACTGTCAGCATTCCACGGAACTGTATCCGGGTTGGATTCTGTCTGCTCGCTCGAGCCTGCCGGCGACAATGGTGCGAAAGATCGTAATTTCGCTTCTGGAAATGCCGGTCGGAAAATCCAACGGCGAATACTGGACCATTGCAAACGATTATCAGGAAATGAACACTCTGCTGCGCCGAATGGAGCAGAGAGAATTCATGGAAAGGGATATTCCCTGGCTGATCAGGCGTTATAAGCACTACATTCTTTCGGCTGTTCTCTTCCTTTTATTTATTTTGGCAAATTGGATGTACCTTGCTTATGCCGTTCGCAAGCGGACGAAAGAGCTGAAGGACACGGTGGAAGAGAACCTCGCCTTTGAAAGAGAAAACTTAAAAATTAAAGATCGATTTGAGTCGTTACAGCGCGTTAACTCGATTGCCATGATTTCCACCATGGTGGCTCATGAACTCAAGCAGCCGCTTGCCGTCATCAACAACTATGCCGAAGGGCTGGGAAGAAGAATCACGAAGGGCCGCTTTAAAACGCCGCAGGAAATTCTGCCGATTATCGAAGAGATTCGCAGCGAGGGGCAACGAGCATCAAGTATTATCGATCTCGTAAGAAGATTCGGAAAAAAGGATAAGCACGAAAGACAGACATTCGATCTGGGTGATTTAACCGCCGAGACTGTTGACATGCTTATTCGTGTCGGAACGCTGACAACCGGCTACGAATTAAAGTGCGGCAAAAACATTCTGGTGACTGCAGATCGTTTAAACATTGAGGTAGTTATCATTAACCTCATTAAAAACGCTGTGGAAGCCTGCCGAGCTGAAGCGAGCCCGATGGTGGTCATCAGTGTTTCCGCCAAAGATCAGGATGCCGAGATCATTGTCGAAGACAACGGTCCAGAAATTTCGGACGAACAGTTTGAAAAAATGAAGTTTGTCGGGAACTCGACTAAAAAAGACGGACTCGGCTTGGGCCTTGCCATTGTGCATGAACTGATTGAAGCGCATGGCGGCTCTCTGGTACTGAAGAGAAAAAAAGAAGGAGGCTTGATTTGTGTCGTTCGGCTTCCGAGATGTGAGGAGAAGGAGTAAATGGATTTAAAACAAATTCAGGAGCAATGTTTAGTTCGCATCGTTGATGATGATGAGGCGATGCGAAAGTCGTGGAATTTCCTCATTGAAGGAGAAGGTTGGAAAACGAGCTGCTATGCAGGCGCTTTCCGCTTCCTGGAGGAAGACGACGACAGCCTTCCGGGGTGCGTGATTCTTGACGTTCGCATGCCGAACATGAGCGGCATTGAACTTCAGCGCATCATGGGCATTCAGAGCAACCACCTTCCGATCATTTTTGTTTCCGCGCACGGCGATATTGATATGGCAGTACAGGCGCTTAAAGACGGAGCATTTGATTTTCTGCCGAAACCGGTGAGCGCGGAGCGTCTGCTCGCGGCTATTGAAAAAGCCTGTTTAATCAGCTGTGAACTGCATGAGAGCGAACAGAGAGAAAAAGCAGCAAGAGATAATTTCAATTCTCTGACGCAGCGCGAGAAAATGGTCGCGCGCAAGGTAGCGCTCGGACTTCTCAATAAACAGATCGCCGACGAGCTTGATATCAGCGAAAAGACCGTTCAGGCGCATCGCGGCGCGGTCTGCCGTAAACTTGGCGTCAAGAGCGCGGTTGGTGTCGCGGCAATTCTTCGCATCATTCACGAAGATGCCGGCGACGGAGAAATCGCAAGATAAAGGAAAGGCCGGGAAGAACCCGGCCTCTGAGTTTGTTTTACTCGTCAAGCTTTCCAAGAAGCAGATATTCCATAATCGCTTTTTGGATATGCATACGGTTTTCAGCTTCATCCCAAACGACCGACTGAGGACCGTCAATCACTTCTGCTGAGACTTCCTGTCCGCGGTAAGCAGGCAGACAGTGCATGAACATAGCGTCCTTTTTTGCGGCGCTCATGACTTCAGGCGTCACTTGCCAGCGGGCAAAGTTGCCTAAACGCTTTTCATTGTCTTCATCGTATCCGGTGGATTTCCAGGTGTCTGTTGTGACGATATCGACACCGGCGGCCGCTTCCATCGGGTCCTGGAAAAACTCCAGGCAGCTTCTGTCCTTAGGCAGCTGAGATGTATTGAGCTTAAAGCCGATCGGGGCCGAGATATTGACCTTGAATCCCAGAATCGAAGCAGCGTTCAGCCAAGAGTACAGCACGTTATTAGCTGCGCCGATCCACGCGACGGTTTTTCCGGTAATCGGACCGCGCTGTTCCATGTACGTCATGATGTCGCCCATGATTTGGCACGGATGCGATTCATTGGTCAGGCCGTTAATCACAGGCACCAGGGAGCAGCTCGCAAACTCTTCCAGTCTCTCATGCATCGCGGTGCGGATCATGACGATGTCGACCATGCGTGAGATGACTCTAGCGGTGTCCTGCATGGATTCCGCGTTGCGCAGCTGCATGTCGGCGCTGTTGAGGTAAATGCAGGTGCCTCCGAGCTGATCGAATCCGGCTTCAAAAGAAACGCGTGTTCGAGTGCTCGCCTTTTCAAAAATCATGGCAAGCACTCGGCCCTTAAAGGGACGGTAGATTTCACCGGATTCGAAGCGGCGTTTTAAGTACAGACCGCGCTTTAAGATGTAATCAAGCTCTTCAGCAGAAAAGTCTTTGATTGCAAGGAAATTTTTGTGCATTCCACACCTGTTTAGATCTTGGGAAGAGCAAGGAAGGCGCGGATGACCGGCGTAATGCGCTTAACGATTTCATCGGCTTCAGCCTCTGTCAGAATCAGCGGCGGAACCAGGCGAATCACGTTGCCTGCTGTCACGCTGAATGTCAGACCGGCTTTAAGAGCGGGTTCTAAAATATCGTGCGCGTCACGATCAAGCACAATGCCGAGCATCAGCCCCTTGCCGCGGATCTCCAGAACACCGGAGAAACCGTTTAAGGATTTGGACAAGGCTTTTTTAAGCTTCTTGCCGACTTCGAAGGCGTTGTCGACGAGCTTTTCTTCTTCAATGATGGAAAGCGTTTCAAGCGCGGCGCGCATGGCAAGCGGGTTGCCGCCGAAGGTGGAGCCGTGGTTGCCGGGTTTGAGGATGTTGGCTTTTTCGCTGACAACAACCGCGCCGACGGGAACGCCGCCCGCAAGACCTTTGGCAAGCGTCATGACATCCGGTTTGACTTCAGCCCACTGATGAGCGAACCATTTGCCGGAGCGTCCGACGCCGGACTGGATTTCGTCGCACATCATAAGGATGTCGTTCTGATCGCAGAGTTCTCTGAGACCGCGCATGTAGCTGAGTTCAAGCGGAATTACGCCGCCTTCGCCGAGAATCGGTTCAAAGAGGATGGCAACGACGTTTTTGTCTTCCTTGACGATCTTCTCGACTTCTTCGAGATTACCTTCTTCAACAGGAATGAAGCCCTCTGTGTAAGGAGAGAAGTCCGCTTTGACCGAGGGGTTGCCTGTCGCCGACAGAGTCGCGATGGAGCGGCCGTGGAAGGCGTGCTTCATGACGATAATGTGGGGTACGTCGATTCCTTTGAGGTGTCCGAATTTACGAGCGATTTTGATGGCGCATTCGTTGGCTTCGAGACCGCTGTTGCAGAAAAAGACGGCGTCCAGACCGGAGTGTTCGACGAGTTTCTCGGCTACCTGTTCCTGAAGATCGATGTTGAAATAGTTCGAGCAGTGGATCAGTTTCGCGGCCTGATCTGAAATCGCTCTGACCAGACGGGGATGAGCATGACCGACCGAATTAACAGCGATTCCGGCAAGGGCGTCAAGATATTTATTTCCTTCCTTATCCCAGAGCCAGACTCCCTGTCCGTGATCAAAAGAAATGGGAAGGCGCCCGTAGTTGTTCATCAAATGCGACATGTCGATGTGTCCTGTCAAAAAGAATTGTTATCGAGATTGAGTTTATCTTTGTATTATAGGTCGAGCATCCTGCGGCGTTTAATGAATTCTGCGGAATTCTCCGTGCGTAAGCGCGGGGGTGGATAGCGGCCGGCCGAATGTCAATTCGGCCGTTGATTTTTGATATATCTCTCGATAATGGCAGTTGTTGCTCCGTCTCCAACTGAAATTACACAGTAACTTTTTGTCCAAAAGCGTTTGCCCCAAAGCATCCTTCGATTCTGATTGAAGAATTCTTGCCGATTTTTCAGAGATGATATGGTTTTTAGTTTATTTGAAAGGCAAATTGTCGGAGGCTAAGAGATCAATAGATGAACATGATCTTCTTCTCCCGAGCACTCCAAAGGCCTGACTTGATCCCGTTGACACAAGTCAGCAAAAATTTCCCTAGATCGTTGATGAAATAACTATTCGCCTGTAAGCTACTACGAAGATCAAGTGAGCTTTGAGATTGAAAACACAATGAGAACCGGTAGATAACTGCATATGATTCAAAGAGTCGAGCGACACGTTATTCGTAAAAACAATGCTAACTGGCAAGCCTGCCACAAGCTTTGTTCATTGTCGCGCAAGCTCGGCAACTGCGCAGTCTATCTGCTTAGACATCGTGTCTTTGAAAAGGCGCCTGTACTGACACGCAAAGAACTGGATGCTGAACTCAGGCATCAATACGGCAGTGACTATCGAGCCATGCCGTCGGCGGCTTCCGCGCAGAGGCAAGGACAAGTCATAGCCAAACAGTTCAAAGGTTTCTCCAAGGCGGCCGTTGAATACTCGAAGCACCCTGAGAAGTTTCAGGGGAAGCCTCGGCTACCGGGCTATAGGAGGGGATATCGAACGTTCTATGTCGGCCGCAACGGCTATCAAATCCGTGATTATCAACTGACAATCACGGGTGGGAAAGATATCGATTTTTCTCCCATTCGTGTAGTTTGCTGTAAACATCAGGAGTTCAACGCCAAAGCGGAGGAAGCAGTTACGGGCGATCTGAGAATTATTCCGATGGGAAATACATTTATTGTGGAGCTGACTTATCGTGTCGGTAAGGATGAGTGTAAAAATTCAAGAAGCGTCGCTTTGAATCCGAATGAAGCTTTGTGCTGTGATTTAGGTATTGATAATTTTGCAACTTTCGTTTCGACCAAACCCGGAATCAGGCCGTTTTTGGTCAAAGGCAAAATACTGAAGAGCATCAATCAGCAGTACAACAAACAAGTCGCTGAACTGAGAAGTAAGAAACACTATGAACACATTCGAATAAAAGGAGTCAAACGTTATTATCAGCTCCAAGACTGGATGCACAAGGCCAGCCGTTTGGCTGTCAACTTTTGTCTGGCGCATGATTTAGGACGCATTGTCATTGGTACCAATAGAAACTGGAAACAGAGTGTGAACCTCGGCAAGCGAAACAATCAGAATTTTGTCATGCTCCCGCATGCTAGGTTTATTGAGATGGTCCGGTATAAGGCTGAAGAATACGGCATTCAAGTGACAGTGCGGGAGGAAAGCTACACCTCTAAGGCCAGTGCGCTAGACATGGATGTCATTGCTGATTTCGACCCGAAGCAAGGCAAGACAAAGCCGGTATTTTCGGGAAAGAGAATCAAGCGCGGCCTCTATCGATCGTCAGACGGACATTTGATCAATGCCGATATCAATGGCGCAGCCAATATCGGCCGAAAAGAACTCGGGGATGAGTGGCTCAAAAAGCTGCTCGAACTCGATGGGGGCGTCTTTGTGGACACGCCCGCAATTGTACGAAACCTGCATGCATGTATGGGTGTTCGCCAATTGCTAGAAATGGGAGCACGCTCCCATGAAACCTCGCACGTGAGTGTGAGGTAGTTCATGAATATTTCACAATCATGCAGTCTGCCTGAGGCTGAATCGGGTTAATACGGATTGAGTGACAAATCTGTTAAGGATAAATTGAAAAAGAAGGATACATTCCTTTTACACAAGTTCATGGCTAGGATTGCGATCCACGCACTCCTTTAACGTTCGCCGTCGTCGTGGGCACTTCAATAACGCAGCAGGCGTCAATAAGTGTTCTGGACGGCCTGTTCATTTTTAGGAGTTGTCATGAAAAAAATAATTGTCGCCGCTCTCTGTTCCGTGTTTTCTCTTCACTGCTACGCAGCCGACAGTGTTTCTCACGCTTCTGCGCCTAAGGGCTCGTCTGTTAAAGAAATTACCAACATTGATGCCGTTACTTCAGCTTCAATTGTTCCGAAGCAGCTTCGTAAACCGATCGTTCAGACAGGCTTTACTGACGGAAGCGCTAAAAAAGTCCTTTTTGTTGTAGGTGATCCTCGTCTGGATTCTTCGCTTGAAGGTTTTCTTGTCGCGACAGCCGCTGAATTTTTCAAGAAGAAAGGTTATGAAGTTGAAGTACGCGACCTATACAAAATAGGTTTTAATCCCGTTCTGACTGCTGAGAATTTCTATCATGCCAAGGACGGATTTGGTAAGACGCCCGATGATATTAAGCCGGAGCAGGCGTTAGTTTCCAAAGCTGACTACATCATTTTCTGTTATCCGAACTGGCATGACAGTCCCAACGCTATTACCAAAGGCTACATGGAGCGAGTTTTCTCCAAACAGTTCGCTTATAGAGACACACCCAAAGGACTGGAAGTCATGCTGAAAGGCAAAGGCGTTTATACCATTATGAACGCCGGATGGCTTGGAGGCGGTCAGGGCGACGTAGGAGACGGCATCGGTAAGCTTGATAAGGTTTGGGACAAGTATCTCGGAGCTTACAAGGTTGTTGACGACGATACGGCAGGTTTTTGGGGCACAGCGAACCTCGGCCGCTTTGTCAACGACCAGAGTCCCTCGAACACGGATCCTCAGTATGCCCAGAAGCTGAAGGCGTTAGGGGAGCTCCTGGATCAGCATCTGCAGAGAGACTTCTTCCAAAGACCTGAGAAGAAGTAAAACGCGCGATTTGAATTCGCACTAAGAGGAGCTTCTGAGGTGGAAGCTCTTCGCTTATGGACTCTTCAAGTGCATTGAGTTCAAGTCCCGAACCTTTCCGCAGCCAGGCAGCGTCTCAATCCGTTGAGAAAGCGATCAAAAGGCATAAGAAAAGGGCAGTGCAATTAACTTTTGCAGCTGCCCTTTGATTAGAGGACTGAATTAACGGCTACCACATCTTTTCCTGAGAACCGGCGATATCGCAGTGCGAAGCGATATAGCGAAGCTTCGGTTTGGTACCGGCTTTCTCATTAAGCGCAACAGACTTAGCCAGCATGGCTTTCTGTTCATCAGTCAGGTTGTCATAATCGACGAAACTCAGCGCTTTAATTGCGCAGGCTTCTACGCACTTAGGCACAAGGCCTTCGGACGTTCTGTGAACACAAAGCGTGCAGCGTTCGGCTTTGCCCGCGGGTCTCTGCTGATGCGCTTTGAGCGGAACGGCAGCGAGGACAGGAGCGTCAAAGTACTCTGTTTTGCCTTCACGATTAAATTTCGGAGCGCCGTACGGGCAGGCAGCTGCGCACATGCCGCAGCCGATGCATTTGGCGGCGTCTACTAAAACTTCGCCGTGCGGACCCTTAAAGATCGCCTTGGCAGGACATACCGGCAGACATGCCGGATTATCGCAGTGCTGGCAGCTGACGCGGAAATAATTGATGATCATTTCCGTCGGGTTTTCGATGCGGTGGATCTGATTCCACTGAATGCCGGGCGCTACTTTGTTTTCTTCCTTGCAAGCCACAAAGCAAGCCTGACAGCCGATACATTTGTCGACATCGACAATCATTCCATATTGACTCATGTTTAGGCCTCCTTAGTGATTTGGACTGTCGTTTCGAAATACGGGGCGTAGCCGGAGAGCTTGTCCCATACACGAGGAATCAGGACCTGAGAGTTCTGATCGCCTCTCCAGCCGTACTGCATGCCTGCAGTGCCCGGAGGAGCGATGATAGAGACTCTGGCCTGAGCTCTTGCCTGGCCATACTGGTTCTTGATCAGAACCTTATCGCCTTCCTTGATGCCTCTTGCTTCAGCATCTTTCGGGTTGATATCGATGGTAGACATCGGCTCGATTTCCAACAGATAGGGAGAATCCGTACGGGTCTTAGAGTGTGTGATGTACGGTTTTCTTGTGCCATTGATGAGTTTGATCGGGTACTCCTGAGTCGGCTGGAACGGTTCCACGTAAATCGGAATGGTTCCGAGATTGTGCATCTTGGTGATGCTGGAGGAGAGTTCAATCTTGCCGGTCGGAGTATCGAAGCCCGGCTGACCGTCGTGACGCAGCAGACCTTTTTCGTATTTGAGCGGCTGCTGTTTCGGACCTTCAACCTTGGTCATGTTCGGAAGATTCTTCTGGCAGTCTGCGTATGTGGTACCCCATTCTTTCAGCATAGAGTCGCAGGCCTTCAGCACGTCTCCGTCAAAGAAGTGCTTCGGATCATCCACGAGACAGCCGATCTGAAGCGCGATCCACCAGTCTTCTTTCGCTTCGCCCATCGGTTTGGTCGGAGTACGGACGGAAACCATGTTGCCGCCGTGGTTGCCGAACGGAGCGTAACGCTCGAAGTTCATCGCCGCGGGCAGAATGATGTCCAGATCACGGTGCGAAATATCTCTGTAGAAATAATCAGTCGCGAACGAGAAATCCATATTCTTAATGGCTTCAGCGTACTGATCGGGCTGCGGCCAAATCATGACGTTGTAGCCGAATCCGCAGAAAGCGCGGATTTTGCCGTTTTTCACATGCTCGGGCAGCTGATTCGGGTTGAACTGAACCTGTGTATGGTTCCAGACCGGCACGAAGTCTTTATCAAGACGATCTTTCTTGTGTTCCTTGAACCACTTGTAATCCACAAAGTCTTCAGTCAGACCGTTGTCATGGACGATATAGCCTTTAGGTCCGACGCCAAAGAGCGCTCCGCCGGGGATATCAACAAAGCCGAGGATGGCCGGGATGTTTAAAAGTGCACGGGCGTTGTTGACGCCGTTCGTACTGTGCGAGAGCGACTGAGAGGTAAGGGCGAAGCTGCCGGGTCCCTGCGCATAGAGACGAGCAGCTTTAACGACGAGCTCAGCGGGAACACCGGTGAGTTCCTCGGTCTTTTCAGGAGTGAAGTCCTTACAGTAATTTCTGTATTCCTCAACGCCATGGACCCACTTGTCGCAAAACTCTTTGTTATAGAGGCCTTCCTCAAACAGAACACGGCAGATGCCTGCACCGAGTGCGGCGTCTGTTCCTTGACGCGGCTGAAGGTGCACTGTGGCAAGTTCAGCTGTTTTAGTTCTTCTCGAGTCAATGACGATAATGTTGACGCCGCGTTTCTTGGCGGCATTGATCATGTTCCACCAGCCGTGCGGTTTGGACCATGCGCCGTTAGTTGCCATGACCATGTAGGATTTTGTCTTCGGACCGCAGCCGCCGCCTGAGTATTCGGAGCCGTAAACCAGCTGTTCAGCCAACAGAGAACCCTTGCGGCAGGCGACAGAGGATTCTGTCGCATAATGATAGGTGCCGAGGTAGCGCGCAAGACGCATAGCGGCCGGACGCGGTTCTTTCGGGTCGCCGCAGAAAACAAGAATTTTTTCCGGTCCGTATTTTTCCTTGATCGCTTTCAGATTTGAAGCGATGGTTGCAAGGGCTTCTTCCCAGCTGATACGGACGAATCCCGGATCCTCGCTTCCTTTGGGATTGGTTCGCTTCATCGGGTAGAGAAGCCGGTTCGGATTGTAAAGTCTTTGCAGTGTGGCAAGACCCTTATTGCACAAAAGTTTACCGTTATGTTCCTTCCAGTTGCCGACAGAAACAACAGTATTGCCTTGTTTTTGGAAACGAATTCCGCACATCGGCATCTGGTTGCAGTTGTCGCAGATAGTGTAGCCAAACTCAAGTCCTTCCTGGGCTTGTGCTGACCCGGTGAAGAATTGTCCGGCAGCGCTGACCGCAGACAGGGCGGGGATGGATTTAAGGATTGTTCGGCGTGTTAAGCCTACTCCTTTTTGATTTGACATTTTGTCGATCTCCTTGGGGTGAGATTGCATAGTAATACCGCTGATGCGGCATGACATTATTTTCTGATTTTTCATTATTCCGAGCTATAGCGAGAAGTTGTTATCAGAGGGTCACTGCATCAGTGATTTCACTTGAAAATATTTTTTAATAATTGGTTGTATGGGTTATTTCTTTGAAAAAAGCTAAATATTTTTATTAGTTCGGAGACAGAACTTTTGATTAGTATTTTTACTACCAAAGCTGTTTGGTAGTTGGATTTCGATCTCTTTGTTAGCTCATCCGAATTTAAATTCTGTTGCGCACTCCTATCAATTTTTTTCGGTCGATGCGGATATCACGATTCATTGGAAGCGGAAATTGGGAACAAGATGGTGAGGTGAAGCCTCAAAGAGATTAAAACGCAGCGGGTAGAGCGGCGGTCCCGTATTGTAGTGGAGCGGCACGGAGATTGGTACCGTTTGTTAGAGAAAGCGGAAATAATGAATTTAGATAATAAAAACATCACGTTATGGATTGGAGAGAAGACGGGAAAGCGAAGTCCTTTACGGTTCACTTCAGAAGAAAAGATAGTTGGATTTACCCTAAATGCGGAGGAAAGCTCCGTCCTTCAGGGCGGAGAGAACGTTAAGTTCCAAGGATTGAGCGGCTTTCCGATGTTTTCTTCTACAATCGTGCTGTGCGCCAAAACTTATTGGAATGGCGTGTTATTTTTAAAAATTTGTTAATTTTCCAGCGCTTCAAACACCGTTTGACAGAAATGAACTCGCTTCTTCAGAGATACTTTGGATTTAACCCGGCAGAGACGACAATCAGGACTGAAATCATTGCCGGCGTCTCAACGTTCCTTACCATGGCCTACATCTTGGCCGTAAACCCGACCATCCTCGGAGTAACCGGGATGGATAAAGGAGCGCTATTTGCAACGACCGCGATTACTTCAGGCATTGCGACTCTTATCATGGCGCTTCACGCCAAAATGCCTTTCGGCTTGGCCCCGGGTATGGGCATCAATGCCTTCTTTGCTTATACGGTTTGCCTGTCAATGGGGCATACGTGGCAATTCGCTCTGACTGCTGTGCTTCTAGAAGGTTTGATATTCATTTTCCTAACTGTCACAAATATCCGAGAAAAGATTGTTTACTCCCTACCGCCGAGTATTCAAAAGGCGATTGGTGTCGGTATCGGTCTTTTTATTGCGTTTATCGGCCTGCAGAATGCCGGAATTTCCGTTAAAAACGATGCGACCTTAGTTGCTTTAGGTCAGATTTTCCAGCCGGGCGTCCTGCTCGTAATTATCGGTTTGATTTCCACCTCTGTTCTTCTGGTCAAGAATATCCCGGGCGCGCTGCTGATCGGAATCGCGATTACGACGATTTGCGGCATACCTTTCGGGCTGACTCATTTAGACGGCATTGTTTCCATGCCGCCTTCGGTTGAACCGATTTTTATGCAGTTCGAATGGCACAACATATTCACTGTGGATATGGTGATGGTTGTATTTTCATTCCTGTTCATGGATCTGTTTGATACTTTAGGCACTCTGGTCAGCCTTTTGTATAAGGGCGGCTACGTTAAAGACGGCAGGATGCCGAGAATGAAGGAGAGTTTTTTTGCCGATGCGGTAGGAACTACGATCGGAGCCTGCTTTGGGACAAGCGCGATCTCTACGTATGTGGAAAGTGCGGCTGGTGTTTCCGTTGGAGGAAAGTCAGGTTTAACCTCTCTCGTTATTGCGGTTTGCTTCTTCCTGTCTCTTTTCCTGGCTCCTCTTTTCTTATCAATTCCTGCTCAGGCGACTGCACCGGTTTTAATTTTGGTAGGCTTCCTGATGATCTCTTGCATCAAAGAGATTGATTTGGAAGACTATGCGGAGGCGATTCCTGCGTTCATCTGTATCATCACGATACCGTTAACTTACAGCATCGCAAACGGAATTGTTTTCGGACTGCTGAGCTACGTACTGATTAACCTGATCTCAGGTAAGTTCAAGAAGATCCGCATCGAGATGTATCTTCTTTCGGTCTTCTTTATTGTGATGCTCTTCCTCCACTAATTTAAAGTTATTGGATTTAGTTATTCGGAAAAATCCTCGCTTTTGTGATGCTTCGCTATTTTGCTGTATACAAAACGGGGATTTTTTCTTATTTTTTTAATGGTTTCTCAATATATCCCTTGAGTACCAAGGCGTTATCAGATATTAGATTCTAGCGGCTTCGTAGTTCAACGATTCATCGGATTTTAAGGCTTCTTCCAAGATCTCTAACTAAAGAGCCGTGACTCTTAAGACGCGTCATTGGCTCCAGGTCTCACGATCTCCAGACATCAGTGTCAATTTCCAGAAGAGGCTTGTATTCTCCGCAAGCTGTGCTTCTTTCTGAGTTTGCAACCATACACTGATACTGATGTATTCAACGGAATGACACGGAACAGAGTGAGGGCTTCTACCGCCCGTTTCACAGAGAATTTCAATGTATTCTCTTTCAGCTGCTTCTGTATCAAACGGGTTAGGATAAGACTGAGACAGCACAATACAAAATGATCTTGTATGTCCACTCGTACACCGCTCGTCTGGCTTCTAAGACACTAAAGTTATTTTCGATTCTCCGGAGCTGTCGAAGCAGCGCATAAATTACGCTCGCATTCTGTTCTTCTAATGTTGGTTAGCAAGGCTGTGTAACTGCTCCATTTATGCAGTCGCTGAAAAGCGTTTCACTAAATTAAGTTCCCTAAGGTTTCCTCCTCGCCAAGGCGAGCAAACTGAGAAGAGCGCAGGGGATGGGACGTAGGACAAAAAAAGCCCGAGTATGTACCCGAGCTTTTTTCCATGCCTTTTATAAGGCAGGTGCTGCAGAATTAGGCCATAGCCTTGATAGCAGCAACGAGGCGGCTCTTATGACGAGCAGCTGCGTTTTTGTGCAGAACGCCTTTGTCAGCCATTGAGTCAATAACGGACTGAGCGGTCTTGTAAGAAACCAGTGCAGCTTCTTTGTCGCCGGTCAGGATGACTTTGCGAACGTTCTTGATAGCTGTACGATAGCGAGAGCGCTGAGCGGAAAGATGCTTGTTGCGAGCAACTGCCTGAATAGCGCGCTTGCGAGCTTGCTTAGTATTTGCCATTGTTTATTTTCCTTGCCTATGCGAGTGGCGTCTTCAATCTTTACCGGTCGCCACTAGCAATACTACGGGCTCGGCCGGTTAGGTTAATCAAATTTGCTCTTTCTCAAATGAAAAAGAACCATACGAAAGAGCAGGATTATATAAAAAAAACCTCCTGTTATCAACCGGGAGGCAATTGTCTGTTAGGCACACAAAACTTTGCGAAGTAGTTCCAACATGGGTTGTTTTACTGCTAGGCACTAAGGTAAAGAACTCTGAGGTGAAAGCTAAGGGATTCAAGTGCTTCCTGACTGAATACAACAAAGAGTTCAAGGTTAATCCTTTAGATGAGCACATGGCGTTCACAGCCCGCTTTCTATAAGCAAAGAATACGTGTTAGAGATAGTACCTTATCCAAGCAACTGACATTCTCATTTTAAGAGGTCAATAATCCAAGTGCTGGGATTTTTAACCTCGCAAAATCGCTTAGGCCTAACCAACAGAGAGACAATTGACTTTTTCGATAACTTCAGCTTCTTGTGTCAGAAGCAGATTTTGGAAGCGCTCTCGCCTATATTGTGGACGGAAGATAGGATTGTTTCTTTCGGGCAGTGCCGTCATAGGCATAGCGTCGCCTGGCTGTCAAGGACTGTTACAATCCTGTTCTTACAGTATTTTTGTTTTGGTACAGACGTGAGCATCTTTCGCAACGCCGCGGTTATATCCGGCATGACACTTTTATCTCGTATCACAGGTCTGATTCGAGACATCCTTATTGCCCGAGTTTTTGGCGTAAGCGGAGATACGGATGCCTACTATGTTGCCTTCAGACTGCCGAATTTATTGCGCAGGCTCTTTGCCGAGGGAGCGTTTCAGCAGGCATTTGTACCGATGCTCGCGGATGTCCGAAGTACACGCTCGCCTCATGAGGCTAAGTCATTTATCGACAAAGTTGCCTCTCTGCTGGCGTTTGTAGTTTTAGTCGTCAGCATACTTGGCGTTTTGGCCGCACCGGTGCTCGTCTGGGTAATTGCCTCAGGTCTCACCGAGGAGCCGACGACTTTTGATACGGCTGTACAGCTTACGCGGTACATGTTTCCGTATATCTTCTTCATGTCAATGGTCGCGCTGAGCTCGTCCATTCTTAATACATGGAAACACTTTGCGATACCGGCGGCGGTTCCGATTCTCTTAAACCTCTCGCTGATTACCGCGACGCTTTTTATTGCGCCTCATTTAGAACGTCCGATTTTTGCACTGGCAATCGGTGTAATGTCCGGCGGATTTCTTCAGCTTTTTGTTCAGATTCCTCAGTTGGTGAAGCTCGGTCTTTTTCCGAGATTCATCAATCCGATAACCGCAGCTAAAGATCCATCCGTTCGCCGCGTGCTCAAATTAATGGTGCCGTCGCTTTTTGGTGTTGGCGTCGCTCAGATTTCCATCCTGATCAACACAAATATCGCGTCTTTTCTTCAGGAAGGGTCGGTGACTTGGCTTGCGTACGCCGATCGCCTCATGGAATTTCCGACTGCGCTTTTAGGAGTCGCCTTGGGTACAGTTCTTCTGCCGAGTCTTTCAGCAGCCTTTTCCAAAGGACTGAAGGAGCGCTACAACGCGCTATTGGATTGGGGGCTTAAATTGGTGGCGGCTTTTGCGATTCCTGCCGCAATTGGTTTGGCGATGCTTGGGGAAGGGCTGGTTGCAGTTCTCTTCCAAAGCGCCCGCTTTAACGCCAATGATGTCTTTCAGACTTCGACGGCGGTGCTCGGCTACTCCTGCGGTCTGATTGGGCTGATCGGCATTAAGATCCTCGCGCCCGGTTTTTACGCGCAGAAAGATATCAAGACACCGGTGAAGATTGCATGTACGGCGCTCGTTGTGACTCAGATTTTCAATTTGATCAATGTTCCGCTGTTTTCTCACGCGGGGCTTGCGCTTTCTGTCGGTATGGGAGCCTGCTTTAATGCGGGTGTGCTGATGCTGACGCTTAGGAAACGAGGCGTTTTCACGCCGCTTGCCGGCTGGAAAAAGCTCTTTATTGCTATCTTTGTCGGCGCCGCGCTGCTCGTTGTTTATTTGGGCGTGATTCAGCACTATGTGGTTTGGACAGAGCTCACCTGCGCCTGGATTCTCAAGGTCGCACTAATTCTTGCGGTGGTTGTCGGTGCGGCGGTGCTGTATCTTGGAACACTCGCCGCTTTCGGTTATCGAATCTCGGATCTGAAAGTCAGTGAAGTCGACTAGATCCGAGAGTCTCGTTATTCTCTGGTGACGTCGACGCCGTGCTTGAAGGGTAGCATGATCGGAAAAGCGACTAAGTCATCGTCGTCCATGGTCATGAGTGCTTCAGGGCCGTCTTTGGCGCTGTTGTATGCGTAATTCAGCTTGGCGTATACATCCTGAATTCCGTCATCAAGTGTTTCCTTGACGGCATCGGGATTGTCTTCAACATAGGCGATTAAATTTTCCAGCGCTTCTTTAGCGTCGTTGAGTGTCGCTAAAACCCATTCGGGATCGTATTCAGTTTTGTAGTCGTCCATAACCGTCTCAATTAAAGTGGATCTGATTAGTTTAGTCAGTTTTGGCTTGCGGATAGCGTTTTTTGCATGAGTACTGAATCCAGCCAGCGGTCAAATTTAAATCCGACGTTTTTCAGAGTGCCGACATGCTCAAAACCGCAGTGTTTATGCAGACCGATTGACGCTTTATTCTCAGAGTCGCCGATGATGGCGATCATCTGAGAGAATCCGCGAATTTCGCACTCAGAGATCAGCGAGGTGAGAAGCTGTGTGCCGACGCCGACGGACCGGCATTCAGGGTGGACGTAAATCGAATCCTGAACGGTAAAGCGATAGGCAGCTCTCGGACGATAGGCGGACGCGTAGGCAAAGCCTAAGATCTGCCCCTCTAATTCGGCGACTAAATAAGGTGCTTTAAAAGCAAAAACCTGCTGCATTCTTCGAAGCATCTCTTTTTCATCAGGCGGATCAATCTCAAAACTTCCAGTTCCTAAAAGCACCGCCTGTTCATAAATGCTTGTAATCGCGTCGATGTCTCTTTCATGCGCGAAACGAATATTGACATCTAAGGAAACCATTTTTCTTCTCTCATAGAATATGGCAGAGATTTTAGTCGATTAAGATACAATTTCTTACAGCGTCCGCCTCTAGGGGCTCAAATAAGGAAAGGAAGTTAAATGGCAGGATCACGCATTGGAGAATACTTTGCCGTCACCAATTTCGGCGAGTCGCACGGACCGGCGATCGGGTGCGTCATTGACGGGTGTCCTCCGGGAATGGAACTCAGCGCGGAGGATATTCAGAAGCAGCTGGATCGAAGACGCCCCGGACAATCGCGGCACGTGACGCAGAGAAAAGAGAGCGACACGGTGGAAATTCTCTCGGGTCTCTACAAAGGCGTTACAACAGGGACGCCGATCGCGCTTTTGATCCGCAATGAAGATCAGCGCAGCAAGGATTATTCTGCGATTGAGAATGTGTTCAGACCGGCGCATGCCGACTATACGTATTACCGTAAGTTCGGCATCCGCGATCCGAGGGGCGGCGGAAGAAGTTCGGCAAGACTGACTGCGCCGACCGTTGCCGCCGGCGCTGTCGCCCGCAAGTGGCTGGAAAAGAACTTAGGTATTCAAATTCGGGCGTGCCTGACTAATTTAGGAGGAATACCGCTTGCTATTAAAGATTGGTCGGCGGTTGACGAAAATCCCTTTTTTACCGCGGATCCGCAGAAGGTTCCTGAGCTTGAAGCTTTTATGGACGCTTTAAGGAAGTCAGGCGATTCAGCGGGCAGTGAGGTTTACGCTGAAGCGCTTGGTGCTCCCGCGGGTCTTGGTGATCCGATCTATCGCAGGCTGGACGCCTGTCTGGCGTACGCCTTTATGGGACTGAACGCGGTCAAGGGAGTATCCATCGGAGACGGTTTTGACGTGATCGGAGCCAGAGGCACGGAAAACGCGGATCAAATGAATACCCGCTGGGAGAATGATTTTGGTTCCAACCACGCTGGCGGCATTCTCGGCGGAATTTCAAACGGTCAGCCGATAACCGCGAGAATCGCAATTAAGCCGACTCCGTCGGTTCGTACGGAACTTGATTCGATGACCGTCGACGGAGAGAACGTGCGCGTGTCGACAAAAGGACGTCATGATCCGTGTGTCGGTATTCGTGCTGCTCCGATTATTGAAGCACTTTTTGCACTGGTGCTGATGGATCAAGTTCTTGCTCAGCGCGGTCAATGCGGAAGAATAGGATGATTCGCTCGGTGAATCAGCTTCAGGCTATTTGGCAAAAGGCCGGTGATCACATTCAATCTCTGCCTCAGAGGAGGTTGTGAAAGGAACCGTTTGGTTTGTTTCGAGTCAAAAGATGCCAAGTAAGCCGGGGTTCCTTCATGCCCAAAGCGCTGAAGGAACCTCTCCGCAAAATATAGATAAGGGCTTCAGGTAATAACACAGGCCTCCGTTGAAGGTCAGTGCAAAGGAGGAGAGGGCCAAGGGATTTTGTAGATTGATTCTCGGCTGAATACCTTCTGAATCAGAGGCGTTAGAAGAGAATATTTTTTGTATTTTTGAGTTGCCCGTGCCGGTATGGCTGCAGGATGTATCAACGAAGTTTGTTGTAGTTGAGAGCGGCGCAAAGAAACAAGAGTTTGACCGGAGAAACTTTAGTCAGACACTTGCCTCTCTTCCAAAAGAAGCGGATTAGGTAAGATTGGTGATGTTGCTCTTAATCTTTTCTAACTCTTCTAAAGAGAGACAGCAGACCTTTGAGATTGTTTCCAAAGGTAGAAGGTTTGCAGCAATGAGTTTTTTGGCACAAGACAATCTCACTTCTCTTCTGCCTTCTTCTATTCCTATAGCTCTGCCTCTTGCGACAGAGCGGGCGTCAACTTCGGATAATTCATCTAGACTATCTCTATCCTTAAAGAGGCGCAGGCGTTCACCTAAAACTTCGTTTTTCATCTCGTCAGCTCCCTTACTGAAAAAATCATTCATTAATCTTCCGATCGGATCATCTCCTCGGAACCGGCCGTTGACAAAGATAATGCGAGTATCGTCTGTTAGTTGGGCTGGTCTGTTTACGGCGCCTTGAGCACGTTTGTTAACGGTTTTTCAGAAGGGTCGCGAACATTGCTGTTAGGAATGACTCTACTCGGTCTCTTTGATTTTCAGAAGTTCTTCGATAGGTAGCCCGCTGACTTCAGAGATCCTTTCTAGGGACATTTGGCCAAGCCGAATCAGTTTAGTTACGATTTCAAGTCTTTCTTCCGCTCTGCCTCTTGCGACGGAGCGGGCATCAACCTCGGATAATTCTTCCAGACCTTTTTCGCTTTCCATGAACTACCTCGCACTCACGTGCGAGGTTTCATGGGAGCGTGCTCCCATTTCTAGCGTTTCTATCGCATTTTAGAGATTCGGATAATCCTCCGCATTAGGAGGCAGCTCAATAATAAAAAGCTCCGGGGTATGGCTAACAAGCTGTATATGCGGACACGCCTACAGATCGAACCGGATTAAGGCGTGTCAGTCGCATCGTTCACAATACCTGTTTGCTCTCTCCAAATTTATGAGTTTAATTTTTCATTGAAGGTCCGTTTGCTTACTTTTTTCTCGGCCAGCAGCTGACGCCTTTTGTGTTCGAAAGAACAGCAGGGTCAAATTCCGGATCCGTGATGCCATTGGCTTTCTGCGCGTTGTAATCTCTGAGCGCTGCAATTGCATACTTCCCGAGGAGAACAATCGCGATTAAGTTGACAATTGCCATAAGCGCCATGAAGAGGTCGGCCAAATCCCAAACAATGGAAAGGGATGCGATGGAGCCGACAAATACCATGACTACGACGCAGGCTCTGAAGATCGGAAGCGCTGCTTTGCTCTTAGAGATAAAGGGCATATTCATTTCGCCGTAGAAATAATTGCCGATAATGGAGCTGAAGGCAAAGAAAAGAACGACGATTGTCATGAAGAAATTTGTCCAGGTGCCGAGCTGACCGGCAACGGATTTCTGAACCAATTCAATACCGGTAATTTTTGCGCTTTCCCATTCCGGCGAGAGCAGAACCAGCATCGCAGAAGCGGTGCAGACGAATAGGGTGTCGAAGTAAACGCCCATGGACTGAATGAGACCCTGTTTGACCGGGTGAGTTGCGTCCGCAGCAGCAGCGGCATTCGGAACAGCACCCATACCGGCTTCGTTGGAGAAGAGACCGCGTTTAATGCCGGTCATCATGGCAGTACCGATTGCGGCGCCGGTTACTGACTCAAAATTGAAGGCTTTGGTGACAATCATGAGAAGCACGCGAGGTACTTCCGTGATGTTCATTAAGGTAATCACAAGCGCGAGCAGAAGATAAGCCCCCGCCATAAAAGGCACAATGTAGCTTGCGACCTTCGCGATGCGTGTCATGCCTCCGAAAATTACAAGTGAAGTCAGAATGGCAACGCCGATGCCGGTGTAGAGCGGGTCAATCTGGAAAGTTGTCGCAATTGAAAGCGACATTGTGTTGGCCTGCACAGAGTTAAAGATCAGACCATATGTGACGGAAATCAGGACCGCAAATACGCCCGCGAAGAAAGGGGAACCCAGCGCGTTCTTGATGTAATAAGCGGGGCCTCCGAGAAAGCCTCCGCCCGGTTTGCGAATTTTATAGATCTGCGCAAGGGTAGATTCGATAAAGCCACTTGCCGCACCGATTGTCGCGATAACCCACATCCAGAAAATAGCGCCGGGACCACCCGTGACAACGGCAATCGCGATACCGGCGATATTGCCGACACCGACTCGGGACGCTGTAGAAATGCAGAAAGCCTGGAAAGGAGAAATATGTCCGTTGGGCGGAGGCGTTCTGGATCCTTCGAGCACGCAGCGGAACATCTCCCGAATATTAGTGATTTGGACAAAACGCGAGGTAAAAGTAAACCAAAGTCCGATGCCAATCAGCATGATGATCAGAACATAAGACCAAAGAACGTCATTAATAGACGCGACAGCAGAAGCGAACCAATTCATTGACTATTAAAAAGGATAAGTATCAGGATTAACCACTAATTGTAGCAATCGCAAATTAGTGATACCGCAAATACGAACAATTTTTGTTCAGCTTTTTGTTTTCAGGGGGATTAATTTTTAAGGGATTGTGTCCTGTTCGATTTTCTTATAGTCCAATTTTCCGTGACGAGGCTCCGGATTTTTTCGACAAAAAACTTCTCGTAATAGAGCAGGTTGGTTTGAGGAGCAGATATCGAAAAAGTTCCGGGCATGCCTGAGCTTTTGAGGTTCCCTAAACATCCTGTGAGCTTTAAGTCGATAAAGAAGTAAGTCTCGGTTATAGCGTTAGGTATAGATAAATTTGCCGCGGTTTTCTATGACGGAATTTCCAACCTCATAAGCTTTAACAATGCTGATTCGACGTACGGATTTAGCGTTTACAGTAATTCTGATCACTTCGGAGTCCATCCTGCCTGCACAGCTGAATATGCGCAGGAGATAAATGTTGTAGAGCTTTTCGCCTTTCGGGCTCTTGCCGTCTTCGCTGAAAAACGGAAGTTCTTCGGATTTGGCGCCGAGGTTATGGAGGAATTCGGAGATATTGAAGCGGACAATATCAATGAGGCACGTTTGCTGAGGCAGTTCGCTGACCGACAATGAAACTTCACGACTGTAACGAAATACGGAGTCAGGCCGGAAAGCAGAAAGTTCAAACCTGCGTGAAGCGTCTCGGATTAAATCCTCAGCGCGCAATGGCAGCTCCTCTGAACGTACAAAGCCGAAATTTTCTTTGGCCGAACCGACGCGCTGATTATTCATGAAAATAAAAAGCCGTCTGTCCGGTATCCATCTTCTAAAAATAACGTTTGAGAGCCAGTCTCTAAAAATTTCTTTGAAGCGATCTTTAAAGATGTAGGCGATTACAAGCGCAAAGAATAGGTTGCGGCTCAGCGAGCCGTAGAGATCCTGGTAGAAGAAGGCGACGATCGTCGCAAACAGCATGGAGAGAGCGGCCGCTGATCCGTAGATGGAATGAGTCAGCAGGGGCGCTCCTGCCTTATATCGGATGTCAAGATAAAGACAGCTGTGCACAAATTTCTTCAGATGAGACCAGCGCAGAAGAAATGCGGATTCTTTGCTTTCTCCTTCAGGAATTTCATAAGGGAAATGCATTTGACGATAGTCTTCGACGTCTCGCCAGTGAGAGAGTATCTTTGTTCGGTTTTCTCCGACGAAGACAGCGCTCAGATCTCTGAGGCAGAAAGCGGTTTCCACCGTGAGAAATTCGTCAAGGCAGTCAAGCAGATGCCCTACATCCTTGTCATGCGTCTGAGAGGATTTAACTTTACGAAATTCTTCAAGGAGCTGCCCGACAGTGCGCAGAAAGTCATCAACTTCGTCAGCTGTCAGTTCCGAGGTTCCCATTAAAGCCCGGCATCTTTCCTGCAGAGCGGATTTAAATCTCAGACCGAACCTTTTATAAGCGGTGCTGAGCTGATTGATGTCGGAGCAGGACTGCAGCGGTTCGGAAAGTTCGTCAAAGAGCGTCTCCAAGCTGGGACTGGTTTCAGAGAGGCTCAGGTAGCACTTCAGATTGCGCTTGAATTCTTCCTTTTTGAAATTGTTTTCTGTGATCTGAAGCGCACCCGGAAAGATAAAGAAATTGTCGACTCGGTATTTGAGCTTCTTGGATTGAGCGGCGATACGGATTTTTTGTTTGATTTCGATTTGTTTTCTGCCGTGCAGTTTGATCGCGTCTGTCAGCATGGCGTGCTCCTTGGCGAGTTGACTGAAGGAGAAGAAAAGCGCCGCAAAGCTTTCTTCGGCTTTGCGGCGCGATCGGGGATTACCTCGTTAGAAGAATCCGGGCGTGATGCCGAGCCATTTGAAGTAGGTAGCTCCTGCGAGCAATAGGCCCAGCCAGTAGAGAATCGACATTACGAAGCCGTAATAGAAGGATTCTCCCATCGTGTATTTGTTGGTGCCGTAAAGCATCGCGTTAGGCTTTGCGTTAAACGGAAGACTCCAGCAGACGTTGATGCAGAGCGCGACCGGGATTGCGAGCGAAAGGATGTCGATCTTTAATTCCTGAGCAATACCGATGACGATCGGCATGAAAATAATGGTTCTCATGTTCTTGCTTTGGAAGATGAAATGACTCGTGATAAAGATGCCGGTCAGGAGCGCATACAGGCTGAAGTAGCTCATTGAAGCCAAACCGAGTCCGTCCATCATCGCCTTGGTGAGCGTGTCCATCAGTTTGGTCGCGGTCAGACCTGCACCCAGCGCATAGGCGCCTGCCGAGAAGATCATCAGGTGCCACGGAATATCCACGTCGTTCCAGTTCAGCAGCTTAAACTGCGGCGCGAGCATGATGACGGCGCCGGTCATGGCAACAACCGTTGCATTGATGCCGTGGATCTTATCGGTTGCCCAAACGAGGAGCACCAGTCCGAAGATCGCGATGGCTTTAAGTTCATTGACTTTGAAGGGACCGAGCTCATCGTAGGCTTTTTGGAGCGACTCCATGCCGCCCTGAAGTTTGGGCTGCGAGTCTTCCTTTGAGACCGGGAAGATGAAGCGCACGCCAAGCGCGTAGCCGATGATGCCGAATCCGATGACAAGCGGCAGACCGGCCATCAGCCAGTCAAAGTAATAAATGGTGCAGCCTGCGCCCGCGAGCAGCGCGATTGCAAGAAGGTTGGCGCCGGATCCGGTCATAAACGCGTTGCAGCTCGCATTGATCATGACGAGGTTATAGAGCACCAGATTACGGGAGAAATTGTTGGTGGAATCGGTGCCGGGCGCTCCGTAAACCGCAGAGATCACCATAAAGAGAGGCATCATGAGTGCGGCTTTTGCGGCTGTCGCGTTTACAAAGGCTGCCAGCAGGACGTTAATGCCGAGGAATGTCAAAAAGATTGCCGAGGCGTTTCGGCCGAATCTCAGAATCAGCCAAAGCGCGACGCGTTTCACGAGCTGCGTCTTAACCAGAGCGCTCGCAAGCACGAACGCGGAAACGTTCAGCCAAATGACCGGATCGCCTAGGGTGGCCATGGCCGGCTTTGCTTTTAAAATCCCGGTCAGCACGAGTCCGCAGATTAAAAGCATTGAGGTCACGTAGTTCGGAAGCGCTTCGCTGATCCAGAGGAAAAGCGCAGTCGCAAAAAGCGCGAACATCACCTGCTGTTTCGCGTTCAGAATAGGAATTTGGAAGACGTACGCGAGAAGGACGAACAGAATTGCGGCGATCGGCAGTCCCCATGTTCTGAAGAAAGCTCCGGTCTTTGTGAGCTTTTTCCTGTTTTCTACACTTTTAGAGTCATAAAAAAACCTTGAAGCCCGTATTATCAATGTTTCTAGGGTTTCTCTTTTTTATTTTTTTTCGTAGTAGAGGTAAATAGGTCTCTCATAGCAGCAAAGACTTTCAGCTTTCTCCTGAGTGTACTGGGCTGTTCAAATGTGTCAGGGACCGTTAACCCGACTACGGACATAATGTCCGCAACTGTCTCATTAAATCCGCTTGTCCCGTAGAACTCAACTTTTGGGGTCGGATTAATCAATGCAATTCTGGCTGAATTTAGGCTATGGACAATTTCATCCGGAGTCCTATGTTTGCCGGCTTCATTCAATTTATGCTCTAAGTATCTACTGATGCACAGCGCCAGATAACAGGTTAAGAAGTGACCTCTGACATGTTCCGGCAGTCGAACATAAACCGGCCTTGCCTGCAGAGAGCTTTTCAGGTTTCTAAAGCTGTTTTCTATACGCCACAGATTCCCATAAATCGCTAAGACTTCTTGTGCGGGAGAGTCCAAGGAAGTTTCCACGACGTGAATTCCGTCAAATTGTTCCTGCTCTTCAATGAGATTACTGTCCAGTCTGGCCGTCTCCAGCTGCATGTCCACAATCACAAAGCTTCTTCCGCCTCGTTTGAAATTGGCTTTTATGTTGGAGGGATACGCTATCAGCAAGTTGGCTTTCCTGATTAGCCTGTCTCGATCCTTTCTATCTTTGGCGGCGCGAGACGGAGTCCACGTGATTATGTATCTGCGTTTGATCGTGCTTTTAACGTTCTTTGCCGACTTAGTTGTTTTGTGATTGAGCTGATTTTCTAAATCCTCCAGCTTTTTCTCATCATTCTGCTCAAAGACATAATTCGGATATCTATAAAGAATCGGCTCCGTAACATGCAGTTCCTTGTACCAGCCTTCTTCAATGACCTCACCGTCACTGCCTGTACGGATCAGCGGCTTGCGCCCCTCAGGGTCAAGTACCTGAGCTTTGATGTCTTCACTGGCGCCTCGGATCTTTGAGGATAGAACGTAGTTATTGCCAAGCTTAACCAGTGCGTCAATGTTGGCTTTGCTGTTTAAGCCTCTGTCGGCGACAATCGTAAAGTTTGATACCTTGAACTTTTTCTTGAGCTCGGATATGAAGGGCACCATGGTTGCCGCCTCCGCCTGATTTCCTTTGAACAGAGAGTAATCCAGCGGTAATCCTTGCTGATCCGTGGCAAGAGCCATCACCACCTGTACCTCGTTGAACTTCTTATCTTTCGAGTATCCAAAGTCACGAAGTGCATCCTGGTCTGTGCTTTCAAATGCGTATGTCGTAATGTCGTACAGGCACACAGCTGTATTTCTTGTCGGGACTTGCTTACCAAACTGCTTATTAACGTAATCAATGATTGCAGATTTGTTCCTGCATAGAACATCTAAGGACTTATAGATGTGGTTGACATTGTCCGAGGAAAAGCCTAAATACTCAGCCGGACCGTGAACGGAGGAACGCAGCTTCGAGGCAGGGTTTAAGACTCTGAGAAGCACCAGATCCTTAGTTATCTTTGCCAAGTCATACTTGAAAGCGGCATCCTTAGAAATGTAGTTCAGTTTGTAATCCAGATTCAATTCATCGTAGATACTCTTGAGGATAAGATACCCGGCGCATCGGTTATCGAATCGAGCATCTTTCATTAGACTTTGGTTTTGCATCAGCTCCGCCAGCTCAGAGTTTAAGTTCTCCAGAGTGGCCGGTGTCGAGACAAATTTCCTGCCTTGGACACCGCGGTTCATCTCGTCGACTTCCAACTGAATCTTCTCAAGTGCGTTTGGATCCTTTTCAAGAAGATCTTTTTTCTTTCCAAGACGTTTAACAATCTCTCGTACCGGGTGGTTGACGCCCGGTTTTCTTACCGAGCATTCAATGTAAACACTGGCGCTTTCTTTCTTAGAGCTGAATCCGATTCTGTAGTGCATGAGTACGTACCTTGATAAAACCTCTATTATTATACTACAGGTAATACGTAGAAGTAAATAGTAAAATAAGCGCAAAAATAAGAGCCCATCGGGGCTCATGAGGCTTTTAGTTAGCTAAAAAGTGTAAAAAACAGGTGAGCTTTTTTTTGGGGAGTCGGTTTAGCGAATAACTGTTCAGATCCAACGGATCGAATTTGGTCTGGACGGTGTTCGTTGTCATAGTTTTTGCGGCGGTCGTTCAAGACCGCCGTTCCGGTTAAATCTGGTAAATCTTTAGTTCATGCCGAGAACTTGTTTGGCCGCCTTTAAGTAATTTGTGTTGGGCAGGTCGGCGATGCCAAGTGCTTCGGTGGCTTTCTTCATGCCTTCATAGTTTTCGCTTTCGCAGCAGGCAGTTTCAACCATAGCGCCGTTGAACCAAACCTGGGCGTATTCGCAGATGATGCCTTCAACGGAGAATCCGTAGCGTTTCTTTTCTACGCGCACAACCGCAAGTTCGGGGTTGTCTTTAGCCATAGCGATGAACTCTTCAAGCGTGTAAACGTCCTTGGTCAGTTCAAGCGGTACCTGCAGATGCTTGAGAATTTCCGCAAGTTCTGCCTGTTTGACCGGGAACTGGAACTTTCCTCTCGGCTGGAAGATTTCGTAGCCTTCGGGTGTTTCACCGACTTTGGTCTTGATGTCGAGCAGTCCGTCACGAACTTTGACGTTGGCTTCGTTGGTGCGGCGGGAGAGGAAATAGACTTCGGTCGGCATTATGCGGGCAGCGTAAAGTGTGGCTTTGCATTTCCACATGTGTTCCTGAACGCCGGAGATGATGTCTTTACCAAAGACACGGAATTCAGCGCGGGGGATGATTTTGGCGGCTTCGTCAGCGCTGATGGCTTTGTTTTTGTCGTAAGGATTTGTCATTTTGAGGCCTACTTGTTCCAGGTGGTGAAAGGATGAGCAACGAGGTTGGAATTGAAATAACGGGGATCAGAAGAAACTTCTTCACCGATCCATTCCGGTTTGACAAACGCAGTGTCTTCCGAGGGAATTTCAATTTCAGCGACAACCAGACCTTCGTTAACGCCGTGGAATTCATCGATTTCCCAAGTCAGGCCGTTCCCGGCAGGAATCTTATAGCGGGTCTTCTCAATGATGGGTTTTTCAGCAAGTTCGTCGAGCATCTTGACGCAGTCGTCATACGGGATCGCATATTCGAACTCGAGACGAGTGCAGCCGACCGTCAGTCCTTTGACTGTGAGGAATGCTTTGTCATTGATGGTGCGGATGCGGACAGTGCGTTCCTTAACGCTGTTCAGATAGCCCTGACGATAATGTGTACCGACAGCGCCCTTACGCCATTCGTCGCCGACGACGAGGAATTTTCTCTCAATTTCTTTTGCCACTTTATGCTCCTTGCTAAATGAATAAGTCATTGGTTAATAACGATGAGTACATTCTGAGCTTGCGGCAGAAAAATAAAAAATTATCAAATCATATACGTCTTATAAGCAATTCTTATGAGTGAATCGATTCACTTTGTTCTTTCGGCTTCATATGGTCCGAGAGAAGAGAAATGAATTCAAACGCGGCGGGCGAGAGTTCACGTTTATCGTTGTAGCCGAGGAAATAATCGGCGGTGACGGAAAAGTTTTCAACGCTGAGAAGGCTCAAAGCCTCTCGTTTGAGTTCGTGACTGACGGTAACGAGCGGGAAGGCTGCGGCGCCGAAGCCGCACGCAATCAGGCGTTTTGAACTTTCAAGACTGTTGACTTCAATGGCAGGCGCCGTGAGAAACTCATAGACGCCGACGCTCTTAAACCACTCTTCAAGTTTGGAGCGCATACGGCTTCCTCTTTGCCGCATGACGAGATAGCTTTCTGCGAATTCTTTTGGGGACAGCGGTCTTTTCAGGGCTGCGAGCGGCGACGAGGGCCTGCAGACGCAGACATAAGGCTCCTTCATAAGCAGCTTCTGCCGACAGTGTTTAAGGCCGCTGACATGACGGCTTAAAGCAACGTCAGCGACACCTTCTTCGACAAGGTGCGTGACATAGGCGGAGTCTCCCATTTCCAAGCGAATGGAAATCAGCGGGTATTTTTTGTAGAACTCGTTAATGACCGAAGAGAGGAAATAGTTGCCCATGACTGCGCTTGCAGCGATTGTCAGTTCACCGGTAAGAAGGTGGTTCAGGTCATTAAAAACGTTTTCGATTTCTCGGAAGATGCCGAAGAGTTTCTGCGTATAGCTAAAAAGGATTTTTCCTTTGGCGGTCAGTCTGATCTGGCGTTTGCTCCGATCAAAAAGCGGGTTGCGCAGTGCGTGTTCGATGCCCTGAATCTGCTGAGAAACCGCGGGCTGAGTCATGTAAAGCGCTTTGGCGGCTTCAGTGAAACTGCCTAAACTTGCGACCACATGAAACGTCTTGAGATGCTCAAGATTCATTCGGGAAATGCTGACCTGTTTATTGTGCATACAGACAACCTTTTGGTGTAAGGAAACTCATTTAAGAAAGAGGTCGGTAATAAGTTTAATTGATCAGCAGTATCGATTTTCAATCGGCAGAAATTATGGTTAGCCAAGAGGTTAGGGGAGGTGTGAGGGCCATGATCCGAATTTGAGTATGCTATTTCTCCGGACGAGACTCGTACTTGATTTCGTGTTTAATGAGGTCGCCAGGTTTTTAACCAGCTCACTTCATCTGCGTGTCACTTTTGAGTGATTTATCATGAAAAATGAAATTAAAAAGCCTCCGACAGAATCCCAAACCTTTGCTGAGTACTACGAATCGTGGTTACGTATCTACAAGAAAGGTGCCGTCAGGGAAGTTACATTTAATAAGTATCAAATGACGCTTCTTTGGGTTAGGCGTTTGATTCCGAATCTTGTTCTTAGGGATTTGACCCGACTTAACTATCAGGACCTATTGAATCGGTATGCGGAATGCCATGAAAAACAGACGACGATTGATTTTCATCATCAGCTTAAAGGCGCAATTTTGGATGCCGTCGACGATGGATTAATTGACCGAGATCCTACTCGCAAAGCCATTATCAAGGGGCGTGCGCCGCGTTCAAAAAAGGCGAAATTTTTAAATCAGTTTGAGTTACACAAGCTTCTTTCCGCTCTGGATTTATCCGCTTCTCTTAATTGGGGCTGGTTTATTCTCCTGGTTGCAAAAACCGGAATGCGTTTTTCAGAAGCTTTGGTGCGCCCCCTGTAATTTGTCGTTTAGCAAGCTTACTTGACTGATTTACCAAAAGCTTCTATAGAGAAACTTTTATAGATTGCCATGATATACGGTTACATTAGGGTCAGTTCTGACAAGCAAACGGTTGAAAACCAGCGGTACGAAATTAATCGCTTCTGCATCGAAAAAAATATGGTTGTTAACGGTTGGATAGAAGAAACAATTTCGGGAACCAAAGCCTATAACAAGCGCGAGCTTGGAAAGTTGCTTAACCGAATAAAGAAAGATGATCTCATTATTTGTGCAGAGTTGTCGCGCCTTGGCCGAAATCTTTTTATGATTATGGAGATCCTTAATTTATGCATGATGAAAGAAGCAAAGGTATGGACCATCAAGGACAATTATCGTCTTGGTGATGATATTCAAAGTAAAGTGTTGGCTTTTGCGTTCGGCCTTTCCGCAGAAATTGAACGCAACCTTATTTCTCAGCGCACTAAAGAAGCTCTAGCCCGGAAAAAATCGGAAGGAGTCATCCTTGGACGTCCTAAAGGAAGGAAGAATTCTCCTGATAAATATAAACTTTCTGGGAAGGAAAGACTCATTCAAGACCTGCTTACCATTGGCACATCTCAAAGACAGATAGCCAAAATCTGCAAAGTTGATCGCAATACACTTGCCAGGTTCATAAAAAATATGACTAGCAATAAATAATTGAGCGTTTTCGTTCAGCAAAATGCCGTCTCCAACAATTTTGCGACGTCTGATTCGTGGGTGATACTCTCGCCCATTGAGCGTAGTATTAAACGGAAAATCGAAAGTATTGGAACCCCACTCAAGGACTGGGATATTCGAATTTACCGTGGAATTCTTACTGGTTGTAACGAGGCCTTCATTATTTCATCTCAAAAACGCAATGAAATACTAGCCAATTGTGCCAATGAGGCTGAGCGCCAAAGAACGGCTGAACTTATCCGACCGATTCTTCGTGGCAGGGATATCAAGAGGTATGGATATATGGACAATGGACTATACCTTATCAATATTCATAACGGCATTCGTGGGCGTATTCCTCGCATCAAAATAGAGGACTATCCTGCTGTAAAGGCTCATCTAGACCAATATTGGGACAAGATTGAAAAGAGAGCAGACCAAGGAGATACTCCATATAATTTAAGAAACTGCGCTTATTTGGAGGATTTTTCCAAACCAAAATTGTTCTACCCCGATATTTCTCAGAACTTAACTTTTGCTTTATGTCAGGAAAAAGTTTTCTGTAATAACACGGTCTATTTTTTCTCCTCAAAATCTGAAAAACTATTAGAGTATTTAGCCTCAGTCTTGAATACTAAGCTTATGGACTGGTACTACCGGACCATTTCCGTGCAATTAGGAAGCTGCGCTGTTCGTATGTTCTCAATTTATGTACTTAATTTGCCGGTCCCCAAAAAAGTTAGCGGGAGCTTATACGAGACATTAAGTCTTACAAAGGAGGAGATCGCCTTTATAGAATCTCAATAAAACCAATCTGTTGACGTTCTTTTTCCGTAAGTTCATAAAGATCAAAAATTAAGGAGTCCAATCTTAGCGCTATTCGCTTGCATGGAACGTCTTGCATTTTGGCTACCAACTCTTTAAATAAGGCTTCTGTTGAATCATCAATTCGAATGACAGGAATCTTTTCGAAAAATATTTTTCGCAACTCTCTTGTTCCTCCTTGTAGTTCTGGGAAGTCATTGACGAAACAATATTTGAAAAGAGAAGAGTTTAGAAATGCTGTCAGAAAGGCCAAATGTTTCCCCGTAATCATGAAAGACTTATCATTTTGGTAAAAACCCCTTTTATCGTAATAAAAAGGCAAATACTTTGTCATGTTTGGGTATACAACTTTTGGCTTAAGAAAATCCTCCCAATAACTGATGCTGTCTTGTATTTCAAACCACCTATTAGGGGTTTTCTTCCGTGCCTTTTCAGGGGCATTTCCGATAACTATTCTTTTTCCTAATATCTCTACAAATTTCCCCGTTTGTGCTAATTTCTGCTGACAGAAATCTGCAAGATAGCCGTTTGCAACCCAATCATAGCCAGCAGTACGGAGATTATTTTCTGCAAAAGATAAAAAGTAATCCTTGACTGCAGGGTAATCTTCAATATCGTAGTGGCGAGCGGGGAATGTGGCAATCAAATATAAATTTGCCCACTCATATCCATATCTCTTGATGTCCCTGCCACGAAGAATCGGTCGGATAAGTTCAGCCGTTCTTTGGCGTTCAGCCTCATTGGCACAATTGGCTAGTATTTCATTACGTTTTTCGGTTGATATGATGAATGCTTCGTTGCTACCAGTCTTTATCCCATAATTAATCTGAATATCCCAGTCCTTGAGCGGGGTTCCAATACTTTCGATTTTCCGTTTAATACTACGCTCAATGGGCGAGAGTATCACCCACGAATCAGACGTCGCAAAATTGTTGGAGACGGCATTTTGCTGAACGAAAACGCTCAAATTTTTTATGCTATTTTTATCCTGTTTACTTGCACATGTACAAAGCGTTTTATGCTGATTTGGCTCCTGAGAGAACAGGAGAATGTTGGTATCAACAGTAGCGCTATCGAACACTTTTACACCTGCAAAATCTATTAACAAAATGGGATTCGTGTTCTTTGCCAAAAAATCGCGAGTTTTTTTACCATATCCCGCCCTCATCCATTTGTTGGAAGTAATAAAACAGAGATGACCTCCTGCTTTTAGCAATTGATGACCGCGTTCATAGAAAAGACAATAAATATCTCCCTTTCGTTCAAATGTTCTATAACCACTCTTTTCATATAAATTAGCCAACTTCCCTGCATTATTTTGAAGTTGTATGTAGGGGGGATTTCCTATAACGATGTCAAAGCCATCAGTGAGGCCGAACATCCATTCCGGATCAAAAAATGAACTAACACTGTTCTGATCATATGGATTCCACGATGCCAGTTGGCATGCGTCCTCCGGCGCGAAATCGTTATTTTCCGCCAGAAGCTTTACGAGGTTGGAACGAAGTAGATGGTCTTCATTGCGAAGGTCACGTTTAGTTTTAGCGGATTTTGCTTCGAAATGAAGCCTACGAACTTGTTTTAATTTTTGCTTAGTAATCTCTATTTCAGGATCCTCGAAAAGATTTCCCTGTTTTCTTCTCTTCACTGTATGCAGAGAGTCTGCAGTAACAAATTTAGTCTCTAAATTTGGAAGTGTTGGAATACCGAAATTAGGCTTGGAAGGATCCTTCTCGCAGTCACAAATAAGAGAGATGAAAAAACGAAGCTTTGTAATCTGGGACGCTATGCTCTGAATGTCACAACCATAAAGGCAATTTTCAATTATTGAAAGTTTAAGGTCATAACTTTTTTCTTCTGGAAGAATTCTCTGCAGTACATCGACTATACGGTTCAGCAACCCCATCGGGAAAGCTCCTGAGCCACACGCAGGATCGAGAACCTTTACGGCCTTTAATTTATTGGCTGTCGCCAGATATCTTTCTTCGAAATTTTCGTCATACTTAAAATTCGAAGCAAACAACGAGCGATTGAAATCGTTATCTCCGAGGTAGGCAATAAGACTTTCATCTACCATGAAGCCAACAATCTCGCGCGGAGTATAGAAAGAACCGCTCATGTTGCGTGCAGTTTCTTTGGTTTCTGGATTATAAGCGCCAAGGAGATTCTCGAATACCTTGCCCAAAAGTTCAGGATCTAATGCGATCTGTTGTTCATTGGGCGTATTTTCTTCGATGGTAAAGTTATAACGATTAAGAATTGAGAATAATCCTTTTTCTGGAGTAAAGAATAGAGCGTTTGGCACAATTGCTCGATATTTGTAGACACCGTCAGCAAGACGACTTGTGTTTTGGCTAAAACCATCAAAGTTATAGCTCGTTATACACACACCGTCAACTACTTTTGTTTTATCAAGACATTCAAAAAGGCCTCCATTGAGGAAAGGAACTTCTGAAAAAACATTTACGACATCTTGCTCCGATATACTAAACATCTCCGCGTATCGGTATAAGGTCTTTACGTCTTCTTGGTCTTCTTTTGCAAAGATTCTTTTCTTGCCATCTTCATCTACAATTGCTCTGTTAAGGGTTGCAAAAAAGAGATTTTGAAGAATCGCGTTGTAATAATTTCCCTCTGTCGTGCTGTTGGGATCAAAATCCTTAAGAATTGTCTTAAGATAATTCTCATCAAAGAGCTGGTTAGGAATAAAAGATTTTTGCTTGATAAACCAGACAAACATTATGCGAGTAATCAATCGAATAATCTTTTCTTCGAGGTCGTCACTAGCTTTTTTTTCTACAGATGCACTTTTTGGGAATGAAATTCCGCTCGACGAATCAACTGCCCAAAGAAACCAATCAAACAAATCGTTGTAGAACTTCTTCGTCAGCGCCTCAACAGAGAACGCCTCTGTGATGTCTTGCAATGTTTGTTTACTATCTCGAAGTTTTATAAACTGATCAATGGCAGTACGGCAACCGCGTCCCTCTCCAAGGAGATAGGTATAACGCATAGTATCGGTGGAGACTCTCTCATATTCTCCCCGCTTATTAAATCCCCATGTTTCACTAACGTAAGAAAATCGAAGAGCGCTCTCATTATGACGATGTGCAAAAATAAAGGCCCCAGCGTGTCCCATATCCCGCCAATCTTTTGTCAACATATCCCGGATGCTACGTTTATTTCGTTCAATGTCCACATTGTCATTAAGTTCAACTTCATAAACTGCTATAGACTCTCCGTCAGCAAGAGATATCTTGCCCAGAAGCAAGGCTTCCTTTGCAATTTTGCTACTAACGTGAACCGGAGAAGGGGCTCGCCAGAACTGAGCCTTACTGCGAAAAATATCGGTTAAAAGTTGTTGCCAAGACTCTCGGTTGTATTTAGATTCAATTATCTCTTGGTAGTTCATAATTAAGCCTTTTGAAAGGACTCAGACAGGATAATTTCCGCCTCAGACTCATGCATTTTAAGCAACGATTCTTCTGCCGTATAGTAAGGAGAATATTTCCTTGCCATTTTGATGACTTCTTCTAAAGCTTCGTCATGTGTCAAACGCGCCTTTCCTGACGTGCGTCTAAGGTCTTTTTGAATTCGTTGCAAACGCTTTGCAATATAGGTTATCACTCCCCTCTCGGCAAGTGTTTTAAGCTGTCTCAACTGAATGAGAAGGTCCGGATCATCAATTTCACGCATGAAGTTAGTAAGAAGATTGAGAGCCGTGCTTATCTGAGACCCTTTGCTTGCGGGATCGTCCTGACCATTCTCTTGAGTCTGGAGTTCACGTTGTTGCATGGAGTGAAAATATTCAACTGCCTTAGCAACTTGTTCGTGGTGTAGGGCTATCAGTCCTTCACTCTTTTCTTTTGGATGCGCCTTAAAGTACTTTAAGGCTTCCAACACTGAGATTTCCTCGGCGGAAGACGACACAAGGAGAAAAACTTTCCTAAGGTTTGTTTTTAAAAATACGACAGTGTCGTTGCTTAAGGTGACCCCGTCAATCTTTCGGGCAGCGCGACCACACCGGCTACGAATAGAGAGTCTAGCGATGCGGTTATACTCTTGTCGATTCTTGAGATAAAGTTCTCTTAGTTCCTCATAGTAAGGAAGTTCAAGATTTGCATCTTCCTTATTTCCTTCGATTGCCTCGTCAAACAGTTTTTCAAGACCTCGATCGACTATTTCATCCTTGGAATAGATTTGATTGTCTTCTCCAAATGTGGAGTGAAATGTCTGAATCTTACTCAGAGCTACCTCATTGAGGTTAATTTCACGATTACCTTCCCGAGAGGGGTAGAAAACATAATTGTAAATATGCTCAGATAACGAACCAATGCGGTTTACGCGACCAATACGCTGCATTAGTCTAGTAGAGTTCCAAGGAGTGTCATAATTTACTATGACATTGGCTCGATGCAGGTTGACTCCTTCTGCTAAGACATCCGTGGTAAGGATGATATTGTATTTGTCCAGCTTGGTTTTATAGTTCGCATCAAAATTTTCTCGAATTGCTTTGAATTGAGAATTTCTATTTTTAGCTGAAACAACAAGAAGATCCGACCGACTAATCCTTCTGGAAAGATATTCTATGGTATCTAAGGATTCTGAAAAAACCACCAATTTTTGCTGTGGGTTTTTATCTGCTTTGAATAATTCGTGCTTCAAGAGCTCCTCAAATTTTGCGAACTTTGAGTCTTCCTCATCAGATATGTTATTCCAGTCTTTCCATATCTCGTCTAGAAGCTGCTGATCTTCTTGAAGCGTTTCAATAAATTCTGGTTCAAAGTCTGACGCCTTAAATATTGCATTTTTAGGGTTGTCTTTGGCCTTTTCATTTATCTTCTCCTCAATTTCCTCCTCGGTCATTCCATTTATGTCTAAATCAGGAGCAATGTAGACCTTGCCTTTTCCTGCATCGAAAGTATCGATCATCTCCTTATTGGCTTCGCGAAAACTATTGATGGAGACTTTAAAAGCATAGAAACTGCTTTCAAGACGCTTTACTAAGCCATTCTTTCTGATTCCTGCAAGAGAGCGAGATACAAGCTCCGCATTGTCATACAAACCCTTTGAAACTTCAGGTTTAAGATAAGCAATCGCCTGATAGCGGGTATATTTTAGCTGCTTGGTAAGTATGCTCACGGTCTTCTCAAAGAGACCGGCAAGGTGCTCATTGAGTTCGTATTGATTTTCGATAGGCCGCTCGACTTTAGGGAACGCTTGAATGTCTTTGCGATAACGCGGTATAAGCTCAATATCAGTGCGAGTACGACGAACGGTGAGTGGTTTTATGATCCTACCTCGAACCCTTTTTGCGAGAGCCTTGAAGTCATCCAAACTACTGTTATGTTCCCTGCGCAATCTTTTGAATTCAGCAATTAGGGGGCTGAAGAAGGCAGTCAAGTTTGTTACTCCATCAATAGTACAGCGACGAGGATCTTGGAAAAGTAAAATCTGATTGTAAATGTCGGCAGGAGTGTTGTTCATTGGCGTTGCGGAAATAAGCATCACCTTCTTCTTATAACCTTGAATTTGACCTGCGTTAACGCGAGGCATTTTACAGATTTCCTGAAGTTGTTCAAATGCGTTTGTAGTATGCGAACGAAATTTGTGTGCTTCGTCAACAAGGATAAGATCGTACTCTTCAGCGTTCCAATAATCGCGCTCCTCCTCATCGAGGACTTTTTTGAGGCTTCCGTTAGTAATGAATTTTGCATACTTATCTATGCCAAAATCATGAAAGGTTGTCTTCCAGTTCTGCTCGACAGCAGGAGGGTATACAACTAATATTTTTGTTTTATCACGACCATTTTCTAGTAAAAACTTCTTTGCAATCATTGTTGCAATGACTGTCTTCCCCAGTCCCACAACATCAGCAAGGAAAAAGCCATCATAGCGAAGCAGTTTTTGGTAACCTTCCACAACTGCGTCAGTTTGGTAATCGTAAGTTGTGTACCCGTCAGGAATTTCCAAGGAATTTCCACTGTCTGATTCTGTAACCCTGTCCGAGAAGTACTCCATAAGCATCTTAACGTATAGTTCGTATGGAGTTACACCCCCTTTGAGATAAGTGCGATTGATACTATCTTTCAAATCATCAGCAGTTATTTCACAATTTTTAGCTTCCTCCCAAAGTTCTTCGAACTCCTTTAAAGCAAAATTTACATCTTCAAACTGAGTCAATTTGACATTAAATTCATATTGTTGTTGCTCTGGAATACCTAGACCATTGCCAGACAGATTACTTGATCCAGTAACAAGAAGCCCTTGTGTATATTGGTTAAAATCATCGGGGTAAAGAATATATATTTTTGCGTGGATTTTCCGGGAAGGATGAGACCTGACTTCAATCTTTCCAGATTTAAGGTCCTCCACCATCTGAAAAATGCCATCTTCTTCTGTTTTTGAATATCCCAAATGTTCAATATCTCTTCGAATTTGTTGGAGCAAATCATCTTTTACGGCTTCGTCCGCCCCGTAAAATAACATTCCTTCCCTAACAGCATGAAGGATATATTTATCTACATCAATACCAATAAGAATTCGAACCTTATTGATGTTATCTAGTAATGGACGTAACCGAAAATAGCCAGAGGCCCTCAAAAACCCTACTACGGCATCGAGATGCTGAATTGAAGGATTATTCGACAGCACTCCTTCGAATTCTTTGATAAGAGTGTTTCCTCTCTTGTTTGTAAATATATGGGAGTTGTTTTGAGAAGAGTGCATAAGTAGTGATTCAGTTAATGTTAAATAAGAAAAACTTTGTTTTCAGCTCCTCGGATAATCTTAACCCAGATAGATTCCGTTTTTTCACGACCTTGTAAACATGGACTCGCATCGTGTCGTTTCCTGAAATGTGTAGTCTACTTGATGTTATTAAACAGGTTGTTCACGATTTTGCGTGAAATTTAGCAAGTAAAGTTTTATTTTTACCTCCTCATTTAGTTTTTAATGCGTTAAGCGTATTGCTTAATGCCTTAAAACAATGTGTATTTGAATAAGCCGTCAAGAAACTTTCGCGGCATAAAGCCGTAACCTCGCCTTGTTCGGTTACGATTTATTCCACGATTCCTTGACTGCGCAAGACTAGGGAGCCGCTTCATGACTTCTTCGCATGTCGTCGATTTGTTAGCCTGGCGATGGATTCAAAATATCCGGATGAGACTACGATTTTGCATTTCCGTCACCTTCTTGAGAAAAACCGCCTAGACAAACAGGTCTTTGATTTGTTCACGCGACAACTTACCAACAGAGGTCTTCTCTTCAGCAAAGGTACGATTGTAGACGGTTCTTTTATTGGAGCGCCGAGTTCGACGAAAAACGCTGACAAGAAGCACGATCTTGAAATGCTCTGAGCAAAGAAAGGGAAGAATTGGCACTTCGGAATGAAGATGCATATTGGTTATGATGTTACGCAAGTGGACGAATTACGCCGCCCGATGACCGGGAAGTCCTTGGAGATTCGGGTATCTCGGAAAGGAAAAGCGCAAGAGTGCCGATCCTGAGCACGTAACCTATACGGCAGCGAAACGCTGTAGCCAAGGGAGAAGCTATCGGTACGGAGAATTACCAGCGAAAAGGTGCTGAGTTCGATTCGATGCAAGGTCGAATACGCCTTTCATCGAATTAAGGTTCAGTTCGGATATAGGAACCTAAAACGTCAGCTCTTATTTAGAGCTATAGGCTATTCATGTATAAAAACGCATCAATATCAATAAAAAAACGGCATTAGACTTTCTTAAATCCACTCCATAAACTCAGTGCTGCACATCGTAAAATTCCTTAGGAGATTCAGTATGAAACGCAGAAGTTTGATGCTTGGAGCGGCGGCAGGGTTCGGCGGTTTGGTTTTATCCCTGCAGGGCTTTGCTTCGAGTAGGGGGCCCGCAGGCACTCCAATCTCAGACATTACACTTCCAAATTTAACCGCGGATGCAGCTGCTCCGGTGGTTTACTATTCACCCTTGGTCAGCTCCTAGGCCATGCTTCTCCTTCTCAAAGCGATTGATCCGGCTCTCAAGGGAAAAGTCGGCATCAAGCTGACATTCGAAAACTACCGGGATCGCGAGGTCAAAATTAATCCTGACTTGATTAAGCCGCTTGTCAGTCAGGTTAAAGGCACGCTGATTGACAGCAATTATTTTGATTCGGCAAGAAACGCCGCCGCTTCACATTTAGAAACTGCTAAACAGAACGGATTTGATAAGGTCGGTCCGATCGATATCCTGGATGCTGAAGGAGAAATCACGCTTTCGGTTCACGGCGGCCTCCATCTTAAGACCTTTATTACCGGTGCTCATCTTGCCAATTACGACTCTTTGATTTCGATTGTTCGGTTCAAAGGTCATAACCTGCCGCGTTACGGCGGAACGATGAAAAATCTTTCCATATGTCTGGGGACGCCGCGCGGTGCAGCACAAATCCACAGCGGCAGCAAGGTGACCGAGTATTACTCATCTGCAGGCGAAAAGACGGCGAGCGAAGCCATGGCTGACGCCGTGAAAGCGGCTCTTGACTACAAGCCCGGAAGATGGATTTTTTTCAATATTATTGACGCGTTGGACCCGCAGAGAAGAGACAGCTGCAAGGAAGCCAAGAATATCGGCGATATCGGCATTTTAGTGAGCCTTGATCCCGTCGCCTGCGATCAGGCCGCCGTCGATATGGTGTATGGTTTTGCGCCAAGCGAAGAAGTCCGCAGGAAATGGGAGGAAGAACATTTCACCGACACGCTTTCGGCAGCTGAGAAAATCGGAGTCGGTTCTACCGCTTACCGTCTTCAGCTCGTGAAGTAGTTCTTTGTTCCTGACAGCTCTAGGTCCCATAGTTTGAGACCTTTTTCATTTATGCGAGGTTTCGGATTAAGTATTTCCCGTACTGTCGGAAAAAGTTCGGTAAAAATATCTAATCAGCCGTTAATCGGTGGCATACTCAAAAGATTACTTCAAAACAATCGACACCAAGAGAAAATGACAGACACATCGCCTAAGACTCTTTACGACAAGATTTTTGACGAACACGTTGTCCGAACCGAAGAAGACGGTACAGCAACGCTTTATATTGACCGCCATCTGGTCCACGAAGTGACCAGCGCTCAGGCCTTTGAAGGTCTGAGAATGAATGACCGCAAGCTGTGGCGCTCGAGCTCGGTGGTAGCGACGGCGGATCACAATACGCCGACGACCGGCTGGGAGCAGGGCCTGGAAGGCATTACTGACCCGGTAGCCAAACTGCAGGTGACGACTCTGGATCAAAATATTCGTAATAACGGCTGTGCCGCGTATTTTCCGTTCCTCTCGAGAGGTCAGGGCGTGATTCATGTCATGGGCCCCGAGGAAGGCGCGATTCTTCCCGGTATGACAGTCGTCTGCGGAGACTCTCACACTAGTACGCACGGCGCCTGCGCAGCTGTGGCGTTTGGCATCGGAACGAGTGAAGTAGAACACGTGATGGCAACGCAGACGCTTCTGACCAAGAAGATGAAGAATATGCGCGTGTACGTTTCCGGAAAACTTTCACCAGGCGTTTTCGCTAAAGACCTCGCTCTTTTTATCATCGGCAGAATCGGCACTGCCGGAGGTACCGGATGCGCGATCGAATTCGCGGGTCCCGCGATCGAGGCGCTCTCCATGGAAGGCCGTATGACGCTCTGCAATATGGCGATTGAAGCAGGTGCCCGCTGCGGTCTTGTCGCGGTTGATGATAAAACCGTCGAATACATGCGCGGACGCACGCTCGCGCCCGAAGGCGAACTCTTTAAACAGGCCGAAGAATACTGGCGGACACTGAAGAGCGACGAGGGCGCTCACTTTAATATTGAGGTGGAAATCGACGGAAACGCCGTTCCTCCGGTAGTCACCTGGGGCACCTCTCCGGAAATGGTCGCGCAGATTACCGACAGAACTCCGGAGCCGTCTGAGCAGCCCGACCCGGTTAAACGCGAAGGCTGGGAGCGCGCTTATGTGTACATGGGGCTTGAACCCAAACAGCCTGTGACCTCCATTGCCCCCGACCATGTCTTCATCGGCTCCTGCACTAACGGACGAATTGAAGATATTCGCGCTGCGGCTTATGTGGTGAAGAAACTGGGCAGGAAGGTTGCGCCGACCATTAAGCAGGCGCTCGTGGTTCCGGGCTCCGGCCTCGTGCGTGAGCAGGCGGAAAAAGAGGGACTGGATCAGATCTTTATTAACGCAGGCTTTGAATGGAGACGCCCGGGCTGCTCCATGTGCCTTGCGATGAACGCCGATAAACTCAATCCGGAAGATCGCTGCGCCTCAACGAGCAACAGAAACTTCGAAGGCCGTCAAGGCAACCGCAGCCGTACACACTTGTGCTCACCCGCGATGGCAGCGGCTGCAGCTATCGAAGGCCGTTTTGTCGATATCCGCAAAATTTTCTAAGGAGCTATCAGCATGAACAAATTCGTTACTTTTACCGGTATTGTCGCTCCGCTTGACCGCTCCAACGTGGATACCGACGCGATTATTCCGAAGCAGTTTTTAAAATCGATTTACAGAACCGGCTACGGCCCGAATCTGTTTGATGAATGGCGTTATCTGGATAAAGGCGAAGTCGGCAAGGACCCGTCGGAACGTACGCCGAATCCCGACTTTGTGCTGAATCAGCCCAGATACCAGGGCGCGGATATTCTGCTTGCCAGAAAAAATTTCGGCTGCGGATCTTCCCGTGAACATGCGGCTTGGGCGCTTTCTCAGTACGGATTCAAAGTCATTATTGCGCCGAGCTTTGCCGATATTTTCTACAACAACTCTTTTAAGAACGGACTGCTTCCGCTGCCGCTTCCCGAGTTTGTTGTGGATCATCTTTTCAACGAAGTGCAGGCCAATAACGGCTATCGCCTGACAGTTGATTTGGAAAAGCAGGTTGTGATTGAGCCTAACGGCACCGCCCACAGCTTTGACGTTCCTGAGTTTCGCCGCTACTGTTTGCTGAACGGTTTGGACGATATCGGCATTACGCTTCAGCACAAGGACGAAATCGCCGCTTTCGAAAGAGCGCGCCTCAAAGCCAAACCCTGGCTCGTCAAAACTATCTACTAAACAATGATCGATGCGCCGCGGATCGCGGCGCGGCTTAATAGGAAAAACAAATGAAAAAAATCGCAGTATTGGCCGGTGACGGCATCGGCCCGGAGATCATGGCACAGGCCCTGAAGGTGCTGACCGCAATGAAGCTTCCTTTCGAATATGAAGAAGCGCTTGTCGGCGGAGCGGCTTATGCGGCTTTCGGTCATCCGCTTCCCAAGGAAGTCGTGGAGCTCGCTAAGAGAAGCGACGCTGTGCTTTTCGGCGCTGTCGGCGACTTCAAATACGACACGCTGCCGCGTCACTTAAGACCCGAGCAGGCGATTTTGGGACTCAGAAAGGCGCTCGGTCTTTTTGTCAATCTTCGTCCTGCGGTTTGCTTCCCTGAGTTGACTGCAGCTTCCTCTTTGAAGCCTGAATTGGTTTCCGGTCTGGATATTCTGCTTGTCCGCGAACTGACGGGCGACGTTTACTTCGGTCAGCCCCGCGGCAAACGCATCAGCCCTGACGGCGCATTTGCCGGCGCAGAAGAAGGCTTTGATACGATGCGCTACGCCGTTCCGGAAGTGGAACGCATCGCTCACGTCGCGTTTAAAGCGGCAATGGGACGCAATAAACACCTTGTCAGCGTGGACAAGGCCAACGTGCTCGAAACCAGCCAGGTTTGGCGTGACACTATGATCCGCGTTTCTAAGGAATATCCGGAAGTCACACTCGAACATATGTACGTGGACAACGCGGCTATGCAGCTCGTGAAAGCGCCTAAGAAGATTGACGTGATGGTCACCGGCAACCTTTTTGGCGACATTCTGTCCGATGAGGCCGCGATGCTGACGGGTTCCATCGGTATGCTGGCTTCTGCGGCGCTGAATGAAAAAGGTCAGGGCCTTTTTGAACCGTCTCACGGTTCCGCTCCGGACATCGCCGGCATGAATATCGCAAATCCTTTAGCTCAAATTCTGTCAGCGGCCATGATGCTCCGTTATTCTTTAGGAATGGAGGAAGAAGCAGTGCGCATTGAGAATGCGGTTAAGACAGTACTTGCGCAAGGCTATAGAACCGGTGACATCTGGAGCGAAGGCTGCAAAAAAGTTTCCTGTTCTGAAATGGGCGACGCGGTTGTCGCGGCTTTGTAATTAACAATACCTAACGAGACAAAGGGGAAAAATAATGCTGAAACTAGGCATGGTTGGTTGGCGCGGAATGGTGGGCTCCGTTTTGATGGACCGCATGAAAGCCGAAGGTGATTTTGAATTTGTGCAGACGACTTTCTTTTCGACCAGCAACGCCGGTGGAAAAGCTCCGGAAGTCGTAAATGCCGATCCGGTTCTGAAAGACGCCGATGACCTCGACGCTTTGGCAGCGTGTGACGTTGTCATTTCGTGTCAGGGCGGCGACTGGACTAAAGCGCATTTCAAACCGCTTCGCGATAAGGGCTGGAACGGCTACTGGATTGACGCAGCCTCTACGCTTCGTATGGAAAAGGACGCCATCATTGTTCTTGATCCGGTCAACATGAGCGTGATTCAGGAAGGTCTTCGCAGCGGCGTTAAAAACTACGTCGGCGGAAACTGCACCGTGAGTCTGATGCTCATGGCGCTTGACGGTCTGATTCGCGCTGATCTGGTCGAATGGATTTCTTCCATGACTTATCAGGCTGCTTCCGGTGCCGGCGCACCCAACATGAGAGAGCTGCTTGAACAGATGGGCGCTCTTTACGGTGTGGCCGCCGAAGATCTGAAGGATCCGCGCTCCGCGATTCTTTCAATCGACCGCAAAGTGACTGAAGAACTTCGTTCTCCGGACTTCCCGGATAAAGCGTTCGGCGTTCCTCTGGCCGGTTCTCTGATTCCCTGGATCGACCGCGAGGTTGAGCACGGACAGAGCCGTGAAGAATGGAAGGGCGGCGCCGAAGCCAACAAGATTCTTGGCAAACCCGCGATCGGTGAACCGGGCTGCATGCCGGTTGACGGCCTGTGCGTACGTGTCGGCTCTATGCGCTGCCACTCTCAGGCGCTTACCATCAAACTCAAGAAAGACGTCTCCTGCGAAGAAATCGAAAGATTGCTCGCCGAAGCCAATCCTTGGGTCAAAGTTATTCCGAATCACAAGGAAGAGACCATTCATGAGCTCACTCCTGCTAAAGTATCGGGCACGCTGTCCGTTCCGATCGGCCGTATTCACAAGATGAATTTCGGTCCGGAATATGTCACCGCTTTCACGGTTGGCGATCAGCTGCTTTGGGGTGCGGCCGAACCGCTTCGCCGCATGCTCAGAATTTTGGTTGATTTCAAGGCATAAAAGGAATACATGAGAGTCGCTTTAGGACTCGAGTACGACGGCCGATATTTCGAGGGCTGGCAAACCCAGCCGTCCGGACAGACAGTCCAGGACTACCTCGAGTCGGCCGTTGTTCAATTTACGGGTGAAAAAATTAAGGCTGTCTGCGCGGGAAGAACCGATGCGAAGGTTCATGCGTGCGGACAGGTTGTTCATTTAGATACGGAAACCGACCGAAAAGAGGTTTCCTGGATTCGCGGGCTTAATTCGTATCTGCCCTCGGAAGTTGCGGTTCGCTGGGCGAAAGTTGTTCCTGAAGAGTTTCATGCGCGCTTTTCAGCTGTGAGCCGTACTTACGAGTATTGGATCGCTAACGAACCGGTTCGCTCCCCGCTCTTGGCAGGACGCGCAGGCTGGGTTTTTAGGCCGCTTGACGAAGTCAAAATGCACGAAGCAGGGCAGCTGCTTTTAGGCGAGCATGACTTCAGCAGCTTTAGAGCGGTCGGATGTCAGAGCAAGACGCCTGTCAAAACCATTGAATTTCTAAACGTTGAACGAAGAGGGCGCATGATCCGTGTCCATATCAAGGCCAACGCGTTTCTTTATCACATGGTGCGCAACATCGTCGGCTGTCTGGTTTATGTGGGACAGGGCGCAAGACCGGTTGAGTGGATGGGGGAAGTGCTTGAGGCGCGCAGCCGACAGGCAGCCGCTCCGACTTTCTATCCTTCCGGACTCTATCTTGCCGGCGTCGGCTATCCTGAAAAGTTCGGACTGCCTGCTGAGGGCAATTCTCCTTTTTAAGCGGTCAGCGCTGAGCGAAAACTTAGATTAAAATCAATCGAATTTAATTGACAAGACAACATCATGAGCTGGTTTGAAAAACTGCTCCCGCCAAAGATCAAGCGTTCGGAAGGCGAAAGCGCCAAAAAGGACATGCCGACAGGCGTCTGGACGAAATGCACAAACTGCGGGACAACGCTTTATTCTCAGGAGCTGAAAGCGAACCTGAATGTCTGCCCGACATGTAATTTCCATATGCGTGTCGGCGCACGAGACCGCATTGACATGATTCTGGATCCGGAAAACCGCGTGAAAATCGGTGAGGACGTTCGCTCGATTGATCCGCTGAATTTCACGGACAGCAAGAAGTATCCGGATCGTCTGAAGCAGGCTCAGTCTGCCACCGGAGAGACAGACGCTCTCGTGGTGGAAGCCGGTTCCATTCACTCCATTCCCGCTGTTGTCGCGGCTTTTGAGTTCAAGTTCATGGGCGGATCCATGGGTTCTGTGGTCGGAGAAAGATTTGTACAGGCGGTTCAGTACGCGATTGACAACCGCTGCGCGTTCATCTGCTTTACGGCTACCGGCGGCGCACGTATGCAGGAAGGTCTCAATTCGCTCATGCAGATGGCTAAGACGACCGGCATGATCGCAAAGCTTGCCGAGCACCGTCTGCCGTTTATTTCTGTTCTGACCGATCCGACAATGGGCGGCGTCTCCGCTAGCTTCGCGTTTATGGGCGACGTTGTTATCGCCGAGCCGAAGGCCCTGGTCGGTTTTGCCGGCCCCCGCGTTATTGAGCAGACCGTTCGCGAAAAGCTTCCCGAAGGCTTCCAGAGAGCCGAGTTCCTTCTCCAGAAGGGCGCGATTGACATGATTGTCGAACGTAAGGACCTTAAATTGGAGATTGCGAAACTCATTGCGCTTTTCCAAAAAGAATCGGCTGATTCCATCATTTAACGAGTTTCTGATAAGGACCGCTTTAGGCGGTCCTTAAGTTTTTTCTGCGGCACTAAACAATGAATTTTGATACTTTGGATCAATGGCTTTCTCACATCGAGAAGCTGCATTCTCAGACCATCGATCTCGGACTTGAGCGCATGAATGAAATGATCAAGCGCCTCGGGATTCATTTTGACTGCCCCGTCTTTACAGTGGGCGGTACAAACGGTAAAGGAAGCACCTGCGCTTTTTTAGAGTCGGCGCTTCTGGAATCGGGCTACAGCGTCGGGGTGCACACTTCTCCGCATCTGATCCGATTTAATGAGCGCGTACGCCTGAACGGCAAAGACGCCAGCGACGAAGACCTGATGCTCATGTTCTCAAAAGTAGAGCAGGCTCGAGGCGAAATGACGCTCTCTTATTTCGAATACACGCTTCTTGGCATTCTGCTCTTGTTCATGGAGAAAAAGCCGGATGCGCTGGTGCTGGAAATCGGCTTGGGCGGAAAACTTGACGCGGTCAACACGATTGAGCCCACGGTCTCGATTATCACAAGTGTCGGCATTGACCACACTGCTTACTTAGGTGAAACAAGAGACAAAATCGGCTGGGAGAAAGCGCATATATACCGTCCCGGCAAATCCGCAGTCTGCGCTGACGACGACCCTCCTGCGTCCTTAGTGAACTATGCGAGGGAAATCGGCGCGAAACTGCTCGTGCGCGGCAAAGATTTTGCTGCGATACACGTTCCGGGCAGAGACACTTGGGACTTTGTCGGCTCAAAAGGAAAACTGAAGGATCTTCCGCTTCCGACCATGCCGGGAGAGCATCAGCTCTCCAACGCGAGCGGTGCGATTGAAGCGCTGCAGTGCGTGAGCGACCGCCTTGAAGTCGGACGTGACTCGATCTGCGCGGCGCTGCTTGCGACTAAAGTCATCGGCCGCTTCTCTAAAGTGAGTACGAAGCCTGATATTTATCTCGACGTCGGCCACAATCCGCATGCGGCCAAAGAGCTCGCTAAAACGCTTCAGCAGATTCCGAGACCAAAAGCAGCTGTGTTCGGGATGCTCTCGGACAAAGACAGAAAGCAGGTCTGCGAGATCATGAAAAACACGTTTGATGTTTGGTATCTGTGTGATTTAGAAGGACCGAGAGGCGGAAAAGCGGAAGATCTTAAGGCCTTTTTGGTGGAAAGCGGCGTGCTTGCCGAGAGAATCAGGACTTTTGACAATGTGAAGACCGCATTGGAGACAGCCGTCAACGAGCGCGGCGGGACTGATAAAATAACCGTTTTCGGATCCTTCCTCACAGTTGCCTCCGCAATTGAAGACTTGAAGGTTCCCGTTGGCCGAGATTAAAGGATGTACCTGAATGCAGTTCTGGAAAAAAGATAAAGCTCCGAAGACGGAACACGTTGAGCCTGGCATGGATCAAAATGCAGCTCCTTCCACTCAACCGATTAAGTTTTCCGATGAGCCGATGTTCGGCTCTCAGTCGATTCCGCTCTCTGAGGCTCAGATTCCCGGAAAGAGAGGAGCGTCTCAGGGCGAGTTTGTAACTTACCCGGCGGTATTTGCAAAGCATCAGGATACGCAGGCAGCCGCGGCCGCTCAGCCGCAGCCTCAGCCGAATGAAGTTCCCCAGCCTGCGAGCGCGCCCGCTCAGCAGCCGAGCGAGCCTCAGCCGCAGGCGACTGAACCTGAAAAGCCGGCAGCCGAAAAGAAACCGCCGCTCTTCAGACGTAAGCCGGAACTCGATTCAAACCGCAGACAGGAAGAGGCGGACGCGGAATTTGCGAAGAAACAGAAATGGATTAAGGCAAGACGCCGCTTTGTCGGTGCTCTGGTGCTTCTTGTTACCGCTGCGATCGCGATTCCTCTGCTTTTTGATAAAGAGCCGCCGCCCGCAAATGTAACGATTCCCCTGAGAATTCCGAAAGAAAATACTGTTGAAGTCTCTAAGATCACGATTCCTTCTGCGATTACGCATGATGCGGCTGAAGCTTCCAAGGCTGAGCCTCAGCAGCCTCAGCAGAACGCGGTTCAGCCGAGCGCAAAACCTGCGGTGAAGCCTGAGCCCAAGAAGGCAGAGGTGAAACCGGCGGAAACGCCTAAGGCCGAAGTGAAAAAGCCTGAGCCGCCTAAAGCGGAAGTTAAGAAGCCTGAGGCTAAGAAACCGGAAGCTCAGAAACCTGAGCCTAAGAAGCCTGAAGCTAAACCGGAAGCGCCCAAGGCGATGCCTAAAGGACAGTTCTACATTCAGGTGGTCGCGCTCTCAAATCAGGACAAGGCCCAGCAGATTGTCAACAGCATGAAAAAGGCCGGTGTCAACGCGTTCCTCTCTCCGGTCTCAACCGCGAACGGCAAGATTTGGAGAGTTCAGTCGGGCCCTTATAAGACAAAGAACGCGGCAACGGAAGCAAGCGCTAAGTTAGGTATGGCCGGTCTCAGCGCCGGAAAGGTTCTACAGGTGAAATAAAGTGGATTTTTCTTCCCTTGGTCTTGGCGAACTCGACTGGCTGTTTGTCATCATCATTGTGATCTCGACACTCCTTGGCGTCAGCCGAGGAATGGTCAGAGAGATATTCGCTCTTGTCGGCTGGATCGCTGCATTCTTTATCTCGATCTACTATTCGGCCGCGCTTGCCGAAGTGCTTCCTTTCCAGAACCATATGGGTCTGATGGTCCGTACTTTTGTCTCGGTGATTCTGATTGTGATCGGATGCGTTTTTGTATCGGGCTTAATCGGTAAAATAATTCGTAATCTATTAGCGTCAATTTCGATCGGAGCAGAGGACCGTCTGCTCGGCTGCCTGTTTGGTTTTCTTCGCGGGGTACTGATTGTCGGTCTTTTGGTTTTCATCGGCGGCACGTCGCATTTTCTTTCGACACAGCCGTGGTGGAAAAATTCTGCTCTGGTGCCCGTAGCGGAAAAGGGGATCGTGTGGTTCTCTCCTTATATTCCTCAGAGCCTTTTGGATTGGCGTAAAGAATAATATTTTTAATCCTTTGGAGAAAAGACAATGTGTGGAATCGTGGCACTGTACGCGTCCGGTCCTGTGAACCAGCGTCTCTATGACGCACTGCTGCTGCTTCAGCATCGGGGTCAGGACGCGGCCGGTATTTGTACCGTGGAAAACCGAACTTTCCATATGCATAAAGGTATGGGACTGGTGCGGGATGTGTTCAGAACCCGAAACATGCGGGATCTGCTTGGCAACTGCGGTATCGGCCAGGTCCGTTACCCGACGCAGGGCAACGCTTCAAGCAACAAAGAGTCTCAGCCTTTCTATGTCAACGCGCCTTACGGAATCGTGCTCGCGCATAACGGTAATCTGACGAATGCGAAAGAGCTTGCCAAAGAGCTTTATGAGCTCGATCGCCGCCACATCAACACCACAAGCGACTCTGAAGTGCTTCTCAACGTGTTTGCCAATGAACTGCAGAACACGACTCAGGGCAACCACCTGACAGAAGACGCACTCTTTGGCGCGGTGGCAAGCATGCACAAACGCCTTAAAGGTTCCTACGCAGTGGTCGCCTGCATTGCCGGTCACGGCATGATCGCCTTCCGCGATCCGCACGGCATTCGTCCTCTGTGCATCGGCTCGAACATCGCCGAAGACGGTACGACCGAATACATGTTCGCAAGTGAATCCGTCGTGCTTGAAGGCAGCGAATTCACGCTGCTTGGCGACGTGGCGCCCGGCGAAGCGGTTTGGGTGGACGAGCTTGGAAAGATCCATAAGCGTCAGTGCGCGGAAAAGGCAGAACTGAATCCCTGCATTTTTGAGTACGTCTATCTCGCTCGTCCTGATTCCGTTCTCGACGGAATTCCGGTTTATGACGCGCGTCTTCGTTTAGGCGAAAACCTCGGCAAGGAAATCAAAAAGCAGATTCCTCTTGAGGATATTGATGTCGTAATGCCGATTCCCGATTCCTCCCGTCCTGCCGCGGCTCAGCTTGCTAAGGCCCTCGGTTTGGAATACCGCGAAGGTTTCATTAAGAACCGTTATGTCGGCAGAACCTTCATCATGCCCGGTCAGGCGATCCGCAAAAAGAGCGTTCGTCAGAAGCTGAACGCCATGAAGGTGGAGTTTGTCGGTAAGAACGTCCTGCTCGTTGACGACTCGATCGTTCGCGGCACCACGATTACGGAAATTGTCCGTATGGCTCGCCAGAGCGGCGCAAGAAAAGTCTTTATCGCCTCCGGCGCGCCTCCCGTCCGCTATCCGAACGTTTACGGCATTGATATGCCGACTTCTTCGGAGCTGATCGCAGGCGACAATCGTCCGACCGAAGAGATTCGTATGGAAATCGGCGCTGACGCGCTGGTCTACCAAACGCTCGAAGGGATGATTGATGCCGTCGGGCACTTTAACCCGAATATCAAGGCGTTTGACTGCTCGTGCTTTGACGGGAAATACGTTACAGGTGATGTAACACCCGAATATATCGCTGAACTCGAGCGAGAAAGACTCGAAAGCAAACAGCAGAAGAAAAAAGCGGAGTCGGAAGACTAAGTCCGAGACTGCAGAAGGAGGCTTCGGCCTCCTTTTCTTTTTAACGTTTTTATCAATACTAAAGTCCTGCTCGGCTGGCTAGAATATTTTTCAATCGGAGAATATTTTGCCAGCGATAAAAACCATAAAAACTTTTGTCCTTGCGGCGGTCTTTATGCTTGCCGCAGCAGCTGACGCATGTGCAAAACCGAGCGTGACGATCGGTCTGATCGATACGTTCGCTCCGGATTTTTATATTTATACCTACTCTCCGACGATTGATCATCTGATTAAGTCTCTGCCCGAATTTGATTTCCGAATCGTTGAAATTAATCCGGAACGCGTGGACGAAGATATCAGGAAATTTGAGCCGGGCTTTATTGTTTCTTCGGCTTCGACTTACGTGTCGCTGATGGAATCCAAGGGCGCGCATCAGGTTGCAACGCGTGAACCTAAGTCCTCGCCTGACGTCAGTCATACAGTCGCTTCCGCTTTTATTGTTCCGACGAGCAGTGAGATCAAGGAGCTTTCCGACGCCAAGGGAAAGGTGGTCGCGGTCACTTCCGCCGACAGTTTTCCCGGTTGGCTCATCGCAAAAGGGGAGCTTGCGCGCTTTGGCAATCCGGAGAAATTTTTCCGGCGCGTGGTGGAGTCCCATCACTTATATCCGGACGTGGTCGCGCTCATTCGGGCTGAAGCCGCGGAAATCGGCGTGCTCGCGGCCTGTGAATTAGAAAATCTGATTATTTCAGGCGCAGTGCGCCCGGGCGAGTTTAGAGTGCTGAATGAATCCAAGAGTCATCTCGGGTGCGCAAAAAGCACGGACTTGTACCCGGATGCGGTGTTTTCTTCGCTGCCCGGGGTTCCTTCGAGTATTTCCCGCAAAGTGGCAGTCGCGCTGCTCACGATGCCTGACGAAGGTCAGGATTTCCAGTGGACGGTCGCCAATGATTTCGTGCCGACTTATCAGCTTTTGCGCAAGCTGGAAATCGGTCCTTTTAAGCCGGTCAGCATCTGGTCTTTAGACGCGTTTCTTGCCCACTATCGCTATCCTCTGCTGATCGGTTTTCTGCTGCTTGCACTTTGGGTTTTACATAGCATCTACATCAACTGGCTGGTGAAAAAGCGAACGGCTCAGCTTCGGTATGCGCTCGTTGAAATGGAACGTTTCCATAGGGAAGCTCAGGAAAATAAGATCAAAGTAGATTCGATGGAGCGCATGAGCATTGTGTCGCAGCTCTCAAGTATGTTCGCGCATGAAATCAAGCAGCCGATCACGAATATCTCCTACTATGCCGGAAGCCTCGTCATGTTTCTGCGCAGAAAAGGCATGCTCGAGGGGCCGGCCAAGGAAATCATTGATGCGATTCAATCCGAGGTTGAGCGCTCTTCAGGCATTATCGAACACGTCCGCAGTTACGCTAAGGCGCGAAAGAAAACGGTTGAGGTGTGCGATCTGAAAGACATTGTCGACCGCGTTCTGCGCTACAGCAGAGATATAAAAATCGTCAGCACAGTTAAAAAGGGCTGTGAAATTCAGGCGGATCCGTTTGAAATTGAATTCATTGTCGTGAATTTCATCAAGAATGCGTCAGCCGCGGCTTCTGCGGTCAGGCGTCCGAAGATCCTCATCAAAGTCGAGGAGGAGCCTGAACGCTGGCGCCTTTCCGTGATTGACAACGGTCCCGAGATATCAGATGAAGATTTCTTAAAGATCGGACAGATCGGCTACAGCTCGAAAGAGGGCGGACTGGGCTGGGGTTTGGCGATTGCATCCGCAATGGCAGAGTCCAACGGTGGGCACTTGGAATTTAGAAAAGTTAAAGGCGGAGGGCTCGAAGCGGTTCTCCTGCTTTCAAAGTACAGGAAAGAATGATGCGCAGTGAACCTATTGTTAGGCTAGTGGATGATGACGCGACCGTTCTGACGGCACAGTCCATGTTTTTAAAGATGGCAGGACTCAAAGTTGTCTGCTACAGCAGCGCGGCCGAATTTTTAGAAAACGACGACAACAGGATTGACGGCTGTCTGGTGCTGGACGTTCGTATGCCGAACATGTCGGGGCTGGAGCTGCAGGACGAAATGATTCGGCGCAAAATCGATCTTCCGATTATTTTCCTATCTGCGCACGGAGACATTGAGATGGCGGTTCAGGCGGTGCATAAAGGCGCAAAAAACTTCCTCGTTAAGCCGCCCAAACTTGAAACGCTGCTTGAAGAAATTGAATCGGCGATCAAGCTCAATATTTCCAATCGTAAAGATCAGGCTTTCGGACGAGCGCTGATGCAGCAGTGGAATCAGCTGACGGAAGCCGAGAAAGAAAACGCCCAAATGGTTGCCAAGGGACTCACGAATCAGGTCATAGCCGAGGTAAGAGGAATTTCCGAGCGTACGGTCCGCTCACAGAGAGCGAGTGTTTACGACAAACTTGAAGTGGAAAACGCCGCTGAGCTGGCAGCGTTTCTGCATGATCTGGATCATTACAAGGGTCTCTTATGAAACGGCGACTGCTGCTGCAATCCGGTTTAATGTGCCTGCCGCTTTCTGCTTTGGCCAGAGGGAACCTGCCGCAGGAGTACTCTGATGTGATCGTTGTCGGCGGCGGCTCCGGCGGTCTTACGGCTGCGCTCAGCTGCAGGGAATACGGTCTGAAGGTCACGCTGCTTGAGAAAATGGCGTTTCTTGGCGGCGATACGCTGCATTCCGGCGGATACTTCAACGCGGTGACCGATGAAGCGGTAAAGCGCGGAGAAGACAGTGTGGAGCTTTTTAAGCAGCAAATTCTGAAATCGGCCGCGGGATACGCGGATGAGGATGTCGTTTCGGTCTATGCGGCAAGCTGCGGCGCCGCGCTTGAATGGCTCAAATCTCAGGGTATGAAATTTTTGCCGGTTCCGCACTTGGTTTACGGAGGCCTCTGGGGACGCTCCTACAAGCCGCTTCAGCCTTCGGGGACCGGCTATGTGCAGGTACTCTCCAACGCCTGTCTGAGAAAGGGCGTGGATATGCGCATTTCTGCCGCGGTGACCGGTCTTGTAACGGACGATGAAACGGGCAGGGTGGTTGGCGTTCGCGTGACGTACCGCGGAGAGCAGCGTCTGCTCTTTGCCAACCGCGGAGTCGTGCTTGCCTCGGGCGGTTTCGGTGCGAACCGTCAGATGCTGGCTCAGTCCTCTCCGCTCTTTGCTGAAATGGGGAGCGACAGCCATCCGGGAGCGACAGGAGAAATGATTTATATCGCTTCAAGTGTTGGCGCTCATCTGAGAAATATGGAGTTTATCGAATGCGTTCCGGGCGGTATTGAGGAAAGCTCGGAGCAGGTTCGGCTTGATTATGATCCGACCGTCGTGATGCTTGTCGATGAGAACGGCAACCGATTCGTGGAGGAAACGAGTCCGAGGTCCGAGATCTTTAGCGCTTACCGCAGCAAAAATATTCGGCGCTGTTTTACGATCGCCGATTCCGATGCGGTGGAGCGGATCGGTTTGGCTCGCAGAAAGAGTCTTTACCGCGGGCTTTACAGCGGTCGTTCATGGCGCTGCGAAACTTTGGAAGCACTAGCCGAGGCGCTGCAGGTGAACCCCGATCATCTGATAGCCTCAGCCGCGGAGCTTCAGGAACGCGGCGTACTCAACAAGCCGCCGTATTGGGCCGTGAGGGTGTTTTTTAAAATTCATACTACGCTCGGCGGCGTCGCGATCGACACAAAGGCACGTGTGCTCGGTGCGCATCGAGCGATTAGCGGTTTGTATGCCTGCGGACAGATGATCGGCAACCTTCACGGGAAAAACAGACTTGGCGGCAACGGCATTAACAGCGCCGTTTGTTTTGGAAGAATCGCCGCGGAATCGATCCTTAAGGATTCTTAAACGAATCTTTAATTTTGTTGCATTGAATTGATTCTGTCAATGGCCGTTTGCTTGTTGAGGGAAAACAGCCGCAAAAACTAAAATTTTCTCATCGCGGCCCATTTTGGGTACGCATCTCAAGGAGAAATCAATGACAAAATCCATCACCGCTTCCCGTCGTTCCTTTATGAAAGGTGCCGTAGCCGGTGCTGCAGCTGCCGCTGTCGCGCCTGCGTTTGCCGCACCCGCAGCCAACCTTCCCGCAAAATGGGACGGTGAAGCCGATGTCGTAGTTGTCGGCTTTGGCGGCGCCGGTGCGACTACCGGTATCGTTGCCGCTCAGAACGGCGCTAAAGTTATCATTCTGGAAAAGAACCCCCAGAACCATCATCTGAGCAACACCCGCATGTCCGGCGGTATCTTCCACTGCCCGTTCAAAGATGGTGATCCGAAAGCTCTGAAGGATTACGCTCAGGCGATGTTCTCCGGTGAAAACATTGACTGGAAAGAAGAAGGCGAAATCCCTGAATACTCTGAAGTTCTGGCTCAGATCTGGGCTGATCTTTCTCCCTCTAACCTGGACTTCCTCCAGTCTCTTGATCCGGCCTTTATCGGCGGCAGCCAGCCCGGTTTCAACAAGGCTTCTTTCCCCAATTTCCCCGGCGCTAAAGAGTGCAAATACAATGCCTATCGTGCGACATATACAAAGCGCATGAAGAACTTCAATCAGAAGTCGGTTGACAGTCCGAAAGAAGAAACCAGCTCCGGCGAAGCTTTCTGGCGCTGCCTGGAAGAAGGCGTCAAGAAGCAGGGCGACAAGATTCAGGTTGTTTGGGAAACTCCCGCTGTTGAACTGCTCAAGAACGCCAAAGGCGAAGTGGTCGGCGTTAAAGCCATGCATAACGGCAAACCGGTCTTCTACCGCGGCAAGAAAGCGGTCGTTCTCTGCTCCGGCGGCTACGAATACAGCAAACCGATGCGTCAGGCTTTCCTTGAAGGTCCGGGCGTTGACGGCTGGGCTTTCTACGGTACGACCTCCAACACCGGCGACGGAATCGCTATGGGTATGGCCGCTGGCGCCGGTCTGCAGAAAGCAGGCAAGTCCGCTGCCCGCGTGATCGTTCCGACTCAGGTTCGCTGCAACGGCATGCGTCTTGGCTCCATTACTCCGGCTGTGGGTTCCGCCAACTCCATCGTGGTTGACAACTACGGCAATCGTTATGAAGCTGAAACCAAGGTGACGGACAATCCGAGCCGCTACTTCTTCTACAAAGCTGCGGTTCACTTCGACATTAATTCTCTGTCCTATCCGAGAACTCCGTCCTGGATGATTTTCGATGAAAAACTGCGCGCTTCCAAACCGCTCGTCGGCCTGGGTATCTCCGTTGTCGGCTACGGTCTGGTTGACTGGGACGAAAAGAATGAAAAACCGATCGCTTCCGGTCTGATTCTCAAAGCCAACAGCATTGAGGAACTCGCCAATCTCATCAAGAACCATCCGGAAAACAAAGGCCGCATGGTCCCTGAAAATCTGACCACGACAGTCACGAAGTTCAACAAGTTCTGCGACGACAAGAAGGACGCCGACTTTGGCCGCAGACCCGCAACGCTTGGCAAGATCGAGCAGGGTCCTTTCTATGCGATGCCGCTTGTTGCCGGCGGCCCGAACACTAAGGGCGGGCTTCTTGCTGACGGCGACAGACGCGTTCTGGCCTGGGACGGCACACCGATTCCGCGCCTCTACAGCGTCGGTGAAATCGCTTCCGCACTGAAGTTCGTTTATCAGGGCGGCGGCAACCTGACAGAATGTCTGGTTTACGGCCGTCACGTCGGTAAGAATGTTGCCGGACTTCCGGACACCACTCTGTAATACGCAGCTGTAATCAAGCCTCGGGCGAATAGCCCGAGGCTCTAAACAAGGATAAAAAGATTATGCGCCTCATTGCTTTTTCCGCCATGATCCTGTCTCTTTTCTGCCTGACTGCTCAGGCTCAGCAGGGACAATTTTTAGCTGACCGCCATGTCGCCCGCGGGATGAAATGCGAGTCCTGCCACACTCCGGACAATAAGGTCAAGACCTCCGGAGACCTGGATGTCTGCGCGACCTGTCACGGAGACTATCCCGCGATGATCCAAAAAACCGAAGGCCGCTATGAAGTTAATCCTCACGCTCAGCATGAAGGCGCGCTTCCGTGCTCAGAATGTCATAAAGGCCACAAGGCCGGAGTGAACTATTGCGGCGGCTGTCATAACTTTGTGTACAAGGTTCCCTAAAGATAGATGATTTTTCCCTCCTTGTAGGACTTAGCTCTGTGATACTTCCTGTTACAGAGCTTTTTTCATGTCCGGATTCCTGTTCGATGGCTCGGAGCGAGGGATTAATTGGCTAAAGCCTCCGAGAATTGATCCCTCTCATCCCATGGGAAAGAAATGGCATCATAGCTGGTGAGCGCTGTTCTAAATTTAGAGTTGTCTTTTGTCGATGAATTTCTATAAATGACATAGAATTTTGCCGATGCCCCCCTTTGAGCTTTGGTGTCAGCCCAAGAGAACAGCGCCAAACGTGCGGCGTCATTTGTAGGATCTTTTACAAGTTTGATAAGTCTTTCTCCGGCATTCTTAGACTTCGGAATTGCGAAATCAAAGTAGTTTTGGAATCTAGACCGACTAAAGAGAGCCTTGGTGTGTATCGAATACCTAAGGAATCCAACCAGGCTGCAGCATCTTCAAAGAAGAAGGGTTCTATATTTGGTTTGGCCGAATAGAAGAGGTCGTCAACGGATAACACAGCCTGTAATAAGGAATGTTTTGCCCAACAAAAGGTTTCCTTTTGTGCTTCAACGTAAAGTTCCTGACCTTTAAGTTTTACACCGAAACCGTTTAACGTTTGGCTTAGAAGAGTAAAGCGATGTCCCTTTAAAACATCACATCCGCACATTTCTAAATCTTGTATTGTTGATCCAAGGTCTGAGAGAGTGAAAGTGTTACTGTTTGCACCAACTACATACAATTGGATAAAGTCGTTGTGTCTATTCAAAAAAGGCGTAGTGACTTCCGTCACGCCTTGAACTGACTTTACAAGAGTGTTTTCCTTGAGCCATCGATAATACTTATCGATAAGACTTTCTATTTCACTGTTCTGGGTTAAATACGAATCCATATTCAAATGGTAGAGTTCCAACTACTTTGCAAAAGCTTAAGAAATCTTGGAATGTTTGTATAGGATTTTCTTTTTTTGAAAAGATCTCCTTTGGTAATTCTATGGCTTATCTATCACCGTATTCCTCCCTGTAAATATGCCGGTGAGGAGAGCCTATTCTCGTTCCATCCGGATTTAAGTGAGGAGCGCCATAATCCAGCCTTGCCAGAACATAGCAATTTCTTGCTCTTGTCTGGAAGGTGTAATAGAGGACAACATTCTTTTGACTTATAGTCAAAATAAACTTCTCCCTTCGATCGTTTGAAAAAAGATCGAGTTCAACTTTTCCGCCGGTTGAAGGAAACTCTGCTAAGTTTTTTTCTTCGCAATGCTTTGGAAGGTTAAGTAAATAATCAGCTAATCCTTGTTCAAGACCATTCATCTTAAATTCGTATTGATTTTGTCGATTGTTGCGTCAACGTGTAGTGCAAGAGCAACTCGAGTATTTTTAAGGCAATATCAATCTTACAAGCTGCAGCGTCAGTTTATGTCACAATGGAAGTTTAGTGTTTGTGCGTCGTTCGCAAAATCTTTACTTTACACAGAACGACGCAAAGATCGGTATTAATAAAAAACCGACTCAGCTGAGTCGGTCCGCAGTTTAGGCTTCTTGTCAGAGTGCGTCGCTCAGACGCTTAAAGAAGCGGTAAGTCGGTGTGCGGTAAAAGTCGTAGGATTTGAAGTAATCCTCGATTTTTTCAAGGCACTTCTTTTCGTTGTAGGGCTGTCCTTCTTGGAACGGCACAAAGCAGGGGCCCTGCATCAGGACGCCTTCGGCGCCCTTGTCGACCGCATAGTGGTGCCGCACCTGCGGGTCTTTAGCTTCTGCCTCTTTTATCCGGCGCGCTTCAAGCAGATCAAGCGCTTCAAGTCTGTCACTGAGCGTCGCCTGAGCGGGTTCAATGGGTGACACCAGTGTGGCGTAAATCTTGCCGCGGTCAACGCTTACGTCTTTGAGCTTCAGAAGACCGACTCGATCCAGCGGGAAGTGTTTCACCATCTTCATATTGGAAAGAAAGATCTGCGTCGAATCCATCACAATGTAATTGGTGTGCCTTTCCCGCAGAATGCCTTTGACGGAACAGCCGTTTTTAGTGATCTCGTGATAACCGGTTTCGTCTTCCCGAGTGATGTCGATCAGTTCAGAAGGTGAGTAGGCCTGCGCATAATCATGCAGCAGAGAGACATTTTTCTCATAATTAAAAATGTGAGAGGCGACCGCCTTGGTTTTGTCCGTCACGTGTCCTTTGGTTTCTGAGCTGCCGCGCAGATTTTCTACGACGACATACTCGCTTCCGGTTAATTTAATTTCGTAGCTGATCCGAGGTGTTTCTTTTTTCCAAACCTTGGAGCTGACGCCGTTTTCCGCAAGGTTGTACTCTTTAAATCCGCCTCCGAGCTGATTTGAAATGGTCTCAAAGAGTTCGGACGCGTCCTGGGTTCCCTCGGCAAGCTTGTAGTAGGCGTGTACCGAAGTCAGCACCTTATCTTTGTTGAAGTTAAAAAGCACAGTTTCAAGCGGTCCGCTGCCTAAACAAGGTCCGAAGACCACCAGCTGGCTTTCATTATTGTCGTAAACGCTTTGGCTTTTAAGCCGGCAGGCATAGTCATCCGAGCGATTGGTCGCCTTGTAAATTGTGCTGTAGGTGTCTTCGCCGAGCTTGAAGCTTTTCCAGTGCGGTGCGCGGTAGGCGGCAGCCGATACCGCGGACGAGAACAGAGCACAGGCAAGGAAAAGAGTTGTTTTTCTTGTGATCATCATAAAAGTCTCTGCGAAAAAATTAAGCGATTTGCTTCAGAAACGAAATTTTAAGACGCATTCGGTGTAGTCGGAATTATCGGATGCCCGCGGTAAGTGAGTAAATAATATCTTTATGGCGAAAATGGGTAGGGAAATCCCGACTAAGTGTAAATTCTGTTACATACTGATCACGATTAAATCGGCCCCTTGCGGTTTATTAGAACAACGTAGAGAGAAAAATCGTGATTAAAACTTTGATAAAACCGACTGTTATGGCAATTCTTATGACGAGCGGTTTCCTGGCGTTATCCGGCTGTGATAAGAAAACCGATGTCGGCAGCTCTGCCGGTCCTAGTCCTGTTGTTGTCGTTAAAGTTTCACGTCATGATGTTCCTGCCGACATGGTTTGGGTCGCAAAAACAGACAGCTCCCGCGCGGTTGAGATCTACAGCCGAGTGAACGGTTTTCTCGACAGCCGCCAATACACGGAGGGCGGCACGGTTAAAGAAGGTCAGGTGCTTTTCCTGATGGATAAAAAACCGTTTGAAGTCCAGCTGAGAGAAGCCGAGGCCTCTCTTGCGTCAAGTGAAGCGGCGCATCAGGTCGCAAAACGCAATTTAGACCGTATCAGACCGCTGGCCAAGCTGAAAGCGCTCAGTCAGACCGACCTTGATCAGGCCGTCGGAAATTTCCAGACGACAAGTGCTGCGGTGTCTAACGCTAAAGCTCAGGTTGAAAGCGCGAAACTGAATCTCTCGTACTGCACGATTACTTCTCCCGTAACCGGTTATGCAAGCTCTGCGCTTCAGACGGACGGGACTTATATCAATACATCAAACGCGCACTTGGCGACCATCTATACCATGTCTCCGATGTGGGTGACATTCTCCATGTCGGAGAACCAGGAAGCGCAGATTCAGAAAGAAGTGAAAGCGGGTATTTTGAAAACACCGCCTAATCATGATTACGAGGTTCAGCTTGAGCTTGCGGGCGGTGAAATTTACGGTCACACCGGCCGTGTCACATTCTCGAGCCCGAACTTCAATCCCGATACCGGAACGTTTGAACTGAGAGCTTCCTTTGACAACCCGGACAATGTTCTGCGTCCTCAGCAGTACGTTCGCGCGATTGTGAAGGGCTCTAAGTACGTCAATGCGATTGTCGTGCCTCAGATTGCGGTTCAGCAGGGCAGTAAGGGACATTTTGTATGGGTCATTACTAAGGATGACAAGGCTCAGCTTCGTCCAGTTGAAGTCGGCAGCTGGATCGGTCAGGACTGGCTGATCACAAACGGTCTGCAGGACGGAGATCGGGTCGTTACCGAAGGGATGATGCTCTTGGCGACAGATGCGCCTGTTAAAGTTCTCAAAGAAGTAGATCAGGCTAAACCGGACACGAGCGTTAAATCCTCTGATTCTGCCTCCGACGCTGTCAACTAATCATCGGGAGGCGGCATATGTTTTCGAACTTCTTCATTAAACGACCGATTTTCGCGATCGTCACCTCTCTGGTGATTGTTATCGCCGGTCTGCTATCAATGTTCCAGCTGCCGATTGAGCAGTATCCGAACATGGCGCCGGTACAGATCACCGTAACGGCTAATTATCCCGGTGCGGACGCCAGAACGGTGGCCGATACGGTCGCCGCTCCGATCGAAACGCAGATCAACGGCGTTGACAACATGATTTACATGCAGAGTACGTCGTCTTCGTCCGGTTCGATGATGCTGACGGTGTTCTTTGAGATCGGGACGGACCCGGATATCGCTCAGGTTCAGGTCCAGAACCGTGTCAACATCGCTCAGCCGTATCTGCCTTCAGAGGTCATTACCAACGGCCTGACGATCGAAAAGCGTTCGTCTTCGATTTTGATGCTGGTTGGTATCTACAGTCCTGATAAGAGGTACTCGCGCGACTACATCAACAATTACGCCAATGTTTACGTAATGGACGCGATCAAGCGCGTGAAGGGCGCCGGACAATCAGCGATTTTGGGTAATGCGGATCAGGCGATGCGTATTTGGCTTAACCCCGATCGAATGGCTTCGCTGGGCATTACAACTTCTGATGTAACATCGGCGATTTCCGAACAGAACAGCCGGTTTGCAGCAGGCAACATCGGTGCTGCTCCCTCTCTGCCCTCAACGATTCAGACCTTCCCGATCATCGCGCCTTCTCCTTCAGTTGATCCGAAGGGCTACGAGGACATCATTGTCCGATCCAATCAGGACGGCAGCGCGATCGTGCGTGTGAAAGACATCGCAAGAGTCGCTGTGGGTTCAAGAAGCTATGAGGCAACCGCCAATATGAACGGCGTGCCGGCGGCGCTGATTGCTGTGTATCAGCAGGCAGGCGCCAACGCGCTCGACGTATCTGACAATGTGCGCAAAGCGTTAACGGAACTCAAGAAGAGTTTCCCGGAAGGGCTTGAATATAAGGTTGCAATGGATACCACGGATTTCGTCCGTATTTCTATTGAAGAGGTGATTAAGACCTTATTTGAAGCTGTTCTGCTGGTTATTGCGGTTATCTATATCTTCCTGCAGAGTTTCAAATCTACAGCGATTGCCTGTACGGCCATTGTGGTCGCTTTGACGGGTACCTTTATCGGTATGCTTGCGCTGGGCTTCAGCATCAACCTGCTGACGCTCTTCGGCTTGGTGCTCGCGATCGGCTTGGTGGTGGACGACGCCATTGTGGTGGTGGAGAACGTCGAGAGAAATATGTCGGAAAAGGCGATGAACCCGGTGGACGCGACGATCGCGGCTATGTCTGAGGTTTCCGGCCCGATTATCGCAACCGTACTGGTTCTCGCGAGCGTCTTTATTCCTGCGGCATTCATGGCGGGAACGACCGGTATGCTCTATAAGCAGTTCGCGATCACGATTGCGATTTCCGTCACGATTTCCGGTTTTGTGGCACTTACGCTGACGCCTGCGCTTTGTGCAAGCTGGCTGAGTCATTCCGAACCGAAGACAAAAGGATTCTTCTATCAATTTAACCGTCTCTTCGGTATTTTGACGGTTAAATACGGCGGCTGGACAAGGGCGCTCTTTAGAAGAACACTTTTAGTGGTGGTGCTTTTTGGCGCGATGATGGTCAGCATTTTCTCGATCTTCCGAGTGCTGCCGACAGGCTTTGTGCCCAGCGAAGACCAAGGTTATGTGGTTGCGGCCATCATGCTTCCGCCGTCAGCGAGTCTGCAGAGAACCTCGACGATGATGGAGACCGTGGATAAAGCTTTCGAACCGATCAAGGGCGTTGAGACCAGAAACTCCGTCTCCGGTTTCTCGCTGATTGACGGCGGTATGAAGACCAACGCCGGTACGTACTTCATGACGCTTTCTCCGTTCTCAGAACGATATAAGAACGCGAAGACAGCGGAAAAGATGAATGCGAACGCGATTATGCAGGATATGCAGCGCATGGGCATGTCTTCTCAGCTTTCCGGTTTGGTGGTCCCGATTAACCCGCCTGCGATTCCGGGTTTGGGTACTACGGGCGGTTTTGAGTTCTGGATTCAGGACACCGCGAGCGGCTCTCCGGTGCAGCTTGGCGAGAACCTGGAAAAATTCCTTGCCGCCGCGCGTCAGCGTCCTGAGCTGACGGGTCTTACTTCGACATTCAGCGCTTCCAATCAGCAGCTAAAGATCACGTACGACAAAGACAAGGCAAAGCTTCTCGGATTGGATACGCAAAGCGTGTTCGACACGCTTCAGAGTCAGTTCGGTTCTGCAATTGCGAGCCAGTTCAGTCAGTTCTCCCGCGTGTGGTTTGTGATTATTCAGGCTGAACCGCGTTATCGCGAAAGCCCGGATGATATTTCCAAGCTCTATGTCAGCAACAACAAGGGCGAGATGATTCCGCTGAGTTCCGTGATTACAACGGAATACACGAGCGGACCGACGCTGTTGCCGCACTTTAACGGATTCCCAGCGGCTCAGGTGATTGGCAATGCGGCTCCGGGCTACTCTTCCGGCCAAGGTATGAAGGCGTTGGAAGAAGTCGCTGCCGAAACACTTCCGCAGGGCTATACCTACGGCTGGAGCGGCATCAGTTATGAACAGCAGTCTTCAGGCTCATCGTCAGCGGTGGTGTTTGCTTTCGGTCTGCTGCTCGTGTTCCTCGTGCTTGCCGCGCAGTATGAAAGCTGGGCGCTTCCGGGCTCCGTCATTCTGGCGGTTCCGTTCGGCGTGATCGGCGCACTGGTTGCGACATGGGCGAGAGGACTTGAGAACGATGTTTACTTCCAAATCGGTATGCTGGTGATGATCGGTTTGGCGGCAAAGAACGCGATTCTTATCGTCGAGTTCGCGGTTGAACTCAGAAACAAGGGTATGGATTTGGTGCGTGCGGCTATTGACGCGGGCGAGCTTCGTTTCCGTCCGATTATCATGACGTCTCTTGCGTTTATCGGCGGCACACTCCCGCTTGCGGTTGCGACAGGCGCGGGCGCCGCTTCGAGACACTCTCTCGGTACCGGTATTGTGGGCGGCATGATTGGCGTGTCTACACTTGCGCTGCTCTTTGTCCCGATCTTCTATGTTTGGTTTGAAGGATGGGCGGAACGCCGCGGCGCTAAGAGCGCGGTGAAACTTGCCGCTAAATTAGCTGAGCGCAATATTCCGATCACTGACAAACTGCGCCTTGCAATCCTCAAAGGACCGGGTACCGTGTATGACCCGAAAGCTGATGTTAAGGTATCACCCGACGGCACTCTGACGATCACCAACTCTCCGGATTTCAATCCGGAAGCAACCGAGGATCAGAAGGTCGGCATTGAATCCCTGACTGACAAGCAGCGCGAGGATAATGTCCATGCCGAAGACGCGGTTTCGGATGAAGAAGCTCAGCGCGCGCTCAAACGCAAGGACAATAAGATCGCGGAAAAACTGGAGCAGGCCAATGAACAGTCGCAAAAGGCTGATGCTAAAGACGACAGCAAAGAAGGAGGGAAACAATGAAAAGAAGATTCCTGATTTTGGCGACGGCCGTGTCGTCCGCTCTGTTTCTCTCCTCCTGCGCGGTCGGTCCCGATTATGAAAGACCGGTTGTGCCGGTTCCTGAGAACTTCAGGAACATCCACGGGCAGGTTGACGCCTCTAACTGGCTGACCGCCCGCTGGTGGCGGCAGTACAACGATCCGGCTTTGGATTACCTGGTATCCAAAGCGATCGCGAACAACCGAACTCTGCAGCAGACTATGGCGAACGTAGAGAAGGCGGCCGCCCAGGTGACCGTATCCCGCTCGAGTCTCTTCCCGCAGCTCTCCTACAGCGGTGACGGCGGAAAGGCCCGCCAAAGTCTCAATACTGTGACGGGCGCCATGATGGACGGTAAAGCGATTACAACCTATGAGGGTTTGGCAAACGCTTCCTGGGAAATTGACCTCTGGGGACGCATCCGCAGACAGACTGAGTCCGCGGTCGCTTCCTATCGGTCCGCACAGGCTGCGCACAAAGCCGCGATCGCTTCTGTGATCGGTTCGGTGGTCAGCACTTATTTTTCAATTCTTGCCGCTGACGAACAGTATCGAATTGACGTCGCGACAGCGGAAAGTTACTTTGAAACGTACAAGCTCTTCAAGCTTCGCTTCCAGTACGGCAATGTTTCCGAGATGGAAGTCGCGCAGGCGCGTTCTCAGTGGGAAAGTGCCATGGTTCAGATTCCTCAGATTCGGCAGAACCGCACGGAACTGATCAATTCTCTATCGATTCTGACCGGTATCGCTCCGAAGGCGATGCCTCAGTTCAAGAAGCTTGATGAACTGAGCACACCGGTGATTGCGGCCGGTATTCCGAGTGATCTTCTGACGCAGCGGCCGGATATTATTGAGGCTGAAGAGACGTTAAAGGCAGCGAACGCGGATATCGGAGCGGCTAAAGCGCTTTATTTCCCGACTATTTCGCTCTCAGCGGGATTGGGCTACGCCAGTGACGAGCTGCATAATTTATTCAAGAGCCCGTCGCACATGTGGAGTTATACCGGTTCGTTTACCGGTCCGATCTTCCGCTGGGGCGCCGTTACGGCAGGTGTAAAGAGTGCTGAAGCGCAGCAGAAAGCGATGTTGGCGGCTTATCAGTTAGCGGTCGCGCAGGCGTTTGCCGATGTGGATAACGCGCTCAGCAGCCGTGAGAACGCGGTCATTGAGCTTCGCACGAAGAGGGCGCTGGTCAAGAGCCTTCAGGAATATCAGAAGCTCGCGACCGCTCAGTATCAGGGCGGCTACACCGGTTACGTGACAGTTCTGCAGGCTGAGCAGTCTCTGCTTCCGCAGGAAATTCAGCTTGCGGAAGTTAAGGCAAGAGCGTTGAGCTCCATCGGTCAGATCTATCAGTCCCTTGGCGGCGGCTGGATTGATCAGGCGCTGATTGAAGAAGAGCAGGCGATCAAAGACTTAGAAGAAGCCGAAAAGCTGAAGAAGGAACAAGCCCAAACGGCTCCGGAGACTTCTTCCTCAGATCCGCTTCCTTTGAGAAAGCCGGATCCTCCGGCGGAGATTTCCAATGCGGAATTGAGTTCCGATGCTGTTGCTATTCCGGTGGCTGAACCGCACAAATAAATATAAATAAGGTGATAAGCCTGATTGTCCTAACCGACGATCAGGCTTTTAATTTATAAAGCGGAAGCGCTTAAGGATGCGGTAAGCCACGGCGCAAGTCTGATAATTTCCGGGTGCAGTGTCTCTTTATAAAAACGATCGCTGATGCTTAAAATTTCGTCCCGCATCTGCGGGTCGATGTCTTTGCGGTATGCGAGAATAAGCTGGCGCTGCATCACAGGGTTGGGCATCGGCAGAATTCTGATGCGCTCAGTAAGTTCCAGGTGCTGAATTAAAGTCGCAGGCCGTATAAAAGACCAGCCGAGGCCTTCAGCGATCAGCTTCAGCATGACGCCGCCGTCATCCACTTCAATTTTGACGGGAAGATCTACGGAAAGAGCGCCCAGCAGTGATTCCGTGATTTTGTGTCCGCCGGAGGAGCGGATATAACGCAGCAGCGGCAGACCGCAGAACTTTAAATCCTGCCAGCTGACAGCCTTTGCGCCAAAATCCATAGACAGAGGAACCGCAAGGACGGAGGGTTCGGAAAACAGTTTCTGCGTCAAAAATTCGGACGCGTCCGGCAGTCTGCTTGTGATCGCCCAATCAATGTCTCGGTGCTTGAGTTTGCTGTAGAGACGCTCCGAGGTTCCGGTGACCATAACGATAGAAGATAAACGCGAGGCGAGATTCTCAATGACAGATGCTCCGAGATTGCGAGCAAGGCTTTCAACAATTCCGAATCGCAATGTCGGCCGAATCGAGGAGCCTGATCTTAGCTTTCCGAGTGTGCGCGCAAGATGCTCTCGCTCCTGCCGAAGCTCTCTGAAAAGCAAAGCGCCTTCTTCCGTCAGATGATTCGGCTTTTGGCTTCGGTCGTAGAGCTGAAAGCCGACTTCTTTTTCAAGCTCCTTTAGGTGATAAGAGACAGAGGATTGGGAGATTTTGAGAACGGAGGCGGCTTCCTGAATATTGCCCTGTTCGACGACGGCAATAAAAACTTTGGCGTGCGTTCCGAAAAGCATGACGATTCTCCGGCTACATAGTTCTTTGCTTCGATAATAAATTTTTGCATAAAACATCGAATAATTAAAAAATTATTATCGAATTTTTCTAAGTTATTTTCCGATTGCCATCGCCTGAGATAAAAATATTTTTGTCTTAATTCAATTAATCAACCAAGGAGAAAAACCATGGACGAGAAACATCGCGGAAAAATTAAGAAGAAACCGGCGGCCGAGGTCGTGAAATACCTCATCGGTCCCGCCATCGCACAGGATTTAGAGAGAAGTTATCAGACGATTCTCGATATCAACAAAGCGCATGTCATTATGCTTGCGGAGCAGGGCATTATTAAGCAGGACGTCGCGGCCTCTATTCTTGAATGCACACAGCGTATTGCCGCGATGCAGGAACATCCGGAATTTGAAATCAATCCCAATGTGGAGGATCTGTATTTCAACCTCGAGCGCTATCTTCTGGAACAGACCGGGCCGGAAATCGGCGGACAGCAGCATACAGCGCGTTCCCGCAATGACCTCTTCGCCTGCGAGCAGAGAATGGATATCAGAGGTTTTTACCTCAAGCTCTGTGCTTCATTTAATGAACTGCGCCAAAGCCTCTTGGATTTAGCCGACAAAAACCGCGACGCTGTCATGTCAGGCTACACCCATATGCAGCCGTCGGAGCCGATTACTTTCGGTCACTACCTTTCGGGTATTCTCAACGCGCTGGAACGCGACTTCAGAAGAATTGAAAACGCTTGGGAATCTCTGAACATCTGCCCGCTTGGCGGCGGTTCCATGGGTTCAACGACCTTCATGATTAATCGCGAAAGAACCGCGGAGCTTCTCGGCTTTGATGAGCCGATGCAGAATTCGATCGACTGTACCGCTTCCCGTGACTACTGCATGGATATTCTTTCTGCTTTCGCGATCGCATCGAACACCCTGTCGCGTTTTGCCTACGACCTTTATATCTGGTCGACACCGGAATATGGCTATGTTGAAGTGGATGACTCCTGCGCGGTCTGCTCTTCGATCATGCCGCAGAAGAAGAATCCGATGACTCTGGAGCATGTCAAAGGCAAAGCCGCGCATCTTGAAGCGTTCTTTGTATCCGTGTTCAGTGTTCTCAAAAATATTCCGTTCACGCACTGCCGCGATTCCTCTACTGAGGCGATGCGCTTTGTCTGGACCGGCATGCAGGAATTTGAAGCCGATATCGCGCTCATCAATGTGACCGTGAAGACACTGACGCTCAAGCGGGAACGTATGCGCGAAAACGCCGTCGGCAATTTCTGTACGGTTACCGAACTTGCAAACTACATGGTGCGCCACGACGGAATTTCTTTCCGTTCCGCGCACGGCGTGGTTGCGATGCTGGTGGGCTATATGCAGGAGAAGCAGAAGTTCGCTAATGAAATTACAACAGATGACCTTAATCCGATTTACCAGACGCTTTTGGGGCGCTCGACTACACTTACTAATGAGCTGATTCAGGAAGCGCTTGATCCGAGTAAGAACGCTCAGGCCAAGAAGACGATCGGCGGCTCCAATACGGATGAAGTGAAACGTCAGCTGGATCGCTTGGCGCTGCACCTTGAAAGAGACAACGCAAAACTCACGCTGAGAAAGACTCAGGTTCAGGAAGCTAAAGAGAATCTGGAGCGTCTCACCAACGAGCTTGCAGCACTGGTTAAATAGAAGCCGGCTTATGTCATGGCGTGTGGCGGCAAAGGGTTATAGATCTATAGTTTGATGCCGCCCATTCTTGTTTTTAGAGCTCTATGAATTTCGCTCCTAACTCAGAATACTAGGTCGCTAATCCTCTCATCAAGGTTTTTCCAACAAACATTTCTCTGGATTTTGAGATTGTTTTTGCTGATGTATCAATAAAAAGATGCATAAAAGTAAAGATCTTTTAGAAAAACACACATCAGTGTGACACTATCGTCAAATAATCCTTTAATTACCCAAACGGAGAAGTCAATGAGATTGGAAAAAGACTCCCTAGGAGAGTTAGAAGTTCCTGATGAAGCGTACTACGGAATCCAGACGGTTCGTTGCTCGAATAATTACTGCGTCGGAACGCATACATACAATGAATATCCTGAGGTGATTACTGCTGTAGCGCAGATTAAAAAGGCCTGTGCTATGACTAATGCTGAAATTGGGGCTCTGCAGCCGGAAAAGGCAAAACTAATTTGTGAAGCCGCCGATGAAGTCATTGCTGGAAAGTTTCATGGCAACTTTCCGGTGAAAGTTTGGCGTTCTCAGGGAACCGGTGTCAACATGAATGTCAATGAAGTCATTGCCAACCGAGCTAATGAACTGCATTGCGGAAAACGTGGCTATGATTTTATTCATCCGAATACCCATGTGAACATGTGTCAATCTTCCAACGACGTATTTCCGACTGCTGAAGCGATCGTTTTTTATCGATTAATCGGTCCGGTATTGGAGGAGACAAAGGAAATTGAGAAAACGCTTCTGAGTAAGGCTGAACAATTTCAAGACGTGGTTCGACTTGGGAGAACTGGACTTCAGGATGCTGTTCCCATGACCTGGGGTCAGGTTTTTGCTGCCTGGCATCGCTCGGTTGAAAGAGCGAGAGAAGAACTTGAAAAAGTACGCTCGAATTTTACGCATGGCGTACTTGGCGGAACGGCGGTAGGAACAGGTATGGGTGTTCTTCCGGGCTACATGGATCATATCTACGAGAATCTGTCTGAAGTGGTCGGCTTCAAAATCTCTCAGAAGCAGCATGAGGACGAACTCATCGCCAACAGCTCTATTTTTGACGGAATGAGAAACACCGATCATCAGGCTGTTTTAATGGAATGCCTGAAAGAGCTGGTTTCTTCAGTAACGCGTATCGCCAATGATCTGCTGCTTTTCTCTTCAGGGCCGAGATCAGGTATCAACGAAGTTCAGCTGCCTAGGGTCGCTGAAGGTACAAGCGGATATGCGTTTGAAGATACCGCCTATCTGTGCGAATTAATGACCGATGTTCTCGGCGAACTTGTAATTGCTGAAGAAATTACATTTTTATCTTCGAACGAAGGACAGCTTGACCACGGTTCTATTAACTCGGGCGGCCTTATTACTGCTGTCGATGCGCTGAAGACGGCAGCGACGGCTTTTAGTTTCTTCAACTCCGAGTGTTTGAAAGGCATTGAAGTGAATCGGGAAGTGTGCGAAGACTACGCAGTGAAATCAACATCGCTCTCGACAATGGTGAGCTCGCTTTTCGGTTATCCCGTTGGTGTCAAACTTGCCAAAAAGGCGCTCGCTGAGGATGCGACATGTAAAGAAATTGCGCTGAAAGAGCAGATGCTCGAAAGAGAGGTCTGCGAGGAAATTTTTGATGTTCTTGGACTAACCAATCGAGAACACACCGTCGCCTTGTTCAAAAAATATAAGTCAATCCGCAATGTTGATTAAAAAGTTGGAGAAAAAAGTGAATAACCATAGTTCCAAGTTCTTTACCGAACATATTGAGGAAAAAGTCGTTTCTCTTTCCTGTGAGAAAATCACCGACTTTCCGGAATATCTCTCCGCTTTGTTAAAAATCCGAAAAGCGGCCGCAGCTGCAAATGAAAAACTTCATTTGATTGAGCACTCCGTCGCTCAGAACATCATTAATGCCTGCAGCCGTGTGGAAGAAAATATCAGAACAAACGGATTAAGTCACTATCCGGTTCTTAGGTTTATTGGAAAACCGGCCCATAGGGCCATCGACGAGGAAATTGCGAAGCATCTGGAATCTGCTGATCCCAATACCGCTAAAGCGATCTCCATAAACCAGTATACGGTTGATGTGACCGGAACAGCAGAAGCTGCGGCTGTTCACATGTGCCTTGCCAACTTAGCTAAAGCTTTGAAAGTGGTTTCTGCGGAAATCAATAAAAAAGGCGCTGAGTTTTCTGATGTCGTCAAATGCGGAAGACTTGGTTTGAAAGACGCTCTGCCAGTGAGAATGGGCGATGAATTCAGAATGTACGCCGCTGCGATTGACAATATCATTCAGGAGTTGGAAGAGGAAAAAGCGTATTGGACGTTCAATCTTCTTGGTCTTTCGGATCAAGGCCTCGGTGTTGGCGTTCATCCGGAATTTAAAGAAACTGTAGCCCAATTTCTTGAGAAGGAAGTCGGATATCCGGTTCGTACGTTAGCCGGGCATGAGGAAATGCTTTTTCAGCAGAGATATCTGATTGCGCATGCCAAGGTGAAGGCCGCTTCAACTTTACTGTGGAAAGCGGCGAGATCGCTGACGCTTTTGGCTTCCGGTCCAAGGGCGGGCATTAGAGAACTGGTGCTCCCCGCGGTGGCCCCGGGATCATCAATCATGCCGGGCAAAATCAATCCGACCGTTTCAGAGCTGATGATGAATATCTGCGATAAGGTTTATGCCAATGATTCCGGCATGAGTATCGGCATTCATTCCGGATGGCTTGGAACCGGCTCTCCGTCTTCGCTACCCCTCAAAACGTTTATCAATTCATGCCAGCTCTTGTCCGATGCCTCTTATGTCTTTAAAGAAAAAGTCCTTTCGGGCATCACCGTCAACAAAGAACGCTGCCGCAGTCAGGCCGCAAGATCGCTCGCATTTGAAACCTTGGTGAGCAGTTTGGTTGGCGAGGCAAAAGCAGACGAGATTCTTCAAATTGCTTTGAAAGAGGATTTAACATTAGAAGCAGCTTCTGCGCTTGTGGAACTGACGGACAGGCAAAAGGTCTCACTGAAAATGGCATTTGATCTTGATCTTATTTCGACGCCCGACGGAGTTTCTCAGCTGATGAGAAACGCATACAGCTCCCAAGTCTAGGAGACTATTTTTAAGTCAAATCTAAAAACCGACAGGTGAAGCTATGTACCAGTTTCAATGTGATTACACAGGCGGCTGCCTTCCCGAGATTCTGAAATTATTGACGGAGACAAATAACGAAGAGCTCCCGGGTTACTGCGAGGATCAGATTTGCAAAGAAGCTTCTTCTTTGATCCTGAATGCCTGCAGTTTGACGCATGACCAAGCCGAGGTGTTTTGGCTTCCGAGCGGTACATTAGCCAACCTTTCGGTTTTAACCACGGTGCTTCGCAGCAACGAATCGGTTATAGCATCCGAAGACGCGCATATCTTTACAGCAGAAGCGGGGGCCGTGGAGGCCCACGGCCATAAAATCGAGACCTCGGCATCAAAAGACGGGAAGATACAGGCGTCTCTCATCGAAAAACTGTGTACCGATTATCTCAGTCATGATCCGATTGGGCAGGCGCATTTAACAAGGCCTGCCGCAGTCTATCTGGCATTTCCGAGTGAATTCGGAACGGTTTATTCGTTGGAGGGGCTTAGACAAATTTCTTCCGTCTGCAGAAAATACGGTCTCTTTTTGTATGTTGATGGGGCACGGCTGGCATACGGCCTGAGTGTTTCTGATGCGGCATTGTCGGATCTGGCTCAGTTGAGTGACGCTTTCTACATTGGCGGCACAAAGTGCGGGGCCCTTATTGGTGAGGCGGTTGTTATAAAGGATGCCGCTGCAAGAAGGCGCTTCTTAGGTACGTTAAGAATGTGTGGGGGGCTGTTGGCCAAGGGGAGACTTGTTGGCGCTGCGTTTAAAGCGTTCTTCACGGATGACCTCTATTTCAGGGTAGGAAAAGAGGCGGTGGATAAAGCGCAGAGGATACAAAAAGCCTTTACAGACTCCGGAGTCGAAATGTATATCGACTCGCCGACAAACCAGATTTTCCCCTTAGTAAACGAGCGGCAGCTCTCTGAACTATCGAAGTGCTGTAGATTTAAAGTTCTTAAACGAACGGAATCCGCAAAATATTTGCTGCGTTTCTGCACGTCATGGTCAACCGAAGAAACCGCAGTTCAGCTCCTTGTCGAAACCATCAAAAAATTGCCGAGATAATGCAGGAATCGATCTACAAAATAGAGTGGAGTTTATTTATTGCAATGTGCGAGAACGCTTCGCTTCAGGAAGCGGCCGAAGCCTATGGACTGAGCGCGTCCGCGGCGTCTCGCGCACTGCGGAGGCTCGAAGACTCTTTAGGCGCCAACCTCTTTGACAGAACCTGCAAACCGATGGTTCTGACGCCTGAGGGGAAGGCGCTTTATCGCAAGATAAAACCAGCGCATGTGATCACGAAAGATGCGCTTGAGGCATTCAAGGAGAGCAATGCCAAACATCCTGATCTTAAGATTGGTTTCCTCGACAGCTTTTCTTTGTCTGTTGTTCCGAAGTTTATTGAAAGAGTTAAGAGTTCCGCCTCTTCAATTACCTGTTTGACCGGCAGCTCTGACCGTCTTTTGGAAAGACTGGCAAAACGGGAAGTTGATGTGATCCTCTCATCCGATCCCAGTCTGGAGAACAGTGAGTACCGAAGATTGCTGCTGATTAGGGAGCCTTCTATTGCGATCTTTCCTAGAAGTATCGAGTTCTACAGTACAGCACCGAGTTGGAATCATTTACTGTTCTGCAATTTCCCGTTTATCAATTCGTACGGGAAAAGCGGAAGAGGCAAACTGTTGCATAGCTTCCTTCTCACGTCTGGGATTGCTTTAACCGGGAACCTAGTTTGCGATAGTCTGATAATCAAACTTCAGCTTGTTTCGGACAATGTTGGTTGGAGTATTACAAGTCCGCTGAGTTTGGTTTGCCATCCGGAATATTTTTCTAAGCTGAATTTTTCTCCGCTGCCGTCCCCGGGGATTGAAAGATCGATTTATCTGCTCGGTCGTGAGGACTTGCCTATAAAACTTTTCAATGAAATTGCGGCGACTATATGCACTGTCTATGAAGACAACATCCTGCCTGAAATGCAGAAAGTGATGCCTAATCTAGCCAAGCAGTGTCATATGCGCAGGCCTGAATGACAGTTTATCGCCTGTCGTTTCGTTTGTATCGCTGCCTTAGTGCGGATACATGATTTCCCTCTGACGGCTGCAGTTATTCTTGCAGCCGCATCTGTTTTCATGTTGTGTATCGATATCGAATTGACAGAAAGGTTCCGAATGGATGCCGATATGTTTGACAATAAGTGATCAACTTTAGTCAACAGACAAAGAATAGAGATCGATTCAACGCCTGTTAAGAACGAATAGGCGCGACTCACGCATAGAGCCGGTGTATCAGCGATTCTCTTCGATGTTGAATCAGCCTTGAGATCTAAGAAACCTAACTTGTCGACTAAGTTCAATGATTTCAGGCGATTATCTGGAAGATTGAAGCAACTCCGAACGTTCCGTTACAGGCAGGATTTTGTCTGATCAATTACAAGAACGGTTCGATCCACCGGAACCGGATTAAACACAGTCGGGCAGAAAAGACTATTTTTGCATAATTAAATTGCGCTATAAGCAATATATATGACCTCAATCTGCAAACGTTGGAAGATTAATCCGAAAAATAAACCTCACACAAGGAGATTCAAATGGATGTATTCCTGCAAGCATTAGTAGTAATAGGAGCAGTAGTATTAGGGGTCCGATTTGGCAATATTGGACTGGGCATTTGCGGCGGTGGCGGCTTGATGGTTTTAAATCTGGTTTTTGGTTTAAAACCGACAGGCGCTCCGGTGGATGTCATTTTGATTATTCTCGCCGTTGTTATTGCAGCTTCAACCATGCAGGCTGCAGGGGGAATTGACTGCATGGTCCGCATTGCTGAAAGAATCATCAGAGCAAATCCAAAAAGAATCGTATTCATTGCGCCTCTTGTTACATGGTTTTTCTCTTTCTTAGCAGGCACCGCAAACATCGTTCAAGCCTTGATGCCTGTTATTTATGAAGTTTCATACTCCTCCAAGGTTCGTCCGGAACGTTCGATGACCGTTTCGGCGGTTGCTGCTCAGCAGTCCTTGGTTGCATCTCCCGTTGCCGCCTGTACGGCCGCGCTGCTCGGTCTTTTGACCTCCAGCGGTTCGACGATGACTCTTGGTCAAATTCTGATGGTTACAGTTCCGGCAACACTGTGCGCTGTTTTGATCACATCCGCTGTCATGTCCTTCTACGGAAAAGAACTGGACGATGACCCTGAATATCAGGAACGCCTGAAAAAAGGTTTAGTTTTACCGCCGGCTCCGATCGAGCATAAAGAGCTTCCAAGAACAGCCGCTTGGTCAGCCGTTATCTTCGTCCTTGGTGTTGTATTCGCTGTAGTTGCAGGCTTCTTCCCGGAAATCAGAACACCATCTACCGGTAAACCGATCGGCATGGGCGTATTCCTTCAGATGTCTATGCTTGCTGCGGCATTCCTCATTCTCGTGATCTGCAGACCGAATATGAAGAAGGCGCTTGAATCATCTGTTCTGCGCGCCGGTATCTCTGCAATCATCGTAATTTTCGGCCTGGCATGGATGGCAGATACTTTTATTTCCGCTCATAAAGCTGCATGGATTGCAAGTATGGGTCAGTATCTCCAGAATTATCCGCTTCTCTTTGCGATTATCTGCTTCTTTGCCTCTTCGTTCCTGGCTTCGCAAGCGGCAACTGTTCGAGCAATTATGCCGATCGGTATCGCTCTCGGTCTCTCTCCGGCTACGATCGTTGGTTTGTACCCGAGCGTTAATGGCACATCATTCTTCCCGGCGAGCGGTCCTGTCATTTCGACAATGCAGTTCGACCAGTCAGGAACAATCAGAATCGGTCAATACGTACTGAACCACTCCTTCATGGTTCCGGTCCTGGTTGCGACAACTTCTGCAACGCTTATCGGATTAGGCCTCTCAAAAATACTTTTATAAAAAGTAAATTAAGCAATTAAGCATCTTTCGACAGATCACCGCTGCTATAAAGCATTTCGGTGATCTGTTTTTTTACGTTTGAGTGATCTTCTGCATTTCTTGAGTCTGAGAGGTCAATGAAAGAAACGGCATCAGCGTAAAGTCGCTTAATCTGCAGAAATTCAGACTTTTGAATCTTCCCGTTAGGCCGGTACGTTACCAAAGTTCGGATGTTGTTAAGAGAAGCCAGCTGCGTAGCCGGGTCTGCAGGCTGTGACATAAGAAAGTTATAAATAAGATGTCCTGCGCCGGGGCCGTATCTGGAAATTAGGTGACTTTTATAACCGGAAAATAGATTGTTGAGAACAAGTCCTCTAACATAACCGGGGTAAAGTGAAGCAATATTTAGCGCTGCGGCCGAACCGATAAAATCGCCGCAAAGAAGGGCAGGCTGAGTTATTTTGCTGCTTGTACACAAATGTTCAAAAAGCTGAGCTGAGTTTTTTAGGTAAGAAGATAGGCTTAGACCGCCATCAATCGCTCCAAAACCGGGAAGATCATAAAGAAGTACTTGAGCTCTAAGTTCTGCAAGTCCGAGAACTTCTGTTAAATGAGTCGACGCGTTTCCAGTTCCGTCATAGAAATATACGATTTGAGGTGCATCATTTGGAGTATCGACTAATGAGACATTCAGAAGCTCCGCATTGAAGCCACAGCATGAGGTCCTTTCTTTTCTGTATTTCAAATTGAAGTGAGCGGGTGACCATGCGACACAATCTGAAGGTTCAAAAAACAGACCGTCAGCTAATTGCTTTATAACATCCAATTTCATCTTTTTGATCAGCGATAAATTCTGAGAATGGTTTCTTTTTTTCGGTAGCAGGGTCGACGATCAACAGATCATCCTTTAACCAAGGAGCCAACGCAATTGTTTTGGGCGCCAAAATATCACGAATCAGCTGAGCCAGGGAGAAATACACCGACTGATAGAGCTCGTAGGAAAAAGATTTCTTGGAAATAAGATAAACTTCTCTTGATAGGAGGGGTTTGGGCATTGGCGCCACTTTGATGTTGTTGAGAAACTTTTTGTGCTGAACGAGTCCGGCCGGTCTGACAATTGACCAGCCCATACCTTCATTTACCAGCTCTAAAAGGACACAAACGCCGTCAACTTTGTACTTCTGGCATATCGGTATGTTATGAGAAAGGATAAAGTTGTCGAACAGCTTTCCTCCGCCGCTCCCGTTGCTTAAACCAATGAATGGAATTCCGCAGAACTGAAGGGTTGACCATTCAATGTTCTTCTCGGGAAACTCCATGGACGCAGGATAAACCAGTAGCGAGGGTTCATTGTAGAGAAATTTCCGTCTGACATTGTCAAAGTTAAAGCAGGGGTCCGAAGAAACAAAAATGTCGAGCTCATCACTCCGGAAACGACTTTGAAGATGATCACTTGTGCCTGAAAGAACCGAACAGTGCTTCAGCTGCTGATCTATTGTTTTAATTAGTTTTGCGCAGATGTCTCGTGTGAAGGAATCCAGAATTCCCAACCGCAGTTCTCTTCTTATTAGGTTTTCTGCCCTCAATGAATCGAGAAGCTCCGGGATGGTGTCGACGAGAGGAGCCAGAGATTTAAGAATTCTTCGCCCTTCCGGAGTCAGACGCACCGGGCGGCTCGAGCGGTCAATTACCGTGCAGCCTAAGCTATCCTCGAAAGCGGACAGTTTTCGCGAGGCCATAGACTGAGATATGCCTAGGGACATGGAGGCTTCCGTGAAGGAGTGCGTTCGTTCCAATTGTATGAGCAGATCAATGGTATCGGTAATGAGATATGACCTGGGGGATTGGGTGGGGCTCATCCTTAAATCCTTCTATGCAAAATAATCATTCCTATTATGAATATATTTAGGCGGTTTTCAGATAAAAGCCGAAAATATTCTCAGCTCTTGGGGTACGTAGAAATACGGAGAGTTCCAACTGACAGTTAAATTCCCAATAGATTAAGGAGAAAAAATGACCGCTAATAAAACAGATTTTTCGCGTGGAAAAATTTCAAAGCCTCTGGCTGCAGAGATTGTAAAGTACATCAATGATCCTATTGCTCGTTCGGACTTTGATCATTCCTATGACACGATGCTTGATATTAATCGAGCCCATGTCCTTATGCTGTGTAAACAAGGCATTATCTCCAAGGAAGTGGCAAAGAAAATCCTCAAGGCGACTGATGAAATTCAGGCAAACCGTATTCTTCCGGATTTCTCGGAAAACATTGAAGATCTGTACACAAATCTTGAAGGTCGTCTGATTAAGATGGTCGGAATGGAAGTGGGCGGTCAGCAGCATACGGCTCGTTCAAGAAACGACTTAGGCGCAACGGTCGTTCGCATGGACACCAGAAAATATTATCTCCAGTTGGCCGGCTTGTTTAACAAGATGAGAAGAACCATCTTGGATCTTGCCAGACAAAATTATGATGCCGTTTTTTCCGGCTACACGCACATGCAGCCGTCTGAGCCGGTTTCTCTGGCGCATTACTTTTCAGCGGTTCTTTCCGGACTTCAGAGAGACTATCAGCGCTATGCCAATGTTTGGGAAGGGCTGAACCTATGTCCGTTAGGCGGCTGTTCAATGGGTTCCACTTCTTACGATATCGACCGAAATTACACAGCGAAGCTCTTGGGTTTTAACGGTCCGATTCAGAATTCTATTGATTGTGTGGCTTCCCGTGACTATGCACTTGAGACTGTCGTGACTCTTGCTATGGCAAGCGATACGATGAGCCGTCTGGCGTTTGACCTCTATATCTGGTCTACACCGGAATACGGATATATTGAAGTTGATGACTCTTGCGCTGTTTGTTCTTCCATCATGCCCCAGAAGAAGAATCCCTTTACTTTAGAACACATGAAGGGACTGGCCGGACATATGGAAGGTTTTGTCGTAGGTATCTACTCCTGTATGAAGAACATTATTTATTCTCATAGCAAGGACACCAGCGTTGAATCGACTCGATATCTTTTCGAGGCGATGCACGACATGGAAATTGACTTTACGCTTGCAACGATTACCATCGGAACGTTAACCGTGCGTAAAGACCGCATGAGAAACAATGCGCTGAGAAACTTCTGTACTGTGACAGAACTTGCCAATTATCTTGTCAGATATGACAACGTCCCGTTTAGAGAAGCTCATCACGTTGTCGCAGCCGTTGTTGCTAAACTCTGTGATAAAGGTCTCGACAGCTCTCATATCAATAGAGAGCTCGTGAATGAAACTGCGCAAGAGTTCTTCAATTTTGAAACGAAACTCAGCGATGAACTGATTAAAGAGGCCCTTGATCCGAGTCGTATCGCAGAAGCTAAGAAGTGCATCGGCGGTACATCGGCAGAAGAAGTTGCACGTCAGCTCGATCTTCTTGAAAAACAGATTGATGCGGATGATGAAGTTTTGGCTACACGTTTGGAACAGCTCGCCAAAGCCAAGAAGAGCCTGGAAGAAGCTGCCGCTACTGTTGAACAATAAGCAATAACATTTTTTGGATTAGCCGGCGACCCTAAAGCCGGCTAATAACCCTATGTCAAACTTAACGCCAAGTTTTACAAGAAGAAGTTTGTTTGATTTTCCTCAGCTGCTGAAAGCCTATGGGGAAATCAAAAAAGCTTCTGCAATTGCCAATCTAAAAATCGGTGAAATAGATGAGGCATCTGTAGAAAAGATCATATCGCTCTGTGATGAATTGATCTGTTGTCCTTCCAAACCTGAATTTCGGCAGATCAAAGCATGGGCTGTTGATGGTTTGTCTTTTAATGAAGCTGTAAATGCTTACTTCGCAGAAAAAAGCGGACTCTCTGCCGATCTTGTCAATAATTGCCAAAGTGCAGAGGATGTTCTTAATACAGCTCAAAATATTGCGATCTTCAGGCAAATTAATGACAGTAAAAAAGGTATAGAGTTCCTCCTTCAAACACTTCGCGATAAGGCTGTCGAGTTTGAAGATATGCTGCATGTCGGTCGACAGCATATGCAGGAAGCACTTCCCGTAACGTGGGGTGCTGTATTCGGAGCAATGTATCTGCGGCTGCGCAGAAGCTATGAAGAATTAAAAAGGGCTCAGCAGGGATTTTTGACAGTCAATTTAGGCGTCACGCCCATTGATCAATTCACGGTCTCCAAACCGGGTTTTGCGAGCAATGCTGTCAACGAATTGAGAAAAATTACCGGCTTGGACCTCCACGGCCCTGAAACTTCGGACGAAGTCGTCGCAAGCTCAGCAGCATTAGAAGTCTTGGAAGGCAATGACAGATATGTGTATCTGATCAGCTGTCTGAGAGCAATTGCGCTAAACATGGCAAGGATTGGCAACGATCTCTATCTTTATTCGTCCGGTCCGAGATGCGGTATAGGAGAGCTGTCTCTTCCGGCGATTGCCCCCGGTTCAACTATCATGCCTGGAAAGATAAACCCGAGTATGCCTGAATTGATGCTTCAGATTTTCCATCAAACAATGGGGACAGATCAGTTTGTTATGTTTTCTGCCATTGAAGAAGATATCGATCTGGGCGCATCTTTGAGCAATGCGTACTTTGCCGCTTCCGAAGTTATAGAGATCATTGGGCGCGGATGTGAGCGTTTTGTTGTTAAATGTGTCTCCGGTGTGTCCGTGAAAGAAGCTCAGTGCGAGGAACATTTGATCAATTCTGCTTCTCTCATCGCACTGGTTCGCGCACGCTTTGGGGAGGAAACAGCATCTCTGGTCAGAGAAATGTCAGAGCGAGAGCAAACATCAATTTCTGAAGCGGCAGAACGCTTAAATATTGCGTCCGCGGAAGAAATACACGACTTATTTAATCTTTCGCGCTTCAAAGATCCGGAAGCCCTTAAAGAATATTTCGGTAAATACTAAGTAACTGGAGAAAAGAATGAGAAAAGAGCATGACTCTCTCGGCTGCATGGATATTGCAGACGAACATTATTATGGTATCCAGACCGAAAGAAATCGACAGGCTTTTGATATTGGTCCGTTAACACTTCAGGATTTTCCTCCGTTTATTGATGCGGTTGTTCAGATCAAGATTGCTTGCGCTCGTGCCAATCTGGAAATCGGAGCTCTGGACGAGGAGAAGGAAAAGGCAATTGAAAAAGCCGGCTGGGAGATGATGAATCGTGAATTTGATTTCAACTTACCGGTCAACATCTTTAGAGGATCCGGCACACCGCTGAATGCGGGCGTCAATGAAATTATCGCGCATCGAGCCAACGAAATTCTGACCGGTAACAAGACGGGAGAAGTGCATCCGAGTACCCATGTCAATATGGCTCAGTCGAGTAATGATGTGATTCCGACAGCAAAAACTCTTGTCGTTTACGACCAGTTAACTCTCATTATTGAGGCGGCAAAAGAACTGATTCGAGTGTTAAAGCAAAAAGGCTGTGAATTTTCCACTGTCATTAAAATGGGCCGTACCGGTATTCAGGATGCTGTTCCGATTACGTTAGGGCAGCAATTTAATGCTTTTGCCCATGGCATGGAAAGATCGCTCAATCGGTTGGAATTTGAGCAGAAACATTGGAATCACTCGTGCTTAGGCGGCACTGCAGTTGGAACCGGCATGGGCTGTCTTCCGGGTTTCCGTCAGAAAATCAATAAACATTTATCTGATGTTCTAGGACGTCCCATTGAAAGCTACGGTGATCTGGTTGACGGTATGATGGCGCTGGATGATCTTATTGCCTGTCACGGTCAAGTGGTCGCATTAAGTTCGCAGTTGTGGAAATTAGCGAGAGACTTAAGGCTTATGGCAAGCGGCCCTAACTCCGGATTAAGAGAGATTTCTTTAAAGAGTTCGGATCAGAAGCAGAAAAATTATCCGCAGCGTTACGCCTACAACGGTTTGGAATCGGTTATTGCGGCCTGCAATCAAGTAAGCGCTAATAATACTGCAATTCTCTATGGTCTAAAGAACGGCTGGCTGGATCTAGGCGCCTGCTCAAGCATCCCACTTCGCTCGATGATTAATAGCAGGGAGCTGATGGTTGATGCGATGAAGACGCTGTCAGAAGAAATTTTGCCGAAGATTGAAGTGAATGCCGAACTTTGCAGACATATGGCTGAGAGCTCAGCATCTAACTCGACGATGATCAGTACAGTGCTGGGTTACGAAGCAGGGACAAAAGTTGCGAAGCTTGCGATTGAGAAAAATATCTCCTGCAAGGAAGCGGCAAAACAACTTCAAGTACTCCCGGATTCGGTACTGGATGAGCTCTTCGATGTTGTGAATCTGACAGATCCAGACAGCATGGAAGCGCTTTTTGAAAAATATAAGTCTTACCGTTCGGTTTAAAATTTTTTCTTAGTTTTAAAGGCTCGGTTTTCGGATCGGGCCTTTTTTCTGTTTAGGATTGAATCGTTCTTAGCGTAAAGGAGAAAAAGATGGAAAAGTACTCTCGAAATCCGACGATCGACACGATGCTGAACCATGCATCATGCCGAAAATTTACTGATGAAAAAGTTTCTGACGAAGATATCGCGGCGATTTTTAAAGCGGCTCAGAGTGCATCTACTTCGTGTTTTCTTCAAGTTACGTCGATCATCCGTATTACGGATCAGGCGCTTAAGGAAAAGATTGCGGTGCTTGCCGGTAACCAGAAACATGTTGCGCAGGTGCCGGAACTCTGGATTTTCTGTGCAGACTACCATCGCAATCAGGTGGAATTTCCCGAATCGGATTTAGGCTGGAATGAACAATTTCTTGTCGGCATTCAGGATGCGGGCATTATGGCGCAGAACGCCTTTGCCGCATTGGAGTCTTTAGGCTTGGGCGGCTGCTACATCGGCGGTATCCGCAACGGCATCCAGGAAATCGATCGTCTCTTAGCGCTGCCGAAAAACGTGTTCCCGGTATTTGGGCTTGCGTTTGGTCATCCGGCTGAGCATGCGGGTCTTAAACCGCGTATGCCGGCTGCCGTCACGTTTATGGAAAACAGCTATCGTGAGCCTGATCCCGAAGTAATGAAGCGCTATAACGAGTTGATGCGCAAATACTACGAATCCAGAAGCTCCAACGCTAAAAACGTGGATTGGACTGAGAATATGATCGGCTATATGAAGAAGGAAAGACGCACGTATATGAAGGATTACGTGCAGGGCAAAGGCTGGGATTTGAAGTAAAAAAATCTCCGGCGTGACGAACACGCCGGAGCAGCTAAACAAAGATGAGAGAGGGAGCACTTCCGCGACATAGGAGGAAAACGCGGTGGCTACAACCTCAGAATCACAAACATTAGCATAAACAGCCAAGCGCCCCTTCTCACGCTTGGCAGGCATGACCTCAATCCAATCAATACCTAGGTGGTACTTTAACCCTGTCGGGTAAATAATTCAGTCATAAACTGTGTCAGTTGTATGGCTTTGTGAATGAGAAGAATACGTACGCCGAGCTCGTTTCTTTAGCGGTATTTACACCGCTCTGAAACCGTTAGAGACGCTGCAAAATTCGACTCGGTGCACAGAAGATGGACTGAAGATTTTTTACAGTGCAGCCATTCCGGTAACTGCGGCTCTTTGTATTCTTAAATTTTCTTGAGCAGGAACCACTGATATCCAAGGATTCTTCGAGCGAAATCGCCGTCAATAAAATGGCGTGAAGTATGAAATTGGGATAAAAAAGAAGGATGGCACTGCGCCGATCGGAGATCTAAGCCCCTGTTACATGTCACCGGACGGCTGGTCAGAGCCGCTACGCTAATAAAGTTTCGGAGTTATCTGTATTAAAAACAATCGAAAGATTAACGCTGCTTCTTTTAATACGGTATTTACAAGCTCAGAACACACGGTTGAAGAAAGAATTCTCTAACTCTGCAAGACAGAAAGAAAGCTGCTTAAAGGTAGTAACGCGGTCAAAGCTCTTAGTAAGGAGAAAATTCTGAATCTGCTTCGCTTGACCTTTTAGGCGCTTTGCTTTGTAAGGCAATAAGAAAGGCCGCTGTCTTTGGGACCGCGGCCTTAATACTAACAGCGAGTCAAAAGATTACTTCTTCTTGCCTTTGATCGCAGCGGTTGCAGCGTCTGCAGCGTCCACGCCGGAAATGATGGCCCAGGAGTTCATCATCGCGGTCATAGAGTCAGCACCGTTGGCGCCGCCCACAACGCAGCCTGCACCGAAGAGGCCCGGAATCGGTTTGCCGCCTTTACCGAGAATCTGCATATCGGCGTTGGCTTTTAAGCCGCCAAGCGTTGTTGCAAAGCGCGGCTTCTGTTCAACGATGTAGTAGGGCGCTTTAAGAATGGCTTTCGGATTAGGACGATTGAATTCCGTATCCTTACCTTCTTCAGCCATCTTGTTCCACTGTTTGACTGTGGCTTCAAGACCCTGAGGATCGATGCCCATGACCTTAGCGGCGTCAGCAAGGCTGTCGGACTCGACCATGATCGGACGGCCGTTGTTTTCAATCTTCAGCCATTTGCGCAGAACATCCTCATTAGGAACGAGTTTGTCCTCAAGGCTCTTATCGAGATAGCGGTCGTAGCCGGTCTTATCCATGACGAGATACATAATCTTGTCGGGCTGAGCGACTGTGATGTCGGTCAGTTCGCCAAGGCTTGCGCGTTCATTGATGATACGTTTGCCTTTGCTGTTCACGTAGATCGCGCCGGTGTCGTTGATTGTCGCTGTAGAGCTTGCGGTTGCAGCCAGACCGTGATTCGGCTCGGTTTCAACGCCCTGCGGATAGACCTTAACGAGGTCCATGTTGATGTTCTGAGCGCCGATCTTGCGTGCCATTTCATAGCCCTGGCCTTCGTCACTGTTGAGGCCGTAGAAGAGATAGCCTTTGAGTGTCGGAGGAAGCATCTTGGTGTTGGCACCGAAGCCGCCGGACGCAAGAATTGTTTCTTTAGCCAGAATGGTGATCTTGTCGCCGTCGGAATTGACGGCAGTAATACCGCGGACGCGGCCGTTCTTATAGATCAGAGAGGTGGCTTTTGTTTCCATCAGGATCTTGCCGCCGTTTTTGGTGAAGATATCCGCCATTGTGCGGATGAAGTTCGGAGAACGGCCGGTGACACCGAGCTGACGGGAAGCGGAGTGATCGGGATACTGAGTGGCGGCAGGTCCATACGGGATCTTCAGGTCATCGATCAGCCAGTCAACAACCTTACCGGCTTTCTTACTGACCATGCCGACGAGAACCGGATCGTTCTTGTTTTTGCCGACATGCATGATGTCTTTGTACGCCAGTTCCGGAGAGTCCTTATCTTCCTTCATGACTTCGCGCTGATAGCGGGAACCCGTGGCGATAAGCGTACCGGCGTTAAGAATAGTGTCGCCGCCCATGTACGGCATTTTTTCAATCAGGATGGTCGGGTTGCCGTTCAGCTGGGAGCGGACAGCGGCAGCCATGCCGCTCGCGCCGGAGCCGACCACGACAACCGCGGTCTTGTACTCGACGTCAATGTTGCTCGCGACTTTCTTTGTCGGTGCTTTGTAGTAATCACTCGGTTTGCCGCCGGCTTCCTTAACGGCGTTGGTGGCGGCTGCCTGGATGGCCATGCTCGTTAAAGTGGCGCCGGAAACATTATTGACGCGAAGAGACTGATTCTTGACGATTTCGGCCGGAACGCGGGCGATCGCGACATCGGAAATCATGGCGGATTCACCGGATTTCACAACTTTAACGTCGGCGATCTTGCCTGCTTTCATCGTAACGGCAACAGTGACAGGACCGTTTTTACCGTTTGCGCTTCCTTCATAAGTGCCGTCTTCGACTGCTGCCTGAGCAACAGAGGAAAGCGCCATAGAAACGGCTGCTGCAGTTACAAGAAATTTGAAATTCATGTTTGTAATCTCCTGTTGGTTGAGTAATGTAATGAATTGTAAAACTATTATTAGTACTTAATCTGTTCGGATGAGAGATAGGTTGGCAGTGCGATGAAAAATTAAAGTAGTCATTTGAAATTAAATCAATTAATAATTTGCTTTCATAGGATTCAGACGGATGTGCGTGCGGAGAGAAGCGAGCATTCATTATTCTTATTTTGAGGTTGTAAAAGTTCCACGGACTCAGGGCTTTATAGAATTTATTCAACGAGCAACAGGGGTCTGATCATGGAATTTATTAAGAGAAATTTTGGAAAACTTCTGCTGATTCTTTTTTGCTGCGGGATGACCGCTTATTGGTTTGCGACACCGTATTTAGCAGCGGACAGAATCCTTGAAGCGGCAGAGCAGGGCAAGGCTGAACAGCTGACTTCGTTTATTGATTTTCCGGCGCTGCGCGCAAACCTTAGCCGGCAGCTCAGAAATCAGATCAATGTGGGTTTAATGGAAAAAGACGGTGCAAACGGAGCGGATGCCGCTAACGATCTTTCTAACCGTCTTGTGGACGAAATTGTTACGTCCCAGGGGATTGCGGCTCTGCTTGGAAGCGGTAAAGTCAGTTCTAAAGAGATGACTGCGGACGGAAAGGCCGCTGAAGCAGCTTTGGCTGCTGCCGGCATCAATATCGACTTGATGAAGCCCTCTGATGTTTCAGGAAAACCGATGGATGCACGCTACAAACTGAGCGAACATTACGGAGACAACCTATATCAGTTCGAAATCGAGCTCCAAAATCGAGATAAATCGGCAGAGAAAGTTCTCATATCGATGGAAAGGATTGGATTTTTCAGCTGGCAGGTAAACAACATTCTGCTTCCTTTTTCGTCTTAGACTAACGCTGTTGGATAAGAAGGAAACAAATCATGCCGTTTTTATTTCCGCAGGCCTTAGTGCCTGCAGTGCCGGTTTCCGGTGAGAAGGACATTTATTTTCCTGTACATCGGGTTTACTGTGTTGGCGCCAATTACGCCGATCATGTCGCAGAGGTCGGTTCGGAAGGCCGTGAAAAGCCGTTCTTTTTTTCTAAGCCTGCAGATGCGTTAGTGGTCTGCCGTGAGGGAAAAGAAGTTGAAATTCCGTATGCCCGAGATACAGATAACCTTTGTCTTGAAGTTGAACTGGTGGTCGCGATTGGAAAGACCGCTCCGAAGGTTGGGAAGATTACACCGGAAGAAGCAGAAAAATATATTTTCGGCTATGCCGCCGGCGTTGAGTTTACGCGCCGCAATTGGCAGAAGTACGTGAGAGAAAACCGTCAGCCGTGGGAAAAAGCGAAGGGTTTTGATTATTCTGCGCTCGTTACTGAGATTAAGGATAAGCGCCGTATGCCGGATCCGGATAATCTTTCGATTTGGCTCTACGTGGATAATCAGGAACGTCAGAGAGGCAATACGGATCGGATGATTTGGAAAATTCCGGAAATTATTTCCGAGCTTTCCGAGTCATGGCGTCTGACCGCAGGCGACCTGATCTATACAGGAACTCCGGCGGGAAGCGGACCGATTAAAGAAGGGCAGAGTTTTGAAGGCGGCATCAACGGCGCCGGAACCTTCAAAGCGAAGATGGTCGCTCCTTAAACACATAAAACCTGATCTTTAAACGGTCAGGTTTTTTCTTGGGTAATTTTTTTAGCTGACCTTGATTTTATTGGGGTTTGCAGTTACGCTTCGCGGGAGGGTTAATTTTTAAAAACTTATATCAAGGAGAGAAAATGTCTTTCAGAAAAATTCTTCTGTCTGCTGCGCTTTTTACTGCTACAGCCGTATTCGCTGCGGACCTTCCTGCGGTTAAGATTCTTGCTACCGGCGGAACGATTGCCGGTACCGCGGCTTCGAACACTCAGACGACAGGTTACAAGGCCGGCGACCTCGGAATCCAGACTCTGATCGAGGCAGTGCCCGCAATGAAGGACTACGCCGATGTGTCCGGAGAGCAGATTGTGAAGATTTCTTCCAACAACATGGATACCAAGACACTTCTCAAGCTCGCAAAGCGCGTCAATGAGCTGCTTGCCGATCCTAAAACAGACGGTATTGTTATTACGCACGGAACCGATACGCTTGAAGAAACCGCTTACTTCCTGAATTTGGTCGCTAAGAGCGATAAACCTGTCATCCTGGTTGGCGCGATGCGTCCTGCGACAGCGATTTCTGCCGACGGTCCGATGAACCTTCTCGAAGCGGTCCGCGTCGCAGCTTCTAAAGAAGCAAAAGGCAAAGGCGTCATGATTGTCATGAATGACGAGATTAACGGTGCTCGCGACGTTACTGAGACCAATACCACCAACGTTTCGACATTTAAATCTCCTGAACTCGGCGCTCTCGGCTATATCAGCGGCGGCAAGATCCGTTTCTACAAAGAGTCAACCAAGCGCCATACCGTCAATAGCGAATTTGATGTTTCCAAGCTCGACACACTGCCGCGCGTGGACATCATCTACTCTCATATCGATGATGATCCGGTTATGGCCGAAGCCGCGCTTAAAGCCGGCGCAAAAGGTATTGTTCACGCAGGTACAGGCAACGGTTCTATCGCCGATCCGACCTTTGAAGCGCTGAAGAAAGCTGCAGCCAATGGCACAGTCGTTGTCAGAAGCGCCCGCGTGCCCAACGGTGCGACGACAGTGTCCGTTCCGAAATACACGGAAGCCGGCCTTCTCGAATCCGATACGCTGAATCCGCAGAAGGCGCGTCTGCTGCTTCAGCTTGCACTGACCAAGACCAGCGATCCGAAAGAAATTCAGAGAATGTTCGAAGAGTACTAATCGGTTATCTGCTTAGCCAAAGAAAAAGCCTCGTAATCTGCAAAAGATTCGAGGCTTTCCTGTTAACCGGCCGTCTTAGGCGGATTCAGCGGCGTAACCGTTTCTTTGATTCCATCTGAAGGATTCGGCGAGGCTGCCGGTTTTAAATGAGGCGGAAGCAGCTTCTCGCCGTCAATCAGCCCCGGGTAGTCCATCAGTTCGGCAATCGCCGTTCCGAGTTCCAGAACAGCGCCTGCATAAAAATAGCTGCTGTTGTAGCGCAGTACCGATGTGAAATTCTTTGTGCCGATTCGATAAAGTTTGGTGTAATCGAGAGAACCCGGAATGTAATAGGGGAAGTCGACGATAAAGACGGGCATATCAGCCGGATAATGCGCGGTTTTATCCAAGGGCTTAACACCGCTCTTGAGAAGCGAGGACCATTTAAAGCGAGGATTTGTGCCGCCTCCGAATTTTGCGGCCTGCTCATCCGTAATGTCCGCTTCAATCACCATGGGCAGACCTTCAACCCAGCCGTGTTTACTCAGGTAGTTGGCGATGGAGCCGATCGTGTCAGCAGTGGAATGGTTGATATCAATCTTGCCGTCTCCGTCAAAGTCCACGCCGAAGCGTTTAATAGAGCTCGGCATGAATTGGGGCAGACCGACTGCGCCTGCGTAAGAGCCTTCAACCTCAAAGGGTTTTAAGTCATTTTTGTGCAGAATGACCAGAAATTCTTCCAGTTCTTTTTTGAAGAAGTCCGCGCGTCTCTTATAGTCAAAACTTAACGTGACCAAAGAGTCAAGCACTTTCCAGGAACCGGTATTTTCGCCGTAGCGGGTTTCAACACCGATAATGCCGATGATGACGGCCGGGTCGACGTGGTAGATTTCCTGAGCCTTATCCAGGTACTGCTTGTTGTCCTGCCAGAATTTCATTCCGAGATTCAGACGGTGCTGACCGAGGAAGATATTTCTGTATTTTTCCCAGTCCTTACGGGAGTCCTTAGTGTTTTTAGGCGCGGGTTTCGGTGTCATCAGCCGCTCGATCTTGGGCTGATAGGTTGCCTGATCCAAGACCGCGGCAACCCATTCTTCATCAAGGCCTCGTCGGGCAGAAACGTCTTTAATGAACTTCTTGACTTCAGGCCGCTGGCTGTACAGCATCCTTTTTTCAGCAGCTGTAGAAGACATAGACTGTGCGAGAGACAAGCTGGAAAAAACGGACATACCCGCTATGCCTGCAAGAATGAAAGGTCGTCTGTACATAAAGTCCTCCGTCAATTTCCTAAGGTTACCCCAAAAAGAGCGGCTGCGGCGTTTGCCGCAGCCTATTGGTTACATACCGAAATGCTTCTTTCAGATATCGCATGTTTATGGAACAAGAAATTTCCATATCGGACTGTATGACCATTAAAATGGAGCAAAAGACCAAGTAAAACTTTATGTCAGATACTGTTCTCTACACGCACGACTCTTTTCTGAAGCATCGGATGGGGCTGACCAATCCGGAAAGCCCGGTGAGACTGGAAAAGATCAACGAGCTGCTTTTTGCGAGCGGCGCGCTGACCCTGCTTGAGCAGAAGCAGGCGCCTGTTGCAGCACTGACGGATCTTTTGGCCGCGCACGACGAGGATTACATCAGATTTCTCTCAAACAAGTCTCCTAAGGAGGGACTTGCGCAGGTGAACGTCGATACTTCCATGAATCCTTTTACATGGGAGGCGGCGCAGCATGCGGCAGGCGCGGCATGCGCGGCAGTCGATGATATTTGCAGAGGCGACTTTAAAAAGGCCTTCTGCGCAGTGCGTCCTCCGGGACACCACGCGCACAGAGACCATTCGGGCGGATTCTGCTTTTTAAACAATGCGGCCGTCGCCGCACTGCATGCGATCGGTCAGTACGGACTTAAGCGCGTTGCGATTGCTGACTTCGATGTCCATCACGCGGACGGTACCTGCAATATTCTCGGCGGAAGAGAAGACGTTCTGATTCTTGACGGGTTCCAGCAGGCACTTTTCCCGTATGCGCATATTCATCACGCGCCGCCGAACGCGATTTATTCACCTTTCCCGGAGGGAACGGAAGGGATCGCGCTCAGAAGAACCATGGATGAAGTCTGGGTGCCGAAACTTCTGGAATACAAACCGGAGCTGCTGATTGTGTCAGCCGGGTTTGACGCGCATCGCGAAGAAGATCAGGCGCAGCTTTTAATGGTGGAGCGTGATTACGCGTTCTTAGGGCGGCGCTTCTCCTGGATATTGGAAGAAATTCCCGAATGCCGCGGAATTGCCGCAGTTCTGGAAGGCGGCTACAACATTTCGTCTTTGGCGCGAAGCTGCGCGGCCTTCATTATGCAGATTGCATCGACGGAAAAATAAATTGACAGCCCAAAAACAAAAGCACAGCTACCTGCGGGACGGTGTCTCCCGCTCGGAGGTGCTCGCTTGGGCTTCCTATGATTTTGCCAATTCCGGCTATACCACGGTTGTGCTTACAGCCGTCTATAACGCGTATTTTGTTTCTGTAGTGGCCGAAAACGCGGTATGGGCAACACTTGCCTGGACGCTTACGATTACGCTTTCAAATATTTTCTCCATACTTGTCATACCAATAGTCAGCTCTGCAGCGGACGCTTCGGCAAATAAGCGCTTCTGGCTCACGGTTATGACTTTGATCTGTGTGATCTGTACCGCAGCGCTTTATTTCACGCACACGGGTTCGCTCGCGCTGGCGGTTCTGCTGATTGTGCTTTCGAATACCGCTTTTAACGCAGGAGTGTCGCTGAATTCCGCATTTCTTTCCGAACTCGCAAAACCGGAAGCGTTCGGAAAAGTGTCCGGCTGGGGATGGGGATTTGGCTACTTAGGCGGTATCCTCAGTCTCGGCGTCTGCCTCATGATTGTTTTTGCCGCACAGGACAGCGGTAAAAGCGCAGAGGATTATGTTCCGCTCTGCATGCTTTCCACGGCGGCTATTTTTATGGCGGTATCGCTTCCGATGCTGCTGTGCGTTAAGGAGCGCTCCAAACCTTCCGGTCTTTCATTTGAGAAGACTGTAAAGAATTTATGGGCGAAGGAGCGAAGCAGTTTTGCGGTGCTTAAAGAAAGTCCGGAATTTCTGAAGTTCTGTCTCTGCGGACTTTTGTATCAGGCAGGTATTGCCGTGGTTGTGACACTGTCAGCGGTTTATGCGGAACTGGTGATGAAGTTCACGACCGCTCAGACGATTACACTGATTCTTGTTGTCAACATCACAGCTGCAGTCGGCGCATTCTTTTTCGGTTATGTACAAGATCGGATCGGGCATCGCAAAACGCTTGCGCTGACCATTTTCCTATGGATTGTCATGGGTGTGACTGCGGCGTTTTCGACTTCTGCCGCTTCTTTCTGGTTTGCTGCGAATTTGGCCGGAATAGCCATGGGTTCGAGCCAGGCGGCGGGCAGGGCAACTGTCGCGGTCTTTGCGCCTGAAGGACAGCTTGCGAAGTTTTACTCTGTTTGGAACATCGCGGTGTGGGGCGCCAATATCCTCGGACCGATTACATACGGTCTCGTGACCTGGCTTACAAACGGGGATCAGCGTACCGCGATTTTGGTGACCACGCTTTATTTTGTCTTCGGTCTTATCGTGCTTCGCATGGTCAGGCTGCCAAAAAAAGCCCCGAACATTAGTTCGGAGCTTTGATCGGCCTATTTAGAAGGAATTAGCTGAGACCTGTGATTTTGCCGTCAACAACGTCGATTGAGTAAGCGGCCGGTTTCTTCGGAAGTCCGGGCATTCTCATGATGGCGCCGGTGGTGACAACGAGGAAGCCCGCGCCGGCGTTCAGAATGACGCGCTGAACCGGAAGCGTAAAGCCCTGCGGAGCGCCCTTCAGATCAGGATCGTGAGACATAGAGAAAGGAGTCTTCGCGATACAGATCGGAAGCTTCTCAAAGCCCATATTCAGTGCTTTGATCTTCGCGATGTCTTTGAGCGCAGCTGAAGAGTAGGAAACATCTTTACCGCCGTAAACCTTGGTATTGATGTCCTGAATCTTTTCTTCGATCGATTCATCGAGACCGTAGGCGAAATTGAGGGGGCCTGAGCCTTCTTTGACCGCAGCCATCACTTCTTTGGCGACGTCAACAGCGCCTTCGCCGCCTTTGGCAAAGCCGTCGGAAACCGCGAAGCGGGCGCCCTGAGCGAGACACTCTTTACGAACAACGTCGATTTCCTCTTCATTGTCATTGGCAAAATGATTGAGAGAAACGACAACCTGCTGACCGAAGCGTTTCAGGTTGCAGATATGCGCTTTCAGGTTGGGCAGTCCGTTGATCAGAGCGTCCATGTTGTCTTTGCCGATTTCAGGAAGGGCGACACCGCCGTGCCACTTGAGGGCGCGGAGCGATGTGACGAGCACGGTGGCGTCCGGGTGCAGGTTGTTCATACGGCATTTGATGTCATAGAACTTTTCTGCGCCGAGGTCGCTGCCGAAGCCTGCTTCCGTGATCGCATAGTCAGCGATGGTCATAGCGGCGCGGGTGGCGGCAACCGAGTTGCAGCCGTGCGCGATGTTGGCAAACGGGCCGCCGTGAACAAAAGCGGGAACGCCTTCAATCGACTGAACGAGGTTCGGCAGCATGGCGTCTTTGAGAAGCGCCATCAGAGCGCCTGTGGCGCCGAGTTCTTTGCAGGTGTATGCCGAGCCGTCTCTCTTGTAGCCGACAACGAGACGGTCAAGTCTGACACGCAGATCTTCTTCCCCGTCGGCAAGACAGATAATCGCCATCAGTTCGGAAGCAGCTGTAATGTCAAAACCGGTTTCCGTCGGGATACCGTTAGCGGAGCCGCCAAGACCTGTGACGATATTCCTAAGCATACGGTCATTGACGTCCAGAACGCGTCTCCAGGAAATTTCTTTGAGATCGGCCTGTCCCTGATGACGGGCATTGTCAATTAATGCGGCCAAGAGGTTGTTCGCGGCGGTAATGGCGTGGAAGTCGCCGGTGAAGTGCAGATTGATGGATTCCATCGGGACAACCTGAGAGTATCCGCCGCCTGCGGCACCGCCCTTCATACCGAAGGATGGTCCGAGAGAGGGTTCTCTGAGCGCAAGGCAGGCTTTTTCTCCGAGTTTCTTAAAGGCCTGAGCAAGCGCGATGGAGGTGGTTGTCTTGCCGGAGCCCGCAGGCATACCGGAAGTCGCAGTCACGAGGATGAGCTTGCCTTTGGCCTTGGAGGTGTCAATGGCGACTTTTGCCTTGTCACGGCCGTAAGGGATGAATTGATCGTCTTTAAGACCGTATTCATGGGCGAGCTTGTCGATCGGGATAAGCGTGGTTTGTTGCGCGATTTCGATATCAGTCAGCATGTCTGTCCTTGAGTCAAGTGGGTTAGCGAAATTTTAAACATTCAAAAGCGGTTAAACGGTAAAACAAAAAGGCCTGAAAACATTCAGACCTCTTTAATCAGTTATTTCACGGATTTCTCCTCAGCGTTTTCGGGCGCATCTTTCGGCTTTTCGGCCTCAGCGGCCGCTGTTTCGGCGGCGGTCGGGATCACAGCAGCGTTGTAGTTCGGATCCTTGATTTTTTCGAGCACAACTCGGGAGCTGCGCGCATACTGATAGAGAATCTTTCCGAGCTGAAATTCGATAGCGACTTGATGACGGTCCGAACTTTGGTTGTACGGATTCGGATCGCTTGAACCCGGTCCGAAAATTTGGAACATGAAGAGGTTGGTGAGCGCAACCGAGATAGCTTTAGGCTCTTCAGGATTAATTTCAAGCTCGCTCTCTATGACGTTCCAGTATTTATCAAAGTCATCTTTATAGACTTTAGGCAGAAGTTTTTCTTTCAGTGCCTCAATCAGTTCGACGTCGGGCGCTCCTTCCATTTTAGCGGTGGTGTTGCGAACACCTTCCAGGAACATCGCGACGCTGAGCGGAATGTACTGAGCATTAAATTCAGCCATGCGTTTTTTTCTTCCGAAAATAAACGGCAGGTAAAAGTCTGAGGCTTTTCTGAGCGTATTGTTGTTGGCTTTGTAATAGAACTGAAAGGCCCTGTTCAGACCGTCAATTTTAGTTTTAAGATCACTTTTCTTCGCCATGAACCAATGCTCTTGTATATTGAGTTTTGAAGAGCCTTAAATTTACACTATCTTTGAGAGGATTTCCTGTTGTCGTATACGACCTTCTTATGGTCGCTCTTTTGCAGCGCCTTTGTTTCTTCGACTTTGCTGCCCGGAGGCAGCGAAGCGCTCGTCGTTTACGGCATGACAGAATACTCGGACAAGCTCTTTTCACTGGTGCTGACCGCAACGATCGGCAATACGTTCGGAGCGATTGTCACTTACGGGATCGGGCGGCTTATTCCCAATAAAAAACAGGACGAGAGATCGTTAGGACTCTTTAAAAAGTGGGGGCCGATCACACTGCTTTTCTCATGGGTTCCGATCGTGGGGGACGGCTTTTGTTTGGCCGCAGGCTGGCTGAGAGTGAATTTCTGTCTGTCCGTCGTTCTCATTCTCATCGGCAAAGCGGCTCGGTATTGGGTTCTCGCGGCCGTAACGCTTGGTATATTAGGGTAAGCGGGACTAAGGGTTATTCCTTTTTTGATTTTCTTTTCCTCGCTAATTAATGCTTAATATCTGATGTCAATCTCAAATTCCAAATCAAATATTAAGAATGAATTGGCTCAGCTCGCTTTTATTCGAATCGGGTTCTTTTTCGCACGGTATTCTTGCCTTTAGTATTGCGATATCGCTTGGTCTTTATCTTGGCAAATTAAAGTTTTTCGGGTTGTCGTTCGGCGCGACCTGTGTTCTTTTTGTCGGTCTGATTATGAGCTGGCTTGGCATCGAAGTGGATGCCTCTATGCTGGGCTTCTTCAGAAATTTCGGCCTGATTCTGTTTGTGTTCTTTATCGGTCTGCAGGTTGGGCCGTCATTTTTTGCGACATTTAAGAGCAGCGGCGCGGGACTCGTCGGTCTGATGGTGCTTGCGGTCGGTTTGAGCTTAGCGGTCACTGTCATTCTTTATTTTCTCTGCGCACCCGCAGTCTCTCTTCCCGAGATGCTCGGCATCATGTTCGGTGCGGTCACAAGCACGCCCGGTCTCGGCGCGACGCAGGAAGCCCTGCAGTCTTTGGGTTCGAAGATCGATATTACGGTCGGATATGCCTGCGCTTATCCGTTTGCGATCCTTTCGACCATGGCGGTCATCATGGGTCTTAAACGATTCTTCAATGTTGATCTTGCAGAAGAAGACAAGAAATGGGATTTAGCGCAGCAGAATATGAACCGCGCCCCGATTTTTTATCATGTCAAGGCAAACAACAAGGCTTTAAGCGGCATTACGCTTCGCGAAATCCGTGCCATTATCGGACGTCCCTTTATTTGTTCCCGAGTGCTCCATGACGGAACAATCACCAGTCCGACCGCGGACAGTCTGATTTATGTCGGAGACCGCCTGCGCATTGTTTCCAACGCGGAGCACAAAACCGCGGTCTGTGCTTTCTGCGGTGAGGAAGATAAAGAGGTGGATTTGGCCACTGCGCATTCTCCGATCAAAAACGAGCGCATTCGTGTGACGGAACCGAATATGCAGGGTGTTCAAATTGAAGATTTGCATTTAAGTCGTTTTGACGGTGTCAATATCACGCGTGTCGCTCGCGCAGGCGTTACGTTCTTCCCCTACAACTCGCTTCGTCTGCAGCTCGGAGATACGCTGATCTGCGTCGGTCCGGCAAACGCGATCAGTCGTTTGGCCGCGCTTGTCGGCAATCGTGAGAAGCAGTTGGAAAAACCCAATGTCATCGCTATCTTTGCGGCGATCGCCTTTGGGGTGCTTCTCGGGTCTGTTCCGATCGCATTTCCGTACATACCGGTGACGATCAAGCTTGGTTTGGCGGGAGGCCCGCTCATCGCCGCGATTCTCTTAGGCTATTACGGTCCGAGGTTCCATCTGGTGACTTATACTACGCATTCGGCGAATCTGATGCTGAGGCAGTGGGGGCAGACATTCTTTTTGGCGAGCGTCGGCTTGGCTTCCGGCAAACCCTTCTTTGAAGCCTTTATCAACGGAAGCGGCTATCTGTACGTGCTTTTGGGAATTCCGATTACCGTGATTCCGCTTGCGATCGCGGGCTTTATCGCACGCACCAAGATGAATATGAACTTCCATTCCATCGCAGGTTTCCTTGCGGGCTGCACCACCAACACATCACTGCTTGGCTTTGCTTCGAGTCTTTCGGAACGCAGTATCGCGCTGATTTCTTATTCAACGGTCTATCCGCTTGCGATGTTCCTGCGAATTATTTCCGGTCAGGTGCTCCTGATGATTCTTTGGGCCGCTTAAATCAGTGTGCTGATCCGTGAACCGGCAGGTCTTTGAAGATTGACTTCCTGCCGGTTTGTGTTTTCTAAAAATTGAACGAAGGAAAAAATGTCAGAACAGTTTGAGCAGGAATCCATTCCTAAAGTCAATAACAATCCGTTTTTACCGGAGGGACGAATTCACAAAATGTCGTTTTTTCTGACGACGCTGGTGCTGAGCCTGATTGCGAGTTGTTTTTACGGTGTGACTGAGGCGGGTGTCGTTTCAGAGGACGCTATGGTCTTTGAAACAGCCGTTAGTGCATCTCTCGGTACCGTGCTTCTTCAGATCTTTGCCTGCATCAAACGCTGCAGAGATGTATTAAAAGCTCTCCGTGGTGCGTACTTCTTCTGTTTATTCCGCTCGTCGGTTTTGTTTACAGTCTTATTCTGCTGTTTAAAGGTCCCCGCTATCCGAATTAAACCGGCAGAGACCAATCAGCCCGCAGATCAATTGCCGATCTTCGGGTTTATTTTTTTGACGAAACCTGCCTAGTTTGGAGGTTATTTCACAGCCTTTGCAATCCTTTCGGGCTACAGTCTTTGAAAACGAAAGCAGAGGTGAAAATATGTCGCAGCAGTTTAATTTGGCAGTGCCGAGAGTCAATAACAATCCGTTTTTGCCGGACGGAAGAATACACAGACTGTCGTTTTTTCTGACGATGCTGGTTCTGTGCTTTATCTCGTCCTGGTTCGTTGATTTTTCTTCGGTCTATAACGCTTCAGCGGGTACAGTCAATGTCAAAGCGATCGGCTGGTTTCCGGTCATTGTTTTAGTGCTTCAGCTCTTTGCCTGTATTAAGCGCTGCCGAGACATACAGTACTCGCCTTGGTCGGTCGTGCTGTTCATCATTCCTATTGTCGGATTCATCTACGGTTTGCTGCTGCTCTTCAAAGGCTCGAAGTATCCCGATTAGACCGATAAATGAAAAATAAACCCGCAGATCATTAAATGAGCTGCGGGCTTATCGCTCTTAGGAGAACTTATTTCATTTCTTTAACAGCGTTGATAGCGGCATGGCGTCCGGAGTAGGAAGCAAAGCCGAAAGCGTGGCCGGAGAAGAAGTCCGGGTAGGTCGGGCCGACCATGTTGGATACTTCAAGACCTGCGGCGTAAAGACCTTTGATCGGACGAGAGTCTTTATCGAGGACCTGATGATCCCGATTGGTGATCAGACCGCCGTAGGCGCTGAAGAAGTAGGATTTCAGTTTCAGCGCATAGAGTTTCTTGCCTTCAATCGGAACTAAGTAGCGGCGATCTTTCAGGAACATCGGATCGCTCTGCAGTTCGCAGTTCTTGTTGTATTCGGCAACCGTCTTTTCCAGTGCTGCGGCAGGGACATTGATGGCTTTAGCGAGCCCTGCGACGGTAGAGGCGCTCTTGAATCCGTCCGAGTCAGCTGCCAGAGCTTCGTCGATGTCCTTCTGCAGGTTGGCGTATTTCGTTCCGATCGGAACTAAAACACCGATGCCGGAAGAGGCGCCTTTTTCCATTAAGTACTTGACGGTATTTTCGTCAAAGATACACCAGCCATAGTGACCCGGCTGAGCGTAGATCGCGTTAGCTGCTTCACTGAAGGCGTTGCACTGGGATTCATCCGTAAAGCGCAGACCGTCACGATTAACCCAAAGGTTAAAGGGCTGCCAGGATGTTCCGTAAAGGTTGCTGAGGAACTTGATGCCTTTGCCCTCGGTGCCGAGATGACCGATAAAGCTGACGGGACCTCTTTCCGCACCGGCTTTCATCGCCATGACAATGCCGTCACCGGTCTTGTTGATAGGCACGGAGCTCTTCCATGCTTCAGGGTCTCTGTGACCCCATTCGGCAACTTTCTTCGGATCGTCGCCAAAGCTTCCGGAAGCGAGAATGACCGCTTTGCCGGAAATGTGATAAGTGTTGCCCTTGTTGTCTTTAGCGATAACGCCAACGACTTTGTCGTCTTTCTTAATCAGATCGACGGCAGGTGTGGCAAGCATGGTCTGCACACCGAGTTTATCGGCGGCATCTTTCATGCCCTTGATAAGACCGGCACCGTGGTTAACACCTTTGTAGTTCTTAATGATGTGCCAGGTGTTGTCCTTGAGCGGTGTTTCGCGAATGACTTCAAACTCAATGCCGTGCTTGGAGAGCCATTCGATGTTTTCAGCGGACCCTTCAACGAAATCCTTGTTTTTATACGGGTCTACGAGGTGGTTTTGGCGTTCGATGAACTGACGATAGGCTTCCTGACGTGTGAGCGGATCGCCTCTAAGACGGTTCCATTCGGAATCCACGGCAAAAAGGCCTTCGGCGTGTTGGGAATTGCCGCCGACATACGGATTCTTTTCAAGCAGAATCACTTTTTTACCGAGTTCAGCGCCCTGAACGGCAGCGGAAAGTCCGGCGGAACCCGCACCGACGACGATAAGGTCAGTGTTCAGATTCTGGTCCGCTGCGAAAGAATGACTGCCGAAACATAAGACGACAGCAGCGCATAATCCGGAAATTTTGATTTGAGACATCTTATTCTCCTGGTCTTTGTAAGGTTATGAAAATGCTAGCAAATCAGCGAAACGTACCCCGTTAAGCAGTTAACACATTTGAACAGCGTGAAATTCCCGAGTAAGAGTAAAAAAAGCGTTTTTTGCGTGAAATCCTTGAAGCCTCGGTGGCTATAATCCCCTGTATTGTTACTTAAAGCACAGAGAAAGAGAAAATGAAGATTCTTGTCCCGGTAAAACGGGTCGTGGATGCGAACATTAAAGTCAAACTCGGTGCGGACGGCACGCTTGATGTGAGTTCGCTCAAGAAATCCATGAACCCGTTTGATGAGATCGCCTTGGAACAGGCGGTTCAGATGAAAGAAAAAGGCATTGCGCATGAAGTTATCGCGGTCTCCGTCGGTGAAGCGCAGTGCGCAGAAACGCTTCGTGTCGCGCTTGCCATGGGCGCCGACAAAGCAGTCCTTTTGCAGACATCTCAGGCCTACGAGCTTGAGCCGCTGAATGTGGCCAAGATTCTGGCCGCTTATGTGAATCAGTCGACTCCTGATTTGATTATCTGCGGCAAGCAGGCCGTGGATGACGATGCGAATCAGGTCGGTCAGATGGTTGCCGCGCTTTGCGGCTACCCGCAGGGTACGCATGCATCTGGCGCGGAAATGAAAGAAGGCCGCCTTGTCGTTACCCGTGAAGTAGACGGAGGTTTTGAGATCGTCGAACTGACGCTGCCCGCGGTGGTGACCGCGGATCTGCGTCTGAACGCACCGCGTTATGTGACGCTGCCGATGATGATGAAGGCAAAGCGCAAGCCGCAGGAAGTCATTGAAGCGGCTTCGCTCGGCGTACAGCTTCGTGCGCACACTGAAGTTGTCGGCTATGAGGCTCCTGCCGCAAGAAAAGTCGGACAGCGTGTTGCCAGTGTCGATGAACTGATCGACAAACTCAAGAACGAGGCTAAGGTACTTTAAGGAGCGAAAACAATGTCTGTATTAATTATTGCTGATCACAATCAGGTCGCTCTGAATCCTGCGGTTTACTCGCTTGTGACCGCCGCTCAGAAAATCGGCGGAGATATCGATGTGTTTATCGCGGCACAGGACGGGTCTAAAGTGCTTGAAGAGGCGAGCTCTATTAAAGGCATCAGACGCGTTCTTCTGACGGAAGCGCCTTATTTTGCCGAAGAACTTCCAGAAAACATGAGCGCCTCTGTATTAGAAGTCAGCTCGGAATATTCCCATATTCTCTTTATCGCCAATCCGAGCGGCAAAGCCGCTGCGCCGCGCGTCGCGGCAAAACTCGATGTCGCACAGATTTCTGAAGTGACCGATGTGGTTGACGGCAAAACGTTTAAGCATCCGATCTACGCAGGCTCCGTGATCGAGACCGTTCGTACGCTTGACGAAAAAGTCGTTCTTACTGTCCGCGCGACCGCTTTTGATCCGGCAGAGAAGGGTGAAACTTCAGTGCAGATTGAGCGTGTGGTTCCGATTTCTCCTGTGATCAAAGTGACTTTCGTCCGTAAAGAGCAGGTTAAGAATGATCGTCCCGATCTGCAGAGCGCGAAGATTGTGCTTGCGGGCGGCAGAGGCTTGGTCGATGAGGCGGAGTTCGCAGAAATGGGCCGCTTAGCCGATAAGCTTGGCGCAGCGGTCGGCACAACGCGCGCGGTTGTGGACGCGGGCATTGCGCCCAATGATTGGCAGATCGGTCAGACCGGCAAGATCATTGCGCCGAACCTTTATATCGGTTTCGGTATTTCAGGCGCGATCCAGCACATTGCCGGCATTAAAGACGCCAAAGTCATTGTTGCGGTCAACAAGGATCCGGAAGCGCCGATCTTCGAAGTAGCTGATTACGGATTGGTGGCTGACGCCATGGCGACAGTCCGCGAATTGGAACAGAAGCTTTAATTTGTGATCCGGGAAAGGACGCGGCGTGCCGCGTTCTTTCGCTTTCCGCTTTTCCGTAACAATTCGGCAACAAATTATCGCTTGTGGATTGTTTAATTAGGAAAAATGGGATAGAATCACGTGTTTTCAGGCGTTATAGCGCCTACTATTTTCATTTTTAAAATATATTTCTATAGAGGTAATTTAACTATGGTCGTTATTCGTCTGGCTCGTGGCGGCTCCAAGAAGCGCCCCTTCTTTAACATCGTCGCGACCGACTCCCGCAATCCCCGTGACGGACGTTTCAATGAACGCATCGGTTTCTACAACCCGATGGCCAGCGGCGCTGCTCAGCGTCTCTCTATCAACGAAGCCAGCCTCAACGCTTGGGTTGCTAACGGCGCAAAGATGAGCGACACAGTTGCCCGTCTTTACAAGGAATTCAAAAAGACAGCCGCTCCCGCTGCCTAATTTTCCTCACCGTTTGTGACAAACGAAAAGAATTTCAGCGCCGAGCCTATACTGCTCGGCGTTTTGCATGGTGCTTACGGCTTGAAGGGCTGGGTTCGCGTTCAGCCTTTTCAGGACACTCAGGCGCTTCTGTCCTCCGAAAACTGGTTAATCTGTGATCGGGAGGGCGGTGTGCGTCCTATTCGCATGGAAAAAGCCAAGGTGCACGGAGCCGGTCTCATTGCCAAGCTCGAAGGGATTGAGACTCCGGAGCAGGCTGCCGAACTTAGAGGCGCTGTCGGCATGTACCGAAAGGATTTTCCGCAGATCGAAGAAGGCGAATTCTACTGGGTGGATCTGATCGGCTGTGAAGCGGTGAACAAGGCAGGCGAGACGATCGGAGTGGTTAAAGGTCTGATCGACAACGGCGTTCATGACATTTTGGATGTTCAGAAGCCTGACGGAAGTTCTGTTTTGATTCCCTTTGTGGACAGCTACTTTGTTGAGGCGGATTTAGAGAACAGAAAGATTGTTCTTGACTGGGATCCCACCTGGAGCTGATCGGCCGATGCGTATTGACGTCGTAACCCTTTTTCCGCAGATGCCGGCACTGATTGCCGAGTGCGGTATTACTTCGAGGGCTGCAAAGCTTGGCCTTTGGCAGCTCAAGATATGGAATCCGCGCAAATTCACGCATGATGCGCACCGCACTGTCGACGATCGTCCCTTCGGGGGCGGCCCCGGCATGGTCATGATGGCTGAGCCTTTAGCTCAGACGATTGACGCGATCCGCGCAGACGGAAACCGGGGACGTGTGTTCGCATTTGCGCCTTCTGGCCGTACGCTTTGCGATGAGCGAGTGCTTGAGCTTGCGGAAAGCGACGAGGACATGATTCTTGTCTGCGGGCGTTATGAAGGCATCGATCAGCGGTTTCTCGACACTTATGTGGACGAGATTATTTCCATCGGCGACTATGTCCTCTCCGGCGGAGAACTAGCGGCAATGGTTCTGATGGACGCGGTTGTGAGGCGTCTTCCCGGAGCCATTAAAGAGCTCTCGGCTTCGGACGAATCTTTCTCCACAGGTCTTTTGGACGCGCCGCACTATACGCGGCCGGAAGAGTGGAGAGGGATGAAAGTGCCGGAAGTGCTGGTCAACGGGCACCATAAGCATATTCAGGACTGGACGAGAAAAATGGCGTTACAAACAACCGCCACAAACCGTCCGGATTTGGTTAAAATAGCGCGCTCGAAGAATCTTCTCTCCGAAGAGGATGAGAAAGTTCTGAGAACGCTTAGTTCGGAGTCTTCGGACTTCTTGGTTTAAAACCCATCCTCTCGGCAGTTTAAGACGAAAAGATCTGCATGATGATGGTCATTGGAGATTACAAATGAATTTGATTGAAACACTTGAAAAGGAAGAGATTGCCCGTCTTTCTGAAGGCAAAACTTTCCCGCAGATCAACCCCGGCGACACCGTTGTTGTTAACGTCAACGTTGTTGAAGGTTCCCGCAAGCGTGTACAGGCCTTTGAAGGCGTTGTGATCGCTAAGCGCAACCGCGGTCTGAATTCCGCTTTCACCGTTCGTAAGATTTCCAGCGGCGAAGGCGTTGAACGTACTTTCCAGCTGTATTCTCCGATGATTGCCAGCATCGAAGTTAAGCGTCACGGCGATGTTCGCCGCGCTAAGCTTTACTACCTGCGCAATCTGTCCGGTAAGGCTGCCCGAATCAAAGAAAAACTGGTTCGCAAGGCCTAATCTTAGGATATGGGCGGTCCTTCCTAAAGCGGGGGACCGAGAAAGAGCTCGGAGCGCATCCGGGCTTTTTCTTTGTCCGGAAGAGATAAAAAAAGACCGCCGATCGGGCGGTCTAAGTATTTCAAGCCTTGGATAATCTGTAAGGCAGTGTCTTTCGGTTAGCTGCGCAGTACATTAGAGATTCTTTCGCTGGTCTTCATCAGATCATATGTCTGGCTGTCATCGAATGCGGCAAAGACGGTGCCGATCTTATCGGTGATGACGTACATGTCTTCGGGTGTCTTCTCGATCCAGCCAAGTTCGACGAGTTTTGCGAGTTTGCGGCGAACGGTTTCGCGAGGAATACCGGTCACGTCCGAAATAGAGAGTGCGTTGCACGGAAGCAGCTGTCTCTGACCGTGTGCGTCAGCCGGCATATAACCGCGGCGCTCGTCATAGAAACGTTCGGTATTGCGCGAAGCGATTTCACCGAGGACCAAACAAAGTGTCAGGTCACCGTCATAGGCCTGGTACATGGCGCGAAGTCTGCTTGTCATGAAACGAAGCAGCAGTACTGAGAGAATATCGCGATGAGAAGCATAAACTTCAGGAGAGACACCGGCCGGAATATGAAGTCCTGTAGGGAGTTCAGTGGGGAAAGCAGCTCTGTCTTTGGGTGTGCGGCGTGTTCTTAACATCTTTATCACTCCTATGTAATTTTTTAACCTCGACCTTTGATGAAATTCTTTTTTGTTTCCATCTAAGTTGAGAACATAATATCGGGAAATCCCGTAATGAGCAAGTGATTACACTAATTACAAGATAACTAGAACACGCTATTTTGAAGAAAATCTATAGGATTTTCTAGGTTTTTAAACCTAGGTATTTCCTCTAATCCCTTGATTGACAGGCACTTCGGGTTACTACTTAAATAAGTTGAGTTGCTTTAAAAATATATGTAATTAATTGTAAATTACTCATTAAGGCGATTAGTCAGCGAAGAATTGATAAACCCAAAATGTTGTGACGCACCAAAATGGTAAGAGCTGCGGTTCAGTGATTCCCAAAGATTACGGTTAGCATATGAAGAGAATTGTCCTGAGCTCTTTGGCAGGAATTGATTTCATTTGTACGAACATTTATTGGGCGGTTTGATCCTTGACAATCAATTTTCTTATTTAATCGAGAACGGATTTCTCTCTAATTTTTCTAAGTCAGACGAGTTTATAGATCACGTGAATGCGTTATATGATAAAAAAATACCGCCCGACGATTCCGTCGGACGGTGTTAAAACGCTGTCTTAGTATCTGCCGCTTTCTCTGGCAATCGCCTCTTCCGCGAGTTCCTTATAGAAGGCGTAGCGCTCGGGATCGATTTCTCCGTCTTCAACCGCCTTCTTCACCGCGCAGCCAGGCTCCTGCAGGTGACGACAGTTCGTAAAGCGGCAATGTTCCACACGATCACGAATTTCCGGCATGCCGCGCATAATATCGTTCAGTGTCAGGTGAGACAGGCCGAACTCTTGAAACCCCGGTGAGTCAACGAGCGCACCGCCCTCGAAGTTAAACCAGCGCGCGGCGGTAGTCGTCTGCTTGCCAAGATCGAGCGCGACGGAGTATTCCTGAGTTCTCTGCGCTGCGCCCGGAATCAGAAGATTAAGGATTGTGGATTTACCCATGCCGGACTGTCCGATCAGAAGCGTGATCTTATCCCTAAAGATCGGCTCTAAGATTTCCCTGGTTTTTTCCGGATCTTTGGTCGCGGAGACTTCAACAACCTCGGCTCCGAGTTCTTTAAGCTGATCGATAAAGGGGCGCACTGCAGCTTCATCCTGTATGTAGTCGCATTTATTGCGGATAATCACGGTCGGAATGTCCGCCGTTTCAGCCGCAAGGAGCGCCTTCCAAATAAAGTGCGGGTTGTAACTCGGTCGTGTGGCAAAGACGACCGCAACCTGATCTATGTTGGCTGCCAGCGGTTTCGTGCGCAGATCGTCGCTTCGATAAAGAAGTGATTTTCTCGGTTCAATCTTTTCAACGGAAACCTGCGTCGGTGAAGTCTGCAGGCACTGCGCAATATCTCCGACCACCACATCGCCTTTTTTGCCTTTACGCGTGGCTTCGAGTACCGTGCCGTCGTTTTTTTCCACAAAACTATGTTTGCCGTGGGTGGACACCACACGAGCATTAAACCGAACAGATTCAGCCATTATCTAGAACACCTTAATGAGACGCAGCTTTGGCTTTTTCGGCTTCTTCGATCGCCTGAATGCGGATTGCCGCGTCCGGGTGCGAAGAATAAAAGGCCGAATAAACCGGATCAGGCGTCAGCGTAGACGCATTGTCAGAAAAAAGCTTAACCAATGCACTAATGAGGGCATGTCCGTTGGAATATTTGACGGCAAAGGCGTCTGCTTCAAATTCATGCTTGCGTGAGAAGTAACTGCTGAGCGGAGCAAGAGGAAACATGAAGACAGGTACTGCGATGGAGAAGAGCACAAGCGCGGTTCCGTGACTTGCGCCTTGAATCAGGTTGACACCGAGTCCTTCATAGAACCATTGACAGTCAGCAAGAACGCTCAGAAGCCAAAAGAAGAGCAGGGAGAAAACGCAGGAGAAGGCGAGCATCTTATAAATGTGATTGAGCTTGTAGTGTCCGAGTTCGTGCGCAAGCACCGTTTCTGTTTCCTCAGGTGTGAGTTTATTCATGAGCGTGTCAAAAAGAACGATGCGTTTGTTCTTTCCAAAGCCGGTCATGTAGGCGTTGCCCTTAGCGCTGCGCTTGGAGGCATCCATGCTGTAAAGCCCGCGGGACGAGAAACCGATTCTGGAGAGCAGGGATTCGAGTCTGTCTTTGAGCTCACCATCGGGAAGCGGAGAGAATTTATTAAAGAGCGGTGCGATCACAGCCGGATACAGCCAAAGAATAATGACATTGAAAAGCATGTAAGCGGCCCAGGCCCAAACCCACCAGTAGGGGCCGGAGACATTCCAGAGCCAGAGAATCAGCGAAACAATGGGCACGCCAAGCACAATGCTGAGCGCAGCTGACATCAGTGTGTCCTTGATAAATCTTGCCGGCGTTGTGGTGTTGAAACCGTACTTTGCTTCAATCTTGAAGGTCTGGTACCAGCTGAAGGGAAGATCAATGAGGCCGGAGATAAAGCCGATCAGAAGGATGATGACGACCTGAGCGAGAATGGTGTTGCCAAGCCAGCCGGTTGTCATGAGATAAATAATTTGGAGCAGCCCGCCCACGGTAAGTATCAGCGTTAGCCCTAGAGAAACCAGTCTGGAGAGTTCTCCGAAGCGGACATTTTCAATTGAGTAATCCGCCGCTTTCTGATGAGCTTCCAGCGTTATTTTTTCTGCAAAGGCCTCCGGGACTTTTCCGCGATTCTCTCGGATACATCGAATTTCACGACAGTCCAAATAATATTTAAGCGCGAAGCCACCGAAAAGGAAGAAAAGAAAAAGAGTTTCAAAAGCAGAGGAATAGTTCATTTTTGGATATTTATAGTCCGATGTAAGAGCAAAGATAGCGCATTTTGCAGAGAAACGGACAGCTGCAGGATTATTAATCGCTAAAACGCTCAGAGTGGTTTGAGCAAAAAGCAGTGACAGACGGAATCTCTATACTTAAAACGAAAAGACATGGAAGGAGCTTCCTATGAATTTCAGAAAAATTTTAAGCGCATGCTGTTTATCAGTTTGTGTACTTCATTTTTCATCACCTATCGCACAAGCCGGTATTCATCTTGATGTAAATGTCGGTGTCGGAGCCCCGGGATATTATGGGATTCTTCCAATTCAGGGTGTCGTGCCTCAGGTTTTTAACAGTAATCCGGTTATTGCAGTAGGGACGGCAATTCCGGGTGTCGGTCCGATTTATCTTACTGTTCCTTTGGAACACAGAAAACATTGGGATAGGTATTGCGACCGCTACGATGCGTGTTCAAGACCTGTGTATTTCGTCCAACGCCCTTGGTACGATAAGCATTACGTGAAACACCACCATCCACATCACCGCCCGCATTTTGACCATGATGATCATCATCATGGGCATGATTTTCATAAGCATAAAAAATGGAAAAAACATCACAAGCATGACGATGATTAAGCGCGATCAAGCAAGCGCATAATTCGATGCATTAAAATGCGTCCATTCGTTTTGTGAGAATTTTGGAATGTCAGTCAATGAATTTAAAAGCGAGAGAAGCCCGCTTTTTAATGAACAGAATTTAATCTGGATGGATCTGGAAATGACAGGCCTGGAGCCTCAGATTAACCGTATTATTGAGCTGGCCGCGATCATCACGGATCCGCAGCTGAATGTGATCGCAGAGGGTCCAGTTATTGCGATTCATCAGGATAAAGCCGTTCTCGATACGATGGACTCGTGGAACACAGCGACACATACAAGAAGCGGATTAGTTGATCGCGTGCTGAAGAGCACGGTTGGTGAAGCCGAAGCCGCGAAAATTTATATTGATTTCTTCTCTCAATATGTACCGGCAGGCAAGAGTCCGCTTTGTGGGAATTCCATTGGTCAGGACAGAAGATTTATGGCGAGATGGATGCCGGATTTGGAGCAGTTTCTTCACTACCGCAATCTGGATGTCTCTTCCTTTAAGGAATGTGTTAAGCGCTGGGCTCCGGAAGTGGGTAAAAAGTATCAGAAGACTTCCAAACATGAGGCTTTGTCAGACATCTACGATTCGATTGAAGAGTTGAGGTTTTATCGGCAGGAAGTGATGAAGATTTAGGGACGGGCCCGCATTTGCGGGCTCTGTTGTTTATTGCTTCGGCTTTTGATTTAGTCGCAGAATGAGGCTTGACGTATCTAATCTTCCGCCGCCCATGTTCTGAATGTCACCATAGAACTGATCCACCAGCGCGGTAAGCGGAAGCGACGCACCGCTGCGTCGAGCCTGACTGAGCGCAATGCCTAAATCCTTGCGCATCCAATCCACGGCAAAACCAAAATTAAATTGGTTCTCAATCATAGATTTTCCTCTGCCGTTCATTTGCCAGGAACCTGCGGCGCCTTTGCCGATAACTTCCAAAACGAGTTCCATATTCAGGTTCGCGGTTTTACCAAAGGCGATCGCTTCAGAGAGTCCCTGCAGGATTCCTGCGATGCAAATCTGGTTGCACATCTTGGCAAGCTGGCCGCTGCCGCTATCTCCGATTCTTTTGACGGAACAGGCAAAAGCGGATGCGATTGGCGTGCAGCGCTCGATAACATCTTCGTCACCGCCGCACATAACAGTCAGAACGCCGTTTTCCGCACCTGCCTGTCCTCCGGAAACCGGAGCGTCTACAAAACTCAGGCCGAGTTGCTGAGCTTTGGCGTACATTTCCTGGGCTACTTCTGCAGAGTCGGTAGTTGCATCCCAAAGAACAGCTCCTTTCTTCATCCCGGAAAATGCGCCGTTTTCTCCTAAAAGTACGCTTCTAAGGTCTTCATCATTGCCGACGCATGTAAAAACGATGTCCGCGTCTTTAGTCGCCTCTGCGGGTGTTAAGGCATATTTTCCGCCGAAGGTTTCAGTCCAGTTTTTTGCTTTTGACGTGGTTCGATTGTAGACCGTCATCTCGCATCCGGCCTCTTTTAAATGCGCGGCCATCGGGCTTCCCATGACACCGAGACCGATAAAAGCGGTTTTAGTTCCTGCCGGAATCGGTGTGTAATCTGTTTTAGGGAAGAAGTTCATAGCTTGCTTACTCCATAAAAATCCCGCCGATAAAGGCGGGAAAATTAAAAACTCTAGCGGCGTCCTCGGATCTTAATGATCTCTTCGGCAACCTTCACAACTCTTCGGGAGAGAGAAGATGTCGGGTCAATAACAGCCGCGCTGCAGTCGCCGAGATCGAGATTGTCTGTCTCATCAAGAATCAGAGGGAGTTCCGTACAGCCGAGTACGAGAACAGTCGCACCTTTTTCCTTAGCGAGGTGGCGGGCTGCCTTCAGAAGAACCTCTTTGCAGTGTCCTTCGGTGTAACCGGCTTTCGCGCCGAGCTCACCGTAAATCGCTTCCATGACAAGCGCCTGATATTCCTTATCCGGCGTGACCATGGAAAGATTCATGCTCTTAGCCTTATTAGAATAAATTCCGGTTTGGATGGTGCCGTCGGTGGCCATAAGGCCGACCACTGCGTTTTTACCGTACTTCTCGATAATCTCTTCGAGTGTGACCTGCTGCATATTGATGAGCGGGACGGACAAATGAGGAAGGATGGTTTCGAAGTAAGCGTGGGCAGTGTTGCAGGCGATCACGATGGCGTCGACGTCATCGTTTTCCAGTCGTTTACAGGCCTGGTATAAGGCAAGTGTCGGGTCAACACCGCCTTCGAGCAGGTATTTCGTGCGGTCAGGAACCTGAGGGTTCTGCTCAACCGCGACTTTAATATGCTTTTGATCGGTTTTAGCCGGTGTAAAGCGCGTAATTTTATCGTACAGGTCAACAGTCGCAGCCGGTCCGAGGCCGCCCACAATACCGATCTTGAAGGGTTTCGGAAGGTTGTGCCACTCGGTGAAGCAGAGATAATCCGCGAAGGCTTTGACGACATCGATAACCGGATAGCCTTTGGCGTTTAAAGCTTCCGAGAGAAGTGCCTGAAGGCCACAGGTCGGAAGGATTTTTTCTGCGCCGCCTCTGACTAACTCGGAGCAGAGCATGGCGAGTTTATCGAGTGCTTCCTTTTCATCGGAAGATTTGCCTTTATGGAGCAGTTCCTGGATTTCTTCAACGATCCGGTCGAAAGACTTGTCAAGATCAACCCACTGCGGCTTGAAGACTTTTTCAACCGCTTCTTTGATCGCAGCTGCCTTCGGAGCGGAAGTGCTTCCCAAATAGCCGAGTTTTAAATTCGGGTTCTCAGAGACGGCATGCGCGCATGCAGTGGGGAAGTCAGTAATCGGTGTTGTGATTTCTTCCTGAAGCTCATTTTTAAAACCGAGAGTGCGGCAGTTTGTCACAGCGGCGACCTTAGCACCAGCGGCTCTCAGTCGGCTGACTTCTTCGAAGGCGCGGATCTTGAAATCTCCGTCGCGTACGAGTTTAGAAGCATCGCTATTTGGGCTCTGCCACTCAAAATCGACGGTTTTGACGATGGCTTTTGTACCGTCGGGTAAGTAGGTATTCGCGATTTTTTCTTTCAGGGCTTTAACAAAGGGGGCAGGGGAACCGACTTGGCAAAGTCCGATGATTGTCTGATCTTTGGCTGACATAGTTTTATCGATCCGGGGAATGTAGATAGAGGAAGTATAGACGCAATAACACATGCAATGGCCAGAAACAGCAATGACGTTCTTGATTTTTTCTCAGCAGATTTCTCCAGTAAAAAGAGGGGAATCAAAAACGGTTCAATTTGAATCGCGTATTTATAATTATGACGTCTAATGCGTTTGCCTAAAAATAGGCTTACCTACTAATACTAAATAAAAATTTATGTCTGTACTAAAAACGATTCTTTCAAGTGTACTGTGGGCGCTCTTAGTTCTTTTTATTCCTATCTTTGGTTTAGAGACAGTGTCTCAGTCCTCCCTTGGTATTGGACTGTTTAAATTTTTTATCCTTGCGCTGATTTCCCTCTTTTGCTTCAGTGGTCTCATAACGTCTATTGAGTCCGCTTTACTCCGGCGTTATCGCCTGAAGCCGCTCTTCTATCTGTCCCTGCTCTTAGGTTTGATACCGGTCATCATTCAAATTTTTGTTGCCGGCTCGATATCTGCTCGACCGCTAACAACAGCTATTTACTGGCTCGCCGGGATTTCAGTTGTTCTCGCGCTAATACCTTATGTTGCCGGGGGTTGCTTTTCAAAGATCGGTAACGACAATGCTGCCCGAGTATTGAGTGCGTTTCTTGTCTTCTTATGCATGGCTATTCCGGCCTTTCTCAGCTTGTCTTTTTTCTCTTATTACTTAGTCTCCGGTTCCGTATTATCTGCAGATACTTTGCTTGCAATCGCCCAGACAAACAACAATGAGGCTTTTGCGTATTTAAAAGAGAATATGACTGTCGGTTCGTCGCTGCTTTTTGTCGTTGCCGCTCTTTTCATTTTCTGTTTAGTTATTTTTCTTGCTAAATCAGTAGTGACACAGCAGACAGATCATGGGACTACAAATAAGGAAACAAGGTCGTATACTGATGCAAAGAAACTAAGGATTAGGCTCTTTGGTACTGCATTTATCTCGCTGCTTGCGATTGTTATTTCTTCCATTTTGATTAGTAAAACTAGTCACAATCTAATCACTAAACCCTTTATAGGTTTAGCTGAAGGCTTGAAACTATATAAAGACTTTAAAGATGCCTCTCTTGAGAGGATTCACAAATTTGGAACACTCGCTATAGAGAAAGACGGATATAAAGGTTTATACATCCTGGTGATAGGAGAGTCTCAGAACAGAAATCACATGTCCGCTTACGGGTATAAGCGAGAGACGACACCGTGGCTATCGAAAATGAAGAATGATCCGAATGCGGTTATCTTTTCTAACGCATATTCCAATCACACCCATACCGTTCCGGCTTTAACGTATGCTCTGACCTCTAAGTCTCAATACGATGACAATCTTCTTCAGGATTGTCCTTCGTTAATTGAATTGGCAAATGCGTCAGGATACGAAACCTATTGGATAAGTAATCAAGTCAAGCTGTCGGCTTGGGATACGCCTGTCACGCTTATAGCCTCGACGGCGGATCATCAGATGTTCATTAATACGAACTTTGGCACGGATACAGGTACTACCTTTTACGACGGAGAATTGGTCAACAGTCTCAAAAATCTGCACAGCAATAGCGACCGTATTTTGATTGTTCTTCATCTAATGGGCAACCATACAGTTTATGAAGAAAGATACCCGGGCTCCTTTAAGAAATTTGGTCGAACTTCAATTGATAAGTACGACAACAGTATGCTTTATAACGATGCTGTAGTAAAAGATATTTATGAATGGGCTAAAAAACAACCTAACTTTATGTCTTTGACATATGTAGCAGATCACTCAGAAGGCGTTGATAGGGGAGTATCTCATGACAGCAGTCAATTTGGCTGGGATTTAACGGAAATTCCTTTCTGGATGGTCTTCTCTGACAAATATGCGAAGGATCACTCGTCTGTTGTTAGGAATCTGAAAAAGAATTCAGATAAGCCGTTCACTAATGACATGCTGTTTGACACGATGTCGAGCGTTCTAGGCATTGAAAGCAAATTCAAAAATGACAACAATGATATTTCCTCCGAAAGCTACGGACGCACTATGAATGAATTGAAGACACTGCACGGCAGGAAATCTTTTGAGGAGAGAAAAGAATGAGGAAAGGGAAAATTACCTTAGGAGTCATAGCGATTCTGCTAGTTCTTGCTCTTGCTTTTGTTGCGTTGCGCAATTCTTATTATTTATGGCTGGTAGGCAAATTTCAGGATATTCCTGAAAAATTTTGGCTGCATCGTGTGAACTCTCCCTTAAAAATGAAAGAGTTTGCGGAGAAATACAGCGGTTTCGAAATGGATGCGCTCTACAACGAGAAAGACAGAATTTTCAATAACTCTCATGATGCAGGAGATGGTCAAGTTCCTTTATCTGAAACGCTGAAGTTTCTTAAGCCATCAAAGGGAGCTTGGTTTGATGTTAAGAATTTAACTGAAGCAAATAGCTTTAACGCAGAGGAAGACCTTTCAAAAATTGTCAAGGAGGCTGGTATTGATAAGAATAAATGCATTGTGGAGAGCCATTGCGTTCCATGTCTTAATTTCTTTGCTTCAAAAGGATGGAAAACAGCTTTTTATCTGATCGGTGAAGGAAAGCGCCAGGAAGATGTAAAAACACAAATTTATGAAGCATATAAATCAAACTGCAAATACCTTTCTATGGACGGTCATATGTATGAGCTTGTTAAAAAGAATGACCTTCTGAAGAATAAGAAGTATTTAGTTTGGTATTACTGGGAACCTTGGTACAAGGTGAACAACAAAAAAATGTACCAGGATGCTGTGAAAAATAAGGATGTTGAAGTTATTCTCGTTAAGGAAAGAGGACATTTTCACAGGTGAATAAAAGAAGCATCAAGGTGCCGGATCCAAATAGCATCTAGGTTGTTTTCTCCCCAATAAGTGTCGGAGGTATTTTTCATAAGTTGTAAGATGCCCATCGATCCTTTTCTGCCGTATTTCTACTCGAGAAATTGAGTCTAATGAGGAGTAACGCGTGAATGTCGTATTGGAAAAGCGACATTAAGTTGTTTTTCATGATTATTCTTCTGTTGAGACTCGCACTGTTCAAGTGCAGACTTGTATTCTCTGATAATATCCTCCGTATCTTCTCTCGGAATGGATATCCTGAGATTTACAAGGACAGCAGCTTCCGCTGTTACTGTGGACAAAAGACATGTTCGGAATTAAAAAAGAAATTCAAAATTTCAGCAGGCTGGAAATCATTTTCTTGTTTGCTTTTTCCCTTTTTATTTTTTTTCAGTGTTTATCAATTGCTGTTGCGAATATTTTCTTAGGAATTTCCATTTTTTTTGCGATTCTTGTTTTGGCAAAAAGAATAAAAGAAAAAAAGATTAATGATATTTATTTAAAAATTAAAAATAATCGAACTTGGTTTCTGATATTTGGCTTTTTCTGGGCAATAATGCTGCTTTCTGCTCTGTTTAGTGGTGAGCCTATAGAAGGCGCTAAAGTATTTTTTAATACCTACGTGTTTAGAACCTTTCCATTTTTTTTCATTCTTCTGTTCTTTGATAAACCTAAATTAGTATTTATTTTTCTAATAATAAGTATTATCTCTTGTGCGCTTGATGTGATCGGAGGGTATATTATTGCGCCGGCCGGAGCAGTGAGACTTAAAGGGCTATTTGGCCACATGATGACCTTGGCGGGTTTTCTTTGTGTGTCTCTTCCGTTGTGTTTATCTCTAATTCTGAATAGAGCTCAAAAATTACCATTCCTAATATTCAACTTAGTTCTATTTTCTATCCTTGCAGTAGGTCTGATGCTAAATGCGACAAGGGGAGCATGGCTTGGAGTAATACCAGCGCTCTTTTTGGTTGGGATGTGGTTTTCTCTCAAATCCGTCAAAAAAACCATGGCATTTATTGTGATCGCCGCGATCTGTGCATCTTTATTTTGTTCGCTTGATCAGGTTCAAAGACGAGTAGATACAATCACAGATATGGCCTATCAATCCAATTCTGAGCGTTTGCTGATGTGGAAGAGCGCCACTAACATGTTCTTAGATCATCCGGTCTTAGGGGTCGGAGTTGGCCAATATGCGGATAAATATCAAAAAGAATACATTCTTCCTGAAGCGAAAGAGAGAAGACAAAAGCATGCGCACAGCAATATTTTTCAGATGCTTGGACAAAGTGGAGCTATTGGGCTGATTTCTTTTGTTCTCCTATTTGGATATATCTTTTGGTTTGGCTTTAAGAGCATGTGGAGGAATAAAAATCTTTATGGGATGCTCATTGTCTCAGTATCAATGTCTTTCTTTATTCAAGGTTTAACTGAATTTAATTTTGGTAATTCTGCTGTTGTGAAATTTTACTGGGTAGCTCTCGCTTCGCTTATTGTGCTCTCGCGTATTAAAGATATGAAAAATAATGAGGCGCGGCCTGCCTAAGAACTTTTAAATGTTTTTTCGCAACGCATTTGTTGAGTTCTGACGGGCAGTCTAACTGCCCGCTCTCCGGTTTACGAATCTTCTTTTTTGGGCGTCACAACAACATCATTTTCAATTGAGTTTCGTGACAGCTTTTCCAAGACGGCCTTGGTCGCTTTAGTTGGATGATTAGAGGAATCAACTGTAGCAGTGATTGACAGCCAGGTTTTACTCATGGCGATTCCCACTGCGATCACAACCGGGCCGAGGATAATGCCCATGAAGCCGAAGGCAATGATGCCGCCGAAAACGCCTAAATAGATCAAAGAAAGCGGCAACGAAGCGCCCTTTGAAATGAGAAGCGGCTTCAGGAAATTATCAACGCTCGATACGGCAAGAGAGCCCCAGAGCACCAGAAAGATCGCCATTCCGACCTCTCCTTTGTAGTAAAGCCAGCAGGCAGCCGGTCCCCAAACAAGAGGAGGTCCGATCGGTACGGCAGATAGCACGAACACAGCAATGCCCAGAGTCAATGCACCGGGAACTCCGGCAATCCAAAAGCCGATTAACGCAACAATCCCTTGGCCTGCTGCGCTGCCGACAATGCCGAACACAACACTTCTGGTAGTGTTGACGATAATATTTCGAACTTCTACAGCAATGTTTCCGCTCATGCGTGTCAGAAGCGCCAGGCACTTCTGGGACAAATATTCACCGTCGCGGTAGAAGAAGAAAATTACAAACAGCATTAAGAAGAGCTGGAAGAGGCCGTCTCCCAACATAACCGCGCCCGCAAGCGCTGCACGGCTAACCGGGTCAAAAAGCTTTTGAGCTAGCGCAGTAAGGTCCTCTTTACTGCCAAGCAAATCATGAGCCTGATCAAAGATCCAATTGCCAATCAGCGGTATCTCTTTGATTTGCTCGGGGATGTTAAAACCGGAGGCAATCCAATCACGGATATAACGAATGAGTGTCGGAATTTCCTGCGCGGAAACAAGAGAAAGAGCCGCGATCGGAAGTACGATCAAAACAGCGAGCAAGCCCACGATAATGCAGGTTGCCAACAGATTACGTCCGCCTACAGCTGAGCGAATTCGTTTGAATAAGGGCCACGAGACCATTGCGATAACTGCCGCAACGGAAATTGCCGTAGCGAAAGGCCAAACGACCAACACGCATCCAATTGCGATGAAGGATCCAAATAAGAATCGCACAACAAAATCGGCGCGATCCATGAATGATGGCAGTTTCATGTCTGATCTGATGTATTAACTGCTTCCAATATTAATTCAAATTCATTGAAGATCACGTCCTTTCCCCAACAATGAGCAGAAAAATTGAGGAAATTAATCCTGACGGCAGTGTGTTAGTCAGCGTGTTCACCCGCTTTATTAAGGCAGGTCATGCCCCAGCTGCAAAGAGCCTGAAGTACCGGCTCCAGCGACTGTCCTTTCGTTGTGAGGGAATATTCTACTTTCGGTGGGACAACTGCATAGACCTGACGGAGCACTAAACCATCCTGTTCCAACTCTCGGAGCTGCTGTGTCAGCATTTTCGGCGTTGCTTTAGGTATTTGTTTACGAAGCTCAGAAAATCTCAGCGTGCGATTCATGAGCTTCCACAAAATAAGTGCTTTGTATTTCCCTCCGATGAGCCGTAACGACGTTTCTATAGGACACGGACAGCGACAGTTATTTTGAATGGAAGAAGACGGATTATCTTTCATAGTATCTTTTATATACTAATAAACAAAATAGTTAGTTCTTGCTAATAAGATAATAATACGTAAAATAATACCGCTACGCAAGGAAAAGATATGCAGAAAAAGAATTTTGATGTGACGGGGATGAGCTGCTCAGCCTGCTCAGCCAGGGTTGAGAAGGCGGTGTCTTCCTTAACCGGGGTTGATAGTGTCAATGTCAATCTCCTGAAAAACAGTATGACCGTCGAGTTTGACGACGCAAAGACAAATGTCGGAGAGATCGTCAAAGCGGTCATAGATGCCGGCTATGGCGCATCTGAAAAAGGCACCTCGGTTCAAACATCAGATCCTGCGCATGATGCTAAAAAAGCTTTGGAGGAAATGAAATTTAGGCTTTGGATATCCTTAATTTTCGCTGGCATCCTTATGATTTTGGCAATGGGACCAATGTTAGGTATGCCCTTGCCGGAGATTCTCCGAGGAACAAGAAGCGCACCAATAAACGCGCTGACACAGTTTTTGCTCACGCTTCCGGTCATTTTTGTGAACTTCAAGTATTTTCGAAATGGTTTTAAGTCCCTTTGGCATCGGGCGCCAAATATGGATTCTCTGGTGGCGATCGGCTCAGCCGCCTCAGTTTTATTCGGACTGTTTGCCCTTTACATGATGCTTTGGGCACTTGCCCAAGGAAATGAGAAACACCTTGCGCATTATGCACACAATCTGTACTTCGACTCAGCCGCAATGATATTGGCACTTATCACATTGGGTAAATATTTTGAGTCGAGAGCAAAGCATAAGACGACAGACGCGATCTCCAAATTGATGGCTTTGGTTCCGGAAAATGCGTTGGTCGAAAGAGATGGTAAGCAGGAAGTTGTGCCTTTGGAGCAAATCGCTGTAGGAGATTTGGTTCTTTTAAAAACCGGTTCAAGGGTTCCGGTTGACGGTGTTGTAGAGGACGGAAGCGGGACAGTAGATGAATCTTCCCTGACCGGAGAGAGTGTTCTGGTAGAAAAAACAGTTGGTTCTCAAATGTCGGCTTCTACGCTTCTGACGAGCGGTTATATCAAAATGAAGGCCACTCGAGTAGGCGGAGATACCGCTCTGGCTCAGATCATCAAACTTGTTGATGAAGCAACATCAACAAAGCCGCCTGTTGCAAGACTTGCTGACAAGATTAGCGGAATCTTTGTTCCGACAGTGATCTCGATTGCGATTGCAGCTTCCCTTGTTTGGCTGCTGCTTGGATATTCGTGGGAATTCGCGCTGATGATCGGCGTTTCAGTTCTTGTGATCTCGTGTCCATGCGCATTGGGTTTGGCGACTCCGACAGCAATCATGGTTGGAAGCGGTCGAGGCGCGCAGAGCGGAATCCTTTTCCGCTCGGCAGAAGCCATTGAAACAACCGAAAAGGTCAATGTCATCGTTCTTGACAAGACGGGAACGGTTACCAGCGGTAAACCTGCATTAACATATGTTGTCAGCTTCAGCCTTCCTCCAAAGGAACTCTTAAGTCTTGTCGCTTCTGTTGAAAATAAGTCGGAGCATCCGCTTGCGGCAGCTATTGTTGACGGTGCGAAGGTCTTAAATATTTCGTTTCAGGAGGCTTCAGCCTTTGCGCAAAATCTGGGTAATGTTTCTGCTCAGGTATCCGGTAAAAATGTGAAAATCGGCAATAAGAGCGTGGTTGTCGGTGAGCTGCCTGAACAAGTTCGTGAATTAGCGGATCAATTAGCAGATCAAGGTAAAACTCCGCTTTATGTTCTGTTGGATGGAAAGCTTTCCGGTTTGATCGTAGCTGCGGATCCAGTACGCGCTGACAGCAAAGACGCAGTTCAAGCGATGCTTAAGCAGGGCAAAGAAGTTTGGATGCTGACTGGGGACAATATTAAGACAGCGCAAGCTGTGGCCGCACAAGTCGGTATCAAAAATATTCGTGCAGAAGTTAAACCCGCTGAAAAAGAAGCTCTTGTCCGTGAACTTCAGGAATCCGGAAAGAAGGTCATGATGGTTGGGGACGGAATTAACGATGCACCGTCCCTTGCAAGAGCGGATGTTGGAGCGGCAATCGGCGCCGGAACAGATGTAGCGATTGAAGCGGCTGATATCGTGATCATGAAGAGCCGCCTTTCTGATGTTGTCAATGCCGGAGCGCTCTCACACTCCTGTATGAACAACATTCGTGAAAATCTTTTCTGGGCATTTATTTACAACATCGTCGGCATTCCGGTTGCCGCAGGTGTCTTTTATATAGTTTTTGGATGGGTGCTTAACCCGATGATTGCAGCGGCCGCCATGAGCATGAGCTCCGTGAGTGTGGTTTCTAATGCACTGAGACTGCGTCGCTGGCGTCCCGTACTTTCGGGAGCAATGGATAATGAAAATCAGAGAATGGAGCCTACACTTATCAACTTAGCCATAGAGGAAACAGCTGCAGAAACGCCTAAGTATGAATACAAGATTCATATCTCCGGCATGATGTGCCAGCACTGTGTAAAAGCAGTAACCGGCATGATTACCGGATTGCCCGGAGTTTTCGACTGCAAAGTCGATTTAGAGAAGGGGACTGCAGATGTACAAAGCTCAGTCCCGATCGACGAGGCAAAATTAAAATCATTGATCGAGGAAGGCGACTACATATTAGAGTCGATTGAATGTATTTCAACGCCTGAACAGACAAAGGGTTTTATTTATTTACTTTGGATTGAAGGCATGATGTGCGGGCATTGCGTTAAGTCGGTAACTAAGAAACTATCAGGACTTGACGGGGTAGTTCATTGTGAGGTGTCTTTGGAGAATAAATCTGCTCAGGTCGAATCCTCTAAACCGATTACGGAATCAGAATTTAAGAAAGCGTTAGAGGAAGAAGGTTACGAGCTGACCGGATTTAAGGAATAAAAATTTGTTTTGGCGGGAGATTTTCCCCCGCTTTTTCGTCGTGCAATCTGAATGCAGCGTCTAAGCAATTTGGAAGGCTCGACGATTCGTCATTTCATAAACTGTGTAAACTAATTCTTTATTCTTTAAAACATCCTGTAATTGGGGCTGTAGATGCAAAACAATAAAGTTGTTGCCTATGTCATGACTAAAAATGAGGAATCCATTATTGGTCAGTGCATAGACGCGCTTAAATGGACTGATGAAATAGTTATTGCTGATACAGGCTCCACAGATAAGACAATTGAAATTGCCAAAGAAAAAGGATGCAGAGTTATCCATGTCGACTTCAAGGGGTTCGGGCCGACAAGAAATGAAATCATCAATCAAATAGATGCGGACTGGATCGTTTGTTTTGACGCCGACGAAATTTGCACTGAAGGGCTTGCAAACGAAATTCAGGAGGTATTAAAAAATCCGCAGGCAGACGCTTATCTTGCCAATCGCTTAACTTATTTACTGGGAAAACCTATTTATCATTCCGGTTGGTATCCGGACTATAGACATGCAGTGCTGTTTAGAAAAAATCGATACCGATATACGGATAGAACAGTACACGAGAGCTATATCTGCGACGGAAGGGTGGAAAAATTCAATGAGGTCTTTGCGCATTTTTCAGTGCGCAGTCTTGATCAGCTGATGAAGAAGGAAGAGCAGTATGCAAGGTTAGGGGCGGATAATTTAAAAGAGAGCAAAGCAACCGTCATGAACGCTCTCAGTCACTCTGCTTGGGCCTTTATCAGACATTTCATTGTAAGAAAAGGATTTTTAGACGGCTGGAGAGGTTTCATTATCGCTGCTTCAAATGCCCATTCCTCCTTGTTTAAATACATGATGGCGATAGAGAAGAAACAAGGCTTAAAGGGTAAAATCGCTTCGGTACCTAAGTCCTATAAGTAAGAGGCGAAGCTTTGTATTGAATGAAGGCCTCGCAGACTGAAGATATAATTTGCATCTTTTCTCTAACCGGTTTCATTCAATGAAGAAAGTATTGTTGTTTCTCTCCCTTCTTTCCTGCTGTTCTTCTGTAGCATTTAGCGCAGCTAACTACAAAGGGAACTATTCAATCGACAGTTTTAACAAAGCTAAGAAGCTGCTGGAACGAAATGTCGTTTACGATCAAAGGACAACGATATATTGCGGAGTGAAGTTCGACGAACATAAAAATACAATTCTTCCGCCCGGCTTTGAATCGCCGGCCCATCCTAAGCGAGCAGGAAAAATAGAGTGGGAACATGTTGTCCCTGCAGAAAATCTCGGTCAGACGTTCTCGGAGTGGCGCAGCGGACATCCTGACTGCGTGGATAGCAAAGGAAAATCCTTTAAGGGCCGTAAATGCGCAGAGAAGGTAAACAAAGAGTTCCGTTATATGCAGAGCGATATGTACAACCTTTATCCTGCGGTTGGTTCTGTGAACGCGGATAGAGGTAATAAAAACTTTGAAGCAATGGCGAAGTCTGTCCCCTCCAAGTTTGGTGTTTGCGAAATGAAGATTATGGGCAACAAAGCAGAGCCGCCTGCGAGAGCCAGAGGTGCTGTCGCAAGAACTTATAAGTACATGGAGTACGCCTACCCTCGATATCAAATGAGTTCGGCTCAGCGCAGACTGATGGACGCATGGGACAAGCAGTATCCCGTTGAACAGTGGGAATGCACGCGTGCACTCAGAATTGAAAGACTCCAGAGAAACGAAAATCCGTTCGTCAAAGAAGCCTGTGTGAATAAGGGAATGTGGAGATAGAAAAAAGAAGCGGTGCCTCGGCACCGCTTCTTCTATGATGGATTAAATGGACTCAGTTTCCATGTTGATTGCGCCGCATGGACATTCCTGAGAACATACGCCGCAGCCCTTGCAATAGTCATAATTGAAAATGTAGGGCACGTTGTCGTCTCCGGTCTTAATGACCGCGTTATCCGGGCAGACACCATAGCAGTTATCGCACTGCAGGCAATTGCCGCAAGACATGCAGCGACGAGCTTCAAAAAGCGCGTTTTCTTCAGTCAGACCGTGCTGGACTTCATCAAACGTGCTCTGTCGGCGAACCAAATCAAGCATCGGACGAACAGTCTTCGGGGCGTCCGAGTAGTACCAAGTATTCAGGTTCTTAAATTCAGCAACCTGTTTCTTCGGATGATCAACAGGTTCTTTGCCGTTCAGGAAGCAGTCAATCGCATAGGCCGCTTTATAGCCGTGACCGATAGCAACCGTTACGTTTCTGTCGCCGGGGACCATGTCGCCGCCCGCATAGATACCGGGAACGTTGGTACGCATGAAACGGTCAACCTGAACAACGCCTTTCTCGATATTAAGATTCGGAATCTTATCAATGAGACTCTGGTCAACGTTCTGACCAAGAGCGAGAACAACGGTATCGGCTTCAACCGTTTCGAATTCACCTGTCGGCTGAGGATTTCCGTTTTCATCAAGTTTCATCTTTTCAATCTTGATTTCTTTCGGATTTCCAGCTTCAGAAATTGTAGAAAGCCACTTCACAGAAACACCTTCCTGAAGGGCTTCTTCAACTTCGAAGTCATGCGCAGGCATCTTGTCGCGTGTTCTGCGATAAATGATGAGCGGTTCTGCGCCAAGTCGTTTTGCCGAGCGAGCAACGTCAATTGCCGTATTGCCGCCGCCGTAAACGACAACTCTGCGTCCAAGCAGCGGTTCTTCTTCACCTTCCATGGAACGAAGAACAGAGACGGCATCCATCATGTGTTTCGCGTCACCTCCCGGAATGTAGGCATTCTTGGCCATACCGGCGCCGACACCGAGGAATACAGCGTCATAACCGAATTTTGCTTTTTCTTCCTCAATGCTCTTGACGGTGTAGTTGAGTTCAATCTTGACACCCAGTTCCGCGATTCGAGCGATTTCCTGATCGAGCACTCGGCGCGGCAGACGATACTTAGGAATACCGTAACGCATCATGCCGCCAGCCTCGGGACTGCCTTCCTTAACAGTGACTTCATGACCTTTGAGTGCAAGCTGATAAGCCGCGGAAAGACCGGCAGGGCCGGATCCGACGATCAGGACTTTCTTACCGGTTTTCTTTGCAGGTTTCTCAAACTTATAGCCGTTTTCCAGAGCATTGTCGCCAAGGAAGCGTTCCACAGAATTGATACCGACGGACTCATCAAGCTGTCCGCGGTTGCAGGCACCTTCGCAGGTGTGATAGCAGACACGACCCATGCAGGAAGGGAAAGGATTGCGTTTGATCAGGTGGCGCCATGCTTTTTCATAATTTCCGCTTTCTGCGTAGAAAAGCCAGCCCTGAATATCTTCACCGGCAGGACATTGTTTATTGCAGGGCGGCAGTTTGTGGACATAAGTCGGACGAAGTGTTCTCCAGCTGCCGGTTCTGTTTTCCAAAGAGGTTCCGACATCCAGCGTAATAGCAAATGGTTTCTTCATAAATGTAATTCCTCTTAGATTCGATCTGCGCGTTCGTCAGCCTGAACAGCAGGTGGAATAATTTCGGGTTCTTCTTCGCCGAGAAGACCGAATCTGCGGATGTTTCTCTCTGATATTGCCTGAATTCTCGTGAGGGCTTCGGTGTCGGCTTTAGCGCCGAACAGATGCGCATAGCGTTTCTGAAGCTTCATGTATTCTTCAACCGGGCGAAGCTGACGAATCTTATGAACGTTTGTGATTTCGCCGTATTCAGCTTCAAATACCGGGAAAAGGCCTGTTTCAGTGGCAAGACGGGCTAAACGTACCGTGTCGGAGGATTTGGCTCCCCAGCCGAGCGGGCAGGGAACCAGAACGTGCAGATAGCGCGCTCCGTGGAATGTCATCGCCTTTTCAACTTTTCTTTCCAGATCACGAAGATCAGCGATTGTGGCAGTTGCCACATAAGGAATGCCGTGAGCCATAGCGATCAGAGGAACATCCTTGCCCTGACCGAATGCGTTTCCGGGGTGGCTGCCGAGAATCTGAGTCGTGGCTGTGCGAACTGCGGGAGGTGTGGCAGAGGAGCGCTGAACACCGGTGTTCATGTAGCCTTCGTTGTCATAGCAGATGTACAGAACGTCGTCGTTGCGTTCGAACATACCGGACAGGCAGCCGAATCCGATATCTGTGGTACCGCCGTCACCGCCTTGAGCGATAACGCGGACCAGCGGTTTGCCGGTCTTTTTGGCTTTAACACGAGCGACAGCGGCCATACCTGTGCCGACGGCCGCAGTATTACCAAAAAGCGAATGGAACCAAGGCAGCTGCCAGCTGGTTTCCGGATAAGGAGTAGAGAACACTTCAAGACAGCCGGTCGCGTTGGCGGCGATCAGGCGGCCGTGAGTGGCGCGCATTGCGGTGTCAACTGCGTAGCGTGCGCCAAGCGCTTCTCCGCAGCCCTGACAGGCGCGATGGCCGGAGTTCAATGAGTTGTAACGTTCGATATTAGCCTGACCGCTTCGCTGATCAGGATTCAGGAGACGGTTGCCGACAGTGAACGTGCCTGTCTGATAAAACTTAATCTGATGCTCGGACATGACTTATACCTCTCCTTTATGGTGATCCGCAACCGCTCGAACAATCGCTTCGGCGGTTGGTCCGATGTGACGCTCTTCCTGCTCGTGTCTCAGCTGATCGTTAACAACTTTTTCTTCAAGATCCAAGAAACTCAGCTCAGGAAGTTCATTTCTAAGCGCGGCATCAAATACTTTGTGCAGGCTTCTCTTGTAAATCGGACGTCCTCCGAGACCCGCGATAACGCCGCAGATATTCAGCTTATACAAGCCTCTGGTAGAACGAATGATGTCGTCAGTTACAACGCCGCCGATGCCGACCTGAAGCGCCCGGTCAATAACAACCGCTGTTTTAACTTTTTCAAGAGCCGCGAAGACTTCCTGCTGCGGGAACGGGCGATAGGCTTTAATACCGAGAAGCCCGACTTTCTTGCTGTCTTCACGCATTTCATCAATAACGTCTTTGATGGTTCCAATTGTGGAGCCAAGCGCGATAACCATGACCTCAGCGTCTTCTGCGCGATAAAGATCGATGAGTCCGCCGGATTTTCTTCCGATGATATCCTCAAATTCTTTAGAAACACGGTCGATGACTTGCAAGGACTGCAGGTGGTGCGCATGCGCAAGGTAGCGAACTTCAGTGAACGCTTCGGGTCCAACCATGGCGCCGATTGAAACAGGGTTTTCCGGATCCAGACTCTGGCGCGGATCGTAGGGCGGAAGGAAGGCGTCAACCTGTTCCTGAGTCGGGATGTCCATTCTTTCGAACGCGTGTGTCAGCACGAAGCCGTCCATACAGACCATAACAGGAAGAGAAACTTCTTCAGCGATTTTGAACGCCTGGATGTGCAGATCCACCGCTTCCTGGTTGTCTTCAGCAAAGAGCTGAATCCATCCGCAGTCACGCTGGCTCAGAGAGTCGGAGTGGTCATTCCAAATATTGATCGGAGCTCCGATTGCTCGGGATGCGACAGTCATCACAATAGGGAGGCCGAGGCCGGAAGCGTTGTATACGGCCTCAGCCATGTACAGCAGACCCTGAGAAGCGGTAGCGGTATAAGCACGGCCGCCTGCGACAGAGCCGCCGATTGCGACACTCATAGCGGCGAATTCACTTTCCACGTTAATGAATTCGCAGTCTGTAAGCGTGCCTTTTTTGACCATGGCGCCCAGATTTTCAACGATATGTGTCTGGGGAGAAATAGGATAAGCACAGACGACTTCAGGACGGCAAAGCGCTACAGCTTCAGCTACGCCCAGTGAGCCTTCGATTTGTTTGAGCATTGAGGCTCTCCTTAAAAGTTTTTCTTAGCGTTAAGAACAAAATTGAAAGCATCGGATGCGACATCGGCATTCGCCTGAGCAACCTTTCCTTTGTAGCGTGTCATGAACGCCTGCTGAACGCTTCCAAGCTTAAGTTTTCCGGTCAGAGCGGCAAAGCCCGCAAGCATCGCGGCGCCGGGAAGGGGGCGTCCGATTCTTTCCATTGCAAACTTGGTGGCGGGCAGCGTAATGACATGTCCCTTGGGAAGACGATTCACAAGATCAGCCAAACCGAGTTCTTCAGGAGTCTGAGAGCTGTTGAGAAGAACATAAGCGTTATCTGTGAGACCGCTAAAGACGTTGACGCTTTCAAGCAGCGTACGGTCCTGGATAAGCACCGCATCCGGCTCTGTAATCGGTTCACGAAGACGGATCTGATGGTCGCTGACTCGAGCAAAGGCGACAACAGGAGCGCCGGTTCGTTCACTTCCGAAACTTGGGAAAGCCTGGGCGTAATGGCCCTCTGTAAAGGCTGCAAGAGAAAGCATTTCCGCACTCGTTACAACACCTTGGCCTCCTCGGCCGTGTAATCTGATCTGGAACACTTTTTTTCCTTATAACTAAATTGTAAACAAGAGATCGAGCGATTAAGTCAGCGAGACTTTGATTCGGCCGTCGACAGCGATGGGTTCACCATTCTTATCACTGATCATCAAGGGGTTGATATCTAATTCTTCAATAGAGGGATAGTCTTCAACAAGCTGAGAAAGTCTCATCAGTGTTTCTTCAACTTTGTCGATTTGAGCCGGAATAGCGCCTCGTGCTCCCTGCAGAAGTTTGTACGCTTTAACGGATGTAATCATGTCATTTGCGTCTTCAGGCGTAAGCGGTGCAAGGCGGAAGGTGACATCTTTCATTACTTCGACAAACACACCGCCAAGACCGAACATCATCATCGGACCGTACTGAGGATCTTTAGCGCAGCCGCAGACCATTTCTCGGTCGCTCTTGACCATTTCCTGAACAATGACGCCTTCAAAACCGTCCATAAGACCTTTGGCTTCAAGCTTCGACACCAGATCAGCGTATTCAGCTCTCAGCTGTTCAGCATCTTTAATCCCAACGCGAACACCGCCAACGTCTGTCTTATGGGAAATTTTCTTTGAGTTGAGCTTCATGACAACGGGATAACCGATTTCTTCAGCCAGTGCGACAGCTTCGTCGGCATTTTTCGCTTCGCCGTCTTTACAGACACGAATTCCGTAGGCAGAAAGAACCTGGAGGGATTCGCCGGTTGTCAGCTGTTCGCGGTTTTCCGCGGCTGCGTCACTGAAAATCTTTGCGGCCTTCTCTGCGTCAACGTCAAAGCGCATCGGTGTCGTGATCGGACGCTCAATCCACTTTCTTTGCTGGTTGAGACGATTCAGACCCATGACCGCTTCTTCCGCAAACATAAAGAACGGTACGTTGACTTCCATATCGGAGAGTTTGGCGAAGAATTCGTTCTTTGTCATGAACACACCGACAATCGGTTTGTTCGGATGCTGAGCTTTGATGTCCATAACCGCTTTGGCGACATCGATATCTTTTAGGCCAAGGAAGGGCAGGTAAATCACAATGACCATATCGACGCCGTCGTCAGAGAGTACTGTCTCGAGCGTTTGCTGATAATGGTCAAGAGGCGCTGAAGCAATCATGTCCACCGGGTTTTTAACAGAAGCCGCGGCCGGCAGGAAAGAGCGCAGTTTTTCTTTAGTCGCTTCGCTCAGTTCTGCCATTTGCATGCCGCATTCAACGACGGTGTCGGTTGCCATAATCCCAGGTCCGCCGGAGTTGGTTACGATAGCGACTCTGTCACCCTTAGGAATAGGACAGTGGCTGAATACTTTAGCTGTATTAAAGAGGTTCTGAAGCGTAAATTCGCGGATAACTCCGGACTGTTTCAGCAAAGCGTCTGCCGCCTTGTCAGCACCTGCAAGCGAACCGGTGTGGGAAGAGGCGGCCGATGCTCCTGCGGCCGAGCGGCCGGCTTTCAGCGCGAGAATCGGTTTTTTCTTCGTGGTGCTGGTTGCGAGTTTTCTGAATTTCTTCGGATCGGCGATGGATTCCATATAGAGGAGAATCTGGCGGACGTCATCCACATTTTCCCAGTATTCAATCGCGGAGTCGGCGTTTACGTCCGCTTGATTGCCGATTGAAATAAACTGAGCAAAGCCGAGGTTCAGGTCTTTGAGAATATTGAGAATTCCGCCTCCAAGCGCGCCAGACTGGGAGACAAAACCTATATCGCCGCGTACGGGGAGCGACTCAGCAAAGCAGGCGTCAAGTCGAACAGCGGGGTCTGTATTGACAACGCCCAGACAGTTTGGGCCAACCAGCGTCATGCCGTATTCCTGAATCTTTGCAGCAAGCTGCTTTTCAAGTTCGGCGCCGGCTGCTCCGGTTTCTTTAAACCCGGCGCTGATAACAACAACTCCTTTAATGCCTTTCTGATGGCACTGATCAATCACCGGGAGAACATACTTCGCATTGATGACGATAAGTGCCATGTCGATGTCATCAGCTACATCGAGAACGGATGGATAAGCTTTGAGTCCGTGAATTTCGGAATCTTTCGGATTGATAGGATAAATATTGCCCGTGTATCCGTACTCGAGCAGACGTTTCATAATATCTGAACCGATTGTGTGTTCCTTGGTTGAGGCGCCGATGACCGCAATGCTGCGGGGACGCATAATCTTATCTAATCCGTGCATATATGACATCCGTTAAAAGGTTTGCATAACCTACTAATTTTAGGTCAGAAAGAGACCCGATACTGTAGCGTGTTTAGAATCTTTTCACATTATGAAAAGTCATTCCAAAAACTTGATTGGCATTGTAGATAAGAGCGGAGAAAAGGCAAGAGTTACAACTTTTTTAAACAAATTATTAGCGTCTGAAAACTCTTTTCCTGTAAATGATTTAACGGGCAGACTGTCGAAGTGTTGTTAATACGCCAAAAACTTGTTGTAATCCTAGAGAGTTACGCCAAAGACATACAAATCAGCGTAATATATTACTGTTATATGATGTCAACTCGGTTTACATAGGAGAGACCAATGAACAAGACAGAAATGATTGACGCAGTTGCTAAAGTGACAGGTGTCACAAAGGCAGATGTCGCCAAAGTCATCAACGCCTACACCGATGAAATCGTCAAAGCTGTTGCAGCCGGTGACGATTACGTTACAGTCGGCTTCGGCAAGTTCTATCAGTCCGAACGTCAGGCTCGCACCGGCCGCAACCCTTCAACCGGCGCCGAGATCAAGATCCCTGCGGCTAAAGTTCCGAAGTTCTCTGCCGGCAAAGCTTTCAAAGATGCTGTCAACGCTCCGAAAAAAGCTACAAAAGGTGCACGTAAGGCGAAGAAATAATTAAGCGGACTTTTATTGGATCGAATGCAGAAGCCCGATAGTTTCGGGCTTCTGCCTTATATAGTCGTTTTTCAATCTGGGAATTCCTCCTTACTTGATACGAATAAGTCATAATTGTCAATATTTAACAATTACAGCACTGATGATTCTTCCAACATATTCAACATCCGTCATTGTTCCTAGAGTTAAGTCATTAAACGAGGAGGAGGAACCGGCACTGAATATTTTTCTATGCTTTGATGACGAGTTTGCCTTTCCAACAGGCGTATGTGCATTTTCAATTCTGAAAAGTAATGTAGATATGCCAGTAAATATTCATTTGGTTGGAGTGAATGTTCAAGATCAGACAATTAATAAATTCAAGGAATTGAACTTTAATCCAAAAGCAGAGGTATACTTTCACAGTATGGATTTTTCCAATTGTGAGGATCTTACTGTTGGAAGAAAAACAAAATTTTTCCCCCTTGCTACTTTTCTAAGGTTACTTTTACCTAATTTATTTCCTAGTTTGGATAAGTTCCTATACCTTGATAGTGATACTTTATGTGTAAATTCGTTGAGAGAACTTCGGGATATAGACTTGAAACAAAATTACGCAGCGGTTGTGAAGGATATTTATCCGAACCGAAAACTAGGTCCTGAAATTGCTTCACATTATTTTAATTCTGGGATGCTCCTCGTTAACGCACGTCTTTGGAGAGAGGTAAATTTACTTCAATTGATTTTTGATATCCTCCGTTCTGGCAAGGAGCTTCCTGCCCCAGATCAGGATGCACTCAATATTGCGTTTGGCGATAAAAAAATTATTCTGCATAAAAAATACAACTATATCCAAGAAAATTTTCTGGCAGAAGAGAGTGATAAAGAGAGAATTGGAGATAGTGTTATTGTTCACTATGCTAACAGAAGCAAGCCGTGGACCGTTATTTACCAGACAACCTTGTATAGCAACTATCGTCTAGCTTCGCCCTGGAAGGATGAGAAGTTGCCTCTTGCATACAAGAATGATCCAAACTCTATTAGGAGATATGCGTTCCATAAGATAAAAGAAGGGAGGCTGTTAGAGGGGGCTCACCTTATTGCCAAATACTTGACTGTTGAATTTACGCGAAAAAGTGAGAGATGGGCAAGACACAAAATAGCTCAGTAACAAGTAAGGAGTTTATCTGTTGCATACAGTGGTGTTTTTTGATGGAAAAATATTCGAGATTTAGAATTGCATACAATCAGATCGCTGGGTACAAAAATGTCAAATGTAGGGGTTAACCTGAAAGAGTTAAGGAATCTGAGTCTGGAAGGGGCTTTGTTCCTATTTTTTAGTTTCTTTGTTTTCTTTCAATGCATCTCTATCGCTGTCGCTAATACATTTTTAGGTCTATCTGTTTTTGTTGCTATATTAATTGTTATAAAAAATTTTAAGACTCCTTCTAATTCAGAACTATTTAAAAACATTTTTGATTCGCGATATTGGCTAGGCCTTTTTTCTGTATTTTGGCTATCAATGTTTTTGTCAGGCTTTTTTTCGTATGAATCAATAGAGGGCTTGAAGAAAGCATTTAATTGGTATGTATACAGAACCGCCCCGTTTTTTATCATTTTATTTTTTTTTAGAGATAGTAGAAAGAGTACTTTTTTCATTTGGCTGGCACTTATTTCTTGTGTTCTTGACATTATCGTCGGTTTATTTCTTGCCCCTGAGGGTTCTACACGATTAAAAGGCATTTTCGGACATCCAATGACACTTGCAGGATTCATAAGTATAAGTATGCCGATACTTTGTTCTTATTTATTTGATTGGAAACAAAAAAAATCGGCTTTACTGCTGAGTTCTGTCCTGTTTTTCATATTCCTAATGGGATTACTTTTAAATGGCACTAGAGGGGCTTGGCTTGCTGTTGCACCAGCTATCTTGCTTGTTGGTTTTTGTTTCTCGATCAAATCTTGGAAGAAACTTGTTTTTTTATCATTTATTTGTGCCTCGACAATAGTTATTTTTTGTTCGAACCAACGTTTTGAAGAAAGGGCGCTTTCAATAGCAAGTACTACCCTTCAATCTAACACGGAACGGCTGTGTATGTGGCAAAGTGCATGGAATATGTTTAAGGATAATCCTATAGTTGGTGTAGGCGTAGGTCAATACGCTCATAAGTATCAAAATGAATACATTCTTCCTCAAGCTAAGGAGAGAAAGCAGAACCATGCACACAGTAATATATTTCAAATGCTAGGACAAAGTGGTGCCGTTGGTTTGTTTGGTTTTCTCACACTTTTTCTGGGAATTTTCTGGTTTGGGTTTAAGACTGTCAGAAAAGATGAAAGTCCGTATGGAATCATGATTCTTGCTTGTTCTTTAAGCTTTTTTATTCAAGGACTGACAGAATTTAATTTTGGAAATTCTGCGGTTTTGAAATATTACTTGGTTGTACTGGGCTGTTTTGTAATTTTAAGTTCTCAAAAAGAGATGCTTAATTTGTGTGTATTTCCAAGACGTTAGGTTGTATCAGGACTAAAAATGACATTAACGATCGGTATTACTTGCAATGCCTTAATGAATAGTGGCGGCATGGAAAGATATACACTAGATCTTATAAACGGGTTTGTGAAAAAAGGAATCAAAGTCGTCATCTTTACTAAGAAAGCTGATTTCAATTTACCCGAAAGTCAAATGGGGAAAGTCATCGTAATTCCTTGTAAATTTATTCCGCAGAAATTGAGAGATAGATATTTTTCTTGGCGAGTGAGGAATCTAAGAAACATATATCCTGTTGATATTATGATAGGCTGTTGCAGATCGGAGCCGACAGACATATATATTTGTGGGGGGACTCATCCAGGCTTTCTAAGAGAGACAAAAAAAACGCTTAGCTATGGTGATAGACTGACCAACGCATTCGAAAAAAGGGTATATGAAAATACTCGAGCAGTTATCGCTCACTCTGAATTGGTAAAAAAAGAAGTAGAAGAGTTTTATCCTTTTTGCAGAAACAAACAAACCCTTCTTTATCCACCGGTTAACCTTGAAAAATTTAAGATACGAACTAAAAATCTCGCTAAAGACATAAGAAAAGAATATGGCTTACCTAAAGATAGACTTTTATATCTTTTTGTTTCTTCAAGTCATAAGAGAAAAGGCTTTACTTTGCTCAAGGAGTTTTTTGAAGAAACAAAGCTTCCAGTGAGTCTTTTAGTTTGTGGGCGTCCTTTACCGAAGGAGAATTATAAAAATATTTATTACCTTGGATATGAAAAAAATTTAGAAGATATCTATTTGCAATGTGATTTCTCTATTCTTGCGTCCACCTATGAACCTTTCGGATTAGTTGGAATTGAGAGTTTGGCTATGAATACCCCTTTGGTCATATCAGATAAACTAGGTTGTACGGAAGTCATTTGGAACGACGTAATGGTTAAATTTGATCCACGTTGTACTGCTTCGCTTTCTGCTGCGATTGAGTATTCTATACAACACGCAGAATTGATGAAGAAAAAAGCCTCTCAGGGCTTGAATGTAAAGTTTAAATGTTCCTTAGAATTGGATGATCATGTTTCTGATCTCATAAATATCTGCCGGAAACTTTGTCAGAATAAGGAAAGCTTTGGCTGAAAAAATGCTCTCATATAAGCATGAGAACATGCGGATCTGACATTTGTTACTTCTATTATCATAAAATCGTGAAAGTCGTGTTTTTGTACGAGTGAGTGAGCATACGAAATACTCGGAAAGATAATTTATGTAATTAAGAAGTCTCATGCTTTTCATTGAAGTTCGTAGGACACTCATTGTAATTTTAAGTATTGCTACATTACGGGCAAACACACTAAAAACAACGAATTGAAGCCCATAGACCGTTTGGTTCGGGTGTAAGATGTTATCAAATGTGGAGTCTCATAACAGGTGATATTACTTGAGTAGTAGTTTGACTGTGTGGAAAGCTTACCCAACCCGTCAGCTCTAGACTAATATTCTTATAATTTTTAAGAAAGAGCAGGAGGAAAACGAGAGTTAAAATGCTTACAACGACTAACGAAGAATTCAGAAAAATCAGGGGCAGGGTAATATCAAGCGGTGCAGAAAGAGAATGCGTCAGGCATAAAAGTAAACCTGGCGTGTGTTTAAAGATTAGTCGAAAAGAGAAGGCGAAAGAAACAAGAAGAGAAATTGCTTATTATCGGTTTTTGGAAAAGCATAAGATTTTTTCAAAGTTTATTCCAGTTTTTTATGGAGCTTATGAAACTGAGGATCTTGTGATTATCGAACAAGAGCTCATAGAAGATAATCCTGATTTAGGGGTTTGTGGACGAAGAGTAGAAGAGTTTATAGGGCAAGCTACTGAGGCACAGATTGAACAACTTGAAAATCTTTTTGAATTGTTATACAACGAAATGGTCAAAAAGAATATTGTAATTTCTGATATGCATCCTGGGAACATGATGGTTTACTATGATGCATCTAGTGGGGAGCTTCAACGTTTGGTTGTCGTAGATGGTCTCGGAAGTCCAGAAGCAATACCTCTTCCAAAATATTTTAGTTTTTTTGGAAGAAAAAAAATCGCCCGGCAATGGGAAAAATTTAAGAAGAATTACCAAGCAACATGGAAGAGACAGAGGAGCGGAGTACCTCCTTTGAAATTTTAATTTTTGGATGAAAAATGCTTTGCAAATAAAAAACTTGTTTGTTTTTCAGTAGAGGTTCCATATCATTAAATTATTTATATCATCTGTCAAACGACAAGGTTAGTTGAACATTTCTCAGGGTGTTTACGGAAGAAATAAATTGGCTTTTTCTCAGATCTTCCACTTTAAGAGGCAAGGCTATAAAACGGTATTTCTCACAGGAGCTCCGGAGTCATGGCGTCAGATTGGTGAAACTTTCCATAATTTTGGATTCGATAAGGTAGTCGGCAGCGCAGCCATATCTGAACAATTCCCAAGCGCTGAGCTTAGTCCGTGGGGAATAGGCGATAAATGGATGTTTAAGTATGCCGAAAAAATCCTTGAGGATGCCGAAAAAAACAAACAACCTGTTTTTATTATGATGCTGTCTACGACAAATCGTTCTCCATTTAAGGTTCCTGACAATGAAAAAGTGAAAGAGACGAACTTCAGTATCCTCCAAGATTACATAAAGAAGGATTCTTCTGAAGAACAGAATAATTTGCTTTTGCAGACGTATCAGTACGCAGCCGATAACCTAGGAAAATTCGTCTTAGATTTAGATAGAAACGGTTGGCTGAAAAATACAATCGTAGCTGCTACTGGCGATCATAACGCTCGTCTGAAATATATAGTTGAAGGTAATTGGCATCATGTTTTTGGGGTTCCTATTATCTTCTGGATCCCCGATGACGAAGTTAAACAGTTTGCTGATACGAGTAGAAGGGCTTCTCACAGAGATATTATCCCTTCCTTGCTTTCTATAGCGACGAATGAAAAAATTGATAGGGTCAAAGGAAGAAACCTTTTTGCTAAGGATATTCCGGACGGTGCTGTCTCTTTTATTACTTGGGATAATGCCGGATTTACGATTGGTGACTCGGGGCTCGTTGTCTTAAAATGAGGTGACTCCTACGAGTGCTATGAATGGAAGGAGGATTCTTTGCAAAGATCTGCAGAGTGTAGTAAAGACCAATTGGAGATGGAAAAATTTGCGCGTGCACAGAGATCTCTCAGTGAACTGATTGTTAGAGAAGGTTTGATTAAGAAATGAAAAAAAAATATCAGACAGCTAACTTGCTTTTATCAAATTCGCTTTTTATTGGTATCTCTGCGATTGTTTTAGGCTATTTGTCTATTCATTCATCTGGGTTACTTCCTTCTTGGAATTCATCCCAAATTTTCTTTTTTACGACTTTAACCGGAGGAACTTACTTTTTTTATTCTTTTGTTATTGTGGGGGTTCTTGCCCTACTACTGAAGGGGGTGCGTCTGTCCTCATTCTTTCCGTGGATTGTCGCAGTTTTTGATTTCTTTGTTGTCGCTTTTTTAGTTGCAGATGCATTTGTCTATCCGATGTATAGAACTCATCTGAATTTAGCGATGCTTCAAATGACCTTCTTTGGCGGAGGAAGAATTGTAAGCTTCTCTCTTCCGATGATCGTTGAAATTATTGGTTATCTTGTAGTCATTTCAATAGTCATTGCATTGTTTTTTAAGGCTGCGAGGAGAGTGTCAGGGACCATAATCGTCGGAACTCTTTCTCTTCTTTGTTTAACGGGTTTTATTTGGTCAAATATTCATTACGCCTGGGCATTCGTTCATTTCGATACGAGCGTCACGACAGTTCCCGAGAAAATTCCTTTAGCTCGGCCTCTGAGAATGAACAATGTTTTTATAAAGCTCGGCCTTGTTAATAGAGATGCTATTAATGCAAATTCCCAGAAAATTCAAGCAGACGGTTCTTCGGATATGAAATATCCGCTGGAACCTCTTACATGCCATGGAGGCAAACGCTACAACATATTATTTCTTTTTGTCGACACGCTTCGGTATGACATGCTGACGGCGGATGTTATGCCTAATACCTATGCGTTCTCAAAGAAGAACATTACTTTCACGAATCATTATTCCAACGGCAACAATACACGGCATGGTATTTTCTCTCTATTTACCGGACTGCCCGGAAGCTATTGGAAGAAAGCACTGACCGGGTCAACTCCCGGAATCCTTATCACCGCTCTGCAGGATGCTCATTACAACATCGGAATATTTGCAGGGGCTCCGTTGGATATGCCGGAATTCCATAAAACCATCTTTTCCTCTATTAAGGGTTTGCGCATCGATCCGAGAGGAGACAATTCAGTCGAATCAGATAAGTTTGCCGTAGAGGATTTTGAAAAGTGGCAGCAATCAATCAAGAACGGAGAACCTTTTTTCGGCTTTATCTTCTTAGATTCAGTGCACGCTTATGATTTTCCAAGAGAGCCAAAGTATGAGGTGTTTAAGCCCTATTGGAAGAACGTCAATCATTTAGAACTGTCTAATTCTTTTGATCCCGCACCGTATTTAGCTCGATATAAGAACGCGGTTCGCTATGCGGACGATCAGATTGAAAATGTCTTGAAGTTCCTTGAAGAAAAGAAACTAATGGACAATACTATTGTCGTTATTAGTTCGGATCACGGAGACGAATTTAACGATAACAAACTGAATTATTGGAGCCATGGTGGAAACTTTACGGATCCTCAGGTCAAGGTGCCTTTAGTCATTCATTGGCCGGGGAAAGAAGCCGGAGAGGTAAATTACCTAACATCACATCTTGATTTGGTTCCGACAATTCTTCCGGAGGTTTTGGGCTGTACAAATCCAACAAAAGGCTACTCAGTAGGACAATCAATTTGGGAGCCTGAAAATAGAAGAGATTGGGTATATGTCAGCGGTTACAGCCTTGACGGATTTGTTGAACCCGATCGTATTGTTCTTATTAATCGAGCCGGAATGCTGGAACACTTGGACAAAACCTTCAGACCCGCTCCTGGTAAAGATATACCGAATTACATGTCAGATGTATTGGAGGAACTAAGACGCTATTCCAAGTAGCAGATGCCGGCTTTGAAGTGAATTCCCATGTTGGAAAAGACAGAGAATTACACCTTACTAGAAACGAAGGGAATAGTGAATGGTTAGTTTAAAAACAAGTTGAATTCTCTCAACCATTCGAACGGTGTTCTCAAGTGTTCGAACGCCCCCTCTCATAATAGTAGCTAGCTAATTGTTCTGCCAGTTGAGTACGGTGTTCTCACTGGTTCGAACGCTTAGCATGTTTCAGTTTTTTCCGTTGGATTGTAGTCTGATGTCCTTAAATTTTTTAGGGACAATTTATGGAACAATCTTCAATGGAAAAGATCAAGAAAATTGCAGCTCTGCTGAACTTGAATCAACCGTATTCGAAAATTGCAGCTTCCGTCAGCGTATCGAAGTCAACTGTCTCAAAATACGCAAACCAGATCAAAGCATCCGGCTTGACGTACACGGAGATCGAAAAGACTGATTCAGCCGTATTGGAAGAGCTGCTGTGTTCTCACATTGACGCAAAGTACCGAGAAATCGATACAGATCAAGTCATAACTCAGCTTGCAAACGTCAAGTATGCAACCAGACAGCTTCTTTACGAAGCATACAAGGCATCTGACCCTAGCAGCGCCTGCTCGTATCCGACGTTCTGCCGTCAAATAGATAAGGCAATGAAAGCTAAAGCTCCGAAGGAGGTTTATACCAACTTGGAGCGAGTACCCGGCGGCTCGATGGAAATCGATTTTGCCGGCGAGCTTATCAATTGGGTCGACAAGCATGGGAAAAGCCGCAAATCCAAACTGTTTGTTGCCACAATGACATTTAGTCAGAAGATGTTTGCCTGCGCTTTTGACGATGAAAAACAGCACTCCTGGATGCAAGGGATTGTCAAAGCCTTGGAGTTCTTCGGCGGCATTCCAAAGACGCTTATAGTCGACAACGCCAGGAGCCTTGTCATGTCGCATAAGCAAAGCAGAATCGATTACTCTCCAATCCTGACCAATCTGTGCGAATACTACCGGATCAACACCTTTGCTTGTCGGCCGCGAAGTCCAAAGGGCAAGAACCGCGTAGAAAACAGCGTTTTACACTTCTATCGGCATGTGATAGCGCCTCTGTCGATGCAGGGTCCGATAAGAGCGTTTGATCTGTCTGATCTGAACGAGCAGATTCTTGAGAAGGTACGTCAGTTCAACGAGCGTCCGTTCACAAAGAATCGCCAAAGCAGTCGCGAAATTGAATTTGCGGCGCACGAGAAAAAAGCGCTGGCAAGTCTTCCCATCCTTGCCTTTGAAGTCGGCAGCTGGAAGTACTTAAAGGTTGACAAAGGGCACTGTATCAGGCTCACTGAGGACTGTGGTCATCGTTACAGCGTTCCTGCCAGCCACGTAGGTAAAAGAGTCTCCGTGCTGAAGACAGCCGAAAATGTCTTCATTTACGACATTGAGACCGCCGTCTGCATTGGCAAGCACAAGAGATTGCTTGAAGCTTCAGGCCAGAAGACGCACATTCTGCCTGAGCATCTGACGGCAAAGGAAAAGCACCAACGGCTCAGTAAGGATGAATGGGCACAAGAGCTGATCGACTGCGGCTACAACGAAAGTACGGTTGTAAACGTCTTGGAGATCAAGTGGGAATCCGATCAAATGAACGCCCGCAGATTCTGCTCCTGCCTAAGGCGGCTTGCAAAAATAGGATCGATCCGGCTCGCCAATGAAGCCCTCGGCGTTGCGCTCGAACAAAAGTTCCTGAGCTACAGCTTTATCGAGAACTTTGTGAATATGCGAAAGAAAGAGCTGCTTATGGGCTTAGATAATTCCGACAAAGACCAGGACTATAGGACTGTTGAACATGAAAACATCAGAAATAACTACTCATGATAAAAAAATTCTGCGTCTCAGCGAGTTGTGCAAGAGGCTGAAAATGCGTGCCGCTTATGAGCGCTTCAGTGCGATTCTTACTGACCCTGACGCCTGTCAAATGCCTTTGCTTGACTGCGTCATCGAAGGGCTGGAATATGAGGTTGAAAAGCGAGACTCGAATGCACTAAACCGTCGTCTTAAAGAAGCAAAAATCTGCTTGCCAAACGCTCGTCCTGACACAATCGACTTCAGCATTGAAAGAGGATTAGATAGAAATCAGGCAGAGGCGCTCCTCACGATGCAGTGGATGGAAAGGCACCAAAACATCATTATTACCGGAGCTGCCGGATGCGGTAAAACCTTCCTTGCGTGCGCCTTAACTAATCAGGCCTGCATGAAAGGGAAAACAGCAAGGGTAGTCAGAATACCCCTGCTGCTTAACCAAATGTCTGCGTCACATCAGATCGTCGAAACATACTTCAAAAAACTCAAGGAGTATAAAAATGTTGATCTGCTAGTCCTCGATGACTGGGGCATCGGACAGTTAGACGCCAGATCCAGAGAGGATCTGCTGGAAATAATAAACGAAAGATACATGTACGCAAGTACTATCGTCACAAGCGTACTGCCGGTCAGTAAATGGGCTGAATATATCAACGACCCGACTTACTCCGACGCAATCCTGGACAGACTCGTCAGTGTCTCCCACAGAATCGAAATGTACGGTGCCTCAGTCAGGCAAATGGAACAATATGGAGGCGTGCAGAAATCCTAAAGGTCAATAGAAGAAGTTAATTGCAGGGCCAAACGCGTTTTAACGCTTGTCGCCGCCTGTTTTTAAGGCCGTTAAGCAGTGTGCTTAACGGCCTTTGTACAGCATATTAAAGAAGAACGGCGTCAAGCCACTTTCGCGGCATAATGCTGTAACCTCGCTGGCGCTCCGTTACAACTTATCCCACGTTGGCTTGACACCGTACGTGCTCGCAAAATCACTGCAAACAACTATAAAAATAGCTATCACAAAATCTTGTAAACTACAGGTCGGCCCAACGGTTAAAACTGAGCGTTCGAACCTGTGAGAATTTGATTTACCTATCAACGTTGACGCATCAGCCGACACTGAAAATTAGCTCCGTTCGAACGCTGAGAATCGTCGTTCGAACCATTGAGAATACCGTTCGAATCGTTGAGAGAAATCAACAAGTTGTTGATTTATTATGATGTGTCCCGTGAGTCGGTATTATTGGGTTATCGGGAAGCTTTTAAAAATCTCGAAAGACTGCGTGACAGCCAGAATGTCCTTATTCATTTAAGGCCCTGAGGTAACCGGAAGATTTTAGAAAAGTTATTGAACAATGTTGTAGAGGCTGAGTGCGGGGCGCCCTCTATTGAACTTTTAATACTGAGAAATATATGGTTTGGCAGACTAAAGTCAAAAAAGCTTGTTTATTTTTTTTGATAGGGCTTGTAATCCTGTCTTTGTACCGTTTTGTTTTCTTTATTTTTTATTCCTCAGGTAATCCGAATATCACCTTAATGGATTTCCTTCCTGCGGTTTGGACGGGAATAAGAGTTGATGCTAAATGGCTTGGCTTAGCCCTAATCCCAGCTTGGTTGGCACTTATCCTTTCCTGTTGGATCAGATCCTTCTACATCATTTCATGCATACTTGCCGGCATCGGATATTTCCTGTTGATTCTTCTGGACGCCGGGAATTTTGGTTTTTACGGATTCTATAAGACTCCGATCAGCGCTCTGGTTTACGGATTGCTTCAAGATGATACTAAGGCGATTATCGAAACGATATGGGAAGATTGGCCTGTAGTTAGTTATTTAATCGTTATATTGGTTTCCGTGGCGATTCCCTTCTTGTGCTGCCGCATGGTTAAAAGTCCGAAAACCTGTCCACCAATGGGTAGGGGCAAGGCATTTGTTTTAGGCTTGTGTATTACTCTTGTATTTGCAATTATTGTTCGGGGATCTTTGACGAAGTTTCCTTTACGCCAAGAGGACTTTTCTGTAAGCAAAATAAGCCTGATTAATTCCTGCGTACCCAATGGAGCTGCGGCATTATATGAAGCAACAAAAGCTTGGAAAAATACACAGATCGCAGGCGATCCAAATCAGGCTCTGCATAAGTTTGGTTATACCTCAAGAGAGGAAGCGGAGAAGAAGCTGACACCCGCATCAAAAGAACCAGTCGCCCCTTCTGATAAGCCTAATGTTGTTTTTGCTGTTATGGAATCGATGAGCGCAGACATCTTTCTTTCTCATAATCCGTCGAAAGGCAACAATACACTAGGAAGTTTGGAAGAAGCATTATCGTCTGCAGTGGTATTTAAGAAGGCCGTCAGTATCATGAACGGGACCTTCCCTTCTTTAGAAGGACTTATTTTTGACACACCTATCACGCCTATTTCACAAGGTATTTACGGAAGAAACAAATTAACGTTTTCTCAGATTTTTGACTTCAAGAAGGCGGGGTATAAGACAATATTTCTTACAGGTTCTCCAGAGTCATGGCGACAAATTAACGAAACCTTTAGAAATTTCGGATTCGATGAAGTCATAGGAAGTGCAGCTATATCCGATAAGTTTCCTGAGGCCGAACTTGGCCCTTGGGGAATTGGGGATAAGTGGATGTTCAAGTATGCTGAGGATATTCTCGATAAAGCGGAAAAAGACAAACAGCCTGTATTCATTATGATGTTGTCTACCACTAATCACCCGCCTTTTAAAGTTCCTGATAATGAAACAGTGCAGGGGACCAATTCCAGTGCTTTGCCGAATTACATTAAGAGAGATTCCTCTGAAGAACAAAACAATTTGCTTTTGCAGACGTATCAGTATGCGGCTGACAACTTAGGAAAATTTGTCTTGAATTTAGACAAAAACGGCTGGCTGAAAAATACAGTTGTCGCAGCTACGGGTGATCATAATGCTCGTTTGAAATATATTGTAGAAGGTAACTGGCACCATGTTTATGGAGTTCCGATTATCTTCTGGATTCCTAATGCGGGAACAAGACAGCTTGCGAACACGGATAAATGGGCTTCGCATAGAGACATAATTCCAACGCTTCTTTCTGCGGCTACGGGTGCAAAATCGGGGATCAGTAAGGGAAGAAATCTTTTTGCAAAAGAGAAAATACCTGATGGCGCAGTTTCCTTCATATCCTGGGATAACAATGGATTTACGATAGGAGATGCCGGTCTCGTGACCTTAAAAGGCGGCAATTCTTACGATTGCTACAAATGGCATGGGGATACTTTACAAAGGTCTGACTCCTGCACTAATGAACAGCTTGAGATGGGCGAGATTGCACGTGCTCAGAGAGCGCTTAGTGAACTGATCGTAAGAGAAGGTTTAATAGCGAAATGAGAAATGGACAATGATTTTGAGTCGGTTGTCATCGGCGATATATGTATGACAGAAACCCCAAAGGGAGAGGTTTTTACACTAAATCTCTGACAGCTAATTGTTTGGGGATAAGTTGTTAACAAAGATGGTTTGGATGCATAGTCTCGCAGGGATTCATATACAATCTGAGCAAGACTAATCATTGCCCTTTCAAGAGTTGAGGTGCGAGAGTTGGAGGACTGAAATTTCTAATGCCGACAAATTAGGTAATGGCGGCTTAATCGGGCTTTATTTGCTCGGCGCTGTTGCAATAGGTTTAATTTTTTCCTCCTGCTGTCTCGGTTTAGTCAGAGGCCTGCAGATCTCTGTCTTTTTTCTGCCGTTTGTCTTTCTCACTGCTCTTTTAAGAAGAAAGGTCCATCGCATACTCAGTTTTATTGCTGCAGTCGTTCTGTCGTTTATTGTTTTTTCTTATTGCGGATTGCAGGGATATTTCTACGAGAACTATGATGCAAGTCTTACTTCGAGGTTCATCGTGGAGTCCATCTCAAACACGAATCAAAAAGAAGCATCAGACTACATTCAAACGAGTCTGCAGGATATTGTTCTTTGGACTTGTCTTGCCATTTTTGCGTACGCTGTTTATGTATACGCTTTGGTTAAATTGCTTGCTGCAAAGCCTGTCGTTTCCAAAATATTAGACGGAGTCGCGTTTCTTCTTCTGCTTCTTTTCTGCTTCTCCTTTTACCAGGATGCATGGCGCAACAGGTTTCCAATCTGCGTGTATATGGACTTGTATCACCAGTTAAGCATTCAAAAAGATTTCTGGGCAAATATTGAAAAGGAAAACGAAAAGTACCTTAACACCGCAGAAAAATACATTACCCAAGCCGGAGATAAGCCGCAGACGATTGTCTTAGTAATAGGCGAAAGCATGAACCGCGAAGACATGAGTTTGTACGGCTACTCCAGAAAGACAACGCCTCGTTTAGAGGAGATTGATAAAAACGAGAGAAATTTCCTCAAAGCAAAAATCGCGTACTCCACTCGATTCAGTACGGTAGCGGCATTTAATACGATGCTTGAGTTCGATCCTGCGCCTTTGCCTGAACACGGTCATGCCCTGGCTTTTTTTAAGAAAGCCGGATTTCATATTGTATGGATCAGTAATCAGGAGGATACGGCGATACATGCGGAATATCAGACTTTTTCCGATGAGAGCGTCAGTTTGAACAGAAAAGGCGGCCGCTCAAGCGCTTCTATGGATGAAAAAGTGCTTCCGGAATTGGCGTCAGCACTGGAAAAAGCACATGGAAAAACACTCATTATTGTGCATTTAATCGGACTTCATCCTCATTTTTCTCTGAGATATCCACATGATCTCAAACCTAATTGGGACGAAAATGATGAAGTGAAACAGATGTTGAAGGATAACGGTCAAAGCTTGAGGAATCAGCTCCTGAAAAGTCAATATGATCTGGCAATGCTGTATCAGGATAGGATCCTCGCGAAGACTTTTGAAATTACAAAAGAGCACTCAGCCGGACAGCCTGTTTCCTGGGTTTACTTATCCGACCATGGCGCAGAGACAGGCCGTCGTGATGATTTGATGGGGCATTCCTCAACAACGTTAGGCGGATATACAATACCGTTTCTCTTTTGGACAAATCGACCGGATGTGAAGCTGATCGCTGAGGATTTGGAAAAGAGGCCGTTCAGGGGCGACTGGCTTTCATATATGCTGCTCGATATCGCAGGAATACAATGTAAATTTCCGTATGCAGAAAAATCTTGGCTGAACGAGAATTACTTGTGGACTGAACCAAAGGAAATTACAGAATTAAAAAAACACGAAAAGAATCAGGAAATTTATTAATCCTCTTTCTTTAAGGAGGTTAGGTACTCTTTGAGCTCCGAACGCCAGTCCGGCATAGGAGATAAACCGTACCGTCGAAGAGCGTTCTTAGACAGACAAGAACTGTTTGGCCTGGGCGCCGGCCTCGGAAACTGCTCAGAGCTGCACGGAACGACCTTTTGCGAAATATTTGCAAGTCTAAAAATTTCTTCAGCAAATTCATATCGAGTTGCCGAACCTTCGCTCGTGACATGAATAGTTCCTTTAATTTCCGGCCGCTGTAATATTTCTCGGATTTTTTCTGCAACGCTGACAGCGCTTGTGGGATTTCCGCGCTGATCGGAAACAACTTTGAGTTCAGGAACTCCTTTCCGAGAAAGTGAAAGCATGGAATCAACAAAGTTTTTTCCGCCGCGGCCGTACAGCCACGCCGTGCGAATAATAACGTGCTTGGGATTTAACGCCCGAATGAACTCCTCTCCGATAAATTTTGAACGTCCGTATACGGAATCTCCGCCGTTTGCCGCATCTTCTTCTCCATACGGTTCGGACTGTTTCCCGTCAAAGACATAATCCGTTGAGATGGAAATGAGTCTTGCTTTAACGAGACGGCTGACGGCTGCAGCGTATCCGCATCCTACGGCGTTGACGAGGTATGCTTGTCTTTTATCCGTTTCGCAGGCGTCGACATCGGTCATGGCAGCACAATGGAGAATGACATCCGGCTTAACTTTAGAGGCGAACTTTTTAAAGTCCTCTAAGTTTGTGACATCGAGCTCGTCTCTGCCGGCTAAAACCGGTCTTTCGTTTTTTAAAGCTTGAGCAAGCGCTTGTCCAAGAAGTCCTTTGGCGCCGGTAATCAGAATTTTCATAGTGATTTAAGGGCTTCACTGAATCTCGGAGCTGCGGCATCCTTCTTGCTGAGAAGGGGAGAATCGCAAATAGGCCAGCTGATCGACAGAGTCGGGTCATTCCAGCAGATGCTGCCTTCGTCTTCAGGATGGTAAAAATCCGTGCACTTATAGATAATGTGCGCAGAAGGAGAGAGCGTTAAAAATCCATGCGCAAATCCGGGCGGAATCCACAGCTGATTGCATCGCTTCTCAGATAACCGAAAAGAACACCAGGAACCAAACGTCGGAGAATCTCTGCGAATGTCTACGACGACATCAAATACTTCGCCGGTGACCGCGTAAATCAGCTTACCTTGCGGAAACTTTTTTTGAAAATGCAGTCCTCTCAGTGTTCCTTTGACTGAAAACGAGTGATTGTCCTGAACGAATCTTTCGGGAAGCCCAAGCGAGCAATAGTGCTCCGACTGCCAGGTTTCAACAAAAAAGCCTCGTTCGTCCGAAAATACCTTCGGCCTTATTTCCAATACTCCGGAAAGGTCTGAAGCAATGACGTTCATTTCTCATCCTCAAAGCGAGGTTCGGCGTAATTCAGTTCATACCAATCTTTGTATGAACGGCTTTGAATGGTCTCAAGCCAGCCGTCATTGGCGAGATACCAGCTGATGGTGTCGTGAAGACCGGAAGCCAAGGAATGCGTCGGTTTCCAACCAAAGTCACGACGGATTTTTTCCGCATTTATCGCATAACGAAAATCATGTCCCGGACGGTCTTTAACGAAAGCAATTTGATCGCTGTAAGACTTTCCGTCTGCTCTTGGCTTGATTTCATCAAGCATACCTGTCACTGCGTACGCTATGTCCAGATTGCTTTTTTCGCAATTGCCGCCGATATTGTAGGTTTCTCCGGGACGAGAACGGGTCAGAACCGTGTCAATCGCCTGACAGTGGTCTTCAACGTAGAGCCAGTCCCGAATATTGGCTCCGTTTCCATAAATGGGCAGCCGTTTTCCCTGCAGTGCATTGATGATTAGCAGCGGTATGAATTTCTCAGGATACTGGCGCGGTCCGTAATTATTCGAGCAGTTTGTGATTAAAGTCGGCAGGCCATATGTTTCATGGAAAGAACGAACATAAAAATCTGCGGCGGCTTTTGAAGCGGAATAAGGACTTCTCGGGCGATATGGACTTTCCTCAGAAAAAGCCGCTTCATCATCAGAGAGCGAGCCAAATACTTCGTCCGTGGAAATGTGCAGGAAACGAAACGATTCCCGCTGTGCTTTTGACAAATTCTTCCACCAGTTTAGTGTTTCGATCAAAAGCGACGCTGTTCCGTACGCATTGGTTTTAAAAAAGGGTGTCGGATCGACTATAGAGCGGTCTACATGCGTTTCAGCGGCGAAATTGACAACTGCGTCCGGACGAAATTCCTGAAGCAGTCCGGAAACCAGAACTCGATCGCCGATATCGCCGTGCGCAAAATAATAATTTGGAGAGCAGGCGGCCGAATATAAATTTTCAGGATTTCCAGCGTAGGAAAGAACATCAAGGTTAAGAACGGTTCTTCCAAGACTGAGCTGCTGAAGGATAAAAGTAGAGCCGATGAAGCCGCAGCCGCCGGTGACAAGAATTCTCATGACTGGTTAATATGCCCCGTTTTTAGAACTGAGAAGAACCCTTATTGTCTTAACAATAAGACTGATGTCAAGCCAAATGTTCCAGTTGCGTACATACCATGCATCAAGCCGGACCCGTCTATCGTAAGAGGTGTCGCTTCTGCCGCTTGTCTGCCATAGACCTGTCATTCCGGGACGAACCATCTTGTAGTCAGAGAAGAACTCACCATACTTTGGAATTTCGGAGTCAACAATCGGTCTTGGTCCCACCAGACTCATTTGCCCGATAATGACATTAAAGAGCTGCGGTAGCTCATCCAGAGAAGTTCTGCGCAGAAACGCGCCGATTTTTGTAACACGCGGGTCATGTTTGAGTTTCTGTGTTTCAGCCCATTCTTTTGCCGCTTTAGGATTGGCTGCCAGATATTGTTTTAACTGCTCATCCGCATTCTGTACCATTGAACGGAACTTGTAGCAGTTAAAGTGCTTCCCGTTTTTTCCGACACGGCGATGAGCATATATCGCAGGCCCGGGACTTGTGCAGACAATAATGAGCGCTATTGCCGCTAAGAAAGGCGAGATCAATAAAGTGCCGAAAAGCGCCGCTAAGAAGTCAAATGCCCGTTTAAAAACCTGGTTGTACCATCTCGAGAGGTTGTTCTTTACCGAAATAACAACCATGTTCTCCGAGTAGAGTCGATGGATCTCCATGTTGGAAACAGGCATGTCCTCAGTACTGGGAACAAACGAGATGTTTTTTACGTAGGGGAAGAGACTGTCCATTAAACTGTGCAGCCTCTGCGATTTCATGTTGGGGGCAAGCACGAGGACATTCTGGACTTTCGTTTTCCTAACGATCTCCTGGGCCTCGGCAAGAGGTCCGAGGAGCGGAAACTTTCCTTCAAGCGCTTTACCTTTTGGACTGTCATCGATAATTCCGACAACCTTAATTCCGAAGAAAGAGTTGCTCGCCGTATAGTTTAAGAGTCTGCGTGCTGTTTGATCCGAACCGATGAGGATGGTCGGCTCCAAAAGCAGATCCCATCGATTGCAGATAAAACGCCAAACCAAGCGGGCAAAGCAGACAAAAATGAAAACAAAAATGCCTAAGAAGGTAATAAAGAGTCGGGAAATAACCGGCGCTTTGCCGGCGAGGAATAAAACCACAATCGAAGCGATAATGGCGTAGAGCACAGAATAAAAAGTTCTGCGTACCATTTCTCCGATGGAAAGCAGCCGAATATAAGTACGTCCCCAGTGAAGGAAGACGAGAAATACCAGAGGAATAAGGACGTAAAAATCCAGATCTTCAATGTCAAAGGCGTCATATTCACGATCAAGAAGCACTAAAACGCATTCACGGAATAAAACGGCAAAAGCTTCCGCCGCAATAATGGAGACATAATCCAAGCACAGCAGAAAAATCGGCTGCAGCGTAGAGCTGAACCGGTCTGAAAATGAGATCTTTACTGGCTTCATCGGTATGCTTGGTAGAGATATTGTCCTGAATTCTACTCTCAGCATCTTCGGACTGTGAATGGTACAGCAATTTGGGATCTGCTATTAATTTTAAGGACATCAATTGTCGCACAATTGCCTACAATAGAATGACTAAAATGCGTAAAACGTTTTTTTAAAGATTATGGCTTCAAAATCAAAAACCAAAACCGCCTGGGTCTGCTCAGAGTGCGGTTATGACGCTCCTAAGTGGTTCGGTCAGTGCCCGTCCTGTAAGGCCTACAACACAATGAAAGAATTTCGTATCGAGGCTGAAAGCACCAATCGATTCGCCAGAGCGGAATCGAAGTCGGCTTCTTCGACCGCGGGCAGAGGCAGAGCTTCTCTTGCGGGCACCTCTGATATCGTTGACTTGTCGGAGATTGAAGCCAAAGAGTCACCGCGGATTCTGATCGGATTCGCCGAACTCGAGCGAGCGCTCGGAGGCGGCTTTGTTCCCGGCTCAGTCGTTCTTATCGGCGGAGATCCGGGTATCGGTAAATCAACACTGCTGCTGCAGTCAATGTGCAAGATGGTCGCTCTGGGCCAAGTCTGTCTTTATGCGAGCGGCGAAGAAAGTCCGACACAGGTCGCGCTCAGAGCTCAGCGTTTGGAAGTCAGTACCAAAGGTTTGAAATTTATCAGTGAAATTCAATTGGAAAAAATTGAAGCCGTCATTGATGATGTCTCTCCGCAGTGGGTTGTTATCGATTCCATTCAGACGCTGTTTTCTGAAGAGTTGTCGGCAGCTCCGGGATCAGTCTCTCAGGTAAAGGAATGCGCGGCGAGACTGACTCGAATCGCCAAAAGAAAAGGCATCGGTGTGATTTTTGTCGGTCATGTCACTAAGGAAGGCGCAATGGCAGGTCCCCGTGTGCTTGAACATATGGTCGACACGGTACTGTATTTCGAGGGTGATCCAGAGTCCAACTACCGCATCCTCAGGGCCTGTAAAAACCGCTTCGGTTCGGTCAATGAGATCGGAGTTTTCGGGATGACGGATAAAGGACTCAGAGGCGTGCGCAATCCTTCCGCTCTGTTTCTCGCTGAGCGGCGCGAAGGTGTCCCCGGCAGCGTCACATTTATTAATTTGGAAGGGACAAGGCCGATTCTGATTGAGATTCAGGCACTCGTGGATAAATCCATGCTACCTAATCCGAAACGACTGACAGTAGGGACGGACGGGCAGCGCCTGACAATGCTTCTTGCCATCCTGCACAGGCATGTGAACCTGCCGACGTATGATCAGGACGTGTTTTTAAACGCAGTCGGCGGTATAAAAATCACGGAAACCGCAAGCGATTTGGCTGTACTGACGGCCATTGTTTCTTCTATGTGCAATCGTCCTGTAAGCAGCAAAACGGCGATCTTCGGAGAAGTCGGTCTGGGCGGGGAAATCAGACCGGTCGCAAGAGGACAGGAGAGAATCCGTGAGGCAGCTAAACTCGGATTCAGCCGCCTGATTGTCCCCCTTAAAAATAAAGCCCAGGATATCCCGGGCGTGGAAATTGTCGGTGTCGACAACCTGAAGGAAGCGATGCGGATTATTTTCGGATCCACCGCCAGAAGACATGACGAAGAAGTCTATCCGGAAGAGTAGCCGCCGCTTCTTAGATGCTGTTGTCAGCTTTTAGAAATCTGATTCAGAAAACCGACCAGATCGGACTGCTGCGGCGTCATCGGACGATGGTTCGACTTATCTGCAGCGGGCTCGACAGCGATACCCGCCTGAGTATCCGCATTGGGCAGATCTTCTTTCATGATCTCGTCTAAGACGGTTTCGTGTGCGGCTTCAGGCGATTTTGCCTGAGCCTTCGCACCGGAAAGTCCTTTGAGAAGAGAGACAATTCCGGATTCATCCGCTTTCATGGGACGATGGTTTGCACTGTTGGTCTGAACTTCGCCCGAGTTTTGCTGTGCCATAGGTGTTCCTTGTGAAGTGGTTTGCCGTGTCGGTTCATACGGATTGTTACTGTCGGAAGTGTATACCACTTGACCGTAGGGACCGTAAATGTTTTGCGCGATATTCGGAACAATATCATCGGGTGTTCTCGGCGCTCTCAGCCCGTATGCGTTCGGACGCGGGCTGGAGGGCAGTAAAAGCATAATCAGTACAACGAGGTTCAGTACCGGAATAAACTGAGCCAGAATCCATAATGCGCTGTGATTTCTGTCGTGCAGTCTGCGCATTGTGACGGCAAATGACGGTATTAAGATCGCCAGAATAAAAATCAGATAAAGCGTTCCGAAGAGAATTGAAAGCACCGGATCTTCCGGAAGCGCATCGGCCTGTCCGACTGCCGCAGGATCCGCGGGCGCGTCCACCACTCGGGAGATCAGCCAGAAGAGTATGAATATCGCGGCATTGATCAGAGTAAAACTCCAATACTCTTTTCTGGAAGCTCTGCCGCCGCCGGAAAAATATTTTTTAAAGCAGTAGCGGTACCAGGCAAAAATCATTTTTTTAGTCTCCTCTTTTGAGTTCTTTCCAATGAGTTTAGTGGAAAGCCTGCAGACTTATACGCTCCGTTCTCCAATTTGCGTCCATAAACCTCCGGAAGAAAGAAATTCATCTTTTGCTCGTACAATAGAGGCGTCTTAAACCCGTGATGTTCAATTGTCTATGCTTAATCGATTCAGGATTTGTTTGCTCTTATCGTCTCTCAGCGCGGTGCTGCTCAGCGGCTGCAGTACGCCTGAGCCTTATGTAACCAACGCCTACGAGCCTAACGCGCAGAACGCGCGAAGTGTTAAACGTCTTCAGGCCGAAGATGTCGCGGTGGCGGAAGTTCGAGTAGCTAAAGCGATGGATCTTGACTGCGCAGGAACGATTTTTCCGATCCCGGGGGAAGAAAAATATAAAAACCTCAATGATGCGTTTGCCGCTTATTGGAAAAACGCCTTTATGGCGGACCTGAAAAACGGCGGCGCTTTGAATCAGGACAAACCGAAGGTCAAAATCTACAACCTGATCGATTCAGTCAAGATTCAAGCTGAGCCGACGATGCTGGCTTGGCGAATCAATATGGAGCTCTTCTCTTCAAACGGCTCCTCCATGAAAGCGGCGGTTGTCTACAACGTGCCTACGGATTCCCTTAAAAACATGCAGGACGGATGCCGCCGTTTAGCCGCAGGGCTGGATAAGGCGGTTCGCTGGTCCATCCTGGAGATTACAAGCGATCCGAGATTCCAAAATCTGGTTCAGCCGGGTCTTGATTTTGTGCCGAGCATGAAGGCGGCAAGCATCCAGAGTGTTTTCCTTGGGGAGGACGAAGAGGAGCGCTGGTCTAAAACCAACAAGATCAAGTAATCCGCTGCACAAAACAGACAAAAGGCCTGAGGAAAATTTTCCAGGCCTTAAGTTTTATGACGATAAAACGTTTTCCGGGTTTTGCCAGAGATAGAAGAACCTTGTATTCGACTGGCTGTACCAGCGATCATTATCCAAGTACCACTTGACTGTGGCAGAAAGCCCTTCGCTCAGCGGTGTTTTAGTAAGGTGACCGAGTCTATCCAGACTCGCTTCATTCTTCGGAATTTCAGGAGCAGGCGGTGTATCCGCGGCGATCTCCTCGATGAGTGCCTGGTAGCGTCCCACCGGCGGAGGAAGGTATTTATTCAGCACTGAACAGATACAGTCGGCCGCTTCGATATTTGTGAAAGAGGGCTGAGTTCCCTCCATCTCGTAATGAACGCCGATTTGACCGCGGTCTTCAACTAAAAGACAGGCCTCCGCGACATCCTTGACGTAGACCAGATCTCCGGCCGGCTCTTCCGGATACATGACCGGAATCGTCTCGCCTTCGATCGCGCGATAGATGATGAGCGGAATCGGGCTGTCGGGCTGCTGAAAAGGCCCGAAAGCAATCGGTACAAAAAGAGATGTGACCGGCAGGCCCTCGGCGACATACTGATCAATAACCGCTTTAATGTCGTCATAGACCTTTTTCAGCTGTTTCTGAGATTTGTGGAACTCAGAAATCACGATCACAATCTTGCTGACCGGAAGAACACGATCGGCAAAGGTTTCCCGCCAGTTTTTAAGTGTCTTTAGAAAGCATTCAAAGGGCTCGAGCGCATTGCTGCTGTCCAGCTTTTTCGGAGTAATGCAGAAAAAGATCGTATCGGGCGCGGCCATGAGCAGCGACTGACGAATCTCTTCGGAGTTTGTCACATCGCAGCGCGCAAAACTATGATTGCTTTGCTGCATGAGCTCGGCAATATTCAGCAGATTTCCTAATCCGGAAAGGTTGTCAAAATTAAAAACTTGACAGCCGTTATCTATCAACCGATAGACCAAGTTTGTACCGATAAAACCGGCACCACCAAAAACTGCGGCTCGCATAACCATTCTTTTTCTCCTGTACAGGCATTCTAGGCGCAGAGGCGATTTAAGAGTATTAGTAATTGTTATTAAGGTAGTTTTCCTAATATCTGAGCTTTCCGCCGCATTTGTCCTTTTTACGAGTCGTTAACTAAACATTTCTCATGGATGATATCAAGAGATTGGACAATTATGACGACGATTGTGCAGGTTTGGCGAAAATTGCCGTGTCTAATTGCCATTCGTATGTGAGTCTAAACTAGGAAAAGCACATAATTTCGGTATATACGTTATTCAAATTTATTAGCGGTATACCGGAAATAGTTACCGATGGACTCATAAGTGATAAGTGATGTGCTAGTTTAACCGGACTTTGATGAAACGATTTGTATAAAGGAGGCTGAACAATGTTTAAATCTGTTGTTGCCGCGACGGTTATGGCAGCTGCGGCCGTCACAAGCTCTGCTGAAGAATTCAATCTGCAGCCTGAGGGCAAAGACGCGCAGATTATGCTCACAGCGACCGCTCAGCTGAGTTTTAAAAATGATCTGGCTACGATACGCCTTTATGCGCAGGCCGAAGAGCATGATCTGGCGGATGCGCAAAGCAAGGTTAACGCGGCTATGGCAAAGGCTCAGGGGACAATCCGAGAGTTTTCTTCAATGGTACGTATTGAAAACGACGGCTACTACACCCAGGCGATTTACACCGAACCGAAAAAAGGAGAGGCGCCCCAAATCGCAGGTTGGAGAGCCAGACAGTCGATTCGCGTGGTGACTGAAGATGTAGACGGAGTAGGTTCTCTCGTGCAGTTAGCGCAGCAGTCCGGCCTTGCTTTAGACGGTGTCTCGTACTCTATGAGCGACGAAGCAAAATCGTCCGCCCGGGATCATCTCTCAAAGGCGGCCGTGCAGGCCCTGAATCAGCAGACCGAATCCGTGGCGCTTGCGATGAAGCTTGCGCCTCAGTCCCTGAAATTCAAAAAACTTGAATTTACAGACGGAGGATTCCCCGAAGGCGTGATGGCTAGAGGCGTTTATATGAGCGCGGCAGCGAACGCAAAAGTCGCGGCTCCGGCATTTGAAGCAGGTTCAACCAAGCTTTCCATGTCGGTTGCAGCGACCCTGACCGTGGACTCCCCATTAACGCCTTAATGCGTTCTCATTAATCGTAAACATTTACAGAAGCTTTTTTTGGCTAAAATAGCCACTTGAGACGGCACGCTCAGCATGTTGCGTGAGCAGTGCTGCCTGAACCAGTAAAGGAGAAAGGCTTGAAATTAAATTCTTCATATCCCATCTTGGCTAAAGAAGGTTGGGGCATTATCGGTGCAGCCATATTCATTGCGCTGTTAGTTTGGTGGCTCATCGGAGGCTTTATCTCCTTTATCTTTTGGGTCATCCTGATTTTTGTTATTCAGTTCTTCCGCGATCCTCCGCGAGAGATCAGCCAGACGCCGCACAGCGTGCTTGCGGGCGCCGACGGCCGCATCTGTAAGATTCAAAAGGTCGAGAATCCTTACACAGGCAAGGAAGAAGTCCTGATTTCGACTTTTATGAATGTCTTTAATATTCACTCCAACCGCAGCCCGATCGGCGGAAAGGTTGAAGCGATCTACTACAAGCCCGGCAAATTCCTCAACGCCGATCTTGACAAGGCCAGCAGCGAAAACGAACGTAATGCGATTGTGATCCAGTCTGACGAAGGCCCTGTGATCACATGCGTGCAGATCGCCGGGCTGATCGCCCGACGCATCGTCTGCCATCTGCATATCGGTCAGGAAGTGACAAGAGGCGAGCGCTTCGGTTTTATCCGCTTCGGTTCTCGTGTGGATATTTATGTTCCGACAGACGCGGAAGTTTTGGTTTTTGTCGGTCAGAAAGTTCGTGCCGCCGATACCGTTCTTGCGCTTTTGAACCCTCAGAAGCCGGAGTCTTCGGAAGAAGCTCCTGAGTTGAATGCTCCTGCCGCCGCAGAAGCTGAAGTTCAGACTGCTGAACAGATGACACCGACTGCAGAGCCGGAAGTCAAATAACCGGAGATGCTCCAATGGCAATTCAAAATAAAAACAGACCGGCGCTCAGAAGAAACTTCAAACCGCGTCCTCGCGTAACGCCGCAGGCTCTTGTGAAAGAGAGAATTGAAACGGTTCGTAAAAAAAGCATTTATTTACTGCCGAATCTTTTTACGCTCTCAAGTCTTTTCTCCGGTTTCTATGCGGTTGTGATCGCTATGGCGGGCGACTTCGAGAAGGCAGCGATCGCGATTTTCGTCTCCATGATTCTGGACGGCTGCGACGGCCGTGTCGCGCGTCTCACACATACTCAGAGTTCATTTGGCGAGCAGTTTGACTCGCTCGCCGATATGTGCGCGTTCGGTATGGCGCCTGCGATGGTGGTTTATCAGTGGGCGCTTCACGATCTCGGACGACTCGGCTGGGCCGCGGCGTTTGTGTATTGCGCGGGCGCAGCACTTCGTCTTGCGCGCTTTAACACGAACATCGGCGTAGTGGATAAGAGCTTCTTCCAGGGACTGCCTTCTCCGGCGGCCGCGGCGTTGGTCGCAGGTTTTGTCTGGCTCGCTGTGGATCAGAGAATGCCGGTGAACAGTGACTGGCTGCCTTGGCTTGCCATGATTATTACGGTTTATGCAGGTCTTACCATGGTCTGCAATGCGCCGTTCTATTCCGGCAAGAGCTTCCATTACGGCAAAAGCGTGCCTTTCTGGGTTCTGATCGCCGCCGTGATTCTGCTCTTTATCCTGTCGACGGATCCGGCCTTGATGGTCTTTATCCTCTTCTGCCTGTACGCGCTTTCCGGTTTTGTTTATCAGTTCTATCTCTGGTACACCGGACAGCCCAACCCGGTCATTCCTCAGCGTTCCGATATTGATTTTGACGAACCAGAGGATGAGCAGCACTAAGCTGTAGATCCGCATAATTCCGCCCGGCATTGTCCGGGCTTTTTTCTTGTTCTCTGCGGTAAAACAATGGCAAAAAACTTGGTGCGAAAGTCTTTGACCTCTATACTTAATAGGTTACGGGCCAAAACCTAAAGAGAAATAAAAATGAACAAAGTACGCGATAAACTCATTATTTTTGATACCACTCTGCGCGACGGAGAACAGAGTCCCGGAGCCGGCATGAGCGCTTCGGACAAACTGAGAATCGCCAAAAAACTGGAATTTTTGGGAGTGGATGTCATTGAGGCCGGTTTCGCGGCCGCTTCACCGGGAGATTTCGAAGCGGTCTGCGCGATTGCAAAATCGATTCGCAATTCTACGGTCTGCTCGCTCGCGCGAGCAAAAGTCGAAGACGTCCGCAAAGCGGGCGAGGCGATTGCCGCAGCTCCGAGAAGACGTATCCATACGTTCATCGCGACTTCTACGCTGCATATGGAGAAGAAACTCCAGATGACGCCTGAGCAGGTTATCGCGCGTGCGGTTGAAGCGATTCGTGTCGCAAAAGAATATACGGACGATATTGAGTTTTCCTGTGAAGACGCTTCGAGATCAGAGCTGGAATTCCTGTATCGCATCATTGAAGCTGCGATCCGCGAAGGCGCGACCACGATCAATATTCCGGACACGGTCGGCTATGCGCTTCCGTCTCAGTTCGGACATTTCATTAAAGATCTGCGCGAGCATGTTTATAACGCGGATCAGGCCGTCTGGTCGGTGCACTGTCATAATGACCTAGGACTTGCGCTTGCCAATTCGCTCTCCGGCGTCATCCACGGCGGCGCCCGTCAGGTGGAATGCTCGATTAACGGTTTGGGAGAAAGAGCCGGCAACTGCGCGCTGGAAGAGCTCGTTATGGCGGTCAAGACCCGCAACGACTACTTTAACCTCGGCGTGGACATTAATACCCAGCAGTTAGTCCCGGCTTCCAAACTGGTTTCTTCCATTACCGGCTTCCCGATTCAGCCTAATAAAGCGATTGTGGGCGCCAACGCCTTTGCTCATGCCTCCGGTATCCATCAGGACGGTGTATTAAAGAGCAAAGAAACTTATGAAATCATGACTCCGGAGTCTGTCGGTTGGAAGAGCAACCGTATGGTGCTGGGAAAACTCTCTGGGCGTTCTGCTTTCCGTCAGCGAGTTCGTGAACTAGCAATTCCGACCAAGAGTGAAACAGAGATTGATGAAGCGTTCGCACGCTTTAAAGATCTGGCAGACCGCAAGTCTGAAATTTTTGATGAAGACATTCAGTCGCTCTTTGATACACGCAATGTAGTGCAGCAGGCGATTCATTTTGTTTCACTGAAACAGTCGAGTGAGACAGGACAGCGTCCTCAGGCGGAGGTTGTTTACATGGACCACGGCGAAGAGCGGGTCGGAAGAGCAGACGGCAACGGTCCGGTTGATGCGACTTTCAGAGCAATTGAAAGCTGCGCCAAGAGCGGGGCAGAGCTGCTTCTTTTCTCGATCAACGCGCTGACGAGCGGAGCGGAGTCTCAGGGCGAAGTTACTGTCAGACTGACTTTAGGCGGACGAGTTGTGAACGGCAACGGTTCAGACCCGGATATTCTTGCCGCGAGTGCTAAAGCTTACCTTGACGCGCTGAATAAGCTCACGAATCAGGCGGAGAGAACCAATCCGCAGTTCGGTCAGGAACCGACTCCTTAATTTTCTTTTTGTTTCGGACGGGCGTATTAACGCCCGTTTTCACTTTTAGGTCTGCCGCGGCTGAGTATGGAAAAGTTTCGGATATTGATTAGAGTCTGATTAGTCTTAATTCAGCTCGTAATGGTTCTATACGGAAGAGGACCTCGAGACCGGCTGAATGCTTTGAATTTAGGATTAAAACAGAGCTTTATTACCTCCTAGATGAATTGGCGGCACGCACCAAATGATTGTCTAAAGTAAATAAAGGTAAGATTTTTATTTGTTTTTAACGGGAAGATCGGGATTTTCCTATATAATTCATGTTCGTTTTTAAACACGTCCCGATGTATTTCCAGCGGGATCGCACGTAACGCCTAAAAGGCAAAGGAAATTTTAAAATGGCACAGTCTACTGCACAGAAAGCTGAAATCATTGCGAAGTACGCCCAGTCTCAGGGTGACACCGGTTCCTCTCAGGTTCAGGTTGCTCTCCTGACAGCTCGTATCAACGAACTCACTGAGCACTTCAAAGCCAACCCGAAAGATCATCACAGCCGTCGCGGCCTTCTGAAGATGGTCTCTCGCCGTCGTAAACTTCTTGATTATCTCAAGAGAACAAACCTCGACGGTTATAAAGCTCTGATCGAATCTCTCGGTCTGCGCAAGTAATTTTGTCGGTAGGGTGATTTTGGCAGCGGTCTTCGGCGTCATAGCCGTGGACCGCTGTGTTTGTTTGTATTGCTGAATTATTGTTTGCCTCGGGCGCGTTGCTGTATGTACGTAAGGCGGCTTAGCCGCCGAGTCGTAGATACCGCAATGTGCCGGGGAGTAAAAAAGGAAAAATCGTCATGACGATGTTTAACAAAGTAGTTAAATCTTTTCAGTACGGCGACCATAAGGTTCGCCTTGAAACCGGTGAAATCGCTCGTCAGGCCACAGGCGCAGTTCTCTGCGACATGGATGACACCGTGGTGCTTGCAACCGTAGTTGCAAAAAAAGAAATCAAACCTGGACAGGATTTCTTCCCTCTGACAGTCGATTACATTGAAAAAACCTATGCTGCGGGAAAAATCCCCGGCGGCTTCTTTAAACGTGAAGGCCGTCCGAGCGAAAAAGAAACTTTGACTTCCCGTCTGATCGACCGTCCGATTCGTCCGCTCTTTCCGGAAGGCTTCTTTAACGAAGTACAGATCATTATTCATGTTCTTTCCGTAAATCCTGAAGTTGATCCGGATATTCCTTCCATGATTGCGGCTTCTGCAGCGCTCGCTGTTTCCGGCGTCCCCTTCAACGGACCGATCGCGGCCGCGCGCGTCGGTTATATCAATAATGAGTATGTTCTCTGCCCGAATCTTTCTCAGATGAAGGACTCCAAGCTGGACTTGGTTGTCGCGGGTACTGAAAGAGCCGTTCTGATGGTGGAATCCGAAGCGGATCAGCTCTCTGAAGAAGTCATGCTCGGCGCCGTTATGTTTGGTCACGAGAAGATGCAGGTCGTTATCGACGCGATTGACGAACTGGTGGAAGAAGGCGGCAAACCGCTGTGGGATTGGCAGCCTGCTCCGAGAGATCCGAAACTCGTCGCCCTCATTACCGAAATCGTCGGCAACCGCATTCATGAAGCGTTTGAACACAGAAGCAAGCAGGATAGAAACGAATGCCTGCGTGCGGTATATGAAGATGTTAACGCGAAGGTTGATGCGGCTGTTGAGGCCGGCGAGCTTAGCGAAATCGGAGAAAACGAAGTCAACAACATCCTCTTTGAGATGGAAGCTCAGCACGTCCGCGGTAAGATCCTTAACGGTGAACCTCGTATTGACGGCCGTGATACCCGCACTGTACGTCCGATTGAAATTCGTACCGGAGTTCTTCCGCGCGCTCATGGTTCTGCGCTCTTTACCCGCGGTGAAACCCAGGCGCTTGTTGTCACTACGCTCGGTACAAAGCAGGACGAACAGGTTGTTGACAGTCTGACCGGCGAACAGCGTGAACGCTTCATGCTTCACTACAACATGCCTCCGTTTGCTACCGGTGAAACCGGCCGCGTCGGTTCTCCGAAGCGCCGTGAAATCGGCCACGGACGTCTTGCAAAACGTGCTCTTCTTGCCGTTCTTCCTAAGGAAGAAGATTTCCAGTACACCATGCGTGTTGTTAGCGAAATCTGCGAATCCAACGGTTCTTCTTCTATGGCCAGCGTCTGCGGCGGTTGCCTCTCTCTGATGGACGCCGGTGTTCCGCTGAGCGATTTCGTTGCCGGCGTCGCAATGGGTCTTATTAAGGAAGGCAATAAGTTTGCAGTTCTGACCGATATTCTTGGTGATGAAGACCACCTTGGCGATATGGACTTTAAGGTTGCCGGTACGGATCACGGCGTGACCGCTCTGCAGATGGATATCAAGATTGAAGGTATCAACAAGGAAATTATGCAGGTCGCTTTGGCTCAGGCTAAAGAAGGCCGTATGCATATTCTTTCTAAGATGCATGAAGCGCTCTCCGCTCCGAAGACAGAGCTTTCTCCATACGCTCCTCGTCTGATCAGCTTCAAGATCAACCCCGAGAAGATTCGTGACGTGATCGGTAAGGGCGGTGCCGTGATCCGCGCGCTGACCGAAGAAACTGGAACAACAATCAACATTGAAGACGACGGTTCTGTGACCATTGCTTCTGTTGATCAGGCTGCCGGCCAGGAAGCCCGCCGCAGAATCGAAGAGATTACTGCTGAAGTTGAAGTTGGTAAGGTTTATGAAGGCACAGTTCAGAAACTTCTCGATTTCGGCGCCATTGTTCAGGTACTGCCAGGAAGAGACGGACTGCTTCATATCAGCCAGATCGCCCATGAGCGTGTCAACCAGGTTGGCGATTATCTAAAGGAAGGTCAGGTTGTCCGCGTTAAGGTACTGGAAATGGATGAAAAAGGCCGTATCCGTCTTTCCATGAAGGCTTTGCTTGAAAAGCCCGTCAAGGAAGAAAAAGCGGAACAGCAGGAAAATGAAAGTCCTGACGTTATCAAAGGCTAATTGATCCTTTAAAAGATAATCCCGGTGGAACGAACATTTCATCGGGATTTTTATAATTCAACACTTACCAAAAATTAAATCATTTGCGTTATATTTGCAGATATTGCAATCCTAAAGTAAATCAATCGTGTCGTCCGGTGATAAGTTTACTGAGCTGAGCGGAACGAGCAGATGAAAGAAAAGATATGAAAAGTTTAGAAACTCTTCTCAAACAAACTGTTTTTTCGGATGAAGAGATTGTTTATCTTTTAGGCCTGAAAGACGAACAGGACTGCCGAGCGCTTCAGAAAGCCGCATACGAGCGGACAACTGAACTGATGGGCAGCAACGTCTATTACCGCGGCCTGATAGAAGTATCAAATGTCTGCACTTCGGATTGCCGCTATTGCGGTATTCGCAAAGACAATCATTCGGTTCCTCGCTTTGAAATGACAAAGGAGGAGATTGTCGGCTGCGCCAAATTTGCGGCTGATCACGGCTACGGCAGCATCTGTCTTCAGGCGGGAGAGAGAAACGATCCTAAATTTATTGAATTTATCGCGGATGCACTTCGCGCGATACATGCTGAAACGATAAGCGAGCAGCTGCCGAACGGCGTTGGTATAACGCTTTCTCTTGGAGATCAGACGAAGGAAGTTTACGAATACTGGGCTCAAAGCAGCGGCAACAGAGATAATCTGCGCTATCTGGCCCGCTTTGAAACCTCAAATCATGAGCTCTTTGATTTTCTTCATCACACGCCAAAGAAGAAGAACAAGCATCTTGAGCATCGCCTGCAGTGTCTGCAGTGGCTGAGAGAATGCGGCTATCAGGTTGGCACAGGCGTTATGATCGGGATTCCGGGTCAGACGCTGCATGATCTTTGTGCGGACATTCGTCTTTTTCAAAAAATTGACGCCGACATGATCGGTATGGGTCCGTACCTGATGAGTGAAGGGGCGGATCTGAAAGAGATCGGACAGATGGAGGCTAAGCAATTATTTCGTCTGACACTGAACATGATTGCAGTCACTCGGCTGGTTCTCGGCAATATCAACGTTGCCGCGGCCACTGCGCTTCAGGTTCTTGATCCGGAAGGGCGAGAGAAGGGGATTGAACACGGGGCCAATGTCATTATGCCGAATTTGACGCCGCTTTGTTATCGAGGTGATTACCAGCTTTACGATAAGAAGCCGAATCTTACGGACGATCCTTCATTTTTTGCAGCCGGCCTGCAGCAGAGAATTGAATCTCGCGGCAGAACTGTTGGATTCAATCAGAGCGGTTCTTCCCGTAAATGGCTTATGCGCAAGGAAGCCGGGCTTCAGCAAAGTGCTGTAAAACAAATTCCGATTAAAGCGGTTTAGTTTTTTCCTCGAGTCAACTAAAATAGTCCGATTATTAATCAGTTCGGAGTTCCCGGATGCGCAGAAATTTGGTTGTAGCGAATTGGAAAATGAACGGTTCCCTTGAAGCGAATCGTAAATGGGTGCAGGAATTTTCAGCTTTTTCTCCGTTAGACACGGAGTTGGTTGTGTGTTCTCCCTTTGTTTATCTCAATGAACTTCAGCAGAGTTTCCTGACTTCGGCGCTTATGATCAACACGGGTGCTCAGGACTGTTCTGCGCACGAGAACGGCGCGTTCACCGGTGAAGTCAGCGCCGCGATGCTGAGAGATATCGGATGTCCCTGGGTTATTGTCGGTCATTCCGAGCGTCGTCACGGTCTTGGAGAAACCAATGAGATCGTTGCGGCCAAGGCAAAGATGGCCGTTCAGTATGGACTGCGTCCGATTGTCTGTGTTGGCGAAACACTGGAAGAAAGAGAGGCCGGAAGAACTTCTGACGTTGTTTTGTCTCAGCTTAACGCGGTTCTGGACGTGATCGGCGCTGAAGCTTTAGCCTCGGGTGCGCTCGCTTATGAGCCTGTTTGGGCGATCGGTACTGGTAAAACCGCGACACCTCAGCAAGCTGAAGTTGTGCACGCTGCGCTCAGGGATAGTGTAGAATCGCGTGATTCGCGTGCCGCGGAAGCGCTGCGTATTTTATACGGCGGTTCCGTAAAGCCTTCGAACGCGAAAGAACTGTTCGCGTGCAATGATATTGACGGAGGCTTAATTGGCGGGGCTTCGCTGAAAGCCAATGAATTTTATGAAATAGCTCAGGCCGCTTGCGGTTCTGACATGATTTAAACGGAAACTTATTATGCAATTATTGATTACGATCGCTGTAGTGCTGCAGGTAATGTCTGCTTTAGCGATTATCGTGCTGGTTCTTCTTCAGCATGGTAAAGGTGCCGACATGGGTGCGGCGTTTGGCGGCGGCGCTTCCGGTTCTTTATTCGGTGCGACCGGCAGTGCAAACTTTTTATCTCGCTCGACTGCGATTGCCTCGACAATTTTCTTCTGCGCGACACTGGCTTTAACTTTCGGCGGTCAGACTGTCCGCAAAGCGCCTGCAGCCGGCGGTGTTCTGAGCACAGTGGTTGAACAGAAAGCTCCTGTTACAACTCCGGCAACGGAAAAGAGCAGTGAACCCACTAATACTCCTGCAAAAAATCAAATTCCGCAGTAGAATATCGATCTTCCGGAGCTGATGGAGATCAGATTCGATAAATAAAGCCTTCGTGGTGAAATTGGTAGACACGCCATCTTGAGGGGGTGGTGACGAAAGTCGTATGAGTTCGAGTCTCATCGAAGGCACCAGAATTCTTGGTTGGCCTGTGTGATTTAACACAGGCCGATCTCTTTTCAGACAGGCGTCGCGTAAAAAAATCCGATCTACGTGCAAAAGCCAACAGATTTCTAAACGAGAGCTTCGGCAACCCCTGACCTGAGTCACACTAACGATCTAATTTAGATTCACTGACATGTTCGGAAGAACGCTCTCGGTTGGTCAGAAATGGATTCTATTCTTGGTGATGGCATCGGCTATATCAGCACCATTCATTGTAAAAACAAACTGGTAAGGGCAGCTTCCTTATTTATCCGGCAATCGTATCGCGGGAGCTGATATCTACGCGAATCTTTATCGGCAAAAACTACCGCTGCAAAAGCCTCTAAGACTATAGGGCCAGATGCGGCAGCTAAAACCTAAGGCACTTGCAAGATGAATATACAAGCTGCATTGTTACCTATCCATCGTCGTCACCAAAATTACTCTTGTGCGAACTCCTTAGGAATGCTTAGGTAGAACCGAATACAGCCCGACGTTAATCAGTCAATTGAATATCCGGAGGGCATCAAACTTGCAATGAATATCCTTTATCCGATAAGACATTCAGGAAAAAACAGTCAACGATTAAGCGAAGAAGTTCAAGGCAAAATTTCCAGATAAGGATTCAATACGCCGGACAAGAAATTTCTTACCGTCAAAGACAACCTGAATTCCCAAAATTCTAGGAGCTATTTTTACAAATAGTCTCATCTTCAATTTAACCAATTGATTTTATACCCCTTTTGAGTAATGCATGGATGGACTTCTTTAACTTCATAGGCGATAATTATAACCTATGAAAGAAACCAATCACCCTACAAATATGGATAGCAAAACTCAGGAACAGTGCTTCTTAGAAACAGGTTTCATACATCCCGTGTTCGTGAAGAACAATCATGGGATTCGTTATGCGATTTTCTACAAGAACCGCTGGAACAACAATAAATGTGAAAAGGTTTTCCAAAAGACTGTTGGAAGACTTTTGGAAGATGATTCAATTGAGTTGGGAAGGAGGTTTCTCGCTGACTATCCGGCTTTAAAAGACTGCAAGGCAAAACTTGTTGGAAGGAAGGTTCGATTGTTTGGCGGCGTCGCATGTCCTTTGCCGCCTTTGGTTCCAAATGCAGAGCAGAGGAAAGCTTTTCTTGATGAACTTGATCAAGATACACGTTTGTCGGCCGGTGCCTCATATGTTTTATGGGAAATTGCTAAGCAAAACCATTTACAAGCTGATTTGGAAGCGGTTTTCGGTAAAGACAGGGCTGCTTATCTTCTTTCTAATGACATGGAACCCCTTTGCTCCCAGTCCGATGCAGGGAGCAAAATCAAAGTGACAAAATCTTTAAGAAGGTGATCCCATGTCAATTAGAAGGATACTCGCAAAGTCAATCGACACAAACCTCGAATATGAAGTTATCGGCCTTGATTTAGCCAAGAATTGCGTCAGTGCTGTTCTGATAACAACGGATGGAGAAATTGTTGGTATCGATCGCCTGGACTATCAAGAGCTTGAAAAAAATGCACAGGAGCTTAGTCCTACGACGTTCGCTATGGAGCCTTGTACTGAAATGAATTACTTAGTTCAAAGGTTAGAAGGGTGGGGACATCGCTGCCTGGTTATCGGCGGCAAGAATGTAAGGGATTACATTGAGTCTCATTTTTCAAATCAAAAAACCGATTTAAATGATGCTCAGGCGCTGGCGTTCCTTACACGGGATACACAGTTACGAACGATCAAAGCCAAAGATATGGAGCAACAAAAGTACGCGAGCTTAACAACGCTGCGGGAACAATATATCAAGCAATATAGACAGAGCATTGTGTCTTTAAAAGGGATTTGCCAAGCCTGGGGATTGAATATATCGAAAGGAATCAGCGGGAAAGCTCGATTGAAAGATCTGATTGAAAATCACGCAGCTTTTCCGGAGGAACTCAAGGAAAGTCTCGTTGACATGGTCACACACGCTCAAACAGTTCAAAGGGCCTTGAATAAAATCACCAAAACCCTTGAGGTGCTAGCTAAGAACGATAAAGTTTGCCAGCTAATTCAAACGATTCCGGGGCTGGGTTTAATCAGCTGCTGCAGACTTCGTGCAACGATTGGAGACATAAAGAGATTTAAAAATCCCAAAGATTTTCCTGCCTATTATGGTTTGGTACCAAGAAGCTTTGCTACGGGGCACAACGAGAAGAAAGGAAAAATCACCCATCGAGGAGACAAAACAATGAGGTCTTTAATGGTGCAAGGGGCCGGGAGCGTGATTAACATGGCCAATAGAGGAAAATTGGAATCCAAACAGTTAACGAAGTGGATTTTAAAGAAGCAAAAAGAAAAAATGCCGTGGGGAAAACTGGTATGTGCCGTTGCAGCTAAACTGTTACGGATCGTTAGGGCCGTTCTCATAAGCCGTAAGGCATACGATCCCAAAATAGCCGGAATCGCTAAATGCTCATTACCCAAAGGAGCATAAGGGTTTAACTTAATGATACAGTTCGAGCAAAATCGACTTTAACTAAGCATGAGAAAGCCGAAAGGCCCGTTCCACAGCCTGCTACAGCCAATTGGTTACAACCAGTCTTCCTTATAAGGCACGAACGGACTGATCTTGAATTTCATGGTAGGCAAATAGGATCCAAAAGGGTCCTTAAAACAGCCTGGAGAGATTTGTAGATTGGCCTCTTCTGTATGTATCAACAATAGCCTCCTTTTTACTCGGACAAACCAACTAAAAAAATAAGCAATAGTCTTGCTTCGCAAGATTAAGGGCAAGATTTACTCAAACATACTTGACAACCGTCGGGGTTCCAGAGATCTAATGACATGGAACCCCTTTGCTCCCAGTCCGATGCAGGGAGCAAAATCAAAGTGACAAAATCTTTAAGAAGGTGATCCCATGTCAATTAGAAGGATACTCGCAAAGTCAATCGACACAAACCTCGAATATGAAGTTATCGGCCTTGATTTAGCCAAGAATTGCGTCAGTGCTGTTCTGATAACAACGGATGGAGAAATTGTTGGTATCGATCGCCTGGACTATCAAGAGCTTGAAAAAAATGCACAGGAGCTTAGTCCTACGACGTTCGCTATGGAGCCTTGTACTGAAATGAATTACTTAGTTCAAAGGTTAGAAGGGTGGGGACATCGCTGCCTGGTTATCGGCGGCAAGAATGTAAGGGATTACATTGAGTCTCATTTTTCAAATCAAAAAACCGATTTAAATGATGCTCAGGCGCTGGCGTTCCTTACACGGGATACACAGTTACGAACGATCAAAGCCAAAGATATGGAGCAACAAAAGTACGCGAGCTTAACAACGCTGCGGGAACAATATATCAAGCAATATAGACAGAGCATTGTGTCTTTAAAAGGGATTTGCCAAGCCTGGGGATTGAATATATCGAAAGGAATCAGCGGGAAAGCTCGATTGAAAGATCTGATTGAAAATCACGCAGCTTTTCCGGAGGAACTCAAGGAAAGTCTCGTTGACATGGTCACACACGCTCAAACAGTTCAAAGGGCCTTGAATAAAATCACCAAAACCCTTGAGGTGCTAGCTAAGAACGATAAAGTTTGCCAGCTAATTCAAACGATTCCGGGGCTGGGTTTAATCAGCTGCTGCAGACTTCGTGCAACGATTGGAGACATAAAGAGATTTAAAAATCCCAAAGATTTTCCTGCCTATTATGGTTTGGTACCAAGAAGCTTTGCTACGGGGCACAACGAGAAGAAAGGAAAAATCACCCATCGAGGAGACAAAACAATGAGGTCTTTAATGGTGCAAGGGGCCGGGAGCGTGATTAACATGGCCAATAGAGGAAAATTGGAATCCAAACAGTTAACGAAGTGGATTTTAAAGAAGCAAAAAGAAAAAATGCCGTGGGGAAAACTGGTATGTGCCGTTGCAGCTAAACTGTTACGGATCGTTAGGGCCGTTCTCATAAGCCGTAAGGCATACGATCCCAAAATAGCCGGAATCGCTAAATGCTCATTACCCAAAGGAGCATAAGGGTTTAACTTAATGATACAGTTCGAGCAAAATCGACTTTAACTAAGCATGAGAAAGCCGAAAGGCCCGTTCCACAGCCTGCTACAGCCAATTGGTTACAACCAGTCTTCCTTATAAGGCACGAACGGACTGATCTTGAATTTCATGGTAGGCAAATAGGATCCAAAAGGGTCCTTAAAACAGCCTGGAGAGATTTGTAGATTGGCCTCTTCTGTATGTATCAACAATAGCCTCCTTTTTACTCGGACAAACCAACTAAAAAAATAAGCAATAGTCTTGCTTCGCAAGATTAAGGGCAAGATTTACTCAAACATACTTGACAACCGTCGGGGTTCCAGAGATTTGGCTATATTTTTTGCAGCAGACCCGGGTGCAGTTGCTTCTGAGTTTGAAATTTACAGCGCCCAAACATGGCTTCCCTGTACGCCGACTACCTCTCAGCATGTTTCTGATCTCTTTGAGCAAGTCTCTAACCCGGAGATAATGTCTTTTCTGAGGAAACGGCTGCTGTACTCGCAGCTGGAGACTAAAGGAGACGTCTATTGGAGCTTTGATACGACATCAATATCGTCTTATTCCGAAACGATCCGCAAAGTCGCTTACGGCTATAGCAAAGAAAACTCGGAATTGCCTCAATTAAATTTAGGGTTGATTGTCTCGGAATATTCTGGAGAACCTCTCTACTACAAAGTGCTGGAGGGTTCTCTGAGTGATCCATTAGCCTTAAGACAAATGCTTGCGGACGCCGCCGATTTAGGAAGCTCTCAGGTGAACTTAGTGATGGATAGAGCTTTCAGTTCTCCTACTTTGCTCGACCGGCTCTACGAACAGAATTTAGGATTTATTTGTGGCTCTAAGACTAATCTGAATTACTGCAAATCTGTTCTGAGCAGCTTCGAACCCCAGCTCCGATTCGGAGGCGTTGATACATTCTTAGAGGAATTTGGCGTCCAGGCTAAAACTTCGTCAACAACGTGGTCTTACAGAGACCCTGCAACTGGATATTTGGAAACGCGGCCTCTTTACATTCATGTCTATTTGGATCCGGCGCGAGCCGCCGCTGAAAATGAGTCTCTTCTCAGACAAATTAAGAAAGTTCAAGACAAACTTGCAGAGAAAATCGCCCTCAAGGACTCAGATAAGGATTTAATTAAACGTTTCTTCATAAAGAGCTCTCAGGGATGGAGTTACAGTCCGAAGAAATGGGAAAACAAGGCGCACAGCCTCGGGCTGTTCGTTCTTGTCTCGAACACCGTAGGCTCAGCAAATGAAGCTCTCAGAATATATCGACAGAGAGATATCATCGAAAAAAACTTCAACAATCTCAAAGAACGGTGCTCAGGCCGTCGAATGCGCTGCCGGGAAAGAGCTCTTGAAGGAAAAGTCTTCGTTTTATTTTTAAGCCTGATCCTTCTAATGAATCTGAAGATGAGATTTACCTTAGCAAAGAGAACCGAAGCGAAGCTGGACGCATCGTCGAAGTACTTGCCGAACGATACACCGGACTTCCTGAGAATGATGGGGGCTGTTGACGTAACCAGCAGGAAATCTGACGAAGAAAACTCTTTTTACTGGGACCTAATCCCCAAGAAACTAAGAGCGACGATGGAAGCTCTGAAGATAGCCGTGCCTCCAAGATTTATCACCTAGAGGGCACGGAATTCAGGAGACAAATTATTGCAGACGCAAAAGTTCCAAGGATGGAATTACAGGTCGCTAGGATATGTAGGGGAAATATAGATTTTGATAAGCGAAATCGGATAATAAAAAAGCCCGTAAACACAGGCCAGTTTCGCTTAGATTTTATTGGTGCCTTCGATGAGACTCGAACTCATACGACTTTCGTCACCACCCCCTCAAGATGGCGTGTCTACCAATTTCACCACGAAGGCGCACCTATATTCATTCAGTCTGAAGCCCTATAGCATCAGAGAATGGTGGCATTATACACAAAAAAATATTCTTGTGTATGCTGCTGTATTACCCACCGTCATTTCTTATAAATTTTTTTTCCGGCAGCAAAAGCGATATCCGTAGAAAACCAGTCTGTTTCTCAAATTCACAAATGTATCCGCTCATTACCTAATAGAGTGTCGCGTTTATTTAGTCTGGATATGAGATGAGCCACTGTTTCCGTCAGCTGCTTTAGCCCGGATATCTAAATTCGCGGCAGAGTTGCTGCCAGCCTGCCTCCCGATCGGATGAATTACAGTCGTTGATTAAAGACGCACCGGATGAAATGAAATACCGAGAATCCGATCTTGTATATTTCTCCGTCCGGTCCGGTCAATGACGATCTCAAGTTCTTTCTCTTCGATCTGACGACATAAAAAGTACTGCCGATGCTTCCGATGACACAATTCAAAAATCACAGTTCGCACAAGGCAGAACTTTACAAACTCATCAAATCAATCTCGTCTCATGAGATTCTTCGTGTTCAGAGAATCGCCTTAAGCCGATTAGGTCCTTCGTGATGTTTCGATGAAAAAAATAAAAAGCCCGTAAAACTAAATTTACGGACTTTTAGAATTTTGGTGCCTTCGATGAGACTCGAACTCATACGACTTTCGTCACCACCCCCTCAAGATGGCGTGTCTACCAATTTCACCACGAAGGCATTCTTTCAATTCATCAGGTCTTGAAGGCCTAAATCATCGAAGAGACGCCATTATACACAAGAAATTATTTTTGTGTAGTCGCAAAAATAAAGTCGCTAAAAAATCTAAAACAATGAAAAGACCGTCGCATTCAGGCTGAAAGATTACGCCTTGTCTAAATATCGGAATTATTGTCAGACGAAACTCGAGGCATTCCCGACAGTGAACTTGTGGAATTTAAAGACGCCTAAATATAAAATTAGGTAGTAGATGTTTGTCTGTAACTATTTCATTTCAGAACGAATGAAAGAAGAATAGACAAGAATTTTTAAGTCCGAACGCATAACATCAACCATGGTCCCTAATTGAAAAAATAGGAGTAATGAATGCAGGACAGCAAAGAAATATCAAGGAGAGCTATCTTGAAATCTGCAATCGTCGCAGGAGCGGCAGCCGCTCCCTGTTTGTCAGCTGAGGCGGTAGCACAGGAAAAAGTCGTAGTCGGAACTGTTAAAACTCCGGTCATTGGTTCAAAACGTGTCGAACCCGGTAGATTTACCGGTTCCTGCGCGAAGGTATATTTTTCACCGGTCATCAGCTCCGAGATGCTGATCAAACTCTATAACTTAGTGAATGAAGGCATTTACGGCAAAGTCGCAATTAAACTTCATACCGGTGAAAAACACGGCCCCAACATCATTCCCCGCGATCTGGTTAAAGCGCTCCAGGCGACCATTCCCAACAGCGTTATTGTTGAAACCAACACTCTTTATGAGGGCGACCGATTCACTACTGCCGGACATCGCGAGGCTCTGAAGGTCAACGGTTGGGACTTTTGTCCGGTTGACATCATGGATGAGCATGGATACGTCAACCTTCCGGTTGACAATGCATTCCATCTGAAAGAAGTAGCAATGGGCAAGAACATTGTTAATTACGATTCAATGCTCGTTCTCACACACTTTAAAGGTCATGCAATGGGCGGCTTCGGCGGTTCTATGAAGAACATCGCTATCGGATGCGCATCCGGACAGGAAGGCAAGAGACAGGTTCACGGCGTTTCGGGAGAACCGCCTGCAGATTGGAACGCATGGCCCGCCAAAGAAGTTCTGATGGAAAATATGGCTGACTCTGCCAAAGCCGTAATCGATCATTTCGGCAAGCGAATCACTTACATCAATGTCCTTCGCAACATGTCCGTTGATTGTGACTGCGCCGGTATCCACGCAGCAAAACCGACAATTAAGAATATCGGTATTCTGGCTTCGACAGACCTTTTGGCGATTGATCAGGCTTCAGTCGACCTTGTCTACGGTCAGACTGCAGATAATCATGATCTTGTCGAGAGAATTGAAACCAGACATGGTTTGCGTCAGCTGTCTGCAATGGCTGAACATCATATGGGCAATACACAGTACGAACTTATTGAGGTGAAGTAATCACACTTCGGAAAGAAATTCGGGTCACTCATAAAATTCTCTAAGTGGCTCGATCGAGTTCTCTCAGGCCGGATAACCTCCGGCCATATTTTTAAGCAGTCCTCCTCCGCAGAATCGGCAGCAAAGCAAAACCCGAAACATACTCTGTCGACGCATCGGTAACCGCATCAATTTTAATTTTCATTTACACATGTAACCTCGAAATTTACACGTATTGGTTAAAACCCGTATATAAATATAAATGAATCACGAAATTAAGTGATGATACTAAGTGAGGTTTATTATGAAATTAGTTCAGGCTGCAATTCTCAGTTCGATAGCTGCTTTTGCTTTTACAGTCAATGCAGCTGAAATAACAGCGCCTTCTGTCGATGCTGCCGATACTGTGACCAAGACCACCACCACGACGACATCAGCCAATTCCGGCGGAAGCATCACCGAAACTGTCGAAACCATTAAGGGAGACGCATCCGCAATTAAGCAGCACGTAAAGGACGGCAGCTATACGGAACTTCCTACAGATAAACAGAAACTTGGTCAGGACGTAGATAATGCCAAGAGTCAGTTAAAGAATAGTTTCTCTTTTGGCAGCGGAGATTCATCAGTTAAGTAGTCGAGAAGTTAGATCTTCACACTGCATGGGGTGGGGCGGTCCTTTTGGCCGCCCTTTTGTATGGGTGTTATTGGTAGCGGTTAACCGAAATCCGTCCAACAGGTTGTAGAGTCCTTTTTTGACCGATCAGAGGATAGAAAAAATCGAGAGAATGCTCAATTTCTTTTTAGCCTTCTTATTTCAGCATCTGTTTCGGCGAGGCTTTATAGTCGAGATCCAAAAAAGCCGGACAGCGAGTCCGGCTTTCAGGTAAAGAATCAGATTCTTAATTCAGTTCAAAAACCTTGCGAAGCTCTTCCGTAGTCAGGTTTTCATCGAAGGGGACGTACTCGCCCTTGCTATTTTTGAAAACACCGTAGGGAACCGCTCTGCAGCCGGCGCGTCTGTGAAGTTTGGTGTTTGTCCAGACTTTGTCTCTTAACTCAACCGGAAGTTTGGAAATGTCGTAGCGAATACCTCTGAAATCCGGATCCTTAAAGTGTTCATGCTGCCGCTCAAATACTTCATAGGGCTTATCAGCCATAAGGATCGTCGTACCCTGAGGCTCGGAATGGATGTTCATGAAAGAGATCGGGTAGAAATTCACCTGAACGTCCTTCAGAAGCGGCTGGAGACGCTGTAAGAGACGCATGCAGTCCGGGCACTGGGTGTCGAACGCCACCACGGCGACAGGAGCACCTTCTTTATGAGGAAAACTAAATCCTGTGCCGTCCTTGAGAAAAGAGTTGTACATCTTTTCTCCGTTCCAAATCGGCGGGATGGATGCGGGAGAAGCCGAAGCGGTCTTCACTCCTGCGGTCATTGCGGCAGCCGCAGACGCAAAAGCGAAAAGAGTGCGTCTGGAAAATTTAGCATTCATTATGGTGTCCTTGAAAAAAAAATAGCGATGATAAAAAGAATAATAATTTTGAAATATTTTTAAACGCTTAAGTTGGAGCGTTTTGTCCGGTCTGAGTATAGTTATGTCTGAAAATCTTATATGCGCCATGGGGCAGAGAAATTTTAGGAAAAGATATGACGGAAAGTTTGAGAGAAAAGGCGATTGAAGGTTACCTGGACAGAGACGACGGTGTGGACTGGATGGGACTCATGACATATGCGAACAGCATGTTTGACGTGAGAGACAGCATCAAGCCGAATCTGCCGGCCTTCAAGTTTGACGGAGAAGAAGCAAGAAGACTCTTTAATGAGCATTCCGCATATCTGAAAGCACATCCTCTGATCATTGACCCGAAAGACTTCCGTGACAACTGCCGTCTGCTTCAGAAGCGTTTTATTGAAACCGGTGTCATCAATGAACCGCACCAAATCGAAATGCTGAATACTCTTGACTGGGACAAACTCTCTGATGAGGCGATCGCATTAGCCGGTAAAGATCCGTCGGAATTGTTTGAACGAGCTTCTTCCGATCTAGGTATCGACGCGGAAGATGGTGAAAGCCAAAGCGTTCTTGCAGGCCTGTTTATCAATATTATCCGCGCTTATCTGAAACCTGTCGGAGAAGCGATGACAGACGCACTCACAAGACTTGATGAAGTTGCTGTGCGCGATAAACCGCTTCTTTGTCCGACATGCGGTTCTGTTCCTGCGATTTCTTCTGTCAGTGAGGTTGCGGGAACTCAGTCTAACGAGCGCAAACTTTTCTGTTCCTGCTGCGGCACGGTTTGGCCGTTTGAACGTGTTCGCTGCGCCTACTGCGGCAATACCAACAGCAACAAACTGAAGTATTTCTATGCCGATGAAGACCCCGCTCATCGTCTGCACGCCTGCAAAGAGTGTGGCGGCGTGATGCCTACCGTATTCCAGAACGTCCTGAAGGGTGAGCTCGATTACGATATTGAGCTGGTAGCAATGGGCGTAGTTCAGAATCTGTATGAGGATCAGATCAAAGATCAGGATACAGAAGCCTAATCACCAAGGTAGAGCATTATCGGCCTCGAGGAAATTCGAGGCTTATTTATTTTTAGGAATATCAACAAGACGCATATCGTTTGCGATTCTGTGAACTCGCCTCTGAATGAGTGAGGAATTGCTGTTGATGTGGTATTTCTTCGGATTGATGAGAATGGAGGCCAATCGGATCGCTTCATTTCGGTTCAGCTGAGAGGCGCTTTTGTGAAAGTAGGCGCGTGAAGCAGCTTCAACACCGAATATTCCGTTTCCGAACTCCGCAATGTTGAGATAGACCTCCAGAATACGTTTTTTGCTCCAGAGCGCTTCAACGATTGGCGCAAGAATAATCTCCTGAATCTTTCTGAAGTAGCTTCGGTCGTGGCTAAGAAAAAGATTTTTAATTGTCTGCTGTGTCAGAGTAGAACCGCCGGGCGCATGGCGTTCGGAAAGGAGATTGCGCTGTGCGGCTGTGAGAATGGCGCCCCACTGCAGACCGTTGTGGTGCATGAAATTGGCATCTTCGGCAGCGACGACCGCGCTTTTCATGTATGGCGAGATTTTGTCGTAATCCACCCAGCTGTAGCGGACCGAGTGCGGAGCATTTTCTGATAGCCTGTCTTCTTCCTGTCGCATATACGGAGTTGAACTCGGGTCAATGAACGCGAAGAGGGCGATTCTTGCGATATAGAAGAGCTCCAGAGCAAAAACCGAAAGCAAAAGAAAGAGAAACATCCTGGTCACTAAAGACCGGATGGAAAATTTTTTTTTCTTTTGTTTTGATGAGTTGAACACAATGGCGCGGAATCCCTAAATGCGATGGAGGTATTTTAGCCGCAGAAAGCGTTTTGTGATTTTTGTTGATGTATACTCTTCCTCACTTTCGGAGAGTCCCGATCGTCTAGAGGCCTAGGACATAACCCTCTCAAGGTTAGAACACGAGTTCGAATCTCGTTCGGGACGCCAGAGACTTCTAGCTTCAACCTACGTCACACTGCACCAGTTATCGCCAAATATCAGTATCCATGCGGGTTTTCAGGATTCTTACCGACTCAACAGCTCGTTTCTTTTAAATTCAGACGCCCCACAATTCCCTCATGCAGACCAAAATGGTCTCTAGCTTTTTGTTCTTTATCGGGCTGCTCAAAGGAAACAATCGTGAATATGAAGGATGTTGTTGACCTGAAGAGCTCTGAGAGGGCTGAAAATAAAGTTCGTCAATTCGTTCAAGGCGTTCGAGATACTATTTGCGGAAAGCGAATGAAAACGTTTGCTGCTTACCGAGGTGGATTAATGGGAAGTCTGATCGGGAAGATATATTTCTTTGCGGAAGAAGTTTAGGCCCTTAATGACAACAATGCATTTATCGCAAAGAAAGAGAAGAAAACAGCAGCCGGGCCCCATCGCTTACGTCCGAAACGCTCCCTGCTCCCCGAGCAGGTGCCACTATGCTCCCAGTCGCCGCATAACTAGTATATCAACTTCAGCGAAAGGAAACGACTCGAATCATCAACGACGTTAGAAAAGGCCTTTTGAAATTTTGGTGCGTTGATGTAAAAAATAACGGCTGAATCATCATGGATGATGTCGGTGTCTCGGACAACGAGGAAAGGCTTATGTACTTCTTTGGTAATTATGTCAAGTGAAACGGTGTTGTTTGTTAATCTGAAAGGGTGGAGTTCAATCTCCCTGTCGATACGCAAAAAAATGGCTTTTGGAGTTCCTTGGTATTTGCTTCATCGACGAAAACAAAGCAGCCGAACTTCTCTGTGATGCTATGAGCGCTTATGGGCGAGATGTCTCGGAGTAATTCAGATTTAAGCGGAAAGAAAGTTTCTTAGAGTACTGCTTGTTAAGAACGGTGAAGGGAAATATGCAAATCCAAACGCAGAAGAACACTCAAGATATGCTGAACCGCTCAGACATGAAGAACCAATAGATTTCAGATAAGAATTTGGACGAAGAGAAGGATAGCAAGAGCCGTCCACCTCGGAAGAATACGATCCGGAGCTGGTGCCGGTGTTCGGGGAGCTACAGTAGCAGTCTTCCTGATCGGAATAAAAACGAAAGAGGGCAAAAGGAATTTTTAAGAAAGAGTGGGTGCCCGGATCATCTTTTAGAGAAGCTTTCAGATTAAACGGAATAGGCGCCTAACTTAAACTAATTACACAAGAGGATATTTGAGTGTTTTTAGGAAAAAGCTGGCCAATGGTAATGCTCCTATTTTAGAAGTGGTTTAGTGGATAGCGGCTTAAGATTACGTGTCCACGATTAGGATAATTCCCCTACAGACATTGCAAAATTGTTGTATCAGGTCTCGCCGAAAGGCCAAAGACTCAAAACCTTAACGATGCTATAAGATGGAAAGGACATTGAAGATAGTCAGGTCAGTGTTCAACTTTCTTCCCTGTAAAAAATGCTTACAAGAATAGACTCAGTGGAATTAATGAGAAAAAAATGTAGATAAGTTATTTAGCTACCAAATAATTGTCTATGGTCGATGTATCTTCAAAAAAAGATTACTGTGAGTTTCGAAAGTGAAAACTCATATCTTTGCGGCGTCGTTGTGGCGAAACCGAGCAACTGTATAAAGGGACTATGTTGCTACTTTGGTAAGGATCTCTTGAAGGCAACAACCGGCTCAAATCTCTCACTGGCAAGCCAAGAGAGGAGTGTTTTTGCTCCTAAAATTTCTTGGCTGGAAACCTGTTTTGAATAATAGAGCCCTAAATGAGGGAGTTGTTGGTCAGAGAACCAGATGACATCGTTACCTTCGTTGATAAGGCTAAGTGCGGTTTCAATGGATATTAGGCAAATAAAACCTGAATCTTTTACGGCTAGCCGAGATTCTGATTGTCGTAGTACATCTTGAAACTTTTCCTCATTTGATCTTCCTCTTGACAGAAAGAAAGATACAAATTCCTCCGGAATGGTTCTATTTAGTCGCAGGTCAAAAGCACAAATGGAAACTTGACCGTTCTCAACATAGCTAGGTTTGAGGTAACGTCCGGCGTCTCCATCAAAAATAAGTTTGGAGGGGAGGGTTGTCATAAATAACCGAGTATTTTTTCGAGATGCTTTAAGTAGTCAGGGGTAGACAGCTTCAAAGTAGAAGATAGGATGAAGGGCAAACGTATTTCCTCTTCGTTGCCGACCCTTGATAAATACAACAATTTTGGAGTTTTTGTGGCTATGGAAATCTTCTGAGTTTTTCGTACATGGAAGGTTACAGCTACGCACGTGAGGTCTGCATCTACATAAAAGGAAGGTTTTTTGTTAAGTAGGAATGGAAAAAGAAACAACATCCCTCGGAAAGAGTCATTTGGAATATCAGGGAGGTTCAGTTTTTTATTTGTTTTTTGTTCGTTTTGGTAAGAGGAACAGACACTGTTGAGCAACTGATATAGCGGCATGTAGATGGAATCTTCTTCAATGCACGGCTTGCAAGAAGTATCGTCTGCTTCAGAACTTTGGATTTGAGCAAACCATTTATCGATAGCTTCCTTCTCTCTATTCAGCTCTACGTCAAAATCTGTGACAGATAAAAGCTCACAAAACGGTGTTTCAGATACGAAAGCATCACAGCTATTCTTAAACATGCTGATTCTCTATTGCAGATAATAATTTTTCAGCGAATAGTTTTGCTCTTTGCTGTGTCAAAGCAACAGAAGCTACGATGTTCTGTTGACCATCACCAGGCTGATCTAAAAAATTTATAACTACCATACCGTCTTGGGTTCCTCCAACAGAGAACCCAAAAGGAAAGAATGTTGGCATATTCTTTTTTAATATAATCTGAGAGGGTTCCTCTTTTCTATCCTTTTCCATTTTCGTCTCCCTTAATCTCCAGTGCATTATAGCAACACGTATATATAACAATTAGTCTCATAGTTTTCCCACAGATGTATGAAGGCACTTACCTATCCGTTTATAAGTAATTTCATCTCTTAAAATTACTAACCAAACGGATGAGTAAAAAATACATGGAAGACCACTGAGACACTAAGCGTATTTCACACTGTTTTGTTCAGTTTTGGGTTGACGGAGTGCATCATCGTGCTCAATAACTGATTGAAGGAAAACCATCAAGCATCCATGGATTTATTTTTGAGATCATTCCTATCCTTTTAGTCTTATTTGATCCTTTAATGCGTTGGAATATTTCAACAACAAAGCAGGGTTACAAAGATTTCGAGAAGCCTTAGCAAATAAGAACTGCTCCTAGAGGTTTGTGTGCTGACTTCGGTGATGGAAAGATTGAGGAAATTGTCACCGACAAATTCATTACTCAAGTCACGATCGCCTTTTCCCGCATCGTAGGCAAGAGGTTTTTAGCAGATAAGCTGAGCCCTGCAACGGTCGACTATGTGTTAATGAAGATGGTATCTGGGCTACCCTTTGAAATTAAGGCATCCACGATGAGGATTATGGTGCTTGCGCTACGGATAATAAACTTAGAACTTAACCTTTCAGGTTGGCTTGGGAAGAGCAATTCGGTCGGATGCACGCATAACTAAAGATACGTGAACCTGCGATAAGAACGTATCTGATCATATAAAAATTGTTGCTGACCAGAAGCTTCTTTTCAAGAGGAGGGAGTGTCTTAAGGCAAGAAAAGTTTACAAAAAGACAGGTGATTCCCAGGAGGCTTCTAACTTTTAAAAATAAGAAAACTGTTTTGTGTTTTTCATTGAGCAGGGAGAAATTGTCGTCACAGCAGTGAGTTACCGGTAGATGTAAACGGTTATGAATTTCAGGAGAAGAATTAACAGTCTGTTCGTAAAGGCGGATACTGCCGGTCCTTTTGAGTTTCAAGCTTTCTACGCTGATTTGTCATCTTTTTAGATTAATGGTTTCCATAACCGCTACGCCCGATTTGAGTACTAATTGCTTATACACTTTGGTTAATAACTCAAATCACGTTAAGGAGACTATATGAGCGTTTATCTGCAGACTAAAAGCTGGGAAGAAGCTCGAGAAGCCATTAAGAAAAGCAAGGGCGTCGCGATCGTACCGATCGGAAGTGTCGAACAGCATAGCTACCATCTTCCGCTTGGTACGGACACGTATGTCGCAATGACCGTCGCAGAAGGCGCTGCGGAAAAAACCGGCGCTGTTCTGACGCCGCCGGTTTGGTTCGGATGGAGCCCGCATCATATGGTGCTTCCCGGCACAATCACAATTCGTCCGGAAGTTCTTTCCGAGATGACATACGACATCATCGAATCCTTGGTCGCACACGGCCTCAACAAAATCATTCTGATCAACGGTCACAGAATCGTAAATGTGGTCTGGATGCAGCTGTGCGCACAGAAAGCTCAGAGCAAACTTGGCTGCATCGTCAAGATTTTTGATCCGGCCTATATGAGCAAAGATATTGTTAAAGAGCTCGGATTCGGACCGGTCGGACACGCCGAAGAAATCGAAACATCACACATGATGGCAAGATTCCCGGACATGGTCCATTTAGAAAAAGCCGTCGATAATCCCATCAAAGACACACCGCTTTATTCAGTCGATCCGACTTATGAACATGACACGCTTTGCTATGTGCCGAGCAGTCTTGCGCACGCCAAGGCGGCTGCGGAGAAGTCCGGCGGATGCACCGGAGAGCCGAGCAACGCCGACGCTGAGCGCGGGAAGATTTATCACGATCACCTGGTCAGCAACTTGGTCAAAGTTGTTGAACAGCTTCAGAGTGAATAGCATCGGAGTCTGCGATGAAATTTAACGGTAAAACCATATTTTTTTCGGTGCTGATCTTCAGCATCATCATGGTCAATCCCCCGGTTGTATTTTGGGTCAATGACTACTGCGTCACACACCCGCTGACCTTTGGCTGGCCGACACTTTATCTTTGGCTTGAATTCTGGTTTGTGGTCATGATCGTCGACTTCATTGTCGCCGCGTTAAAGCTCAAGGCCTGGAACTGCAGCCAGGATGCTAAAGAGATCGAGCAGGTCTCAAGACCCGAGTTCTAAGGAGGGACAATCATGAATTTAGGTCTTGTTATTCTGACTGTATATCTTCTTGTTCTCCTTGGTATCGCGCTTTACGCAGCCAAACAGGATAAGAAAAACATTAAAGACTTCGCAACAGGCGGCGGTCTCGGAATCTTTATCCTTACGCTGACGTTCTCAGCAACATACCACAGCGCATACGCCTTTATGGGTGCGGGTGGTTTTGTATACAACAACGGAATCGGCTGGTGGTGCAACGGTTTATGGACAGTGCTTCCGGGCGTACTTTTCTGGGTCTGGGGACGCCGTTTCTGGTTTATCGGCAAACGCTACGGCTATCTTTCGGTTTCCGACTATGCTTCCGACGTTTACCGTTCTAAGACGGTCGGTGTATTGGTCACACTGATCACAATGGTCTTTACGATTCCTTATGTCGCGATTCAGGCTATCGGATGCAGCTACATCTTCCAGACCATTTCCGGAGGCATGCTTTCTTACACCGCAGGCGCACTGATCTTCTTTGCGATCATGATCATCCTTGTGTTTTTAGGCGGTATGAAGGGCGTTGCAATTACAGATGCGGCGCAAGGTGTTTTTATGTTTGTCGGTCTGCTTGGCGGCTCCCTCTGGGTTATTCTTGCGAACTTCCCGTCGGTTGCTGAGGCCTATCAGGCTGCTTTCAGCCATACTCCGGAATTATTCACACTGCCGGGACCCAAAGGCGTTGTCACGCCTCAGGACTGGGTCTCCCGCTGGGTTGTCATTACCTTTGGCATGATGATGTTCCCGCAGGTGACGCTGAGATTCTTCGCGGGTAAGAACTTGAATGTTATGAAGTGGTCTGCCGTGTTCTCTTCGATCTATCTGACCATGATTTACGTCTTTACACCGTGCGTCGGTATGATCGGTCGTATCCTGATGCCGGATATCGCGGCTCCGGATACCATCTTCCCAGAACTGCTTCTCAAGTACACGCCTGCGGTCTTTGCAGCGCTCATCATCAGCGGTGCGCTTGCTGCCGCGATGTCAACGGGTGACTCTCAGCTCCATGCGACTTCCACAATGCTCGCTACCGACGTTTACAAGAAGTACATCAACAAGAAAGCAGACGAAAACGCGATGTACAACGTCGCTAAGGTCGGTGTCATTATTATCGGTTTGGCCTCTGTCGTTTTCGCGCTCACTCGTCCGACAGCGCTTGCTGATCTTCTGGTGCTTTCCAACGGCGGTGTGGCGGTTTTAGTTCCGGCGGTAATCGGCGGACTTTATTGGAAGAGAGCGACGAGAGAAGCTGCGATTGCTTCGATCGTTATCGGGGAACTTCTGATGATTACGATGACCTTCATTCTGAAGGCCGCTCCGTTCGGTCTTTCAGGAGCGTTCTGGTCCATGATGATTTCTCTGGTGATTTTCGTCGGTGTTTCTCTGGTCACTAAGCCTCAGGAACACACCAAGCAGGTCATTGACTCTATCAATGATTTCTTCGCGGAAGACGAAGAGCCCGCACAGGCTCCTCAGAAGAATCTGGCGCTCGACTAATTGGTGCGCAAATCCCGCGGATAAGAAGGCGGTTTAAAAACCGGTTTTAAGTTTTGCGGGATCATTAAATAAACGAAGAAGCTCGGAAATCAGCCGGGCTTTTTCTTTGGGTTTGCTAGGGCAAATCCATGATAAAAATAGGGCCGGCATCTTTACGGATGTCGGCCACGCGTGTTTGAATCCGCAAACGGCGAGGATTTTCAGGGTAAACCTTGAAAATGCAATGTGCAGGTGCAATACTCAGCCGTTTGCAGAAACTGGCACAAATTCAAATGAAGGAGTTTTTGAGTAAATTGACTTTGAACATTAAAGATCGAGCATGTCCATGCCGATATAGTGCTGATACGGATGATCGCAGGCAGGGCATTTTGTCGGAGGTGTCAGACCTTCATACACAAAGCCGCAAACCAGACACAGCCATTTAATCGGTTTTTCTCTTTTCCAAACTGTACCGTCTTCCACCTGCTTGAGCCAAGCTTGGAAACGAGCCATGTGATGTGCTTCGATGGATGCGATGGCACGGAACTTAGCGGCGATCTCAGGGAAGCCTTCTTCGTCAGCGACATTTGCGTAGGCGAGGTAAGCCTCAACTCCTCCAATCTTTTCTTCTTCAATAGAAATCTTCAGGTTGTCAGCGGTCTTTCCGATAGCGCCGGTATCTGTTTGTACACAGCCTAGGACCTGTCCGTCGGGAAGAAGATTGAGGAAAATCTTGGCGTGGCGAAGTTCGTTCGCAGCGGTTTCGTTAAAGACGCCCTGAAGCGGAAAATAGCTTTCTTTGCCAGCCTGCGCCGCATAAAAAGTGTAGCGTGCGTATGACTGGGATTCATTCAGATAGGAAATTGTCAAATTCTTTTCTGTCTGAGTACCTACCAAACTTTTTGTCATTATCAAACCTCCAAATTGCTTTATCGGGTGATCAGCGTCATTTGCTATAAACACGGTATAGGTTAATTACATACTCAGAGAAGAGCCTCCAAAGCACCTCAAAATAAGCGTAAAGAGTTGAGGCGATTTTTATTTAGAAAAATAAGTTTGTTATGAGTGATTTTCGAATAAAGAGTTACAAATTGGAAATTGCTTTAAACGATATAAAAGTATTTGGATTCAGTGGGTTATAGGAGGTTTTAGTTATTTGTGCGGCAATTTGCCAATGGCGGCTGACCAGGGCCTCCTTATAGTGGGTGATTCAGAGTGTGGCTGCCTTATAAGCCTGCGTGTGAGTGTGAACGCATATTTCTCGGGCGACCGAGAAAATCATGCTCAGCGTCAAAGCGGTTTTCCGCTTTTTTCTTCAATCTTGGCGAACCGCCGTGTTCGCCGAGAGGGGACTGCGGGACGTCTTTTTATTCACCTTTTATTAATGATGATTAAAGATATGCAAACTCGAATTTGTCCTGAAACCGCCGCGCTGATTCTTGAGCGCGCCCAAGGCAATTATCGTGAAATCCTGCAGTATGCCGGTGTCAGCGAGAAGGTTCTTCACAAACCGAACCAGGAATGTCCCTGGTGCGGCGGAGAGGATCGTTTCTCCTTCACCGACAAATTTAGAAAAGGCGATAGCTACTGCCGTCACTGCGGCCATCACAGCGGTGTGGATTTGCTTATGCTGATCCGAAACTTCTCTTATAAGGAAGCGCTTCTGTATATTGCAGACTTTTTCTCGATTCCCGTTGAAGAGTACCGTGCTGTACGTCGCCGCAAACCGATTCAGAGGACTCGAGACTCCGTCGAAAGACTGTGGAGTTCTTCGCGTCCGATTGAAGAGGGAGACGGCGCCTATGTCTATCTTCGCTCAAGAGGAATTCTCGGGAAACTTCCTCCCGCTCTGCGTTCAATCAAGTCTATGCGATATTCGCAGCAGGCTGAAAACGGGCAGGATTGGGAATCGAGCTATTTCGAGGGCCTCATTGCGGAGATCAGCGATATGCACGGAAAACGAGTGAATCTGCACAGAACTTATCTTGAAGGAGGCCGTAAGGCCTATGTTAAGACAGTGAAAAAGGTTCTCTCAAAGGAGCTCTCCGGCTGCTCCATTCGGCTTGGCGAATATCAGCCCGACGGAGTCCTCGGACTTGCTGAAGGAATTGAAACCGCGCTCTCGGCTTCCGAACTTTTTAAAGTTCCGGTTTGGTCGGTGATCGCGGCGTTTAATTTCAAACAATTTGTCCCGCCGGAAGGCGTCAGAAAACTGATCCTTTTTGCGGATGCGGATCTGAACTTTGTGGGACAAAGAGAAGCCTATTGCGCTGCCGCTGTTTTAAAGCAGCGGTATCCCGCGCTTGAAGTTGAAGTACGTCTTCCGGACTTTCCCGGCTGGGATTGGAATGACGTGCTGATGCACAGGCGCGCTCAGAAGGCTTCGTAGCACCAAAGATGCTTAGCGGCACTTCAGGGCGATAGGCTGGCGGAATTAGATTTCCGCCGACAAAGAAAGGCTCCTGCACAAAGCCTTTCTTTGACGGAAAACATTTGTGCAGTTTTTTTATACCCCGCGGGGCTTTCGACCCCGCGGCAGCGGCAGGAAAGCTCCGTTTTTTATTTGGAGTTTTTTATGCAGCAGGTATTTGACGATGTGATTTGCGCGGAAGAGTTTGGTTTTACTTCCGAGCAGAAGGTTCTGGGCTATCAGAGAGAATCATGGGATGTTTCCGAGCATTACCTGATTCCGAAGAAAGACCCGAACTATGTTTTCCGGCAGGAAACACTGGGCATTATGTCCGCATGGTGGGAGATGGGTTCGGGAGAGCCGCTGTTTGTCAGCGGTCCTCACGGATCCGGCAAGACAAGTTTTATCAATCAGTTTTGTGCCCGAGTTCGTGCTCCGGTCATTGCGATGACCGCACGCGCGCGGCTGGATCGAACAGACTTGATCGGTCACTATGTGATTGACAAAGACAAAAGCATGCGCTTTGTTGACGGACCGCTGACGCGGGCCTGGCGGCGCGGTTTTGTGTTTTTGGTTAATGAAATGTCGGCAGCTCCGGGCGATCTCTGGCTTTCGGTCAACGAACTGCTGGAGGGTGCGCCTTTATTTATTGAGGCAACCGGAGAGGTGATTGAGCGTCATCCGCGCACGAGGATTGTCATGACAGACAACATCCGAGGCTTATGTGATGACGAGAAAGGCTCCTACGTGGGGCGTTTCGTTCAGGATCCCGCGGTTATGGACCGCTGCTGGAAAATGCGCATGGACTACATGGACGCGGACTCTGAGATTGCACTCATTCTCAGCAGTACGCCGGAAGTTCAGTGCGTCGGCATTTCTTCATCAGACTGGAAGCGGGAATTTGCGGTGCGTCTGCGCAAATCGGCCGAAAGAGTTCGTGAAGCTTATTGCGGCATGGATCCTACGGTCAGTGTAGACGCGACAATTTCCACGCGTGTTTTGATGAGATTTAGAGATTTGCTGCTTTTGAGTTATCGCTCCAAAGCGATGGGATGCTCTCATCGCGAAGCGGTCAGAAAAGCGCTCCGCATTTCTCTAACTGACTGCCTTGACTCGACAAGCGCCTCAGTCATTGAGAAGCTTGTTGAAGCTGAATTAGGCAATATCGGCGACTATCTCCTCGTGTAGCTGACACGAGGAGGTAAGACAAGAGCTGTCGCAAGTGTTTCTAAACTTTCGTTCGTAAAGAGCGAACAACCCACGGAGATCGAGGGAGTGTTGCCCCTCGATCCTTCGGGTCAGGGCCTCTCCCTTGAATCAAAAGGAGAATTCCATGACCGATTTGTTCCGGGACGCATCTTTCTTTGGCGGATGCGAACCAAAAAATAGTGACAAAACTGATGTTGCCGAGAACAGCCTTGTGCTGGTATCTTTCCGGATTTCCGTTTGGACGGGTATGAGCACAGAGCAGACCTCGGTAGAGGAAGGCGCGGAGAACATGCGTCGAAGACGCATTGTTCCGGCCTCGATGCTGAAAGTATTTTCAGATTTTCGGGTGCGCGCCAAAGCGCTTTGCGCGGAAAGAGGAGAGCCCTATCTGAACGGCTATGTCATGAGGCGATGTGACGCTGTCTCGGTTGAACGAACGCTTGCGATTTGGCGCAGAGAGTTCTGTCGGCAGCGAGACGAAGTGTTTTCGCCGCTTTATGAAAAGAGTGTTTATGACAGGTCGATGGGAGTCATTCCGAAAGGATGCGCTTCGGACGTGATTTGTCCTTCGACGGATTATGTTCTGCGCCGCATTTCTTTTGAGTTCGACGCCTTTACTCTTGCGAGCTTCAGCGGTTCCCGCTCTTCGCTGCAGTCCTTTATCCGAGGTCTTGCTTTGCGATTTGCCGAGGAACTTGATCTCGTTCGCATTGCCGCTGAAAGCGGCGCCATAACGGATGCGCTGCTTTGCCGGCTGGAGACACTTAAAGATCGTCTTTTAGTTTGGCAGGGCTATCGCGAGGAATTCCGTGACGGCGCGCTGCATCTGACTTCGTGCATTTCTCAGGCCATGCGGCTTAAACCGTATTGCCGGGATAAAACCTCGATGCTCAGTGAAATTGAGGCTGCGTTCAAACTTTTGGACGCGGCTTCAAGGACGGAGATTGAGGCTGAGCCGAAAACTGCGGAGCCTATAGCCGAGTCTGCTGAACCGGACTTTTCTATGGCCTGCGGATTGGAAGCCATGCTTGCGCGAGGCAAGTCATTATTTTCTTTTAGCTAACACCGGGCGCGCGGCCGAATCTCTAATGAGATCGGCCGCTCAAGCGGTCCCAGAGGAACAGATTTTGAGAGTCGAAACCTGCAACACCATCAACGTCTATAAGGCGGTCAACAGTATTCTTGCCTCGCTTGCGAACTACAAAGACATTCAGATTGTCTTCGGAGGGGTTCCGAGTACGAACGGTAAAACCGTTTACTTGGGAGAGCCGCCCACGCATTCGCAGGACGCGCTTGACGCTTATCTTGCGCACGGCACCCACGAGATTCATCATGTGCTGTTTACGGATTTTACGAATGTTTCCAAGCTTGGCGGTCTGCATCCGCTGGTAAACGCTTTGGAAGACGTTCGTATCGACGCGATCGGCTATCGTAAAACACCGGGTACTTATTTTTGGCGTGAGACCTACTTAGAGCGGATGCTCAAGAGAGGACGTCTGCCTGAAGTCAACGAAAAAACATCGCCTGCGAAGCTTTTATGCCTGAGCCTTTACTGGCATATGACGGACAAGACGCTTGGCTACAGTTTTACTCATATGCTTTCTCAGAGCTCGCAGAACGAATTTATCCGACGTTTTGGCGAGGATCTCTATGAAGAGCTTTCCGCGCTTGCGTATTCAGCTGTGACTTCCGAATCCACTGATGAAGTTATCGCATATGCCAAATTAATCGCCGAACGTTTTATTAAGGAGCTTTCTTTAGGGAAAAACCGCCGCAAAACTTCCGGCAATTCCGCTAAAAAGCAAGCGGAGCAGGAGGCCGTGCCGGCAAAAAACACTTCTTCTAATTCGACCGGTTCCGATGCGGCAACCGACAGGAAGCTTGAGCAAAAGTTTACGGAGCTCTTTGAAGGAGAAAATCCGGATCAGTTTGATATTCATAAACTGCTCGAGCAGGAGAGCAGAAGCAAAGGGAAGTCTCCCGATTTGGCTCAGGGCAGCAACTCGATTTGGCCTGCGGTCAGAAGTGAGCTTACGCAGAGCATAGACGAGCATTTTGTACAGGATTTAGAGCAATACGAGATTACCGCCTCAGCCCGATTCAGAAAATTTTTAAATTCAAATGTCATGCGGCCGAGACATCTGAGCCGAAGGGGCAAACAGCTCAGTACACCGGCGCTTGCGGGACTGATGGTTGGCGAAGATCGTATTTTTACGACGGAAGATACTGTTAAACAGCCCTCGGCCGCCTTTGCCGTGCTGATCGACCGAAGCGGTTCAATGGATAAAAGAACGATGCGTACGGCGGCGATCTGCGGCGCAGTTCTTTGCCGTCTGATTGACCGCGTCAGCGGATGCAGAGCATCTGCTTATGCGTTTCCGGGAATGGAGCGCAACACGCTTTTAGAGATCAAGCGTTTTGATGAGCGTTCAGAGTCCGTGACAGATCGCTTCGCGGGTATCCGCTCCTTTGGGTATACACCGGTTTGTCAGTCGCTGAATTCGGCAGCCGCGATTCTTTCCAACCGCAAAGAGCGGCGCAAGATTATTTTTATGCTGACAGACGGTTTATGTTCCGAGGAGGAGCTTCTCAAGGAGCGCAGCAAAGTCTTAACAAAGGCCGGTATAGAGGTTGTATGTCTTGGCATCGGCAGGCTCTCTCCGCTTATTTTTGATTTGCAGAAAAACATTGAGGATGCTTTTGATATGCAGGAAGCGTTATATGAGCTGCTTGAAGCGACGATGAAAAAGCATGCGGACTGATTAGGCCTCTGAGAAGTCTGAGAAAAAACTTCTAACATTTAAGCGGTCTGCGTGTCTCAAAACGAACGGAATCGAGAAAGCCATGAAGTCTCAAGCCTATGATGGCTCCATCATTTAGTGGAGGAATTCAAATGATTTCTTTTAAGAAAACACTTTTTGTCGGTTCAATGGCAGCTGCTCTTTTAGGCTTTGGTCTTACAGCCTCCGCTCAGCAGACTCAAGGCCAGCAGGATCCTCAGGATCAGGCCGTTTATTACGGTGCTCCCTGCATGATGGACGGTTTTTATCAAGGTGCTCCTGTTACGAGCCAGTACCCGGTTATGATGGGCTTCTACTGCCCGTATCACGGCATGTATCATTTCCGTCCGGTTTATCTGCCTACTCAGCAGCAACAGCAGATTTACCAGCAGTATCAGCAGGCTCCTCAGACCCAGACACCTCAGGCCGCTGCTCCTCAGACAGCTCCTCAGGCTCCCGCACAGCAGACTCAGCCGCAGAATTAATTTTTTCAAATTGCTGATTCACGCTGTAAGGCGACGCGATTTAAACCGTGCCGCCTAAATTTTTGTTATCAGTCGGGGGTAACAGCAATATTCTTTTTTTCTCGGCTCGATAGAATACTAAAAAGAGAAAATACTTTTATCGACAATGCAGGGAACCGAAAAGATTCGCCTTTATTCCTCGGTGCGGCTATGCGCTGGTGCCTGCTGTGCGCCGCTCATGGACGGATATTTAATTACGTCCGTCGGTTTGGTCTGGTTTCTTTCTGATTTTGTATTCGCTGACAATTCACCTTGGCTGGTGGGATTCAGTGCTTTTGCTTATATTTTCGGTTCTTTTTTTGGTACGCTGTTTGGCGGCTGGATTGGAGACAGGATGGGGCGGCGCGCCTTATATAACTGTTTGCCGTTTTGCCTTGCCGCACTTTGCGCGATGCAGACAGTCTGCACTGCTCCAATTTCTTTAATTGCCGTCCGTTTTCTTCTGGGTTTTGTGACTGGAGCGGATTCCCCTTGTTCTCAGGCGATGGCGGCCGAGAACTCTCCTAAACAGGTTCGCGCCAAGACATTGACATGGCTGATGAATGCTTGGTTCATCGGCGCGATTTTATCTGCCAGTATCGCATGGTTTATTAAAGAAATGTCCTTGAGCTGGATGGTTTATCCGTCGATTGCCGCTGTATTGGCGCTTATCAGCGCCTGGGCACGGATGGGCGCGCCGGAGTCTGTGCTTTGGCTGCTTCATCACGGCAGAGGCGCAGAAGCGGAGTACTCTCTAGCGATTCTCGGTCTCAGCAGTACTTCTGAATTAACGGAAGAGGAGAGTTTGCAGGGCAGTACAAGATTTAACCGTAGGACGATTGGCAAGCTGATTTTTATTTCGGTATTTTGGTTTTGTCAGGCGGCACCCGTTACTGCTGTTCTGATGTTCGGGCCGCTGCTTCTAAGCGCGCCGGACATGAGCGGCGAGACTGAATTCGCATCGACGACTATTGCGTACCTTTTATTTTTCATAGGCAGTTTCGGTGCACTTGGGCTGATCGGACGAACAAAGCGCCGTCCATTGATTCTGTGGACGTTTGCGCTGATGGCTCTGGGCTTTTTGATGCTGTCTCAAGTTCATCTCGGATCGAAGCTGATGCTTTGGGCTGCGTTGGCGTTATATTCGCTGCCTTACGGGATTCAGTCGGTTTTGGATTATGTCTATCCGTCCGAGCTTTTTCCGACTTCGATCCGTGCGACTGCGCTGGGAATTTTGGGTTCTACATCTCGCGTAGGCTCGATGATCAGTTCACTGCTTTTCCCGATTGCTTTTATTTCTTACGGTCAGCAGATGATGTGTTTTGCAGGTGCATTCGTTTTGGCTGTTGGTTTTGCGGTGTCGTATTTTTTCGCGCCGGAGACGTATCGTGCGAAATAAAACCCCTATGGATAGATCCACTTATGTTTTACCAAACTGCAGATGTCTTTTGCAGACAGAAGGTGTGGTGATTTAGAGCTCTGAGTAATATCTTATTTCCTTCCGAACGCAAGAAATATGAGCATTAAAAGATGTATTTATTGCTGAGCTTATTAGGAATACCCCAAGAATATTAACTACGGCAAAAGTATTAATCCCTTTTATTGGTGAGATAAATAAGGTTTAATTTGTTTTAACTAACTGAGTAATTGGCAATAGATACTCATTTCTTGAATGGAGAATTTCGTAATTTCTGCGGGAAAATTCCTATATTTGGATGACATAAAAACAGTCTACATAGACTGTAACTAACGTATACTATTTTCAGTCCAGTTAGACTGTTTTAAAAAATAACTCAACCGAAAATAGGAAACCGCTATGAATAAATTCAGTGTGTTAACAGCTTCCGTCCTTTCAGCTCTTATGCTTTCTTCCGTCTCTGCCGCTCCTGTCACAACAGAAGGAACCGGCGTTGGCAAACACGGTGATATCGCCGTCGCTGTCACTTTCGATAACGGCAAAATTACAAAGATTGACGTTGTTCAGAACAAAGAAAACAAAGTGCTCGCTCAGAAGGTCTTCACTGAACTGAAAGACAATGTTGTGCGCACCAACTCTGTTGAAATCGATGGCATCGCCGGCGCAACATTCTCCTCTAAGGGCTTCCTTGACGCGGTTAAGGCCGCTGCCGATAAAGCCGGTGTCAAACTGGCCGCAAAACCCGCTGATACCAAGAAAGCTGACAGCGCCATGGCTCAAAACCAGACCTATGATGTCGTCGTGATCGGTGCGGGCGGCGCAGGTTTTGCCGCGGCCGTTGAAGCTAAATCCAAAGGCGCTAATGTTGTACTTCTGGAAAAAATGCCGACCGTTGGCGGCAACTCTCTGATTTCCGGCGCGGAAATGAACGTTGCCGGCTCTTGGGTTCAGAAGAATCTCAACATCAACGATGACACACCCGAACGCTTTGCTGAAGACACACTCAAAGGTGGTGACTTCAAGGGCGATCCGGAGATCGTTAAAGTCATGACAGTTAACGCGCTGCCGACCGCTGAATGGCTGAAGAATACAGTCGGTGTGTAGTTTGAAGATGACAACGTCTTCCAGTTTGGCGGCCACTCCAGAAAACGCGCTCTGATTCCGCACGGCCATACCGGTACGGAATTCATCACGAAGTTCTCCGCTCTTGCAGACAAGATGGGCATCCCCGTCATCACCAATATGAAGGCTGAAGAACTGATCAAGGATAAAGACGGCAGAGTGGTCGGCGTCAAAGCGGTTTCCGCAGGCAAGGATTACACCTTCAACGCTAAAGGCGGTGTCGTTCTCGCAACCGGCGGTTTCGGCGCCAACGCGGAAATGGTCAAGAAATACAACCCGTCGATTGATGAACGCTTCAAGACTACCGACGCCCCGGGAACCACCGGTGAAGCGCTCTACATGGCTGAAAAAGCAGGCGGTCAGCTCGTTAATATGGGCTATATTCAGACTTATCCGATCTGCGACCCGATCTCAGGCGTGATCGAACTGATCGCAGACGCCCGCTTTGACGGCGCAATCCTTGTGAACCAGGAAGGCAAGCGCTTTGTTGAAGAACTGGAAAGACGCGACGTAATTTCTAAGGCGATTCTTGATCAGCCGGGCGCATACGCTTATGTGCTTTGGAATGACAATATCGGCAAGATCTCCAATACCGTGAAGATTCACGATACGGAATACGATGCCTTTACTAAGCAGGGCATCATGCACACAGCCGACACGCTGAAGGAAGCCGCAGAATTCTTCAAGATTGATCCGGCAGCGCTTCAGGCTACAGTTGACCGCGTCAACAAGTTTGCCAAGGACGGCAAGGATCTGGACTTCAACCACAGAGCCGGTCTTAAAGATCTGTCCACAGGCAAGTACTACATCATCAAGGCAGTTCCCTCCACACACCATACTATGGGCGGTCTTAAGATTAATACCAAGGCTGAAGTGCTGGACGCCAACGGGAAACCGATTCCCGGTTTGTTCGCCGCCGGTGAAGTGACCGGTACAACTCATGGCACCAACCGTCTTGGCGGCAACGCTTACACCGATATCATGGTCTTTGGCAGAATCGCCGGAGCCGGTGCCGCCGCTCAGGCTAAGTAATCCCGCCTAACTTCTCCCATCTGTCCCGTCGTTTTGCATAGCGCTTTGCTCAAAAGCAAAGCGTCGGGGCAGTGTCGTCTCAAATCCCTTTTCAAACACAACCGTCTCGAGAATTTAAAATGAAAACATTCCAACTTTCTCTTATTTCAATCGCTATGCTGACCGCAACAAGCGTAAGTGCTGTGGAGCTGAACGGCTCCTCTTTAACCCAGGATGATGCTTGGGCAATCGCAGAAGGTGCGCCTGTATCCATTGCTCCGGAAGCCATGGATCGAGTAAAAAAATCTTATGAACTGGTGCTTGAAGCGGCTAAAAGCGGCAAAGAAATTTACGGGTTGACGGTTGGTGTGGGTCTTAATAAAGACCATAAGGTGATTTCCGCCAACGGCGAACTGAGTGAAGAGGTTAAAGCCGCAAGCCGTCGCTTCAATTACAGCACTCTGAGAAGTCACAGCATTGGGGCCGGTCCTGCCCTGGATCCGAAACTGGTTCGTCTCGCGATGGTTATTCGCTTGAATACGCTGCTTAAAGGCGGCAGCGGAGTTCAGCCGAGAGTGGCGGAACTCTACGAAGAATTCCTGAATAAAGGCGTTACTCCGGTTGTCCCGACAAAGGGTTCGCTTGGTGACGCGGACATTACACTTGCTTCCCACGTCGGATCCGCAATGATCGGTGAATGGAAGGTCATCAATAAGGACGGCAAGCAGGTCGCCTCTATGGAAGTGTTAAAGGAGAAAGGCATTAAGCCTCTGGTCCCGGAAGGCAAAGACGCCCTTGGCATCCTCTCCAACAGCTCGGTTGCTATGGCTATGACCATGGATGCCGCAAAAGCGGTTCGCCAGATTCTGAAAGTTACGCCGATTGTGTACGGCATCAGTCTTGAAGGCTTAAACGGCAACGTTGCGCCGTTCCTTCCGCAGACCGTAGACTTCCATCCGTTCCCAGGCCTTGCTGAAAAAGCCTCTGAATTAAGAAAGGTCCTTGCCGGCTCCTACCTTTGGGATAAAGACGAAAGCCGCAGACTGCAGGACCCGCTCTGCTTCCGTACTACGGTATACACACTTTCTGAGGCTCAGAACGCTCTGAACGACCTGGACAAAGTCATCAATGTTCAGATTAACGGATCGGACGACAATCCCGGCGTAATGGTCGACGCGGATCGTACCGGAGCAGACATCCCGCAGATCGGTCAGTATTTCATTGAAACTAAGAATGCTAAAGGCGCGATTATCCCGACAGCAAACTTTGAAGTGCTTCCGGTCGCTTTAGCGGTTCAGAGAATGGCTTTAGCGCTTGGTCATGTCGGACACAACGCTGCTCAGCGCACGATGCGTTTGGATGAGCCGCAGTTTACCGATCTTTCCCGTTATTTGGCAGCTGAAGGCAACCTCGGTCACGCATTTGGTGCGACAGAAGACACTCTGATTTCCATCTACTCGGAAAATATTGATCTTGCGAATCCGGTTTCTCTGGACAGCTTCCTGGTTGAAGGCAACATCGAAGATTCCGCATCCAACCTTCCGCGTGCCGCTCAAAGACTGAAACAGTCGGCAGACAATACTTTCCTTGTTCTATCCATGGAACTTCTGCACAACACACAGGCAGCGGATCTGAGAAAGATGAAAAACAAAAACTTCAGAATGAGTCCCGAAACAGAGAAACTGTATAAGGCTTATCGCGCAAAGAGTCCTTTTGTTGATCAGGACCGCATTTATAGTATCGACCTGGAAAACGGCGATCAGCTCTTAAAGAACTACTAATTTCTAATAAATGCCTGAGCCTCAGCAATTTGAGGCTCTTTTTTTATACACTTGAAGCATCCGATAAGAAAAATCTCAGAGAACGACTATGCCCAGTGAAAAAGCTTTAAGAACAAGAAACAAGATACTTGAGGCGACACGCGTGTTTATCATGCGTGAGGGCGTAGCCGCACTTTCGATTGATAAGATTGTTAAAGAATCTCAAACCAGCAAAGGCGCATTTTTATATCACTTTAAAAATAAGAAAGCGCTTTTCCATGCGCTTGTCGAAGAGTATGTTCAGCACTTGGATGAGCGTTTGACGACGAATATGGCCAAGTTTGCCGATAAGAGGGAGCCGCTTGCGCCCGGTTATGCCTCTTGGTATGAGGGGTTTGACGAGGATGACGGCGGGTTTGCCGCTTTGGGTGTGGCGCTTTTAGCACTGCATCTGCATGAGCCGGAGTCTCTGAAGCCTTTTCATGACTGGTATCAAAGACTATTTGAGATGGTAAAAAAATCTCCGATTGATACGCCTCGACTCTTAACCGCGATCATGGCCTTTGAGGGCTTCTTCTTTACCCATAAGATGGGTTTTGACACACTCGATAAAGAAACGAAAGAGGCGACCTGGCGCTTTATTGTGAATGAAGTCGCCCCACAGCCCACTTCGAAAGAAGCGAAAGACTGATAATTTGACTCGGCCTCACTGATTTAGTAGTGCTTCATAGAAAATTTGTCTACACAAAGAAGCTGTTCAAAAGCACAACGTAGCAGGCAGTGCCGCAGAAGATTGAAAGAAGCGGGTTTTTAACAAACCATTGAAGGATCAGTGTTAAGAAGATCGCTGCGGCTTCAGGAATCGGGAGACCGCCTCTGGCCAGGGTGGATTCAGTGGAAGAGTGTACCACAAGAAGCACCATGATGGCAAGCGGGAGGAATGATCCGACAACTTTTACCCATCGCTGTTTGCTGAGCCAGGAAGCAGCGGCAAAGGGGAGAAAGCGTTCGGTGGCGGTAACAGCCGTCATCGCTAAAAAGACGAGGAACAGATAGCTTAAATCTTTCATTTGGCGGTCTCTCCTTTGGCGCGCGGCAGGGGATTCTTAGTAATGCTGAGCATGACAGAGGCAAGCGCGCAGAATGCGATGGCAATTGCCAGAGCGTTTTCCGCGCTGATCATACGAGCTGCGGCGTAGGCAGCTAAAGAGATCCAAAGCGGAGAGCTGCTGATTCTGCCTCTCCACTGTTCGCACAGCAGCATGGCAAAGAGGCTCGTGAGGACAAAATCAAATCCGGCCAGTTCGATATTGGTGCCTGCACCGATTAAACCTCCGAGTATGCTTCCGAGAATCCACCACATCCAGTCAAACACAGCGAGGTACACCAGCTTATTAACCGGGCTTTTCTTAGGTTCAGTCGTGAGAAGCGAGTAAGTTTCATCAGTCAGGAGGAAGGCGACGATCCATTTTTTCCAACCGGTATCTTTAAAGCGGTCGAGAAGGGAGAGGCCGTAGAACACATGCCTTAAATTGACGACCGCGGTAGCGAAAGCGATGGACGCGACGGACATATCCGCGGCGAGCATCGGGATCATCATGTACTGAACGGCGCCGCCGTAGATCAAAGCCGAGCTGATGCCCGGAAGCCACCATGGTCCTCCCGCCTGAACGAAGAGAAAGCCGAACACCACGCCGAGCGGGATGTATCCCATCATGACCGGGATAGATGCTTTAAAGGCAGCTAAAACTAAGGAATTTTCCTGCTGATTCATTTTTGTTTCTGATTTGAGGTTAAGCAAATTTTAATACGTTGCTCTTTCAAATCAGACGTTATGAAGGATTATTTGTTTCGATCAGGGGTGCGTTTACCAGGATAGAGCATATAACGGAGAAGTGCCTGTGATTTTCCAATTTAGTGTGTACGTTGGGGAAAACAAATTCCTGAATCTATGATGAATCAGGCCTGCATCTGAAAATATCTGAGCTGAGCCTCCGAGTATTCTCTGTGAGGTAGCTTAACTCTCTAATTGTTTTCGGAAAATATCGGCGGAATAGCCTTGAGAAGACAAAGGCTTTCATTCGAGCAGCTGATCGCTCAGCCTTTGATTACCCTGCGCAAGAGCGCACTCTCAAGGCGGTATCAGGAACAATACTTCAGTCAATATGGTTTTGATCTTAATCCGTCAATTGAATGCGATAATTTAGATCTGATCATTGAATTTGCAGAAGTAGGTTTTGGTGTTGGATGGATCACAGACAATGTGCTGAGATCGGCATTAAAACAAGGGCGAAAAATTAAAAAAGTCGAATTTTCCCACAGGCTGCCGACCCGAGAGATCGGCGTTGTCTACCATCCTTCTCGAACACTTTCCTTGTGTGCCGAGAAATTCATCGAGCGGATAAGACAAGGAAACATCTAGAGGGCTTTATGAAAAACGCTAATTCTTTCTGGTTGATAGTCGCCGCGTTTTTCTTTTCCTGTATGACTATCACGCTTCGCTATTGCGGACAGGGCTATTTCTTTTACGATTTGATGTTTGCAAGGTATCTGCTCACTTCGCTGATACTACTGGTGCTTCTGAAACTAAAAAACATATCTTTTCGAATGGAGCATCCGATGCTGATAGGCGGGCGCTGCGCTTTTGGGGTGCTGTCGGCCGCGATTAACACATATTTAGTCACTCAGCTTCCTGCGGCTGTTGCTCAGTGCTTTAATTACACCTCGGCTTTTTGGATTGTTCTTATTTTCTTTTTAACTTTTACGATCAAGAAAATAAAGTTTCCCTTAATTGTTATTGCGCCAGTTGTCGTTGGCTTTTCCAGAATTCTGGTCACACTGAATCCTCGAATGGAAGTGATTTCAAATTCGATGCTTTTTGTATGCACGATTTATGGATTTTGCGCTGCACAATCGTCCTTGTTTTTAACAAGGCTTGGTAAGTTTAATGAATCCGCAATACGGGTTGCCTTTTATTTTTCGGTTTCATCGACGATTTTCGGAGGAGTGCTTTCTCTCGTTTACGGATCGGATAATCAGCTTAGGGTACTTTTAGATCCGATGGTTTGGCTGTCTGTAGTTTTCTTATTTCTTTATCTGCTATCCAAGACTTACAGCTGGGAGCATGGCAACGCGCTTCTCAATTCAGTCTTTATGTTTCTTGGTCTTCCGTTTGTGCTGATTCTGGGATTTCTGTGTCTGGATGAGTTTCCAAAGACGCATCAGCTTGTCGGCATTGCCTTAATTCTGACCAGTGCAGTGTTCAGCTATTTCGCGGTCGGAAAACACTTCAAGTCCTCCAAAGGCGTTTAGGCGTTCAATTCTGATTTCAATAGGAGATGTTCGGTATCCAGCGTAGCAGCGTGAAAATGCATTGAATCCCAAAGCAGTCAATCAATTAGCTCGTGAAAAACACGATACTCAAGCCCCTTATATTTCCTCTTCCTCCTCTTGAAAGATTTGGAAAATCACTGCTGATCTCTGTCTTTGTATCTCCTGAAAATCTGCTTGTCGGATCGTCGAACGACAAGTTTTGTGTCCCATTATTTTTGAGGATTTTATAGTTAACCTATAGCCTACGTTTAGAAATTCCAACAATATGGAGTGGACAACTTGACAGAAATTTCAGGTAACGTAACTTTTTGTTTGTCTCCTGAAAAAGTCGAAATGCAATCTCTTCTTAGAGAGGTAATTCTTCCAGCCTGTGATACAACAAAATATAAATGTAAATGGAACTGAAGCGAATTTTCAGGACTCGTGCTAAAGAAATTGACTAGTTCCTGAGGCGGAAACGGAAGTGCAGCTTTATTTAAGAGTTCAATGAGATTGCTGCAAGTCTCTTCCATTGTTAGGCTCAAGAATTCTTTATGTACACAAGGGATGTCAATGTCCCTAAATATTAATAGTTGGTTATGTGATATAGAGCTGTCTAAGAACAGTTTATAAATTTTCTCTAGCGTGGATGTATTCCCATCAGAGGATAAGTAACGGTTTTCAACAGCTTTCTCTATTTGCCTCTTTGCTCTCAAGGCCTGCGCTATGCAGATAGGGTCAATCTCCTGATAGAGCTTTTCAATGAATGCAACTTTAGTTTTGTCATCAAACTGGTTGGAAAGAAGTAGTTCAATGTCGGAAATTGCGACAGCACGTTGATTCGGGTTCATAAAATTTGATACAAGAGGAGAAAACGTACTAAGCAATGCCTGTTGACTCCCTATGATCTTGTCAGCAAGGAGTGCTAAAAGTGTTGCGGCACTAAAGGCCCTATCGAGTATCAGAACTTCATATCGCTCGGCATTTTCTCTAAGTAGTTTATTCAGATTGATTATGGTGGGGAAATTTCCACCTGAAGAGGATAATGCAACAACGATTTTAGGAACTTTCTTATCTATAGAAATCTTATAGTATTTTTTTATCTTTATTAGCTGTTTCTCTACGGAATCTAGAACAGCATGTGTTATATCTGCCGTGAAATCTACCATAGAGGGTGTGTATAAAAGCAGTACTGGAGCGCTGAAGTGCGTTTCGAGTTTTTTTATCTCGATGAGTATTTTTTCGATTTCAAGCTCAAACATGATTAATATTAACCTTGTTTTCTATGGTTGTTAGCTCTTCGTCTGACATCAAATATACATTGAGACCTATTTTTTTTAATTCGGTGAAAAAAGCTGCGCTATCAAAGCTTCCAAGGGAAGCTTGAAAAAAATCAGCGATACTCGATGCCCTAGAACGATACTGCGAATGCATATAAAGTTCCATCATATGGCTGAGCTGATTGTAGTGCAATATCGCAGCATTCCTTGATTTACTTGGGAAAGCTTTTTCGTCAATTCTTTCAAGTTCGACAAGAGCATTGCTGGACTTTACGGCTGTTTCTACATAATTAATCCAGGGAATAAATTCACAGGGGTTTAAATGCCAAGGGGTCCCTAAGCTCATGACAAGGGGGAACTTGTGCATCCAGAACGTTGCATCAACTGAAGCTAACGATGCAAAAGAAGTCATGCGGATTTCCTTAGCTCCTAAGGCAATTATGGTGGAAAAGCTTCCGTTTTTTGACAAAAGCCAGACGGAATATTCAACGTTTTTTTGCTTCAAAAGTTCAACTATTTTAAAGGCAGAAGTGATGTCAAAAGAGAAGGAGTCAAGTACTAGGTTTAATTCACCCGCTTTAGCGGCCTCCTCAATATCAGTCAATAGGGGGTGAATGTTTAGCGGACTTTGGTCGAAAAAGCCGCTCTCATGCTTGATGTAAAAGAAATTATGTCTCATCTATTATCTTTTTGACAAGGTGGTGTAAGTTTGTCCCTTTGCATGGGATCGACTCGAGGTATTCGGGTACATTGTCAATCTGACTATTGCGAATAGCTTGAGAAATAGATTCGGGATTCATTATCTCGCTAGGAATATTGGGTTTTCTTATACTAGGAAATTGCCCCTTAAATGCCTTAAGGCAGTCTTTTTTACTAGTAATCCCAGATCCCTTGCTTTTGTGGAGGATAAGCCAATATTCGAATTGCGGTGCAGATATGCAAAGTAACTTTTTACCTTTTTCTTGCCATTGGAGAAGTTTTTCAAACTCTGCAGGCTTTCTCATATCAGAATCCAGGATAATCGCAACAATATCACCCTTGTATATTTTCCTTTTTTTAACCTCTTGATCTATACACTCTAATAGGGAGTTTGGATCGCTACGATTACCGCTGTTAATGATTTCGAAACAATACTCTGTATTAAATGGTTTTAACTTATTAATGTAATTTTCTTCGGTTTTCCCTTCGCATACGACTAAGATTAAAGTTTTATATCTTCTGCTAGGGGATGATGGTCTTCTTTTAAAGACAGTATTTTTCATTCTTCTATCTGGCACCCACTGTATAGATTGCAGAACTTAACTCAAGAATCATTACTGACTCATCTGAGCAAGAACCATTAGTAAAACCGCAAGAATATGTTTGAATATAATTGCCGGATTGTGGCATTTCATTGCCTTTTCCGAAAATGCTGAATGAATTAGATTGAATGGCACATGAAGCTGAAAGACGTGGTATTCCTCCGACTCGCCCCTGCAGGTAGCTTTTTCTAATGTCCTTATCGGCCCTAAGTTCCTTGAAGTCATTAATTGGATACAAAGTAGTGGAATTATCTCTGTTTCTCTGACAAATCCATAATTCGTCTCTTCTGAAAAGTGATTGGTCTATGAGCTGTACATCGTGTGTTGTAAAGATGAGCTGCTTGCGAGTATTTTCATCGCATGAATCAAGAAACATCTCGACGAGATAACGGGACAGAGTTGTATGCAAACTTCTGTCTAGTTCATCAATGAATACGGTATGATCTGTGGATTGATTTAACGAACGGAAAGCCGGCGATAAATCAAAAAGTCTGATTGAACCGTCGGATTCTTCCGAGAACGGGAAAAGAACCTCTTCGCCGTTTTCATCCTTGTGGACGGCAAGTATTTTAGTCGCAACGAGATTTCCATCGTTGTTCGTAATATTTAACGAACCAACATTGGAATCTCTAAATACCATAGACTGCCCTTCCTGAAGATTTCGGCAAAGAGACTTGAGATGAGGCGGAAGTTCTTCTTTAAATTGGACGGTTTTAACCCCTACGACTCCGGTGTCAAATCCGGTTCCGTCAAAATCTATAAAATCATTATTTCCAATGGCAAGAGCAGTTGGAGTAATGACTTTTAGATTAGACTGAAACCAATCATATACAGGCTTAATGTCAGGAAGAGTACTGAATAGACTAAGAAGCGTGTAATTATCATCGCGAAGAAGCTTCAAAAATACGTTTATTGAATCCTTCGTAACTAGTTTTTTAACTTTATCGTCGCCGTCTATTTCTAGGTTGTTTCTGATGAATACTGTTTGATTTCTCTGCTTAGAGTCATATTTTTTTAAGCACTCGCTTTTTATCCCTTCGTGAGAGAAAGAAATAGAATAGGTATAGACAACGTCCTTAATGCAAAGTTGTATTTCGAATTCCGAAGGCTCCTCTCTTGTTTCAGAATTCAATTTAAAAGATAACCCTTCAGAGTTAAGAAGACCTTTTTTAGGATCCAAAATAAGATTCTGAAGGAATTCAACGGCTTTTATTAAATTAGATTTACCAGCCGCGTTTGCTCCATAGATCGCCGAAATCGGAAGAACTTTAAGTTGATAATTAGGTAGCTTGGCGAGCGTTTCAAAGTGGCTTCTTTCCCTTCCTGCCAGCATGTTTAACGTTGCCTCGCCTTTAAAAGATTTCCAATTTTTTACCGTGAAATATAGAAGCATCTCGCTCACCTAATAGTTAACTGTCTGTCATTATATAGTAATGAAAGGAGAAAAAATCTCCTAATTTGATGATTCAGATGTGGAAATAGCTTTAATATTGACTTGTTCGGAGATATATTCACTAGAGATTTGTTTTAATTAAACGGTGAGCGAGAGGATCGCTTTCAGTATATTGTTACCTTCGGCGTTGGATCCGTTTGATAATTGTCTCAAAAAAGCATTTTTGCGGTCATGTGCATTTTTGTGCAGTTGCTGATCGTTATGCAAAAGGAGCGAGAACAGCAGAGCAGTCCGGAACTAAAGAGAGTCGTGCTCGTTTCTTCCATTGAGGAAAGACAGTTCGTTAAGTGGCACGAGGCGGTGCCGCAGCCTTAGTTTTTTCGGAATAGAAAATTCAATGCTGATTTGCCGTTTTCGAAGCATCAGCTCCGATAAATCGGCACATCAAAAATTTCTTTCATGCGGGCTTCCGCCGATTGTTCCTCTTCGTCCTTTTGCGCGGAAATCTCAGTTAAAACAATTCTGACGGAATCGGAAATGACCGCTTGCGTCCCCGGAATACCGCGCATGACCATCGCCTGCGTCGGACAAGCTTCAATGCATCTTCTGCAGTTAGTGCAGCGCATCGGATCCGCGGTCAGCTTGAAGCGACCGTTCTCGGTTTTATCCGACAGACATCCCGTCGGACAAAGCAAAGTGCAGATATTACATCCGGAGCATTTTCCGCTAATGACGCCGGGGAGCGGAAAAATCTTCTCCGAAATCTCAAAGCCGGGCCTTCTCGCTTTAAGCAGCTCGATGGCCGCGATGAGCATTTCACGCTCCGGCATTGTAAAAACTTTGTCGGTTTTAGGAGCTCCGCCTGATAAAGAAGTAATTTCGCTGATTCCATGCAGACGGTCGGAAAGCCTACTGAAGATTCTTCTTCGGCCAAGACTGATTTTATCTCCGTCATTTTCTTCAGCACATACCGGCCGAAACTGAACGCCTAACTTTGCGCAAAGCGTCTCGCAGTCGTCTGCCAGAGCCTGAGTCGGACAGCCTCCGTTATGGCTCGGGCAGCGCTCGCAGTCGGAACTGTGCAGCTCGATTTTGGTATTGAACAGTAAATGGGAGAGCAAAATCAGCGCGGGATTGACGCCATTGAAGCACCCGACAGGAACACCATTTTTTCTGCTTTGGGCTTTTGGACAGGTAAAAGCAAGGGCAGAAGACGCGGACGCACTATGAAGCCGATTTTTAAGCGCGGCCAGTACGCCAAATAACGGAAATCTGCCGTATGAGAACGCTTCCGTCGGACAGGCTCTGATGCAGGCGCCGCATGCGGAGCATTCGCTGTTTTCGATAGAGATCGTCTGATCTTTAATCGAAAGCGCCCGCTCGCGGCACACCTGAACGCATTGAGTGCAGGATGACTTAGGAAACAGCGTTTTCACACACCGGTTCTTTTCAAAGGTTATGTTCGCGCTGTCCGCCGAACCGGCGTGACGCTCAATTTCGGCGCTGCACTTAGCTAATAACCGGTTCAGCAGGTCTTCCTCTATTGATATCTTCGTCATTTTCTGTTGTTCTCTTGGAGGCTGATTGGCGTACCTTCTCACAGTCCGCACTTAAAAAGTCAGAAATGGCTTTTGCGGCAAGCTGACCGCTTTCAATCGCCGTCGTCACAAACCCCGGCCCGTTGACCGCGTCTCCCGCGGCAAATACCTTAGGATTGCCGGTTCTTACGGAGCCTTTAGTGAGGACGATACCCGCGTTTCTAATGAAATTATCACACGGTCCTTTAAAACCGTAAGCGCAGATCACAAGTTCCGCGGGCAGCGTTAAATCGCTGCCGTCAGGCCTTGTGACTCTAATTGTCTTATCCGCTTCAATCGACTGAATCACCGCTTCTTCAATGAATTGAACGCCTTCCTCTCGTGCGTATTCATAATCATCTCTCGGCGGATTTGCTTTCAGAAGTGATTTGCGGAAGAGACAGGTGACGGAAGAAGCACCTTGTCGCACCGCGGTTCTCGCGCAGTCAAGTGCTGTTCCTCCGATGCCGAGAACAACGACGTGTTTGTTCTTGGCAGACGACTCGGGATTCGGTTTGGAATCTGCGCGCAAATAGGGGAGCGCTTGAGAAACAAAGCTTAAATCCGATCCCGGGACGATTAAAGCGATGGGTTCTTCAGCGCCCACAGCGATGAGCGTCGCGTCGTGGGCGTCTGTAATACAGAGTAGCTCGTCTGCGGAGGCAATTTCTGATCCAAGCTGAAATTCGATGCCGGATTTAGCGTAGAGTTTTCTGCGGTGGATAATTCGATCCTTTGCCAGTTTGAAAGAAGGAATCCCGTACGCAGTCAGACCGCCGATTTCATTTTCGCGTTCGTAAACAGTGATCTTGAATCCCTGAGAACGCAGCATATCCGCGGCCGCGAGTCCGGCCGGACCCGCACCAATCACGGCGACCGAGGGACTCTTGCGGTTCGTGCGCGCTCTGTGCGTCCGATAGCCTCGATCAAGCGTTCTGGAAGAAGCAAAGTAAAGGAGCGCGTGGATGTTCACCGGCTCGGAAATCTCTCCTAACGGGCAGGCCGCCATGCAGAACTTATCCTTCGGACAAAGATGCGAGCACAGCTCCGGAAGTTTGCCTGCCTGAAGAAGCTTTTGTCCTGCCGCTTTAGTCTCGCCGTCTGCGAGCGCTTTCAGTACGTCGGGGATCGGATTGTGCTGAGGGCAGGCCTGAACGCAGGCTCCGCACTGGATGCATCGGCTGCTTTCAAGTTTGGCGTTTTTAAGTGTGAAGGTTTCTTCCGGAGCCGTAAAGGTTTCTTTTGAAACGACGGACTTTTGTGTCGAAACAGCCCCAGGCAAAATCTTTTTTAAATAAACGGGATTGGGCGCCTGACGAGTCGTCTCGTTTTTTTGTTTGGCTTTAAAAAACGGGAAAGACACCGCGGAAACCGGACACTTCTGAGCGCAGGCGCCGCACTTGAGGCATCGGGAACTGTCAGAGCTCGGCACTGATTTTCTGAGATCAATGCTTTCCGGACAGGCATTTCTGCAGACTTGGCAGTTGAGTCCGGAGGCTCTCAGACACTTTTGAGCGTCAATCTTCGGAACAAACGTCTTATTAAAGCGGCTGATTAAAGAAACAAAGGCGCCGATCGGACAGATGAAGCTGCACCATCTTCTTAAAAAGAAGATTTCAAAGAGGAGCACGCCGAGTATGACGAGCGGTGTGATCGTCGGGTCATTGAACTTCAGCATGTGCAGTGTGCCGATGATCAAGGCGAACGTGAGTCCGACAGGACAAATTAAACAGAAAACCGGAAAGGAAAATACAGCGGAAGAAACCAGCGCAGCGGCAAGAACAAAGAACGGGCCTTGTTTCTGAAGGTTTTCTGCACGGATTGCGCTTTGTTTGGATGAATCTGCCGCTTCGTGAATAACAGACTCTTTAACAGAGGTTTCAGAATCGATTTTTTGAGTGCGGATGCAGGTTTGCGGTTTATTGCCGCGGGTTTCTTTCGCCTCGATCGGTTTGGGTTCTGTGCCGAAGAGCTTTCTCAAGGGCGGGACCGGGCAGAGCCAGCCGCAGAAAAAACGACCGAATAACACGATCACTGCCGCAAAGACGGCAAGGCAAATCAAGACATTTAAAGTCGGAGATTTGGACGCGAAGGCGCTCTCGAGCGCGCCGATCGGACAGATCTGAGCGATTGCGCCGATGCCAAAAGAAGAAAGTGTCCCCCAGCCGGTGTGCCAAATGACGCCGGACACTACCGCTAAAAGAAAGAGGCAAAGCGTCAGCGTTCTCAGAAGTGAGAATTTTTTCACGGCGCCTCCTTAGTATCTTTAACCTCCAACGGTACGATTTCAATGCCGCGGACCTTACGTCCTGTATAAGCTTGAAGAACGTTGGCCGGACAAATATGTTCGCAGACGCCGCAGCCGTTGCATTTGTCTTCATCAATGATCGGAATCATTCTCTCGTCCAGAGAAATCGCGTCATACGGGCATTGTTCTTTGCACTTGGTGCAGGCGCCGGTTCTGAGCGCAATACAGGTTTCGGTTAAACGCGCTTTGCCGATCGGAACGGTTTCTCCGACGTAGTCAGTAAGCGCTCCGGTCGGGCAGACTTCGATACATTTGCGGCAGAAGTCGCAGGAGCCGTATTTGTAGTTCATGACGGGCGTGCGCAGGTTTAGGACGCCTTCGGAAAAACCGCCGATCGCAATGACATCCGTCGGACATACGCTTCGGCAGCGGTCACAGCGAATGCATTTGGAAAGAAATTGCGCATTCTGTCCGCCCGGCGGTCTTATGAGAGGCTCGGCTTGAGTTTTAGACGCGCCCCAGCCCAGCGCGAACAGACCTGCAGAAGCGCCTAATGACAGGAGCAGGCCCCGCCTTCCGACAGATGCAGTTTGAGAACTCATATTTGCCTCCAAGCTGCTGGGATTTCATTTGCGGCTATAGTGCCGCGAGGAATCGTGAAGGAGGGCGCAAACCGAAGCAGACAGCGGCTGAAGTCATAATCGTTATCCATGGGGTGAGTTTGTTTGCTTTATTCTGAGTGTTTTTTGATGCATCAAATAGTGCGATTTTGCAAAGAACTCCTTAAAAACAACAAAGTGCCTAAAAATCACTTAGATATGATATTAACCGAGGCGATGGTTTCGAAGAATTCTATCGTGTTCGCGGACAGCGCCTGCAAGCATCATGGCAGCGCCAAGGTAAAACCGCGACCGGACGCTGGCCTTAATTTGGCTGGTGAACTTTGGTACCCAGTTATGGATATGATCATCAAGGAACGACTCCTGATCTTCGATCAGAGGCTCATACTCCGGCGAATTTTCTTCAGTATTTCTTAGCTTTTCGACCAGGTATGCGAGGTATTGAAGCTCAATGGCGATATGATCGTCGTAGAGTTCGCTGTCATTGAACACGCCGCGGGCGTTGAGGATTTTACGTACGTCCTCAAATGCTTTCTGCATCACTAACTGCTGAGGGCTCGTATAGACGGACTCGTAGGGGTAGGCCGCTTTGCTTCCTGCGGTGCCGATAAACGCCGCGGCATATTCGGCTGCGAGAAGATCGAGATAATTATCCGGCTGCTCTTTCGTGAGCTCTTCATGAATGATCTGCGCGCCCCGCCGAATTAAAGGCTCGTCGCAGAAGTCGTCCAAGCCCAGACTAAGGAGCCAGTTCGCGGCTGCCTGATCGATTTCTTCGCCGAATAAGCGCGAGATCACTTTGTAGTTGATTTCAAGATCGAGTAATTCCAGATAGTCAAAGGCCATGATTTGAATTTCCTTGGTTTGAACGCCTGAGGGATGTCAGTGCCGACGAGGTTGAATCGGCCGGCACTGATCTGTTAAGGATTGAAGAAATGCCAGGCTGCTCGTCCGATGTCAAAAATAATACTCTGCCATAAGAACGAAGCAATAAAGACGCCGATGAGTCCGACGGAAGCGAAAAGCTTACGGGCTTTCCTAAGCAGAGCGGCCGCAAGCGGAAGAAGAATGCCGCAAAAGACGCAGCCAATCCAAAACTGCAGACTCAGAACGCCGGTGACAAGCTGCTGTCCCGCTTCCGAGGTGTCCGGGTTTACAAGCAGACCTGCGATATAAGCGCTAAAACCGATGACGCTTATAGCAGAAGCTGCAAAAGAGGACGCTCTTGCTTTGGCGCCGTCCGCGTCTTCTAATTCGCACGCCAGCAGGAAGCTGAGAGAAGCGGCTGTCCAGTACAGGCCGATGAAGGGAATCATCAGCGTGTAGGAACTCAGGACCGGACGCCAGCTCATCACCATGTTTGCGCCGAGCGCAGCGGTTGCGACGAAAGCAAAAAGCGCGGAGAGCAGGATGATGACTCTGGTTATAGTCTGATCAGCCTCTCTGAAGAGCGCAGCCAGATATGCGGCGCTTGTCAGCAGCGCGCCCGCCACACCGATCATCTCCCAGAAAAGCCGGGAAGCGGGATTGGCAAAGACACCTAAAATCATGCTCGGTCTTCCGAGATTGGAAACCGCCGCCAGGCCGCCGAGGGCGAGGCAGACGAAACCGAGTGAGGCGAGCGTCTTCAGAGTTCTCTCAGTAAAGTTCGAGAACTCTGAAGCAGCCAAGGCAGCGAGAAGACCTGAGCCTAAACAGAGTAAGGCTGCAAAAAGTGATAATGTCCAGTCGCCGACCATTTCTTCTCCTTAGAGCATCTTCGGAGGTTTGCTGACCCATTCGCCGGTCTTCTTATGAAGAATGTAGCGAACCGAAGGATGATTTCCGGAGTCCGGCATGCTGTGCACGTTCTCTTCGCCGGCAGCGGCAATCGCCTTAGAAACATCGCTCTGCGGGTCATCGATGTCGCCGAACAGACGAGCGTTGGCGCAGCAGGCCTTAACGCATGCGGGCTGCTCGCCCACTTCCTGAAGGTGACGGCAGAGTGTGCACTTTTCAACCACTTTGTTTTCCGGATTGAAGGAACGAGCGCCGTAGGGGCAGGCCGCGATACACATTTTGCAGCCGATGCATTTTTCTTTGTCCACAAGCACCTGACCGTCTTCCGTCTTGAAAGAGGCGCCGGTCGGGCAAACCTTCACGCAAGGCGCTTCACGGCAGTTCTGACAGACGGTGGGCAGGAAGTACTGCTTCAGGTCGGGGAACTTCCCGACCGGTCCGATGGAAAGTACTTTGTTGTAGTAGACGCCGAGCGGGACATTGTTTTCGTTTTTGCATGCCACTTCGCAGGCAAAGCATCCGATGCAGCGGTCGAGGTCGATAACGAGTGTTTTTTGTGCCATTTTTTATCCTTCGATTTTCGGTGTGTTGTCAGACGGGCTGGGCATCCAGACTTTGAACTGTTCAGGTTTGGTCCATACGCCTTCGGGGCCTTTGTCGGCTTTGGAGATGCGGACTTGGTAGCCGCGCAGCGTATATGTGCCGACCATATCGTTAAACGGAGCCGTGTTCTTGGAGAGCACGTTGACGTTGGCTTCCTTCCAGCCGTGTGTGTCAGACGAGAGTTTTTCCGGGAACCAGAAGCGTTCCATGTAGAGAACGCCCGGATTGATGCCTTCGGTCAGTCTTGCTTTGCCTTGAGTTTTGCCGCGTTTGGATTCAATCCAAGTCCAGTCGCCCTGCTGAATACCGTACTTCGCAGCGGTTTCCGGATTGATCCAGACTTCGGGAACCGGGTAGATTTCGCGCAGATACGGAATGTTTCTGAGCGTGCTGTGGTGGTACATAGGCAGACGGCCGTTGGTCATCACGAGCGGATATTCCTTAGCGATTTCCCGGTTTGGACTTTCATACGGCTCAAGGAAGTAAGGCAGCGGATCGTAATCTTTTTCTACCGGGTCAAGTTTCTGCTGCGCGTAAGGCGCGCCGGTGCGGCCCATGGTGATGAATCGGTCCGCATAGAGTTCAAGTTTCTTGGAAGCGGTGCCGAAACCCACCGGAAGACCGGTCTTCGGATTGATCTTCTTATAGACGTAGTAGCTGTTCCACTTGTCGTACGGCATTGCTTCGATAAAGCCTTTTTTCTTGAGTTCCGCGAATGTGATGCCAAGCGGTTTGAGTTTCAGATCGAGGATCTGATCCATGGAATCCCACTGCGGGAGGTCCGCACCCATGAATTCCGGATCAAAGGATTTGCGGCAGACTTCATGGCCTAATTCGCCGCAGCGCTTGAGGATCTTGGACCAAATGACCGTTTCATGCCGAGTTTCCCAAGTATGTACGACTGCCTGACGAGCCCAAACGGTGTTGAGCGACTCTGCGAGGAAGTCGGTTTCGAGCCATTCGGTTGTCGGAAGCAGCATATCCGCGTACATCGAGAATGAGGTCGGATAGTTAAACATATGAACGATGAAGTCCACGTGCTTTGTGGCTTCCGCCCAAGAACCCGCATCGCCGACGACACCGAGCTTATTGCCGGAGCGTTCAAGCCAGACTTTGATCGGATAGGGTTTGCCGGTCATAATGGCTTCCTGGATTCTTGTCGGCTGGGCGGCGTCCCAAGAGAGCAGGCCTTTGAATTCAACACCGCCCAGGCGTTTGGCAAGCTGTCCCGGAGGCAGCAGGCGCTCGCAGCGAGAAACCAGGCTGTTCTTCGGAGGAACGGCAAGCGGATTGCGGTTCATGAGTGTACCCGGTTTTTCCACGTAGCCCATCAAAGCGTTGAGGATAACCGCGCCCATCGCGGCCTGCACCGAGTTCGGGTTCTGGTCGGTGGCAACGCCCAAAGAGATGCCGCCGGGGCCTTCAGCGTAAATCTTGATCGCTTCTTCGATTTTTTCAGGTTTAAGCCAGCAGGTTTCTCCGGCTTTTTCAAGTGTCCACGGTTCAGCGCGTTCCTTGAGCAGGCGGAAGCCGGTCTTGTATGTTTGTCCGTTATAGGAGAATTCTCCGTCTAAAACCGGATCAAGCGCGTCATTGAAAGGATAGGGAAGCGGCTGAGGCTGATTGGTCTTTGCGTCCCAAACCACGAAATCTTCTTTTTTACCGTCTTTGAAGAGTTCGTTCGCTTTGACGGTCATCTGAGTCTTTGTGTTGACGAGATAAGGCAGGTTAGTCCATCTGAGCACAAAGTCTTTATCAAAGAGGTTATGCGCAATGATGTAGCGGACCCAGGCAAGCTGCAGCGCGACGTCGGTACCCGGACGAATCGGAAGCCAGACATCGGCTTTAGCCGCGCTCGGCGCAAATCTCGGGTCGATAGAGATTGTCTTAACGCCTTTGGCGCGGAGATTTGCAAGCGCGTGGCCGCCGCCCGCGGGACAGCTGTATGAGACGTCTGTGCCCCACAGGACGATGTTTTTCATCGGTGTGTTTTTGTTATAGATTTCGAGCGCGCATTCGTCGGCGATCGAGGTGGACGGTCCGCCGTACATCATGCCGAAGGCCAAGGTTCTCGGCAGGAAGCACTGAGCGCAGCCCGGTTCGTACCAGTTCGGCGTACCGAAGATATTGCAGAAACGCGCGATCATTCTAAAGTGCGGGTTACCGCCGCCGCCCGTGGAGGCCATAACGGACTCGGCGCCGTACTTTTCTCTGGCTTCCATCATCTTGTGCGCGATGATATCGATCGCTTCATCCCAGCTGATGCGTTTCCATTTGTTTTCGCCGCGTTTGCCGACGCGGATCATCGGGTACTTGTTGCGGTCCGGATGGTAAAGCGCGTTGATGCCGGAAAGACCTTTTGCGCAAAGCGTACCTTCGCTCATCGGATAGTTCGGATCGCCTTCGATTTTGACAACCCGGCCGTTGCGAACATGCGCGCGGACGCCGCAGTTATGGATACAGGCTCGGCATGTCGTCGTGATGATCTGAGTGTCATCTTTCAGAGCGGCGTTCTTTTGCGCAGAACCTTCGCCCGCGGCAAAAGCTTTTAACGGAGAAGCTGTAGCGGCTCCGGCAGCGGCGGCTGCTTTGACGAAACTTCTGCGGCTGATTTCGGATAGTTTCATAAAATCACTCCTGAGGTGAGATTGAGTGGGGTAAAGAAAATTCGGACAATAATTCCCCTGTTCGGATGTTTTTAAGGCATCCGATTGAGAAAAGCGGTTAATTGATTTTTAGGACCGGGCTTCAGTCTTTATGCAGGACGATTAACTTTGGTCCCTGATCAGCATTTGAGTGTCGATATTCATGATAGGGTCTCTTTTCTTGGAATCTGATAAATCTATTGTGACCTGCTTCACAAACTTCAGACATGCGGTTTTTATTTGTCAGCCTTCAAAAATTACAATGTCTTTTGTATTCAATAAGATATATTTATAAATTCAGTGTTTTTGAGACAAATTAGATTGATCGCACAGTTATTTGACTATAGGATTAATCCTATCGACTCCATCCCACACCCGACGATATGAAGCAAAAGGATAATTTGCTTGCCTGGCGCGCACTTGCCGTGACCGTAGAGACAGGCAACATCACACAGACTGCGCTGCTTTTGGATTTGGACAGCGCGAAGGTCTCGAGGCTGATTGCCGGATTAGAAAAAGAGATTGGTTTTGAGCTTTTAGTTAAAAACCGCAGACCCTTTATCCCGACGGATCGATGCCGGCAGATTCTCCCGATGGTCCTTCCGCTATTAGACGGGTTCAGCAGGCTTGATGAGTTCTGCGCGGGGACGGCGCAGAAGATACTGATTCGGTTTTCTGCGCCCGTGGAGATGACTCAGCAGTTTTATTCTCAGGAGCTTCTTCAGTATTCTCATCTGAACCCTCGGATTCAGTTTTCCATGCTCCCCGAGATGACGGTTCGCGAGCTTTTAGCGGGTGACACGGATGTCGCGGTGGTGAACCAGTCGCCCGCGGATCAGTCAGAGATTGTCGCGCGTCATGTCGTTTCCAACTCTACGCCGGTGTTTGCGTCTCCGCAGTGCTTGGAGGTTCATGGTGTTCCGCGCACGCCGGAAGATTTAAGTCGGCACGTCGGTCTGCTGCAAGTCATGCCCAACAATGCGCCGACAATGATTTTGTATCGGGACGGCGTCGCGAGCAATATTATTCACTGGCAGAACATTTATCTCAGTCACGATCAGTTTCTGATCAGAAACATGGTGTTGAATCATCAAGGCATTACGCCGGACCTCTATCTGGGACATGTGGTGGAAGAGCTCAGACAGGGGAAGATCGTTCCGATTCTTCCCGGCTGGGAGCGGCAGAACTGGAACATGCACATTTTGGCCAGACGAGACCGTTATTTGTCGGATCCGGTGATTCGTGATTTTGTGAACTGGTTTTCTCAGGTGGAGAACAAGCAGTGTGTTGAACGGATTATGCAGGCAAGAAGCGCGATAGAGGAGGCAAGATCCAAGGGGTTCGCAGAGAATTATGAGTGAGACGGCAGATTCTCTTTGGATAAAAGATCGGTTTTATGCGCATGGAACACGCTTTTTGATGAGTGAACTGATCACTATCAGCGTCGAAAGCGCTTTTAAAGAATCGAAAAGCCGCCGGTGAGGGCGGCTTTAGAGAGGATTTAAATTACTTTAGCGCGGATTGTCCGGAGATCCTTCCGTAAACCATCGCATCGGCAATACCGTTTCCGCCGACACGGTTTGATCCGTGTACGCCTCCGGTGACTTCACCGGCAGCAAACAGGCCCGGAATGACCTTACCGTTTTTATCCAGCACTTGGGCATTCGTATTAATTTGGATGCCGCCCATCGTATGGTGGACCGCAGGCACCATCGGTGTGGCGTAATAAGGGCCTTCAGTCATCGGCTGATCGTCTTTGGTGGATTTCTTAAAGCCGAAGCTGTCTTCTTTGACTTTGCCGGTTACAGCATCGTTGTAGCTTTGGATAGCGGCTTTAAGTTTCTTAGGATCCATACCGGTCTTTGAGGCAAGCTCTTCAACCGTATTACCGGAGAATGCCTGTCCGAGTTTGATCATTTCGCCGATGGTCAGATTCTTGGACTGATAGTCAAGGCTCGGGTATTTCACATGGTTGGAAACAATCCAGTATTTTCCGCCTTCCTTGAAAATAGCCTTGCAGAGAGTGTCGCGGGCGGCGTCTTCGTTAACGAAACGATCTCCCTGCGGAGTCAGGAAGATGCGGTTTCTTCCGCTTGGCCAGCTGGACATAATGCCGGTCTTGGGCGTGCCGCCCGGATGCAGCTGAATGTCGTCGAGATCGATAATGTTGGCGCCAACCTGCTCTGCGAGTTTAAGACCGTCGCCTTGGGATGCTTTGAAATTGTTTGTGCACGGAATGTCCTTATCGAGTTTGACTTCTTTCCATACGCCGGTGTTTTTAGCCTGTCTGAAGTCGACGTTGGAGCCGAATCCGCCGGTCGCAATGATGACACCCTTAGAAGCAAAGAACTTTACTGTTTTGCCGTCATTTTTGCCTTCGACTCCGATGACTCGACCTTGTTCGTCCTTAATGAGACTTACGGCCTGAGTGTCGGTAAATACCTTAACTTTATCCGGATAGGCTTTGATAAAGCGACTCAGTGCATTGACGTAGCCGAATCCGCCTCCCTGAGCTGCATGTCCGCGCTGGTAGAGACCGCCGACAATCGTATGGACTTTAGGGCCGAAACCGAGGCCTTTGCCTTCAAGCCAGTGCATGGTTCCCGGCGCTTCTTCTACCAGGCGTTTGGCGAGTTCGGGATTATTCTTGTTGTGGCCTCCGCGCATAGTGTCCTGGTAATGTTTCTCGATACTGTCGGTGACGCCCTGGCGATTTTGACGTTCCGGGTCAACGGCGTTGTATCCGCCGCCCGACACTGCGGTCGATCCGCCAAGGTAGCCTAATTTCTCAACGATGACGGCAGTGCCGCCGGCTTCAATGACTGAAGCGGCTGCTGCGAGGCCTGCGCCGCCTCCTCCAACGATCACAACTTCAGACTTATAGGAATCGTTCAGCGGAGCTTTGGCGATTTTGGACTGGAATTTAGAAAGATCGGCTCCGGCCTGTTCAAGATTTTTTTTGACTGCGTACTTCAGCGCCATACTGGTGACAGAGGCGCCCGTGATGTTGTCCACATTGACGCTCTGATTACGGATCATTTTTTTGGAGAGATCCGTGATCGCGAATTTACCGACTCCGCTGCTTTCACGGCTATCGGTCAGGATGTTTGCGATTTTGCCGTCCTTCATAATGACATCAACGGTCATCGGTGCATTGTGCGCCTGCACGGTGTATGAGAAAACCTTATTGGCTTCTGCGTTAACAGAGCCTGCCGCGAGCAGCGCAGCAACAGCTGCAGTTAATTGAAACGCTTTTGAGTTCATTGATTTCTCCTTGGCTTCAAGTGAATTAGAGGTTGGAAAAATTTTATGAAGTTTGCGGAATTTGTTTTTTTAAAACGACTGTTTTCGGATGATATTGATAAAATCATCAATATAAATTGATAATTAAATCAATCTCTATTGAGAAGACAAAATGAAGGCTTGTGATCAGATTGACAGCTGGAAACTTTTTATCGCGCTCACTCAGTTAGGCAGTATTCAGAAGGCGGCAGAACGCTGTCAATGTGATTCTGCGGAAATATCACGCAAATTATCAAAGCTTGAGAAGGAACTGAAGTTTCCTCTTTTAGACCGCAGTTCGCGGCCGTTTCGTCTGACGCAGGCAGGAGCTGAGATTCTGCCGTTGGTTGAGGATATGCTGGATCGGCACGCTGAGATTCTGGAAATTGCGGAGCAGAAGACGGACAAGGATCGGGCGGTCATCAGAATGATGATTCCGGATACTTTTGCAAAAATTTCTCATTCGCTATTTTTTGAATACTCGAAGTATTTTTCAGGGCATAGGATTCAGGCGATCTGTCCGGTTAATACGGAAAACTTCAGAAGAGGAGCCGCGGACATTGCGGCCGTGACGGGCAATGTGAATATGCCGGAGGCTGTGCTGATTCCTCGAGGCAGGATGCTTTTCATACCGGCCGCATCTCCGAAGTTCCTGAAGAAATATGGCCGGATTGATGATCCCTCGAGGCTTGCGGAAGTTCCGGTCGGTCATACCTTTGCCGGCGACAGAAATTCCTTTACGCCGTTCAACAGTCTCATCCGAGGAGGAGAGCGGCGGAGCATCACTCTGAATATGCCGATTCAGTGGACGAGTATGAGTTTGATTTATGAAGCGGTACTTGCCGGTGATTGTGTTTCTCCCGGTTTCCCGTTGTTTTACATCATTGATGATTTGAAGGCAGGGCGTTTGGTTCCGATTCTTGACGGCTGGCATCGTGCGTCGCAGGTGAACTATTTAGCGTGTCATCGATCGCGATGGAATGTTTCATATGTACGCATCTTTATGAACTGGTTTGCGGAGAAATTTGCTGAAAAAGAAGCCGGGTACGAGAAAGACTTTGCGGATTTATTTGGCGAAGAGCTTTTGCACGAGTACATGACTTCCTAAACGGAATGTTTTTTGGTTCAGGCGTGTGTAGCCGAAGAATTAGAGGTTATGTGATGGGAGGTAGCGTAAGTTCTGTCATCCGAACTATCTTCTTGACACCGGTGCCCTGACTTCTCTCTCGAAAAATCTCATAATCGCTTCGCAGAAGATATTAATTGTTCTGGTGTCCAACCGATTGTTTTAATGAGTTTGAAATTTTATAGAATAAGACTGACCTCAGAAAATCCACTAAATCTCAATGGAAACCGCGTTTGAAAGAACGAAGCACTTTAAAAGCCGTCGTTTGACGCTGCTAAAGACGGTGTGCGCTTTTGTGCTGGCTTTTTTGTTCACGTTTTTTCAGCTGCTTTGTGTACCTGCTAATGCCAAGAACCAAGAAACTGTAATAAAAGTCGGTATTCTCAATACCATTGATCCGTGGTTCTTCGTTTGGAGCTTTGGTGATTCTATTGAACACCTCAGAAAAGATAACCCTAATTTGAAGATCGAAAGCCGAGAGCTGTCGTTTTCAGAACTTCAAAAGGCTATTGAAGCAAAAGAATTGGATTTTTTTATCGCGCCTAGCGGTTTTTTTGCTTTTGTGTCTGAGTCTGCTGGGGCGGCTCAGTTGGCGACCTTTCACAGAGAGCTCGCTGCAGATCCGGGAAAGTCGGTTGGTTCTGTCTTTGTGAAGCGGGCCGGAGATGAGCGCTATAAAAAGCTGGCAGACCTCACGCATGCAAGAATATCCGCAACAGATTCCAACTCTTTTGAAGGCTGGATCATCGCAATCGGGGAGCTGAGAAAACAGGGGTTGGATATTGAAAGAATTATCAGGAATGCAGTCTTTACCGGCTATGGGCTTCCCGATGTTCTGACTTTTTTATTAAACGGATCGACCGATGTTGGTGTATTAAAGGCCTGTGAGCTTGAGCATCTGATAGATGAAGGAACCATTAAACAAGATGATTTTGAAGTCATTGGTGAAAAGACGACTTCGGAATTGAAGTGCCGGGTTTCGACTCATCTTTATCCGGATGTCGTTTTTGCTTCTCTTCCAAAAGCGCCGTCTGCCTTAGTGAAGGCGTTCTCCGTCTCGCTTCTTACAATGCCGAAAGTTGGCGACGGAACGTGGGGATTTGCGAGCGACTTCAGTACGGTTCATGAACTCTACAGAACTCTAAGGCTTGGTCCGTATGAATATCTCCGACATTTGACGCCGACAGCGCTGCTTTATGAATACCGATATGTCTTTTACGGATTCCTTGCTCTTTTGCTTCTTGCACTGTTCTACATATATGCGGTGAATAAATTAGTAAGGAGGAGAACGAAAGCGCTTCAGGTTGCGCTAGAGAAGAAAGAGAGGGCTCAGGAAGAAGCAAGAAATGTTCAGGAGAGATTGTTTCAATTGGAAAAGGCAGGCATTGTGCAGGAGCTCTCGGCAATGTTTGCACATGAAGCTCATCAGCCTATAGCGTCTCTGATTAACTATTCAGAAGGCCTGAAAATGTACTTTTCTCAAAATAAGGAGAAAGAGGATTCGACCGTATCTGAAGCATTAGAGGAAATGTCCGCTCAGGCAGAAAGACTTTCTCAGATCATAAATCGAGTGAGACGTTACGCGAGAAAAGAAAAAAGGCTGCTGTCGCCGGTGAAATTGAATGAAGTCGCAGAAACAGCGCTTAATCACGTCGTTAAAACGAGAGGGGCTTCTAAAATTGACTTCAGGATTAAGGCTGAAGAAGATGCGTACGCACTGGCAGATTCCCTAGAAATTGAATTGGTGCTGGTTAATTTTCTGAAGAATTCAATAGCGGCACTCAACGATAAGAACGGAGCGAGAGTTGAAATCCAAATTGGCAGGCAGGGTGTCTTTTGGAAAATGTCGGTTTTAGACAATGGAAAATTTGTCTCTGACGATGAATTCGAAAAACTCTCTCAGCCTATTCGCAGCAGAAAAGAGAATGGTTTAGGCATGGGGCTTTCTATCTGTAAGGTGATTGCCGAAAATCATGGCGGAAAAATAATGTTTGAAAGAAGGTCGTCCGGAGGACTGATCGCTTCAATTCTCCTGCCGCAGTTAAATGAAGGTAAGCAAAATGGAAACTAAAGACAATCAGCCGTTGGTTCGTATTGTTGACGACGAAGAAACGATTAGAAAATCTGAAGAATTTATTCTGAAAATTGCCGGAATTGACAGCGTTTCCTATTCAAGTGCGGAAGATTTCCTCAGCCGCGCAGATTTAGAACGACCGGGATGCATCGTTGCGGATCTGCGTATGGACGGAATGGATGGGTTGGAAATGATGGATGAGATGAAGCGACGCGGGTTTGATCTTCCAATTGTTTTTTTAACAGGGCACGGAACTGTTGAGGCTGCAGTTTTTGCTTTGAAAGGTGGCGCTTGTGACTTCCTCCAGAAACCAATCAAGCCGGAGATCCTTCAGGAAATTGTCAAAAAACTGATTCAGAAGAATATTGATGATCGTCGTCTAAGCCAGTACCGAGAACAGAAAAAAGAGCGTTATCAAGAATTGACTGAGCGAGAAAAGCAGATTTTTGAGCTCGTCGCGCAAGACAAAATGAATAAGCAGATCGCTATGGAATTAGGAATCGCCGAGCATACCGTAAAGATTCATCGGGCCAATGCGCTTAGAAAGCTTGGCATAAGAACAGCGATTGAGGCTCATAATTTTCTTAAGGAACTGTCGTACTCATGCTGAGAAGAAATATCCTAGGCTCTCTTGCTGCATTGCCGTCCATGGCGTACGCCTTTGACTTAAAGAAAATATTAGATGCCGGCAGGAGTTCTTATGACGTTATTGTTGTTGGTGCCGGAGCCGCTGGATTAAGTGCCGCAGTCGAAGCGGCTAACACCGGAGCCAGTGTTCTGGTCCTTGAGAAGGCTCCGGATATCGGAGGAAATACGCTGATATCAGGAGGCTTTTATAGTTCTGTTGATAGAAAACTGCAAGAGCCGTTGGGCATCAATGACAGTGAGGAACTGTTCTTTGAGCAGACATACGAGTACGGCGGTTCAATTGCTGATAAGAAACTTGTTGAGCACTTGGTAAAGAATGCCGAAAACTCTCTTCAGTGGCTTGAGAGTTTGGGAATGCATTTCCAGCCTAGAGTTTTTGAGCTGTATGGGGCTCATTGGCCGCGAAGTCACATACCGGTCCTTCCGCTTGGTCAGGGATATATTCGAACACTTTCTTCAGCCGCTCTTGATCGGGGTGTGGAAATAAAGACAAGATGTTCTGTTGATGAACTGATTGTAGAGAGCGGCCGTATAAAAGGAGTGGCGGCCGCAACGGATAATGGAAGAAAATTTTATTTCTGCAGAAAAGGGGTTGTTTTGGCTTCCGGCAGTTTTGCTGCTAACTCTCAGCTCGTAGAGAGATTTGCACCGAAGCTTGCAAAGCTCACAACCAACAACACTCCATACAGCACCGGAGAAGCCATGATGGCAGCTAATAAAATCGGCGCCGATCTGGTAGATATGGAATTCATCCAGTGTCTTCCGGGCTGTCCCCCGGGAAAGAAGCATCGAGTCCGATTCCACAACGACGTCTCAAACTTCGTATTGGTCAATCATGAAGGGAAACGTTTTATCAATGAAGATGCTTCTAGAGATGATCTTCGAGATGCCGTTCTTAGTCTTCCTCAGCGATATGCCTTTTCGATTATCGATGGTCAGGGTTTCCGCAAAAGCGGAATACTGGTTCAAAAAGAAGCGGTTATAGCCAGAGAAGCCGGAGAGGCTTGGAACGCTTCATCAATTGAAGAATTAGCCGTCAAAATAAGCGTTCCGCCCTCAAATTTGGTAAGCACGATTCAAAGCTATAACGACGGAGTTTTAAAGAAACAGGATTCTCTGGGTAAGAAAATAACTCCCCTTACGCTTTGCCTGAAAGAACCGCCGTTTTGGGCTTGTTTTGCCAGTATGACGATCCATTACACAGAGGGCGGGCTAAGAATTGATGAAAAAGCCAGATGCTTAGATAAAGCAGGAAAGCCCATAATCGGCCTCTATGCGGCAGGAGCCGTCACCGGAGGCGTTCACGGCAGGAATCGTCTGGGCGGTAACGGTCTTGCGGAAGCCATTGTATTTGGCCGCACTGCAGGAAAAAGCGCGGCAGAGCGCATATAAAACAGAAACTGCCTCAAGAAGATAAACTCCTTGAGGCGGATCGGGTTAGCCGGATGTTTTACTTAACGAAGTTAAGTGCTGCGATTCTGCCGAATACCAGTGCGTCCGGTACCGCATTGCAGCCGACTCGGTTGGTTCCGTGGATTCCGCCCGTAACTTCGCCGGCAGCATAGAGTCCGGGGATGACATTTCCGGCTTCATTCAGGACCTGAGCTTTTTTGTTGATTGTGACGCCGCCCATCGTATGGTGAACGGACGGAGTCATAAGAGTTGCGTAGTAAGGTCCGCCTTCATCGAGTCTGTGGTCATCCATGCAAGTCGGACGGCCCATTTCGTCACCGGTTCCTTTCTTGCAGAATTCGTTCCAGCGCTTGACGGTTTCGACTAAATTCTTGCCATTGATGCCGGCCTTTTGAGCAAGTTCTTCAAGTGTGTCCGCTTTATAGGATTTGCCGGATTTAAGAATGTCAGCGACTTTAACTCCGTATGCATTGCGGCCGTCCTTGTCGACAAGGGCTCTCTTTGCAGAGGAAATCACATAGAAAACACCGCCTTCCTGAGCAAGATTGGCTTTTGCAAGAACGTCACGTCTTTCAGACTCGTTGACATAGCGTTTGCCGTTCTTGTTGACATAGATACAGGAGTTTTCTCCAAGTTTGAAGCTTGTGGCGCCGGTAGTCGGGTCGCCGGCCGGGAACAGCTGGATCCAGCCCATTTGAGTTAAGCCGGCGCCGGCTTTTTTGGCCAGACTAATACCGTCGCCTGTGGCTGAAGGCAGGTTGGTAGTCGGTGTGGTTTCGCCGAGTTTCTTGCCCCAGAGTTCATCGTATTCATTGCGCATCTTCACATTGGCGCCGAAACCGCCTGTCGTTAAGATGACACCGTCAGCAGCATTTAAAACGTACTTAGTGCCGTTCTTAGCCTGAGCCATAACGCCTGCAACGCGGCTGTCTTTGATGATCAGATCGTTAGCTTTTGTACTGAGAAGGATTTGAACAGGGAGGTTCTTGTCTTTGATGTACTGAAGGAATGTGTCTACATAGCCAACACCGGACTTAAAGTTGGCAGCTCTGTTAGAGCGCGGCCAAAGTGCGCCCACGAACTGGTTTGCATTAGGTCTCCATTCAAAGCCGATGCCTTCAAGTTCCTTCATCATGGACTTGACATTCTGAGTCAGGGTGTAGACAAGCTCAAGATTAGCTTTTCTGTCGCCCGACTTCCATGTCTGGAGCGCATGCAGTTCAGGAGAGTCGAAGAGTTTGTTCGAGCCGGAGGCCGTGTATTCATTCCATTGTTTTTTGAGTTTGTTGATCAGTTCCTGATGAAGAGGATTGAGGGGCTTTTCGGCTAAGATGCCTTCCACAATCTTCTTTTGACCTTCGGTCATTTTGATGTTGTCCTGATTAACGTTGGCGACGTTAAAACAGCCGCCGGAGACAGAAGTGTTTCCGCCCGCAAAACCGTTTTTCTCAAGAAGGACAACTTTCTTTCCAGCCATTGCAGCTGTGACGGCTGCAGACAAGCCTGCGCCGCCCGCTCCGACAATCACGACATCAGCATTTTCAACTTTTGTCTCGCTGCTCTGAGGCGCTTTTGCAGCTGCTTTGCCAAATTCTTTAACGTCTAATCCTGCCTGCTTTAAGCAGTCTCTAACGGCAGCTTTGATTGCAAAGCTTGAGAGTGTGGCGCCGGAAATATTGGCAACGTTATAGGACTGATTTTTAACGATGTTGGGCAGCAGCTCTGTTTTTGTCTGGTCTGCGACAGGATGTGTTTCAGACCAATCAAGAATCTTGACATCAGCGATCTTGTTGTCTTTGATTTGAACCTGAACCTTGATTTCACCATTTCTGCCAACTTCACTCGCGGTATATGTGCCGTCTTTTGCGTTAACGGCTGTATAGCTGAGTGCAAGTGCGCATGCAACAGATAGTGCGGTAAATGTTTTCATGTGTTCCTCCTTGGAATAACAATGAATGTATTTTAGGAAGGAGATGAATTTTTATATATTGCATCTTGGTTCTAGCACTTAGGTTCTAGAGCATAAAGAAGAGCAGCTTTGACATTCCGTTGAGGACATATTAGAGCAGTGGAGATGATTCAGTTATCGCACCTGTTGCAGCGCTGATTCTCCTGTATTGCGATACGACCGGTCTTTACACCATTCTTCTCAAAAAAATCATTGAAATCTTTTTATGACACTTAAGTGTCATAAAAAGATGTACAATAAACTCAGTTTTCAAGGAGAGTTTATGTCTGACTCGTTCGAAGTAGAAACCAAATTCAGTATTGAAGACTTGGTTCGACTGACCGGATTAACCAGGCGAACAATCCGTTTTTACGTTCAGAAAGGATTGCTAAAGGGGCCCGAAGGCGAAAAGCGCGGCGCTTATTACACCACTGAACATCTTGAAGAACTTTTGCGGATCAAGCGCCTGAGTGAAAAGCACGTTCCGCTGAAAGAAATCAAGGCAGCAGCGGATGAAGTCGAAGTTAACCCGGATGTAGGAAGGATTTCCGTGTGTTCGCACATCTGTGTCGGCTCCGGTCTGACACTTGTTGTCGATCACAGTGCGGCTCGAATTCAGGGAGAGGAACTGAAAGCTCTGGCCTCAGAAATCGTCGAAATCGTTAAAAACTTAAAGGCAAATGGTGAGAAAAATGATTAGAAGACCCGAAGGAAAAATTAATTCACCGCTTCAAAATGTCGTTTGGAAGGCAGAGATTTCCGGCCCCCTGATGACTTATACATCGATTCAGCATTATCGTAACGACAGCAGTAATCCTGTAGAAATTGTCTATAGTTTCCCGCTTCCCTACGGAAAGAGCGTCATCTCTAAATTCCGTGTCACGATCAACGGAATCACTCGTGAAGCCAAGGTTTACGCCAAAGAGGAATCGAAGGAGCGCTATGAGGACGGGATCGAATCCGGCGATACACCGATTCTGCTTGAGATTACAGAAAAAGATTTCTGCACGGTTTCGCTCGGGAACATTAAGCCCGGAGAGACTGCAAGTGTTGAGCTTGAGTATTTCCGTCTTTTAGAGTGCTGCGACGGTCGTATTCGTTTAACGATTCCGACTGTGATTGACGATCGCTACGCATCGAATTGGCAGGATATTCCTCAAAATGAGCATGAAATCACAACGAATATTTTTGCCGATTACGGCTGTAAAGGCTTTATTCGAGTTAACGGTGAGTATGCTGACGCGGCCATTTCGTCTCCCACACATCAATTAACGACAAAGAGAATTCGGGACGGATTGGAAGTTCAAATAACTTCAAGCCTTGACCGCGATATTGTTCTTGACATTAAAGCTTCAGCTGCAAGCAAAGTCTATCTGGCAAAAGATGAAAGCGGTTATGCAGCTCTGGCGAATTTTAAGACGGCCGACTCGCAGCAAAGTTCGGATCTGGATTTGACAGTTCTCGCAGATTGTTCCGGTTCTATGTATGGTGACAGAATGGAGTCGCTGAAAGCCTGTCTGAAGGAATTTAGCCGTACGTTGTCAAAAAAAGATCAAGTGGCCTTGATCGCGTTTGGAAGTGAACCAGAGCTGCTGTGTCTGCCAACGAACATACATTTTGATAACGTTGATTCAGATTTTGAATCCGCTGTTGATGAGCTTGACGCCGAACTTGGCGGAACAGAGATATACGACGCAATGAAGTCCGCGGTAACCCTTCTGCCGGGACGAAATTCAAAAAGCTCGATTCTGCTTCTGACGGATGGAGAATTTTGGGATGATCCCGAAAAGATTGCCCAACTTGCCAAGGAAGGCGATCGACGCGTATTTATTCTGGGCATCGGTATGGCACCGTACCATAACGCTCTTCAAAAGATTGCTGAAGAAACCGGCGGCGCGTATGAGTCTGTATATAACAAGTACGATATTGAGTCTGCGGTTAAACGGATGTGCGCTCGCATGCGTTCGGCGGTCATTTCCGACGCTAAAGTTCGCTGGAATGCGCCCGTTCAGTGGCAGTCCGAAACACCTAAGACATTGTTTGCAGCCGACCTTGTTTCTGCTTTTGCATTTTTGAGTGATAAACCGGAAACGGCGGAGCTCTGCTTTACAAAGTATGGGGATTCGCATGTCGAAACGGCAAGCGTTTTAGAAGGCGATGTTGGGTATAAGCTCTGCCAGCTTGCAGCCTGCCAAAGAATGATTGCGTCCAAGAACAGGGCTGAAGTAATGAGAATCGGTCTGAAGTACAGCATTGCAGGGCCGGAGACAAATTTCTTCCTTCTTGTGGAAAGAGACGAAGCGGAAAAAACAGACGCTGCGCCGACCCTGGCAATCGTTCCGCAGATGCCGGCTGCAGACGGAATATGCTATTCAATGGCGGCACCTCAGCTCTCAAAGTCATCTTCGAGAAAACCGGCACGAAAACCTTCACGAAAAGCTTCAAAGTCAGAACGAAGCTCAGTTAATCTAAATTATTGTATGGAAAGTGTGTCGGTATCAGCCTGTGAGATGGATGAAGAACCCGAGGAGTGGCCATATCTGCATAAGCCGTTAGACGCTGATACGCGCCTTGAATTGGCTCAGCTAATTGACGATTTCGTTGATGCTAATGAGGATGTGCGTCAGTTAATCGATTTGCTCGGTGATATACATACCTTGTCTCTCGAGGAGTTATTCAACGCCATAACACAACTGGCGCAAGATGAGCCGGCATTTCTGGAAGTGTTCCTCAGACACAGAAGTTTCGTACCACATTCAGGTCAAGAGCGGGATGATTCATTTGGCCAGCTTTTATTTGTGTTCTTCTTGGTCTCAGCTCTAAACGTGGTTCATGGTAATTCGTTTGAATTGTCAGAGGCATTTGATGACTGGATAGAGAGACTAGAAGTTAAGGATGTACAGGATTTCAAAGAAAAGCTTGGTCTGTAAGATATGCAAATTGCCGGTTAACTAAGTTCGGCCAATGATGTTAACGCCGCAGATGATTGTTTTTATGATCATTTGCGGCGATTTAAAACTGAAAGCGGGTAAAGAAAGAGGAAACTTTTTCAAGGTAACGAAAACTATTAATCGACTATCATTCTCACCTAAAACGATTAAAAGAAAGCTAGACGACACGATAAAAGTCAAACTCTTCGTAAAGGGAAATTAAGTCGATACGGATGGAAATAAACGATGAGCTGGCTGAGCCTAAGAGGTGATGTTCTTAATGTTCCTTAAAAAATCCTTCGTGTCTAAGAAATAATTTGGATATGCTCTTTTTATGTCTCTCAAGTTTCCAGCTGACATCAAGACTACTGCCGTATTCATATCGTTTTTTGTTTCCTGCTCTTTGGTATAGTAAAAACTCTCTGCATCAGACGGATCATCGAAAGCGGTCAATCGAACTTGTCCACGATCTGCAAATAGTTGAATAACTTGATAACCCAAAAAGTTCTTATTGGTAGTCTGGATATGTTTCGTTGAAACTGCGATACCCTCCAGCTTCTTAAGAACGGATAGTTCATTTTCCAAGTCTTTAAATTTAGCAATCAACTCAGACTCAGAATTATCTTTAAATTCTTCAATCACTGGGCTGTCTTCATGAATAGAGAATAATGCGCTGGCGATTTTGAAGAATTTCTTTATTTTTTCATCCCCTTCGCCGCTTTTTAAGGAACATTTTTCTAACATCCCGAGTGTTTCGACAGCAGTTGCCCAAGAGTGTTGTAATTTTGTCCTTATTTGTAATTCAATGCGCAGGTCATTAAATTGTGGGTGTTTTACGTTTCGGTACTTTACTACCTGATGAAGGCTTCTGTATCCGTCCGCTTTAGGTGTTTCGATGTAATTATTCGGAGGCAAAACAAGTTGATGCTTAAATTTACTACTATTCAGTTCACTGTAAAGCCTCGAGACATCGTGTATCGAATTCAATACAACTCTAATTCCTCCGATGTCCTGCATTCTATCCAGGTCCATTGAAGGGAATCGTTCGAGTTTGCTAATAATCGAAGGTGTGCGCTTTAATCTCTGAGCAACAATAGGAGCGGAAAATTTTAAGTCCTTAACCTTCTTGCGGAGGAATGCTTGTAGTGTATTGATAGGTACTGCGTGAACTGCTCTCCAGTTGCTTAATGTCATGAGCGCATCTGATTTGTCTTCGTTGCCCGCAGTGCTAACTAGAACTTTTCCCGCTTTCCTGACGGAGGAGCGAGACGGAACCACGTAGCTATCTATCTCCATTGCATTTCTCCTTTACTTCTTTCGAATTTTAACAAACGCATGATCTTCTCAGCGATTATCCAACAGAGTTACATTCAATAAGAAAGCCCCTCGGAAGCGGCATCTGATAAGTGTTGAGAACGGGATGTCGTCATCGTCAATATTGTCAAGCGGCTGTTTGACTGCTTTTTTTACTGGCGCGTTTTCAAATTCATTGTCGGAAACTGAATTTTTTTTTAGAGGTTTGTCGCTGACGTGTTCTTTCCTGATTTCAAGCAGCTCGACCCTTAGTAACACGTTCTAAGATTTCTTTTGCCACAAGGGATGTGCTAGGTTCGAACGACGTAACCAGATTGACACGATCAGCGACTCGGATTGTTCTGTCGTTGGCTTGATACTCCTCAGGTGCATATTGAAGAAGGAAACCGATTTCACGCCCCGCAAGATCGGGGAATAAATAGGCCTCCTGATCGTTTCCGCTGCGGTCTTTGACCGTGCTCTTGACGGCGTTAACATTTTTGAGGCGATGGCATGTCAGCATGGACATGAACATGTCACGCCCGAAATTTTCCGATCCGTCCTTTTTGAAAAGACAAAGATTAATATTCGCTCTGCCTTCGTGGGCAACGAAAATGACCTCAAGCATCTGAGCGCCGCTGCGGGTGAGGTAAGTGCGGGCTGCCGTGATCTGTTCAGCGAAGGCGCCGGATTTACGGATGTTGGGTGTCTGGCTGTCTGCACGGGCAGCTGCTTTTGTGTCGAGTTGAAAATTAGCAATCATTGATTAACTCCGTTTTGATTGATAACAGTTTGAACTGACAATTGATTTTCTGTTACGTAATAAGGGAGTAAAGAGTGCTTTTTCAATAGGCCAACAAGCTTTTAATCTTTTATTGACAGTTCCCGAGCCTGATGAATATTCCCTGATAAATTCTGCTTCATTCTTGCACGCTCATGCGATAGTTAAAGTCAGCTATAACCTGAAAATTCTAGAAGCTGGTCTTACTGCACTGGAATTTAATTCTTTTATATACCCGTCTGTTTCCAAAATGGAAAGTTATATTTCCGTCGGATGCTAGCGGACATAACTATTTATTGCGACACTGAGGATGTTTTTTACCAAGGAGTTAAAAGTGTCAAATTTAACAACTAAAATCGCCGCAGTATCCTGCACTTTAGTTATCGGCCCGTCTATGGCTTTTGCAGCTCCGGCTCAAGAGTGCGATGTTGTTATCATCGGCGCCGGCGGTGCCGGTATCAGTTCCGCTATCGCTCTGAAAGAGGCAGGAAAACAGAAGGTTTGTCTAATCGAAAAAATGCCGTTTGTCGGCGGTGCGACGAACCTTGCCGCTACCTACTTTACCGTCATTAATACAAAGGAGCAGCAGGCGGCTGGTAAAGGTCAGTCGATCGAAAACTATTTGGAAAGTAAAAAGAAACAGAACTATCCGTACGACATGGACCGACTCAAAGAGTTCTCCGAATCCTCTCAAGAAGCGCTCGACTGGGTGAACAAAATTGGCGCGAACATTACCCGTCCGATGAGCTCCTATCAAATGGGTACGGCAGACGGAAGAAGTCTTGGCAATGCACTGATCCTCGCGATGAAGAAGAAACTCGACGAAAGCGGTGTCGTGCCGATGCTTTCCACTAAGGCTACCAAATTAGTCACCAAGGACGGCAAAATTACCGGCGTGATGACTGAAGGTAAAGACGGAGAAAATCTTCTTAAAACAAACTACGTAATCGTTGCTACCGGCGGATACTCATCCGGTCAGGAAGTTCTTAAGAAATTCGCACCGGAATGGGCGGGGCTGCCCTCTACGTCAGCGGTAGGTTCCACCGGAGATGCTGTTGGTTTGCTAGAGCCGCTCAATGCTAAATTTACACACATGGATGTGCTTCGTTTAAATCCGTCAGTGCATTCCTCTAACGGTCAGCATTACAGCTTATCCGCAGCGCGGGCCGAAGGCGGCATCATGATTAATGCCGAAGGCAAACGCTTCTGCAATGACTACTTCCCGGATTACACACAGCTGTCAAAATGGATGCTGGCTCAGCCAGGCGGTTACGCATATATCGTGATTGACGATAAGGCGATGCAGAAATCAAAACGTCTTCAGGGCTTTAAAGCAAAGGGCTTTTTCCTCGAGGCGCCTACAATCCCAGAATTGGCGAAGAAAATGGGCGTGCCGGAAAAGAATTTGGTCGCGACCGTTGAACGCTACGCGGGTTTCGTGAAAAACGGCAAAGACGAAGATTTCGGACGTAAGCACAATCTGTCTTTAGACTTTTCCACGGGTCCCTTCTATGCGGTAAAAACGACTCCGGGAGTTCAGGTTACATTGGGCGGCGTTCAGGTCGACAAAAATCTCCGCGTAGTCGGCACCAATGGCAAACCGATTCCCGGCTTATATGCGGTCGGTGAAGTTGCCGATGACGGATTGTTCGGTACAGGCCCGACACACATCAATGTGTATTACGGGAAAAAAGCTGCGGAGAACGTGTTGGCTGAAGAAAAACTTCGTTAAAACCTAGTCGGTAATGGGGATTCCGAACTTACGGAACACAGTTTTCCACCTTTTTTCGGAATCCTCAAGCTCCCGTTTCTGATACCAATGAGCAAAAATCGAGACAGCGGAATCCTCCGGCGTTTTTGCGGGAAAAATAATGAATTTTCTCCAGGGCTCTCGATGCCAGCCGGGCAGGACAGGCACGAGAGTACCTTCAGATAATTTGTCCTGAATAAAACTTGCAGGCAAATCAACTGAAATACCTTCTGCCGTCATGACAGAGGCAAAAGAAGAATAATCGCTACTGTAGATTTTTTTAAATCCGGCAGACTCGTCGACAGAAAATTTTCTTTCAATATGCTTTTTGCCGTTAGCGTCAACGGTAAACAATTCCATTCTGTCAAGATCAAATACTTTGTCCCTGTTGATCAGGGCATGACATTCCGGGTAGAAGTCCTTTCTTCTAAATATTAATTTGTGGCGAACGAGTTCATCGATCGTTTTTGGCACACCGTACTTCTCTAGGTAGACAGGGGATGCGACCATAAAATTAAAGCAGCGTCCGCAGGGCAGTTTTGTTAGTTCGGCATAATCAGGTTTATAGGACATCTGCACGACATCTGCTTTTCCGTCTTTTATGTCCAGATGCGACAGCCCGGTGCGGAGCTCAACTTCAATACCGGGATATTCGGCCTTGAATTCGTTGATAAATCTCAAAACATGAGGTGCTATAGAAGTGGTGGATAAACTGAAGACAATTGTCTGAGTTGATCTTCCCACCTTTAATTGCTTTGCGACGGATTCAAGGCGGTCAGCGACCAATATCATGTCCCTAATAAGAGGGATCAGTTTAATCGCATATTCCGTCAGTTCCATCGGGCGGGATTTACGTTTAAGAAGCTGAGTACCCAAGCTCTTTTCTAATTTTCCGATCAATTTGGAAGCGTTTGATAAAGAAATGTCCAGCTCAACACTCGCCAGAGTTATGGATTTCCGTCGGTATATCGCTTCCAAAATCCGCCAAGGTTTCAAATTATCAAAAGTTTCATTCATATGCGTTTGACCGCATGGCAGGTGCCACGCGGTCACGTCCGATTAAGTTTATAAAACAGCAGCTACCTCACTGCGGCTTCTTTACCTGTAATTCTGCCGTAAACGGCCGCACAAGATAAGCCGCTGATGCCTCCGCCTCCTAAGTTTGCCTGATAACCGAGATGTCCGCACACATCTCCGGCGGCATAGAGCCCAGGAATCGGTTTTGATCGTGTATCCAGAACTTGACCTTTGGTATTGATCTCCAAACCGGAGTAGGAGGTATAAATCCTCGGTTCGGCTTCAAACGCGTAGAACGGACCTTTATCAAGAGTCTGAAGCAGTTTGGTACGGCCAAAGTGTCTGTCTTTGCCTTTCGCAACGTCTTCGTTGTAATCCTTAACCGTTTGAAGAAGTCCGTCGACATTAATTTTCTCGCCTTTAGCAAGCGTTTCGAGTGTCGGATATTCGTGAACGACTTCAGTTTCAAATAACGGTTTTAAGCAGCCGTTGCGATATTTTTCAAAGGTTTTCGCGTCAAAAATCCAATAGCCGACCTTGTAGCCTTTTTCCACCATATTGTGGGTGCATGCAAGATAACCTCTGCTTTCGTCCTGAAAACGCTGTCCTTCTTTATTGACAACAATAATCGGCGCTTCTGTCAGAGGCAGTCCCATTGACTGTCCCTTGTGCGTACCGACGAAGAGCATATTCATTCCGAATCCGTTGGTTTCAACAATCATCTGAGCACCGATGTCGGTAGCCGCTCGGATACCGTCTCCTACATTCATCTTTGATCCTAGAGAGGGGACACCTTCCAGGTAGGGATGGTATCTTTTCACCATTTCCGGTCCGTTGGCAAAGCCGCCTGTCGCAAGGATGACACCGCCTGTCGCACGGATATTGAATGTCTTGCCTTTTTCCTCAACGACAGCACCGATAACGGGAGCGCCGAGCTCTTTGCTTTCAGTAATTAAAGAGACGAGTTTGCTGTTTGTTTGAATGACTACTCCGGCTTTAAGCGCTGCCTGGTTCAGAGCTTTGATCAGCTCAGGAGATCCGCGTTTATATCCGGGCGCTACGTAATGTACGCGTTTTCGGTTTCCGATCCCCTGTACCGGCTGGTCTGTGAATTTGACACCGAGGCTTTCCAGCCAGCGCATTGTTTCTACGCCGTTTTCATAGACGGTGCGGGCGACGGTGGTATCCCGCTTGATGAATCGATTAGCAGCAACCCCGCGGTCAACAGCGTCTTTCCAGTTAATTTCCAAAGAATCATCAATGCCGGCATTTTTTTGTTTGTCAGTGCCCCCGATGTAGTAACCGGCACCCGACATGACCGAGTGGCCGCCCAGATATGCTGCTTTCTCGAGCAGGAGTACGTTTTTAGCACCGTTTTGTTTTGCAGAGATGGCGGCAGTGAGGCCTGCCATTCCGCCTCCGAAAACCAGTACATCTACGGTTTTGTTCCACTGCGTATCCGCATTTTTGGCAAAAGCGGCCGGCATTAGGCCCGTCATGGAAGCGACGGTCAAAAAGGTTCTTCTCTTTAGCATGTGATTCTCCAAAGTGATTGAGAATCACAGGATATTAGTAAGGGTTAATTTGAGCTATATCTACTTGGAAATACATCTTTCCAAAATGGAAAGTTGAAGATTTTTAAAGTTGAGAATGCATCACAAGATTTAATACTCCGTCTTCATTTCGAATAAATCTGCTTTCGAAAATAGGTTATTCGGCGCTTTTTTTCGTAAAAACTCACGAAACGCTTCTGCCGTCTACAAAAAAGAACCTCGGGTATTTAGGGACAGGGGCTTGTTTTCAGCGACGGAAACAGACTCTTTTTTATGGTGGATAAGAAAGCAGGCATAATAAAGACATCCAATTAAAATGGAAAAAGCATCAGTGAACGGGTTAGAGCAAATGATGATTGAAAAGTCGAAGAAGCTGCCTCTGGGGACATCAGACTTTACAGCGTTAAGGCTGTCTGATGAGATATACGTGGACAAAACCGCAATGGTTTACGACCTTGCTTCTGTTCGGGGGAAGTACTTCTTAGCTCGTCCCAGAAGGTTTGGTAAGTCTCTGCTTATATCAACATTTGAATCTCTCTTTAAATATGGTCTGAGAGATTTCCAAGGCCTTGCGATTGAAAAACTGTGGAAAGAAGAGAAGACCTACAATGTAGTGAGGTTGGATTTCTCAGAAGTAAAGTCTTCTCTTGGTTTGGAAAAGTTTAGAGAAGATCTTAGGGATCGGGTCATTGATAACTTTTTTCAAGTGGGCTTCAGATATAACCCAATAAGTACATCGGTCTTCAGTCAGTTATCGGCATGGATGAAAAAACAGCCGGCCAATTCGTTGGTTGTATTGATAGACGAGTACGATGCGCCGCTGACTTCGTGTCTAAACGACGCAAAGTTGTTTGAGACGGTGAGAAGTGTTCTGTCAGAGTTTTACGCGATCCTAAAGTCCAATGATGCGGCGCTGCGTTTCGTTTTTATTACCGGTATTACCAAGTTTAATAAGACAAGTATTTTTTCTGAACTTAACAATTTATCTGATATTAGTTTGAGTCCGAGGTATGGCAGTTTGCTTGGTTATACTCATGACGAAGTAAGGAAGTATTTCTCTGAATATTTGGAAAAGTCCGCAAATGCTCTAAGTATTCCAACGAATACTTTGTTAGATAAATTAACACTTCAATATGATGGATTCTGCTTTGAGAGAACCGTTAGTCAAAAGGTATTTGCTCCTTGGTCTTTGCTGAAGTTCTTTAACGAACCGGAGAGCGGATTATTAGATTATTGGTTTGAAAGCGGGGGTAAGCCTTCTGTTCTGGTTGAGTATTTGAAGTCACATGCGCTCAGACATCCTGAAGAGTATGGACGCGAGAAAACAATCTCTTTATCTTCTTTGTCCGGATCTTCCGATGTTGAAACTCTGTCGGATATAGGGCTTTTAACGCAAGCGGGATATTTAACAATAAAATCAATCAAGTACGGAGATACGGTGTTTCTAGACTATCCGAATCTCGAAGTTCGTCGGGCGATGGCGCAGCTTTATATAGAACGTCTGCTGCAAGGCAGAGTGGCCGGTCAGGTAGGAGCCGGTCCGATAGTCAAGGTTTTGAGTGAAGAGTCGGCGGAGTCGTTGTTTCATATCCTTAACCGCCTTTTCTTGGCAATTGACTATAGGAATTATCCGGTTCGTGATGAATCCTCTGTGAGGGCTTATGTGCAGGTATATTGTGCCGGAGCAGGGCTGGATCCGAGGGCAGAACATCATAACGCACATGGCAGAAGCGACCTTGAAGTCAAGGCTGGAGATCGGCATTGGGTGTTTGAGTTTAAGGTTGTTCGCGAGGGTGAAAGCGAAGAGCAGAAGTTGCAGGAGGGCGCTGAGCAGATGGTGTCTAAGCGCTATGGTCAGCAAGAGAGCGGTCCGGAACGGAAGCGGATTGTGCTCGTTTATTCGATAAAGTCAAGACAATTTGTTAAGTGGCGTGAGATAGAGGATTAGGGCTTCCATAGTTTTGGCTCTTTCTAATAGGGCAAGATAAAATTAAGAATAACCCCATGCTGAAAAAATGATTATAAAAAGGGGAATAAAATTTAATTAATTTTTAACGAAGCTATACTGTGGTATAGAAGGCTGTATTTCATTTTGTTATGGAAAATCCTAATCAAATTTGCTTGAACAACGGTCAGAAGTATGTTTAGAATTATTTCATCAAACTAAAAACGAGAAAGAAATGCGAAACGGCAACCTCGAAAAACTCATTTACCCCCCCCCAGCGGCGTTGCGCTGATTGTGGTATAGCTTCTTCTTTTACAGAGAAAAATTCGTGCAGTGTTTTAGACCGTCGTCTCAATTTTGAGGACGGTTTTGCTGTACCTGTAATCGCTTTAAATACGACATTTCAAGCTTCAGAAAACGATAGAAGCGCTTGGAATGACACAAAAAGACCTCTGATAGGTTCGTCCATTCAAAAGGATCGAATTGTCGGAGGTTTTTGTTTATTCAGCTTTGGTTCGAATTTGAGAATTGGTGCGTTAGTTCAGCACTGAAAGAATCCCGTGCAAACGGGTTTGTTAGTCAGTGGCCGAAAGAGCACCTATCAGATTAAAGAACTGAGGAAAGATGTTCTTAGGCTGCTTTTTATTCCTAGGAGTATTTTTATATGAATAAATTTAAAGTTACATTGTTGACATCAATGATTTTGTCGGCGACGGCATTTACGAGTCAGTCTCAAGCAGCTGTTACTACTACAACGTATACGCCAACTTATGGACAGGTAGCTGGAGGAGGGACGGCAATCGGTGGGGATACATATGCCGGAGATAACTCTGTTGCACTAGGTGCTCATGCATCCACCTCTGACAGAACGCAAACGAGCGGATCGCAGCCAAATACGCTGTATTATGGGGCAGTTGCAATCGGAAACTACGCTAAAGCAGGGGGTGACTATTCGGTGTCAATTGGAAACGCCGCCGCAGCTGGGCGCTATTCACTTAGTTTGGGACCAAACAGTACAGCATCTGCAGCAAACTCTGTAGCTTTGGGGCACCATGCGGTAGCCGATCGCGTCGCCGGTACTTTTGGCACAGCGAGTGAAGCAGTCTCCTTCGGCAACGTTGAGAAAACCGGAGCAACATGGGTTTCAAATTATGGTGTAGCCTCTATTGGTTCCAACACTGCGAGTCGTCAGTTGACAGGTCTAGCTGCCGGTTCTCAGGACAACGACGCGGTTAACGTCGCTCAGCTGAAATCTCTGCAGCAGTCTTCTGTTTTCGGTCAGGGTTCAAGCATTGAGATTCCGGCCAGCGAAGACGGCTCCACCCCCGCGGTTAATGCAGTCAATGCCTCAGTGTTAGGTGACAGCGGCAAGGTGATGGCTGACGCAGGATCGGCCTTTGGTGCGAATTCCCAGGTTCAGATAGGAGCTAAGGGAGCGGTGGCAATCGGCGCTAACTCAATTGCCACATCCAGACTTGACGCGAATGGAGCCGCTCCTACCGGATATCTTATGCCAAGTGAAGGCGTAACGGATCAATCTGTTTGGCAGGCAGATGTGAATCATGGCGTAGTTTCCTTTGGCGGCAGCTACGAAGCTGATGACGGTACAGGAAATACTCAAACTGTTACTTTCAACCGCCAGCTCACAGGTGTAGCCGCCGGTTCTGAAGACAACGACGCAGTCAACGTTGCTCAGTTAAAGGAAGTTAACAATCAGGTTCAGGGTTTGGTCTCTGGTCAGACAAAAGTTAGTACGATTGATCTGGTGGCCGATCCCGGTGATCCGGAGAACGGAGTTGAGCCTACGGGAATTGGCTTAAGATTTGAGGCCGCCAGCACTTCCGCAAGAGCTGCTTCTCAATCCGAAGGCGATAATGTTGGTCGCTTAGCGTATACCGATACCGATGGGACGGTTAGACGAGTGGCTACTATGAGTGACGGTATTCTCCTCAGCGGCGGTACAACGACATCGGGCGGAGCAGCGGTTGAATCAGTTAAGGTTGGTCTCGATCAGGGAATCTCCTTCCTTGGTGAAGATGGTTATCTCACAACTGAAGTAACCGCCGGTGAGAACGGCGGAGCAGTTGTGAAGATCGGAACTACTCAGGAACTGAAGAACCTTTTAGCTAATTCCGGAAACACGGGAGACACAGGCAACACTGGCGGTTCAACCGGTGGCTCGACAGGTGGTTCTACTGGCGGTTCGACAGGTGGTACATCGGGCGGCTCCAGCGGCTGGACTCCGACAGCGGCTCAGCAGGCGGCCATGAACGGTACTTTCGAAAACGGTATCAATGTCGGTGCCGGCGGCGCTGTGACAATTGCTGCCGGAGAAGGTAATCAGGCGATCACTCTTCAGCAGAACAACGTCAACATGGGCGGAAACCGCATTCAGAACGTTGGCGCTCCGATCGCGGCAACAGACGCGGCCAACAAACAGTATGTTGACAGCACAGCCAACAGCCTCAGAAGCAAGATTCATGATGTGGATCGTGATCTGAGAGCCGGTGTTGCAATGGCGATGGCTGTGGGCAACCTGCCTCAGGCGTATATGCCCGGTAAGTCGATTCTTGCGATGTCCGCAGGTACTTACCACGGCCAGGGCGGTTTTGCGCTCGGTCTGTCGCACGCCACAAATGACCGCAACTGGGTCTTCAAGGGCGCAGCCTCTGTGGATACACGCGGAAACTTTGGCGGCACACTCTCTGCCGGCTATCAGTTCTAAAGAGAACTAAGTGAAACGGCGTCAGTGCGGAGTTTATCCGCACTGCGCCGCTCCGTAGAGGAAATTCAATACAAAATTCGCGGCTATCCCTAAGGTGGAATCTTTGACATTCTTCTGAGGATGCTGTCTGTCAAAGGAATAAAGATTATGAAAAAAGTGGTCATGTTATGTTTACTCGCAGCGAGTATGTCAACGGCGTTGGCGCAGACAGCGCTGAAAATAAACGGTCAGACGATATCGGCGGCAGAACAGAAAGAGCTGATGGAGCTGCTGGCCAAAGAGAAAGGTATAAAGGGTCAGGAGGCTCAGCTGACAATGGCAAGACAGATTCTGTCGGAGGAGAAGATTATCGGCCAGGCGGCTTGGCGTCAGAAGCTGGAGCGAGATCCGCTGGTTAAGAGAAAGATTGCCGAGAGCAAGAACCGAATTTATAGAGAAGCTCTGGTGAATAGCTACTTATCGAAGCATCCGGTAACGGATCAGGAGCTGTCAGCGGCTTATGAAGCGCTGAAACGACAGCACGATCCCAATGAGGTGCAGATTCGCTACATTCTTGTGGACTCGGAAAAGGAAGCCAAGGACCTTCTGTATTTAATCGAGATCGGAGAGAAGATGGACAAGCTAGCCAAAGAGAAGTCTTTGGATAAGGCGAGCGCCGCTGACGGAGGTCTTCTGCCGTTTACCGCGGTAAGTAAATTCAATATCCCGGGCTTTGCCAATGCGGTTAAAGGATTGAAGAAGGGTCAGCTGTACAGGCAGCCGATCAAGAGTCAGCACGGGTATCAGATTTTCCGCTTGGAGGATAGCCGAGTGGTGCCGATGCCGCCTCTTGAACAGATAAAGACTCAGGTTCAGGCGACAGCGGTACAGCAAAAGAGCACAGCGTACCTGAACAGCTTGTTCCGCGGAGCAAAAATAGAGCAGGCATCATCCGAGAAGAGAAAAGCGAAGACGGTTCTTCCTGCTAGAAAGTAGATCACATATGCAGGAACTTAAATTGCTGATGAGAAACGGCCAGACGCTCTGCGTTTGCAATAGCAGTGAGGGCGATCGTGTGGTATCGGAGTTTGGCCGTTTTCTGGATGAGTTTCGTCTGAGCGAGGGCGCATCAAAAGAGAAATTGTTCATATTTTCGGATCCTCTTCTAATGGTTCGACTCTCTGAGGTTGCAGCGGTCTCTCTGGTGTTTAAGACAACAGAGAGTGAGCAGAGGCAGAAAGAGCAGAAGAAGCGTTTGAGCAGGAAACCGTCAGAAACAAAGGCATTGAATTAGAGATTGAGAAGGCAGTCGTGAAGCAAAAAGAGTTTGATTTGTTTCTCGTGTAGTACTTAGGCCGTACGTTTCTGTAAATATATCCTCAGGTATTTAGAAGGCCGGAGCTTGTTTCCACCAGGACGGAGGCAAGCTCATTTTTTTGCGGCCTTGAAAATTTAAAGTCTAAGGGTATCAGAACGAAGAATACAAATGGACTGCCTCCTCGCAGTAGCACATTCTAGAAGGAATCATCTTATGGCACGTCCAAAAACATTACCGGATGATCATTATCGTCTTTCTACATACAAAAGGGGCTCGAAGCGTTACGTATATGGTTATCGCAATGTATGGGATCCTGTGCGGCGTCAGTCTCGGTCGGCAAAGCGCTTCTATGTTGGCGTTCTTAATGAAGTCACGCGTCAGGTGAGGCCTTGTCAGCGATTTCTTGCGAATCATCCTGAATACGAAGGTAAAGTCCTTTACTACGAAAATCACGAACTGATTGAAAAGCAACAGGCAACTGTGAAATAGGATTGTCAAACAGCAGGTTTAGTGACATGGAGACTGAAGTACCCCGTCCTCCTAAAAACGCAATATCTAGCGAGAAGGAACTGAGGAAGGTCGTTTTATAAATAGTACGTTTGAGGTTACGGTGGCCTCTCTATTATTTAAGACGGCAGTAAGAAGAGGCAGAAAGAACAGAAGAAGCGCTTGGGCAGAAAACTGTCAGAAACAAAGTCATTGAATTAGAGATTGAGAAGGCAGTAGGGTTATCGTCCGAAGCAAAAAGAGATTAATTTGTTTCTCGTGCAGTACTTAGATAGCATGTTCTTGTAAATATATCCTCAGGTATTTATAAGGCCGGAGCTTGTTTCTACCAGAACGGAAACAAGCTCTTTTTTGCAGAGTCAGGAAGGAGAGTCTCATAGAGGAAGGTTAAAATACCAAAAGAAGGGAGATGAGGAAAAATGAAAGATAGAGAGCTAAAGTTACTTCCGTTAGGAACATCGGATTTTACTGCCCTACGGATAAGGGATCAGATATATGTCGACAAGACAGAGCTTATATATCAACTAGCTCGATTTCCGGGAAAGTTTTTCCTTTCTCGTCCAAGGCGGTTTGGCAAATCACTTCTGATATCAACATTTGAATCTCTCTTTAAATATGGTCTGAGAGATTTCCAAGGCCTTGCGATTGAAAAACTGTGGAAAGAAGAGAAGACCTACAATGTAGTGAGGTTGGATTTCTCAGAAGTAAAGTCTTCTCTTGGTTTGGAAAAGTTTAGAGAAGATCTTAGGGATCGGGTTATTGATAACTTTTTTCAAGTGGGCTTCAGATATAACCCAATAAGTACATCGGTCTTCAGTCAGTTATCGGCATGGATGAAAAAACAGCCGGCCAATTCGTTGGTTGTATTGATAGACGAGTACGATGCGCCGCTGACTTCGTGTCTAAACGACGCAAAGTTGTTTGAGACGGTGAGAAGTGTTCTGTCAGAGTTTTACGCGATCCTAAAGTCCAATGATGCGGCGCTGCGTTTCGTTTTTATTACCGGTATTACCAAGTTTAATAAGACAAGTATTTTTTCTGAACTTAACAATTTATCTGATATTAGTTTGAGTCCGAGGTATGGCAGTTTGCTTGGTTATACTCATGACGAAGTAAGGAAGTATTTCTCTGAATATTTGGAAAAGTCCGCAAATGCTCTAAGTATTCCAACGAATACTTTGTTAGATAAATTAACACTTCAATATGATGGATTCTGCTTTGAGAGAACCGTTAGTCAAAAGGTATTTGCTCCTTGGTCTTTGCTGAAGTTCTTTAACGAACCGGAGAGCGGATTATTAGATTATTGGTTTGAAAGCGGGGGTAAGCCTTCTGTTCTGGTTGAGTATTTGAAGTCACATGCACTCAGACATCCTGAAGAGTATGGACGCGAGAAAACAATCTCTTTATCTTCTTTGTCCGGATCTTCCGATGTTGAAACTCTGTCGGATATAGGGCTTTTAACGCAAGCGGGATATTTAACAATAAAATCAATCAAGTACGGAGATACGGTGTTTCTAGACTATCCGAATCTCGAAGTTCGTCGGGCGATGGCGCAGCTTTATATAGAACGTCTGCTGCAAGGCAGAGTGGCCGGTCAGGTAGGAGCCGGCCCGATAGTCAAGGTTTTGAGTGAAGAGTCGACGGAGTCGCTGTTTCACATCCTTAACCGCCTGTTTTTGGCAATTGATTATGGGAATTATCCGGTTCGTGACGAATCCTCTGTGAGGGCTTATGTGCAGGTATATTTTGCCGGAGCAGGGCTGGATCCGAGGGTTGAACATCATAGCGCACATGGCAGAAGCGACCTTGAAGTCAAGGCTGGAGATCGGCATTGGGTGTTTGAGTTTAAGGTTGTTCGCGAGGGTGAAAGCGAAGAGCAGAAGTTGCAGGAGGGCGCTGAGCAGATGTTGTCTAAGCGCTATGGTCAGCAAGAGTGCAGTCCGGAATTGAAGCGGGTTGTGCTTGTTTATTCGATCAAGTCAAGACAATTTGTTAAGTGGCGTGAGATAGAGGATTAGGACTTCCATTGTTTGTAACGTCCTTAAGGAACCTCTGCGAAATAAAAATCTGTCTTCCCGACCTCCTTTGAAGAGGCAACATTCATAGAAAATGAGGTGTTTTTTACTGATATAGGTCAGTTAACCCCTCTTTATTTGTCGATTTATTCTAAAATCATCCCGTACAGACACACTTATCCTATGAAAAACTTATTTTCGTTCGTTTTTCATAGCAAAGTGCAGTAAACATATTGGCGATAGATGCCAACATTGTTAGCCTTGCTGTGTTTTTAACCAATCCCCGATAACGAACTTTTCTATAACCGAATTGAATCTTTATCCGATGGAAAGCGTGTTCAATCTTACTCCTGATTGAACTAAGTCTCTTTTCTTGCACCACCTTAGCTTCCGGGAGTTTTTTCCGCTGGCTATATCGTTTTGCCGCAGCGTAAGTGACGTGCTCCGGATCTGCGCTCTCGCGTTTGTCCATGCCGAGATATCCCGCATCTCCTATGACTTCCCAATCAGTAGGACGTCTTAATTTATCAACCTGAGTTATATCGTGAACATTCGCCGCTGTCGTTGTCACGCTATGAATGACGCCGCTGACTTTGTCCACACCGATGTGAAGCTTCATCCCAAAATGCCAATTGCTGCCTTTCTTAGCCGAACGCATTTCCGGGTCGCGCTTTTTGCCGGCATTCTTTGTCGAACTCGGTGTCTCAATAAAAGAGCCGTCAACTATCCTTCCCTTGCTAAAAAGAAGACCTCTTTGACTTAACTGATGTTTGAATAAATCGAAAATCTGCTTATCCAGGCCGTTTTTTTCGAGTAAATGGCGAAAGCGCAGAATAGTGGTCTCATCCGGACATTTTGAATCCATTGTCAGACCTACAAACCGTCGAGATGAAAAAGAGTCACGAAGCGTTTCCTCACACATCGAGTCGCTCAAATTGTAGACAAGCTGTAGAAAGTGTACGCGAATCATGAGCTCCAACGGATACGGCTGCTGGTCGAGCTTATCCTCACTGTAGTAAAGACTAATCAGAGCACACAAATCCTGCCAAGGAATGATAGCGTCCAATGTCTCAAGGAATTTGGTTCTTCTAGTGCCGCCTAACTGCGGAGAGGTTTCTGCAAATAAGTCTGCAAACGAGGGTGCTTTAATCTTCATAGTCATTACTTAATATAGTACGCTAATTACACCATATCACCCACCTTTTGTTCAGAGATTCCCTAAAAGTTCTTTATTTTGCTGATACAGATCATTTAACGTCTTTGTTATTTCTTTTTGAACAGACTTTTCCACAGCAAGTTCTTTAGCAAGACTAGGAAACTGGGATATTGAATCTAAGACTTCCGTAATAGTTTTATGAGGTTTATCCTCTCCGCTGAGTTTTGCAAGTTCTGCAATGGTCTGCTTCGGCGGTTTTTTGCCATAGCCTTTAAAGGAAGTTGAATGTTCGGAGATTCTATTGGGAGAGTAGGTTGTATCAAAGGCCGGAGATAAGCTCCAATTCCCCAAATCATTTTGAAGAAAATTCCAGTTTTTTGAGTGATCATCCTGGTTGCCGGAAAAAAGATTAAAAATCATTCTTCTGAAGACTTCTTTGGTCTGGTCATGTGATTTTGTTAGTGCTGAACACAGTCGAATAATTTGCTCGTAATCCAGAGACGGTTCTCTCCAATCTGCGCCAATTAAACCAAAGATGCTAGCCGAGAAGATTCTTCTCAGCCCATCACGGTCAAATCGTTTTGTGCTAAAAAGTCTTGAATGATCTGAAAGCTCAAATAGATGAAAATCTGCTGTTGAAATTCCGGCATTTTTCGACATTAAAGAATAAATGTACTCACATACACCTTCTTCAGAGGACAAAAGAGTGGAAGAGGTTTTGAATTTAACAATCCAGGCTTCGTAATCATTTTGGAAATTCTCACTGCATTGAGTTAGATCCTTTGAGAAAAATAAATTTCCTTTTGGTCGTGAACCGCCGGACGACGAGATGTTATTTAAGCTTTTTAGAATTTCAGTACTTTCTTCCTCATAGAAATCGTGTGCACTTTTATTAAGTAAGGGTAGATCACTGAATTTTAGAATGTCCTCAGAAGTTGCAGTGTTATTATTCTCAGAGTCGAAGCTTAACGCGCCAATAGCTCGGTCACCAACATAGCAAAGACGATCTATATCAGTTACAGCCTGTATTGGTATTGATTGCCTTCTGAATTCACGATCCATCAATAGGCGCCCCCACCCATCTGGGAGACTGTCGAGTAAAAAAGAAGGGATGCGGCCGTTCCTTTCCTGTTGTACTCCGGAACTAAATCGTAAAAGAAAGGGAGAAGGATTTGGCCTTGTTAGTAAGTATCGAGAGTTATATTCAAAGAAATATTCCTCACCTCGGCATACAACTCTGCCTAAGAATATTTTTTCTGCCTCCGTGCCAAAATGTCTATAGACGCGTAAAAAATCAATGGTCATGGTTAATTAGTTCCTCAAAGCTTTTTGGCATCTTTTTAACCTTTCCAAGCGAATTAATGAAGTCAATTAATCCCGCTTCATCACTTAAGGCCCACCAAAGAACAGTAAATTGCTTTAATGAGATCTCTCCGGTTTGTTCAAATCTTCGTATAGTCGGAGCTGGTACTCCAGTCTGTTCAGACAATGCTCGCCTGGATTTCTTTAAAGCTTTTCTTCTGCTGAGTAAAAACACTCTAATTTTTTCTTGGAGATCCCAAGGAGTGTAAAGATTGAAATTTTCCATAATTAAAATCTTAAAATATTGATAATATATTATCATATATTGCAAATTTTATTGATATTTTGATATGGTGTTATCAAAATTGATATATGCGAGCTACTGAACAAGACTTTGTAATTTTTAGGGCTGACTCTTTTGCAAGGAACATCACAAATGGATTGAAGAAATCAAAAAAATCTACTTTTTTACAATGGCGCCAGGACAGCTCTTTTAGCTTTGTGCGTCGCTCTGATTTCTGTGCGTTTTTGAGAATTTTGGCGCCGCTGAGCTCTTCAAAAAACATTCTTTTCGCCGAGACAGAATGTATCTTCATTTTTGTAGAGCGGCGCAAGGAAATGAGATTGATTTTCTGAAGATAAAAGACAGGGCTATTAAATGTGCTATTGAATGCCACCTAGATCAAGAAGTAAAGAATTACCTCGCACTCACGTGCGAGGTAGTTCATTAATGTTGGAGTGCGCATAAGACTTTTGTACAAGTTTATTGGCTTAAATTTTTGTTAGAAAGAAGAAGGAGAGAACAACTGCGGTCGAAGTATTCTCCTTCATTCCATCAATAGGACAGTTGAGTATGCCTTTTTCAGCTACTTCTTCTCACTCAAATCATTTTCCTTTTCAGTTTTTCCTGTATCCATAGGCGAGGTGTAGCTGGCTCCGCCTAGGAACGCATTTTTAAGTACGGTAGAAACGCCTTTTTCATTTTGCTGATACTGCTGAGCACTATCTTCGACAGCTTCCTTCTTCAGATCTGTCGCTTCCATGGACGCGGCTGCGGCCAAATCTCTTTGAGAACGGTCTTTGTCGTATTGCCGTAAGAATTCCTCACGAGAACGATTTAGCCGGGTAAAACTGAGATCGGATTCTGTATGGATTTTTTGTTCTTCTTGGTTGATTGTTTTGGAATGATCAAGCTCTGCGCGTTTTAGAGTTTTTTTTCCGATGACAGCGAGCTCTGAGGGAGCGTCTCGCTTTTGCTGAATCTGACCGGTGCCGGCATACTGACCGGAGGCGGATTTGTCCAGCGCGTCAGCGGAAACCGAAGCGCCCAGGTTTTCTCTGGCAAGTTCATCATGAAACAGATGACGCAGCCCTTCTTCTGCAGAATGCCCGCTGGACGATATGTAGCGTCTCATGACGGCAGCGTCTCGGTTGACACTCATTGAATCGTCTCCGCTGAGTCCTTCTGACACGGTTTGTGATGCGGATTGTCCCCGGCTGAGTGTTACGCCGCGATCAGAAGATGTCCGATAGGCTTTGTCGAGAGCCTTTGTGAACGCGCTCGCTGCCTGTCGTACACCGACATCGTCACTCGTTGCAGCAATTTCCTCTGAGGCAGATCTAAGGGAATGATATGCTTCAGCCCGCTGTCTGGCTGTAGCGCTTGTCTTAGAGCCGACAGCCGTATCCACGAGCTGCTGCGCGGTTTTTGTTTCTCCGGAGAGTCCGACGCCGAACCCGTCCGCAGCGCCGCGAAGCGTGGCGCTGAAACTTCCGCTCTTGCCGGTGCTTGAAGTATTGCTGGCTCCGGCGGCTGTTTTATCGACCGCGTAGAGCTGCGGGACGGAGCTCGGAGCATTAAGAAGAGTGCCTTCGGCTGCGGGTTTGGAGACTTCGCCCTCGGCGCCCGTTTCACCTACAGCGGCTTTCATCTGCATGCCGCTCGTGACGCTGAATGCCTCGGAATTCGAGAGACTGCGTGACGCGGAAGTTCCTTCTGCCACACTTTGACTGAGGGACGAGGAAACGCCGCCCGCGGAAACGTCTGAAAGCGCGCTGTGCTTTGCGAGACCTTCTGAGAGCGAATGAGCAAACGAGCGTAGGGAGGAATCCGAAGAGGTAGCGGCAGAGCTGACGGACAAAGCATTTGACTCTGACTGCGTTAGGGAAACGGAGGACGTGGAAGCGGACTGTACAGATCTTGACTGCGTCAGCGAGCCGCTTGACGAAACGCCGAGATCAATAGCAGTGCGCTGCATACCGACAACCGTTCCGTCCTGATCTCTGGTAACCGTTCCGTAGGCGGTCTGAGTGCGTGAGGCATATGGATCCGACCATCCGGCAGACAGATCTGATTTATTAGCGGATTCGGAGTTTCGGGATGTATTTCCAAGTGAGACATTGCCCGCATTAAAATTGCCGCTTCCCGCCTGATTAGCAGCAGAAGAAGCCGCGCCCTGCGCAGGCGCCATAAGGCCAGAGGCCATAGAAACAAAAGCCATGTCGCTTCCCTTGGCAAGCGCAAATGCGATCATCGGAATCAGAAGCGTGAGACTGCCCGCGATCGCCTGTGATGAGCTTCCGGCCTCACGGATTAAATCCGCAGCCTGAAGTGTGCTTCCGCCGAATTCCGCGATCAGTCGGTTCATGGGATTGGCGTCCACTGTAATCATGAGATAGTTGGCGACCGCAAATAGGGGCGCCCACAACTGAACCCAAATGAGCAGAACAAAAAATGATCGAAAGACTACCCCTGCAGCCGAACCGGCAGCGATCATTAGAACAAGCATGAGCGGAAATGCGGCAATGACGATAAATTCCACACAGTTGCGGATTTTAGGAAGGCTCTGCTCGGCTAACTTAGCCAGTGTTCGGTAGTTGATTTCTGATGAAAGGGTTGCGGAAGCCGAAGAAAATTTAACCGCCAAATCGAGCGGAGCTCCCGCTTGGCGCGCAATGCTTTCCAGACCTCGCGGGAGCGCAGACAGCATGACCGAGTGCTTGAGGCTGTCCTCAAGCGATCGGGAGACGCCAAGCAGCAGGGCCTCGCTGTGCGGAAGCGTGCGCGCGATCACTGCGGAAGGATCCGGCTGCTCAGGGACTAGCAGTACGCCGAGGCGTTTTTTAATAAAATCGATTTCAACATTATTTAGATGGTCTTCCAGCGACTGAACCGCCGCTTCGCAGCTTTGCACCGATCCGTCCGGAGCGACCGTGGAGCGGGCAGGATTAACCCAGCCTTCCTGTTTGATTGTGGCCCAAAGATTGCCCGACTGGGCGAGCTCGTTCACTTTGTCGGGATGATCAGTGAGTTCGGGACCTACGCAGTCAGCGGTTACTCGCTCGGAAAGCGCTCTTCCTTCCGGCGTGACAGCGCCCGCGTTCAGCAGCGCTGTGACGGCACGCTGCGGATAGACCAGACCGAATCGGCTGAATCGTTCGGCGTCCGGTAAAGAAAACGCAGTCTCAAATGAACCTGTCAGGAATCGTCCGATGCGTGAGGCGGCTGAAGAAAAGAAACCTACGCCTAACGGGACGCTGTTCACGACATAAACATCGGTGCTTCTCTCGTCATGAATCGCAAGATCAACCTTGGGAACGAGCATGACTGAGTAAAAGAGCACGGCCGCAAAAAGGTAGACTTTAGCGGCAAGGCCCTGCCATTTAAGGAGCGCTCCGGTGATGGCGGCGAGGAAACCTGCGAGAACCGCGGATTTAATCAGACCGGTGTAAGAGGGGCCGGAGCAGATCGCGACAAGCGCCTCGAATAGGTCACGGATCTGACCTCCGTTCCAATAAGCGTAGTAGTCCAACACCATTTAATTTGCGGCTCCGAATTTAAGGTTGGCGGCAAGATCGGCCGCAAGTGCACCTTTAACACTTCTTTCCAGGTGAGAAATCTGCGTCACAAAAGAGTGCGTTCGGCTCATCTGCTGAAATACGGCATCGCTTCGATCTGCTAAATCCCTGCGGACGGCGTCCACTCTCTGCTCAATCGCTTTAAGATGGTCGGCCGCGATGACGCTGGTTTGGGAGGCAGAAGACGCGGAAATCGCGGTTTTAATATCCAGAGACAATCGGTCCATGGCGCGGATCACGGCTTCGTAGGCGGCTGCCTCCACGTAAATTCTGAGCACATCCTGAGAAAATCCGAGATATCGGTGCGAGGTGGTCGCGTTGATCAGACGGATTAACGGAATCGTGGATGAGGAGGCGAGCAGAGTCAGGTCGTTTTTAGAGACGAGCGAGGGATCTCTGCTGAGAATGGAATTACGGTAGGCAGCCGCGGCGCGCATAAATTCGTAGGGCAGGTTCATTTCATCGAGCGGCGTTTTACGAACCGTGAGACAGCGATCGCCTCCGTCCTCTTTGACGCAGCGAAGACGAAAGGACTCCGCGTCGAGCGCCTCTTCATCAGGTCTTCCGAATAAAAATCCGACTAAATCCTGGCCCGCGATCGGGATCGCGCGTGTCACAGCGTCGTTTCCGCTGCCCTCCTGAACATAGATGACGGTCCCAACGAGCGTCATCATGAGCTCTTTGAGCTCGTCGCTGTAATCCGCGGAGAATTTGCCGCCCGAGAGCAGTGACCAAGTGAGGTTGAGTTCCGGCGCGTCTACGATGTTGCCTCCGGAATCTCGTCTGGTTGGCGAATTTTCTATGACGGCGGAACCGTTGGTGCGTGTCATCGCGTCAGCTTCAGAGGCGTCGGAGACGGTGCCTGAAGAGCGCAGTTCATTTTTGGAGTCGTAGCTCAGCTTATGCAGCCATTGTTCGGCACCCGACATCTTAATCAGATTCTGAGCAGTGGTGCAGGAATCCTGAAACATACCGGTGTACTGTCGGATCATGTCACGGAAACTGGTGACCTGTTCATTTAAGTCCGGCGCGAGCGACTGCAGCGCGAGCTGGAACGCGAGCCCCGGAAGCGCAGTACCGATATTGCGCAGGAATGCAACGAATTCCTCTCGGCTCGGGATACCGAATGCGCCCATAAATATGTCGATACCGCCGCAGCCGGCGGACAGGGAGGGCGGCGTAAAGTAGAAAGCGTTGAAATCCTTTCTTGGGGCTCGATAAACAAAACCGCCCGCGGTCACAGTGTTCATGCCTGCGGACTGATAGACGCCTGCTTCAGTGAGATTGCCCTGGTAGGATCCGGCAGCGGAATAGAAATCTTTCATGAATCCCGCGTTTGCCGAAGTAGACGCGGAGACGGCGCAGAGCGCTGCGCAGAGAATTTTTTTAAGCTTAATCATGATGCGTTCTGATGGGAGCTGAGAGCGTCTTGGCCTCTGAAGAGAGACTGGCCGGGAGATTTAAGCGCTAGCGTCTGTATGCGGGAGAGCATGTCCTCAAGCGAAAGAACGCCTGACGAAACCAGATAGCTTTGCGATTTATCGCTTTTAACCATAAAAAGAGCCGGAACGCGTGAGAGTCCCTCTCCGTTGGTGAGCAGCTGAGAGACGCCGTTATCCGGAAGCGCGTCCGGGAAATGCGGGTTTGCAGAGCCGTCCAAAGAGACTGCAAGCAGCTCAAACCCGTATTCTGTCTGCAGACGTTTAATGAGCGGAGACTGAATCTCGCAGAATCGGCAGTCAGAGCGGTAGAAGTACATCAGTCCCCATGACTGAGTCAGAGACCGGACGTCCTCTTTCTTTTGTTCAGCGCGGGACGAATTGAGCGCTACCTGCGCAAAGTTTGCCGCCGGGTTGAGTGTCGAGAAATCAAACTGAGGGTTCTGCCAGGAGGTTCTGCGATAGACATCTGTAAAGAGAGAAGCTTTTTCCTGTACGAAGTAGTTGACCTCCTGAAACGCGAGAACATTTTCTTCCGTAGGATTAAAGGAGGCGTTCGCTAAACGAAACGCGTGTTCTGCCTTGAGTTCATCTGCGCTTTGGATGCTATTTAGATCTTTGAACGGAGTTGTTTTAGGTTTGGGCTTTTCTTCGTCGGGGTAGTACAGAAAGCCGCGGTCCTGGTTTTTCCAGACATCTTCCTTCCAGAAGTCGGATGCGCAAGCCTGTGTCGAGACCGCGCAGAGAAAGAGCGTTAACAGGGATAATTTATGAAGTTTCATATCGATTAAAAATAGGGTTAGGGTTTAGGCTGTTTGAGATTTCGCTTCTTAGCGGGCAGCTGCGGCTTACCGGTGAAATTCGGATCTACCACGGCGGACGTCCCGACAGAGGGAGAAACATATGCGCCGAGGTCTTTACTGATGAGGTTATCGAGATGCGTTTCTCCGCGATCCTTTGCCGCAGCGTCATCAAGACCGTTCTTAGTGACGATCAGCGCCTCAAATTCGGAGAGATCCATTTTGTCGAAATCCAATGACTCGAGTTCCTCCATCGTGAATCCGGTACAAACCGGGTCTTTGGCCGAGCCCCATGTTTTTCCGAGCTGGATCCTTCCTTGCTCCTGCAGGATTCTTGCGAGCGGCGAGTTGTAGCAGCAGTAACTTTCGCTGCGTTCAATACAGCCGAACTTCTCGCCCTTGGAACAGTAGGTGCCGACGTAATGACACAGGTTTTGGCCTTTTTTCAGCATTAGGGTCTGCTCGGACTGTTCGCACTGCAGGTAATCCATCGCGATTTGGAATGCCACCGAAATGGCGAATGAATAGGGGTCAAATGTGAAATACATCGTGCCTCCCTGCAGCGTCATGCCAAAACCGTAGAAGGACAGCGACGGGTTGTAAACACCGCTCGCCGCATTGCCGTATAGAAAATTAAGCATGCCTTCGGTCGCAGAGCTTGCAGACAGCACATCGTAGACATAGGGACTGCCGATGTATTTGATCGTTTCAACCGTGGTTTCTCCGGCAAAACTCATGGCCTTGCCGAACGCGTTTGAATTGGAGGTTCCCGCTTTTACTTTGGTATCGCAGCAGGAGAAGCCGAGGACTTTTTTAGTGCACTTATCCTTCTGACCGTTAAAGAAGAGGCCGTTTTCGATATCACCGTAGACGGATGCCTGACGCACGATTTCCAGGTACGAAAGTACCTTGGAAAAGTCTGTGTCCGCAGGATCGTTTGCTCCGTCGCACAAACCGTCGAGACATTCCGCGGGTCGGCAGACTGTTTCGGTGGTGACACTGCCTTCCTTTTCTTCGCAGCGATAGGTATGCGCGGTGGTGAGGCACTTGCCGCTGTCATCAACGGCGATACAGTCGGAAGAAACCTTCACGCAGGAGGAATTCATTTCGAGTTTGTCGCAGTCGCTCTGAGTGCCTGAGAGCGCGCCGCAGACGTAAGTGTGTTCATATTTCCAGCAATCCTTGTAGATTGGAACGCCGTTGACGATTTTCTCGCCGCTGGGTTCAGTGCATTCGGTTCTAAGGATCGCGCAATTTGGATTCTCTTCGAGCGGTTTACAGGTATCGGACTGAGAAATGCTGCCGATTGAGATGTTGGAATCGATGATGTCGGCTCCGGGAGCATCGATTTCCTTATCGCCCTTGCAGAAGATTTCTTTTTTGTATGCGATACAGCTCAGACCGTTCCTCTCTTCGCACACGGAGGAGCGAACTTCGCACTCGGGGAGTTTTTCTAAAACTTCGCAGCGATTGTCGGAAACGTTTTTAACGCAGTCATAGGTGTACTGAAGCTGAAGACAGGCGCCGTCCGAACCTTCCTTTAGACAGAGACTTTTAGGAGCGGAGCATGTCATGCTCGCAGTCGCGTGCGTGCAGGACAGCATGTCAAATCCCGGATTCTGAGTCCCTCCGACACTCGTGATATCGTCTCCGGCGATGGGCGGCGTGTCCGCGCACTGATAAGTCTGCTGAAACTGCGTACATCCGTTGGCCCCTTCTTTTACGCAGATCGAGTCGCCCATGGGCTTACAGCCTGCGGCCTGAAGCTGCGCGCAGCTATTGGAGACGCCTTGAGCAGCGCAGGCGTACGAGTATTCTTTTTTCCAGCATTCTTTGTAGACCGCGACGCCGTTAATGAACCTTGTGCCGGGACCTTCCACGCATTCTTCTTTAGCGATAAAACACTGAGGGTTATCTAAAAAATTAGCGCAGGAGGAAGTATCGCTTCCGCTGTTGACGGTGTGGGAGTAGTCGATGAGGATTGCGCCTTCGATATTGTCGGCGGGAGCCGAGCAGCGGTATGTGGAAAGCGTCCCGAGGCACTCGCCGTTTAATCCGAAGGAAGTGCACACACTCGACTCCTTGGCGCATTGCTTTAGCGTGGACAGTCCCTTGCAGTAGTCAATGGTTTCGTTCTCCGAGCAGCGCATTTCGGTTTGGTAGTTCCAGCACTCACGAAAAACCTCGACCCCGTTGATAAATTTAGAGCCGGGACCGTCGACGCAGATGCGCTTTCCCTCCTCGCAGACCGCAAAGGCGCTATGGCTGAAGGTAAGGATAATTAAAGACAGGAGTATTTTGCTCATGGGGCGGCCTTGATTTCGGAACCATCGTCAACGATGCAGGTTTTTTGCCACTGTTCGACGAGTTGCTCAGCGGATGCCTTTTGGAAAAAGAAGTTTTGCGAAATAGAGCCGGAGTAATCCCATTTGCCCGGGTGGATAAATATTTCCATTTTGATCTCAGTGCTGCAGTTGGTTCCCGAGCATCGGGTTTTACCGCTCCAGCGCCCCTTGCAGTTGGAGAACTCGCGCTCGATAACGAAGTCCTCGGCTTCAACGCTGAAAGCGAAGTTCGGGGAATTTTTTACATTGGTTTCGATCTGAAGCAGCGGTGTTTTAGCAGTGGAGCACTGATATTTGAGCGCGATCATGTCTCCGCCCGAGCAGTCGTCCTGACTCAGGTATGAGGAGGTTTCGGACTGCGCGATGTGCATGGAACCCGGCTCACAGCCTTCAAATCCGTCGATGCGAAGCACTTCGTTGCAGCGATAGGTCTTCTGCAGGAAATTCTTAGATTCGCACTGATAGGTATAGCGGCTGTCGATATTGACGACTTCTCCCGCGCTGCAGGTTTGGAGCGGCGCATGTCGGCAGTTGTACTGCTGAGTGGAGGATACGTAATCGGCAAGACAGGAGACCTGAAGTTTCTGAGCAGTGCGGCTGACGCACTCAAATAATGTGGATACATCGAGTTTTTCTGCCCAGCCCTTAAAGCAGGCTTCAGTGGAGGCGTTGACGCTTTCTTCGCAGACCGCAAAATCGGTCTGCGGGGGCTGCGTTGTCGTGATGGTCTCGCAGACCATTTGGCCGTTGGAGGGCAGCTCCGGCAGTTTGTTCAGCAGCTGATCCCGATCAGCGAGCATGCCCTCAAAATCGGACTCCGGCCATCCGGGTCTTGCGTGCGTGTCGTAAATCACCTGGACCGCTCGACAGTCCATACTCGTCTTAGAGAGACATCCATCGGCTTTTTGTGAGCCGGGGTTGAGAAGTGAGCCTTGTCCTTTTTCGAACAGCGCTGTGAGATCTGAGACGTCGGAACCGAATTCCGGAACGACTTGGGATGCGGCGCCCTCTGATATATAGTCCTTGAGGTTCAGTTTGGCGGCTTCTTCCTTTGCGGCCTGCATAGCGGAATCCTTATCCGCGGCGAGGCAGACCGATAAAACCGCCGCGCTGAGCGAGAAGAAAGCGATGATGAGAGGCAGAAGTCGCATTTAGTTTCTGTCTCCGAGTTTGGCGCGCAGCGCTCGAGCTTTTTCTCCGAAGACATCCTGTCGATCGGAGAGCTGATCCAGCGCATAGCCGAGCGTGACATCGCCCGGTACGGCAACTGCGCGCGGAGCGGTTCCGCAGGCTGAATCAGTTTCTTCTTTTATCAGCAGTACCGGAACCTCTTTAATGCCGAATTCGGTAAATAATTCCGGATGAAGTTCGATCGGAGCGCCCGCCTCGATGAGCGGCGCAAACGCTTTCAGAGAATTAGGATTCAGAAGCGGCGCCTTGGGGTTCTCGTCGTCAGAGGGCACGCCCGCAAAGGCCATCGGTACACCTGCGTCGCGGCAGTCGCGCGCGAGTCTTTCCAACGAGGCTTTGGGCATTGACAGGGAGACGAGCATATAGGCAGATACTTGAGTCTCTTTGGCCGGTGCGGGGTTTTGAGCAAACTGCGCGGCGGACTGCAGCACGTCATCAATCGTGAGGTTTGAAGCAAAGGCAGCAGAAGCGGCTGAGAGCAGGAGCGTAAATAAAATCGTGCGCATAGAAAATCGAGAATTAAGACGGAGTGACACCGCTGCCCTGACAGCAGTCGCGTTTGCGGAAAATCAGATATGCGGCGTCTTCGCCGCCCGAGGCCCATGTTTTACCGGAGTACCACAGCGCGCTTGAGGCGCCCATCGGGTAGCAGCAGCGGCCGTTCTGTTTACCGGTTGTGCGTGCGGGATACATCATTTGAGTGCGGTAGACGCGCTTATCCATGATCGGTTCAAGATACGGGCCGCACTGGCCCTTTTCTCCGTAGGCCGCCCATTGAAGTCCCTGACGGTGCAGTTTCATGGTAAAGCGCGCGACCAGTAAAGAAGAGGCCTGAGGAAAATGCACATGTGCGCCGACCCAGCCCGTGAGCGGGAAAATTCCGCCGTGGCAGCCCGCGCACCAGTACAGTTCGGAAATCGGCAGGCCCGCGGTCGCTGCGGCGCAGTCCGCTGCGCATGCGGCAGCGGCCGCAGGATTCGCAAAGAGGCTCGCGTCCGGATTTAAAAAGAAAGTGGTGACCGGATCGTCCCAAAGCGGATCAAGTTCCGTCATGTAGGCTAGGTCCCACGCGGACTGCTCCAGACAGTTTGAATCCAGCAGTGCTTCGAGCACAAATAACCAAGGCGTGAAGTACCAGTGCACCTGATAGAAGGAGGTGCGCTGAGAGGAAGCGGATTTATTCGGTGTGCGGCCGTGGGCGCTCGCTCTTAATCCGACATTGAGATCCAAGCCGCCGAGCGAAGGGAAGCAGTACGGAGTGCGCACCACTTCCGCGGTTCTGAGGGGCTCCCAAAACGACATATTAAGGCCTACAGTGATATTGGCACCGGAAACACACATGCAGAGCGCGTTCGCGTCGGTTTCAGGATCTTTGTTGGCAGCCGATGAGAGCGTAATGCCGCCGAGTTTGATCGGGAACATGCAGCTCCAGCAGACATCGGTGAGCGGATTGATTACTTTGCCTCGGCAGCCGGAGGCCTGAGCGCTTGAGAGGGCGCACAGACTGAACATGACAATTAAAAGAAGACGTTTCATGAGCGAAGATACGGTAAAACTAACTCGGGTTCATCGGCCGGGAATTCGGCGCACTGAGGGCCGGTTTCTCCGTTAAACAAAAGCGCGGGCACCTGTCGGATGCCGAAGGATCGGACAAGGGAAGAGCCCTGATCAAAAAATATGCGTCGATTTAAACGATCTGATGCTTCGGAAATCGAGCCTGACGTTAAAACGACACGTACGTCCTGAAGTTTGCGGATGAGTTTTTCTGCGGCCTTGAGGCTCTGTTCGTCATTCGCATTGATAAAAAGCAGCGCGCGCGGGATCCTCGGAAGCTCAATTTTCCGGGACTCTCGAAGCAGTTTTTCAGGGAGCCGCTCAGGGATGGAAGGCGTCACATCCCAGACGCGCAGCGCATTGGCGGCGGAAAGCGCTATCGCAGGCTGCGGCGTTTCTAAAGATTTTCGGATTTTAGTTTTGTTTTCCGCAAGTCTGCGATCGTAAGAGCCGTCCTGCTTCATTGTCCGTACCCGTTTTTTAAACGCTTCGAGAATGTTGGGTTCAATGACTTCGGTGAGCGGCCCAAGCGTGGGGAGCCTTTCTAATTTCGCCCGGGGCTTCGCGCAGGGTTGTGCGGCTTGTGGTTTTGGCATACAAAGAGACGAGTCCGACTCCGCGTTTGCGGCCGATAGCGCGGTGAAGAGTGTGATAGAGCCGATAAAAGCGAATCCTGCGGCAATTTGTGAGGTTTTCATCGAATGGACTCTTAAAAGAGAGGATGTGCTTTGCCGCTGAATCGGCACCGATCGATCAGTCCGAACTTTGCGTAACGGCTGTCATAGGAATCCGGGTGTGTGCCGCGCATAAAGTAGTGATCGGGCGGAATCACGCCGGAGGCGATCACATCCAGAGGTTCACCGCGCTTGGAGTGCGTTTTGGCAAGCGCGATTTTTTTGCCGTCGCAAAAGATTTCGCGATTGATTCCCTCAATCCGTTGACCCGGACCGCAGGCGATCTCCTTGACAAAGGTCAGCTCGAATCCGCCTACGGAATCAGGTTTGGGGTTAAACGCGGCATAGTCTCCGACCGAGAGGTTTTTCTCGCCGCGCTCAATTAAAAAGAGTGTGAACGGCAGGGACTCGGTACGATTTACGGCGGGATGATAAAAGTGCGTAAAGAGGCTGATTAAAAGAAAACTCAAAAGCCATATCCAGCCGCACTTTGCGATATGCGTCCTGAGGCGACGCGCAAAGACTCTCGGATGAGTTTTAATCATGACGCACCTCGGACGCGCTCAGAAATCCTGCGCAGATCTTTTTGCTTTTGAGCGCGGGATAAATTCAAGCGCGCTAAGAGTTCGTCCGTGTAATCGGGCAGTGTGTGCGGCGCGATGACCGCTGACGAGACAAGAAGCGTGCAGCCGCAGTCCTTCTGCATCGCTTTGAGTTCGTTCTGCAGATTGAGCGCAAAGCGCTTGGCTTCGAGCATCAGTTCTTCGTCTCTAAGGCCGCCTGCGGCAAGCGCGGCTTCGTTGGCTTCAACTACTTCATTGAGGTTTAGGACAGCAAGTTTGCCTTTAGAGCTGAATTTGGAGAAGTGCTCAAGGGCGGTCGGTGCGGCTAAAACGGCGGTCGCGGCTAACGCTGCGCAGAGTACGGAGGACAAAATAATATGAACGGGTTTCATTCTTTGGAGTATCAAGGATTAGGGTTGGCGGCTTTCAGACTTCTTTCCTTAAGAACCGCGTGAATCGCTTCGTGCGTAGAGAGTCCTTTGGATCGGAATTTCTGTATGTCGGAGATATCGTTCGGATGGGAACTGGTCAGCAGCAGTGTGTACGGATCCAAAATCAGACGATTAACGGAGGGCGGGGCGTCTCCGATGCGGACGTATACCTCGGAATAAGCGCCTGCAAGCGACGTGAGCGAGCCGAGGATTTTGTATTCGGATTCATCCATACCGAGCTGGTTGTCCTTTTCCGCTTCGGCAAGCGCGGAATCCTTCAGTCTCAGAATAAATATACAGTCGGCATTATCGAGCGCGGCTTTTGCGGTATCGCTTTTCCAGTAGTCGCCCGGTTTCTGCGTCGCGGTAAAAAATGCTCCGTTTTGTTTACGCGCCCGTCGATAGCCCGTCTCGATAAATTTGCCGGAGTGTCCGCCCGCCATTAAATCCCAGGCCTCATCGATGATGACGAGTTTGGGCTGAGAGCGCTCGCCTCTGCGCATCTCCAAATCAATTTTGTACATCAGAAGAAGCAGCACTACGGACTGCAGCGACTTTCGGGTACTGAGCTGCTGAAGTTCGAGCACGATAAAGCTGTTGTCGAAATTTATGTTTGCTTCGCCCTCAAAAAATGACGCGAAGGGTCCCCCTTTGGCGTACGGCAGCAGCTGCACACCCAGGTCCACCAATCTCGGATCGTCATAGCGCTTTTGTTCATCCGCGCTGAGACTGTCATAGACGCGCGCCCATTCGTGATCTCCGACTCTCGGGTTGGTTCCGCCGAGTCTGCCGTTGCGAAGCAGCGATTCGGCAAGATCGGTAATCGTCGCGGTACGGCCTTCTTCCAGGGATCTCGCGTATACGCTTCTAAAATGCACCTGCAGATGAGAAAGCCGTAAATCGTCCAGAGGCTGAGAGGGAGAGGCCATCTGCGCCAGGAGCGGCAGCATCAGATCCATATCCTCGTCGATATTGGTGATCATCGAGAAAGGATTAAGACAATCATAGGTGCCGTCCTCTTTGGCCTGCGGCGAGAGTTCGATGAACTGACCGTTCAGGACGCTGCATAGCTTCGCGTAGCTGCCGCCGATATCGATGATGTAGACGCGGGATCCGCAGGCGAGCGAGCCAATCGCCAGACTATTAAGCAGAACGGATTTGCCGGAACCGGAGTTGCCGATCACGACACCGTTATAGTTGCCGTTCGGGTTGGCGTAGGGGTCGACTAAAACGAGTTGGCCTCTTCGGGATAGGAACGAGAGGATCGGCGTAGGTTCGGTTTTACCGGCGCGAGGGCCGGTTCCTTTCCAATCTGCGAGCACGGGCAGAGTGTTGGCGGCGTTAGCGACGGTTTTAGTGGAGGAGCGCTGAGCGAGTTTGACGTCAAAGGCGAGCAGTGGGCCGCCCGAGAGCGGAAGGGACGTGATCAGTCCCTGCAGGTGCATGTAATCGTCCACGCACAGATCAATGCCGAGCGTTTTAAATACGGACTTGGCGCTCTCGATGGCGTTGGCGCGTTCGCTAGCTTTGGCAAACACAAAGACCTCATGGCTTAACTGCAGCAGTCCTTCGCCGCTTTCGTAGGCAGCCATCGCACCTCGCCAATCCCTGGCTTCATCCTGAAGCGAGGGGATCATGCGGGCGATTTCGGTTGCGGCCATCTGTTCGGCTCGTGCGCTTTTAAGGCGTGCGGCCGCTTTTCCCTTATCGTAAGAGCCTTTGCTGAGATAAGTGGTGATCAGAAACGGGGAGGAAAACGCGGCGGAACTTCCTTTAACGCAGCCTGCGGCATGCATCATCGAGGCAAGCGTGATGTGCTCCGGATATCCGACCGGAGAAAAGCTGATGCCGAGCACCTCATCCTCGATATGCTTTGAATGAAAGCGCACGCCGTCCTCGGTCACGTCAATGCGGGTGTCGCGCGAGACACACTGCATGCGGGGTTCACGCGCGGGATCGGGTTCCGTCGGCGACCATTCACCCGAGCGCATGCGCTGAGGATTAAGAATCTGTGAGACCGTATTGATGAGCGCGCGTTTATTCCATACCCATGGAGAAAAGTGCCACTGAGAGAGCGCGGACATGTGGGATGCGCGAATGGTTTTAGCGCGTTCGCGCTCACACTCGTCCAAGGGGCGTTTCGTGGGGATCACGACCGACATCCAGCAGCGCATATTGCGCGCTCGGATTTTAAGATCCTTGTGGGGCGCTTGGTGCGCGCCCTGATTTAAGAAATCCGCTCGCGCGTGCGCCATGCTGAGCATGATGGATTTCTGCTCAAATCTTAGCGGAGAGTCGTCTTCGCTCGGTTCAACGGCCGCCTTACGGATATATTCTGTGAGCGGCTCGATATAGGGAGAGCCAAAGAGCGAGACCTGAACGCCTGCGCCTTCTTCCAGAACAGAGCCGAACATTTCTTCCAGGCTTTTAGCCATCATGTCATTCGCGCCTGTCTGCGGATGGATTTCTATGACGTAGCCGATGCCTTCAAAACTTCCGTCCGGTGCGCAGACCGCGCACAGACCGTCAGAGTCGTCAAAGTGCGCATAAGGGAGCTCCTGCGCGAATCGGTCAATGAGTAGGACAGATGTGTGTCGGCAGCGCCCAATGGTGTCAGCTCTCGTGTAGTTGCTCTCAAAGCGCTTGACAGAAAACGCCTTGGAAAGACGTGCGCTTAAGTTTCGAAGAGGGTTGTTCATGCGTACACTAGATTAAATTGAAGACAATTAAAGAGGATGAGAAGAGGTGCCAAACCCGAGCGCGGGAAGCTGCTTGAGCTTTTCTTTTTTGATTTCTTCTTTGCTCGGTTCCTTCTCTGAGGAAAGCGGGTAGACGGGTTTAGAGACGCGTGAAGAAGCGGCAAGCGACTGCACGCTTTCAGAATCCCAGCTGCCGTTATTAAGACGGACATAGAGATAGCGCTGATCGTGGAGATCGCCCTCTTTATCGGTGAAGGGCGCGAGCCACACGCGAAGCACTGTTTCGGGCGTGCGCCAGGGCTTTGCGGGAATAATCGTGACAAAGTCCTTTCGTTCTCCGACCGTATCCTGAACCGCAGCGGTGAGCTCGGCGGGGACGGACTGAGCGACCGGATTATTCTCCGCATACACTTGAGAGATATTGCGGCAGCTCGGTCCACCGGAAAGATCCGCGCATCCGAAATCCGTCTTCGCGTTGGAAAACCCGGTAATCGAGCCGCAGCCTGTGAGCGCGGCAGAAGAGAGCATTAAAAGAATGAGTTTGAGTTTCATGATGATTAGCTCTTCTGCGCGTCAACAAAGCTCTGAAGTTTCTCTAAAGGGAGCGCGCCGGAGATTCTGTCGCCCGCTTCATTGATCAATGTGGGCGTGCCGCCGATACCGTGTTCAGCGGCTAAACGAATCACGTCGCTCACCACGGAAGAACATAAGGGATTATTCGCAACTGCTTTAATATCGTCCCTTTAAGCGCTTTGGAGAGTTCCGTGGAAGAGTCTTTTGCGCACCAGACGGCATCCGACTTTGCTCTGGCTTTCGGATGAATCGATTCCAGAGGGAAAAGGAACGTATACACCGTCGTGTCTTTAAGATCTTTCAGCGTCTGAGCTAATTTGCGGGAATACGGACAGTCCACATCCGTGAATACCGCAAGTTTTTTACTGCCGTTTCCGTAAACGGTCTTAACCGCTTTATCAAGCGGAAGAGAATTAAAGGCGATGCGTCTTAAATCCCTGACGCGCTTTTCATCAACGCCCTGATCCATGTCCAGAAGTCTTCCGGAGAAGAGAAACCGCGCACTTGAATCAAAGTAGATGACTTCTTTGCCGACCGAAGCTTCAAAGATACCTTTAACGGGCGTTAAAGAAAAGAGCTTGACCTGAGTTTTAGGGTAGCGCTCCTGAAAGTTTTCTACCGCTTGTTTCAGTTCTCTCGAAAGGTCGCTGTACTTGGCCGCTTGAACTTTAGCCGTGCTAGTGCTCTCAGAGGAGGTCTTAACGACTGCGGCGGTATTGCCGCAGGAAGCAGCGTTCGCAAATGCAAAAGTGCTGAATGCACCTAGGGCGGAGACTAAAAGAATAGAAAATTTTGATTTAATCATACTTATTCAAATGAAATTATTTATCATCGATGCGTTCGATAGAAAGGCCGTTGGAAATCACGATTTCCACCTTGCGGCCGGAGTCCACCTCTAAGACCGGGAACATGTCGCTCGCGAGTTTGAGGTAGTAGTCGGTGATACGGTCCATAGCGTGTGAGGCGCCTTCTCCGACACCCGCCCGCCAGGGGTTAGTGACAGTGGTGGAGATCGTGCCGGTGATCGAAGTGGTGGAGTTTTCGCTTGCGAGTGACACGGCTTTGCCAAGACCCGCGAGCGTGCCGGTAAAGAGCGCGTTGGCGATCGCTTGGCCGCTTTTTGTCACCAAACGGGCCCTAAGCCCGGTCTTGCCGTCTTCGCCCGAGACATATCCCTGGATCTTTTTATCCACGGCGCCGCCGTTCTCGTCTATACAGGAAAGTCTATCGAGCCGAACCAGTACGCGTTCACTTGCCAATTCTCCCGTAGCATTAGCAGTCACGAAGCAGCGCTTGATGCCGGCTTTATAGAGGTTTGGCATCACCGCGGAGTCGGTGAGCTCCAGCAGGATTGGAACGGGGTTGCCGGATCCCTGACCACGAGTCGGCGCGGTCGCGCCGTTCAGAAGTCTTGCCTGCGCAAATGTGCCGCTCGGAAGATACATGAGGGATTTACCGCGCGCGTCCTTTTCGGCTTTGCCAAAAACCTCAGCACTCTTGTTAAGCGCTTCATCAAAACTGACGACCGTTAAACGAGGCGCCTTCTCAGAAGGGTTAGCGTTGCCCTGCGCGATGTAGCGCCGGGACGCGGCAGAACCTGCTGCGCCGCTTTCAAAGCCTTTCCTGACGGGACTATTAGAGGAAGGGATCTTGCCGATCACATCCGCGGGCGGCCAGCCGTCCTTGGATTCGTAAGTGATCGGCGTCTTAGCTCCGGATTTAGATCCGCGCTCTAAGGCGGCAAGACGCTCTTCTAGGCGTCGCTTGTCTTTTTCAAGCTGCGCTTCACGATTTTTAGCGTCACGGCTTTCTTTTTCCAAGCGCATCAGACGCTCGTTATAGACGGCCTGATGCCGCTCGTATTCGTTCTGGCTCGGTGCTATAGAAATCTGAGTGGACGTGGTTTTGCCTTTAGGCGCCCTTTCGTCCTTTTTCTCAGTGCAGGAAGTCACGCCGTAGATGACCGCGCCTGCGAGGAGAATCGCGATCACAATGGTTTTGTACTGCTTGAGCTTTTCTGCTTTTTCTGAGAAGCTGCTCATGGCGCATCCTCTCTAATAATCCACAGATCCGCTGAAGCCTTGGGTTTAAGTGACGTGGCTTCGGTTGCGACTGCGACAACGCCGCGTCGGTAAAAATCCGCTTCTCGGATCTGCAGCGTTTCTTTCGTCTGATTCATTAAGTGATAGCGCTCGAGCCTTAAACCGAGAAGACGCCAAGCTGCTACAGGGTTTCCAATCAGATAGCCGTCCGTAATTGTGCCTTTAAGGACTTCCGCATGCTCTTGAGAGAGCGACGGGATCGCTCTCAGAATTCTTTGGACGCGCTCTTCATAAGGAAGAGCGTTTTGATCATTAGAAGAAAGCTGAGAATGGCGGTTTGGCAGCTTAGTGTCTTTCAGAGCGATCGTCTGAGCGATCAGCCGCTCTTTAGGAGAAATCGTTACGGCGTGTGTTTCTCCGCTTTCGCTAATGATAAAAATCGAAGACTGTTCTTTGGTGAGCGGAATAAAGTAGAGGGATCCGGTGGATTTATCCGGGTCAAGCTGAATACTTTGAGTATCTGCGACCGCTTTAGCGATCCTGCCGTTTTCGATATAGATACGGTTGGGCTGCTTAAAAGCGGCGGGTGCTAACACGGAAGTGTCGGTTTTAGCCTGAGTCTGAACTTTAGGCATTTCTTTTGCTTCAGCGCAAAGCGCTGCCCCGAGGAACATTAAGAAAACTGCGGTTTGCTTCATGACGGCTCTCCCTCATGATCTTCGGAAAGCGGTTCAAAGGGTTTTCTGCAGTCGGACTCACGGATGGTATTGATCCAGAGGCGGGAACCGAGGTACGAGAACTGAACCGTCCAGCACTTTCGCATGCTGGAAGTTTTACTGTTGCCGATAAATTGACGAATTGAGCCCGTGACCGCGGCCTGAAGCTGTGCGGGACGTACTTCCACAGACTCGGGCATAAAGTGCACCGAGGCGTTGCTCGCTTTTAAGCGGCGGCCTTGGCTCACGAGCTGAAGCTCGGTTTCTCCTCTGTCCTCCGGCGCAACGTAAGAAAGAAGTTTCTTTACGTTGTAGTCGAACGTTTCGGGAGAATTATTGAGCGCCAACTGCAGTGCAAAGATGCTCATCTGCTCGAGATAATCAGCTGAGACGGTTTTATTGTCGAGCCAAAAGGATTTGGTGGTCTCTGCGGGAAGCACAATGATTCTTTCCTGACGCTCAATGCTCGCGATGCCTGCGGCAAGCACGACGTTAGTCACCAAGGAGGCTGCGAACGCGTACACCACAGAAGTGCGCAGCGCCAGTCGGGAAGAGACTTCGGAGACGTATTCCTGGACATTCATTTGAGAATTAACCTATAAATCGACGCCTGCTGGAGGGCGGCGTGCGCTTAAATGTTTTGAACGGTGTGTGCCAGTACAGACAATGCAGTCCGTATCTGGGGTGTCGTCCGGCCTTTAAACGGACGTAAGCCCACATACAGACGACGGAGGCGAGCGCGCCGATCATTAATGAGTTGACAATGATTCCGATACCGAAACCGGCGGCAGCGGCCGCCACCTGATCGAAATCCCACAAAAGGAACTTGGCGGGCGCGTCAAGTTTTCTGGGTACAAAGGATGGATCGTAACGGGACATGACGGATATACCTTTTCTTGGGTTCGGCTAAAGGACCGAACCCAAGAATGATGGTTAGATAAGAGCCGTAAAGATGTTGTCGATAATCTGCGGCCCGATGAAAAGCGCCATGGCGGCCGCAAGACAGCCGACAGCGCCCATGATGGATCCGCGAACCACGCCGACGCCGAGACCAACCAAGAGGAACATCAGCGCGATTGAACGACCAAGCGTGCCCTGCGACCAGTTTTTAAGCATGTCGTAAAGACTCTGAAAATCCTGATCGGTGCCTGCGGCGAAAGCGTATTCAGGAAGCGCTGCGGCAAGGACAGCAAAGGTAAGAGACAGCAGCATCGGAAACGCGGCTGCAATGACATTAGAACTCAGTTTGAATTTCATAATTGATCAAAAAATGGGAATGAACAAAAGCAAACACAAAAAAACTCCCCGCTCCGCTGCTTTTGTTCAATAAGAAGCGGAGAGCATGACAACGAATTGGTGAAGGATGATTAAGAGGAGACTTTCCTTAACTTGTCCCGTTTGGCGTCCGATAAACTCATGAGCGCCCGATAAACTTTCCACGCGTACGTTTGGCGGGCTGAGATGCAGTCCGCTCCTTTAAGACGAGTGCAGGCGGCGTTATATGCGCCGACCGCTTCCCAAGGGTTTTCTAAGCGCTTCATATTGTCCGAGAGGATTTCCGCTCCGATCTCGATATTGAGACAGACGTTTTCCAATAGTTCTTTCTTAGTGGTGTTAAAGCGCTTGAGCCAGGAAGTGTTGATCTGCATCAGTCCGATATCTTCGCTAGAGCTGTTTTTGCCGATGGCGTTCGGGTTGCCCGAAGATTCCACCAGCGCGATGGCCCGTAAAAGATCCGCATCCAGACCTTTAGCCAGCGCGTGTGTCTCAAAGCAGTCCTGCGCGTTTACGGAAGTACTTAGCGCTAAGGCTGAAAGAACAATTAAAAGAGGGCGAGTATTCATTATCCGAACCGATGGAAGTTACTGACAATCACATGGACGCTTAAAAGGAACGCCGCGTAAAAGACCACAGAAACCCAGACAGGAATCGCAAACGGAATCAGCATTACGGTAAAGGCGCAGGTGAGCAGTACGGGCGGGGCGCTCAAAGCCGTCTGATAGAGCGTCGGGTGGTGCGAAGCAAAACTTTCGTACTTGAGACGTCTGACAACCCAAGCATCGAATACGACGGTTAAAAGGATCGGGCAGAGCGCGGCAAACCAAATCAGCGCTAGCACCGCACGAATCATTGAGAGTTCCAGCATGGCTTTTAACGCCATAAAGTAAGGTGAAGACCAAAGACGATTAAAAAATGATTCCATCGGAGCCTCATGCTCGGCGTCTAAATTAGCCGCCTCGGGAAGGTATGCGCCGCCTGTGACTTTGGAGAGGGCGGAGGAGACACTATCGCGAAGGCCAGAGAGTTCGACGTTTGCAAGACCTAGAAAGGATTCGAGTTTTTGGCGAGTGTCATCAATCTGAATTTCAGCATGACGATTAAAAGAAGTCTGGTCGGCTAAACCGGGCCACCAGACAATCGAGCCGAGCAGCAGGATAAACAAAATAATAAAAATGCGGGCAAACATAATGAAATCCGTTTAATCGGTAATGACAGGCACACGGCCTTTAAGCAGATGGCCGCCGCCCACGAAGGCGAAAAACTGACCGTTCGGAAGCTTGCCTAAGTATTCCGACGGGATAATCTCTTCGCGCACGGCGGTGCGTTTATGAGAGGCGCCGCCCTCAAAGGAAGGAAGACCAGCGTGTGTGTCCGCATGCGTTGAGAGCGTGGTGTCGACCTGATGAATGTAGGTCTTGCCAAACGTCTCCGTCACAAAGTCCTGAGTCGGACGATCCTTGCAGCGCAGCGCGATTAGATTGTTGCAGTTGCCAAGCACCATGCGCGCTGCATCCTGAGAACCTAATTGGTGCGCAAGGTCGGCAATTGTCTGCATGGCTACCGTGGTATAGATGCCGCCTTCGGCGCCTTTATTCAGAATTTCAATTAGAGGATTGTTGCAGACATTGGACGCCTCATCCACAAAAAGCGAAATCCGAATATCCGTCTTACCAAGGTTGTATCGTTTACCGGCTACACTGACCAAATCGCCTAAGAGGATAGAACCGACAGCGGACGCAATCATATTGTCGGATAAAGAATCCAAATGGCAGTACAGACAGGAGCGGGTGAGGATAATACTTTCGAGATTCCAGATTGGACGGGAGTCGGTAGAGTCCTTAGGGTCAGGTGAGAACGAGTCTCCAAGCGGTCCGCTTGTCAGCATCGCAAAGATCGGCATTAGGGAGGCGGTTATCTTGGCGTAATGCTCCTTAGAGTGATGGAAGACTTTAAGACACTCGTCTACGACCAGGGTCTGCTCCTTTTTATCGAGCACATGCTCGTAAAAAGAGATCATTAAAAGAAGCTCTTCCTGAGATTCCGTGAGGCGGCCTTCCTTAATCGGCGCCATAAAAGATCGGGCTTCTTCCCTCCAATTCCCGCTTGCAAAGCGCTCAATACGATCAAGAAGGAGATCACGCAGCAGATTATCAATACCGTGATTGATATGCTTGGAAAGAAGTTTTAAAGAGGGCTTGATCTTCAATTCAATCAAGGCGTCCGCAAATGTCTTAATGCAGGACCAGGCAAACTGAGTAAAGGCGTCAGGCTTCCCGGGTATTACCGACATAATGCGTGTTGCGATCTGGGCGCCGGTTGAGAATGTCGCTAACGGATCGAGTCGAATGCCTTTGGTTTTATCGCGATTGCCCGGATGATAGTTGAGGAGCTCGCCGCGGCCGGCGGCAGCGCAGGCTCTGCGGAAGGACTCGTAGACACGGGGAGAACCTTTGGGGTCAATGAAGATGACAACATCGTTTCTTAACACTGCCTGAGAAAAGAGATTGCAGAGCGCGACGCCTTTACCCGCCTGAGTAGTTCCGAGAATTAAAGTGCCGCCCTCAAAATTTTTAAGGAATCGATGAAGCTCGATTTCGTTCGGTTCAAGTCCGTGGATATAGGGCATACCAATTTCTTCATTCTTCTGATACCGATCACCGCGTCCGAAAAAGCGATGCATAAAATCTGGGAGCATTAAAGAGGCGGGATTGATTCTGGAGAGTTCATGCAGTTTCTGCGTGTGTTTCGGTTCCCACACAAAACCGTATCCAAGCCAAAGATGGTCGGGCCGCATCAGCGTTTGAAGCTTAGAGCGCGGCATCAGTTCAAACCGTCTTCCTGAGAGCAGGCTTCTGTCACGCAGAATAAGCCAACCCTCATGGCCGCGTTTCACCGCGAACACAATGCAGACCATATAGAGAAGCGTAGAGATTTCGCGCGGCATAACATGCTGCGCGTGCAGGTATGCCATGTAGGCAGACGCGAAGAGCCAAACCGAAGCGGCGTATACCTCATACGCAGTACGGTAGGGCAGAGAATGCCGACGGATTAAAGAGGATTCGTTTCTCATGATGCTGAGGGTTCGTGATAGATAATAGGAGCAGTGTGCGTCGCCGGAATAAATCCATACGTAAAAGCTTCGCGCGGTACATATTTATCTCGCATATTTCTGTAGTAAACCGTGTTGTAGGTGTCTCGGCAGGCCCTTACGCGTCGAACTTTGTAGGTTTTAAATTCCGGATGATTTTTGAAGTATTCGCGCCAATAAATGAGCTGCTCATTGAAATAAGCCGCCTTGAGATGAATGCGTTCTGCTTCGACTTTACGCCAGCGGTAGGAGCGCTGCATCCAGCGGATTTCATGCGGAGTAAATTCTCGGAACATCTGAGCACGAAGTTTTTTGTAATAGTTCTGCTCCTGACGCTCTGTAAAGTAAAGGCGTTTAACAAGGGTTCGCAAGGGGGCAAGTGGTTTTGTTTGATAAAGCCGTTCAATTGCGCCGCCTTCGACCGCGCGACGAAGCTTTTCGTCAAACTCCTGATACGTCCAGCGATGGATAATGCAGCGCTGCACTTCGGTATTGCTGAAGTGCTTACGGTAATGACTGCTGCAGAGACGGCGCGTTGCGCGATAGTTTTTACAGCAGGTCTCCCAGTTGTGCACGAAATGCTTTTTCACCGGGATATCCATATCGGCACGTGGAAACCGGATGCGAGGCTTTTGGATAAGGATTTTTTTCCAAGTCATGTGTGTCTTGGCCGGTTTGAATTCTCGGCTGATGACCTGCTGTGCGCCAAGTGAAATAATTACGTCCGCATTCTTAGTGAGTAAAGCGGTTCTGGCGAGATTGTTCAGTCGGCGTTTGTCCAGATCAGTAAGACAAATCAGACCGTACTCGGAGAATAAGCCTTCTTTCATAGGAGTATTAAAAGGATGACGATTGACGGATTAAACCAATAAGGCGGCGGTTTCTGAGCCGGAGTAAAGGCTAAAGGGGACTTTTAGAGACAATAAGCTCGCAGAGAGCTTCGGATGCGATTCGAAGTTCATGACTGTTCAGTGATGTTTAATCGGTTAATCGACTGCTGGTTACGGGTTTGATTTATTGGGTTCAGTTTCTTTTCTTGAAGCGGTTTTCTGAGTTCCGACGCTCGTTTGTTTAGTGCTTGCGCCGGTTTTCTTTGCGGACGTACTCTTTTTAGTCGCAGTACTCTTGTTCGCAGGACTTTGTTTAGAAGCCGCTGCTTTTGGCTGAGTCTTAGAAGCGGCAGAGGTATTTGCAGAGGTTGCGGCAGGTTTTGCTCGTGAGGCGCCGGTCGTTCCCTTGGCCTTTGAAGAGGAAGAGCCTGATTTTGCAACAGCTGCTGTCTTCGTCGTCTTCGAGGATGTCTTAGCCGCAGTGCTGCCGGTTTTTGTGGTTTTGGCGCCTAAGGCGGTTTGTGACCCTGAAGAAGACTTTGGTTTAGAAGCGGCTGTCTTCTTTGATGAGGCGCCGGCTCTCGTTTTATTCTTTTCAGATGCGCTAGGACTTTTAACGACAGACGTTTTAGCTTCTTCCCGATATGCGATGCTGCCGACTTTTCGCTCGTTTTTAGCAGTGTTGTTTTTTAAGGTTTTGCCGTCAGCGTTGACAAGGTTTTCCGCTGCAGAATTAACAGAATCCTGAGTATTAGAGGATTGAGGACGATTGTCTTCAAGTTCGGCGCCGGCGTAGTCTTCTGAAGAAACCGAGGGCAACTCGATTGAGAATTCGTCATGTTCCTCACCCTCAAGTGCACTTAAACCACTGACCGCATCCGGCTCCTCGTTGTACTCCTCATCTTCAGAAACACACTCTTCGTCTGATTCAGTATCTTCAGCTAAAGCATTCTCATTAATCGTTTGAGAGTCAGACGCGCTATTAGAAGCGCGGGAACTATCGGTTTGCGCTTTGAGAAGAGAAGAAGTTACTTCTTGATCATTTACAGAAAGCATGTCAGCAACAGTTTCAGAGTCCTTTGATGCTGCTACAGACAATGCCTCAGTATTTGAAGCTTTATTAGGAGCTTCGCGATGAGCAGGATCTTTAAGGGACTGTGGAACCGGATCAAAATACAAGTCTTCTTCCTTGTTTGGAGGATTATTTGCCAGCAGTTCTTTTGCAGAAATGTCTGTTACAGGAGCCTCTTCAGAAGCACTGCCAGAAACTATTGTTGAAGCGGGAGATTCAGAAGGAATAGATCCCGATTCTTTTGGCTGAGTTGTTGCTTCCGTGACCTCATCGGTTTCTGCGGCTGCTATTTCAGCAGATGGAGATTCAGTCTCCTTCGAACAGGCAGGATTCTTATCTTCTGCTTGTACCTCTTTTGCGGACTGGCTGTCATAAACAGCCTCCTTGGACTCTGAAGAAGACAAAGTCTGATGAACTTCAGCACTAACTTCCGGTGCGGAAGCTGAAGGCGCTTCTGCGCTCAGGTTGGAACTTTGAGAAACTTCGGATTGAGCATTAGAAGAGGAGACGATAGGTTTCACGGTATCGTAGCCCTTTTCGTCTGAACTGCAATTTGATGCCATCTTCCCCTTTAAACCGCCGAAGAAGCCCGCGATCTGATTAACAACGTCTTGAGACGGAGCAAACAGATATTTAAGAGAAAGGTTAAGGCGGCTCAGAATGTCTGGAAACACGATTCCTTCGGTTTGTGCTTCAGAAACATTGCATGAAGAGGATTCGACAGAGCCGCTCGGCTCATCTCCCGAAATATTAGTGCCGTCAGCCTTGGCTTCAGAAGAAGGCGCATCAACAGAAGCGGAGGATACCGCAGCGCTTGTTTTAACTTCCTTCGATTTCTCTTTTGCCTCTTCAGGCGCCGAGGAAGGAGAATTAGAAGAGGATGCAGCAGCTTCTGCAGAAGTTGGGGTGGACTTTTGCTCGATTGGGGCTTCTTTTGGAAGAAGCTTCCCGGAGAGACGTTTTTCCGCCTCTAACTGAATCTCGGTCGTATATTTAGCCGCTTCTTCCTTGTACCGCTTTTCGCTTTCTTCGGAATTCTTCTTAGCGGCTGCCCAGAAGATACTCGAACGCATATTCTTCTTCTGCATGCGAGCTTTTTGATCTTCAAGACTCTTCTCGCGAAGCACATTTACAAAAAGAGAACTCCAGAAAGCGTTTTCTCTTATCGCTTTTTCAGTAAGCGGTCCCGCCGGATCCGTCATGCGGTGTTCCTTCGTGCAGATCGTCGCTCTTTCTTACGCTATCTCCTGCTTAGAAATAATAGGTAGTTCACGCCCCTTTGCCATCTTTTTCTTTAAAGCGCTGCAGTGATCCTGATACCTTTTGAACCACTCGGAACTTGGCGCAAAATAACTCTGCGGATTGATCAAACGAAGAGAACGCACGAATCCGGTGTCTGTGTCGGACTTTTTATCGCAGCGTGTACTGAACATCTGACCGGAGGGTTCCAATTCAAAAATACCGCACTGGACAGCGCTGGAGATGGAATTGATGCGATCCCATTCAATTGTCGGGAAAAGCTGTTGCAGTTTGGAGTGGACCAAGCTGAAGAACTTTTCAGTGGCGTAAACCTCACCGCCATAGAAATGCACGTATTCCTGATGATTAGCACCTGAGTATTCGCTCAGCTCTTCTTCGAAGAGCGTGTAGATGGTGATCGCAAGTACGGTGGTGAAAGAAGCGCTTGCTGCGGGACCGTTAGCTAAACGACGTTCCAGATCCTTCTGGATTACCAGAGTCTGCGCCTGATGAACCGCATCTGTGACGCCGCTGTAGTGCTCCTTATAGTCACGAATATTGAGCGTGATAAAGGAATGAATACACGGAATCAAATGCCCGATCGGATGCTGCGCCAGATGTCTTCTGAAACATCCTGGCAGACGATTAAAAGGGCGAGCGCAGAAACATCTCGATCGCTGCAGCCGCTATTGCGCAGCAAAGACAGTGTGCATCCGTCATTTCGTTTAAAGAAATCAAGCAGGCGCTCAGAAAAGTCAAACACGTCTTCGCTATTGGAACGAATAATAAAGGAGCGGATTAGAGCAGGGAGCGGATTATAGAAAGCCATAATCATCACTGCGAGCTTAATGGAAAGGATGGCTTGTTCTCTGTCCTTGAGTGGAAGATGGAAATAGAGAATTGTGTCTCTCAGGATATAGAGTGCCTGAGAAGCACTCATCATCGCAAAATTAAAATAACCAAGGGGTTCTTTAAATGAATCCCCGTCAGAGAGCGGAAGCCGCTGTACTCGCCTGGCTATCGAAGAAATCAGTTCAACAGCTGTTGGCAGCGTGTCATTGTCCGCCCATGCAGAAATCATTCTCTCGAAACTGTCGAGAGAAGTGACTTCTAAAGGCAGAAGCGGCTGTAGACAAGCGGAAAGACGGTGATTCATTGAAAGACCTTAGTGCCGATGCGGATTATGTGACGTGTTCTTTAAGTGTTTTTTGTTAAAACTTCCGCAGAAGTTTTTAATCAGTTCAGAATTTTTTTCTGTTGAGGGAATTTGGTTTAAATACTTTTCACTCCATTTATCGGGAAAACCTTTGAGCGCCCAGGCGCAATAATCGAACGGGCCGTCGTGATGCGCACTTTGTTTCAAGTAATTCAGAAAAGACTGGACCTTGGAAATAATTGCGACCAGATGATTGTTATTGATGAACTGCGGCCACAGGGATGACTGTTTTGAAGTTTTGCCGGGCCGATAATTAAAGAATGGAGAGTGTTTAAGCGTGTAAAGCGAGACCAAAGCGGCGTTCTTTTCAGACAGATCGTATTTTTTCATGCAGAGTACAGCCAGACATGCAGCAAACCCCATGAAGAAATACACCGAGTCTTTATTCACAACGTTGGCAGGAATCTTTTGGCCGTAAATATTCGGCTCAACAATCGTGCGAGCAGTTCCGTCCTTCCTAATCACTTTATATGTCAAGCTGAAGTGCTTACCCATAAGATCTTTAGAGTAGATCTTCAAAAATTGAGAGAAATCTCCTTTAAAGTACGAATCAGGGCGCTGTGACCTGGAAGATAGATTGGTATTCCAAAGCTTAATGAGGTTTATCAGTTCACTTGTGTTGAACTTCTTACTTCCTCTGAGCTTTAATGTTGAGTCCAGAAAATCGAAGCAGCCCGTAACTTCAGAACATTTAAAGTTTGAGCTTGTACAGCATTTCCAAATACGATCAGAAATTTCGTCCCAACAAGGATTGGAAAGTTCCGAGTATTCGGACTCGTCGATGTGCTTCAGAAATCGTGCCTGCAGGGAGCGCCATTGTGAGCCGCTCAAGTCAAAGAGCATCGCGCTGATCATTCTGTTGCTGCACCTGGCTTGAAGTGCATAGTAGACAAATGCCCAATTTCTGACAGTGCTCATTAAACGTGAGGACCCCTTCTTTAAAGAAGGGACAAGCCGCTCGATATCGCTTTCGTACTTGTCGATGCTGACCTTGTTGTTCAAAGAATACGCGTGGATCAAGGCATGAAGCATATGTCTTGAAGGACGCTGTTTTTTTGTTTCAACGTAGCTTACCGTCGGCAGCTCTTCAAGCTGCAGCAAGGAGAAGGGAATTGAAGCGGACAAAATCATAGGACTCGTAGGTTCAAGCAGTTGCGTGGGCGGGTTTATCAGTGTGTTGTTAAATCGATACTCATATGCGATACAAAGCATGTTGACGTCCCAAATGCCGAAAATTAGACCGGTGCCAAGACAACTTTTATTAATGTTCTGAATCATAAGGACCACCTTTAATTAATATCAAAACAAAAAAATACTATTTATCTCAAGCTGATAAGCAATATTTAACGTGTCTAATTATCGTATTTTCAAAATTATTATGGTTAATAACGATCTACTTTTGAGTATCTTGCTGCCTGCTTTGGAATGGTCGGCGGTGAAAAACACCGCCGGACATTCGCAGGTAATAAGTTAGATACACTAATAGGTAATTCTTCAAATGAGAAAGATTGTCAGCTGTATATCTTCCGACTAATGGCCGGGTGAACAGTAGGTTTTACGCCTAACTAATATTCCGTCTTCGGATTTTCCGAGTCCGAAGATGAGGAAACATTAGTCCTGACAAAGGTTTCTCTGAGAATTACAACTCAGACTCTTGGCCGAAGTTCGGAAGAAGATCCTTTAATGTTTTCCAATCGTTCACAGCGGTCGATCACGCGATCCGGACTTTCCGATCATCATTAGTCTTCTTCGGAAACGAACTTAGTAAGTTCGCAGCCTGAGCCGGAAACAGCAGAGCTGTATCTTCGTTCATATATCTATCCTTATTACCAAGTGGAAGACAGACTGCCGACTGTCTACCCAGGTTCAAAAAAATAAGTTTGCCTAGAGCAGCATTAGTTAATCGGTCGAACTATGCCGACCTTTTTTGATCTCTGGTCGGAAAATTTGCTGTTGCATCTTTCCCGAGTGAGATCGACGTGAAAGTGTTAATAAACAACTTTCGGCTGAATCGTGGTCCGAAGACCTGATTCGCTCAAGGCTCACTGTCAAGAGATGCACCTCCATTTCTCAGAGCCTCTACTCATCGAAGATAGAAGTGAATCTCTCGAGCATCGTTCACATTCATGAAAGAAAACTTTCTGTGATGACACTCGGCCGTTTCTCGATTGTTTAAAAAAGCGAGCTTCTTTAAAACAGAGCTGCATGCAGCTCCAAGTCCCGGTCTTACGAAACAGGCTTTGTGAAATCCGAAGAGATCTAAGCATTGTTTCGCTGAGACGGCGTTTGCATCGGGGAATCCTTTTGCGCTAGCCGTTTCGCTGACGAATCGAACTGTACAGAGGGATTGAAAAATAAAAAAACAGATATTTTGGGTCAAAATTTTGAAAATTAATTTTATATTGCGAAAATTAAAATACAAATAACTAATTGATTATCCGTAATTAAATATTCATTGATTGATAAAACCCAGGTTCCGCAAAATCAACAAAAATTTCATGTAATTGATTGTTAACAAAAGAGAATTTATCTTCCTTCAAATCGGGAAGGAAGGAATTATTAATACGGAGTTATTTTTTATCTAATATGGCGTAAATACAGGTTTTGAAAGTAAGAGCTATGGGTTTTATCTAAATTATGTTTGATCGAATTGTCTTAATTTTTGACGCAGAACGGTCTGCTGACTTGCGCTATGCGAAGTCGCGAAGCGTTGACGATTTTGATGGGGAACAGTCACAAAGCCTTTAGAAGGCGATCTAACTGGAGTTCTTGCAAATAGTGGAAATTTCGTTAAACCGGATGAATGAGTATAAAATGAGAATTCAGTTTATAGATGGGTAATATTAATTATTTTAGTTATTGAACCCTTAATTTATAATAGTTTATTCAGGAGTATAACCTATAAATTTTTTAGCACTAACACCACTAATATTAACAAAGAGATAAGGAAATGGCTAAGTCCAGTTCATTTGAATTACTTACTGATAATAGGAAAGAAAGGTTTTCTAATTTATTGAAGAAGTCCCGTCAGTTGGATATTGCGTCTGCCTTTGTTACAGATTCTAAAAATAACAATGAACTTTGGCAGGAAATTTTGCAGCTTGCAAAAGATGACAAAATTAAAGTTAGGTTGGTCGCTGGAACGGATGGCGCCTTTACATCACCTGAGATCCTTGAGACTGATTTACCTGGAGTAGAGGTATTGGGATATATAACAAATCGGAAAGAGGGAGATGGAATTTTCCATCCGAAGCTTTATATCTTCCACACAAATTCTGGAACAAAAGAAGTTTTTTTGGGTAGTGCAAACTTTACAAAAGGAGGTTTCGATGGAAATGAAGAAATTCTTCTTCATGTTACAGACGCAAAAGTAGTAGACCAGTGCCAGAAGTATTTCAACGAGGTTTGGTCATCAGATAAAGCGATGAAGTTCGGTCCTGAGCAGTTAGAAATATATAAAGAGCAACACCGTAAGTCAAAGCAGAGGCGAGTACAAGACAAAGTGATATCTGAAGAAATAGCGCTTATAAAAGAAAAAATGGATAAATCAATTGTAGATAGTTTTATATTTACCCCTTCTGATGGCTCTTTCCTTGAATATTGTTCTCTGATATATCAAGTAGTTGAAGTTTCATATCGGTGGCTAGATGAATACAATCCATCTAGTTCAAGCTTAAATAAATTGTTGCTGTTGTTAGATACACTTGAAGAATGTAATAACTTAATTAAAAGTCCCAGTGAACAACATGATCGTGAAGATATTTTGAAAATTAAAGGAACTAAAAATCCTTATGCATTCCTTGGAAAGGTTGAACGAAGTTCCCTTTGTGCATATGCGAACAAGAAGAGATTAAATGTTAAGGAAAGAGACAGTAGAGATATTATGCGCTGTCTGAAAACTTTCTCTGAGCAAAATTTTAGAAGAGGTATTTCGAAAAGATTTACAGGAACACGCGAAGTTCTAGATGAGCTGTCATCTTTTAATCGGATGGGAATAGCGTTCACAAGCCGATTTATGTGTCTGGCTAGACCCGACTTGGTGTTGTCTTACAATGGTAAGTCTAAAGATATGCTTGAAGAAATAACAGAACTTAAATCTACTAAAAACAAAGAAAAACAAAAAGATAATTATATGTGTTTGCTAGAGTTTGTTTGGAACCAACCTTGGTACAAAAATAAGCCTGAATCGCTGAATGAAGTCCAAGAGAGAATTTGGAATAACCGAGCGGCAATGATAGATGTACTTGTGTATGAAGAATTTTGGAATTCGAATGACAAAGGAACAAAGCCTGTGAAAGAAAAAATACGAAAATTTTTTAATCTGAGCCCGAAGAAATTAAAGTGATCATAAATTGTGAAGTAGGCTTAATTGATAAAATGAATTTTTTTCGGGAATAACTGATTTCTCTCAACGTGTCTTGTCCTGGAAAAAACTTGACTACTTAGGGAGTCAACAATGAGAGTTGAGGAACAGATATATGCACTAATGAAACAGGCGGAGGCAAGACGGCTTGTTTCAGATTTGTACAATCAGGAGAGGCTAAAAAAAGAAATCGCAAAACACGTGCCTATTTGTTTGGCAACAGTTTATGGGTGGATAGATTTTCAAAAAAGAAAATCGGTTGAGGAGAAACATCTTAAAGCAAGAGTCAACTCTTCTTCAGATGAGACTAATCCCGAGGTTTTTAGATTTTATAAAGAAAGCGAAAATGCCTTCTTGAAAGTCCAAATCAAAGAGATCAAGACTCGGCTGCGAAAAGTACAGGCTGTTACGCAACAAATTAAAATAACGCAAAATGAGTCACTAACCTTGTCGTTTGACAGAACTAACTTCAGGAATTACTGCTTTAAACGGCAAACTTTAGCTAGGTTTAATAACATCAGGTAGTCAATCGATTTCAGGAAAAGACAACTTGAGAACACTGTTCGAATGATTGAGAGAATTCACGGTGTTTAAAAAAGACTAAGCTGGAACGCTAATCCTAATTAGTTGTTAAAGAGCATTTGTAGAACGGTAGAGATATCGTTTACAAATGCTAGCTCAGGCTATCTAAAATAAAAGTCAAGCGATGAGACACTTACGCCAAGTCTCGATCTAATTCCATGGCAAAGATTTTTCCTTGGAAGAAAACCCAACAAGACAGACTTAGCGGATTTTTATTGGAAATGATAGTCATGAAATAAACGGGAGAAATTGCTGCTACGTTGTTTGCATAGATTCTTCCGGTCTTTTTATCAATTAATGAGAGTCTAGGTATGCTTTCATTGTGCGTATGCCAAAGCCCCACAGGGACTAAGCCTTCCTTCGACCTTAATAATCTTTCTTTATCTTGACTTGTCTTATCCTGAAAGCAGTCTAATTGATACATGTTTCAAACATTTTTCATCCCAAGAAGTTTAAGAAACAATTGATCACGCTTAGTAACTTCTGTCCGGATGGCGATATTGCGGTCAGCTCTAAAGCCGGTTAGCTCCAATACGCTGAAGTAATCGAGAATTTGTTTAAGAGACTTGGATTGCAGCCAGCGTAATAACAATCGGTTATCCCGTTCTTCACCTTTTGTTGCGGCGTTGTCTTCTTTGAGTTGTTCCTTGATTTTGAAGATCCTCTCGTATAACTCACAATACAGGCCTAGTGCGATGAACTGGCAAAAGAATCTGCCTTCCAAAGCTGCGGCTTCCCAGACCCGAGGTGTTCTGCCGTCCAAGCAATCCTTTTCAAGCTCAAAGATGTCTTCAATATGCTCGCGTCTGCGGTAGGTTCTGAGGGTTTCGAACGTAGAATCTGCCTGATTGCTCACAAGAGCAAAGCATCCGAATTTACGGATTTCTTTGTTAAACGACTCTTTATTGAGTGCGTACTTATATTTGCCGCAATAGGGACGTTTGGATCTGACCAGAAATTTTGCCGCTCTTTCTAAGGCTGCGTCGGTCAACTCTTTTCGGTTTTCTTCCATCTGAGCTTTAAGCTCCATTAGGGAACTGTAGAAATTTTGTTCTTCCTGTGCAGCTCTGGCGGTGTCCAAATACAGGTAGGTATAGATGCGCTTTTCGAACATCTGTTCTTCTCCGGCTTTGGCCGACTCCGTCCCTCTTTGGCGGGTAAAACCGAAGGTTCTCTTGTTGAACTCTCTCAAACGTGTTAAGCCCATTGAAGTTTTCCGGGGAGTCCAACTCGTCCCTATACTGATCGAGCAACTTGCTGACCCATTTAGTTCGACGATCGGCAAGGCAGAGGAATTTGACGTGCCTGCGCAGTAATTCAGTGAGGTTGTTTTCACTGTAAAACCCTTGGTCCATAACGAGTTCCACCTTATCCATGTCCAACCAACTCAGCTCTTTAAGCGCATTGGTTAAACTGATAACATCCGGATAATTACCGGGCTGCTTCCGGAATGCTATGGGTTGATGGGAGTGCAGAGAGAACAGCGTCAGAAGTTTAATAACAGGAAGGCCGCCAGCATCTTTGTTAAAGCCGTAACGCGCAAACTCATCTCGTTGACCGTAGGTAGAAATCGTTGTGGTGTCGTATGCAAGCACGCATTTGCCTTCTCTTTTAGAACGAGCTTTGAAGTAAAGCTGCTCGGCTTGCGTATCCGCACCCACCGCGCAGAAGAGATTGTGATAAATGTCCTCGGTAATCAGGTAGCCGTAACGATTTTGATGAAGTCTTTGCCAGCCCTCGAACTTACTCAGGGATTGGCCCGGGTTTGCAACCCAGTAGTTTGCGACATCAAGAATTTTGTTGACGCAGGCATCGTCCTTGAAGGAGGCATATAAGTCATCTTCAATGTCGCAATCCTCGGCAATAAATTTCAAAATATCAGAGATGCCGACAATCTTTTTCTCTATTGTCGGCGCCGGTTTATTTGTAACCGGAGCATGAGCTTTCTTAGGGCGATTTGGAATAAGGATACCGGACGCGTCCAATTTTCCTAATAGTTTGCTGCTAATTACTTCCGTATTGCGTTTTGCCGGGTTATAACGCACGATTCTTTTATAAACGTAAGTAACACCGTTTTTTCTCTTTTGTCTGACAATCGTTTCAGAGCAATCGTTTTCAGTAATTTTCTGCATTTCATGTATAAATTTATCACATGTAATAATTATAATTGATACATGATAGAAAAACAAGGAAATTCTGCATAGAATAGATCAACAAATCAAAGAGTTAGATTAATTTAAAAACGACAGATTGAATGTCATGTAACACTTATACAGCTTTCAGGGTCTTATTAAAGTGAATGGAGGATTTCAGTCTACGATCTAAAGCATGCGGTCCACTCGCAAAATCAATCTTTACTCTCTCAGGAGTAACTGGAAATGGGGCAAAAAGTTCTCCTCCAGCTTCATATCGCTCTCCAAACTGCCGATGTTCTGCAAAATGAAAGACTACATTTTCGGAAATCTCTAAAACTATATATTTAAATCGGTATAAGAACATTTTCAAAGTTTCTTTCCACACAATGGCTTAAACAGCGAGAGGTAGTTGGCAATAGTTCACGCTTTTTAACTTTAAAGGATACTCCTTGTCGTGAAAGGCACTTTTCTGATTTGACCCACGAGAGGAAGAGTGGGTCCTCTAACTGATTATCGATAGCCTCGATGATTGCTTCCGAGAAAATAGCATTGGCTTCCATTGCCGCTGCATATGAATAGCTTTGAAAAGTTGTGCATGTGCCTTGTTCGTTGTTCATGACGGAATTTTGATCAAAATCAAAAATTGAAGTCTTCAAAACGAGATCAATGTCGAGGTTAATTCGGTAGTTGCTCGGACAGATCAGTAGATGCGCTGCAGAAACATAAGGTTCGTACCATCCAATGATGACAGGACGGCGAGATGGGAGCGCTTTATTGGCCAGTTCTTCTATTCTCCAAGCGCTCGGCTCAGCAGTGAAGTCGATGATGACGGCGTTAGTCAACTCTTTAAGTTTAGCCTTAAACTGGAAACTATTAACTATATGGTTAAATGCTCCGCAAGAGACAAAGTAGGGTGATTCTTTGCAAAAAGTTTTTTCCATTTCTAGAGCTTTATTTTCCCCTAATGCCCTTAGGCCTAAATAATGTCGTCCGACGTTCCCTGCTGAAAAATTATCAAAATCAATAAAGCAAAATTTACAGATTCCCGATTTTAATAAAATTGTTGATACGCTGCTGCCGAGAGCTCCACAGCCAATCATAATTACCTCGGTATCAATACGCTTTTTGAGAGTTTTACAGGAGTCTCGCCCCACAAGCCAATTAAGATCTAATCTCTCAGAAGTTAGCTTGATAGCTAAATCTTTTTTGGGATTAAACCAGTAACAAAAACTGCCTTGGTCGTTTGTTTTAAGGATGGCGACACCGGATCTGGAGAATGTTTGCTTAAGTTTTTTACGCTGATGCGAAAAAACTCTAGCATGGCAAAACTCAAATAATTGAGTGAGAGTAGTTGGCCATTCGTGCGGTCTTAACGGGTTTCCTATGTCTATTACTAACCCGCGGTAATATTGTTTTGTTTCGGTGTCAAAATGTGATAAAAATTTTCTAGCTTCTCTTGGAGAGGAGACGGATAAAAAGATATTCCTCTTAGGAATATAAAAAATAGATAAATCGGAATATGAGTTACTGGGTTCAAAACAAAGGAACATTCGACCTAATTTTTGTGCTTGTCTTTGCACAAGAATATCCCAGTAGCTGCGAGCCTCTCTAAGAAATTCGTTTTCATGACAGTCTAACGCTTTGAAAAAAGGGATGACGTAAAACTTTAACTTTTCTAAGATCCAATCAACACCTGGCTCAAGCTGTGTATCCGTGAAGAAGGTGTGGGGACCGAGGCAAATTCTTCCATCTGATTCTACGTGTGGAAATACTAAAGTTTGTCCAGGAAAGAGAAGAGAGAGAAGATATCCAGCTTCTGTCCTATCAACCTTTAATTGAAAATGCATTTCCTCCCCGAAGTATTCAGAGATTTCTTGAGAGGCTTCGGGGAGTTCGTAAACGAGTGACGAATTGGTGATTCTCAAAAGTCTAGCTGTCTCACCGAGTTTTTCACATAACCTTAAATTTAATTGTTCCACTTTTGTTTAGGCAAGTCCCGGTGTTTGTGAAGGAGAGGGAATGTAGGGGGCGTCAAAATGAGGTTTATTGTTGTTTTGATCAGCACCAAAAGGTCCGAATGCTTCTGCTACCGAGCATTTGAGGATTATTTCATCGTTTGCCGACGTTATGATTTTCACGATGTCTTTTTCAAGCTGGTCAATCCAATTGAAAAAAGCTTCTTTTCGTTCGGAGTGTGTATTCCATTTTTCTGCAAAATTTTCTCCATCAATTGTTGGATTCGGGACAACCCATAAGGGTCCTGATTTTTCAATCAACTTAGGCATGATTCGTATTACGCTGAGAAGCCTTTCAACTTCCGTCAGTTGTCCTCTGTAGAGATAAGTCTCCTGAAGACCAACATAGGCCATCGCTGCCAACGTTGTGATAATGCATGAAATCGGTTTGTCTGCAGGGTCAAGGTTCCTATTTTTATAGTAGTAATAATCACGATGTCTCTTTAAAAGTCTAACCGCCTTACGGAGAATATCGGCTTTATCAATGTGTTGGTCTGGAATAGGGTCCACCGAATCAGTTAAGGCATGTCGAAACTTTGAGCTATTACAGCAAGCTTCAAACCAATCAGCATATTTATCTGGATCCGAGCGTTTCCAGCTCTCCGTTTCTCTGTCCACTACATACAATAGGCCATTATCCAACTCAACAATTGGGGTTAGCTCAATGTAAAAAGGAAAATCTTTCATTGGAATTTTTATGCATCTATTTTTATTCTCAGCTGTGGGATATTTTATTCGCAGCGCATCTGAGTATTTGTCGAAAAATTCCAGAGGTTTTTCCTCTAGTCCTTTAATACAAGCGGATCGGCTGAAAGAATCTATATCAAAATTTGAATTACCTATTCCTGCAATGATGGTCTTAATTCTCGCAGAACCCTGAGTCTTTATTTCCGGAGATATTGGACGAAGAAGATTTTGAAGATGATTGGCGATTTCCTGATATTTTTTCTCCGCTTCTTTAATGTCTCGGTCATCAATGGCAATGTGTTCTAATACTCTGTTGAAGAGATTTAAAAGTTGATCTTCGCCTCTTACATTATCAAAAAGAGCCTGATTAGCTTCTAGAATATTGAACGAACGATTTACCAAATCTTTATATTTTTTAACTTCGGTGCCTGATAGAATCATTGTCATAATTGCTCCTTGAATTTTATTAAAATTAGAGAAAACAGACCCAACTGTACTTCCCCTCCTACTTATAGTAGATGGGGGCAAATTAATAAATTTAAAGTGAAGGAACTATGCCAAGAGGAAAACGGCCATCAAAAGATACCGAAATAAGACTTTGGGCTGTAACAGCTGGAATCTGCGAATTTCCGGGATGCGGAAAAAATCTTTTAGAAGAGGCGTTGACTCAGAGCAAATTAAAAACGGCTCAGATGGCTCATATCATTGCCTCTAGCGAAAACGGGACACGAGGATGCGAAGAATCCCATAGATTTTCGAGTGAGTTTGATAATTTAATTCTTCTTTGTCCGGAACACCATCGGCTAATAGATAATGAACCCGAAAAATATCCTGTAGAAGAACTGCACAGGATGAAGGATCAGCATCGGGAGAAAGTTGCGGAACTTAGAAAAGCTTTCGAGTTGCCTGCTGCATCTGTAATTTGTTTTGTTTCACCAATAAACAGCATGAACGAATGCCGGATAGATCCCTTGAAAGCTCGAGGATCGATTTACCCCTTATATACTTATGACGGCCTACCGAAGACGCTAAATGTCACTGTTGATTCTAAGGTGTTGTTTGGCTCGTCTCTGTACTGGAGTGAAGCAAAGAAAAAAACATACGAAGAGTATAAAAATGTAACACCATATTTAGATGAGCGAAAGAATCTCGCGGTTTTCGCCCTTGCGCCGATTCCTTTGTTAGTTTACTTTGGCAGCCTACTTGGAGATAAATATCCCATCAAAGTTTTTCCTGTAGGAAGAGCCGAATATGGATGGCAAAATAACGGCAGCTCCGTGGAATTTATGGTCGAGGAATTTGATGGCAACGATCCGGACTCGAGTAGTGCATTATTGATAGTGAATATTACGGGAAAAGTGAACTGGCAACGAATTCAACAACAGGTTGGCAAAGTTGTAGTTATTACGGCTAACAGAGTAGGAAAAGATGTTTTGATGACTCTCAAAAGTCTAGGTGATTTTGACTCGAAATATACCGAGGCGTTAGAAAAACTAAAGAGCTTCAACTTGATTTACATTGCTGCGGCGGCTCCTTCTCATATAGGAGTGGAGATGGGAAGAAGGTTATTAAAAATTCATCCCAAATTGCATGTGCTTCAAGGAGATAATGGGAGGTATCATGAAACGTTTGATATTGAAAACTAATTAAAGGCCTCCTTTAAGGAAGCTCTGCAATGCGCATGATTCTTCCTATGTCTGCAGCCGGCAAGCTGTTAAGATTTAGCTACATTCTTATTCCACTTCACGCGGTCTCACATATACGTGGGATGATAGTTCATGTTAAAGGTGAAGTCCAGAGAAACATTCTGTGTGTTAGTCGTTTTCTGACTTCTCTTGGATGCGTGTCCTATCCTGAAAGCTATTTTTCTCGCTCTAATTCTTTTCTAATTGACCAGAAGTTAGATTAGAAGCTGACCTCTAACTGATGTTTCACATATGGAAAGACTCACTGAGACAAGAAAAGTCAGGACGAAATACATATGAGAGGACAACAATCTATGATCCTCAGACAAGAAAGATTAAGGTGCTTGTCTGCAAATTGATTGCAAAATCCTCAAGTGCCCCACTGAAATCATGGAAACTCACTCAGTCTAAAAATTGACTCTATCAAAGCCGACAACTCCAGTGAAAGCCAGACATACTTTTATCCCTAAACGTCGTCCAATAAATACATCTTGAACGGAATTCTGTTTTTTTCTTAATCCTATTGAAAAATATAGGATTTTTCTGACATGTTAAAATGTGTGTATTAGACTAGGTATGTCTAGAGTGTATTTTTACTATGTCTAAGCCAATTACTGGAAAAACTTCTACCTCTAATTGGAAGCAAAAGAGGAAAAACGGTGATATTTACGTCTGGGAAAGGAAAACTATTTACCTTCCTGAGACCAGAAAGACGAAGGAACTCTCCAGAAAGCTGCTTGGTAAAATTCCTGCCGGTTCACCCGACGGAGAAATCGTAGCTACAAGGCCAAAACGCAAAAAGTCCAATGCTGCTGAATCTGTTTCCGCTACTCGCTCTAGAGTTGGAGTTTCCGTGCTTCAGCGATGGGTAGGCGAACACAGTGGAATTACAGAAGATGTACTTGGGTGTATGGATAAGGGAAGCGCACAAAAAGTCGACACCATCGCTCAGTTTTGGTTAGCGAATCAGGGTGACAGGCTGCAAAGAATGCAGAGGTGGCAGTTTCTCCATTCCACCCCTTATGCAGGTCCTATTTCCAAAGACGTTTATCATGATTTGTTTGAGCATCTCGGATTAAGTGAAAACATCGTTCAAAACTATTTCCGCGCAAGAGCCGACCGATGTCATAAAAGGAACGCCATTGCCTTTGACTCCTCCACAATCTCTTCCTACTCTCGACACATTAAAGAAACACGTCAGGGCTTTAACAAAGCCAGCGACGGCTTGGATACAGTTAAGCTTATCACCCTGTTTTAGCCACGCATCAGCCCATTGCTTTTGCGCGAGAGCCGGGAAATTTAGCTGACGTATCCGGCATAGAAAACGCGCTGAAGCAGCTCTCCTTTTAAATATTTCCAAGGCCCACATTGTTACTGACAAGGGGTATTACAGCCAGAACAATATCGGACAAATGCGCCGCAAGCACATTAAATTCTTAACGGCGGTCTCCATAGATCTCTCTTAGGTTAACCGTTATCTTCAGGAAAATAAATCCGGTTTGGAAACTGCCTCAAGCCTCTGCCCTTGGGACTTTAATATCCATGGAATTACGGTTGCGGTCGATGTAGCGTTCACATATCAAAGACAGCGTAACAGAGGCAATGCGGCCAAAGGAGATTCCGTCAGCGAAACCAGACACCTATACCTGCATCTTTATCTGAACCGCCAGAGGGTCGGAGAGGATGAGAAGCGGCAGGCGACGGATCTCATGACATTAAAAAATGACATCGAAATGGGCCTGTTGGATGATCTTAGTGAAACCGCTCAAAGGAAGGCGGACAAGTATCTCAAGATAAGCCGTCTTGGCTGAGGCGGAAAGCTCAAAGTCACCATAAACGAAGATGCGTATGCACAAGCCAGAAGAGATTACGGCTACTTTGCGCTCATCTCCAATAAAGCAGGAGACTGCTTAGAGGCCTTGAGAAATTATCGTTTGCGGGAAAAGATCGAGGAAGCCTTCAAACCTTCAAAGATACAAAGAATCGCTTAGACGGCACGCTCACCCGCATTTGGGATGGCAAAAGGGCGCATGTTCTGCCAATTCGTAGGGCTTGGATATCAGAGCTTCCTTCACAGGAAAATTAAAGTGCTCAAAGAGCAGGCCACTCAAGTGGTTGGACAAGCAGTCGATGCAAAGCTTAATTGACTGGTTCGACTGCATAGAGTTAACCAACCTAAAGAGTGGGGGAGTGTCCGATACACAAAGAAGCGGTGATACAAAACGCGATCGGTTGTTCTTTAGATTGCTGGGAATACCCGGCTTCGAAGAAAAACCGCAGAACCAGCTAAAGGCCATCATCGACTAAATTTCTGATGTGACCTTTAGACGACTTTTAGGGTAAAAAAATACCTAATTTTCTATGAAGGTTGCCTCTTCAAAGGAGATTGGGAAGACAGGTTCTTATTTCGCAGAGGTTCCCAAAATTGTACAGGTAGTCAAGCGCTGCCCTTCTATATTATTTATTGGGGGCTTTAAGCTATGTATTTGATCAAGCCGGTGATGAGCTTTTTACGTATAGATCTGAGCCTGCCGAGTATTCAGATTTTGTTAAATTGATGAGTTGTGTTAACATCGGTAAGATTTAGGTCAAACCCTCACGGAGAAAGCTCCGGATGCATTCAGGAATTGCTAGCCTTAGACATCCCTGTTATAACATGAGAGAACTTTGTAACAAAGGTCTTTAGAAATGAAGTATATGAGGTTTCTGGTGATGTAGAACCAATGGAATTGGCAGAAAAAATTTTATTAATAAGAAATAGAGAAATAAAACAGAAATTGCAAAGTAAAAAATTTTCTAGTTATGATCTCTCTCCGGATGCATGAGAAATTAAAGGACTAAAGAAGAATGAATGCTGTTATTCTGACTACGTATCCTCTCAAGAAAGCCAGACATGGAGGACAAATTCGAAGTCTTAAAATTATGAATAAATACATTGAGTTGTTTGGCTCTTGTAAAAGCTACGGAATTTTAGGTTCGGAGTTTTATGATGAAGAAAATAATTTTCTTCCATTTTCATCTAGTTTTAAATTTAGAATAGATGATCAAGATATACCTTTTATGGAAGACTTTGGGATTTTTAAACAACTTCTAGAAGAAGAAAAACTCAACACTTGCTTGTTAACTCTGGTAGGGGAAGATGTAGATATTCTCCATGTTGAACAACCATGGTTATTTCCCTTTGCAGTCTACTACAGGAAAAACATTAATCCAAAGTGTAAACTTATTTATGGATCTCAGAATATTGAATGGTCTCTGAAGAAAAATGTACTTAATGATTATATTCCTAAGAAGCTCTTGGAATATTGTTGCCAGTTGATTTTAGATGCTGAAAGTTACGCAATTAGGAACAGTGATTTAAATTTTGCCGTTTCAAAGAAAGATAAAGAATTTATAGAATCTTTTCGGGAAGCAAAGAAAACACTTTTAATTCCTAATGGTGTTGAGGAAAGAAAGTATAAAGATGTTGATTTGGCTATTAAAAAGATTGTAGAAACTTATCCTAAATATGCAGTTTATTGCGCCTCTGGTCATCCTCCAAATATAGAAGGTCTGTTAAATTTATTTAGTGAAGGTGTTGGTTGTATTAATCCAGATGAAAAACTTTTAATAATTGGCGGAATTTGTCCGTGTTTGGACAATAATATTCAATTTCATGCGATTCCCAACATGGTGAAAACAACAGTCTTGCTTGGCGAGGTTAATGATAGTGAATTAGCCTATTTAATTGATAATGCACATCTCATTATTCTTCCCTTGCTAACAGGTGCTGGAACAAATCTTAAAACAGCAGAGGCTCTTGTCTCAAAAAAGCACATTGTTGCAACAAATATAGCATTTAGGGGATATTCAGCCTATAGAGAAGTAGCCGGAGTAAATATCACAGATAATCCCATAGAATTTAAAAATTTGATTAGACATTGCATGGGCTCAAGGCTACCAATAACAACTAGAACAGAAGAGGAGTTTAGAAGAAATCTTCTTTGGTCAAATCAACTGAAACCAATGAATTCTCTTGTTGAATATTTAAAGGATACACAATGACTATTTGGATTAATGCAACCACATCATATAATTGGGAGGGGCCTGTAGTTGGGATAGTGCGAACTGAGAAAGAGTTTATATGTCAATTTTTAAAATTTAGCGAAGAAGAATGTAAGCTTTTTTCCGTTAAAGATAAGAGAACGTATGAAATAATAAACAAAGAAGTGTATAAAAATAAGTTCAACTCAATCCAAATAAATAAATCCGAAAAAGAGGAAAAGGTTCTAAAGAAAGATGAGAATGTCTCTGTTCCGGCGTTATTGTTTCCCTTACTCACTAAGAAACAAGCTATATTAAATATTTCCCAGGGGATTCTTTCCCTAGCCCCCTCTTTTTCACGTCCGCTGGTAAATTTATTTTTAAAAAAATCAAAAAATATATGTAGTTATCTTATAAGAATTAGGAAATTCAAAAAGCATAATGAAGGTAAAACAAAACATATTCAATCTCATCAAAGTCCTAACATTATTAATTTGCCCATTAAAACAGGGGATACATTAATATCTTTAGGGTTAGATTGGGATAATTTAAATTTTGATGATATTTATTCGTTAAAAAAAGGAAAAGGCATAAAGGTAATCTCATTTTGTTATGATGTCATTCCTATTAAATTTCCACAGTATTGTTGCTTTGACTCAAGTAAGTTATTCAAAGAGTACTTTATTTCTCTTTCCTCTGTTTCGGATATGGTCATATGTATATCAAATAAGTCTAAATCTGATTTGAGAAATGTTCTTTTTAGATTGGGCTGCAATATACCAAAGTTAGAGGTAGTTCATCTTGCAAGTTGGAACAAAAAAGAAACAACCACGAAAAATGAATCAGACTTCTGTTTCGGTCACAATATCGAACTAGGGAAATTTATTCTTTTCGTTTCTACTGTAGAGAGAAGAAAAAACCATGAACTACTCTATAAGGCTTATCACATTTTGCTCGAGCGCTATGAAAGAGATACTGTACCAACGTTAGTCTTTGTCGGAATGAAGGGTTGGGGGGTTGAAGACTTATATAAAGATATAAAACTAGATCCTTTAATAAAAGATAAAATTCTTTTTTTAGGCAGGGTTGATGATGTGGAATTAGAAAAGCTGTACAAAAATTGTTTGTTTGTTTGTTTTCCTTCTTTTTATGAGGGATGGGGTCTTCCTGTCCAAGAGGCTTTTTCTTTTGGAAAGTTTGTAATTTCATCTAACGGTGGTTCATTACCAGAAGTTGGGGGTGAACTCGCTGAATATGCAGATCCCTATAACGCTAGTGAATGGGCAGAAAAAATCTATTATTTTTCAAATAATCTGAACGAACTAACGCAACGAGAAGAAAAGATTAAACAATTATATCAAGCAAGATCTTGGAAAGACTTTTACTTAGATGTTGTATCAAAGATCGAAAATTTTGAGCAGTGACTTTTGTATTGTTTACTAAACCCTGATAAACGGTGTTATAGTCAAAAAGTTCTTAACTCTTAACTCACTCAAGAATCCGAAATGAAAAAAGCATTTATCACCGGAGTCACCGGACAAGATGGGGCATATTTATCAAAGCTCTTGCTTGATAAAGGATATAAAGTTTTTGGCGGAGTTCGCCGTCTTTCTTCTCAGAATTTATGGCGTCTTAAGGAACTGGATGTCTGTTCACATGAAAACTTTAAGTTGATTGATTTTGATTTAACAGACCCATTTAATGCATACAGGGTGGTCGAGAAGTTTCAGCCGGACGAAGTATACAACTTAGCTGCACAAAGCTTTGTTGGAGTTTCATTTGAACAACCGTATGCAACTGCTCAGATTACAGGTCTCGGTGCGTTGAATCTTCTGGAAGCTATTAGAGAAGTTAATTCTAAAATTAAATACTACCAAGCTTCTACTTCTGAGATGTTTGGCAAAGTTCAGTCGATTCCGCAGACTGAGGACACACCATTTTATCCGAGAAGCCCATATGGAGTTGCCAAGCTCTATGCACATTGGTTGACTGTTAATTACAGAGAGAGCTATGACATTTTTGCATCTAGCGGCATTCTCTTTAATCATGAGTCTCCACTGAGAGGACTTGAGTTTGTAACTCGTAAGATTACTCACGCCGCTGCAATGATAAAGAATGGCAAGCAGGATGTCCTTGAATTGGGCAATTTGAATGCAAAACGTGATTGGGGTTATGCGGCTGATTATGTTGAAGGTATGTGGAGAATGCTACAAGCGAATGAGCCGGATACATTTGTATTAGCAACTAACAAAACGACAACTGTTAGAGATTTTGTAAGATGGTCTTTTGCAAACGCTGGTATTGAATTAGATTTCTCAGGTACAGGTACCGAAGAGAAAGGTATCGATGTAAATACTGGAAAAGTGCTTGTAAAGGTTAATCCAATGTTCTTTAGACCCGCAGAGGTTGATTTATTAATTGGAAACCCCTCGAAGAGCGAAAAAGTTCTTGGTTGGACTCCAAAAGTTGGTCCTCAAGAATTGTGCAAGATGATGGTAGAAGCAGACTTAGATCGTGTAAAACACGGACATACAACTTTTTAAATCATGGCAGATAGAAATAGGGTCTTGTTAACAGGACACTCTGGATTTACAGGTCGTTATGTTCTAGAGGCCGCTAACCGTTTGGGTTTTGAAGTTTTTTGCTTGACTAATGATGGTTCTCCTGATGGTAAGTCGATTGATTTGCTGGACTACATGGAAGTAAACGCTGCAGTTAGGGAAATTGCACCATCTTCAATAATTCACTTAGCGGCTATTTCACACGTTCAACATTCCCCAGCTTGTGACTTTTATTCTATTAACGTAGGTGGGACGAGAAACCTCGTTGAGGCGGTTTCTAATTTAAAAGTTTCTCCTAAGAGCTGTGTTTTTGCAAGTACGGCCAACTTATACAGAAGCAAAGACGGTGAATGTTTGAGTGAGAACTCTGATCTGTGGCCAGTTAATGATTATGCGATGAGCAAAAAGTGTATGGAGGAGATGTTATCGCTTTGGTCAGCAAAACTTCCAATAATTGTAACAAGGCCCTTTAATTACACTGGAATTGGACAGTCTGAAAATTTTTTGATTCCTAAGATAGTAAAACATTTTAGGGAATTGCAGCCTGTTATACATTTGGGAAATCTAGAAGTAAGTCGTGATTTTTCAGATGTCAGATTTATCGCAGAGGCTTATCTAAGACTGGCTTCAATTAAATCGGGTAACATAACTATTAACCTTTGCTCAGGAATTTCAACTTCTATTAGAGAGATTGTTAAAATCTGTAGCGAAATTACCGGATTTACGCCGGAAGTTGTCTCAAATAAAGAGTTTCGAAGAGATAATGAGATTTTAAGCTTAAGAGGAGACCGAACACTTATGCAGAAGATTTTGGGCTTTAAATCCTCGTATAGTTTAAGAGAAACATTAAGCTGGATGATTAACCATAGAGATTGATATTTAGCTTTTCTAAAGCTAGTTTTACAGAGCTCTCCCATGTCAATATATTCATATTGCAGGGAGAGCTCGGTTTTGTTAAGAAATGGGATAGTCCTCGGTAAGAGGTATCATCATTAGTAAAATCAATAAAATACGTCCCTTTTGGACCTACTTCTCTGAATATAGGGATGTCATTAGCTATAATTCTCTTATTTCTAAAAGCAGCTTCTATTATTGGTAGACCGAAACCTTCATTCTTACTGGATATAATTACTGCATCAGAGCATGAATATGCTTTCTCTAGAAAGTAATCAGAAGCATTACTAAAGTAGAAGAAATTATTATTAAGCCTCGCTTGTTCCTCAATTTCTGCAACTAGAGAGTCAACCATCCAGCCTTTTTTTCCAATGAAACACAGAGAGACATTCTTTTCATCTTTCCATATTTGTTTAAAAGCATTTAAAACAACTTTATGTCCTTTTCTAGGTTCAACAGTGCCAACCAGGATAAAATTGAAATCAAAACACTGAGTTTTTTTTAGATAAATTTCTTGGGACTCAGTAATTCCGGTTGTTGAGATATTCCCTAAGAAATTCGCTCCTGGATAAAACCAAACAATATTCAAATGGTTAATGTGAGGAAAGTGCTCGTAAATATATTTCTTGGTATCTGAGGCGACTGTTTCAGAATCACAGAGAAACTCAGAAAATTCAGCCATACGTTTTAACCATTGATCAAAGATTCCTGATACTTCCGGAGGAAAACAATCGGGCAATTGAATAGGCAGCAAATCATAAACAGTTAGTATTACACGGCAGCCTTTTTCGCTGAATCTCTTTAATTCTGCAGCATGTTGAAGTTGCTCTATGAGAGCTTGATCAAGTGAGAAAAAGATATCGCCATTAGAGGGATTAATATTTTTATGAGTATACTTAAAATTTCCAAATTCGTTATTTGATATGTTTAAGACCTGATACCCTTTTGTGAATGCAGTGCAAGATACGAGGACTAAATCATATTTTTTGGAAGAGGCTACAAGCTTACTCAGCTCGTTGTAAAACGATCGAATTACCCGTTGGACACCGGTACGATTATCATATTGAGCAATAGTTGTTACATCAAAGTAAAAGTACGCTTTTGTTCCTTTTTTAAGTGTTTTTTTGGGAATGATTGATTTAAAAATAAAAAAAACTCGATACCGAAAATCCTGCTGTAATAGTCTTTTTGGTCGTGTCAACAAAATTGAAAGAATTTTTTTTAAAACTGTAGACATGGCATAGTTACTGGAAGTAAGCCTTACAAACTTCTTGAGGAGTTCCATCCATTTTTATATTTCCACCTTCTAATAGAAGAACACGGCTGCAACACTTTTCAATGAGGTCTCGCGAGTGTGAAGCTATCACGAGAATACTTGAACTCTCTATTAGTTCTGTTAATCTTTTTTCTGCTTTTTTCTGAAAATTTCTATCACCAACAGATAGCCATTCATCCATTAATAGAATTTCTGGCCTTATCATGGTAGAAACAGCAAAGGCAAGGCGCATATGCATACCAGAAGAATAAGTCCTTACTGGCATATTAATGAACTCACCTAATTCAGTGAACTCAATGATTGATTGTATTTGTGAATCTACAATTCTTTTAGGAATTTGTAGCAGGACGGCGCGAAGGTAGATATTTTCTATCCCGGTTGCTTCAGAATCAATTCCCAACGAAACTTCAATTAATGAGCCAATCTTTCCGTTTATTAGAGCATTCCCAGATGTAGGTATATATGCCCCTCCTAAAACTCTAAGTAAAGTACTTTTACCTGCACCATTAGTGCCAATTAGACCAATCCGTTCCCCATCTTTGATTTCAAGATTTATATGCGATAGAGAACGAACAATGGTAATTCCTCGATCTGTTTTGTCAATTCTTCCACCTGACGCTAAGCCAAACACAGTTTTTTTTATTGATCTAGACTGTGAATTATATATAGGTATATCAACAGTCACGTCCTTAAGAATGATTGAAGGAGATGTCATAGCCAATATGAAATCCTAGCTCGATAGTGATTGAAGACTGAAATTGAGAAGACTGAGCCAAAGAGCAAAATTATTATCGATACTATCCAATTTAGAGGACTTGGAGCAAATCCTAGAATAGGCTCTCTGACGATTGCTATTAAATGATATACAGGGTTTGGATCAAGTATCATTAAACTTGTCCTCGCTGGGAGGAGTTTTGGCATCCAAATAATCGGGGTTAGATAGAAAGCAATTTGCAACAAACTTGCAACTATTTGGCCTAAATCTCGAAATCTTGTACAAATAATTGATAAGACAAGTGAGATCCACAATAAATTGAGTACAAGAACAACAAAACCTGGAATAAAGAACAAAATATTCCAATTGACTGCTTTATGCACGCAGACACAAACAATAGGATAAATCAGAATATTATGAAAGAGAATGATTATGTTTCTTGATACCATTCTCAAGATATGCGAAAAAATGGGTAGCGGTAACTGTTTAATTATCGCTTCTGCGCTAACTAAAACAGTTGTTGATTCGCTTATCACTGAGGACATGAATGTCCACAAAATCAGCCCAATGGCAAGAAAAGGCAAAAATTCATCCATTGGCGATTTAAAGATCCCGCCAAAAATTGTGCCGATACAACCGATCATGACACCGGTTGAAATAGTAATCCACCAAGGGCCTAAAGTAGAGCGTCTATATCTTTGACGAATATCAGTTTTGGCTAAATAAATTGGTAAAGAGATATTTTTTAAACTCTGAAAAATATCTTTTAGACCCAAGTTGGAGTAGCAATCTTTAATTCTAGATGTCATTTTTTATTGCCGTTGATAGTCATCCTGCAATCTGACAATATCATCCTCACCTAAATAAGAACCAGATTGAACTTCAATTAATATGAGAGGAACCTTTCCGGGATTTCTCAAACGATGAACCGTCCCTAGAGGGATAAAGGTCGATTGATTTTCAGAAAGAAGTTCTTTGGAATCGCCAATTTGAACTTCCGCAGTTCCTTGGACAATGATCCAGTGTTCTGCTCGATGATAATGGAGCTGCAATGACAGCTGTTCGCCAGGCTCTACAATGATACGTTTAACTTGGAAACGATCCCCCTTGGCTAAACCTTCATAACTTCCCCAGGGGCGGTAAACCAGAGGGTGCAGAATCGCTTCAGGTCTTCCTTGTTTTTTTAGATTTTCTACGGTCTTTTTGACTTCTTGAACTCGTGAAAGTGGTGAAACCAATACCGAATCTTTTGTTTCTATGACCGCAATATTGTCTAATCCAATAGTAGAAATTAACCTACCCGTGCTGTGAATGTAACTATTATGTGTATCCGCCAGAATAACATCACCTTTCACTACATTCTTATCAGAATCCTTTTCACCAACATTATAAAAAGCCGTCCAAGATCCCAGGTCGTTCCATTCTAAATTTAAAGGGATCATTGCTCCGAACTTTGTTTTTTCCATCACTGCGTAATCAATGGAGTCTGAAGGACAGGATTCAAAAATTGTTGAGTCAATATTGATGAAATCCTTAGAAACTTTTCTTCCTTGCCAAGCTTTTTCTGCGTGAGTATAGATATCAGGAGAAAACTTCCTAAGTTCCTCAAGGAATTTTGAGGCCTTAAACATAAACATGCCAGAGTTCCAAAGATAATTGCCAGAACTTATAAATTCCTCAGCCTTATCTTTACTAGGTTTCTCAACAAAGCGAACTATGTTATAGACACCTTCGGATAATTCGCTTCCAGCCTCTATGTAGCCAAAACCTGTTGAAGGGAAATTTGGCTTTATTCCAAAGGTAACAAGATAGTCATTCTCGGATGTCTTTTCAGCCAATGAGACGGCTGTTAAGAATTTATCCTCATTCTTGATTGAGTGGTCTGACGGAACCACAAATAAAATTGCCTCCGAGTCAGATGAGAGGGCAGCAAATGCAGCTAAAGCAATTGCAGGAGCAGTGTTCCTTGGAATAGGTTCTACAATAATTTCTGCAGAAACATTACAATTTGAAAGATCTGCTTTAGCATAAAAGCGGTGGTTTTCATTGCAAAGAACGAGCGGAGCGTGGGCTCCTTTAATTTTAGAAACTCTCAACACAGTGTCTTTAAACAAAGACTGGCCATCTTCAAAATTGACGAATTGTTTCGGATAGGAAGATCTGGAGAGAGGCCACAAACGTGTGCCGCTGCCTCCGCAGAGAATTACTGGGAAAATCATTTTAATTCCAATCAAAATAAGAAACTATTTTATCACAGGTCGGACGCATCAGAAATTAAATAGAAGACCACGATAAGGGTTTCCTTTTGAAGGGAGACCTTAGCCCAGGGAGCCGCTAGATGCGTATGCAATCATTCATTGCAGCCAGCATATCCTCAATTTTATTCAGCCTCGCCCTGATCACCGGTTTGGACGGCGCCTCTTTGCCCGTTGTCTCTTCCAAGCGTGTTTGGATTTTCGTCGTGAAGTTTAGGGCGATCTTGTTAAGCAGTGTTCTTCCGGCCAGATACTGAGCGTTTGTGCACTGCAGCCGATCCTGATTAAAGGCCATATCTAACGCCCAATGGCCTTTGTTTTCAATTGCCCAGTGCTGACGAATGGCACGATGCAGAACCTGCTCCACATTCGGGGCATCGTACCTTAATGATGAGATGTAATAGCGGACCTGAGGCCCAAGAATTTCTCCGGTGTTTTTCTTCACCGTGTCAGTGACGGCTTCCACGATCGATCCTTCATCGAGGCCAACCCATTTATTAAGAATTTCTTCCGGTAAAAGAGCTCCCGGAAGAACTCGAGTTTTTCTTTTCGTAATTTTGCCGCCTTGGTCTGTTACCGAAGGCCGCGCAATTTTGTACTCATGTGTTCCCAGTTCGAAGAATCCGCGCACCTGTTCATATGTAAGATCCTGATTAGCCTTCAGAGCCAAACAGTAGTCGGCCTTTTCGGCAATGATCTTTGCGGCGAACTCGGTTTGTGTATTTAAAGCATCTGCTGTGACGATTGCCCCTCGAATGTCTAAAGTGTCGATGAGCTTTGAGGCATGGGTAATTTCGTTGTTCTTTTCACCGATGACTTGCTGAGCCAGAATCAACTCGTTGTCTGCATCCATGATGTTTAAAACATACGGGGAGTGCTGAGAAGAATCCCGGGAAGCCCTGATAGCCTGTCCGTCGACAGCAATTACCGGGTGAGACAGTCTGCTGCGCAGCATCTCAACGAACCGTTCGATCAGAGCGGCATTTTTGTCTTTGCCGATAATCATCGTGATGCGCCTGACGGTATCGTGAGATATTTCCTCATCAGGAAAGTTGGGGAAGGTCTTGCTCAGCAAGGGGCGGCATTGATGCCAGAACTCTGCAATTTCCGTGCAGGAAGTTTTGCCTTGCATCGCAGCAAGAAGAATGACGCAAAAGACAATATCCAATGGGTAAATGATCCGTCCGGGATCTCTGGGATCAATCACTTCTTGGGCAGGTGCGGCAATCTTAGCCGCTTGAAGTGAACCTTTTCTTCTGCGCGGTTCCAGAGTAACCAATTTCTCCAAATCAGTTTCACCGGGCGGAAGTTTTCCCAAAGTCTCCGTTGAAATTCTTCTGCTGTTTTTAATCTTTGGATCGTAAACGCTGACGACTCTTTGAACATAAGTCCAACCGTCTTTTCGTTTCGCACGAATGATAGAAGTGTGCTCTTTTGGGTTATCAGATCTTGGTCTTGACATAGCAATCACCTTATATTGATCTCTAATATTATACTATTCATCACGATAAAGGGCAAGCACTTTTCCTAATAAATTCATGCAATTATCAGAAATTTTCGCAGATATTATTCAGATTTTTTATTAATATCGTGCGTCGAACCTGATTTTATCAAGATATTGTTAAAACTAAACACTGAACTTACGTTTCCATTGATTCAGTATGTAATTGGAAAAATCCTTTTTGAATTTTTCCATCGAAAAATTTGAAAGATGAGCTTGAAATTGCTCTTCTTTCCAATGATCTTTGGGTAGCTCTTCAAAATCTAACAAGCAGTCAATCAGTGATTTTTCAGATTGTTCATAGAATAGTAAACCAGTTTGAGGTGTAACTGTATCTAGAGCGCCGCCTCTTCCGAATGCAAGCACTGGCTTATTGAAAGCCATGGCTTCAAGGAGAACTAAACCAAAATCTTCCTCAGCAGGAAAAATCAAAGCTGTGCAGTTCTTTAATGCTTCCCTGACGATATCATCGGATGTATTAGTCATAATTTTTATGGTTGGTCCTGCAATATTTTGAAGAGACTGAAGTTCTGAGCCATTACCAATCACTAGAAGATTTCGGCCTAATGTATTGCAGGCCTTAACAGCGATATCAACTCGTTTGTATTCAACTAAGGCGCCAAGACAGAGGTAAAAATTCTGAAAGGGAAGCTTAACGTCTGTACTAGGTTGGTTCTTGCTTTTCAGCCTCAACATGTCAACCGGTGGATGAATAACTGGTGACTCTTTATTCCACCACCTTAAAATTCTGCGTTTAACAGTCTCTGAGATTGCAACTATAGAATCGACTCTATTTGAAGAAAGAACATCCCACATTCTCAAATAATGAAAAATAGGAATCATAAAAAAACGAACCAACTTACTGGATGATTTCAGGTAGAGTGGATAAAAGTCCCATAAATATCTCATGGGAGAAAAACAGTAGCAAATATGAAGCGCATCCGCACGTGTGATAACTCCTTTTGCAGGTCCGGATTCATTCGAAATAATTAGATCGAATTCTCTTAAATCCAGTTGCTCTAATGCTAGTGGCATTAGAGGTAAATATTTTTTGTATTGTTTTTTTGAAAAGGGCAGCTTATTGATGAAGGTTGTCCTAATCTCATGTTTTTTTATTTTTTCTGAAATAGCATTTTCGTCGAGAACATTGGTAAAAATAACAGCAGAAGGGTACAGCTCGCATAGAGCTTCCAAGACCCTTTCTCCACCTCTCATCGAGGTGAGCCAATAGTGGACTATTGCTACTTTTTTTTCAGGACTGTTCGACATAAAGAAATTAACTAAATTTATAGATTCTGTTCATATGCCTGCTTTGCAAGCTTTTTACCAAGTTCGACCCCGGGCTGATCGAAAGCATTAACTCCGAACAGAGTTCCCAACATCGTTGTTTTATGTTCATACATGGCCATTAGCGCTCCCAAACGCTCCGGAGTCAGTTCGTCCAAAGTTATAGTTGATACTACATTAAAGTATTTGCTGTTTGGGTCTCGTGTAACTAGTGCCTCAGTTTGAGCTTTCGCATTGGCCATTAAAACTTTATCCAGTTCCCTATGTGCATGACCCGGTTTTTCACACCAACAAACATCAATGGCAGTTTTGGCAGTTCCTTCTCTAAGCCATTGGTAAAACGAGTGTTGTGATTCGTTGCCGTGACCTCCCCAAACAGTTAAGGAGGTTTTTCCTACGACAGGGGAGCCATCTGGCTTGACGCTTTTCCCAAGACTTTCCATCTCTAATTGCTGAAGCCAATCAACCATCGTTCTCAGTCGTTCATCATAGGGGAGAAAACAATAAGATGAAACATCCAACTTTGTTGCATTCCAATAGGCAAACATTGCCATTAAGGCAGGAAGGTTATTTTGTAAAGGAGAAGAAGAAGCATGTTCATCCATCAGATGAGCACCTGATAGAAATCTTCTAAAAACATGACTTCCAAGAGCAATAGCGATTGGTAACCCTATGGCTCCCCAAACTGAAAATCTTCCACCAACCCAATCCCAAATTGGGAAGAAATTCTCACGGGGAAGTCCGAAAATCTCTGGGGCATCATTTCTGGCTGAGACTACGACAACGTGTTTTTTTAAGTCTTTTTCGGGAATCCCTGCAGATCGAAGCCACCGTAGTATTTCTTTTGCATTAGCTTGAGTTTCTTGAGTCTTAAAACTCTTTGAGGAGATAACAATAAGTGTCTTGAAAGGATCTAAAGTCGAAGTTATTCGATCAAATATTACTCCGTCAGCGGAAGCAAGAAAATGAAGATTAATTTCAGGTTTTGCACTTCTTAATGCGTTATATACCGTTCTGGGCCCCATGTCAGATCCGCCAATACCGACATTGATTACGTCTGTAAATCGATCACCAGCAGAGCCTCTTCTTTTCCAATTACGTATATCGTCTGCAAAACGACAGAATTTGTTCAATGTTTCATGGACTTCCTTTGCATGTGGAGCGTCAGGAGATGGATCTCTTAAAGAAGTGTGAAGGGCGGATCTATGTTCTGTTTTATTCACGATTTTTCCGCTTTTCATCTCTTTGAAAGATTCAATCATTCTCTTTTGCTTTACGAAGCTGATGAGAGAAAGCAATTCCTTCTGTGAGATACGCTGTCTACCTAAATCTAAAGTTATTCCACATGAACTTTTTTTGAAATTCTCAAAAGAGTCTCTGATGAAAGGTGTAACGGTCAATGATTGCATGTTTTTTTCTTCAATTAGCTCACTTAACGGGATTGGCACAAGCTCTTTACAGAGACTTAATGTCTCTTTTCTTCACCTATTAAATGAAGAGAGTCCTCTTTAGACTGATTATGATTATGCTTGAAAATAACTGCAAGCATTGAACAACCCACAAAACAGCCAAACAATACCATTATTGTTATCGTTCCCAGACCGGATTTAATAAGCAAAGAATATAAAGCTAGCATTACGAGGATGGAGCTGTTTTCATTGAAATTCTGCACTGCAATAGATCGGCCTGCACTCATAAGGACATGACCTCGATGCTGTAGAAGTGCATTCATAGGTACGACAAAGAATCCGGCCATCATGCCAACGACAACCAACATAATGCAGGCAACTATAACTGCATAAGAGAAATGAACGCCAATAAAATCAAATCCTCCAGGGATCCACGATCCTTTAAAGAAAGACATGATGGCAACAGAAAAGCCCATAGCAACGCCAATCGGCAAAACGTCTATGCTTTTCCTTAAACTTACAAACGAGGCGGCAAGTACAGCGCCTATAGCGATGCCTATCGCAACGACGCCTTGAAGTATAGCCGCCTTAGAAAGATCAAGGCCGAGGGCTGTATCTGCCCATGCAAGAACTAAAAACTGCAGTGTTGCGCCGGCGCCCCAAAAAAGAGTTGTAACTGATAATGAAATTTGTCCAAGTTTATCCTTCCATAATAGGGCACAGGATTTTCCGAAATTAACGAGCGTATGCACTGGTCTGAAGTCTTGTTTTGGATAACGAGCTCCAGTATCGGGGATAAGAAGATTAACGGCTGCGGCAGCTGCGTATACCAATATCATTACTGCAATTGCAGCTTGCGCAGCATTATGAACACCAAATAAATGTTCTTGTTTGACAAAATGGTCAATCATTGGAGAAATGAGAAATCCGCCCAATCCGGTCCCCAATATAATAGAGGCAACTGTCAGCCCCTCGATCCAGCCGTTTGCTTTCACTAATTTTTCAGGAGGCAATAGTTCGGTAAGTATTCCGTATTTAGCAGGCGAATAAGCGGCCGCTCCTAAACCAACAATACCATACGCAAGAAGAGGATGAGTTCCGAAAAGCATTATGCAGCAGCCTAACGTTTTTACCGCATTGGTAATAAACATTACTCGCCCTTTTGGCATTGTATCAGCGAAGATTCCAACCCATGCTGCAAAAAGTACATAACTAACGACAAAGAATAGCTTCAGAAGAGGAGTCATCCACTCAGGTTCATTTAATGTCGCTAACAGCGCAATTGCAGCAATCAATAAGGCATTATCGGCTAATGAAGATAAGAACTGTGCCAGCATGATGCTGTAAAAGCCTTTTGTCATATATCGAGACTCCTAAAGTATTGAGAGATTATAATTCCTACACTGTGTAGCTTGGATAGATAATTACTACGCAGTAAACTTAATTTGTATTTTTATGGGAACTAAGCCAAACATAAATTGTTTGATTGTGGGTTGTGGTATCTCAGGCGCAACGTTAGCCCGTAAGTTGGCTGAAAATTCTCATCAAGTCACGGTAATTGATACGAAAGATCACATCGGAGGTAACTGTTTTGATTATTTCGATTAAGAAGGAATATGCATCCGCAAATATGGCACACATATTTTTCACACAGAAAACGAGACAGTACGGCGGTTTTTATCCCATTTTACTCAATGGTGCCCGTATCAGCATGAGGTGAAAGCACTGATTGACGGTCAGCTTGTTCCGATTCCCTTTAATTTCAATACAATCGCACAGCTTTTCCCTAAGGAGATGGCTAATCGTTTGATTAATGCTCTTTTGTCCGAGTTCCCATTCAACAAGAAGGTGCCAATCTTAAAACTCCGTGAAAGCCGGTCAAAAGTTCTTCAGTATCTGGCAGAGTATGTTTATGAAAAAGTATTCTTACACTACACCGAAAAACAATGGGGTGTAAGACCGGAAGATTTGGATCCCCTCACTGGCAGAGTTCCTATTTTTGTTGGAAGGGATAACCGTTATTTTCAGGCAAAGTACCAAGGCATTCCTCTCCAAGGCTACACAGCTATGTTTGAAAAGATGTTGGATCATCCGAACATAACAGTTTTGCTCAATACAAAGTTTACCTAAATTCTTGGGGTTAGCCTCATCTGAAGAAGGGCAGGCTCTTGCATTAAGGAGTTATCCATCAAGGCCTTTCCTATCAAGGTCTTTTCCAACAACCGGCGTTCTTTTTGGCAAATCTATCCACCTATAAACTGTTGCAAAACAAACTGGCACATGCTTTGCAATTTTTTTATTGGCATCCCCTGATTGTACAAATCCGAAACAAGCCTTCTTGCCTCTGCTTGTTTCTAGATATCTGTTCTTCAACTTTCATTGTTGACTCCCTAAGTAGTCAACTTTTTTCAGGACAAGACTCATTGAGAATACCGTTCGAATCGTTGAGAGAAATCAATGAGACGCTTACATTGCAATTAAAACGCTCGAGAGATTTCAACTGAAACCCTTGGCTCGTAGAGAAAGAAAGGCGCGAAGTCTAAAGATATTAGGCTCCGATAATGATCAGTTGAATCCTGGGATGGAAACCGGATCATTTCATACCTGAATTTGTCTTCTTCGCCATCCTTCTGTTGACTCTGCAGGCCTTTCGTCATGAAGGCTTTCCAGGATTACACGGTGATAAGATTGTCCGCTACACAATTAGTCGTATCAAGATGATTAGTGGGAATGATGAAAACCTCGTCCTGATTGATTTATGTAAATGCGTGCTGCAAGTTATCCTATCCTACAATTGCAGTAGAGGGACAATCGCTCTTAACTTCACTACAAAATTCCAAGCACAGATGGAAGAAAAAATACGCAAAGGATGTTGCTTCCAGCTTCACGCTAAGAGCCCGGTTTAAAGAAGTTGAAGATGTGTTCGCTATGATGAATGCATGTTGGGATGATCTGATAGGCCTCTCTAACTTTAGAGGGCCTATCTATTCACCTATCGCTTCAAATTTGATCGGCGAACCGGAGCTTTCGGAAATCAAAGATAATTTATTTTTTTGGTCTGTAATTTTTATAAAGTTTCCTCGCTAACTCAAAAAGTTTAGGATGACGAAAAAGTTTGGATTTAATATAATCCTTCAGCGTAATCTCCTGAATTATACTTTCTTCTGTTGCACTCTGTGGAAGAATATGGGTGTTTAACTGAGTGGTTAACTCACTTTTGAAGTTGTCTCTAATATTCGTTAAAGAAGCACGAAGTGGGTTATCTAAAACCCGTTTTGTGGCTTCTAAATAGGAACAGCCATAGCGTCTATCTGGTTCTAAATGGCAGCCCTCACCCCATTCATTCCAGGCATTTATAAAAATATAAGGGGATTCATGCTGCTTACTGTAAGTTACGAGATAATTAAGCCAGTTTTCATATAGCTCCGGAGAGCAATTGATAACAGTTACTGAACTGTCTTTCCTTCTGGCCGTGTTATCCCACGAGGGGATTATCCCTCTTATACGCAAAAATGGATCTTCTGTATTCCATTTGTCTAACGCTTTAAGGAACATTTTTCTGTAGTCTAGAATGTGTCCACTATAATTTGGGTTAAGCATCTTTCCTGGCAGGTTGTCTGCTAACGTATCGAGGCCATAAAACTGGTGAGGAGGGAATTCAACGATTCCATCAGCTCCCATTTTTTTTGCTTCGGAATCACCAAGATAAAAATCAACTACCAGAATACACAAATTGTCAATGCCTATCTTTTTAGCAGCCTCTCGCATTTTTTTAATACTTTCAGCCGGCTTCGAGAACAAACTCGGCCGGTATATTAGCAGTACAGGCTTCGAATCAAGTTTTATGTATCTCTCATCTTTTAGAGTTCTTTCTAAGGAAAGGATGAAATTATTTTCAAAACCTTGAGCGTAATTTTGTTTTAAGACTACCTCGTTATTTCCTCCATCCCATTTTTTAGACCAGTTTTCATTGGCCCAACAAATACAGAAGGGAAATTGGATATTTGAATCAAGAAAAAGATTAAGAGGTAATTCAAGAGCTCTTTTCCCATCGAACCAGTAGTAGTAAAAACAAAAACCATATATTCCAAATGACTTGGCTAAATCAACTTGTTTACTAATAGTCTCTACGAAAGACAAATCATAGAACCCAAGTTTCCCAGGTATGTGAGGTTGGTAATGTCCAACAAAATTAGGCCTTCCTTGAGCAACATTAGTCCACTCTGTAAAGCCATCTCCCCATAGTTCATTATTTAAGTTGTTTATGTGGTATTGCGGTAGATAAAACGCAATCAATTTTGCTAATTCTTTTTGCATAATCTTAAATACTCTCTATTCAATCTTTTCTTAATAGCTGAAAATAACATACGGGCTGATTCTTTTATTCCAGGAGCTACAGGTTTAGTTGGGACTTTGTCACAAAGCTCATAGTACAAGTTAATGAGATACTGCTCTGCAGATTGCTTATTCATTATCCAGCCAGAATAGAATTTTTCATTCTGAGCTATTAAGGTATAAATTCTTTCCAGGGCGTGCAGAACTGTTCCGTCAGCAGCTAGTGGTTCTTCTGGGAAAAAGTCTATTGGCAGTTTTTGATTTACAAGTGGCGCCAATGCAGATTTTCTGACCCAGAACATGGCACCATATGGAACTAGAGGGTGAGTATCGAAGGGTACATCTAGTTCAAAAAGCTCAAAGAGTTTCTTTGCCCAGGTAAGATTATTGGGATTTGCCCAAACCGTATTAGGAATATTGCGCCACTTTGAAAAGAGGGGAGGCGGGGGGAAAAGTAATCCAATTTTCGGGTTCCTCTCAAAGACTTCAATTACGTTTTGTATATATTCAGATGAAGGCACTAAGTTATCAAGGCAGTATTCGCTCCAGTCGTAGCCTCTTATAGCAGGGTATTCAAGACCTGATTTTTTATCATGGAGAAGGCATGTATAGTCATATTTTTTCAATAACTCAGAGCCACAGTTAAAGTAGGCGAACTCATTTCTGCCTCTGTTTTGCATGAGACTATACTCACAACCAACTGAAAAATTTTTCTGATACAACTCTAAAATTTCGCTTTTTGGAGAAACGATCAGGACTTTTGCCTCTAGTTGCAAAAACCGATCAATAATCTTCCGATTTTGTTCGATAAGATCTTCATAATAAACAAAAATTATTAGAGCAATCTTCTTGCAATCCGATTCAATATGTGTGCGATCTTTATCGAGAATATAAAAGTGGTGCAAGAGGGGAAATGTCAGTGATTGTTGATGGTCGAGTAAGTCATCATAAATAAGGTTAAGCGGATACCCTTGCTTTTCTGCTGCTCTTAAAGCTGAAGCAGAGTGATGTCCATAAGAGTTTTCTAAAAAATAGTGGTAAGATAACGAAAAGTATTTTCTTTTTAATAAAGGAACACCACTCGCTAGTAATTTATCAGGCAACAGCATAGAAGGATTATCAAACAGTTGCCCCGTTTCCCTGAAACCGCTTTTATATTTAATAAGGAAGCCTTTTGAACGAAAATACTCAGTCAAAGACGTTTCAATATCAATTGCATCTTCGAAAGTAATAGGGTATTTGAGAGACAGAAAAAAATTAGTGAGTGCGTTGGTCTTGATAATATTTGGTCCGAATAAGAGGAAAAAGGATTGTAGATGCTCTTTGATACAACCAGTCCTCGGATGTAAATACCAACCAAAAAAGTCTTTATTACTCAGCAGAGTTTGCGGAGGTTCTAAGTTTCCTATTGGTCCATAAAAAGAATTGTTAACGAGAAGAACATTGTCGTAATCTTTAACTTTATTTCCATAATTTTTAAAAAAATCTTTGTAGGCTCCAAAATCATAACCCGCATTGTCTCTTACGAGAAAGGAAATATTTTTTTGTGTTAACCAATCAATTGATTTGATATCAAGTTCAGAGTTAGAGACTAAATGAACCTCATAATGTATCAGGAGTGCAGCTAAAAAATATTTCTCATATTCTTTTAAGCCATTTTTGTGTGAATAATGTATATATACAGCTAAGTTTTTCATTTTTATCCAAAACACTTTATGTACACTTCTTCAGGGTCGGAATCCATAATTATTTTCCCATGCTCAAGCCAAATGGCCCTAGTACAGCATTTTTTGATTAAGCCACTGAGAGTGGCTGGCAAGTATAAGTATGTCGCTGTTTTCTACCGTTGAGGTGAGCCTTTCTTCGGCTTTATTTTGAAAATTTTTATCTCCTACCGATAACCACTTATCCATAAGAAGGATCTCTGGATTTATCATAGTCGAAACAGCGAAAGCTAGCCTGAGATGCATTCCGCTTGAATACGTGCGTACAGGCATGTAAACAAATTCTCCAAGCTCTGAAAACTCAATGATGTTTTCTAGCTCTTTCTCTAGTTTTTCACGAGGTATACCTAAGAGTGCACCTCTAAGAAAAATGTTTTCTATCCCTGTAGCTTCAGAGTCAATACCTAAAGAAATATCAATTAACGAGCCGATAGTCCCTTCAATAATTGCACTGCCGGCATTTGGGGTGTAAACGCGGCCCATCACTCTAAGTAGAGTGCTTTTTCCAGCTCCGTTATGACCAACAAGGCCAACTCTTTCTTTAGGCCCTATTTTGAGAGAAATGTCATCTAAAGATCTAACAACAGTGTTACCATTTTCTGTTGAACTAATTTTGCCGCCGGTAGTGATTCCCATGATAGTTTTCTTAAGAGATCTTCCTTGCGAATTGTAAATTGGTATATCTAATGTAACATTTTCTAAAATAATCCTGCTCATAATATCTTCTCATTAAAGCAGAATGGGATTCTATCTCTGTATTTGTTGAAAAATACTATTGCGAAAGTCCACCCAACCACAGCATAACCCAAGGTCCAACAAACGTTGGAATAGGAAGGAAGAGTTCCTAAAAGAGGACTCCTCACAACTTCACTGAGGTGATAGAAAGGATTAGGCTCTAGGAGCATTACAGACGACCTTGCTGGAAGGAGCGAAGGCACTAGATGATAGGAGTTACGTAAAATAATATTTGTAGGAAGCTTGAAACAATTTGAGTCAAGTCTCTAAAACGCGCACAAATAATGGAGAAAACAAGTGATAGCCATGCAAGATTTATCAATAACAGAAATAATCCAATTGGAAAGAATAAGACTGAAATATTTACGGATTTACCAACAAAAAATAGGCGAATGGTAAGACCACTAAATTATGAAGAAAAATGTAAAAATTTTTGATTATCATTCGTTCAATATGTATAAATAGAGGTAGCGGCAACTGACGAATGATGCCCTGCGAATTAGGGAATACAAGAGTGGATTCGCTGATTATTCCTGAAATGAGGCCCAAAATGATCTGCCCTCAGGACAGAAAGGAGAGGAATTCAGCCATTGGAGCTTTAAAAAGTTTCCCAAATATTAATCCAATACAAGCAATAGTGACTCCCATTGAAATAGAAATCCAAAAAGGGCCTAGACTTGACCTTCGATATCTTTGTCTTATATCTGCGTAAGCAAGATATGCGGGTAGCCTAATGTCTCGTAACCCGTTCAGTATATCTAGAAGGCCTTTTGATGATTTATTTGAAGACATAATAAAATAGAAGACGTAAAACCAAAGGTTTTCTATGAATGAACTTAATAATGTTGGAACAAGCAAAATTTCAGTAATTGTACCCAGCTTTAACTATTGCCAATATTTAAGCAAAGCAATTGAAAGTGTTCTCGCTCAAACCTATCCGTATCTAGAGCTTATCATCGTTGATGATGGATCGTCAGATGATTCTCTATCACTGGCAAAGATGTATTCCCAAAAGGATAGACGAATTTCCGTCTTTACACATGCTCATCATGCACATTTGGGGTTGAGTTCTACTCTGCAACTAGGACTGTCAAAGTCAACTGGTGAGTGGGTAGTTTTTCTTGAGTCTGATGATTGGTTAGAAAAAACTTATCTGGAAGACAAGCTAGGTTTTTTAGACAGCAGCTCTTGTGTAGTTAACGGAATTATTTTAGAGGCTGAAGACAATTGTGATATAACTTGGCAGACGGCGTATATCCACAGAGTTCTCAGTAAAATTTACAAAAATTCTAACGAGGGAAAAACACTTTTATTCGAAATTTTGAATGAAAACTTAATTCCAACGTTTTCTTGCGTGATGATAAAGCGAGAAATTCTTCAATGCCTTGACTGGAATACGCCAGTCGAAAAGTGGTTGGACTGGTATCTTTGGATACAACTTTTTCAACTTGAAAAAGTTGTTGTTACAACGAAATTGTTAACACATTGGCGTATTCATAAAAATAGCCAGAACAACAGAAAAAAAGTTCTTTTATATATTAATGAGGTTAAAAAATTTAGAAAGGGAGTACGAAACATTTTGGCTAACATAGATACTCATGACAAATCGTATAAAATGAAAACGCTGAATTCTTCATCGTTTATTTTTTTGTGCAGAAGATTTTATCTATCTAGTCGAGAGATTGGGATCATTCCTTTGTTAAAACAAGTCATTTCAAGATTCAAATAAAGTAGTTCACTGCTGTCCAAAATAATTTACTTTTGAATTTAGACTGTTGTATTCATAGGCAATCCCGGTCACAAAAGTTTAAAAGTCATAAACAAGCCCCCTGTTAGTCAAATAAAGAAAGCTGAATAAGCTTCGGGGGTTCCTTCCAGTCCTTGTTGTCCGGCTGATTAAGCAAGTGGAGTAGGCTCTTGCAGGTCATAAGATTTAATTTGAAGTATCTGGCAAGCCTGCAAAAAGTCCATTTATAAGTTGAGCGGCGCCGCATCAACTCTAATAGCAAGATCGCTATGGCAGCTGTCCAAATCTGCGTCATGACGGCATTTTCAGTTGTTCCGACAAAGCTCTTGATGACCAGGTTTTGTTTGATGCGCGTAAAGAAAAGCTCTATCTGCCACCTCTCCCTGTAGAGCTCTGCCACCTCAGTGGTGCTCAACTCTTTGCTATTGGTAAGAAATTCAAACCAACGGTTTGTTTCTTTGTCCAGCCATTGTACGACTCTAAAGCTTGTATCCTAGCAATGCTCTTTGGCCTTAAGTCTAGTGAATTTCATCTCATAAAGACCCCAACATCCTTCAGGGTCATCCTCAATAAGACCCTGAGGAAGCGACGTATGCAGCGCGTTGTCTTTTAAGCGGGTGACAAACACAAAAGCGGGTGACAAACACAACTCCTTTATTCGTCAGTCTTTGGAATAATGAGTAATCGTTGTAACCCCTATCCATAACGACGATAGAACCGGCGGGAATATCCTCTAATATTCCTTTGGCTCCCTTGATATCGCTCGTCTTTGCTGGCGTTTCCACGATGAGCTCCGGCAGTGAAGTATCGTTGTTCAAAAGCGTGTGAAGTTTTATTCCGCCTTTACGCCTTCGGTGCTGAGCCCATTCAAACAAACGCAAACATAAGCTTATTGTCGTGGAATCGGGACTGAAGACCGGCTTAGTGAACCTATTTCCCAGACGCCCTTGAATCTCGTGTCTAAATTTTTTCAGCAAGACAAAATAAAAGTCCTCATAAAGTTTGTAAGGCCGCTTGCTGTTGGCGTAGCTCAGGGTAGATCGACATACTGCTGTCGCACCTATGTGACTGAGCTTGCCCAGACTCGAATAGAGGCCGTCGGAAATCTCCCGTAATGAATCCGCCCCTGTGAGTTGGCAAAAAAGCATTGCGATAAATTGGCTCCACGTCGTAAGCCCCTTGGCCTCTTTGTCGGATTGATAGTGAGTAACCAAGTTTTGAAACTCAATTTTTCCGCCCATGAGCTGGACAAGTTGGGCAAACATAGATATCGTTGTTCTCTGCATGCTGGTGCTCCGTTTGTTTATTTGGCAAAAATCAACTTTATCGGATCGCCAGCATGTTCGCATCAGGGTTATCTCAATTGTGAAAATTTATTTTGGACACTAGTGAAAGTAGTGATAAAAATGAAAATTTTAGTTACAGGTGGAGCTGGTTTTATAGGCTCTTGCTTTGTTTTACAGCGCGTTAACTCCAGTGATTTCATTATTAACTTGGATAAGCTTACATATTCAGGCAATATTGAGAATCTGAATGCTGTCTCAGATAAACCTAATTACGCTTTTGTCCGAGGCGATATCGGCGATTCTGAACTTGTCAAGAAATTGCTTGAGGAATTTCAACCTGATGCAGTGGTGAATTTTGCTGCAGAAAGTCATGTAGACAGATCCATCGTTGATCCGGATATTTTCGTTCGCACAAATGTTCTTGGGACAGAAATACTGCTTCGTACAGTAAAAGAATGGTGGGAAAACCTCCCCACTGAGAAAAAAGATAATTTTAGGCTCCATCATATTTCAACAGACGAAGTTTTCGGAACATTAAAATTGGAAGACCCTGCCTTTACTGAGGAGACACCGTTTGCCCCTAACAGTCCTTATTCTGCTTCAAAAGCTTCGAGCGATCATTTTGTCCGTGCCTTCAATGAGACATATGGCTTACCAACATTGATCACTAACTGTTCAAACAATTATGGTCCGCGTCAGTTTCCAGAAAAATTAATTCCATTAATGACTTTAAACGCAATTTCGGGGAAAAAACTTCCCATTTATGGAACTGGAGAAAACATTCGAGATTGGCTCCACGTTGAAGACCACTGCGAAGCTATTTACGAAGTTTTAACCAAAGGAAAGGTTGGTGAAACATACAATATTGGAGGAAAATCGGAGAGGACGAATTTGTTTATTGTTAACAAAATCTGTTCTATCTTAGATGATATCAAACCCCGTGAAGATGGCAAGTCATACAAAGAACAGATTACATATGTAAAAGATCGATTGGGCCATGACTTTAGATATGCAATCAATTGTGCGAAAGTTGAAAGGGATCTTGGTTGGACACCCCGTCATACTTTCGAAGAAGGAATCAAGGAAACCGTTCAGTGGTATTTAGATAATCCGTCTTGGGTAGAAAGTATCAAGACAGGTGAGTATCGAAAATGGCTTGAAGCTAACTATAACGGGAGAGAATAATGGCAAAAAAGTGGAGAGGAATTATTCTGGCGGGAGGAAGTGGTACACGACTTTACCCCCCCCCTTACGAAAAGTATCAGCAAGCAGTTGATGCCTGTATACGATAAACCAATGATTTACTATCCTCTTTCAGTTTTAATGCTTGCAGGAATAAGAGAGATCGCAATTATTACAGCACCCGATCAACAGGATTTATTTAAAGACTTGCTTAGGGACGGATCTCAGTGGGGATGTAGGTTTGAGTATATGGTTCAAGAGAAGCCCGAAGGTTTAGCGCAGGCTTTCTTGCTCTGTGAAAATTTTATCAAAGGTCACAACACATGTTTGGTTCTTGGAGATAACTTGTTTTTTGGCCATGGATTCCAAAAGCTCTTGTTGAAAGCAAAAGAACGAGATGAGGGGGCCACAGTTTTTGGCTACCAGGTGTCTGATCCGGGGCGGTTCGGGGTAGTTGAATTTGATTCCGAGAAAAAAGCAGTCTCAATTGAAGAAAAACCAAGACTACCTAAATCAAATTTTGCAGTGACAGGATTGTATTTTTATGACGAAGGAGTTCTTGAGATTGCCAAGAAAGTTAAACCTAGCCCTCGTGGTGAGTTAGAAATAACAGACGTTAATCTAGCCTACCTCAAAAATAAAACTCTTAATGTTGAAATTATGGAGAGAGGCGTAGCGTGGTTAGATACAGGCACACACGAATCTTTGCTTGAAGCAGCGTCTTTTATCCATTCTGTACAAACTCGTCAAGGTTTAATGATTTCGAGTCCGGAGGAAATCGCCTGGCGACAAGGGTATATCAACGATCAGCAATTGGAAGAATTGGCTAGGCCGATCGCTAAGAATTTGTATGGACAGTATTTGTTGAACTTATTGAGGTGGTGCTGATGGAAGTAATCAAAACAACAATAGATGGAGTATTGTTAGTTAAACCGAAAATCTTCGGAGATGCACGTGGCTATTTTGTAGAAACATGGCAAGAACAACGATATGAAGAATGTGGAATTGATTTACTTTTCGTCCAGGATAACCATAGCAAGTCAAGTAAAGGAATTTTGAGAGGGCTTCACTTCCAAAAAAATCATCCTCAAGGAAAGCTTGTTATGGTTTCGTATGGTGAAGTGTTTGACGTAGCAGTTGATATTAGAGAAAATTCTCCAACATTTGGAAAGTGGTATGGGGCTATTTTGAATCAGGAAAATCAAAATCAGCTCTGGATTCCTCCTGGCATGGCTCACGGCTTTGTGGTATTAAGCGATGTAGCGCACTTCCACTACAAATGTACAGACTATTATCATCCCAATGACGAAGGGTCTATTCGATGGAACGATCCAGACCTTGGAATTGAATGGCCAATTGATTTTGAACCTTTGTTAAGCGACAAAGATTCTAAAGCTCCGTGGTTCAAAGATTTCAGAAAAGAGCTCTTTAAATGAAAAAGATTGCGATTACCGGTTCAATGGGGATGTTGGGACAAACTTTAGTAAAGAATCTTAAGGGGTTTGAACTTATTCCTCTGACTATTGAAAACTGCGATATCACTCAGGGATGCGAAGTAGAAAAAGCATTTGTTCAATTTAGACCGGACGTTGTTATTCATTGCGCAGCAATGACAGCTGTAGACCTTTGTGAGTCTAAGCAGTTCGATGCATGGAAGATAAATGCTTTCGGGACGATAAATGTTGCGAGAGCTGCTAATTTGATTGGTGCAAAGTTAATTTCCATTTCTACAGACTATGTCTTTGATGGAGCCCTGGATAGGCCATATCATGAATACGATCAGCCAAATGGAGGTATAAACATTTATGCAAACTCCAAATGGGCAGCCGAGCAAGCAGTTCGTTCGCATTGTCCCAATCACTTGATTGCTAGAGTGTCTTGGCTATATGGAAGTCATGGGCCAAGTTTTGTGCATACCATGCTAAGACTTGCTGATGGTACAAGAACTTGTCTAAAAGTGGTAAATGACCAGGTAGGGAATCCCACTAGTACTAAGGCTGTTTCAGATGCGTTGCAGCAAATACTGATGCATCCTGAGTTAGTTGGTACTGTTCATTTAACTTGTGAAGGTGAGGCGAGCTGGTATGATTTTGCAAGAAAGATATTTGAAATAAAAAAAATAAACCAGAAAGTCGTTCCATGCACGTCTGATGAGTATCCTACTCCCGCAAAGAGACCAAAAAATTCAAGGCTTGATAAATTAGTCCTGAGAGAGAGCGGAATTCATCAAATGCCTCATTGGGAAGATGCGCTTAGAGAGTTTTTATTGCGTTAAAGATATTGGGTTGCGTTCTATGCAACCCAATATCTGTTAATTATTTTCAGACTCAGCGTAAGCTTTTTGTGTAAGTTTCTTGCTAAATTCAACGCCGGGTTGATCAAACGCGTTCACTCCAAAAAGAGTCCCCAACATTGTGGTTTTATGTTCATACATCGCCATTAAAGCTCCTAAACTCTCTGGCGTTAATTCTTTTGTCGTTATCGTTGAAACGACATTAAAGTATTTGCTATCTTTATCTCTTATTACAAGCGCTTCCGTCTGTGCCTTTGCATTTGCCATGAGGACTCGATTTAGCTCTTTATGGGAATGGCCTGGTTTTTCACACTCAAAAACATCAATTGCTGTTTTTGCGGTTCCTTCTCGTAACCATTGATAGAAGGAGTGCTGCGATTCGTTTCCATGGCTTCCCCAGACTGTAGGAGAGGTTTTCCCTATAACCGGTGTTCCATCGGGTTTTGTGCTTTTTCCTAGACTTTCCATTTCAAGTTGTTGAAGCCAATCTACCATGGTTCTAAGACGTTCATCGTAGCGGAGAAAACAATAAGATGACACATCCAAGTGTGTAGAGTTCCAATAGGCAAACATCGCCATTAATGCCGGCAGATTATTTTGAAGTGGAGAATTGAAGCATGTTCGTCCATTTCACGAGCTCCAGCTAAAAATCATTTAAATGTATCGGAGCCTAGAGATATTGCAACAGGCAGACCTATTGCACCCCAAACGGAAAATCTTCCACCGACCCAGTCCCAGATTGGAAAATAATTTTCTTTGGGTAATCCGAAGAAGTAAGCTGCATCTGGTTTAGCTGAAACTACAATAACATGCTTGTGCAAGTTGTTATGCTTAATACCGCCATTTTTTTACCACTCTAAAATTTCTTTTTCATTGGCTTGAGTTTCCTGGGTTTTGAAACTTTAAGAAGATATTGCGACAAGAGTTTTAAAGGGATCGAGAGAGGAGGTTATTCTGTCAAAAGTTACTCCGTCAGCGGCTGCGAGGAAATGTAAATTAATTTCTGGCTTCGTTGTTCTAAGTGCGTTGTAAACAGTTCGAGGACCCATGTCAGATCCTCCAATGCCAATATTTATAACGTCTGTTATACGATCTCCAGCACATCCCCGTCTTTTCCAATTTCTAACATCATCGGCAAATTTGCAGAATCTATCTAAGGTCTCATGAACTTTACGGGCGTGAGGAATGGTGGAAGACGGATCTCTGAGTGAAGTATGAAGTGCAGATCTATGTTCGCTGGTGTTGACAATTTTCCCTTTTCTCATATCATTAAGCGATTCAATCATTCTTTTTTACCGACAAAATCGATTAATGAAAGAAGTTCAGTCTGAGATATGCGCTGTCTTCCCAAATCTAATGTAATTCCACAAGCGGATTTTTTGCAATTCTCAAATGAATCACGAATGAAAGGGGAACGGTTAATGATTTCATAATTGGCGAAAAATAAGATATCTTCTGATTATTGCGCAAAAAGCATCGTCTGAAAAGAGGACAAAATAACGGCAGAATTCAACAGCGGAAGTTCAATGTCTCTTTTCTTCGAAGAGAGTCTTCTTTAGACTGATTATGATTATGCTTGAAAATAACGGCAAGCATTGAACAACCTACAAAACAACCAAACAAAACCATTATTATTGCCGTTTCCAGACCGGCTTTAATGGGCAAAGAATACAAAGCCAACATCACGAGGATGGAGCTGTTCTCGTTAAAATTTTGCACTGCAATAGATCGGCCTGCACTCATAAGGACATGACCTCGATGCTGAAGAAGGGCATTCATCGGAACGACAAAAAATCCGGCCATTATCCCAACGAAAACGAGCATAATGCAGACAACTATAACCGCATATGAGAAATGAATGCCAATAAAATCAAATCCTCCTTGGATCCATGATCCTTTAAAGAAAGACATAATGGCAACAGAAAAGCCAATAACAACGCCGATCGGTAAAACGTCTACACTTTTCCGCAAACATTACAAATGTGGCAGCAAGTACAGCGCCTATAGCGATGCCTATTGCAACGACACCTTGAAGTATGGCCGCCTTCAAAAGATCAAGGCCGAGGGCTGTGTCCGCCCATGCCAGAACTAAAAACTGTAGAGTTGCGCCGGCGCCCCAGAAAAGAGTTGTTACTGATAATGAAATCTGTCCAAGTTTATCTTTCCATAACAGGGCACAGGATTTTCCGAAATTAACGAGCGTGTGCACCGGTCTGAAGTCTTGTTTAGGATATCGGGCTCCTGTATCAGGAATAGGCAGATTAACTGCAGTAGCGGCGTATACAAGAATCATGACTGCAATTGCAGCCTGAGCAGCATTATGGACGCCAAATAAATGTTCCTGTTGTACAAAGTGATCCACCATAGGCGAAATAAGAAAACCGCCTAAACCTGTTCCCAATATGATTGATGTGACTGTCAAACCCTCAATCCAACCGTTTGCCTTTACCAATTTTTCCGGAGGCAGAAGCTCTGTCAGGATTCCGTATTTAGCGGGGGAATATGCTGCCGCACCTAACCCAACGATTCCGTATGCAAGGATAGGGTGCGTTCCGAAAAGCATAATGCAGCAGCCGAGTGTTTTTGCAGCATTTGTGATCAACATCACACGTCCTTTTGGCATTGTGTCGGCGAATATCCCAACGCATGCTGCAAATAAGACGTAACTGACAACAAAAAAAGTTTTAACAAGGAAGTCATCCACTCGGGCTCATTTAGCGTTGTTAGCAGTGCTATCGCGGCAATTCATAAGGCGTTATCGGCCAAGGAAGATAAAAATTGCGCAAGCATTATGCTGTAAAAGCCTTTTGTCATAAACAGGACTCCATAAAAGACAGGAAGATTATAATTCCTTAGCCTCGACGAACTTAATATTCTTATAGTTGAGCCTCTTGTAAGCAAGAAAAAGGTCTGAGTTTGTGGACAAGAAGTTCTACAATCGTTTTTTCATAATTCTGAAGGATGGAGGGGGGTTGAGCAAATATATTTAGCCTTTATGACAATGCTTCAAAGCCGTTGCACTTTTCTAGACATTGAACAACTCCCACTAATGATTTCTTCTCTGGGCAGGGACCTCAATGTAATTAACTTTGATATAGAATGCTAGAGAATGTTGGAAAGTCCTCTTAGTGTTTGTCGGTTACCAAGTCTGTGTAGGTAGGTTATAGCTTTTATTTTATAAATTTAAATTCAGTATAGAGTAACTCATTTACTTAACACCATATTAGTGCTCATAGATTTGGATTTAACCTGCAGAAGCCTAACGCAAAATGTAACAGCGTAACTGTATTGGATACTGATACTTCTTGTTAAAACTTACTGTTCCAAGAATAAATTAAACGTAAACTTTGGATGAATGAGAATCGTGCGCCGCGATCCTTAAGTTTGGTCTCAGGAAATTTCGGTGAATGTGAAATCAGGGAAATCCTTTACGTACTAGTTAGAATAATTCCTAACAGAGAACTTCTTAAATTATTTTTACGTAGTGACTATAATCTTAATTAGGTATGGCGTATAAAAACAGACAAGTTATAACTATATGAAAAATAATGGTAATTGTGGAATCGCATTATCTGTTGATATATCAGTGGTTGTTCCGGTTCATAATGTTGGTGACTATTTAGACGAATGTTTGAATAGTCTACACTGCCAAACTTTAAACACTGCAGAATTTATTGTCATAAATGATGGAAGCACAGACCGTTGTGCAGAGATTTGTGACTATTACGCACGGTTGGATAAAAGATTTATCGTTGTGCATCAAGAGTGCCAAGGAACTCTATTGGCAAGAAAGCGCGCTTTTGAATTAGCAAGGGGAAAGTGGTGTATCTGTGTAGATGGGGACGACTACCTGCCATTCAATACAGTGTTGGAAAAAGAGGTTTCTTTAGCCATAAAGCACGATGTTGATATTTTACGTTTTGACATGTCAGCATTTTCAAAGGATGAACATGCTGTCAGGAGCTACTTTAATCTTAGACGAGAGTGGGTGGGTGTAATAGAAACGCCTTTGGAAATTATCCAAGCAATATACGCAAATGCAACAGTTGGTTGGGGAATGGCCGACAAAATATATAGAACCACCGTTGTTAAAGAAGCGATACGACGTCTTGAAAATGTTTATTTAATAAGTGGGACGGATTGCTATCAACTGTTCCTGATCTGCTTTTATTCAAATACCTTTAAGTCAGTAAAGACAGAGCCTTTTTATTCTTACCGCATAGGTTGCGGGATTTCTACAGGAAAACCAAATTCAGAAAAATTTGGCCCTCGGTCGCAAATCTTGGAAGTTCCCAAATTTCTAACATCTTTTTTAACGTCACAAGCAAAGTATGAGGAATATAGCCCCATTATTAATAAACTAGTTATTCGTCTCCTTGGCTGGGTTATTCACCTATTCAATCAGCTTCCTAATGCCGAAGAGTTTAATACTTTTGATAGTTTGTTTTGTAACCAACAAATCAAACTGGATGTTCTTTCGGCATTACAAAAGATGTATTCGAAAGACCCTGCTCTGTTAGCACGCAGGGCTGGGAAATCGCGTTTACTTCAATTACACAAAAGAAAAATAAAGAAGCTAGGGATTTTTTTTCCAAGCCTTTATAACGGAGAAAAGCAACGTTATATTTTATTGCAGGCTTCTCTATTTCAAAAGCACGGTTTTGAGATTGTCTTTTTTACTGAAGATGTTACCGATATAGATTACAGCGCCACTAGGAATTTCCCAATCGTTGTGCTTCCGAGGCGAGGAGAACTTAAAAGAATTGGAGTTTTTGAGAAAGCCTTAGTTGACAATGGAATTGATCTAGTGATTTATGACGACGAGAATTCACCGGAAATACTGTTTGATCTTCTGACTGTAAAGTTAACTGGACGCTTTTTTGTTATTTGTCAGCGTGAAAATGCGACGCGGCTTTTAACGCAAAATTATCCAATTTTTAAAAAGATGCTTCACACCTACAAATTGGCAGATTCGCTAGTCGTGCCAACTTCCATGGAGCAGTTTTATTATCGATCTCATGGGGTCAATGCAGTCAATATCTTCAACTTGTTAAGAACATTTGATGAAACAAATGGACTACTACAAGACATGGCGGAATCACAGGACTCGTCGCTAATGAATCATAGTAGACGAGAGAATGAAAATAGAACTCGTCACGTTGTTTGGTATGGAACATTGGATAATAACCAGAAGAACTACAGGGAGGCTCTGGAAATTTACAGGAGGGTTTGCTCGTTAGAACAAAATGTTATTTGTCATGTCGTAGGAAAGGAACTACGTGAGGCTGATGCGATTTACGTAAAAGACTTCATTGCCCAGCATCATCTGCAAAATAAAATAATTTATGAGGGTTTCTCTTTGGAACCTGAGAGATTCCTAAAGATTGCTGATGTTCATTTGATGACCTCAAGCTACGAATGTTTCCCCATGTCACTAGTGGAAGCAAAAACTTATGCGGTTCCTACAGTTCTTTACGAATTGCCTTATCTAGAGCTTTTGAAAGATAGGAAAGGGTACATATCTGTCCCAAGACATGATGTTGCAGGTGCAGCGGAAGTAATCTGTGAGTTGTTAAGAAATAATGATAGAAGAAAACAACTTGCGCTTGAAGCAAAATCCTCCATTAACAATTTTATTGCTTCTAATCCCAGTCATATTGATGGATGGCTCGATTTAATACATTCCTTAGAAAATGGGCAGTTAAGCCAACCGTTACCGGTCAACCAAGATTTCATTAACTTCGTTGATTCGACTATTTCATATTGTCAAGAAGGGATTAATAGACACAGGGAAGAGATTCTGAGATATCAAAACTTGTCTAAGCAATATCAGGAAGAAAATAATCAACTCCACGCGAAGATTAAGTCTCATCAAGAGGAGCTTCTTTATCATCGGGAGCGCATTGAGCAATTAAATCTACTGCGCAAAAGTGAGTACGACGCGAGAATGATAGAACGCTACGCTGTATGCAGAGACTTTGTTACCAAGCTCTGTCCATTAGGCACTAATAGATACGTTTTAATTAAAAAAATTGCACAAGTGATTTACGGCTTAATAAAGAGAGGTTGTCAACGAGAAAGGACTCGTAGTTCATGTGATATTGGAAGCATCGGGGGGGGGGTAAATCATTAATAGATCTTTTCGAGAAGGCAGCAATAAGTTTTTTAGGACAAAGATTCAACGTAGATTGTTTGACTAATGACAAAGAAAGAGAAACAATTGCCGAAGAAGTATGGATTCGGTTTATTAGGAGCGGCTGGTTATGTGGCGCCCAGACATATCCAGGCTATATTTGAAACAGGTAATGAACTGCTTTATGCCTGTGATGTGACGGACAGTGTTGGAGTTTTAGATCGAAATTTTCCACAGTGTAAGTTCTTCTTGTCTGTGGCCGAGATGGAAGAGGTACTGCGAGGCAAAAGAAGACAAAACGTTGGGGCTTTAAAAAAAGAAAATCTTGCACAAGATTTAGATTTTCTCTCAATCTGTACGCCAAACTATTTGCATTTTCCTCAAATAAAATTCGGACTAAAAAATAACATGCATGTTATTTGCGAAAAGCCTTTGGTATTGACCGAGAAGGAAGTGCACGAGCTAGAAAAAATCGAACAAGAGACAGGCAAAAGAGTTTATTCCATTCTCCAGCTTAGACTTCATCCGCAAATAATTAGATTAAAGGCTTTGTTAGAGTCTCAAAGACAAAATTCTTCTAAGCGTTCAAAAGTCTCTTTGAACTATGTGACATCACGCGGTCCCTGGTATAAAAAAAGCTGGAAATTTGATATCAATAAAAGCGGAGGAGTTGCAAGCAATATTGGTATTCATTTTTTTGACATGCTGATTCAGCTCTTTGGTTATCCGGATTCGTATGAGATTCTTAATAAGTCGGACGAACAGTTAAGAGGGATTCTTCATTGTCCTTATGCAGATGTCAATTTTTTCCTGAGTATTAAACAGGAGGATTTACCTCTTAATTTGCGGGATACAAATCAGCGATCATGGAGAGAGATGATAATTGACGGTTCTCCGTTTGATTTCACGAATGGCTTTACTGACCTTCATATCCAAAGCTACAAAGAGATTCTTGCAGGACGGGGTTTTGGACTGGCAGATGCTCTTCCAGCCATAAGACTGTGCGAAAGCATTCGCCTCTCTTAGTTGAAAAAAATATGACGGAAACTTTCAAAAAAATTCCGATTTTTAGGCCTGAGGTGACTGATACAGGATTGCCTCAAGAACTACGGATAAGCATTTCTCAATTATTGAAGCAAGGATGCTTTATCCGCGGTCGCGCGGTCTTAGACTTCGAAAATCAACTGGCTCAGTATCTGAATACAAACAATGTGATTGCGGTGGGTAATGGTACAGATGCGTTGCTGGCTGCTTTAATGGCTTTAGAACTGAATAAGGGGGATGAAGTCATAACGCCGGCGTTTGGTTATCCGGCTGCAGTTGAAATGATTTGCCTATTGGGTTTAACTCCTGTTCTCGTTGATGTTGATTGGAATACTTTTAATTTAGATCCGGCTCAGTTAGGGGAGGCAATTTCTCCTAAAACCAAGGTGATTCTGCCTTTGCATTTATTCGGTCTTCCTGCGCGTATGGATGACATCATGCAAATTGCAGATAAGTACCAACTGACAGTTATTGAAGATGCAGCGCAAAGTTTAGGTTCGGACTGTGTTGTAGACGGTAAAAAGAAAAAATCCGGAACCGTTGCGAGTCTGGGCTGTACATCCTTTTTCCCGTCTAAGAATTTAGGTGCTTGGGGAGACGGAGGAGCGATTTTCGTAAATAGAGATGATCCTAAACTATGGAATCGTCTTCGCAGCATCGTCAGCCATGGACAGGAAAAGAAATACTTTCACGCCATGCTCGGTATGAACTCCAGACTGGATACCGTTCAGGCAGAAGTGCTTTGCTACTACTTGAGTAGATTTGGAGATAATTGTCGTCGAAGAGTCCAAATTGCGTCACGGTATACAGAAAGTTTTTCTCAACTAGAAAGCTTAGAGCTTCCGCTCTGCGCGGAGGTCAATAGCTATGTTCCAAATTTGTATACAGTAAAAGTAGCTAAAGATCGGAGAGATGCCTTACAGAGTTATCTAAACAAAAAGGGGATTGCCTCGCAAGTCTATTATCCACTGCCGATACACCGACAAAAAGCTTACGCTCCTTTCGTACGTACTCCCGTGAAACTCACTAATTCAGAACAATTGCCATTCTGCGTCCTTTCTTTACCCTGTTTCCCTTCAATGAAAGAGTGGGAACAGGAAGCTGTTATCTCAGCAGTAAAGCAATTTTTTAGAGAAAGTCATGTCTGAAATTCAGATTCATCCAACCGCAGTCGTTGATCACGGAGCGGTGATAGGAAAGGGGACTGTTATCTGGCATTTTTGCCATGTTTCCGAAGACAGCATCATTGGAGAAAATTGCTCTCTTGGCCAAAATGTCTATGTTGCACCGAAAGTTGTTATTGGCAGCGGAGTTAGAGTCCAGAACAATGTCTCTCTTTTTACAGGCGTCACTATTGAAGACAACGTTTTCTTAGGACCGTCGTGCGTCTTTACTAATGTTCTCAACCCTCGAAGTTTTGTTAGCAGAAAGTTTGAATTCAAAGACACAATAGTTAAAGAAGGAGCTTCAGTTGGTGCAAACGCAGTCATTCTGTGCGGACATCAGATCGGACGATATGCACTGATAGGAGCTGGAAGCGTCGTGACTAAGGATGTAAAAGATTTTGAAGTTGTAGTAGGAAATCCTGCACGCCATCATGGATGGGTCAGCCGTTTTGGTAATAGATTAAATTTTAATACGGAAGGTCGTGCGTATTGTCCGGATTCCTGCTGTAACTACCAATTATTAAACGGCTGTGTGATTGAATCTGCAGAAACTAAAGAATAAGAACAGGTATATTTGATGCAAAAAGAAAGTTATAGGATCGCCGTTATCGGCTGCGGATATGTAGGTTTGCCCCTAGCGCTCGCATTTTCTCGTTTGTTTCCGGTGGTTGGATTTGATCTTGATAAAAAAAGAGTATTCGAACTCTCTCAGTCGTTTGATCGAAACGGCGAGTACTCTGCAGAAGAATTTCAACATAGACAGCTCAGCTTTTCGTCAGATGCCGCAGATCTCAGGAACTGTAATGTTTTTATTATTGCTGTGCCGACACCCGTAGATCAAAATCATAGTCCTGACCTTTCCTGCCTCATTAATGCTTCTCGGATGGTTGGTTCTCTGCTCACAAAAGGAGATTGTGTCATTTATGAATCAACCGTTGCCCCGGGCTGTACTGGAAAAATCTGTCTGCCGATCTTAAAGGGCGAGTCAGCTCTTGTGCCGGGAGAAGATTTTTACCTGGGTTTCTCTCCGGAAAGAGTGAATCCGGGAGATGCTGAACATACGCTTCAGTCAATTTCGAAGGTAGTATCGGGCATAAACGAAGAGAGTCTTCTATTTATAAAAAAACTCTATTCTTTCGTTGTAAATAAGACATGCATGGCGTCTTCCATTGAAATTGCAGAGGCTTCAAAATTGGTGGAAAACATTCAGAGAGACGTTAACATTGCGCTAATGAATGAACTGTCTGTCTACTTAGAGAAAATGGGCATTCCGATGGATGAAGTACTGAAGGTTTCTGCAAGCAAATGGAATTTCTCTAATTATCATCCGGGATTAGTAGGGGGGCACTGTATCGCGGTGGATCCTTATTATCTATTAGAATCCGCTGAGAAAGAAGGCGTACCACTTTCTCTTATTCAGCAAGCTAGGGATGTTAACGAAAATATGCCGGAAGAATTTGCTTGCCGCATCCTTTCGAAACTTGAGAAACCCTATAGGGGCAAAAAAGTCTTGATTCGAGGACTAGCTTTTAAACCAGGTGTTAAAGATATTAGGAATACAAAAACGCCTCAGCTTCGAGAACTCCTTGTGAGGCAAGGAATTGAAGTGGATGTTTATGATCCGTTCGTGGATCACAGCGTTTCATTGTCGATGTTTGGTTTCGAGACTATTGATGAGATTACAGATCTATACGACCTAATTGTCTCGCCCTACAATTTATCAATTATTGAGCTAAGGAAAAGTCATGATAGGAATTCTTAGAGTATGACTTGAAAAAATAGTGTTTTTGAACTAGTCCTTTCAAGGGATGTGCTAGTCCTCTTTTTTAATACAGAAGTTGCGTTTTTTCGCAGTAATTTTTTTTGAATCAAACTGCTAGCATCACCAATAGTCTCTTTAAATAGAACGCGAATAGATCGTCCATTTCTATGAATTTTAATTAAATCTGCAAGTGCTGTTGAATTCTCTCAATTATTCGAACGGAGTGCTCAAGCTGTTTCCTGCTTTAGGTTGCCATGAGGCGTCACCTCATGGCAACCTAAAGCAAGAATAAGATCAACAAGGGGTAAACTAATTTCAGGAATTACTCTTTAAACAGTAAACTTTAACTAGGTTTAATAACATCAAGTAGTCAACCGTTTTCAGGAAACGACAGCCGTCGAAAAATTAGACTCATTGACGAACAGAGAGCGACAGGTTATTGATCTTGTTTCGATGGGGTTGATGAACTGCCAGGTTGCTTCAAGATTAAACTTGAGCGAGCGGACGGTAGAGACGCATAGAGCAAATGCCTACAGAAAATTAGGCATCTCAAATTTTGCGCAATTACGCAAAGTACTGCTCTTAGCAGGACTGGTTTAAATCTCGGATGAAACGAAATAGGCGCCAGCAGTCGTGATCAATAAATAAGTGCTTCACCGACTTTTGTCAGTTTCTCGGATTTCAAGAGTTGGAACAAATTGTCAAAGTTAACTCATTGTCACAAGGCGCTTTCATTTTTCTATGGTTAATAGGTTCTAAATATTCTTTCTGCCTCCGATTGGGATTGTCCGTGCTTCGCAATGGACAAAGCGAGCAGCAGTCTGGCTTTATTTGCGCTTAGGCTGCCGGACGGAATAAATCCCATCTGCATCCATTTTTCTTTACTTGGAAGTACAGGGCCGCCGGTTCGGCTTGCTCGAACAACAATGACGCCCCTTTTACGACATTCGCTTAGAGCTTTCTCCGCTGCAGGTGTTACATTTCCATGTCCCATCCCAGCATATACAATGCCTTTGGCACCGCGCATTAAAGCTGCATCAATGAAGTCTGATGTTTCTTCCGGGTAGGAAGTAATCACCGGTACATATGAGAGTGAATCAAGTCTGTTCAAGTCATTAAGTTCAAATTCAGAAGATTTTGTATGCGGTTTATCACAGCGAGACAAAAATTCAATATAGTCATTAATGATGAATCCACAGAACCCATATTCTGGAGCTTGGAATGTCGATGGATCTAAGGTGTGTGTCTTGGTAATCAGCCTTGCATCTCCGATTTTCCCATTAAAGCAAACCAAAACGCCTCGGTTTTGTGAAAGAGGAGACATGGCGGCTTTTATCGAATTATTGAGATTAAGTTCACCGTCAGAACCAAGAGCACCGTTTGGTCTCATTGCTCCGGTAAAAACTATCGGTTTATCGCTTTTAACTATCAAATTTATTAGAAATGCGGATTCTTCCAAGGTGTCAGTTCCATGAGTAATTACAGCGCCTGCAACATCATCTTTGCTTAGAACTTTTTCCGTTTCGCTGATCATGGTCTTCCAATGAGGGAGGCCAACTTGACTGCTTGGGATACTGTAAAGTTCACGATATTCAACGTCTGCATCCCCATTTAACGAAAGGATGTCGGAGATTTTTGTCCCGCGGTTGGTGTAATTCGTCAATTCTGTAGGATTTGCTGCAGAGCTGAGAATCGTTCCTCCTGTAGAGAATACAATGACTTTCTTTTTCATATTGACTTATTTGAAGAGGTTTTCAGTGCCTTGATGCAGGCACTGAAAAATTAGATTTAATGCATTAGAGAAGAAGCAGAGATGCCGCAATCGTCGTAATCATGCCGATCGCCATCACGGGGATTGTTCTTCTGACAACTTCAAACGGTGATAATTCAGCAATACTCGAGACTGCGATCGTCACTCCAGCGATGGGAGACATAGATCTGGCTATGCCGCTGACTAGCTGGACAGGGCAGGCCATGACGATCATTTCCCAGTTGACAGCCTTTGCAGCGTGGGGAAGAAGAGAATTAAATGCAAAAAATGCGGCATTGGCAGACCCGGTGATAATGGAGGCTAGGGCAAGAAGAGCGCACATTACAACAAGCATGACAATACCGCCAGCGTTTTCCATGGATGCGGCCCATCCAATAATGGAATTAATGCCGCCGGACAGTTTGAGTCCTTCGGCAAATACTAAAGCACAGATGATAAGCGCGACAGTAGATGTAAAGACTCTGCCCATGCCTTGGAAGAAAATCTTGGTGTTGGCAACGCAGTCTTTAAAACTGCGTCTGGTTGCAAGATCCATGAAGAAACTGATTAACATACAGAGGAACATACAAGTGATCAGTTCAAGTCTTACGCCGGTGTAGCAGAATTTAGAAAAGATAAACAGAAATACAATCGGAAGGACCGGAAGAATGGCATAAAACCAAGGAGCGTCAGGCTGCTTATCTTTGGCTTGTGCGGCAATCAGTTCGCTTCTAAGTTTAAAGTCATCTTCGGTTATACGACCGCTAGCGAGATCTTTTTTATCAAAGTACTTCTGAAGGAATCCGTGACTAATCGCAATAGCTAATGCCGCTGCACCACCTACGATAACCTGGCCCTCAATAAAGTATTCCATGGCAGTGATGCCGATCAGCTTGGCTGTTACGATTGAGTTGGCAGAAGCAGGCCCTAAGTCCAGACAGCTCGCTGTGACAATTACCGCAGCTGCGGAAAGTCTGGAAACCCCAACAGCTATTAACAGAGGATAAACGGTAAGCATCAGCAATACGCCTAAACCGACTGCGGAAGGAATGAAGATATTTATAAACTGACCGATTAAGTACGCAAGCGCAAGCAGAGTATACGGACTGCGGACATACTCAAGCGGCTTTGCGCAAATCTTTACGAATGATTTTGTAGCTCCTATACGGTCTAAATAATCTGCAAGGCCGGAAATCACCATAATTTGAAGACCAAGTCCGGCCAGAGTAGAAGAGGAAAGATTCGTAATGACTTGGACTATATCCAGAAGCCAGCTGTGAGTTGCTTTTTTGCCCGTGGCTAAAGGCGTCTCGGTAAATGCTCCAACAAGAAATAGCAGTAAAACGCCAACGAGAAGAAGAGCCCATGGGGCATAGTATTTCTTGATGATTAAATATCCGATTAGGAATATACCTAGAAGAACAACGAGTAAGCCAAACATAGATTTCTCCTGGAGTTATGGAATAAAGCGATTAGTAATTTGAGCCATTGCGAAAGGTTCTTTTACGGTGTGTTTTATATTTCTTCTTTTAAGTGTCTCAACACCTCTTTCATCACAGATAATTGTTGTTCCAGTACCGATCAGCTGACCGTCCAGCATAATGACCTTCCCATCTACAACAGTTGCGAAGGCTTTTTCTTTATCGATGTCAAGTATGGATATATCTGCATCTGCCCCGACAGAGAGGTGGCCTTTACTAGGAAGCCCAAGCGCTCTGGCACCGTTTAGGCTTGATTTAATAGCGAATTCAGTCAGAGAAAGGGCGCCGAACTTAACAAGCAGCAAACCATTCTCGACAATTACATTTCTTGGATAGCATCCACCGTCTGTTGAAAGGGAATCAACAACGAATGATCCGTCACTGCGTTTAGCTGTAGCAAGAAGGAATCGGCTGATTGCAGGGTTTACGGCAAAACTTCCTGTACACATGGTGTTCTGAGATTCCCAATAGGCTGCTCCTTCGCTTCCGCTAAGCAGTTTGCCAATTGTTCCATCATCGACGAGGACACCGGCATAACCGTCAATAATTGCCTGTTTCATACCGGAGTAATTGTTGTTGTATCCGCCTTTTTTGAGGCAAGTAGAAGTAACCTTGCTGAGAGGAATATCGTCTTTAACGATTAATCGGGTGCCATTGAGAGGAGAAAGATATGATTCAGCAAAAATGTTCGGATGGCTTCTTAAAAGTTCGATTGCCTCCAATGCTTCATCGGTCTCATTAGAAATTTGGCTTCTGCAATAACTGTTAATATGCGCAATATGAAGGAACTTATCTTTGCCGGCAGCTGTTACAGCCTCGCGCATGCCTTCAATATTGGAACCATGCTTTGTACTGCCGGCGTGCCAGGCGACCCAGGATTTATTTTTATTTGCAAGAGAAATAAAACTTTCGCTAATGTCTATATCCATAGGGAAGTGTCCGCCTAACAGTTTGATTCCGATGCCCCCGGATTCAAGTGTCTTTTCAATGAAAGCTTCCTGTTCAAGTTGAGATGGTCTCGAGGAAGTGAGTGTTTGACCCTCTCTAGCAGCATCCAATATCGCGATATTGACTCCTGAACCGCTTTCAGGGATCGAGGAAAGAATATCTTCCAGAGGACCAGCCATATCCAAAGTTGTACAGACACCGGCAAGCGCTATCATTCTTTGAGCATGTTTATGCCCAAGAACAGTTCGCATATGTGAATGCATATCAATGATTCCCGGAACAACAACTTTTCCGTGTGCATTGATTTCTTTTTTTGAAGGATCGGTTATTTCCTGCGCAATTTTTGCGATCTTCCCGTCCTCAGCTGCAATATCTAAAACCGCGTTGATTTTATTGAGAGGGTCAACGACTCTTGCCCCTCTGATGATTAAGTCAAACAAATTGATCTCCTTTGGTTTAAAGTTGGGTTGAATATAACTAACTATAGGATTTACTAATATCTTCTATCTCTCACTAAGTTCTAAAATGGAAAAATAGATTGCAAATTTAGAAAACTATGAGCGAAGAGATCATCAATTGGGCGGTATTTATCGTCCTTTATGACACGGGCTCCGTAAGTGAAACTGCGGTGAAGCTCAAGCTGGATAATTCAGCTGTTTCAAAAAAGATTAAAAATTTGGAAAAGAAGCTCGGTGTGACATTATTTGATCGAAGCGCTAGACCTTTTCTTCCTACACAAATTGCCTCTGAATTGATTGAACCGGCACGCAGTCTTGTCAATTCAAGGGAAAAGATTAAGAGTTTGCTGTCCAGCAGAATTTCCGATGAAACGCAAATTGTTCGCCTCATGGTTGGTAACTCTCAGAGAAAGTATTTGCCTAAAATCATTTCTAAATTCCTTGATATGCATCCTCAGATGAGGATCAATGTCATCAGTCCTTTAGATATTGATGAATTTAAACGTAGACTCGCTGACATCGCATTTATTTCGGGTTCGTTTTCACTGCCGGACTACATTCTTAGATCGAGAGGTCGGATGTTGTTCGTGCCGGTTGCATCTCCGGAATATATTCAGGCACACGGTCAAATTACTGAGCCGGATGATTTATCTAATCACAGAATATTTTGGAATTTATACCAGAGTCGTTATTCATTTTTAGTGACTTTTCCCTTGCGCAAAGGCAATACTGTGTGCAATGTGCCGCAGGGACCATCGCTTAGATTCAGCAATGTTGAGATGGTCAAGGATGCTGCATTACAAGGTATTGGCGTTGCCATTTCTATGCCGCTATTTGCGTGTATTGATGAATTGGAAAGCGGAGCTCTGGTGCCTGTCCTCAATGGTTGGCACCGGCCGTCTCAGGAAAATTACGTAGCGATTCACAGAGAGGACTGGAACAAACCGTTCGTTCGGTGTTTTGCTGAATATTTGGCTCAGGAATTTTCTGCAGTTGAAATGGATTGTGAATCAAGATTAAAGAAGCTGGTCTCTTCGCAGTACTTTAAGGAGATTTGCCTTTAGCGGATTTGAGAAATTAGGGCATTTGCTCTTGTGCCCTCGATCAATTGTGCTGAGCCATGTCAAATCTGCAGTCTTTACAACGTTACAACTTTCGGTTAATGAAGTTTGTTTCGCTATCCTTTTAATTGTCATTATGACTAGCAAACTCATTTGAAGCTTAGAGTTTGCTCCGGGACATTCCTCTGCAGCGACGACCGCAACAGAGGTATTGGGATGTTTTGAATCTCTTTAAACCCATGAAACGCCAGGAAGCATAAAGAGAATTAGGATCAGTGCTAAATAGCGGGCTTCCAAGCTGGCAACTGCGCAGGCGCGGTATTGTTGTCCTAAAGAAGCCTGACTGATGATGCATTCAACAAAGTGCTGCCAAAGCATCGCTTCTCCGTCAAAATCAAGTCCGAACTTGGTTGTGTAGTAACGAACAAGTGCTTTTAACTTCAAATCCTTTTCCTATATCGGCTTAAGAATACAGTTTGCATAGTTGAGAACCGGTTCGCCGATGAAAGGTAAGTCATTTTAACAGGGTGAGCGGCGAAGCATTTTTTTAGTCGCTTGGTTCGGCGCTGAAATTTGTCGAAGCTCCGCACGAAGCTTTTCCAGAGCCTGCGGATCCTGAGCGAGAAGTTCGGATTTACTGCCGAGAGACTTTGCGATTCTTCAGCGCGTTGCTCTTTTTCCGTTTTTCTTTGTGTAAGTTTCAGAATATCCCGCGTACAGTCGATCGCCTCGAATCACCAAATACATTGACGCACCTTAATTCACGAATCGTTTATTTATTATGCACTTTGAAGGATTGATTCTGAAGCGCCGGCGAGAATTTAAACCGAAGAATTTGAGACGCAGGGCTCAAATCCGGAGAAGTGCTGTTAGCCGAGATCTCATTTTCAGCTTCCTTTAAAAGTCCGCTTTGACAGCGTTAAATAAGCAAAATCTTAAATATTTGCAGTAAGTTAAATCGATTTATTTCTGTTTGTTGAGTATCATCAGAACAGCATAGAAAAATGTTGAACGCATGCAAGCTTTAGCTCAAATCAGTAAGTACGAAGAATTAAGGAAAAAGTCCGCTTGGACCATCCTTGCCGCGGATTCCGCCCCCGAAATCCTAGGCGTGCTTCAGTGCCTGCTTTTTGATCAGGAACGCCGACTCAAAGAGTCGGTCATGATCGAAAAAGTCACCAAGATCTTTAATGAGCGCCAAACCCAAACTTTTACTCGAGAAATGGCGGTCGATAAACTTGGACAATGGCGTAAGGCGGGCTACCTCTCCAGAAACTTCTCAGAAAGCGACGATGAGCCGCATTACGAACTGACGCCGGGCGCCTTTGACGCGATCAGCTACGTCTCTTCACTGACTCAGGAAAGAGTTGCACCGACAACAAGCCGCCTTGAGCTACTGATCTATGCGGTTAAGAAACTGGTGGACGATACCGATGCGGACGTCGCTAAGCGTCTGGAGAGATTAAACCGCGAAAAACAGGCGATTGATCAAAAAATTCAGTCCGTCAGAGAAGGCAATATCGAGCTTCCGTCCGACCTAATCATCCGCTCTCAGATTCAGGACATCCTGAGCATACTTGAAGGACTTGACGGAGACTTCCTCAGAGTGAGGGATCGATTCACCAAGCTTTCCAACAATATTCAGGCAAGTCTGCTCTCGGAAGAGGATTCTGTTGATACGGTTCTCTCTGAAGTTTTCAAAGGGTATGACGCGATTCAGCAGAGCGAAGAAGGAAAAACTTTCGAATCGTTTTATCGCTTCCTTGTTCGCGAGATGAGCGCGCGAGAGATGGACGCGCTTTTAGAAGAACTGGAAACACGATCTTTCTGGGATGCCCTGCAGCATAAAGACGCTGAAGCACTGCAGACTATCGTCAAACATCTTAATGCTCGCTCCCGCGACACGCTCTACGTCATGCGGCGCCTGGCTTCCGGCCTGCGTCAGTTGGTGCAGAACCGCGGTTATGTAGAAAACCGCCGATTAAAGCAGCTTCTGACAAAAGCCAGACTGCTTTCAGTGCAGGCAGTCCAAGAGGGCGCGCTCGGCACCAGCGACGATATCCTGATCAAGGAAGGAACATCGGTAAAAATCAACTCACCGGCTTCACGGCAGCTTTATGATCCGAGCGAAAGCAGAACCGAAGCAGAAGTGGAGTTGTCAATTCCTGTCGAAATTGACGAAGTATCTCTCGCTGCGAAATTAATGGCTTCTGAAATCGACTTTGGTTACCTAAAAGAAACCATAGCAGCCTGTCTTAAAGAACAAAGCAGCGTCACAGTGGGACAGATTCTTGAGAAGTTTCCGGCAAAGCAGGGACTTGGAACGATCGTAGGCTATATGCGTCTTGCATACAGCGAAGCGGACTGCATAGAAAACAAGACCGAATTTGTGCAGTGGCAGGATCGGCTCGGGGAAGATCGAGGCGCGGAAATTCCGCTTTTTGTCTTCTCTGCTTCGCAGTACTTCTCACATCATTAAATTGAGACCAAACACATGGCAGATAAAAATTTAGATTTGGAACCGGACGACTCAGAGGAAGCAGATAATGAGAAGAGCGGTATAGAAGGCGACAAGGGCACTCTGCCTCTTGAAATCAGAAGCCTCTTGGTAACGCTGCTGCGCGGGCCGTTTTTAGTCGCCTCAGAAAAACCTAACCTCTGGAAACTGCTTCTTGATAACAAAGAAGCGGTGCTCTCTCAGCTCGCAAATCTCAATCTAACGCTCCTTATTGACGAAACCGGGGGCATCGCTTTTGTTAAAAAGCTTGACCTCGGGGATACGGAGGCTCCGTCGCTGCTTACTACTATCAGCTATAAGCTTCTGGACTCTGTCTTAATCGTCAAGCTTAGAGAAACGCTCATGATGGCAGAAAGCGCAGGGCAAAGAGCGTCCATTTCTTTTGATGAAATGAGTGAAGTGCTGAAATTCTATGATCCGGTTGCTTCAACCGATCAGGTCAATTTCCAAAAGCATGTCAGTGCCGCAGTTGATCGCTGCTGCAAGCGGCATTTTTTGACGCCGCTCCCCAATAAAGGCGATTACGAAATCAATAAAATCATCAAACTTCTGTTTACTGCCTCAGATGTCGCAGCTCTGGCTGCCGCCTACGAAGATCTGATTCGTAAAAACAAGAAAGCTCCTTCGGAGGATTAAATATGCCGGATATGATGAACTTACTGGACGGCTCTGAGCGCTTTACGCTTCAAAGAGTTCAGATTATGAACTGGGGTACCTTTAACGGCTGCCATGATATTCCGGTTTCTCCTAAAGGCCATCTCTTTGTGGGCGCCTCCGGAAGCGGCAAGTCAACACTGCTCGATGCGATGAGCAGTCTGCTTTCTCCGAGAGCCTCTTATTTCAATGCCGCAGCTCGCCAGGGAGAGAAAAAAGGCGACCGCAATTATGTATCGTATATCCGCGGCGCTTGGTCTAGCGAAAAGGATACCGACGGGCGCGCGGTTTCGAGATTTCTTAGAGAAGGTCCGACGTTTTCTGCAGTCTCGATGACGTTTAAAAGTAATTTTAATCGAGAGATTTCTCTGCTCTTTATCGGAATGCTTCCGGGTAAAAGCCGAGATGAATCCGCTGTGAAGAAACGCTATTTCGTCATAACGGAACCCTTTGACCTCATCAAGCTGAAGGATTTCGGCGTCAAAGGTTTTGATATCCGCTTGGTAAAAGAACGCTTTCCGAGCGCAAAAAACTTTAATCGTTTCAGCGCGTATGCAGATCACTTCATGGGTCTCATGAATATCAAAAGCGCAAAGGTGCTGGATCTGCTCCATAAGGCGCAGTCGGCTAAAAATATGGGCGACATCAATCTGTTCTTCCGAGACTTTATGCTCGGAGAACCGCAGACATTTGCGATTGCAGATAACCTCGTCGAGAACTTTTCCAAGCTCAAAAGTGCGTACGAGACAGTTAAAGACGCCAGAGCTCAGTTAGAAGTACTCTCAGAGGCAAAAACCGCCTATGATGTAGCACAGCTGGCAAAGCAGAAAAGAGCTGAACTCGAGGAGCTTGACGCTGAAGTGGAGCAATGGCGTCTGAGTTATCTCAAACGATTCTGTGAGGATCAGCTGCCGGAGGCGCAAAAGCAGCTGGCGAACGTTTGTCAGCTTCTGACTAATGCTCAAAACAAAGAAGAGAACTGCCGAAACAGTATCGACAGTTTCAAGCAGCAGCTTTATGAATCGGGCGGTGCGGCGCTTGAACGTCTCAAAAAAGAAAAAGAGCAGGTCACTAAGGATTTAAATAAAGCAGAGCGCAGTTGGGACAGAGTTGCGCCTCTTGTTGAATTGTTGGGCTTTAGCCGTCCGAGAGCGGTCTCAGGCTGGAACAATATCTGCAATGAAGCAAGACTTCGGAAAGATACCGCTGCTGGCGCGCTCGCTCCGCTTAAAACTCAGGAGGAGGATATCGTCTTTGAGCTGAGAGTGAAGGCGGACGAATTTAATAAACTTCGCGAAGAAATCCTCGCGATGAAGAATACACACTCCAACCTGCATCCCGATTTGCTTCGTGTCAGAAACAAGATTTCTGAAGCACTCGGTCTTTCTTCCGAAGAGTTACCCTTTGCGGGCGAATTGATGGAGGTTAAAGAAAGTGAGGCGCATTGGCAGGGTGCGGTCGAAAGAGTGCTTCGCCAGTTCTCTACTTCAATGCTCGTTAAGGACCGCAACTACGGCGATTTAGCCCGTTATGTGGATCAGACGCATCTTGGAACAAAGCTTGTCTATCATCGTGTGGACAGTCGCCGCCTGCCGATTAAAAATCTTTCTTCTAATTGTCTTCCCAATAAGCTCAACATAAAACCGGGCAGCTGGAGCAGATGGATGGAGGATGAACTTTCGCAGCGCTTTGATTATGAATGTGTGGACTCCACTGCGCAGTTTGCAGGTTCTAAAAAGGCGGTGACGCCAGCCGGTCAAATTAAACACAACGAAACCCGTCATGAGAAAAACGACAGAAAATCTGTTGATGACCGAAGAGAGTGGGTGACCGGTTTTAGCAATGAGCTGAAAATTCAGGAGCTGGAAAACAGAGCAGATGCGCTTTCTGAAGTCATCGCCGCAAAGGAAAAAGCAAAGAAAGAAGTTTCTCAAAAACAGCAGCAGCTCAATAACGAAATCTCCGCCTGCCAAAGAATCTTGGAAATCGAATGGACCGACATTGATGTCGGATCATTAAAGGCTCGAGACGCACAGATTGCTCAGGAAATTGACGCGATTGAATCGAATAACACTCAGATTAAACAGCTCAATGAGCAGATTAAGAAACTGAGTTCGGATTTAATCGGTTACGTGGAAGAAGTCATAGAGCTTTCTGAGAAGAAAGGCAGTCTCAACTCTAAAGCGGAAGAAATTAAGGCGGAACTTGAAGACGCTAAAAAACAGCTTGCAGCTTACACGCCGAAGCTCGAGCTGCATGCGAAGCTCAACGCGATTTATGCAGAAAAGAGCGATAAACCGATCCGAAAGAGTGATCTTGCTCAGATAGCGCGCTTCTTACGCAGCTACTTGGCCAATGGTAAGGATGAGCAGTATAAGAAGCGTGTGGATAATGAAAACAAAGTACTTGATCGTTTTACGTTCTTTATTAGAAGCTGGAGTAAAGAAACCACGGATTTAGACGCTTCTCTGCTGTCCGCACCGGAGTTCTTTAAGAAACTTGAAGTGCTGGAGAAAGAAGGTCTTCCGAAATACGAAGATCGATTCAGAGATATTTTGGAAAACAGCACCAAGCAGAACCTTATCAATCTCTTCCACGAGATTGACGAAGAGCGGCGGGATATTAAATCTCGGATGCGCGAAGTCAACGAGAGCCTTGCCGACGCTGTCTTTAATCGTTCTGCCGAAGGCAGTACTCATCTCATTATCGATGTCAAGGATTTGAAACTGCCTGAGTTCGAAGCCTTTAAGAAGGAACAGAACGAGATTATCGCTGCCGATACTCAGAATATGACGCTTGATAACGCGGAAAGTTACTACCATAAGCTCGAAAGCCTGGTTTCACGCATTAGCGGTCAGGATAAAGAGTTTGCGGGTTGGCGTGAACGAGTTTTAGACGCGCGTCAGCATGTTTCGTTCCAGGGCAGAGAAGTTAATGAGCAGGACGAAACGCTCGACATTTATGACAGCGGAAGCGGAAAATCCGGCGGCCAGAGACAAAAGCTCACACTGACCTGTCTTTTAGCGGCTTTACGCTATCAGCTTGGAAGCCGCAAGAGTGATGAACCGAGTTTTGCACCGGTCATTATGGATGAAGCTTTTGATAAGGCCGACAGCGAGTTTACAGATATTTCTTTACAGCTCTTCAGTGATTTCGGGTTCCAGCCGATTGTCGCAACGCCTTTAAAAGGGATCCTCACGCTTGAGCCTTATATCGGAAGTTTTGCGTATGTGGACTGTAAAGAGAGAAAGTACTCTTCGGCAGCGTCGATTCAGCTCTTAACACTCAAGAAAATGCTTCGCGGAGAGACCGGTGATGCTTCTTCCTAATGGTATTCGAGAGAGGCTTCATAAAACGCTCTTAAAAAAGAAGCCTGAACTGTTAGCAGACGTTGCGCTTTCACGGCCGTTTGAAGAGGTCTCTTTTAAGCTGAAGCCTTCCAAGAAAGAGGCTTTAGCCGATATAGCTGCCTTTGACAGATCGCAGTATGTATGGACTCAGGAAGTCTATAAGTATGTTGATCTAGGCGTATATCTTGACTACGAACCGGTTCGCTGGAGCGGAGGAGGCGGGGATCGAATTGTGATAGCCCGCGTTTGTTTCAGAAATCTTGAAGGCGCTTTGGCGTTTGCGGGCGGCTCGAAACTTTGCGCACTTTGGAGGAGATCGGAACAAAAATTAAACATGCTCACTGAAAGGAAGAGCGAAGCGTTTATCAGGAGGCTTTCCAAGGAATCCGAGCTTTTAGAGGCGGCTGGCGATTTGGAATTTAATCAGGTCATAAAGCTTGAGGATTATCTGCTTCATCACAAGGCTGACTGCTATATCCGAGAGCTTCCGATTGAAGGTGTGGATACCAAGTTTTTAGAAAAACATGCGCGGCTGATTTGTGATCTTCTTTCCATTGAACTTGAACGCAGCATTACAAAGTCGGATTTATATGAAGAGTGGCGGATTAAGAAGCTTCCTGACTTTGTTCGAGTCAGGCATGCGGATGTCTTTTTTAACGGTCTGCCTTCGGATTTAATCGTCCAGCTTCCGATCAGCGCGCTGACGGTTAAACCCCGTGCGCTGGTGGTTGTCGAAAACGTTCAGACCGGATTAGCGGTAAAGGACGTTCCCGAAGATGTTCCGATCTTAATGGGTCTGGGGTTTTCTGTTCGTTTGCTTTCTGAAGTTCCCTGGATCCGGGAAGTACCGATTTTCTATTTCGGGGACCTGGACATGCACGGGATGGCGATTTTAGCGGCGTTTAGAAAGACCGCTCCGCAGGTTCGCTCAGTTTTAATGGACTCGGCTGCCCTTGAAGCCTTCAAAGAGTATGTGGTAACGGATCCTAATCTTCCCAACGGATCAGGGCCGGTGATTGCCTTGAATGGCGAAGAGGCGAAGCTTTATGACAGGCTTGTCGCAGAGAATATCCGCCTGGAGCAGGAGAGAATTCCGATCGAGGTCTTTGAGACTGCACTTAAAGTCTGCTTTAAGAGTCTTGACGCTTAGCGGCCCAGGAAATCTCTGCAGAAGAAGAATTAGTTGTTCTTATGACCGTCGATCATACAGGCCTTTCTTACTTGAGAAGGCCTGTTTCATGATCTATCGCTTTAAATTTGGAACGTCGGAGCCATAAGGATACGAAATACGACGAAGAGGATGATTATGCGCACGCACTGGGGGAGGAACCTGCAGCACGAAGGAGAGTCCTATCAAGGTAGGGAATAGCGCCCGTTGATAAAAGACTCTTGCATCGTCTCTAACTTAAGTCATCGAATAGAGCTAGCTGAACCTTTTGCCGAAGGATTCGTGAGAAACCCAAAAAGGCTCTCATGGTAGAAAGTTAGATGTTAATTTCGTATAATATTTACCTACAAGGTTAATTTCAGACAGGGTAAAATTGGAAATAACCTATAAAAATAGGAAACTAAAGAAAATTTGTACTATTGCATGTGAGGCTGAAAAAAAATTTGGCGCCCAAATGGCGGAGAAGATTCATCAGCGAATTGATCAAATTGCAGCGGCTGAAACAGTTGAGGATTTGGTTAGATTTGAAATTGGAGGATGCCATCCTTTAAAAGGGACTAGACAGGGTCAATATGCGATGAAATTAGTGCAGCCTTACCGATTGGTTTTTAAAAATGTTGATGACACGATCGACATAGTGTGTATTTTAGAGGTGGTTGATTATCACTGAATTAGAGGTGGTTGATTATCACTGAATGTTTCCTGGAGAGTGTGTAATGTATACAAGTAAGAGTTTTATTGCGACACCGCCTGGAGCAACTGTTAAAGAACAATTAGAGAACAGGCGAATCAGTCAAAAAGAGTTTGCTCTTCGTATGGGAATGACTGAAAAGCATATTAGTAACCTAATTAATGGGAAGGTGCATCTAACGCCGGATGTAGCTGAGAAACTGGAAATGGTTCTAGGTATTCCTTCCGGGTTTTGGAATAAGTTGGAAGCAATTTTTCGCGAGAAACTTGCAAAGATAAAGATTGAAAATGAAGCTGATGATGATGCATCCATACTCAAGCTTTTTCCTGCTAGCGAAATGATAAACCTCGGTTGGATTCGAAAGAGTGCCAGCCTGATGGGGAAGATCATTGAGATGCGAAAGTTTTTTGAAGTTGCAAGATTGAGCATCATTGTTGACGAAACACGATTATCTTGTATAGCATGCCGCAGACTTTCTATGACGGAAAAATGTGATTATGCTCTGCTGGCATGGGCTCAGAAAGCTAAAATTGAAGCTCGGTCAATAGATGTTGGGGCAGTAAATCTGACTGTTTTAAATGAAAAACTGTCGCAAATAAGATCGTTAAATACGAAAGATCCTGCAACTTTTTGTTCAGAACTTAAGTCAATTCTCGCCGGATGCGGCATTGCGCTTGTTATTCTTCCTCATATAAAGGGATCATTTCTTCATGGAGCAACTTTCTATGATGGTAAAAAAATAGTCATTGGATTAACGTTTCGTGGAAAAGATGCTGACAAATTTTGGTTTAGCTTATTTCATGAGCTCGGTCACGTGCTTCTCGGGCATTTAAATAAACCTGATGGATTGACTGATGAAGATGAGAAAAAGGCTGATGATTTTGCTAAAGAAATTCTTATCCCTTCTACTATATTTAACGCTTTTACGGCGGCAAATGTTTTTTCAGCAAGTACTATTAAAGAATTTGCTAAAACAAATAATATTCTTTGTGGAATTGTTCTCGGCCGTCTGCAGAAAGAGGGTTTTGTTCCATACAATAGTAGACTCAATTGTTTAAAAACCAAAATACTTTCGGAATCAGAAAATATTCAAAGTAAACAGAATGCATCTGAATGAAAATGATTATTTGTTTTTCATGCTTTTGAGTAAACATTTGATGCTGTCTGTTGTCAAACGATAACGATGCGTGAATGACATATTCCGTAACTTACTTTCAAGGGTAAAAGAAGTTTAATATTTTTTAGTAGGGGAGATTCCTTGACCTGAAGCTTAGAGAAATTTCCCTTCATACCAAACACACAAAATAAAAGCTCTCTAGCCAATGTGTTTAATGTCGTCTGTAAGCTTGTAATGGTCCTCTAAATTACCAAGGCTGTGATGCAGTAATCAATCTAGGATAGCCATAGCTCCCATTTGGTCAACATGGAAAATATCCCAATCGTGGACACGTAATCTTTAGCGCGGAAACTTCATGAAATTAAATTTGCAAGCTAATAAATAATACGCCGGCATCCTCCTGTCTTTAGCCTCGTAAATTCTTCCCCAACCCCCGTGGTTGCTTAATTGTTCCCATTTTTTTAGAAGACAGATTTAACTTATATTTACTTTATATTATGCTTAGGTTTTACTTTTATGATATAATGAGTAAAAATCTGATTCCGGAGAGTCTATGCCTACAATTACTCTGCAGCACTATAAACGAGGTTCTCACTACTACGCCAGCATCATCGAAACCTTTCGAGACCCGGTTACCCGCAAGAACTCTTCTCGGACTTTGGAAGCTTTAGGAGATATTTCTGAAAAAATGAAGGAGGATCCAAACTACCTTCAATCTTTAAAAGACAGAGTCAAAGCTCTGCGCTCGGATGCCTCACGTGCAGAACAACTCCAAGAGGCTGCGGTTCGGCGGATTGCGCCTGCGGTTTCTGATTCTTCGGCAGCTGCCTCAGCTCCTCGGCTGCATTACGGGATGGCTCCCATACGAAAAGTCTGGGGAAAGCTTGGCTTAAACGCATGGTTCCGTAAGGCCGGATACAACAGAAAACTTTCTTGGGATTTAGATTTGGCCGTGTTCTATCAAGTGGCCAGCCGTATTCTCAGTCCCATGAGCCGGCGGGGAATGAGAAGACAATGTCCGCGCCATTTGTTCAAGTTTGACTCTGTATCACTGGATCAACACTACGAAGCTTTAGACATTCTTGCTGCTTCTAAAACGACCATCATCAAAAAACTTGATGAAGCTGTATCCAAGGAAATTGCGCGGGATTGTTCCTTAGTCTTTTATGACGTAACCACTTTCTATTTTGAGAGCTTTGAACCTGATTGTTTACGCGAAAGAGGCATGAGTAAAGAGCACCGGACTCATGAGACACAGGTTCTTCTCGGTTTATTAATTGATCGCTGCGGCATTCCTCTGGACTATGAAGTCTATCGCGGCAATACGGCAGAAGTTAAAACTTTAATGAAGGTTGTTGAGTCGTTCCGGCAGAAATGTCCGCAGGGCAAACCCATCGTTGTGGCTGACAGAGGACTTAACAGCAAAGAGAATCTTTCCAAGCTGATTGAAAACGACTGTGCCTTTATCGTGGCGCACAGTCTTCACCGGCTCAGCAGCAAAGAGTTGGATAACTTGTTTAGCGAGGACGGCTGGAAATATAAATTTGATTCAGAAACAGGCGAGATGTCATGGAAGATGAAGACAATGGACTGTCCTGAAGCGGTTAAACAAAAAGAATCACGAGAGGTTGTTAACCCGCGTTTGATAGTGACTTGGTCGGCTAAGCGGTATGCCCACGACATGAAGGAATTAAATTTGCAATGGGAGCAAGCCAAGAAGATGATGAGCGCCGGCAGCGGCAGAATTGATGCCTCATTTAAACGAGGCTCGAGACAATTTCTGAAAAGAGTAAAGCAGTCGGATCCGGATAAAAAAGCTCAAGAGGAGCGTTATGAACTAAACCGTGAGCTTTATGAACGGAAAATAAGATTTGCAGGCTATTACGGGTTGATTACTTGCTGCGAAGACTTAAGTGATGAGGAGATTTACTCGAGACTGAGAGAATTATGGAAGATAGAGAACTGCTTCCGAGTAATGAAGTCAGTACTGTGTACGAGACCGATTTATGTAAGAACAGAGGCACATATCAGGGGTCACTTTGTTGTTTGTGTTCTGGCATTGGCTTTGGAGAGGTTCATGGCATTTAAGCTTCGTGAGGCAGCTATAGAGTACTCTCCGGAGATGATGGTTGAATTACTGATGTCTCCGACAGTCTCTCCGATTGAAGGGGTAAAAAACAAGGTGAAGCTGTACCTTAAAACGGGAGAACAAGAGCTGGAGAAACCGGAAAGCAGCTACTCTAAGAGCGTGGATCTGAACCAAGAAGCCGAAAAAGTGATGGCTGTCTTTGGGGTTGAACCACTCCCAACACTCACCACCGTGGTTGACATTACAAAGCGTCTCGGAGTCAGATTGCCAATATAAGTGACTTTTGTCTGCTCAAAAAATGATATAACCCTCTGAATTAAGAGGGTTTTGTTTCATTTTTACAAACTAAAGACGAGAATAATACGCCGGCATCCTTATCAAGGACTGTCGTCTGTATTGGGGATACTCTTTTAGATTTATTTATCCCCAATTATCTGATATAGGTAACTTATCCTATGCAGTTCTAACTTTTTTGTCTTAACATGAGCGGCAAACGTATTAAAGACGGATCTGATACCGCTAGCGCTGCTTGTCATATATGCTCTTAAAAAAATAACCTGCTGATCTATCATCTGTGTCAGCAGGTTTTCCAAAAGGGAGTATGTTGGATTTAGCGGCTCAAACTGAGGTTTTTGAGCGTGGGACTCCCCCGGAGAAGGAAGGTTTTAATCGTTGGAGCAGGTCCTATTGTTTCGAAGGTTCCTCTGCTTGAGCGCTTTCTTTCTGAGCCTCATCCTCTAATTTTGAAATGCGGAAAAGGTAGCCGTGATTGATTCGCAGATTAAATTTTTCCGGCTGTCCTGTTTGTATTTCAATTTCGCGCAGGAATCCTGTTTCTTGCGGTTTCTCTTTCATTCAGTATTTGCCTTTTTCTTTTTCCATTTTTTCGCGTTCTTCGTCATTAGTCGGAATAGGCGCGTAGGTAAGACGCAAATTATGTTTGCCGGGTTCGAGGTTTAAAGTCAGAGTTTCATCGGGCAGAAAAATGGCGGATAACTTGTCATCAATCCAAAGTGCCATATCGCAGACGCCTGTTACATACCGAGATTCAAATGTGACTGGAACATTCGATTTAGCAGCAGAAGTTGGGATAAAGATTCGCTCGTTTGCGACAGCGGATAACTCCGCCTTGTCTTGAACTTCATCAGCAAACGAAAGACCGGCATTCAATGCCGTAGCACAAAGCAGTACCGTTTGAATAAAGAATGATGTTTTATTCATGCTTGATAGCTCTCCTCTCGGTTATTAGCCGAGAGGAGACAGAAGTGTTTGGAATCAAAAGTTAGAAAACGTATCTCATGCCGATATCAGCTCAGTAATCCTGCTGAATCTTGGCTCCGAAGGACCGCTTGATTTGCGCAAAGCCATACGTATCCTTATTGAAGTTATAAGTACCGCCGATAGAAACTTCGCCCCACGTGTCTTTCATGGAAACAGAGTTCTTGTTTCTTGCGCCGTTATCAAGGGTATAAGTCGCTTTGTATTTTGATGTGAACTCTCTGAGTACATCCAATTTCACAAAAGCACTTCCTTCTTTTGCTTCTCGACCTAAGGAAATGCCCGCTCTGCCGATTGTGCTGGGAGTGCCTTTGACATGAACATTAATACGGGTATCGGTACGATATTTCGCGTCTTTAATGTAACCATAGGTCAGCTGAAGCTGAGGATCGACATACCAGGTCTCAGACAACGGGATCTTGTGTCCGGCTTCAACACTCGCCTGCAGTGCGTTGGTGTGGTATTTGCCTTTGGAAATGTTGCGATTAAGTTTGCTAATTGCTGTGAAGTCGTTGCTCAAACGGCTTCCTTTAAGAATAAGGTCAAGGTAAGCACCGTTGTCAAACTTCTTCACGGCGTATGCCGACAGACTGCCGATCCAGTTCTTTCCGCTTCCGTCATTAGAATAATCACTGCTGCCGCGGGTATAGCCCAAAGCTGCACCAAAAATCCACTGGCCGTTATTTTCTTTATCGGCGACGTGATCGAAACCAATCTGGAATCCGTGATATCTGTTTTTGAAGTAAGTGCCATTGCGGTCATAGGTGTTCTTCCCGCCGAGGACTCGAACCCAGGCACCTTCTAAATCTGTACGATCCCGGATTTCTCCCATGCGCTGATACAGTGTTTCGTTTTCTTGTCTCCACAAGAAATAGTTGGTCATAGAAATCGAACTTAAAGCGTCCATAGTCGATGTAGACCCTTCTCCTGGGACAATAAACCCGGTATTCGGGTCAACGGTAGGATTATGTACTTCGTGGTCGATAATTGGATTGTTAACGCCTGGTTTGTCCTCTCCGGGCTTATCTTCTCCGGGCTTATCTTCTCCGGGCTTATCTTCTCCAGGCGGAGGATTTACCGGATCTTTATCACATGGCTTATCGCATTTATCGTCACAATCAGTGAAATTAACCGTTAAACGATTCTCTGTTGAGTTGTCGCCGGTCTCGTATAGATGCAAAGGTTCATATTTGACGTAAGGATCGATTTTTTTATCTGTAATAGGAGCTTCCACAATACCAAAGACCTGTCCCATGTATTTCAGGCTATCTGGGGAAGCCGTAGGAGCAGGTGCGGAGCCCTCTGCATCGGAATCCGGGTCAGCACCGGCATTTGTTTGAGGATAAAGATTTTCAACTCGAGGATTTCCGTCCACCAGAGCGTCAGTAATGTTATTTGGATTGCCTACTGCACGTACGTCTTCAAAGTAATAGGGCGCTACGTATGTTGCTTCCGGGGTGATCAACCCTTCAGGGATAGAAAGTTCGACATAGCCGGCGATTTTCCTGTTCGAAGGCAGAATCTCGTATTCCTGATGAAGGTTGAATGGATTGTGAAGGTTATCTTCGTTCGCGGCAATCCAGCCGGAGGTTTTAAGCCAATGTTCCTTTTCAAAGCGATGTTTGGCATCTGGGTAGAGAATTAATACGCTGACATCGCGTGATTCATCTTTCCAATGATTCTCTGTCTGTTTGAGAAGATGATCTTCAATTTTCTCTTGACTTAATGGCTTTCCGTTGAGATAGGCTTCAATTGTATAGCCTTTTGACAAATAATCTTTGTACGAAGCAAGGGTAAGCGCATCTCCGTCCTTGATCTTCTGCCATTCTCCTGAGGTTACCGTTTGGCCGTCTCCCTTTTCAATGCCCACGCATTCCCAGTCAGCGCCTTCCGGGCTGTAATGTTCAAATTTGTCTTCAACCCGTTTGCCAACATAGATGCCAACGGCTTTTCCTTCGCTGTCGAGTCGAAGTACAGGATAAAAATTCTCTTCCTTTATCTTTAGCCCGGCTTCAGTGCTGCCATACCTGTTTTCAAAGTATCCTTCTGCCGGCGCAATATTTTGACGAGATTCCTCATCTCCGATGACGACGTTGTTAGCAGCTTCTCTCAACAGCTGAAGCGCGTTTAGGCCGGTGTTGAGATAATTTAAGAGGGCGGCGTTGTCTGTCCCTGAATAGCCGTCAGCCCCACCGAGCGAATCCGGAAGGTTGTTTGTGTCCACAGTGACTGTCAGATTTAAACGAGTCGGGTCTCCGTTTGACTGCTTCTGAACGTTATTCAGAATGATACCGTTCGTATTAACTTTAAGGACATCCTTTTCTACTGTAGCTCCGGTTTCGGCGTCTTCATACGACTGTTTCTGCCAATTTGTTCCAAAGTAGAGTGTTGAATTTCCGCTGAACGCTCCCTTATCATTAATAAAGGATTTGCTTCCTAATTTGACTTTGTAGCCGCTGCTCAGAGGATCCAGGCTATCTCCGAAGGAAAGAGATGTACGAGGGGATGCATCCGCATATTTTCCTCGTAAAATTTGAATGTTGACATTTGAACCCAAGGTTAGGGTATCTGAGTTGGGGAGGGCGGTTGTATTAAAAGTAAGATCAGCTGAAAGAGCTTTCTCATGTTTTTCGTTAGCTACAACAACATTTCCGCTGCGCAGATCAAAACTACCCTTCATGTGGGTTGCTGTATCAAAGGTCAAATAACCTCCGCCTACAGGTGATATATAAATAGATCGGGAAATAGGCCCTGTAGCATCAATCCAAACCGGCTGGTCTGGATTTTTAGCTTCAATAGTGGAGACTCCGCCTATGTTATAGATAGCGAGTGAGCCGGTTGTAGTGCTTGCATTCTCAGTACGAATACCGCCGGTTATGCCGATATATTGAGTGCCGACATGATGCACCTGACTTTCTTCAGAACTCTTAGAGCATTCCCCGTTATCTCCGGTGCATGCGCCATTATCGCTGTAGTTGTAAATGCCGATAGAATGAGAGCCTGTGAGGCCGGTAGAGTTATTCACATCGATCATATCAATTTCACGGATGACTTGAGGTCCGCAGTCAGCAGTCTCAGAAGCGCTTCCGTTGGCAATACCGAAATTTGTTGCGTAGATGGTGCCAATTTTTTGAATGTACTGATTACTTCCATAAACGTTTGCAACACCAGCACCAAATCGATTATCTTCTTCACCGATTTGATTAATCGGCATATAAATTTGTTGGTCTCCAAGCCAGCCAAAACCCGGAGCTCGATTTGAAATGGCAACTCCTCGCTCGGTTGAATATGCAGTGGACGTTCTCGTGGTGTCCATGATAATTTTGTCAATTTGACCGCCGGGTTCCTCTTCAGAAGTTCCCAGTATCTGCACGCCGCCATTGTTGCTAATTAAGGCTCCCGGCTGAAAAGCTCCGACTCCGAGACCAAATTGAACCATGGCAGCACGGCCGGTGATTTCAGCCTTAAGGGTATTGAAATTTCCGGTAATCCGTTGAGTTACAGCATTAGCTACAGCGTCCGGATCCGTTGCGCTGACAAGCTTGTCATAAGAGACGACGAAAATTCTGCCGGTTTGCGAGGAAAGGAGATCAGCGTTAGGGATGTCGATGGTTTGTAGCAAAGAATATACCTGCACCGCCCATAGCAGAGACGGTAAGTGCGTCCTTGGTGCTCTGAATGTTTTGAGCTATAGTGGCGGATGAAAACACCGGATTTTTTAGCGTATTCATCCCTACGGAAATAGTGGATTGGAGGTCGTTGGTTATAGTGTAGGAAGGCTCTTTGTAAGCAGTAGTTCCTAGGTTACCGTCAGCAGGAAGATCCGCAGAATAAGCCCTCCCCCAGCCACATGTGATAGCGCTAGATAAAACAGCAATCAGACAAGCTTCGGTAACTTTATTAAGCTTGATTGAGGGAGATACAGAAGAGAAATGGTTTTTCTGTGTTTGAGATGGCAAGGCGCAAAGAGCCGAGCATCTTTTTGACAAAGATTTGCTAAGCATTGTTTCCTCAGTTTTGATGTAAATAATTATGTTTTTTGAGTTACTACTGAAGTTTCAAAATGTTGACTAGTATTTTTATTTAAATATATGTACTAGTATTTGTAAGAAATTAAATTTTGGGACTAGAGAATTGCGAAAATATTCTTTTTTATACGAATAATTTTTTAATAAAAATCAAATAAAAACGGTATGACCTTTTTTATCTGATAGAGCATGCTAATTTGTCAGTTTTTATGTATGATTTTTGTATCCTAAGTATCAAGAATTTTTGTTGTGAAGAAAATATAACGATTAATTTGTTATTTTTACAACAGATTATTGTTATGAAGTTTAGATTTTTTGATATCAATGAAGAGCATTTGAAGTCGTAGAGAAGGATGACAAGAAAATATAAGTATTATGAAATTTGAACTGTATACCTTAAAGGCGGGATAAGAAACGAATAAATTCTGTAATGAATTTTTCATTAAATAACAGTATCGCTGTTTAAAAAAATTACTTGATATCTTCTAATGACTGTTTTTTGAGCTATACATAGTCATCATGTTAGAAGACTTTAAAATCGAAGATTAAAATAGGGTAAATTAGTTGTTCAGATACCTTATGTATTTAATAAGGATGCCTGAATGAAACGCTGTGAGTAGTACTCACTCCAACCAAGAATTCACTGCGGAAATATTGTAGATAGAAATCGGTAGCTCCTGCCTTTTTAAATATGACTGATACGGTTTTCTCTACAGAATCTGATCCTTTGTTTTACTGCGGCTAATTAATAAAAATTGCCCGGGCATAACCCGGGCTAATGAATCATTTCCTGTTGAGATCGGCTATTTCACATATTTGGCGGCATTTTCACCTGCGATGCGGCCGTAGGTTAAACCGATAATCGCTGCAAACCCGACTTCGTTTGCAAAAGCTTCGTGACCGGAGGCTGCGCCCGCTGCATAAAGACCGGGAATAACATGACCTTTAGTGTCGATTGCTTCGGCCTTGTTATTGGTTTTGATGCCGCCGTACGTGGACTGCATTGAAGGTGTGACTAAAGCAGCATAGAAAGGAGGTTTGACCATTGGATACTGAATCTTGCGCCCAAGCTCTTTATCTTTGTCCAATCCGGCTTTGCAGTCTGCGATGTACTGATTGAGAGTATTGATAAATTCTTTCTTGTTGACCTTTAATTTGTCTGCCAGCGCTTCAATAGTGTCAGCTTTGACAAAGTAGCCGGCATCTGCGTAATTGCGCATAAGCCTGAGATTATCCATAGCCGTTTGATCCACAACAGCATAAGCCTCATGGCTAGGCTGTTTCATCATAGCTTTGCTCTTGAAATTGATGGAAGGATGATTTTCATCAACGAATCGTTTTCCATCGTGGTTGACAAGAACGGTGTACGGAGTAATCGCGGTCAGAGAGACACCGTCTTTTTTTGTAAGGGGATGGCAAAGGTAGTTAACTTTGATCTGATCCATGGAGGCGGTGTCAGCACCAACTGCCTGAGCCATACGAATACCGTCGCCTGTAAGAGAAGAAGCTCCCGTTGTCGGACGATTGGTCCAATCAGGCGCGTATCGCTTAAGCAACTCCGGACTTGCGGAAAATCCGCCGGTTGCAATGATGACGGCTTTGGCCAATACTTTATACGATCCGTCAGGAGTGGAAACTTTAACGCCTGTTACTTTGCCTTTATCTGACAAAATTTCTGTTACGCGGCTATTGAGTCGGTAAGGAATTCCGTCCTTCTTCATCTGTGCGGTCAAAGCTTTCATGATGTGAGGTCCGGGCGCGCTTCCATCCTTCGTGATATGGAAATACTTATCATTCTGGAATCTATCGAAAGGTACGCCAAGTTCCATTAACCAGTCGATGATTTCTCCGCCCCTTCGTGCGTAGGTTTCCACATTCTCTTTGTTGATAGGGATATTCTTGTCTTTGGCCTGCTTCATCAAGTGATCAACGTAGTCTTGAGTAGACTTTCCTTGAATGCCTTTGTCTTTAATGAGCTTTGAGCCTCCGGCCGTAATACCGGTAGAAATGTTCATTGAGTCACCGGCGCCGATCATACCTTGTTTTTCAATGACCAGTACTTTTTTGCCTTGTTCTTTCGCTGCGATAGCAGAGGTCAGGCCGGCGATTCCGGAGCCGATAACAACAATGTCGGCTTCGTCGTCTTTCTGAGGTTTCTTAACCGCTGCAGGAGCCGTGACTAAAAGGGGAGAAAGATCTTTCGTGGCTTTAGAAAGTGCGTTCTGGCAGGCATTAATCAGACCTTTGCTGCTGAAGGTCGCTCCGACAACGTTGTCTACCTTCAGAGTCTGACTATCAATAATTTCTTTCGGAATAATCGATAGCGGGGCATCTGACAGTCCGGCCGATTCCTTATGGCTAAGGACCTTAATATCAGTAATCTTGTTCTTATCAACTGTGACCTGTACGTTAATAGGGCCGTTTCTGCCTGTGGCTGTACCGTCATAAGTACCGGGCGTAAAACTCGCCGCAGCAAATGCGGTACCGCTTATTGTCAGAGAAACAGCTAAAACTATGCTTTTAAATTTGATCATGCTTACTCCTTCGAGAATAAAAACTTTTTCCTCTGACTGCTACGTTAGCGAACTAAGTACTTAAGTAGTTTGAAATTTAAAATTGCAGATAATGGGATAAATATGGTTATTGAAATAACTGATGATGCGTGCCTTCTCGCTGAGTATATTCTTGCTTGTTTTTCAGTTTTCGCTGTGTGCGAAGGAGCCTGTGATTTTTGCGGTTAGTTTGGACGCTCCGCAGGATAAGAATGCACAGATTATTGAACCCACGCTGAATACGCTTCGAAACAAGTTCGGTGATAATAATCTGAAAGTGGTTCGGCTGCCTTTACCTGAATTGGAAAAGCAGCTGGAAGCTGGGAAGATCGACATATTCCTCTCAACTTCCGGACTTTCAAGGCGGATGGCCCAAAAAGGCTCAAAAGAACTCGTTACGATGACTTCAGACCGTCTGCCGAATCCAAATGAAGCTTACGGAACGTTGTTTATCACAAGAAATGATTCATCGATAAACACAATCGCTGACATGAAAAATAAACGTCTTGCGGCAAATCTAAAAGGTGGATTTTACGGTTATCAAATTGGCATGGGAGAGCTGGCCAAGAATGGATATAACCCGTCGGACTTTTTTTCAAGAATCGATTTTGTCGGAAGAGATCTGCGTAAGGTTGTTGAGTCAGTGATTAAAGGCAATGCGGATGTCGGTTCGGTTTCGAGCTGCTTTCTCGAAGATACTTATCCTCCCGAAAGCCCTATTTGGAAAGAGATTAAGCCCATCGGACTGAAGAAATCTGACGGTTGTTGGGTTTCTACGAGCCTTTATCCTAATTGGTCGGTGTCAACGATGCCGACAACAGCAGCAAGTGTTGCGAAAGATGTGACAGTTGCGCTTTTAGGTATGCCGGCGGCTGAAGGCGGGATCGGTTGGAGTGTTTGTACTGATTCTCAGAAGACAGATGAACTCTTTAAAACACTTCAACTTGGGCCTTTTAGCTTCCTCAAAGACTGGTTTACACAAGAATTCAAAAATCGTTATGCTATCTGGATATTCTTTGGGCTGACTCTGCTTTCCTTTTTCGCGGCAACTTCTGTCATTCTTGGGAAACTTGTCAGACGAAGGACTCGATCACTGTACCAGTCACTGGAAGCACAGAGAGAGCTTCAGAAAAAGGCGCGAGCGGCTTCCGAGAAAGTGTACGCACTGGAAAAGCTGGGAATTGTTAATCAGATTAGCTCAATCGTCGTTCATGAATTAAGGCAACCATTTACGACAATAAAGGCATTTATCTTCGGAGCAAAGAGAAAAGCCGAAAAGAATACCCTGACAAACGAAGAAATGGCGGAAGTTCTGAGCAAAATTCAAAGGCAGTCCGATCGTGCGGAAGCAATTGTCGACAGTGTCAGAAATTATGCAAAGCAAAGAAATCGGCAAATACAGTTCTTTAGTTTTGTGGATGCTGTCGATAGTGCCGTCCGTAACTTTATCGACTGCGGTATTTTTAACGGGAAAATCGAAACTCGTTATGACTGTGATCTTCAGGTGTGTGGAAGTCCGCTGGAAGTTGAACTTGTAGTTGGAAACCTACTAAAAAACGCATCCGATTCTCTAAAGTCTATCCATCGCAAGAAACCTTTTATTACGGTTCGTGTTTTTAAGGCAAATGGATATGCTTATGTCGAAGTAAGCGACAACGGAGGAGGCACTAAAACATCTGAGGAGATTCTGAAATCTGAGAAATCTGATGGTCTGGGTTTGGGACTTGTGATTGTTAAATCAATTGCCGAAGCTCACGGCGGAAAATTCGCTCTGCAGTTGAATACTTCAGGAGCTAAGGCAATTTTTACTATTCCTCTTTCGGGAGAAGACAATGAAGCGGAAAACTGAAAAATCTTCTTTAGTTAGGCTTGTTGATGATGACTTAGATCTTCTAGAAGGTCTTACATATATGCTCGAAGAGGAAGGTTGGAAGGTTCGGACGTATCCCAGCGCGGAATCTTTTTTAGAGTTAGATGACAAAAACGCTCCGGGCTGTATTGTCTTAGATTACATAATGCCGAGGATCACGGGAGTTGAACTGCAGCAGATATTAGAGAAGCGAGGTTTTAAGCAGCCGGTCTTATTCTTAACGGCTCATGCAGATTTGGATATGGCGATATCGGTATTTAGAAAGGGCGCGGAAAATCTTTTAAAGAAACCAGTCGATCCCGATGAGTTCCTAGAAGCCATACAAAAAGCGGTAGAAAGGGATCGCAGACAGCGGGAGAATAAGCAATCGGCGGGACGCTACGCGGCTTTATCTGAACGAGAACGGGAAGTTATCCGCCTGGTCAGTGAAGGCTTAATGAACAATCAAATTGCCGAACGACTAGGATTAAGCGAGCGAACTGTGGAAAGCCATAGATTCCATGCTTACCAAAAGATTGGAGTGAGTACGGCTAAGGAGCTCAAAAAGTTCTTAGAGAAGGCCAATTGATTTACGAAAATTATTTTCCTCTTAATGTGCGTAGATAAATTTTAGCGGCTCCAAAGAGAGCCGCCTTCGAAAGGAATTCTAAACACAAGAACCAGAGTTACAAGACTAAATAGCCGTTCTTAGGTTAAAAATATTTGGACGTAAAAGAATATCTGCAGCAACTTTCTTTTTATAAGTCAGATAGTTGGCATGAGCTTCTGCAGAAGCTGACCCTTCTTGGTGTTCATTTACTTGTAAAAACCATTCCTCCCCCATGATTTCAGGAGAAATACTGTAGAGGAAAGTGTTTCCTTTATAAGAAATTTTAAAAAACAGGTAACCCCCGGCTGCAGAACGGGGCGCTTCCTGTGGCGCATCTGTATCGTCGACAATATATCGTCCATCAGAACTAGCCCGTGTCAGATATTCAAAACCGTCACAAACCCCGGGACCAAAATGTCCGCTGACAATTCTAAATTCTTTTCTCATTGGTACTTCGTTGGGACATAAATCAGAAATCGCTTCTTTCATCAGCCGAAAAACTAATGCGCTTGCGATTAAAGCCCTAGGACCGGCGTAACGATAAATGTCTTCGCATCTATAATCCATTATGCCTTCCTCTTCACGCAGGAGAATAAAATCCTGAATGTCAGCGTACACAGCAGGCTCCTATTTCATTGCGGAAGGAAGGACAAGCGATTTAACATCGACTTTTCTTTCCATCATCTTGTTGTCATAAAGGAAGTTCTGGTCAGCTTCTAAACCCTTGATGTCATCATCGGTCAGAGTGTTGTAGTAGTTGGACCAGGAAGCCAGTTTTTTGGCGTCGCTGATACCGATGCCGTGTTCTTTTGCTCCCATAGCAATGGCCTCGTCAGGATGTTTTTCAATCCAGGCAAGCGCTTCTCTCTGAACTTTGACTACTTTATCTAATGCCTCAGGATACTTATCCGCAAACTGAGCAGAAACAGTGGTGACAAGGTTCACGTTAACAATGTCTTTAGCTGTTGTTATTACTTTTGCTCCGGATTTTTCGGCCTTAATGACGCCGCTGGCAGCGAGTAGGGCAGCATCCGCACTCCCGGAAAGCAGCGCGGCAAGTGCAGACGGCTGATCCATGGAAATGAAGTCGACATCCTTGATGCTCATACCGTTTTTTGCTAAAGCGGCAACAAGAAGCTGATGTAGTACGGTGCCTTTCGGTCCCACTATTTTCTTGCCTTTTAAGGATTTAATATCCGCAGAATCGCCAGGCTTACTGACGATAGCGAACGTATCTGCTGGATGAGAAACTCCTGTTGCAATCAAGACTTTGTTTCCGGCGCCGTTTGCCATAAGAAGTGAAGAGGTATTCATGACAGCAGAGATGTCTACTGCGTTCGCGGCCATAGCCTGAGTTTGTTTTGAGCCGGAAGTAATTGTCTTCCAATTAACTTTAACGCCGTCCTTCTCAAAGGCTTTCTCGAGCATTCCTTTTTCCTTCATCACGATATTCTGAAGATTGAAAGGAGCTTTTACGTAGACAATATTGATTTCCTTTGGAAGATTCGCTGCAAAGACATTAACCGTCAGTCCTAGCGATAAGATAGTTGCTGCAAGCGGTTTTAGCAAGATACTTCTCCAGTTGAGTGATAATGGTAATCATTATCATATCAATAATATTTTTAAAATTTACCTTTTTTGAAATACTTTTCGATTTGTGCATCGAGGATAACTTTGGAGTTATAAAAACGGCGATTGAAATCGGACTGGTCTGCGAATGGACGACTGAGCATATACGGACCGGGTTATTTTGAAGTGGGTTGTAGAAGTCCTGTATGCGCTCAGAGTCGCTCGCTTAGATGCTTAGGCGGAATTCTTTGCCCCCTGTCTTTATAACAAGAGTTTTAGGGTAATGATTTACCGATTCAACCGTATGGCGATTTTTTTAACGAATTCCTCGGAATTCGTTAAAAAAAATATTGATTCGCTTTAATATAAAAACATGTTAATATAGAAATATATTAAACAAGGAGGATAAATGAAGTGCTCAGAGTTTAAGTAATGGCTTGAACAAAACGGATGTGAGATAAGACAAGGAAAAAATCATTGGCTGGCGTATCGAAAGGGATACAGGCCTCAACCGATACCAAGGTATCCAAGCCAAGAGATCAACGAAGGTTTAAGAAAAGCTGTTCTGAAGAGATTGGTTTTCTAGGTCAAGTCTCTTGAAGGAAGGAAACAATGAGCACACATTTTGGAGATCGAAATATGTTTACATACCCTGCAAAAATTACCAAAGATGAAGATTTGTATCTCGTTTCATTTAGAGACTTTTACGGTGATGAGCCTGTAACTCAAGGAGGTTCGTATGATGACGCAATCGCTATGGCATCAGATTGGCTTTTAACTGAGGCGACTATCGCTTTAGATGATGGGGAAAAACTGCCTGAGGCCTCTAAAGCTGAGAGAGGTGAAGTGCTGGTAGAAATGCCTTTATCTGCTCAAATTAAGTTATGTCTTCTTTATGAGATGATAGACCAATCTGTTTCGGGTTCTGAGTTAGCTCGTCGCATGAAAATTAAACGGCCTAGTGTGCAAAACATCATCAAAGCGGACCATGCAACAAAAATAGATACTCTGCAAAATGCTTTCAAAGCTTTAGGAAAAGAATTAGTCTTTGAATTACGTTAAGAAATAAATCGAATATCGACAGTTCGGCCTTCCCGCAGGGGCGTTTTTTGCGCAACATTCTTCTACGGCAATTCTAAGCCTGTGGATCAGGCTGCCATTAGGCTTAATCTGGGCGGTCCCTAAGGGAGCCGCAGGCATGTCCAGAGTGGACAGAAACGGATTAGGCAACGGCTTGAAAGCTCCGTAAATCAGTGCCTTATTTAGTTTGTCCTTTGACATTAATGTTGTCCCATTTTCTTTAGTTGATTCGTGCTTCATTCTCTCTGATTGCATGACTTGTCATCCTGACTTTAGAAATTTTAAAAATTATTTTTATGTTGCAGGTTAAACAGACTTTCCCAGACTAGTGAACCAACCATTGTCGTTTGACAATTCCTTTGAATGCCAAACTATTTATAAACAGCACATATTGCCTTTAGACAAATGCAGGTCTTTTACGGTAAATAACGTGGAACTGCACAGAAAAGATATACGTTGGAAAGCTCCTGCCGTTTGTGATGGCGCAATCCCCGAGAATGAAAATGCTCAGCACGATCAGAAAGAACGAAGAGAGGCTATCCATATAGTTACCCGGCTATTCGATAGGAGAGACTATGACGGACCACAAGGGCATTATGCAGTGAGAGCGCCAAGCAAATCAATTTGGGTGATGCAAAGGGCGAGACAGCTTCGAACTTCTTGGCGCTTACGATAAATTCCCGCGAAACTTGAGAGATTAACTTGTCAATGGAGTGCTATTTCCAGGAGTAGGGGAGTAATAATAAAAAAGAGCCGTAAACTCCTATTTCGTAGGTGTTTACGGCTTGGTTTAAATTTAAGAGTATTGAGAACAAAGTCGTTGACCCAGATTTCGGACGAAAGACTCTGAACTCTGGTTCTTGAGAGCTCGTAAAAATTGAGACCGGCCCATTCTACATTTATCCGGCAACCGCTCGATTAATTGGAACCTACTGCGGAGTAAAAATCACACCGAGAGCTGAAGTTCTTAATGTCTTTGGAGAGACGATTCCTCATCTTTATGCATGCGGCGAAATGACAGGTGGCATTCACGGTGCGGCATATATGACAGGCTCTTCCATTGAAAAAACAATGGCATTTGGAAGAATTGCCATTAAATCTATGTCAGAAAAAGCCTAATCTTATCGGTGCCAGGGCCTCTCATCGATTTGGACGGAGGCTCTCGTTCCGCAGTGTATAAATTATTTAACGAATTCCGCGGAATTCATTAAATTTGATTATTAAGTTACATGGCTGAAACCAGCTCATATCACTTTTGTTCAGTCGTTCTTTTCCGCTTTTGATAATTTCTAAAAAATACCATCGGCAGAATAATGAAGAACGACACGCCAACGACCAGATACGAGACGTACCAAGCGCACGAGCTAAAGCCGTTCGCAAGAATGTTCTCAGGTGGAATAAATCCGCATATAAACGCAGTCAGTGATGTCAGAAAAGCAGTTCCGGAAATAACCCAAATCCCGATTTTTCCGCCCGGAATACGGCAGGAGGAATTTCGATCCGCATGCTTGTAGCGCAGACGAATGGCAGCCGCAAACATTAACAGATACATGATCATGTAAAGCTGAGAGCAGAGCGCGGACAAAATCCAGAATGCGTTCGAAATTGTCGGAGTCACTAATATGTTCAGAGATAGTAGAGACGCAAAGCAGGCCTGAATCAAAAATACATTCTTTGGCATCCCGTTCTCATTGCGTACCTGCCACCAGCTCGGAATATAGCCTTCCTTGGAAACCTCTAAAAGCCCGTTCGAGGGGCCGTTAATCCAAGTCGCCGCCATTGCGAATGCGCCCAGAGCTAAAAGAAGGCAAAAGATCGGTGTTAGCCATTGCAGACCTAAAACCTTCATCATTTCTTCAAAGGCCTGGCAGACGCCGGAGGCAAGACTCAGCTTTTCCGGGGGAACTGTAAGCGCGATAGAAAACGCGCCAAAGCAGGAGAGCAGAATTACAAGAACAGTCGCTAAGAGAATCGCTCTCGGATATTGAACCGTCGGATTCTTTAATCGTCGAATATGAACTGCAGACATCTCCATGCCCGCCAACGAAACCATCATGCCTGCAAGCAGCATCCAGCTCATTGAATCGCTGAAGTCGGGCAGAAAATCTCCCATTCCGTTAAACGGAATCGCTGTCGGGTGCCCGCCGAGCAAATAAAGCGCCGTCATGATGAAAATAGTCGCGCATGGAATAATCGTCCCAAAAACAAGACAGCTGTTCGTGATAAAGAGCGCGTATTTGACGCCTCGGCTGTTGAGGTACGTCGCACCCCACATCGCGACCTGAATCATGATGAAAATAAACCACTTATTGTTTGCAAGGTCCGGATCAAACGCATACGCCAAAGAGGAGGCTACAAAAGTTAAACAAGCCGGGTACCACGGAAGGTTCTGAACCCATTCCATAAATATGGCGAGAAAGCCCCAGCGCGGCCCAAATGCTTCTCGAACCCAAACAAAAACACCGCCGTCCTCCGGATACGCACTCGCAAGCTCGGCTGAAACAAGAGCGGAAGGAATAAAAAAGCAAATACAGGAAAGAGACAGAATAAAAACAATGCTCCAGCCGTATTCCGCCATGTTGGGAAGATTACGAAGAGAAAATATCGCGCACACGGTAATAAACGCCATGGCGACAACGCTGATGGTGACCCTTGGAGCTGTATTGCTGTTTTCCGGTTTCATAATCCTTCCTGTTTAACCGTTTGCCTTTTCCCATATTCTGAGTATTCCGAAACCAAATAACGCCTATGGGTTATCAAAATAGGGACCAAGAGCCCCAGAATGTCTGATGAGTGGCTTGACAACAGGAGCCGGCAGCAATTTTCGACTGTTTTCTTTTCAAAGATTTGTTTCTTTGATGACGCTCAATAAACTGCCTTGCGGATGTGTACACTTAATTGAGGACAGCAATCCGGAAGTCGATTCTGTCGGACATTTTGCTTTTCAAGTGAACCTGCATAAAGGAAGACATAAAAAAAACGCCTGTTAAGGCGCTCTTTAAGATCAAATCATTGGGCTAGGAGGCACTTCCAATCTGATGCGGAGCAGGAAATTTCATATCCTTGTTCACCGCAGCCGCCACTGAACTATCCGACCAAACATTCAGAGTGGTTTCGATCATATCGACAACAGCGTAGAAGGGCAGAATGACACCCATGAGAAGAATCGGAACGTTCATGCTTGCAAGCAGACTCGCTGATAAGAAAAAGCAGCCCATCGGCACTCCGGCGTTGCCTACAGCCGCTAGCGTCGCAATGAAAATCCACGCAAAAATAACACCCGGCGTAATCGCAATGCCCGCATTCTGCATGAGATAAATAACTGTGAGGAAAATAAAGGCCGCACAGCCGTTCATGTTAATGGTCGTGCACATCGGCAGAACAAATTCTGCGACTTTGGGATTGACGTGCAGATTATTTTCGGCGCTTGAAATCGTAAGCGGCAGAGTGGCGGCTGAAGATTTTGAGAAGAACGCAAGCGTAAGCGCAGGAAACATGCCCTTTGCAACCTTGATTGGATTAAGTCCTTTGACAAGAAGAAACGCCGGAAGAATAACAAACATTTGCAGCAGGTTAGCGGCAATAACAATTGCAAAATAGGTGCCAAGGCCGCCTAAATCCATACCGTGAGACACTTCCTGAGCCAGCACGGCCACAAACCCGAAAATACCAACCGGCAAAACCAAAATTAGCCAGTTCACTAATTCAAATAAAACTTTCTGCAGCGCGGAAAAGAACTTGACCATCATATCCTGGCTGTCGCCATTCGGGAGTCTCGAAATTGCAATACCGACCGCGGCAGCAATTAAAAGAACAGAGAGAACGTTAGCTGTCTGGAACGGCGTGACAAAGTTGTCCGGAACAATGTTCTGTAAATAATCAAGGTAAGAAACGCTCGCAATCTTGTGGACGGTCTCACTCGTAACATTGGAGACGGAGACATTGGCAGGACGCATGATGATGTAAAGCGCAGCTGCAAGCGTCGCGGCAAGAATTGTCGTCAGAAGTGTATAAAAAATTGTGTGCTTAAAAATCTTTCCGCCTTCTTTATTTTGAGAAAGGGTTGAAAGCGAAGTAATAATGGAAACACATATAATCGGAATACTTAAGAACTTAAATAACCGAATAAAAACAGTACTAATGAAGTGAGCGGCCGTCATAACATACGGCTCCTGCCACACGCCTGCGATCACGCCAAGAGCAATTGCAGCGAGGTAAGCAATCATCACGCCCAGTATATTTCGCTTGAACGCTGATTGCAGCTGAGGGGTAGACATGTTTAATCCTTACTATATGTTTTGAGTTTATTTTTTCATTATGTCTCGAATAAGTTGTAAAAAATTAAGCCGAGAAAGCATTTTGAGAATTGTTTGAAATTAAGACAAAAAAATTGATATTCATGAGCTCAGAGAGGCGTGGCTGTCTTAATAACTTACAAGTTAAAGGGATATCTATGAGATTTATTAAGTATAAACCCTGTATAAAAATAATTGAGTTAACGCATAGAGGTTTTATATATGCTCAAAAAATTATCTCTGACACTGCTTGCCGCTGTTTTCTTCAGTTTCTCCGCAGCGCCGATTCAGGCTGCTGCAGAGGAGCGATCGATAGCCCAAAAGGTTGGAGACACGCTTCACTCAATAGCTCAGAATCTAAAGGAAGAAAGTGGTCAAAATAAAATCAAACACTCTCCGGATGAGGAACGGAAAATAGAAAAAATTCAGGAGCAGAACGCCAAAGAACACTTTAGTTCTGACGAAGCTCAGAAAAATGAAAAGAAGTAACGGCTTCTTTTCATTGTCCCTCTCGCCGTGTTCCCATTTTTAGCACGGTCCGAAGTTACTAACCCACCGAAAAGAATAAAGTCTAAGCATCTTTTAAAAAGGAGTGTTTTAGATGAACAAAGCAGTAAAAAAACTCGCCGAAGAAAAACAGCAGCAGGAAACCGTTGATCTGATGGGCGCTGATATCGAAGCGGCTACCGACTGCGGTCCTGTCAGCAAAAAGACGGAAAAGAAAGAAAAGGAAAAAGCCGAGCAGGCCGAAACTGAAGCTCTGATGGACGCTGAAGTTGAGGCTGCGACTGACTGCGGCTGCGGTTGCGGCTGCAGCAAATAAAAAGAACGTGCCTAAGCACCGCAATATGTATTGAATCCTGGCCTGAGTGCTGAAACTCAGGAAGGAAAATTTTGTTGGAGGAGTTCAAAATGGTTCAAGTACCTGAAGTTTTTACCAAATTCGTAAGTTCTTTTGCCGGATGCATGGGCGGAAATCCTGATGCTCCGATCTGGCTCGTCTGCGACCATTCATTTAAATGTGATCTTCCGACGGCCCCGACCGTCAAGTTTGCTAATCCTCAAACCGATGTAAACAAGCTGCTTCGTCCCCTCCAGTGCGGATGTAAGTTCTCAGAATCCGTTGGTCGTTTGGTGAATGCAATTGTCGGCAATGAACCTTCTCAGGTAGGCAAAGTATTTAGTCCAGCCGGAGAAGAAAAACAGCAGCCCGTCCTGATGCTTTCTGCCTCTCCGGTTTGTATCGGTCTGCTCGAGCCGCAGGCTTGGATCGAGAAACCTGCCGTCAAGACGGATAAAGGCGTCGTCACAATGGCTGAATACACAGGACTGCCGACCTTTAAGGATTTCATCAATTTCTTAATTGAAACCAGAGGCGCGCTCTTCCGTCAGACTGAAGAAGAAAAGTCTCCAAAGATTATCCTTTGCCGCGATATGCTGAAGGCAAATGACTACTTCAAGATGTTCGGCGCAGACCGCACGAATGTTCAGGCAAATGATTTCTTCCTGATGGCGCCTGTTAAGAGAGAAGACGGATCCGTCCGTACGCTTTTGTTTGTCACCGATATGCTTGGTTTCGGCGCGGACAACATGAACTTTGAAAACGAACTCGAACTTCGTCAGGCTGGCGAAGAAATTCGTCACTATGCGCACAATGTGTTCGGTGACGGATGGCTTGGAAATTACGCAGGAGTTTTTCTGAAGTAATACCGAGTAAGTAAATATAGGCTCGATCGGTTCAGTCAGCCGGTCGGGCTATTTTTATGCTCGATTTTGTTTAAGGCCGCTTTACTAAGGCAGAATTACAAAAAAATTAGTGAAGTTGAAAATGTCTCATACCACAGCAGCTGTTAAATTAAATAACGACCAAAGAGCAAAATCGCTTTTTGCGGTTTTGTTAGCCATACTCGCCAGTATTTTTTGGGGCGCTATGGGCGTTTGCGTTCAGTACCTTTTTGAAACATCCGACATTACACCACTAAATTTGGTCTCAATGCGGCTGCTGCTTGCGGGTATCCTGCTGGTTGCGCTAAATCTGGTTTTCGTCAGAAAAAAGATGCTCAGCGTATTTTACGCTCCAAAAGCTGTACTCGGTATTGCGCTGAGCGGGTTTGAAGTTCTATTCTCGCATCTGACGTTCTTTTTTGCGATTTATTATTCCAACGCCGGTACCGGAGCGATTTTTCTTGCACTGGTTCCGCTGCTTGCCGGAATTTATTTATACCTTCGCGGCAAGAAAGGTTTTACTTCTATTGAAGTGCTTTGCTGTGTCATCTCATTTCTCGGAGTTGTTTTTATCGTCTCAAAAGGAGATCTAACCAGTTTTGACTTTAATTGGAATACGGTTTTCTGGGGTCTCGTTTCCGCGGTATTTGCAGTGATTTATTCCATACAGCCTAAGCCGCTCATAGAAAAATACGGCGTAGAGCCCGTGGTGAGCTGGGGTATCTTTGCTGCCGGAATCGCCTCATTTATCGCGCTGCGTCCGATTGATGCGATGCTTTCTTTGACACCAAACAGCTGGCTCGCGCTCGGTTTTATTGTGGTCTTCGGAACGGCTGCTGCGTTTTGGATGTATCTGTACAGCCTTAAATATCTCTCGCCGGTCGTTGTCGGTCTAATCGTTTGTGTTGAACCACTTTCCGCCTTCCTATTCGGCGTGATGTTTATGGATCTGCACTTAGGCCTTTTAGAAACACTCGGTGTCATTATGGTTTTATCCAACGTCGTGATCCTTTCCTGCGTTCCTGCTAAACCTAAATCGGCTGCAAATTAAAAAGCCGCTTCTGTAAGAAAGAAGCGGCTCAGAAAGATGTTTTTGTCCGATTAAAGGTTCTTAGCCTCTCGGTATGTCACGAGGTCTTCAACCGTAATGACCGTCAGATCGTGTTTTCTGGAAAACGCGATCGTTTCAGGAAGTCGGGCCATGGTTCCGTCTTCATTCATGAGCTCGCAGAGCACGCCGCAGGGATTGAGCCCCGCAAGTCGCATCAAATCAACAGTGCATTCCGTGTGGCCGCGTCTTTCAAGGACGCCGCCGGAGCGAGCGCGAAGCGGATAGACATGCCCCGGACGAAGCAGATCTTCGGGTCTGCCTTTGGGATTCGCTGCCGCCTTAATGGTCGTGACTCGGTCTTTAGCGCTAACACCGGTGGTGCAGCCGTGCGCGGCTTCAATGGAAACGGTAAAAGCGGTTCCCTGCGTATTGCTGTTGCTCTGAACCATCTGAGGCAGATCCAGTCGTTTGCAGTCTTCATCACGAAGACAAACACAGACGATTCCGGAGCATTCACGAATCATAAGTGCCATCTGCTTTTCAGTTAGATGGTCCGCAGAGTAAATTAAGTCCGCTTCGTTCTCACGATTTTCATCGTCCAGCACTAATACGCCTTTGCCGGCTCTGAGATCAGCGAGCGCTTTTTCAACGCGTTCAATCGGCGTGCTGCCGAATTGATCAAGAGTAAGTTCTACAGCGGTTTCCAACATTTTTAAACATCCTTTTCAGTAAATCTGTATGTTCGTTATTGTCTAACGAAGCAAGCGCAATTTTATCTAAGTTGGCGCATTTTAGTGAGACACAAGAATGCCGCAGAAAACGACCGCAAGAATTGCCATGGTGAGAGAAATTTCTTTGGCTTTGCCGCATAAAAGCTTGAGCAGCACAAAGCTGATAACGCCAAAACCTAGTCCGGTAGCGATATTGAATGTAAAGGGCATCATGAAGATCGTGAAGAAGCAGGGGACGCCTGTGGAAATATCGTGAAAATTAATTTTCGTCACGGTTCCCTGCATCATCATGTAGCCGACAAGGATCAGCACGCAAGCAGTCGCAAAGGCAGGAACTAGCGTAAGCACCGGCGTAATAAGGAGTGTAAGGACAAAGAACCCGGCCAGAAAAAGCGCGCATAAACCGGTTCTCGCACCCGCCTCGATGCCGACTGCGCTTTCCAAAATAGCGGTAGAGGTTGGTGTGCCGATTAAACCTGCGCCCATCGTCGCGACAGAGTCGGAAATCAGTGCTTTGTCCAAACCCGGGATCTCGCCGCCTTTGCCCATAAATCCTGCTCGGAAGGAGAGCCCGATCAGCGTCGACATATTGTCAAAGAGGTCAACCATAGTAATGGAGAAAAGCACACCGACAATGCCGACGGTCATCATGGTTTTGAAGTCAACTTGGAAAATCGTTTCAGTCGGGAAAATCTTAAAATCGGTGGAGAACATCTTAGAGATGCCGTCGGTGGGCGTTACGCCTAAAGCTATGCCCAATACAGCCACTGCCAGGATCGCGATCAGCATTCCCAGACGCACGCCTTTATGGATCAGAACACCTGCGATAATCACGCCGAGAATTGTCAGATAAGCCTGCGGAGCAAGCATATTGCCGAGTCCGATCATGGTGGACTGGTTCGGTACGACAATCCCGGCATTTTTCAGACCGATAATCATGATGAACGCGCCAATACCGGCAACGATCGCAAGCTTTAGATCCAGCGGTATGGATTGTATGATCGCCTGTCGAACCCTGGTCACGGTAAGCAGGAAGAATACAAAGCCTGAAATAACGACGGCCGCGCACGCCGCTTGCCACGAAAGTCCCATTGCGCCGCAGACGTAATATGCGAAATACGCTGAGATTCCCAGGCCCGGTGCGACCACGATCGGGAAATTCGCGATAAAGGCAATCATAACGGTTCCGGGAATCGCCGCCCAAATTGTTGCCACCGTCGCATCCGCAATCGGCATACCGGCGTCAGAGAGCATGCCGGGAACCACTATAAATAGGTAACAGACAGCAAGGTAAGCCGATATCGCTCCGAGGAATTCGGTTCTTACATTAGATCCTCGCTCAGAGATCTTAAAAAAACGATCAATTGCATTCATTTTACAGAGTTTGACAAGAGGAATTTTTAAAGCCTGATTCTAGTTTCGTTTGATCCCTAAATCCCGAATCAGCTGCTCGGTCTGATACACAAATATTTCAGCCGTATCAATATATAACGGTTCGTTACATTTAATCTTTTTTATAAAATTGGCTTAATTTGTTGAAGCGTCAGTGTTGTTAAAATGGACCGCACGTTTTAACGCTGAATAATTTAGGAGAATTACATGAAATTCGCGACTCCCTACGAGAATGGAGAAATTTGCCAGCATTTTGGCAGAGCGCCTCAGTTTAAGATTTTTAAAGTGACTCCTCAGGGTGTTCAGGAAGCTGTTATTGTGGATACACAGGGAAGCGGCCATGAGGCTATCTCTGAATTTTTAGCAGCACAGGGCGTTCAGGCCGTACTTTGCGGCGGCATCGGGCACGGTGCGCTTATCGCACTTGCGCAGCTTGGTATTGATGTTGTTCCGGGTGTGAGCGGAAATCCCGATGAAGCAATTCAGCAGCTGATTGATGGAACACTGCAGCCTGCCGGGATGGGCTGCGGATGCGGCTGCGGAGGACATGGCCACCATGAACACGGTGAGGGCGGCTGCGGATGCGGCGGTCATGGCCATGATGAAGGTCACGAAGCAGGCGGATGCTGCTGTCATCACTAAGCTTTAGTCTTCATTTATAACCTCGCAACGCATAAGGCCGAGCGAGGTTTTTGCTTATTTAGAGCCAATGGAGCAAGTTAACCGCGAACAATCCTTCGGTAAAGGCGGAAGAGCCACCCACCATGCCGTTTTCTCAAGCAGGATGACTTTCTTGCCGCTTTCAGCGCCTTGAACCGCGGCTGAAAGACCGGCGGAGCTGGCGCCTACCACTAAAATGTCTGTAGTTAATTCATGTTCTGCGGCACAGACCATGGCGCTCAAATAAAGAGAAAGCGCAATCATGCCCGCGGTTTTAACTGTCTCCTTAGGGAATTGAACCTACAGCCAAATGTTATTCAAGTCCGTTTTAGAAGACTGTTAAATATCTGACGCTTCCGCATAGAGGACCGCTTAAAACGCCAACTATTTAACACTTTTATCGGGATATGACTAATTTACATATCTTTCGCTGCTTTGTACTCTCAAACTGTTAGGAGATAAACATGAGACAAATCCTTTTTGGAGAACAGTGGATTCACCCGGAGGCGCCGAAGCTGGTAAAGGAAATTTTCTATGCAAAAGGAAGGCGCACAACACTAAAAAAGGGATCAGAACTGCTTCACGGCGCACCTTCCGGCGAAGTGACGCTTCTGCTCTCCGGAATCTGTCTTTACCGCTTCTGGGATAGTCTCGATAAAGAACATATCATGAGCATTATTCCGCCGGGCCGGACGGTCGGAGATATTGATGCATTCTGCGGCAATATCGCTAATGTCAGCGCCTATATGGCAAAAGGGGGTACCGGGCTGGTGCTGCCGTATCACGTCTGGCACGAATCTATCTCCGCTAATAAAGAAATTCTGGAACAGCAGGCGGTTAACATTGTTGTAAAGCAGGAAAGCCACATTGAAGCACTCCTGGCATGTTTTACACTGGACGTGGAAAAGCGACTGATGGCGCTCTTCCATGCTTTGATAAAAGCATATTACCCGCCAAAACTGGACGACTGGAATCCGCTGCCGTTTTCATTAACCAACGTCTTGATCGCAAAAGTTGTGTCTGCGAGCCGCACTTCCGTTTCGTTAATTCTGAGCGATTGGCAGAGCAGGGGACTTTTTAAAAAAGACGGAAGAATATTCCTGATCCACGGCAATATCTTCCGTCATCTCTATGATTGGTGGGAGGCGGACGCATAAAAAACCGGGTGCAGGACCCGGTTCCGCCTCAATTAGATTTTTTTCCAAATGTCTTGCGCACCCCTAACAGCGGGATTGCTGTCGGGCAGTTCCAAAAGCGTTCTGCCTTCAGAGTCGAATGCTTCAAGCTCGTCATCTCCCGGCACGCACCCGAGAACTTCCAGGTTCAATTCTTTGGCGAATGCTTCTAGCTTGGATACATCGTTCTTAGTGCGGTTAAAGACAACACAGAGTCGCTTGCAGAACGGTAAAAGGCCCTGATCTTTCATCTCTTTAATATGAGAAATGGTCTTCATTCCGCGAAGAGATGAATCGGTCACAACAATCAGAGTGTCGATGTTTTCAACCACCTGACGGTTGATCTGCTCAATGCCCGCTTCTCCGTCGATCAGAATTGTGTCAAATTCACCGGTCAGATATCCGATCGCGCCTTTTAAAAGATCGTTCACAGAGCAGAAGCATCCTTTGGAGTCCATGTGGCCCATTGCAAGGAAAGAAAAATCTTTGCCTTCATCTAAAACCTGGGCGGTTAAATAGTCCACACGGTCGGCAAGTTCTTCCTGAGCCTGTCGGTTGCCTTCTTCAGCGACACGCAGGATTTCGTCGCGAACCGTACCAATCGTTTTGATTGAGCCGCGCCCGAGCGCATAGTGCAGTCCTAGTGCAGGATCCGCATCTACAACCAGCAGTTTGCCCGCGGACTGATCTTCGGTTATGACTTTCGTCAGAAGTGTTGTAAAGGCTGTCTTACCGACGCCGCCTTTGCCGCAAACGGCAATCACTCTTTTTTGCATAGCTACTATTCCTTTTCCGATTCTCGCTGCACTTCACTCAGTCTTCCAATTCTGCGGACATTGGCACAAAGCTTTTTATCCGAACATTTGCCGCAGTGTCCCAGAACATGACATTCGTTAAAGTTGAAGCCGCGCTGCTCCCAGACTTTGGCTTTCAGTGTCTCTGACTTTTTGCTGTAGGTTTCCGCGGATTTTTTAATGCGTGTGTAGGATCCGCTTTCTCCCTGAGTTATCAGAACACCGACTGATGTGACCTCTTGAAACTCGTCCTTGATTCGCTTGCTGAGAAGTTGTGCAAGCCTTAGAAGAGGGCGCTCCGAGAGGAGCGGCGACTTTTTGCTGATGCGAACCCAAAGCTCGTCTTCGCTGCCTTTGACCATAACACCGGTCGCTTTTAAAAATGAGCGGAAATTTTGAACGACTAAATAAAACAGCTCATCATTAAGATTCTTCCCGCTCACGCGCAGATAAAGTCCGAGTTCTTCAGCCTCAATATCTGAGATCAAAGCGGCGGCAAAGTCCGGCGCTGCGATAGTGTCATACTTTAAAAACACTGCCGAGCGGCCGGGCCCCCCAAGATCAATGGCAGCGTCTGAAAGCAGCACGAAGTTCGACTTGGTTTCGAGCGAACGAGCGAAGTCCTCCGAGAGTGTGCCGTCGGCAAAAACGGCACCCTTCAAAAGATCTACCTCTTTCGGATCAGAAACAATAATGTCGATGGCGGCAGTCATTATCCAAGCGCTTCCTGATGATGTTCAAGCGCGAAAAGCGCCGCGCCAAGCGCGCCCATGAGCTGCGGATCAACGCTTAATTCGCCAAGCTTGAGACGCAGACGCTTCTCAAGGTGCTTTCTAAGCGCCTTGTTTCCCGAGCATCCGCCTGTGAGAACAACATCTTCTTCAATACCAACTTTAAATGCCATCCCGTGAATTCGTCTGGCGATAGATTCATGGATGCCGGCGGAGATATCAGAAATTGGAACGTTGCTGTTCACAAGAGAAATAACCTCAGATTCTGCAAAAACACTGCATTGCTTGGAAATGCTGCACGGCATTTTGGATTTCAGCGCCTCTTCAGCCATCTCTTCAAGCGGCATGTCCAGAACACGCGACATGACCTCAAAGAATCGGCCGGTTCCTGCCGAACACTTGTCATTCATCTGAAAGTCGAGCACTTTACCGCTCTCATCAACGGAAATGACTTTGCAGTCTTGCCCGCCAATGTCAATAATGGTTCGAACGGTTGGGCACAGATAGAAAGCACCTTTTGCGTGGCAGGAGATTTCAGAAACTTCATCCGTGTAGCCTTCCAAATTGCTTCTGCCGTAACCAGTCGTCACCATGCAGCCGTCGCTGTTGATTTTGTCAATCAGCTCGCTCCCGGTCATGCCGAGCGCTTTGGCGGCTTCTTCAGCCGCCTTTTCAAACGTCTTGCGCGGTCCGTGGGAGCTTCGGACGATGGAAGAAGCTAAAACCTTCTTATTTTCGTCCATAACAACGATTTTGCCTGTGGTAGAGCCGAGATCGCAGCCGACAAAAATCATTATTAATTCTCCTTGTTCACGTTGTGTTATGCCTTCGAAAGCTTCTTATATCCGTTGGCGCTCAGGAAATTCGAAATATCACTCTTAAGTTTGTCAAACGGAGTGTAGCGCTCGTCAAAGAGCGAAGTTGTAACGGTGAGTACCGGGACCTTCATGTCGCGGCAGACTTTCTTCATAAACTGACCGACTCCTGACTGATCCTTGTGTCCCATATGACCAGAGAAGATCACGACGTCAATGTTGTAGTCGCGGATAGAAGAAGTCAGGTCTTCAACAAAGACGTCGACCCAGCCGCGGCCCTGACGAATCATCGGAACCTCTGCGACGGCTCTGCGGGCTAAGCCAAAGAGCATTGTATCAAGGTTCGTGGTATCAATCTTGGTGTAAGGCGTATTCTGTTGGAACGAGCTGACAATCACTGCGCCCCATTCTTCAGCCAGCCACTGACCAAGCTTATCGCCCCAAAGCGGATTTAAATCCGGCCAGAAGATGCGAACCTGTTCATTCATGACAGGGCCGACTCCTTGTTCCACATTAGCTTTTGCAGCGTCTCTGACCGCAGCCATTACGGCGGTGGATCTCGGATCTCCGCTCGGCAGATGCTGTGTCAGCGCCCAGAAGGCGTCACCGACAGCAAAGGAGGGAAGTGGAGTCGGAGATGCTTTCATCAGGTCATTGACTTCGCGCCAGATTTCATCCTGTTTCATGACTTCTTCAACGACTTCACGCAGCTTCTGTTCTTCGAACTTTGCACCGGTGTGCTTTTCGATAAATGGAATCATTTCCTTGAGCTGTTGGGCTACGTACCGGAAATCCTCGTCGGTATGTCCGTAGCTCGGGTCAATGCAGTAAACCGGAACATCTTTTAAGTAGTCGGTTTGGGCAAACGCCTGATGCAGCATGAGCTGACCGTCACACGGCTCAGTCATAGCGATAAAACAGTTGGGCTTCGGATGCAGACGGTTCTGCATGGAATACACGGCATAGCGAACGAGCGAACAGATCTTGTCATCCAGATTGAACTTGTCGCATTCTTTCGCATCGGCGTAATCCGTGAGTCCTAAGTGAAACATCAGATCAAACACGGGGTTGTAGTAGGCAATGCCCATGGCTGAAAGAATTTCCTGGCAGTTGCCGTACCACGTGCACATGAGAGGCTTGTGGTTGACGGAATGGTCAAGCACCTTCTTGTTGTGATCAAGCATTAGGGCAACAACAGCTTCCTGCGCCGGATTGCGCTTTTCCTGGGGCAGTGTTTCAAAGAACTGAAGGAGTCCCGTCAGACGGTCAATGTACTCCTGTGTTCTTTCGTTACCGGTTACATATTCGGTCATGTTCTTCTCCTTTAAATGTTCTTCTTGTCACAGACGCTTTCAACGAAAGCCTGAACACGCGTGCGGATCTGGCCTTCGCCTTCCGGGTTGTAGTCCACTTCAAGTTCAAGCAGCGGGAAATTCTTCTTCTGCAGGTGATTGCGCATGAGGAATTGCTCAAAGGCCCAAATGTCGCACATAAAGAGACGTGAAGAAATGATGCCGTCAATGCGATAGTTTTCGATCAGCTGATCAAGACGGGCAAGACGCTCCTCATGTGTGCCGAACTGACGAGTGGCCGCAGGTTTCTGCTGGTAGTAGTACTCAATGATCGCTTCAAGCGGATCGCCTTCTTCGCTCACGAGGACATCGCAGGCGCGTGTGCCGAAACTGTCGTTGTCGGCGACAACCACCGCTCCCTGCTGCTCAAGAAGGTCAAAGAACTTAGGATTGTCCGCGTGGCCGCCGGTGTAGAGCAGACGGACTTTGGGTTCAATCTGAGGACCCTGAGCTTTCAAATCTGAGATTAAAGTTCGGAGAAGATCGCTGTATTTATCTCTGGGCATCGAAACGCCGGCCATCATGACCATGGCAAGCTCAGTACCGTCCAGATAAACTTTTTCTTCTTTCTGCAGATCATAGATTTCTTTCTGCAGACGGCGCATTTCATTATGAAGTTTGATGGCTTCGGAAAGCTTTTCTTTGGTTATTTCTACGCCGAAATGCTTCTCTGTCGCTTCGATCAGTTTTTTAATTTCCTGACGATAAAAGTCCTTCGAAAGGTCACTTCTCTTTTTGGGAATATACATGAAGTGATAGGTTTTGTTGTCGGGCAGTGTCTGCCAGTTGTCAAAAATGCGTCTGGCATGGTCGCAGAGATTGTAGAAAACCGCACCGTCTAAAAAGTCCCACTTATCGTCCAGAATTTCATTGAATGTGTTGCGGACATAGTTACAGGTGAGCTGGCGGAAATAGGCTTCAGCCATTTCTGTACCTTCGGACTTAGTGCCTCGAATGTAAACAGGAACTACGCCTGCGGCAGTGATAATTTCTTCAGGAGTTTCCTGGAAAAGAAAACCGCAGGTTTTACCGCCTTTGCGGATAAAGTTTTGAAGTTCGGCATTATAGGGGTTGCTTCCGACTTCAATCAGCGCTTTTAATGCTTGAGATTGGATTGTCATTCGTATATATCTCCTCGTCGTCTATTTGAGGGTTCTGTGAAGACTGCAAAGAAGGTGCTTCATCATCCATATTACGGAGGAGGTTCATACGAAAGTGTTAAGCAGACAACACTTTTCAGCGAAACAGCTTAATACTGTTTAACAGTTAACACTCTTGCAGACGACCTATAAATAAAATGAATCCAATACTCATCCCCCTAGGAGAAAATCAATGAAAAAGACACTTCTTGCAGCAGCCGCTCTTATGGCGATTTCTTCTGTTTCTCAAGCAGCACAAGTCGAAGTTTTCGGCGCGGTTGATGAATTTGTTGCCGTTAATTCAACCGGCGGCAAATGGAAATCCGCTCTGATGTCCGGCGGCGCCGGTGCTTCTCATGTTGGCATCAAAGGTGTTGAGGACCTGGGCAATGGGGTTCAGGTATTCTTCAATCTTGATCAGGCCTTCCTTACAGATGACGGCAGCAAGACTTTCGGCAACGACGGCAGAGCCTTCAGCCGCGAGGCAAATCTCGGCATCCGCGGCAAATACGGTTCATTATCCTTCGGCCGTCAGTACACACCGCACTTCTTAGTCTTTGCAATGTATGACCCGACCGAACTCAGTCTCGGCTCTTCCGATTCTCCATATTTCTTCCCGGGCAGAACATCTGTAACCGGTCAGGACGGAAACCTTGTTCGCTCGGACAACTCCTTTATGTATGTTCTGCCGACAAGCTTCGGTATGACAAACTTCTTCTATGTCTCCCTCGGCGAACATAAGAACGCTGCCGGAAGCCAGAACTCCAACAGCAAAGGCAATATCTATAACTATGCCGCCAAGTTTGACTACGGTAAATTCTCCGCGATGGGAAGTTACTTGTTCCGCAAGTTCAGCCCTGATGGACAGGATGCTTCTTGGAACAATCAATATGTGAACTTAGCCGTAAGTTATGACTTTGGCGTCACAAAGCCGGTCGTTCAGTTCACTAAGAAATTCACTAACGACGAAACGAACTCTGCTAATTTCTGGATGGCTCAGATCGGTACCTCCACACCGCTCTTTGGCGGCAAATGGATGATTTCCGGCTCCTACATGAAGGATCAGACACGTTCGGACGCCGACGCTTGGTCTCTCGGAACGAAGTACGCTTATCCGCTCTCCAAACGCACTCGCATTTACGGCGGTGTTGAAGCGGTCTTCAATGATACAAACGCCGGTTACGCGATTGAAGCCGGCCCCGACAGCTCTCTGCACTTTAACCTCGGCGGCAACGAATACGGTACAGACTACATTGGCGAAAATGCAGTTCAATTCTTTGTCGGTATGAGCCATCAGTTCTAATACAATCAACTGATTGAATCAAAAGGCCCGGGAGTTTCTCTAATTCTCGGGCTTATTTGCGGTTATAAATTGCCGCAATAGACATATTTCAGACGCTTCTTCGCAATGTCCCGAAGTGTAAAGATTGTCCGAGCACTCGTGATCGGAAGATTGTTCCACTGATAGCGCGGGAAAAACCGACTCAGATGCAGCGCGATATCGGGTGAAACCGACGCGATCCATTCTGCCTCTTTTTCCATGAGCGCCGGACTGTCATTGACCGTAGGAATGATCAAGGTGGTGAGTTCCACATGACAGCCGTGTTCAACGGCGTTTCCGATAAAGTCCTTAACGATCTCAAGTTCACCCTTGACGATTCGGTAAAAATCCTCCGAGAAGCCTTTTAGGTCGATATTGAGCGCATCAATATGCGGAAGAACTAAATTCGCATACTTGCGTGTAATGCCGCCGTTCGTCACCACTACAGACTTGAGTCCCGCTTCATGCAGCAGCTGAGAGGTATCCCGAATAAATTCCCAGCAGATCAGCGGCTCGTTGTAGGTGAAAGCGACACCTAAATTACCGGGTTTGCGCCTGCTTAAATCAACCGCTAAATCACAAAGACCTTCTGGTGTGATCTCCCGCGTCGCAATCTCGCGTCCGGCCATCGATATCTCATGATTCTGACAGTAGGGACACCTCAAATCGCAGCCGTAGCTTCCGTATGGCAAAATGAAACAGCCGGGATAAAAGCGGGCAAGCGGCTTCTTTTCTATCGGATCAAGTGCGATGGACGTGCATTGTCCGTAATTAATCGGCATAATTTGCCCGCCGATGTTGCTCCTTGCCCGACAAAAACCTGTCTGTCCGTCTCTCAATCTGCAGAACTTCGGACAGACATCGCATAAGACTTGAGCAGAATTCGTCATTACTGATGCCGTGTCACAGTGAAGCGATAGAGCTGAACCGCTTCGTGAGGAGCGATGTTCGCTTTCTGTTTGGCGATCGCGATTTGCTGCGCGACTGTGTCAACGCCTTCAAGATCGGGCAGGAGAAGGCCTCTTTGATCTCCGTTTTCGACAATCACTCCGTATTTTTTAGTGTTGCGCTCAGATTCTGAGTCAATCTTTTCCGCCGGAGACAGAACATCAACTTTGTACACCAAAGAGGAGAGCTCTTCGGGGCGAACCGGAGGAAATCTTGGATCACGTGTCGCCGCCGATACCGCGTTCGCAATGATTTCAAGCGCGAGATTCTGCTGCGTGGGTTCTGTGGTTCCGATACAGCCGCGAAGCTTTCCATACTCGTGAATAGAAACGAATGCGCCCGCTCTTTGATTTAACAGCTCTGAGGGGAGATCTTTGGGCAGCCCCGCAAATTGATGCGTCCGAACGAATGTTTCCGCACTGAGCCGAGCGAGTTTGACGTACGCATCTTCGTGCTTCATACGCTCTTCTCTTGCTTTGTTCTCAAAAGCGATGTACTGATCTAAATAATTTCGATTCGGATCAGCTTCTCCGCCTTCGAAAGTGGCCACGCCGTATCCGACACCAAAATGTCCTTCATACGAAAGTACATGCGCATCCTCCTTGCGTTTATCAAATGCTCCGGCCATGATGACAAAGGAGCGGTGTCCGCATTCACCTGCTGATTCACAAACTTCAGGCTTGATTTCCATCATGCGCGTCTTCAAGGCATTCCATGATTTCGTTATCAAACTTCGGACCTTCTGCGCTGAAACCGTAAGGACCGTCCTCAGTGAGCTTGTGCGAGAGATCTCCGCTCGCGATGATCGCGACTCTCTTGCCAAGCTGATCAGCGGTCCCGGAAATAGCTTCGCCAAGACGATAGTGATCCGCAATGGAAAGGCCGGAGAGTCCGACGCGGACAATTTCAAATTTGTCCAGATAATCCTTTAAGAAAAGAAGCGGCACAACCGTCGCGTGATCCAGAGCGGGATCTCGTTCACCGAGGGTACCGGCCGGAATGTTCTCCGTTTTACAGCGCTTTTCCAATGCGTCAACAAACACGGAATCGTAGTTCGCTTTGATTGAAGCATTCGGCGCGTTGAAGCGGGATAAATCGCCGCAGGCAGACTTTCCGGGAGAGATATGGAAGTAGTCCGCATACATGACGCTGTGCGGTGTTGCAACGACAACAGTGTCAGGTTTAAAACGAGCTAGAAAACGCATCGCCTGACTATAGGCGTTGATAGTCCTTTGTATTACTTTCTCTTGTCCTTTTCCGACTTCCGGGATGATAAGCGGGGGATGCGGTACCACCACTGCAGCTAACACAGGCATTTCAATTTCCATAGGGACCGGCAAAAAGAGATCCTAATTTAGTTCTTTCCGTCAGATGCCTCACATATTAACTGTCAGAATGAGCAAGCTAATAATCGGTCACGAGATAAATGTTTTTACATTGATTTTCAAAAAGGGTAATCCTGAAGCGGTAGACTCCCGAGGTTTTATTTTTGTCGAGCGATTAAGGTTACTTTTGGGGCTCATCCTTTGAAAAATTTATATCTTCTTAAATATCTGACGATTGTCTGCGTTCCTTTGTGCGCATGTGCCGGAGAGTTTTCTGATTCTTCCAAATATGCCCTGAACCCTGAAGGCGTTGAGTTGGCCAACATCCAGGATGCGCCGTATGTGACCCTTAGGGAGGAACCGGATGAGGGGGAGGATGATCCTTTTCTTCCGATATTCGGCAAAGAAGCGCGTGAGCGCGGTTATGAACTGCCCAATCCGTACGGTATAGGGGGAAACTACATGCATATCCGTCAGGATATCGATGTTAAATCCATTACTTTTGGCGGATTGTCTTTAAAAATCAACAATATTTTCCGTCCAAACAAGCCGACAATCCTCGACATTCCATCCGATCTATTTAAGATTGATGTTCACAGTACGAAGCAGAGAAGCCATACAGAAACGATTCGTGCCGACGCTTGGCTCTTTCCTTTCTTGAATGTGTATGCGGTTGCAGGCAGAACCAAAGGAAAATCCGTCTCTAAGATTGACGTGGGTTCCACCAATCGCTTTGTCAATAACATTATCAAAGGGATCGGCGACATGGACGGGCTGGATTTTGTCCTGAAATTCAAGGGAACCACTTATGGTCTAGGCACAACGCTTGCGGGTGGAGTCGGTAACTGGTTTGGTCTGCTCGATTTGAATTACACGAAGACCGATCTCAATATTATCAAAGGCGACATCAAAGCCTTTACGTTCTCTCCGAGAGTCGGATACCGCTTTACGCTTCCGGCTGCCGAGTCACTCGGACTTCCGCAAAGTAAATTAAATTTTTGGGTTGGCGCAATGTATTACAGCGTGCAGCAGAATTTCCGCGGAAATTTGACGAACTTATCATTCTCGCCCAAGCTTCAGCAGATTATTTCCGCAGTGAACTGGCACGGAAACGGCGAATTCAATGTGGAGCAGCGCATTAAATCGCCTTGGAATATGCTGACAGGCTTCCGTTGGGAAATTACACCGAATTTCAATTGGTCGGTTGAGGCCGGTTATTTGAATAAATTTAGTTTCCTAACTGCTCTGGAGTGCCGCTTCTAAAGTGCAGCAGAGCGTAGTGGAGCTCCTGTTTCAGTTATGATGACTAAAAAACGGGAGCTTCAAGCGATGCAGGACTTTTCTTATCCTCTAAATGAACCGCTGTCTGCGCAGCAAATGTTTTCGCGCATTCGTGCTTACAACGAGAACCTCAGAGCGGTGCGTTTTTGCAGAAGACCGAAGGATACGGCAAAACTTAGAATCCTCGTAAAAGATAATATCGGCGTAGAAGATTTTTTTACGTCCGCAGGATCCTACGCGCTCAGACATCTTATGCTGCCTGACGCTTTTTGTGTTCGTCAAATCCGAAAAAATACACAGATCGATATCTTTGGCAAAACACATCTGACGGAGCTCGCGGGCTTTGTGACGACGCGGGTGCTTAAAGACGGTTATTCTGAACTAGGCGGCTTTGGAAGGAACCCGAACGGGGCGCAGCACCCCTGCAGGGGATCAAGTTCCGGCTCCGCAATTGCCTGCGCGGCGGGATTCTGTGATGCTGCGCTCGGAACCGAAACTCGAGGAAGCCTTATGATGCCCGCGATGGCAAACGGCGTCTACGGCTTTAAGCCGACCAGAGGTTCAGTCTCCAGAAGCGGCATTATTCCGCTTTCATCGTCTTTTGATGCGCCGGGCGTATTAGCAAGAAGCATCAGCGGGCTAAAAACTGTATTTTCGTCCATGCTGGGAAAAGACGAGTTTGATTTTCAGTCTTTTACGCCGGAGTCACTCAGGAAAAAAAGGTTTAACGGCAGAACGCTTCTCTTCTTTATCTCTCCGGGAGACGAAGCCGCACTGAATAGTCGGAGCGTCCGCCGTTTGATCTCCGCGCTTAAAAATGGCGGATTCCATATAGAATTCCGCTGCGCGCCGATGGTGGAATTTGACTACAAGACAATCTCGTCAGCGGATATTAAAAAGGATATGACAGACTTCCTTCAAAGATATGCGTCTGAGACAGAGCCAAAAACTTTTGAAGCGCTTGTAGAACGATATATCTCCCGCGCTCATGCACATCCCTACGGAATGGAACGGCTTACATACGCGCAGGAAACGGAGCTGCCTCATGGTAAAGCGTTAGATTTTCTTGTTCAAATCAATACTCAGAAGGCGAATCGCCTGATTGGGGAGGCATTAGAGATGAGCGGCGCGCAAGCTGTTCTCTCATTGAATTACTTGGACTGGTGGGCCATCGGCGGAGGGCCCTCGCTTTCAATGCCGATTGATTTTAGCGTGACTCTGCCGAGAAGCATCATGATCGGCGCTAAAGCAAGAGAGGATTATGCCTTGCTTTCTCTTGCCGAAGAGATAGAAGGGCTTCTTAATAGATAACAAATAAAAAATCAAAAAGCATATAAAGGAAGAGGGCTCCGAGTGGAGCCCTCAAAACTTAGATCTAGCTAATCGACAAAGGATTAGTTGCCTTTGGCAGCGTGTGTACCGGCGTCACGACCGAATGTCATAATGTCAGCAATTGCGTTGCCGCCGAGACGGTTGGAACCGTGGATACCGCCTGTAGTTTCTCCGGCAGCGTAGAGACCCGGAATAACCTTACCGTTCTTATCGAGGACCTGAGCCTTGTCATTGATTTCAAGACCGCCCATTGTGTGGTGAACAGTCGGAACCTTCTTGCAGGCGTACCAAGGACCTTCGGTCATCTGCTTGTCAGCCTTGTTGTTGGCCTTGAAGCCAAGTTTGTCTTCAGCAGTGCCGGCAACGACAGCGTTGTAGTCGGCGATGGACTTCTTGAGGTTTTCAACCGGCATGTCAAGTTTCTTAGCCAGTTCTTCAAGTGTCGGAGCAGAAACAACACGGCCGAGGTCGATCATGTCTTTCATCTTCGCGCCGTTGGCGTCAACCCAGTCAAGAGACGGATAACGCAGGTGGTTGACGAGGACGTAGTATGTAGCACCCGGCTGAGCAAAAATTGCTTTCGCGAGAACGTCACGAGCTGCGCCTTCGTTGACGAAGCGGTTGCCGTCTTTGTTAATGAAGACGCGGTTGCGGCCGGATGTACGAACCATTTCCATCAGACCTGTACCCGGTGTGCCGCACGGATGAACCTGGATGTCAGACATACCAATGACGTTGGCACCGACTTTCTCTCCCATGATGATGCCGGAGCCCTGAGCGGACTTGTTGAAGTTCGTGCAGCCGATGCCCTTGCCGAGGTCGTAGTCTTTGAAGACGCCGGTATTGACTTTCTGGCGAAGTTCAACGTTTGCGCCGAAACCGCCGGTGGCGACGATAACACCCTTGTCAGCCATGAACTTGGTGGTCTTGCCGGTATGGTTGTCTTTAGCGACGACGCCGATAACGCGGCCGGCCTTGTCCTTGATCAGAGACTCGGCATTCATGTCTGTGTAGACCTGAATGTCTTCTTTATGTGCGTTGATGTACTTTTCAAATGAACGGATGTAAGTATTGCCGGACGGAGTGGCAGGGTAGTGAGAACGCTGCCAGAGCGCGCCTGTAGCTGTACCGACTTCCGGTTTAAACTGAACACCGATGCTTTCGAGCCAGTGGACGGATTCCAGAGCATGGTCTGTGAGGTAGTGAACCAGAACAGGGTTGCCGATATCGTGACCGCCTTTCATCGTCTGATCATAGTGTTTCTGGATCGAGTCTTCGATACCTTGTTTGCCCTGACGTTCCGGGTCGGCTGCGTTCAGAGCGCCTTCGGAAACGTTAGTGGAGCCGCCAAGAAGACCAAGTTTTTCAAGAACAATAACCTTGGCGCCTGCCTGCTGAGCTGCAATCGCGGAAGCAAGACCGGATCCGCCGCCGCCAATTACGACAACCTGAGTCTTGATTTCAGCCGGAAGAGCCGTATATTTTTCTGTGTTCTTCTGCAGCTTGGCCATGTCGTCTTTTGAAACGCCGGCTTTTTCAAGAGCTTTCTTAACAGCGCCCTTTAAAGCAAAGGAAGAAATCGTTGCACCTGTGACATTGTCAACTCCGAGAGACTGACGGTCGATAATCTTCTTGGACAGCTTGTCCAGAGCCACACGGCCAACACCAATGGTTTCGAGGTTGTCTGGGTATTCGATTTTTTCAATCTTGTTCTTGCTAACGGTAACGCTTACATTGAAAGCAGCATTGTGGCCGTTAACTTTTTCTGTGTAGGTTCCGGGTGTGTAAGTAACAGCACCTGCAGCCATTGCAAAACCTGCTAAAGCAACAGCAGCGGAAATTTTGGTCAAAACCATCTTGTTCTCCTAGGTTAAACGCAAAAGGACATCTTTGCGCAAAAAAATAGATTTCTACTCATTACAAATCCATTGGGTACATTTTAGTAATCACCCTAGGAAAAACTATTGGCACAAACACGAATTGTATTTTAATTATCCCTCATTGTTGTTATTTTTAGCCGTGAGCTTTGCGAGGAGTTTTTTAGCTGATGACATTTTTAAGTCCTCCATCTCGTCATCATGAAGCCCTTTGATTTGGCGGGAAATTAAAAGCGAAATCGTGAGAATCAATATAGAAATGGAGGTGAGAAGAATCCACTTGCTTGTGAGATGCTCCATATTGATAATGAGGTAACGGGCGACTGCGACGACCGTGATGACCAGCGGTGTTTTTAGCTTTAATTCATGCTGCCCGAGTGCGTACTGTCGCACCATTGACAAAATCTCGATAAAAAGAAACAGAAGCAGAAGGTTCGCAAGCCCGATAGTTCTTGAATGGAACATGTCGTAACCCTCAGCGACAATGGCAATTGCAGTTGCAACAGTAATGACCATGAGCGCGCCCGCCTGGATAATTAAAAGCGCAGCCTCAAATTTATCGTTGATTTTTGCAATGAGCGGTTTATTCATCGGTATTGTCGAACTAATCTTCTATTCACTTACAACGGGGATTATCCAAAATTTCTTTTCCCGATTGCGTAAAATTAACAACTTTAAAGCCAACTTTGAGCAGTTAATTCAAACAATACCGAAAATGCATTCTGTTTCACTCATCTCTACGCTCGCGATCGGTTTCGGAGTCGCTCTCGTACTGGGCTTTTTTGCGGAAAAAATTAAAGTGCCAGCGCTTGTCGGATACCTTATCGCAGGTATTTTGGTATCCCCTTCGGTTTTCGGATTCGATGTAGATTTGGCGCTTGCAAATCAGCTTGCTGAAATTGGCGTCATGCTTCTGATGTTCGGTGTCGGACTGCATTTTTCCTTATCGGATCTAATCAAAGTCAAGGGACTCGTCGTGCCTGGCGCGATCTGCCAAATGATTTCTTCCACTCTGATCGGCACAGCTCTTTCTTATCTCTGGGGATGGAATTTCGGTCACGCACTGCTCATGGGACTTTGTTTGTCTTGCGCTTCAACGGTTGTGGTGCTTAAGGCGCTTGAAGCGAGAGGTCTGCTGCAGGGCTTTGACGGAAACGTCGCGGTTGGCTGGCTGGTCGTTCAGGATATGGTAACTGTCCTTCTGCTCGTTCTTCTTCCGCCGCTCTCCTCAATGCTGGGAGGAGAAGCACAGAACACCGCGGTTCCGCTCTGGCAGCTCCTTCTGATTACTTTTGCTCAGGTGATTGTCTTTATTGTTCTGATGCTGGTGATCGGTAAACGGGTGCTCCCGTTCCTGCTTTGGCAGGTTGCTAAGACAGGTTCGCGCGAACTCTTTACGCTATGTGTGCTGGCAGTCGCGATCGGAATCGCATTCGGCGCTTCTGAAATCTTTCACGTCTCGTTCGCGCTCGGCGCTTTTTTTGCCGGCATGGTCATGCGCGAATCTCAGTATGCGCATCGGGCGGCGATTGAGTCGCTGCCGCTGCGTGACGCGTTCTCTGTGATTTTCTTCGTCGGTGTCGGAATGATGTTCGACCCGTCGGTCATCATGGAGCATCCGTTCCATCTGCTTGGCATTCTGCTCATTATTCTGCTCTTTAACCCGGTCATCGCAACAATCCTCGTGGTGCTTCTTCGCTATCCGCTGCGTACCGCGCTTACTCTCGGTGCCTGCTTGGGGCAGATCGGCGAATTCTCATTTATTTTGGCGGGCCTCGGCCAAAGTCTTGGTCTTGTGACGGAAGAGGGCATGAACCTGGTTCTTGCGGCAGCGATTTTCTCTATCGCGGTCAACCCGTTTGCGTTCGCAAGTATGCAAAAGGTCGGCGATTTCCTCAAAAGAAAAAGTAAACTTTTTCGCGTGGCGGCCGCCCGTCCGTCTCCTCAGTCTCTGATGCCTGATGACGTCGAACAAAAGAAAATCACCGGCCATGTCGTGGTTGTCGGTTATGGCGAAGTCGGCAGAAAACTTTGCAATGAATTAAACAAATTAAACATTCCGGTTGTAATCCTTGATAAGGACGATGCTTTGGTGCAGAAGCTCAGACGCAGCAGTTTGACTGCCATTCAGGGCGACGCAGTTGATCCGTCCTCGCTTCTTCAGGCTCACGTACATAAGAGCCCATTATTAATTCTGACAATTCGCGATGAAATCCTGGAGCGTAAGGTGGTTGAAACTTCCAAACTGCTGAATCCGGATATCAAGTTTATTTTGCGTGCAACAACAGACAGTGAAGCAGCTAACATGACCGCAGACAACCTTGGTATGGTGGTTCAGGCATCCAACGCTCTTGCGGATAAAATGTGCGATCTCGTACGCAAAGAATTGCTCGAGGGCGACAATCCTCAGGACAAGGAAATCGTCGAAAACAGCAAAATCCCTCTGGTTCAGCCAACCAACCCATCATAATTGGAGCATATTAATGAGTCACAGTTTCAGTCTTATTTCCACGCTTGCAATTGGTTTTGCGATCGCTTGGATGCTTGGCTTCGTGATGGAAAGAATTAAGGTCCCTGCGTTAGTAGGCTACCTCCTTGCGGGCATTATTATTTCTCCGACGACACCGGGGTTTGTGGGTGACGTTGGTATCGCGGGCCAGCTCTCCGAAATCGGCGTCATGCTGCTGATGTTTGGGGTCGGGCTACATTTTTCTCTGACGGACCTTCTGCGCGTTAAAAAAATCGCGGTTCCCGGCGCCATTCTGCAGATGGGATTGGCAACTGTGCTCGGCGCGCTGCTTGCGCATTGCTGGGATTGGCCTTGGGGACAATGTATCGTTTTCGGCTTATGTTTATCCTGCGCTTCCACAGTCGTTCTTTTAAAAGGTTTGGAAAGCCGCAGGCTGCTTGAAAGCCATGATGGTCAGATCGCTGTCGGCTGGCTTGTGGTTGAAGACATTATGACCGTTCTGATTCTGGTGCTTTTGCCGCCTCTTGCCTTTATGATGGGCGCGTCTCAGCCGGAGGCCGCGGCAGCTGAACCCTTGTGGGAAATCATTCTCTGGACGCTTGCTCGGGTCTTCGGATTTATCGCATTGATGCTGATCGTCGGAAAACGCCTTCTGCCTTGGCTTCTGCGCCAAGTGGCTAAAACCGGCTCGCGTGAACTCTTTACGCTTTCAGTATTGGTCTTTGCGATCGGGATTGCTTACGGAGCCGCGGAAATTTTCCGTGTCTCTTTCGCGCTCGGAGCGTTTTTCTCCGGCATGGTCATGCGTGAGTCTCGATACTCGCACAGAGCCGCTATCGAGTCTCTGCCGCTGCGCGACGCGTTCTCCGTAATTTTCTTCGTCGGCGTGGGCATGATGTTTGATCCGAGAATTCTGATTGAGCAGCCGCTTCACGTACTGGCGGTCCTCGCGATTATTGTTCTCGGCAAGGGACTCGTCGCGTTTTTCCTCGTGCTTCTGTTCCGCTACCCGCTGCATACAGCGATTACGGTTTCCGCTTCGCTTGCGCAGATCGGGGAATTCTCATTTATTCTTGCGGCGCTTGGTATCCAGCTCGGAATTCTGCCGCAGGAGGGGATGAGCCTTGTGCTTGCGGGTGCGATTATCTCCATCGCTCTGAATCCTTTCGCGTTCGCGAGCGCGGATTTTGTGCGCGCCTTCATAAAAAAACACTGGGCTTTTGCCCGCCGTATGGATGCACGAACAGATCCGATGTCACTGATGCCCGATGATGTCGATTCTGAGTTTCTGCGCGGCCATATCGTACTGATCGGAGACGGAGAAAAAGGCGAGAAAATCCTCAGCCTCCTGCTTGAGCGTAATCTCTCGGTTGTGGTGATCGATGAGAACCGCACAAATGTTGAGTCACTCAGAGAGCGCAAAATCAATGCGGTCTGCGGTGAAGCATCCGACCCTGCGATCCTGATTCAGGCGCATATTCAGGATGCGGCGCTTGTCATTATGGCGGTGGAAAACGAAATTACCTGCCGCAAAATTATGGAGACTGCGCGCCTTCTGAATACAAAAATCGAAGCGATTATGCCTGCCGGCACGGATGAGGAAGCACTTCGTCTCAAGGAAGAAAATGTTGCCGCTTCCTTTGTGCCGGACGATCTGCTCGCCAAAGCGATTGTTCAGTTCGCAATGGAGCGCTACGGCAGACAGGAAGAAGAGGCGAGAATTACCAAAGAATCGCAGGAAATTAAAAAGGCGCTTGACCGAGGCGCTCTGTGATCAGTAGCTTCTCTTAGCGGGAATGACGCCTCGAACTCCGCCTCTCGGGTTTTCAATGTCGCCCTTAAAGCGCGGAATTAAGTGCATGTGCACATGAAAAACCGATTGTCCCGCGGCTTCGCCGACATTGACGCCGATGTTAAAACCGTCCGGATGGAATTCATTTTCTATCCGGACTTTCATTTGCCTTAAAAGTTCATGCATAGCCCGGACTTCATCTTCGGTGAGATCAAAGTAGGAAGCAACATGGCGTTTCGGAATAATGAGTGTGTGGCCCGGATTCACCGGAAACCCGTCAAAAATTGCGAATGCGAGCGCGTTTTCCGCTTGAACTTTTAACTGATCGGGAAGATGACAGAAGAGGCACTGCTGCGTCATGATGAAAAAGCCCTTCTTTAGGGCAGGCCGTCAAAGCTGTTAGGAAAAGTCCGGTCGAACGTAAAGTTCTCCGGGTGTTGCGACATACCCTAAATGTTCGGAAATATCGTCGGCCGCATGCTTGAGCTCGCTGATCCAGCCTTCCTGAACATTATTTGCGGGCGATGAGATCGATAAACACGCGACCAATTTGCCCGAATCGTCTCGAATGCCCGCCGCGATGCAGCAGACGCCGAGCTCAAGCTCTTCGTCGTCCTTGGCAAATCCGAGTGTTTTGACTCGATTTAATTCATTGATCAGCTGATCCAAATCCGTAATGCTTTTCGGCGTGGAAGGCTCAAGGTTGGTTCTGAGCGCATAGGCTCTGATCTGCTCAAAAGAATCTTCCGAGAGAAAAAGTTTGCCGGAACTTGTCGTATGAAGCGGGGCGGTCGCGCCGATCGTGCGCACAACCTGAATTCCGGGGCGCTCGCGCATAATGCGGTCAATATAAACAATCGAATCATTCTGACGAATCGAAAGATTAACCGTCTGACGAGTCAGATTATGCAGACGCTGCATCCCGGATTTAGCGGTATCTCGAACGGAAATCCGCTCTCTGACCAAATTGCCGAGCTGGAGAAAGCGCAGACCTAAACGATAAGTCCCCGCAACCGATCCTTTTTCCACAAAACGAAGCCGAACCAAATCATTCAAAATTCGGTAGCAGGTGGAAACATGCAGACTCGTTTCATCGGCAATGACCTTGAGGCTGACAGGTTCATGATGCTGAGTCAAAACTCTCAGAATCGCGCTGGTGCGGTCAAGCACCTGAATGTTTGCCTTGTAAGCGGAATTTTCCATTGGGTAGTTTTAATTCATTAATACTTCTATTGATTATTTTAGATTTTTCGCAATAATTTCGGCAACATCCGCAATTGAAATTTCAGATAGTGATTTATCCTGAGACTTGGCCGAATCAAACATCGACAGACAGAACGGGCAGCTCGTTGCGACCTTGTCGCATCCGGTCGTATCGACGATCGCTTTCAGGCGGATAACGTTAAGGCGCTCTGAAGCGTCCGTATCGGTCCAGAACTGACCGCCGCCCGCGCCGCAGCAGGTCGTATTGCATCCCCATTCCTTCGGATTGACGGTTTCAAGACCTTCAACCTTATTCAGATCAAAGCGCGGAGCGTTGATGATTTGGTTATAGCGGGCGTAATAGCAGGCGTCATGAACCGCAATGCGCTCTTTTTCAGACAGGGACGCTTTAATGCGGCCCGCATCCATCTGTTCGGCAATGAACTGAACATGCGAAATAACGTTGAACTGACCGCGTTCAAACTCGGGATAATCGTTCTTCAGCGTATTGAAGCAGTGCGGGCAGTGCGCAAGAATGCGGCTGAACGTATACTGGCGCAGGTTTTCAATATTCATCTGAGTCTGAATCTGGAAGAGATACTCTTCGCCGACACGCCGAGCGTATTCCGCATTGCACATTTCTTCAGCCATGACAGCGAAACTCAGACCGGAAGCGCGCAGGATTTTAATCATGGCACGCGCGATCTTCTGGTTGCGTTTATCGTAAGAAGCGGAGCAGCCGACCCAATACAGAATATCGTAGTGGACTCCGGGTTCCGCAAACGGAATGTCTAAATCCTTAGCCCATGCAAAGCGCTCGTCCGGGTCCAGGCCCCAGGGATTGCCCACCGATTGAATATTCTGCAGTGTCTTTGCGACGCCTTCGGCAAATTGTCCTTCCTCCATACCGACGGAACGTCTCATCTGGGCGATGGTATTGACGATCTCAATGCGGGAAGGGCACTGTTCTACGCACGCGCCGCAGGTGGTGCAGGAAAGAAGCGCTTCTTTGGAAACTTCATCCGGAACAAGAATATCTTCGGACTTGCTGTAGCCTTCTTCCATGCGTTTTTTAAGCGAAAGAATAATTTCTCGCGGATCAAGCGGGCCGCCCGCACGGTTGACCGGACACACCGATGTACAGCGGCCGCATTCAACACAGGCGTCAAAGTTCAGACGATCGTGCCAGCTGAACTGACCAAACTTGGAAATACCAAAGCTTTCCTGCTCCTCAATGTCGTCAATTTTTTCAAGCAGTCCTCTCGGTTTGGTTCTCTGCCAGTAAATGCTGGTCGGACTCTTATACATATGAGAAAAGTAGGTTGCCGGAATGAGCGCAACAAAAGCGAGAGAAATCAGACCGTGGAAAATCCAAACCCAGAGATGCTGCGCCTCGAGCTGCTCTTTACTCATGCCGCTGTAGAACACCTGCGCAATGAAGTTGCCGACGGGCGACCATACAGCATGCGCGGGCTGCTCTGCGGCAAGACGAAGCGCTTCCACAATGTAGCCGGTGATAATGATGACTGCGAGAGAACCGAGAATGTAAATAAAACGCATCGACTTTTCAAACTGACGGCCTTCTTTAATAAAGCGTCGGTAAAAAGCCATCCCCAAGCCGATCAGACAGACCACGCCGGCAATATCCAAAATCAGCTTATAAAAATAGTAAACACCGCCCGCAAGGAACTGCTTGCCGAAAATCAGTTTGCCGATATCCCAGTCCAGTACGGCGAGCGCAGTCCCGAAAAACAGAAATACAAAGCCCCAGAAAATCCAAAAATGGAGTCTGCTTCCGAGCGGCTTGCGCACGATGCGTTTCTGCAGCAGGCCCTCACGATAGAAAAATCCCCAGCGGCGTTTGGTTTCCTTATCCATAGCGTAGGGCTTGCCCGCGCGCCAAAGCAGATAGGACTTGCGGATGCCTAAGGCGCAGATAACGCAGGCCGCAATTCCGATGACGTAGATCCCGATAATTGCCCATACGGGGATATTCCAAAACCCCGGGCGGGTAACAATTTCGACTCCGTTCATGTTTGACTCTCTTTCTGATAATTAGATCGGAACATAGACGCGCTTTCCGTCTTCGTCCAGTTTGGATTCAAATAGTCTTGCTCTGAGGATTGGCCACTCAAAGGGATGCGTGACCACGGGTTCATCCAAATGAGAATTTCTCAGAACTGTAATATGGGGTGTAAAGCGGCTTTTTTCATCAAAAGGAATGTTCAGCGTATGAAGAATTTCCGCCGCTTCGCGAGCCAGATGGAAAATCGGTTCATAGCGCTCGCCGCTGACGTAAAAGACTTTCGGACGAACAAACCGGCCGCTTCGAGTAATGCGCCAGCTCCTTGAGCTGAAATCCGTCATGATGTCCACGCCCTGAGCGACGAGCTGAGCCTGCTCGGGTGTGATCTCTCCGATAAACGCAAGCGTGACGTGGAAGTTTTCAGCCGGAATAATACGAGACGCAGGATCAAGCGAGAACGCTCGTTTCTGCAGTTCGCAAAGATGGGGCACCGCTTCTTTCGCAGCCGGCAGTCCGATAAAACACTTCATATGGATTCGGCGTTTAATTAAGCTTTATTCAGAGAACGCCACTGCGCGATCGCTTCAGAGCAATCCGCGATCAGCTCGGGCCCCTTAAAGATAAAGCCGGTATAGAGCTGAACAATGGATGCGCCGGCTTTCATTTTCTCAACCGCGTCCTTGGCTTCCATGACTCCGCCCGAAGCGATAATCGGGAGTCTTCCCTGAAGGTGTTCCGAGGCAAGACGGCAGACTTCGGTGGATCTTTCCATGAGCGGTTTGCCGGAAAGACCGCCTGTCTCTTTAGAGAGCGGATTATGCGCGACCGGCTCACGGGTAATCGTGGTGTTGGTGCAGATCACGCCGTCCATTCCGTGCTTCACAATAATATCAAGCGCGGAACGAATACCGTCGTCGCTGAGGTCAGGGGCGAGCTTAACCGCGATCGGTACGATTTTGCCTTCGTTCTGATCCGTAAGTTTACGGCGGTGCTCCGCGATGCCGCCGAGCAGATGATCCAGCTCGGCGTCCGCCTGTAAATCACGAAGATTCGGCGTATTGGGAGAAGAAATATTAATAGCGATATAGTCGCCGCTCATGTAGAGGCGATCCATGCACTTAATGTAGTCGCTGAGCGCGTCTTCGTTCGGCGTGACTTTATTTTTGCCAATATTGACGCCGAGGATGCCGCCTCTGTTGCGGAAAGCTCTTGCGCTCTGAAGATTCTTCGCGACCTGAATAGCGCCTACGTTATTAAAGCCCATGCGGTTGATGATGGCGTCGTCCTTAACCAGACGGAAGCATCTCGGCTTCGGATTGCCGGGCTGACCTTTAGGCGTGACGGTACCGATTTCCACAGAACCGAATCCTAATGCGCCGAAAGCGGTAACGTGCTCTCCGTCTTTGTCCATGCCGGCGGCAAGTCCGACGCAGTTAGGGAAACGCAGTCCCATTACTTCGATAGGATCTTCAGGGAAACGACGCGTAACGAGTTTCTGGAGACCAAACTGAGTGATCCAGTCAAGATTCGAGAGAATAATGTGATGCGCCTGTTCCGGTGTAAAGCGAAACAGCACGGTCTTAGCGGCTTTGTATAAGGCGTTCATAGCGGTCCGTTAATATTAGTTTGCCGAAAATTTTCCAAAATAATGTTTGATTCGTTCTTCTCGTAGGTACAAATAAACCTTCCGAAGAATCGGAATAGAAAAAGTATAGCAATGCAAATGCGCCGCTGTCTGAATCGGGTATTAAAGTTTTACCTAAATGCCCGTGAAATCGCTGTATTTAAAAGAAAGCGATAAGAGAAACTATTTATCCGAGAGGAGAATTCCGAGACAATCATTGAGTGAACGGCCGCAATAGAGTCGCCAGTCAATAGGATCTCGTGCGGTCTCTTTCTGAAGAGATTGATAAAAGTCTGAGCCGCTCAGTTTTTTTCCGCCGAGACTGATGAGATGCTCGGTCGCTTCCTGACAGTCGATCATATAAACAGATTCGCTGCGGGCGATAGAGCAGAGCATGGAAAGCGCGAGCTTGGAAAGATCGGGAAAGGCGGTAAACATGGATTCTCCGTACAGCATCCTTCCGATGGAATCAAACATGAGACCTGCGGCAAGTTTACCGTCAACTCGGCATTCGATCGTATGAAAGAATCCGTCTTTCATGCTTTCAAGATATGCGCGTCTCAAAGGACGGCTGATCCATGTGCCGTCCTGTCCCGGGCGAGCGGCAGCGCAGCCGCTTAGGACATCTTCCGGAGCATGGTCTAAGAAAATCTCAAGCTTGTGTTTAATCCCGTCCCTTCGATAAACATTCTGAAGCGCGTCTCTAATCCGCTTGCGAAGCGAATGAGAAATGATCAGCTGACTCGGATCGAGTACCAAACGCGGATCGGTAAAAAACCACAGGTAGGGCGCAGAGACCGACCACGGAAACACGCCTTTAGCGTAACCCGCACGAAGCATCTCTGCGCGAAGCGTATCGGAAAAAGCGACAATACCTTCATAACGCTGCTTGTAAATCGGATTCAGCGGATTGAGAACCTTAAAGCTGTCCGCACCGCTGATGAATTTAATCTCCGACATGACAGCAAATCCTATAAAAACTTGCCCGGGGTGTGCTTTTCAATGTAATGAAAGCCGAAGGCGCCTTTTTTCAGATCCGCAAAAAATAAGCGCAGAGATTTTTCCACCGAGTTAAAGGCGAGCTTGTCCCACGGAATTTCCTCTTCGCTAAAAAGCCTAGCTTCAAAGGTTTCCGGTCCGGGGTTAACGCTTTCGTCTTTCATGCGCGCAAGAAACATCAGATGAAGCTGATCGGCGTGCGCAATATCCAGAAGGATGTAGGGCGCAGAAGAAATCTCCGCATGGATTCCGGCTTCTTCCTCGGTTTCTCTCTCAGCGCCTTCGCGTGTTGTTTCCTGAACCTCCTGGTGACCCGCGGGAAGTGTCCAGTATCCGAGCCTCGGCTCGATAGCCCGACGGCAGAGCAGCACCTTGTCGCCGAGATAAGGTACCGTACCGACAATATTTATCGGATTGATATAGGCGATGTAGCCGCAGGACGGGCAAACATCGCGCTCGTGCGTATCTCCTTCGGGTATTTCCCGTTTAGTCGGGTGGCCGCATTTTTCACAAAAATGAATTTCTCTTTTGCCCATACTGATATCTATTTGAAGCGATCGATGCTCACCGGCTCACGCTGCGTAAAGACCTCCGGACGAGAAAGCAGCATTCCGAGGATTTGATACTTGTACTCAAGATATTTGGCATGAGCTTCCTTGCTGACGCTCCCTTCCTGGTGACGCACAACTTCTTCAAGCCACTGCTGAGTAAAGATGCTCGGATCAAGAACATAAGACGTCGCCTTATCTTTATAGGCGACCTCAAAATACATTCTTCCGCCGGCCGGTGTCGCAGGCGCAAAATCCGGTCCGATCGAAAGATCCAAGGTAAATCTGCCTTGTGTTACCGCTCTTGTAACAAGTTCTATTCCGTCTCGAACCTCGTCACCGGGGAAGGAGGTCCTGAATTTAAATTCTTTACGGAAAGGAATGCTTCCGGGGCAAAGGTCTTCGGAAGCAGCGAGAATGAGGCGCAGGACCACTCCGCTGGCGATAAGTCCGCGCGCGCCGCTGTAGCGCATCAGATCCTCACGCTGAAAGGCAATCTGACCTTCATCGTCCTGGACAATTAAAAATGTCGGTGCTTTGTAATACATTTGATTCATTACTCGGTTTACGTTAGTAGGCAATTATAGTTCCGAGTGATACACAAGGGCTTGAAGAAGAAAAAAGCGGGCAGATGAGTGGAGGGTCTCAACTGCCCGCAAAAACAGGGATATCAGTGGATTCAAAAGGAGATTAGTTATTTATTGTCATAATCACATACAGTGTGCCAAAGCAGTTCGGCGCCCTGGATGAAATCTTCAAGCTTCATGGCTTCACGCCAGTTATGGGAACCGTTCTGATTAGCGACGAAAATCATGCCGACAGGAACACCGGCGTTGGAGAGAACCGCTGCGTCGTGGCCGGCGCCGCTCGGGATTGAGAGCGCGTTAAGGCTGTGATCGGCTGCGGCCTTTTCGATTCTTCCGCGAACCTGAGGATCCACACCGCTCGCTTCACAGACAAGAACATTGTCGAATTCGAAGCGGACGCCTCTTTCTTTAGCGATTTCATCGCATTCAGCCAGCATCAGATTATGGAATCGATAAAGCGTATCCATGGAAAGGCTTCTCATATCAAGACCGAAAGTAACCTCTCCGGGAATAATCGCAATCGCTGCGGTTTTAGCAGTGTTTACGACGCCGCATGTGAAGACCAGATCTTCGCCCGCATCAAGCCATTCTTTCCAGTGTTTGTCCATTCTGCTAAGAAGATCCGCGAGCGCGAGTACCGCGTCGTGTCTGAATTCACGATTAACCGCACCGGAATGCGCAGTTTCGCCGATAACTCTGCAGATCTTGTGACGCAGATTGCCTCGAATACCGGTAACGGCAGCTATGCGGTGTGTCGGATTGTTTTCCAGAGTGGGGCCTTGCTCGATATGAAGTTCAATAAAGGCGGCAATGTTGGAGAGCTCTTTAAGCGGTTTTCCGCTTGTCATGGCAACAGGATCGAACCCGGCGTCTTTAATCGTATCGAAAAGCGTACGGTCGCTGATACGGTGTCTCAGCTGCACTTCTTCCGGTTTAAGGTTTCCGGTAAGCGCTAATGAGCCGACATAGGCTCTGCCAAACCAGGAGCTTTCTTCCATGCGTGTGACTAAAACCGTGTAATCACGCTCGAGCTGAACATTCAGTCGATCAAGCATATCCGCAACCGTCATAGCAGCGCAGACCCCTGCAAGACCATCGTAGTTTCCGCCCTCGGGAACGGAATCTCCGTGAGAACCGGAAACGATGCCGGGGAGACTGCGGTTTTTACCGGGACGTGTAATCCACAAATTGCCGGCCGGATCGATTTCAATTTCCATATTTAGGCGCTTTGCCTCGGAAATAACCAAATCGTGGACGTACTGCTCATGAGGTCCGTAACCCTGACGGGATACGCCGCGTCCGTCACGGCTTTCTTCACGAATCTGATTTAAAAACCGTTCTGCATAAGGTGAAGCGAGAGTCTGAAAATTAGTCATTTAATCTTGAGAATGTGGGGTTGTAATAATTTAATTCTATGCAAGCAAATCAAAACTGAGAGTTAGTTAAATCATGAACTTAAGTTATTTAAAACTTGTTATCGATTTGATCCTAATAAACATAAAAAGCCGTGCCGCAGTAGGCGTCTGTTACAGATTTTCGCACTTGAAAACAAGTTCTCATCTGAATGGGTGATGACAGTTGAATAGGAATGTATAAAAATCAGCGCATAGAACTTAGAGGACTTTTCAATGGATCGGTTAATGGATATTCCGAGCTCGGCAGAACTCAAACGAGTCGTTGTTGTCGGAGGAGGTTTTGCAGGACTGAATTTCTGCAAAAGGCTAAAAGATGAGCGGTTTCAGATTGTTCTTCTGGACAAAACCAATCATCACAATTTCCAGCCGCTCCTCTATCAGGTAGCGACAGCTGGCGTTGAGCCTTCGTCCATTTCATTTCCGTTTCGCAGCTTGTTTGCCGGCAGAAAAAACTTCCATATCCGCATGTGCGAAGTCTTGGAAACCGACGCTGAAACTCAGGAAGTCAAAACTTCGATCGGCAGACTGCATTATGACTATCTCGTCATAGCAACAGGCTGCGACACTAATTACTTTGGAAACAAAGCGCTGGAAGAAAACACCATGGCGCTGAAAACAACCGCCGAGGCACTGTACAACAGAAACCACATCCTGGAGAGTTTTGAAAGAGCAGTAGATACGGACGACATGCAGGAGCGCGAAAAGCTTCTGACTTTTGTGGTTGTCGGAGGCGGTGCCACCGGTGTTGAACTTGCCGGAGCCTTAGCCGAGATGCGACGCTTTGTTCTTCGCAAAGATTATCCGGACTTAGACGTTGACAAGATGAGAATCATTTTGGTCGACGGCAAGGATCGTCTTTTGTACTCATTTAAGCCGAAATCTTCTCGAGAAGCTGAGGAGTATCTTCGTTACCGCGGCGTTGAGCTGAAACAGAAAACGCGTGTTCTTGGATATGAGAATGAAGTGCTGAGGCTCAGCAATGAAGAGATTCCCACCGCGAACGTGTTTTGGACAGCTGGTGTTATCGCAAATTCGATGGGCGGGTTCAGCTCAGACATGTATGGCCATGGGAATCGCCTGATTGTTGACGAATTTAACCGAGTCGGCGGATACAAAAACGTGTTTGCCTTAGGCGATACTGCGCTCATGAAGCAGAAAGACTGGCCGGACGGTCATCCGCAGGTTGCCCAGCCGGCAATGCAGCAGGCGGACAACTGCGCAGACAACATTCTCGCGATGGAGGACGGGGAAGCGCTTAAACCCTTTAAATATCATGACCGAGGTTCCATGGCAACGATCGGACGCAATCATGCCGTCGTTGAAACGAAAGGTTTAGTGTTCGGAGGATTTTTAGGTTGGTTGGTTTGGCTGGTCATCCATCTGATGAATATTGTCGGATTCAAGAACCGTCTTTTAATCTTCATTGACTGGGTATGGAGTTATTTCACGCACAACTCGAACCTGCGCATTGTTGTTCGGCCGTTAATCAAAGGAGATCGTCTGTACCGGCTGATGAAAGCTCAGGAGCAGATCCGCGAGCAGAAATACAAGAAGACGGACAATTCCTAGAGCGCAATTTGGGTTCACGTTGTGGAGGTCATGTTGCACAATGTGAATTCTCATGTTATAGTGTCGATCTCGGTTGATTGATTCAACCGTTAGCTGATTGCGGGGTGGAGCAGTCTGGTAGCTCGTCGGGCTCATAACCCGAAGGTCACAGGTTCAAATCCTGTCTCCGCTACCAATTTCCTAGCGAAGTTGGTTTTTCAAGTTTGCAAGCTTGAATGTAAAACATCAGCAAAGGCCAGAATAATTGCGGGGTGGAGCAGTCTGGTAGCTCGTCGGGCTCATAACCCGAAGGTCACAGGTTCAAATCCTGTCTCCGCTACCAATACGGTCGGTTCTGAAAGTTCGGAACCGACTTTTTTGATTCCTGAGTTCATTTTTGCGCAAAAACCGAGCTTCCAGTTTATCGTTCTCAATGTCACAACTTCGGAATTTTTGTACTCCCAAACAAAGCAAATGCCTTTTGGGGCTTTTTACTTAGACCTCGTATTCTCCATGCCTGCTGACGCTGCTCCTGAAATATTGCAGAATCTAGAGCCTCTAGCAGAGGCTCAGCTTTTAATCTGAAGGCATCTTCTTTAGAAGTCTGTCTCTTCTTCGTCGTCTTCGTAGACCTGCGCCTTTTCGGGCTCTGCATCAGGAACCGGAACCCCGAGGGCTTCAAATAACATCCGTCTTTTCCCTGCGATTTCACCGAAGTAGTAACCTCCGCAGAATCTGGTCTGCATTACATTGTTCAAAGAGTCCAGAACTCTGCAGTCACTGTCATACACCATCGGCAGACTATTATTCTTTTTGCACTCCTCACTGTATTTTCTCAGCCTGGTTCTGACAATCATCGCAATAGAGGTTGCCAGGAACTGTACAAACGTTTTACCAGTCAATGATTCGTTGTCCGAGACTCGATTTCTTGAGCAGCCCAAGCGGGATTTGAGTGTTTTAAATGTATCTTCGACTATCCAGCGTTCCTGGTAAGCGCACCAAGCTTTTCTAGCATCGGATATTTCGTCGCTTACCAGTACCCGGTAGCCTTTGTAGCGGAGCTTTTGATCCACTTTTTTATTGTCGACGCTGTAGCTGACCGTGCCGTCTTTCTCATGTTTTACAAACACCTCTTCTAGTAATGTTTGTTCGTTTTCATCGAGAGACTTACCGGCGGCCATCTTTTCGCGTATACGAATGATTCTCTCAAACATCCCTTGTCTGGCATTCTCAGCAATTTGTCGATCGAAATAGATATGCCAGTAAAGCTCCGCAGTTTCCTGCGTCTTTTTTGTGGATCTCTGACCCGTTACAGGATTAGGTTCATAAATCCAGCTGATCTTCTTTGTCACCTGAAAGACCTGAGTAAACCAATCCATTCGATTTAAGTCCTGGAGGTTAACTCTTTCTTCATCAATGAGCTCTTGGGTAAGGCTGCCTGATATCCCGCACTTCATGTTGAACAGAAAGCCAACTTTATTTCTCAGGCAGTCATTGATGTTTTTTGTACCGCTGTAACCTCGGTCAGACACAAGAACAACGTTTTGGATGCCTAGTCTGGAGTTGTCAGCAATGACCTGCCTGACGGTTTGTACGTCCGGAACGTTTCCGTCGTAGGCTCGATAGAAGATAGGCAGTCCGCTTTTGGACTCGACCAACATCAGCAGATTAATTTGAGGAAGGTTGTCCTCGTCTTTATTCCTGCCTCTTTCTACATTTGGCAGCTTATTTGCGTAGCTCGAAATGGAGGTCGAATCTAAAGCCAATGTCAGCCTGTCGTCGTCCCCATTTTTTTTCTTCTGCTCTATTAATCCCTCCTGGATGGCAGAAAAGTAATTTTCTATTTGTTGTTTTTTGATTTTCCTAAAAACTCTGCCTATTGAGGAAGGATGCAAAGCCCCGCCCCATGGAAGACGAGTCGCCTCGGCAAAGGTCGGATATTTAGAAATATTGTTGTCCTGATTGAGGATTATGAAGTAGGCAATCGACAAAACTTTTAGATAGTCTCGGCGCTGTGGAAAGGCCCTTTTAAGAGCTTCTCCGATAGGAGATTGCGCAACGAGCTGATCCAGCGCCCACGTGGCTCCCGCATGCAGTTGTTTGACATCCATTGCTTGAGAAAGAGTAAAACCGCCTTCACTCACCGCAGTGAAGATATAGTCTTTGCCCTTGCGTTGGCAAATAAAATCCCTTAATTCAGGGCGCTCAGCTAAAAAGTGTTCGTCCCAGCGGATTCGGCCTTCCTTCTGGCCGGAGGTAACAGTACCGACCTTCTTGAAGCTAACTCGATAACTTCTCTTTTTCTCGGAATCCCACTTATTTTTATAGGTGTAAACGTAATAAGCCGAAGGGCTCTTTTTAATAATGAGCGGAGGCAGTTTTGGCGTATTCATAATTACAATCGATTATCTAATTAGGTAATCTAGTATAACACGAAAAATCATTTTATTCCTCTGAAATAAAATGATTTTTTGTGATTTTTAAATTTTTAGTTCTCTAGTTCTGCAATTTTTCAGGCTGCTCATTAACGGCCATCGGGAGAGTTAGAAAGACATCTTTTTCCCTTTTAACGTCTTCACGGGCTTTCTTCAACCATCGATGAAAAAAGTAAATGGAAAAGTTGACTTAGTATTAGAAAATGTTTACTATACTTCTGTTACTAAGGAGTTTTGAATGAAATATGGCCAGTTCATCAAAGCTCTTAAGGACAAAGGAGTGAAAGTGGATGATGGCACTAGGCATTTGAAGCTTTCATACGGCGGTAAACAAACTTGTTGCAAAAGACATCCGACGGAAGAATATCCGCCGATACTCTTAGCAAAAATTTTGAAACAGCTCGGTCTTTGAACTTAAGTAGCAGGTGGGAGAAACCCCGCCTTTCACAACTTCGGAGGCGTTTATGAGATTATCTTACCCGTGTGAGGTATCGAGAGATCCTGAATCCGGTCAGGTTATTTTGGAGTGCAAGAATCCGTCAGCGTTTGCTTTTGGAGATAGCTTGGAAGCTGCAGAAATGGATATGCACTCATTGCTGCTTGACTGCGTTGCTGATTATGTTGACGAAGGAAAAATCTTCCCAACTACAGTAAAACGTCCCAAAAAAAATGAAGTTTCTGTTGAGCTGACTGCTAGCGAAACCGTCAAAGTTTTATTTCTCAATTCGATGATAGAAACGAGGACTAAACCGATCCAGATAGCCAGGCGATTAGGAGTAGCAAAACAGGAAGTTACTCGAATCCTGAACCCGAGACAAAAGACGAAGATTGACACTCTAGAGAGGGCAATTGAAGCAACAGGAAAGAAACTGATTTATTCAGTTGTCTGACTGATATTAATGCAATAAAAAAGCCCGCGAAACTGCACGCCGTTGGCTAATCACTCTCTCTCTGTTTTCGCGGGAATTTATCTTAATCTCCGAGAAGTTCAAGACCGTCTCTTATAAAAGTGCCGATTCTAAGGAGCCGTGATTTCGCTCTTCAGCGCAAGTTCGTCATTAATGTCTTTGACATGCTGAAGAAATCTCTGACACACTAAATTTAAATTGGTGTCCCTCGACCAGGCAAGCGTGATTTTGGCGGTTAAGGGAGGATCAAGCGGTAAAAACTGAAGATCATCAAAAGATTCGTAGCCGCCGACATGCTCTAAACACAGCAGCGTGCCAAGCTTTTCCCGAACCATCAGTACCGCGCTTGAAGGAAGATTAAAGTAGCCTCGTAACTGAAGCTGCTCCGGAGCGTATCCGAGCCAGCCGGTAAATTCTTCACGCTTAAAGACCTGCAGTGAACCTAATAACTGCAGATTCTTCAAGTCCAGCGGACCGACTTTATCTCTCCCGGCAAGCACACTGTCTTTGCGGCAAATCACGCCCCATCGATCTTCAGCATTCAATTCAAGTGTCGCATACGGAGACGTATTGACCTTGCCAATGAACAAACCGAACTGCGAAACACCGCTGGTTAAGTGTTCCGCGATAAGCGGTTCGTGTCCGCTGATGACTTCAAAAACAACTTTTGGGGACTCCTGCTGCAGCCGCTTCAGCGCCATTGCAATGTACTTAAAGGCACAGGTTTCTCCGGCCGTAATCGTGATTTTCCCGCTCAGTCCTTCAAAATGAACCAACTCGTCACGAGTGCGGTCAAACAGATCCACAATCGATCTCGCGCGCTTGAATAAAAACTCTCCCTGCGGCGTGAGCTTCAGCTTGCGCTGACTCCGATCAAAGAGGCTCTGTCCGAGTTCATCCTCAAGTTCGGCGAGCTGACGCGATAAATTCGGCTGAGTCGTGTGCAGAAACTCAGCGGCAGATGTGAGATTCGGCAGTGAAGCTGCCGCAAGAAAATATCGAAGGACGCGAATATTCATAATTAATTCTTATAAAAATTATGAAAACAAACAATTAGTAATTATAAAGGCGATTGCTTACCATGACTTAATCAATCCTATGGATGTGAGTTATGAAAAAAAGACAGTTCATTAATTTGACGCTGACAGCGCCTCTGGTACTGACATTTAGAGACCTATTGGCAAAAGAGACAAGGAACAGAGAGGTACAAATGGAAAATTTAAAGTTAGATACCAAATGGGATAAGGTTTTTAAACAAAGCGATAAAGTGGATCACTCCAAAGTCGCATTCCACAACCGCTACGGTGTAACGCTCGCAGCTGATCTGTACATTCCTAAAAATGCTTCCGGCAGGCTTCCGGCTATTGCGGTCAGCGGTCCGTTTGGCGCGGTAAAAGAGCAGAGCTCCGGACTTTATGCCCAGACGTTGGCGGAAAACGGCTTCATTACGCTCGCCTTTGACCCGTCATTCACCGGTGAGAGCGGGGGCGAGCCCCGTTATATTGCCTCTCCGGATCTCAATACCGAAGACTTTAATGCCGCAGTGGACTATCTTTCAAACAGAAAGGATGTAGACCCGGAAAAAATCGGTATCCTCGGCATCTGCGGCTTCGGCGGTATGGCAATCAACGCTGCCGCCGCTGACCCGCGAATCAAAGCAACAGTCACATCTACAATGTATGACATGAGCCGAGTGAATGCGAACGGTTATTTTGACGCGGAGAACACCGCTAAGGACAGAAACGAAAAACGTGCTGCCATCAGCGCTCAGCGTACTAAGGACTATGCGGCAGGCAGCTATCAGAGAACTCAGGGTCTGCCCGATAAACTTGCCGGAGAAGAACCGAAATTTGTCAAAGACTATTTTGACTATTACAAGACTCCCAGAGGATTCCATCCGAGAAGCGTGAATTCCACTAAGGGTTGGAACACAACAATGCCGATTTCGTTTATAAACATGCCGCTTATGACATACGCGTCCGAAATCCAAACACCCGTGCTGATCATCCACGGGGAAAAAGCCCACTCTGTGTACTTCTCTAAAGACGCTTACGCACGCTTAAAAGGAGACAATAAAGAGCTCCTGATTATCCCGGGCGCAAGTCATGTTGATCTTTACGACAACAAAGCAGGTGCGATTCCTTGGAGTAAGATCGTAGAGTTCTACAAGAAAAACTTGTAATAATTCATTAAGGTTAGCTAATCTTTATGCTGAGGTAGGATAAAATCGCCTCAGCATTTTTTTTGAAAGGCTCCCTATGTCGGAGCATCGATCCACCTCTCTAAAACGAGACCGAGCTCGTTTTATCGGATCGGAAAGCACTGTGTCCGTGTATGTCGCTTAATGGCTTCACACGGAACATGCTTGGGCGTAACGCCTTAACCGTCTCCCGTGTGACTGCCGCACTTCGGATAATACCGGCCGCTTCGCTTAGCGTAGGCCGGAAGACGAATGATTCTTAATTTATAAACTTTCAGCGGGTTCGCGCCCGCTAATATTTTTATATCGATAATGTCCGAAGCAGAAAATTCATTTCATTTGAACCGAAGAAAAGACGCAGTTAAACCGGTTCGAAGGACCAATTCTATTTTTCCCCGCAGAAACTGTATGTGTTTGGTCGGAGTGGAGCGGCACAGCCATAAATGGCGATTCGTGGTCAATGAGCTGTGCGCAAATTACAACCACTTCCACGCAGCCAAAATGAAATGCGCGTCGTTCGAAACCTCCAAGAGTCGGTACCGGTTTCTCATGGAATTTTTCGGTTATGTCTGTCCTAAATTTCGCATTGACCCGAGAGACTTGAAAAGCAAACATGTTCAGGATTATTTCAGTTGGAAAATCCACGAGTTAGCCTCTGAAGGATGCGGCGAAGAAAATATCAAACTCAGAATCAAAAACCTTCGAAGCTTCCTAAGCTTTTTCTGTCGATGGATCGCAAAACCCGGTGTAGTTCCAAGCTATCAGGACCTCATAGCGCGATCCGGTTATCGCCCGAAAGAACTCAAGATGCCTTCGTCACGAGCGAACGCGCTCAGTATTGATAAAGTCGAGCAGTCGATCGTCCGCGCTTTTCAGATCGATGTGCGTCTCGGCTTTCAGTTAAGCTTTATGGCGTTCTTCGGACTGCGCCCGAAAGAGTCCGTCGGACTCGTACTCAGTAAATGTGTTGTGCTCGGAGGAGATCTCGCTTATCCGTACATAAAGATCCAGACCGCAAGCGGATCAAAAGGAGGGCGCCCTAGAAGAATTGAGGCTTCCAATCCTTCTCAGGTTAAATTCATCAATGTCATGATGAGTCTTGCCGAGGAAATGAACATTGATGCGCTTTGCTGGCCGGATATGACCATCCATCGGGCAGCCGCTCGACAGCAGAGGTTGATGAGTAAAGAACTCGAGCTCAGCAAAGATTCCTTCGACGGCTCCGCCTACCAGTTTCGTCACAGCTTCGCCAACAGTTTTAGTGCCTTAATCCCTTCCGGTGAACCGTTAAGAGATCTCTCCGAGAATCTCGGACACGCTAGAGAAGAGATCGCGGCCGCATATCTGGGATCTTCCGGAAGAGCAGGAGAGGACAGTATTCCGGAACTTGCCCGAGCACTCGCCCACTGTGAATTTGAACCCGAGTCATTCATGATTCGACTTTGCCGACTAATTATTGAGATTTCGTTCACGGATCTCCGATTGGCGCTTTCTTTGGCTCTTTGGGTGCTTAAAACCAGAGATGACGAAATTTACTGCCCGATTCAGCTACTGAAAAACCGTCTGATCGGCGAGAAAAAATCGCTCCTCAGCCCGGAAGAAATCCTGGATCAACTGTCCGAACATTCCGAGAAATCTAAAGTACGTGAATTTATGATGCGTGCTCAGGGCTTTTTAAATTTGGATACAGTGGAACAAAGGGTTCTTACACCGCTGACGAATCGGATATTTTTCGGATGATGAAACATACCCATATTTGGAAGTTCAATGCCTTAAAAACCTAAAAAATTACTAAATATGCTACCAATTCGGGAAATCACTAATGAAACCTATGAAACCTGCTGATATTCAAGGTGTTAGAACGGCTGTTTTTACAAAAAAAGTCTAAAAAACAGTACGTTGAACGCGTAAAAATTGGCGTGATTACTGGGGTTCACGTACAATGCTTAGTGTCGAAACTCTTCGAGATTATTGTGTTTACAAAGTTAGAAAGAAAGACGGTCAGACACATGATGCTGTCCGTTGCACTTATCGCATTAGGTTACATTGTCGCTGTAGTTGGAGCTGATAGTAATTTTGTTATCGTAGCCGGTCTTCTGATTATGCTTGTCGGCTGGTTCTTCCTCCTTCGTTCCGGTCATGGAACACTCCATCCAAAAAGCGCCTCCGTCGCAAAATTAAATAGATTAAAAGAAAGCGTCGAGTAAAAAGCCTACGCGGCCAAATTATCGCTAAACTGCTGAATGTTGTTGAACATCAGCAGTTTTTTCAATTATGAAGCTCACGGTCGTCGTCGATAATCTTTGCTGTAAATCCGGTCTTCTTGCGGAATGGGGGTACTGTGCACACCTTCAGAGCGAATCAGGTGAAATTCTTTTAGATACCGGCGGTCCGGGTCATGTTCTTGAACACAATCTCCGCTGCTTAAACATTTCCGTGAGCGCGCTGAAGGCGATTGTTCTCTCGCACAGCCACTATGATCATGTATCCGGCATCCTGGATCTGGTATATCGAGCCAAGGAAGCCGTTGTTTATGCAGGAGACGGAATACAGACCGAACGCAGAGGCGATGCGGACGCAAAGAGAAGAAACGGCGGATTCGATATCCGTACACTGCCTAAACACTGTCTGGTAAAAGATTATGAAACGGTGCTTGCGGATGTGTATGCGTTTACGGTACCAAAAAACGAGCGAAATCCGCATTTTGTCTGCTGTCGTAATCTTTGGGAAGTTGACGGACAAGGTTCTATCGTTCCGGACGGTTTTGAGGACGACCTCTCGATGGCGGTCCTGACGGAAAACGGCTGGTCTCTTCTGCTCGGGTGCGCGCACGCGGGACTTCCAAATATTCTGGAGCGAGCAAAGACGCTCTTTGGAATTGAAGAGTTTGACACGATTGTCGGCGGTACGCATTTATGCAGCGTTTCGCCGGAACACTATGACGAATGGCTTGACAAACTGTCTCAGTATAAAGTCTGTCGCTGGCGTCCCAATCACTGCACGAGCTTTAAAGCGGCTTCGGCTCTTGCCGCTCGCTTTACTGACGTGGATTGGGCGGGCTGCGGAACTGTCCTTGAGCTCTAAATCGTATACATCACGGCAAAATAGTGTGTAATGCTGCCGCCGAGCACAAATAAGTGCCAAATTGCATGATGGTAGGGAAGTTTCTGCCAGTTGTAGAAAATTGTGCCGAAAGAATAGAGCAGACCTCCGGTAACGAGCAGCGCGATACCCTGTGTCGGAAGCGCCTCGATGACCGGTTTGAACGCCAGAAGCACCAGCCAGCCTTGGAATAGATACAAAAACGTATTGAGTTTGTCGCTTTTTTTGATGAGCCACGGCTGGAAGGCTATCCCGAATATTGCGACCAGCCAATTGAGCGCGCAGATGGTGATGCCCAGCCAATCGGGCATCAGATTCAGCATAAACGGAGTATAGGTTCCGGCGATCAGCAGAAATATAGCGGAATGGTCCGCAATCTGCAGTTTTCGCTTTGCCTCGACGTTAGGAATCGCATGATAGAGCGTACTTGCGAGATAAAGCAGAATCAGCGAGGCGCCGAAAATAGAAAATGTTGTGATAGATAACGCGTTCCCGTGACGGGCGCTGTAGATCACAAGAAAAACCAATCCCACAATAGCGGCAACAAACGCTAAACCATGGGATACGGCATTGGCTATTTCCTCGCCGGTGCTGTAGAAACGCTCATTCGTACGCGTGAAGCCGGAATAGGTGATTTGCATTATTTTTAACGGTATTAGAAACCGTCCTCCCCATAGATTCTTCAATCAAATATAAAGAGATGCATGAACGAAATTCACCTCAAAAATCGTCAGTTTGTAACAAAGCAATTCTGTAGCATGAGAGGCGATAATCCGTGACAAATTTTCTAAAATCCGTGAAGTAAACAACCTCACATAGGAGATACTCAGTGAAAAACTTTACCCTATCATTCAACGCTCAGCATCGTCTCACTGCGGCGAAGCTTGCAGCCGCTGTGGCTCTTTTAATTGCCTGCTCAAAGATTTCTTTTTCAATCGGTCCTGTTCCCCTGACGATGCAGACGTTTGGTGTCGCGCTGATCGGTGCGGTTTTGGGTGCCAGACTGGGTTTCTCAGCAGTTCTGAGCTATTTACTGCTTGGCTTTGCCGGTTTACCGGTGTTTGCGACGCCCCTCTGCGGTCCGGCCGCTTTCTTCGGCCCGACGGCGGGTTACCTTGTCGTATTCCCGTTTGCAGCCGCTTTAGCCGGCTTCTTAGCGCAGCGCGGCTTTACCGGAAAGCGCTTCATTGCTTCTTTCTTTGCTCAGAGCGCCGTCAACATTCTGATTGTAGCAGGCGGCGCACTTTGGCTCTCCTTCACCATCGGAGCAGAGAAGGCGATTGCCGTTGGATTCCTTCCGTTCGTAATCGGCGCGTTCCTGAAGTCTGTTTTAGGCGCTGCCGTCCTCTATGCGGGAACCCTTTTCTCCAAGAGAAAATAAGCTTTTTAATTAATTAAGCCGACCGGTCGTATCTTAGAATTCCCAATTCTTGTGAATTTCCAAGACAAATACGATCGGTTTATTTTTTAATTTTTATATAGGGTGATATTAATAGTTTTATCTCTGTTTATTTATTTACATACTGAATTTATGAATATTTAATGAAAAATAAATCTTAATTAAATTGATCATAATTTAATAAAAATATATATTCAGGTTTTTACCGATCTACTTAAGTCTGTAGTCGCTTTTTTAGCGATAGCTTAAATTTCACTTAACGATTCAAGTTTAGTTAATTGAATCGACTCACCTCTACCACGGAGAACTACTTATGAAAGTTAAAACTATTCTTAGTTTTGCAGCGACTCTGCTTTGTGCAGCCGCGTTCAGCATGAGTGCTCAGGCCCAGCTCAAAAACAGCCCGATGCACGCTCAGCTTCCTGACAATGCTCAGACAAAAGACTGTCTGATGTGCCATCAGTCTTATGCGGCCGTCGCTCAGAAGACAGCTAAGATGGAACCCAATCCTCACAGCAACCACCGCGGTGAACAGAACTGCACCAACTGCCACAGCGTTAAAGGCAAACCTCATTTTGAATGCAATGATTGCCACAGTTTCAACATCAAAATGAAAGGAGAATAAGAAATGACTAAATTTTCTCGCCGTTCTTTCCTTGGCACAGCCGCTGCCGCTTCTGCCGCTGCTGTTTCCGCTCCCGCTATGGCAGCTTCCACTTCTGCCGGCAATCTTCCCGCCAAATGGGATGACACCGTTGACGTAGTTGTTCTCGGCTGCGGCGGTGCCGGTATGATGGCTGCCTGCCAGGCTCATGACGCCGGTGGTAAAGTCGCTATTTACGACGCAGGTCAGTCTCCTTTCCATACAGCTACAAACCTCTGCGGCGGCCTCTTCACAGCTTGGGGCTCTCGCATGCAGAACGCTGATCCGGAAGGCAAAAAAGACTCCTGGCAGCAGTTCGCTGAAGACATCATGGCTTATGGCAACTACATGAGCCTGAAAGAACCGGTTTACTGCTTTGCAAAACATTCCGGCAAAGCATTCGACTTCCTTGAAGACGCGGGTCTTGCCAAACATCATCTTGAACCGTATGCCGGCCATTCTCAGCTTCGCGCACACCGTCAGGACTCTTTCAAGGGCCGTGACTACATCGAAGTTCTGGTTAAACAGCTCGACAAACGCGGTCTGAAGATCAACCACGGCATGGGCGTCACCAAGTTCTACTTTGACCCGGCTACCAACACCGTTGTCGGCGTTCAAGTTGGCGAAGGCGACAAGGCCAAGAACGTTAAGGCGAACAAGGGCGTTATTATGGCAACCGGCGGTATCACCGGTACTCCTGAATCTCTTGACCGCTGGGTTCCGAGCGTTGCAGGCAAGGGCGTTGCTATCGGCGGACCGAAGAATGACGGTACAGCCATGATGGTTGCTGTTCGTGACGTCGGTGTTCCTCTGTCTCACATGCAGTACATCGCTTCCTACCCCTGCGGTATCGTTGTGAACGGCCGCAATGGCCCGTACTGCCGCTGGTGGTTCATCACCAATAACGGCGGTATCCTGGTTAACAAGAACGGTCAGCGCTTCATTACAGAAAAAGAAGGTATCTGCCATGTGACACCGCATCTAGCATTCCAGCCCGAAGGCTGCCACTATGTCCTTACCGACCAGGACGGTTGGGATCGTACACTGCAGAAGATCAAACTCGGTGCTCTGATTGGTCTGCCGAGCTGGCCTGCTGAAAGAGTTGAAGCCGAATTCAAAGCCGGCAAGAACCTCTGGAAGTGCGACACTATCGACGAACTCTGCCAGAAGTCCGGTGTCAATGCTGACGGTCTCAAGAAACAGCTTGACGTTTGGAACAAGGCTGTTGAAAGCAAGAACGATACACAGTTCGGCCGTACAGACCAGCAGTGGAAACTTGGCCGCGGTCCTTGGTACATGATCCGCATGGAACCGTGGAACAACCTCTCCTGCGGCGGTGTTCGTGTTAACGAAGACATGCAGGTTCTCGGCTGGGATCTGAAACCGGTCAACAACTTCTACGCTGCCGGTGAAACAGTTGCCGGTGTTCACGGCGCCTTCTACTGCGGCGGCAACGCCTGCGGTTTCGCACACACATCCGGTTGGGTTGCCGGCCAGAATGTGATGGGCAAGAAGATTGGCTAATTTGTAGTTCTGTGGTAAGCGGACGCTCCGATTGGGGCGTCCGACTAAGTTCCTCGCCTTAATCGGCGAGGTCTTTTTTTTATATCAGCTTGTGATGCGCTAAATAAGCTGCTGTCGTTTCCTCGACGCAGCTGTGCCATTTCGGAAGAATCACTTCAAAAGTCTCCTGAAACGCTAAATTCCCGGCTTCCTCTGCCGGATGCGATGTTTGTAACTGCTGATACTGAACCTTGGCGAGAGGGCGGTCGGGAAGAATTTTTGAGAGCAAAGCGCGAATGTACTCGATGACTTCCGACCTAAGCGGAGTGCCGTTGGCGCTGATCCTGCAGCTGCCGCACAGAGCCGGGTTGGAAAGCGCTTTAAGAGCGGCTTTTATCGACATTAAACTCAACAGGCGGCTGTCAATAAGGTCGACATAGTCGTCTTCTTTTACAACGACGCGTTTTCTATTAAGAAAGATCTCTATCCAGTCCGTCACAAAGTTTCTGTTATCCGGGCTGATAAGCAGCTGAGGCAGCTCAAACGTCAGGCAGTGACAATTCTCATTTAAAGGGAAAGGCGTTTTCGTGTCGTGCCAGCTCACGAGAAGAGAGTCAGTGTCCTGCAGGGCGTGAGATATTGCTTCATAAACAGATGTCGTGTACTTAACTTCTGCGCGTTTGGTTTCCGGCGCAAAGAAAACAACAGAAGGCTTTCTAACCGTCAGAAACGCAGCTAGAAGGGAGCTGTCCGAACGAGGAATATCCTGCTCGCTTATTAATAATAGGGAGCCGTTTTTACGAACCTCACCGCTGAGATAAGGTTCAAAAGGTTCAGCCTGTCCCAATAAAACAAACTGATAATCCGCATCCGTCATACAACTGTCGTATCGTTAGAGTCACTGACCCAATATCCTTCGTAGTCCGGAGAAACAAGGCCGGGAAGGTCCTGAATAAAATCGCAGAACCAGTTTACAAAGCGTTCAACTTCTATTCTGTTTCGATCCTTGCGGCTGAGATAGATCGGCTGCAGGGGCAGAGTCCAGTCTGAAAGAACCGGAACAACCTTGCCTTTTAACAGTTCTTTAATATAGAAGTACTTTGGGCAGTACAGGCCGATACCTTTTGAGGCAAGAACAATATTTTTAACCGCTCCCGGATGATTAAAGCGCACAACCGAGTGTTTATGCAGCGGAAAGCTCTCGCTTCCTTTGCGCAGAAAGAAATTCATTTCCCGGCCCTGGGAATAGTAGGAGAACGTGTTGTGCTCACGCAAATCGCGCGGACTGCGGATAGGGTATTTCTGGGCTGCTAAGTACTCCGGTGTCGCGACTAAAAGGTTCTCCAGTCCGCAGATCAGTTTGGAGTCTCGTGTAGAGATATTGACCTGGAGCGGAGTGATCACAACATCAAAGTTTGAGAAAGAATCCGGCGAGATGAGCTCTAAGTATCCTAATGAGCGTAAAGAAAACGACACGGTGCTGTCCATATCGATATACTCGCCGAGCGCCTGCGAGATGATTTCCTCGCTGAAACCGATCGGTGCGACGATCGTGATATGTTTCTGTTCGTTGTGATGAACGTCCTGAAGGTCTTTGAAGACGGACGCTGCATCGAATACAACGCGCCGCATACGAGAGAAGGCCAGGGAACCTGCAGCAGTCAGCACTAAATGCTTGCCGCGGCGTTGGAAGAGGTCGGTGCCGAGTTCGCTTTCAAGTTTATTGAGACGTCTTGAAATAGAAGAGGGTTCAATACGCATTTCTTCGGCAACCTTAGCAATTGAGCCTTTGGCCACCACTTTGAAGAATAATCGCCAGGTGTCAAGATCGGAAACTGTACTCATAATTTTTTCAAAACATCATACTTACGGATGATTAGTGTTGCCAATTGTAAGTAACTCAATAGGCATGTTGAACAATTAGAAATCGTATAGTTAATTGTTTTTAAAAGTTATTTTAAAGATTAATTATTGAGTATAAATGTAAATTGCTTTTTTAGGCAATGATATATGACAAAATTTGTCATTGTTGAATGGAAATAATAGGCGCAGAATATACCCGTCAGTCAATTTGGCTGACGGATATCTCCTGATTGGTTGTTAGATATGCGAAGAGAGAAAGCATATTGAACACTTAAGCCTTCTTCGGAAAGAGAGAGCCGAAGAAGGTTTTTTTTGTCCGCACGGATTCTACCCCAAATCCAGCCGTTTTTTCTCCGCTGCTCGGCATCAGATTTTTAAATTCATCTTCGACAAAGATATCCTCCGGATACACCGGTGCAATTTTTTTTAATCCAAAAAACAAAATTAAAAAAAGTAACAGATTTATCTTCCTGATGAAATCATCGAATGATCAGACTTTACATGATGTCAAAGAAAATACTCATAAGAGCACAATTCAAAAGTCAGAAAAATTAGCACTACAAGATTTTTGGTTCTAAAAGAGAGAAGTGGGGCCTGAAACAGATTTAATTGATTGTATATTAATTAACAATCATCAATGTTTTATAGATATTAACATTAGAAGAGAAAGAATAAACAGATAAAAGAAAAATAAAAATAGTTTAAATAATTATTTTCATTTTAATATTAAAACTATACAGATAATTTATTTAATCACTATTTATTTTAATTTGAATAAAGAATCAAAATAACTTAGTTAGCTTCTCTGAATATTTATTATGAATTTCTTATTATTTATGTATTTGAAATTTTTTAAACCCATTGTCACGATTTAAAATAAAACCTAAACGAAGCAGAAGAGTGAGCAGTTAAGACGATTGAGACAGCAAATAGCAGCCAGAAGATTATGACAGAAAGGCGGCTGAGGATATCACAAAATAGTTATTCACAACGCATTGTGAATTTGCATGGAATCCTTTTTTTTCTTTCATATTCAGTTAGTTATATACATTCATCCAAGTATAAACACTTAAATCGACGATATAAATATGTCCATATATATACTGTTATTTCAAACCATTAGAATGTTTCTCAAGAATAAACTTTAAAATTTACTATTTTTGCTGACAGCGATTGTTAAGAAATTAAATTACATATATTCAGCTAGTTATAAGTTTCCTTGAAGTATTGAAATTTCATACAGCATCTCGTACTGTATAAATAACTGTATAAATAATTTGTACAGTAGCTTTTTGACAGTCTCTCTGGAAAAGGCTCTTGAAGTGTTGAATTTCTAAATCATTGACCGATGCCTTCAAAATAAAATTAGATAAATTTTGAAGACGTAAATTAAATAAATTTAAATTTAAATAAATAAGTTGATTAATAATGAATTTCTATTCTTATTATTATCAATTGATTTGTGTTCTCTACCCTATCGGAGCAGAGCTTGCCTCAATTTTCTTTCTATAGAATTAAAGCCTATATCGAAATTTGTTTTGTTTACTTCTGTATTGAAATTTGTTAGAAGTTTGTTTATTGATGTTTAACTTTTAGTTGTCTATTTTATAAATCTTGATTAATATTTTAATTAATACCTTTTTTAAATAAAAATAAGGCGGTTTACGCTTTGACTGTGTCTCTATCGAGTCTCTTTTAAAATTTTTATCGGATGTCTAATGATTAGATAAATAACAGACTGATCAAATTGAATAATTTGGCGAAATTTGAATATCTCAAAATCGGGGTGATTTTACATGAGTTTTAAAAAAATGAGTTCGTAAAAATTCTCTCCCGCCTTCATATATTCGTAATTTCCTTCGTATAAGATTTTTAAATGTTGTAATCATCGAAACAATTATTCATTCATCTCTGGAGAATTTGTTATGCAGCGTCGCAGTCTTATTAAAGGAGCCTTCGCAGGTTTCCTTGCCGTCTCTTCTTTATCACTTGCGGTCACGTCCTTTGCCGCCAATACCGTCACCCTCAAAGTTGGTGCTTCACCTTTGGTTTCCGGTGACGTCCTTAACTTTGTTAAGCCTGAATTGGCTAAAAAGGGTATCGACCTGAAGATCATTGAATTTACAGACTACATTCAGCCCAACTTAGCGCTGGCCGATAAAGAAATTGATGCAAACCTCTTTCAGCACAAACCGTTCATGGAAAAATTCTGCCAGGACAGAGGACTGAAACTGACTGCGCTGCCCGGCATCTATATCGCCCCGATCGCGCTTTACTCTAAAAAGATTAAAGACGTTAAAGAAATCAAAAAAGGCGATCGCCTCACAATCCCCAATGACCCGACAAACGGCGGACGCGCCCTTCAGCTTCTTGCAGGCGCTGGACTGCTTAAACTGAAACCCGGTGTCGGTCATATGGCTACTGTTGACGATATCGTTGAAAATCCGCTGAAGCTCAAAATCATTGAAGTGGAAGCCGCAACGCTGCCTAGAACACTCGACGACGTCAGAGCCGCCGTTATTAACCAGACCTACGCGCTGCCTGCGGGACTGAATCCGCTTAAAGATTCTCTGCTTCTGGAGTCTAAAGACTCTCCTTACGCCAATATGCTTGCGATCCGTACCGGAGATGAAAAGCGCCCCGAAATTGAAGCACTCGACGCTGCGCTCCATACACCTGAGGTGAAACAGTTTATTATCGAACGCTTCAAAGGTTCTTTAATTCCTTCTTTCTAAACGGCGAACTTAAATGAAAAAACGTAATTTCCTGCTCGCATGCGGCTTTTCTCTGATTTTCGGTCTGTCTGCGGCTCAGGCGGCTGAAACACTTAAAGTAGGCGCTACTCCCGTTCCGCACGCGGATATTCTTAACGTGGTTCAGCCTATGCTGGCAAAACAGGGCGTAGATCTGAAAATCGTGGAATTCTCTGACTATGTGCAGCCGAATCTTGCGCTCTCGGATAAAGACCTCGATGCGAATTTCTTCCAGCATCTTCCTTATCTGGAAACCTTTGCTAAAGACCGCGGTCTGAAATTAATCTCCGCGGGCTCCGTTCATATCGAACCGATGGGCGTTTACTCCAAAAAAGTAAAGAATCTTGCGGATCTTAAAAAACGTGCTTCTGTTGGTATTCCCAACGATCCGACCAACGGCGGAAGAGCCCTTCAGGTGCTTGCTAGCAATGGACTGATCAAGATGAAAGAGGGCGTAGGTGTTAACGGAACTCCGCTTGATATCGTTGACAATCCTAAGAATATCCGAATCGTAGAAGTTGAAGCGGCGACATTGCCTCGCGCCTTGGACGATTTGGATGCGGCGGTGATCAATTCCAATTTTGCGCTCGGCGCGAATTTAAATCCTTCTAAGGACGCGATCGCTATTGAATCCAAAGATTCTCCGTATGCGAACGTGATCGCTGTGCGCGCGGGAGATGAAAAGAGGCCGGCAATTGAAGCACTGATGAAGTCGTTGCATTCGCCGGAAGTTAAAAAGTTTATCGAAGATAAATATAACGGCGCTGTAGTGCCCGCTTTTTAACGAATTCCGCGGAATTCCCCGTGCGTAAGCGCGGGGATGGATAGCGGCCGGCCGAATGTTAATTCGGCCGTTGATTTTTTGATATATCTCTCAATAATGGCAGTTGTTGCTCCGTCTCCAACTCAAATTACACAGTAACTTTTTGTCCAAAAGCGTTTGCTCCAAAGCATCCTTCGAATCTGATTGAAGAATTCTGGACGAATTTTCAGAGATGATATGGTTTTTAGTTTACGTACCAGATTTGAAAGGCAAATTTTCGGAGGGTATGAGATCAATAGATGAACATGATCTTCTTCTCCCGAGCACTCCAAAGGCCTGACTTGATCCCGTTGACACAAGTCAGCAAAAATTTCTTTGAGTCTTTCCAAGATCGTTGATGAAATAACTTTTCGTCTGTAAGCTACTACGAAGATCAAGTGAGCTTTGAGATTGAAAACACAATGAGAACCGGTAGATAACTGCATATGATTCAGAGAGTCGAGCGACACGTTATTCGTAAAAACAATGCTAACTGGCAAGCCTGCCACAAGCTTTGTTCATTGTCGCGCAAGCTTGGCAACTGCGCAGTCTACCTGCTTAGACATCGTTTCTTTGAAAAGGCGCCTGTGCTGACACGCAAAGAACTTGATACTGAACTCAGGCATCAATACGGCAGTGACTATCGAGCCATGCCGTCGGCGGCTTCCGCGCAGAGGCAAGGACAAGTCATAGCCAAACAGTTCAAAGGTTTCCGTTGAATACTCGAAGCACCCTGAGCCGTTTCAGGGGAAGCCTCGGCTACCGGGCTATAGGAGGAGATATCGAACGTTCTATGTCGGCCGCAACGGCTATCAAATCCGTGATTATCAACTGACAATCACGAGCGGGAAAGATATCGATTTTTCTCCCATTCGTGTAGTTTGCTGTAAACATCAGGAGTTCAATGCCAAAGCGGAGGAAGCAGTTACGGGCGATCTGAGAATTATTCCGATGGGAAATAGCTGACTTATCGTGTCGGTAAGGATGAGTGTAAAAATTCAAGAAGCGTCGCTTTGAATCCGAATGAAGCTTTGTGCTGTGATTTAGGTATTGATAATTTTGCAGCTTTCGTTTCGACCAAACCCGGAATCAGGCCGTTTTTGGTCAAAGGCAAAATACTGAAGAGCATCAATCAGCAGTACAACAAACAAGTCGCTGAACTTAGAAGTAAGAAACACTATGAGCACATTCGAATAAAAGGAGTCAAACGTTATTGTCAGCTCCAAGACTTGATGCACAAGGCCAGCCGTTTGGCTGTCAACTTTTGTCTGGCGCATGATTTAGGTCGCATTGTCATTGGTACCAGTAGAAACTGGAAACAGAGTGTGAACCTCGGCAAGCGAAACAATCAGAATTTTGTCATGCTCCCGCATGCTAAGTTTATTGAGATGGTCCGGTATAAGGCTGAAGAATACGGCATTCAAGTGACAGTGCGGGAGGAAAGCTACACCTCTAAGGCCAGTGCACTAGACATGGATGTCATTGCTGATTTCGACCCGAAGCAAGGCAAGACAAAGCCGGTATTTTCGGGAAAGAGAATCAAGCGCGGCCTCTATCGATCGTCAGACGGACATTTGATCAATGCCGATATCAATGGCGCAGCCAATATCGGCCGAAAAGAACTCGGGGATGAGTGGCTCAAAAAGCTGCTCGAACTCGATGGGGGCGTATTTGTGGACACGCCCGCAATTGTACGAAACCTGCATGCATGTGTGGGTATTCGCCAATTGCTAGAAATGGGAGCATGCTCCCATGAAACCTCGCACGTGAGTGCAAGGTAGTTCATCTAAATTACGTCGCAGGCTTTCTTCATTTGTTTGCGAATAAAAACAAAAAATTAAGCCGCCCAAACCGGGCGGCCGTTTTTTATTAGAACGAACGATTACTGGATGGTTCGATCGGATTCTGACCAGGGAAAGGAGCGTTCCTGTTCTTCAAGAAGGTCCTCACAATCCAGTTCGAAATTCTTTTCGATGTCGATATCTTCAAAGAGATATCTGTCTTCTTCAATGGCTCTGCTCAGTCTGGCCCAGAAAATTTCGCCGCTCTTGTCGCGCAGACGAAGTTCGGCTTTACCGCTCGATAAAAGCTGAGAGAGCTTAAAAGGGTAGACGTGACGATCAACCGCAGCGGAGATAAGGTCAAAACGCTCTGCAGATCCAAATGTATGACTCAGAGAAGCGCTGATCTCACAGACCATGCCGTCTTCTTTAATCGATACCAGGCCGGCGGAACGGCGAAGCGATAAAGAGAACGCCTCTGTTTCCTCTACAACGGTTTGTACTGCCGCATTAATGTCTTTTTCTACATTTACTGCTGCGGAGCTTAAAAGGCCGTTTTCGAATTTAGACATTTGAATTACCTTCGTTTAAAAATTGGTTCGTTGAATTTGTTGAATTGAATCTTCCGCTTAAATTTCTATCGAGACAACCCCGAAAAGCCCCGTCAGAACTCAGTTTGAGTCAAATTAAAGAAAAACCCTTAAGTATTTTTCTAAATGGTTTAGTAGTTTCCCGAATAATCTGCTCAAAATGAACGAATAAATGTTTTTGGTTCGTTAACTAAATATTTACTCAGCCAAATTAAAAAAAATCATCGACTCGAAAATTCAAACGGGCGGTAAAAAATCAAAACTCACGTCTTCAGGAGCCCTTGAATTCTTAAGATGTTGTAAGAAACATACAAAATCATTACTAAGAGAGAATTAAGGGAAAGTACTTATGAAAAATCAGAAAAAGAGCAGAAAACTTACAAATCAGATTGAATCCCAATTGCTGTCCTCAGTTTGAATTACTTAAAATTGTCTTAACTATAAGAATCTTTGAGTAATTAATTATTTAGTTAAAGAAGATAAAAGGTCCAAAACGCCTCTGTAATCCTAAGTTTTTATTACGGCAAAACTATAGAAAACGCGAACAAAACTAATAAAGACGTTGAGATTTTTTCAAAGTTGGACTAAATTTCTGCTCAAACAGTTTTATGTAGAAATTCTTTTCATGGTCAACCCTTACTCGCAAGAGGGTGGGCCGAGTGGTGTTTGTACTTTAAGCTGTTGCGTGTTTACCCCATGCTGCCGGAAAGTGCACCCGTCTTTTCGGTTAATTTGGATCAAGGAGATCTACTAAATGAAAGTTATTTATACGGATGTGCTGGTCATTGGCGCAGGTCTTGCAGGTCTGCGTATGGCTGTCGGTGCCAAGCGTCGCGGTCATGATTCCATCATCCTTTCGCTAGTTCCCCCGAAACGTTCTCACTCTAAAGCTGCTCAGGGCGGTATGCAGGCCTCTCTCGCGAACGTAATTAAGGGTGTCGGCGATAACGAGGACGTGCACTTTGGAGACACGGTCCGCGGTTCCGACTGGGGCGCAGACCAGGAAGTGGTTCGTATGTTCGTTAACACCGCACCTAAAGCAGTCCGTGAACTGGCTGCTTGGGGCGTGCCCTGGAGCCGTATCACTCCGGGAGACCGTCAGGTCATTATTAACGGCGAAAAAGTTACGATTACCGAACGTAAAGAAGCCGCAGGCCTTATCGGTCAGCGTGACTTCGGTGGTACAAAGAAATGGAGAACATGCTTCGTTTCCGACGGTACCGGCCACGCTATGCTGAACGCGGTCAGCGACCGTGTCATTGCTTACGGTATTCCGGTTCACGAACGTGTTGAAGCCATCGCGCTTATCCACGACGGCTCCCGCTGCTACGGTGCTGTTGTCCGTGACCTGATCACCGGCGAACTCATCGGCTATGTCGCTCGTGCGACAGCCATTGCTACCGGCGGTGCCGGCAAGCTCTTCCGCGTTTCCACAAACGCTCAGATCTGCGAAGGTACAGGTCATGCGATCGCTCTGGAAACCGGTGTGGCCATGTGCGGCAACTTGGAAGCCGTTCAGTTCCACCCGACAGGTATTTTCCCTGCCGGTATTCTGGTAACAGAAGGCTGCCGCGGTGACGGCGGTCTGCTCCGTGACGTTGACGGCCACCGCTTCATGCCGGACGTCGAACCTGAAAAGAAAGAACTTGCTTCCCGTGACGTTGTTTCCCGCCGTATGGAAGAACGTATCGCTCAGGGCAAGGGCGTTAAGAGCCGCTTCGGTGAACACCTCTGGCTCGACATCACGCTGCTCGGCGAAAACCACATCAAGCACAACCTCCGCGAAGTTTACGAAATCTGCCATTACTTCCTTGGTATTGATCCGACTAAAGACTGGATTCCTGTCCGTCCGGCTCAGCACTACACCATGGGCGGCGTTCGTACCAAACCCACAGGCGAATCTGAAACCCTCAAGGGCCTCTTCGCTGCCGGTGAAGCTGCTTGCTGGGATATGCACGGCTTTAACCGCCTGGGCGGCAACTCCGTTGCTGAAACCGTCGTCGCCGGTATGATCATTGGCGAATGTATCGCTGACTTCTGCGATAAACCTGAAAACGCTATTGATATCCCGACACGCGTTGTTTACGACTTCATCAAACGCGAACAGTCCAAGCTCGACGCCTTCGCTAAGAATTCCGGCACAGAAAACATGGCCGAAATTCGTACACGTATGCAGGAAATCATGACCACTAAGGTCGGTATTTTCCGTAACGGCGATATGCTTTCTCAGGCTGTCGAAGAACTTGAAGACCTTTACAAGAAGAGCTTCAACGTTGCTGTTAAGAACCAGCCGGGTGCTAACCCCGAACTCGTTTACGCCTACAGAACACAGAAGATGCTTCGTGTCGCCCTCGGCATGGCTCTCGGTGCTTCTCTGCGTACAGAATCCCGCGGTGCTCACTTCCGTATTGACTACCCGGTTCGTAACGACGCCGAATGGTGCAAACGTACTCTTTCTACTTGGAAGAACGAAAACGACACACTGCCGACCATCACATACCAGGATCTTGACATCTCCAAGATGGAGCTGCCTCCGGGATGGCGCGGTTACGGTGCTAAGAACTACATTGACAACCCCGAGACACCGATTCGTCAGAAACAGGTTGATGAAATCCGTGCCAAGATGGAAGCTGAAGGCGCTGACCGCTTCGCTATCCAGAATGCACTGATGCCTTACCTCCAGCTTCTTCCGGAAGACCTGCGCGGTAAGAACGAACGTATCGACGAACCCCTGTCATAACCTTTGGAGTTGAATTTAAATGGCTGAAAACGTACAACAGATGGCTGCAGCTGAAGACAAAAAGGAACAGGCGGCTCCTCAGACAAAGAACCACCGCATGCTTCAGGTGAGCATTCTCCGTTACAACCCCGCAGATCCGGAAAGCGTTCCGCACCTGCAGACATACTCTGTATCTGAAACAGATTCTATGACTCTCTACATTCTCCTGAATGAACTGAGAGACACACAGGATCCTTCTCTGCAGTTTGACTTCGTCTGCCGTGCCGGTATTTGCGGCTCCTGCGCGATGCTTGTCAACGGCAAACCGACTCTGGCCTGCCGCTGCCTGACTCGCGACCTTCCTGAGCACTTCACACTGGCTCCGCTCCCGGGCTTCGAACTCATCGGTGACCTTTCTGTCAATACCGGTAAGTGGATGCGCGGCATGAGCGAACGCATCCAGTCTTGGTGTCACCTTAACGACGAAGAAGTCAATCTTTCCAAGATTGAAACTCCGATGGATCCGCACCTGGCCGAAGACATCTACCTGCTTGACCGCTGCGTAGAATGCGGCTGCTGCGTCGCTTCCTGCGGTAACTTCCGTATGCGTCCTGACTTCGTCGGCGCTGTTGCAATCAACAAGATCTCTCGTTTCCGTCTGGACCCGCGCGATCACCGCAACGATGCTGATTACTACGAAATCCTCGGTACAGAATCTGGCGTGTTCGGCTGCATGTCTTTGCTGGCCTGCCACGACTTCTGCCCGAAGGATCTTCCTCTGAAGACTCAGATCGCTTTCATGCGTCGTAAGATGGCTGAGCAGGGCATCATGGGCAAGGAAGAACCCACACTGAAACGTGTTATTCCTCTTCGTGAACTCAAGCTCGACTAATTCCAAACACTGAATTAGTTTCATAAAGGTTCGTTATCGAAAGGTAACGAACCTTTTTTTGTCAAGCGAAAATTTGCGAGTGATTGTAAATTCAGATTGATTTTGTCTTTCAATTCACTCTTTAATCTTAGATTGAGCACTTTCGCGAAATCCTGCATGAATTTCTTTTTCTTGGCACGAATGCAAGGGGAAAGGGCTTAAATCCTTGAACTGCACACGCTTTATCCTAAGCTTAATATAGTTATTTCAGGTAATTTCATTAGGTACTTACCCTAATATTTTTCTAAAAATGTCTTTTTTTATCGCTGTTTTGTTCAATTTGTGCTATGTTACGTTGCGAAACAAATCAATTTAAACACTTTATTTAAATCCATTTGTTCAAAAATATTTACATAACTCTCATTTTTGTATGACCACAGTCTCCCGACTGACAAAAATGAGAGTAGGGCGGCCGGCTTGGCCGGCTATTAAAATAGAGGAGTAATAATGGCTCGTATTGAACATGACTTCATCGGCGACTTGGAAGTCCCGGCTGAAGCATACTATGGCGTTCAGTCCCTTCGCGGTAAAGAAAATTTCTTCATCACCGAAGAAAATAACAATCAGGAAATCTACTTCATCATCGCTTTCGCTTACGTTAAGAAAGCGGCTGCAATGGCTAACAAGGAACTCGGCGTTGTTAAACCCGAAGTTGCTGACGCCATGATCTGGGCTTGCGATGAGCTCATCAACAATACTGAAAAGTATCGCGACCAGTTCATCACAGATTGGCTGCAGGGCGGTGCAGGCACTTCCACCAACATGAATGCCAACGAAGTTATTTCTAACCTCGCTATCGAACACCTCGGCGGCAAGAAGGGTGACTACTCCATCGTCAACCCGAACAATGACGCCAACTTCGGTCAGTCCACAAACGATACATACCCGACAGCTATTCATCTGAGCTGCATGTTCCGCTCCAACATCCTGATCAAGGCTGCTGAAGAACTGCGCGACGCTCTGTATGCAAAAGCTAAGGAATTTGACCAGACTCTGAAGATGGGTCGTACTCACCTTCAGGACGCTGTTCCGATGACACTCGGCCAGGAATTCCACGGCTGGGGCTTCACTCTGAACGACGAAATCGAAAACCTGAAAGAAGCTCAGAAACATCTGCTCGTTGTTAACCTCGGCGCTACCGCTATCGGTACAACAGTGACAGCTGCTCCCGGCTATCCGGAACTTGCTGTTAACAACCTTGCCAAACTGACCGGCATGCCGTTCAAGAACAGTGCTGACCTGATCGCTGCAACAAGCGACTGCGGCGCTTACCAGACACTGTCTTCTGCGATCAAGGGCCTCGCCGTTAAGATGACCAAGATCTGCAACGACATCCGTCTGCTTGCCTCCGGTCCTCGCTGCGGCCTGAAGGAAATCAATCTTCCTCAGCTCCAGCCGGGCTCTTCCATTATGCCGGGCAAAGTCAATCCGGTTGCTGCTGAAGTTGCCAACCAGGCAAGCTTCCTCGCTATCGGCCTTGACACAACAGTCATGCTTGCTGCATCTGCCGGCCAGCTCGAACTGAACGTTATGGAACCGGTAATTACTTTCGCTCTGTACACACAGATGAAGGTTATGACCAACGCCTGCAACACACTGCGTACAAAACTTGTTGACGGTGTAACAGCTAATACAGAACGCTGCAAGGAATATGTGATGAACTCCATCGGTATCGTCACACTGCTGAAGCCGCATTTCGGCTATCAGAAGTGCGCCGCCATCGCTAAGGAAGGCTACACAACCGGCAAGTCTCTGCATCAGATCGTTGTTGATGAACAGCACCTGCTCACACAGGCTGAATGGGATGCCATCTTCAACACTCAGAACCTGATCAATCCTAAATTTGTTAAGTAATTAAAAATCCGTTAAGGATGTTAAATACCTTTCGGGTCGGTCTCACATGACGCTTCCGATCCGAAGGGGGGAATAACGGCGCTGCCCATAAATAGGTGCCGGCCACTTGAAGTCAAACTATCCGCTTGATTTCTTTCGGAGGATATATGGATATCATGATTATTCTTCAGATCATCGTCCTGCTGGGCGCGATCTTCATCGGTGTTCGCCTTGGCGGCATCGGCATTGGTTACGCTGGCGGCGCTGGCGTTCTCGTACTCGGTCTCTGCCTTGGCATGAAACCGGGCAACATCCCCTGGGATGTGATCCTGATCATCGCTTCCGTGATCGCTGCTATCTCTGTAATGCAGCTCGCGGGCGGTCTCAACTATTTGGTCTACATTGCTGAGAAAATTCTCTACAAGAACCCAAAATACATTAACTACCTCGCTCCGCTGGTCACATATGTTCTGACAATTTTTGCCGGTACAGGCCACACAGCTTTCTCGATGATTCCGGTTATCGTTGAAGTTGCTAAAGGCGAAAATGTTCGTCCCGCGGTTCCGCTCTCTATCGCTGTTGTTGCTTCCCAGATCGCGATTACCGCTTCTCCGGTTTCCGCCGCTGTTATTTACATGACAGGTGTTCTGGAACCCTTCGGCTGGAGCTATCCGGCTCTGCTTGGTGTTTGGCTTCTGACAACATTCGCTGGCTGCATGGTCACAGCGTTCATCATGACGCTCATCTCTAAGATGGACCTCTCTGCAGACCCGATCTATCAGGAAAGACTTAAAGAAGGTCTTGTCAAACCGACAGTTGGTCTTCATGAAATGAAGATTGATGCCAAGGCTAAACTCTCTGTTTGGATCTTCCTTATCGGCGTTCTCTGCGTTGTTTTCTACGCTTCCGCCATTTCTCCGGCTGTCGGCCTGATCAAGAACGTTGTCGTTCCTCGTGACGCAGCCATTATGAGCCTGATGCTTACAGTCGGCGCCCTTATTACCGTCCTTTGTAAAGTTAAACTCGGTGACGTTGCCGGTACATCCGTCTTCAAGTCCGGCATGGTTGCCTGCGTCTGCGTTCTCGGTGTTGCATGGCTTGGTGATACATTCGTTTCCGGTCACACCAACGAAATCAAGGCGTTTGCTTCTCAGACTATCAGCCAGTATCCGGCTCTGCTTGCCGTGGTGTTCTTCTTAGCCGCCATGCTCCTGTACTCTCAGGCCGCTACTGCTAAGGCGATTACTCCGACAGTTGTTGCAGCGCTCGGCATTACTGCTGCCAACCCTGACAACGCCTACATGCTGGTTGCCTGCTTCGCTGCTGTTTCCGCTCTGTTCGTTCTCCCGACATACCCGACACTGCTCGGCGCTGTTCAGATGGACGACACTGGTACAACACGCATCGGTAAGTGGGTTTTCAACCACTCCTTCTTCATCCCTGGCGTTCTGGCGATTTTCTTCTCCGTCGCTTTCGGATTTGTAGTCTGCGGTTTGGTATAACCCAATCCTAGATTGATGTAAAAGTCCCGACAGCAATGTCGGGATTTTTTTTTGCCTGTTGATTTTTCATTTCCTGTCTGATCGGCGATAATTTCAGAAAATACCAAGGATCTAATAATTACATGTTTCGGAAATAATCTGACTGATCTCTCACTTCAGAATCAGGGAAAAATGCCGAAAAAATAAATAAAAAGGAACAGGCATGAACGAAAATCTAGTTGGCCCGATTTTTGACCTCCTCAAAGGCGACCGCGACTCTAAACAGATAACAAAACTGGTAAAGAAAATTTTAGTCGCCAATCACCGCAATATAAAAATCGGCTCAATTACAAAACCTCAGCTCGAAAAAGTCATCAACGACGGCGTACTGGAAAAAAACAAAACTGGCGCACGTTGACTGAGCGCGTCGCCGAGCTGCTGTTTCAGCCGTATCCTCAGCTCCTGGATGCCATGTGGGCTCAGGTTCTTGCAAGTGAATCTGATGACTCGAAAAAGAGTGACGAATTATCCCTTGAGATTGCTCAGCAGTTGAAAATAGTTTTTGATGAAAATGAAATACCATCTCAAACCAGACATCGAATGACCTTGGCGCTTTGGGGTTTGGTGACGGATTCCTATACAGATTTTGTCAATCGAATCAACAAGCCGGTATTCGATGAACCTCTTGATGAACTAACTCCTGCTGCATTCTTAGAGCAGCAAAAATCACAAAATACTGAACCGAAGCAGGGATGCAGCGCCGCAGATAAACAAAACGAGCCCTCTAAAACTGAAGGATTAAAAGAATCGAACGGTACTTCTTCTGTCGAAACTTCCGAAGAGGCAGGAAATCAAAACGCCGATATTTCTTCAGCCGCTCCGGAAACAACTGAAGATAATAAAATCCCCACGCTGGAAGAAGAGCTAAAAGAACTGACGAATAAAACGGACGCTGCGACAAGCGACTCCGATCAGTTTGATACGGATATTAAAAAGCATCTGGATAAACTCGAAGAAGAATGCGCGCTGGCAGATTTAGAGACTGAAGAAGCGGAAATCCGACAGATCAAACGCCCTATGGTGACCGGACTGCTTAGATGCTTCAATAGCTCAACTATCTGCAATTTTTATCCGCTTTGCAGATGGAATAACGGACTTCCTTCCAAAATCGAAAATGCCAAAGAACTGTATCCCGAGATGGCCAATATTCTCTTGGGAGACGCAAATCGAGTCGGCAGAAAGGAACGGTTAACGCTGGCCAACGGAATTCTTCTCAACATCCCCTTCGAAGATTCCGAACTTGAAAGTACGTTTTTCGAAAACAAGAGCAAATTTACTCTCGATATCTATTCGCTTTTTGCAAAAAAAGAAGTCCGAAATGCCGCCTTTGACGACCGTGAAAACGGATATTGGCAGGCTTTTTATATCGTGGAACCGGTTGACCCCGAGTCCGTGTCCCTGGATAAGAAAATTGAAATCAAACTCGACGGCTTAACATATATTCGTCCGGAACTCTCCGATTTGGCCAGAGGACAGTTCGTTGTTCTGAAACTAAATAACAAATATTACGGACCTCTTTCCTTAAAAGAAGATGCCTTGAAACGACTCTATGTCGCTCCGCTGACATCTTCGGAAAACAGAGGCATTGTCGACTGCTTCGAAGAAAGATCCGATGCGCCGGTCAGTCCGATCTTTAAAGTTGAAGGCATCAATGTTCTTGTCAACTTAAAAATGATTTTCACCAATCCGCTTCTGGTTCGCAAAACGACAGTGGATATGGTTTCTGATGAAGCGCTCGTCAAGGAATTCATCCGGAAAATCCCGCGTGCAAACGGAACTCCCGAAGTCATTTCTCGTTGGATGCTCGATAATCTTAATAACGGTTTCTTTGATTCCGGCTCCGTCATTACCAAACAGCGTGCACTAAGACTGCTCAAATACCTGCAGCTGAATCTTCCGGAATCCAGACAAATTGAGCAAATCGTCGAGATGATCAGCTCGGCAATGAGCTCAGCAGCAAAGAGAAAACCCGAACTGTTCGAGGAAATTTATAAACGTGTCATAACTGATCAGGACGTTCTTAAATCGCTTCCGGCCCACAAGCTGATCATGGAAGATCTCAAAGAGCTCGAAGACAAACGCGAGGATCTCCAGAGACAAATTTCCGAGCTGGAACATCGCAAAAAAGATAAAGAACGCGAAGCGGCAAATAAACGCCGCAAAAGCGAGCTTGAAAAAGAAATTGAACTGCTCGAGAGCCGTTTGGAAGACCTAAAAGAGATAAAAGACATCCGTAAGGCTCGAGATGATGAACGAGGTGAATTGGTCCGCATCCGCAAAGAGGTTAGGCTGGCCAATGAAGAACTCGCTCAGGTTAAGAAAGAACGTGAAGACTTCGATACTCAGCTCGAAGGATTCAACAAGAAGATCAATGAAACTGTAAGGACGGTAGCCGATCTCGCTTTCGACGGCCAAGTGACTGCAAAAATTATGGCAGCTGCCAACCGGTGGAACGACGAAAGGAATACGGAAGCGACAAGAAACCGTGTGAACTTCTTAAAGCAGATCAAGAAATCTTCTCCCACCGGCAGAGCGCTAAATGATGAACTGATCAAACGCCTGAGTCGATTCAGAAAGTATGATCCGAACGAGTTCACCAACATGTTTGTCTGTATCGCGCAGAACTTCCTGACGGTATTTTCCGGAACTCCGGGTTCGGGCAAGACTTCTATGTGCAATTTGATTGCGGTCAATCTCGGCCTAAATTCAATTGCTAAAGAGCAGGAGGTGCCCGCACTATGGAACGAACAACGCGAACTCGCCAATCGTTATGTTCCTGTGTCCGTAGAGAAGGGCTGGACTTCAAAACGCGATTTGATCGGATACTACAACCCGCTAACCAGACGCTTTGAGAGCCAGGACCTGCATCGCATTGAATGTTTCCGCCAGCTGGATGCTGAGTGCGGCGTCGGATTCCAAGAGCTTCCTTACTTCATACTGCTTGACGAAGCCAACCTCAGTCCGATGGAGTACTACTTCGCAGACTTTATGAATATCTGCGACGTGCGCGATAGCTTCAGCTACATCTCGCTCGGAAACAATATGAGCTTTAAGATTCCCGACACGCTGCGCTTTCTCGCGACCATCAATAACGACCACACCACAGAAAATCTCTCGCCGCGTCTTATTGACAGAGCTTGGATTATTACGCTGCCTGACACCGATAGCGTCACCGAACATTCTTCCAGCGAAATGTCCGAAGCGACCGATTTTGAACCGATCAATTGGCAGAATTTCCTTGCCACTTTCGGCAAGACAAGCTCGGTGAATCTCTCCGGCAGCATCACAGAACTTCTCCAAACGGCAAAGTCGATGTTTAACAATCTCGGTGTTCAGGTTTCACCGAGAACACAATTCTCAATGGCAAATTTCATCCAGACATCGTCTGCCTTGATGAAGAGCGGCGACGGACAGAGCTCTGAGCTGCTCTCACTGGATTACGCGATCGCGCAGAAGCTTCTGCCCACAATCAACGGCGTCGGGGAAGGCTATAAGGAGCAGCTGAACGAGCTTCAGTACTGGCTTAGCGACACAAAACTGACCAAATCTGCAGGCATTCTTGAGCAGATCATCAGCCAGGGCGAAAGCCGAATGGACTACTTCGGATACTTCTAATGTCAGATTGGGACATCCAAATCTCAGCAGCGCTTAGAAAATCCGTTCCCGGATCTGATGAAAGTGAAGTGCTGCCTCTGATTTTTCATAGAGAAAAGTCGACAATCGACCGTTTCATCAGCGGACAAACTATCGTCAGCGTGTATGACGACGTTTCTTATGCGGTTGAATTTGCGTCTGAGAAATTTCTTGACTCCTTTGATCTCTTTGATATATCAATAGAAAGCCAGTCCGTTTACAAAGGACGAGCTGACACGGCTCGTCATTATTTCAAACAAGGGGCGAATTTTTCGACTGAATATAAAAAAATATTCTCAAACAGTCTCGGACTGGTTTATTTGGAACTGACTCTTCGTCGAGATGATTCCGAAGAGACACTCCGGCTTTACTCCGATTATTTTTCTGTCTGCCTCGCAAGGGGAGTAGAGAGTGAGAACCTTTACGGCATCTACGAAAAAGTCCGCAAAAACAGCGCGCTGCTGTACAGTGAGAATGTGACGCTTCTTTCGAGATCGGCTGATTCTGACGATGAGTCCGAACTGATAAAAATTTTTGATCGTTATCTGCTCACCCTGAAAAAGATCATTAGCGTCTATTCTTACAACGCTGTCTTTTTCTCTTCAAACAGCCGTGCTCGTTTGGAAATGAACGGAAGCATCGATAACTTTGAAAAGCTGACCGAAGTAAAACCGGAAACCTTGTTTTTTATCGCGAATCATCCGGACGAACTTGAACCGACTCATGAAAAAAAACGGCATTCAAATCGGCTCTTTCTTTTACCTGCCAAGAAAGACTTTGGTTTTCAAAAACAAACTTAATTTTGATGTTTATGAAAACCGTGTTGTCGTCAGTTTTCTCGAAGACGTGATTCTTAAAACTAAAGGCGCGGCGGACAATCTGGGACAGTTTTTTGAAGGCTTGCCGCTGCTTTCACTATCCGACGAGTTCTATATCAACACTTCAAGCATTGTGCTTGAAGAATATAAAGGGCTTTATAACGAGATCAGCCAAAAACTGCTGGAAGCTTTAAAAGAAATTAAAAAAATTCATTTTCAATACTCCAGATTCCTTCCGGTTACGCGACTTAAAGGCGGTTTTACGCCGAAACCGACGCCGGTTTTTCTCAATATTCCGCAATATCGGCAGATCTACGCTGTGATGCGGGAATAGTATGGAAACCGTCTTAATTCCGGGTCGGCCCAGTTCGTGATGTCGACTGTCAGCGAAAGCTCAAAACTCTACGAGCATTACCTGCTTATCAAGATTATTGAAGAACTGACCCGACTTGGTTGGAGTATGACCGAAAAGAAATTTGAAAATTGGCTTCAGCTTCAAAAGAATACCGGTAATCCGCCTTGTAATTATTTTGAATTTGTACGCGGAGAAAAAACACTGCTGCTTTTCTTCGAACCCGTCATTTCCTGCAGCAGGGAAGAGAACGTCCTGACAGGACTATTCAGAAACAGCACGGCCTACATTTCTTCTTCTTCCGCTTGTCCGCTGACTCTGCGGTCAAACGCTAAAGAAGAGGCCGTCTACACGCCGGACTATGTGCTGAAGCTCAATGACGAAGGAAAGTCCTACTACTTAATCCTTGACGCGAAGTTTTCCAACCTTGCGTCCGTAATCTCCGCTCAGCTTCTGCCGCTGATTTTCAAATACATTCTCGGCATTACACCGATCAATGCGTCTGACCGCATTGAAGGCCTGCTGCTCGTTTGCGGAAAATATACTAAGGAGTATGAAAGGTCGCGCCGACATCCGCTTTGGAATGTCGGCGCAGGGGCTTTTGAAATTTTCTCAGCTGAAAAGATTAATGTCGTCGAAGTGAACGAAGCCTATGCGCCTAACGGCTTGACCGAAATGCTGTCTAAATTTTTATGCCGTTTCGAGACCTCTTAATCATCAAAGAAATTCCTGCACCGCTATTAGAAAATTCGATCTCCATACTCCCTTTGGCATATGGGTAAACCATTGTCAATTTGCTCACTTTGGTGCAAAAATTACCTTTTAAATTAACAAGCTAATTAAGAAATACGCAATAAACCAAAGAGTTATAGTCGATACCATACTTATTTTATAGGTATCTCGTTTTCCCTTAGCTTGTCGGGATAACCATATATTTTTCTTTTGATTAAGACTAAAATACACAGCCATGAAAGAGAAGCATATTAAAAGATTCTCATTCATAAGCAGGATTTGACCGGGTGCGTCGAGTCCTATTAAAACATTCAGTGGCGCATGACCACGGTTTTAGGACCGGCGCGGCTGATCGGATAACCCGGAATACACGGGTTCTTTTTTAAATAGAGGAGTTTAGTAAATGACTCGTATTGAACATGATTTCATTGGTGATTTAGAAGTACCGGAAAACGCTTACTACGGCGTTCAGTCCCTTCGCGGTAAAGAAAATTTCTTCATCACCGAAGAAAATAACAATCAGGAAATCTACTTCATCATCGCTTTCGCTTACGTTAAGAAAGCGGCTGCAATGGCTAACAAGGAACTCGGCGTTGTTAAACCCGAAGTTGCTGACGCCATGATCTGGGCTTGCGATGAGCTCATCAACAATACTGAAAAGTATCGCGACCAGTTCATCACAGATTGGCTGCAGGGCGGTGCAGGCACTTCCACCAACATGAATGCCAACGAAGTTATTTCTAACCTCGCTATCGAACACCTCGGCGGCAAGAAGGGTGACTACTCCATCGTCAACCCGAACAATGACGCCAACTTCGGTCAGTCCACAAACGATACATACCCGACAGCTATTCATCTGAGCTGCATGTTCCGCTCCAACATCCTGATCAAGGCTGCTGAAGAACTGCGCGACGCTCTGTATGCAAAAGCTAAGGAATTTGACCAGACTCTGAAGATGGGTCGTACTCACCTTCAGGACGCTGTTCCGATGACACTCGGCCAGGAATTCCACGGCTGGGGCTTCACTCTGAACGACGAAATCGAAAACCTGAAAGAAGCTCAGAAACATCTGCTCGTTGTTAACCTCGGCGCTACCGCTATCGGTACAACAGTGACAGCTGCTCCCGGCTATCCGGAACTTGCTGTTAACAACCTTGCCAAACTGACCGGCATGCCGTTCAAGAACAGTGCTGACCTGATCGCTGCAACAAGCGACTGCGGCGCTTACCAGACACTGTCTTCTGCGATCAAGGGCCTCGCCGTTAAGATGACCAAGATCTGCAACGACATCCGTCTGCTTGCCTCCGGTCCTCGCTGCGGCCTGAAGGAAATCAATCTTCCTCAGCTCCAGCCGGGCTCTTCCATTATGCCGGGCAAAGTCAATCCGGTTGCTGCTGAAGTTGCCAACCAGGCAAGCTTCCTCGCTATCGGCCTTGACACAACAGTCATGCTTGCTGCATCTGCCGGCCAGCTCGAACTGAACGTTATGGAACCGGTAATTACTTTCGCTCTGTACACACAGATGAAGGTTATGACCAACGCCTGCAACACACTGCGTACAAAACTTGTTGACGGTGTAACAGCTAATACAGAACGCTGCAAGGAATATGTGATGAACTCCATCGGTATCGTCACACTGCTGAAGCCGCATTTCGGCTATCAGAAGTGCGCCGCCATCGCTAAGGAAGGCTACACAACCGGCAAGTCTCTGCATCAGATCGTTGTTGATGAACAGCACCTGCTCACACAGGCTGAATGGGATGCTATCTTCAACACTCAGAACCTGATCAATCCGAAGTTCGTTAAGTAATTAGACGAATCCTAAACGGATAACAGACCGCCCGTTCATTATGAACGGGCGGTGTTTTTTTATTTAATGTCGAGAAGCTCGTCTCTCAGTTCGCTCTCAAGCGCGTTCTTTCCGAGCCAAATAGAAAGCACCGCATCGTAAACCGCTTTGCCCCGCACCGGGTTGCCCATCAGCTGGCGGTTGTAATAAACAAAAGTTCCTCTGGACGGAATCCAATCCACGTCCACCACATCTCCGGGTTCCAAATTGGAGAGGTCTTTCATAAACTCCTCAATCTGGCTGAGCTCATTGGAAATAAAATCTCTGGAGGTCTCGTTGGTATTCTCAGAGATGCCGGCATGCAGGGAATCAATAAATTTTGAGGCGTCCAGCGGACTTAAAATGACAATCTCGGCTCTTCGTGCGCCGAGCAGGGCGCGTGCGGTATCTTCGCGCTGTGTTTTTTCCGGAAGATAGAGTCCTAATGCGTAAATCTTTTTATCGCCGATCGTCCGAACCCCGGCTCCGTTCAGAACCAAGGGATGTCTGCCTAATTTAACTCGTCCAGCAAATTCATAGCCTTCAACGGAAATAGGCTCATTTTTTTTGCCTGTAAGCAAATTAATAATTCCGTCAATTAGGCTTTCTTTGTCTGACATCCTGTTTTCTCCTTTTGCCTCATCTCAAGATACTGAGCAAAATCTTTTGCGATTTCGATCATTTCTTCCTTTTTGAGTCCGCATAATTCTTTCATAAAAACAATCGAGATACCCTTATCCGTCGGAATCTCAATTGTGGTGATCGGCTCTCCGATCTCCTTTTTGTTTAGTTTATCGCGCAGGCTCTCTTTTTTAATTTCAAGGATACGATTCAGCGTCAGGCCTTCCTCCTGAAGCTTCTTAATATTGCGTACCTGATCGAGGTGATGTGTTCCGTATCGGGCGTTTCGTGTTTCGCCTGTCGGCTTATCTAAAACCCCGCTGGAAACGTAATATCTCAAGGTTCGCACGCTAACCCCGGTTGCCTGTGATAGCTCGTCGATAGTCAGCAGTGATTTCATGCCATTTTCCATTTGAGAGAACCCGCTAAAAGCGATTAAAATACCGATACATTATAAGAGGTTAGACTGAATGCATATCATCGTTGTCGGAGTAGGAATTACCGGAATTGCTTGCGCGCATAACTTGCTCAGGCACGGTCATACCGTCACGCTTATCGAAACTGCGTCCACCCCCAATCAGGAATGCAGTTTCGGATTAGCCGGGTATATGGGACCGGAAGGCGTACAGATGCTGTGCTCGCCCTTTAAAGATAAAGCGGGCCTGGCTTCTATTTTTGCAAAAACCCGCCGCCTCAGCTGGGACGTATCCATCAAACAGATTAAATTCCTTAACGCGCTCGCCAACGCCAGAAGCGCCGATGTGTGGAAAAACAACCGTGATTCACTGCTGCAGCTTGCCCGCTACAGTGTCGGTCTGACCGAATTCATTTCTCGAGTGGAAAGTCTGTCTTTCGAACAGGTCTACGGAACGCTTCGTGTCTTTACCAATAACCAGACGTGGGAGGAAGCTCATAAAGAGGAACGACCGGAAAAGAACGGAGAATGGCTCTCGGCCGATGAAGCAAAACGAATTGACCCGAGTCTCGAAGATGTTCCGGAACCTTTCCCGGGCGCGTTTTATATTCCTCAGGAACTCTCCGGAAACGCCTCTTATTTCGCAAAGCAGATTCAGACATTCAACATCGCGCACAAGAATCTCACGATGATGTACCACACCAAGGTAGAGGCTCTTGTGATTGGAGAAAATCATACCGTGACCGGTGTCAAGACCGACAAAGGCGAGATTTCAGCCGACGCGGTGATTCTCAGCAATAACCTCGGCGCCCCCGCGCTCTTTAAACCGCTGTTCGATCTGCCCGTCATGACCCTTACAGGCTGGACTATCACGGCTAAAATTGATCCGATGAATGTTCCGCCGATGCACACGGTCAGCTTCGACAACAAAGATGTATTGGTCACAAAACTTGGACAAAGGCTTCGCGTCTGCGGCCGCTACTGGCTTGGCGACGTCACTCAGGAAATGACCGACAAAATCATAGAGGAGCTCTATGAAAGCGCCTGCAAGCTTTTGCCCATGTCGGCCGTATGGAGCGACTCTACCAATTGGATGGGTCAGTGCCTGGTGCATCCGGACAGCCTGCCGTCCTGCGGTGAAACCCCCTATAAAGGCCTGTACCTGAACATCTGCCACGGCCTCAACGGCTGGTCTCTTGCAGAGGGCTGCGCTGAAATGCTGAGCAGAATTGTTGAAGGCGCGCAGCCTGATATCGACCCCACGCCTTACAGTCCGATGCGCTTTTTAAAGAAAAATTAGTCTTTAAGCAGACCCGTAAATCTTGCTCAAGTTTTATAAAAGGATTCATACATGTCCGTTTCATTATTGGAAATAGCTCAGCTTCGTGAGCTGGAAGAAAAATATGCCCGTATTCTCGGACCCGACGTCCTGATGCAGAGGGCAGGGAAAGCCGCCGCGGAATATATCCGCGAACTTCATCCTGAAACCTGCACTGTCACAGTGATCTGCGGCCCGGGAAACAACGGCGGCGACGGATATGTCTGCGCAAAAATTCTTTCGGAACTCGGCTATCAGGTGAGCGTCGTCAATGTCGGAGGAAAGACTCCGAAAACGGAACAGGCAAAAGGAGCGCTTGCCGCTTGGGAAGCGACCGGCGCGACGATTTATACCGATCCGTACGACACCCCGAAAGCGCAGATTGTCGTGGACGCGCTTTTTGGAATCGGACAGACCAGAGCGCTCGTCGGAGAATATCTGGACGCGGCGATGTGGTTCAATGAAAGAAGAGCGTTGCATGTCTCCCTGGATATTCCGACGGGGCTTGATTCTCAGACAGGCAACTGGGTCGGTGGACGAGCCGGTTGCCGCGCTGACGCAACCATTACTTTCCTCAGCGGAAAGCCCGGCCTCTATACTTCAATCGGTAAAGACGCCTGCGGAGAAGTTCAGGTTGAAAACCTCGGCATCTCCATTCCGCTCACAAAAATCAATCTGACTGAAGTCAAGGATTTCAAGCACGTCTGTGCTCCCAGAACCAAAAACACCTCTAAAGCGGATTACGGACGCGTCGGCGTTATCGGCGGCGGAAAAGGAACGGTCGGCGCGGCCCTCATTGCCGCGCGCAGCGCGTTTTACATGGGCGCAGGCCGCGTCTACGTCGAACTTGTTGAAGAGAAGATGGATCTTGATCCGTCGGTTCCCGAGCTGATGTTCCGTGACAAACTTGACCATTCCGAAATGGATGCCGTCGTCATCGGATGCGGACTCGGCTTCTCGGAAAAAGCTAAGGCAAGATTCATTGAATGTCTGCAGTCAGACGCCGCGCTTGTCATTGACGCGGACGCGCTGACCATGGTCGCGGGCGACGAAGAGCTTCTCTCTCTTGTGACACACCGCCGCGCGCATACCGTAATTACGCCGCATAATGCCGAGGCGGCCAGAATCCTCGGCTGCCCGCTTGAAGAAATTACAGCGGATCGACTGAACCGCGCTTTGGATTTGTCGGTGCTTACCGGCGCCGTTACCGTCTTGAAAGGCGCTGGAACCATTGTCTGTCAGAGAAGCTCCATCAGCTGGATCAATCCGACCGGCACACCGGCCCTGGCGACTGCGGGTTCCGGAGATGCGCTCTCAGGCATGATCGCGGCGATGTTTGCTCAGCGCTACGAACTAATGGACTGCGTGCTTTCTGCCGTCTACCTGCACGGTTTAGCCTCTGAAGGATGCGACAGCGGAATTTTAGCTTCCGATATTGCGCCGACGGCTGCCGAATTCCTGCAGGCGCTGCGTGATTCTTATCGCGAACATTTCCACCCGCTGCGAGAACGTACAGACCCCGTAAGCTGGGAAGACTAAAGGGAAGGGCCGGAGGATTTCTCCGGCTTTATTTTTATGCCGCGCGCTTTTGGCGCCGTTTGATGAGCGCGGCCACAACTTCTTCGGAGCTTGGCATCGAAGCGATCGCGGCCGCTTCCATCAGCTCTTCGCGATGCGCGGTTTTTCTGAGTTTTTCCAGATGCCTCTGAGCTCTCCAGTCAGAACGTGTCGCGGCCATATGCGCGTAGACCACCGCGCTGACATAATCCTTGGGCGCAAAGCGGCCTGAAGACCAGAACGCGCTTAATTCATTCAGGCAGGCGATATCTTCGATGAGCGCGCCTTCCTCCAATAATCCGAGCGCCTTTTCGACGGCAGGAGTGCGATGCTCGAGCCAGTAGCGTGCGATGGCAAGCAGGCAGTAGGGAATTTTGGCTTCCGCGCCTTTAAAGAGCCATCTCAGACAGAGTCTCGGATTCGGCATGGGCCCTTGAGAAGAGAGCCGTATCATGCGCTCTACGGCTCGCTTTTCGCCTTTAAAGGCGGCCTCACTAAAAAAGCGCTCGGCAATTTCCGGATTTTTCTCCGTTCCGATACCCAAGTCATAGGCTTCGGCAAGCGCAAAGATCGCTTCCGGAAATTTTTCTCTCGCCGCAATGCGAAGCCAGGCAAAGGACTCCTGAAGATTCTTTTGTGTGCCGAACCCTTCGCGAAGCGCCATTGCTAAATGAAATTTGGCGCGGGATTCACCGAGAACAGCGGCTTTTCTGAAAAGTTCAGCCGCACGTTTTTCATTTTTCTCCAGAAGCTCACCGGTCGCATACAGCATTCCCAAAAGATCAAGAGAGGCGGCATGTTCTTCATTGGCGGCGCTTTCAAGATATTTAAGCGCCGTATGCGGCTCGGAAATCAGCAGATTTCTTGCTTCCTTGAAGCGCTCTTCCGGAGCCTGAGGTTCTTCTCGAACACTGAGAAACGCATAAGGATCGAAAGCGCCCGGCTGCGCGGCCGTTTTTGTTTTAAGCGGCGCAAGGTTAGGGAGCTTGTCGAAATAACTGCTCATACGGTTAAGGCTTGACGATATCGGCGCTGATAATGCCGGAAGCCAGAAGACCGATAATGTAAGTCAGAGAAATGGCCATCCACAGCAGAAGACCCGCGGCGCCGAGCATGATCGGCTTGCCCCAAAGTTTGTGATGGTAATCGTCGCCGTAACGCTCTTTAACGGCTTTGACCTGTTTCCAGCCTGAAGTCACAATCCAGAGAATGTAAACAATGAGATAGGATCCGAAGAAATAGAATTCAGAAAATTCGCTTTCCGGAAGCCAGGGTTCGGCAAATAAATATCCGCCCATGTAAACAAACCCCAGGAAGACCCATAGTCCGCAGGTTGATGTCTCATCCGCTTCGCCCATATCGCTCCAATTCGTGCGCTGCAGGAACGCTCCGAAAATCGGAGTAAATAAAAATGACCAAATAATGGTCCAAAGAGGATTCCAAAGCGCGATTGGCAGATGACTAGACTTATTCATTGTTGAAAGCATCAGATTGAAAATAAAGCGTTATTTTATACGCTTCTGCCGAGGCCGCTTATCTGAAAATGTTTCAGAAACGATACCATCCGCTATTACAGGCGCTTCTAAGCCGTGCTTACGATGTTGAATTATTGACTCCAGTATATTAGCATCGAAAAAGTTAGCTATTCTTCAGACAAAGCTTTTCGCCTGAGGAACAAATTTCGGTCTTTATAAAAAGACCATTGTTAAGGATGCTTCATGCTTAAAAAAATATTTTGCGGTTTATCGTTAGGCCTGCCGATTCTTCTTTCCGGCTGCGCAGGCGATGACCCCGGATACTACATTACCGATTCCTTCGGATTCGACACAGTGTGCATCGTCGACAATAAAAATGTTCCTCCTGCGTTTTTTATCGCTTTAAGACAGGCTGTCGCCGATAAAGGACTGACCGTCAGAACGGTCGCAAAGGCTGAGAAGAACTGTCCTGCCGTCATTGTTTACGACGCAAAATACACAAAAAAGGTTCCGTACTTAGTCGACGCCAAACTTATGCTTATTCACGAGATCGGCAGTACGGACATTGTGAACCTAAAAAAATACGGATCTTCCGACTCGCTCAGAGATAATCTCAAGGACGACGAGCCGGCGATCCGCGATATGGTCAATCGTCTCCTGCCAAGAAGCACGCCTTGGTAGGAGCGCGTAACCGTTAGTCGAGCACTACCGTCGCTTCAACTTCAACCAAACCGCCTTTCGGAAGTGCGGAGATCTGCACACAGCTTCTTGCGGGATAGGGCGCTGTGAAGATTTCGGACATGACCTTATTCACTGTCGCGAAGTTTGCCAAGTCGGTTAAGAAAACGGTCTGACGAACGATGTTGGAGGGTTTTCCGCCGGCAGCTTCCACCAGAGCGAAAACATTTCTGAATGCCTGGCGGCACTGCGCTTCAAAAGACTCAGCAAGTTCTCCGGAAACCGGATCAAGGCCGAGCTGACCGGAAAGGAACACGGTTTTGCCGGCCTTAATACCGGCAGAATATGTGCCTACAGCGGCAGGGGCTTTGTCTGTGACAACAACTTCACTCATTTACGTTCTCCGTTAAATTGATCCGCTTGACAGCGGGTTGGTAATTAATTTGGACACCGAATTGGAAATCGGCTTTAACTATAGCTTATTTCTGCTGCTGGTAGCCTTCCGGTTTATATGCCTTAGTCCCCCAGAGCGGCACCGAGGAAAGCGAATGCTTAAAGCTTCCGTTGGCGATCTTGGTGGAGTAGCCGAGGTAGACCAGAGTCTGATGCTTCATATCGAAAATCCTTCGGATACGGAGCGTTTTAAAGAACACGCTCTGACTCTTCTTAAACACCACTTCGCCGTCGGAGCTGTGGTCGATGCCTGCGATCATCTCAGGCGTGATTTCTCCGGTCTGCACACAGGTCACAGCGCTGTTTGAAGGATCAGAGAGCTGCAGAGGAGAATTGATATAGGCAACGTGGCAAGTGATGCCCGGTACCTGAGGATCGACAAAAGATTCCAGTTTGATGTCTTTAAACGTAAAGAGTCCGAGCGAAACGCTTGCGACTTCTTTATCCGAACATCCGGCCAAAAGCACAGCGGCGGCCGAAACTGCAGCTAATAGTGTCTTTTTCACAAAAATTTCCTATGGTTCGCGACCCGATTCAGAAGACTTAATGATGCCAGAATCGACCGTCTTGGAGGGGGCAGAACTGAGCACTTTGAGTATCTCTGCGGCCTGCCAATTGTAATAAGGGTTGAACGTGAGACGCGCGAACGGATGAGTTCCGTCGTGTGTGCCCCAGGCTCCGTACCAGACTTCTTTGCTTTCACGGCATTTTTTAATATCCTCGGCGCTCATGCTGTTGCGGCAGAAACGGTATTTGCCGTTTGCCCCGTACCAGGGATTATCCGGCGAATAGGACATAGACATATGCGCAAAAGACTTGATGCGCTCCTCAGGAAGATAATCGGTCTTAACGATTACCTTTTCCGAGAGCTTCAAATCCTTCGGCACAGAACCGTACCAAATGATTTTTGAAGCGGGATTGGCGAGCTGCCGGTCAAAAAGCGGGAGCAGGTTCTGAGTATCCACCACGCTGTCGTGCTCGGTCATCATCACGACAACCGGGATATCGAGTTTCTTCTCTTTTAAAAGCGCATCGGCGTCGTCCATCGTATGCTTGAACGCCACGATCGCGTCCAGCGGCACGTTGTTGTATTTAAACGGGCCCATGTTGTAAGTGGTCTCATCGGGCTTTCTGAGCCAGGTGACGAACAGATTCACAAAGGGGGCGAGAGGCAGAAGAGAAGTTCGCACTTTTACCGCAGGCGAAAATAGAATCAGTCCGGAGACGTCCTTATACTTCTCCGCGTATGAGATCGCAAGATCGCAGCCGGTAGAGAAGCCCGCGATCCAAATATCCTTGTATTTTTCCTTTAACAGGTCCATTTGCTCGTTCACAGCCCGAGTCCAGTCCTCGGATGTGACGCCGATCATGTCCTGAGGTTTGGTTCCATGTCCCGGAAGAAGGATTGCACGGACCAGATAGCCCTGATCAGCGAGCGTGCGCGCGAAGTCATGATAGGTCCAAGGCGAATCCCCGAGACCGTGGATCATGAGAATCGCTTTGCCGTTCGGATGTTTCGGAACAATTTCGAAAGGAGAATTGCCTTCAATTTCCGCGGTTTTATCGTCGGTGACAAAGTGGCGGTTTTCTGCAACAAAAGCCTTCGTCTGCAGCTCGTAGCTGTAGAACGAGTTCTGTCCGAGCGGCATCTGATGCTGAGCCGTCTGAGAGCAGGCTGCCAAAGAAAAGCCCAAAGCGGCGGAAAGGAAAATAACTCGAAATTTCACGTTTTAATTTTCGAAGGAATATTAAAAATGCAATATCGCAATTATCAAGGAAATTAAGGTCTGTAACGCCTCACGCGCACGAAATACGCATCAGAAGAAAAGCGGGCAAAAAAATAGGCCCGATCTGCTCGAAGGGGCCTCGTCAAAACTATCTAGGAGGAAAACTGAGGACGTTTGCGCATTCTCATTGATTGACATCGTATAGGGAAAGCAAAGAAAGAGGTGAATGCAAATATTTCTGATGCAAGCGATTGTAAGCTCGCTATCTAAACTTCCTTCTTTTGTTACATTTACGGCAGTTTTATTACCAATTATTCAATGAGTTTCGGATTCAAATCGAAAGACTTTGTCCTCCATCCTGACTCTTCAGCGATCTCTTTCTGCTGCCTTAGCTGTAGTCCTGATGATGCTTTATCCCCCGTGTTTATATGAACTGCCTTTTTCGTTAGAATGGTGATTCCTTTGAAAACACATCAACAGATTAAATATGTAAAGGACACTGGACATGATGAAGTCGAATCAGTATGAAACGTTTATGAAAGATGTCTATGAACACGGCCTCAGCAAATCTGACCGCACGGGCACCGGCACACGTTCTCTGTTCGGCTATCAGATGCGTTTTAATCTGCAGGAAGGTTTTCCGCTGGTCACAACGAAAAAACTGCATACCCGCTCGATTATTCACGAGCTGCTTTGGTTCCTGCGCGGCGACTCCAATATTAAATATCTGCACGACAATAAAGTCACGATTTGGGACGAGTGGGCAGACGAAAACGGAGACCTCGGCCCCGTTTACGGTGTGCAGTGGCGCAGCTGGCCGGCAGCCGACGGCCGCCATATCGACCAAATCAGCAATGTCATCGAACAGATTAAGACCAATCCGGATTCCCGCCGACTCGTCGTGTCGGCTTGGAACGTCGGAGAGGTGGACAAGATGGCGCTGCCGCCTTGTCATATGTTCTTCCAGTTCTACGTCGCCGAGGGCAGACTGTCCTGTCAGCTCTATCAGAGAAGCTGTGACATTTTCCTCGGTGTTCCGTTCAATATCGCCAGCTACTCGCTGCTCACCTGCATGATTGCGCAGCAGTGCGGTCTTGAGCCGGGGGACTTTGTATGGACGGGCGGGGACTGCCATATCTACAACAACCATTTTGAACAGGTCGAACTTCAGCTCTCTCGCGAACCTCGGCCGTATCCTAAACTTATTATCAAACGCAAGCCGGACTCGATATTCGACTATAAATTTGAAGATTTTGAGTTCATCGACTACGATCCGTGGCCGGCCATTAAAGCACCTATCGCAGTTTGATTCTCAACGGAACTTTTCTTCATGAAACCTCATATCAGTCTTATTGTTGCAAGAAGCCAAAACGGCGTCATCGGAAAAGACGGCAAGCTACCCTGGCATTTCCCGGAGGATTTGAAGTTTTTTAAACAGATCACGATCGGCAAACCCATCATCATGGGTCGGCACACCTGGGAGTCGATTGGACGGCCGCTGCCCGGAAGACGCAACGTCGTGGTCACACGGCAGCCGGACTACAAGGCCGATAAAGCCGAAGTCGTCCATTCTCTGGAAGATGCAGTCAAACTTTTTACGCCGAACGACAATGTCTTTATTATCGGCGGCGCAAACCTTTATCGTCAGGCGCTCCCCATTGTGGACACCGCCTGGATCACTGAAATTCTGCAGGATTTTGAAGGTGACACCACGTTTGACGGTCTGGATTTACATGACTGGAAGCGTGTCTGGGTTGAAGAGCATCCCGCAGGCGAGTCAGGTCCCTGGGCATACCGCTTCCAGCGCTTTGACCGCATTCGGCACTCTACGTATTAAAACCAATGCCGCACAGCGCTTGCGCGCTATAAAATGTCGAGCAGATATCGGAGAGAAAAAATATGGCAAAAGAATTAATGCAGATTGAAATTGACAGCGGACTCAAGAAGGAGTTCCTGGAATGCATCAATCATGCCTATAAAGGAAAAACAGAAGAAGGCATCATTGACCTCATTCGCATCTACGTTGAACGCGCCAAAGGATCTCCGCGTCAGAAAGAAATCAAGAGCAAAGTTCAGCAGTTTGTTTTTGAGGGCGACGCCAAGAGCGGCATTACTCCTCTGGAAATCGAAAAGCTGGTCCTCAATAAGACGGATGAGGATATTGAAGCAGCTCGTCTGGATAAAAGCAAATAACGCAGACTAATCGAGGGCGCTCGCGGCCTGTTTGATCAGTTCGACATCCACACCGTCTTCTCTGAGCCGATCCTCAACTCGATCCATCGTTTCATCAAAGCGCGGGTTTAAACCCGCGTTTTGCCATAATTCAGAGACTTCCTGTGTGCAGAGCCTTCTGTCAGCCGGCGTGTAGCTAACCTCTTCAATAACGGTTGTGCGGCACACTGAGTCTTCAGCAAGCAGTTTTGCGGAAACAATTGCCATATAAGCCATCATGGCGTAGGTCGGCATATTCGGATCCGTGATCTTTTCGCCTTTCAAATATCGATGGATGACATTTTCCACCTGCGCAGCCTTTGACGCTTCAAACTGTCCGAGCGGCATACAGTCGCCAAAAGAAGCTTCTTTATCTCCGATCTCGTCAATACGGCAGTAAAAGCCATGGCGTCTTCCCGGAAAAACATCCTTCAGAAGACTTTTGTCAGAGTCGACAGAGGTGCTGAGCGTAATGGTGTAAGAAGGATTCTTAACCGTATAAATGATTTTTTCTCGGTCTCCGACCACACGAAAAACGTTGGAATTAATAATACCGTACTTTCCAACGTAGCGATCGGACGCTTTTTTTGCGTCCGCCGCGGCAAATTTCGCAAACGGTTTTGCCCGAAGGTAAAAAACCTTCGGGTTTTCAAATAAAGATGAGGTTCCTGTATTAATAAACCCTTCAATCTGCTCTTGCGCGAACGCCTGAATCAGATAGGACTCAAGCGGGGAGAGCTGGTAACCCGACGCGAATGCAGCCGCGGGCGCAAAGCCTAAAAGCGCGGCTGCCGCCTTAGTCAGTGAGAATTTAATACAGGAATTCATGATTCTGCAAAATTACCAGCGGCGATCGGCGATCTTCATCTGCTGTTCATCCACGAAGAACCAGAAGTCCTTTTCGTTCAGAGTAATTCTGTGGACAACAAGCCCGGTATCGGCGTCCTGATATTCAAACACGACATTAATCGGCTGATTGGATAAGAATTGGTTTTCCGCCTGAGCGCAGAGATCTTCAAAATTGATGCTCGGCATATCCCAGGGATCTCCGTCGTCCACATCAAGAAGGTTGCCCCTGAAGCGCGGATGACACATCAGAAACTTAAGCACGTCAGCCAAACGCTCTGTCGGAATAACCCACAGATTAAGACCGCCGTTTTCCGTTAAATTCTTAAATACATTCTTCACGAACGCGTCAAGCTCAATGTCATCGGGAACAGTCAGGACGTCATTTAAGCCCATCGGATCGTCCGCATGGGTTTCGTACCACTGCTGACCGGTGGTTGTCATCGGTCCCTCAAGCTTCATTCTCAAGTCGTCAAAAGCAATAAATCCCATCGCGAAGGGATTGGCGTTGCCGACCTTGCGTGCGCTCGCAGCCAGCTTTGTAATTAGTTCTTTTTTTGTCATTCGGCTCATTGACCCATCCCTCACTATCTATATATATTTTTAAAAGCTTAGCATCTTAACAATTTGTAACGCCGCTTCTGTGTCCATAACGAGTATTGAATTCTAGTAGTTTTCCGTCGCTTCGGAGCCCGATAAGATGCGATTTTTCAAACTGTCGGATAAAACCGATCGGAAAGCGTTTTCGACGTAAAATTTTCTTTGTCTCAAATCCAAACGGTTCAAAAAAAATGACTCATTTATATATAAAGATGAGCGGCACGCCGTATGAATGCGGGCTGCTGTACGGCACTCAGGCCAAAGAGCTCATTCACAAACTGATTGAAGAATACAAGCTGCTTTTTGACAAAGAAAATCACATTGCCTGGGAAACCGCGTACAAGAAAGCCGCCGCTTTCGAGGAACCGATCCGCGCGTTCCGTCCGGATTTGATTGAGGAAATGAAGGGCATCGCCGACGGCGCGGGAATCGATCTGCAGACCGTGCTTGTGCTGAACTGCCGATCGGAAATCATGTTCACGGACATTCCGTCTAACGAAGACGCCTGCACCGTGATCGGTGTTCCGCCGGAAGTCTCCAAAAACGGCCATACACTGCTCGCACAGAACTGGGACTGGTGGACGGTCGGCGAGGGCACAACCGTGCTGCTTGAAGTAGAGCAGGAAGGATATGCCAAGTCGCTCATCGTCACTGAAGCGGGTCTTGTCGGCGGCAAAGGATTAAATGAATACGGTGTTGCGCTCTCCATGAACGCAATGAGTGTCAACGGCGGGAAAGTCGGAGTGCCACTTCAGGTCGTTCTGCGCGCCGCTCTTTCCTGTTCGACCGTACCCAAGGCGATCGACTGTATCGCTAAATGTCCGAGAGCAGGGTGCGCCTGCGTGGGACTTGCCTCTTGGGACGGCGAACTTGTGATGGTTGAGTATGCACCGAATGATTTGGACATTCTTCTCAGCGACGGCAAAGCGCTCTGCCACACCAATCACTGGCAGTCTCTAAAGATGATTCTCGGACCGGAAGCGCGCAACTATTCCTATATCTCCACCTTTACACGCCTGGACCGCGCTCGCAGACTGACCAAAGACAAGAAAAAGCTCACACCGAAAAAACTCTTTGCCATCCTGTCCGATCATGCCGGATACCCTGACGGTATCTGCCGTCACGATGACCCGGATCTTCCGTACTACCACTGCCACAGCTCGCTCTGGTCCATGGTGATTGATACGGTCACAAGAACGCTCTACATCACGGACGGCACGCCGTGCAAAGCTAAACCGGAAAAATACGTCCTGAAATGATATGTCAGACGCTCCGCTGAAAGACGCGGAGCGCTATGATCTCGCGATGTACAAAATTTAAAACCATCAGAGGAAGCTGCATGAATAAGAGACTGCTTTTTTTGCCGATAGTGCTTTGCGCTTTTTCCGCTTCAGCCAACGCCGGTCAGTATGCGGAAGAACTGGGTGTGTGTGTTTATAAAAACCTGACTTCTTCTGATAAAACCGTGATGACGCAGTGGGCTTTTGTCACGCTTGGCAAGACGAAAGCGGCGCGCCAAATCACGGTGATTCCGGATGCAAAAACAAAGGAAGTAAATCAGAAGGCAAAGGCTGCGCTCTCCCGCATCATGACGCAGAACTGCGCGAAAGAAGCGACCAAAGTCGCCCTGCATGAATCCAAGGACGGATTAAAGAATGCTGCGGCGACCCTTGCGTTAAGGCTCGCGCAGGATGAGCTGAGCGATAAGATGGATGCGTCCTTGTCGGAACTCCTAAACCCCGGCACCGCCAATGTGCTAAAAGGCGCGGAAGTACTGAAGGGATTCTTCGAGAAGCGTTAAGGAGAAGGATTCTGAACAAAAAGCTCCTCAAGCGGGAGCTTTTTAGTTTTTAGGATTGACAACTTTGGGCTGCAGCCCTTGTTTTTTGTAGCTTCGATAACGGCTGCGTCCTTCTTCAAGTTCGGCTCCGGCACTTGCGACCACGTCGATGATTTTGGGAAAGCGCTGCATCAGATCCTGCATATTTCCGGGCGCGTTGTGCGTCAGCATTACAAGAAGATCCGCTGCCGGAAGCTCTGACGGGCGCCGTCCGATCACAAAAGCGCCTCGCTGAATTTCCGCGGAACCGGCCGGACCGTGCGGAATAAAGGACGTATTGTCAAACGCCCAGAGACGCTCGTCAAAAGAGCGCAGGTCGCCTTCCGTCTCTACGAGAACGCATGCGGACATCCCTAGCCGCTGGGCTTTTTTAAGCGCTCGACAGGCATAGAGCTGTCTGTCCGGAATACCGGTATGGAAGGCAAGATCTGACATAGGTTTATATTAAAACAAAAGCTCGGAAAAAACTCCGAGCTTTTGCTTCGGACAAGCCAAATTAATACATGAACTGATAGTTCACAGTCACGTTCTGACTGACGCTGCTGTGCGCGGCAGCGCCCGCAGAGTACAGGAATCCGAACGAATGCTGTCCCTTGCTCAGCTGCAGACCGACTTTGCCGCGGAAGAGCAGAGAGTTGGCAAAGCGCTCGGTATCGGATGCGAATCCGCCGAGGTTAGCCGTAATCTTCTTATCGCCCGCAGTCGGAATCACCGCAAAGTCAAGCATGCTGCGGCTCTTCCAGCCGCCCGGACATACGTATTCGTAGCCGACGTTCACGCCGACCGGGAACTGCCAAATACTCGCGCCGGAGAAAGAGGCGTCAAGCCGTCCGTCAAGAAGATCCCCAGCCACAGACACGTCGTCTGTCAGCAGACGAGTGAAGCGAACCGAGTAATACGGAACAAAGCTCAGGCCGCCCGCGACGAAACTCGTCTCAAAACGCAGTCCGGCGTTCCAGGACTTCGCTTTGCCGTCGCCTAAGGGAAGATCAAAGCCGTCATATTTGAACTTGCTGTCGATCTTGCTGTGGGTATAGCCGAGATTGGCGATCACGTTGACTTTCTTGCCTGTCCATGTGGAGTAGAGATTAACTCCGTAGAAGGTGGAAGAGCCGTGACCGTCAACATCCCCGTGCTTAACCTGTCCCTTGCCGCCGTTCAGCGCAAGACCGATACGGAAGTTGTCCGCGATGACATGGTCATAGCCGAGCGAAAGCGCTGCGCCCTTGTCTTTATTCTGGTTGTGCGCGATACGGTTGTGGAAGCCGTAAGCCGTTACCCAGGGATCGCCCTGTTTGAAAGTGCGGTCCCAGCCGTTGAAGAGGGGACCGGCCATAGAAAGCCGTTCCTCAATCACGTCCTGATTCAGACCGCTGACATCAAAGTTCGTGATGGAATATGTCGCAGCGTTTGCGGCAGCCGAGGTTAAGAGAAGTGCTGCCGGCGCCAATAAAAATTTATATTTCATTCGTTCTCCAAGGAAGCGTTAGATTTATTCGCTCGGAAGTTTTGCAAGCTGTTCCTGATTCGATTTTAACAAAGCCTGGTTTGCGGCCAAACGCTGTCTTTCCTGTTCGATCACGGCGGCGGGCGCTCTGCTGACGAATTTCTCGTTCGCGAGTTTTACGTTCGCTTTCTGGATTTCAGCTTCAAGTTTCGCGATTTCCTTGCCAATTCGAACTTTTTCAGCGGCGACGTCCACCTTGATAATGAGCATCAGGCTGAAATCATCCACGACCGCAACAGGAGCGGCGGATCCGGCCGGGCGAACCGATTCCAGATCTTCCGTGAAAATCACTTCTTCAAGACGGCAAAGCGCCTGCAGATATGCGGTGGATTTTTCAATACGGGCTCTGGCTTCGCCGCTGCGGCTGCTGATTGCGAGCGGAACACGTTTCGAGGGCTGCAGAAGCATTTCGCTTCTCAGGTTTCTCACGGCGGCAATCACTGCCTTGAGCTCTTCGATCTGCTTATCGGCTTCGTCATCAATGGCTTCAGGCTCATACTTCGGATAGGCCTGAACCATCACGGATGTCTCTTCGTCTTCCTTTCTGACGCCGGCAACCAGAGAGACTTTCTGCCAAAGTTCTTCGGTAATGAACGGCATGATCGGGTGCGTCAGACGCAGCACGCCTTCAAGGATGGTCACAAGCGTGCGGCGTGTCGCGCGTTCAACAGCCGGATTTCCGCTGTTGAGCTGGACTTTCGCAAGTTCAAGATACCAGTCGCAGTACTGATTCCAAATGAAGGAATAGATCGCGTTGGCGGCATTGTCGAGGCGGTAATCCGTGAAGCCCTGACGGACTTCTTTAACCGTGCGCTCAAACTCGGAACGGATCCAAAGATCGGGTACGGAGTAAATCAGTTCAGCGTCTTTCTCGAGTCCGCAGTCTTTTCCTTCCACGTTCATCAGCACGAAGCGGGAAGCATTCCAGAGCTTGTTGCAGAAGTTTCTGTAACCGTCGGCGCGTTTGACATCAAAGTTGATGTTGCGGCCAAGGGTCGCGTAAGCGGCCATCGTGAAGCGCAGACCGTCCGCACCGATTTCGGTGATGCCGTTCGGATAATGTTTCTTGAGTTTATTGATAACCTGCGGCGCTTTTTCCGGCCGACGCAGACCCACCACGCTCTTTTCAATCAGATGGTCGAGATCCACGCCGTCGATCAAGTCGATCGGGTCAATGGTGTTGCCTTCGGATTTGCTCATCTTCTGACCTTCGGCGTCGCGCACGAGGCCGTGGAGGTAAACGTCTTTAAACGGAACCTTGCCCGTAAAGAAGCGGGTCAGCATGATCATGCGGGCGACCCAGAAGAAGAGGATGTCGTAGCCGGTCACGAGAACGCTTGAAGGCAGGAAGAGGTCCAGCGAAGTCTGATCGCCGCGCAGCGTCGAGAAGGGGACAAGGCCGGAGGAGAACCATGTATCGAGCACGTCCTCATCTCTGGTCAGTTTGACGCCTTCGCCCGCCATCGCCTGAGCTTCCGCTTCGTCGTGGGCGACATAAACCTTGCCGTTTTCGTCGTACCAGGCAGGAATCTGATGGCCCCACCAGAGCTGACGGGAAAGACACCAATCCTGAATATTGGAGAGCCAGTCCTTGTAAACCTTGCGCCACTGTTCGGGGAAGATGTTCACGAGGTTGTCATCCACCGCTTCAAGGCCCAGATCGGCAAGAGACTTGCCAGGGAAGCGGCAGCCTTCGGGCGCTGGTTCGCTCATCGCGAGGAACCACTGATCGGAGAGCATCGGCTCCACGATTTCACCGGTACGCGGCACGCGCGGAACCATATGCTTATGCGGTTTAATGCCGACGAGAAGGCCCTGAGCCTCCAGATCCGCGACTGCCTGCTTACGGGCTTCGTAACGGTCAAGTCCGCGGTATTTCTCCGGAACGTTATCGTTCAGGCGGGCGGTCTTGGTCATGATGTTGAGCTGTTCGAGGTTATGGCGTTTACCGACTTCAAAGTCATTGAAGTCATGCGCCGGCGTGATTTTCACGCAGCCCGAACCGAATTCTTTATCTACATAGGGATCGGCGATCACCGGAATCTCGCGATCGGTGAGCGGCAGACGAAGCATCTTTCCAACGAGATGTTTATAGCGTTCGTCTTCCGGATTGACGGCGACCGCCTGGTCGCCAAAGAGCGTTTCCGGACGTGTTGTCGCAACGACAACACCTTCGCCGCCGTCAACTGCCGGATAACGAATTTCCCAAAGATGTCCGTCGCTTTCCTCGGACTCGACCTCGAGGTCGGACACCGAGCTCTGCAGTTTCGGGTCCCAGTTGACCAGTCTGCGGCCGCGATAGATCAGGCCTTTGTTATAAAGTTCAACGAAGCAGTCGATCACAGTCTTCGAGAGATCTTCGTTCATAGTGAAGTAGAGGCGGTCCCAGTCAAGGGAGTCTCCGAGTTTGCGCATCTGCTTGAGGATGGTGCCTCCGGAGAGTTTCTGCCAGTCCCATACTTCTTTGATAAATTCTTCGCGGGGCATATCTCTTCTGGATTTGCCCTGACCTTCAAGACGGCGTTCGACAACGATCTGTGTGGCGATACCGGCGTGGTCCGTACCCGGCATCCACATCGTGTTATAGCCGTCCATGCGGTAGAAGCGTACAAGCGAATCCATCACGCTCTGGTTAAAGGCGTGTCCCATGTGGAGAATACCGGTGACATTGGGAGGAGGAAGCTGGATTGAGAAGCTCTTTTTGCTCTTATCTGTACCGGCCTTAAAAAAGCCTTTCTTTTCCCAGTAGGGATACCATTTAGCCTCAATCGAAGAGGGATCGTAACTCTTTGCAAGTTCCTGCGTTTTTGTTTCGCTCATAGCTATTCGATCATTGTTCATTAAAAATAGGAATCTGTTATTTTCTCACTTTTTTCCGCGCTAAAAGAGTAAACCCGCGTGATTTTTCGTTTCAGCGCGGGTTTTTGGCGGTTAAATGAGATTATTCGACTTTTAACTTTGGCAGACGATTCTTCTCAAACCAGAAATACAAAATTCCCAGTCCGATCGATGTGATCAGCCAGCTGAGCGGGTACACCATCATCAGCACTTCGTAGGTCGGCTTCATGGCAAAAGCGGTATACACCCAAATCACTCGGACAGAGCAAATGACAATTACGGTAATAATTGCGGGCGCAAGCGAATAGCCGTAACCGCGCATCGCGTCCGAGAACACCTCCATAACGGCGTTCAGCGGCTCCGGGACGACCACCCACCACAGACGAATCATACCGAGCGCGATAATGTCTTCGCTCTGGGTAAAGACACCGAGCAGCGTGTGTCCGAACACAAGGATCAAGGTAGAGAGCACCAGCGTAAAACCGATGTTCAGCCCCATGGAGATCCAAGTGATTCGTTTGCAGCGATCGACGTTTCCGGCGCCGTAGTTTTGGCTGATAAAGGTTGTCGCCGCCAAACCGAACGCGTTCACAAAGCCGTAGACATTAATTTCAATCGTGAAGGCCGCGACAGAAGCCGCCATGACTTCCGGCCCCAAGCTGTTGATCGCGCTTTGGATAATTAAATTCGAAAGAGAAAAAACGGAGCTCTGCAGACCGGCCGGCCAGCCGATTCGGACAATCATTCGGGCAGATTGACCGTCCGGTTTAAAAATTCTGTGAAGCTCAATATGCAGAGGTCCGTCGCTTCTCGTCAGTTTAAAAAACAGAATAGAGGAGGCGAGCACATTGGCGAGTGCCGTGGCTAAAGCCACACCGCCGATAGACCAATCCAGAACCAGAACAAAAAATAAGTTGCCGAGCACGTTGAACACCGTACCCGCGCACAAAGCCCAAAGCGGCGTTTTGGTGTCGCCGCTGCTCCGATAGATCGCTGCTAGAAAATTATAGAGCGCGATAAAAGGCATACCGAGCAAGTACACCCGAAGATAAACGGACGCATGATGAACAACACTTTCGGGTACGTCCATCCAGCTCATGATCTGATCGCACAAGACAAGCCCCGCGATCATGGCGACAAGACCAAATACGAGCGCGATAAAAATAGAGGTGTGAACGGCTTTAGAAGCCCGAATTGTGTCGTTCATACCGAGACATCGGGCAACGACCACATTAGAGCCCAGCGCCAAGCCCATACAGAAGCTGATAATGAGGCCGTTGACCGGAACATTGTTCCCAACAGCCGCCATCGCCTCGTTGGATACGAAGTGCCCGAGGACCGCAACGTCAGCCATGTTGTAAAGCTGCTGAAGGACACCCGTGAGCGCAAGCGGAATCGCAAAGACAATCATCTTGTCCCATATCGATCCGTTCAGCATATTGATAGATTTGCTTCCGGTACTCATAGCCGAGAGCTCCTTAGCTGTATGGTGTTTTTGATATATGCCTAAAGACTACTCCTCTTAGGACTCACGGTGTGTGACCGAATATTCGCGATTGTCTTAAAGCGGCTCTTTCTGAGCCTTCTGTTCTGCCTGAACATACTTCTCAACGTCAGCCAAACCGCAGGAAGCGACATTGCCGCAGGTAAATCGCGACGCCGGAATATCAGGCGTCAGCGTATTGGAGCAGCCCCCGACATCAATCGATCTGCCGTCGATTTCTTTGGGTTCGTACCAGGCGCCGTGCCGCACGCAGATCACATCTTTGCGGATATCGGCCGTGACGAGCGCTTTAGCAAGGATTGCGCCTCTGTCATTTTTGACGATAACCGTATCGCCCGAAACGATGCCTTTTTCGCGCGCGTTTTCTTCGTTTACCATAACGGGCTCGGCTTCTCCCTCTTTAGTTAAGCCGCCGAGCTGGCTGTGCAGCCGATGCGCGCTTTTAGCGCTGACGAGCGCAAAGGGATATTTTTTATCTTCCGCGCGCACAAATTCCGTCTGCTCAAGATAAACCGGATAAGAAGGACAATCAGTGTAATGACAGTCCTGAATCTCCTCATTCGTGATCTCAATTTTGCCGCTCCGGGTTGGGAGCGGATAAGCCTGAGGATCATTGCGGAAATCCTCAAAAGCGATATAAGGCTTTTCGTTCTTCTTTTTATCAAAAAGGATAACGCCTTCGGCCTTAAAGGTTTCGTAGTCCGGAAGCGTGACGCCGAAACCTCTCCTGCTGTAAGCGGCTTCCTGATAAATCACGCGAATCCAGTCCTCTTCGCTGCGTCCGCAGGTAAAGGAATCGGCGCATCCCATCTTCGCGGCGATCAGGGAATAGATCTCATAGTCGCTCTTGGATTCATACATCGGCTCGATCGCCTTTTTCATATAGACGATGCCGTCGTTGGTGTAGGTTCCGATGCCTGTGACATCGTTTCTTTCAAAGAAGGTGCATGCCGGAAGAACGATATCGGCGTTAAGTGCCGTAGGCGTCCAGAAGCAGTCCGTCACAACGACCGTTTCCGGTTTTTTCCAGGCTTTGGCAAGACGATTGGTCTGCGGCTGATGCGAGAACGGATTGCCGCCCGCCCACATAACCATACGAATCTCCGGATACGTGCGCTTTTTATCCATGTAGTAAAAGCTTTCTCCGGGGTTCAGGAAACACTCGGCAAAGCGCGCGACGGGGATCACAAGAGTTCCGGCCCCGTCGTGTTTATACGGAAGAACCGGTTTGACGTTTGAACCGATTCCTCTGACGGAGGGGCCGATACCGGAGAGGCTTCCGCCGCTGCAGTAATGATAATGAGTACCGAAACCTCCGCCCGGAAGTCCGATATGTCCGAGCGCGCAGGCAAGCGCCGCGGCCATTCGGGGCGGCTGTTCTCCGAACTGAGCGCGCTGCGGTCCCCAGCCCATCATGATCATGGTTCGATTGTCGCGAAGTTCATGCGCGAGTTCTCGAATCCTTTGAGCAGAAACGCCGCACTTAGCTTCGGCCCATTCGGCGGATTTGACGACACCGTCTTTTTCGCCGAGCACATAAGCCATAAAAGGCTTGAATCCCTCGGTGCAGCGCTCAATGAAATCCGTATCGAGCCGGCCGCTCTGGTGCAGTGTATGAATCATCGCAAGCATCAAAGCGCAGTCGGTACCCGGGAAGGGCGCGATCCATTCACTTTCGAGATAAGCGCCGGTCTGAGTCCGAAGCGGATTCACCACGATGGTTTTGATGCCGGAGGCTTTAAGCGCTTCAAACTTAGGATAGCTGTTATGAATCGTGGTACTCCAATCAACATCATTTGTAATCAGCGGGTCGCAGCCCCATAAGACAACGCGCCGACTATTGTTAAGAATATCGTCCCAATCGGAACAGCGGGGATCGGAATCCCCGAAAACGCACGAAAGCACGGGCGCGATGGCGGCGGTGGAATAGCTGTTGACGCATTCGACAAAACCGCCGCAGAGCCTAAGAAGTCTTCTGTTGAGCGTCACCGCAGAATTGACCTCGCCGCAGGACATCCATCCGTAGGATCGGCCGAACATCGCGCTCGGTCCGTAGTGATCATAGATACGCCGCATTTCTTTGGCGACAAGACTCAGCGCGTCATTCCAGCTGACGCGAACCCATCGATCAGAGCCTCGTTTCTCTCTGGAAGCGGGGCCTTCACGGAAATAACTTTCACGCACCATCGGATAGCGGATGCGTTTGTCGCAGTAGGGGAGCTCTGCAATTTTATTCAGGTTCGGACTAGGTCTGTGGTCTTCCTTATACGCCTCGAGTTTTTCTATACGGCCGTCTTTATTTAAAACAGGCTTAAAAATGCCCCAATGTGAGGCGGTATAACCGGAAGAATTATTAGTCTTCATTTTTGTTTTTAGGCTAGTTGTCTGCTGATCGTTAGTCTTATTTTAATTGTAAGTCTGACTAGGACTTTCACTTGGTTGTTAGAATGAAAGGCGGAGGTATTGAAAATGAGTCTTGATCTCAGTGAAAAACGTTTAAAGCAGCTTCAGAACAAATATATTGCCGATGAGGTTAAGACAATTCGGCTGATGACCGAAATTTACTGTCATGCGCATCACGGCACGGATTCTGAGCTCTGCGAGGAGTGTCAGGCGTTTTTCGAATATGCGCGCAAGCGTCTTGCCTGCTGTCCGTACGGCGACAAAAAGCCCGTCTGCAAGAAGTGCAAAATTCACTGTTTCGGGAAAGACTTTAAAACGAAAGCCAAAGTCATCATGGCGTATTCCGGACCGAGATTAATGCTTCGGCATCCGATTCTCTCTTTCCGGCACATTGCGGCTGTTTTTAGAGAAGCTCCGGAAAAGCCCGGACGCAAAACGATTCCGATTAAAAGCGAATAACGGCAAACGGCCTCCCGAAGGAGGCCGCTTGATTTCATATCGTTAATTAAAGGGCAGGGATTCTTTCAATCTGTTTGCCCGGATCAACAACGATCGCCTTCATGCCGCGTTTCTCGATCGCTTCCTTACCGTGTTTGGTACAGATGACGGTCGCGCCCTTGGAGACGAGTTCGCCGTTCCAGAGAATCTTGCGGCCTTCAATGAAGGACGCCATGGGTTTCTGGGTGGCGTAATCGTAGACGGTGATATCGGCGTCGGCTCCGACGGAGAGGTGACCCTTGTTTTCAAGACGAAGCATACGGGCCGGGTTCAGAGAAGTCTTCTGCGCGAATTCCGGCAGTGTAAGAATGTCGAGTTTCACGAGCGAGAGACCCTGACTCAGGATCACGTTTCTCGGGATGCAGCCGCCGTCGGTGGAGATCGCGTCAACGACGAAGGAGCCGTCATCGCGTCTGGCCTGTGCGAGTTCAATGCGCGGCAGCGGAGGATTGATATTGAAGCTTCCGCCGACATCGGAGTCGGCTTCTTCCCACATCTTGAGCGCTTTTTCACCGGTCATCAGATCGGAGTATCCGCCCGCATCGAACACCACGAAGGCTTTACCCGCGAGCAGCGCCTTGCGGACGCCGTCTCTGTCTTCGCTAAATCCGAAGTGGCGCAGGCAGTTGCCGGTCACCTTGGACTGGATCTTGCCTTCGGCGTCACAGGTGAGACGCGTGCCGTTCTTCGGAGAAACGTAGCTTTCGCAGAAGATATTGGGATTTTTTTTCAGAAGATCGATCGCGATGGCGGTTTCTACCATGCAGGGTTTAATCGCGCCGCGGCAGTAAGCGTTGATATGAGCAAGGTGCAGGGGATAGCCGTCAGCCATAGCGACCGCTTCGATCATGCCCTCAATATTGGAGCCGTGTTCACTCGTGCCCGCGTGCCAAGCCACATAAGCGCGTTTTTCGAGCGCGGTTCTGACGAGCAGGGAAGAAACATCGGGCTTCAGCGGATAATGGCCGCCGAGCAGCTTCACGCCAAGGGCTCCGTCTTTGAGCGACTTGTCGATCAGAGTTTCCATTTCTTCTTTGCTCGGCGCGTTGGTCTTGAATGTGAAGGGAGGCGAAGCAAACTGCAGGATCGCCATATTAATACCGACGCCGTATTCGGGAACGCTGTCGAGCACGTCTTCGAGCGGACCGGCCATATCAAGGGCTGTCGTCACGCCGTTCATCGCCAGCATCTTGGGACCGTAAGGCGAGCCCCACATACGGCCGAGATGCACGTGTGAGTCAATGATGCCGGGCTGAAGCACAAGACCTGTGAAATCAATCACTTCTTCGGCTTTGCCCTGAAGGTCTTTACCGACCTCAGCGATTTTTCCGTTTTCGATCGCGACGTCGCAGACTTCATTGACATGGTTGAGAGGGTCGACGACATGAGCGTTTTTAAGCAGTAAATCCCACATTTGCGTGAATCTCCTTGGTTATTGATGTTCTCTTCATGCTAGCGCAATCCCGCACAATTGGGAATATTCAAATTATGAAAATCCCCAAGCGAAGAAAAAATCTGTGCAAAGTTGCGTAAACCCCGTATGGGTTTTGTCATAATGCTTCGTTGAAGATTTGCGGTCACTTGTCCCGCATCCTCGATTGCTAACTTAACAGCCTCAATATATAGAGAGATAAACGACATGGAAACCATCCTGAAATCTCTTCCGGTGGGAGAGAAAGTCGGCATCGCCTTCTCAGGCGGCCTTGATACCAGTTCTGCATTACTTTGGATGAAAAAGAAGGGCGCTTTCCCGTGCGCCTACACAGCCAACCTCGGTCAGCCCGACGAGGATGATTATGAGGCAATTCCGCGCCGAGCCATGGAATTCGGCGCTTCTATCGCACGTCTCGTGGACTGCAGAGAGCAGCTCGTTGCCGAAGGCATTGCTGCGATTCAGAGCAACGCGTTTCACATTTCCACCGGCGGCGTGACTTACTACAACACCACACCGCTCGGACGCGCTGTTACCGGCACAATGCTCGTGAACGCGATGAGAGAAGACGGCGTCAACATCTGGGGTGACGGCTCCACCTACAAAGGAAACGACATTGAGCGCTTCTACCGCTACGGTCTGATCGCCAATCCGGAGCTCAAGATCTACAAGCCCTGGCTTGACGTTCAGTTCATCAGCGAGCTCGGCGGCAGAGCAGAAATGAGCCAGTTCCTTGCCGACAACGGCTTCGGCTACAAGATGAGCAAGGAAAAAGCTTATTCGACCGACTCCAACATGCTCGGCGCGACACACGAAGCCAAGGATCTTGAACATCTGGACAGCAGCGTCAAGATTGTTGACCCGATCATGGGTGTTCCTTTCTGGCGTGAAGACTGCGACATCAAACCCGAAAAAGTGACCGTTCGCTTTGAAGAGGGCATCCCTGTCGCGCTCAACGGCAAAGTGTTTGATGACAAGGTTGAACTCATGCTCGAAGCCAACCGCATTGGCGGCCGTCACGGTCTGGGCATGAGCGATCAGATTGAAAACCGTATTATTGAAGCGAAGAGCCGCGGCATCTATGAAGCCCCGGGAATGGCGCTTCTTCACATCGCGTTTGATCGTCTTGTGACCGGTATTCACAACGAAGACACGATTGAGCAGTGGCGCATCAACGGTCTCAGACTCGGCCGTCTGCTTTACCAGGGCCGCTGGTTTGACCCGCAGGCCATCATGCTTCGCGAAACCGCTCAGCGCTGGGTTGCCAGAGCCGTCACCGGCGAAGTCGATCTTGAACTGCGCCGCGGCAATGACTACTCCATCCTTGACACCCGTTCGCCGAACCTCACATACGAACCGGAACGTCTCACAATGGAGAAGGGCGACTCGATGTTCACCGCTTCCGACCGTATCGGTCAGCTCACTATGCGCAACCTCGACATTGTCGACACACGCAACAAGCTGTCTGTTTACTCCAAAGCGGGTCTTATCGGATCCAACACTTCTTCCATGCCACTCTTAAAGGGCACGAAAGACAACGAATAATTTCGTTTGATTAATCATCCCGCTCCGGGTAACAGGATTCCGGGGCGGGTATTTTTTGTCTTCGGTAAAAATCTGCTGCGCCGCTTATGCCTGCGGGTTATCAGATTGATAAAAAATAAGAATTAGGATTTTGAGACGCTCTTCGATAGGATTTCAGGCAAAGGAGAAAATCATGAAAAATGTTTTAATTCTGAACGGCGCCTGTAAACATTTCGGTAACGGCGGCTCTTTAACTCAAAGTTTCTGCGACTTGGCAAAAACACTTCTAAGCAAAGAGGGCGCTCGCGTCGAAGTGACACTTATGGCTGAGTACAGCGATATTGATGCGGAATGCCGAAAAATCCTGGACGCGGATATCATTCTTCTGCAGTCGCCTATATGGGCGATGGGGATGCCGTGGCGCGTAAAAAAATATGTTGACGAAGTAATGACGCAGCCCGTTGTCTGCGGCAGCGACGGAAGAAGCCGAGAACACCCGGAGCGTCTTTACGGCTCAGGAGGACCGCTCGGCGGAAAACGCTACATGTTGAGCACCACTTGGAACGCCTCTTTAAGAGCCTTGACGCAGCCGAAAGAATTTTTCTCGGGCCTTGGGGCGGACGCGCTGCTTTGGCCCTGGCATAAACAGTTTGAATATATGGGCCTTGGTCTCGGCAAACTTCCTACATTCTGTTCTTTAGACGTTTACAAAAATCCGCAGATTGAGGAAGATTTCCGCCGTTTCAAGGCCCATCTGACTCGGCACGTGGTGCCGTATTTAAAAGATTAGAGCGCTTCAATCGCTTTAATCAGACGATCAACACTTTCGTCGGTCGTCGCCCAGCTCGTGCAGAAACGAACCAGAAACTCCTCCTGACCGACATCTCCTTCGCATTCAAACGCGAAATCGGGAAGAAGGGCATCTCTGTAAGCGCGAGGCAGGTACCAGAACTGCTGATTAGTGGGAGAATCCGCAAGAGCACGGCACCCTTTAGCCTTCAGCGCGTCACGAATACGCATCGCGGCTTTTACCGCATGCGCGCCGATTTCGTTATAGAGACCGCCGGTAAACAAGGTTTCGAACTGGACACCGAGCAGTCTGCCCTTGGCTGTCATCGCGCAGTGCTGCTTAATAACAGTTCTGAAATTTCTGTCCAAACCGTTTCCGCGGGTAAAGACAATCGCTTCACCAAAAAGCGCGCCGACTTTGGTGCCGCCAATGTAGAACACGTCGGTCAGCTGATCGATGTCTTTGAGCGTTAAGTCGCTTCCTTCAGCGTTCAGACCGTAAGACATGCGGGCGCCGTCCAGATAAAGCGGAATCGCAAATTTCTGACAGACACGGTAAAGGGCTTCGAGTTCCGACTTGCTGTAAACCGTACCGATTTCTGTCGGAGAAGAAATGTAAACCATGCCCGGCTGAACCATGTGTTCTGTGTTCGGATCGGCCCAGAAGGAAGTCAGATAGCTATCGAGCGTCTCGGCCTGCAGTTTGCCGTCTTCTCCTTTGAGCGCAAGAACTTTATGACCGGTCGCTTCAACCGCGCCGGCTTCGTGGACGTTGATATGTCCGCTTTCCACACAGACGCAGCCCTGGAAAGAGCGAAGCAGGGCAGAAATCACACAAACGTTGGCCTGAGTGCCGCCGGCCACAAAATACACATGCGCTTCTTCGTCGGAACAAGCTTCCTGAATCAGCTTACGGGCCAATGCACAGTGGCTGTCCGTGCAGTATCCGGGAGACTGTTCGAAATTGGTTTTCATCAGCGCTTCCATAATCTTGGGATGAGCGCCTTCGGCGTAGTCGCATTCAAATCGATCCATTTAATTATCCGTTTGTATAAAAAAGAAGGGACGGCTGTTAACCGTCCCGACATTTTAAACCTCGATTATTCGATATCGAGGTCCTTAAGGAAGCTGATCAGCAAAGGAACCGGGCGGCCTGTGGCACCCTTTTCCTTGCCGCTCTTCCAAGCAGTGCCCGCGATATCCAGGTGAGCCCAGGGCGTATCGCCGACGAATTCTTCAAGGAACGCGGCTGCTGTAGAGGAGCCCGCGCCGCGGCCGTCGCTAATGTTTGCGAGATCCGCGAAGTTGCTTCTGAGCGACTTGGTGAAGCTGATGTCCAAAGGCAGTCTCCAGCAGGGATCAAGACTTGCGTCGCCGGCCATCAGCATGGACACAGCCATTTCTTCGTCGTTGGCGAAGAGACCGGAGATGTCGTTGCCGAGCGCGATAATGCAGGCGCCCGTCAGGGTCGCGGCGTCAACCATGCACTTCGGTTTGAACTTGTCTTTGACAAAAGAGAGCAGGTCACAGAGCACCAAGCGGCCTTCGGCGTCCGTATTCAGAATTTCGACGGTCTTACCGCTGTAGCTCTTGAGGATGTCGCCCGGTTTTGTCGCGGCGCTGCCCGGCATATTTTCCGTAAAGCCGAGCGCGGCAACGATATTGACCTTGAGTTTCAGCTCTGCGGCGGTCGTGATCGCACCGATCATGGAGGCTGCGCCGCACATGTCGTACTTCATTTCGTCCATACCTTTGCCGGGTTTAAGCGAGATACCGCCGGAGTCAAACGTCAGGCCCTTGCCGATCAAAGCGACTGGAGCTTCGCCTTTTTTGCCGCCGTGGTATTCCATGATGACCATGCGGGCAGGCTGATGAGAGCCGCGGGCAACACCCAGAAGGCATCCCATACCGAGCTTTTCCAGCGCTTTTTCATCATAGACCGAAACATCAAGACCGAATTCTTCACCGAGCTGCATGCATTCCTGAGCCATGAACTTCGGTGTGCAGATGTTGGCGGGCATATCGCCGTATTCTTTGGTTCTGCGAACGCCTTCGCCGACGGTAAAGCCTTCAAGGAAAGCGGTTTCGATATCTTCGTTGCCGTCCGGAACAAAGAGTTCAATTTTCTTGGGTTTCTTCCAATCGATGTCTTTGGTTTTGTAGTTTCTCGGACGATCGAATGCATTGCAGGCAATACGGCCGGCGGTTTGAGCGATCCACTCGGGGATTTCGTCAGGAAGCCATTCCAAGCAGGTAATGACGACTTCTTTGCCCAAATATGCTTTTTCCAGACCGAGCTTCAGAATTCTCGGCAGCTCACGAGCTTTGCCCTTTTTGCCCAGGCCGACAAAAATCACACGCTCGGCCTTAGCGCCGGGGAAGCCAAAGAATTCGGCACACTTGCCGACACAGCCGTGAATGTCGCCGCTTTCCATCCATTTGGACACTAAGCCGCCGCTCGCTTTATCGAGCGCCTGAGCGGACGGTGTCAGACTGTCTTTAAATACACCGACGATTAATGCGCCGCAGGCGAGGTCAAGAACGTCGCCTTTGACAATTGAAGCTTTCATTTTTTAATCCTTATCAATTGCAACTAACCGACATATTATAAGTAGTTATACTGAGCTTTTAACCTATTTAGAGGCCTTTCTTCTCTCGCGGCAGGGCGAACGCACAAAATTTTTAACAAAACATCCTTAACTCGTTAAAAAGTCGACAAAAACGGTTGACTTTTTTTGAAATATAGCATATAATATATATGTCTATAATTTAATAGGTGGCATGATGGCTGTCAGCAAGGAAATCCTCGACCTTATCCCGCAAGGCTGCAAGGTCAACTGGAACGAGAAACAACAACGCTTCTATGTTTATAAGTCCACTTATTACTACAGTAAGGAACACAAAAGATCTCGTGAACAGCGCACCCAGGTCGGTACGATCGTTAACGGCGTATTTACTTATGCCAAAAGCTACCTTCTCAAACAACAAATCAAGGACTTGAAGCAGGAGGTTAAGTCTTCAACTGCAGAAATCGTTAACAAAACCTCTGAAATTCTGTCCAATGAAGTCGTTGACCCTCGTCAGGCTGCGAAGGTTCAATATCCTTTGGCGTACGTGTATTTAGTCGCTTTGCTCAGCTCCTTGTCCGGGCAGACAAGTTGTGTGCAAATCGCAGATTATTGGAGCAACCATCGGGCAGCCCTGGAAACAGCATTTGAAGACTTTCCTAAGCAGGATATTTCTCACGATACCGTTCGGCGTCTTCTTATGCTGATAGATCCTGAACAATTCCAAAGCTTTTACGGCAGACTTGTAGAACCTCTGCTTCATAAATTTACTTCTCGAATTGTTGCAGTGGACGGTCAAGCGGTCAAAGCCTCCAGAAAAAGCGCAGAAAGAGCCGGTAAATACATCCTTACCTTCTATGACACTGAAAATGGAATTGCTTTAGGACAAAAGCTCATCGGGAGCAAGGAAAATGAGATCACGCACGCCGCCTCCATGGTTGAGGGACTCGATTTGGCAGGATGTATTGTTACGGCCGATGCACTCAATACGCAGGAAAAGTTTGCTTCAGCTTTAATCCAAAGAAAGGCAGACTACTGCCTTGCGGTGAAACAGAACCACAAATCGTTGTTTTATGACATGCAGTTAAGCTTCGTGGACCGCACCGAAACCCGTACGCTGGAGACCGAAAAAGTTGAACTCGGACATGGAAGAATCGAGACAAGAAAGATTTCGGTCCTTCCCGGAAGTTGCCTGCCCGCAGCCTTATTGAAGAAGTGGATAGGGCTGGATGAGGGCACGATCATTAAAGCTACAACAGAGAGCGTTAACAAGACAACCGGCGAGATCAGTTCTCTTGATCGCTACTACATTAGCTCCCTGAACTTCTTGAATGCCCATATCGCAGAACAATGTGCCAGAGCCGTTAGACGTCACTGGGGAATTGAAAATGACCTCCACTACGTCCTGGATGTTAACTTCTACCAAGATAGAACACAGTGCAAAAACGCCAACTACCTGCAAAACAGAGTCCTCTTGAATAAATGGGCGCTCGGGATGATCAGAAAACTTCAAAAAGAAGAGGAAACCGAAACCGGCAAAGAGGCTAAAAGCGTGAAGCGAATCATGGCTAAGCTGCAGTCTCCGACAGCAGCTCTGGAGGCGTTGACCTCACTAATTAACAAATAAATTCATGCGTACGCCCTGCTCTCGCGGATCTCCGCTCGAACAAAGTAGCTTGCGCACAAACCGGCCGCAACGATCATCAGCATTCCGATAACAGCCGTCAGATGAATCGGCTCGTTAAAAATCACCTCTCCGAAGATTGTGGAAAAGAGAATCACGGTGTACTGAAGCGAACTCGAAAGCACGAGATTGCCTCTTGAAAAGGCGCGAGTCAGACAGAACTGTCCCATAGCAGAGCAGATGCAGAGCCCTGCGACCATACAGGCCGCTGTCGAGGTCCATTCATGAAATCCGCCGGTAAAAAGCGTACCGGCCAGACCGCAGATAAAACCGGTAAAAACCAAATAGAAAATAATGCGGGATTCCGGCTCCTGAAGAACGCCCAGGCGTTTTACAAAACTCGTCGCCACCGCGGTAAAAAATCCGGCTCCAATACCGACAGCGGCCGAAAAATATTCTGACGGAGAAATCGTCGGGCTGAGAAGCACCACAACACCCGAGAATCCAAGAAGCACCATGCTGAGCAGCTTCCAGTTGACCGGAATCTTATTTCGCGCCGCGTAGACAAGCACAAAGCAGCCGATAAATAAAGGCGCGGTGTAGTTAAGCGTCATCGCCAAGCCGATATTGAGGTGCGAAACGGAAAAAATGCCGCAGAGAATCGCAACTGTTCCCGCAAGCGATCGAATAATATGCTGCCAAGGGTGGTGCGTTGTCACGGTAATGCCCGTGTATTTCATGACGCTGTAGAAAACGACGACGCAAAACGCGGATCTGAAAAGAAGGATCTCCCATGAACCCAGGCCTTCAAGTCCTGCGAATTTAACGAAAACGGCATAGAGCGAAAAAAAGACCGCCGCCACAAGCATCCAAAGAGACTGCATAAGATTTTGTATTCTGTTTTTTTAAGATGAACGGATTCTACCGTCTAATCTTCTGAAAGCGTGCGGTTATCCTGCTTCAGAGCAGAAAGATTAAAAGTCAAAAATGTTAGAATTTTTGAAGCCGTCGGCTGGCCGCCGGGTGTTATTTTGATTCGGCCGACACGCCGACAGAAGGTTGGGGCTCAGTCCCAAAAATTGAATCTAATATCAAAGAACAATATGCAGTCAGCTATCAAGGCAAGATTTGAAGCCGTTGTCGGCGCAAACAATGTTATCGATGACCCGTCGCTTTTTGGTCCGTACTCAGATGACTTTACCGATCATTATGTCTGCAAACCCCTGGCGGTTATTCGTCCGGGCAGCACTCAGGAAGTCTCCGAGATCGTCAAAATATGCGCGGAATTAGACCTTCCGATCGTGACCCAGGGCGGCAATACCAGCTTAACGGGCGGCGCGATCACGAGCGAAGCGGATAAGCAGATCATACTTTCCATGACGCGCATGAAAAAAGTGACGCACAGCGATCCGAGCTCCGACACAATGACCGTAGAGGCGGGTATGACACTCGCCGAAGTGCACGAAGCGGCAGAGAACATCGGACGATTTTTCCCGCTTTCCTTTGCCGCTGAAGGCAACGCCACCATCGGCGGCTGCGCGGCCTGCAACGCGGGCGGCGTCGCGGTGCTCCGATACGGCACAACACGAGATCTGATTCTTGGCGTCGAGGCGGTTCTTGCCGACGGCAGAATCTACAACGGCTTGAGAAGACTGCGTAAAGACAATACCGGCTACGATCTCAAGGATTTATTTGTGGGCAGCGAAGGCACGCTCGGCATTATCACGCAGGTTGTCTTGAAGCTGTTTCCGATTCCCAAAGAAAAGGAAACGGCCTTTGTGTGTCTGGATTCTCCCGAAAAAGCGGTTGAACTGCTCGCTAAAGCCAAGGCAAGCGCCGGATCCTCGCTGACCGCGTTTGAACTTATCAGCAGCGCGCCGATCGAGCGCGTGGTCAAGTACCTTCCTGATATCGAAGTGCCACAGCTTTCCGAATCAAAATGGAAAGTGCTGATAGAGCTTTCTCTCGAGCAGAAAGGCGAGGAGAGCGTTCTGATGCCGATTCTGGAAAGCGCGTTCGAGAGCGAACTGATTTCGGATGCGGCGATCGCAAACTCCATCGGCGACTCTAAAGTCTTCTGGCACGTCAGAGAATCGATTCCGCTTGCCGACAGAACCGCGGGCGGCAGCATTCACAGCGATATCAGTCTTCCGATTTCGAAGATTCCCGGATTCATTGAAATCACAAGCCAAAGACTCCTTGAAGCCTATCCCTGGCTCGGCCTCTCTATTTACGGTCATTTAGGAGACGGAAACCTGCACTTTAATTTCGTCAGCCCCGAGGACCCGAAAGCGACATACCACCACGAGGAAGGTATTCGCGACATCCTTTACACTGCGGTTAACGAATTTGAGGGCTCGATTTCAGCGGAGCACGGAATCGGTATGCTCAAGCTCGAGCATAATTATCAGTTCAAAGCTCCGCTTGAAATTGAACTGATGGATAGAATCAAAGAGGCGCTGGATCCCCATGGGATTCTGAACCCCGGAAAGCTCCTGAAGCCGAAACGGAATTACTAACTTTCGAGGATATTGTGGCCAAATCTTCTAAATCTAAGAAGCGTAAAAAAATGAGCAAATCTGAAAAGACAACATCTAAAAACGTCGTTCCTTATAAAGAAAAAGATTTGGCCTCTGAAGTCCTCGATGACGGCTATATCGATGTCATGGAGGATAAGACCGTTTCCCTTTTTGTGGTGGGCGACGTAATTCTTCCAAATCTTACGGAAAAGAGCGAACTGAGTGAAGAGGAGATTACTCAGTCGCTTTTAGAGGAAATTCCGGAAATCAGCGACTACTGCAATCTTGATACGGTGAAACAATTCCGCTTCCGCGGCAATATTCCGACGCCCGCGATGATGCTCGATCTCTCCAAGAGCATTCAGAAGGCGCTCTCCAACCCGGATGTCGCCGGGGTCGTAGTAACACAGGCTCCGGATGCGATCGAGGAGAGCGCGTACTTTGTCAGCATTTCACTCTCGGATAAGTTCCAAAACAGCAATTCCAAGCCCATTGTCTTTACTTCGGCCATGTTCTCCGACGTGCCGTTCCATGACGGCGGAAGAAACCTTCTGGATTCGGTACGCACGGCTTGTCATGACGGCAAGGGCGATATCCCGACCGTTGTGATCTGCATGAATAGCGAAATTCACGCGGCCTCCCGCGCTCAGATTTCGCATACGATCAATGCGGCGGCGCTTTCCTCTCCGGGCTGGGGTCCCGTAGGCTATGCGGACAAGGACCGCGTTTACTTTCGTGCGGGCGCCCTTGAACTGGATACGGGACTTAATTTTCCGACGCCGAAGCGTTTGAGTGCGTCCGTAGAGATCATTAAGGCGCAAACGGGCGACACAGGCCTCATGGTCGACGCCGCCGTGAAAGCGGGCGCGGATGCGCTCATTATTGAAGGCTTCGGAAGAGGAAACCTTCCGGGCGGCATGATGCCCTCGATTAAAAAAGCCCTTAAAAAGGGCGTGCTGGTGGTTATCGCGACGCGCGCCGCCTCAGGCCGCGTGCTTGACTCGGGCGACTACTGCGGCAGCGTGACCGAGTGTCTGGACTTGGGCTGTCTGCTTGCCGGAGAAACCACGGCGGCAAAAGCGCGTCTTCTGATGATGTATATCCTCTCCCAGAAGGACGCCGCAGCGCTGCGCAAAAGCGACGAAGAGCGTTTCCTTGCTTATGTTCAGGAGTGTCTGGATCCGGTTTTAAGCGTCCGACTCTTTGAATGACACTGAAGTACCAAACCTTTGACGCGCTTTTTGAAGCGCTGGCTCGATCCGAATTTCGTTCCAAATTTCGCCTCACAGGCGATGATCGTGTGTTCGCTGAGCTGAGGAGCCCCGAGCTTCTCAATCAGCATGCGCATGAGATTTTAAAAAATCGCATTGGCGCTTCGCATCCGAAAAACGACGGCAAACAGACGCCTTACAAAGGACACCCGGTTTTTACAGCCCAGCACGCAACCGGATGCTGCTGCCGAAGCTGCTTATTCAAGTGGCACGGTATTGAAAAGAATAGGGAGCTCTCAGATCGTGAACTCAACGAACTCAGCGCGGTGATTTGTGAGTGGATTCGAAGGGATCTGGAGAAACCTGCTAAGAAAAAGCGCGTGCGCAAAGGCGAAACACTTTCCTTATTCGATTAAAGAAATAAATAAGCCCTTCGCGGAAGAAGGGCCTATTCGAGACGGCCTATTAAGGCCGCTTATACAAGATTACTTGTAGAGGTTGTTGACAACGTCACGAGCGAACTTGTCCTGAGCGTCGATCAGAGAGCCGAGTTCTTTGTTGTCTTTGAAGTCAAGAGCCATACCGGCTTTCTTGTGGGCTTCAACAACAGCCGGATCCTGCATTGTCTTCTTGAAGGCGTCTACGTAGTAAGCAATGATTTCGGGGCTTGTGCCTTTAGGAGCGACAAGAGCGCGGGCAGAGCCGTACCATTCGGGATAGAAGCCTTTTTCACCAAGAGTCGGAACGTTCGGCAGTTCGGCGTCACGTTTTGTATTGAAAACAGCGAGAACGCGAAGTTCGGGTTTGTCGCCCTTAACGAGCTTGGCAACGTCAGCAACCTTAGCGCATGTGAAGTCAACTTCGCCCTGACGGAGAGCGAGCAGCTGGTCAGCTGTGCCACCGTAAGGAACGGCTTTGTAGTTGAAGCCGGCGCTCTTGGAGAAAAGCTGAGCAGCGGTGTGGTTGGAAGCCTTAACACCGTTGGTGGAAGCCTTCAAATTTCCTTTCTTAGCAGCAGCAACGAGTTCTTCGATTGTCTTGTATGGAGAATCAGCCTTAACAGCGACAACACCGGTTTCTGTCAGATGGTTGGCGATAGGCACAATGTCATGAGAAGAAAAGGGAGCCCCCGGCTGGGCAGCTAAAGTAGTGAATGTCGGCAGGTTGATAAAGCCGATTGTCTGGCCGTCGGGTTTGGAGTTAACCAATTTTGTCCAGCCGATTTTACCGTCAGCGCCCGGAAGGTTCTGAATAATGATGGTCTTCGGAATGTACTTAGCGGCTTCAGTGGCGAGCAGGCGGGCACCTGTATCTGTACCGGAACCGGCTTTGTAAGCGACGATAACATTGATATCACCGGTCGGCTCCCAAGCCATAGCTGTCATAGGAACGGTCATGGCAACAGCCATAGCTAAAAGCACTTTTTTCATGTCTAATGTCCTCCTGAGGGATCAAAATTGTATTTTCAAGCCTTAAAAGTGAACAAGGCAGGCCCCGAACAATCGATGTTTCGGCGCACGTTACAAATGATAACGCAATCCCCAAATAATAGGAATATTTTTTTAATGCAAAAAGGCGCCGACTGTGCGGCGTCTTTAGAAAGATTCACTTATTTAGTGATGAGATCTGGCCTCAACATGCTTTTCCCATCTTGCCATGAGCCAGGGAGAAGCGGTACCGAGGATACACATCGCGATCAGCAGCCAGCAGAGCGGAGTGCTGAAAAGAATCGAAGGATCGCCGTCGCTGAGGTACAGAGAGCGGCGCAGACCGTTTTCGCCGATCGGTCCGAGAATGAGACCGAGTACGATCGCGGCGGCATTCAGATCGAACTTACGGACAAAGTAGCCGATGATGCCGAAGATGAACATGATGATGACTTCAACGAAGTTGTTATGGATCGCGAAGGAGCCCACCACACAGAGCAGGAAGATGGACGGAATCAGGATGGAGTCCGACAGTCTGGAGACCTGCGCAAAGAGGCGGCAGCCGACTAAGCCGATGCCGAGCATTGCGAACTGAACCAGCACGAAGCCCGCGAAGAACGTGTATGTCATCGGAGCGTAGGTGGAGAAGAGTTCGGGTCCGGGCTGCAGGCCGTGAATAATCAGGCCGCCCATCAGCACTGCGGTCACGCTTTCGCCCGGGATACCGAGTGTCAGTGTCGGGATCAGAGAGCCGCCCGTAACCGCGTTGTTGGCGGCTTCTGAACCGGCGACGCCTTCAATGGAGCCTTTGCCGAATTCTTCTTTATGGTGAGAGAAGCGTCTTGCTTCGTTGTAGCCCATGAAGCAGGCGATCGTTGCGCCGGCACCAGGAAGAATGCCAAGCACGTTGCCAATGACCCAGGAGCGGGTAATGGTCGGCATCAGGCGCTTGATTTCAGAACCGTTCAAAAGAAGGCTTCCGGAGAACTTGGCCGCTTTGGCTCGCTTGGCGATCGCTTTCTCAGCAAGGATCAGAACCTGAGACATGGAGAAGAGGCCGATCAGCGCACAGGTCACGTTCACGCCGTTGTAAAGCGAGCTTGAACCCATCATGAAGCGCTCAACGCCTTCCATCGGGTCCATACCGATCGTGGAGATGAGAAGACCGAGAATACCGGAGATAAAGCCCTTGATCAGAGACTTGGAGGAGACGCCCGCGATAACGGTCAGACCGAAGATGGAAAGCCAGAAGTATTCCGGACTCTTAAACTTCATCGCAAGTTCGGCAAGGAACGGGGAGAAGAAGTATAGAGAGATACAGCTCAGAAGACCGCCGCAGAAAGACGCGAAGCAGGCAACGGCAAGCGCTTTGGCGGCCATGCCTTTTTTCGTAAGCTCGTAGCCTTCGATCGCGGTCGCTGCCGAAGCGGGCGTACCCGGTGTATGAACCAGAATCGCGGAAATAGATCCGCCGAAAATGGCGCCGCAGTAGATACCGCCGAGAACGATCAGGCCGGTGGCCGGATCCATACCGAATGTAACCGGCAGCAGAAGGGCGACACCCATCGCGGCGGAAAGACCGGGCAGACAGCCGATTGTGATACCGAGCGCCGTGGCGGCGATCATCAGAATGATATTAAGCGGAGAGAGTGCGTGTACAAAACCGGCACCCATCAGAGAAAGTGTTTCCAACATGTTCCTTCTCCTTATTCAAAGAAAACGCCGACCGGCAGCGGAACGTGCAGGAAAAGCGAGAAAACCAGATATGTCACGATCATGATGACTGCGCAGGTAATGACCGCGGGAATCGGCTTAACCTTAAGGAAGAACTGAGCAAGCAGCAGATACAGGATGCTCGAAATGTAGTAGCCGAGATAATTCACTACCGCCATATAAATCAGGCAACCCGCGATAACGCCGAAGAACTGGCCGGGCACAAAGGAAGCAAAAATCTTTCTGAAGTCGTTCAGGACGAGACGATGACGGAAGAAGCTGTAGAGCTGTTTGCCCAAAAGCAGTGTATTACAGACGTAGAGGGCGGTTAAAAGGATCAGCGGATAGGACTGAGCTTGCGGCGGAAGCTGCAGAGTCATCACAAGGAACCATGTGGCGACTCCGTAAACGACGGCGACGACGCACAAATCGGACTCTTTCATATTTTCTCTCTTATAAAAACGGAATAACTCCGTCGGGATTTCAGCAGTTCGGCTTTAAATGCCGTTTTTTTAGAACAAGGCCGAACAAGGCCTGGTACGGATCAATTTTACAAGAATGACACCTGTTTTAAAGGGGGGAAGCACTTACAAAGGCCCTTTAAATCGGCTTTTACTGATTTACTCACTATATATAAAGCAGCTTTTTAAACACTGAATGTGTGTTTTTTACAACATCTTTGAGAATTTTTGAATGCGGCAATCCTTTCGGCACACGGTTTCCGCGCTGCTTTGATGACTACAAAAACTGTATGAATATTCTAAAAAAAAGATTATTTCTTTTTCTCCGGAAGAAAATGACTGGAAAACTATATATAAGAAATCAACTGGAGGACAGGAGGGGGCGACTGGTTCGCTATTTTCTTATGAGGGGTAATAAATAATTAAAACAATAACCCAATATCGAGTTTGAAAAACAAATCGGTTATTAAAAAATAAATATAGGAATATCAGACTAAATAGAAATCAAACATATATATAAACACCCCGCCCGATTTATTTAATAAATCAAAAATCAAATCTAAATAAAATTAAAAAAAATCTCCTCATAAACTTTAAGAATATAAGGAGAGGTAATTGCCTAATTATCTATTTCAGAATGATGATCTTTTGCTCGTCGGAAAGGTGTCCCATTGAGAACTCACAGCCGCAGTAAAGCTGGTTGTAGAAGTTGTTTTCCTTCAGAAGGACCGAGCGCCTTTCCTGAAGACCGCCTTTTTTCCAGTTGACATCCCAGTAGCGCACGCCGGGGATGAGACTGTCGGCTCGCTCAGCCGCGGCCCGGATTTGTTCCAGGCTTTTCCAGCGGGAACCGGCAAGCGTGGTCGTGTAATGGGTAATACCTTCTTTACGGGCGCACTCTGCAGTGACCAATAAGCGGTGGCTGAAGCAGGCGAGACAGCGCTTTCCGCGTTCCGATTCATTTTCCAGTCCGAGTACAGAGATCCGCCAGAGCTCGTGACAGTAATCGCCGTCAATAATACGTACGCCGAGTTTTTCCGCGTAACGGTCAATTTCCCGCTTGCGGATCAGGTATTCTTTCTGCGGATAGATATTCGGGTTATAGAAGAAGATCGTCGGTTTGATCCCGTGATCGAGCATCCACTCGAGAATCGCAGCCGAGCAGGGCGCGCAGCACGAATGCAGAAGGACTTCTGAGGGGGCCTCAGGTGTTTCTAAAGTCATAAAAAAATTAGCAGGATTAAAAAATCCTGCTAATTATAGGGCTGACAGCTTTTTATGCAGTCGGTGTCATGACGCCGCTGTCTTCTACATCGAATTCAACCGGAGCGGTTTCACCGGCCTGAACGCGGGCAGCTTCCGCACGTTCGGCGTTATCTTTGTGAATCCACTGAAGGACTGTTGCGCGGTTAACTTTTGTGAGCTGCGAAATCGCGTTGTAGGATTTTCCTTCCTCACGGCGGAGACGAAGCACCTCAGCTTTCTGCTCCGGCGTGTAGGACTGCTGACGCGCACCGTGTTCCGCACGGAACGTGCCAATCAGGAAGCTGCGGTGCCAGTCGCGCGCAGTATAAATCGGAATGTTCAGAGTCTTGGCGCAGCTCTTGTAGCTTCCGCCGTTTTTAAAAATAAGCAGCGCTTTTTGACGTGTCTCAAAGGAATGACGCGGAAGAGCTTTACGAGCAGAGGCGGCATCTGTTGTCTTAGTCGCAGCAGCCGTCGGTTTCTTGGCAAGCTTTCCAAGCCCTCTCGCTGTTTTTTCAGTTTTTGGCATATTGTAAGGCTCCCGTATTTCGGAAATATTCAAGTACTACACTGTGGTTTGTCTCCGTTTGAATATTTATATTTATATCCAAGCGGTTCGGTTATGTGAATAATATACCATTTACGATAAAAAATAATATTATTGATTATGAGTAGAATGATTTTTTATTAATGACAATCATCCCCCGTTTTTATTAATCAGATATTTGTAAGTTTGGTTACTAACCCTAAAATAAGACTACTATTTACAAGAAATTTAATTTTGGGGGTTTGAAATGTCAGTTCTTAAACCGGGTCTTGCGGACAGGTACGAAAAGGTTAAATCAAATTTAGCCCTTGCAGAGAAAGAATCACTCCGCGCAGCCGGAAGCGTATTTCTTCTTCCGGTCTCAAAAACGTTTGACATTGAGGCGATTCGGGAAGCAGTCGGATGCGGAATGCACGCCTTTGGAGAAAACTATGTCCAAGAGGGTATCGAGAAGATCCGATGGTTCAGAGAGAACGAACCGAACCTGGATTTAACCTGGCATTTCATCGGCAGACTCCAGTCCAACAAAACCCGCCCGGTCGCTGAGCATTTTGACTGGGTGCAGACCGTGGACCGCCTTAAAATCGCCGAACGGCTCTCCGAGCAAAGGCCCGTGGAGCTTGGGCCGCTGAACGTGCTGATTGAGGTCCATATTTCCGGTGAAGACTCCAAGGGCGGCTGTGAACCTATGGATGTGCCCGCTTTAGCCCAGGCCGTCACAACGCTCCCTAATCTCAAATTGAGAGGTCTGATGGCGATTCCCGCTCCGTCGGATACGGAAGAAGGTAAAAAAGCGCCGCTTCGGGAGATGTTTTCTCTATATACTCAGCTCAAAGACATGGGCTTTGATATTGATACGCTTTCTATGGGCATGAGCTCCGACATGAAAGAAGCAGTGGAGTGCGGCTCAACTATGGTGCGCGTCGGTTCCGCGATCTTCGGGCCCAGAGACTACGGCAATAAGGAATCAAAATGAACAGAAAAACCATTGTTTTTTACGGCGGCGGCAACATGGCGTCCGTCATTATTTCTAAGATGGTCACAAGCGATTGGTCCGGTGAAGACATTCATGTGATCGACCGCAACGCGGAAAAGCTTGAGCGCTTCAGCAAACAGTTCGGCGTTCAAGTCCATGACAAACCCGGCTCCTGGATGGCGCAGATCGATTCTGTCGTTTTGGCGGTTAAGCCGCAGCAGCTTCCCGACGCGATCGCCTCGGCAAAAGAATGGATGGATGAGGCGCTGATTATCTCTATTGCCGCAGGCGTACGAATTGAAGATCTGCGGGCCATGCTCGGACAGAATCGAATCTGCCGCGCCATGCCCAATACGCCGATGAAAATCGGCAAGGGCGTCTGCGGTCTTTACGCGACTGCTGAGGCGGACGAAGACCACCTCTTTATCGTGAAGGTGTTTGCGGCTTGCGGAGATCTGATTTGGTGCGATAAGGAAGAGATGCTCGAAGGCGTGACCGCGGTTTCCGGATCCGGCCCCGCTTACGTATTCCGTTTTATTGAAGCACTCGAAAACGCCGGTATTCGCTACGGCTTTAACGAGGTGCAGGCAAGAAGACTCGCGATTGCCACAGTTCTGGGTTCTGCGGAACTGGCGCGACAGAGCGACGAGCCGCCTGCAGAGCTCCGTGCAAAAGTCACCAGTAAAGGCGGCACCACTTATGAAGCATTAAAAGTTATGCAGGAAAGAGGCTTCATGGAAATGATGCAGGACGCGATGGACGCCTGCAGACGCAGATCCGCTGAGCTTGGCGAAGCGTTCCATGAAAACCTGGAATCCAAAAAAGATTAAGCTTCAAGGAATTTTTCTTTAGATTCATACCAGCGGGCTGCATGCGTGTCAGCCCGCTCGTCATTTTCATCAATCCAGCGCTGCGCCAAATGGGTCGCCTTTTCCACCAAATCGACATCTGTGTCGAGGTTGGCAAAGCGAAGCAGGGCGACTCCGCTCTGACGGGCGCCGAGAAACTCTCCCGGACCTCTGAGTTCAAGGTCTCTTCTTGAGATTTCAAAACCGTCCGTCGTGCTCTTAAAGACTTTAAGACGTTCCTTGCCGATATCGGAAAGTTTATTGCCGAAGAGCGCGACACAGAAACTCTTTTCACTGCCGCGTCCGACTCGGCCTCTAAGCTGGTGAAGCTGCGCCAGTCCGAAGCGCTCGGCGTGTTCAATCACCATGATGGTCGCGTTAGGCACATCGACGCCCACCTCAATAACCGTGGTCGATACTAAAAGCTGAGTCTCGCCCTTAACGAATCTGTCCATAATGACGTTTTTTTCTTCCGGCGTCATTTTGCCGTGCAGCAGCTCAATCCGATAGTTCGGAAGCAGGGCGCAGATCTGTTCGCAGGTTTCCGTCGCCGCGGTTAAATCTATTTTTTCGCTCTCCTCAATGAGCGGACAGACCCAGTAGGCCTGAGCTCCGTGACTGAGCGACTGGCCGATCGATTCGATCAGTTCTTCCTTACGCTGCATCGAGAGCAGTTTAGTTTCGATTTTCTGTCGGCCGGGCGGAAGTTCATCAATGACCGAAACATCCACGTCCGCGAGATAGCTCATCGCGAGTGTTCGCGGAATGGGAGTCGCCGACAGCATCAGCAGATGCGGCATAAAGCCGTCCTCGCGTTCTGCTCTCAGCTGCAGGCGCTGATTCACGCCGAAGCGGTGCTGTTCGTCCACGATCGCCAGACCGAGCGCTTTAAAAGCGACGTCAGGCTGAATGAGGGCGTGGGTGCCGACCACAAGTTCAGCGCCGTCCGCGATCGCCTTAAGCGCCTCGCGCTTTTCTTTCGCCTTTTGTTTTCCCGAGAGCCAAACGACGCGCACGCCAAAAGGCTCAAGCCAGGAAATAATCTTTCTGAAATGCTGCTCGGCCAGAATTTCGGTCGGCGCCATAAGCGCCGCCTGATAGCCGCAGTCAATCGCCTGACAGGCGGCGAGCGCCGCGATAACGGTTTTGCCGCTTCCCACATCGCCCTGAACCAGGCGGTTCATCGGACGATCCGACTGCAGAGAACCGACAATTTCGTTCCATACACGCTTTTGAGCGCCTGTCAGCTTAAACGGCAGAGACTTATAAAATTTAAAGCTCAGAGAGTCGGTCCTTCCTTTCGGAAAGGGCATCAGAGGCGCTTTATTCGTCTCTCTGAGTTTACGAGAGCGTTTCAGCGCGATTTGCTGCGCGAGCAGTTCATCAAACTTGAGTCTTTGCCAGGCCGGATCGGTTTTTTCCTGCAGGGCTTCGAGACTAGCTCCGGGGGCAGGATGGTGCAGCGATTCAATCGCCTTTCTCAATTCCGGAAGACCGAGGCTTTGTCTTTCTTCTTCAGTCAGCAGGTCTTTGATATCCACGTCCATCAGAGCGCGGTCAATTCGTTTTCTGAGCCACGGCTGAGTAATACCTTCGCCCGCCGGATACACCGGCGTCAGCGTTTTAGGCAATTCCGCGTCCGACTTGATATTACGGGTTTTCGGGTGAATCATTTCGAGTTCACCGCCGTAGCTGCGGCGGGGATTGCCGAAAAGGCGCACACGCTTTCCTTCCTTCAGAACCTCGCGCAAAGAAGGGAAGTAATGGAGATAACGCAGTTTCAGAACGTCGGATCCGTCGTCAATCCAAGCCTCGAATGAGCCTCGAAAACGGTTTTCCTGGCTGCGGACCACTTCTCCCTCAACCTGCTGATCCACACCGGGGACAAGGTCGGCAATCGGCGTCACAGAGGTTTCGTCCTCATAGCGCAGCGGCAAATGAAGCACAAAGTCCCAGTCTCTTGAGAGACCGAGCTTTTTCAGCCGCTCTTTAAGCGGCGCAAGTTTCTGACCGGGCTTTCTGCCGTATACGTTTTTAGACTCTGCCACTGAAGCAATCCACCAAAAAGTCGCAAGACGCGAGAAAAAGAAAAGGGCCCGAAGGCCCTGTTTATTTTAGTGCAAATTACCGAACATCTCTTCGGCCGTTCTGCATGTTGATCGTGAGAGAATAACGATCGCCCGGGTGATAAGACTCGGAAATTTCAAGGATATTTCTGCGAATGCCAAGATAGTGACGAAGGATTCTCAGCGCAGGCGAACCCGGTGTCGCGTTTAGACTGATCGCCGCTTCAGCGGGAAGGGGAACCGCGGAAATTTTCTGAGTGACTTCCTGACATCTTTCTCCGTATTCCTTTTCAATCAGCGTTGAAAGAAGAACCAGCGGGTTGTGTCTTGCGAGTTCCGGAAGCCTGGAATAGGCGGCGTTGACGTAGACCGCAGTCCAGACAACCGGTTTGCCTTCATCGGTCGGATGGGTACGAATATTCGTGAAGCGAAGGAAACGGAGATATTTTTCACACTCAAGTTTCTGAGCGAGCTCCTGATCGACAACGCATTCCTGAGTTAACTGGATTTCACGTTTATGGGTACTTGAGAGATGATCGATTTCAGAGACTGAAGTAAAAGAGCGCGCGTAGCTTTCGTCAAAACCCACCGAGACGACTTTAGAACCAAGTCTCGGCCAGCGACGGATTAACCCCATGCGAGTTAAATCCGCAAGAGCGAGACGAACGGTATAGCGGCTGACGTTGTACTGTGCGCACAGCTCTGCTTCAGTCGGAAGATAGGAATGAAGAGGGAATTCCCCAGTCGTAATTCCTTTTGTCAGATCATTTGCCAGCTTAATCCATCGTGCATTCTTCATAGCGGTCCATCCTTAGAATTATTATTGTTACAGACAAATATTAAAGATTTCACCCCACCATTTCAAGGGGGATTATCGTTTGTTCTAAGCGGGGTAATACCGATTTACTATTTATTTGAATTTATGAATATATTTATAAATCCGTTTTTTTATTAAGATTTTCGTTCAAATATCACCTATACGGGGTAACAATCGTCTGTAATGTTCAGTAAACCCACCCCATGAGCCGCAGTCTCTAAGCGGATTTTGTCTGACAAATAACCCTATAAAATTCATCTTTAATATCCGGTGGTTGATTGGCGTTTTTATAATTAAAAGCAAAGTTGAAATTGTAATAAACAATTTCAGCGTTTAATGGTGATTTCAGGACAAAAATCATAAGTATTTTCCTGATCGTGATTACCTCTAATATTGTTCGGCATTTGTCTTTAATCACGCTGTTCGTTCTCACAAAAGATTCGTTTTTGCAGGGATAAATCTGCAAAAATTACGGGAAGGAGAGTTTTCATGGCCCATTTGAAATTCAGAACTTCCATCCTCGTCGGTGGTTTGTGTTCGGCGCTCTTTTTTATGACCGCACACGCTCAGCAGCAGAATGCGGAGACAGTACCCGCGGTCTCGGCCGAGAGTTCGGCGTCAGAGTCAGCTTCGGAGCCCGCAGCTGCGGTATCCGCTGAAGACAAAGATAAGATCGCTAAGCTGATTCAGGAAGCTGAAGTTTATCTTTACGGCGACCATGTTCCGGTCGATCTGGCTAAAGCGGCCGACCTCTATTCTCAGGCGGCTGCTCTTGGGAGCCCAAAAGCAATGATGCGCCTTTCAACTCTGTACCGCAGAGGCACAGGAGTTGAGCAGTCCTCCGAAAAAGCGTTTGAACTCGCAAAAGCAGCAGCGGAAAAAGATTATGTACCGGCGATGGCCGCTCTGGGCTTTTTCTACAGCGACGGCTCCGGAGTCGAGAAGTCTGCTGAAAAGGCTGACTATTGGCTTGAAAAAGCCGCAGAAAACGGACACAAACTGGCGCGCGTGGTGACCGGGGAAAAGTATCTTGCCAAGACAGACGATCCGCAGGCACAGGTAAAAGGCCGCTTCCTGATTGATACGCTGCTCGAAAACGGCTCTCCGAGTGAGCTCTATACCATTAGCTATTCGTACGGGCATGGCTATCGTCTGCCTAAAGATGAAGACAAAGCAATTTTCTGGGCCAAGGCCGCTGCTAAGAAGGGCGGCGTTAACGCGATGTTTTATTTAGGCGAATGCTACTGGAATCGTCAGGATTATCCGCAGGCACTCAGCTGGTTTGAAAAAGCGGCAGAGAAGGGCTTGGGCGCGGCCGAGCTTCAGACGGGAAGACTTTACCGAGACGGCGCGCAGGGCGTGGAACCGGATCCGGTCAAGGCGGTTCAGTGGCTGACAAAGGCGGCGCCATATGCAAGAAACGACGATCTGCTTTCTCTTGTCAAACTTTATCAAACCGGACCGCAAAGCGTTAGAAGCCGGGATCAGGCCCAGAAGTATCTGGATATCTATATTAAAAAAGCCTCAACAGCAGAACTTCAGAATGAAGCCGACCGTTTCTGGAACGGTACCGGCGTGCGCAAAAACTTTAATTTAGGCGGCGCACTCTCGCTGGCAGCTATACAGAAAGGGGACCGCTCACAGGTTTGTGAATTCGCAATGAGACTGTCTCAGCCCAATTGGATCCATTTTGATCCGGTCACAGCTTATTCGATCCTCAATCAATGCGCATTAGATAAAAACGCGACTGACGAAGTTAAACAGGCTTTTACCGCACTGGAAAACAGAATGAGCGCTGAACAAATTCAGAAAGCGCAGGAAATTGACGGAGAAGAAGCGCTCAATAACTATTTGAATTCTAACCAACCTTCCGTTAAGTAAGTAAAAACCCTTAGCTTGTTGAGTTGCTAGAAGCTTCTTTTTAGTGCACAATGTCGAAAGTTTCCGAACCGGTGGGGAAATAGCTCAGCTGGGAGAGCGCTGCGTTCGCAATGCAGAGGTCGTGGGTTCGATCCCCATTTTCTCCACCAAACATCCTCCTTCCTATTTTTAAATTCCCATAGTTCTGAATTGAGTTTGACCGTGTGGTTCATGCGCTGACGCGTGATATATTTCCACAGCGTAGGTTGACAGTATTTATTCAGAAATGATTCAGGATTATTTTTCTTTAAGCCGTAAAAGCGACACGTATTACCTTCTCAGAATCATCAATAAAGTTGATTTTGCTGAAGAGGTTGTCTGGGCCTGCGATTACGAAATTCACACGCCGCAGGATCTGGATCAGATTGCCGACAGGATTATTTCTTATCTTTTGAACGGCTTTGATTCGCTCTCGAATTGGCACGGCGATAAAGAAGGATTTCATGAACCGATTCAGCATTTCGGTTTTGAATCCGTCATTCAGACAGAAGATATTGTTCCTGCACTGATGAGGAATGACGCGGACGCTGATCCGTTTGTCAAAAAGGTGCTCGGCCTTGTTCGGGATCGAAAGAGTGAATTGGAAGGCAAAGAACTGATGACAAAAGCGGGACTGCTGTATCACGCGCTTGAGGATTCATCTCTTTGTCCGCCAAAGGATCCGCAAGCGGATATTTCGATCCCGCTTAAGTTGATTTTTGAGCGAGACCTTACTTCGGTCTCGGCTCTTTTGCAGAACTACGCTTAAATTATTCGATACGGCTCTCATCACGCTGAATTCTCATCAGCGTCTTACGAATCATTGTCGAGGGCGACCAATCTTCTTTCGCTTTTCTCAAGCCGGCCAATCCCAAGTCTTCTTCGCGATTGATCTGTTTGAATTCTTCCGGCAGCGCTTTTGCGAAAGCGGAAGCCAGAGCAGGGTACGCGCCAGTAACGTTTCGATCGGCTTTTTCAATATGGACTGAGAAAATATCGCCGCCGACGCCGGAGCCGTAGGTAAATCCGAAGATGTCGTCTCCGTTGACGAGTGCGCCTCCGATCAGGCCGAAGTCTTCGAAATGATCGAACGCGAATTCAATCGCGACTTTTTCCGCTTGGAGCGACTCTGTCATTTCCCCGTGCGCTTCATACCATTTTGCTAAAAAGCCGCGGCATTTTTCAATCATTGGCGCGTCAAGCGGAACAAAGGCCGCATCGGGGTAGGCTTTGTAAAAACGCTTATTGAAATTGCGTTTTCCGTGCAGATCGCGGCCTTCAAGTGTTTCGATGCGGGATCTGTCGTAGACGTAGTCCCACCAGGAATTTGAAGACACCGTAATGAAATTGCGGTAGCGCATCAGTTCGGAGATTTTCTCGGTCATATAGGTAAACCGGCCGAACAGAATCAAGGGTTCTTTACAGTCTTTGCAGCTGCACTCAAGCGTCTGCATAATTTTGAGGATATTTTCGCTTTGCAGCGGCAGGACATAAGCTGCAGGAATATCCGGGTAAGGCATCCAGTTTAAAACCAGTTCGCCTTCTACTAAACCCCATTTAATTTGATACTCTTCCGCTCTTCCGATGACGGAGGCAATCGATAAATTGCAGTCTCCGGTCTGAAGCTTAGGAAGCTGCTCTTTTAAGAGCGGAAGCTGTTCAAGTGTGACAGGTTTGAGTTCTATCTTCATTTCTAAATTTTTCTGGTTTGACCCTAAGAGGATATACTAAACAAGATTATCTAACTCTTAAAATCTATTCAATACGGGCAGTTACCAAGGCGATATGGACGACCAAGTCATACAAAATATCCTGCATATTCAGCCAAATGCTTTTGTTTTCTTGGGGATCGCGCTGGTCAGTTATTTTCTAGGCCGATTAATTAAGTCAAAAATCCCTCTTTTGCAGAAGCTTTCGATTCCGGTTCCTTTTATCGGAGGTCTCCCTGTCGCAGGGATTATTCTTCTTTTTCGCATCACGGACACCGCGATTATTGATTTTGACGTCAGTCTCAATTCCATTGTGCTTCGGTTTTTCCTGACAATGCTCGCACTCTTTGGAACGTGGAAGCTCATCAGTCGGGGTACCTGGGTTTCCATGCTGTTTTGGGCTTTGGCTCTGGTGCTCGGTGTGCTTCAGGCCCTTGTCGGAATCGGCGCCTGCGAGATGCTCGGGCTGCATAAACATTTAGGTCTTTTAGTCGGCACGATCTCCATGATCGGAGGCTATGATACGGTCAATAATTTTGCGCCGACCATTGAACGGCTTGACGCGATTTCCGGCGCCGCCCAGATGGCTTCCGGCGTTGTGACGCTCGGCATGATTCTTTCTCTCATGATCGGCGCGCCCCTTGGCGAGTATCTCATCAGCAAGTACAAACTCAAAAATCCGAATTCCACTGAATTTGACAACCAGAGACTCTCGCGCTCGATCCTTCGCTCTCCAAGACCTTTTTATCAGCAGCACACCGTCGAGTGCATGAAGATTCTTGCGCTGAGTTTCGTCTGTATGGCTTTGGGCGACTTGTTTAATCATTATTTTCTGCAGGATGTATTCATTCCGGATTATGTCAGCTGCATGATTTTCGCGATACTGATAAGAAATTTCGCAGATAAGACAAATTTTTTCAGCGTTGACGGTCTTGCGCTCAGAACGCTGACCAAAGTCATTCTGACAATTTTTATTGCTCTTTCGACCTGTTCGCTTCGACTCGACATGATCGGATCTGTCACTTGGGAAGTTTTGCTCATCACGTTTCTTGAGCTTCTTCTTAATGTTATTTATGCGCGCTGGGTTTATTTCAATTTTCTCGGCAGAAACTTCAAGGGAATGCTTTTTGCGGTCGGCGGTTTAAGCTTCTCTATGGGCGTCTGCGGCAACGGGCTGAGCAACATGCAGTCGCTCTGCGAAAAATACGGACCCAGCACGGATGGATTCTTAGTACTTTCCATTGTTGGACTTATAATGCTGAACGTGTCGAACGTTTTCCTCATTAATTTTTTAATGATGATTTTCTAAGGAATCCAAATGAGTGACTCTAAATTTATCGTTGACGTGACTGAAGCCAATTATGACGAAACAGTGGTGAACTGTCCGAAGACCGTTCTTCTGGCCATCGGCGCGCCCTGGTGCATTGACTGCCGCCGCATTCAGCCGATGTTTATGGAATTTGCTGAAAAATACAGCGACAAGCTTCAGTTTGCTCACTGCGACTTTGATAAAGAAGCCGGATTAAACAGCAAATTTAAAGTCCGTCACATTCCGACTTTAATCGTCCTGCGCAAGGGCGAGATCCTTGACACTCTGGTTGAACCGAAGAACGTCAAGCTCTTTGAAGAATTTGTTCAGAAAGCTCTAACATTCTAAAGAGGCTTCTTCCAGCCGAATCTGGCGTCTCTGAGGAGGCCGCCGCTCATAATTTCATCCAAAGCCGCGCTGAAGTCCGCTTCTTCGCGGCTTTTGAATATCCGCTTAAAGGCTGAAGGATTCTCTTCGAAGAGACAGGATTGGAAGAACCAATATTCCTTCATTCTCATCATTGCGTTTTTGCGGCTGCCGAAGGCTTCTGTGTAGCCGTCATAAAGGGCTTTGGAGAATTGTCGAATTTCTTCAGCTGAGGCGGGCTTTCCTCCTTTAAATTTACGAAAGAGGGCGGGATCGGCCATAAGCGCTCTTCCCACCATCAGCTGATGCGGATGTCTAAAGCGTTCATCGGCTTGTTTTAAATCCGCCTCTGTAACCAAATCGCCGTTCACACCGAGCGGGAAGGGAATCTCGTCAAGCGCGTTTAAAAGCACCTGAGTCCGCGCGTCTCCTTTGTATTGATCGGTCTTGAGACGCATATGAACAATCAGTTCCGAGAGCGGATACTTTCGGTAGAGCTTCAGAATATCTTCAAATTCAGCGGTATCTGACCAGCCGAGGCGAGTTTTAATGGAAATCGGCACAGGGATATCGGCGCTAAAGACCTCATCCAGAAATTTTTCCAATCCGTAAAGATCTTTCAGAAAACCGCTGCCTTTGCCCTTAGCGACAACTGTGCCCGCGGGGCAGCCGAGGTTGAGATTGACTTCAGAGTAGCCCATCTCGTCGAGCGCTTTAGCAGCCCAAATGAAGTCCGCCGAGCGATTGGAAAGGAGCTGGGGAACCACCGGAATACCGCTGTTGACTTCAGGAGCCAGCTCCCTTAACTGCCGATCGGTAAATTTCGGCTCTACGGTCGGGGTTACAAAGGGAATGTAATAGGCATCCGCACCGCCAAAAAATCGGTGATGAAGCTTTCGGTATACCGCACCGGTCAAACCTTCCATCGGTGCCGCTGTCAACTGTGCCATTCAATATGCTCGGTTTATCCTTTAACCCGTGAATTCTAAATACTTTTCTCTTTCACTGCTGAAATCGTGCGCACGGAATAAGTACTAAATTTACATTTAAATACATTATTTAAATGCATATCTATTTCCATTTAATATGGACAATATTATTATGTGCATATCAAATTACTGACTGAACACGTAAGGAGGTTCACATCATGACTGTAACGCTCAAGAAAAACATCGTCGACGTCCGAGTCGAACTTCGCCGCAATGACAATGACTATATCGGTGAGGACCGTTTCTACTATGCCTATTTCTTTACACAGGCCGGCTGCTTCGGATCCGCCAAGGTAACTGAGAAAGAATTTTTCCCGATCGATGTTCCCTCCAACACAACCAAAGAGAATGAGAACTTCAAAGACGCTCTGGTTCAGCTGAAAGACGACATTCTTCGATTGGCGGCTTTCCTCAACAAAGAAGAGGAGAACAAAGGAGACTTGGAAAGCTCTTTATCTCTGCAGTGGGCAATTGCCAAAAGAGGCCGTCCGGCGCTCGATGACAAACCGCTTGTCAGAACGACAATTCTTTTAAGACAGGAAGAAAAGGACAAGCTCAAGCTGCTTGGCGGATCCTCCTGGATCCGCAATCAGATCAGAATGGCGCGTATCGGCGAACTCTGATTGATTTCCGTCTAGGCAAAAGGCCGCCAAATTGGCGGCCTTTTGTGCGCCTATGGGCGGTTAACCGCGCCAGCGAAGCATTCTCATTCCGTTAGCGACAACAATCAGACAAGTTCCGGTATCGGCAAATACCGCCATCCACATTGTTCCGATTCCGACAAGCGTCAGGATAAAGAATACAAACTTAATGCCGAGCGCGATAGCGATGTTCTGCATCAGCAGAGCGTAGGTCCGTTTGGAAAGACGGATAAATTCCGGCAGTTTGCGCAGATCGTCGTCCATCAGTGCGACGTCCGCAGTTTCGATCGCGGTATCGGTGCCGGCGGCGCCCATTGCGAAGCCGATGTCGGCTCGGGCCAGGGCAGGAGCGTCATTAATACCGTCGCCGACCATACCGACAGGCTCTTTCTTAGCAATCTGCTGGACAAGCTGCTGTTTTTCTTCCGGAAGAAGATTTCCCTTGACACGGTCCACTCCGACCTTGCTGCCAACCGCTTTAGCCGCTTTATCGTTATCTCCGGTCAGCATGATTGTCTTAATACCAAGCTCCTTAAGGCTCTTCAGCACTTCAGGCGAAGTTTCCTTAATCGAATCGGCGACGCCGAAATAGGCCAGTACTTTCTTAGAAGAGGCAAGGATCAGAGGAGAGCATCCGTTGTTTGCGAGCACAGAGACCTTATCACGGACCATCTGGCTTTGAAGCAGATAGCGATCGAGTCCTTTAATGTTGCCGAGGTAATATTCCGTGCCGTCGATTTCTCCGACAACACCCTGTCCGGGGACCGCGAAGAAACCGTGTACTTCGGAGACATCCTCACGCGGAATCGCCTTGGAAGCCGCAAGTTCCGCCACCGCCTTGCTGACCGGATGATCGTTGCGGTAAGCAAGCGCCGCAGCTAGTTTAAGAATTGCTGCTGAATCCGCATTCAGATCTGCGGTCTCATAAACCAGAACCGAAGGTTTGCCTTTGGTAAGCGTACCGGTTTTATCGAAGGCGACGCTCTTCAGGGTTCTGCCTTTTTCGAGGTAGACACCGCCCTTGATCAGGATGCCGCGTCTGGCGGCTGCGGCAAGACCGGAAACAATGGTGACCGGGGTTGAAATCACCAAAGCGCAGGGGCAGGCGATCACAAGCAGCGTGAGCCCCTTATAGATCCACTCGAGCCAATCCTGCTGGAAGAAAAGCGGGGGCACGATCGCGCAGAACAGCGCAATAGCGAAAACGGTCGGTGTATAGATTTTGGCGAATTTATCGACAAAGCGCTGTGTCGGAGCTCTTGAGCTTTGAGCCGACTCGATGGCAGAGATAATGCGCGAAGGCATAGAATCCGCCACAGAAGATTCCGCTCTGTAGAGAATTTCTCCGTTCTTATTGATCGTGCCCGCAAAAACCTGATCGCCCGGGTTCTTTTCAACCGGCATACTTTCGCCCGTAATCGGGGACTGGTCGATGGAGGTTGATCCTTTGACGACGACGCCGTCCACGGCAAGACGCTCACCGGGCATGACGCGCAGCTCGTCTCCGACCTTGACTTCATTAGCCGGAATTTCAACAACCTTACCGTTTTTCAGGACGTTTGCGGTCTGAGGCGCTAAGGAAAGGAGCGAGCGGATTGCGCCTCTGGCCTTATCCAGAGAGAGCTGTTCGATCGCCTCAGACAATTCGAAAAGCACCATGACCATAGCGGCTTCCGGCCAAGAACCGATGATAAGAGCGCCGGTGACCGCCACGGACATCAGGGCGTTCATATTGAAGTTGAAATTTCGGATAGCGATAATGCCTTTCTTGTAGGTCCCGAGTCCCACCATAACGATCGCGATAATGGCGAGTGCGAGCGTCAGGTATTCGTTTGCGCCGAGAAGTTCCGATACTTCGGAGCCGGCAGCGACCACGATAGCAAGAATATATCTCCACCAGGGAATCTGAGTCGGTTTAAATTCAGACAGAGCCTGGGTCTTTTTTCCGTCAATCACTTCGGGCGTGTAGTCCAAAGATCTAATGGCCGCTAGAATTTCCGGCAGAGTTCCGGGTGGATAAGAAACCGTCAGAACACGGTTCATCAGATTGAACTGGAGACCGCCGACGCCCTTCATTTTGCCCAATTTTTGTCGAATTAAGCCTTCTTCCGTCGGGCAATCCATTTGAGCGATATGAATCTGAGAGGTCTCTCTTGTCTGATCGACGTTTCGCTTCAGTTTAAGACCGTTTGCCTGGAATGCTTTTTCGATTGAGGGCAGCGCTTCCGGCGTATGGATAATTCTGAGGCCGTCCGGATTGAGGCCGACATCCTTAACGCCGGCCAGACCGCCGAGTACAGAGAAAAGGAGGCGGTATTGATCCGGAGTGACGCCTGAGACATCCCAGTCGGTATCCATACTATTTTCGACATGAGAGTGGTCATGTCCGCAGCCGCAGTGACCGTGATCATGTCCGCCATGATCATGGCCGCGGCAGTGATCATGTTCTTTTTCGGCGTGCTCGTGGTTGTGGCCGCAGTGATCATGTTCCTTTTCTGCCTGCTCGTGATCATGACCGCAGCAGCAGTGGTCATGTTCCTTTTCGGCGTGCTCATGATCGTGACCGCAGCAGCAGTGGTCATGTTCCTTTTCGGCGTGCTCATGATCGTGACCGCAGCAGCAGTGGTCATGTTCCTTTTCGGAGTGCTCATGATCATGTCCGCAGCAGCAGTGATCATGTTCCTTTTCAGCGTGGTCATGGTCGTGGCCGTAGCAGCAGTGGTCATGTTCCTTTTCGTGGTCATGCGCGATGGAGGATTTAGTCGCTTTCTCCGCCTCGTTCTGAAGTGAACTGCTTTCACTCAGACTCTGTGCCGGATTTTTGTCATTGTTTGTTAGAGGCATTTTTTTATCCATCAATTTGATAACATACGCATATTAAAAACCCTGAACTTACTTTAGAGTCAAGTGATTTTTTATAGGTATTTATGCGGATAAGTGAATTAGCCAATTTAAGCGGTTGTACCGTCGAAACTATCCGGTTTTATGAGGCAAAGGGAATCCTCCCGAAACCGGCCCGTACTTCTTCTAACTATCGAATTTATAACGATAAGCATTTAGAACAAGTGACATTCATCCGTCATTGCCGCGCGCTCGATATCTCGCTTGAGGAGATCAGACTGTTGGTTTCTCAGCTTTACTCTCCAAAAAGTGAAGAGCTTTCTAAGGCGCACAATATTATTGAGAATCATCTCACAGCAATAGACCAGAAAATCGAAGAACTTCTTAAACTCAAACAGCAGCTCGAAAAACTGCATGCGCATTGCCATCATGATGATCATGAAAATGGAAAGTGTGCGGTTATCGAAGGGTTAAAACAGCCGGAATAATGACAACAGAAACAGTAAAGGACGGCCAGCTCCGTATGGATTTAGAGAATAAGGGCGGAGTAAACCGCCGCCGCAGAATCTTTTTAGATACTGAAACCACAGGCATGAATAAGTACAGCGACCGCATTGTGGAGGTCTGCTGCATCGAAGTTGATGAACACCTCAAGGAGGTGGCAAATTACCACGCCTATATCAATCCGCAGAGAGATGTACCTTGGTTCGTCCGCAAAATTCACGGGTTGGACAATAAATTTCTCGCGGATAAACCGACATTTAGAGAAATAGGGCGCGATCTCATCCTTTTTCTGGAGGGCGCGGAGCTGTACGCCCACAATATGGCATTTGATTCCTCAATGCTTGATGCCGAATTGAAAAGGAACGGCTTCCCGACATTATCCGAAGCCGACTGCTCCCTGAAATGCACGGTAAAGATGGCCCGATCCTTATTCCCGGGGCAGAAAAACTCACTTGACGCCCTTCTGGATCGTTTCAATATCGACAGAACCTGTAGAAAGTATCATGGCGCAATGATTGATACTCGGCTTCTCGTGGATGTTTACCAGAATTTAGAGGCAATTTCCTGCGCTCGTGTCCAAAACAAGAAGACAAATTAGCATTTGTTCGAATAAATCACTATCATTAATCATGAGCTGATGCTCGGAGGACCACAGCCATGAAAAATGAAATTACAGCCAAGACGACAAAGAACGGTTGGGGCGGTAAAAGAGCCGGATCCGGCAGAAAACCCGGACCATATGCTGGGGCGGCAAAAGTAACCACTGTGGTTCTGACTGCGCCGCTCATTGCCAAGCTTCATAAGCTTGGAGGCTCTTCCTGGATAAGAGAGCAGATCATTAAATCTCCTGATAAATGCGCTGTCATCCCGAATCCGGAAAGTCTTGCCAGCCTGACTTCCGTCGGTAACTATTTCAAATCCGACGAGCGGGATCCGATATCGAGCTGCCTCATTAAAAATCCGGAAGAGACGGTGTTCTGCATCGCCGATGACGATGAAATGAAGGAAAAAGGCATCGAAGCCGGAGACCTGCTTATCGTCGACCGCACACAAAAGCCGAAACAGGGAGATTTGGTCGTCGTTCACACAGCAAACGGCTACTCCATCCGCTGCTTTGTCAATGACGGAGAGACGCCAAAAGAGCGCTCAAATTTGTATATTCAGCCTAGCGGAGACTGGAGAGTTCTCGGTATCATTGTCTTTGTCGTTAAACAACTATCCGCTGAAGGGGCTGAACCTTTTTTGGCGAAAAAAGAAAACAGTACATGTCAAATGAACCAACAATGAACGAAGCCGATCCGGAAGAAACAGTACTTGTTCCGCCGAGCCGGCCCGTTCCGATTATCCGCTGGCCCAGCAGCAAACGCGAAGAAGATCACGTTGCGGAAGAGGTTCCTATCTCTTTGGTTTACAACGGTATTTCTCATGTTGTCATGATGGCGAGTCCCGACATGCTCGAGGAGTTTGCGATTGGATTTTCTCTATCCGAGAAGATTATTCCGGATATTTCTCATATCTATGATATTTCCGTTCATGAGGGGTGCTCATGCGGCTATATCGTGGATCTTGAAATCTCTCCGCGCTGCTTTTTTAAACTTAAAGACCTTCGCCGTTCCATGGTTGGAAGAACCGGATGCGGCATATGCGGTGTTGAAAGTTTAGAAGCCGTCAATCTGCCGGTCGAAAAACTCGCGCATTCCGCATATTTTCGTATGAGCCGCTACTCAAGCGCCATGGAAAAATTCCGTGAAGTTCAGAAAATCGGAGCAAAAACCGGAAGCACTCATGCCATGATGGCGTTCGACTACGAGGGAAATTTTCTCGGAGGAGCGGAAGATGTTGGTCGGCATGTTGCAATGGACAAACTACTTGGCTTACGCGCAAAATTGGGCTGGAAGGAGTGTGTGATTTTTATGAGTTCACGCGCTTCCTATGAAATGGTTCAGAAAGCGGCAGTCTGCGGCGTGGAAATTTTATTTGCGGTTTCGGCTCCGACAAATCGCGCTTTATCGCTGGCTAAAGAATGCGGACTGACACTTTGCGCTTTCTGCCGAGAAGGTAGGGCCAATATTTACTGTGGCGAAGAAAGACTTTTAGATCTCTGATTTATCGAAATAAATTTAAGGCCGCAAACAAATGCGGCCTTAAATTTTATTTCCTAAAAGTTCGTGTAGATTTACTTTTTATCCGTTTTTGATTTTTTAGACACACGCTCTTTGTGAATCAGCAGAATCGGAAGATCTGTCATACATGCAACACGCATTGTTGTCGATCCGACCATCATGATTCGAATCATTCCGCCGCCATGCGTACCCATGACCAGAAGTCCGAGTTTTTTCTCATCGGCATACTTGGAAATTTCTTCTGACGGATCTCCTTTAAGTTCAGCAATCACAACATTGCATCCCTCGGATCTCAATTTATTGTAGAAGGGCTTAGCTGCATCCACAAAAGGACTGCGCTGCTCAGACTCAAATTCTTTTGCCGTCATTGCAGGTCCGCCAAACGCTGAAACACCGGGCATCAAAATTCCGCTGTACGGAGTCACGACATTCACCAGATGGAAAGTCGGTTCTTTTCCAAAGAGGGGTAAGTTATCGATAATATAATTCATTACCGACTGAGAGTATTCCGATCCGTCGAGGCAGACGCCGACCTGCATCGCTCCGGGTTCATCTTTGAATTTATGGCGAATCACCAGCATCGGAATCTTACAGCTTGCAATCACAGCGGATGTCTTTGATCCAAAAAGAACATTTTTTACCGGTGTGTGCCCGTGCGAGCCCATAACGATTAAATTCGCTTTGATTTCTTTTGCATACTCAACGATGCGATTTGTCGCCTTACCGTATGCAACTTTAGTCTTTACTTTATAACCGGCAGCTTCAAGTGCTTTCTTTGCAGGACGAAGAACTTCTTTGGCAGCATCGTCGAGAATTTCTTCTAGTTCATTTTTTTCGATTATCTGAGCAGCCTTAGCCGGAACCTTTTTCTGGACATTCAGAAGATAAAGAGTATTTGTTTTTTCTCTGAGTGCGCTTCTATTACAGATATATTCAATTGCTCTATCGCTATAGATACTTCCATCAATCGGAAGAAGAATTCTCATATGACCCTCCTTTATATTTCTTTAATAAATTCATTTTATATTTTATTTGTGACATTCATATGACTATGGGTAATAAAAAAGCACCGGAATTACCGATGCTCTTTTTAGCTTTGAAAAAATTACAACGGCTGACCGGCGGCTCTGTTCAAAGCAATGGAAAGCAGAGTGGCGGCACCGGTAGCAATGGCTTTATCGTTGAAATCAAAATAAGGATTATGGACGGAAGCCGAATGAGTTTCATCTTTCATACCGAGTCGGAACAAACAACCGGGTTTTGCGAGAAGCATAAATGAAAAGTCTTCACCGCCCATTGTTCTTTCTTTGGTCACAACATTGTCTTTCCCAAGAACTTCTTCAGCGAGTCTTCTGGCTTCGGCAACATTCTTCGGATTATTAAACATGGCAGGGTAGAGTTTCTTATATTCCAATTCCCCCTCCATACAAAAAACCTGAGCGGTTCCGTCAACGACCTGCTGCATTCTATTAATCAGAGTGTCCTGAACTTCAGGTTCGAAAGAGCGGCAGGTTCCGACAATGTAAGCACGATCCGGAACAACACTGGAGCCGGAAGGTTCTCCGGCAGAAACACATCCGACGGAAACAACTGCGGATTTACTCGGATCCACATTTCTTGCAACAATCGTCTGAAGTGAAAGAACACATTGACATGCAGCGATCAGGGGATCTTTAGTCAAATGAGGGCGTGAACCGTGTCCGCCTTTTCCGGTAAATTTAATTTTGAAGACATCTGCATTCGCAGTAGCGTAACTGGAAATAAATCCGACTTTACCGACATCAACAGTCGGTTCGCAGTGAAGTGCATAAAATTCTTCAATTCCAAATTTCTCGACGAGTCCGTCTTCGAGCATATATTTTGCGCCGGCATAGCCTTCTTCGCCCGGTTGGAAAACCGCGACAATTTTTCCGGCAAAATCCCGATGCTGATTCAGGTAGTGAACCAACGTGAGCAGGGTGGCCACGTGGCCGTCATGACCACAGGCATGCATTTTCATTTCTGATTTGCTCTGCCATTGAGCGCATGTTTTTTCATCAAGAGGCAAAGCGTCAGAATCCGCACGAAGCCCGATCGTTCTTCCAGGACGATTACCTTCTATCACAGCGACCACACCTGTAACATCATTACCGCCGACAAAAGTAGAAAAGTTCTTAACTCCGAATGATTCCAGAGCTTTCACAATTTTTTCCTGAGTTTTAGGAAGATAAAGTCCGAGTTCCGGCTCCTCGTGAATAGTATGTCTAATGGCCGCACCGATTTTTGCACTTTCTTCCAGCTGGGATGGTTTGATAAGAATATCCATGATTACTCTCTTGGAAACTAAGTTTAATAATCTAAGGTTAGATGGGAAAAATATTTAATATTCTCTGCGTATTAAGAAATTATATCTTGATTCAAATAAAGACACACTAGTTAACATGTAACTTTTGGGGGGCGTTTTAGAGGGGTACAATGTCTATGGCGAAGGATACTCAAAATGAGCCGCACGGCCTTTAAGAAAATCGTTTATATAGGACGATGTATAGGTTTTCATCTTACGACTTTAAAGGTATCGAAAAACTATTATTAAATTAGAGCAAGGAACTTGGAGAACATATGAAAAAATGGGCATTTTTATTTTTTGTCTCCCTAATGTCACTTTTCATCATAATGGGTACGAGTCTTTCAGCTGAACGTTTTTATGATTCTCATGGAAGATACCAAGGGAAGATGGATGACAGTGGTCGAATCTATGACAGTAATGGAAGATACCAAGGAAAAGTTGACCAGAACGGAAGAGCGTATGACGCTCAAGGCCGCTACACTGGAAAAATGGATAACGGCAGAGTCTACGACAATCAGGGAAGATATAAAGGAAAAATGACCGAAGACGGAAGAGCCTATGATTCTCAGGGCAGATACAAAGGTCAGATAAAAGACAACGGCAGCGTTTATGACAGTTCCGGCAGATATGTCGGTAAAGTTAGACCTTAACTGTTGATTTATCAAGAAAATAAGGAGATAAAACGCTCCTTATTTTTTTTACATCAAGTTGAATAACTTTGTCGACTGATTTCTAAAGAAGTTAATTTTTATCATCTCGTAGCTAGCTAAATGTAATGATTAATATCTCATTGATTTAAAATGAATTTATCTCTGTTTATTTAATTCTATTCAAAAATCTAAGATTTCGACCGCATAAGGCCCTATCGGGAGAAAAAAAATATATTTACAACCGATCAGGTAATTAGCTGATTTATATAAATTATTTAGATGAGCTTAAACGACATAATTCATGGCCAAGAAGCACTGCCAAACCTGGTAAAAATGCCGTCTTCCGGCTTAATAATTTTTAAATATTTGCCGTCCCGATACTCACCAAAATATCAACGAACGTAAATTTTCCCGTTGAATAGCAAGCTACGTTAATTTTTACAAAACCCATCATTTTTATTAGTAAATTCAATGAAATGCCATGGTTTTTACTTAGTGCATTTAGAGTAAATATAGATTAAATTCGTGCGTAAATTTTTACGTGAAGAACTAATATGGAAATCGATATTAAAGCGCTCAATGCGCTTATTCCGGTCTTTGACTTTGTCGGAATCGTTGCTTTTGCGCTGTCCGGTGTCTTCGAAGGAATGAAAAGAAGAATTGACCCGGTGGGTGTTTTTATTGTCGCTTTTTCCACAGCTTTCGGCGGTGGTCTTCTTCGTGACATCTTAATTGACCGTCGGCCGTTCTACTGGATTGACCACGAACTTTACGTAGTCGCTTGTTTCATTATATGTTTCCTAGCGCCTTACATCTATCGCTTTTTCCAGAAACGGAAGACTGCACATGATTGGTACATTTTTGCGGATGCGATCGGTCTCGGTATTTTCTGTATTTCCGGAACCTCTCTTTCTTTAGCAGCCGGAGTTCCATGGTTGTCTTCTGTCATCATCGGATGTATCACCGGTGTCTTCGGCGGTTTGATGCGAGATGTTTTCCTGAACCAAATGCCAGGAGTAGTTGCTGACCGCCAGCCTTATGCGGTTGTCGGTTTTATCGGATGCTGGTTCTACATCCTGCTTTTGGAACTTAAAGTTTCTGTTGACATTTCCCTTTGGCTCGGTATGTTCTTCATTGTTGCACTGAGAATGGCATGTGTCATTTTCAAGTGGAGAATTTCTTACTTCGTCAAAGAAGAGGCGAGGTCACAAACCGAAAAATAAAATTCCAGAATAGGGAGCCGGTCGCTCCCTTTTTTATTTCCTAAAACTTGAGCTGGGACTGTTGCGCTCTCACTGAACACAGCCAGAATATTAAGACCGGTTTTAGAAGCACCAATTTTCAACTGCCGAACTAGCACAAAAGTATTTCAATGCTTCAGAAACACAGATAGAAAGATTTGCCGTTGATCAGAAGATTTTTCACAATACGGAAGGATAAATTAATATACGAAATATTTCTTGAGTTTTTAAATGTTAGACAGTCGCACAAAAAATTATTTCTAAAAATAAGCCCGAAAGAGACATCAATAAAATTAGAGTGAACAAGAGTCAAATTGTAACTATTTGATAAATTTAAAGGCTCACTGTCTACAAACATTAGATGAGAAACTTAATCAGTGGTTTTAATTTCTCTGAAGCGCTCGAATCATTCGACTGTAATTTGAGACAATAGGGTACAATTTAAATTTCTTGTATCCCCCTTTAAATTTAAGGATCAGCTGAGATTTATTAATACCGTAAAAATGAAAAAAGCCGGAAATTTCCGGCTAATTCTCTTTAACTTTAATACCCGTTGTTTTTAAAACCGGCGCTCTGGGTTAGCGCCGGCTTTTTAAAAATTACTCTGCAATGAAGTGCGGATTCTTCGGATTCCACATGAAATCACGAACCGCTTTCTTCAGATCGGCAGGACGTTCGACCGTTGCCAGGCCTTTGTCAAAGAGGTACTCGGCAACAGCTGCGCCGATTTCGGCAGCAATCGAACGAACTTCTGTCAGCGGCGGATAGAGAGAACCGCGTTCCAGATCGGCTTCGCTGACTAAATCAGCTAATGTCTTCGCACCGACCAGGAAGACTTCGTTCGGAATGCGAGTGCATTTTGTAAAGATGCAGCCAAGTCCGATGCCCGGGAATACATAGTGGTTGTTACCCTGACGCGGCACAAAAGTCTTACTGTTGATTTCTACCGGTTTGAACGGAGAACCGCAGGCAAATAAGCAGCGGCCGTCAGTGTAGCGGTAGGCTTCTTCAGCGGTACATTCCGCTTTGGATGTCGGGTTGGACAGCGCAAAAATAATCGGACGATCGTTCAGTTTTGCCATCTCACGCAGCACTTCTTCTGTGAAGGCGCCGCCCTGAGCGGAAACACCAATGATCGCGGTCGGCTTGACTTCCTTGACCGCTTCAAGGAAAGAAACGGCCAGTTCGTCCTCTCCGGCAAACGGCATCTTTGCGGACGAAATCGCAGCTTCACGCTTCTTAGTCACTAAACCCTTGGAGTCAAAGAGACGAATTCTGGCAAGAGCTTCTTCACGTGTATCACCTTCTTCAACCATTGCGTCGGCTATCAGATGAGCAATACCGGTGGCGGCAGAACCTGCGCCTAAGAACAGAATTCTCTGATCTGAAAGCTTCTGCTTAAGAGCACGCATCGCGGAGAACATACCGGTAACAACTACAGAAGCTGTACCCTGAATGTCATCGTTGAAGCAGGGGATGCGATCCTTCCAGTAGTCCAGAAGGTCATAAGCATGACTGTTGTGGAAGTCTTCAAACTGAATCACAACATGGGGCCAGCGTTCGCGAACGGCAGCAACAAATTCAGCAATCAGTTCATCATAGGCCGGACCGGTGACGCGGTGCTGACGAAGACCCATGTAAAGCGGATCGGCAAGCAGCTCTTCATTATTGGTACCAACGTCAATGCAGACGGGAAGGGCTTTCTGCGGATTGACACCGGCGCAGGCAGTGTAGAGGGCCAGTTTTCCGATAGGAATACCCATACCGTTAACACCCAGGTCACCAAGACCTAAAATTCTCTGACCATCCGTCACAACAATAATGTCAACATCCTGATGCGGAACATTGGCGACTAACTGACGAACTCGACCTTTGTCCTCTGCGGAAACATAGAGACCGCGGGCATAGCGGAAAATATGACTGAATTTCTGACAGGCTTCGCCGACGGTCGGTGTGTAAACAATCGGAAGATACTCATCAATGTTGCGAACCAGAAGTTCAAAGTACAGAGACTCGTCGCTTGCGTGAACACCTTCAAGTACTTGATACTTGTTGATCGGAGCTTTGTAAGAACCGATGATGTCGGTCAGTCTTTCAACCTGCTCGTCAAAGGAGCAGACTCTCGGAGGAAGAAGACCTCTCAAACCGTATTTATCTCTTTCTTCTTCTGTAAAGGTGCTGCCTTTGTTCATCCACGGGTTTCTTAAGCGATCTACGCCGCGGAGCTGATCTTTCTTGTCCGTCATATTTTTCCTTTGCTGTTAAGCGTTCTTAAAGGTTTAGTTAAATCGTTTCATACATTCTAATCATTAATAATTTCAAAAATCTGATGCTAACGTACAGTCTTCGGAAAGTCCCGTGCGCATTGACTTTTGAAAGGAGATTTCACATTATGAAATAATAAAAACTAAACACTTTACCCACTGTCAATAAAAAATTAAATAAAGACAAAATACCCCGGCTCCGCAAAAGCGGAGCTCAAATCGGACCGTAACGGGTTAATTAAATGGAAACGTTGTAAAGATCTTTAAAAATTTCCTTCAGCACCGCATTCAGAATTCGGCTGTATTCGCCGCGAAGCTGATCCGCGTTCTGAGCTTTCTCTTTGATCTCTTTAAAATCGACTTTCTGCTCGTCAAGTACTTTTTGAGTAAGATCCTTCCAGAAGGCCGGACATTCGCTCGATTCCCATTCGCCTCGGCCTCTGCCGAAATGAGAGACGGCTAAGTAGAGCAGTACCGTTTCAATCACAAAACCTTTCGTTGCTTCCGGACTCCAGGTAATAATGTTTTCTTTGGAACCTTTCTTAATGTTATATGCGGCTGCGACTCCGGCTCCGCCAACCGCGCCCACAATTGCGCCGCCAAGCGCGCCAAGTCCAAGCGAAAGTCCTCCGGTCGCAATATCCGCTGCAAGACCGGTCATGGCTCCGCCCGCGACTGCACCGATCAAGGCACTCGCTTTCGGATCGACGGATTCCTGAGTTTCCCAGCCTTCACGAACTCTTCTGAGAATTTCGTTCTTTGTACCTTTGCCTTCAAGTCCGTTAATTTCAATCAGTTTCTGCGTCAGACTGCAAAGGCCGTCCGCGGCCCTCGTAGACAGAGAAACCTGGGCGTCCTTCATGGCGCCATTAATATCTTTTTTGATAAAACCAAAGGTACGGCCGATCGCGCGCAGTCGATCAATCAGAGACTGACTCTGAAGCAGTTCCTTATCGTTGGTGACTTTGACGAGATAGGCCGCCATCGCATCAATCGAAGAAGAGTAGACCGCCGTCTTCTGACGCACCCAGGCGGTATGAAGAGAAGCAAAAGCCGCTTTTTCATTGTCAGGCAAACAGTTTTCAATCTGCTTCCAAAGTTCATACTCCTGAACCCAGCAGCGCGCAAAGGCATCCAGAGGCATGACTTCCTTAACGAAAGGATAGCTGCTGAGGAAGTCTTTCCATACCTGAACTTCCGCTTTTTCCTGCTCCGGCGGACGAACTTCGCCCATCTGGTTCAGCAGAACAATAACGGGCTTATTAATCCAGGAAAGAATCTCCATTTCGGATTTCACATAGGGAACCGCTTCCGGAGATTCACTCGCGTTTACGAGGTACAGAATAACGTTGGAGATGTCGCGTACATGCTTGATCGCCTGCTGATTCAGCCAAAGAGAACGATCTGTCAGACGATCCCAAATTTCACTGGTGAACCAGCCGATCGGATTGCTTCTTCCTTTCAGACGATTGGCCAAGCGAACACTGTCGCCAAATCCCGGTGTGTCCCAGAGAATCAGCTGAGAATCATCCGGCGCGCGAAGCAGAACATAATCCTCGGGTTCCGTTGTGACGTGAGACCTATCTCCGACTTCGCCGATGTCCCGACCGAGCAGTGTTCGGGCTAAAGTGGTCTTGCCGACATTGGTATGACTGACTAAAGATAAGTTAATTTTCTGAAGATCCGTACTCATCAATATTCCTTTTAAATTTGCTCAAACTGCTTGGCAGCTTCGTTAATGTCGGCATTCGTTAAATTCACAAAGGCAAAGCTAACGCCGTATTTATCCAGAAAATCTGACCAATTTTTCTTTCTTTCTCGGATTCTCTGCGGCGTGTTGGCAAACCTTGCCTCAAAACCGGACGTGTCCACGATAATTCGCATAAAAGCGGAAGCCGCCTGAGATTTCTTCTTTAATTCCTGAATAAATTTACCCTGAACCTCCGCTTCAGGCGTGGAAGTCATCGCAAAAACGGCTAGCGCTTCCGTTTGTTCAGCTCCGCCTAAATCCGGAAGTTTCGTATCCTCGTGCGCGGCCTCTGAGAAAACAATCTTCGAGTTCTCAGGATGAAGCGACTGAGCAAGATGCTCAATGCCTTGCTTCACAGAGACGTTTAAAGGATAAGAGAACGGAATAACTTGAATCAGCATAGTTTTGCCTTTCCACTGGCGAAGAATATTTGAATAATAAGGACTCTCTAGATTAATAGAAAAGTGTTTGCGCAGAAATCCGGCCTTCAAAGAGGAGTAAATCGTAAGCAAAACTCTCGGAATCAAAACAACTGCGGATAAAACATAAAACATCTGCAGAAGCCAGGGAGACGCATTGACGCCTCGGCCTGCAGAAAAATTCATCAGAGCCGCAGCCTCCGGAGTCAGAGAGGAAAAAAGCTCAGAATTAAACGGAACCAGACCGTAAAACAGTTTAATCACAGCAGCGACAAAAGCAGGTTTATCCGCAAGCCAGGTACTTTCCCAGCCGACGGTGTACTCAGTGCCCCAGCCGTGAATACCGATGGAGGCGATTAAGCCGAGTCCAAAAGCAAACGCCGCGAAATGGAACATCTCCGCAACCCGCGTTTTAAGAAGCGGACCCTGCATGACGAGCCATTCCTGATAGAACGCGGAAAGCGCCGAATCGTGTCCGGCACCGCGAGTCTGAATTTTCTGAAAAAGACTGCCAAGCGCTCTGCGAATTCCGATTCCCATGAAAGGTTTTTTGCCTCGATTTAGAAGAAAATTCGCAAAAAGCACACAGTAAATAAAAATATTCCAGAGAATGACGCCTAAGAGCGGCGGATAGAGAAGGTTGATCTTGTTTCCGGTCACCGAAAATTCGTTTGTCAGCACTCCGCCCACAAACATAACTACGGCGAGTCCCCAAAAGAACGGTCTAAACGGAATCAGTTTCGGCTCATTCGCGGCTTTTCCGATTTTTGTCTTGATGAACTCAATCACATGTCCGGCCCGAACATCCAGAAACTTGGAGTAGGAGGCTCCTTCGCCGAGTTCATGCGCAGTCTGAGACGTGATCTCTCTAAACGCAGAATTGTCGGCGTCCTGACTCTTCAGCGCTTTTTCTTCCAGAGCTTTTGCCCAAATTAAATCTCGGGCTTCGTCCTCTGAAAAAGAGGCTGCAGTGTTGTCATCTTTTGCGGCAGAAAAAAACTTGAACAAGCCGATCTCCAAAATCCATAGCAGTTCAATTATCCAACAGTATCTTCTTTTTATGTTGACTGCTTATCAATTTTGAGCTTCAAAGATTAAAATCTTTAATATCAAAAAAAAAGGATAAATATGCAGGAAATACTAATTAATAATGCGCTGCATGAATCACGCGTCGCTGTTATGGAGGACGGAGTGATTCAGGAACTGCGCATTGAAAGAAATGCCGAAGCTTCCCTGGTAGGCAACATCTACCTCGGAATCGTCGACAAAGTTCTGCCGGGCATGCAGTCGGCGTTCGTGGAAATCGGCCTTCCGCGAGCAGGCTTTCTTCATGTCGGCGATATGCGCCAGTCACATCAGGCGAACGGCGGCAACATCCCGATTGAGAAACTGCTTCATGACGGACAAGTCGTTCTGGTCCAAGTCTCCAAAGATCCGATCGGAACTAAGGGCGCTCGTCTGACAACGGAAATCAGTCTCGCGGGCAGACTTCTCGTTTATCTACCGTACACCTCGCATATCGGTGTCAGCCAAAAAATCGAAGACGGTGCAGAAAGAGAGCGTCTCAAAGAAGAGATTGAACTGCTGTCACAGAGCTGCGGCACAAAAGAAGGCGGCTATATCGTTCGAACCAGCGGCGAAGATGCCCACCAGGAAGATTTCTTAAACGATATGAAATACCTGGAGAAACTCTGGCAGAACATCGAACACAAAACACACGTCATGGATTCTCCGGCACTGCTGTACTGCGATGTGTCCATTGAGCAGAAAGTCCTTCGCGACCTGTTCACAGAAAAAACCTCCAAAATCATCGTCGACAGCAGATCTGTTTTCAATGATTTAATGAACTTCGGGCAAAAGTTTGTTCCGGAAGCCTGCGGAGTATTGGAGCTTTACGAAGGGGAACGCCCGCTCTTTGACCAGTACAACCTGGAAAAAGAAATGGAAGCTGCGCTCAGCAGAAGGGTGGATCTGAAGTCCGGCGGCTATCTTATTATTGATCAGACTGAAGCCATGACGACAATCGACGTCAACACCGGAGCATTTGTCGGAAGACGTGACTTCTCAGACACCATCTACAAAACAAACCTCGAAGCGACACATGCCATTGCGCGGCAGCTGAGACTGAGAAACTTGGGCGGAATCATTATCGTCGACTTTATCGACATGGAGTCTAAAGTTCATGAAGACGGCGTTCTCGCTGAACTGCGCAAAGCCGTACTGAATGACCGCAACCGCATCTCCATATCGGAATTTACTTCATTAGGTCTGGTGCAGATCACCCGCAAGAGAACACGTGAGTCACTGGCGCATGTCCTTTGTGAGACCTGTCCGACATGCGGCGGAAGAGGCGAAATTAAAACCGCGCGTACCGTCTGCTATGAAATTCTTCGGGAAGTCCTGCGCGAACACCATCAGTTTGACGGTGCCAGAGAATTTAGAATCCTTGCAAATCAAGCCGTTATTGATTTATTCCTGGATGAAGAAAGCGAAGCGCTGGCGCTGCTTGGCGACGCAATTCAAAAACCGATCACGCTCAGCGTTGAGCATGAATATCAGCAGGAACAGTACGACGTGCTGGTGAGCTAAATGGCAAATAAAGACTGGCAACTGTTTGTATTTGATTGGGACGGAACGCTGATGGACACAACGTCTCTAATCATGAAGGGCTATCAGCACGCAAGTGTGGAACTTGGTTATCCCAAGCCTTCGGACGAACTGGTTCTTTCGACCATCGGTCTGAATCGCTCGGACTCCATCGGCATCTGCTGCGCAGATTGCCCGCCCGGACGCTATGCCGAATTTACTAAAGCCTATATGGATTGGTACGCGAAGCAGGAGCCTCAGCTCGACTTAGTGCCCGGGTTCCGCAAACTGCTTACCAATATGCATAAGGATGGAAGGCGTCTTGCCATTGCGACAGGTAAAAGCAGGGCGGGTGTCGAACGCGTCTTCAAAATCACAGGTGTCGGTGATTTGTTTGAAGCGGTCCAGACAGCGGATACTAATTTTTCTAAACCGAACCCTATGATGCTGCATTCGCTTGCAGATGAATCGGGCCTCGAAACCACAGATATGGTCATGATCGGAGACTCGGTTTTAGATATGCAGATGGCGTCAAACGCTAAAGCGGATTCGGTGGCTATGACTTACGGGGCAAGCCCTGCCGACAAACTGAAGCAGTACGCATCGCTCGGAACCGCTGACAATGTTGAAGAACTGGCTAAGATTTTAAATCTCACTCAATACTTGGAATAATCCGGATTTCAGCAAAAGGCTCGGAAGGGCACGGAATTCAGCTCCGTGCCCTTTTTGGTTTCAAAATGGATTAAATACTAGCGTTTTCCCTTAGTATATTGCCTGCAAAGGGACGAGAGAGGTCCCGATAAAAGATTAAACATAAGGAGTGATCGAAATGGGAAAAGCTGAATGGAGTGTGACAGTTTCTGAGGAACTCAATGACGCAGCTATGGCATATCTAGCTAAGAGCGGAGAAGGAGTCGAAGGTTTATCTAACCTCGTTGAAAACGCTGTTGGCAAATATGTTCAGGATCCGCGTGCAATTGACAAAGAAAGCGATGTTACAGAAGGCGAACTCAACGATCTGATTAATGCTGCCGTCGAAAAGACAAAGGAAAAATATTCCAGTCTGACTGAAGGCGAGCTGCGCGACATCATTAATGTTGCCGTTCAAAAGACTAAAGAAAAGTATACCGGTATTACCGCCGGCCAGTTCAATGACATGATCAACAGCGGTATTGATGCTGTTAAAAGAGCAATGAAGTAAGAGTTAAAAGCGTCAGGTGTGAGCCTGACCTTTTCCCGAACGGTCGGCTTCGAGATACGTTGTCGGAGTTCGGAAAAAAGCAATAGACTTGGATTGACCTCCAAGTCTATTTTTTAGATATGTGAAGTAAGGTCTTTTATAGCTGCTCAACCTTAATGCCCGCCTTTTTAAGAAATTCAATACCGGAGTCGTCACGATACTTCTCATGGTAGTAAACCTCTGTGATGCCGCACTTTTGAATGAGGAGCGCACAGTGGATGCAGGGGGAACGAGTAATAAATATTGAAGCTCCGTTGGAGGAGTAACCATTCTGCGCAAGTTTTGCGATCGCGTTCAGTTCGGCATGCTGAACCTCGGGACGAGTGACCAGTTTTCCGTCGACTTCATATTCACAGCAGTTGTCATACCCGGTCGGCATACCATTCCACCCGAAAGAAATGATCGAATGATTTTTCACAATCACACAGCCGACTTTGAGACGCTTAGCGTAACTGCGTTCAGAAGCGATATGAGCGATTGTCATATACATTTGATTGTCTTTTTTAATGTCCATGGCTGGCTCCCCAATATAAATAGGATCATTGTAGAGGTTTTGTCACTCGTAAGTTGCTTCCCAAGCTAAGTTCAATTTAGTGAATCACAAGCAACGTTCGTCGGATGCTGTGCTAATCTTTGCATATTGTTACAAGGGACTCATTTTATGAAGATTATTCTCGCATTAGTCTGTTTCATCGCGATGATGCTGCACGCGTTTTTCGGATATTTCCTCTATACCAGAGGCGAAACGGTGTTCGAACCCGAGAACATGATCGTCGCTATAGAGAAGAAAGCGCCGAGCGAAAAAGACCGTTTTGCAATATTCAGAAAGAAAGCAGCACCGGCCGCAGTTCAGTCTGCCGTGAGTGAACCTAAGGAGCAGGCGATTCCGACCACTGAAAATACCGTGACCGAAAACACTGCCGCCGCTGAGCCTCAGGCTTCGGAAGAAACTAAATCCGAACAGACGAAATCTTCCGCCGGCACAGAAACTGCAGTGCCGACCGAAGCCGCTCCGATTGCTTCGAATCATGAGCAGGAATCCGAGTATGTACCGCTGAACACCGGATGGTCCGGCTTCCTTCAGGTTGAAAACGCCATTATTACCGCGATGCTGTTCTTCCTTGGTTTTGCGGTTTGCTGCGTCAAGGGAAGAGGGCCCGCATCCCGCTGGGTGTTCGGCTTTAACCTGATTTTCTGGGCAACGCTGTCCGGCTCCATCTGGTTCTTCATTCCGGAAAAAACTCCGCTTATGATCCTGAATATCAGGTACTCATTCCCGCAATGGTACCTGGTGATCGGTCTGTGCGGACTTGCGGCCGTTCTGAGTCTACTTCTCTTCCTCAACGCTTTCCGCAGCCCGATTGAAGCAGCGCCGAAGGCCGTTAAGGAACCTAAGAAGGAAGAACCCAAGATTGAACCTAAAAAAGGATTTTTCTCAAGTTCAAAGAAGACTGAACCGATCGTTCCCGCACCTGTGGAAAAAATGAATGATCCTATGGATAAGCGACCGGAATAATTTTCATTAAATCTATTTAAGCCTCGAGCATTCTCGAGGCTTTTTTATTGATTTTAAAGCTCAAAATAGGCCCAGCCAATCTTAAAAAAATCCTCAGGGAAGCATAAAATCACCACCAACAGAAATAGTGGAGAGCCAATGACAGCTTACCTTAATACCGTTTCGGTCCAGGTTACTGAATCGGGCAGAGTCACCATTCCTGAAGAAATTATGAAAGCCATAGGCTCAAAAGTTGGAGGAGTCGTTAGTTTTGTTCTTGACGGGCAGAACGTTTTTATTCGATCCGCAGATAAAAATCCTGTATTGGAAGACCAGCTGAAAAATTCCGACAGCCGCAAAATCTATACATCTTCGATAAAATTTAAAATATTTTCAAAGCGATAACTGTACAAAAATGTGCCATATGACTAATAACACCGTAGCGGAAATCGATCCGTCCGAATGCAAAGCCGTTCTCGGCGAAAAAGCGCCTAACTTCTGTCTTCCGAGCGACCTGGGAGGCGAAGTAAAACTGTCTGACTTTCTTGGAAAGAAGGTTGTTCTTTACTTTTATCCCAAAGACAATACATCGGGCTGCAGTCTTGAAGCCATGGACTTTGAAGCGGCTCTGAAGACTTTTCAGAACGCCGGTTTTGTGATTTTAGGAATTTCGCGTGACAGCCTAAAGAGTCATGCGAACTTCAGAGAAAAGAAGGCATTAACGTTTCCGCTCCTAAGCGATGCGGACTCGAAGGTCTGTAAGGAATACGGCGTGCTCAAAATGAAGAGTATGTACGGAAGAAAGTACTTAGGCATTGAAAGAAGCACATTTGTCATTAACGAAGAGGGTGTGCTTATGGATGAAATGCGAGGCGTAAAAGCCAAAGGGCATGTAGAGGCACTGCTTAAAAAACTCGGACTCTAATTAACAATAAAGCCGCTCTGAAGCGGCTTTACTTTTAATAGAAGAATCCGAAAACCAGATTTGGAACGATATCAAATATCGCGTCTAGAAGACCGTAAATGATAGAAAGCCCGTCGTCGATCGTGTCTCTATGTTCGGCAAAAAAGCCGGTCAGATTAAAGGTTGACGCCAAGTAATACAGGCCGCTTTCAATATAGCTGTCCAGCTGGCTCCAAAAGGTCGGAAACATAATTATCCTTCTCAGTTTTACGAGAAAAGCATAACAAAATCCCAAGTGAGCTGCAGAGCGTTTTGTTCATATAGAGCAAAGAAAAACCGGGCATGGACCCGGTTTTTCTAACAACTAGGAAGTCAGCAGATTAGATCTGTGTATCTTCGTCCATCTTTTCTTTTCCAAGAACGCCTTCAGACTTAGAAACAACCAGAGCTGTGAGGTTGTCACCAAGAATATTTACAGATGTACGGATCATGTCGAGGATACGGTCGATACCTGCAATCAGAGCGACAGCTTCCAGAGGAATACCGACTTCTGTGAAGACCAGTGTTGTCATGATAAGACCGGCACCCGGAACACCGGCTGTACCGACGGCAGCAAGAACGCCCATGAGAACGATTTCGAACTGCTGTGTGAGTGTAAGGTCGATACCGAAAACTTCAGCAGCAAAGACCGCAGTAACACCCATGTAGATGGAAGTACCGTTCATGTTGATGGTATTTCCGAGCGGAATCGCAAAAGAGGCGATCGCTCTGGAAGCGCCCATCTTTCTTGCGCTTTCAAGGTTAACCGCAAGTGCGGCAGCCGAAGAGCAGGTTGTAAAGCCGATGAGCCAGGGCTCAAACGCGCCTTTCAGGAAAGTGGAAATCTTGAGGCCGATAACCTTGACCAGCGGAAGATATGTCACTGCGACGAAAATCGCTGTTGCGACGAAAGCAGTAAGGATAAGCTTGCCAAGCGGAAGCAGAACTGCAAGACCATGGCGTGTCACTGTATAAGCAATCAAGCCGAACACGCCGATCGGAGCGTAGAGCATGATGTAATTGGTCATGCGGATCATGACGTCGCCAACTTTCTGGAAGAAGTCTGTCAGCATCTTGGCGCTGTCACCCATGAGAGAGACACAAAAGCCAAAGAAGATCGAGAAGAAAATAACCTGAAGCATGTTGCCCTTAGCGAACGCTTCAATCGGGTTAATCGGAACGATTTCAAGAAGGACTTGAGAAAGAGCAGGGGCGGCCGCTGCTTTAGCTTTAAGACCCTCAACGGAAATAGTGAGACCAACACCCGGAGTCATGACATTTGCGACAACCAAGCCGATCGTTACCGCAATCGCTGTGGTGACTGCAAAGAACAGAATCGTTTTAACAGCGATGGAGCCGATCTTACTGGCGTTGCCCAAACCGGCAGAACCTGCGATCAGGGTTGCAACAACCAAGGGAACAACCACCATGCGGATTAAACGGATGAACAGCTGGCCGAGCGGCTGGAGATATGTCGTAGCGAATTCACTCGAGACGATACTCCCAACAATGACACCGAGGACCAAGCCGTACATCATCTGCATCGGCAGTCCTACCCAAAAACTTTTTTTAGCTGACATAACTCCTCCAAATTTGAATGCAGTGCAAAAACAAAAAATAGTTATATGGAAATAACAATTTGTACAAGAAACATTCTGACATGTTTTGCCCATTTTACCGAGTTATTGCCAACTAGATAAATAATTTTTGTAATGCGAGAATTTATCTTCAAATTATGAAAATACAGATTGAATTATGAAATTTAACGCCTAAAAATCCCAAAATATTACTCAACATAATAGTAGTTATGTTGAGTAATTACTGTTTTTTAATCGGATAATCAATATGTTATAAATTTATTATTCTATGATTTATGTCATTAGCTTAGTTTTCTAAGCAAAATCTATGTCCTATTCTGCTGGACATTTATCGTCTCTCATGAAGACTTCTGAATTGTTCGTCGGTGAGAATTTTTGGCTTCGACGGAATTTTTTGACCGTCTGCACACAAGAATAGAAATTTTGGCACGAAAAAACGGGAGGCAGTTTTTATGTCTCCCGTTGGTGAATCAAGAAAGAAAATTATTCTTCAAAGGCACCTTTGACGATGACTTCGGAGTCTTTCATGACCTGACGGCCCTTCATGAACAGATGAATCGGCTTGAGGTCTTTGTCCATAACTAAGAGGTCCGCGTCTTTACCGGCTTCAATCACGCCCTTGTTCTCAAGGCAAAGAGCCGTAGCAATGGTGCGTGTGAGCGGAAGCAGAGCTTTTTCTAAACCAATCTTGCCTGCTAATTCACGAAGCTGCAGAAGGTTGTCGGAAACTTTGCAGACGGTAAGACCAATCATCTCGCCGTTCTTGTCAAATCTCGGCATGGAGCCGTGACCGTCAGACGAGAAGGTAATGCGGTCGATCGGTGCACCCTCTTCCAACGCCATAACAAATGCGTCAGCAGCGCTGCCCATATAGTTGCCGCCGCTGGTTGTAATGTCGATATAGCCGCCTTCCTTAGTAAACGCGATCGCCTGAGCAAAAACTTCAGGATGACGACCAACGTGTGTCGGACGAATATGTTTGATCGGCATGCCGGTCTTGACACATTCCATAAATGCCGGGAACGCGATCGGAAGATCACCTAAGTGAACATGAAGATAAGAATCATGACCGCAGATCATGCCGCCGACACGGCAGTCAGACAGAACACGAAGCACTTCCTGAGTTGTCGGGAAAGAGCAGCGATGGTCGCCCATAGCGATCTTAACGCCTAAGCATTCGGGAATTGTCAGAAGATCTTTTCTAACGTCGCCGGTAACTGTTGTCGGCGGATAACGATAGTTGGAAGTCCACATCCAGCCGGTTGCGCCCTCTTTGGTCAGCGCACGGACTTTTGCCATCAGGGCTTCAATCGGACGTGTTTCGCTGTCAGTACCGGAAACACCGACAAAGCTGGTAATACCGGCTTCGACGAGCTCGGAGAAGTTCAGCTCGGGAGCGCGAGTCAGAGGACCGCCCTCTCCGCCGCCGCCCGTGACGTGAATATGCTGGTCAATCAGGCCGGGAGCAACAATCGCGCCGCCTAAGTCGACAACTTCAAGACCGGGAATATCAGCATTGATCTGATCTTCGACAGCGATAATTTTGTCATTAACAACGAGAATCTGCTTAATGCCTTTGTGCTCAGGCGCATAAAGGTCTGCGTTTTTAAAGAGATATGAAGTCATGTTATGAGAATCCCCGCTTTCGCGGGGATTTTTAAGTGTTATTAGAGGACTATATTATGAACCTAAAACGACCAGGCGCATAACCCAGAGGGAGAGAAGCGCGACAATCGGAGGAATGGCCATAATCTTGAAGAGGTCGGAACCCTGAACGCCGATAACACCAAGGCAGCGGCCCATGTACTGAACCTGGGAGCCCATGAGGTAAATAGCGGGGATACAGATAGCGAGCTGTGTACCGTCGATAGCGCCCTTATCGAAAAGCGCAACCGCAACACCAACACCGCCGCCCATGGACATCCAGCCGCCGAGAAGGATCATGGCTGCTTCGCCGGGAAGACCGAAGATAGCCATAACCGGTCCGAGAACCTTGCCGATCATGGCAAGAGCGCCCGAAATTGTAAGCATTTTGATGATAACGAAAGCCATCAAAACGTTCGGAATTGTAGAGTGAGTCGCAATCGCCCAACCCTGATTTGCACCATTGACGAACACGTCAGTGATCATCATTTTGCCTTTACTTGCTGACATATTTCTTTCCTCCGAAAATTAAGCGTTCTTGCGGACAGAAATCTTTCCGCCCATCTGGATTACACGCATAATGTTCGCGGCAAGAATCTTGCCAAGGAACAGAATGCCGAGACATGCGCCGATGCTGACCGGAACGGCAGGCTTACCATCAGCGGCAAGCAGTGTAAACAGAACAGCGCCGGAAGAAAGGAAGTTTGTGATGCAAGCGTCAGCAGTCATCTGGAATGCAGCAAAGTTGTTGATTTCTTTGTCATTCAGAATGTTGTCGTCTTTGAGCTGGCGTGTGAGCGCTGCACCGCCGTCGGTAGACTGCAGAGAAGCGATCAGAGCAAGACCGGCACCACCGGGGACGCCGATAAGCGGACGAAGGATCGGAGTGAGGATCTGACGGCAGGCTTTAAGAGCACCGAAGTGGTCGAAAACCGTGATCATCGCAAGCGCGAACATAACGGTCGGAACCAGAGTGAGAGCGAACATGAAGCCGTCGATCGCACCGGAACCGCCTTTACCGCGGAAGTTGGCCGTTGCAACATTCAGAGCGTCGCCGTTCTGAGTTACGCCGGAAACTAACTTACCGAAAGAACCGTTGATGGTTGTGAAGTCGAAGATGCCCCACCACTGATTGGTTGCGCAAACACCCGAGAAAAAGACACAAGCAAGCACCAGAGAGATGTAGGCGCCGATTGTGACTTTGTCGCTTTTCTCATCAGCCAATTCAGGCTTCTGAACATCGTTTTGAGAAGACATAGACTATCCTAGCAATTAAGTATTAAACAAAAGCGAGAATTGTTAATCTCTATTCCACTATTGCTTCGATCTTATTTTTTGATCTGTAAGCAGCTAATGAAACAAACACTGAAACTAACGATTCTCACATCGCGAGTTTACCCGCTTGCGCACATTATGAAATGAAACCTCATGTGAAAGAATTCTGCTAAACCCTGATACGGCGGCACTTTTGAGGGTATTCTTCGGCCTTCATTCGCTTCATTTAGCATGTGAATTTATTGGTATTAACCCGCTTATTCTTGATATATAAATTTAGATTTATCTAATTGCTGAATTATTTTTTCGAATTCGAACAAAATAAGAAATTTATTTGTTCTAAATTTTCCGAGTTTATCTGCGGGGTTAAATGTATGACATAACGTTAACTAGTCAACCGATTGTCATGATAAACCCTTAGGCTATTCATATTTTTACCTCCTTTTCCTTGTTTTTAAGCAAAGAAAAAGACGGCCATACAGCCGTCCAAAACAAAATTTCAGATGTGCTAGCACATATAAGCGTGTTTATCCTAGTTTTTGATACTGAGCATCGTCCACCGGTTCACACCATTCTGTGCGGCTTCCTTCTCCCGGTATCTCCTGGGCAAGATGCTGAAACCAGCTGTTCTTTGCCGCACCGTGCCAGTGTTTGACGTTAGCCGGAATATTGACAACATCTCCCGCTTTTAAATGGCGGGCAGGCTTGCCCCACTCCTGATACCAGCCTTCTCCGTAGACGCAGATGAGCATCTGACCGCCGCCTTTCTCGGCATGATGAATGTGCCAGTTATTGCGGCACGCGGGTTCAAAAGTCACGTTGTAAGTTGGAATCTGCTCCGCCGTCAGCGGCGCAAGATAACTCTGACCGATAAAGTATTCGGCATAAGCGTCGTTAGGCGCCCCCAATGGAAATACACTCAAAGTTTCTTTCATTTATTTAACTCCACAATTTCTGCTTCACCCGGTTCATCTAGGATGATTTCTTTAATTTCATCGGCCTCTATCCTTCCGCTTCTCGGATTCTTGACGGAATCAATACTGCCGATCACTTTGGCCTGAACATCAGAAAACTCAAAGGCAAGGTCGCAATTCACCATTCGGCAATTAATCAGTTTGAGCCCCTGACAGAAGCAAAGCGGCTGAGTTCCTTCAATGACGCAGTTCTCAAGTGTCAGATTCGTGGAATACCAGGCTAAATACTCACCTTTTAAATTAGAGTTGCGGACGGTCACGTTCTCGCTGTGCCAAAAGGCATCTTTTGTGTCGAGGTCGCTGTCTTCAATCAGCAGGTCCCGGATGTACTGGAATGAATACTTCCTTTTTTGTCTGCAGTTTTTCAGCGTCAGATCAACTGTGTCGAGAAAGAGGTACTCTGCCTCGACCGAACAGTCTCTCAGCATGATTCCTCGGCACTTCCACCCGAACTCAGGACTTTGAATACTGCAGCCTTCAAGCAGAACATTTTGACAGTCGCGCAGCGCTTTAATGCCATGAAGCTTTGTATTGATGATTTTGCCGTCGTAGCAGTACCAAAGCGCCGCCCTCGCCAGCTCGTCAAAACTGCAGTCCTCAATCTCGAAATCTTTGGCATGCCAAATCGGATATCTCATAGAAAAATCGCAATTTTTCAGTCGAAAGTTCTCCGGATGCTTCAGAGGCGACTCTCCGTCCTCAGGTCCGCCGAAGACGCAGTCAATCAGTTCCGTATCAGTCAGACGATACAGTGAGCGCTCGGCTTCAAAAGTTCTGCCAATAATCTGCTTCATTATTTCTCCAAACGTTCAAAGCTATGCTGAATTCTAGAAGCCGCAGTTTTTATTCGTCCAATACTTATTATTCATCATTGATCATCAGAGAATGGCATAAAAGGCCGCTGCCTTGGATTATCGACCGTCTATGCAAATACTTCGGATAAGCAATTTTTTTCAGACTAACGCTTCTCTCTATTATGAATGCTTCTCTCTATTATTAATATTAGGACAGTCTCGATGAACTCAAGCTACTGAAACTCATTCAGTTAAACCCTATTCAACCGGAATGAGAAACGGACCGGCATTAAGACCGATCCGTTCTTTGCGCTAACGTTTATTAAGGCATTCGAAGATCAAATTTATGGCACTGGTCGCAGGAAGTCACGGACGGAGAATGTCCTTTATGACACGTCGAGCAGTCACGATCACCAAAGTGGTTATAGTGCGGATTCGGATTAACCTTCTCAGTCCGTTTAGCCAAAGCCATATAGCTGCCGTGACACGCCAGACATTGTTCCTTACGGACTGTTGCCTGATCCGCACCCTGTTTATGGCATGAGATACATTGAACATTCAGTTTTGCATGACGATCCGCAATAAATCCGGCTATCTCCGCTGCGGAGGAACTGAGGGCGACAAGTGCGCAGGCAAGCGCGATAAGAATCTTATACATTATTTTCTCCTTAATTATTCTTAGCCATATGCTGAGCGGCGATTCGTCCGAATACTGTGGCACCGCCAAGCTGTGAGCCGCCAATGTAATTGCCGTAAAAAAGGCCGCCGGCAGCGTTTCCAACGGCATACAGTCCTCTAATCGGGACGTTTTCTGTATTGAGAACCTGAGCCTTACGATTAATCTTTGGTCCGCCGAATGTAGCTGTAATACCGCCTTGGAACGGAAATGCATAAAAAGGTGCTTTATCCAGAGGCTTAGCGGCTGGAAGTGAGCACGGAGGATTCATTTCTTTCAGTTTGCCCGATTTAACCGCAGCATTAAATTCATTGATAAGCGCCGTGAACTGCTTCTGATCTGCACCCATCTTCTGCACCAATTCTTCAACAGTATCGGCAACCAAAACTTTAGTTTTCATATCAATGAATTTTTTCGCAGCCTTTGCGGATAGTTCCCAATGGCTGTCAATGACGTGATAAGCCAGATTTTCCGGTGTTAATTGAGCTGTAGCGAACGATTTCTGTGTATAGGTGAAAACCTCATCCATAAAACGCTTACCGCGGACATCCACGTCGATTCCCAGACCGGCATCAATAACAAAGTTAGGATTCGCATGAGTTTCCTCAACGATCGGACCGCAATGGAACTGGTCCATATGGACAAACTGTGCTCCGAGCGGACGTGTCAGTTCAATATTTTCACCCATGGTATAAGGTGAGCCTCTAAGCGCAAGTCTCGAGAGCGGACCGCCCATATAGCGGCACAGCAGTTCACGATTTGCTGAGAAGCCGCCGGTCGCAATAACCACTCCTCTCGTGCCAAAGAATTCTTTGACGCCATCGTCCGTTACGCATTTCACTCCAACCACTCTGAACTTATTATCGTTTAAGAGTTCAATTGCCTTAGTATTGAACAAAATTGGAATGTTTCGTTGTTCGCATGCGCTGATCAGATACCGGACCAACCGCCCGCCGCCTGTCAGTCCCTGTCCGTCCACATTGTGCATGCGATAGCCGATCGGCCAGGGCTTTCTTTTAATTTTGCTGAATTTGACTCCAATATGATTCTTCAGCCACTCAAGGTCCGGACCAATATTTTTGACATAGGCATCAACAAGTTCCGGGTCGGCTCTTCCTTCGGAAACTGCCATCATATCTTTGCGAAATTCTTCTTCTGTTTCCTCGTGTCCCTCCGCCTTTTGCTGAGCCGTACCCCAAGCCGCAATACCACCTGAAGCATAAAGAGAATTACCGGCCGCGTAATCCATCTTCTCCAAAACAACGGGTTTAAGCCCAAGATCATAAGCTTCAATAGCTGTAACCAAACCTCCGGTTCCTGCTCCCAAAATCACCACATCAAAAGCGTTACCGGAAACTTTTTTTCCCTGTGCATAAGAAGCGGGAACCATGGCGGAAGCGCCAAAGCAACCGATAAGACCTTTCATCCATGAACGTCTGCTAAGCATGTTTTCTCCTTAGTTAACTTGTTATTGAATGAGGAAATTTTCTTCAGATCAATGCCTAGGCATCGTGACATTTATCAAATAAACCTCAGATTCAGGTCAATACGAATTCTGTCTCCCAACCGTGCCCTATAGAATCAAAGAAAAACGAACACAACCAACTCATGAATCCAAAATATTTGATCAAAATTGCTGTTCTGGCTTGTTTCGGCCTTTGGTCCGCCGCCTATGCCTACGAGCCGCCAAAAATTGGTGACGTACTGCATGCTCCCGAATCTTCCCAAGCCGACGATGACAGACGAGTAGTAACGATGCTGATTACTCAGTTTGCCTATCCGAATATCAACTATCCCATTCTTGAGTCCACTGTTGAAACACTCAAAAAACTCTTCGGACCAAATCACTTTAAAGTCAGCGTCTATTCAGGTGAAACTTCGGATATTGGAAAACCTGATCTAGTTCTAAGCTCTGCCGGCACCTATGCCCGAATGAAGATGAATGGAGCCCGGGACCTTGCAAGCGTTGTGTCCTCGCTCGCTCCGGATCCCAATCGTGCAGAAGGCAGTGTTTTTATCGCATTAAAAAGCAGAACTGACTTAAGAGATATACCTGATCTTAAAAATAAAATCGCCGCAATGACCGGCCCGAATGCATTCTCCGGAAGCAATATTGCATTAGGTGAACTGCATAAACGCGGTTACAATCCCGACCGCTTCTTCTCTCGTCATGTTACTTCGGATTACGATATGCAGAGCATCTTGGAGATTCTGAGGGAAAGAAAAGCTGACGTCGGAGTTGTGCGAACCTGCTTTTTGGAAGAACTGCAGAATATGGGGCGTGACGTGAGCGATTTCAAGGTCATCGGTCAGAGAGCATCTGACAGACATTTAAAGTGCGCGACCTCCACGGACTTATATCCGAACTGGACAATCTTCGCGACGCCAAATCTATCATCAGAAGACGCGCGCAAAGTCGAACTTGCCCTGCTTTCCATGCCGCCCGGTCAAAATAACCTTCATTGGGGAATTGTCTCCGACTTCGCTTCCACTGATCAGCTCTACAAAGATCTTCGGCTCGGTCACTATAAATATTTACGAGAATGGACTTGGGAGAGAATTAAACGGGAATACGGAACCTATATCCTTATTTTTATTCTTTCTGTTATTGCGCTGCTCATTCATTCTGTAAGAACCACTTATTTAGTGGATAAAAGAACCAATCAGTTAAGAACAGCTCTTCAGCGCCAGAAAGAAACTCTGCAGAAAGCGCAGAAAGCGCAGTTAAAGATTCAGACACTGCAGAAAGCAGGAGCCGTCGGCCAGATCTCTTCGATTGTCGCTCATGAATTAAGACAGCCGCTTGCAACGATCATGAATTACTCGCACGGACTGCAGAGACTTTTAGAACAAAATGCCTCCTCTGATGTCATCAGCGACGTCATTTCAAAGGTTCAGGGGCAAGCGGAAAAAGCCGAACGTATCGTCTCCAAAGTCCGAGCTTACGCTAAAGGTTCCGGACAAAAACGTAAGATTTTGAATTTAGGAAAATTGGTTACTCAGTCTGTTTCGCTCATACAAGAGTCCGGAATTTCTAAAAACCCTATCCTTCTGAACTGCAGCGCAAAACACGAGATATTAATATACGGAGATCCGGTAGAAATCGAACTGTGCGTCGTTAACCTCATTAAAAACGCACTGGAAGCCTCTCCACCTCAGAGTCCGGTTCGAGTTAGCATTAACATTGCAGCTCCGGAACAGAACTCATTAGAACCTTACGCTGAATTTATCGTTCGGGACGAAGGAGCCAAGCTCACACAAGAGGAGTTCGCCAAAATCACTGAACCGCTTCAGTCCAAGAAGATCGAAGGCCTCGGACTTGGACTTGCGATTGTTCAGCTGATTATTTCAAACCACAAAGGAAGTCTAATGTTCAAACAGCTTCCGGAAAAAGGAATTGAAGCCATCATGCGTCTACCTCTTGTTGCAAAGGAAAGTCAAAATGTCGCCTAAAACACCGCTTATCAGGGTTATAGATGATGATCTCGACCTGTTGAACTCTGTTGAATTTCTTCTCAAATGCGAAGGCTATGAGGTTGCGGCTTACACCGATGCTCAGGAGTTTCTTCGCGCCGACTCTCCAAGCCGCCCAGGATGTCTGGTACTTGATGAGCAAATGCCGATCATGACCGGACAGGAACTTCAAAGTGAATTAAACGCCAGAAAAAGCGTACTTCCTATTATTTTTCTGACCGCGCATGGGGATATAGATATGGCGGTGCAAACAATGATTCGCGGAGCAGTTGACTTCCAGCAAAAACCGATCAAACCCGAGAAATTTTTAATCTCGGTCGCCCGGGCGGTCCAGATTGATTTGGACAGACGAGGCGGAGCATCCGACTTAAAGGACGAAATCATCATGTACGAAAAGCTCACAGAGCGGGAAGAACAAATCTGCCGACTCGTCGCCGACGGTCTTATCAACAAAGAAATCGGAGAACGCTTAGGAATATCCAAAAGAACCGTTGATCACGTACGGGCATCCGCCGTTAACAAACTGCAAGGGAAGTCTGCAGCCCAACTCGCCGCCTTCTTTAGAAGAATAGACAGTGTTAAATCAGATAACTAATCCCGCAGCAAAAGCAGCCGAATACTTACCTGCATCTAAAGCCCTCCTGATGCCCGACTCATCAGCAGGATTCTCACGCTTTCCATGCCCGTAGGACATCCTGTCTGACGAATTCATTTTGCGCAGAAATAATCACCATTTCGACATGAAAACTAGTACGTTTCGCGCCAAATTTTATTAGGCATTACCCGCCCATTTCTATTTTAAGATTGACAATCGCATCAAAACCCTCTAAAAACACATTGCGATTTCGCAAAAACGATAAAACTGAGGGTGTCGCAATAAGTTACTCCCTTGGCTTTATATAAAACCTATAACAAACCTTTTTGTTTTGAAGGAGTAAACAATGCCTAATGTAGTTGGCAACATCAAAGCTAGTGTACCGCCCGAACAGCAGAACAGAACGCTCAACCCCGGTGACGTTTCCTTCCTCGGCTTTGAGAGAAAAGACAATGTGTTCTACGTTACATTCGCTTGGTGCGATATGCTCGGCGGAAGACACGAACACACATTCCTGCGCGGCGATATCTTCGCTAACTTCCACACCGTACTTAAGGTCTTCACCGACGGCGGACTGCCGATCGATACTCACAAGCTCGACGATTTCCATACTCGTCTCTGCCAGCTCTCCACTGTCTTAGTTCAGGAAAACAAACCTGAAGAAAAGAAAGAAGAGAAAAAAGAAGACAAAAAGGAAGAGAAGAAAGAAGCTGCTAAGAAGTAATCTTTCTTCGGTACTTTTTTACGGCTGCGCTGCAGCCGTTTCTCCCAAAATTCCCGCTCCCGGTTTAAAAAACGAAGCGGGAATTTTATTTTGACCTTCCGAATTTATCGCGGTCTGCTTAGTCCGATAATCTCCGGCACATCTCCCTCTATCGGCTGCTTGTCCGATCTTCTGATGCCGGCCTTTTCTTTCCACATGGCAACCCATCCGTCCAAAAGCATCGAATCCTGAATGTCAACTTCCAGGTGCCAAATCCCATCCTCTCCCTTTTCCAATATCTGAGAAGTATTGAACGGCGTTTCTGTCAAATTCCTTGCCGTCTGATCGCTTTCAAACTCTAAAATCCAATGGATCCATGCTCCGTTGCTGAAATTGAAATGCCGGTCGTTCACGTAGCCCTGCAGATCAAAATCCTTCGGGCGAACAGCCGGGAAGTCCGTCACTTCCGCTCGTTTGAATCGGTGCAGCGCTAAATGCACCTCATTATCAAAGTGTTCAAAGCGGCATATCAGATACAGGCGCGAGTCCTGCTGCACCAAGCCCAAAGGCGCTACCGCCGCTTTCGTGGTTTTGCCTTCATTGTTGGTGTATTCGACGCGAAGCATCTTTTCTTCATAAAGCGCTTCTGAAACCGAATCAAATATTCTCGGCAAAATCTTTGGCGGTATCTGAGAAATAGAAGAAGAAACTACACAGACTTTCTTGAGCCAGTTACGCTCCTTCGCATTGCGCCCCTTCTCGTTCAGCTCTTTTTCCGCGGCATCAAATAGAAAATCCAAAGACTTGAGAACAGCACCCGGCATCTGATAGCGCATATGTTCCTGAGCAAGCCTCAGCAGCAGACATTCATTAGGTCTGAGATTGATTGAATCAAACTGAGAACAAGTGCGTTCGCGGCGATATCCGTAAGCACTGTCACGGGTATCACGAATAATTCCGTATTTACCGCTGTCCGCCATCTGCTTTAAATAGCGCTGAGTCGACCTCAGGCTGATTTCAATGCCTGCTTCCGAGAGCGATCTTACAATCTCGTCCGCTGAGACATAGCGGTTGCTGACGGGAATCCTTGCGAGAATTTCTAAAATGATATCCGCTTCGGAACTGCGGTTATATTTACGGCCCATTGCTCTCTCTCACATTGTCTGTAGGATGTTTTGAATCTTACTACAAGGGAAACTTCTCTCTTTTCCATGCGTCATTCTTTTGCGCTTAAAGGCAGAGTTCTTTACCTTTCGGTCAATTTTCCGCGCGACAAAATTTTTCGTACTATCGTTTAAATTGACATTGTCGGCTTTTATCATTCGGAGACAAAATGACTGGGTTTGCAGTAAATCTCAGTAATTATTTTCGCGCTTGCACGCTAGATCTGCATTTCATCAGGTCCGGTGCTGACGGCGAGGCTTCGAATGGGAAAATTTCTGAGTACTGTAAGGAAGAAGGAACTCATACAGAAATGTTGAATTTTCTTCCTATATGTATAAGTCCGACGTCTCTGCCGTCCCCGGCCTTCCGACACAATCCGCGCACAGATCACATAAGCTGATAACACTGCAGAGAGATTGAATTCTTTTGGAAGGCACAGCGGGAACTCGGATTCCAATGCCCTCTTTAAAAGAAAAACGCAGAGGAATCAACATATTCCAACAATTATTAAAACAATTAGGGACAAAAATGAACATCGATTTTGGCCGCTTGATCATCAATGATTCCAGACCATTAGTCTTTATCCTTTCCGGAGCCGGTCTTTCAGCAGAGAGCGGCATACCGACATTCCGAGGCAAAGACGGTTTATGGAAAAACTGGTATCCGTCGGAAATTGCCTCAGACACAGCTTTGAAGGAACGCCCGGAAGACGTATTTGAGTTTTACAACTTCCGAATCGGAAAGGCCGTCGACTGTCTGCCGAACGCCGCTCATACTTCAATTGCACAATTTCAGCAGGCGGTTAAAGACTACTGTGACGTCGTACACGTCACGCAAAACGTAGACAATCTTAACGAACTCGCTGGTTCTCCCTCAGTCTTCCATCTGCACGGAGATTTCCAGTCCTCGCTTTGCAGTCAGTGTAAAAACACCTTTCCAAGGCTCAGTCTTTATAAGAAAAATAATGTCTGTCCGGTCTGCGGCGCCTCTGGCTACTCGGTCAGACCGAATGTAGTTCTCTTCGGCGAAATGCCGTATGGCTTGGATTGGATCACGAGTTACCTGAAAAAAGCCTGCGTGTTTATGTCCGTCGGCACCTCCGGGGCCGTTTATCCTGCAGCCAATTTCGTTCTGGATACTGAAGCCGCGATTCGTATTAATTTCGATATCGAAACCGGAAAACGAAGAAATGCCAGCTTTACGCATGAAATTACCGGTCCTTGCTCGCAAACGCTTCCGCCCGTTCTTGGAGCACTTAAAGAAGAACTGAGTTCTCGTTTTAAAGAACAGAAAAATAAATAGACACTAGAAAGCGCAACTCTCCTAGCTGGCAGCACGCACATTGCCCAAGACTCTTTCAATGAGTGTCTTGGGCATTTTGCATGCCGCAGATAAAAAGTTCTCAATCGTAAGACAAACTACCCGATTTTTTACTTCAGAATCCTCTAAGCAGCATTGCGCTAAACTGTAATGCATTCCAATAACCTCTATCCTCCTGAAGTAAATGGACAGCGTGTGCAATCGTAAACTCAGCAGAAGAACAACACTTTCGCTTCTTTCTATGCTCGCACTCAGCGGCTGTTCCATGTTCAGCTCAAGCCGCTATAAATATGATCCGGTCAGCTATAACAGCTCGCTCGGCTCTCGCGTCCTAAAAACGGCGATGACCCAGTACGGCGTCAAGTACGCCTACGGAAAATCCTCTCCCTCCGACGGCTTTGACTGCTCCGGCCTGATTTATTGGGCTTACAGCCGACACGGTATAACCGTTCCGCGCAACACGTCCGGTCAGTCTAAGGCAGGAAAATGGACCGCCGCGCGAAACACTCGCCAGGGCGATATTGTCGTCTTTAGAGTCGGAAAATCTCTGCACACCGGTTTGGTTGCTGATAAGGGAAGGTTTCTGCACGCGCCCTCAAGCGGAGGATATGTCCGTATGGAATATCTGAACAGCGCTTATTGGAAAGGCAAAATCATCGGCTATCGACGTATTGTCTAAACCGAAGAAGATACAATGAAAGAATCGTTCAACAGGATAACGAAAACAAGGTAATTAATATGAGAAGTGACAAAATCAAAAAAGGCTCTCAAGCCGCACCTCACCGCTCCCTGCTTTACGCACTCGGCCTGACCGACGAAGAACTGGAAAAACCTCTGATCGGTATCGTCAGCTCTAAAAACGATATCGTCCCCGGACACATGAACCTCGATAAGGTCGTCGACGCTGTCAAACAGGGCGTCGCGCTTGCCGGCGGTGTTCCGATCGTGTTCCCTGCTATCGCTGTCTGCGACGGCATCGCTATGGGACACGAAGGCATGAAATACTCTCTCGTCAGTCGTGAACTGATCGCTGACAGCACCGAAGCCATGGCGATTGCCCACGCTTTTGACGCGCTCGTGATGGTTCCGAACTGCGATAAAAACGTCCCGGGCCTTCTGATGGCTGCGGCCCGACTGAATATCCCGACTATTTTTGTCTCCGGCGGCGCAATGAGCGCCGGCGTCATCGGCAAGAAGAAACTTTCGCTCGTCTCCGCTTTTGAAGGCGTCGGCGCATACAAGGCCGGCAAGATCAGCGAAGAAAAACTTCATGAAATTGAACAGAAATGTTGCCCTTCCTGCGGCTCCTGCTCCGGCATGTTTACCGCCAATTCCATGAACTGCCTTACAGAAGTTCTGGGTATGGGACTTCCGGGCAACGGCACAATTCCTGCCGTTCAGAGCGCCCGTATCCGCCTTGCGAAACAGGCGGGCATGCAGGTTATGGAACTGCTGAAGAAAGACATCAAGCCGCTTGACATCATGACCTATGATGCCTTCATTAACGCGATGACTATGGACATGGCGCTCGGCTGCTCCACCAACTCGATGCTGCACCTGCCCGCAATCGCGCATGAATGCGGCTTCAAGCTTGACATGCATCTGGCAAACGAAATCTCGGAGCGCACACCGAACCTTTGCCACCTGTCTCCTGCAGGCCCCCACTTTATCGAAGAACTGAATGAAGTCGGCGGCATCCCGGCAGTGATGAAGGAAGTTGCTAAGAAAGGTCTTATCAATACCAACCTGTTGACCGTAACGGGCAAAACCATTGCGGAAAACATCAAAGACGCGGAAAACAAAGATCCGGAAATTATTCGTCCGATCGACAATCCCTACAGCGAAACCGGCGGTATTGCCGCACTCTTCGGCAATCTCGCTCCGGACGGCTCCGTCGTAAAACGTTCCGCCGTCGCGCCTGAAATGCTCGTGCACAAAGGTCCGGCCCGCGTCTTTGACAGTGAGGAAGACGCGATCGCCGCAATCTGGGGCGGCCAGATTAAAGACGGCGATGTTGTGGTAATTCGCTACGAAGGTCCGAAGGGCGGTCCCGGCATGCGTGAAATGCTTTCTCCGACATCGGCCATCATGGGCGCGGGACTCGGCTCCACAGTCGCTTTAATTACCGACGGCCGCTTCTCCGGAGCCAGCCGCGGCGCCGCGATCGGACACGTTTCTCCGGAAGCCGCGATTGGCGGCCCCATCGCGCTTCTCGAAGAAGGCGACATTATTTCCATCAATATTCCAGAACATAAACTGGAAGTTGAGCTTTCCGACGAGGTTCTTGAGGAGAGAAGAAAGAATTGGAAGCCGCGTGAGCCGAGAATCACCACAGGATATCTGGCTAGATACGCCAAACTGGTGAGCTCCGGCACCTCCGGCGCTGTCCTGAGTTAATCCTTCAACTTACAAAGCCGATTTAACGCCGGCTTTGTTTTTACTCACACCACACTATGTCTAATTTTATTCTTGACGAGACACGATGCACCGGCTGCGGCACCTGCACTTTTGTTTGTCCTAAGTCGCTTCTGGTCCTGGAAAACGGAAGACCGGTCATGCCGGAAGAAATAGCGCATAAGTGCAACAGCTGCGGACAATGCACCGCTTATTGCCCGGAAGACGCATGCCGACAGGCGCTTGATGCGGGCGAAACACTTCCTAGGGCGCCGAGAGCGGATGCTTCAACCTCCGCTAAAATGGATCTCTTCCTCAAAGCAAGACGCTCATACAGAATGTTTACCGCCCGTCCTGTTCCAAGAACCGTGACGGAAGGCATTCTTGATGCGGCTAACTATGCGCCCACGGGCGGCAACAACAGAAAGATCCGCTGGATTTTGACGGATTCTATCTTTAAGACCCGTATGCTGCGGGACATGATTACCGATTGGATGGACACCGAATGCAGAGTGCATCCGGTACTTTCAAAGCGCTACGACATTGACTCGATTATCGCCAGACAGCGCAAAGGCAGAGACATTATTCTTCGCGGAGCGCCCTGCACCGCCTTTACCGTCGGACCTAAAAATATTGTTTGGGGCGGCGTGGATTCCGGAATCGCGATGACGTACTTCAATATGGCCGCTGAAGCCCGCGATATCGGCTGCTGTTTTGCCGGATACGCCGCTAACGCCGCAAAGTATTCTCCAAAAATCCGCGAATTCTTAGGAATTGGCGAAGACGAGGATTGTTACTGCGCCATAGTGTTCGGCTACAAGACCATCCATGCTCAGCGGATCCCAGCGAGACCGCCTATTAACTGCAGTTTTGTTTAAAACGTTTCAAGAGGGCTGAATATTCAGTCCTCTTGCTCTATGCTCACCTGCCCGCAGTTCAATCAGAATCTCACTCTTTAAACTGAACCAAACGACTCAGCCTTGAGCATTCGCTAGCAGGGTTTTGAGATTAATAACGGTTAAAGGCTTCAATAATTTCTTCTCTGCCAAGGCCGGAAGCCAGACAGAGCTGAAGCAGAATTCTTGCTTTCTGAGGATTCAGAGTGCCGCCATTAATCATGCCGGCCTCACTCCACTCGGGAGCGGAATCCACCACGGCGCCGCTTCCGGCTCTCGAAGAACGGATGACAATAACACCCTTTTCGATGGCTTCGCGCAGCCCCTTCAGTGCGTTGATATGAACGGAGCCGTTGCCCATGCCGGCATAAACAATACCTTTGGCGCCGGTGGCGGCCGAAGCTTCAATCAGTCGTGAATCTTCATTGGCATGCGCATAAATAATATCCGTCAGAGGCAGATCAGAGCCGTTTAAAAGCGCGGAAGTAAACTGAGTCTGAGTGGTATGCGGTTTTACGGAAGCTTTATAAAAATCGACGACTCCGCCTGTCACAAAACCCAGCGCTCCAAGTCTCGGAGAAGCAAACGTCGAGCAGTTTGTCGTATTGGTTTTTGTCACATCGCGTGCGCCGTGAATCTCATCATTGAGCACAACTAACACACCCTTGCCGACCGATTTTTCTGAGCAGGCAGTGCGCACCGCGTTCAGAAGATTCATCGGACCGTCAGCGGAAATCGAGGTTGCAGGTCGCATGGAGCCTACAATCACAATCGGCTTATCAGACTTCAGAATGAGATTTAAAAGGAAAGCGGTTTCTTCGAGCGTATCGGTTCCGTGTGTAATGACAACACCGTCAATCTCGGGATCTGCAAGCTGCTTTTCGGTTTCGCGGACCAGCTTGGTCCAAATATGATCCGTCATATCTTCCGAACCGATATTAGCGACCTGAACCGCTGTGATCTCCGCGACATCAGAAAGTCCCGGTACAGAATCCAAAATATCCTGAACTGACGCGCTGCCGGGTTTATAACCCACCGTCTGGGAGGCGGAAGAAGCTTTGCCGGCGATTGTGCCGCCGGTTGCCAAAATTGCGATACGAGGGAGTGCTGCGGACATTTTTTTCTCTCAGTAAAAATAAAGCGCTGAACTCTTGAAAGGAATTTCAGCGCTTTGTTAATCAGATTAATTATTTAGCAGTAACCGGCGTCAGCTTTTCAAGGCCGCCCATGTAAGGACGAAGCACTTCAGGAACAGTAACTGTACCGTCGGCGTTCTGATAGTTTTCAAGAACCGCGACGAGTGTTCTGCCGACCGCAAGACCGGAGCCGTTCAGCGTGTGAACGTATTCAGTCTTGCCCTGAGCATTCTTAAAGCGAGTCTGCATACGGCGAGCCTGGAAAGCTTCGCAGTTGGAGACCGAGCTGATTTCGCGGTAGGTGTTCTGAGCAGGCAGCCAAACTTCAAGGTCATAAGTCTTGGCAGAACCAAAGCCCATATCACCTGTGCAGAGTGTGATCACGCGATACGGCAGGCCGAGCTTCTGCAGAATGCCTTCGGCGCAGACAACCATTTCTTCAAGATGCTTGTAGCTGTCTTCGGGCTTAACGATACGCACCATTTCGACTTTCTCGAACTGATGCTGACGGATCATACCGCGCGTATCTTTGCCGTAAGAGCCGGCTTCAGAACGGAAGCAGGGAGTCTGAGCAGTAATCTTGATCGGAAGATCGCTTTCTTTAAGCATCTGACCGCGAACGGAGTTGGTCAGAGTCACTTCGGAGGTCGGGATCAGATAGAAAATTTCGCCCTCGCCTTCCTGACCGCCTTTCTTAGCGGCAAAAAGGTCTTCTTCAAACTTCGGCAGCTGGCCTGTGCCGATCAGTGTTTCCTGATTGGCGATATAAGGCGTATAGCATTCTGTATAGCCGTTTTCTGTTGTGTGCGTATCAAGCATGAACTGAGCGAGCGCACGATGCAGACGGGCAACCTGACCCTTCATGAAAACGAAGCGAGTACCGGCAAGCTTGGCGCCGACATCAAAGTCCATACCTAAAGGCGCACCGACGTCCACATGATCTTTGATTTCAAAATCAAATTCTCTCGGAGTGCCCCAGCGGCGAACTTCAACGTTTTCAGTTTCGTCTTTGCCGACGGGAACAGAAGGATCGGGCAAATTCGGGATCGTTAAGAGAAGATCGGTCAGAGCTTTTTTCACGTCAGCGGTACGTTTTTCGAGTTCGCCAAGACGGGAGGCGATATCAGCGCCCTGCTTCATCAATTCGGCAGCATCTTCACCGGCTTTTTTAGCAGCGCCAATCTTTTTAGCGACCTGATTGCGCATTGACTGAAGTTCTTCTGTTTCAGTCTGAATCGCTTTACGTTCGGTTTCCAGAGCTTCGTACTGTTCTGTCGGGAATTTGAACTTACGAGTTGCCAGACGTTCAACAACTTCCGGCAGATTTTTTCTTAAAAGGTTCTGATCAAGCATTTAATTTCTCTTACTTAATTTTTTCAAAGCGAATTTCTTGATTGTACGCCATGGCGCATTAGGAATGATCTATTCCTGCGTTGAAAGTTCGGAAAACCCGCAGTTAATCCTCTTTTTCGCTCGCATGACGCGTGCCGACTTTCTTACCGGGCGGCATTTGACCGCGCCGAGCCTTGGCATTGAGCGCGCGAAGGCTTTCAAGTTTGTCTCGAATCTTGATTTCCATTCCGCGGTCCGCGGGTTCATAAACCCGATATTCCCGGATTTCATCCGGAAAATATTTCACGCCTGCCGCAAAGGATCCCGGCTCATCCGGAGGATAGCGATACCCCGCTCCGCTGCCGATATCTTTCATCAGCTTGGTCGGCGCATTTCTGATATGCATCGGAACGGGTCTCGTTCCGTCCTTTTTTACAAAGGCGCGCATTTTATTAAATGCCTGATAGACACTAATAGACTTTGGAGCCACGGAAAGGTAAACCACCGCGTTGGCAAGCGCGAGTTCTCCTTCGGGTGAACCCAAGCGCTCATAAATATCGACCGCGTTCGTTGTCACTTCCATCGCTCTGGGATCAGCGAGCCCGATATCCTCGACTGCCATCCGCATGAGACGGCGCGCGATATAAAGCGGGTCCACTCCGCCGTCGAGCATGCGGCACATCCAATAGAGCGCCGCGTCCGGGTCTGAGCCCCGCACCGATTTATGAAGCGCGGAAATCGTGTCATAGAAATTGTCGCCGCCCTTATCAAAACGCCGAATGGTAGCCGGGAGCGCCTTACGGACGAATTTATCGTCAAGCACTGTGACACCTCGGTCAAGCGCCATGGTCGCAGAGACTTCCAAAGCGTTCAGGAATCGGCGCGCGTCGCCGTCGGCGAGCCCTGTCAGAATCTTCTTTGCCTCATCGGTAACTGCCAGAGTCGGATACTCGCGCTTGAGCGCCCGATCAAGCAACTCCAGCAGATCGTCTTCCTTTAATGATTCGAGCACATAAACCGAAGAGCGGGATAAAAGCGCGGAAATGACCTCAAAACTGGGATTTTCAGTTGTCGCGCCGATAAAGGTAAACAGACCGCTCTCAACATGCGGCAGAAACGCGTCCTGCTGACTTTTAGAAAAGCGATGCACTTCATCGACGAACACGACGGTCGAGCGTCCGGTTTTCTGACGATTTTCTGTGGCCTTTTCCACAGCGTCACGGATATCCTTGACGCCTCCGAGCACTGCGGAGATTGAAATAAAGGGCAAATCAAATGCGTTTGCCATAAGCCTTGCGAGCGTTGTCTTACCAACGCCCGGAGGTCCCCACAGAATCATGGAGTGGGGGTGCGCATTCTCAAAGGCGCTGCGCAGCGGCTGTCCCGGACCGAGTAAATGCTTCTGTCCGACAACTTCGTCAATGGTCTGCGGCCTGAGCCTTTCAGCTAAAGGCGAAGCCTTATCGGCCGCTTGTTTAACACGCCCGGACGAAGCGCTCTTTGAAGCCTTGTTCGGCTCCTCTGCGCTGTCGGGCGTAAGTGCAAAAAGATCTTGTTCCATTGTTTAAGATTACCAAAAGTTGCGCCTGTGTTTATGCAATATATTCCAAAGAAACAAGAAATAACGACTTTATCTGCGGCACAGTGGTTCCGATAATCTTGTGGTCTTTTGCGCATAGTTTACAGTCAGACCGAAACGGCTTTGGTTCGCAAATAACAGGCTAACACCTTGATTTCAATGTCACAGCGAGTTTGTGGTCTTTTGCACACAATAAACGGTTCGGATCATGCTCGCTTCTCCCTGAACACTTATCTTCTGCGACGCTTATTTAGAGAGACGATAAAGTGTGGTCTTTTTCACATACTTGAATCTCGAACGCCTGAATGCAATGTGGTTTAATAGAGATTAATGCGGATACCGTAATGACTCAAAACCTTCCTAGGTATATGATTAGCGTTCACAAAAAATACAGGCACGAATGAGCAGAAAAGTTATACCGATCAAATACGTCACCAAAACGATTCCCCTGGCCGGAGAAGTTCACCGGGAGGGAGCGCACTGGGTAGATACCCGCGGCAGACCGCTGCGGGATATTCGTATTTCCGTGACCGATCGATGCAACTTCCGCTGCCGCTACTGTATGCCCAAGGAAAAGTTTGAAAAAGAACATTTATTCCTTGCACACACAGAAATTCTCTCTTTTGAAGAAATCATTCGCCTTGCTCGGATCGCTGTTGAAAACGGCGTCGAAAAGATTCGTCTTACGGGCGGAGAGCCGCTTCTGCGCAAAGGTATTGAAAATCTGATCACCGAACTCGGCAAACTTAAAACCTGGAACGGCAAACCCTTGGACGTCGCCCTGACAACGAACGGTTCCGCGCTTCAGGCCAAAGCAAAGGCGCTTGCCGCAGCCGGTCTAAAGCGGCTTACCGTATCGCTTGACGCCATGGATCCGGAAATTTACAAGCAGCTCAACGATGTGGATTTCCCGATCGAGCGCACGCTCGCAGGTATCGAGGCAGCTCAAAAGGCCGGCATTTCGTCTGTGAAAATCAACGTTGTCGTTAAACGCGGCACGAACGAAAAAGAGCTAATTAAGATCGCCGAACATTTCCGCGGTACTGGAGTCATTGTCCGCTACATTGAATACATGGATGTGGGCGCAACCAACGGCTGGCGAATGGACGATGTGATTCCTTCACGACAAATTGTTGAAGAGATCAACAGCCGCTACCCGATCGAACCCGTTGATCCTAATTATCCGGGAGAAGTCGCGACCCGCTGGCGCTACAAAGACGGTATGGGAGAAATCGGATTTATTTCTTCTGTGAGCGAACCGTTTTGCAGGGAATGTTCAAGAATCCGTCTTTCCGTTGACGGCAAGCTTTATAAATGTCTCTTTGCCACAGAAGGTTTTGACATTCGGCAGATGCTTCGAGGAGGTGCCTCCGACGAAGAAATTGAGGACGCTATCGGCAGAATTTGGAGTGCCAGGGACGACCACTACTCTGAAATACGAACTGCTGAAACTTCCGCCGAACGAGCGAAACACAAAATCGAAATGTCCTATATCGGCGGATAACAGCCCCAAAGGTTCGCAAAAAACGCGAACCTTTTTGATTAAGTGTCTTTAATCGCGTAAAAGGCAGTGATCGTTCGTTATCATATTTTTAAATACAGACCTCTAACCTTATTCAAAGAAGATATGTTTACTCCTGTTTCCATCACCTTTTTTTCTTATTTGGTGATCATGGTAATCGTCGGTCTTGTTGCATGGCGGTTCACAAAAAATTTCAATGATTACATTCTCGGCGGAAGAAAACTCGGCGCTCTGGTAACCGCCCTATCCGTCGGCGCTTCCGATATGAGCGGCTGGCTCCTTATGGGACTTCCGGGCGCGGTTTTCTTATCCGGTATCTGCGAATCCTGGATCGCTATCGGCTTGGCGCTCGGCACGCTTGCCAACTGGCTGATTGTCGCAGCCCCGCTTCGCGTCTATACCGAGACCGCCCATAACGCTTTGACGCTTCCCGATTATTTCTCGCATCGCTTTGAAGACAATTCGAGAATGCTCCGGGTGATTTCCGCCGTCGTTATTCTTCTCTTCTTTGCGATTTACTCCGCCTCCGGCATGGTCGCAAGCGCAAGACTCTTTGAGCTTGTATTTAACATGCCCTATGAAACGGCTCTGGTCTTCGGAACGATTGCTACTCTGGCTTATGTCTTCTTAGGCGGTTTCCTCGCGGTCAGCTGGACAGACACCATTCAGGCGACCATGATGTGTCTTGCCCTGATTATTGCGCCGATCGCTGTTATGGTTGACTTAGGCGGGTTTTCCGCGACCATTGATCAGGTTCGCGCGATTGATCCGAATCACTTGAACATGCTTCAGGGACAGACTTTCATCGGTGTGATCTCACTTCTTGCGTGGGGTCTGGGTTACTTCGGCCAGCCGCATATTCTGGTTCGTTTTATGGCCGCTAAGAACGCCGCTTTGATGCCGAGAGCCTGCCGCATCAGCATGATTTGGCTCATCTTCTCCCTCACCGGTGCCGTCGCGGCAGGTTTCTTCGGAGCCGCCTTCTTCTCCGCGCATCCGGACCTTGGCAAAGCGGTTGCTGAGAATCATGAACGCGTGTTCATGGTCCTTTCCACAACCCTCTTTAATCCCTGGATCGGCGGCGTACTGCTTTCTGCGATTCTTGCAGCCGTTATGAGTACGCTTTCCTGTCAGCTCCTCGTCTGCTCTTCCGTCCTTACCGAAGACTTCTACCGTGTATTTATCCGTCCGAACGCCAATCAGCGCGAATTAGTCTGGATCGGACGGCTGACGGTTATCGCGGTGAGCTGTGTCGCTATCGTGATCGCTATGGATCCGAACAACCTCGTTCTGTCTCTGGTGAGCTACGCCTGGGGCGGCTTTGGTGCTGCGTTCGGTCCGATCATTATCCTTTCTCTGCTTTGGAAAGGCTGCACAAGAAACGGTGCCCTTGCCGGTATTATTGTTGGCGCGCTTACCGTTCTGGTCTGGCACCAGGGCGCATGGTGGGGCCTCTACGAGATCATCCCGGGCTTCGTTCTTTCGTTCCTTACGATCATCGTGGTCAGCCTTCTTGATCCGAACAAACCGTCTACATCTATGCTTGCGACATTCCACACTGTTCAGCGCAAGCTTGATGACATAAAGAAACAAGTTTAATTTCAATAAATTAATTTCTAAGTGCGGCCTTTACGGCCGCATTTTTTGTACCTAATTTAGACGTGTTATTCGTCGTTACCCCATTAAGAACCTACACTGAACTCAACTTTTGGAGGTGAATAACCATGAAATTAACTAAGACAGTTTTTACCGCCGCCATCGCTCTTATGGCCGCCGGAACAGTTTATGCGCACGGTCATGACGGCTTCTACGGCCGAGTTGAGCAGATGCCTGCAGCCGGTTCTGCGGAACAGACATGGGTCATCGGCGGAAAGACCTTTACGGCTGATCAGCGCACGCACATTGACAGCAGACGCGGTACAGAAATTAAAGTCGGTACTTGTGTAAAAGTTGACGGTGATATCGACCGCGAAGGCAACTTCTTCGTGTCTGAAATTGAACAGAAGCGTGACAGCCGCTGCCCGGCTCTGACTAAGTAATCACTGCGGCGAACGCCGTACAAACAGCTCGGAAGTTTTTCCGACGCGCCGTATTAGGCGCTAAAAGAATCAATGCCCGCTCTGCGGCACTATCTGCAGAACGGGCATTCTTTTTGTCTTTAAATCCATAACTTGATCATAACTTTCCGCGCACTCTTCTGCGCTTAAAACAAAGCTTCGACGTGTCTCTTCTTCAGAAACAATTTGGGCCTTAACCGCAGATTTCCGCAGTTAAGGCCCTTTTTCCAACTAACTAGGAGACATCATTAGAAGGAATAACGGTAACCTGCCTGAAGTGCCTGATCGACACGACCGTGGTTAGCTCCGCCAATACCGTAATTCAGCGTGAAGGAATGAGCGCCCTTAGTGGCGTTCACACCAATCTTCGCAGAATACATCGCATTGTCAGCGATTCTTGTGTCAAGCGTATCGCTGGCTAAGCCGGCCGCATAACCAACCTTGTTGTTAACCTTGCGATCACCAAACGCAGGAGCGATTGTGAGATCAATGAACGGTTTAACCTCTGCGCCGCAGGACGCTTTGAGGTTCGCATTAAACGCAACACCGAACGGTACCTGAACAAGATTTGTCTTCTTGTTGCTGAATTTGAAGACGCCAAGTTTGACATCATCAATATCAGTATGCAGATAACGAACTCCAACATGAGGCGTTACCGTAATCGACGGATTCAGTTCAAGAGACTTCTCTGCTCTAACCGCGGCTGTGAAGCTGTTGCCGTGAACTTTCTGCTTGGAGCTCAGAGAAGAAGAGATCTTGTTTTCTGTGCGCAGATAACCGATTGAACCGATGATGTTGGCATATTCTGTTGCCCATGTACCGTAGAGGTTCACACCTTGATACCCGACTTTAGGAGAATCTCGTAAATAAAAAAGCCCTCATCCCTTGTGTTACTTAGGTTGAGGGCAGTTTAAGAATTATTCCTGCGTCATAATAAATCCAACCTCTTTAGAGTCGGAACAGCGCTGTTAAAGTCCGGGAACTTTGTCTTTAGACTTCTGGCAAGCTCATGTAAGGAACAGAATCTATTTGGCATTTTTAATCCGCAAGCCTCTAAGATCTCCGGTGTCTTCGATGTTTTTATCTTCCCGCTTTTAATCATTTCTACAAGTTCAGAAGTGCTTTGCCGCTCAAGACCTTTTCTGAGATTGCTGCATTGCTCTACAGTTGCAAAGACTGACCTTTCTTCACTTAGCAGTAGTGGGGCAACGTTTGCCTCTCGAAGACAAGTGGAGATTTCCTCAGCTGTCACGTGTACGGAACTTTTTTCAGCACGATTTTGTATAAGCCGGACAGTGATAAGCGCAAGGTAAACCAGCAGACAATGCGCAATGATGTGCTTTGAGTTAAACACATACATCGGGCGCAGACCGAGATTGGACTTCATAACCCTGAAGCAGTCCTCAATGCAGTTAAGACGATGATACATACCGGCGATTTCGGCATCTTTGAGGATCGGATTTTTTCTTTCAGAGACCACTCCGTCTTTGTCTGCTTGTATCGGCGATTCCTTATACACAACGGCAGCATAACCGCATAGAGCCAGTTTGTTTTGCAAGACCTTTTCATCAATTCCAAGAATTGGCTGATCCTTGCCGTTTTCTGTTTTTGCCAAACAGGCCCAACCGGTTTTTCTCGGCCCGATTTTGACTCCCGCCTGTTTCTTCGCAAGAACGATTCCCTGCCAGAGTTTCAAGATGGCCTGATCACGCTTTTGTCGTTTTTTGTTAAACGTAAAGACTAATGTACAGTTGATTTTTGAACCGTTCCCACCCGATTTCTCCCAATCGGAGACCACTTGATAAAGATTGTCATCTGGAACTTCACTGTTTAGCGGCTGATAACGTGACCGGTCCAGCATCTTTTTCGTTAGCGTTTCACCGAGCTTGGTGACTTTTTGAGCCATCAGAAAGCCCATATTGTTCCCGTTCAGCATCGTTAAATTTTCAACCGAGTTCAGGCCTCTGTCAGCTACAACTACCGCTTCTTCAACATCGTATTTTTCTTTGAGTTTGCGGATTGATTCCGGCATTTTTGCAAACTCTGAGGCATTACCGGCATAAACCTGGAAATCCAGAGGAATGCCGTTTTGATCAATGACTAAAGCAATAGAGACAAGCGGTAAGTCAAAGCGATGTTCTTTTGAGGGTCCCCGCATTCTGAAATAGCGATACTTATCGTCCGTAAGCTTTTCAATGAACGCTGCCGGAAGATTCTCGACGATGACATTTCCTTCTCGATCAAGACAATCGACTGGAAGCTCTTCGCTTATAACAGCCTGCTTAACCGTATCGATTAAAACCTCCGCAAAGTCAGACCTCTCATAGTCCTTCTCTTTATCCGACATGGTGGTTTCGAAATAAGTGTTCGTTACGTCATAAAAGAGCAGACGAGTTCTTCCGGTACCGAAGGATTGATTCATCCGGCGATTGACCCACTTAATAATTTCTTCTTTGAGATCGAACAGGTAGGTATAGGCGTCATAACAATTGTCTAAAGTTATGTCTTTGATCGGGTCGCCTAAGTACTCGTCTTTTCGCCTAAAGGTTTTCTCAATAGAGCCCGGTTCAAGAATCTTTCCGGCCACCAAGTAACGGACCAGGCTGTTCAGATCAAACTTTAGCTTGCTTGTTTGCTGCACATACTTGAACTTTCGGTCTAAAGCCAGGTCTTCTTCCCAAATCTGTTTGACAGCAAAGTGCCCGTAATTAAGCAGCGGCAGAGGACTTTGAACACGAGATTGGTCCACTTGGAAGGCTAATGTTTCTTCAAGATCTTTTAGACGCTGCTTTTGCTGCAGCTCGAGTTTTTCTTTGTGCTGACCGTTGTACTTGGCTTTGAGTTTATTAACTGCTTCCGGATCCTCTTTCAGAAGAACATCGAGTCTTCCAAATGTTTTGACAACACGATTTCTTGTCTTGCCGTTTTCATCTCTATATCCCTCAAGCAGCTTGACGTATTTATATTTGCCGCCGGTAACGATACCGATAAACATAGTAGTCCCTCACAAAGAAATCACTACAATATTATAACATAGAAATAAAGTAAAAACAAGTGAAAAAATAAGAACCACGTAGGTTCTCGAAAAAATTTAGAGAACTATTCTCCTAAAGTCGGGTGTGAAGCTGTTGCCGTGAACTTTCTGCTTGGAGCTCAGAGAAGAAGAGATCTTGTTTTCTGTGCGCAGATAACCGATTGAACCGATGATGTTGGCATATTCTGTTGCCCATGTACCGTAGAGGTTCACACCTTGATAGTTAACAGAGTTCTTGACGCCGGAGCCAAGATTCTGGCCGCGCAGAGAACCTGTACCGATACTGAGCGCAACACCGGCGGCAGCGCCGTTGCCAAATGCGTAATCCACACCGACTGTCGCACCCGCTAAGTCACTCTTATAACCGTAGGAGGCAGAGCCAACTTCGTAAGAAGAAGCCTTGCTGAAGGAGCTGTTGAGATCAATCCACAGATCGGCACCGGATTTATCATGTGCGTAAGCAGCCAACAGAGAACCATGCTGTTCAACTGAATCAATGATCATGGAACCGGCGTTCAGCGCAACAATCTGGGCTCCGGAAGCCGCACCGGCCGCAGCTGCGCGATTGAGTTCGCGGGAAGCGCCTTCGCTGCCTAAGTTGGAGATCAGATCACGGATCGTATCCGAATATGCACCGCCGCTAATCAAGGCTTCACGCATGACATTCGGCGCGATTAATTCAGGCATCTGGCCGATCGGATCATAGGAAGCGGTAATTACACCGTCCTGAACCGCAAAGTCAAACCAAAGTCCGGAATCCTTAAAGAGCAGATGGTTGTTCTGATACACATCTTCCAAACCGATAACATTGTCGGCAAGCTTGAGCTGCAGATCGCCGCCTTCGGTCACTTCAGAAAGGTCAACATACAGGTAGCTGCCTTCTTCGAACTTCAGATCTGTACCGGAAATCAAGACCGACTTGCCTAATGCAGAGTCGTTGTCAGCCGTTACACCAAGGAAGCCGTTTTCTGCGATAACCATCGAGCCGGGTGCCGCTTCCGGAATCTCGTTTAAAGAACCGTCAACAACGAAACTGCCGCCGTTTAAATTAATCGGCTTGGCAATATAAGCGGCAGCGGTGATACCGTCTTCCGCAAACTTAAGGTTGTTGGCTGACAGAGTGTTTGCAATCAGGTTTTCGTCAGAAGAACCGATGATCAGCTGAGAGTTCTGACCCACAACGGTTTGAGAGTCAGCGCCGAATTCAACTTCGTTTGCCAGCGTCAGGCTGGGTTTAGCAGACCAGTCCGGATCAATGAACAGAATCCCCATCTGCTTGAGTGTAGATGCCAGAAGCATGCCGAATCCGCTCTTATTCTGCGGCGAACCAATTGTGAACTGAGCGTTCTTACCGATCACTACATCAGAGATGTTTACCTGCGCATTGTCATCGATCGTGACATGTGCATTCGCATCTGCTGTCAGACTGCCGGTGATGTGGAAGTTCGTCAGCTCTTTGCCTGTGGCGCCTTTGATGCTTAAAACGGCATCAGTCTGGGCAACGACGCTGCCGGTAAGCGTAGAGTCTTCTGTAAGTTCCGAGCCGCCAAGCTGCAGCTGCCCTTCACTCTTAATCACCAATTCGATGGTAGGCTTAAGGGAAGTAATGAGACTTCCACCCGCACCGGTAATTGTGAAATTCTTATCTTTTCCGGCGTCGATTTCGAGTGTTTGTCCGTTGCCCATGTCAACGTTGCCTACCACAGCATAGCTGCCGCTGATTTGATTGCCTGTGATAGTGATGCTGCTGTTCCAGGTTAAGGTACTCGAAGGCAGGTTCGGGTTGGTCAGATCACCGATGTTGCCGGCGGTCAGATCAACCATTTTACCGGTCATGGTAATAGTTTCCGGACGAGTGTATGTTGCCATCGCACTCTTCAGATATTCCATCGTGAACACCGGATCTGTAAGAACAAGAACCGATCCTGTGGGAGCAAAGTTAATCCGTCCGTCAAGACCGGAGACAAGACCGCCGACCGTTGCCTGGCTTTCGCCTGCGGCTTTAAGGAAAACCTGGTCACTGGTCGTTGTGAGCTGGCCGTCGATCATGAGCGCGTTACCGCCATCGGGATTGATTCTTCCGAGGTCATCCAAAGCGATGTCGCCTTTAACGGTAACACTACCGCCGTAGCCGATGTCCAGATTTCCGTTGGGAATATCAATGGAACCGATAAGTTCCACTGTTCCGCTATCGCCAATATAGATTGCATCACTGTCAACGCCAACGGAATTCAGTGTTACTTTAGCGCCTTCCTGACCAATACTGACATGCGCTCCTGTATCAAGTGCAAGGCCAACAGCCCATGCTGCTTCTTCCGGAGCTTTGGCGGAAATATTAATAACCGGAGCTCTTAAGGTGACACTGCCGCCCTGAACTGCAACACCCGCTGCCATAGCTTCTTCGCCATTACCTTGGGATTCAGCGGAAATATTCATTTCACTGCCGCTGGCGTAGACATTTCCGGTACTGCCGTCAACATTGATACCGTAAGCACCGGCAGTTTGAGACACGGCAGAAAGGTTCAGAGAACCAGCCGTGAGACCGGCATTGTCATTGAGATCAATAGCTGCCGCATTACTCTTAGCAACAGCATTCGATGAAAGATTGCCTTTAACAACAAGGAATGCGCCTGATCCAGGGTCTCCAAGCGGAGTTGTCGGATGTGTTCCGTCTAAGAAATCATTGTCCAGAGCAATGCCCCTGGCGTTTCTCCCTGAGCTATTTGCAGAGACAGTCAGGTCAGAGTTGAAAGTTATCAAACCGCCGTGGTCATTAGGTCTCGTTGAAATATTGGAAGGTTGTCCGTTGAGAACACATACGCCGCGTGCCCCTTGTTCTGCGGAGACATCCACAGTTACTGACTTATTAAATACAAATTCTGATGTAGCCGGGAACATTCCATTCGATAAGTAGGAATTTCTGATACCTTCGCTAGCATAATCCTGATTACTTCCGCCTCTTACTGTTATAGAAGTCGGCGCATTAACTGTTACAGCAGCGTTGTCACTAACTTTAAAGGCAACCGGTTTGAAATTACTGGTGACCGAAACGTCCAAGCGGGATGCATTGATCGTGAGACTGCTGTCTTCTCCTGTAACCTGAATTCCGCGAGCGTAGGCTGTTTCTTCCGTACCGTTGTTAACAACATTGATGGACACAGCAGCGTCATTATTGCCGATAACCGCGGAACCTCCTGTTATGTTAATAGCGTTGGCTTCCGGAGCAGTCTTTTCAATCGTCAGATCGATTGCAATATTCTTTGCGTTTTCTGTTCCAAGAGAAAGACTATGGAGATTTATTTGATTAGAGCGAAGGTAAACAGCATTTATCCTGTTTTCATTTTCGCCTCTCACATACGTGGAAACTTTAATATCCGGAGCCTGAATGGAAAGCGTAGAGCCTTGGCCACCGCCATACCCGTCAACCAGAATTCCATATGATTTGCCTACATTCGCTCTTGTAGAAATCAAAATCGATTCAGAGGCGTTCATGTTAATTGAAGAGCCCCAATTTGACTCAACTCCGCGCCCTCCGCCATTCATAAAGATGGAAATCTGCTTCGCATCCATATTAATCTGTGCACCTGGACCTTCGCCCCCTGCCGCAACAATCGCCTTAGTATGGGAAATCGGTGCTGTAAGGTTCATGTCAACGATGTCAGCATTAACATTCACGACCGAACCGCTCTCCGCAATAATGCCGATAATCGGCTCGTCACCACCGGTACCTTCAATAGTCAGGGCCGGCTGATTAACCGTGACAGTTTGACCTGACTGCGCGTAAATGGAAGCATCATACGTTGCTGCATGCGAAACCGAAAAAAGTCCGCACGCTACGGCAATCGCCAACTTGGACAGAGAAGATCTCAGACCGGACTTTCCACGAGATCTGGAAACTTCACTCACCGGAGTCCATGTCGAAGTGACAGGATTAAATACGACTTTATAGGTTTTATTCATAGTCTTCCTAATGACATGGAACCCCTTTGCTCCCAGTCCGATGCAGGGAGCAAAATCAAAGTGACAAAATCTTTAAGAAGGTGATCCCATGTCAATTAGAAGGATACTCGCAAAGTCAATCGACACAAACCTCGAATATGAAGTTATCGGCCTTGATTTAGCCAAGAATTGCGTCAGTGCTGTTCTGATAACAACGGATGGAGAAATTGTTGGTATCGATCGCCTGGACTATCAAGAGCTTGAAAAAAATGCACAGGAGCTTAGTCCTACGACGTTCGCTATGGAGCCTTGTACTGAAATGAATTACTTAGTTCAAAGGTTAGAAGGGTGGGGACATCGCTGCCTGGTTATCGGCGGCAAGAATGTAAGGGATTACATTGAGTCTCATTTTTCAAATCAAAAAACCGATTTAAATGATGCTCAGGCGCTGGCGTTCCTTACACGGGATACACAGTTACGAACGATCAAAGCCAAAGATATGGAGCAACAAAAGTACGCGAGCTTAACAACGCTGCGGGAACAATATATCAAGCAATATAGACAGAGCATTGTGTCTTTAAAAGGGATTTGCCAAGCCTGGGGATTGAATATATCGAAAGGAATCAGCGGGAAAGCTCGATTGAAAGATCTGATTGAAAATCACGCAGCTTTTCCGGAGGAACTCAAGGAAAGTCTCGTTGACATGGTCACACACGCTCAAACAGTTCAAAGGGCCTTGAATAAAATCACCAAAACCCTTGAGGTGCTAGCTAAGAACGATAAAGTTTGCCAGCTAATTCAAACGATTCCGGGGCTGGGTTTAATCAGCTGCTGCAGACTTCGTGCAACGATTGGAGACATAAAGAGATTTAAAAATCCCAAAGATTTTCCTGCCTATTATGGTTTGGTACCAAGAAGCTTTGCTACGGGGCACAACGAGAAGAAAGGAAAAATCACCCATCGAGGAGACAAAACAATGAGGTCTTTAATGGTGCAAGGGGCCGGGAGCGTGATTAACATGGCCAATAGAGGAAAATTGGAATCCAAACAGTTAACGAAGTGGATTTTAAAGAAGCAAAAAGAAAAAATGCCGTGGGGAAAACTGGTATGTGCCGTTGCAGCTAAACTGTTACGGATCGTTAGGGCCGTTCTCATAAGCCGTAAGGCATACGATCCCAAAATAGCCGGAATCGCTAAATGCTCATTACCCAAAGGAGCATAAGGGTTTAACTTAATGATACAGTTCGAGCAAAATCGACTTTAACTAAGCATGAGAAAGCCGAAAGGCCCGTTCCACAGCCTGCTACAGCCAATTGGTTACAACCAGTCTTCCTTATAAGGCACGAACGGACTGATCTTGAATTTCATGGTAGGCAAATAGGATCCAAAAGGGTCCTTAAAACAGCCTGGAGAGATTTGTAGATTGGCCTCTTCTGTATGTATCAACAATAGCCTCCTTTTTACTCGGACAAACCAACTAAAAAAATAAGCAATAGTCTTGCTTCGCAAGATTAAGGGCAAGATTTACTCAAACATACTTGACAACCGTCGGGGTTCCAGAGATGGAAGTAAAAGGGAATCATCTTTGTAAGAAAAGATTTCCACCATATTACACTGATTATCGACTTCCTCCAAAGAAAATACGTAACTCTTGGACTGAATATGAATAAATTTCAAATTTATTTAATTTTAAAACAATAAGTTACCCAATGAATATTAAATCCACCCCTCCTTATTGTGATTTACGCAATTTTCATAGAGTTAAAGAACACTAAACTTACAAAACACCCCGTCTTAATCCAATAAGCTCGGAAATATAGTTAAACAGTTTTTAAAAAGATGGTAAAAAAAAATGATCCAGCCCGGAGGGAATGGCAAGGCAAAATTTTTAGATAAACCGAGAAGAAAACGTTATCTACGGGAAAACAAAGAAAAATAAAATGACAGTCTAAGCCCCGCATCAAACGGATTATTTAACTGCTCAGAACTAGCTGCTTGAGTTTTTTGTATTTAATACATACCACCATGAAATTGTCGGAGCTTCAGCTCCGACAATTTCATGAATCAGACCGATTTACTTCGGTTCAGCCGATGATTCTGCTGGCTGCGACGAGCTGCCTGAAGAACTTGTCTTGGAAGAAATCTTTGCTGACGTCTTTGTCGCAGCATGGTCGACGCTTCTGCCGACTGCCGAAACGTCTTTACCTATTCCACTGATTGTGTTGCAACCGGAAAACGCAAACATCATAGCGGCAAGAATCGCCAGAAAGCTTAGCTTTTTCATTTTTTCCCTTTGCTACGGAAGTTATAAATACTTAAAGCTTATTGGATACATCCTGAGCCGCATTATCAATACCCTGACCGACTTTAGAGACATCCTGGCCAACGCCTTTAACTGTATTGCAGCCGGTTACAGAGAAAATGAAAGCAGCAGAGATAATAGCCATAACGATCTTTTTCATACGGCACCTCCATATCTATCAATAAAAGATACTGATAATTTAATCTGTTAGTTGAACGATCGATCATTCCTGCTTCCATTTCGGGAAGTATCTTTGTTGAGTTGAGACTCAGGAATTTCAAAAGAGCCGTATCAGTAATTAAAACAGGAAACGGATCAGCTTAGTTGTTCTACGTAAATGTACTCAAGCCCGGGCGATCGACCCAATGCATGGGAGACAATCAAATTCTTAGCCAGAGCGGGATCAAATATTTACTCTGATTCAGTGGATACCGTGCAACCGGACCAATCGACGTATAGGCGAACGCCGATTGTGCGTTTCCGAATAGCACGAGCGTGATCCGCTTTGATCGTTTCAGATGCAGCGATGGCGTTTGGGTTGCCTCTGTTAGTGGCTGAGCTGTTTCGAATGATTCCAGTAGTGCTCTAAAGGCTGATTTTTCTCTCGCGCTAGTTGCAGAGGATACAGGTGTGCAGCTCGACATCAACGCATCCCTATCAGATTCAACCTATGAAGCGCCAAATACGGTGCAACCTGCCTCTATACGGGCGCTTGCTTTAATTAGAGCATTTAAAATGCACGGATAAGCGACAATGCCCGTAAAGAATTAGGCTGTACGGTGACAAACACTCCGTAAATGGAGTTAGTGGCGCTTGCTTCAAAAACCGCCTAGTTTTGTTCAGTGCTTTTTTCGGGGCGCATCAATATCTAACGCACCGGGTGAAAAATGAACTATTTTTAGACCGTGACAATTAAACCGAGAGTTTTTGAGAGGGCTCAATTTTAGCCCTCTCAAAATTAAATGATTACTTCTGCTGAGCAATCAGCTCAAGCACTTTACGACCAAGAGCGATTCGGGGTTTAACGCTCGACATGTCAGACCATTCTTTTTCCGGATGATGAAGATCTCCGCCGATGACACCCATTGCGCAAGCGACTGCTGCTCCGCCTCCTGAGAAACGGTTACCGTCGGAAGCTCCGCCGACATCCATCCATTTCGGATCAGGCTGTCCAAGCTCCGAAGCCGCTTTGTTAACCAAATCAATTACTTTCTGAGACTTATCGGTATGCGCTAAGGCTGAACTCTTAGCGACATATTTAAGCTCTGACGTCACATCGGGTGCGAAACCACGCTTGCACAGAGCTTCGATCTTATCGAGTACCGCATCTCTCGTCTGATCATTAAAGAATCTGAAGTCAAACACAACCGTCGCATCTTCTGCAATCGTGTTTGCCGTTGTCCCGCCTTTTACTACATCCGCATTAAGCGTCACATCTTTATATTCCGATGCAATCGCTTTAATTTCCGGAATAGCTTTAGCCATCGCCTCAATAGCATTTCTTCCCTGCTCCGGATTATTACCTGCGTGTGCGGGTCTTCCGTGGAAGTTAATAGTTAAGAACATCGAGCCTTTTCTAGATCGCACAAAACCGTTTCCGGGGCGGCCGGGTTCGTAAACTAAAGCGATATCTGTTTTCTTCGCCTGTTCGTCCATGAAGCTGCGGGAGGCAGGAGAACCGGACTCTTCTCCCGGATTAAGAACAACAGCGATATTCAGTTTACGTAGCGCTTCAGGCGGAATCTTTTTACAAATCCACCAAACCGCGTTTAAAGAACTTTTATCATCGGCAACGCCCGCACCGTGGGCGATGTTGTCTTTAATGGTCAAAGGGTACTTTGCCGCGTTTCCAACAGGTTGAACCGTATCCGAATGGATAGCCAAAACAACGTCGTAGTGGTTTTGATTCGGCGTGTTAGTTGCAACCAACGCCTTTCCTCGGCCCTCGCAATCCTTAGTTGTCACAGTCCAGCCGACCGATTTGAAGCGTTTCTCAAGAATATCCGCGATCCGGTTTGCGCCTTCAATATATCCGGATTTTGAATCGATAGAGATAAGCTCATCCAATTCCTTCAAATATTGCTGCATATTGAAATCATCAGCGTAATCATTGCCGGCTGCGGCAAATACTGTAGAAGGAAGTGAACCGGCAACGAGACAGCCGGATATAAAAGTTCTGCGTTTAGTCATTTGTTCTCCTTAGGTTGAGATTGACTCTACCAAACGATTATCACATATATTAGTTATGAATAAACATTTTTATTATGAAGTTCTGAGATGTCAGGCCTGTCGCACCAACTTTATAACGTCACCTTATGACCTCGATGACAACCATTGCACAAGACAATCTTATTGTCTGTGACATCCAGAGCAACCACCATCGCTTGCAGACAAATGATTTTTGCGTATAATTCAGGCTTCCGCTTACGGAAGGGTGGCAGAGCGGTTTAATGCACTGGTCTTGAAAACCAGCGACGAGTGATCCTCGTCCGTGGGTTCGAATCCCACCTCTTCCGCCAATAACTTAATAAAATCAACTAGTTAAATAAAAATTACTCTTCGTACCCCCGCAGGTACCCCAAAAAAATCATTGATCTAAAGCCGCCTAGATAAATACATGGAGGCTCTACTTATTGATGGTTTTCTGCGCAGAATTTAATTGCTTGTTCAGCTCGGACGAGCAATTTGTCAATCTAAGAGACTCACAACGCTCCCAATCGGTAATCTTTCTCTTTACTTGTTATTCTTTTAAACTACTCGCACGATCAAAATCATCAAACAAAGTCTATGAGCATTCCTATCCATCCAGACATCGGTGATGTGTTTATTTGCGATTTTTCTCAGATAAACACTAAAGATCCAGAGATGATAAAAAGGCGACCCGTGATTAACCTTACTCCAAGAAGAAGGCCTGGTCGACTGTGTACCGTTATTCCATTAAGCACCACAGCGCCTACGTCAATCCAAACATGGCATTGCAAACTTCATCTTGATTTACCAGAGCCATACAACAGCCCAGAAATGTGGGTAAAAGCTGACATGCTTTACACTCTTTCTTTGGATAGATTTTTTCTTTTTAGAAAAGGAAAAGACAAAAACGGCAAGAGAATCTATACATTCCCGCAGTTGACAGAAGATCAATTGGAAAAAGTCTATAGATGTATTCTGAAAGGTCTATCGTTACATAACTTAGCAAATAGTGATATTAAATTGTAAATTAACTTGCAAAATCTCAGATATAAATCGATAATACTCGCGTTCCCGCTCTGGCAAATTTGCGTAACGGGCCTAAGTCCCAACTCTGTTAAGAGTGGGCCTCTACGGAAACGAGATTGCAATCGTCCGTAGTGACAATGAGCCTCCTTGGAGAAATCCTTGGAGGCTTTGCTTTATTTATTTGTGATTTTGCTCGCAGAATTTAATAGCTCCGTTAGCTCTGTCGAGTAATTCTCGACCTCTGATTGCCAATCGGAGACATCGATTGCGCTCCTGATCAGCATTGGTTTTGGACATTCTCTCGATTGATGCGAGTTGCTGGCGCATCCTGTTAAGCTCATCGCGAGCACGAGACTCAGCGACACGTAGGTCAGCCAAAGACACAGCGTCGTTCGCTTGCCTGGCCTTGTGTTCCTCAAGCGCTGCATTGAGCGCTGATATTTGAGCACGGGCACTTCTTAACTCCTCCGAATCTCGTCCATTTTGGACGCCGATCCAATACGCAAAAATAAGAGCGGCCGCAGCCGCCCCGATCTTTAGAACGTTTATTAAATTCATTTATCCGTTCCACCTCCGCTCAGGTCCAAGATCGACGTGAACGAACGTGGGATAAAACCCAACGCCGCCCTTGCATCGTCTGTTAACGATAATTTTTAGACGCCCGAGGGCATCCTGCCATCGTTTTTGATCGTGATATCGCGTAGGCCGAATGTCTGCTGCCTGGCCACGAACATGGTAGGAGTTTTTAGCTCCACCGACTTTTGCGTTATGTTCAGGCGAGCGATATCCGGAATTGATATAAATTGGTTCTCCAAAATCGGCCCTGATCTCCTCTAACAAATGATAAAGGCCCGGATCAACGACCTCGGGCCACGGACTTGGTTTGCCATCTTTTGACGCAAACTCCTCGGGTTTAAAGTGCTCGCTCATTTTTAACTCCTCCTGGTAATTTGTTTTTGAGTCTCGTTTTATGTTCCTCCTGAACTAGTGCCAGCATGTCTCTGACTCGCCTCGGAATGATTGAACCGAATCCGGATTTCTCAATGTTCTCCAGAATCGAGATCAATTCATTCAGCGAAAGCGCTCCGATTGCCCAGGCGCCAATCCATGGCTCGTTGAGAATCTGGTCCACACCGTGGAACCCGATGGCAGTCAGGATGATTAAAAATTTCCTGACCACCCCTCTCAATCCCTCTCGGCTGGACCATGTTCCGGTGCGCGCTGCGGCAAAAATACCTGTCAGGTAATCCGCAACTACAAAACTGAACAACCAATAAAACAAATGCTGATGTTCGCCCATCAACGTACTCACAATGCTCGTGAAAATGCCAGCCAGGGCTAAGCAGGCGTTTTTTAGTATCTCGGGATTCAGCTCCTCGATAGCACTGGCAATCTGCTGCCACATTTGTTCTCTCCTAAATTCAATCTCGAAGCACTGTTACCTGAGGTAATTCAGGCCACACGACGGAATCAGGGAAACCATCCTGCGCTGGCACATCTCGAAGAGCCTGTCGGTACGCCTTCACAGCCGCTAAATCGTCATCACTGATCGGATAATCCCCTGAAACTAAATAGTCTGTCTGAGAAAGGATTCGATCACGTTGACCTCGAACCGCTTGAGCTTTTTGTTCTGCGATCTCTGCCTCAGTCGGCTGTGGGATCGCCTCAATCGTGATTGCCTTCAGATTCCCATCCTCATCATTGATCTGTTTTTCCCGCCAGAGAGTTGGATTCTCTGCGACGAATTTGCGTAGCCATAATCGGAGGGTGTTCGATCTCTGAGTGCGTGACTGGTGCGGAATCTCAATACCCACAAAATCCTCGGGCTTTGACGGGTATGGCACTGCTTCCCAATCACTCCAAGCAACGTTTTCGTTCCGAATTTTGTAGAACATCCGCGGTTCCATTGCCGGCTTAATTGTTGTGGATCGCGGCGGGAAAAGCCAGCCCACTGGACTGCGAGGATTCGGCTGTGCAATGTGCGAATCTGTGAAATATCCGTCCTCATCATAGACGTAGACGGTTTTTACCAAATTTTCAACGGAGTTTGTCATGCTTACCTCTAAAAAAATTGCGGCACTCAAGCCGCGTGCCAAGCGCTTTCAAATTACAGATCAGTTCGGACTAGCGCTCAGGGTCCAAACGTCTGGTGTTAAATCATGGGTTTTGCGGGTTCCTCAGAATGGCCGAATCGTCGATATCACTATCGGCCACTGGCCCGAAATTTCTCTCATGCACGCTCGTGCGATCGCTCGCCAGAAACGCAAAGAATTAGAGCTTGAACCGTCCAGCTCATTCACAGTACGTGATGCATTCCGTTTTTGGTGCTCCAAAAAACGGGGGCGCATCAGTAGCTACCGAGACGAAAAAATTCGTCTTGAAAAATACATGATATCAAAAATCGGGAGCCGCCAGCTCGACTCAATCACGCCTCCTATCGTCATAAAACTGATGGAACCCATCGAGGATGCGGGGCATCAATCAACTGTCAAACGGTTGCTGATGCGCACTCGTGAGATTTTTGACATGGCGGTCAATGCAGGCTATTTACAATCGAACTCACTAGCCAAAATCACGAGAGTTTTCCCCGTGCCCGAGGTCCGACACATGCCAGCGCCCGACTGGCGGGAACTGCCGATAGTGATTTCGCAAATCGAGGCGACCGCTCCGCCGAAATATAAAATTTTGTTCTACTTCTCGCTGGCAACTTTGCTTCGCCCTGGCGAGGTTGTCTCAATCCGTCTCGACTGGATAAACGAAGAGGCGATCACAATCCCTGCTGAATCCATGAAAATGAAACGCACCCACCGAATCCCGTTGACCCTATTCCTGATTTCTATAATCAACGAGGCAAAACGCATAAGAAAAAATAAACGCTCGCCATTTTTGTTCCCGGCTGCAAATGTGAACCGCCCCATCAGCTCGCAGGCCCTGGCCAAATGGTTACATGACCAGGACGTTTTCAGGGGGCGCTTGGTTGCTCACGGACTGCGTTCAATCGGGCGGTCCTGGTTCGCTGACAACGATGTTCCATTTGAGATTGCCGAGGCTTGTTTAGCGCACGTGGTCGGGTCGCAGGTGGTCCGAGCGTATCAACGAACCGATTTTTTTGCACCGAGACAAAAAATTATGCTCAGCTGGCATGCGTTCATCCAGCAATGTGCTCAATGTGCTCAGCTACTGACGCAAAACACTGATTCACATGAGGATTAGGCTCGAATATCTCGACATTTTTGCCACGTGCTCAGCACAGTCAAAAAACTGCTCCCCGCCGTTCATTGGCGGGGGTTCCGAGCAATCCCAGAAAATTCCCGAATATCGCAGGTATTTCGTTGCTGGCAGGATTCGTGACACCTCAATCAGGCGATATCTGCGGTACCGGCCCATTCTCAAACATGAAGCGATGGGTGCAGAATTTTGTCGTGATTGACGGATCGGATTCGTCAGTTCTCGAATTCGACGCTAGTCTCGCTAATGCTCAGTACGGATCGGCTGAAACAGTGCAACCTGCATCAATACGAGCGCTAGCGTTAATACGCGCGTATTAACGCCAATACCCTCAACGCCGCAGGTTGAACAGTGCTTGAATTGCCGTATAGTGCGTTGCCACGATCTGCTGAGTAGTTTAAAACTTCGTAAGATGATCCGCCCGAGGGACGAGCCTCCAACAAGGTAGGAACCTGTGAAGACACAGCCATAGCACCGTTTGCGCTCGTCAGCATTCCGTATAAAGTCGTGAAAGCACCCCAGCTATTCGGTAACCCCTCAGCGATGTACTTTCCAATCTCCGAAAGCACCGTAGTGCCTTCAAGGAATCGGTGATGCGTATCGGGAATGTTGAAATGTGCTGTATCGGCCGCGCCGCACTTCGTGCCAAGCACTGCGAACAGCTCAGGATATTCTGTTCTACTGAGACTGGCGCCGTTACATAAAAGGTACCCTTCTGGTATTGTGTCGCCCATATAATGCACAACAACGCCGATTGGCACCGTTTTTTTGCTAAATACTTTGAGAGCCTTGAGCAGCTGATCAGTATCAGCAGGATCAATCGTCAACCCTGCGGCGTTAATCACCGAGGCAAATAATTGGGAAACTCGATGAAACCATCCTGCACCCGGCAAAGTTGGAGGAATCCCTCTAGCCGGGTCTCCGTTAGTCGGATACCCCTTGCTGGATAACTGACTCAAATCCGGCGGTGTCTGAATAGAATTAGCGGTCCAATAATCCTGAATATTACTCATATGGTTTCTCCTTTATATTCAAAAATTGCAGTTACGTGAGCCGGAACAAGTTCACGCATAAGACATTCAAAAAGCCGATCGCCCCATACAGCAAGAGGCTGATCTACGGTCCAAGTCGTATTAAATAAGCGCTGTTCAGAAGAAGCTCGAACCGTGATCCCCATTGCGTAGGCGGTATTCCATTCGGTACCAAAGAGGGACTTATCCGCCGTATCTTTTACGGTGAACGCGGAATATGTGACGATGTCCGCCTCGTATCCCAGTGTTTCAGCTACATCCCTAAAAAAACTAGCCGTTAAAGAACGGCTCGATGTGATTTTTGCGATCAGCTCCCTGCGCTTTCCCTCCAGTGTCGGATCAGCGAGCGCCGCCAGACACGCTGATGGTATCCCCCAATCCGTGAACCACTGCTGGAGCAGGTCAAACGACGTGCGAGGGTCGGCTTCCTCCAGGACCCTATCGGCCTGAGCGTCTACTCGGGCTAATTCCCGAGCAATGGCGTGCAAGATGCTGTCAAGAACACTGCCGGGCGTTCGCCTCCAGATAGGTCCTCTCGGCAGTAGCCTATCGAGCGCTTTGTCATAATCATCAGCAGAAAACATTTCCGGCCTCACTCATATGAAATCGTCCCCGGCACTAAAATTTCTCCCGTGGCTGCCTTCACGTCATCAGTAGGAGAAAGAATTCGGAACGAAGTAACCTCTTCAACGCTTGCGACTGCTCGATTAAGAGATGTCAAAAGCACTTCTGTAGCCGGTTCTGCTTCAATTTGAATAATCTGACGCACCGCGCTGGCAATTTTTGTCCGGATTTCCGGATTGTCAGGCAGGATATCCAGAGTCATATCCAACGGAGTTGCTACCGGAGCGACTACTGTCAGGATCGTTGTTACGGGCATAAGAGTTTCAATGTGTTCCCGCACACGCTCAACCATCACCTCCGACGGAATTCCGTCATCCGTTGCGCCGTCCGTCATGAATCTGACAGTGACATGGCCGGGTCCAAGCTCCAACGGATAGCACCACGCACGGGTGACCCCTGAAACCTCCTGAGCCCATGCGACATAGTCTGTTTTAGTGCCGGCCTTCGGAGGATTACGCATTCGATATAGCAGCCTAGATCTCAGACTTTCGTCATCCTCAATATCTGAACCGCCGGAAACAGCTTCAGAAACCGCCTCGTTCTCAATCCCTACAACAGGAGATGCTAGGGACAGGATAGTTCCTGCAGGGATATTGCCGGAAGCACCTGCCTCGATTGCCTGAATGCTAGCCGCTCCGCTGGCGTCGTTGACGGATGTAGTTTCATACTGGATATCGTCAGCTGTTTGTAGGACCGTGCCGATCGGTATAGTGCCTGTACCGTTAAATGTCACCATTCCTTCTGCGATTGTCGCCTTCCTTCGATAGATACCGTATTCGGATGCGCGGCGCTCCAAATACGCTCCTTCTGCGCTGACCGCAAAAATCTGACGCGAAACGAATTCAATGTATCCATACAGGCTATGCACAGCTCCGGCACAGACCAGAGAAAAAACGTTGATTAACGATCTGCGCGGAACACGTTGCCCGTATCGGCTCTCTGCGTCAGAACGGATGCGATCCACAATTTGCGTTAGTGTTGGTCTTTGAAAGGGCATCATTGCTCCCATAAGTTTTGAAAACGGGCCTGGATACTCTGAGCGTCTCCGGGCCTCACAATCTCAACAGACATATTTAGGCGATTGTTTTCTCGATCGGTTGATACGTTGATCGCCGATGCCAGGGCGTCATCGATCATCCACTGCAGAGACTCCTCCGCATACTCTCTTGCTCTGGCGACAACGTCATCGGTGAGTTTTTCCCTCCGCAGCAGCCAAAGACGGGAGCCGATTCGATCATTCGTCTCAGATGCAAATGTATCTCCCCACCATCCCTGACGATTAGGGATGTTCACCCCGTCATCGTCGTTAGATTTGCGCCATGAAAAAAGGCTGATAAGCGTTGCCTGAACTAACTCATCAGCCTGATACTCGGTTATATCTGCCGTTTTGCCATTGATAAGGCACTCCATAAATCAATCCTCCTAATCCGGCTGAGCGCCTCCGTTATGCGTGTGATGATCGAGAGAAACGCCAGCCGCAACCACGTCTCCGGTAGTGGTCAGTGATCCGTTTACAGCTGCACCGGAACCGCCCGATATTGTCAGGCCACCTTTGCCGGTGATCAGTCCGTCAACGGTCAACGGGCCGTGAATATTTGTTTGAGGAGCTGTAATGTCTACAGGTCCGGCACTAGTCAACGTCGTCTTACCACCAACGGAAGCCACTAAATCCTTCGGCGTTTCAATGAATATCTGATCTCGCTGGAAGTAAACCTTCTGGCCTTGATCGTCATAGATTGCTACCTCTCCCGGCTTCATGTTCGCCAGTCGATACCTGCGATCTGCGACGCAGAAAACAATACCGTTTGAGCGATTGCCGTCAAAAAACATCGCAAACGCCTCAGGACGGCCATCATTGAGCGGCTCGGACGTAAAGCCGTACGGTTCAACATGCTCAAGTTCGCTGCGCACCTCACCGGCCAGAAGCTCTATCTGAAGCTCGCGCATCTTGCGGGCTCCGTTAGCGAGCGTCACGAAGCCTCGAGCGATCATGTCTTGAATTTGCTTTGCTAAGTCCATATATGAAAAAAGCCCGCATTAAGCGAGCTCCCTATGAGGATATTGGATTTAATACTTCGGCTTATAGCCTCTCTCCGGATGGAACGGATCGGAGATAAAAACCTTTTCTGAACCATCTCCGAACTTGAAAATAATATCGTTGCCTCTTGACTCAATCGATTTAATTTTTTCTGATTCTGCCGGCTCTGGCGCAGGGAAAGCATACTCAGAAACTTTACCTGTGAGCCCCATACACTCATTTGTCCGCACTATCTCTCCTGTAGCCGGATCTCTGCATTGCTCATCAAAAGCTTTCGCGAAACATCCTGAAGAAACGACCAATACCGAAATCGCCAAAGTTAATGATTTCCACACAAAACTACTTGACATCTTTCCACGAATCCTTTGATGAATCTTTTTTATCATTCTTCGCCGTTGTATTGCTATACCCCTTCCTACTGTAACCGTCTTTCGGCAGACTTTCAATATCAGTAAATGATCCTGAACCATCCAAACTGTAAGTAACTTTATACATCAACTGAGATTCTTTCATTGCTAAAATGTTATCTTCGATTGCGATCTCGGAGTTCATCATCCAAAGATCTCCCGATGTCTGTCTCCACCCCTGGACTCTGTGAGAGCTAATTTTACATTTGGCACATCTCAAGTTCTTCTCAAATTCAGCTCTATTAGAAGCTATGGAGTTGGAACTTTGCCCAGTATCTTTCAATACCAATAGACGATGCCTTGGTACTCCTCTATCCTCTGAAATTCCATGGTCCTGGCAGACCCTCTTCCCGAACTCCAAATCTGAACCTTTATGCTGACCAAGCACAACATACTTACTGAACCGCTGTGAGAAATCAAAATTAGCGCTTCCTGAAAGAATATTTTTACCGACCTCTAAGGAGTCAGAGCACTTGCCGGCAAATCCCGGCTCCGTTATCACCAAATCTCCATATGCGTTATCCGTTACGATCAAATTTTCCTTAGTAAGCAGCCGATTGATCGACTCAAAAACCTTCTCGCCCGGATTAACAGTAAAGTTCACTAGTTTTGTGTTTAAGTCCTTAACCTCGCAAACAACCCGGATACCGTACGGAGCGCATAAATCGGCGATGATCTGCTTGGCCGTTTGATTGTGCCAGCTCTTGTTAACTGTCTTTGCAGGCTGTACCGGCTTAGTAGTCTCTTTCACACCCTTAACATCCTGCCAGCTATCAGACTTTTTCCCCGCTCCGCCTCTGGACGGAGCAATAGCCGCCCACGGAGAGCAGCAGTCCACCAGATCAACCGTTTTAGATTTTCCTTGAACCTGAACTGTCACGCTCTTAAGCATCGTATCTAATCGGTGTTGACGTAATGTATCCGGTGCACACAACGTCGTTACCGATAAAAAGCTGCACTTCCTGCCCCGGTTGAAGTCTTCTAAAGCTTTCGTTTCCAGGGAAATTATCCGTAACCGACAGCGCAAAGGCCCGGCTTATTTGTTCGATGCCGCACTCGATCCGAGCAGATTTCCATCCCTTGTAGACTTGCCCGTCTACAAGAATAGAGACCTCGTTTAAATTTGCTGACTCTTTCATTTACTTAAAATCCTCAATTCGCTAGGACAAAAAGCTCCGTGGATAACACGGTTTCTAGTTTCAATCTCGTCACTTCTTGACGCATCATCGTAGTAGTCGTACGCCAGCACGAGAGACGGTTCAATCTGAGGAGTTTCGATGCTGAGCAGCCGACTTAATCCTTCAGCTTTGGATGTCAGAATCGAAAACACGACCGATCGAGCCTGAAGCAGATTGATAAACAAACCATCAGAAATAAGCGGGTTCTGAAGTTCATTATCAATCGATGCAATCAGATGATCCCGGACCTCCAAAAGCTCATCAACGGATGTTGTGACGGTGTCAGGATCGCTCCTTTCTGAATCTTCTCCGGAATCCTCCGACGTATCCCCTGAGCCGGACTGATCGATATCAACGGTATCCGCAGTATCAAGTGACGTACCTATTAGAGTGCTCGCTCCGATAGCATTCGCTAAAAGAAGCTGTCTCGTTAGAGTCTCTACCGCCGCAGAGTCCTGAAGAGATTCTGCCTCAATATTGCTCACGACCGCGGGGATTTGTGCGAACTGATTCGTGCGGCGATTTAATTCTTCTGACGTTGTCAGCTGAGAAATCTGATTTACTATGCCGCTCCATCGCGTCTCAACAGAAGCAAAGCGCGCAAGGCCCGAGTACTGATGAAAGCTTCTCAGCAAAGCCGCGCGGTTCATCTGTAAGCAGGCCTATCGCCTGTTCTGCAAATGTCGTTACCTCATCAACGAAACCGAGAATCTGAGCGATTTCAGCGTCCGAAATAATGCCTAGAGTCTCCAGAAGCGTTCCGTTAATAGCCGCCTGAACAAGTTTATAGGCGGCGGTCTGTTTGAACGACTCCACAAAGTCGGAAACCGCTGACAGTCCCAGCTTATCAGCCAGCTGGCGGGCAAGCGTCGGACCATCTGCTAATTTATTCGGATAGCCAAGCTCGCCAGCCTCCACAAATGTAATATCGAGTGAGCAGTATCGAAGCTCTGAATTGCTATAGCTGATGTTGCTCGCTTGGTAAACGCTGACAGTCAGCGCGCCATCCCACGGATGAACAAACGTCCCTGCGCCTACTGTCAGCAGAGCTTTTTCCAGCCTTTTAGCCTGGGCGACGCAGTTGTCACCAACTAAGAAGGCGGTAACTTTATAAAGCGTGGCGCCCTTGCCTAAATCCTCCAGATACGGGATATCACGCTGAGGATACTCGTGCAGAACCTGCCGCCTCTGGATGGTCTTTGTCACGGCGGCGGCCTGAAACGGAACCCCTTTATAGGAACACTGCCTTAGTGTTTTTGAAAATATAGACGCCATCAATCTCCTCCGAATCTGCCGGAACCGCCGACATTGCCATCAATCTTCAAGTTGTCGCTTGACGTTGCCTCTGCGACATTGGCCTGAGCGCCGCCGGTAGCTGTCACCTCAATCTTCATTGTTCCCTGCATGTTCCCGCCAGTCGCTGCAACAGGAGTATTCGAATAAACATCTCGATTAGGAACTCCTGATGAAGGAGAAGCCATCGCCATTGCCGCAGCCGGACTTGCTTCAGCCTCTCCTCCTATGCCGAGCTTTGACTGAATCCATCCAAAGGTTGATTTCAGTGAATCAGGCATTAAGGCGGAAAGATCGAGATTAGAGAAAAAGTCCGAGAACATTTTCCCGATGTCCGATAGGATTGATCCTGCTTGATTGAAAAGCGCCTTGCCCACGTTTTTGAGGCTTTCAGGAAGCAGATCAAACAGCTTTGAGTACATATCACCCAGACTACTGAACGCCTGAGACAAGTCTCCAGAAAATAGGCTGGATATAACCTTGACCGCGGACGAAAAAGCTCCTTTGAGAATCTCTAGCTTTTCTGAGTAGAACCCTACTACCGTATCCCATAAGTCTTTAACCTGATCGCAAAACACGCTCCAGACGCCTGCGATTAAGTCTCCGGCAGCTGAAAATGCATCTTTGATCGCTTGGATTTTCTCAGAAATCCAATCTCCAGCACTTGCCCAAAGTGATTTAACCTGTTCGCAAAGGTTATGCCAAGACGCAACCAGATTATCGACCGCGGCAGAGAACGCGGCTTTGATCTCCTGCATCTTTTCACTTGCCCAACCTGAGATTTTTTCCCAAACCTCTTTGACTTTAGGGCCGATGCTGTCCCAATTCGCAATGATCAGCGCCGCCGCAGTACCAACCGCAGCCACAATCAAACCGATAGGACCCAACATGCCGGCAAAAGAAGCGCCAACCTTAATAACCAAAGGGATCAGCTTGGCAAACGAAACACCCAGAGTCAACAGCGAACCGGAAAACGACGCTAAACCCAAAAGCACTTTTCCGGCAAGAATTGCGCCAATCGCCTTTAGAACCATCTCAAATCCGCCAATCGCATCAAAAACTCGCCCTATTGCATCAAACGCCTTCATACAGCCGTCAGCAAGAGCTTGAAAGTCAATCCGCTTAATAGCTTGCGCAAATTGCGCCACTGCCTGCGATACGCGCCCTGCAAACGCTTCTTTGTTTTTTGCGATGAACTCCACTAGATCATCAATGATCGGCGTCAGAACCGGCGCAATTTTTGCGCTGAGGGTATTGCCAAATGAATCAAAGACCATACCCAGCTCTGAGAATCTGTCACCGAGTGCCGCAGCTGCCTTCACATCGTCTCCGCTCATCACGAGTCCGAGACGCTTAGCGCGATCCTCCATCTCTTGAAGTGCACCTGATCCGCCTTCCAGCATTGGCACGAGTTTCTGGCCTTCTTCTCCGAAGGCGGCAATCATCATGCGAGCGCGAAGACCGGCATCCGTGTTGCGTTGAATAGCATCTGCAAACTGCGGCATCACATCAGCCGCATTCCTCAGATTACCGTTTGCATCTTTCAGCGAGATGCCGAGTTTCTTAAATAAGGATGCCAGTTCCTCGTTTTTCCCGGCAGCGGCTTTTGCCATGTTCTCGTTGAGTTTGGCCATGGATTTATCCAAGGTGTCCGCGCTGGCGCCCGAAAGATTCGCGGCATAGCGTAGCGATTGAAGCCGCTCTGCGGAAACTCCGATGCGAATAGACGCCTTATCGATTCCGTCTCCCACTGATAGGAACTTGCTCATCATCTGCGAGAGGGAGAATCCGACGGCTCCCGCGGCCAGAGTAAACGGGAGCGCTAATTTTTTAGCCGCTCCCGCTACCTGATCAGAGACATTCGTGAGAGAACGACGGAAATACCCAAATTGTTTATTCAGATTTTTAAAATTATCCGAATTCAGTGTTTCCCTGAGACCTTTCCACTTTCCGGATAGTTTTTGAATCACCGGACTCAGCTGATCTCGGACCGCAAATATCGCGGTTAATCTAAGGTCTTTTGCCATTTTGTTCTCTCTCTACCAACCTCAAATACTGCCGATGCAGCATCCAGCATTCAGGAATCGTCAATTCATCAATTTCAGCCGGGCGCATCCTCCACGCCCAGCCGATATCAAAACACCAATCAACGAATTCCTGAATATCCCCGCAGATTAGCTCACCATTGGGCGATCCTTCCCGAAAAAACTCACAATCTCCGCCGATGCGCTCAAAACATCCTCCGCATCCATCTCATCTACAACCGACATAGGAAGCGCGGCGAGCTCGCTGATATAGCGAGCCACGATATCCGGAAAGAACCGAACCTCTCCGTCCTCTTTCAACGCAAACGGATAACCGAGTTTACGGATCAGCTTCTGTTTCGGACGTTTAAATTCAATGTTTGTAATGGTTTCTTCGCCAAATTTCAGCGGATAAACTAGCTCCATTTTCCTGTTTCTCCTGCAAAATTCACTGTTGTGTCACTGTCGTCACCCGAGAACTCGATCGCGTCGGTGACGAACGCGCCGCCTAGAACAAATTGCTTGCCATTAGCAAATTCAGCAATTACCGTCATATCGGTCCCTGTCTGCAACTTTGCAATAGGGAATCTTTTATCAAATACAAACTGGCCAGAGATTGTCGGTACTACAGGCGTCTCCTTGAAACCTACAACTCGACCATTGGCAACGACCGCTTCGCGAGAAACCTCAGAGGCGGTGCAAGTCATGGATCCTTTGAGCAGCAGCTGAGTACCATCAACTTTCACAAAACAGGTCCCTGCAATCAGATCAGCCATTGTTATTCCTCCTCATACTGAAGTCTGAATTGATTGAGCAGCGCAAAAATACGCAACTGGTTCACGTAATCCGGCGGGAAGAGAACATTCATTCTGTTCACGTTATTGCTGTCTCGTTCGACCACCAGATATTCATCAAATTTCTCCGCATTTTCGACGATGCCGTCGCGCTCGAGTTTTGCGTACGCCACTGAAAGTTCAGCCCGAATAATCCCCGGTGTCACAATCGCCTGCCCCGGTCCAAAATTCGTGCCGTCATTAGCTAATTTGTGACGCCCGTATTTGGATGTAATTACTCCCTGAAGGTAGCGAATGACATATGCGGTTGTGAACAACGTCTCACAGTCAACATAAGAGAGGTCCGTATCGCCATACTTGTTCACTCGGTACGTCGTGATCGAGCGCTCGATCTGAACCGTGCCGGATACGTCTTTGAGTGTGGCGATCCCGTTCTGCAGCAGAGTATTACGGTCAGAAAGTTCAAACCGCTCTCCTACCGGAGCTCCGGTAATTCCGATAAGTTCACCTGTCTGAGTCGGTCTTGCGGGATCGGCGTCAACAAACACCTTCGTGCGAGCAACCACAGAGGCGAGCGCTTCCGGATTCCATGATCCGAACGACGGCTCCAGCGCAAAAATCGTGCAGTGCTGATCGTTTCGAGTTTGTCCAAACGTCAGAAGCGTATTAAAGTCGCCGCGCCTGACACTGAAAACATGCCCGTAGAGCATCTGATACGGCCCCCATCTGCCGGTGGAATCGTTCATGATGTCCTTAAACGCATCCAGAGATGTTGCATCACAGTACGGGAGCCCGATGTACTCATACGCCTCGGAACCCATCGCCTTAATGACGCCTGCCATATCCGGATCAGTAGCGCCGCCGCTCATTGCGGTAATCGTGACGCCTAAACCCGTGACATCGGCCTCACCGTTGATTAGACCCTTAACGTTCTTTCTAACCAGAATGCCGTTTCCGAGAGTGCCGGCGTTTCTGGCTGTAATCGTCAATGTGCCGTCTTCGGCCCCCGCGGTTACCGGCAAATCGCCTTGAGCGTTGATCGCTGCGGCGGCCGCCGTGCAAACATCCGAAGCAGCATCCTTAGCCGCAACTCCGACTCTGATCAGGTTAGAACCGATGTATAAAGACACCGTGCCGGACTCAGAAGCCTCTCCGGTAAACGCGACTTGAGCTGAAGCCTTTGCAGAACCCTCGGCATCATCGACCGCAATGCAGTAGAGAGTGCCAAGCGTATCAGTGCCACGGTACGCCTCCACCATTCTTGCAAGCATTGAGCCGCGCCCGAACAGCGTTTTAGCCATTGCCGCAGACGATACAGCGATCGGTTTCTCCGATTCTGCTGTTCCAGTCTCCAGTTTTTGCCCGATCAGTAAGGCAACGTTGTTATTTCCCGGCGTAAACGCCGCTGAATTATCCACTTCGGCATAAAAAAGCGGCACCATGATGCCGTTGCCTGAAGGGATAGTATTGAAAGATACTGCCATCTTTTATTTCTCCTTCTCTAATAAAATTTGTCCGTTAACACTGATTTGCTCACCGCTTAAATCCAGATTTGCGGCATTGAAATTCGGATAAGACTCTTGTTCAACCACCTGATAGGTATCTGATCTATCCAACCGATACCGCGTTTTGAAATCGAACCGATACGCCATCCGAGCAGGGTCTAAGAGAATGCATTCAGCCCCGTCAAATACGATTTTTTCAAGCTGTCTCTCCGCAGGACTCCAAAATAGAAGCGCTTTGAAAAGCTCTCCTCTGATGCTGTCGATTTGCTCCAGAGTGTTCTGACCTCGAAGATCCTCTCTATCTTGATTGCCTACCATCACAATGACCGCAAATGACACATCAACGTGCTGGTTATATTGACCATTTATGGTGGCTTCCCCGCCTTGTTCGTTTTCCAAAACAACGTACGCGGCCGGATAGTCCGGATCCTCGACCTCCGAGAGCCGATCTACCGCCCATTGAGACGCGCCCGCCACTCGACCCCCAAAACTCGGACATCGCGCTCGGAGCGCCGTAATAATTTCATTCAAATGAAGTTTCATGTTTTAATTCCTTCGTCAAACGCGGCCTCCATATCTTCCGCAAACTCAGGCGCGTAGTTATTTGCGGCGGCCTCAATGAAGTTTTTACGTGGCTCAGCAACCTTCTTCCCTTTGCGCTTTTTAGATCTCTGGCTCTGAGAGTCGGTTTTAGGACCACGATGGCCGTAAATGACGAATGCGGGATAAAAGTCCCGCATCTCTGCTGTTTTAGTCGGACGAATCCAGACTGAATGCCCGGAACGTGAGACCGTTGCCTTGACTGAGTCACTCATCACTCCCGTATCAGTCCCCGGAAAATCTCCCGGAGCGGATACCGCCTGACGGCTGATGAGCCGACGAGCTTCCTTTTGAATGATCCGTCCGACTTTTCTCAGCCTTCGTTTAATGACCTTTTTATCAAAGTCAACAAACTTCAAGCCGTCCGGAGTTTTAACCTCTACAAATCCCGCGCTCATGGCTGAACTCCTTCAGATTGAACCTCAATCACGGTAAAACGATCCTCTCCTGCGATATCTGCCACTCGCCGCATGCGATAGCGGAGACCATCGCAGACGATACGAATCACTTTTTCGAGGTCCTGAGGCCGCGTTTTGCCCGGAATGCTGCGCACATATACCCGATGCGTCACACCTTTCTCAAGCTGCTGAGCATCCCAAAAAATCTGCGAGCCTACCGGCTCAATGCGCCCCCAAACCGTGAACTCTGAGACCGTTTTGTTAGTAAATCCTGCCTGATCATTCGGGATCGTCTTTTTGAACTCGAATCTGACGCGCTTATTTAAGGCGCCAACGCTAGGATTATTCATCTGGGTCGCTCCTTGAGTAAACAATCCATCGATCCAGTAGATGATCGTAGTTCCTGATCTTGAACTCTCCGCCCTCTGTAATTGAGCGGCGTTCATAGAGATCGGTCACATACAGCTTGATCCATGTCTGAATACTGGCAGGAACCCCGCTGATCGAGTCGCAGATCGCCATCGGGTCATTGCGCCGAACAATCTCTCTGCCGCATAAGTGCTCCGCATGTTCTGCCGCGGCCAGACCGAGCGACCGGATAAGATCATCATCAGCGTCATGCTCGACACGCAGATGCTGCTTGAGTTCCTCTAGAGTGACCGCTTCAGCCGCTGAGTCCCTATCACTCATTCGAGTTCTCCGGCTCCGCAGTTGTCTCTTCAGAATCCTGCGGTTTCAGATTTTTCTCTTCTGCCGGTGTTTTTTTGGCTTTACTCTCTCTCTTTTTGCTCGGAATCTTTGCAATCCCTGCCTGGATGAAAGCGAGCGCGCTTTGATCCGAAATATTGAGAACATCGCCCTTTTCTACTGCTCCAAACAACGTTACAGCGCTTTTTGTAAATTCAATCTGCATATCAAACTCCTAAAAAATAAGGGCCCGAAGGCCCTATATCGCAGAGAAAATGCCCTGATTATGCTGTCGGAATAGCTAAAGTTCCTCCAACCAACGCCTCCGGACGCTCGATGCTGAAACCAAGGCGGCGTTCAGCGCGGATGGTGACTAAGTTCTTCTGAACGTTATCCGCATCCTGCTCGAACATCTCCAGCGTCAGACCGGAACGATGCCAAACAGTAGCCGCCTGAGTGGTGTCTACTACCATGAACTTGCCTTCAGGGATTGCCTGAGAGTCAAGAACAGGAAGCCCCCACAGCGTCTTAGCGGCTACATTGACGGGGCCGCTGAGGTAATAATCTCCGGAACTATTTTTGACAAAGAGCATCTTCACCCAGTCTGCCGGATTCAAAAGAATCATGTTCGGGCGGAAATAAGCCTGCTGAATCTTGGACTTTGCAAACAGGATTAAATCGTAGAGATTAGGAGCGCTGCCTAAATCTCCGGCTGTTGCGTTAACCGGCGTGTAATTGCCTTCTGTAAAGATGCCAGAAAGTTCATTTTCGCCGCCTTCACCGCTGATCAGCATATCTTCAACAACAAGATCAACGCCGTAGGTCATGCGATTGTTAAGGTACGAAATCAGGGCGGGAGCGTCCTCAAGCATCTGTTTGGACACCTTGGCCAGATGAGCGACGGTGTGCACTTTTCCGGTCTTAACTTCAAATTTAATCGAAGAAAACGGCTTCTGGCTGCCTTCCTTGACTACATTTGCTCCATTGTAGAAGCCCTTCTCCTGAACATATTCAAACGAATTGCCGGAGATAGGAGAACTCGGGAATAGCGCCTCGATGGACAGCGGACGTACACTTTTCGGCAAAATCCCCGGTCGTCTGTACGTCGGTAAAACGCCATCCCCGGGAGTGAGCATGGGATTTTCAAGCTCAACAGTTGCGCCCTGATCGTCTGCTTTCGCCTCGGCGATCTCAAAGCGGCATTTAGTTGCGCTTCCTGCGAGATAGGACTTGAACGCGCTGTTATCTACCACCTGCTCGCCAATGCTTTTCACAGCCTTCTTCTGAGGAATATTAAGATTCAGCCCCTTCTGCTGCAGATCAAGAATCTGTTTTGCAAGTTTTGCCTGCTGTTCTGCCAGTTCGTCGAATCGTTCAGCTGATACTTGAGTACTCATCTTCTTTTCAATGGTCTCAAGTGCAGCCATTACCGTTTTCATTTCTTCATTCATTTAGAGTTTCCTTTTGGTTTAGTTAAAACGCTCTGCCAGCGCCTTGATGCGCTCGCAGACTTCTTTTTGCGCCTTTTCTTCGCCATCAGGCTCCCCCTGATCCGAAAATACGGCCCGAGCTTTGGCACACAGCGCTGTGGCCTCAGCTTTGGAGAAACCGCCTGCATCCCGCAGGTAGTTTTCAAAATCTCTTACTGTCTTTAGTTCGTCAATGTCTTCGCTCTTTGAATCAATCCTTGCCGATTGATCGCATGGAAAAGTGACGATCGAAATCTCGGGAAGAGCCTCGATTTTTTCAATCGTTCTGCCGCCGTCTTTTTTACGCTTGTAGCCTGATGCTACCAGTTTGTAACCAATGGAAAGGCCGTCAACAGTACCGTGCTTTAAAGCCGCTTTGACTGCTTCTGACTGAGGATTCCCGGGAGTCAGCTCTCCGATAACCTTCAGTCCTTTCTCATCCTCTTCGACTTTGACCCACTTACCGATTGGAAGATTGTAAGAATCATGGTTAAAAAACATTTTCGGAGTGAAGTTTTCAATCGCATCCTTGTACGCCCCCGGAAGAATCGTGTCACCCACTAAATCATTGCCGTTAAAAACGGACGCATATCCGGAAAAAGTTGCTCCATCCTCTTCGGACTTCAATTCAACATCTTTTAGTTCAATGGTTTTATATTGCAGTTTTGTCATTTATTGCCTCACTAGTGATCCATCCGGCGGATTAGAAGTAGTTTTTACCTGACCAAGATTCTTTAGCGGTACTAAGTTCGATTGAGCGGTCAACTCATCGCCACCCTCCGCCGGCGGCAGATTTTCGAGCCCTCTAACCTCGTTTCTTGTCATCATCCCGTTTTGCGCCAACTGGGAGTAGTACGCCGCCCGCTCCTGCGGATTTGATCTCAGCAGCGCATCCAACTTCATTTCAATTGTGTATTTATCTCGGTCCCATACAGGAATCAGTTTGCGAGTTAACGCCTGCTGAAACTGAGTACACAACGGCGCCAGCGTAAATTTATGGAAACCGGAAACGATCTCGGCAATTCCGGATCCCCATGTGGTCACACCGGAAGCTCCAATAAGAACCGGCGGCACACCAAACCACCGACAAATCTCTTCAACGTTGTATTTTCTTGTCTCCAGAAGCTGAGCATCCTGCGGAGAAAGCGACATAGAAGAGTAATTAAATCCGCGGTCAACCAGGAATAGGCCCGACCCATCTCCTTTTGCCATCCCTGAGAATCGTTTCAAGACCTCTTTAAACTGCGAATCTCCCAGTTTCTGATCGGTACACAATACGCCGGTGGGTTTAGATCGTTCCCCGAAAAACTTAGTCGCATTACTCTGCGCATTCACTGCCTCGTTCGCTGTCGCACTCATGAATCTGATCTTTGACAGCCCTTTATACCCGTTGCCGACCCCTTTCCAGTGAATAATATTGTCGCCGGAATAGACATTTACCTGACCGTCTAAGTAGTAGATATACGTCTCCCGATTCCCTATAACTGTCATTTCTACCTGCTCGGCCGGCAGCGGAATCAGTGCAACCGGTTCATCGTCGGCGCCTCTCTGGATCAACGCGTAGGCGTTGCCTCGCAGCATCCTATTGATCACCATTGCCGATACAAACTCCGAAGGCGTCATCCAATCATTCGGCTTGTCATGAAGCAGAGTGAAGATGTTGCTGTTTCTATCCGGAGCTCTCCCTTTGTCTTTGCTTCCTTTGTATATAAATATCGGAAAGGTGGACATCGTATTAGCCAGCAGCTCAGTACAGGCAAAAATAGTCGATATCTGCAGCGCCTTTGACTCTTCAATCTCTTTTAGGTCAGAAAAAAGCGGCTCCACCGGAACCGCTATCTGCTCACCGGATGAGAACCCGAGAGGTCCTCCCCATCCAGAGACCCAATTTATAAGCCTTTTTACTATCATGATCTTTACCAACTGAAGAACGGAACCTCAGAATCGCTTTCATATTCCTCAAAAGCCCCTGCTGTTTCCTCGTTTACGCACATCCCTAACGCCATAATCAACGCTACAGCGCCGTCAATTTTGTTCTCGTAGACCTCTTTTCTAGGGAAAATGTTATCTTTGAAGTCTCGTTTAGCGACAACATTCCCCATCATCCAAGCGAGCGCTGGATCGCCGTCATGAGCAATACGTCTATCCTGAACCAAAGCCTCAAGCCACTTCATCGGATCGCTCATGTTTTGTACTGTATTGCGATACTCGACCATAGGAATGTCTTTATCTGAGAGGCGCCCGGCTAGCTGAGTCGCCTGCCACGGGTCATATGCGACAGCCGTAACCTGAAACCGCCGGCAGTCCTCCAGTATCTCCTCTTCGATCTGATCAAAGTCGGTTACAGCGCCGTCGCTCACCCGCAGATAACCGAGCGTCTCCCAACCGTCATACTGAGAGTTACCGGACTTTAACAGCGCCGCCCGGGGTGCGTAATACTGGCCAAACACATAATAAATTCGGCGCCCTGCTTCATTCTCGCGAGGAAATACAAGCACCTTTGCCGTCAAGTCATTCTTAGCGCCTAAGTCCAAGCCCATATAACACTCGCACCCTTCAAAATCATCGAGCGTTATCCCTGCCTCGCAAGAATTCCAAGCGATCATATCCATCCAGCTGGAAGCGGCAGAACACCAAACATTTAAGTGTTTGGTCTTGAAGTTATTTGCTGCGCTCGGTCTGGCTATCGCTTTAGACTGCAAAGACTTAATAATCTCAGGCCGAACACTGACGCCCCAATTCGGATTCGCTTTTTGCAGCGCAGCCTCGCTTGTCCAGTCATTGCCTTCATCCAGGCCGTAGATAATTCCAAACTGGCTTTCATCCTCGACCTCTTTATTCAGGACCTGCCGCACAAATGACCGGACCTCATAGCAGACTCCTGCCGTATCAAAGCCAGCGGTCGTGATCACCCACATCAGTGAGTTACGCCGCTTGCCCAGCGATGTCTCTACAACGTCGTAGACCGCCCGGGTTTTATGCGCATGCAGTTCGTCAATGACAGCCAGATGCGTATTCAAGCCGTCCAGTGTTGAGCCTTCAGCGGACTTTGCCTGGAAGTAGCTGTTTGTCTTCGGAACATAGAGCGCATTAGCCAGCGTCTGAAGATTAAAGGCGTTGCGCAGTTTCGAGTTCTGCTTTGCCATCTCCTTTGCGTCCCCAAACACGATCTTGGCTTGGTCCCGAGTCGTCGCAAACGAATATACCTCTGCGCCAGGCTCCCGATCTGCGCAAAGACAAAACAGAGCGACTCCGCTTGAAAGGCTTGATTTTCCGTTGCCCCTCGGAACTTCAATATAGACGCGCCTAAATCGTCTTGTACCGGCAGGGGTTTTCCACGAAAAGACCGTATGAAGAATAAAAACCTGCCACGGCTCGAGCCTGATTTCCTTTCCCGCAAGTTCCCCTTTAACGTGCGTCAGGTGTTCAATAAACCAACAGATACGATCTCCGGACGCACTATCAAAGATAAATTTATGACCGTCTCCGTACCTGATTAAGTCGTTTAGCTGTCTTTGGCACGCCTTTTTAACGAGATCGCAAGCCGGTAATCGGCCCTGAACCACGTCGTTTGCGTACTTCTTTGCAATCTCAAAATAATTCGGCCTACTCAAGGAAGGCATTTGCTTCTTCATCATCTTTCACTTCAACCTTGACTTTATTTCTTGCGGACGGAGAAAAACCGAGCTCCTTTTCGCACTGCAGCATCATCTTATGAGCCTGAATCATCATCGTTACCGTAGGCGTAAGAGAACGCATCCCTGATTCCGGATGACACTGCTCAACGTCGCCCGCTTCTACCTTCTTCGCATACTTCCGATAGAGCGCATAGCTGCGGCACCATCTTTCCAGAACTCCGTGGTCAAGAACAGTAAGCAGTCCCTTCGGAGCGCATCGCACTGCCATTGACCATGCCGATCTGGCTTCTTCAGTAAGCGATGGCGGGGGAGCTGCCGGCAGTTCTCCTTCAACATCGAACTGTTTCCGGTTAATCCTGCAGCGCTGGAGAGTACCTTGCGCTTTTTTGACTTCGTCGCTTTTTCGTGGTCTTCCGGCCATAGCTGCCTCTGTTGAATCTTCAGGTAAAACTCGATCAGCTCGCTAGAATTACCTATTTAATTGCCTGGACAATTTGCACCATGTAATAAATTAGCGCCACCAGTCCCGAAAAGAACGCAGCCGAAGCAATAACCCCAGCGACTACACCTTTCCAGAAAGCCTGTCTTTCTTTCAAGAACATAATCTCTTCTTCCATGTTCATTGTTATAATCCTCAAAGATAGCTTTACTAAGGTTGACATCTTCCTAGTCAACCAACAAAAACCCCGCTCAGCTCACTACTGAACGGGGTTTACTTATCTTTTACCAATTCTTAAATACCTCTCTTATCACCTTGATCGCCTTGAAAATCAAGATCAAAGAAAACGAGATACAAAAACTATAAAAAACCATCCAAATCGGGATAGCTAAAAACAGTGGCAGACTCAAACTCATAGTGATTAAGTCTCCTATATCACGTATAATTTTATCCATGGAATTACCTCTTCTAATTCCGACTAAAAACCCCGCTCAGCTCACTACTGAACGGGGTTTAATTTTTTATTTCCGTCTCTCACCCGCGCGCACATGCGCGCGCGAGGCTTTTTTGATAAACCCAAAGCGGACGGCGCTTTCTGTCAATTTCTTTTTAAAATTCCCATTTTGCACGCACAAAAATTTAGCTGGGGGCGCGGTCTCAAATGATCTCGTCATTTCACTTTTTCACCACCCCTCCCTATTAGGGAAAAGACCTTCTTTTTTATAAAATCCGAGTATTAACAGACAAAAGAAAAATATGACTTCAAATAAATCTCACGGTCCCGCTCCTTCGCAGCTTTCACAAACCAACTGGAGGGGGATAACTGCCTCTTCTTCACTATTGTTTCAAGAATGGGATAAGCTCTTCGACTCGTTATCGAATATCTGCGAAAGTTTGACAAAACCTTTAACTGACTTTCATTCAAAAAGTCAGAGACTTTTTCATTACCTTGAACAAATCAATAAATCAGAGGAGCTACCTGATTTAGATGTTTTTTTAGGAACATCCAAGCTTCAAAAAGACATCTCGCAACTGTTTCAAAAAGTTGCTGACATAGACAAACAGTTATCTCAAATTGGCTTAGACCAAGCAAAAATTTTCCACTCTCTTGAGTCATCTATTGTTAAGAGTTTAAAACCCTTTTCAAACACCAATTCTTTACTGAATACCATTGTAAATCGTCCCATTAAACTTCTGAACACCCCACGCACTGAAGAGCTGCTCTTTAACCTTCGGAGGCTTGAAAAATGCAAGGCATATTTTGGAAAGATTGACTCCAAAACTCCTATACGAGAGATTCTTAAATCCTTAGAAGGCGTCCCGGAAGAAGAGTATGGGAATGTACTGTTAAGCAAGTTCGGGCGGTCCAAAAAGAGAGGCAATGCAAGAAGAGTCAAAAGACAGGCAAAGAAAATCTTTAATTACATCCTTTACCTTTATAGTCTGTATACATTCCTAGCTTTCCTTGGAATTCCTCTTCCCGCTTCCTTTCCAGAATTTATTGAAGTAATTTTTCAACAACCAGTACAAGGCATTCAACAAACAAAGCAAAATCCACCCATAAGCAAGGGATTTGACAAACAGCTGCTCGTAGCGTCCTCCAGAAAGCGTAAAAAACGCGGCCACAAATATCGTCGTAAATAAAAAAGCTGTATCTATTTTCATAGCATCCTTTTGGTTTCCTCCGATAAGAACTTATGAATAGCGATTGGTGTTCCCGAATCCGCCGTCTTCCTTCGCTGTTTTCACATCATGGCAGTGTTTGCACAGCGCCTGCCAATTCGATTCATCCCAAAACAAGGCTTTATTACCTTTATGCGGGACGATGTGATCCACAACAGTAGCGGCACTGGCCTTTCCTTCCCTCTTGCACTCTTCACATATCGGATGATCCGATAAGAACAGCGCCCTTGCCCGGCGCCATTCTGAGTTATATCCTCTCTGGTGAGCAGTCAGCCTATTAACCTCTCTGCGCTGCGCCGCCTTTTCCTTATGCTTTAAGCAGTATCGCTCCGGCATATCTACTACACAGTGGCAGCCAGGCCATGAACAAATCGTTTTTATCGCTTTCATAAAACAGAAAAGCTCAGGAATTAACCTGAGCTCTATTTAAAGGTCGAAAAGATCAACCGGCGCCGAAGCTTCGGCGTGGCTGTGATGCTCCTTATTTTCTAACTCGTTCTAGCGACAATTTCGTAATCTCTTTCTGCCGGAACTGAACAGATCAGGAGACTTTCTGGATTGTTCATCCTGCACCTTCTTCACTCCCTGCACCATATCTTCCGCAACTTTTCCAATATCGGCCCTTAATTTAGATCGGTCCATTTTGAAAGGGTCAGCCGATAACTCAACATGACGCCTCATAGAAAGAACTGATCCAAGCGCAACAAAACCAAGCGCTAAGCACTTAAGTCTTTCTGGCATCGTTCCTCCTAAAATAAATTTTCTACCCTTGGGAATGTATCACAAATGCTTAACAACAATGCTTTTTGTCAAAAAATTTAGGGAATTTGCTGACCAATCTTCTGTTAATGGTTAATAACAAGTTAATCACCACTTCATTTAGTCCTCGTGGATCAGATTAAAAAACAGCCGGCGCCGATGCGCCGACTGCAACCCTCAAACATCCCATCGGAGACCGTTTTAACGAGACGGGGCTCGATTCACAAAGGAATTCTGTATCCGGAAACACTAAAACCCCGTCTCTCGATCGGGGTTCTACATTTCTTTCGGGCACGCTAAGAGCGCCTTTCGAGCGCTCTTAGATTATCTGAAACCGTATGGCCAGTGGTGTCCATTGGACTGAATTGTCGGAGCTATTTTAGCTTATATCTACTATCATTTGCAACAATTTAGTCATAGACCTCTCGGAAACTCCTGTTTATTAAACTCCTTGCTCTTTTCTATACAAAGCTTTAAGAGAGTTTTGAAGTACATCTGAGAAGTTGATATGTCTGGATTCGGCAAACGTATTGAGCCATGCAGGAATAGTGAGATTTTTGCGTACAGCCTTATCCCCATATTTCTCAGCATAAGAATCTATATCTAATGTCAGAAGGCTGACGAACCCTCCTTCTTCAGGTTTTAGTTCGAGCGGAGAAGAAGCTGGAGGAGCTACTCTTCCCTCCTCAAGTTCGTCCAGGATCCAACCGCTGGCGGCATCAACTCCCATTTCTAAAGCCTCTTCAAGGGAATCTCCTTCCGTAACACAACCAGGCAAATCCGGCACCTCGACGGTATAGCCATTCGAGTTTTCGTCTGCGTAAAAAATCGCAGGATAAATTAGTTTCATTGCATTAACCCCGCTTGTTTCAGTATTGACTTAACTGTTTTAGGTTTCAAATCCCCGGCATGAAAAGGAACCGTTACTTTTCCAGGCTTAGACGGATGAACGTAATGATGATGAGATCCGCGAACACTCTTTAAAGCCCATCCATCATTTTTTAATATCTTTTCAAGCTCGCTGAATTTCATAAAACCTCTCTTTAATGCGCATTATACACACGCTAATTCATAATGCCAAGAGTTTTCCTCGAAAATAGTCAAGGAAGCTCCGCAGAACGCTTGATTCTTTCTAATGACCTTTTAGAGAGTAAATGGCAGACTTAGGTCTCTAGCGACTATTCCACTTTAAAACTATCATCGTTAGCCACTGGAGAATTGATCTTTTGTTCATAGCGGCAAATCCTTTCAAAAAACACTCTCAAAGAAAAATCAATAAATCGATCCATTCTCTTAGCCCCTAAACTTCTGAGGTGATTTCTGTACTCTTTCCATGTCCCGAATGCCAGCAGCTTAACAATCGACTTAACCGGAACCTCATTTATCTTCTCCGGAAGCCACATCCAAACCGACTGCAGGATGTTTGCATCTCGAAAATCCGGCGGCAGTAAAACCGGCTCTCTGTATTGGAGCTCCTCGCGCTCTCTTTCCTCTCTCTCCTCTGGCGTCTCTCTTCTGCGTTTAATATTTGCTCTGGCATATCTGCAGCAGATTTCTGTAATAGACACTCCCTGCCGGCGCCGATCTCCATAAACGCGCCTCCAGTTACTCAGCCTGTACAGCATATCCTCTCGGTTGTATTTCTTTTCTTCCATTAAGCCGCCTGGATTGGTTCAATTGAGATTGTTATCGAATCGTTTGCTGAGAATTCTTTCCTACAGATAAAATCTGCCACCTGACCATCGTCCTTAAATGCCACTCCGTTTAGTGCATCCAGTACGGTCTTACCTAAATTGTCAATATCTGGCCGTGTCTTCTTCGGCGTGTTAATTCTTTTCTTATCCGCTGTAGAAAATGAGAATAGAACCGTCACTCTGAGAGCCTCGTTTCTAAATGGCGGGATTCTCCTCTTCTTCATTTCAGCATTCACTGCGTAGCTAATTGCCGTCTCTGCGATTTTTGTCTTCCTCGGCGTATAGACATGACCGATTCCTGTCCTCGGGCGTTCTTTCGGAACCGGTTTCATGGGTATTGTTACGTCAATGACTGTCATACGGGCATCCTTATTCTTATGCGAATTTATCTGTAAAGGCAGACTTCGGCGTTTTGAGTGAATAAATTAAACGAGAAAACGGGTCTAGCTCCGGATCGTCTCCATCGGCTCCGCTTTGACTACCGGCTAATGCGGCACCTTTGCGAACTTCATCCGTGATCCACCGATTCAGACGATAGGCAAATTCGTAAGCAGACTCAGATCGATAAACCCGCTGCCCCTGCTTGTTGCATCCGATCAGATCATCCCGAATGTGGAGAAAGTCCAATCCAAACCGATCAAGAAACCGATTAACCTTTTCGATCCGAGCGTTTCCATCATGAGCCAAAAAATTGTATTTCTGCGGCTCGTACAGCATCGCATTAGCCAGCCGAATCAGCGGCTCATAGCGTCGCACCTTGAAGGTCACGTTGCCCCAATCTCGCGGGTCTATCCCATCATGAAACCAGCATACATTTTTCCGCTGAGCAATACCGGCGCCATCGATGAAACACGGACATCCATGAGCTGCGCAGCCAATCGGAGAATATTTTGGACTCTTTTGCGGACTCTCTACCGAGAAATCAAATGAACTTTTTTTAGTCACGGTGATACTTCCTCTCACAAACCTTCGTAAAGTTCTCAGCCTTCAGCAGCCATTCAAGATCAGCGCACCAAGATCGGCCGTCGGCGTTTTTTGACTGTCCCATGAGAAACGGGGAATGACTGACAAACTCGAAAAAACGTCTGAAAAAATCCAGCCCTTCAGCTTCGCTTTGAAACTCCTGATCACTTGCCATCTCACGCCATCGAGCAGCCATCATTTGCTTGCGTTTAGCCGTATTCCAAATTCGCACCCGAGGCAGAGCTGGCAGAACCTCGTGATAAAGATCGATGATCTTTTGCTGAGGGCAATGCTTTCCTACCCTGACCGCTCGCTGAGCAGGCGTCAACTCTGCGGAGGCGTCCGAGTTGAGTGTCAGAGTTTCTTCCTGCGGCGGCTCCGGCGGAAGGTCAGCAGAGGGCGTTTTTTCCTCTGCGGACATATGTTGCGTAGCAACATTAATTAATTCCTGTTCTCTGTTCTCTGTTCTCTGGAATGCCATACCGTTACCGATACCGTATCCAGCGAGTTCCTTATACTCTTTACCGAGCGCATCAATATATTTATCACCCCTGGCGAGACATGCCGTAATTACGGACTTTGCGATAGTTCCAAGTAATTCGCATTCCGGAAAGACATCAAGGAACGAAGACCACCCGGAGACCACTTTAGGATTGTCAGGCGGATTGTATTTAAGGAAGTTGCGAATGAAGAAAAGCCCTCTCTCGTCATACTCAACCATACCCATATTTTTTAGTTGCTGATACCCTATGCCATACCGTTTAGCATCCATATTTAAATATCTGCATACGGTATATTTATCAATCGGGATAGCTCCGATCATAGTTGTCTGTGGAGCTGTAAGCAAAAAGAAGAATATCAGTTTGCCTTCATCGCTCAACTTGGCGACTTTGGCATCATTCCACATGCGCACGTCAACCTTTCTGTATCTAGCCATAATGACCTCTGCGCCGTTATCAGGATATAACAGGACTGTATTTCGTCCCCAATAAATACGGAATTCCCGCTTGCTTGAATTCATACTCTGATCTCATGATGGTTCCTTGATGGGTTGTTTGATAGGGATGTCCTTATTTGGCTCGACGGTATTTCTGCCGCGCGTTTATTTCACATATTCGGCCCTCGATCCAGCCGCGCAGATACGCCATATTCATCATTAGTGCGAATGTCGTACCGTCTCCTGAGAAGGGCATGTTGCATCTCACCTCTCTGGCAATGGCTCTTACTGCGCTGCGGCTTTTCAGAAAATTAGCCGGTGTGATGCGTTCACGAGCGACTTCTTCCAGCTCCGTGAGACAGAATTCCAATATTTCCAGTCTGTTCACTGCAACACTCCATACAGCGCCATCAGTAGAAAAGAGCAGAGGAAGCGATTCTTCAGAGCGAAAAGAATCTGCGGCGCTTGGTTTTGCCTCCGGTGAGATCAAGGTGCTCATCAGTAAACCACTAATTTTTGGCATGGGCCTCAATTTCCAACGATGCCACAACATGGCCTTTTTAGGGCTGTCCGATTCGTTTGAGCAGTACTACCAAGCTGTACGCCGCTGCTGGAGATTCGGACAGACTCAATCCGTCAATGTCCACATCATCACCGATGAACGCGAGGGCGCCGTCGTAGAGAACATCCGCCGCAAAGAGGCTCAATTTCAGGAAATGCTCGCGGGCATGATCGCCTCATGCCAAGAAACCAATAAAGCAAACATCAAATCCGCTAAGCGGGATTTAGACGACTACAAACCGAAAACAACTATGACCACACCGAGCTGGTTAACACCGGCAGCGTAGGAGATGAACATGACAAATAAGATCAACGTGATCGAACAGGCATCCGGAAACGGATGGGAAGTCTACAACGGAGACAGCTGCGAGATCGTCAAGGGCATCCCTGACAACTCCATCCATCACATTGTCTACAGTCCTCCTTTTGAGAGCCTCTACACGTATTCCAACAGCGAGCGTGATCTGGGCAACTCTAAAAACTCCGAGGAATTTTTTAAGCATTTTTCATTCTTGGCTGCTGATCTCTACCGCATACTGATGCCGGGACGCATCATGGCATTTCATTGCATGGACCTGCCAATGAGCAAACAGCGAGACGGCATCATCGGACTGAGAGATTTCTCCGGTCAACTGATCCGCATGTTTGAGGATGTCGGCTTTGTGCTGCACTGCCCCAGAATCACAATCAGAAAGGATCCGGTTACTGCTATGCAGCGCACGAAGGCAATCGGCCTACTCTATAAGCAGCTTAAAAAGGATTCTTGCCTCTCCCGCATGGGAGTCCCTGATTATCTAATCGTCATGAGAAAACCCGGAGACAATCCGGAGGCGGTTTCTCACCTGCCGGAGGACTTCCCCGTTTCACAGTGGCAGCGGTGGGCGGAATGCGTGTGGCATGACATAAACCCCTCAAACACTCTGCAGCGACTCTCTGCACGAGACAGCGACGACGAACGACACATCTGTCCTCTCCAGCTGGACGTAATCGAACGCTCCATCACCATGTGGAGTAACCCCGGAGATGTGGTCTTTACGCCATTTTTAGGCATCGGCTCCGAGGCATATCAGGCGGTGAAGATGGGTCGCAAGGCGATCGGCATTGAATTGAAGAAGTCGTATTTCGCTCAGGCCGTAAAGAACATGCGTATGGCGGAAATGGAATACGCCGCGCAGCAGAACGATCTCGGTATCTGACAGAGGAGACAATCATGCCAAAAAACAAAGAAAAATCCCGCATTGATCTGTGCTTAATTGAAGAAACCGTCAGATCGTTAAGCATTGGAGGCTACCCGGGGATATCCGCTGCTGGTGGAGAATCTCACCCGATCCTGATCAGCAAGGAAGCGGCCCGGATGATTTGGCAGGCCGCACTCGAGAAAAGCATTGACTCAAAACTAGAATATCAAAATCAGATTAGATTTCTCATTCGCATACTGATTGATCTTAGGTCATTTTTGGGCGGCCGAGATGAAAAACTCGGACAATTCCTTATCCGTAAGCCCTCGCTGAAGTCCGATAAAAAGCATCGTCAAGTAGACGACATCGGCCTGAGAATAAATAGAAAGCTGGCGAGAAACAAAACAGGAAGCGATGTGTTGCCCATCCTTGCCATGATGGACAACGGCACTTCGGTAATCTCCGCTGTCCAAATACTTATTCAGTGTCTCTTGGTCAATCACGCCGCCAAAGGGGAGTTTAATCGCTCCGCCCTGAAGCGCTGCGCAAAGGACTTGAACCGCTTGCTCAGAAGACATCGAAAACGCTGCCGACTTTGAATTTTCACTCATATTTCCTCCGTAGGGATAGTTACAAAAAAAGTTCGCAACTTAATTATCTCGCGGAGGTGGCAGCCGGGAAAGACCGGCACTCCTTAGGAATATCTACCATGCCAAAGAGCAAGAAAAAACGTGACAAGAAATACAAACCGATAACCGTCCGCGTCGGTCCTTACTACTCGGAAGAGCAACGGCGCCAGTGCGAAGCTCAGCTGAACGACGTTGCGCTCTATGTTGAGTGCACGCTTCCCACGGGTAACGCCACAAATCATGAAATCGACTGGATCGAGGATGTTCTGATTTGGGCGATCGGCCTCGTCCATCAGAGATTTGAGACGCTGGATCAGCTGGAGCTCTCAGAGGTTCTCCCGATACTCACCAATGGGAAGCACGCGCTCGACGCACTGATTGATCGAAAGTATGAGAAAAAGACCACAAGATTCATCGCCACGGGTGACGAATTGAAGGCAATCAGCGCTGCATTCGCAATCATCATCCCGATGCTCAAAGAGGCTATGACGTTATCGCCGAGACGGACGATGAATGAATTCGATTGGGCGCATAGAAAAGCGCTCGAAAATCTAAAGAAAACGGAGAGAGAAAAATGCAAAAAGTTGAGTTAACCAAACAGGAGGCGCTTCTGGTTATGCGCATGCTCAATTACTTTCTGATTGCGCAGTCAAACAACGCGACTCATAAGAGCGACGTAGCCGGCGCCAAGGATCTAAAAAATACTCTCTTCCGGCAGATCATGGCTATCGATGAGTCTAAGGAACAAGTCAGTAAATCAACTAAACAGGACTAATCATGACACCGGCACAAGTTGAAAGAAACAAAAACCGATACAACAACGAGATTCTGAAAAATCACCTGTTATTAGATAAGCATCAGCTCGCAGAGTTCTTTGGTGTTTCGTTGAAAACAATTTCACGATGGACAAAGGACGGCATCCTACCCGCTCCAGGCCGCGGATTCCGTCAAGAAAAACTTTGGAGATCTCGTGACATCAAGGCAATTATCGACAGGATGGGAGCGCCTGTTTAGTGGCAGATAACGCAGCGAGCAATATAACTAGTGAGAGCGATGCTCTCATTAGTTTTTTAGGAGCAGGAAACGGCTGCAGAAGAAACCGGGTTACAATCATCGAACCACAAAGAATAAATGCAAAGGCGTTGAAATCTCAGCCCTGAAACCTGCGCCAATCCCTTAATTTCAGGAATTAGCAAAGGATTGCGGCGCAAGCCGTAAGGGTCCCGAAAGGGTGTAGAAACGACAAAGCCCGTGTTACCAGCACGGGCAGAGTCAATTTTTCATGAGGTACGTAAATGCTAACACCATTTAATTCCTCGTGGGAGATTATCGCACATAACACGATAATATGGACAGGTGATTTGTATATTGATTACAAAATCATCCTCGTTCTGGTGTTATGGGAGTTAATCCGCACGAAGCTGTAAGCTGAAAATTGGCCGGTATCCGCAAGGAGCCGGCCTTGTGCGTTTGTTGAGATCTATTCTGAGCTGGAAAATAGATATGAATCCCACTGCTCCATCATAGAACGCCGTTTCTCCAGCAAATCAGATCGCTGATATGCCTGCACGACCTCGCTCCCTGTCGCGTGCATCAACTGTTTTTCTGCAAGCACATCATGAATTAAATTCTCTGCTGCCCAATCTCTGAACGTCGACCTCATACCGTGCATCGTCGCATGAGTGTGGAAAACTTTCTGAATAATTACTCGCGGACTCTCTTTACTCACGTGGCCGCCAAACGACGCAAAAACGAATTCACTGGTCCTAGGCAGACCGTTCAATATCTCAATCATATGCGCCGTCAATGGCACACGGTGCCCCTCGCTCTTCCCGTCTTTTCGTCTTTCGGGGGGCACGGTCCAAATCCTATTTTCAAAATCAATTTCATCCCATTTAGCCGGCGCCGATTCTCCAATACGGCATGCCGCTAAAATTGTGAACAGGATCAGCGCTCTTGCAGGTCCGGTTGGAGGATAAATTTGCCCGATTCGTTCCTTCAACTCCGCATGAGGCATAGATTCATGGTGAACCACGTTTTTAATCTTTGAAACTGGCGGCAGGAGCAGCGCTAGTGAACCCTTCCATGCTGCAGGATTTGCACCCTGATAAACGCCAGTCAAAATAGCATAAGAAAAAATGCTCTCAAGCCGGCCTCTCACTCTGCTGGCAGTTTCGGTTTTAGTTGTCCAAATGGGTTTTAAAACGCGAGCAATATCATTCACTGTAATGTCACGGACTTCTAGCCCCGTCAACCCCGAAACCGCATAATCTCGAACTGTATTGAGCCACTGCTGCGCATGTTTTTTATTCCTCCACAATTTCACGGATGCGATTTCATGGATCGCCGATTCATAAAAATCCTCAAATTTAATTGAACTGTCTCCACAGACCGGCGCCGATTTCTTTGTTTTCGGATCCTTCCCGTCGATTAACTCTAATTTTATTTTCGTTATTCTCTCGAGCGCCTTTTGGTGAGAAATTTCTCTGGCGTTCCCAATATTGATTTCCTGACGTTTACCGTCAAACGTGTAACGGTAAATCCACGATCGTCGTACACCACGAATTTTCAGTGATAGCCCTTTCTCATCCGTAGAATAACGACCATCAGCCAGTGACAGAATTTTTTTCAGAGTAAATTTCGGCGCCATTATCCAGTTCCTTCAAACCGTCCCCCAATTGGGACCCCCACAATTTTATTAAAATTGTCCTATAGATGTCCCAGTATGTCCACACTATGAGCCGAATAAAAAAATAGACTTACTGCCGAACCTCTTTATTTACGGGGATTTGTCATAGTTTTGGCATATCTATGTCATAGGTTTGAGATAACATATAACGGCATATAGCGGAAGACACCTCTTCCGCCAATACCTCAATATCCATGTGGCTTTCCAAAGATCAAAACAAAATGGCCCACAGATTGGCCTACATCCGAAATTCAAGGTTGCTGTTCATTTGTGGTTCTGCTCGCAGAATTTAATTGCTTGTTCAGCTCGGCCTAGTAACTCTCGACCCTCGACAGCCAATCGGAGACATCGATTACGCTCCCGATCGGCGTAAAACTATACAGGGCTGAGCAGACACAGGAGACTTGTATATTGATTACAAGATCATCCTCGTACCAACGTTGCGGAGAGAGAGATAATCCACGCGCGACGTTAAGATACGAGTTTTAATAGAAAAATAAGTATGATTTTCAGTATCCCCTCTCAGAGGGAGCTTTTTCTCAAACAAATTAGCTCGCGAATAAGCGGATGCATCAACTGTTTTCCGCCGGCACATCGTGAATAAAACCCTCTTCCGCCAAATCTTCCTCTTCCGCTAAAACCTATATATATCCGCCTGTTCCAGAGGGCGAAGAAAACGTTCATCAAAAATCCCCGGCTAAACTTTTTACCGCACGACAGGCCCGTTTATTCTTTGGAACTTTTGTTTGCTGAATTTAATGGGGCTATGTGCTTGTTTAATTATCTTCAGTGCGCAGTATTTTCAACATTTAAGCCGTAAGTTCGGAAATTATCCGCTTGCTGACGCCTAAATTAAAAAAAATATGATGCGCCTCACCCTCTCTTCTCAAATCAATCCCCCTCTTCCGGCACAAATTCTTCATCTTTTCCGTAATCAAACTTTCCTACCGTTTGCTAACTCACAATTGACAGTCCGTCAGGAAAACCAAAATCTGAACCCCAAATCTTTGACGACGGTTTATTTTTTGATATATCATTCCCATTTCCGTGAGGGAGTAGTATGCGCACTGCGCAGCAAGTCAACATCCTGGTCTTAGACCTGGCTTGCTTTAATTTACGAGACTCATGATGGCCGGAGGCTGTTCATGGGTCGTGTCTATTTCATCCATGTTCAGCACCCCGACGGTTAATAGATAAACATAAAAGCTGAAATAACATGGAATTAGCTATAACAATCGCCCTATTCGTTCTCGGCCTGATCTTTGTGATCAAGGGCGGAGACTATTTTGTGGATGCCGCATCTTGGATCGCGGAAAAAACCGGTGTTCCTAAACTTATTGTGGGTGCGACTATCGTCAGTGTCGCCACCACCCTCCCGGAAATGCTCGTATCCTGCATGGCCGCAGCTCAGGGGAAAGTAGATCTTTCTATCGGAAATGCTGTCGGCAGTGTAACTGCGAACATCGGACTCATCATGGCTCTCGCTATTATCTTTATGCCGGGCGCCATTAATCGTAAAACTTACCTTTTGAAGTCGATCCTGATGCTCACTGCCGCAGCTCTGATCGCGCTCTGCGGTTTCTTCGGTCAGGTTTCTATCCCGATATCCTGCGCCTTAATCGCAATATTCGCTCTCTTTATCTGGGAAAATATCCGAGACGCCCTTCATCATATGCGGCAGAAAAAAGACCGTAGCGAAGATGAAATAGAAAATGTCAGTAAAGGAGTCATCGCTGCAAAATTCATCTTCGGTGCTGCCGGCATTATCATCGGCGCTCAGCTCCTTGTCGATAACGGAAGTCTGATCGCTCAGCATATCGGAATTCCGGAACGCGTCATCGGCGTGACTCTGGTCGCGGTCGGCACATCACTGCCCGAACTGATCACGACAATTACCGCCATCATCAAGCGTCAGTCAGCGCTTTCCATCGGCAATATCTTAGGCGCCAACATTATTGATCTGACACTCATCATGCCGCTCTCCTCCCTTATCGCAGGAAAACCGCTGCCGATTTCGCCTTCCATGGCCATGATCGACCTTCCCGCCTGCCTCTTTGTCGGATTAATCGCTATTGTGCCGGCAATGATCCTTTCCAAATTCTCACGCTGGCAAGGAATTCTTCTACTGCTCGTATACGCCGGCTACATCACGCTTACCTGTTCACGTATTTAAAACTCGGAACAAATAAGACTAAAGAGGAGCGCAAACCGCTCCTCTTCGTTTTAGAAAAAAGACAATTAAGAATGCGAATGGCCCTCGCCTTCGTGATGATGCCCGTGAACATGGCCTGAGTTGTCCGCGACTAAATAGTTGACCGCGCCGTGCGCAACGTGTGTTTCAGACAGCATTTTCTTTGCGAGCTCCTTAACATCGGCCGTTGCTCCGCGCAGCACGACCGTTTCGACGCAATTGTGCTCGTCTAAGTGAACGTGCATAGAAGAAACCACAAGTTCGGTATGCAGGTGCTGATGCTTAACCATCCTCTGAGCCAGATTGCGCTCTTCGTGGTTGTAACCGTAGGAGACAACCGCAGCGCACTGTCCCTTGTCCGCATCGAGCTGAACTTCTAGAAGCTTTTCCTGAATCAAATCCCGAATGGCTTCCGAACGGTTTTTATATCCCTCTGAAGTGACATATTTATCAAAGGCCTTAGAAAGTTCTTCATCCAGAGAGATGGTAATTCTATCCATAGCGCACCCTACGAAAAATTTTTGACAGTTTAACAAAGCAAGTCCGTTTCAGGGATTGCGCCTCCAAACTCCGCTAATCAAATCCAAAACTGACCCGACTGTCCGGGTCCGACTTATCCCAACCGCTCCGAGAGAAAGTCTTCGGTCTAACTGTGACCTCTCACAAGCAAATTAACTGTCGCTCAGTGTGAAACGAATCGGAACGGTAAGCTTCAGTCCGGGATTTGATACGCCAAGCTCAATACCGACGAGACGCGCTGCCAAACTCTCGCATTCGCGGTCCAGAGGGCCTTTTCCACTCGCCTGGCTCACTGAAGCGGCCGTTATCTTCCCGGTTTTGTCGACAGTAAAAAGAACCTCCGTTACGCCTTCCATCTCGGCCCTTCTCGCCGCTTTCGGGTAACGTTTGCGCTTTTCCACGAGCGCTACCAGCATAGAAGCAATGGTGTTGCGGGTTTTAAGCTCATTGACACTCTCATTGCCTTCGGTTTTAGCTGCGGACGTCGACTGAGTAGGAGGATCCTGAGTCACAGTCTTCTTAACTGTCTTTTGAATTTCTTTTTTCACTGCCTTTTTAGGCTTCACGGGCTCCGGCTTCACCGGTTCCGGCGGTTTTGCCGGTTCGCGTATCGGCTCAGGTTCCTTGACGGGTTCCGGTTCAGGTTCGGGTTTAGGCTCTGGTTCCGGAGCAGTTTTTAGATCTGAGTCCTCCGCTAACAGCCGCTTTTCTTCCGGCTGAGGCTCGGGCGCCGGCTGCGGAGGCACAAACTGCTCAAAGGAAAGCTCAATCAGCTGCATCGGCTGAACCGGAACAACTGTTTCATCTTTATGCCCTCTGATCAGCCAAAAAATGAAACCCAACGCCAATAGCACTAAAACCTTTGCGATTCGTTTGGCTTTGCGGACATTTTTATCCTCCCGCGGCACTGATCTCATTTAACCGACTCCGCGGCTCTGGTGCTGATGACAAAGCGGCCTCCTCGCTTGTGCTTTGCCACATCAACAATAGAAACGAATGACTCGAAGGGCGCCTTCTCGTCAATCATAAGGTTCAGCATCCCGTCCGGGTGTTCGTCGAGGAACTGCGGCAGATCCTCTTTCATGACAAGAGCGCCTTCGTGATAAATCGACCCGTCGGATTTAACATTTAATACCAGCTCGGCCTCTTTCTTGCGCACAACCGAATTGTCCGCGGACGGAAGCACAAGGTCGAGCACCGGTTTGCTGAACGTCATCGTCATGACAAAGAAAATCACCAGCATGAAAATCACGTCAATCAGAGGCGTCAGGTCGATTCTGGGTTCTTCATCGAATTCATCAAACATCCGGTGCTCCTAGGCTGCAGCCTGCTCCGCCTCATACTTAGCCGCGACCCTTGCGGATTCGAGAGAACGGTAGCTGTATTCGACCGCTTCGATTCTGAGCTCCTTAATGCGCAGCGTCAGATAGTAATAGGCCATCAGAGCAGGAATCGCAACCACAAGACCCATGACTGTTGTTACAAGCGCCGTCCAAATGCCGGCCGCGAGCATGGTCGGATCAGGAGAAACGTTCTCCGCAATCGCTCTGAATACACGAACCATACCAAGAACGGTGCCAAGCAGTCCGAGCAGCGGGGAAACCGCGGCAATCAGTTTCAGCCAAGTCAGCGCGTTGTTGACCGGCTTGAAGTTCTTATGAAACAGATATGCGACCTCCGCTCGAATATCTTCAGAGTGAGCCGCGTGCGTCGTCACCACATCGCGAACAATACAGATAAGCGGATTGGTGCTCTTGCCGTACGCGCGGCGAATCCGTTCCGCGGTCGTGTTTTCCATTCCGCGGAAACTCTGTTTGAAGCTCCTCAGTACACCTCTTAAATAAATAATATTCCAGACGGTGATGTACACCGCCGCGATACCGACGATAAAGAGGACAACGCCGGCACATCCGATAAGATCGTATATCTGTGTAAAGTTCATGACGCTTGATTTTTATTATTTTTCAACAGCTTTCCGCATGCAAAGCGCCCATTCGGCAGCTTCGCCGAGATCCTGCGGCGTGGGATGCTTTGCGGCTTCAGCAAGTTTTGCCTTACGCTCCGGCGTCATCGGTTTTGCGCCCGGCATCTTGGCCATCATTTCCAAAATCTTGGAATCAACCTTGCCCTGCCATAAGCTGAGACCGAGAATGTTGGGCGCAGAAATACGCTCTAAAACTTTAGAGGCGAACGCGCGGCCGCGCTCGCTATTAGGATCTCCGCCAAGCGTTCCGAAGACCGCTGTAGGCACCGAGCCGATGTTTTTAAAAAACTCTTCCCACAGTTCATCCGGATGACCTTTGTCACACCAAAATCCGCAGAAGATCAGGTCATATTCCTGAGGATTAACATCCGTCGGAAGTTTCTTCAGCTGCGAACCCGGCAGCGCTTCGGAAATCGCTTTGGCAATCTTCTCAGTGTTGCCTGTCAGGGATGAGTAGACAGTCAAGATTTTCATTTTTGCTCCTAATCCGTTATTTGTATTCAGCCTGGAGCGCGAGGAACTGCTCCTTGGCCGACTCGATCAGCTGATGTTTTTCACGGCCGACATAGAAACTGTAGGCGCAGCGGCCTTCTTTATCAAAGAAAGCGGCAAAATGGCTTTCCCGACCCATGAACGGCATGGTCACAAAACCGATCTCCTCAATATTCTCATACTTAAAGTGTCCTTGAAGCGGCGCCTTTCCGCCCATCAGGTTGTAGTAGCCCATGGCGCATTTGCCGACCGCGACCTTGGATTCCACTTCAATGACGTTCCCGCCTGCGATCACGATAAAGGTCGCTTTTTCCCACTGACTGATGCGCTGCCAGACTTTTTCGAAATCACTGCCCGGCGCGAAAGTGCACATACCTTCCGGCAGAGCGTGCGCGGCCTCGAGCGCAGTGGCCCCGATGGCGGCCGCAAGCGTGTCAAGCGTGACGGGACGGCCCGAATGGATCACTTCCTGAATCTTTGCCTGTTTTTCTGTTTCTGTCATTTTTCTTTCCAATTTAAAAAGTTAATTAATCGTGTTTTGGGTTGTCGGGAGTTTTTTCAAGGTCACCGCGCTTTGGCAGACCATCTGAATCAGTTCAAGGTCATGCGTAATCACAAGTACCGCCTTTCCTTCGTCGGAGAGTCTCTTCAGAGCTGAAGCAATGCGTTTCAGATTTGCGCCGTCCAGCCCGCTTGTCGGTTCATCCAAAATAATCACATCCGGATTTTTAGCAAAAGCGCAGGCGATCACAAGGCGCTGCTTTTGTCCGCCGGAGAGCGAATGCGGGTGTCTGTCCTTCAGATCCTGCAGATCAAATAAGCCGAGCAGCTCTTCGGCGGCGCGAGAACCTCCTTTGCATCCTGCCGCCTCCAGACTCGTCTGAAGTTCCTCAAAGACCGTGCGCATGTAAAGCTGATGATCGGCATTCTGCAGCACTACGGCGACATGCCTGAGGCATTCTTTTTGATTAAGTTTTTGTCCTCGGATCGCGAACGATCCTTCCTTGGCCTTATTAAGACCGGTGAGCAGGCGGGCCAAGGTGGTTTTACCCGCGCCGTTTTCTCCGAAAACGCCGCAGATCCCTTTGGGCAGCTCCATATTAAAGTGCCGCATGACAGCCCTTCCGGGATATTCAAAAGTCAGATCCCGCACACTGAGGATCGGGTGGCTTGCGCTCATGGGCACGGGAAGCGTATCTCTGCAGTCCGTGACGGAGATTTCCCGAAGACCGACTTTCGATCGGAATGCCGGATCAAGATCATTAAACGTCCCTTCCCGGATGATTCTTCCCTTTTCAAGAACAATCACTCGGTCCGCAACGTCCTTTAGCCAATACAGGCGATGGTCGACAACGAGAATCGCGGAACCCTGCTCTTTCAGCTTTTGAACTTCTCGGGCTAAATCTTCCGTCGATTCCGGATCCAGATTTCCGGTCGGTTCATCCAGAATCAGCACTTTTAAAGGTTCCATCATCAGAGAAGCCAAACCAACTTTCTGCTTCTGGCCCTGAGAAAGCTCGTGAATCGTGTTCTTCAGTACTGAGTTCAGTCCGAAGCGGTTTGCGGCGTCAGCGATCTTTCGGTCAATTTCGTTGGGATCAGTGCCCCGGCACTCAGACATAAAAGCCATTTCCTCCTCCACGCCAAGCGCGAAGAACTGACTTTCCGGATTTTGAAAAAGCGTGCCGACCCGATGCGAGATGTCGCTGAGTTTCTCTGCTTTATTATCTCTCCCGCAGACTTTGACGCTGCCCTTGAGCGATCCTCCGTAATAATGCGGACAAAGACCGTTAATAAGCCGAATCAGGGTGGATTTGCCGCAGCCGGAAACACCGGTCACGAGCACCACTTCTCCCGCAGAGACGTTAAGAGAAATATCTTCAAGCGCGCAGCGCGAGCTGAAAGGATACTGATAGGTAACATGGTCTAAATTAATCATTACTTCATTGCCGCCGGCGCGGAGTTAGGGAAATAGAACTGAAGAACCGCAGCAGCCGCGCAAATCAGGACGATTAAAACAATGATCAGATAATCATTTCGCGTGAAGGAAGCTGCGGCTGCCCTTCCCGCGGAAGAGCCGGAATTTAAACCTTTAAGCTCAGCCGCGATGCCAAGCTCATCGCTGGTTTTAAGCGCGCGGAAAAGAAGCGGCGTAAATAAAAGACGCGTGGTTTGGAACGGATGAATGGTGCACGTCCACGGATTGATCTTATAGCCGCGGATTTTAAGCGACTCCCAAATCTGACGGATGTCATTCATAAACGTCGGAATAAACCGGATGATGACTGCCGAGGGAAGATAAATCACAAACGGCAGTCTCAGTTTCTGCAGTCCGCTGAGAATGGTCTGGAGTCTTCCGGTAAAAGCAAGCGGAAGCACCACGTTAAGCATGGTAAAACCGCGAAGAAACGGAACCAGCATGGAGGACAGCGACATGCTCTTGCCCATTGCCGGGAACCAAATGGAAATCAGATATCCGAAGCCCGCGGAAAGCGCCATCATCAGAATACAGGCGCAATAGCTCACCGCGATAATCTTCGGTCGTTTTAATAAAAGCAAATATACAAAAGAGCTTGCAAAAAGCAGGTACTGAGCGGCTTCAGAAGAAATCGCCACCGTCATAATCGAGGCAGCGGCCGCAATCAGCATTTTAACGCGCACGTCTATCCGATTAAGCGGAGATGTCGGGTTAGAAGCGAATGATGCCCGCATGTCTTAATTCCTTAGTTGAACGATATCCGGTCCAAAGACCGATCAGTGAGCCTACATAGCCGATGATCACAATTGGGATCACCACAGCCATCAGCGCGGGCGACTCGCGCATCATCAGGTATGAAATGCCGAGAGAGCCGAATTTGCAGATCAGATCAAAGCAGCCGACGCCCCAGTAAACACTGCCCGGCAGTCCTGCTTTACGTACCGAGGCCATAAGGAGTTCGCTGAGAAGCGCCGCAAAAAGCATCGGGACGATAAGCGTAATGTTTCCTCCGAGAAGAAGGAAATTCACGAGAGTGCTCACGATCACAAAGAGCGTCAACGTTCCGCTCTGTTTCACTTTGAAGAGCATCACGACCAAGAGTGTCGTGAACACCATGTTTTTAAGCAGAAGCGAAACAGGATTCATCCCTCCTCCCACCATGGCGATTAAAACAGTAGAAATTTTGGCGGCAGCCGCAAAGATTCCGATAACGACCAGATCTTTAGCGGACCAGCGGTCGGAAAATCTTGTTTTACGGCCGACTGCCGCGGCGTTTAACGTCATTTCATCAGTCATGTCAGTTACAGGATGAATCCGGTTCAGGTTAGTACTTAGCGCTGAGTTTGAAGTTCACACGGCGTCCGGGCTCATAAATAGAAATCTCATAGCCGTAGAGCTGATTAGTAATGTTCAGCACTTCAAAGTTAGCGCTGTAGGCTTTCTTCGGTCCGAAGTGATAGGCGGTCGCGAAGTTAAACGTGGTGTAGCCTGCGATACGCGTTGTCTCATCGCTCGAAACCGAGTAAGTTTTCTTGGCGGTCGAACTTCTCAGATAAGTATCCGTTGTCCAGCGGCCGTTAAAGAGCGGGACATCGGTTCTCAGACCGTAGCGCGCGGTAAAGGCCGGTGTGCCGGAATCATAAGTGGAAACGCCGTTTGCCCATTCGGTTTTTCTTCTGATCACAGAGAAGAACGCATACGGATTGATGTACTCGTTCACTTTGAAGTTCAGGGAAAGTTCCGTACCGAATGTCTTTGCCTTATCTGCGTTCACATAGCGATAGACGTCAGAGCTTGAGCCGCTGAGGATTTCTGTCGAGATATAGTCGTCCGCAAGGTTATAGAAAACTGCGAAGTCGGCATCGACATAAGTGCCGCTGTAGCGGGCACCAATTTCGAAGTTGTTGGATTTTTCCGGCTTCAGATCAGGATTGCCGTAAACCGTTCCGCCGCCCATACTGTTAATCAGGAACTTCTCCTGCAGGTTTGGAACTCTGAAACCCTGAGACCACTGAGCACGAATCGACGTATCTTCAATTCCTTTCCAGATAAAGCCTAAATTGAAGACAGGGCGGCTTTCATTGTTGCTGCCGACCGAGCCCGCATCATCCACGGGGGTATTCACGTAATTAGTTGTTCCCGCGGGTGTCGTTCTGTGTCCGTTGCGCAGAGCGCTTGCATTGGTCAGTTTAGAATTCACGAATGTGTAGCGCACACCGTAGTTCATTGTGAAATCCATGGGTAACTCGGTTTCCATGGCGGCGAACACGGCATTCGTGATTTCCTTTCCTTCCACATAACGATTCGTGACGTAGTCGGTGTCCAGCATTGTCATGGGACCCATCTGCATTTTCTGGGTGAAGGCGGCATCCGTTGAAGCCTTTAACGTGTCCTGAGTAAATTCGTAGCCAGTGATAAGCGTATTGTTATCGCCAGCTGCCAATCCGCCTGCAGACTTGTTCCGAGCGTACGAATCTTGTTATTTGCGGCGGAATCGGTCACCACATTCATGTTATACATCGGTGTTCTAACCGAGGCTCCGACGTAATTTCGCATTTGCTTATGGTTGTTCTGCCAGAAGCCGTCCCAGCGAACTCGGGTGAGATAGCTTGTCAGATCTTTGCCTTCGGCAAAGAGCGCGACTTTATCGCGTTTCCATTTAGGAATACGGACGAAGAATTCATTATCCGGATCCTGCTCATAGTCCCAGCTGGAAGAATTAATATCGGAGTCAAAGGTATCAGCACTCATGCCGACAGTAAAATGCTCATTAAAGTCGTAGCTCAGGAAAGCACCTAAGTTTTTCTGACGAAAATCCGTTCCTTTCTGGTATCCAAGCGGCGTCTTGATATCGCCGTGGCTCTGATAGCCGGCATTCAGTCGGTACTTAAGACCTTTATAGTCTCCGCCGAGAGAAATTGACTCTTCCCAGCCATGGCCTGCGCCATTCCAGCCGACAGAAGCTTCTGCTTCAAAGGACTTTTTACCTCCCTTCTTTGTGATGATATTAATCACCCCGCCAATAGCATCTGAGCCATAGAGCACGGAGGCCGGCCCCTTGATGACTTCGATGCGTTCAACCGATGAAGGATCAATTAAAAGCGCCGGGCCGGACATCGACTTATGTTCCGAGACACGCTGTCCGTCAATAAGGATGAGGCTTCGAAACGCATCTTCACCTCGGATCTGAACGCGCTTTAAGCCCTGAGAGCCGTCTCCGGTGACTTCAACTCCGGGGACATCGGCGAGGAGCTCACCGATATTGCGGGCAGAAGAATTGCGAATTTCCTCCTGCGTGAGCACCGATACGCTCATCGGCACATCTAGGAGCTGCTGCTCTATGCGTCCGGCGGTTACGGTCACTTCGGCCGCTTTCTGAACTTCCTGGGCCTGCGAGGAAAATGCCGCGATCAGCGCCGCCGCGGCTGCTGAATATTTAAAAGTTTGGATTTTAGAGGTCATAAGTTGGTATTTTTAATATGGTTGAGAATGTGCTGCGTCATCCGTCCCTGCCAGAACTGACCGGCCACGGTCAGTTCGTATCTTTCAGAAAACGGCAGCAGCAGTCCGGCTTCCGTCCAATTTTCTGTGATCGGTTCGAAAGCTTTACTAAGCTGCGGGGAGAATTCTTTAGCGAGCGCAGACGGATTGAAGTAATTCAGCTCCATCTGCTCGGCAACCGCTCGACCCAGTTCCCAGTTTTTGGAGGGCCGCATCATCATCGCGATCGGCTTTACGCCCTCTTCGACGCTCTTTATCCATGCATCAGGCGCGCGATGCTGCATGTAACTGAATCCGTCGATCACTCCACCCGCCCCAGGGCCATAAGCGAGACAGTCGGTACGAGTTTTAGCGTAATAGTTATAGAAATTTCTTTCGCGTGTATTGGATGCCCAGTGACTGATTGAAAGACGGCTCCATCCGGCTTCACGCATCTGAAAGACCGCCTCACGGAACATACGCGCGCGCATCGCGTGATCCGGACCTGCGGACAGTTTGCCGTTGGCGATGTATTTGTGGAGAGGAGAACGCTCAAAGACTCGGAGCTGATAGCAGTCAACTCCGTCCAGACCCAGATCTTTAGAAATCTGAAGATCTTCAAGCCAGGTTTCCAATGTTTGATACGGGAAGCCGTATATCAGGTCGATCACGACAGCGGCCTGGCTATAGCTCATCAGGCGTGTAAGCCTTCGGATGAGTTCTTCTTTAGAAGAGCGGCGACCGACCGCCTGACGCACTTTGGTATCAAACGTCTGCACGCCGAGCGAGAAGCGGTTTGCGCCGCCTTCGATCGCAGCTTCCATCTTGTCGTCACCGAATCCGGACAATCTGCCTTCGTAGGTGATTTCGCAATCGTTTGCGAGCGGCAGGTACTTTCTGACGGCTTCAAGCACGCGTCGAATATCAGATGCTTCGAGCGCGGTCGGCGTACCGCCTCCGAAGTAGACGGCGTGCACCGGTTCTTTATTCTGAACGGGTTTATCCGCCCAGAGCTGCATCTCTTTAATTAAGGTGTCCGCGTATGCCGCGCTTTCCTCTTTCGTGCGGTAAGGCTTGATATAGAAAAGGCAGTACAGGCAGCGTGTTTCGCAGTAAGGCACATTGATATAGGCAACGGTTCTGCGTTTTCTCGGCTGCTCGGTCAGTCTGTTGAGAACGGAAGGAAGTTCCGTCGGTAAAACCGGTGAAGCGTCGAGTCCGGGATGGATATCAATAGATTCCGGGAAAGCGTCCGTTATCGGGTTGTCGGTAACGCGGGCAAACCAAGGCTGTTCCTGCGGCGCGTTGAAAGGTTTACGAAAATCGATGACGGTTTTCTGTTTCACCTGAGGCGTCTCTTCTCTCGCATTCATAACTTATCAAAAACTTAAATATTTAATCGATAATGATTCTCATTCGTCGAATCATATTCTAAAAATTTGCTTGAATGCTTCTTATTCTCATTAGAAAAAACCCTGATCAGCCTCAGGTGTATTTGTGAATCGTCTATTTATCTATTTGATTATTAGATATAACTTTTATTAACATTTAAAGGATAAATATGAGACATTTATCCAATAAAACTTAAACTAAAGCGATTCTCCCGATGATCAATTGTTCTTCCATCAGATCAGTTGTTCCAAAAAACGGATCATATTATGATAAAGCTAAAATTATTTATCCTATTGTATATACAGGATATTTTTATTTTAATCCTGTTCTCAGCAAAAGCCCTAAGGTCATCCTTTGCATCGTCTAAAAAGATTCAAGCTTAGGGAATTCTTAGAAAAAGTGATTAAAAACGTACAATTTTCTGCCTTTCTGTTTAACTTATTTACATTATTGAGATTAATTCTCATTATCGTATTCCCTAAGATATTGAACCACATGTCTTATAACCTCCTGTTTTATCGATTTTTTTACTAAATAGCGCTCTATTTCCGCCCTAAGTGCATATACGATTGCATCGATTTTTGTTCGTTAGAATGAATTTCTAAATTGTCAGGCAATCCGCGTACGGCCCGAGACTCTCACTGAGATTACGAGGGAAAACGCCTTTGCCGAATGCAGATTTTTTAGGGACCTTGATAAAGGTCCCTGAGCATTAAACAACGGTCATTACCGCCGTATCAGACGGCTTATGGCTTCTTTAACAGGAGTGCTCGATGTCCTCGTTTGAAACCGGAGTTCAGTTATTTAAAAAACTTCTGATGAAGCAGAAAAATATGGATGCGTACTTTGCCAATGAAGAGAACGCGCTGCACCACGCATTCCCGGCAAAGGCTACTGTCCACTCAGGGCCTTTCGGTATTCCGATGCTTTGGAGCACGGCTCGAAACTATCTGGAGAAGAAGTCGCATGAGCCCCGCAGAAAAGAAGCGCTTGCCTACGTACATATTCCTTTCTGCGAAAGCCGCTGCTTATTCTGCATGTTCTATCAGAATCCCTGGACCGCGGAAGAATCAGAGCGCTACTGCCGCAACCTCATTCGCGAATTCGCGCTTTGGAGCGGGCGCCCCGCTCAGAACTCCGCGCCGATCAAAGCCTTATATTTTGGCGGCGGAACTCCGACCGCTCTTCCTCCCCAACAATTAAAAGAGCTGCTCATCGCTGCAAAAAAATATCTTCCCCTCTCCGATGACTGCGAAATTACTGTCGAAGGACGAGTCCATAACATGACGGACGAAATGCTCGAAGCGTCGCTCGAGGGAGGCGTCAACCGGTTTTCTTTCGGCGTACAAAGCTTTGACGCGAAGATTCGCAAAGAGATGCAGCGCATCGATACGCCGGAACGCGTCATCCGCAGACTCGAAGAGATTGCCGCGAATAGGCAGGCCGCTGTCGTCATCGACCTGCTCTTTGGGTTCCCCGGACAAAAAGGTACTGCTTGGGAGAGCGATCTGAAGATCGCTTCGGAACTTCCAATCGACGGCGTCGACTGCTATCAGCTCAATGTGTTTGAAAAGTCTCCTCTGAATAAGAGAATTCAGGCGGGGCTGCTGGAGCCCGCTGCAACGCTTGCGGAAGCCGCCGATATGTTTGCGCGCAGCGTGGAAGTGTTTTCCGCGCACGGCGAGTGGCGGCGTCTCACCAACACGCATTGGGCAAGAACCGCGAGAGAGCGCAATATCTACAATTCCTTAGCCAAAGGTTCTCTGGACTGTCTTCCGTTCGGATGCGGCGCGGGCGGCAAACTCAGCGGACACAGCTGGATGCAGGAGCGCAAACTCTCCAAATGGAACGAAATGGTTGAGAAGGACCAGAAACCGGTCTTTGTGATGATGAAGCCTCAGGAAAACTGGTATTTGCTCCGCACACTGGCTTCGAGCGTTGAATCCGGTCCGTTCTCTCTTAAAGCAATCGGAGAAGCGTTCGGAGTCGAAATCGAAAAACCGCTGAAACCCGTTACCGATCAATGGATTAGGGCTGGACTTTTAGAGAAGAAAGACGATCTCTTTATTCCGACCGTCGCGGGACAGTTCTGGTACGTCACGATGGCGCAGCTTCTCACGGAAGCGCTGACAGGAGTGCTCTCTAAAGGATCTGTGCGTACGGAAGATCTGATTGAGCAGAGTGTGTATTCGCCCAATCAGGGTCAGGCGTGGCTTGACGGCGTTCCGAGGAAATAGCATCTTCTTTAATTGAAACGCTTGGGACGGATGCAGAGCTTCTTCCCGCTTCTGTCCCTCTCTCTTCAACCTTTTAGCTGAACGACGCGGAGGTTTAATTTGGCAACCAGCAACCCGGCGGCTCTCTGTATCAAGGGCCTTTCGAAAACCTTTCATCAGAGCGGCCGTGAGAAAAAAGCTCTGACCGATATTTCCTTTTCCATCGAACAAGGAGATTTCTTTGGTCTGCTCGGCCCAAACGGAGCCGGCAAGAGCACGCTTATCGGCGTATTAGCCAAGACGGTTAACCCAGACTGTGGAGAAATCTCCATCCTTGGCTACGACATTCATCGGGACTGGCGAAATTTCAAAATGTGCGTCGGTATTGTTCCGCAGGAAATCACCTTTGATCCGTTCCTGTCCGTTTACGAGACACTGCGGCTGCAAAGCGGCTACTTTGGTTTGAGGAATAACGACAAATGGATTGATGAACTTTTAGAGGTTCTCGATCTTTCGGACAAGAAAAAGGAGAGTGTGATGCGGCTTTCGGGCGGCATGAAGCGGCGCGTGCTGATCGCTCAGGCGCTGGTGCACCGCCCTCCTCTTATTGTTCTTGATGAACCGACCGCGGGCGTTGATATTGCGCTGCGCCACCGTCTTTGGGAGTTTATGGAAGATCTCAACCGCAAGGGGCACACGATTATCTTGACAACGCATTACCTGGAGGAAGCCGAGCGGCTTTGCCGAAGGGTCGCACTTCTTAATCACGGCCGAGTCGCGGCGCTTGAGGACACACAGGTACTTTTAAAAGAATATTCAAAAGATCGTGTGGCGTTCGCGCTGTCAGCTCCGCTGCCAAAAGATTTTCCTTTCCGATGCGAGAAGCTTCCCAATGGGTTTTACTCCATGTCCTACAGCGGCCCGGAAGAACTTCGCCGCCTTTTAGAGGCTCTGGAAGCGGCCGGCCTTAAGCCTGAAGGGCTGGAGCTGGGCAAAGCGAACTTAGAAGAAGTATTTTTGAGGATTACCGACGAATGACCCAATACAAGATCAAACCGCAGCCGTATCGTCCCGGCGCCTCTTTTCTGACATTACTGGAAAAGGAGATACTGCGGTTTAAGAAGATTGCGCTGCAGACGATTTTTGCGCCGGTGCTGATGGGCGTTTTATATCTGACAGTATTCGGTCAGGTTTTATCCGGCCGCATGCCGACCTTTGACGGCGTCAATTATCTGCACTTTTTAGTTCCGGGTCTCGTCATGATGACGCTGCTGCAGAACGCATTTGGCAACAGTTCCTCATCGGTACTGTCGTCCAAGATCATGGGGAGTCTGATATTTATTCAGCTTCCGCCCTTTTCCGGCTGGGAGCTTTCTCTTGCGATGATCGGCGCCTCCGTGGTACGAGGGCTTATCGTGGGCGGCGGCGTGCTGCTGGCTTCGGTGTTTTGGTCAGCGCCTCCCATGCAGCATGTTTTATGGATTTTAATTTTTGCCTTTATGGGCGCGATGCTGATGGGTTCTCTCGGTCTGATCGCCGGATTATGGGCAGACAAATTTGATCAGATCGGAGCGTTCCAGAGTTTTGTGATTCTGCCGCTGACATTTCTTTCCGGAGTGTTTTACTCGATTCACCAGCTGCCGCCAATTTTCCAGACGCTTTCTAGATTCAATCCGTTTTTCTACATCATTGACGGGTTCCGATATGGATTTTTCTCGCAGAGCGACTTTAATCCTTGGGTCAGTCTTTTTATCGTCAGTTTTTTCGGCATCTTATCCGCGGGCTTTGCGACGTACCTAATGCAGATCGGATATAAAATTCGAAAGTAGAAGGCCCTCGTTTCGTCCCGCTTCGGCGGGATTTTTATCGGTCTGCGATTTCATTCAATCGCAGCGGCAGAAAATATAGAGCCTAATTAAACTTGATGTAGAGTCTGCCTTAGAGTCTGCCTCTAAGTACTACAAAATAAACTTTGAGAATTAAAAGCTGTCGAATAATCACATCAGCGCTTTATAAATCAACACTTCACGTCTTTGATACCGATCTATCCTCTTCAGTCTGCCCGAATCCCCATAAAAAAGCCCAAAACATTTAATCTCTGCTCTTATCTGCAGCAAATCCCTAACCATTGCCGGGAATGTGCATCCCAGCCTTCGCTGTATTTGAAACACTAAACTTCTTGCTCTAAGTAAGTTTCTCCAATCTGTTACGGACTTCAAGCCTCAGATACCGCCTTTCTTCAATATATTAAAACTCAGCATTATTAATCATCATTTCATCAGCGGCATCTACACTCTAGACCCATAAGTTTTATTTTTGATTCGAAGAAAAAAATGAAATTTAATTTTCCCAAATGGGTTATTTTCCATGTTCCGCATGATTCAACTCATGTTCCATATGACATCCGGAACCAGTTTATATTAAGTACGGAGTCGCTCCAGAAAGAGTTCGTCAAGATGACTGATTTTTGGACCCTCGCACTATACTCAAACGGAATACCTGTCGAACAAACAGTTGTCAGTCCGATCAGTCGTTTAGTGGTAGATGTTGAGCGCTTCGCTGACGACAGCCTGGAAAGCATGTCCGGCATTGGTATGGGCGTCATCTATCAAAAAACTCACGATCTCAAGACATTAAGACGAGAACTCTCTGCGGCTGAAAGAAGTCGTCTTTTGAGAGAGTACTACTATCCGCATCACTACACGCTAACGCGTAAAGTTAAAGACGCGCTGAGCCGTTACGGGAAGGCCCTCATCATCGATCTACATAGTTTTTCCTCTGAGCAGCTTCCTTATGAAGGTCCCTTGTTAAAAGATCGTCCGGAAGTGTGTATCGGTACAGACCCCTATCACACATCTTCCGAAATCTCTGAAGCGTTTTATCAATCCTTTAATAAAACCTTTGATACCGGGCTAAATGCACCTTTTAGCGGAGCATTGGTACCGCAGGCCTTCTATCTAAGCGATCCGAGAGTTTCTTCAGTCATGATTGAGACCAGAAGAGATTTATACGAAGATGAAAAAGACGCCGAGCTGCTCGATAATTTTGCAATAACTTCAAAAGCGCTAAAAAGCTGCCTCAGCGCCGCGGTTTCCAGCATATAGAGATCACTGCTCAATTAGCGATAGTGCGCAGCAAAACAATCGGCTTAATTAAAAGCGGGCTCCTTAAATTCATCAGCGATAAGGATGGAAATAATCAGAAAGACCGGAAACGCAACGGCGGATTCCAGTCTATTCGCTCTATTAATAGTGGAAAATAAGTCAGCTATTTACAGATCATGATCTGCAGAACCTGCTTATCCGTTTCCATCATGGATTCTTTGCCAATGGATGTCAGATTCCTAATGGTCTGATCAATGTCGTCACTCACGATGCCTTCCATCTCGGAAACGCAGTGTTCATTCATGGCGAGCAGCGCAGACATCATTGCCGTTGATACGCCGGAAGAAATTTTAAGTGAACATGCGGGCTTTGCTCCGTCGCAAAGCATTCCTGCCAAGTTAGCGATCATGTTTTTAATTGCTGCGCAGACCTCCGGGAACTTGCCGCCCATCAGCCAAGTAATGCCGGAAGAAGCGCCGGTGGATGCCACGACGCATCCGCATAAAGCGGAAAGCCTTCCGAGATTCTGCTTGATGTAAATACTGGTGAGGTGACTCAGCGTAAGCGCTCGGATCAATTGTTCTTCTGAAGCGTCACAGTCTTCCGCATAGGAGACCACAGGAAGCGTCGCGGTAATCCCCTGATTTCCGCTTCCGGAATTTGACATAACCGCGATCGTCGCACCGCCCATACGTGCGTCGCATGCCGCAGAAGTGTAAGCAATCATATGGGCAACCGTTGTATCGCCGAAATATCGGGCTCCGCGATTTTTAATCATGGCGCCTAATGAATGACCATAGTCTCCTGAAAGCGCCAGTTCCGCAGCGCGCTTATTAAGATCTCTTGCCTGCAGAATGAAAGCGATTTCATCCAGAGGGCTCTCAATAGCGAATTCATAGACGGTTTTCATATCGAGCTTGATATCATCATCGCCCTCTTCCTCATCGCCCTGCTGTTCAGCTTCCTGATAAAGAACTTCATCGTCCTTTTCAAGATAAATAAATTTTGTGTGCTCTCTGGAGATAATGGCTCTTGCGGTATGGCCGTCTTTAAAGACTTTGGCGTCTACGTAAAGATTGGAAGGCGCATTTTCATCAAGAAGGATTTCAATCCTGTCCTCGTCAATATAAGCTTTACCGGCAGCGACCGACTCTTCAGAGACATCTCTCAGCACTTCAAGTTCCAGCTCTGAGCGACCGATTAAAGCGCCAAGCGCTACCACAATCGGCAAACCGATCATCCCGGTCCCCGGGATACCGACACCCATGGCATTCTTAATAATATTGCCGCTTAGTCCAAGTTCAATCTTATCGGGAAGCGCTCCCAGAATCTCCCGTGCTTTCGTTACTGCGAGCGCAACGGCAATCGGTTCAGTGCAGCCAAGTGCGGGAACAACTTCTCTTTTAATCAGCTTAATGATTTGACGACGTACAGACGGATTCAGCATATTGTTGGCCTCTTAACTTTTGGTCAATCGGACTTTCCTGAGTTAAACGGATAGGTCACCACTTTAACCGAAATAGCTGAATTCCGATAGTCTTGATCCGACATTATTCGAGATAGAAATATTCGTTGTAAAGAAACCTGCTTGAAGCGTAATCATTTTGGTCTCGACCTGCACTGCTGCGGGACGTAATTCGCAACAGCTGCATGAAAGCTGCAAACTTAATTCAGAGATTTTCTGTTCTACAGACCTTCAGTACTTCGAAACCAACAAGCCAGACAAGATATTTCAAGAAAAGGTTTTCAATTTAAATGTTCTCGTCACTAGCAACATTACCTTCAACTAACTTACAAACTTTTCGCTAAACTTCTCAATATCCGAGGGGCTGCACACTGCGAGATAGACTTATCCATTGTTACCTCTTACTGTTCTTTAACAATTTTTCGGATAAAACTTTCTAAACGGAGATTAGGAGATGGAAAACTTATTTTCCTTCCTAAAAGGTGGGTTAAATCAGCAAAATCGTGTATTATTTTTTTTAAATTTATTCATTTTTAACTTTTTGAATTTATGTTATAAAATCACATAAGATAGTCAGAATATCTTCCCTGTTTTGAAGGGATTAAGACATGTAAAACCTTAGTTATAACGAAAGAGAAGACAGTGTTCTGGGTTAGTTTTGAAGGTTATGGCTCGTTTGGAGGTCAGACTTATACTGAACTTACGCCTCTTCTTTAACCCAACAAAAAGCCCGCTGTAAGAAGCGGGCTGAAAACTGTCCGAGGAGTTTGGAAACGAGAGAGGATATATTCTCTTTAAGTTCTGTTTTTATATTGTTTTGTACTTCTTTTGGAAGGTTTTCCAAAGAAGTATTGAGCTTATCAGTTAGTGTCTGGACGGATGATTCTATGTTTGAAATAGAAGATAACACAACGTCTAAATCTCCTATGGAAGCTTTTTCATTTATCTTTTCTTCTATGATGTTCGCAACTTGAGTCACAAAAGGTTCGAGGCTGTCCTGAACAGATTTAACATTTTTCTCTAGTTTTAATTGCTCTGCATCTAATGCTGCAATTTTGGAATTAAATTGGTTAATTGCATCATCTAGATACTTTTTGTCTGAGGCTGTTGAGTGTTCAGAATATACCTTCCCCTGGGGTATCTGCTGTTCCAGTTGTTGTACCCTATACATTAGGGCGTCTATAACAGATCGCTCTACGACGGGCCGTCTTTCCAGTTCCCGTACCCTTTTGGTAAGTGTGCTCAGGAGTTTTTGGATTCTTTTTGTTTCACGAAAGTATTTTTCTGATTCATAATGATATTTATTAACCACATTTTGGTAGTTATTAAATGCTTCGATCGCACTAAGAGTTCCCTTATCATAGTCAGCCTTATAGACTGTTTTGTTTATTATTTGGCCTGGAGGGAGGTCTTCAAGTTTTTTTAATCTAGCATTTATGGAGTCTAGTTCTGTAGGCAAACTCATATGGCATACAGATTTGTCAGGCTGAGTTTGAGGCGCCTCCTCAGATTTTGAGTTTTGGGTTGCTGTCTTTTTGCTTTTAATATTTTTCGCCATCCACTCGTCTAGTGGATCAGTAAGACTTGAGTCAGCCCTAAATCCTCTTTGGCTTCCGGGGGAAATAGTTTGAGCGGCTCCAGGAATTTTATTAGTCATGTTTCTTTCGTAGTAGTTGAATGGTTGCGAATAGCTTTTTCTTTGGTTTTTAAAAAATCCCTGAGTTTTCATTTGGAGGCCTTAGGAATTGCAGACTTTGGGTAGTAGTTAGTAATCCCAATTTTCTTTTGATTTATAAGCTCCTTTGCGGTTTCCTCATCTGTACGCTCTACTTTCCATCGATAGTCTGTAAATAAATAATATGCGTCGTTTCTTTCATCAAAGCAAAGTTTTGCCCATACTATAAAAACAGACCCCGGAGGGTTTGACTCCCTAAGGGTAGTACCACAGCAAACATTGAGGACGGGCGGAAATCCCTGATTTGGAAGAGGGCTGGCTCTGACAGAATGTCGAGAAGATTCTTGACAGTTTATTCTTGTTTTTATTGCGACTTTATAGTATCGCTCAGCTCGTCTGAGAATAACTTCTCTTGGTAAATGAGAAAGGTCCTCAAAAGTAATGGGGGCGGCGTTCATCTTTATCTTCTTGTAAAAATTGCTTATAAGAATAGTCTACTGTTTTTGGCCCTAGCAAAATCAATGGGGATAAACGTGGTGTAGATAACTAATTTCATCTACCAAATTTATAGCATCCGGCTGATATAACAGGAAACGGCAGGACGTTTTACGGGCTTTCCTGGGAAGGTATATAGAAAACGCAGCGCTTAGGAGAGATTTGACTTCTCACAAAATTTTAGAATCTTACGAGGGACATAAGGAGATTTGAAAAAGCCGCCGATTACATTGGAAATATATGGCTCGGCCAAAGGGTCTTGCGGGAGTATTTCTCCAGACTCAATTCTTCTCTCAATAGATTCAAGTTTCCAAACTACAGCTTGTGCATATAAAACATAACTATCATGAGTTATGAAGGGGTGCTCTCCTTGGTGAAGAATGACAGTAGAGTCGTAGGTGGTGCCGGGTTTGACAGAACTTATGTTTACAACCAGAACCCCTAGTCCGCCGATCTGGGGATAAAAGCGAGGGGCAGAGCAGATTATGTGAAGATGATTGATAGAACCAGTGGACGCAAGAACTGTTCCTCCCCGCAAGAGGGACAGTGTCATTGCATTTCCTTCGAGAATTCTTTGAGCCGATTAAGTTCAGCGACTCGTTCCAAGGTTGCATGAATTTGAGCTGATGTATATCCCTCTGCTTTCAAAATATCAGCTAATTCAATAGAGTCATCCTTACAAGCTTCCCATTCGGGGCAGATGGTGTGCGTAAGCTTGGCAAGATCGTATTTCCTTTTATTTCCATACTGATCCCAAATGCTGTCAAGAATGCTTTGCATTATCGGGCTCAAAAGTTCAAATGTATCCAAAGGGTCGTTGGAGTTTACTTCCTTTTTTAAACGAACATCGAATTTTTTATGTTCGAGCCACTGGCTGTCAAATTTATCCTGCTTTAGGCTGTTATAGGTATAGTAAGGAGCCGGTCCTAATTTCATTGCAGAGTAAGCATCGCCTGTAAGCGTTTCTCCAATATCCAGAAGTGCTTTTCTATCTGCAAGGTACACCAATTTTAGGATCTTCAAATAAGGCATTGCTCCACCGGCCTTCCAGAGGAAGTAGCCGATTATTTGAGTGGTGAGCTCCTTATCATACATTGTTCAACGCCTTCACAATATTATTCATCCTCAGTATAACACTGAGGTGTTTAAAGGGTAGTTTTCTGCTTTCATAGAAACTGCGCCAGCAAAACCTAAAATCTCTTTGCTCGTAACCTTCTCCTGTAAGCGGCAAGCATTTTATCAAAATAGTTAATCTCATTGTTTTCCCTTAGATGTATGCAGGCGTTTACTTATCAATATATTTAAGTAATTACATGTCGTAAAATTATCAATTAAACGCACTAATGGGTAAAAATGCCTGAAAAAGATCCTCACAACCTAAGTGTATTTCACACTGTGCTATCCCTTGTTCTCTTTGGGATCGGCGGTGTTCTTCGGCATGCTCAGAAGCTCATTGAAGGAAAGCCATTCAACATCGGGGAATTCATTTTTGAAGTGATCTCAAGTCTTTTTGTTGGGTCCGTTTTTTACTTGATCCTTCGCGGTGTTTGTGTCGCTGAGCTGACTTCTGTATGGGGTTTAAAGCTGAAACATCATCCCTGCTCTAAATGAGTCGAAAGTAAATACCACCACCCTATTGAGTGGACTAACAACTCATTTAGATAATTACATAGGTTTCTAATAAGGACACTCAATAAAGAAAAAGAACACCCCCTTGTTATAGTCAAACATCAAAAATCCTCCCGAAAGAGGACTGAAAATTAAAGATCAGGCCGTTTTAAATGAATGGAACAGTCTTGCGAACAAACTCGGCTTTTTCTCAAATTTCTCCGTACTGAAGCTCTTTACTTGGTAACCTCCTGATTCCAAAGCTTTCTTAATTTCCGCCTGACTCGGAATAAACGGATATTCGATACTAAGCAGTCCTTTTTTATGAGCGGCAGAAAGAGAGGCATTGGGATAGAGCTTTCTAATCAGGCCCTTAACTTGTGACTCACACATAGGGCAATGCATGCCGTCGATGATTACCGTTGTTCTATACATAACCGCCTCATTTGACTGAATATTTATCAAATGATAATCATAATCAATTAGTTGTCAACCTCTGCCCTAATAAAAAACCGGGACGAGCCCGGCTTTTTACTTCTGACAACAAAGGATCAGACTTCTTTTGTCAGTGCGTATGTAGCGATTTTGCCTTCACAGGGACGGCCGTCCGTAATCCAAATTCTGCGGGCGGTTAAGTCCATGACGATGCCGTAAATTGTGCAGAAGCGTTTGTACTTCGGATCTCTCGGATCTTCATGAGAGCAAACTGAATCCGGGAAATTCTGGTGAGACGAAAGAATTCCAAATAAGGTCTTCTCGTCCACCGGATAGTTCACTTTTTTTACTTCTCTTCTCAGCGTGTTGTAGCGCATGAAGGTATCGGTCAAGTCACGCTTGAATGTATCCTGCGCCGCAAAGAGCGGAGAAAGATAGTGATTCGTATGGCAGAGCGGCTCTCCCTCGCTCATGATCACATCGAAATTATCCGGTGTGTATTCCAGCGCAAATAGATAGTCCGAGGCCGTACCGATATCAAAATTACCGGCGCCTGCCCTATCGCACTGTGCAACGGCTTCGATAGCGTCGCTCGCTTTATTCGTATTGAGAATCATTCGATACAGAACATGAAGCGGCATACCGATTTTGCCTTTGCCCACACTCAGGGCGTTTAAACAAACACCGATTCCATGAGAGTTAAGGCCTTTACCGCCAATCATGCCCGCTTCAACCGCAATCAACTGATCAGGTTTGCCCTCTTTTTGGATTTTTAAAACGCAAACATTTTCAACGGCAGGAATCAGCCAGTCCCATGTCTGACCCATGTATACATGGCCGTCTTTTCCGTGTTCGCTAAGGAAGCCTACGAAACTGCAGCCGTCCGGTCTTGCAAAAATCACCTCGCTTCGGCAGTTAAGCGTGAGAATGTCTTCAAAAGATACGCCGGCGCCCTCTGCCACGGCATGCATTTCATCAAGCAAATCAGGTGCGCTGTTCTGGATCAGAAAGATGAAACTCTGAGCAAGCTGCTTCGCTTCAATCCATTCCATTCGAGCATATTCTTTAAAAAATGTTCTGTAGAAAGCCAAATTACGGTGAATCATTTCCTTGGCTTCACGACCGTATTTCAGTCCGATTTCCCGGGATGTTCCGGAGAGTTCGATGTATATATGCTGAGGCTTCATAGCGCTTCCATCGGGTGTTTTTATACTTAACCATGCTAGGCTCAAACACCCCGCAAGTAAATATCCCACTTGCGCAGTGTGAGCACCGGGAGACCCTGTCAGAGACGCTCACTCAGCAGGCGAGCGTGTTCCCGACACCTGATTCGAATCTCTTCGAGCTTGATTTCGTCGCCTTTGGCTCCGGCTGAATTTAAACCAAAAGTGACCTGAGGCGGTTCCCAGAGCATAGAGCACATTTTTACGACCTGCGCCAGCGGCTTAAATAAATCCTCTGCGCTGAATCCAAGTATTCCGCCCTCGTACACCGATTGTTTTACTCCGGTCGTGATCGATGCGATAAGACGTTTATTCTCAAGCTTTGAACCGGAGGAACCATAAGCAAAGCCGTAACTAAGCACGCCTTCGAGGTATCTGCGCATAATGGACGGACAGCTGTACCACATGAGCGGGAACTGCCAGACCACCGTATCCGCCTCAATGAGCTTGCGTTGTTCCGCCTCTATATCGATATCGAAATCCGGATAAAGTTCAATCAGGTTCGAGATTTTAATTTGCGGACGAAGCTTTTGAAGTTCTTCAAGAATGGCACGGTTGGCAACAGAATCCTTCCAATACGGATGACCAATAACAATTAAGGCATTACTCATGTTCTTCCTACCTCCAATATTGCTGTTTTATTTTTACAGGAATCCGAGGCTCTCAGATTTGGAATTTACCGTTTTGGTCACGCAGTTTCTTCTTGTATTTTTTGATCGGTTAAAGCGGGCTTTAATGTGTTCAAAGACCCGATGTGCGATATGCGGCAAACCGACCGGCTGTGCTGAATCTACTCTGATAAGCGAGTGCGTCGGAAAGGCACTACGGCCTCTGACGCACATCTTCTGTCGACAAATTGAATATATCTGCCGATGTACTCTATTTAATTGAGACTATTAAGGTTTCTTAATTTTTGAAGTCAGGATTTCAATTGCGCGCTTATAGTCCTTAGGCTCAAGTTCACGATAAAGGCGATGAATCATTCGGTGGCAGTTCGAACACATAGGTCTCAGATTTGTGTAGTCATTTTCACGTTCACCTTCTGACACCGGAACAATGTGATGAACCTCAATGAAGTTTTCGCCGAGCTCTGGTCCGTAAAACGATTCAAAACTAAAACCGCAGGCTGCACACTTATAGCCATACTTTCTCAGCGCTTGCTTTCGAAGCTGGTTATTCCTTTCATAACTATAAGTGAATAGCTTCTTTTTTCCTCCTTCTACTACTGCTGTCACATAGTCGTCGCTGGGGTTTAAGTTTAAATCTTCTTTTTCTTCGATTCCTTTGCTTCCAGAAGTAACGTTCCCATTAACTACATTTCTTGTATTTTTCTCTTGACTGGATTTTTCAGCTTGATGACAAAATAATTCAAGTGATTTATCCAGTCCTCGTGTAAAAGCTTCGACATCTGAAAATTTAGCTTTTGCACCACAATTTGATGAGTGCCCAGGTTTGACAGGAAAATCCACAAGGTTAGAGTTCAAGCGCAGCTCATCTACGAACTGCAAGGTATTTAACTCATTTCTTATATCAAAAAAATTGGTTGAAAATAGACTGAATTAGTTAAAAATTCAAACACAATCTTAGCGTTACGATTTTTTTGCCACTTTCCTACATACGGGGCTGCTTTTTTCCCATTGTTTTCAATCGACAACGATGGGAGACCTTTCCCTCTAAACTCTGATAATTTGTTAAGTTCTCTAAAGAGTATCCCTCTTATAGAGGAATTCAACAATTTGCTCCCCTTCCAAAATAGTGAGAGTTCTTCTACCAGTAAACCTCTTCATATTCTTTCTCCAATTTAAGGGACCAATATAAATCGTTCCGTTACATTTTAAGATTTGCATCTTTAGATACACTTCTCACGTCGAACCATTCAACAGGAATTTGAGAGTATCTCTTTTATTTCAATGCAAAACACCTCTGTTAAAAGGCTCTCCTCAAGGATCTTATATGCAAAATATCCCACCCAGCGGATCATACAATTCTAGTCTCATAGCTTTTTTAGACTATTAAGGCGACTTCATTTTATCCAATTAAAAAGCCACCAATAACCTTGTCATCGGGGTTTTACCACCTCTTTCCGGTTAAGATATGAAAAAAGCTGAAAGACCTTCGTATGCCAAAAATCAAACTATCCGACAATGATTTAGTAGAGGCACTTAAGACCTCTTTTATCTCAAAGGGATTTATTGATTCCGATCCCCTTTTACGCGTTCAATTACTGTTTAACCAAAAAGGTGATCAGACTCATTCTGTAAAAAAAATAGTTTCTGAAATCATTAAAGAACTTGAGGGCTGCGAGTCTTTTGACTTCAGCGTAGCGTTCATCACGGATGCCGGAAGGCAACTTCTTTATAAAACTCTGAGAACTCTTGAAGAAAAGGGAGTGCCTGGGAGAATTCTCACAACGGACTATAACCTCTTTACACAACCATCCGCCCTAGGCAGGCTATCCGAATTCAAGAATATAAAAATAAAAATGTTCCGATGCGAGGAGCAACAAAAGTTCCATACAAAAGGCTTTATCTTCCACCATAAAGATAAAACCACAGCCATTATTGGAAGCTCCAACCTTACCCAGGACGCTTTATCTTCAACAAAAGAATGGAACGTTCGACTGGTATCTAAAAAGGACGGCGAGTTTATCAGCAGCTTGGAGCACGAATTTAATGAGTTATGGAACTGTTCCCAAAGCCATGACCTTGAAAAGGTGTTAGACGACTACACGGTCGAATACGAAAAAAAGAAAAAGGACGAACGCGCAGCTCGCGAATTGCTGAAAAATTCTGGAAATGCTGAGCCTACGACTCGGCTTTATCCAAATACAATGCAGAAGCCTTTCATTAAGAACCTAACCAACTACTACATCCACGGCGAAACCAGAGCCATGCTCATTTCTGCCACAGGCACGGGTAAAACCTTTGCAGCGGCATTTGCGATTCGCCATTTAATGAACTTGAAACCTTCAGATTGGCCAAAAGATTCCGTTATCCGTAAGTCTCCCAAAAAAATATTGTTTGTCGTGCATAGAGAACAAATTGCAAAGCAAGCGTTGCGGAGCTTCAAAAGAATAAACGGTGCCAATAAGACATATGGCTTGTTAACCGGCAATGGGAAAAAGCTAGACAACGATTTCACGTTCGCTACCATCCAAACAATAAGTCAGGATATTGTTTATAAAAATATCGATGCTAACTATTTTGACGTCATCATCATTGATGAGGTTCACAGAGCTGGCGCTAAGTCCTACAAAAAAATCATGGAGCACTTTAAGCCCGAATTTTGGTTAGGCATGACTGCAAGTCCTGATAGAACTGATGGTGAAGATATTTACAGTCTGTTTGATCACAACATCGCCTATGAAATTCGTCTGCAAGATGCCTTGAACGAAGATCTCCTATGTCCCTTTCACTACTACGGAATATCGGATCTCACAGTTAATAACAAACCTTTCTCAGAGCTCTCCGAATTTAATTGTCTCGAATTTAAGGAGCGAGTTAAGCATGTTCTACGAGCTGCGCACGACTACGGATTCTCCGGAAAACGAGTTAAAGGGCTAATTTTCTGTTCCAGAAACGATGAAGCAAAAGCCCTAGAAATTGAACTGAATAAACAAGGGAAACGAACCCTTGCACTCTCGGGGAAAAACTCGCAGCAAGAACGCGATATTGCTATTCAGAGACTGGTAAGTGATGTAGATGACCAGTTAGCGCTGGATTACATTATTACTGTCGATATTTTCAACGAAGGTATCGACATTCCTGAAATCAACCAAGTTTTGCTGTTACGCCCGACCGAAAGTTCAATTATCTTCATCCAGCAATTAGGTCGTGGATTGAGAAAGGCGAAAGATAAAGATTATGTTGTCGTTATCGACTTCATCGCAAACTACGAAAAGAACTACCTCATTCCCATCGCACTTTCTGGTGATAACTCTTATCAGAAAGAGTCAATGCGCAAATACATTGGTAGTGGTACAAAGATCATCCCTGGTGCCTCAACCGTAGAATTCGAAGAGCAAGTCAAACAACAAATTCTCAATTCAATTGATAGAGCCAAAACAAATTCAATTGGATTGATAAAAGAATCCTACAACATTCTGCGCCATAAGCTCGGTCGAATTCCTCGTCTTGTTGAATTTGCCGAGCATAACGCAATCACTCCATTAAAAATCTTTCAAAATAAGCAGTTGCTGTCTTATTACAACTTCCTTGTCCACGCAGCGAAAGAAAATCTTCCTTTTGTGCTGGATCAGGAACAAATCGAGTTCTTAAATTTCTTGTCCATCCGTGTAGCCGACGCAAAACGCATCGCCGAAGCTGTTCTTCTTGAACTTGTAGTTGAAGCCAAGCCAGGAGAGAAGTTACGCTCAGGATTAACGTCTAAGCTAAAAGATCTCTGGAAAATTGACGCATCCGACGATCTAATCAACAACGTATTTCTTGTGCTCTCTGGTCAGTTTGCGATTACAGAAGCCGAAAGAAACCAAACTGTTAATTGGGCTGTCGTTGAACGAACGGGTTCTGATGATTTTTCTGTAACTGAGAAATTCAGGCGAGCCTTAGAGCAAAGTAAAGAGTTTAATGATCAAATCCAGCAGATAATCGACTTTGCCAAGCAACGTTATTTGGCTAAATTTAAGTATCGCTACAAAGATACAAGTCTGGTCCTCTATGAAACCTATTCATATGCAGATACTTGCCGCTTGTTAAATTGGCCAAAGAACCTAAATGGTCAAAACATCGGTGGCTATAAGTACGATGCCGCCACTAAAACTTTCCCCGTATTCGTCAACTATCGCAAAGATGACGATGCAATCGCCTACGAAGATCATTTCGAATCCGATCGGCTACTGGTAGCGATCTCCAAGACAAAACGATCGGTAGACTCCCCAGATGCGGATCGCATTTACAAGAGAAAGCCAGAAAACAAGGATAATCGGATTTTCTTGTTCGTTAGGAAGAACAAAGAAGATCAAGAGGCAAAATTGTTCTATTTCCTTGGTGAAATTGAAGCTGAAGGTCAACCTGAGAAGATCCTACTTCAAAGCAAATCTCAACCAGAAAAAAAGGACAATGCGTTTAAAATCAGGTACAAGTTAGAGACAGCCGTAAGAAGTGATATCTACGACTACATCACTGGAGAATAGTTTTGAAGACAATTGAAGTAGTTGCCGCGATCATCCATCACGATGGCAAGATTCTAGCCACACAACGTGGCTATGGTGAATTCAAAGACGGCTGGGAGTTCCCCGGCGGCAAAATGGAACCGGGCGAAACCGCTGAAGACGCAATCATCCGCGAAATCAAAGAAGAACTCGAGGTAGAAATCAAACCCGAAAAACTGCTGGTCACCGTGGATTACGATTACCCGAAATTCCACTTAACCATGCACTGCTTTATCTCGTCTATCGTCTCTGGACACATCCTCCTCACCGAGCATGAAGCGGCTAAGTGGCTGCTGCCTAGTGAACTGGAAACCGTGGATTGGCTCCCCGCTGACGTCGAAGTCGCGGAAAAACTCAAAGAGTACCTTGCAGGAAAAAATCACTAAAACGATTCGGGCCGCACTTATGCGGCCCTTTCATCAGGCTTCAGAGGCGTAACTCAGAACTGTCGGACTTTCAATGTCGACGCCAAACTGTTTGGCACGCTTGAGAATCGCTTTGGCAAGCTTAGGCTTAAGCTCCTCGGGACAATATCTGAAATACGCTTCCGCGGCGCGTACATGCGCCGCATCCGGCATCGGATATTCTCTTCTTTCCGGAAGCCCGAAAACAGAGTCCGGAAGCTCTTCCTTTTCCTTATAACTGATTCTGTCGCTCATCGTTAAAGCTCCTTAATTGATTCTTCGAAGTATAAAAAATCTGAGATTGGAGCCCGTATAATTTTCGACAGAAATGGGCATAAAGCCCGCTAATTAAACTACAGACTTTTAAAACCTCATTGCCATGTTCCCTTGGGCCTCTTTTCTTCTTTATACGTTCGTGACTTCTATCACGCCCGGACCGAACAACATCATGTCGATGTCGCTCGGACTTAGAGTTGGCTTTAAGAAGACGCTTTTCTTTAATGCGGGCGTACTCACAGGCTTCTGCATCATTACCAACCTGTGCGCTTTTTTCTGCGCAAAACTCAATGAGCTGATCCCGGGCATCATGATGCCGATGCTGATCCTCGGTACTCTGTACCTGCTTTGGCTCGCTTGGAAAATCTGTCAGGCAACCTATAACACCAACGCCGTAGAACCCAAAAAAGGACAGGCTTACTTCTCCGGCCTCTTCCTGCAGTTCGTTAACGTGAAGGTCTTTGTCTCTGCCATTATGTCGCTGCAGATGTTTGTTCTGCCCTATTACCAGTCCTGGGAAGCTTTGGTTTTCTTCGCGACATTCATCGCAATCTGCGGAACAAGCTGCAACTTGGTGTGGTCGGGATTCGGCTCAATCGCGGCCTCCCTTTTCGCCAAATACACCAAACTCATCAACACCGTCCTCGCAGTATCTTTAATCTTCTGCGCGGTATGCCTTTGGATCTAATTCCCTAATCGCCTTTTTCTGCTCCGCAGATATAATCAATTCAAACCACTATCGGAGCAGAAAATGAAGGAACACAGCCAAAAGGTCTATGCCGCCATTGACTTGAAGTCCTTTTACGCCTCCGTCGAGTGTTTCCAAAGAAACTTAGATCCGCTGGATGCGATGCTGGTTGTCGCGGATCCGACCCGCACTTCTAAAACTATCTGCCTGGCTGTCTCACCGGCCCTAAAATCATTAGGCGTCAGCAGCAGGCCCCGCCTCTTTGAAGTAGAAGCCAGAGTCAAAGCCATTAACGCTCAGCGCAGAGCCGCGCTTAAAGGCAAACCTTTCAGCGGCAAAACCGAAAGCTTTAAAGAGTACGCCTCCGACCCGACAAAGGAACTCTCATTTGTGATCGCACCGCCGCAAATGGCGCAGTACATTAAAACCAGTACAAAAATCTATGAGACCTACCTTGAACTGATCGCGGCCGAAGATATCCATGTGTACTCTATTGACGAAGTGTTTATCGACATTACGCCGTACTTGGAAACCTATGCCCTGAGCGCACACGACCTCACAATGAAACTTATCCGGCGTGTGCTTGCCCGTACCGGGATCACCGCGACGGGCGGCATCGGCCCCAATCTCTATCTCGCTAAGATCGCGATGGATATCATGGCAAAGCATATCGAAGCGGATAAGGACGGAGTGCGTATCGCGGAACTCACGGTTGAGAGCTACAGACAAAACCTCTGGTCTCATCGGCCGCTGAGAGATTTTTGGCGCGTCGGCGCGGGCTACGCCCGATCGCTCGAAAAATACGGCATCTTCACGATGGGCGATATCGCGCGCTGCTCTCTCGCAAATGAAGAACTCCTCTACCGGCTCTTCGGCGTTAACGCCGAACTTCTCATTGATCATGCCTGGGGTTATGAACCGTGCACGATCGCGGAAATCAAAGCGTATCGGCCTGAGGGAAAAAGCGTGGGCTCGGGGCAAGTGCTCCAAGACCCTTATACGAACGAAAAAGCGCTCCTTGTCACAAGGGAAATGGCTGATTCGCTCGGATTCGATCTTCTCGCCAAAAACCTTAAAACGGCAAAGCTCGTCTTAACCGTCGGCTACGATATCGAAAATCTGACCAATCCGAGCATCCGCTCCCGCTATCACGGAGAAATTAAAACCGATAACTATGGAAGGAGTGTCCCGAAGGCTACGCACGGAACCATTAATTTGGACTATGCGACCTCTTCCTCGGTTCTCATCCGTAAAGCGGCCGAAGATCTCTTTAATCGTATTGTCAATCCGATCCTCCTGGTGCGCAGAATCAACATATCGGCTGTCATCACGGAAGAGTCGGAACAAAAAACGCAGGACTCGGAAGCTCAGCTCGATCTTTTCGGAAGTTTCGACGAAGGACCGGCGCCGCAAAAGACCAGTGCTCAGGAAGAAAAAGAAGATAAAGTCCGCAAAGCCATCCTCGCTGTGCGGGAGAAGTTCGGTAAAAACGCGCTGATTAAGGGCATGAACCTCGAAGAAGGCGCGACCGGACAGCTGCGCAACAACCAAATCGGAGGACATAAAGCGTGAGCGGCCCCTACGACGACATCATTCATCTTGATCGGCCTGTCTCTAAACGTCATCGGCCGATGGAACGCGCCAAACGCGCGGCACAGTTCGCGCCGTTTGCGGCTCTGACCGGGTACGATGACTGCATCAGCGAAGCGTCCAGATTTGTCGATAAACCGCTCGAACTCGATGAGCAGGCGTTGGAAGAGCTGAATCAGCGCCTGAGCGACACGCTTTCCGATCCGAGCAGCCGTGTGCGCTTCACTATCTTTAGGCCTGACCCCCTGAAAGAAGGCGGCGTCACCGAAGAACTCATCGGGCAAATCAAAAAGTTTGATGAATACACAGGCGTCGTCACACTACAGAGCGGACTAAAGATTTACGCGCAGCATATCCGCGCAATCGAAATCCTTAAAAGTCCTGAAGAATAAGACAATCCCGCCAAAGACTTTCATCTCGGCGGGATTCTAATCAGAAATTCAAAAAAGCGGTTATTCCGGTTTCAGAATCTTCTTAACGCGCCACAGCTCAGCAAAAGCTTCATTCATTTCTTCCTTAATGAGCTTTTTCTGAACGCCGTAAACTTCTCTGTAAAGCTTGGTTTTTTCTTCGCGCGGCGCATATTCTTCATCAACCACCAGAATCTTCTCAAGTTCCGTAATAATCTCCTTCACGTCTCCGGCGGCATAAGCGGCAAAGAGGCAGTTCGTCACGACCGCGCCGCCTTTGTTCTTATAGCGCACGACTTCCGCGTCCAGCATGTCGGATTTAATCTGATTCCACAGCGAGTCGCGGCTTCCGCCTTCCGTCACGGTAATACGGTCAAGATTGACACCGGCCGCTCTGTAATAGTCGCAGATCTCCATGTAGTCGTATCCGATGGACTCCAGAACAGAGCGCCACATCACCGCCTGATCGTCTTCAAGCGTCAGTCCGAGAAAACATCCGCACTTCTTCGCGTTCTCATCCTGTCCGCCCGTCAGATACGGAACAAAGAGTACACCGTTGGAACCGGCGGGGACTTTAGCTGCCCGCTCGCTCAGATCCGTGTAATAGACCGCGTCGTTCGCCTTGTGGCAGACCGAATCCTTAAACCATCTGAGCGCAAGACCGCCGGTGCGGATCATGCCCCAATAGAAATAGGTATCGGGAAGAGATCCGGAATTAAAGATGAGATTCATACCCTTTTGGCTGAGCTCCGGAATAATCCCTTTTGTAGAGACACAGAACATCGCGCAGGTACCTGCGACGTCCACGCCCTTGCCTGCTTCGTAGTTGCCGGAGCCGATCATGGACTGCATGGTGTCGCCCGCGCCGCCGCAAATCGGTGTACCCGCGGCAAGACCGGTTTTTTCTGCCATCTCGGGCGTCAGATGCCCGATGATGTCCCAGGGCTTCACAATACGCGGCATATAGCGCTTATCAATGCCGAGAATCTCAAGCTGCTCGTCCGACCACTCTTTTTTCATGACGTTGTAGCCCATACCCCAGCCGGACATGGCGCCCCAGTCAATAAACGCGTCCTTGCCCTTAAGCCCCGCGAGATGCGCGAGGATATACGGCGCGTTGTGCATGAACTTAACGCCCTGCTGCTGGAACTTGGTGCTGTTTTTCAGGAACCAGCGCGCAAACATTGCCGGGAACATAGTCGAGGACTGAGGGTTGCCGGTTTCTTTATTCCAAATATCCAAGTCCAGAGAATTGATATAGCGAACGTCCTCTTCGGTTCTGGTATCCAGATAGTTCACGTAAGGCGTGATCGCGTCGCCCTCTTCATTAACGCCCGCAATACCGCAGATAATGCCGTCGCCCATCACGGCCCGAATGTCTTTGGGATCGTAGCCGAGCGCCTTAATGTCTTCCGTACAGCGCTTGATGCATCGAATGGTGATATCCAGAAATTCATCCAGATCCATTTCTACCCAGCCGGGATTCGGATAGCGAAGAATCGTAGGAAGACTCTGAGAGGTCAGATTATTGAGGTTTTCGTCATACACCGAGACTTTCACACTCTGTGTACCGGCGTCAAATCCGAGATAAAGCTTTGGCATCCGCTGCTCCTTTTCCCATGCGTTTGAGGTATTGGATTTTCATCAATCTACCTGCGTTATGGTACACACCGAATCACTTTATTTACAAGTGTATGAGCGTTTATCCGAGTTTGGTCTGCGCTTTAGTCATTCAAATCCGCTCAGCGCCTTAACTTTTTTCTATCAGTTCACACCGCAGATCTTTGCCGATTCAAAGTCTGTCAGCCGCTCATTCGACGTGCAAAAAATTGGCTCAATTATCTCGCAGACAATCAGGGAACAGGACAACAAAAAATAATCGTCCTTCTAAGCGTCTATCGGTGCTGCCGGAGCCGCTCACTTCGCGAGCGCGAGCAGAATGACGCCCGCAAGCATACAGACCACCCAAAAAATCTTATGCGCGGTGATTTTTTCTTTTAGGGCCGCCGCGCCAATGAAAAGCGCAAGCAGCATCGAAATCTCTCGAGTCGGTGCGACATAAGCCAGCGGCGCATACAGCAGCGCAAAGAGTACCAGCAGGTATGCGGCAGGATGAGCCGCGCCGATAAAGAGCGCGTATTTCCAGCGCTTCTGCAGATCTTCCTTAAAGGCCGCTCTAGCAGACGGGCGCAGTAAAACCGACGGCCCAAGAAAAAGCAGACGGACAAACATTCCGGGCACGTAATAGATAAGGGGCGCCATTCCGAGAAGCTGAATCGCAAACCCGTCCAGACTGGAATAAGAAGCGATGAAGAATCCGGTTAAAAGCCCCCAGAACACACCGCTTCCCAAACCGCCTTTAATCGTCTTGTCCTTGTTCGGCATCGCTAAAAACACAATACCGGCAAGGACTGCGCAAATCCCGATGACGCCGAGCGCGGAAAGCTCCTCTCCAAAAACACAGACCGCCACTAAAGCCGTCAGCGCGGGTCCCGTCCCTCTCGCGGTCGGATACACCACGAAGTAATCCGCCTTTCGGTAGCCGGTCTGCAACACAACCGTGTATATGACATGCAGCAAAGCGCTTAATACAATCAGCAGTCACCCTTCGATCGGCAGGCGTGTGAGCTTATTGAAGTCCGCAAAAAACAAAAGCGGAAAGTAAATCAGAAGCGCAAAGATTTCGTACAGAAGAACAAATTCAGAGCCGGCTGCGCTCTTTTTAGAAACGAAGTTCCAGCGCGTGAAGCACCGCGGCCAGAACCACCAAGGCAAGCGCTGCTGAACTCATCAGTCCTCATAGTCAATCGGATCTTCACATCCGTTGGCACGGAACGCGGCAAGACGATCAATACAGGTCGCGCATTTGCCGCACGCCTTCTCCCCGCCTTCATAACAGGACCAGGTAAGATCATACGGAACGCCGAGTTTTAAGCCCTCAGCGACCACCTGAGCTTTGTTCAGACGATTAAGCGGCGCATGAAGCTTCACCAGCTCATAGGTGCCGATGCTGATCGCGCGTCCCATGGACTCGTTAAAGGCGACAGAGCAGTCCGCATATGCGTTGCCCGCCGCATCATCGGCATGCGCGCCGATCCAGATGCCGCATTCTTCTTCCGGATAGAGCGACTGGGCCAGCGCGGCTGCCGCCGACAGCATCAGTCCGTTTCTAAACGGTACATAAGTCGAGACTTTGCCTTCTCCGTCACGCGCGATCTGATCGGCGTAACTCATATGCTCCGGCTTCTCTTTGCTCGAAGAAAGCAGCGAGCAGTCGCTGTAAGCAAAAATGGACGTTAAATCGTATACGTAATGCGCCAAACCGTAGAAGTCGGCAATCTTTTGCGCACTTTCCAGCTCCTTCTCGTGCCTTTGACCGTACTTGAAGGAAAGTGTGACGACATTTGCGGAACCGAGTTCGTTGACCGCCATTGCGACGCATGTTGTGCTGTCCACTCCGCCGCTGCTCAGAACTACTGCTTTCACGATGAAATACTCCTATGAAACTCAGCGGAAATTTTAGACCTTCATTACAAACTAAATAGGCGAAAGCCCACTTTTTTAGGGCCTTCGCCTTTCGTCAGCAAGACTTTTAAAGGTCTTACTTCAGCTCTTTAATGCTGAACTTGATGTCGGCAGGGAATCCGCGGACCATGTCGCCCGGTTTAACACCTCGGAAATTGTTTTCGAGATCAACGCCCGCTTTAACCGCCTGAGTCAGTGTCTCAAGCACGTTTGCGCCGCAGCCGTCGGTGTTCACTAAAAAAGCGGCGTCGGCAGCGATCGCGTTTACGGTCGCGCCGCCTTTAAAGCTGCTCATCGACGCGCATGGAAGCAGTTTTTCTATCTGCAGAACGGCTCTGCTGCCCGCATGGACTGCATTTGTGTTGCCGTAATTTCCGTTGGAGTGTCCGCCGGGGCCTGTGATCGAGACTTCGTAGGTCGCAGCCGAAGCGCCCGCGCTAAAAAGTCCGAGCGCGATAAGAATGAGAGATTTTTTCATAACTGTCTCCTACTTATAAATGTCTTCGGTTGTTCTGTTTCCGATCGGTCCGACAAGCGGCTGAACCACTTTGCCGTCAGAAGTATTAAAGCCCGCGTTCATCAGTCCCATCAGAATCATGCGGTAAACACGTTTGCCTTCATCTTCGCCGTTTCCGGGGATTCCCCATTCGTACCAGGCATGCCCGCCGCCACCGCCTGCGTTCGTGCCGACGTTGATATTAACGGTGGGTACGCCGACCGCGGCCGGAACGTTGTCATTCAAAGAAGAAGCTCTCTCGTTGAGTTTTTTTCTTTCATCAATGCCGACCGTTTTAGCTGACTGCCAATACGCCTGCATTACACCGTCGTTGTAGTTCTTTCTCTGATGCGCGGGACGATCTCCGAACCAGACCAGTTCCATCTTCACCGCTTTCGGATCCGTATTCTTCAACCCGAATTTAGCGTTTTCCTCGTCCCTCGCTTTTTGGAAGACCGGTTCGATCTTGGCGCGAATGTCGTTTAACGGTCCAGGTGTCGGGCTTCTCATATCCACAAGCAGCGTGCAGGACTGACTGCGCTCGCCGGGTTTTGCCTGTTCGCAGCTGCCGACTCCCACGGTGTAGGTTGTTCTTTCCGCTTTCTTATCGGCATCCCACGATGTTTTGAGATTCGAAATTCTCTCAATCGCACGTGACATCGCCATCATTGCCGAAGGACCTTTTGCGTCAATTTTGAGGCCTGCCGGTTCCGTGTACTTGATTTCAAAACGGTAAGAACCGAGATAATTGACCGTACCCGATTTTGGAGAAGTGCTGTCCGCACCCACGTTCGCTACAAAGTTAAGGGCATTATTGCCTTTGCCCGTGTCCTGGTTATAGCCGTAGAGCTGCTTCATGCCCGCAAGATTGCCTTTGCCTTCTTCACCCACGGTCCCGCAGACCCAAACGTCATAAACCGGCTTAACACCGTATTTGTGCATGAGATACGCCATCTGCATGACAGCGGCGGTGTTGATCATCGCGTCGTTATAGCCCGGCACATAAATTCTGTAGGCGCCCTCTTTCTGAGCTGATTCGTAATCCTGATAGCGCTTATAGGCTTTGCGGTAGTTTTCATCTTCAATGATTCTGCCCTTCTCATCAAAGTGCAGTTCATCCGCAAGCGCTTCAAGCTCTTTGGGCGTCTTAACGAGCTGCTGAGCAGAAGGCTGCAGCTTTACCGGCATATAAGGCGAGGACTCCGGCGGAAGAACCGGCGGATTTACCGTATCAATGTGGCCTTCAAGAAGAACTTTCGGAAATTGTCCTTTATAGGACTGCGCATCCTTTTGAGAGGCGTAGGTACCCGGGATACGGACACAGGCGTTGTACACAGGAAGCCCGTCAACCTTTTGAAGTCCCGCGCCTGGCAATACACCGTCAAGGCGTGTGACAACTTCCTCAGGCGTAAAGCCCCACTCCTCAACAAAGCGGCGCATGATTTCTTTCTGGCGACGCATTTCGCTGCGTGAAGGAGAAGCAATTCGCGTAATTTCCATCTGCGTGTTAAAGCGCCACTTCTGACCCTCGGGGCTCATCGCCTCTTTTAATATTTTCTGCATAATCGGATCAGAGCTGATCTGAGCGGCTGACTGCTCGGCCTGGGGGCTCACCTCAGGCACGGCGGCCTGAACCGTCCACGCGGCCGCCAGCAGCGAGGCCAATAAGGTATATTTCATCGGCATTGTTCCTCCTTAGTAAATACCGGTTATGCAGGCATTCTACTAGGCCTGTAAAAAAAGCTAAACCCCCTGGCATGCACATGCTTCTTTTAATGCTCTTATTATTTAAAGGCTATGTAAGCTCAAAAGTTTGTCTTATGAAACTTCTCCGGTATCAATGCAAATTCCACCCGCCTGAAGTTTTTTCCTGTTTTTTACACTTTTTAGCTAACTAAAAGCCTCATGAGCCCCGATGGGCTCTTATTTTTGCGCTTATTTTACTATTTACTTCTACGTATTACCTGTAGTATAATAATAGAGGCTTTATCAAGGTACGTACTCATGCACTACAGAATCGGATTCAGCTCTAAGAAAGAAAGCGCCAGTGTTTACATTGAATGCTCGGTAAGAAAACCGGGCGTCAACCACCCGGTACGAGAGATTGTTAAACGTCTTGGAAAGAAAAAAGATCTTCTTGAAAAGGATCCAAACGCACTTGAGAAGATTCAGTTGGAAGTCGACGAGATGAACCGCGGTGTCCAAGGCAGGAAATTTGTCTCGACACCGGCCACTCTGGAGAACTTAAACTCTGAGCTGGCGGAGCTGATGCAAAATCAAAGTCTAATGAAAGATGCTCGATTCGATAACCGATGCGCCGGGTATCTTATCCTCAAGAGTATCTACGATGAATTGAATCTGGATTACAAACTGAACTACATTTCTAAGGATGCCGCTTTCAAGTATGACTTGGCAAAGATAACTAAGGATCTGGTGCTTCTCAGAGTCTTAAACCCTGCCTCGAAGCGGCGTTCCTCCGTTCACGGTCCGGCTGAGTATTTAGGCTTTTCCTCGGACAATGTCAACCACATCTATAAGTCCTTAGATGTTCTATGCAGGAACAAATCTGCAATCATTGATTACGTTAATAAGCAGTTTGGTAAGCAAGTCCCGACAAGAAATACAGCTGTGTGCCTGTACGACATTACGACATACGCATTTGAAAGCACAGACCAGGATGCACTTCGTGACTTTGGATACTCGAAAGATAAGAAGTTCAACGAGGTACAGGTGGTGATGGCTCTTGCCACGGATCAGCAAGGATTACCGCTGGATTACTCTCTGTTCAAAGGAAATCAGGCGGAGGCGGCAACCATGGTGCCCTTCATATCCGAGCTCAAGAAAAAGTTCAAGGTATCAAACTTTACGATTGTCGCCGACAGAGGCTTAAACAGCAAAGCCAACATTGACGCACTGGTTAAGCTTGGCAATAACTACGTTCTATCCTCAAAGATCCGAGGCGCCAGTGAAGACATCAAAGCTCAGGTACTTGACCCTGAGGGGCGCAAGCCGCTGATCCGTACAGGCAGTGACGGTGAGGTCATTGAAGAAGGCTGGTACAAGGAACTGCATGTTACGGAGCCGATTCTTTATAGATATCCGAATTATGTCTTTGAGCAGAATGATGAGAAAAAGCTGGAGGATTTAGAAAATCAGCTCAATCACAAAACAACTAAGTCGGCAAAGAACGTTAAAAGCACGATCAAACGCAGATACATAATCACGTGGACTCCGTCTCGCGCCGCCAAAGATAGAAAGGATCGAGACAGGCTAATCAGGAAAGCCAACTTGCTGATAGCGTATCCCTCCAACATAAAAGCCAATTTCAAACGAGGCGGAAGAAGCTTTGTGATTGTGGACATGCAGCTGGAGACGGCCAGACTGGACAGTAATCTCATTGAAGAGCAGGAACAATTTGACGGAATTCACGTCGTGGAAACTTCCTTGGACTCTCCCGCACAAGAAGTCTTAGCGATTTATGGGAATCTGTGGCGTATAGAAAACAGCTTTAGAAACCTGAAAAGCTCTCTGCAGGCAAGGCCGGTTTATGTTCGACTGCCGGAACATGTCAGAGGTCACTTCTTAACCTGTTATCTGGCGCTGTGCATCAGTAGATACTTAGAGCATAAATTGAATGAAGCCGGCAAACATAGGACTCCGGATGAAATTGTCCATAGCCTAAATTCAGCCAGAATTGCATTGATTAATCCGACCCCAAAAGTTGAGTTCTACGGGACAAGCGGATTTAATGAGACAGTTGCGGACATTATGTCCGTAGTCGGGTTAACGGTCCCTGACACATTTGAACAGCCCTGTACACTCAGGAGAAAGCTGAAAGTCTTTGCTGCTATGAGAGACCTATTTACCTCTACTACGACAAAAAATAAAAAAGAGAAACCCTAGAAACATTGATAATACGGGCTTCAAGGTTTTTTTATGACTCTAAAAGTGTAGAAAACAGGTGCACATGCTTCTTTTAATGCTCTTATTATTTAAAGGCTATGTAAGCTCAAAAGTTTGTCTTATGAAACTTCTCCGGTATCAATGCAAATTCCACCCGCCTGAAGTTTTTTAAGCTGACGATCAGTTAAGATAGGCATATTGTTGGTATCGGGACTGATTGAGTCTCGAGCAAATGATGAAAGAATAACGATGCTGGCACCTGTTCGAATGATAGTTACATATCCTCTCTACTTTGCTTTGGAAAGAGCGGTTTTCTCTTCCCAGACGTTCGAGAAGACTTGGTCTAATTTAAGGCCCAAGCTTGAGAGAGGCGTCGATCTGATCGCTCAGGAAGTTCATCCGCAGGGCGGAAGCTTCGTCAGACGTTATGTCTATCAGGAACCTGCAATCAAGAGAATCTGCACCGAATGCTTCCACGAGATGTTTTCCAACGAAGTAATGATGCTTCTTACTCAGGTTTCCTCAATTCGCAAAGACATTAGCAAGCGACAGAAACAGATCATTGAGTGGGAAAAGGATTTAATCGCCGCTCCTAAAAAAAGCTGGAACCCGCTTAATTTTTCTCAGAACAAGCTGAAAGAAAAAATCTCGCAGGGAAAGGCGAAGATCGCATCCGACGAGAGCCGTATTGCCGAACTTTCCAAGAAAGCGCTTAACTCTCTGCACGCCCGGGGCGTAAAGATGGAAAGCGGTCAGCTTGAGAGTCTGCTTGAAAGCGTGGACGGAGAAGATATTGCATCCGTTCTGTCGGTTGCCGACGTGGTCAGCCAAATCTTCAGCCGTTTGGAAGCGCAGCTCTCTGAAAGCAGCGCAACTCCGGAACTCTCCAAGACCTACGCCGGTTTCTACATGATGTGTTCCAGACTTTATCTGGAAGCCATCAATCGCGCACTCGACAGAATCGGCAAGGTCTACCTGAAGCAGATCGCCGGCATCGAGCAGCAGGCATTCCGTCAGATCAACAAGGCCGAGGAAAAGCTTGCCCTGCCCGATCTTGCGGATTCTGCCCGCACAACGTTAAAGAACAACGTAGAAATCAACCGTCAGGTGCTTGAAGTTGTGAAGTTCTATACGCGTCATCTGAATAAACGCGCTAAGGAACTGATTGAGCTGCAGACAAAAGCGACTGTTAATTACGAAATCGCGCTCAACACCTTCCTCACCATGAAGATCGGCGCTTCGTTAGCCGACTGCATCTCGCAGGCGGAAAAGGACATGGCACAGATTTTTGAATTTGAACCGCCTTCTCTGTCCCAGCTTTATGATGCCGGCTTTAAAGAGCAGTTCAAAGCGGTCACTAATCAAATCCGCAAATAAACTTGAGGGGCTCAAATCGAGATCCTGATTTTTTTACGCTTCCGATACCTTAACCGAGTCTGTAGGCGCACCGGGCGTTCGCAGTAGGATGTATGCATGACGTTAAGGAGGTATTCTCTAATTTCAAGCAGTAAAAAATGCCGGAACAAAAAACTCATTCCGGCACCGATCGGCGTTATCGTCTGAGAATAAGCAATAGCGCCGCTGCTCCAATTATCGCAAGAGAAATAGAGCCTTCAATGTTGACAACAATGTCACCATTGACGGATAATCCCTCTAACACGATAAGGAGCAGAAGTAGTCGTGTATTTTCAAACGTCATACGACTATCCTCCTTATTTACTGGGACTCTTCCCGCACCGGCTAGTGCAGGTCGAGTCCCGTGTTTTTCTCCTCATAAGAAAGTCATCTTCTTTCCAGAAGATGACCCCTGACCTGAAATATTGCAGAATCTAGAGCCTCTAGCAGAGGCTCAGCTTTTAATCTGAAGGCATCTTCTTTAGAAGTCTGTCTCTTCTTCGTCGTCTTCGTAGACCTGCGCCTTTTCGGGCTCTGCATCAGGAACCGGAACCCCGAGGGCTTCAAATAACATCCGTCTTTTCCCTGCGATTTCACCGAAGTAGTAACCTCCGCAGAATCTGGTCTGCATTACATTGTTCAAAGAGTCCAGAACTCTGCAGTCACTGTCATACACCATCGGCAGACTATTATTCTTTTTGCACTCCTCACTGTATTTTCTCAGCCTGGTTCTGACAATCATCGCAATAGAGGTTGCCAGGAACTGTACAAACGTTTTACCAGTCAATGATTCGTTGTCCGAGACTCGATTTCTTGAGCAGCCCAAGCGGGATTTGAGTGTTTTAAATGTATCTTCGACTATCCAGCGTTCCTGGTAAGCGCACCAAGCTTTTCTAGCATCGGATATTTCGTCGCTTACCAGTACCCGGTAGCCTTTGTAGCGGAGCTTTTGATCCACTTTTTTATTGTCGACGCTGTAGCTGACCGTGCCGTCTTTCTCATGTTTTACAAACACCTCTTCTAGTAATGTTTGTTCGTTTTCATCGAGAGACTTACCGGCGGCCATCTTTTCGCGTATACGAATGATTCTCTCAAACATCCCTTGTCTGGCATTCTCAGCAATTTGTCGATCGAAATAGATATGCCAGTAAAGCTCCGCAGTTTCCTGCGTCTTTTTTGTGGATCTCTGACCCGTTACAGGATTAGGTTCATAAATCCAGCTGATCTTCTTTGTCACCTGAAAGACCTGAGTAAACCAATCCATTCGATTTAAGTCCTGGAGGTTAACTCTTTCTTCATCAATGAGCTCTTGGGTAAGGCTGCCTGATATTCCGCACTTCATGTTGAACAGAAAGCCAACTTTATTTCTCAGGCAGTCATTGATGTTTTTTGTACCGCTGTAACCTCGGTCAGACACAAGAACAACGTTTTGGATGCCTAGTCTGGAGTTGTCAGCAATGACCTGCCTGACGGTTTGTACGTCCGGAACGTTTCCGTCGTAGGCTCGATAGAAGATAGGCAGTCCGCTTTTGGACTCGACCAACATCAGCAGATTAATTTGAGGAAGGTTGTCCTCGTCTTTATTCCTGCCTCTTTCTACATTTGGCAGCTTATTTGCGTAGCTCGAAATGGAGGTCGAATCTAAAGCCAATGTCAGCCTGTCGTCGTCCCCATTTTTTTTCTTCTGCTCTATTAATCCCTCCTGGATGGCAGAAAAGTAATTTTCTATTTGTTGTTTTTTGATTTTCCTAAAAACTCTGCCTATTGAGGAAGGATGCAAAGCCCCGCCCCATGGAAGACGAGTCGCCTCGGCAAAGGTCGGATATTTAGAAATATTGTTGTCCTGATTGAGGATTATGAAGTAGGCAATCGACAAAACTTTTAGATAGTCTCGGCGCTGTGGGAAGGCCCTTTTAAGAGCTTCTCCGATAGGAGATTGCGCAACGAGCTGATCCAGCGCCCACGTGGCTCCCGCATGCAGTTGTTTGACATCCATTGCTTGAGAAAGAGTAAAACCGCCTTCACTCACCGCAGTGAAGATATAGTCTTTGCCCTTGCGTTGGCAAATAAAATCCCTTAATTCAGGGCGCTCAGCTAAAAAGTGTTCGTCCCAGCGGATTCGGCCTTCCTTCTGGCCGGAGGTAACAGTACCGACCTTCTTGAAGCTAACTCGATAACTTCTCTTTTTCTCGGAATCCCACTTATTTTTATAGGTGTAAACGTAATAAGCCGAAGGGCTCTTTTTAATAATGAGCGGAGGCAGTTTTGGCGTATTCATAATTACAATCGATTATCTAATTAGGTAATCTAGTATAACACGAAAAATCATTTTATTCCACTGAAATAAAATGATTTTTTGTGATTTTTAAATTTTTAGTTCTCTAGTTCTGCAATTTTTCAGCCTGACTTTTTCCTATGGACGTTTATCTTGAATACGGCCGTTATTTAAAAATCTCTGATGCGGAAACGTTTTGGCCGTTAATAGTAAAGCTTGACTTGCTCATGTATTTTCCTTCAAACCATGGATACTTGTGATCATTTAAAAGAGCTTCTAAATAAGTTCTTATTTGAAGATATGTGAGGTTTGTAAACACTAAAAATTTGCACTCTTCACCTGAGCATGAAGTCGGATATAAAATCCAATATTTACCCTTGGTATTGGTCCACATATCAATTTCCTGCCACGATTCAGCATGTGAACCGTGTGCACTTAAATAGATTACATCACCGCTGTCCGAAGTATTAAGCAATGGGCTGCCAAGTCCGTCCAGATAGTTAAAAATAAAGCTATAAGTTCCCTTCTTAAGCAAGTCATCCCTCCTGTCTTTAGCCTCGTAAATTCTTCCCCAACCCCCGTGGTTGCTTAATTGTTCCCATTTTTTTAGAAGACAGATTTAACTTATATTTACTTTATATTATACTTAGGTTTTACTTTTATGATATAATGAGTAAAAATCTGATTCCGGAGAGTCTATGCCTACAATTACTCTGCAGCACTACAAACGAGGTTCTCACTACTACGCCAGCATCATCGAAACCTTTCGAGACCCGGTTACCCGCAAGAACTCTTCTCGGACTTTGGAAGCTTTAGGAGATATTTCTGAAAAAATGAAGGAGGATCCAAACTACCTTCAATCTTTAAAAGACAGAGTCAAAGCTCTGCGCTCGGATGCCTCACGTGCAGAACAACTCCAAGAGGCTGCGGTTCGGCGGATTGCGCCTGCGGTTTCTGATTCTTCGGCAGCTGCCTCAGCTCCTCGGCTGCATTACGGGATGGCTCCCATACGAAAAGTCTGGGAAAAGCTTGGCTTAAACGCATGGTTCCGTAAGGCCGGATACAACAGAAAACTTTCTTGGGATTTAGATTTGGCCGTGTTCTATCAAGTGGCCAGCCGCATTCTCAGTCCCATGAGCCGGCGGGGAATGAGAAGACAATGTCCGCGCCATTTGTTCAAGTTTGACTCTGTATCACTGGATCAACACTACGAAGCTTTAGACATTCTTGCTGCTTCTAAAACGACCATCATCAAAAAACTTGATGAAGCTGTATCCAAGGAAATTGCGCGGGATTGTTCCTTAGTCTTTTATGACGTAACCACTTTCTACTTTGAGAGCTTTGAACCTGATTGTTTACGCGAAAGAGGCATGAGTAAAGAGCACCGGACTCATGAGACACAGGTTCTTCTCGGTTTATTAATTGATCGCTGCGGCATTCCTCTGGACTATGAAGTTTATCGCGGCAATACGGCAGAAGTTAAAACTTTAATGAAGGTTGTTGAGTCGTTCCGGCAGAAATGTCCGCAGGGCAAACCCATCGTTGTGGCTGACAGAGGACTTAACAGCAAAGAGAATCTTTCCAAGCTGATTGAAAACGACTGTGCCTTTATCGTGGCGCACAGTCTTCACCGGCTCAGCAGCAAAGAGTTGGATAACTTGTTTAGCGAGGACGGCTGGAAATATAAATTTGATTCAGAAACAGGCGAGATGTCATGGAAGATGAAGACAATGGACTGTCCTGAAGCGGTTAAACAAAATGAATTCTCTCAACCATTCGAACGGTGTTCTCAAGTGTTCGAACGCCCCCTCTCATAATAGTAGCTAGCTAATTGTTCTGCCAGTTGAGTACGGTGTTCTCACTGGTTCGAACGCTTAGCATGTTTCAGTTTTTTCCGTTGGATTGTAGTCTGAGGTCCTTAAATTTTTTAGGGACAATTTATGGAACAATCTTCAATGGAAAAGATCAAGAAAATTGCAGCTCTGCTGAACTTGAATCAACCGTATTCGAAAATTGCAGCTTCCGTCAGCGTATCGAAGTCAACTGTCTCAAAATACGCAAACCAGATCAAAGCATCCGGCTTGACGTACACGGAGATCGAAAAGACTGATTCAGCCGTATTGGAAGAGCTGCTGTGTTCTCACATTGACGCAAAGTACCGAGAAATCGATACAGATCACGTCATAACTCAGCTTGCAAACGTCAAGTATGCAACCAGACAGCTTCTTTACGAAGCATACAAGGCATCTGACCCTAGCAGCGCCTGCTCGTATCCGACGTTCTGCCGTCAAATAGATAAGGCAATGAAAGCTAAAGCTCCGAAGGAGGTTTATACCAACTTGGAGCGAGTACCCGGCGGCTCGATGGAAATCGATTTTGCCGGCGAGCTTATCAATTGGGTCGACAAGCATGGGAAAAGCCGCAAATCCAAACTGTTTGTTGCCACAATGACATTTAGTCAGAAGATGTTTGCCTGCGCTTTTGACGATGAAAAACAGCACTCCTGGATGCAAGGGATTGTCAAAGCCTTGGAGTTCTTCGGCGGCATTCCAAAGACGCTTATAGTCGACAACGCCAGGAGCCTTGTCATGTCGCATAAGCAAAGCAGAATCGATTACTCTCCAATCCTGACCAATCTGTGCGAATACTACCGGATCAACACCTTTGCTTGTCGGCCGCGAAGTCCAAAGGGCAAGAACCGCGTAGAAAACAGCGTTTTACACTTCTATCGGCATGTGATAGCGCCTCTGTCGATGCAGGGTCCGATAAGAGCGTTTGATCTGTCTGATCTGAACGAGCAGATTCTTGAGAAGGTACGTCAGTTCAACGAGCGTCCGTTCACAAAGAATCGCCAAAGCAGTCGCGAAATTGAATTTGCGGCGCACGAGAAAAAAGCGCTGGCAAGTCTTCCCATCCTTGCCTTTGAAGTCGGCCAGGGCGTACGCATGAATTTATTTGTTAATTAGTGAGGTTAACGCCTCCAGAGCTGCTGTCGGAGACTGCAGCTTAGCCATGATTCGCTTCACGCTTTTAGCCTCTTTGCCGGTTTCGGTTTCCTCTTCTTTTTGAAGTTTTCTGATCATCCCGAGCGCCCATTTATTCAAGAGGACTCTGTTTTGCAGATAGTTGGCGTTTTTGCACTGTGTTCTATCTTGGTAGAAGTTAACATCCAGGACGTAGTGGAGGTCATTTTCAATTCCCCAGTGACGTCTAACGGCTCTGGCACATTGTTCTGCGATATGGGCATTCAAGAAGTTCAGGGAGCTAATGTAGTAGCGATCAAGAGAACTGATCTCGCCGGTTGTCTTGTTAACGCTCTCTGTTGTAGCTTTAATGATCGTGCCCTCATCCAGCCCTATCCACTTCTTCAATAAGGCTGCGGGCAGGCAACTTCCGGGAAGGACCGAAATCTTTCTTGTCTCGATTCTTCCATGTCCGAGTTCAACTTTTTCGGTCTCCAGCGTACGGGTTTCGGTGCGGTCCACGAAGCTTAACTGCATGTCATAAAACAACGATTTGTGGTTCTGTTTCACCGCAAGGCAGTAGTCTGCCTTTCTTTGGATTAAAGCTGAAGCAAACTTTTCCTGCGTATTGAGTGCATCGGCCGTAACAATACATCCTGCCAAATCGAGTCCCTCAACCATGGAGGCGGCGTGCGTGATCTCATTTTCCTTGCTCCCGATGAGCTTTTGTCCTAAAGCAATTCCATTTTCAGTGTCATAGAAGGTAAGGATGTATTTACCGGCTCTTTCTGCGCTTTTTCTGGAGGCTTTGACCGCTTGACCGTCCACTGCAACAATTCGAGAAGTAAATTTATGAAGCAGAGGTTCTACAAGTCTGCCGTAAAAGCTTTGGAATTGTTCAGGATCTATCAGCATAAGAAGACGCCGAACGGTATCGTGAGAAATATCCTGCTTAGGAAAGTCTTCAAATGCTGTTTCCAGGGCTGCCCGATGGTTGCTCCAATAATCTGCGATTTGCACACAACTTGTCTGCCCGGACAAGGAGCTGAGCAAAGCGACTAAATACACGTACGCCAAAGGATATTGAACCTTCGCAGCCTGACGAGGGTCAACGACTTCATTGGACAGAATTTCAGAGGTTTTGTTAACGATTTCTGCAGTTGAAGACTTAACCTCCTGCTTCAAGTCCTTGATTTGTTGTTTGAGAAGGTAGCTTTTGGCATAAGTAAATACGCCGTTAACGATCGTACCGACCTGGGTGCGCTGTTCACGAGATCTTTTGTGTTCCTTACTGTAGTAATAAGTGGACTTATAAACATAGAAGCGTTGTTGTTTCTCGTTCCAGTTGACCTTGCAGCCTTGCGGGATAAGGTCGAGGATTTCCTTGCTGACAGCCATCATGCCACCTATTAAATTATAGACATATATATTATATGCTATATTTCAAAAAAAGTCAACCGTTTTTGTCGACTTTTTAACGAGTTAAGGATGTTTTGTTAAAAATTTTGTGCGTTCGCCCTGGAAGTCGGCAGCTGGAAGTACTTAAAGGTTGACAAAGGGCACTGTATCAGGCTCACTGAGGACTGTGGTCATCGTTACAGCGTTCCTGCCAGCCACGTAGGTAAAAGAGTCTCCGTGCTGAAGACAGCCGAAAATGTCTTCATTTACGACATTGAGACCGCCGTCTGCATTGGCAAGCACAAGAGATTGCTTGAAGCTTCAGGCCAGAAGACGCACATTCTGCCTGAGCATCTGACGGCAAAGGAAAAGCACCAACGGCTCAGTAAGGATGAATGGGCACAAGAGCTGATCGACTGCGGCTACAACGAAAGTACGGTTGTAAACGTCTTGGAGATCAAGTGGGAATCCGATCAAATGAACGCCCGCAGATTCTGCTCCTGCCTAAGGCGGCTTGCAAAAATAGGATCGAACCGGCTTGCCAATGAAGCCCTCGGCGTTGCGCTCGAACAAAAGTTCCTGAGCTACAGCTTTATCGAGAACTTTGTGAATATGCGAAAGAAAGAGCTGCTTATGGGCTTAGATAATTCCGACAAAGACCAGGACTATAGGACTGTTGAACATGAAAACATCAGAAATAACTACTCATGATAAAAAAATTCTGCGTCTCAGCGAGTTGTGCAAGAGGCTGAAAATGCGTGCCGCTTATGAGCGCTTCAGTGCGATTCTTACTGACCCTGACGCCTGTCAAATGCCTTTGCTTGACTGCGTCATCGAAGGGCTGGAATATGAGGTTGAAAAGCGAGACTCGAATGCACTAAACCGTCGTCTTAAAGAAGCAAAAATCTGCTTGCCAAACGCTCGTCCTGACACAATCGACTTCAGCATTGAAAGAGGATTAGATAGAAATCAGGCAGAGGCGCTCCTCACGATGCAGTGGATGGAAAGGCACCAAAACATCATTATTACCGGAGCTGCCGGATGCGGTAAAACCTTCCTTGCGTGCGCCTTAACTAATCAGGCCTGCATGAAAGGGAAAACAGCAAGGGTAGTCAGAATACCCCTGCTGCTTAACCAAATGTCTGCGTCACATCAGATCGTCGAAACATACTTCAAAAAACTCAAGGAGTATAAAAATGTTGATCTGCTAGTCCTCGATGACTGGGGCATCGGACAGTTAGACGCCAGATCCAGAGAGGATCTGCTGGAAATAATAAACGAAAGATACATGTACGCAAGTACTATCGTCACAAGCGTACTGCCGGTCAGTAAATGGGCTGAATATATCAACGACCCGACTTACTCCGACGCAATCCTGGACAGACTCGTCAGTGTCTCCCACAGAATCGAAATGTACGGTGCCTCAGTCAGGCAAATGGAACAATATGGAGGCGTGCAGAAATCCTAAAGGTCAATAGAAGAAGTTAATTGCAGGGCCAAACGCGTTTTAACGCTTGTCGCCGCCTGTTTTTAAGGCCGTTAAGCAGTGTGCTTAACGGCCTTTGTACAGCGTATTAAAGAAGAACGGCGTCAAGCCACTTTCGCGGCATAATGCTGTAACCTCGCTGGCGCTCCGTTACAACTTATCCCACGTTGGCTTGACACCGTACGTGCTCGCAAAATCACTGCAAACAACTATAAAAATAGCTATCACAAAATCTTGTAAACTACAGGTCGGCCCAACGGTTAAAACTGAGCGTTCGAACCTGTGAGAATTTGATTTACCTATCAACGTTGACGCATCAGCCGACACTGAAAATTAGCTCCGTTCGAACGCTGAGAATCGTCGTTCGAACCATTGAGAATACCGTTCGAATCGTTGAGAGAAATCAACAAAAAGAATCACGAGAGGTTGTTAACCCGCGTTTGATAGTGACTTGGTCGGCTAAGCGGTATGCCCACGACATGAAGGAATTAAATTTGCAATGGGAGCAAGCCAAGAAGATGATGAGCGCCGGCAGCGGCAGAATTGATGCCTCATTTAAACGAGGCTCGAGACAATTTCTGAAAAGAGTAAAGCAGTCGGATCCGGATAAAAAAGCTCAAGAGGAGCGTTATGAACTAAACCGTGAGCTTTATGAACGGAAAATAAGATTTGCAGGCTATTACGGGTTGATTACTTGCTGCGAAGACTTAAGTGATGAGCAGATTTACTCGAGACTGAGAGAATTATGGAAGATAGAGAACTGCTTCCGAGTAATGAAGTCAGTACTGTGTACGAGACCGATTTATGTAAGAACAGAGGCACATATCAGGGGTCACTTTGTTGTTTGTGTTCTGGCATTGGCTTTGGAGAGGTTCATGGCATTTAAGCTTCGTGAGGCAGCTATAGAGTACTCTCCGGAGATGATGGTTGAATTACTGATGTCTCCGACAGTCTCTCCGATTGAAGGGGTAAAAAACAAGGTGAAGCTGTACCTTAAAACGGGAGAACAAGAGCTGGAGAAACCGGAAAGCAGCTACTCTAAGAGCGTGGATCTGAACCAAGAAGCCGAAAAAGTGATGGCTGTCTTTGGGGTTGAACCACTCCCAACACTCACCACCGTGGTTGACATTACAAAGCGTCTCGGAGTCAGATTGCCAATATAAGTGACTTTTGTCTGCTCAAAAAATGATATAACCCTCTGAATTAAGAGGGTTTTGTTTCATTTTTACAAACTAAAGACGAGAATAAGTTCTTATTTGAAGATATGTGAGGTTTGTAAACACTAAAAATTTGCACTCTTCACCTGAGCATGAAGTCGGATATAAAATCCAATATTTACCCTTGGTATTGGTCCACATATCAATTTCCTGCCACGATTCAGAATGTGAACCGTGTGCACTTAAATAGATTACATCACCGCTGTCCGAAGTATTAAGCAATGGGCTGCCAAGTCCGTCCAGATAGTTAAAAATAAAGCTATAAGTTCCCTTCTTAAGCAAGTCATCCCTCACTGCCGGTATGAGAATAAGAGCTACGGGCGGCAGTTCTTTACCGGCAACGTCATCAAAAGAAGTGATCGTCGACATCAGTGCGTCCTTCTCAATCTTCTTCTCCTCGTGTATCAGTTCTCCGTTTGGATCAAGCTCTGCTGTCACTTTAAAAGTCCGATGCCCCAGGTACTCAGGAAAAACAACCTTTACAGTCTCACCGTCCTTATAAAACTTTGAGCCGTCGCCTTCAACAGACTTAAAGCTCGTGCACGATATGTCGGTAAGCCTCCACGTTTTATCTTTGCCGACCCGGACGACGTAGTACTGGTTGGGTGTAGCGTTCCCGCCGGGATTGGACCTAACTAGAACAAAATCAGCTTCATCGGAAAAATGAACCTTCCCGACAAGCTCAAGATAGTAATTTTCCGCAATCGGCAAATTGGAAGAATTAAGAACGAGCTGACTCGGATCTGTTTCAAATGTTCTAATCGTTAATTTACCGCCTACGGTATTAACTTCATTGGATCCAATGCCGGTGTCTGTCTCGGCTGATGCTATCGAGGAGAAACTGAACAGTGCGGCAAACAATAATTCTTTAGTCTTCATCTCTTGCTATCGCCCTAATAGTTAATTGGCTTTGTCCTTCAGCTGACATTCCTAATTTTAATAGCAGCTTTCAAACGCACAGTAATGGATAAAGAGAAGCCCTCCTTAGCGAATAATCATCGCGCCATAAATGACACTCTCTTAAAATTCAGAGTTGTGTCAGCTTCCTATCCTCAAGCATGAGCTCTGTATATTTGTCGTCGTGGTCATGCTGAGTACCGCTAACGATACAACTAGCGTAATAATCGCACTCGTACTCTGTGTTTGCGGTTACCTCGAACGCAAAATCCTCAAAATAAATTTCTTCATACGGAATTTTTGGATAGTAACCTTTGGCGCTCAAGCTTATCGCTCCATGAACGTAATACTTAATCTTCTTAGCTCACTCTTCTCGGGGTTTACTGCTTATTGTAAAAGATTATGTCCGGAGCACTAAAATTTTTTTATCCCCTTGCTAAAACTAAATTAAACCGGCCTGCCCGCTTCCCTCACAGCCATTCGGCAAAGGATGATTCAGAGATTGTTTTTGAAGAATTTTTCCCTTTCCATCCGACAGTTACGCTGATTCTTCCAACTATAGTAAAAGGCCCCCGAACAAATGCACTTTGTTCGGGAGCCCATGTTTGCGCAGTTTCGAATTAGCCGAGTTTTATCTTCTGCCACACCTCTCGGATCGAAGGAACTGCCGGTTCTTTCTTCCGATTGTCATAGGTCGTATGCAGCAGCTTGTGCGCCTTGTGCGAGTTGGGCTCGCCAAAGAACTCGCGATACGCCTGCTGAACCATCGGGTTATTGTGTGACTGGCGGTATACGCAGTTCTCGTCCGCTTTTTCAAGCGCTTCAAATCGCTGCTCGGTAAAGTTCAGGTACTTGCCTCTCTTGCGGAAGGTGCCCCCGCCGTTCACACAGCCGCCGGGACAGGTCATCACTTCAATAAAGTCATACGAACTTGTTCCGTCTAAAACCTGACGCGCGACTTCACGAGCATTCGCTAAACCATAAACTACGCCGATCCGCAGCGTCTTGCCGCCAAGCTCAAGCTCCGCTTCTTTAAAGGCGTGGGGATTTTTGGCCGCATGGAAAGGAATGGAATTCACCTCTCCAGCGGTCAGAACATGATAGAGCGTACGCGCTGCGGCTTCCGCAACACCGCCGCTCTTGCCGAATATCACCGCTGCACCCGTACCCTGACTCATGAACGGTGTGTCAAACTCACCGTCCGGAATCGTCTTTAAATCAATGCCGCGGCTCTGGAAAAGACGCGCAAGCTCACGCACAGTCAGAACCAGATCTGTATCGGGAACACCGTCCTTAGCCAACTGCGGACGAGCCGCTTCAACCTTTTTGGCGGTACACGGCATGATCGAAATCATGCGGATCTTGGAGGAATCCTGACCGATCTTCTCGGCAAACCAGGTCTTAACCATTGAACCCATCACAGCCTGCGGAGATCGCGTCGAAGAAATGTGATCCAAAAGCTCCGGAATGTGCTGCTCAACATAGTTGATCCAGGCAGGACAGCAGGAGGTAAACATCGGCAGCTTGGCCTGGGGATCATTCAGTCGTCCGAGCAGCTCCGTCCCCTCCTCCATAATAACCATGTCAGCAGAGAAGTTGGTGTCCAAAATATAATTAGCGCCCATCATCTTCAGGCCGGTAATGATGCGCTTTTCAACATTGGTTCCCGGAAGCAGACCAAACGCGTCGCCAAGCGTTGCGCGAACGGCAGGCGCAAACTGGACAACCGTAATGACCTCCTCATCTTCCAGCAGCTCACGAGCCTGTTCGACATTGTCGCGCGCCATCAGAGCCCCAGTCGGACAGACCATAATGCATTGTCCGCAGCGGACACATAGATTCGAATCAATCCACTTGTCCGCCTGATTGACACAGACGCCCGCGGAGGTGCCGACATTGTCTATGCGCAGCGCGCCAATACCGTGAAGCTGGCTGCATACCTCAACACAGCGCAGGCAGCGCACACACTTGTTGCCGTCAAGCTGGATCGCTAAATCGGAAGTGTCAACGGTGCGCTTCGCGGTAAATTTGCCGGTGTACTGAGCGCTCTTAACGCCAAGGTTTCTCGCAAGCTGAAGCAGCTCGCAGTTGCCGTAGCGTCCGCAAGTCACGCAGTCCTGCTCATGATCAGCAAATAAAAGCTCAACCTGCTTTCTCTGAAGCTTCTTCACAGCCGACGAGATCGTGTCCACATGCATGCCGTCCTCAAGCGGCGTTTTGCAGCTGGTAAGCGTCAGCTCCTGTCCGTCAGCACGGATAACTCGCACGATACAAACCGCGCAGGTGCCCGGGGTGTGATTCAGAGGCTGGAAGGCGCAAAGCGTCGGAATAAAAAATCCCATCTTGCGCGCCGCTTCAAGAATTGTGATCTCTTCATCAAAATCAAAGGGCTTATTGTTGATATACGCTCTCATTTTTATTCTCCTTGCTTCTGAGCCCAATGATCGGAACCAGGAATCGGAAGCTGTGTCACCACCGAGAACAAACGATAGCAGCGCATGCAGCGCTCAGCTTCTTTCTTGGCCTGCTCGGCCGTTAATCCCAGTTCAACCTCTTCAAAATTCTTGCGGCGGATTGCGGGGTTAAGCTCCCACATCTGAACTCTTTCTCTGTGCATGGAAGGAAGACAATTCTCAGTGTCTGTCAAAAGCGCGCACCTCTTAATCATCTGAGTCATGCGGGCTCTCGGTTCAAAACCGACCGAACCGCGGGTAAGGTACTCGTGAATGGATTCAGCTGCCGTCTGACCCTGAGCCATACCGCCGATCAATGTGGTAGGCCCTGTCGCGCAGTCTCCGCCCGCGAATACTCCCGGACGACTCGTCGCCAGGGATTCCGTTACGGAAATATTTCCGCGCTTATCAAACTGAATTTCATCCTTATCTTCAAAAATGCTCTGATCAATGCGCTGTCCGATCGCGCTAATGACGTTCGAGCACGGAATGATAAATTCCGTTCCCGGAATTTCAATCAGCTTAGAACGTCCGTTAGGCTCGCTCTCACCCTCTTTCAGCTTGACGCATTCAAGACCGACAACCTTGCCGTCCTCAACAACGAGGCGCTTCTGAGCAGTGAGAAAATGAAATTCAATGCCTTCTTCTTTAGCGGCATGAATTTCTGCCGGATCCGCAGGCGCCTGCTTCTCTGTGCGCCGATAAATAACGTGAACCTTCCCATCGGTCATTCGAACCGCGGAGCGTGAGCAGTCCATGGCGACGTTGCCTCCTCCGACAACTACAAAGTCTCCGGAAAATGTCGGACACTCGCCTTCCACCACCCCGCGCTCGACCTTAAGTAGGAAATTAAGGCCGTTGCTGTAGCCTTCAATGTTCTGAGCGTCTTCCGGGAATCCGAGCAGCATGCCCTTTGAGCATCCGACTCCGATAAATACCGCGTTAAAGCCTTCGCTAAAGAGATCGTCTATCGTGAAATCCTTCCCCAGACGGTGTCCGTAATGGAATTTACCGCCAAGCTTTTCAATAACCTTGGCTTCTTCTAAAAGAATACCTTTGGGCAAACGATACTGAGGAATGCCGATAAGCGCCATGCCTCCGGCTTTGCGCTGAGCTTCATAGACTTCGACTTTATAGCCCTTCAGAAGCAGATGGTAGGCGCAGGTCAGACCCGCAGGCCCGGCACCGACAACCGCGATCCTCGGCGAAAATTCATTGGGTTGAGCAGCCGCCCCCTCAAACATTTCTTCGACGGTGTAGTTCAGAGAGTCTGCGGCAAAACGCTTCAGATTCTTAATGTCAACCGGCCCCTCTAGCTGCTGTCGACGGCATGCATGTTCGCAGAGACGAACACAGACACGGCCGCAGGAACCGACAAGCGGATAATGACGAAGCACAACTCCAGTCGCAAGATCAGTCCGTCCCATCTTAATGTAGTCAATATATCGGGGAACGTTCACATGTGCCGGACACGCTTCAATACACGGAGCGGTCATAACTTCATAATGACCGAAGGCGTTATTCGGATTAGGCGCTTTTTTAAGATCATTAGGAAACGTCTTAATCGCTTCAATAAGCGCAACCGGACAAGTCTGCCCAACGCCGCAGAAACTGGTATTGCGCATCATACGGGCCACATCAATCAGCGCGTCCCAGTCAATTTCTTCTCCCGAAGCCGCTTTTTCAAGCATCTCGGAAATAATGATCGAACCGCTTCTGCACGGCGTACATTTTCCGCATGAATCCTCTTCAACACGCTTGTAGTAATTTCTTAACGCTAAAAGAAGATTGGCATGCGGATGAAAAACCAAGAATCCCCGATGAGACACAAACGTCATCACGGGATTGCCGTTATTGAACTGAAGAAGATTCTTTATGTCGAGACCTTCAGGCTCGAAATACTCCTCAGTTTCCCGGTTGTCGTAGACGACACCGTCCCAAACTCCGTAGTAGAGACGCATTTAGGTTCCTTGAGCAAATGATGGGTTGATCTGTTGTTCGGTTGTATTTTAAATCGGAGAGCCGAAGCCTTCTAGAATTTGAATTTATGTTTTCCCTATATAAAAAATCTTTTTGCATTATGAAATATTCTCAAAAATGCATCAGATAGAACTGAGAATCAGGACTTTTACAAAAATAAGCCCCTAATTGTCCCCGAATAGAGAACTTTTGTTCAAAGAAAACAGATTTATAGGAGATAGAATCAAGAGGGAAAAACGGAGGAAAGAAATGAAACTCGGACTTGCGTTAGGGAGCGGATCAGCAAGAGGATTCTCGCATATCGGGATCATTGACTGTCTGCTTGATAACGGCATTATTCCAAGCGTGGTTGCAGGAACTTCGATCGGAGCGATCGTCGGTGCCGCTTACGCCAGTGGTCATCTGGAAAATCTTCGCCGTCAGGCGCTTGCGATTAATCGGCTGAATTGGACCTCTTTCTTTAATCCGAGTTTCTCCATCGACGGCTGGATTAATCTGAAGCAAATGCAGCTCTTTTTGCTTAAAAGCGGCGTGCTCCGCAAAGAAAAGATCGAAGGGCTTCAGATCCCTTTCGGCACCGTTACCTGCGACCTAATGACCGGAAAGGAAATCTGGATCACCAAGGGTTCGGTTTTTGATTCCGTATGGCCGTCCATGGCCATGCCGGGCGTATTCCCTCCGGTAGAGGGACCGGACGGCCGCTGGTTCATTGACGGGGGCATCGTCAATCCGGTTCCGGTATCGCTTTGCCGCGCGCTTGGCGCGGACATCGTGATCGCGGTGAACTTGAATAACGATCTGCTGCGCAGAGTCGATGTCATGCATGAAGAGAAAAAAACGGGAGAAATCGCAAAACTTGTTGCTAAGGCTAAAAAGCTTCTGCCGAAAAAAAATAAAGAACCGATCGGACCTCAGCCTCCGGATTTCTTTGAAACGATTTCCCGCTCTATTAATATTGCGCAGGACAGAATCACTAAAACCCGTCTGGCGGGCGACCCTCCCGAAGTAATCCTCTGCCCGAAAGTCGCCGACATCGGTTTGTTGGAAACATACCGCGCAGAAGAGTCCATTAATGCCGGTTATCGCTGCTGCGAAATGAATATTGAGGCGATTAAGGACGCGGTGCGATAAAAGCTCTCGTGTGCCTTTTCGTGCGCTCACTCTCCGCCTAGACGAACGAAATCCTCCGCAAAATGCACGGAGGATTATCGTTTATAGGGGCCGATCTTACAAAACAGTGCGTTACGCTGCGCCCTCTTCTTCTCAGCTAATTGTCTTCTCTTTCGCCGATCAGCTCGGCAAAGATCCATTCGTTCTGCCGCGAAGAGGCAAGCGCTACTTCTTGTTGGCGGCTAAATAAAGCATGCCGACCAGTACCGCGCCGCCTACAATATTTCCGAGCGTCACCGGAAGAAGGTTCGATACAAAGAAAGAATAGAAGTCCGCTTTAAGCGGCAGCGCCTTCCCGGCCTCGACAAGCGCTGTGTAGCGAGGATCGGAGCCTGTGAGAATACCCAGGGGAATAAAAAACATATTGGCGATACAGTGCTCCATGCCAAGCGCGACGAACGCCATCGTCGGGAACCACAGAGCGGCGATCTTGCCGGCGGTCTCGGTAGAGGCGGCCGCCGCAAACACCGCAAGACAAACCAGCCAGTTGCAGCCCGCGCCTCTCAGAAAAGCTTCCGTGAAGCCTAAAGAACTCTTCGCATTGGCAAGATTGACAGCCGCGCTCGCATAAGGAAGCGTGCCGCCCGCGGCATCAAAAATCAGACCCGAAAGGTAGGCAATGAAATACGCGACAAAAAGCGCGCCCGCGAAATTTCCAATCCAGGAACTCGCCCCTGTAAAGAGCGCCTGACCCAAGGTAATTTGATTCCGAGCTCTGGCGGTGGTCAGCGTCATGCAACTGCCGGTAAAAAGGTCCGCGCCGCAAAGAACGACCAGCATCAGCCCGAGCGGGAAAACCGCACCAAACATAAATTTGCCAAACCCACCCCAAGTTTCCCACGGCAGCGTCAGACCGACGCGAATCGCTAAAAAGCCGCCTATTGCGATGTACATACCCGCTAAAAAAGTGTTGGCAGCTCTCGAGAGCGGACTCTGCCCCGCTTTAGAAGCGCCCATTCGGACTGTTGCATCGAGAATTTCTGAGGAGGTCAGCGTCGACATAAAGACTCCGTTATGAAGGGTTGGTGCAGAAGATTTATTTGATGATGTGCACGAATTCTAACGAACGAATATTTCGTTTAAGGCTCAATGAATTAGAAAATCTTACATAAAAAGCACAATCCCGTCGGCGGCATGCGCCGCCGCAAGCCGCCCAAACTACACACCAATTTGCTGACGGAGGATTTTTAATCCTCTAAAATAATTTGCAACAATGCTTTAAAAGGAAAACTATTATGAAAGCGACAACCCTTCTTTCAGTCCTGCTAAGCGCCGGTTTTATGTTTACCGCGTCCGCCGGTCAGCTCGACGCTCCGCCGCCCGCCATTAATGACGCGCCGGACAATATTCAGAATCCCAACGCTAAGGCAAGAACCGTTGAAGAACGCGTTACGGACATGAATCAGCGTGCCAACAAGCACGAGGAAAAAGAAGTCGCCAAGGAAAACATGGACAAAGCCAGATCGGACCTCGACAAAGCGAAAGTCCGCACTTCCGATACCTCGATGTGGCCGAAGACAAAGATCGAAGAAACCGTGAACAATCATAATCAGGTCACGGAAGTTAAAGTGACGCCGATGTCCACTCAGATTCCTTACGTGATGACGCGTGAAGTGCCGTCCAACAAGACTCCGAGCGGCAACAAAGACGGTGATATGACGGTACCTAAATTTATTAATTTCGGATTTTAATTGAGAGAGTAAAGATGGCTGTTTTTACGGAGGTCGGCCGAGAAGAGCTGAACCGTCTATTGAATCAATATGACATTGGAGAAGCTCAGCGTTTCGAAGGCATCTCTTCCGGAATCGAGAATTCCAATTTCTATCTCGACACGGATAAAGGCAAATACGTACTTACCGTATTTGAGCGACTGAATAAGGAGCAGGTTCCTTACTATTTAGAGCTCACGCATCACCTCGGTAAGAAAGGATTAAATGTCAGCGCGCCGATCCCCGCTAAAGACGGCAGTCTTTCCTCAGAGGTCTGCGGCAAACCCTGCTGTATCGCAGCGTGCATCCCCGGACAATACGTTGAGCTTCCTTCGGCGAAGGTATGCGGAGAGCTTGGCGCCGTTCTAGCTCAGATGCACTCGGCTGTAGAAGATTTTCCGCTGGTTCAGGAAAATACCAAAGGATCCAAATTCTGGCTCTCCGTGATGCCTGGATTAAAGCCTTATCTTCCCGAACGCCTTTATGAACTTCTTGAAGAAGAAGTTTCCTACCAGGTTGATCTGGAAAACTCTCCCGCTTATAAAGCGCTTCCCAACGGAGCAGTCCACGCCGACCTTTTCCGCAACAACTCACTGATCGAAGTGAACGGTAAAGAAGAAAAACTCGGCGGAATTATCGACTTTTACTTTGCCTGCAATGCCCCTTTCCTCTACGATCTTGCCGTCGTACTCAATGACTGGTGCATCAATCTGGAAACCGGTGAAATCGATATGCCTAAAGCACAGGCGCTTATAGATGGTTACAACTCTGTCAGAGCGCTTACAGAAGCCGACCGAGAACTCTGGCAGGATATGCTTCGACGCGCCGCGCTTCGCTTCTGGGTTTCTCGGCTGTACGACTATTACATGCCGCGTCCTGCTTCCCTGCTTAAGCCGCATGATCCTTCTCACTTCGAGAAGATTATGCTTTTACGCAGGAAGGCCAAAGCGTCGGACCTTCCTTGGATTTAGTTTTATTTTGATTTCATGAACAATAATCGTCTGCCCATGAGCACGGGCATGGAATGGCTGAGGCAGTCCTGCCGAATTATGGCCAAGGCTCCGCTTGCCATTTTCGGTGTACTCGGCATTTATATTCTTCTGCTTTTCATCGCCAACATTCCCGGCGAATATCTCAAAATTCCCTATGCCGGCATTCTAATCAGCTCGATTGTTACGCCCTTCAGCGCCCTCGCCTTCGCAGGATGCGGACGAGAGCTGACTCAGGGACGCATCCCGACCGCGATCGGCTGTTATGCCGAAGGCTTTAAAAATCCCGCGGTACGCAATAAGCTCATTCTTCTCGGGCTGATTTACGGCCTGTGCGTTATTGTGATCAACTTTATCGTTCAGGCGCTTTCCGCCCCTGCGATTGAGCAATGGGAAGCAGTCAACGGTGTCTATGACACCGCCAGTATCCTCTCGCACCTTCCCTGGGCCGGTTTAATTGTCGGCAGCGTTCTCTATGTTACCCTTCTTGGCGTCACCTGCTTTTCTCCGATGCTGATCGCCTGGCGCGGCATGCCGATGGCTAAAGCCTTCTTCTTCAGTCTCATTGTCTGCTTCCGAATTCTCGGTCCGATTGTGACACTCGGCCTGCTTCTTTTCCTCATGGCGACCGGAGGCGCGGTGGTCTGCTCTTCACTCGGCGGCTTCGGCGAGATGCTGGTTATCATTTGGGCCCTCTTCATCACAGCCCTTTCTTACGGTTCGCTCTATCCTATGTGGCGTTCTGTCTTTGAGCCGGACACTCGGCCGATTAGTTAAGAAGAATGTTCCTGAAGGTCTGCTCCGACGCAGGCCTTTTTTATTCCTGATCCTTCGTCTGCTTTCGAGAAAGGCTGTGAGCCTTGGACACCGTTTCATTTGAACGTAAAACCGCCTGCCGAGATACGGCTGCGCGTACTCAAACAGCACAGAGAAAGTCCCGCAAAACCGAACTTTCTCTTCAAAAATTTACCAACAAGATTCGTTTAGTCGAATAATCAGGCGTCACAGACTACAGATAAAATTCGTTTGGACGAGGCACCGCGAGTTTCTCCGTCATCATTGCGGCCACTTGCTTGTAAAGATCGGAGTCCGCAAATTTACCTTTCATCGGACAATGTCGAATGCAGCGGAAGCAGGAGATGCATTCCTCAGAGATTGTCGCGCAGTCTTCTGCAATCGCGCCTACAGGACAATCTCTCACGCACATGCCGCATCCGACGCAAAGTTCTTTTTTGGTTTGGGGACGGAAGCGTCCTTTAACGCCTTTTGCGAGGTACGGCCGATTTCCGGGCAGCGCTAAGGCTTCTTCCTTACGTTCTGAAGCAAGAAGTCTTTTCATAAAATCACGCGCTTCTTCAAGGTCTGCCGCATTGGGTCGGTCCGTCTGTATTTCGCCGAAGGTATGACGTCCGATAACCGCGGCGGCTCCCTGAGGTAAAAAGCCTTGGGCGCTCAAAATATCCTGCATCTGAACCAAAGCGTCGTCATAGTGACGATTACCGTAGGAAGCCACGATCACAGCCGGAGTGCGCGTTCCTTTGAACTTGGAAAAGCGTCTTGCAGCGATTTCAGGAATAAGACCTCCATGGACCGGAGCGCCGAAAACCACCAGCTCATCCGGACCAAAAACACGTTCCTCACTGTCTCGTGACGTCACATTAATAACTTCCGGCATTTCTCCGGTCGCCTGAACCATTTCTGTGACATATTTTTCTGTATTTCCGGTGGGAGAGAAGATGACAGCGGTAACTTTCATGTTTGACTCCTTGGGGGTGCGTGTTCTATTGCTTTTTACTATTGGGATATATCTGCATCCTTCTGTTTCAAGGCGGCAGAACATCTTATTTTCAAAATACATTGTTCTCGAGCTCAGTTCAAGACTTGTGTTTCAGGTGCTTCTGCAGCCAAAGGTCGAATAGCGTTCGTCGTACCGACCGCGGATAGGATTCGATTCGTTTGCCTGTCACAAAAAGATCCGAGAACTGTCCCGGTGTAATTTTTCCCTAATCCTCTACGCGACCCGAACAAAATAGCTGAGAGCCACTCCCTGGAAATTATGAAGCTCTGATTGTCTAAAATCTGCCGCCTCCCTGCTTCCGCAAGTGCGTAATCGTGAAAATTGAGCGTTTTCGTTTCGACAGCCGCTTAATCGCTGAAGTAAAAATCAAGAAATACTGCATGGATGCCGGAATATCACTGCCGCGTCATCACACCCAGCCTCAGTTATTTGACAGATCGCTAATCCGCTTTTTTCTAAAAAAGTGATAAATAGTCAAATAATTACACAGCGTTTTGAGTGATCCGATTACTTTTTGTGTTCGCTGATTTTCCTCTTTTCAATGCGCTTCCCACAGACCGCGTCTTCCTTCTCGCTGACGTCTTCGAGCAAACTAAATCTAGATTAGGCAATTTTCCAAAGGGCTGCGCCAGTTGATTTATTCGTCCTTCATTCAAGCGATCAGCCTATGGATAAATTTGGTTGCACATTAAAGATCCGCTTTAACCCTGAGCTTTTTTGAATTCTATTAAGCTATGAATCAACAAATGGAGGTTATATAAAAGTGCATAAAATCATTGCGACTCTGGTTCTTTCCGCGACGGCTGCTTCTGCGTTTGCCATCACAGCGGAAGATATTTCTGCAAATTCCTGGATGCCTCTTGTAAAAGAACAGTCCTCTAAGTGCGAACTCCCCGCTACGATCACGTTTCATAAAGACGGCAAGATCTCCGGAGAACCGGGATGCAACTATCTCACCGGTACATATCAGCTGGATGCGGACGGCAAAATTGATCTGTCCGGCATGGGAATGACACGCAAACTCTGCGCTAAAGAATATATGGAACAGGAAGAAAACTTCCTTAACCTGCTTAGCCGTACCCACTACCTGCAAAAAGCAGATAAGCAGCTGATCCTGCTCGACGCCGATAAGAAAGAAGTCGGTCGCCTTGTGCCGGAAAAGGCTAAAGCCTGCGATTAATCAAACAGTTAAAAGCAAAAAGCCAAGCTCCACGCTCGGCTTTTTGCTGTCTGACTTCTCGAAGGACGCTCTAGTGAGCCGCTTCCCAGTTGTCGCCTGATCCGACTTCGGCGATCAGCGGAACATGAAGCGTTACAACGGAATCCATGATCTTCGGAAGATTTTCCGTGACCAATGCCACTTCGTCTTCAGGAACTTCCATGATCAATTCGTCATGAATCTGAAGAATCAGCTTGCTCTTGAGCTTTTTGTCTTCAATCCATTTCTGAACCGCAATCATGGAAAGCTTGATCAAGTCTGCCGCTGAACCCTGCATCGGCGCATTAATGGCGGCTCGCTCCGCGGCAGCCCTGCGCATACCGCCCGCACGCATGTCCGGAAGCCAGAGCCTTCTGCCCAGCGCTGTTTCAACATAGCCCTGTCGATCGGCCAGCGCTTTAATCCGGTCCATATAGTCGCGAACGCCCGGATAACGCGCAAAGTACTTTGTAATGTAGTTCTTAGCGTCCTGACGATCAATGCCGAGATTCTTCGCAAGCCCGAAAGCGCTCATACCGTAAATCAAACCAAAGTTAATCACTTTGGCGATTCGTCTGTCGTTCGGCGTTACCTGATCACGCGCCTTACCAAAAACTTCCGCCGCTGTGGCCGTATGAATATCCGCATTATGCCTAAAAGCGTCCACCAGCCCCGGATCCTCAGAAAGATGCGCCATGATACGCAGCTCAATCTGGCTGTAGTCCGCACTGATCAGCTTGCAGCCGGGCGCGGCGATAAACGCTTCCCTAACCTTGCGTCCTTCCTCTGTGCGGATCGGAATGTTCTGCAGATTCGGGTTTGTTGAGGAGAGACGACCCGTCACAGCAACCGCCTGCTCAAACGTCGTGTGAATGCGGCCATCTTTCTTATCCACCATATGCGGAAGTTTTTCCGTATAGGTTGTCATGAGCTTGCTCAATGTACGGTATTCCAGTGCGATCTTGGCGAGCGGATAGTCCGCCGCAAGCTCGGAAAGTACCTCTTCACTCGTAGAGTAGTTGCCAGAAGCCGTTTTCTTGGGCTTTGAGCCCGCGATCACGACGCCCATTTTGTCAAACAGAATTTCGCCCAGCTGCTTCGGAGACGAAAGTTTAAAAGTCTCTCCTGCGGCCTCGTAAGCCTTCTCTTCCAGTTCTTTCAGCTGAGCCTGAAGTTCTGCCGTTTGTTTATTGAGAAGCATGGAGTCAATCAAAACTCCGTTCTGCTCCATCTTAAAGAGCACCAGAGAAATCGGAAGTTCAATATCCCGATAAATCGATTCCAGCTTCTTATCGTCTGAAAGCGCTTTATTAAAGAGGCGATTCAGTCGGGCTATGACATAAGCCCTTTGAGAAGCAAACTCAGCTGTTTTTTCCGTACCGACGTCACGGAAAGACTTCTTCTTGGCTCCTTTGCCTAAAAGAGATTCCTCGTCTGCGAGTTCATACTGAAGCCAGTTCATCGCAAGCTTTTCGATCGCGTGCGAGCGATGCGCTTCCAAAACATAACTCTGAAGCATGACATCGTCCTGCATGCCTTCCAGCGTCAGACCGACGTTGGCGAAAACATGGCGAGTCTGCTTAATGTCGTAGCCCGCTTTGCCAAACTTGGGATTATTCAGCACATTCTTAAAAATATCGCCAAACACTTCCGGCGCGATCGCGTCACTCATCAGAATGCCGTCTTCTATCGGGACGTACCAGCTCTCACCGTTTTCCCTGCCGAATGCGGCGCCTAATGGCTGAAGGCTCTGCTGTCCCTCGCCTTCACTGATCACATACATGGAAATCTCTTCCTGACCTGCGAGCTTTTCTAGATGCTGAGCGAGTTCTTTAGCCTGAGTCTCATCCTGAATAATCGTGAGTTTCCGCTCGGGCGCGGCCTGAGACTCCGAAGCAAAGAGATCCAGCGTCTCGCCTTCAATCGGAGCCGCGCCGACCACAGCGCGTTTAGAAGCTGAAGAAGCAGAGTCCAGAGATTTAACCTCGCCCGCGGCCGAAGATTTTTTCAGCTCGCGAGCCCAGGTTCTGAATTCGAGCTTGTTGTAGTAATCCATCAGCTCTTCGCGATTAGGTTCCCGCAGCCTGAGCGTTTCAAAGGTCGGCACCTCCTCAGACAAATCCGCGTCGGTTTTAATCGTCACCAGTGCGCGCGCGGTCGGTAAGAATTCGAGTGAATTACGAAGATTTTCTCCAATCTTGCCTTTAATTTTGTCCGCGTTCTCAATCACGCCGTCCATCGAACCATATTCATTGATCCACTTAACAGCGGTCTTCTCCCCGCACTTAGGAACACCCGGTACGTTATCGATCTTGTCACCCATCAGCGCAAGATAGTCAATGATCCTGTCGGGCGGCACGCCGAACTTCTGAATAACGCCTTCTGTGTTCATCCAGGTATTATCTTTGCCCATTGTATTAATAAGGATGACGTCCTCATTAACAAGCTGGGCATAATCTTTGTCACCTGTGGCAATCACGACGGTGAAGCCTTCGGCGGTCGCTCGCTTGGCCAGTGTACCGATCGTGTCGTCGGCTTCAATACCGGGAACCTGAAGAAACGGAATTCCTTCCTTTTTCACGCCTTCAAAAATCACAGGGATCTGAACCGCTAATTCTTCCGGCATAGGCGGCCGGTTGGCTTTGTATTCGGGATAGATGTCAGAGCGGAATGTCTTTCCCTTCGGATCAACCACACAGGCCACGTACTCGGTCGGCACATCCTTCATCAACACGCGAAGCATGGATAAAAAGCCACGGATCGCATTTGTGGGGCGGCCGTCGGAAGTCGTCAGAGGCGGTACCGCATGGTACGCACGGAAGATAAAGTTGGATCCGTCAATTAATAAAAGCGTTTTTTTCAAGATTCCTCCGACAGTCACAGTTCACACAGATTGCCGAATAGATTAACAAATCAGGTTAATTTTTGCGATTTTAGACACCTGAACGGGTATCTACGGATATTTTTATACAATTATCAAAAATATTTTCAAAAAAGACTTTTTTAAACATATTTAATTAAAAATAAAATATTTTTAAAAATAATTAATAAAAAATGTGATATATTTCCGCTATAAAATCAATTGAGCGAGATAACCAAAATGGCAGAGTTAGACGATTTATTGAAAGAAAGAGAAGCGCTGGAGGAGAGAATTAAAGAAGTCTCACGCAGGGACCGCCTTGATGCTTTAAATACCTGCAGAGACCTTATTAAGAAATTTGATTTCCAGCCCGCCGAACTCGGTTTAAAACGGATTATGCGCAAGGGAGCGGCTGTGCCGAAATATATGGGCCCCAACGGACAGACCTGGGCCGGCAGAGGCCGCAAACCGGTTTGGCTTCAGGAAGCTGAACTGCAGGGAAAAACGGCAGACGATTTCAAAATAACCTCCCTAGCAGAAATTATCGGCGATTAGCCGAATTTTAATAAAAAGGTCCCAAACGGGACCTTTTATTTTTTATCTCAATTTGTTTGTTTAATTAACAAATTCACATGGTTATATCAGTGTGTAAATAATTTCTATCTCGTCCCATTTAATCAGTATTAGATAAAAGTAGTATTAGAAAAATCATTTTTTATCGATAAAAATACAAATCTTCAGGAAATTCCGCATAAAAAAATATTTTTGTGCAAATCTTTTTTTGTTCAAAAAAACTGACAAATTACCTCGAAGTGTTGAAAAGGTTACCCAACAAGCCTATCCTTTCGATATTACAAACTAATCATTATCAGGAGAATCCCATGGACAACCCCGTCCGACAAGACGTCTGTTTCCCGGAAATCACAGCAATGTATGACGAGCTGAAAGAGTTCCGCCGAGATATTCACGCTCATCCGGAATGCGGCTTTGAGACAGAAAGAACGATTGGCAAAATTCGCGAATTCCTTCTCAGCCACGGCGTTGCGGAAAAAGACATCGATACGACCACGAGCAAAGGCTCTCTCTTTGCGCTCATTGGAGGCAGCAAGCCGGGTAAAACGGTTGCTCTTCGTGCCGATATTGATGCGCTCAAGATGAAGGACTTCGGCGGCAAACCATGGTCTTCTCAAGTTGAAGGGCGCTGCCACGCCTGCGGCCACGACGGTCACCAGACCTGGCTCCTCGGCGCCGCGGCCTACCTTGCAGCTCACCGGGATTTTGTGGGACGCGTGCTTTGCGTCTTCCAAGCGGCTGAAGAAACCGGTCAGGGTGCGCTTGCAATCGTCAACAGCGATGCGCTCGAAAAATATCAGGTCGCAGAAATCATCGGAGCGCACGATGAACCGGGTCTCAAAAAGGGACAGATCGGCTTTAAAGTCGGACATATCCAGGCCGCTTCCGACAGCTTCGCGATCAAACTGATCGGCAAGGGCACGCACGGAGGAAGACCCCATCAGGGCGTAGACCCTATCCCTGCCGCCTCCGAACTCTATCAGGCGCTCCAGACCATCGTTTCCCGCAAAGTTGATCCGCTTGAATCCGCTGTGGTTTCTATCTGCTATTTCTCAGCAGGCATGGTCGGCACATACAATGTGGTGCCGGGAGAAGTCCAGCTTGGGGGCACTGTAAGAACATTTCTTCCCGAGCTCAGAGATTTATGCGAAACAACCATCCGCAGAATGGCTGAAGGAATCGCTCTGGCGCACGGCCTCACGGCTGAAGTTGACTACATCCGCCTTATTCCGTCGGTAAATAATGACAAGGAAATGACAGAATCCGCCATTAAGCTTGTCACTGAAATGCTGGGAGAAGAGAATGTAAACCCGTCCATCGGACCTTACATGTCCAGTGAAGACTTCAGCCGCTATCAGGCAAAGATTCCTGGTACGATCTGCCGTATCGGCATCGTGGACGACGAACACAAAACGCCGCTGCACAACCCGAAATTCGACTTTAATGACGAAGTGCTTCCGCTTGCCTCCACAGTGCTGGCCAGACTCGCACTTTCTCGTCTGGCTAAGTAACAGATGCTGCAAGAGCCCGATAAATCGGGCTCCTGCTGAGATGAAAAGCTTGAGGTTAAATCACCGTTTTCAGTTTGTCCGCCTGCATCCAGGGCTGCGATCTTGTGTCGAGCTTTCCGCGCGTCTGATAACGCTGATAGCCGAGCATGAAGAGCGAGCGTCTGCGGGCGCCTTCTAAAGAAAGCGTAATGTTGTGCGGCGCAAATTTCTGAAAACGATGTCTGGTACCAAGTTTGTTCACGTCATCCTCCGGTTTCGACACCGGAATAATAAAACTTTTTCCGGCCGAAATGAGCATGTTTTTTTTCGCATGTTATCAAATTGCAACAAGGTAATTTGAGAGAGACTGAGACTCTGAGCTTTGAAGCTCAGGCGATGAAGCAAACCACTAATTCTCGGGTTGAATTACAATACCAAACTTAAAAACATATAGAAACATAACTAATCGGGACCTATGCACTTTCAAGAGATTAGACAAGCGGCCTCTCAAGGAACGATAAGTCTTCCGCCGCCCTCCAATTCGGAAGGGCTGGAGAATGAACTTATTCTAAAAACATGCCTTAAAGTTGTCCGCGAACTCTCCGATTTCAGATACAGCTTTGCCACTTCGCGCATCCCTGAAACTTCATCAAGACTGATGACGATTGTTGAGGCAAAGAATCAGCTCATGAAGCGGGATCATCAAGTCTCCCTGAGTGATTATTTTCTTTCGGAGATCGTCCCTAATCCGGGTGTAGAGTCTTTGGTGCTTCTCGACGATTATGTTAAAGCGCTTACCGTCGGAGCGGAGTCTGCGCCCTTCTCTCCGGTTTCTGTTAAAACCATCATTCAGATCGCAAACCAGTTTCCGGCGGACCAAATTACGTGGCGACAGAATAAAGACATCGGCGAGCGTCTTTTAGCTCCGGACACATTTCCGGACAGTAAAGCGGTTCAGTTTGAACTGGTTCGCTGGGATAATTACTGCCGCACACCGAACGATCTCGACCCGCTAGTGCATTCGCTTCTGTGCAATCTGTATTTCATGGCGATTGCGCCGCTTAGCCGTCACAATGAACGAATCGGTCAGATTCTTCTGCAGCTTTCGCTCATGGGCCGCGATCTTAATTCCCCAGCGCCCTGCATTCAGCTTGGCAAAGCGCTCGTCACCAATGCGCATTTTGGAATTGAGGAAAGGCTTTACGGTTTGCGCACGCGTCAGTGGTCGCCATATCTTCAGTACATGCTTCGCACACTGCTGAAAGCGACCTCGATGAGTATTGAACTGCTGCGCAGTATTGACCGTTTATACAATCAGACGGAAGACTATCTGAAGAATATCGGTCTGTCATCGCACATTGCTTTCCTACCGGCCATATTTATGCATCCGGCCTGCCGAACCGGTGAGCTTTCGAGCTACATCAATACACGCAGACAGGTCGCAAGTCACATTCTCAATGACTTAGCGCACGCCAATATTCTGTCCAGAACCGAGGACGGCCGCGATCGAGTCTTTTACAACAAACGTTTGATAGAGCTGCTTGAAAGCGACAATTACTCGTTTACGCCGCTACCGACAGCGATTACACCGTTTATTCCGCTTTACCAGAAGGGCACGCCCGGAAGACAGCGCAAGTCTCTTAAAGAAGAGCCTGCGGAAGAATAACGCCTTCATGCTATCAGCCGGCTTAGATCAATGACATATTAAGTCAGCGGTTCAGAGAACAGTGACGGTCGACGCCGGCCATGAGAAAATCCTGACTATATTCTGAGCGGACATCACTGTCGCATCATCAGCCGACGAGTCAGCTTCAAAATCAAAAATCTATCATGAGGGGACTCGTGTTCTTCAACTATTCTTAGTCAGCCTCATCTCGCGCTGAAATCTAAATATCATGATAGCCGGATCTAAATAATTAGATCATTCAATTACAGAGTAGATAAATGATTTTCATCATATCGATCTTGATTAATAAATTATCCTGTTCAGATTAATAGAAATTTATCCATACAACAGATAGAAATTTTAACTTATATAATTAAGTAAATTGATATGAAATAATTCAATCAAAACCGAAATAATAGTAATGAGACAGAATATACAGCTAATATTTATATCTATTGTACAAATCATTATCTTCTTGTTTACATCATCAGCATCCTGCTTTCATAGTTATTCAATAAATACTAAACATAAAGAACTATACTTATCTATAAACAATAAGATAACATAATTATAATTTTTCTAAATAAATATTCATCATTATCTTATAAAAATACTAGATTAGTTAAAAATTTCTAAACTGTATATCTATTTAATTTACATAATTTTTATAAAATTTTTCTCATATTAGTAAATTATTTTATAGATATGTAACTATAACAATCAACGATACAAATATAACATATATTTACATTTAGTCATCCATTGTGATTTAACTGATTTATACAAATTATTTCCTGTGTTTTCAGATAGATATATCAGAGCGAATCAATTTAAAGTTTTACTTTAACTTTAGTATTTATATAGACATTATATCTATCACTATTCTTTACATGATAAGACTTCGTATACATCATTTGTTTCTTATAGATATAATGATTTATCTAGTAACAATTTATTTACACAACGTGAACTTAAACGACGTTCCATGCTTCTTTTTTACTTTGAGCAGTAATCAAGATAAATAAAAACGACTTCTTGATTTAATTCAAGAAGCCGTCTAATAACGGGATTTTTACGACTTAAATATCCGATATCTTTTTCTTCGCAATACGATATAAAAGGTCTTTTACACCTGAGCTGTCGAACTTAATTTTAAGGACTAACTCCTCCCCTACCCCTTTTGTACTGAGCACGGTTCCCGCTCCAAATTTTTCATGAAGCAGACGATCACCGGATTTATATGGAGAACCATTGTCGATTTTTGCTCGTATTTTATTCTCTTGCTGTTTTTCTAATTTTCCGCCAAGTATGCCTTTTGCCCATTCAGGCATATTGGAATTGTAAGTGCGTCCTGATTCGCGGTAATTGTTATTTGACCAATCGCTGCTTCCGCGACGGCTAAACTTGCTTCCGCGCGCAAAACCATAACCGGATCCGCCGCTGCTGTAGCCGTCAGAATCATCCGAGTCGGTATACTCGGGTTTGGAAAGCCACTTGAGATTCTCTTCAGGCAGCTCCCTAAGGAACATGCTCTGAGAAGAATATCGGGTCGTTCCGTGCAGCATCCGACGCTCGGCAAGCGTGATGTACAGATTCTTTCTTGCGCGTGTGATCGCGACATACATCAGTCTGCGCTCTTCCTCCAGATCCTTATTGCTGCCCATCGAGTTCCCGTGCGGGAACAGTCCGTCTTCCAGGCCGGTAATGAAAACCAGATTAAATTCCAAACCCTTGGATGCGTGAACCGTCATCAGCTGAACCGCGTCCTGATCCGCTTTGGCCTGATTTTCTCCGGCTTCCAGACTTGCGTGCGATAAAAAGCCCTGAAGCGCAGTCATATTCTCGTCGCGAACACTCTCCTCTTCATCTTCTTCATCAATCGCTTCGGCATCCACATAACCGGTCGCCGCTGACGTCAGCTCGCGCAGATTCTCTAGGCGCTCAGAACCGTTAGGATCAAGCTCATACATTTCCTTCAGACCGCTCTTCTCTACCGTATAGTCGACAAACTTCGATAAAGGCAGCTCGTCCTTCTTCTCGCGCAGATCCTCAATAATGGCGCGGAAAACTTCCAGCTTGGCCGCGGCCGCCCCTTTGGCATAACCGCAGGCGTCATACAGAGAAATGCCGTTGTCGCCTGCAAAGTTAATCAGGGTTTCAATGGTCTTGGCACCGATTCCGCGGGCGGGCAGATTAACAACGCGCAGAAAAGCGGAGTCATCCGCGGTGTTTTCCGCTAAACGCATATATGAAATCGCGTTCTTAATTTCCGCTCGATCGAAGAATCGGAGGCCGCCGTACACACTATAGGGAATGCCCCGGCGCGTAAACTCGGCTTCCAAAACACGTGACTGCGCGTTTGAACGATAAAGGATCGCCATCTCTTTATAGGGCGTCCCTAAATCCGCATACTCTTTTACCGTATCCACCACGTAAGCGGCTTCATCCACGTCTGAAGGCGCGGAATACACCCGGACTTTGTCGCCTTCACCGGCCTCTGTCCAAAGCTTCTTGCCCAGTCGCTGAGAATTGTTGGCGATCAGACCGTTGGCCGCGGCCAGAATATTTCCCTGCGAACGATAGTTCTGTTCCAAACGAATCGGCTCTCCGATTTTGAACTCACGCACAAAGTCCTGCATGTTGCCGACATTGGCGCCTCGGAACGCGTAAATCGACTGATCATCGTCGCCGACCGCAAATACACTGTTGGGACGACGCCCAGGCTCACCAATGCCGGAAAGCAGCTTGATCCAGCGATACTGAAGCTTGTTGGTATCTTGGAACTCGTCAATCAAAATGAAATGGAACCGATTCTGATAGTGCTCAAGAATCAGCGGATGATTTTTAAGAAGTTCGTAACTTCTTAAAAGCAGCTCCGCGAAATCACAGGCGCCTTCACGAATCAGAATCTTTTCATATAAGTCATAGATCTCTCTAAAGGCAGAGCCGCGCTGGAAATTAATGGGCGCGTCTTTGGCTCTGAGCCCTTCTTCTTTACAACGGTTGATATAGTTCTGGACTTCTCTCGGCTTGAATTCTTCATCGGAAATGCCGTTGGCCTTCATAATGCGCTTCACCGCGGAAAGCTGATCACTCTGATCAAGAATCGCGAACGAAGCCGGCAGCCCCGCTTCATTGTGGTGCAGACGCAGCATGCGGTTGCACAGTCCATGGAAGGTACCGACCCACATCGCGCGCACATTCACCGGCATCATGGTCGATAAACGCGTCAGCATCTCTTTGGCGGCTTTGTTGGTAAAAGTCACCGCTAATATCTCACTGGGATAAGCCATGTCCGACTGAAGCAGATAAGCAATTCGGCTCGTCAGAACACGCGTCTTCCCGGATCCGGCGCCCGCTAAAATCAAAGCTGATTTTTCACCGAGCGTCACCGCAGCTTTTTGCTCCGGATTCAAAGAGTCTAAGAGATCATTCATATCGTTTCTTCTTTTTTAAAGATGCGAAAGTCTAGCAAACGATTCTGAAGACTGCCTTGAGAAAGACGCGCAAGTTTTACGCTTAGCCCTGAATTCCGCGCTGAGGAACTATTTTTCCGGGTATGTAACGAGCGGTATCTATATATTAGAGGCACACGCTTCTTTGACTTCGCAAGTCCTCTATGGACGAGACGGATAACCTATAATTGACTCATTTTCTAGTTCGACAAGTTAATGAGTCTCATGAGAGAAACATACGATCCCGCGGAGGTTGAATCCGTACAACAAGCCCATTGGCGCAAGAACGATGTCTATCGAGCGGTTGAAAACGCATTAGACGCCAACGGCAAACCTAAGAAAAAATTCTACGTCTGCTCCATGCTTCCTTACCCTAGCGGCAAGCTGCACATGGGACACGTCCGTAACTACACGTTAAATGACGTCATGTACCGCTATCTGCGTATGCGCGGTATGAACGTCATGACCCCGATGGGCTGGGACTCCTTCGGCCTGCCCGCTGAGAACGCCGCGATTGCTAAAAAAGTCGCGCCCTCCAAATGGACCTTCAGCAACATCGCGGATATGAAGTCGCAGATGGAGCCGCTCGGCCTCGCTTTTGACTGGTCCCGTGAAGTGACCACCTGCAAGCCCGATTACTACCGCTGGAATCAGTGGATGTTCCTCAAGATGCTCGAAAAAGGCATCGCATACCGCAAGACTCAGATCGTTAACTGGGACCCGGTTGACCATACCGTACTCGCCAACGAACAGGTGATCGACGGAAAAGGCTGGCGAAGCGGCGCTCCGGTGGAAAAGCGTGAAATCCCGGGCTATTACCTCGGTATCACTCAGTACGCCGAAGAACTGCTCAAGGACCTCGATCAACTCGAGGGCTGGCCGGAACAGGTCCGCCGTATGCAGGAACATTGGATCGGAAAATCCTACGGCGTCAATTTCGCATTCCCCTATGAAATCGACGGCGAAAAGAAAGAACTCCGTGTCTACACCACCCGCCCCGATACCATCATGGGCGTCACCTTTGCCGCAATCGCCGCGGAACACCCGCTTGCGGAAAGACTCGCAAAAGACAAACCCGAACTGCAGGCCTTTATTGAAGAATGCCGCAAAGGCTCTGTCTCCGAAGCCGATATGGCTTCAATGGAAAAGAAAGGCGTCAGAACCGGGTTCTTTGTGAAGCATCCGCTCACCGGAGAACCGGTTGAAGTCTGGATCGGCAACTACGTCCTGATGTCCTACGGCGAAGGCGCTGTCATGGGCGTACCGTCTCATGACGAACGCGATTTCGCTTTCGCGCTCAAGTACGGTCTGCCCATCACACAGGTCATCGCTAAAGAAGACCATGAGTACGACAATACCGTCTGGCACGATTGGTATGCAGATAAGGAAGGCACCTACTGCATCAACTCCGGCAAGTACAACGGACTGAATTTTGAAGAAGCCAGAGAAGCGGTCGCTAAAGATCTCGAGGCGCTCGGACTCGGCCGACTTGAAGTTCAGTACCGTCTGCGCGACTGGGGCATCTCCCGTCAGCGCTACTGGGGCACTCCGATCCCGATCATTAACTGTCCGCACTGCGGCCCCGTTCCGGTTCCGGAAAAAGATCTCCCGGTTATTCTGCCGGACGACCTGATTCCTGACGGCTCAGGCAATCCGCTCGATAAGGACGAAAGATTCCTCAAGTGCACCTGCCCGAAGTGCGGCGCTGAAGCGAAACGAGAAACCGACACCATGGATACCTTCGTGGATTCCAGCTGGTATTACATGCGCTACTGCTCACCAGACTGCGAAACCGGTATGGTCGATGAACGCAACGATTACTGGATGCCGATGGATCAGTACATCGGCGGTATCGAACACGCGGTTCTGCACCTGCTCTACGCGCGCTTCTGGACAAAGGTCATGCGCGATCTCGGTCTCGTGAAGTTCGACGAGCCGTTTAAGCGCCTCTTTACTCAGGGTATGCTCACCTCCGAATGCTACTATCGCGAACTTCCGGGCGGAGGAAAGCGCTGGTTCTATCCGAGCGAGCTCGATATTGAATACGACCCGAAGGGACGCCCGATTAAGATTACAGCCAAAGAAGACGGTCTGCCCGTTATCAGCGGCGGCATCGAAAAGATGTCCAAGTCTAAGAACAACGTCGTGGAACCCTCCGTCATTATCGGCAAATACGGTGCCGATACCGCCCGAGCCTTCGTTATGTTTGCAGGACCTCCCGATCAGAGCGCCGCATGGAGCAATTCCGGCGCCGAAGGAACATTCCGATTCATGCGCAGACTTTGGAATTTCGGCTACAGCTGCAGAGACATCATCGCGGAAAACATTCCGCTGAATGTGAACGAGCTGTCCCACGAAGATAAAGCTGTCAGACGCGATATCTATACTTCGCTCAAACAGGCTCTCTTCGATTTGGACCGCATGCAGTACAACACCGTGGTCTCCGCCGCAATGAAGATGCTCAATACGCTTGAAGGCATCAAAAAGAGAGACGCCAAGGGAACGAAAGCGGTCATTAATGAATGCTTCTCCGTTCTTCTGAGAACCCTCTACCCGATCGCTCCGCATATTACAGCTCAGCTCTTCGAAGTTCTCGGTTATCAGGATCGTATCGGCACCTCTATCCTTGACGCATCGGTTCCGGAAGTGGATACCAACGCGCTGATTGCCGATGAGATCAAATACGTGATCCAGATCAACGGTAAACTGCGCGGAGAAATCAATGTTCCTGCAGGCTCCGACAAAGCGACAGTCGAAGCTGCGGCCCTTGCCAATCCTGACGCACAGCGCTTCATGGACGGCAAACCCGCGCGCAAGATCATTGTTGTTCCCAACAAACTGGTGAATATCGTCGTTTAACCCGCAGCGCGGCCGAGCCGGTCGATACCGGCCCGGCCCGTCTTAACCGAAGGTTTAATTTTGGCTAAAATACGAACAGAATCCTCACACTCGGCTGCACTCAGCAGAAGAGCCTTTATCGCCGCGGGCGCGGCGGGTCTCTTCACGCTCTCCGGCTGCGGCTGGCATCTCAGAGGCAGACAGACGCTGCCCTTTTCAACGCTCTACATCGCAATGGGCGAGAATTCTTTGATCGCGGCGACAATCCGTCGCAACATTGAAGCCCAGACGAATGTGAAGGTCGTCAAGGTCCGTGATGAAGCGGAAGCGATTTTTGAATTCCTCGGACAGAACAGGGGAACCGCGGTGCTCGCATACAACTCGGAAGGCCGGGGACGTATCTACAGCCTGCGCTTAACAAATACCTTCCGTGTCGTCGCGCAAAACGGCAATGAGATCCTGCCCGCAACTCAGATCTACGCGACTCGCGAACTGATTAAAGACGAAAGCGACTACAACGGTATCGCCAACGAAGAGCGCCTGCTCTATGAAGAAATGCAGCAGGTCCTGATCCACCAGATGGTGGCGCGGATGGCGCATATCTCTGAGGAACAGTTCCGACTCGCAACGGAAACCAAAAAATAATGGCCGTCAGAAATTCTGTCGATCAACTACTTAAATCTAAAGCCGGCGGCGCTTTGCCGCCGCTTTGGTTTATTTTAGGAGACGAACCGCTGCTTGCGATCGAGGCTCAGGATTCCATTCGGCGCGCGGCTTTCGCAAACGGATATACCGAACGCAAGTCATTCTCGTTTGAAGGCAATGCCGATTACTCCGAACTCTACGAGGCGCTCGGCGATATGTCGCTCTTCGGAGAAAAATCCCTCATCGAAGTCACCTTTCCCCGCTCCACAATCGGCCGAAACGGCCCTGAGGCGGTAAAGGCAATGATTAAGGCGGCCGATGAGACCAAAATCGTGGTCGTCAGCCTTCTGCAATACGATTGGACAACCGAGAAGAAAGACTGGTTCATTGCGCTTAAAAATAATGCGAAATTAATCAGCGCGGAGCCGATCCCGAGAAATCGGCTTCCTCTTTGGATCACCGAACGGATTCAGGCTGTCAGCGGCCAGGCGCTCTCAGCAGAAGCCGCGGACTTTATCGCGGAAAAAACCGAGGGCAACCTGCTTGCGACACTACAGGAAATCCAGAAACTCACACTGCTCTGCCAAAAACCGGAAATCGATCTCAATGATGTGATCGACGCCGTCTCCGATGTTTCGCGTTTTGATCAGGAAACTCTTTTTATCGCGTTCCTCGAGGGCGACGCGGGCAGAGTTTCTAAAATTATCGATTCACTCGAAGCGGAAAACACTCAGATCCCCTCCTTCCTTTGGCGGCTCTCCGACGATGTACGCCGAATGATTCTCCACAAGCAGGGTCGGAAATTTTCTAGCTTCGGCATCGACAGCAACCACATTTTCGCGCTGAAGAAAGCTGCAGGGCGAACCACTCTGAAACGGCTTGAGCTGATACTGCATCGCCTGAGCGAGGTCGATCGTCTCAGCAAAGGCCTATTTGTAGAAAAAAGCGACGGAAACGCCTGGCAGGAGCTGAAAGCCGCCTGCCTGCTGCTCGCCGCTAAAAAGAGGTAATTAATATGACCGAGACACTTAGCGCCGCAGATAAAATCGCGGTCATCGGAAAGGCGGCTAAAGCCGCTTCTTTCCAAATCGCAAACGCGTCTACCCAGCAGAAAAACGCTGTCCTTCTCAAATTGGCGGACCTTCTCGGCGACAATTTGGAAGATCTGATGAAGGCCAACGCGCTGGATTTGGATGCAGGCGCAAAGGCCGGTCTCTCCGACGCTTTTCTTGATCGTCTTGCGATCACAGATAAAGTCGTCGCTCAGATGGTTGAAGGACTTCGCCAAATCGCCTCGCTCAGAGACCCGATCGGCGAAGTTGTCGACATCCGTCCTCAGCCCTCCGGCATTGAAGTGGGCAGAATGCGCACACCGCTCGGCGTTGTGGCGATTATTTATGAATCCCGTCCGAACGTGACCATTGACGCCACCGCGCTCTGTATCAAGAGCGGCAACGCCGCAATCCTCAGAGGCGGCTCTGACGCCAAGCACTCCAACGCCTTTTTAGCTTCTTTGATCGCCCAGGCGCTTCAAGCCTGCGGACTTCCCTCAGACACAGTTCAGATCATTGCCGATCCGGACCGCGATCTGGTTGGTGAATTAATTCGCTGCCGCCACTATGTGGATGTTTTAATCCCGAGAGGCGGCAAAGGTCTGATTTCTCGCCTGATGAGCGAAGCGACCGTGCCGATGATCAAGCACCTCGAAGGCATCTGCCACACCTATGTCGACGAAACCGCTGATCTGTCGCTTGCCGTAAAAGTCTGCGACAACGCTAAAACTCAGCGCTATTCGCCCTGCAACGCGATGGAAACGCTGCTTGTGAACGAGTCCGTCGCGCAGGAATTCCTGCCTGTCATGTGCGCGCTGTATCTGAAGAAGAATGTTGAACTGCGCTGTGACCCTCAGTCCAAGTCTATTCTGAACGCCAAAGGCCTCACCGGCATCAAGGACGCAGCAGAAGAGGACTGGAGTACCGAATACAACGCGCCAATTCTCTCGGTAAAGGTCGTCAGGAATATTGATGAAGCGATCGCGCACATCAACACCTACGGCTCACACCACACCGACGCCATTATTACCAACAACCTTCAGCACTCGGAAAAATTCCTGCGTGAGGTGGATTCCTCAAGCGTGATGCTGAATACCTCGACTCGATTTGCCGATGGTTTTGAATACGGTCTCGGTGCGGAAATCGGTATTTCAACTGACAAGATTCACGCCAGAGGCCCGGTTGGAATCGAAGGTCTGACAAGTTTGAAATATGTTGTTTACGGACACGGCGAATTAAGAAAATAATTCTTATTCTGCAAGTGTTCCTACTAATTTTTTTCTTGGCGGGAAAGCTTAAAATCTCGTCAAAGTCTTATTGAGAAGTCTCGTGAATACACTATTGAAACCGTTTTACGCGGTCATTCCGTTATCACTGGAAGAACTCTTCGCTGAAGAGCTCAAGAAACTTGGTATTGAAAAATTCCGTGTACAAAAAGGCGGATGCTGGTTTGGCGCGGAAATGAACCAAATGATGAAGGTGAATCTCTGGACGCGTTATGCGTCCCGCATTCTCCTTAAACTTTCCGAATCGCCTTACCGCAGTGAAGACGACATCTATCGTCAGGTAAAGGCGATCAAGTGGGAGCAGTACTTTAAATCACGAAATTCCATCAAAGTGGAAGTTTCTGCACGTCACTCCCCGCTTAGAAGCCTGAATTTCGCAACGCTGCGCGTAAAAGACGCCGTCTGTGACTACTTCACGGACCAGGACGGCGAACGCCCTGACGTAGATAAGCACAATCCGGACATCCAGATCTATGTCCATCTGAATGAAAAAAGCTGCATCGTCTATCTTGACACATCCGGCGAGTCGCTCTTTAAGCGCGGATGGCGTGAAGCCAAAGGCGAAGCTCCCCTTAAAGAAAACCTTGCCGCAGGCCTTCTCGGTCTCGCCGGCTGGGAGCCCTCTATTGCGCTTCAGGATCCGTTCTGCGGCTCGGGGACCATTCTAATCGAGGCTGCGACGATCGCCGCCAATATTGCTCCGGGCATTAACCGCCGCTTCGGTTTTGAGAAGTTTGTCGGTTTTGATTCCAACGCTTGGCAACAGATGAAGAAAGAAGCCCGAATGGCTGTTAACTGGGATGCTGACGTCAATATCTCTGGAAGCGATATTTCCACGCTGATTGTCGATCGTGCAGGAAAAAATGCCGAACTAGCGGGACTTGGCCGCTGGCTCTCTGAAGGCAAACTTCGTTTCTCAGCCTGTGACGCGCGCGAAGTGCTTCCCTCATCAGAGACACCCGGACTGATCGTTGCCAATCCGCCTTATGGCGAACAATCGAATCCGAAATCCGCCAGTGTCGCCTCCATGATGAAAGACGTCGCAGACAACCTGAAGCATCATTTCGCAGGCTGGACGGTTTGGATGCTGACCAGTGACCGAATGCTTCCGAGACAGATGCGTCTGTCCGAATCCAGAAAAATCGTATTTTTCAACGGCCCTCTTGAATGCCGCTTCTTCCGCTTTAATATGACAGCGGGGTCCAATCGCAGAAAAGAGGATACAAAAACACAAGACTCAGTCAATAAATCTGAATAAAGGAGATTTCATGAAACCTAATGATTTTGATGTCGTTTCCATGAGAACTGAGCTCCACGAAATTCCGGAGCTTGGCTTTCAGGAGAAGAAGACCAGCGATTATGTTGCTGCCAAACTGACCGAACTTGGCCTTAAACCAATCCGCAATGTCGGCGGTACAGGCGTTGTGGCCTACATCGACGGTACAGAGCCCGGCCCCACAGTGATGTTGCGTGCCGACATGGACGCGCTGCCCTTCAAAATCGACGGCAAAGACGTCTGCATTCACGCCTGCGGCCACGACTCCCACACTGCTATGGGTCTTACCACAGCTGCTCGTCTCGTTGGAAATGTTAAGAAAGGCCGTGTAAAACTACTCTTCCAACCGGCTGAGGAAACACTTTTTGGTGCGCTTAAGTGCATCGAAGACGGTGTCCTTGATGACGTCGACTACGCTTTCGGCGCTCACGTTCGTCCGATTCAGGACATTCCTGACGGTACAGTCTGCGCAGCGGTTCGCCACACAGCGAGCACATTCTGCTGGGTTGATATCCACGGTGAGGTCGCTCACGCCTCCCGTCCGCATCTTGGCAAGAGTGTTGCAGAAGCTGCGGTTCTGGCCACTAACGCGGTGAACTCCCTCTGGGTCAACCCGAATAAGGCCTGGTCGGCTAAAGTGACAACCCTCGACTGCCGTTCCACAGCGAGCAACATCATTCCAGATAAAGGCCGTATGTGCTTAGACATCCGTGCTCAGGACAATGCGACAATGGATGAGCTTCTTGAAAAACTCAAGGTCGCGATCACAAACGCCTGCGCCTGCGTCGGCTGCACCTGCGAAATCTCCTTCCCGGGCGGCGTTATCCCTGCTGCGGAATATGACGAGGATCTCGTTACAGAAGTTCGAGAAACGATTAAAGAAGTCCTTGGTGAAGAAAAACTCGCTAAAGACTGCGGTGGCGGCGGCGAAGACTTCCACTATTTCGTTCAGAAGAAACCCTCCATCCACGCTGCTTACATTGGCGTCGGCACAGGTGTTACACCGGGTCTGCACAACCCGACCATGACCATGAATCCGGAATCTCTGCGCAACGGCGTTGAAGTTCTGACAAAACTGGTTCTGGACAAAGTCGGCTAATCCGATTACGCCTTAGACATCCAACCCGCCAATCATTTTGAGGCGGGTTTTCTTTTTAGTGAGCTCGTTTAACGTTTAGCTTTCCAGGGTAGACGATTTTGAATCGATCAGATTAGAACCTCTTGTCGGTATTCCGATTACCGCCCGCTCTCTCTAGATGTTGAGAACTAGTTTTTTTCACGACTGCGCCACCGTATGTAGTTAAACAGTCTTCGATGATTCTGCGACTGTGGCATTGCGTTTCTAGGATAAATAAGATATACCCCGCTTGCGCGGGGAACTCCTATTGATGAAGAACAAGACTTCATCGACGGCCGGTTCAACCCCGCTTGCGCGGGGAACTCCCAGTAGCGATTAGTGCCTGATTTGTTGTTGGCGGTTCAACCCCGCTTGCGCGGGGAACTCAATGCAACCTCTGACGGGCACAACCCAACCGCCGGTTCAACCCCGCTTGCGCGGGGAACTCTTTGATCTCATCGAGTACTGGAAAAAACAGGTCGGTTCAACCCCGCTTGCGCGGGGAACTCGACCGCAAGCAGCCGCCCAAAGAAACAGACGGCGGTTCAACCCCGCTTGCGCGGGGAACTCATGGAGCCAATGTTCTATGAGGGCGACATTGTCGGTTCAACCCCGCTTGCGCGGGGAACTCCGAACCAGTTCGCCATCACGGTTATAAAAATCCGGTTCAACCCCGCTTGCGCGGGGAACTCTTCACGCCACCGCCGCCAGCTAGAGAAATCGACGGTTCAACCCCGCTTGCGCGGGGAACTCGTCAGTGAGCATCGCTCTGACCTCGTTCGTCCCCAGTTCAACCCCGCTTGCGCGGGGAACTCACAGGAATCAGATAACCAGCATTCAGGGTTGTCGGTTCAACCCCGCTTACGCGGGGAACTCACAAAATTGAGACCGACGCACTGATGCAGGAACGGTTCAACCCCGCTTGCGCGGGGAACTCATTTGCGACTTTGTCATAAACAGAAACTAAAACGGTTCAACCCCGCTTGCGCGGGGAACTCTCAAGCTCTTGGCCCTTTAGGTTCAATTTCATCGGTTCAACCCCGCTTGCGCGGGGAACTCTCAAGCTCTTGGCCCTTTAGGTTCAATTTCATCGGTTCAACCCCGCTTGCGCGGGGAACTCCAGTGTCGAGGTGCACGGCCCTTACCGTTTTACGGTTCAACCCCGCTTGCGCGGGGAACTCGTGCCGAAATAATCAAGTTCCTGTCAAAGATGTCCGGTTCAACCCCGCTTGCGCGGGGAACTCGCAGACGGAATACCTAATAAGCCATTGGAGTCCGGTTCAACCCCGCTTGCGCGGGGAACTCCGTGCTACTGGCATAAATATCGGAAAACCAAACGGTTCAACCCCGCTTGCGCGGGGAACTCCGATTCCGTTTCTCCTCAAAGCAATCTGTCTGCGGTTCAACCCCGCTTGCGCGGGGAACTCCCTCGAATTTGAGTAACCATTTTAAAAATCCTCGGTTCAACCCCGCTTGCGCGGGGAACTCTTCTTGGGAGAGCTTGCTGGATCGGACGCTGCCGGTTCAACCCCGCTTGCGCGGGGAACTCATTATTTCGATAATTTGCCCTCAGACGTTCGTCGGTTCAACCCCGCTTGCGCGGGGAACTCCCTATTAACTCTCTGCCGTTCCGTGCCTATAACGGTTCAACCCCGCTTGCGCGGGGAACTCGCTTTCTAGTTCCTCTAAATTCCCTGGGTCGACCGGTTCAACCCCGCTTGCGCGGGGAACTCTCGTCGTCGTTATGAGGTTTTTGTTAATGGCACGGTTCAACCCCGCTTGCGCGGGGAACTCGATGTCTGGCATTTGGCCCAGAAATTTGACAACGGTTCAACCCCGCTTGCGCGGGGAACTCTCCCGTCCGATGCCGGTTTACTCTGTACCCGGGCGGTTCAACCCCGCTTGCGCGGGGAACTCTTATTCAGGTCTGAGAACTCAGGCTGATGTTGCGGTTCAACCCCGCTTGCGCGGGGAACTCTGAATCGAGCCCCGTCTCGTTAAAACGGTCTCCGGTTCAACCCCGCTTGCGCGGGGAACTCGTCGGTCCCTGTTTGATTTCTATTGGCCCACGCGGTTCAACCCCGCTTGCGCGGGGAACTCTGACACCTCAGATTTTTTTCGGTGAAGAATCCCGGTTCAACCCCGCTTGCGCGGGGAACTCGGACACTAGAAGCGGTGATTAACCGAATTATTCGGTTCAACCCCGCTTGCGCGGGGAACTCTCACCAGGGTTAGACATAATCATCTGGTTATTCGGTTCAACCCCGCTTGCGCGGGGAACTCTTGTAAACTTCAGAATTGACTAATCGTTTACCCGGTTCAACCCCGCTTGCGCGGGGAACTCATGCGTTCACCTGGGCGGCGCTTTCGGAGGCGCGGTTCAACCCCGCTTGCGCGGGGAACTCATGGATAATGTTTATATGGACTCGTTCTTTTTCGGTTCAACCCCGCTTGCGCGGGGAACTCAACAAGTTAGGGAGCTTAAAGCCGCCAAGCTCCGGTTCAACCCCGCTTGCGCGGGGAACTCTTCATGGATAATGTTTACATGGATAGCTTTTTCGGTTCAACCCCGCTTGCGCGGGGAACTCCGATTCCACATCTCCTCAGTCTAATCTCAGTGCGGTTCAACCCCGCTTGCGCGGGGAACTCCCTGCTTATCAAAGGGCGCATTAAAGCTGAATCGGTTCAACCCCGCTTGCGCGGGGAACTCATCATCCTGGGCGTTGCCCTGCGTGAAAATCTCGGTTCAACCCCGCTTGCGCGGGGAACTCAAAAAGCCGGCGCCGGCACAGAAAGAAAATACCGGTTCAACCCCGCTTGCGCGGGGAACTCTAATTCTGCGAAACAGCAACGGGAAATGATGGCGGTTCAACCCCGCTTGCGCGGGGAACTCTAAATGAGCGGTTCAATAAGTGCCTGATAAGCTCGGTTCAACCCCGCTTGCGCGGGGAACTCCCTCAGCTCAGAAAGCTGGTTACGCCAATCCTCGGTTCAACCCCGCTTGCGCGGGGAACTCAGATCTCAAACATTCCGGAATGATTTTTCCTCCGGTTCAACCCCGCTTGCGCGGGGAACTCGTAAAACGCTCATGCAGTGCGAATGGGCGCGGCGGTTCAACCCCGCTTGCGCGGGGAACTCCCATTGAGAATTTTCCTTATCGTTCATGACAACGGTTCAACCCCGCTTGCGCGGGGAACTCGAAATCGAACTCTCAATCACTCGGCTTGCCGCCGGTTCAACCCCGCTTGCGCGGGGAACTCCGAAGATGTCCAAATAAATCGCATTATTGAAGCGGTTCAACCCCGCTTGCGCGGGGAACTCCTTTTCGATCTGCGGATTGATTTTTCCGTTTTCGGTTCAACCCCGCTTGCGCGGGGAACTCGATCGTAACGATGAGAATCTTATAACTCCGCGCGGTTCAACCCCGCTTGCGCGGGGAACTCACTTAAGTATGGTATCAGATTTTAAGACTAATTTTTAAAGAACTTTTTTAAATTTTGGGTTTAAAACTTACTAGCCGAATCCCATCCATCTCTATGGGCTGCCTGGAATTCTCTCCAAAAGTCTTAAACTCAAAGCCGGATTCATGATTTGTTTGCCATGCCATTACAACATTTCCATCACCGCACAACTGCTGCGACTGCTTCCAAATCATATCTCTAACTTTCTGAGATACACTGCCTACATACACGCCGGCTCTTACTTCCAACAGCCAAATTGCTAATCTCCCCCTTAATCTTGGGGGTACATTTTCTGTAACCACGACAACCATCGTCATTAAAGTTTTCCCCTGTGACCGGGATCACCTAATGATTTAGGAAGTGCAATCGCGGGCTGCCGCATATTGTCGTCTGCAACAGGAAGTGGAACACCGCCCGCTGATAATACCTCCTCAATCAATGGAATTAATCTTTCTGTTAATTTTCTTTGTCTAAATATGTCCCGACACGCTAAGCGGACTACCCTATCCGGTTCAGAGGGATTTTGAGACGCTATCTCAAATGCTTTAGGTACAATCTCATTAAACTTAACAATATCGGCTATATCGTAGACAAAGGAAAGAGGCTTCCCGGTGTGGATAAAACCGATGGCGGGCGCATATCCCGCTGCAAGAACAGCCGCTTCTGTTACTCCATAAAGACATGAAGTGGCCGCACTTAAACATCGGTTTACCAAATCTCCTTTATTCCAATCCTTGGGGTCATAACGTCTGCCATGCCACGCTATATTATATTTTCTAGCAAGACTTCGGTAAATTTCTTTAACCCGAAAACCTTCTATTCCCATTAACTGCGTTATTGATAATTTGTTATCCAATGGTTCCTGAAAACGCATTTCATACATCTTTCTGGCAACCTTCAATCGCAGATCACTATCCAGAGCTAACTTCGCTTGATATAAGAGCTTATCAGCTCGCGCTCCGCCTGGTTGACCGGAAGAATAAAGTCGAACTCCTGCCTCGCCTACCCAAATCAGCAATGTACCCACTAAAGCAGCCAACTTAATCGCTGCGTGAGAAACCCTCGTACCGGGTTCCAGCATAATGCAGGCAATCGAACCCACAGGTATATGGGTTCGTACGCCGTTTTGATCAACCAATACAAATGCCCCGTCAATTACGTCTAATTGTCCGTATCTCAAAAAAATCATAGAAACACGGTCCTTCAACATAATTGGAGAAAGCGGAGGGACTTCCATATCAGCTCCGTCTGATCAGCATTAAACCACATCCAAATGCTTTTTCTCTTCCAAAACCTTTTCTTAGTTTTGCAAGAAATAGACCCGGATCCGTCACAACCAAAGTACCGCTATAGTCTATTGTTGAGAACTGGATTAGCTGCTGCTTTCCAATCACCTTTTTTTGACAGTATCGATCAACACTGACTGCAGACAACTTAAATCCGGAATTCTGTGCCTGCCTTTTAAGCCAGTCTTTAGCAGCCTCTTCACGATCGGCATGATAATTAGACATGCCCTCTTGCCTCATTCTGTGTTTAGTATCCATGAAAACATCGCACCGTTTTCCCTGACGGGAAACCGTTGGATTTGCTCTTAATGAAAAAGACAGTTTTGTACCTGTCTTCATGTTCAGCGAAAATTCCTTTGTCTGAACAATGAAGACATTAGATTCTTTCGGGCATGTCTCGGAAAGAACATACAGAAAAATCTGCCCGTTGCGATCTTCTCTGCGATACAAAAAAGATCTAGCGGGAGCATCTTGGAAGACATCCCACAACGCCTGATGAAAAAAATAATCTCCTCTTTCAACCAGATTCGTAATGATATTTGAATCGGTATCCCGAAGATCCAATGTCATTTTAGAGAAATACATTACATTTTCTCCTCAGGAAAAACTTCTCCGCAATTGATACTCCGCTCCCTAAAAAGCCATTGTTTTCTGCTCACAGGTACGTCTCGTCTTTTCATAACCCTTTTTGAAGTCAGCCCTTCCACATCCCCCTCCCAATAACCGATTCTCTGAAGCGCAGGAATGCGCAGACCTAATTTTTCAAAGTCTTTACGGCACTCGTTTACATACAAACTGAACTGCGACTTAATATCGCCCTCAGCTATCGTCGGTTTGAGATAAAGTCCTGTTGGATTTGCTTTTCGCCCAAGATAAGGGATAAATTTCGGACACTCCATGGCTGTTTTCAAATCCTGCAGCTTATACGGAGCTTCGGAAAGTGCATGCACAGCCACTACATACCATACATCACTATAAAAATCCCTTTGTGACAAAATTGTCTCTAACTGATCATTTTCGAGTTCGGCTTTTCGAGTTAAATGTTGCTTTTTCTTATCAAACCTAGGAACCTGAATGGTATGGTAATCAGATGACCATACAGGGTTTTCACTTCCGCAGACGATAAAGTTATAACTGCTCCAAAATTTTTCGATGTTGTCTGTTTGCTCACGGGGAATTCCTAAACACGACTGTATAAAACCCAAAAGTGCGGATTTTGTCGGTATGTTTAGCGAATGCCGATCTCCTCCCGGAGCCGCTTCTCCCCATGAGACCATCGGTCCAGTCAACTGAAAAAACAAAAATTTTTTCATAGATATCACTCAGTAATGAAGTTAAGAACAGACTCCATACTTCCTGAATTCGTGAGAACGTTGAAACTCTTTGATGGGATCGTTTGACCATAAACGGAATTCATATTGTCGCGGAAAGTTTCAACCCTCTCGATTGCGTCCGACAGCATGTTTTCGCCATAAACAGGGCGGCAAAATGCCGTGGCCAGAGATCGCGGCTGAGCTTCTCCCTTTTCTGCCAGAACCCATGATGCGTAGGCTCGAGTAGCAAAACTATTCTGTTTTCCTGTCGGAGGAACTTCCATCGCCGCTTGAGCAAATGCACGAACTGCCTTTTTGGCGAGTTCTTCGTCTCCGTTCAGATTGTTTAATAACAGATCATAATCAATGCATATATAAGAATAGAAAATTGCAGAGCCAAAAGCTGTTTCGCCCAGATGTCCCGCACCTGCATCATCATTCGATAATTGCTTGAGATCGTCTACAGCTGTGAAAAAATCATCTTCCACAACGCTGGCAGAAACGCCAATAGCATGAGCAACCTGACATGCTGCATCGACATTTTCCCTCGGGCTGCTCGCTAACATTCGACCAAACATTGCAATATCTACAGCCATATTCTCCGAGGTAAATATGGCGGCCAGGTCTTTGTCTGTTACTTCCTGCCCCGAAGCTTTGCGCTTTGCAAGTTCTGCGATATTATCCAACTCCTTAGGGCTGAGATGAACAAGTTGCTCAGTCTCTGTCCTAATGAAGGAAGGTCCCTTTTCTTTAGTTTTATTTTCTTTTTTAGCCTTTCCTAATTGGTTGGCCACCTGTTCACCAAATTTTATTGCCGAATCCTGATCCGCCCCGTTTTGAATCATAACGTTAGCAGCTTCTGTGCCGGCTCGCACGGTCCTGGTTCCAAGAAAATCACCAACTTCTTTCTCGACAATATCCGACGTTCTCCAAGCACGCTTCAAACTCTGAGAAGAGATGCGAAGCCGTGTTGCTCCACCAAACACGACTGTTTTAGGCGCTCCAACGTCATCGCGATTTAAATTTCCCGCAGGAAAAGCTGTTAATAAGTGCAGTTGAATAAATTTTGTCATTTCATTTCTCCTCTGATGCATTTGTTTCATTCGGCGCAATAGCGTCATAATATTCGATGCTCCATCGAACAGGTAAAGTCGATTTCACTCCGGTAGGTGGAACCCGTCCTAATCGTTTGAAATTCTGTTCCTTAAACCACTGCATCACGTCCTTCGCCAAAGAATTAAGATTAATCGATCCATCTGCAAGCTTGATTGCCCGCCTAAGCTCTCTGTAAAGCGCTTCCGGTGTTTCTATCGACATCAATCGGCGAAAACGCAATTCACTCATTATCGGGCGCTGACCTTGTTTTGCCTGTCCCATCTGCGAGGCAAACGACTGGCTTTCATCGTTATTCTTTACATATGAAGCAAGCCCTGCTATCACGGCCAAAGACTGAAACACCGACTCGGAATTCCTCGCATCCATGTATTTAACAGTTTTCAGTAAATCTCTAAATCCTACCGACATATACACATCGACAAGAGAAGAGCTTCGTCTCAGGCTAGCCCTAAGCTCTCTCTGATTGTCTAATTTTTTATGCCAACTTCGCAAATCGTCATAAAACCGGCTGCCTTCCTTATATTCCTTCATTTATTTTCCCTTCTTTTTCGAGTTTGCTTTTTTATAAAGCAAAGACACTAAGAATTTACGACCATCCATCGAACTCTTATATTCCGCAGGATTCATTTGCAGAGTAAAAGCCTTCTGATCAAAATAATTTAAAGTAAATTGCTTAATTGATGCGTTGAATCTTTCGATCGCTTGTTTTTGCTCAGAACTATTCTCAAGCTCCTTGATCAAAGAAACAAATTGATTTTCCGTGCCGCTCCAAAATTCTGAATCCAGGTAATTACACTGGCGATTAATCATTGAAAGAGATTTCTTCAGCGCTGAAAGGGCCAGCATCGCTTGCTCAATAACCAAACGAATTGGAACAACCAATTCTTGCTTCAATAGCATAGGCAAGTGATGTTCATACCAGCCTCGGACCTTCATGTTATCGAAATCATAGCCAAATGCCCAAACTCCAACATGATTAACAACTGAACTTACTACCGATATGCGAATTACTGCAGCGGGTATTTTTGTTCGATCTTTTTCAGAATTTGTTACGCTAAGTCCCAGCCAATCCTTCCATACCAAACCACCGCGCTGCGGCTTGACTGAGTTGCTGACATCTTGAGTTTTAGTGTTGTGTCTATACGGCGTTAAGGGATGTATCCAACCGACATAATTAGTCCCATAGTTTTGGACAATCATTTGATTGAGAAGCTCTGAGCTATCTTGTCCGCAAATATCGCAGCAGCCGCTCTCACAATGATTAAAATCAACTTTAATACGACGAGGCATACCCCAATAACTTTGAAGAGGATTACATTGCTCTGGAGTCGTCACGGCTGATACAGATTTACTTATTCTAGTTTTCGCTAACCAGGGGAAAACTTTTTCGTCAAACTCCTCCGGAATTGAAAGACCTGATGAATCCTGAGGTATGACATTTGCCCATAACTTACGCCAAAGCGGAATTCTTGAACTCCCATTAACTTCATGAAGTTCAATCAAAGTTGTCAACGGCCCGCCTCCGCGAAGCCCCGTTCTATGTCCCTGACCACCGGAAGGCGCATTCAGTTGCAGAGAAAAAAGCGAAAGCGCCGCACAATGAGGGCAAAAATTTTTATAACTTCCGTCCTTAATAAAAAAATCTTTATTAAGCTTTACCGTGTTCTCCCCTGGAGTTTCCGGTAAAAGGGACGCAAGAGGAATAAAGTTTCCTTCCAGATCATCAAAATCCTGCATAAAGGAAGGCGACTGTTCTCTAAAAATAAAATAAGGAGAAACTTTCTCAAATTCTTTAAGCCGGGTTTCGGTTATGCCTTCATCCCACACATCCAGCCATTCGTCATCGTCTTCCGGTGCAATGGTGCTCTGCATCAATCCTATTAAAAACTGCCAAGCCGCACCCTGCAAATCGGCTCGAGTACAGTCGATATTCTCGATTCGTTCGTCGCATAGTTCCAACGGGGAAATCTTTCCCCTGCTGCCATCCATATACACTACCGGCAGCCATTTATCTGTAATCAATGAAAATCCGATCACTGCAATCTCCTCGCTATTTGTTATTCTTCCCGATTAAGCCTTCTTTAGGGCTGTAAAACACGCATGAATCACTAATGAGAAGAATCTGACTGGTCTGTTTTCTCTGTTTATTTTTCTGACACCATTGCTCAAGTAATTCATCCGAAACAAAATCTTCATGATTAATGTTGTTTTTAAGCCATCCTTCTCTGACTGTCAGGCGACTTGCCTCCCAATCCTGAGGGCTAACACCTCCAGCATAAGAAACAATTTCTCCGTCATCTATCCTGGCCAACCACAGATTTATAGATCTTTCCGAGTTGCGTGTGGAAACATGACCTGAAAAATAATTATCATCCGACGCAACTAAATCCGTTGAATCGTCCATTCCGATATTCTGTTTGGCTTTATAACCCGCTCCAAAGCAAATTAAATTCAGAGCGGCAAATGCCCTATCTCCGAAAAATTTGCCAAGCTCCTTTTCTTCAGATGCTCTAAGACCTTCCGGATATTGAACGTCACATCCATACACCGATTCAATTAACTCTCTCGCCTGTTCCGGAAGTTTGACCACGCTATTTTCTCTCAGAATTTTTTGTGACAGCCACAGCTTTCCATGATTAGGATAGACATATGACGCCCCCCTGAACGTAGAAGAGTACCAATCTTCACACGGATTTTCATTCCATCTCGGCGCGAATATATGCAGAATGGGAGAACTTCTTGTATCCGCTCCTGTTGATACGACTCTCCCTTCTCTATCTCTAATATGCCTATGGAGTCGACCTGAGCGCTGAATCAGTAAATCGATGGGAGCCAAGTCGGAAATCATTTCATCTGCATCAATATCCAATGACTGCTCAATGACCTGTGTCGAGATAATAATTTTTCCGCTCCTCTGTTCTGAACAACTCCTCTTCCCCAGTGACTCAAGGGCCTGGTTCTCTATCCGCTGACGATCAACGAAGGCAAAGCGACTATGAAACAGAAGAACGTCTTCGGCGTTGATTTCAGGATCGTGAATTAATTCTCGATATGCATTTAGAGCATCGTCAATAGTATTTCGTATCCATACAATACACTTTCCCGCCCGAACTGTTTCATGAATAAAACGAATACACTGAGACAACTCGTACAGCCAAGAAATTTCGAATCGTAGCGAACGCGCTGAAGCAATAGGAAGCGATTTTTCTGTATTCGAAGAAATGTATGTTAGCCAGGGATAGTGAGGAGTTAATTGGTTAGAGCCGTACTTCGTATCTTTTGGAAAAGCTGATTTAAATGCTTTTATATAGCCAGCCCTCTGCTGAATTGAAAGCGTGGCTGACAACAGAATAATGTGACTGCCAAGAAAAGCTAAAACCTTTATTAATTCCTCCAACACCTTTGCCATGTACGCGTCATACGCATGCAGCTCATCGACAATAACTACTTTATTTCTAAGTCCTAATAATCTGAGATTGTTATGCCTAAATTGCAAAACCGACATTAAAATCTGATCAACCGTTCCAACCCCTATATCCGCCAATAAACTCTTTTTTTTGCTGTCAGTAAACCACGCAGAACACCCTGCATGATTATCGATCTCTCCGTTGCACTCATCTGATTTAGCAAATTGATCTGTAAAAACTGAGGATGTAAACGTGTTCATAAGCTTATTTCGACTATGAGCCAAAATGAGACTCGGAACTTCACCCCTTTCATACAATTTAGGAACAACATCGATCAAACGAGAATACATAGCATTCGCTGTAGCCATAGTTGGCAATCCGTAAAAGATTCCCTGAGCCTCTCCTGCACTTATCAATCGATTTGCTAAGATAAGAGCTGCCTCTGTCTTTCCTGAGCCTGTCAAGTCTTCTAAAATAAATAGTTTTGGGCCTTCGACATCATTAATTTCAATTTTCTCTACAGCCTGCTGTAAAGGAGAAGGGCGACAAATAAACGGGAACAAGAAGTTAACACCTTGGTATTTTTCTGGCTGTGGAGCTGTTGGAATTTTCTGAACTGCTTGTTCCGCTTCCTGTAGAGCTATCTGCCAGTAGTCCTCAAGCGGCATCGGCTCACTACTCCAAGAAAAGTATCGACTGTTTGACCCGATCCAATCGCAAAGTACAACCACCCCGGAAATGATCCAGGAAAAACGTTTAATTTTTTCTTTATTTTCTCTGCTGCCAAATGAAAGCGGTATGAGACAATGTGGAAAAATTTTCAAGCTTTGCTTCAGAAAATCAAGTGCTGCCTGTTTATTGTCCGAAGTAAAATTCGTTAAATAAGGATCAAAATTCGGAGGAACTCCGTGATGTCCTGTCGTTATGGCCATCCAAGGCTCAAGTACCCTTAAAGTCTTGCAAACATCCAAGTCCGAGGGAGGAAGAATTTGCTTTAGATCATCGGGTAGATTGACTAATTGTTTCCATAAACAAAATCCTAATGTGTCGTGCCGGTGAGACTGGAACACAATTTTCTCCCAGTCCTTAGGCTGATCCTCAAAATGAACCAACTGTTGAAAGGAAAATGCAAATTTTCCCAAATCATGACAACTCAAAAGCCAGCCAAAAAAATCTGCCGCGCTCTCCCCTTGAAGACCAAGCTCTCTCAAGTTATCTGCTATGTTGAAAAGATTTCGCTGAACGATCGTGTGACCTACCGCTGCGACATCTAGGGAGTGATAAGCCAATAAATGAACTGAACCGGAATGCCCTTCTTTCTTATATTTAGCCCAGTACTTCAATGCAATTTTCTCCAATATTTTTATAATAATTCTGCTTCTTATAGATTCATTTTGCGAGAGTACTACATTTCATAACTTTCTGAAAGTAATTTATGAACTTCAAACTATGCCGTGCGGGCGCATTAAAAACCCTTTTTTGCTCAGTTCGGACTATGGATAGGTCACAGAGCAATGGAACGGAATGTGGCCTGTGTATATTTGCAAAGAACTTCTTCTTTAAACGCCTATAGCGAAGATCGCAATTCAAAATTCTTTTTTATACAAAGCATCTTTGGCGAAGACCATAAAGTTTTTGCAAGCGATTTAATTGTCGAGGTATATATTCTCAACACCCAAAACTTTCCACTTACCAAAGCCTTGAGTTCGGAGAGGCGGTAATTGATCAATAGAATGTTAAAGTTTTGTAAGTCGGCCTTCGTAGATATTTAGCTCGACAACCCTCGCGAGATACGAATACTCACGCAATCTGTCTACAGAAAGTTAGAGTCGATGACGATCTTTGAACTTAATTGCGGTGCTAAGCTCAAACCTGCGTTTTGAGTATCCTGTGGATTTCGTAGGTTCTTGAGCTCGTCCAATAGTTACTAAAGGCACGATAACCCCTTTCATATGTAATTCGTACTCATCCTCTCTGCCCGCCTAAGGCACTTCATGTATGACAGTCCGAATGTTTGCTATCTACTTCTTTCAGCGTACGCATCGCTGCATAGACATTGCTTCTCGCCTAAATTTTTACCACTGCACGCGGAGTCTGGTTTTAAGAGCCAACCCCAAGCACAAGATATCAACCCCGTCTTGTAATTTTGAGGCGAGTTTTCTTTTTGTTAAAGAAACAGTAGAAAATTTGTTAATCTGAAGTTCTCTCCTCCAGGGTAATTCGTTACAATTAGATCAGATTAAAGCCTCTACACCGTTAGCCCCGATCATCGTTTTACTTTCAGTAAATGGTGAAAGCTAAGCCTTTTTAAATCAGCCTTCACAACATTACCCAGCGCTTCGTTAAACAATTGACTGACAATTCCGAAGCCATGGTACCTCGTTTCCAAATTAAACCCGGGCCCACGGCGCTTGTGAGGAAAACTCTTTTTTCTCGATACGTGCGTCTCAATAGCACACGGTTTAACCCCGCTTGCGCGGGGAACTAGATTAGCTTTCGGTGACCGAAGATCAGCTCACGGTTCAACCCCGCTCGCGCGGGGAACTCCCCTCTTCGATCAGGTTGTAGCCCTTAATCGCCGGTTCAACCCCGCTCGCGCGGGGAACTCGAAATTTTAATTCTCTTCTATTAACTATAAGTTCGGTTCAACCCCGCTCGCGCGGGGAACTCTAAATCCCAAAGCACATATTTTTCTTCGTCAACGGTTCAACCCCGCTCGCGCGGGGAACTCGTAAAATCCCCGACAGTATATCCCAGCGCTATCGGTTCAACCCCGCTCGCGCGGGGAACTCTGTCTCGTAACGCTATGGCTCGTCAAAATGCGCGGTTCAACCCCGCTCGCGCGGGGAACTCTTCAGTATTCCTGTCATAGAATCCGTAGATTACGGTTCAACCCCGCTCGCGCGGGGAACTCTTCTGCGTCTGGTCTGAAGGATTCCATCGAGAAGGTTCAACCCCGCTCGCGCGGGGAACTCCCGTTGAAATTTTATTCTGAAAAAATCGTTAACGGTTCAACCCCGCTCGCGCGGGGAACTCGCCCCGATGCTCGTTTGCAACGTCCTGAGTACCGGTTCAACCCCGCTCGCGCGGGGAACTCAGGCCAATCACGTAGCCATGCTCGACAAAGGACGGTTCAACCCCGCTCGCGCGGGGAACTCAGGATTAAGTCCAGCATTGCGCAAATCTCCAACGGTTCAACCCCGCTCGCGCGGGGAACTCCCCTATTCCTCGTTACTATGACAAATTATTGGCGGTTCAACCCCGCTCGCGCGGGGAACTCAGAAAATTAGCATCAGCGTTTTTCAAAGCAGCCGGTTCAACCCCGCTCGCGCGGGGAACTCTAGCACACTGATCTCTAAACTGCTGCTGAACCCGGTTCAACCCCGCTCGCGCGGGGAACTCAACCGTTTAAAAATTTTTTAAGCGGCTCCGGTCGGTTCAACCCCGCTCGCGCGGGGAACTCTCCTGATTCCGATTTTGAACAACCCTGGTACTCGGTTCAACCCCGCTCGCGCGGGGAACTCAGTGTGGGTGCGTTACCCGCAACGTCAGAATACGGTTCAACCCCGCTCGCGCGGGGAACTCCGAAATAGAACCATTCCCCTGTGCTCTTTTATCGGTTCAACCCCGCTCGCGCGGGGAACTCACGCTGTAACTGAGACTGATACGCCATCAAGCCGGTTCAACCCCGCTCGCGCGGGGAACTCGGATCGGTCGAGCGCAGTTTACCGGTAATGAAACGGTTCAACCCCGCTCGCGCGGGGAACTCGAACAGGTTAAAGAGTTGAAAGCCGCTCAACTCGGTTCAACCCCGCTCGCGCGGGGAACTCGCACGTCAGAACCAAAACCTAACACATCACCGAGGTTCAACCCCGCTCGCGCGGGGAACTCATATCTCTCCTGATAGCCAAATACCTCATCATCGGTTCAACCCCGCTCGCGCGGGGAACTCTGGCGTTAGAACATCCTGAGGAATTTGCAATCCGGTTCAACCCCGCTCGCGCGGGGAACTCGCCTCTCCGGAGCGTCGTCGTCGTTATGAGGTCGGTTCAACCCCGCTCGCGCGGGGAACTCGTTGGTAAAATTTAGCCGAGGTTAATCCTCGGCGGTTCAACCCCGCTCGCGCGGGGAACTCCTTTCCGTTATAGACTGTTTAAATATGCCAACCGGTTCAACCCCGCTCGCGCGGGGAACTCGTCCGGATATGGAATGACAGGAAGTTCAGATCACGGTTCAACCCCGCTCGCGCGGGGAACTCGCAGGGTCTAAACCGCATGTGGTCTCGTCGGTCCGGTTCAACCCCGCTCGCGCGGGGAACTCAGAAAATTAGCGTCAGCATTTTTTAGGGCCGCCGGTTCAACCCCGCTCGCGCGGGGAACTCCTCCTCAGTCCAATCTTAGTGCTTTTGGCGTTCGGTTCAACCCCGCTCGCGCGGGGAACTCGCCATATAGCGGATGCGTTCACCTGGGCGTCTCGGTTCAACCCCGCTCGCGCGGGGAACTCGCAGAAAATTAGCCTCAGCATTTTTTAAAACCGCGGTTCAACCCCGCTCGCGCGGGGAACTCTACGTTTCTGCTGAATTGCGCGATCTCTGGCGCGGTTCAACCCCGCTCGCGCGGGGAACTCGGAACTCTCCAGAACGGGACTATTTTCGATTACGGTTCAACCCCGCTCGCGCGGGGAACTCTATTCACTCACTAAGAGCTCCAAGAAAGGAGCCGGTTCAACCCCGCTCGCGCGGGGAACTCAAAAATAAAAGCCGTCCTTCTGGCATTCCTGACGGTTCAACCCCGCTCGCGCGGGGAACTCGCCATACTGATGACACTCCGAGTGTCTTAGCTACGGTTCAACCCCGCTCGCGCGGGGAACTCAGATAGGGACGATTAGAACGCGAGTCTCGAACCGGTTCAACCCCGCTCGCGCGGGGAACTCTATAAACAAATTTCTAAAGTACAACGCTCCTTCGGTTCAACCCCGCTCGCGCGGGGAACTCTGTCAGCAAACCCCCATAAGATACATTGAGGCCGGTTCAACCCCGCTCGCGCGGGGAACTCACAGACAAAAAGCCGGCACAGAAAGAAAATACCGGTTCAACCCCGCTCGCGCGGGGAACTCAGCCTAGATAACACTACCAAAACGCGAGCAATCGGTTCAACCCCGCTCGCGCGGGGAACTCCTCTCATACGGCGCTCCATATTCAGCTGCCGCCGGTTCAACCCCGCTCGCGCGGGGAACTCGACGCTGCTTCTCCCTGATCTCTGATCTGTGGCGGTTCAACCCCGCTCGCGCGGGGAACTCGGTCTCAAACTGATGGCGATTACTCATCTGATACGGTTCAACCCCGCTCGCGCGGGGAACTCCATACGCAGGGAGAACGTATCACCAGGAAGAACGGTTCAACCCCGCTCGCGCGGGGAACTCATACTCAGCATATCTCTCCTGATAGCCAAAAACGGTTCAACCCCGCTCGCGCGGGGAACTCATGCAAAATTCAAAATTCACACCATTTATTTTCGGTTCAACCCCGCTCGCGCGGGGAACTCAAAACTAAGCCTGCTAAAGTGATTTAACGTTACGGTTCAACCCCGCTCGCGCGGGGAACTCTTTTCATCCATATCTAATCAAAAATAGGCTTGCGGTTCAACCCCGCTCGCGCGGGGAACTCGTTATCAAGGACCGAACAATGAAAACCTTCATCGGTTCAACCCCGCTCGCGCGGGGAACTCACAAGCCTATCCCGTTTTGCGTCAGGTGTCAACGGTTCAACCCCGCTCGCGCGGGGAACTCTCCTTCATACTTTCATAATCCGGTTTACCATCCGGTTCAACCCCGCTCGCGCGGGGAACTCTAAATACAGTACCTCAATACAGTGCTCTTGTTGGGTTCAACCCCGCTCGCGCGGGGAACTCTCCGCCCATTTGAAGATCAGCGTTCCGTTTGGCGGTTCAACCCCGCTCGCGCGGGGAACTCACTAGATTAAAAGGAGAAATTCAATTGACAAACGGTTCAACCCCGCTCGCGCGGGGAACTCATGCTCAGTTAATTTGCCTTTTCAAACTAAGGCGGTTCAACCCCGCTCGCGCGGGGAACTCTTCAGAAATATTTCTGAATTAATTGATGGGCGGCGGTTCAACCCCGCTCGCGCGGGGAACTCTGCCAACAAACGAACAACAAAGCTTTAACAAACGGTTCAACCCCGCTCGCGCGGGGAACTCGACAGGGCTAGATTTTTAAACGAAAAAAAATCTCGGTTCAACCCCGCTCGCGCGGGGAACTCACTTAAGTATGGTATCAGATATCTAGACTAATTTTTAAAGAACTTTTTTAATTTTTGGATCTAAAACTTACCTGTCGAATCCCTTCTTCTCCATAGCTTGTCTGGAATTCTCTCCAAAAGTCTTAAATTCAAATCAGAATTCTTGATTTGTTCGCTATACGTTAGATATATTACCATCCCCCCACAACTGATGTGACTGCTTCCAGGGCCTGTCTCTTACTTTCTATTCCCATACAACCATCGTCATTAAAGTCTGCCTTTTCGCATTAGAAACTACAATCGCGGACTCCTGCAAAATAACAGCTTCCACAGGAATTTAGACCCCGCCCGCAGCTAACATCTCTTCAATCCAAGGAATTAATCTTTATGTTATTTTTCATTGTCTAAAGATATCCCGACTGACTGAGTATCCCATTAGGTCTGGTTTTGAGAAATTGTTAGATGCAATCTCAAATACTTTGGACGGTATCTCATTCTTAAAGATTTTTTTCGAAAATAAGCTCTTTCAGCGCGCGATCTTCCAGAGTAAACGGCTTCTCTTCGATCAGATTAAAACCTCTGCGGCGATAGAGCCCGATCGCAGTTTCACTTTCAGTAAATGTCGAGAGCCACGCTTTTTTGAATCCTGCTTCACGGCAGTACTGCATCGCATCGTTAAACAGTCGTCCGCCAATTCCGCGGCCTCGGTATTTCGGATCAAGGTTGAACCATCTGAGCTGTGCGGTTTCTCCACGGTCAACAACGCCAACTGATCCGACAAAAGAGCCTCCTTCGTCTTCAGCGATCCAAATTCGATTGCGCGGCTGGGGATCTATCAGAAACTCAGCAAATGTCTTAGCGACATATCCCTCAAACGACAGCGGATAACCAAAATCCGCACTGCCGTAGATTCCGGCGTATTCGATTAGGCGTCCGATATCTCCCGGCCGCAGTTCAGTTCTGACGGTAATTTGAGATTCCATATTTATACTGTTACTTCTCAGGCTGTTTAAATTTTACGACCAAAACATGAAGTTACTCTTCTTGGGAGTCTAAAACCTCACCCGGGACTCCTTCTTGTTAAAGCCTTAATGCCAGAGTGCTTTCCGAAACCGCACCATAAGCCGGAAACGCAAAACGCCGCAAATTGCGGCGTCTTGCTCAATCAGACTATTACTTAGCCGGTTTTTCGATCTTGCGGATCGTGAAGTTGTGGCACTGGTTGCACATCAGCACGGGTTTGGCAAGATTCGGTTTGTGACAGTCTTCGCAGTTCACCTGACCCAGATGGGATTTATGCGGATTCGGAGACAGATCCGAAGTCATCTGACCGAGTTTTTCATAGTCGCCGTGACATTTCATGCACTGATATTTAGTGACATAGCCGTCAACGCTTTTCGGCCACATTGCGCCGTGGACCTGTTCAAGAGTCTTGGGCTGCGCCGCAGCGGGAGCTGCCGGAGCGTCAGCCGCGTAAACGGACAGACTGAACGCAGAAGTAATTGCTAAAGAAGCAAGCGCTAAAAGTGTTTTTTTCATGTCAATCTCCTCTTACTTGGCCTGTTGTGCGCGGTCAGCCATTTCTTTACCCGCGATACGTCCGAACACAGTCGCTGCGCCTAACTGAGCGCCACCCGCATAGTTGTGGAAGAAAATACCACCGGCGGAGTTGCCGACTGCGTAGAGACCCGGGATGGTCTTGCCGTCCAGGCTCTGGATTTCAGCCTTGGTGTTGATGAGCGGGCCGCCGAAGGTGGCAGTCATACCGCCCTGAAGCGGAACTGCGTAGAACGGAGCCTTTTCAATCGGATGCGGCTTCTTATAGGTGCACGGAGGATTCATATCGGCAAGCTTGCCGTCTTTGAGCGCCTGATTGTACTGAGCAACCACTTTGGCAATCTTTTCAGCCGGAAGACCGACCTGTTTTGCCGCTTCTTCAATAGTGTTGCCCTTGCCGTACGGGCTGTTCAGACGATCAAACTTCGGAATAACTTTGTCAAGAACCGGGCAGGTAGAGTCAACAATCACATAACCGGTGTTGTCAAGAGTCTGCTGCGCAGTTGTGCGGGCCTTGATCACGTATGTGTTGTTTTCGTCCATGTAGCGGTTGCCGGCGGTGTTCACCTGAACGCCGTAGCCGGAGTTCAGAACGTCGGCCGGGTTAACGTGTGTGGCGCCGATGATCGGACCGGAGTGGAACTGGTCCATGTTGACGCATTTCGCATAAAGCGGAAGCGTCAGAGAAATGTTTTCACCGGTTGTGGACTTAGAGCCGCGAAGCACCATACGGGTTGCCCAGCCGCCGATGTATTTGTCAACCATTTCAGGATTGGCAGAGAAGCCGCCTGTCGCGATCGCGACACCGCCTTTGGAGAAGTATTCTTCCTGGCCGTTCGGTGTCTGGATCTTGACGCCGGTCACTTCCATCTTGTCATTGTGCAGAAGCTCAATACCTTTGTGCTCGAATTTAACTTCAACACCGTTTTTCTCAGCGGCAGCAAGCAGTTTCTTAACGAGCTGAGCACCGCCGGTGAGGCCTTCGCCGTCAACACGGCAAGTACGGCCTAAGCGCGGATAAGGCATCGGACGAATCTTTCCGAACTTAACTCCAATATCCTGTTCGAGCCAGTCAATAGCAGCCGGAATGTTGTCGGTGTATGTGCGGTTCAGAGCCTTGTCGCCCATCTGCTTGGAGACGTCCATCATCATGGCGTAGAAGTCTTCAGCAGTATCCTTAATGCCCTGCTCTTTCTGATGGCGGGAACCCCAGCCGCAGACAGAACCTAAAGCAAAAATAGCGTTGCCGTCAGGACGGTCGCGTTTTTCAAAAACGACAACTTTCTTAGCACCGGCCTGTTTGGCGGCAATTGCTGTGACAAGTCCGGCAGGACCGGCGCCCAGCACGATTACGTCATAAACATTGTTCTTGCCTGCAGGCTGAGCGTCTTTCTTCTCGGCTGCCGAGACAGTTGAAACCGCTGCCAGACCGGCTGCAAATGTACCGGCGAAACTGCCTTTTAAAATACTGCGTCTGTTTAGCATTTCTGAGGTCTCCAAAAAACGGACTATCCTGAGTCCTATAAAGGGGTTTATTCAGATTAGAAAATTCGCATTTATATGAATAGCGCAAGTAAGTGATCCTGTGAGAAACTTACTGCTAATGAATTTTCATGAGATAAATTTTATTGATGATCGTTTAGGATAAATATCCTAATTCGCTTAAGAAATGCCTAAGGTTTTCTTCTTACTGCCGCTCATGGCTATCTGTCTAATCAGTTCAGCATCCGAACTGCCGGTGATTCGCATCGGCTGTCAGATGGTTACGGATACGCCTAGGTATCAAAACTTTATCAGTGACTCTTTGAAGGATATCGAAGAGCAGCTGAAGGGAAAATATCGAGTTGAAATCGAAAATCTGACCAGTAATCAATTGAGAAAAAAAATCGAATCCCACGAGATTGATTACTTTATCTCTGACAGCATGTTCTATCTCGGCGTATCCGCCTCCTCCGGTCCGAATTCCGCTTCGCGCCTGGCTGTGCTTTGGCATCCGAGAGCGGTGAACCCGACCGAATCCGAAGGCGGAACGATCATTTCCCTCAAAAGCGAAGAAAATAAAACGCTTCTGCAGCTCGAAGGTCAGACTCTCGCCGCAAAATCCGAACGGGATTACGTCTCCTACGGAGCTCTCAGGCGGGAAATCTTCGAATTGCATCAGAACCCGAAACATTTCTTTGATTCCGTTTCTTTCCTCGGTTCTTACGACGATGTCATCGATTCGGTTATCTCCGGAAAATCCGCACTCGGCATTATTCCCGCCTGTTACATAGAAGAGCATAATTTTGACCCCAGGATGAAGGAAATTAAACCTCAGGCAGTTAAAAATCAGAAAGCGCTTTCCTGTGTCAGCAGCACGCGGCTTTATTTGGGACCGGTATTTGCGGCTTCCTATGACGCCGATCCTTATTTAAATCGACTAATTCTCGCAGAGCTCCTCGACACTCCCGCCCACGACGGTTTCGTCTGGACCGTCGGCGGAGATATTTCCCAGGGACACGAGCTCTTCAAGGCGCTTAACGAGGAACAATACGAAAAACTCTCACGATCGGCGCTTATGCGTCATCTCGAAGAGAAGTCTCCTTACATATTAGCCGCGCTCGGCGCTTTGATTCTTTTCTTCATCCATTGGTTCAGCGTCAATCGCCTCGTTGAAAAACGCACCCGACAGCTGATCAAAGTCCAAAAAGAATCCGACAAAATTAAAGAACAGTTTGCCGCTATGCAGCGAGTGGGTGTCATCGGTTTAATGTCGAGCACACTTTCTCATGAACTTAAACAGCCGATTTCTGTCATCGGCAATTATCTTCAGGGGATGCGCCTGCTGCGCAAGAGCGGTAGGATGACCGATAAGGCGCTCGACGAGTCGATTGAAAACATCGGCGCACAAATCGAACGAGCGAACAGCATCATTAAAAAGGTTCGTTCTTATGCCGGGAAAAAATCCTCGGAGAGAAAGCCGACGGATTTAAAAGAGATTATTGAGCGTTCAATTTCCGATCTGCTCAAAACCCGAACAAAACGTACGGAAATTTCATTTGAACCCTGTCCTGAAGAAGTGTTCGTTGACGCAGATGAGACTGAGCTCCACCTGGCAGTACACAACATTATTAAAAACGCTGTCGAAGCCTGCGAAGAGCAGCCCTCGCCTCTGGTGCGCATCTGCTTATCGATAGAAAACGGTAAAGCGGTGTTTGCCGCCACGGACAACGGCCCGATCCTTGCGCCTGACGCAATTGAAAACATTAAAAAACCGCTCTGGACCTCTAAGAAAAACGGTATGGGCCTTGGCATTCCGATCGTCAGCCGCATCGCCGAAGCTCATCGCGGATCGTTAACTTTTGATACGGACGATAAAGGTTCTTTAATTGTTACACTGCGTCTGCCTTTAACAAAGGAAAGTAAAAATGCCTGATTCACTCGCTCGTGTTCGAATTGTCGATGACGATCCGGATATGCTGAAGTCATGGGAGTTTCTCCTGAGCAGCGCCGGTTATCTCGTCTCAGCATACGGCTCTGCCAAAGAGTTTCTTGATAATGATGATCCGAGCATCCCCGGCTGTCTTGTGCTGGATATTAGGATGCCGGAAATCAGCGGGCTGGAACTTCAGGAAATACTGAATGAAGAGCGCAATCCTCTGCCGATTATTTTCTGCTCGGCACACGCTTCAATTGATATGTGTGTATCCGCACTCAAGCACGGTGCGATTGATTTCATGGAAAAGCCGGTCGACGCCGACCGACTGATTCTGGCGATTGAGAATGCCTGCGCGCTCAACCGAAAAAAATTCGGACAAGGTGCGGGACAGACGCAAAATACTGGAGAAATTCAACACCCTGACTACACGCGAACAAGAAGTTGCATTCGCGCTCGCTGACGGAATCTCCAATCGGGAGGCCGGGCAAAAACTCGGCATTACAGAAAAAACGGTACAAATTCACCGCGGCTCTCTGTGCCGCAAAATGTCTATCCGCTCCCAGGTGGAGATCGCCAATCTCGTCAAGATTGTTCTTGAGGAACGTTAGAAATAAAGCGAACACCTGCGTCTACTCGGTACTCCTGCTGAAGCTTGCCGCCGAATGAACGCTTCACATGTGCAAATCCGCTCACGTTCTTATCAAATCGGTAAGTCGCGCGGGCTGAGAGCTCGCCCAAGTATCTTTCAAATCAACCTTGCTTTTGTTCCGCGCGTTCTTCACGGAATAACCCGCCTTATAGTCGGCGGTAAATTCACGCAGAGCGTCAGCTCTAATAAACGCACTGCCTTGCTTTGCCTTATAACCGGCGCCGACGCCTGCTCTTCCGATCAGACTGTTCATGCTCTTCACATGAGCGGTCACACCGGTATCGGTTTTAAAAGAGGTATGGCGAATATTGCCGTACAGGTTCTGAACCTGCGGATCCACGAACCAATTTTCTTCCACGCCGAATGTGAAACTCTTTCCTGCCTCTATTCCGGTTTGGACCGCATACGTATTAAAGCATCCTTTTGAGACGTAATGGTTCATATCGGAGACAGCGGTAAATTTATTGTGCATTCGGCTCGCTTTCAGCGTGATGTCTGCATACATTCCATTGTTTCCAATGTGTGTACCGTACAACGTAACGCCGGCAGAATGATTTTTAGAGCTGCCGCCGTTTGCGTAATCTCCGTACCGCCGCAAATAGCTTACCTCGGCTCCGACGAGCATACGGCCTGCATCATAAGAGGCTGCCTCATGATCAAAACCGATCTGTACACCCCCAAAATAGTTTTTGAAATAGTCTCCGCTTTTGAATGCCTAAGGCTTTAATATGGGCTTTAACTATAATTAAAATACCTCGCCCGATTTAATAAACTTATCGACACTAGTAAAAAATGAAAAACCCTCTCATCTTATTGCCTCTGTTCGCTTTCCTTATTGGCTGCACCACTTCTAACCTAACCGCTGACAAGGCAATATTTGTTCAACCATCCGCACAGGCAACCCCAACTAAAGAAAGACCTATTAAAGTCACTCTGATGAGTGACTACGGAGCGTTGACCTCTTCCGGAGCAACATTCTACATTTACGACAACAATAAGAAGGTTGCTCAACTCGAATCAAGAGAAATGACAGTCTATTATGCAGAACCCGGAAATCATTCAATTCTCCTAGGAAACTCACGCGGTCACGGAACGATCAACTCATTCTCCGAATTTAGAGTTGGTGAAAATCCGGAATTTCATTTCGGAGTGGACGCAAGCTATTTTTATGTCAAAAGAGTGAAATAAAAGCGATCGCCGTTCACTCAGCTGCTAAAGAAAACAACTCTGCTTCACTTGCGTGAGTAAAACCTTGGGTGAAACAAATTCGACTTGAGGACCGAGTTGCTGCCGATACCAAACGGCAGCAGCGGTCGGTTCGAAGCTGCCGATCAGCCTGGTGCCCATAAATAAAAATCGTCTTTCAAAACTCCGCACATGAAAAAACCGCCTCAAATCCTGAGGCGGTCGTGCTTAGCTGAGATTCAGTTTTAGTTCATTGCTCTCTGCGGCTGGTAGTCGAATTCTTTCTTCAGAATTTCAAACTTGTATAAGCGCTTGAGAGCGTCGTAATAAGCCTGCTCCTCCGCCATGGACTGCGCGTGCAGAGCCGACTGATGAATCTGGCCTGCCTGGGAGTCGTCATTCTTGGGCATCTTGCTCGATTCAACATAGCTGATTACGTAAGAACCGTCGGGAACCTGAACACCGGTAAATGCAGGAAGCACTTTCGCAGGAACACTCAGCTCGGCCTGCACCAGTGTTTCAGACTGAGACTGAGGATTGACGCGGGAAACGACCTGTGTATGGCCGAAACCTTCGAGATCCTTCTTCGCGCGAAGCTGAGCAAGCTTTTCTTCGCCGGCCTTCTTCGCAAGCTCAGACGCTTTCTGATGCTCAAGCTCGCTCTTGATCTCTTCCTTCACCTCAGCAAAGGTCTTCAGGTGAGCGGGGCTGTGCTGCACAACACGGGCTGAGACCAGAGTGTTGGCAGCGACTTCAACCGCCTGAGTATTGCGTTTTTCCTGAAGCGAATCCGGTGAGAAAAGATCCTCAACCACACGTTTGGTAATGTAGGCCGCATCCTCTGAGGACGGCGGAAGACCGTTTGCGGTCAGATCATTCAGCTTATGGATCTTTAATCCGAATTTCTCAACAACCGGTTCCAGGCTGTCGCTCTGCTCGTAAACCATGTTGGTGAAGTTGTCGGCGTTTTCCGCAAACAGCTGCTGGCGCTGCTGATTCTGCCAAAGAGTTACGAGTTCCGGACGAACTTCAGCAAAACTCTTTATCGCTGCCGGAATCACGTCGGTCACGTGAATGATGTGATAGCCGAATTCCGTTTTAACCGGAGGAAGAATGTCTCCCTTCTTAGCTTCAAAAACGGCTTTTTCAAATTCAGGAACCATCTGATCCTTACCGAAGTAGTCCAGATCGCCGCCGTTCTGAGCGGAACCGACGTCTGAAGAGTTCGTGCGCGCAAGCTCGGCGAACTTAGAGGGATCGGCTTTGGCTTCTTTATAGATTTCTTCTGCTTTAGCCTTGGCATCCGCATCCGCTTTTGCAGCGTCCTTTTCAGCGCTGTCCGAAGAAATCAGAATGTGAGAAGCTCTGCGGCTTTCAGGAACGCCGAAACGAGCTTTGTTCTGTTCGTAGTAGGCCTTGAGTTCATCTTCAGAAGGCTGCGCTGTGACTTTGATTGTCTGCGGCGACATCACAACAAATTCAATGTTCAGCATCTCAAGTGCATGGAACTGATCTTTGTGACTGTCGTAGTACTTCTGCATTTCTTCGTCTGTGATCTTGACCTGGCTCATATAGGAAGCCGGGTCAAATGAAATGGTACGGACTGTGCGTTCTTCTCTCAGAATATCGTTGAGGATAGCTGCGGACTTCTTAGGAACAAACACGGTCTGAGCAACAGAATTGGTCAGCATGTCCATAACCAGATCTCTGCGCAGCTCCTGCACAAACTGCTGGTCACTCTTGCCGCGGGCTGCGAGGTAATTCTCGTACAGTTCAGGAGAGAACTGGCCGTCCTTTTTGAACGCGTCGGCGTTCTTGATCACATTGATCGCGTCAGCGTCGCTTACCTGCATGTAATGATGAGACATCTGAGCAAGCAGAGCTCGTCTGGAAGCAATCTGCTGAAGGATTGCCGAGTTAGCCTCCGCGGTATCAAAGAGGCTGGTATCAATCTGACCGCCCTGACGGTTGCGCTCGCGTTCGATAAACTCTCGTTTCTGACCGTCGAATTCTTCAGGCTGAATTCCTTTTCCGTCAACCTTGGCAATTGCGTTTGCATCTGGGTTCAGACGGCTGTAGCCGTTAATGCCGATAAACACAAATGCCGGAATGATCAGAATCATAGCTAGGAGCATCAGCCATCGTTTCTGGTTTCTAAATGATTGGAACATTGGGATCCTCGAACTCTAAACAGAGCCTTTTAGTGTTTCAAACTCAAACTATGGATTATCCTACATTTCGGTTAATCGTTGCTGAAAAATCGAAATTCTCCGCAGAGAGAATCCTTCATTTGTAGAGCCGAGGGTCATGCCAAAAACATCTGCGCCTAAAAGAGAACGCTGAGGCCCTTTCCTGAAACTCTTTTCCGCTTGGTTTGTGCCCTAGGTTGGGAGCGATTTAAACGTGATACATTGCCCTCCCTCATTTAATGAAAATCATATCAAATCGCGGAACGGAATTTGCGAATAGAAGGGCCGCATCAGCCAATCTCCTAGTGATTTCTTCGATTGTTTAAAACAGAGTAGTCGCTGCCGGTAAAGAATTCTCGCCGGGGATTTCTTTTTTTAACCTGAATTCCCAAAATTCTAGGAGCTATTTTTACAAATAGTCTCATCTTCAATTTAACTAATTGATTTTATACCCCTTTTGAGCAATGCATGGATGGACTTCTTCAACTTCATAGGCGATAATTATAACCTATGAAAGAAACCAATCACCCTACAAATATGGATAGCAAAACTCAGGAACAGTGCTTCTTAGAAACAGGTTTCATACATCCCGTGTTCGTGAAGAACAATCATGGGATTCGTTATGCGATTTTCTACAAGAACCGCTGGAACAACAATAAATGTGAAAAGGTTTTCCAAAAGACTGTTGGAAGACTTTTGGAAGATGATTCAATTGAGTTGGGAAGGAGGTTTCTCGCTGAATATCCGGCTTTAAAAGACTGCAAGGCAAAACTTGTTGGAAGGAAGGTTCGATTGTTTGGGGGCGTCGCATGTCCTTTGCCGCCTTTGGTTCCAAATGCAGAGCAGAGGAAAGCTTTTCTTGATGAACTTGATCAAGATACACGTTTGTCGGCCGGTGCCTCATATGTTTTATGGGAAATTGCTAAGCAAAACCATTTACAAGCTGATTTGGAAGCGGTTTTCGGTAAAGACAGGACTGCTTATCTTCTTTCTTTGGCTATATTTTTTGCAGCAGACCCGGGTGCAGTTGCTTCTGAGTTTGAAATTTACAGCGCCCAAACATGGCTTCCCTGTACGCCGACCGACTCTCAGCATGTTTCTGATCTCTTTGAGCAAGTCTCTAACCCGGAGATAATGTCTTTTCTGAGGAAACGGCTGCTGTACTCGCAGCTGGAGACTAAAGGAGACGTCTATTGGAGCTTTGATACGACATCAATATCGTCTTATTCCGAAACGATCCGCAAAGTCGCTTACGGCTATAGCAAAGAAAACTCGGAATTGCCTCAATTAAATTTAGGGTTGATTGTCTCGGAATATTCCGGAGAACCTCTCTACTACAAAGTGCTGGAGGGTTCTCTGAGTGATCCATTAGCCTTAAGACAAATGCTTGCGGACGCCGCCGATTTAGGAAGCTCTCAGGTGAACTTAGTGATGGATAGAGCTTTCAGTTCTCCTACTTTGCTCGACCGGCTCTACGAACAGAATTTAGGATTTATTTGTGGCTCTAAGACTAATCTGAATTACTGCAAATCTGTTCTGAGCAGCTTCGAACCCCAGCTCCGATTCGGAGGCGTTGATACATTCTTAGAGGAATTTGGCGTCCAGGCTAAAACTTCGTCAACAACGTGGTCTTACAGAGACCCTGCAACCGGATATTTGGAAACGCGGCCTCTTTACATTCATGTCTATTTGGATCCGGCGCGAGCCGCCACTGAAAATGAGTCTCTTCTCAGGCAAATTAAGGAAGTTCAAGACAAACTTGCAGAGAAAATCGCCCTCAAGGACTCAGATAAGGATTTAATTAAACGTTTCTTCATAAAGAGCTCTCAGGGATGGAGTTACAGTCCGAAGAAATGGGAAAACAAGGCGCACAGCCTCGGGCTGTTCGTTCTTGTCTCGAACACCGTAGGCTCAGCAAATGAAGCTCTCAGAATATATCGACAGAGAGATATCATCGAAAAAAACTTCAACAATCTCAAAGAACGGTGCTCAGGCCGTCGAATGCGCTGCCGGGAAAGAGCTCTTGAAGGAAAAGTCTTCGTTTTATTTTTAAGCCTGATCCTTCTAATGAATCTGAAGATGAGATTTACCTTAGCAAAGAGAACCGAAGCGAAGCAGGACCCATCGTCAAAGTACTTGCCGAACGATACACCGGACTTCCTGAGAATGATGGGGGCTGTTGACGTAACCAGCAGGAAATCTGACGAAGAAAACTCTTTTTACTGGGACCTAATCCCCAAGAAACTAAGAGCGACGATAGAAGCTCTGAAGATAGCCGTGCCTCCAAGATTTATCACCTAGAGGGCACGGAATTCAGGTTTTAAAAAAAAGGATGAAAGGCGGTACGGGTGTCCGTTTTGGCCCCGTAAAACGACAACGGCTCAACTGATGCAACAATCGAGCCGTAGTCATACTTAGGAGAGAAAGCGATGCGACGTCGAAAATCCTCGCAATCCTCCGTAGAATATTAACACAAATAAGCCGAGAAGGATTCACCTTCAAGGTTAAAGCGGCAGTGCCTCTTGCACTGCTGGTGTTAATTATTTCGGTGGTCGCTGACAATTGGTTCCGCTAGTTGTCAGCTGCGTCTTAAATGACGTAGGAGGCCCCATAACGGGGCTTCCGGCTGTTTTCTTAGAAGGCAGTGAAAGATATCGATGACTCGGGAAATGTCGGTCTGATCTTTTGGTATAGGTTTTGCCGGATACCTTAAACGGCACGATTTCAGCTGCATGAAGACGATCAAACTCGAAATACTGTCGTCTGTTTCAGCTTTTCTTCAGGGCTTCCGGACTGACCCGCTCTGCTTGGCGATTAGACCGAAAATGGAAAAGCCCGGATAAATCCGGGCTCAGGAATTTTGGCGGAGTGGACGGGACTCGAACCCGCGACCCCCGGCGTGACAGGCCGGTATTCTAACCAACTGAACTACCACTCCATTTGTCTTCTCAACGACTCACGTCATCGAGAAAACGAGATTCTACCTTATCGAAAAATTTTCGCAACTTGAAGACGAAAAGCACTTGTAAAATTTTATTTCTTCAGTTTCAAAATTCCTGTTACCGCCCTATTCGTTATGCATTCGGAAGCCAGGAATCTCTCTGACGCGTATGCCTCGGCGCCATTCTCTGGATCGCTTTAATGCGGCAGAGTTCGTCCGGATGAGAGATATAAAAAATACTATACAGCGGATCGGCCGCAATTGACCCGGCCTTATCGGCAAACGCTTTGACTATCGCGCTGATCATAGAGTTCCAATCCAAAAGCTTGACGGAAAAACGCTCCGCATTCTCTTCCACACTCCGCATGAAGAGATTCTTGATCGGAATCAGCGGAAACATGAAGACAAATACTGCCATGCTGTATAAGACAAACGCTTCTCCATGTCCGATTCCTTCAGACGGATTTACGCCGAGCCCCTGATAGAACCAGGGCTGCTGCACCGCAAGCTCAAGAAAGAGGAAAAAGAAGAAGGAAAGGAACATAAAGATCACTGAAGCTTTGACGGCAGAGCAGTACTTGGTTCGGCCGATCTCAATGGCAATCAGCGCCTCTGTCTCTAAAGGAGTCAGCTGATCAATCAGCCGTGACTCGAAAATAATTTTTCGTGCGCTACCTAAACCCACAATCCGCACGGGCCGCGAAGCGGCAGAGCGGTCCGAAAGAAAAACACTGCCGGAAACAAATCCGGCTTTAGTGAGAAATTCATTAAGACGATCCTTCAGCGGACTCTCCGGCATTGGCCTGCCTCTAAAAGCAAGCACTTCATATAGCCAAACGGAAGCCGGTACTAAAAACGCAGATATCAGCCACGACCAAAGCCACCAGCCCTTCGTTTCTGAGTCCCACAGCGCAAATGTCACTGTTAATAAAATAAGTCCGCTCACTAAACCAATTAGGAGCGCAAGCGGCCGATTACTCAGGGCCGAGAAATACAGCCCTCCGGTTCCGCTTTGCGAAGAAACCGCAAACAGAGCGTCCACAATCAGAAAGAGCGCAGCCACTTCGAGCACAACCGCTGTCTGAGCAAAAACGCCGTCACCGAAAAATTCTGTCGTCACCGAGGCCTGCCATGGCAAAAGACCGCAGAACGAAAGAATAAAGACAAGAAGCAGAAACACGATATGCCTGATTTCATAAAGCTGATCAATCCGCAGACATTTATCCGCAGCCGATTGGTGCGCCTCAATGGAAACCTGACCGGCGAAAACGTGAGGGATCCGTCCTCTCTCCTGATTGATGAGCCGGACTTGTCTTAAATAAAGAAAAAAACTCAAGACGATATTTCCAAGAAGGAAGATCAGGAAAATCGTCTCAAAGGTAAGACCACTGTTCATTTTGACTTCCTTGAATTACTACGATTACTGAAGTCAGAAGATAGTCTTGTAAGGCGGGATCGGGCGACTTATTCACCCATTAGGAGCAATGAAAAAGCCCGGAAACCCGGGCTCTTGAATTCTGGCGGAGTGGACGGGACTCGAACCCGCGACCCCCGGCGTGACAGGCCGGTATTCTAACCAACTGAACTACCACTCCTCGCTCTAACTCTCGTTTCGAGGTGAAGCGAATTCTACAGAGATTCAAAAATCGTGCAAGTCGAAATACCCTTTTTTGAGACCCTCTGAAAGCCAAAAGCTTTTAACTTATTGAGTCATCGCTACTTTAATTCAGGTAAAAAAATGTAAACACCGTGTCAGCAAAACGATTTCTTTGCTGAACAAATGAATTGCCTGAGAATTATTCGGGATTACCCTTTGTAGAGTGTTGAAATACCAAGAGTAGGAATACAATCAGCCTTGTTACGATTTGTTAATAAACCTTAACAAATGTAATAACACTAAATCCTTATAACAACCAACAGGTAGATACAAAATGAGCAAATCCCTAAGAAGCTGGATCATCGTTTTGGCTATCGGCTTTGTGATTTGGTTTATACCGACTCCTCAAGGCCTAACGCCTAACGCATGGCATCTGTTCGCGGTCTTTGCGGCCACTATCGCCGGCTTTATTCTTCAGCCGATTTCAATGGGTGCCGTCGCTTTCATCGCATTAACTTTCTGCGCGATCACCGGCGTCCTCAAAACCGGTCAGGCCCTGATGGGCTTCGGCAACGGCACAATTTGGCTGATCGTCTGCGCCTTCTTCCTCTCCCGAGCCTTTATTAAAACCGGCTTTGGCAGAAGAATCGCGTTCCTGATCATCAAATACATCGGCCGTTCTTCCCTCTCTCTCGGCTACTCGATCGCGCTCTCCGAGCTGATCGTTTCTCCGGCGATGCCTTCGGCAACCGCACGAGGAGGCGGCGTTTTCTATCCGATCGTTCAGTCTCTTGCCAGCGCGTTCGGTTCCGAACCCGGACCCACAGCCGGCAAGATCGGTAAATACCTGATGCAGGTCGGTTATCACACTGACGCGGTCACCTGCATGATGTTCCTGACATCCATGGCCGGAAACCCGCTCTGCGTCGGCTTAGCCGCGTCTGCTGTCGGTGTTGAAATCACCTGGATGGGCTGGGCCATCGCTGCTATCGTCCCGGGTCTGATCTCCCTGTTCCTCGTCCCGCTTCTGATGCTCAAGCTTTCTCCTCCTGAAATCAAGGCAATCCCCGGTGCGCACGACCTCGCTGTCAGCGAACTGCAGAAGATGGGCCCGATGAACCTTCAGGAAAAAGTACTTGCCTTCGTCTTCGTCATGTGTCTCATCCTCTGGGCAACCGGAAGCTGGACAAAACTCGGCGCGACACCGGTCGCCATGCTTGCTGTCGCAATCATGCTGATCTGCAAAGTGCTTGACTGGAAAGACATCCTCTCCGAAAAAGGCGCTTGGGATGCTATGTTCTGGATGGGAGGCCTCGTCGCTCTGGCAACCGCCTTGGCAAAATCTGGCTTTATCGCCTGGCTCGCCAAGATGATCGGCGGCGCAATCGCTGCCGCCAACCTCGGCTGGATCACATCCTTCGTGGTCATCTCGCTGATTTACATCTACTCGCACTACTGCTTCGCTTCCGTTACAGCGCGTATTTCCGCGATGTACGCTGCATTCGTTGCAGTTGCGGCCGCCTGCGGCGTTCCGGCTCTCCTGGTCGCGATCACCTTCGGCTGCTTTGCCAACCTCCCGATCTCTCTGACCCACTACGGTAACGGCTGCGGCCCGGTCTACTTCGGCGCCGGCTACGTTTCTCAGGGTGAATGGTGGAGAAACGGCTTTATCATCACAACGGTTAACGTGGTGATTTGGCTCACCGTCGGTATGGCTTGGTGGAAGATCATCGGTCTGTACTAATCGGCTTGGCAATGCCGTGCATTGCGTAAGTCTCTGATCAAAGGGCGTCCTCGGACGCCCTTTCCTTTATTTGCGAAAGTACTCATTGGAAATTCCAATGATACGTATATACTAGAGCCTCTCATCCACAACGAGTCGACGAGAAATAACTATGAGAAAGCTTGCCGCCGCTGCCGTCTGCTGCCTGATGCTTCAGGGCTGCTCTCTACTCGGACTGGCTTCGACCGGAATCTCTGTCGCCACCCCGAAATACGGCTGGTTTGACGTCAATTCTCAGCTAACCGAACCCGATCAAATCAAAAGGCCGGAAGTTCCGCTTAACCTCTCACTTAAAACCCGTATCATCATTCAGGGACTCGATCTCGATTCCGCGGGGGTTTTAGAAAACTCCGTCGAATGGCTCTATCGGGAAGATTTAAATAAACTGCTGTCAAAACTCTTTGAATCCTCAGGGTTGGCCGTAATCAATGACAGAGGGCTCGACGGCACCGTCTTTGTAGAAATTTCCGATTCCGCGGAAGACCCGGGAACCCGCTACATTCCAATCCTTCCGACACTGCGCTGGACGGAGCGCAAGGTCGGAAAGATGAGAATCACATTTATCAATTCCTCGGATAAAAAAGTGACTTCCGGCATTCAGGAGGAAAGCGTCTTTGTCCAAAGCGGCGTGATTGCCGACGAACCCAACGCCCCCTACAAACAAAAGTCGTTTGAAATCTCACGGGCCGCCTACACCTTCCAGGGTGAATTTGTTGGTCTCGATAAGCTTGATGAACAGCTCTTTTACCGGTGTATTAAAGTTATTCAGGATAAGATTTCGCTTGATAAGTTCTTTGCCGAGCCGGACAATGTACCCAATGAGAGTCAGGCGCCCGATCCGAAGGGCGGGTGGTACAATAATTTGGGTGGAGAGGTAGCTGGAGGCGTCACGCAATAGCGGTTCATCAAAAGCCGCCGTGTCATGGACGCTCAGTCTGCCGCGTTTTTTTATATCTGCTCCGGAAGTTATGAACACCGCTCAAAAAATCGGTACCGGCGTCGTCGCCGCTGCCCTAGTCTGCTCTGCAGCATACGGATTTCTTATCCATACCCAGGCTTCGCACTTTGATCAATTCGCTGAAAATCCTTCTCGCTACCTCGGCGAGAACTTTAAAGATGTCTCAGTTGAGATCTCGAATTCTTCGATCTTCGGCCGCGAATTCATCTTAAATAAGGGTGATGTGCATTTTGGCGGCAGCGTTAGTTTCGGTCTTAAGCCGCACGCGAATATGAAGATGCTTGCGACAAGCTCTCAGCCGCTTTTTAACGAAGCAATCAAGAGCGCCGACCCGACACTCACTGTCGATTTAAATTATCGTTTCATCCCTAAAGTGCTGGAATTTGCGTCCAAACCTTTCTCGGCCAGAGACGAATCTGCAGGCACCGCGCTTGATATCGGTAAAGTCAGTCTAAAAGCTTTGCCGGATATGGCCAGCAGTTCTGATGGAAATCTAAAATTCAATTCTGCCAATGCGGTCTTTGATATTCAAAATTTCGCGCTGCGTCTCTCGCCGACAGAGGTGATTCAGTCCGGCTCAATCACAGGCAGGCTGACTTCTCAAGGTTCCGAATCTTCAAATTTCTCAGCTGCTCTCAACGGGCTCTCTACGGTTAACGGAAAAGACACAATCAAGATTGAATCTGTCTCTTTTGACATTGCACTCACTAAAAAGCCTTCAGAAATTACGCAGATCTCTAAAATTGATCTGCAGAATCTGTCCGCACGCATCAGCGGTTTGAAATCCACAATTGAAAGCGCTAATCCTCAGATTGAGACTCATATTCCCAATGATCCGGAAATGTACGATGCGGTCACGAATCTACTTATAGGAGATGAAGCCGCAGTTTCAAGAGATGCGCTTGAACGTTTAGGTAATTCGTTCCTCAGCGGCGACGTCTGGCTGAAGCTGAATCCAACCGTCATAAAGACTAAGGCATACCAACTGAATATGTCGGGTGATCTGCGCTGGCTTCCGGATAAACCGCAGTTTGCGTCTTTGAATCTGAACCTCTTGGGCAAAGAGCCTCAGATCGGCGCGCTCGTTCAGATGTTTGTGCCGAGAAAGGCTTATACGCGTGTTGATAAGGACAAATTTGAGGCCCAGATCGTCGCCAATAAATCGCCGGATAAGATAACCGTGCTCTCAAACGGCATGCAAATCTACACCGCGCACAATCCTTTCTAAATTCTGAAATCGGCTGCCCAAGGCAGCCGATTCTTTATCTCGCTAGAGACTGTCCTGCCACTCCGCGGCGGGAGATGCCGTGTAAACAGGCAGCAGAGGCGCGGCTCCTCCGTCAATACCGATCAGTGTCAGCGCGGTCAGCAGGCAAAGCTGAGGACCTTCAAAGGAACGAACCGGCTCATACCATTCGGAGAGCGAGTGGTTGAACCCTTCCCGGCCGCCTGCGCCAAGTGTTGTTGAGGGAATTCCGATGGACATCGGCACATTTTGATCGGTTGAAGCGCTCATATAGGCGGTCATTTCGATTCCAAGCTCCTCCTGAGCGGCGCGAGCGGCCTGAAGCACAGGGCTCGTGGGCTTTTGACTGCCGGCAGGACGATAACCGATAGGCGTCACTTTGCACGTAATCTGCAGGAAAGGATCCGTGACTTTCCAGCGCGCGTTTTCCAATTGTGCGCCGAGTTCAAAGAGCGGCAGCGCCTCCTTAACCAAACGATCGAGCACCTGAGCGTCTTCGCTTCTCAAATCCACCTCGCATTCAGCATGCTCGGCGATTGCGTTAACGGAAGATCCGCCTTTCATTGTGGCAAGCGCAAAAGTGGTTCTCGACTCCTGCGGCACCTCCAGATCCGAAAGCATCGTCCCTGCCCGACAAAGCGCCTGTGTCGCGCTCGGATACTGACCGAAATTCAGGAAGCTGTGACCGCCGGGACCGGTGTATTCAATCTTATAGCGTTTAGATCCGGTGGATCCGTAAAGGATTCGTCCGGGATCAGCCCCGTCAATGACCAATACTCCGTCGATATGAATGCCGGAGCTGTAGAAAATACGCTTGACGCCGCGCAGATCGCCTTCCGCTTCCTGCCCGACCGTTCCGATAAAGAGGATGTCTCCTTCCTTTCGTTTGGACACCGGAGTTCACCAGCATACGGATCACCTGCAGCATGCAGGCGAGTCCTCGGGACGCATCCGAAATACCGGGCGCAAAAAGTTTTCCGCTCTGGCGGCGCACCGAGGTGTTCGTGCCCTCAGGGAAGCTGTTGTCCATATGCGCTGTCACGGCGCAAACCGGACCGTCAGGCTCAACGCCTTTGAAACGGGCGATAACATTCCCAACAGGATCAATCTCCGCCTCAAGACCGTAGCGTCGAATTTTCTGCGTGATTAATTCCGCTCTTTTTTGTTCCCGCATCGGAGGCGCGGGAACTTCGCAGATCTCAATCTGCTCCTCAATCGTAAAGATTTCCTTGGAGACGGCCTGCTCCAGCACTTTCTTTACTTTCGGATCATTAAGAACCGCTTGGACGGCTGCCGCAGATTCAGGAAGAAGCGGAATACGGTCGGTTAAGTGAGACATATGATTTCTCCTCTCTTATGAGAATCAGCTTTCCGATTTTCTCTGCATGAGAATTTCGTAAATCCCGTCGTTTTCACAGGAAGAAAGCATTTTATTTCCGGTCTGATCGGCAAACTGACTTAGGTCGCGGACCGCATGCGGATCGGTGGCAAGCACAAGCAGCGTCTGCCCCGGCTCCATCTTCGCCAGCGCCTTTTTAGTTTTCAGCATCGGCTTCGGACATTTCTGTCCTTTAACATCAAGCGTTTGATCAAAAGTGTTCTCAGACACAATCCGCCTCATTAATTAATGTGTATATGGAAAATTTTAGCTTTAAACGTCTTCTAAAAGCGATTTGACGGACGCTATATTACTTTTGGGCGGCAGCGGATGTCGGCAACAAGGTCAAAAAAAACCTGCTCAGCTTGTGAGCAGGGTTTCCAACCAGGATAAACGGTTGTTTTTACACAACCACCTCAAACCACGTGCTCATAGTAAACCATACGCATCCTTAAATCAATAGAAATACTGACATTTTTTGCTGTTTTTATTGCCGAATCATTTTTATTCTTAGAGCATTATCCTGCCAATGATTAGTACAACTACTTATTCCATTTGAGATAAGCGACATATCACTACCTATGTACGTGATCAGAGCCGCAGTTACTGTTTTTCTGCTGTCTCTAATTTTCTAATTGCCCACGATAAAAGTATTTTTTCCTCATTTTGCGGCAATTACAGCAATTAGTAGCGGTTTTAGCGAATTTAATCCGTGTTTTCATCCATAATCGAAGATGTTTTTCACCAAAAGAAGAAATTAGGAGTAGTTAATGTCTGATGCTCGCTCCAATTGGAGCTCCAAAATAGGCTTTGTTTTAGCTGCGACCGGCTCGGCTGTCGGCCTCGGTGCTATTTGGAAATTCCCCTACATGGCAGGTGCCAACGGCGGTTCAGCTTTTATTCTGCCGTTCATCGCCATGGTACTGTTCTTCGGCGTCATTTTGATCATGGCAGAAATGATTATCGGCAGAGCCGGACGCGGCAGCGTGGTCACCAGTTTTAAACGAATCGCGGGCAAAGCCTGGATTCCGCTGGGATTTATCGGTGTGCTGACCGCCTTTGTCATTATGACCTACTACAGTACCGTAGGCGGCTGGTGTCTGACCTACCTCTTTGAAGCGATCCGCGGAAACGCCGCCTCAAGCGACCTTGCACTGCTTGAAAAAACATTCAAACTTACCGTCAGTTCTCCTGTTTCCGCAATTGTTTATCAGACAGGTTTCCTTGCCATCACTGCCGGTGTTCTGATCTTCGGTGTCAATAAGGGAATTGAAAGAATCTCCAAGATTCTTATGCCGCTTCTTTTTGTGCTGATGGTTGTCCTGATTATCCGCGGTCTTACACTGCCCGGCGCCATGGAAGGACTGAAGTTCCTCTTCTCGCCGAGATGGGACGAAGTGACGGCAAACTCTCTGCTGAATGCGATGGGCTTTACTTTCTTCTCCCTATCCGTCGGCATGGGTATTATGATTACTTACGGCTCATACATTCACCACTCGGAAGACATTCCCTCTTCAGCGATTTGGGTTGCCGTTCTGGCGTTCATCTCTTGCATTCTTGCCGGACTGATGGTTATTCCTCCCGTTATCGCCTTCGGTCTTAATCCGTCTGCGGGTCCCGGACTCACCTTTATTACAATGCCCGCAGTGTTCTCTCACATTCCTTTAGGCAATGTGTTTGCAGTCTGTTTTTACGGCTGCCTTCTTGTCGCGGCTCTGACCTCGATGATTTCCCTCTTTGAAGTTCCGCTCGCTTATCTGATGGATGAATGGAAGTTCAGCCGCAAAGGCGCTTCCTTCGCGCTTTTCGTTGCGCTGACTATCTGTTCGATCCCGGCCGCGCTGTCGATGGGACCTTGGTCTGACTATACGATCCTCGGAAAGAACATCTTTGACGCGACCGATTATCTTGCCTGCAACATTCTCATGCCGCTCAGCGCCATCTTTGTTATTGCGCTCACCGGCTGGTTCTTCTTCGACAAAACCAGTTATGAACTGAACGTCAACAAAAAGCGCTCTCCGGGCTACATGAAATTTGTACGGTTCATGCTTGCGTTTGTTGCTCCCTGCTTTATCGCAGTTGTTGCGATTTCCAACTTCCTTTAACGCTTAAATATACAAATAATAAAAATGGCACGTCCCAAAGAAAAAACGTTTACAGGAAAAGCTGGATTTATTCTTGCGAGCGTCGGAGCCGCGATTGGCCTCGGAGCGATTTGGAAATTTCCATACATGGCGGGCGCAGAAGGCGGCGCCGCTTTCCTGATTCCATATATTTTCTTTTCTTTCACGCTGGCTTTCGGCCTGCTGCTTGCCGAAATCACACTCGGCAAAGCGGGAAAAGGAGGAATTGTTACCGCTTACCGAAATCTCGGAGGCCCCTTCTGGTCAGTACTTGGATATCTGGGCATTCTGATCGGCTTTGTTGTCCTCTCGTTTTATTCTGTCGTGGGCGGCTGGTGTCTTATGTACCTGTTTGAGTCAATTGTCGGTTTTTCGGCTTCGACTCCCCAAGCGCTTGGTTCTCTTTTCGGAGAACTCTCCTCTTCGCCTTCGATCTCCGTTTGCGCTCAAGTGGGCTTCCTCGCCCTTGTCGGATTCGTTGTTGCTTTTGGCATTCGCGGCGGCATCGAACTCTGTTCCAAAATCCTGATGCCGCTGTTATTTATTTTTATGTGCATCCTGATCGTCACGGGACTTTGTCAGCCGGGCGCTTGGAAAGGCGTGGAATATCTGTTTATGCCGGACTTTTCGAAATTCAGCTGGAAGGCGCTTCTTGACGCGATGGGGCTTGTATTTTTCTCCTATTCCGTAGGTGCCGGCTGCATGGTGACCTATGGAGCCTATATTGATAAAAAGACCGACCTGATCAGTTCAACCTTCTGGATTGTCACGCTTTCGCTGCTTATTTCGCTGATGGCCGGCTTAATGATTCTTCCCGCGAATTTCGCCTTCGGCATGGATCCTGCAGCCGGTCCCGGTCTGACGTTTATCACGATGCCGGCGATCTTTTCCATGCTTCCTGCCGGACAATTTTTCGCGATCGTCTTTTTCTGCTGTTTGGTTGTTGCAGCGCTCACATCAGCCGTGTCGATGTTGGAGATTGACATTACCTGGATGGTTCAGGAACTGAAACTCAGCCGCCCTGTTGCCGTTGCTGTCTGTCTTATCTTCATGCTGATTCTAAGCGTTCCTTGCGCGCTGTCCTTCGGAGTGCTTGCCGATGTCAAATTCTTTGGCAAGACGGTATTTGATTCGGCGGACTTCTTAGTATCGAATCTCGGACTTCCGATCGGCGGCATTATCGCATGCATGCTTTGCGCCTGGACCGCGTGGGATCGGGTTCACACCGAATGGACGACTATTGCGGCCTGCCCAACTCGCGTTAAGATTATGCGGCTGATTATCGGTGTATTTTGTCCTGCGCTTGTTCTCGCGGTTCTTATTTCCGGCCTGATCAATTAGAATAAGCCAACTACATTGAAGGAAAAATAAATGGCACTACCCATTGAACAGTTATACAAGGCCAGAGATTTTGTAAATCTCAAGAACATCTCAGCAAATCATGTTGAGCTGGCTTTTAAAAATCCGATCATTGCGATGCTGGCTAAAGGCAAAGTTGCCGAAATCGCCTCGGAATGCAGCCCGGACAGCGCCTTTCATTCCTGCGAGATGAACGGCAACGACCTGACGCTTCGTTTTAATCCGGAACTTGTCAGCGAGCGTCTTCTGGCTGAAATCTTTGATGCGACTCCGGAGCGCGCCGAAGAAGCCGCAAAAGAACTTGCCGCCTACGTACTTGAGAAAACAAAGCAGGCATAGCAGTTTAGTTTCCTTTAACAAGGACGGCCTCTTTCTTCATGAGGCCGTCTTTTTTTGCGTGCTCAAAAACGAGGACGCATTTAGTTCAAACATCAGCCGCTTCGACAAATTTTTCCTGTTCGAATGCGTGAGAATGCTGCGCAAATCGCTGAGAGCAAATCTCCACCGGTTTAGTAAATGCTTAAGCGCAGAAACCGCCCGAAGGCGGTTTCTGCAAAGCTAAACAAGAAGCCGGAAATTAGAAGACATAGCGATATTTCGCCTGCAGAGCCTGGTCAATGCGGCCTTTATCGCCTGCACCAAAGCCATAGCTCACACCAAGACTATGATTTCCGCGAGTCGCTTCCAAACCAAATTTCGCGTTAAACAGTGCGGTGTTCGCAATTCGGGTTTCGATGGAATCCGAAGCCGAAGAGCCTTCAAGCGCGAAACGGTTGCTGACTTTCTTGTCACCCATGGTCGGAGAAACCGTGAGATCCAGGAACGGTTTAACCTTCGCCCCGCAGGCGGCATCGTAATTTCCTTTAACCGCGACTCCGACCGGGATCTGGAACAAATTCGCTTTTTCTGCTGAATAACGGAATCCTGCGGTGCCGAAGTTATCCAGCTTAATGTGCGAATAACGAGCTCCGATATGCGGTGTTACTGTAAACGCATCACCAATACTCAGGTCTTTTTCTACACGAACGGCTGCCGTCAGAGCCTTCGTATCGGGCTTAGCTTTAAGGCCGGCAGATCTCATATTGTTTTCAGACCGGATGTAGCCGAGAGATCCGATCACGTTAGCATACTGAGTGTTCCATGCACCGTAGAGATTCAGGCCCCTGTATTCGATCTTGTTCTTTATACCGGAGGCTTCGCCGCGGCTTCGGGCATTGCCTTTACCGAGTGAAACGGCTAAACCGGCAGCCAAACCGTTGCCCATCGCGTAATCCGCACCAAATGTGACTCCGGCAAGATCCGCTCTGTAGCCGTACTTCGAACTTCCGGCTTCGTAGGAGTTTGCGCGAGTGAAAAGACCGTCCACATTAAGCCACAGATCGACTCCGGCCTTGTCATGACTGTAGCTGGAAATCAATGAGCCATGCTGCTCAATCGTGTCGGTAACCATCGAGGATATCGTCACGGTCATTGCCTGAGCGGCACCGGCAGAGGCAAACAGCGCTCTCTGATTCATCCAGCGGGCGGCTCCTGCATAGTCACCCGCATTGATCAGCTCACGAAGAGCAGCTGCGCTTTCCGCGTTTGTAAGAAGCGCTTCGCGCGTAACGTTAGGCGCTGTCAAACCGTTATCAACTAACAGCTGTGTCGGATCGTACTGGGCAGTGATCACACCGTCCTTAAATCCGTATCCATACCACAGACCGCTGCTGCCGTAAATATTGACGTTCTCGCCAACAACGACTGAGTCCGCAAGCTTTACGCTGAGATCGTCACTGACAGTGAGTTTTTCCATTCCTGCAAGCAAAACGGAGCTTCCGTCGGCCAGATTGAGGCTAGCTCCGGTAATCGCTGTTTCACTACCGATCGCAAGCTCGTCTGTCATCTCGACAGCGAGCAGACTGTCAGCCGCAACGGAAACGACACCCGACTGACCTTCAGCAGGACTTGTCAGCGAACCGTCCACGACGATAGAGCCGTTTCCGACATTCAGAGGTTTGGCAAGGTAGAGAGCAGACTTGATACCGTTCTCTGACAGTGACAGACCCGCTTTATTCATTGCGTTCAATGCCAAATCCGCGTCCTGAGAACCGAGGACCAGAGCGGAGTTCTGTCCGACCGTGATATTGCCGCTTTCAGACATTTCGACAATTTCAATTGCGCCAAGCGCCGGTGTACCATTTTCCCAGGCCGGGTCAAGGAAAATTGAACCTGCCAAGCTGACGAATCGGCTCACGAATTTGCCAACACCCGTTAAGCTGTTTTGACCAATGCGAATGATGCCTTTGTAATCAACGACAGCGTTGTCCACTGATAGGATTGCTCCATCCTTCAGGCTGACAGACGCATCTGTCTTCACAATAAAGTCGGAAGCAATCTGGAAGTTCGCCGCAGCGCCTGAATTACCTTCCACGCTGACGGATGAGCCGGCGTTAACGGTCAGAGAACCCTGAATCACACCGCCCTGAGTGCCGCTGCCGCCAATGGTGAGTTTGCCGGAATTGTCGTCGTTGCCTACGATCACGCTAACTGGCCCCTTATTTCCGGAAACCAGGTCGCCGCCGTTAGCGCCGACAATCGTAAATGTATTATCTCCTGCGGCAATCGTAATGCTCTCGCCATCTGTGACCTGAACCGATCCGACGCCGACCAGCGTTGCTGAACCACTAAATTGATCGTCAGTAATCGTGGCGTTTCCGTTAACTTTCAGCTGCGCGGACGAGACAATAGTTCCAGAGAGCAACGGCAGCGTCTCCAGAGTAACAGTTCCTCCTACTAATGTTCCATTCATCTGGATAATCGGCTTATTCGCCAACGTGTTTTTAATGTCAGCAAGGTACTGGACAGTATATTCAGCATCCGTCAGAATCAGCTTGGAATTTTCCTGAAAATCCAGTTTATCTTCATACAGAAGCGCTCCGATTTGCGTTTGGGCTGCGCTGGCGGCGTTTTCGAACACCTGAGCGCTGTTGGTCGTTACGGAGCCTTCGATGTTGAGTTTTCCAACCTGGATAATGGAAAGATCGGGCAGATTAATGTTGCCTTTTACATTGATTGCGCCCTTAGCATAGTCCGAAATACCCAGATCTTCCGAGAAAACCTGGACTGTACCGGATTCAATAGTGACATCACCAAAGAGATTCAATGTACCGTTCATCACGGAAATTGCCGAAGTGAGCATTGGATCATCAGCTGTCGCCTTAATGGTCACAGTCCCGTTAGGGCTGCCGAGATTAACCTCACCTCCCTCGATAGCAATGGATTCTGCTCCGCCTTTACCTTTGGCCACCGCTTCAAGCACAATGGATTTACCGTAAACATTGAGCTGACCTTCAGCGATATAAATATTCCAAGCGACATCCTTATCTACAAGTGCTCCGGAAATAACCGATTTCATTGTTACGGTTTTTCCTTCGCCGCCAATCGTGATTTTTTCTGAGTCGGACTCCGTATATTTACCGGTATCAAGACCAACGTTGTAGATCAGCATATCGGATTGCTCGGGAAGTTTATTCCGAGAGGCTTCAACATACAAACTGACGTTGCCGTTCAGTGTGATTTCACTGCCGTACGTATCATGATCAGAATAAAAAATACCAACGTTGCCGGCCTCGTTGTCTGCGAACGTAGTATCAAGCGAGTGGAGTGTAGATGACAGCGTCACATCTCCGTTCCAAACAACTCGTCCCCCGTCCCTCGTGAACAGTGTTTGTGAATCACGGCCGGAAACCGCGTTAATCGTAAGGACTCCGCTTCCTGTAAGACTTGAATTATCACTAACAAGAATACCGGTCGCCTGCAGTTTTTCGGCGGTTGACTCAATTCTGGTTTCCGCAGCCTTTAAGGTCAGGGATCCGCCGGAACGGGAAGAAATGCCTATGGCTTTTGAGTGATCCCCGTCCTCATCTTTATCCAAACCTGCTTCATAAGATGCGGCATCGCCCTGCATTGTGGTTTTCAGATCCAGGTTTCCGGAGACCGTTAAGGCGGACTCTCCTACATCTACGGTGATGGCTGTTGCCTCTGACCTCTCAAAGGTTCGTGCTGCAGTCAAGTCAGCAGCCAGAGCTCCTTCAATTGAAACCGCGGAGTTATTCAGGCTGATGGCGTTGAGTGACATCAAGGCGGAATTTGAGGTCAGTGTGGCATTTCCCTGCCACTGCAGTTGTGCATCTGAAAGCTTGACAATACTAAGAGTCGATCTCTGACTGGCTGAATCTGTTTTGCTGACGGAGGCATTAAATTCGTTTTTGCCGCTCAGCGTTGAATTCACTACGGATAAACCGTACCAACTGTTTGATGCGTTTTCAAGATTCGCATCTGTCAGCGTAAGTCCGTTGGCTTCATTTGTATCAGCAGTGATTGTCAGAGCATTGACCGGCGCTGATAAGGAAATTGCGCCAAATACGGCCAGAGTCAGTGCTGCAGTTTTAAATCGGCTGACTCTTTGTTTTTTTGAAGAAGAAATACTAGCGATAATTTCTTTAGAGAAATTACGATTGTTTAACTCAGATCCTGATCTCAGGGATACGGGGGGGGGTATGTATTTTAAATACCATTGTTTGTTGAAATAATCGCCTGAATTATATTTTTTCTGCCGTATATCTCAAGCAAAATCAGGGTAAACACTCAATAATCGTAAAATAACTCTCCTACCAAACCTGGCGCTTGACATACCTCTTCCTTCCGCAAGTGAAAAATATGTGAAGATATATTCAGTTTTCCAATAATCGCCCCTACTTAAGGCGGAGCGAAAAAAACGAAGCTCCCTTCATTATCGGCCTCATAACTGCTTTAAAGCGCCAACAATTTTAGGGAGCTTGGCGGATATCAATTTGCCTGCTCAGAAGTCAAATCCTCAGTTCAATGTGTGCTCAATAGGACTTTTCACTTTGCCACGTAAGATCTTTCGCTGAAATAAGCCGGCCGCTCTCTGTCTGCTTAACTTCATTTTTTAGCGATCAGCGCGTAAAAAACCGGTGTAAAAAACAAGCCGATAAAAGTCACACCCAGCATCCCGGCAAACACCGTCGTGCCAACCGCCTGACGCAGCTCCGATCCGTAGCCGCTCGAAAACGCCAGAGGTACCACGCCGAGAATAAACGCAAACGATGTCATCAAAATGGCTCGTAAACGAACGGCACTGGCTCGAACAATCGCGTCATACCGGCTCAATCCTTCCTGCTGAAACTGCTTGGCCATCTCAACAATCAAAATAGAATTCTTACAGGCTAATCCGATAAGCACCACAAATCCGATCTGCGCCATCAGACTGTTGCCCAGACCTCTAAGCTCAAGTCCGATAAGCCCGAACAGCAGAACCTGAGGAACAATCAAAATAATAATCAGGGGCAGCCTCAGACTTTCATACAACGCGGCCAAGGAAAGAAACACACATAAAAGACACAGACCAAAAATATATAAATTTGTGTTGTCCTCCTGCTTCTGCTCTTTAATCATTGAGGTCCACAGCAGACTAATCCCTTCCGGAAGCGTCTCGGCGGCCATCTTTTCAATCACAGAGATCGCTTCAGTACTGCTGACTCCATCAGAAATATTGCCTAGAACAAATACCGAGGGGTACATGTTATAGCGCGCAATGACCTGAGGCGCGGATGTTCGTTCGATCGAAACCACTGAACTCAGGGGAACCATCCTGCCGAGCTCATTTTTAATCCAAACACGATCTAGATCCGTTTCCAGAGAACGAAACTCAGAATCGGACTGAGCAACGACACGGAATACTCGATTTAACAAATTAAAATCGTTCACGTACACACTTCCGAATTCATACTGAATCGTATTGCTAAGTTCCTCCAAATCAATCCTCAGCATGGCGGCCTTTTCTCGGTCGATTTTTAGCTCCAGCTGCGGAGTGTCCGTTCTAAAGGAGGAAAACGCGCTTTCAATTTCCGGCGACGCGGCTAATGCTCGAATAAACTCCTGCGCCGCATCTGTAAGTTCATTCACGCCCAAACCGATTCGATCCTGAAGATAAAACTGGAAATCACCGCCGGCCCCGATACCCATAACCGCGGGCGGCGCTAAAACGTTAACGCTTGCCTCCGGTATCGCCTCGTTTAGGGTCGATCGAATCCGACTCATCATCACGCCGATCGAAAGCCCCTCTTTAATACGCTCAGGCAGTGGTTCAAGCTTTATCACCATCAGTGCGGCATTGGAAGCTTTAGATCGCGTCGCTCCGCTTTGCCCGACAATAACCATAAAATGCTGAACACCTTTGACCTTTGAGAGCGCTTCCTGAGCTTTCTTAAGCGTCTCAGCCGTCTGATTCAGGGCAATGCCCTCCGCAAGCTGAATGCTCGCGGATAAATAATTATTGTCCTGCCTCGGAATGAAACCACTAGGAACATTGGTATACAAAAACACAGTGAAGCAGCTGCAAACTGCATAAACTGCAAGCACCCACCAGCGAAGCTTCACAAGCATCCGAACAAGCTGGCTGTAGTGCTCCGAACATATACCAAAGAAATGATTAAACGCTGACGAAAACCATCCCTCTTTTTTTCGGACCGACAGAAGAGGCACACTGAGGGCGGGAGACAACGTCAGAGACACAAAAGCTGAAATAATTGTCGCAGCCGCAATGGTCAGTGCGAACTGCCGGTAAAAACTTCCGGTAATACCGCTTAAAAACGCCGTTGGAATAAATACGCAGGATAAAACCGCGGCAATACCAACCAGCGCTTTGCTAAGCTCCTTCATTGAAGCAAATCCGGCTTCCAACGGACTCATGCCGTTCCTGATCTTCGCTTCAATCGCCTCAACCACGACAATCGCGTCATCCACCACAATACCGGTCGCAAGAATCAAACCAAACAGCGTTAGATTATTAATCGTGAATCCCGAGGCTTTCATGACGATAAAGGTACCGATAATCGAAACGGGAATGGATAGAATCGGAATGAGTGAGCTTTTCCAGTTGTGCAGAAAAAGCAGAATCACCAGAACCACTAAAGCAGTCGCTTCAAAGAGCGTCTGATAGACAGATCGGATGGAGTTCTCAATAAACTCGGTATTGTCTATCGTCATATAGCAGTCCACACCGCTTGGCAGCTCCTTTTGGATCTCCTCAAGCTCGGCCCGGATCGCTTTCATTGTCGAAATCGCGTTCGCTCCGGGCGTCTGGAAAATTGCCAGACCCATAGCAGGAACTCCGTCTCGATAAAACTCTTCGTCATAGTTATAAGAAGCGAGCTCCGTGCGAGCAATATCCTTCAGATAAAGCGTTCTTCCATCTGCGCTTCTTCTGATCACGATATTGTCATACTCCTGCGGCTCCCTTAACCTTCCCTCGCCTCGGATCAGCAGTTCAAAAGCACCCGGCTGTTCCGTCATCTTCGGTGCATTAACCTTGCCCGCCAGAATATTTCGATTTTGTTCCTGTACCCGCTGCACAACTTCAGTAGGAGAAAGTCCAAGCTGCATCAGGCGATCGCTGTCAAGCCAAATTCGAATACTGTATTCTCGGCTGCCAAAGACGGTAATGTCGGAGACCCCCGAAAGCCTCGCCAATCGGTCTGCCATCTGCGAAATCGCGTAATTAGTTAAAAACAGCGTGTCACGCGTCCGATCGGTCGAATACAAATGAACGGCCGCAAGCTGATCACTAGAGCGCTTACGCACCGTAACACCGCTTCTTCTGACCGCCTCAGGCAAACGCGGCTCAGCAGCCGATACACGGTTCTGCACCAGCACCTGAGCAAGGTCGGGATTTGTTCCGTGCGCAAAATTCACCGTAATCGTCACGGTTCCGTCTGACGCCGCTTGGCTTTGCAGCTCAGTCATCGCGTCCACTCCGTTGATTGACTGCTCCAGAGGAGCAATAACGGAGTCAGACAACGCCTGGGGGGAAGCGCCGGGAAGAGACGCTGTCACAACGACAGACGGGGGAACAATCTCCGGAAACTGTGCGACCGGCAGGGACATGTAGCTAAGCAGACCGAAAAGTACAATAAATAATGAGATAACCGCGGCAAATATCGGGTTTCTAATAAAAAAGTCTGTAAATCTCATTGCGCTTTTTCCTCGATGCTGCGAAGCTTTGTCCCAATTCTCAGTTTCTGCTGAGCGCTAAGTACCACCGTGTCTTCCGGCTTCAATCCCTCCAAAATTTCTCGCTCTGAACCAAAAAGGCGCCCTACACGAACTTTTGCCTTTTGGGCTGTTCCGTCCTGGGAAGAAATCCAGACAAACCGATCTGTCAGTTCCGTCTGAACGGCCTTATCCGGAATCAGCATCAAATCTCTGCTTATCGGAAGTTCGAGTGTTACCCGACCGATTCGATTGGCCGCTAGTTCCGGGCTCGCCTTCAACTGCAGTTTTAAGGTGTATGTGAGCGTTTGCGGATCAAATGCGTTATCTGTGAAAGACAACTCTCCCGGATACCGTCGCTCTCCATCGTCAAACCACGCTTGGATCGGCGCGAATGGGGGACATTTCCAAGCACGCCGGCTCGTACGAGTTTCAGGAAAGCCTTGTCGTTAATTTTGAAATCCGCATATGCGTTCTGATCATCAATTAAAGTGGTGAGTTCAGACTGCCCCGCCTTCACTAAATTACCTTCTTTTAAAAGAATTTCTCCCAACTTGCCACTGATTGGCGCGCGAATTTGAGTGAATTCCAGATTCAAAAGCGCAGTTTCCAGCTGAGCCTTGGCCAGTGCTTCCTCGGCTTCCGCGTTTTGCATTTCAAAGCGACGGGTTTCAAGCTCTTCCTTGGAAATCGCGTTCGCCTTTACCAGTTCGAGCGCTCTTTTATATTTAGCGGCCGCATAGGTTCTTTGCGCGGCGGCCTGCCTTAATTCCGCGCGGCGAACTTCCGCCTGCGCTTCAAACGGCCTCGGATCGATCTCAAAAAGCAAATCTCCCTGCTGTACCGAGCTGCCTTCCTGTACGGAACGTTTTTTCAAATATCCGTCAACCCGGGCATTAAGCCGTACTTCATGGAACGCCCGAATAAATGCCGGAAACTCCATACGTTCAGCAATCGAATCGACTCGAGGCTTCATCATTCGAACCGCGGTAGGCTGAGGTTCTCCCCTCGGACTTGAGTCACTGCTTCGACAGCCTGAAAGCGTACTTAAAGCGGCAGCTGCCAACAGTGTGCACATCAATTTTTTATTCATTGTCATAAAAGATTTTCTCCTGATGCAATGATGGAGAAAAACACTTTTCTCGAGAAGAGACAAAACTTCCAATCTTTATGACATAAAACTACCATATATGATCATTTAATTTCTTTTCATCTAGAATATTCAGTAAGCAAATAACACAAAGATACTTCTATGAGTCTAAATAAGTTATTAGAACTAAGAGATGAAATGCTTCAGAGCGTTCCGAGCGAAGGTAGTTTTTTCGACGTTATTCCCGGACTCAGTCTGCACCGCAGGGAATGTCGGACACGTTGCGAGATCGAGAACTACCGTCCTCGTGTTGTCATCGTTGTTCAGGGGCACAAAACCGCAAAAATCGATGGAATTCATCAAAGTCTTTACTGTGCCGGTGACTGTCTCGCCGCTGGTTTTGAACTGCCCGACGGCGACCATTTCCTTGAAGGTTCCAAAGAGGTCCCTTATCTGTGCATCAGTTACGAACTCAATGAAGATTTAGTTCAGGAAATGCTGATAAAAATGGGTGCGCACATCGAGGACAAACTGGTTTCGGACGTTTCGGAAAAGGCCTCAAACGAGCTTCTGGACGTTTTTAGACGTCTGCTGATTGCCATGCGTTCACCAACGGAACGAAAATTTTTAATCCCGATTCTGGAGGAAGAGATTCATTTCCGAGTGCTCAGCGGCTCTCTCGGCTCATTCTTTCGGCAGGTCTACACGCCTGAACGGCCTTATGCCCGCGTGATGAAAGCGATTGACTTTATCCGCAAAAATTATGACCGACGGCATAACATTGAGACACTAAGCGAACTGGCCTGCATGTCTCCGACATCTTTCCATCGCCACTTCAAAGCCTTCACCGGAATCTCTCCGAAGCAGTTTCAGAAAGTTCTGAGGCTCAAAGAGGCGCAGCGGCTTATTTCCGAAGAAAAATTCAGCTGTCGAAAGGCGGCGCTTCTCGTCGGATATGAGAATCAAAGTCAGTTCAATCGAGAGTTCAAGGCGTTCTTCGGCAGAACGCCGGCCAATCCGATCAGAACCTAACCATGATTGCGTCACTGCAAACTATCCGGCAACCGTGCCGGCTTTGGCGCCTCTTCAAGCGTCAGATTCGAGTCTTCCTCGCTTTGGGAGGCGTGCGCCAATTTGCGGTTCATTTGCCGCGTGCGGACTTCCACTTGTTCAACCGTTTTAACAACCGTCTCCGCCTGAGTTCTGAGCTTATCGAGCGTGCCCTGGAACTTGCCGAATTCGGCCTGAACCGCGATAAGAATGCTCCGGATTTCCGAACTTTTTTTCTCAATCGCCAGGGTCTGGAATCCGGCTCGATACGCGCACAGCGCGCTCGCAAGGGTGGATGGGCCCATAATGTAAACGTGATAATCCCGATAGAGGCTCTCCGTCAGACCGTCGAGCGAGAGCGCTTCCGCGTACAGTCCCTCCGAAGGAATAAACATAATGGCAAAATCCGTCGTATGCGGAGGATTGATATAGGCTGAAACGGACTTCGCTTCGCGAATCAGCCCGCCTCGGATAGCTTCTTTAGCTTTCTTTAACTTTTCAGAATCACCCTCTTCCGCCGCATCCTGAAGCCGCTTGTAGTCTTCAATCGGGAACTTGGAATCAATCGGAAGAAGGCACTCCTTGCCGCCGATTCCGGGAAGCACTACGGCAAACTCAACCACCTTGCTTTTTTGATCCGCAAGCGTATGGGCATTTTTTACATACTGATCGGCCGTGAAATATTCGCTCAAGAGCGCTTCAAGCTGCACTTCTCCGAGCATGCCGCGGCTTTTTACATTGACAAGAACACGCTTGAGACCGCCCACGTCGGCCGCAAGCTCTTTCATTTCACCAAGACCTTTATAAACCTGCGTCAGCTGCTGAGACACCTGAGCAAAACTCTCGCTGACCCGACTTGTTAAAGTGCTCTGAAGCTTTTCTTCCACGGTCTCTCGAATCTTCTCAAGCTTGGTTTCATTTTCTTTGCTGATGTTTTTGAGATCTTCATCAACCCTGTGCTTGAGTTCGGCGATTGACGTGCTCAATGAACTTGTCAGCGCCTCGACTCGGCGATTCTGTTCATTGGCAAAGTTCTGAATTCTCTTATCGTTGTTTGCGAGCGATGTCGCGATCGTATCCTGCATCGCTTTCAATGCCGAAGAGGCTTCTTCACGATCTCCCTTGGCCTGACTCTGCATAGCCCGCTCAAGGTTAAGCTGAATATTCAGAAGCTTTGCGTCCATTTTGGAAAGCGTCACTGTCCTAATCTGTTCAGCTGCCAAGCTGATATCCTCCCGCCAGGCGGCTCGGGATTTCTCCGCGATACGCTCAGAATCTCTCGGAAGGCGCGCGAACGCAAAAATAAGACAAACAACACAGATTAACAGCGCTGCCGCAAGACACAGACAAAGTAAAAACAGCGCACCGGAATCCAATGAGAGTGAAGCTGCCGCAGAAGTGAAGCCGTTCATTTAATTGCAGGAAAAAATCTGATTATAGAGTGACTTCGTTACATCGACTTTTGCCGTCCGGTCTCAGCAAACTCTAATAAGAGGCGCTATTTCAGTATGATTCGCAATAGCGAAAAAAATTCCGGCTGATTATTATTGCTCTGCCAACCGATTCAGCGGCTGAGCAAGAGTGCACAGCCTCTGCGGAACATTAAACTCTGCATCACCGAATTAGGCTCGTGAAGTTCTGATCAGCTTCAGAGCGTGCAAATATTTACATATATAAAAGGACAAATATGCATATTTCCGTTTTTGACATGTACCGCATTGGTATCGGTCCTTCTTCCTCTCATACCGTCGGGCCGATGCGCGCCGGACGCAGCTTTATCCGCATGCTCCGAGAAAACAAACTTTTTGCTTCAGTGGAACACGTCAAAATCCGTCTCATGGGTTCGCTTGCCGCAACCGGCGTCGGTCACGCAACAGATCAGGCGGTTCTTTTAGGTCTCATGGGCAAGTCTCCTTCCACCGTTGACACGGATATGATTCCGACGTGGATGGACAATATTAGAAATACGCATCGGCTGATTCTTGACGACACTCGCCCTATTCAGTTCGATATCAGCACTGATATGTCCTTTGAGCCGAACGAGCTCGACCCGTACCATACCAATACAATGGTCATCAGCGCTTACGGCAGCGACGGCAATGAGCTGCTCTCTCAAAAGTATTATTCCGTCGGCGGCGGATTCATTGAAACTGAAGAAGAAGCCAAACTTAAAGAGAATTCAGGCGCGGTCTTCCCTTCCTCTAAAAATCTGACGTCTGAAAAAATTCCTTATCCGTACCAGACCGCAGACGAACTGATGGAGCTGTGCAGAAAAAACAACCTGCGGCTTGATGAGCTCATTCGAGCCAATGAAGAAGCTTCAAGAAGTTCGGAAGTGATTGACGACACGCTGGACTTGATCTGGAACGTGATGCGCTCGTGCATTGACCGCGGCCTAAACCGCAAGGGCTGTCTTCCGGGTCCGCTTAAAGTCAAACGCCGCGCCAACGCGCTCTATGAGAAACTGATTTCAAGTCCGCTCCGCGTGACAGAGGATCCGCTTCAGATTATTGACTGGATCAATGCCTATGCGCTTGCAGTCAGCGAAGAAAACGCTTCCGGAGGCCGAGTGGTCACCGCTCCGACCAACGGAGCCGCAGGCGTCATCCCGGCAGTTCTCAATTATTACAGCCACTTCATTACCGGCGCGGACAAGGAAGGAAGACACCGCTTTCTCTTAGTCGCAGGCGCGATTGGCTCGCTCTATAAGAAAAACGCCTCGATTTCCGGAGCCGAGGTCGGATGCCAGGGAGAAGTGGGTGTCGCCTGCTCCATGGCGGCTGCCGGTTTAGCTGCCGCATTGGGCGCGACAAACGAACAAATCGAGAATGCGGCTGAGATCGGCATGGAACATCATTTAGGGCTGACCTGTGATCCGGTCAGCGGTCAGGTCCAAATCCCCTGTATTGAGAGAAACGCTGTCGCCGCAGTTAAAGCGGTTAATTCCGTACGCCTTGCCATGATGGGAGACGGCTCGCACTACATCAGTCTCGATCAGGTCATCAAGACCATGATGCAGACCGGTAAAGACATGGCAAACAAATATAAGGAAACCAGCCTCGGCGGACTCGCCGTCTGCGTGGTTGAATGCTAAGGAAATAGATATGAGTCAGAAGATGCCCGCGATTATTGCCTCTCGTCCGTGGTGCGAAAAACTATGGACATTCGGCAGCTTTGTTTTTACGAGAATCGACAAAGCCAGTCTGAAGCAAGTCGCATCTTCTCTGACTCTGACGACGCTTCTGTCAATCGTGCCTGCGCTAGCCGTCATCATGGCGGCTTTTTCCGCGTTTCCTTTGTTTGCGCCCTACCGTGAGGCGTTCGAGAACTTCATGTTCTCCACGCTGCTGCCTGAGCAGTACAGCACACAGATTCTCGGCTATATCAAACAGTTTGCGAGCCAGGCGGCTGGCCTTACCGCCTTCGGTATTATCGGTTTGGCGGTGTCTGCGCTTTTATGTATCTCAACCATTGATGCGGCACTTAACTCTACGTTTGAGGTCAGAAAACTTCGAAGCGTTTGGCAGCGTGTACTGATCTATTGGGCTCTTTTAAGTCTCGGCCCGATCGCGATCGGCGTCAGCCTTGCCACTTCTTCCTATCTGACCGGCATGGCGATGACCGGGCATCTGTCTTCTGTTGCCTCCTGGCTGATTCCCATCTTTCAGCTTCTTTTCCAGGCAGTGATTCTGGCGATGTTCTACAAATACGTCCCTAACTGCAAAGTACAGTGGAAAGACGCCTTAGTGGGCGGCCTCATCATCGCTTTGGTCTTTACCGTATTTCGCTGGGCCTTCGGGATTTATGTCATGAAGGGCTCCTACACGACGATATACGGGGCATTTGCGGCGATACCGGTCCTTCTGACCTGGATGTACATCAACTGGATGTTTGTGCTTGCCGGAGCCGCGATTACCGCGATTCTGCCCATGCTGAGAGCCACCCGCTTTAAGGACTTTGACAAACCCGGCAATCAGCTGCTGTCTGCTGTAGCACTCCTTCGCATCCTTATGAAAGCCAAGCAGGATAACCGTCCTCAGATGAGCAGTATCGAACTTGCGGAAGCGATCGGAAGCTATCCGGACGCGGTCAATGCCACACTGTCCCGACTTATCTCTACGAATTATGTTGTACAGATCGGCACAGACTCCGGCTGCTCATGGGCGCTGCTTGCGGACGCGCACAGCAAAACACTGGAAGAAGCGTTTGAAGAATTTTCTGTGGATTTAAGCAATTCACTGCTGAAAGAAGGCTCTCCGATCGCGCAATGGCTCAATGCGGGTTTAAAGGACCAATGGCTTCAAACACCGATGATCAAAGTACTGAATTAATGCATCTCTTGTGTCACAAGGGCTGTATCTCGACACGGTATTTTTATAGCCATTTTGCGCGTTCTATGCATTAATGGATAACACTGATTATAAATACACAAAAAATTGAAAACTTGCAGTTTAATCCCTGCTATCATCCCACTTGTAGAGTTTTTACCCCTTTATTTTAGGAGGGCATTAATGAATAAAGCTGAACTTATTGAAGCTGTCGCAATCGAATGCGACATCACCAGACCGGCAGCTGCGAGAGCTGTTGATTCTGTTTTAGCAAACATTGAGAGAACTTTGAAAAAAGGAGACGAAGTTCGTTTGTTGGGTTTCGGCACCTTCTCGGTAGTTGAAAGAGCAGCCCGTAAAGGACGCAACCTGAAAACAAATGAAACAATTGATATCCCTGCGCGCACAGGGCGTACGCATGAATTTATTTGTTAATTAGTGAGGTTAACGCCTCCAGAGCTGCTGTCGGAGACTGCAGCTTAGCCATGATTCGCTTCACGCTTTTAGCCTCTTTGCCGGTTTCGGTTTCCTCTTCTTTTTGAAGTTTTCTGATCATCCCGAGCGCCCATTTATTCAAGAGGACTCTGTTTTGCAGATAGTTGGCGTTTTTGCACTGTGTTCTATCTTGGTAGAAGTTAACATCCAGGACGTAGTGGAGGTCATTTTCAATTCCCCAGTGACGTCTAACGGCTCTGGCACATTGTTCTGCGATATGGGCATTCAAGAAGTTCAGGGAGCTAATGTAGTAGCGATCAAGAGAACTGATCTCGCCGGTTGTCTTGTTAACGCTCTCTGTTGTAGCTTTAATGATCGTGCCCTCATCCAGCCCTATCCACTTCTTCAATAAGGCTGCGGGCAGGCAACTTCCGGGAAGGACCGAAATCTTTCTTGTCTCGATTCTTCCATGTCCGAGTTCAACTTTTTCGGTCTCCAGCGTACGGGTTTCGGTGCGGTCCACGAAGCTTAACTGCATGTCATAAAACAACGATTTGTGGTTCTGTTTCACCGCAAGGCAGTAGTCTGCCTTTCTTTGGATTAAAGCTGAAGCAAACTTTTCCTGCGTATTGAGTGCATCGGCCGTAACAATACATCCTGCCAAATCGAGTCCCTCAACCATGGAGGCGGCGTGCGTGATCTCATTTTCCTTGCTCCCGATGAGCTTTTGTCCTAAAGCAATTCCATTTTCAGTGTCATAGAAGGTAAGAATGTATTTACCGGCTCTTTCTCCACTTCTTCTGGAGGCTTTGACCGCTTGACCGTCCACTGCAACAATTCGAGAAGTAAATTTATGAAGCAGAGGTTCTACAAGTCTGCCGTAAAAGCTTTGGAATTGTTCAGGATCTATCAGCATAAGAAGACGCCGAACGGTATCGTGAGAAATATCCTGCTTAGGAAAGTCTTCAAATGCTGTTTCCAGGGCTGCCCGATGGTTGCTCCAATAATCTGCGATTTGCACACAACTTGTCTGCCCGGACAAGGAGCTGAGCAAAGCGACTAAATACACGTACGCCAAAGGATATTGAACTTTCGCAGCCTGACGAGGGTCAACAACTTCATTGGACAGAATTTCAGAGGTTTTATTAACGACTTCTGCAGTCGAAGACTTAACCTCCAGCTTCAAATCCTTGATTTGTTGTTTGAGAAGGTAGCTTTTGGCATAAGTAAATACACCGTTAACGATCGTACCGACCTGAGTACGCTGTTCACGAGATCTTTTGTGTTCCTTACTGTAGTAATAAGTGGACTTGTAAACATAGAAGCGTTGTTGTTTCTCGTTCCAGTTGACCTTGCAGCCTTGCGGGATAAGGTCGAGGATTTCCTTGCTGACAGCCATCATGCCACCTATTAAATTACAGACATATATATTATATGCTATATTTCAAAAAAAGTCAACCGTTTTTGTCGACTTTTTAATGAGTTAAGGATGTTTTGTTAAAAATTTTGTGCGTTCGCCCTGCTGCGCGCAAAATTCCTAAGTTTGCCGCTGGCAAAAACTTAAAAGATAGTGTAGAATAGCCATTCCGTTGTTGAGGAGAACACAGTTCTCCAAACGAGAGCTGGGTGCTTAGCTCAGTTGGTAGAGCGGCGCCCTTACAAGGCGTAGGTCGGGAGTTCGAGACTCTCAGCACCCACCACAGTTTCTCGTTAGCAACTGATTGGAGTGGTAGTTCAGTTGGTTAGAATATCGGCCTGTCACGCCGAGGGTCGCGGGTTCGAGTCCCGTCCACTCCGCCAAGATTCTGAAGCCTGAGATTTGCGTCTCAGGCTTTTTTCATTTCCGCGCGAGAAGAAATTCGGCGGGGCGCCGCCGGAGAAATCTTGGTTTGTTTCGCCCCCTGCTCTCACTGAAATATTGTAGAATCTAGAGCCTCTAGCAGAGGCTCAACTTTTAATCTGAAGGCATCTTCTTTAGAAGTCTGTCTCTTCTTCGTCGTCTTCGTAGACCTGAGCCTTTTCGGGCTCTGCATCAGGAACCGGAACCCCGAGGGCTTCAAATAACATCCGTCTTTTCCCTGCGATTTCACCGAAGTAGTAACCTCCGCAGAATCTGGTCTGCATTACATTGTTCAAAGAGTCCAGAACTCTGCAGTCACTGTCATACACCATCGGCAGACTATTATTCTTTTTGCACTCCTCACTGTATTTTCTCAGCCTGGTTCTGACAATCATCGCAATAGAGGTTGCCAGGAACTGTACAAACGTTTTACCAGTCAATGATTCGTTGTCCGAGACTCGATTTCTTGAGCAGCCCAAGCGGGATTTGAGCGTTTTAAATGTATCTTCGACTATCCAGCGTTCCTGGTAAGCGCACCAAGCTTTTCCAGCATCGGATATTTCGTCGCTTACCAGTACCCGGTAGCCTTTGTAGCGGAGCTTTTGATCCACTTTTTTATTGTCGACGCTGTAGCTGACCGTGCCGTCTTTCTCATGTTTTTCAAACACCTCTTCTAGTAATGTTTGTTCGTTTTCATCGAGAGACTTACCGGCAGCCATCTTTTCGCGTATACGAATGATTCTCTCAAACATCCCTTGTCTGGCATTCTCAGCAATTTGTCGATCGAAATAGATATGCCAGTAAAGCTCCGCAGTTTCCTGCGTCTTTTTTGTGGATCTCTGACCCGTTACAGGATTAGGTTCATAAATCCAGCTGATCTTCTTTGTCACCTGAAAGACCTGGGTAAACCAATCCATTCGATTTAAGTCCTGGAGGTTAACTCTTTCTTCATCAATGAGCTCTTGGGTAAGGCTGCCTGATATCCCGCACTTCATGTTGAACAGAAAGCCAACTTTATTTCTCAGGCAGTCATTGATGTTTTTTGTACCGCTGTAACCTCGGTCAGACACAAGAACAACGTTTTGGATGCCTAGTCTGGAGTTGTCAGCAATGACCCGCCTGACGGTTTGTACGTCCGGAACGTTTCCGTCGTAGGTTCGATAGAAGATAGGCAGTCCGCTTTTGGACTCGACCAACATCAGCAGATTAATTTGAGGAAGGTTGTCCTCGTCTTTATTCCTGCCTCTTTCTACATTTGGCAGTTTATTTGCGTAGCTCGAAATGGAGGTCGAATCTAAAGCCAATGTCAGCCTGTCGTCGTCCCCATTTTTTTTCTTCTGCTCTATTAATCCCTCCTGGATGGCAGAAAAGTAATTTTCTATTTGTTGTTTTTTGATTTTCCTAAAAACTCTGCCTATTGAGGAAGGATGCAAAGCCCCGCCCCATGGAAGACGAGTCGCCTCGGCAAAGGTCGGATATTTAGAAATATTGTTGTCTTGATTGAGGATTATGAAGTAGGCAATCGACAAAACTGTTAGATAGTCTCGGCGCTGTGGGAAGGCCCTTTTAAGAGCTTCTCCGATAGGAGATTGCGCAACGAGCTGATCCAGCGTCCACGTGGCTCCCGCATGCAGTTGTTTGACATCCATTGCTTGAGAAAGAGTAAAACCGCCTTCGCTCACCGCAGTGAAGATATAGTCTTTGCCCTTGCGTTGGCAAATAAAATCCCTTAATTCAGGGCGCTCAGCTAAAAAGTGTTCGTCCCAGCGGATTCGGCCTTCCTTCTGGCCGGAGGTAACAGTACCGACCTTCTTGAAGCTAACTCGATAACTTCTCTTTTTCTCGGAATCCCACTTATTTTTATAGGTGTAAACGTAATAAGCCGAAGGGCTCTTTTTAATAATGAGCGGAGGAAGTTTTGGCGTATTCATAATTACAATCGATTATCTAATTAGATAATCTAGTATAACACGAAAAATCATTTTATTCCACTGAAATAAAATGATTTTTTGTGATTTTTAAATTTTTAGTTCTCTAGTTCTGCAATTTTTCAGGCTCTCAGGCACGGAACTTCATCCGCATTCCAAGAGGGCCCTGTGATGCCGCTGGATTACTGCGCTGTGTCGGTTACAGTCATACCGGCAGAAAAAGCTTTGCTCACGGAAACACCCGCAATCTTTCTGAAACTTTGATTATGTCTTTGGAGCTCCACTGCCTTTGATGCTTCAGTCAGAAACGCTCTGATGCACAGAAGTTTGTCTTTAACGGAAGTTTCAGCGTCGCAGAGTGCCGGAATAAAACGGACCTCTCCTCTTAAACCGTAAAGCGCAACTAAATTTTGAACAGCCTCAACGGACAGCCCGAAAAGCACTTCAATAAAGGGCTCTTCCGAATGCTTTAACTGAGTGAACTTTTCAATTTCATCCGGGTTGTTCTTATAAATTTCCTCGCAAAGAAATGCGAACGAATAAGCAATCATAAGCAGCGACTTTAACGCAGACTTGTCCAGCGTCCCTTCGTCAATTGCGTCAATATATTCGTCGTAAGGACAGAAAAAGAGCAATTCTGCATCCGAAAGTACATCATAGTCTTTGGGATCGATTCTGTTTTCCTGCGTCATGTCCATTTCCAAAATCAAGTTTAAAGCGATGCTCAATACTGCTGAGTTTACTGATAGAATTTCCGACTCCGCAGTAAATTAAAGTCCTTAAAACGTCAAAAAATGACTTCCGAAGACTTCTGCCGCTCATTCTTTTCCGGATGCCGAAAATCCTCAGAAGCAGCGGCCGAATATCATCTTGAAATAAACATATTTTTTCATGAATGATCGCAAAGATCCGCTTTGCGCTTCATTGGCTTCAAATCAAAGAAGCCGTCTTTTTGAAATTATTATGATCGATTCTCAGTGGGCCTGCCTGATCTTCGATACCGTAAAAACCTAAAGAAATGTCCCCAAAGGCTTTCGCCCTCGGGGACATCTTTGATTACTTCAGCTTTAGTTTCTTGCTGCGGCCGGCTGAACAGTCTGCTCCGGAACTTTCAAGTCGTGAGCCGAAAGATCCGTTGAAATTGTCGCCGGAAGCGGCTGAGGCAAATGCTCAAGACCGAAACTCAGAACCTCATCAATCGTCTTAACCGGTCTGATCACCAGACCTTCTTTGACGTTGGCAGGAACTTCCTCAAGATCCTTCACATTCTCCTCCGGAATCAGCACTTCTTTGATGCCGCCGCGAAGTGCAGCCAGAAGCTTCTCTTTCAGGCCGCCGATCGGAAGAACATCGCCGCGCAGCGTGATCTCGCCTGTCATCGCGACATCAGCGCGAACCGGAATGCCGGTCATCGCGGATACCAGACCAAGCGTGATCGCGGAACCGGCGCTCGGACCGTCCTTAGGCACCGCGCCTTCCGGGAAGTGCACGTGAATGTCCGTCTCGGAAACCTGCTTGTAGCTGATGCCAAGCTGAGTCGCTCTCGAACGCAGAACGGTTCTCGCCGCCTCTACGGACTCCTTCATCACGTCGCCAAGCGAACCCGTACGCGTGATATTGCCCTTACCCGGCATGGTCGCGACTTCAATGGTCAGCAGATCGCCGCCCACCTCTGTCCAGGCAAGCCCCGTGACCTGTCCCACAAGGTTCTGCTTGTGCGTCACGCCGAATGTATAGCGGCGTACACCGAGATACTTCTCAAGATTCTCAGAATTCACAACCTGAAGAGACTTCGCTTTTTTCATCAGGAAGTCGCGAACAACCTTGCGGCAAATCTTATTGATTTCACGCTCAAGGCCGCGCACGCCGGCTTCTCTCGTGTAGTAGCGGACGATATCGATGATCGCGGACTCTTCGATGCGAAGCTCGTTTTCCTTCACGCCGTTCAGTTTCATCTGCTTCGGGATCAGGTGACGCTCTGCGATATTGCGTTTCTCGTCTTCCGTGTAGCCGGACAGATTAATCACTTCCATACGGTCAAGCAGCGGAGCCGGAATGTTCATCGAGTTGCTCGTCGCGATGAACATTACGTGAGAAAGGTCGAAATCCACTTCCACGTAATGGTCCTGGAACGTGTTGTTCTGTTCAGGGTCCAAAACCTCAAGCAGCGCAGCCGCAGGATCTCCGCGATAATCCATGCCCATCTTGTCGACTTCGTCGAGCAAAAAGAGCGGATTATTGACTTTACTCTTGGCAAGGCTCTGCAGAATGCGCCCCGGCATCGATCCCACATAAGTCCGTCTGTGACCGCGGATTTCGCTTTCGTCGCGGACGCCGCCTAATGCAAGGCGTACAAACTTTCTGCCTGTGGCTCGGGCAATGGACTGTCCGAGCGAAGTCTTACCGACTCCGGGAGGTCCGACAAGGCAGAGAATCGGAGACTTGACGTTTTTCACACGAGTCTGAACAGCCAAGTATTCAATAATTCTTTCCTTGACCTTCTCAAGCCCGTAGTGATCCTCTTCAAGGACCTCTTCGGCCTTAACCATGTTGCCGTTGATGCGTGTCTTCTTGCTCCACGGCAGTTCAATCAGCGTATCCAAATAGTTGCGGATCACATTGGATTCCGCGCTGTTCTGCCCCATCATGCGAAGCTTTTTGAGTTCGGCCAGAGCTTTTTCCTGGCCTTCATGGCTCATCTTCGCCTCTTTGATCTTGCGTTCGTACTCTTCGAACTCTTCGTCTGTTTCTCCGAGTTCTTTCTGAATCGCCTTAACCTGTTCATTCAGGTAGTAGTCGCGCTGGCTCTTTTCCATAGAGCGCTTTACTCGGCCGCGAATACGCTTTTCTGTCTGCTGAATATCCACTTCCTCTTCCAAAATGGAAAGAAGAAGTTCGAGCCGTTCGCCGACACCGCTCTCGTTGAGCAGCAATTGTTTGCGCTCGGGCGGAATGACCAGGGCCTGGGCGATCGAATCAGCAAACTCCGACGCATTATCAATCGCTGAAATCTTGTCGAGCTGTTCAGAGCTAATACGCTTATTGTTTCTCTGATACGAGGTGAACGTTGAGAGAATCGCACGGCGCAGCGGCTCAAATTTCTGAGCGCTCAGCGTACTTTTCTGCACTTTCTCAACATTTGCATAAATGCAGCTGTCAACGGAATAGTCGATGACCTTGGCTCTGTACAAGCCCTCAACAAGTACTTTCTGTGTGTCGTCCGGCAGTTTTAAGGACTGAATCACACGAGCGACCGTACCCATTTCGTTTAAATCCTCAGGATCCGGATCCTCTGTAGACGCCTGCTTCTGAGAAACAAGAAGAATCTCTTCGTTAATCTTGGAAGAACGAAGTACTTTATTCAGAGCATCCAGCGACTTAGGTCTGCCCACATACAGCGGGATGACCATGCCCGGGAAGAGTACAACATCTCTCAGCGGGAGTACCGGTAAATTCACAATCTTAGTTCTCATTAAAATCCTATACTGCTAAATTTCTTTATAAGTAAATTAATAGTTGGGGCTGAATCTCAAAAATTCAACCTCTGCTCTCCGCATCGCATTACTTGTCCACTCTATCAAATTCGAGAATAAGTTTCAGCCGAATACGTCTATATTTGGTGCCCGAATTGCTACTAATTACAAACTGTAGGTGCTGATCGTGAAAAAGGACAGGTTTTTAGGCCTGTCCTTTGCTTGATGTATCCGCTCAGAGATTTAGCTGCAAATAAATTTTGCTTTGCCGTCTCTCATGGTTTCTGCGGTGACAACAACTTTTTTCACATCAGTTCGGTCGGGAACTTCGTACATTGCTTCAAGCAGTGCGTTTTCCACAATTGAGCGAAGGCCTCTCGCGCCGGTTTTTCTTTCCTTAGCCATGGCCGCCGCTTCTTTTAGAGCTTCCGGTTCGACTTCAAGCACGACATCTTCCATCTCAAAGAGTCTGGCGTACTGCTTAATCACCGCGTTCTTAGGTTCTGTGAGAATACGCACTAAAGCGGCTTCATCCAAATCTTCAAGCGTTGCAATCACGGGAAGACGTCCGACAAGTTCGGGAATCAGGCCGAAGTGGACCAAGTCCTTCGCTTCAATATCGCGAAGCGCCTCTCCTTCACTGACCGCCTCCTTGCTCTTGACTTCCGCTTCAAAGCCGATACCGCTCTTTTCGGTCCTGCGGCGAATAATACGATCGAGTCCTTCAAAAGCGCCGCCGCAGATAAAGAGAATATTTGACGTGTCAATCTGAATATTCTTTCCGTTCGGATGCTTTCTTCCGCCGGAAGCCGGAACAGAAGCGATCGTGCCTTCAACAAGTTTCAAAAGCGCCTGCTGTACGCCTTCGCCGGAAACGTCACGCGTAATGGAAGGATTTTCACTCTTGCGCGCGATCTTATCGATTTCGTCAAGGTAAATGATGCCCTTCTGAGCTTTTTCCACATCCATATCACAGGCCTGAAGAAGCTTCAGGATCACGTTCTCGACATCTTCGCCGACGTAGCCCGCTTCTGTGAGCGTGGTGGCGTCTGCAATCGCGAACGGCACGTCAAGCATCTTGGCCATGCTCTGCGCAAGCAGCGTCTTACCGGAGCCTGTCGGTCCGATCAGAAGAATGTTGCTCTTCTGGATTTCAACGTCGGAATCGTCCTTATTTTCAAGGAAACGGCTGCGAAGGCGTTTGTAATGGTTGTAGACCGCGACGGACAGCACGCGCTTAGCCTTATCCTGGCCGATGACGTACTCGTCAAGATTTCTGCAGATCTGCTTAGGTGTCGGAAGCTCTCCGTACAGAATCGGATCCTTGTTATCCGCGTCCTCTGCCTGCTCTCTCGGAGCCGAATCGGAGCCGCCCGCTTGGACTCCGTTTCTCTTCAGCGCTTCTTCGATCACGCCGGAGTATTTCGCAAGCTCTTCCGTACACTCTCTGCAAATGTACTCGTCGCTAATCTGCGATTTATAGATTTCCGAATATTGTCCCCGGTGTGCTCCGCAGAAGGAGCACACAGGATCGTCTTTGTTGCTTTTCATTCGATTTGCTTTCTACGAATTCGTCAGTTATTTGAACTTCTTCTGCGGCTCTTCCCCGCGTTTGTTAAAGACACCGTCGATAATTCCGTATTCGCAGGCCTGAGCGCTGCTCATGAAATTGTCGCGTTCGGTATCCTCCGAGATACGCTCAATCGACTGACCGGTATGCTCGGAAAGAATTCTGTTAAGGCGTGTACGCAGTTCCAGAATTTCTTTTGCCTGAATTTCGATATCGGCCGCGGTGCCTTGTGTACCTCCGCTCGGCTGATGAATCATAATTCTGGAGTTCGGCAGCGCATAGCGTTTGCCTTTAGCGCCCGCTGCGAGCAGGAAGGCGCCCATGGAAGCAGCCATGCCCAGACAGATCGTAGAGACATCAGGCTTAATAAACTGCATGGTGTCATAAATCGACAAACCCGCGTACACACTTCCTCCCGGAGAATCAATATAGAGCGAAATATCTTTATCCGGATCCTCACTCTCGAGGAAAAGGAGCTGAGCCACAACCAAATTTGCGCTCTGATCTGTGACAGGGCCGACCAAAAAGATGACACGGTCGCGCAGCAGACGTGAGTAGATATCAAAAGATCTTTCTCCCCTTCCGCTCTGTTCGAGCACCATCGGCACCAATCCGGAATTGAAAGAGGCGGCGTGTTTCGTATTTTTATCCATAAAATTCCCCGCTTTATAAAAGCAAACGGCAAGGTTCATCCGCCTTGCCGATCTGCCTATATTTTTACCCCTGATCTAAACAGCGGTAATGTATTGGTTTGATTAAGCTCTGTCAGCCATCAGGTTTTCGAACGGGATCTTCTCATTCTTAACTTTGGCGTTCTTCAGAACCCAGTCAACAACATTGTTTTCTGTTGCGACTGCGGCAAGCTCAGCTTTGTGCTGAGGATTGTTGATATACCAATCAACAACTTCCTTCGGGTCTTCGTAGCTCTTAGCAATGTTTTCAGCCAGAGCCTTGACCTGTTCGTCAGTTCCCTGAAGGTTTTCTTTTTCAACCAGAGTGCTGATTTCAAGGCCGAGACGAACTCTCTGAGTCGCTTCTTGGAGCATTGCAGAAGCAGGAATATCCTGCGGCTGAAGCTTGATACCCTGAAGCTTCATCTTTTCGACGGCGTCGTGAATCAGAGCCTGTCTCTGTTCTTCGACAGCAGCGTGCGGCAGCGGGAAGTCGGAAACAGAGAGAAGAGCGGACATGGCGCTCTGCTTTGTACGAGCCTGAAGACGGGCTTCAACTTCGCGCTGCAGATTATCTTTAACGTCGTTCTTCATCTTTTCGAAAGATTCGATCTGAAGAGACTTAGCGAATTCGTCGTCAAGAGCGGGAAGAACTTCTTCGCCGACAGCCTTCAGAGTGGCTTCGAATTCAACGGTCTTGCCGGCAAGTTCCTTAGAAGGATAGTTTTCCGGGAATGTGACCGGGAAAGTCTTTGTTTCACCGGGTTTCATGCCGCGGATTCCGTTTTCGAATTCAGCAAGCATACGGCCGGCGCCAAGAATGAACTTGTAGTCGGAAGCTGTACCGCCGGCAAAAGCTTCACCGTCGAGTGTGCCCTTGAAGTCGACTGTGACTTCGTCGGTATCGGCAGCGGCTTTTTCAGTCGGATTGTAAGTTGCTCTCTGCTTGCGCATAACGTCGATTGTCTTATTGACGTTTTCGTCGGTCAGTTCGCATTCGTACTTGGTGACTTCAACATCCTTGACATCAGGAACTGTAACTTCCGGGAAAACCTCGAAAGTCGCTGTGAAGGAAATCTTGTCAGCGTCAGCGGGAGCGCCTTCTGTCGGAGCGATGTCAGGCATACCGGAAACGCGATACTTGCCTTCTTCGATCTTCTTGATGTATTCATCAATAGCGAGTTTGTTGATAACGTCGTATTCGACTTCACGGCCGTAAGCGGCGGCAACCATAGCTGCCGGAGCTTTACCCGGACGGAAACCGTGGAAGCGGGCTTTTTTGCCGCGTTCGCGAAGACCCTTGGCAACCTGTTTCTCAACTTCCTTGCGGTCAAGGAGGATCTCGACTTTACGCTCGAGAGGATTCGGTTTTACTTCTTCTTTAACTTCAGCGGCAGCTTCAGCAGCTTCAACTGTCTTGTCTTCAACTTTGGTTTCTTCAGCCATTATTTTTCCTTTCTAGAACCGTGGGATCACGGAAAACTTCTTGATTTAATGAATTTTTCGATTCGGCGATTATAACGATAAACATCACGCAATCAAGGAATTTCTGCAATCTTTAACAATTTCTTATGCTAATGATTCTCATTTGCAACTAAGTACCTGTATCACTCACCCAAAATGGACATTTTGATAGATTTTATTAGGGTTTTACCTTACTTACTTTCCCGTATTCAGATATAATGAGCCTAAAGAAATTTAACGCGTGGAGGTTCTGATGAGTAATAGAAGAAATGCACAGGTCCGCGTTCTTGAGTTAAGAGCTGAACAGGAAAAACAGATGCGTAAATGCTGCGTATTCGGCATGACGCTGACGCTTGCCGCTTTTGTTCTGGCTCAAATAGCTGCGTACCTTATTTGATATTGGGATAGGTGCGGAGCAGCCTAGACCAATTGCTCCAATTGAAGTTGATTCACCTGCACTAAAGGGCCCGTTTAATTCGGGCCTTTTGGTTTGTCGGCACCGCAGATCTACATCGATATAGGCGCCCCCTTTCAGTTTGATCGTTCAAAGAGCCAAGCCCTCCCATCCTGCTTCACTAACCCCTCCTTCGCTTTTCGTATCTGTCATTTCCAAAGGCCGAGTCCTTAAAAAGATTTCTGATGTTTTCCTTCAATCGAAGAAGTCTCAGCCTATTCCATAAAAACCGCATCAAGCATTCAGCACTCATGAGTCGCGGCTCAGGCCTAAGATGAACGGCACTTTTTTGAGCCTCTGGCTTTTTTCTGATTTTTGTGTATAATTTCGCATTCTGACAGCAGGGGAGTCGCCAAGCTGGTTAAGGCACCGGATTCTGATTCCGGCATTCGAGGGTTCGAATCCTTCCTCCCCTGCCAGCTGTCATACATCTTGTTTGTAGGGGAATCGCCAAGCTGGTTAAGGCACCGGATTCTGATTCCGGCATTCGAGGGTTCGAATCCTTCTTCCCCTGCCACTCAATTCAAGATTGTAGGGGAGTCGCCAAGCTGGTTAAGGCACCGGATTCTGATTCCGGCATTCGAGGGTTCGAATCCTTCCTCCCCTGCCACTCATCTTAAATACCCATTACCTATTCAAACTTTCTGTACTTTTGCAGGATTTTTGCGCTGTGCAGAAGACATGCGGCTTCTCTTCTTTTTTAGCGGTCCGTGAATTTCAAAATTTCGCAGCATTCGCCGGGACGGTCTCCCCTTATTGCAAGGCCGCCGCAAAATCGAAAGGCACAGTCAATCTTTCCTGTACCTTCTTAAACTGCCCTTTTGTATCTATATTTGCTTTTAACTCCGATTTCCTGAGCATCCGTCCGGTCTATTGTTCTGCAGGCTGCGGCTGACGGCAGCCGCTGACCCGTTTTCTAACCTTCAGTTCGTTACCCGCAGCTTCTTATTCAATTAATAGAAGAGCGATACAGCCGAATTTTAGTTATCAGACGAGTTCGGCTATCGCCGCGCGCGTCAGCTGAATAGACTTTGCTGCAGCCTCTTTCACAAACGAGTCATAAGACACCGGCGCGTATCCCGACGCGTCATCGGAAATCGCGCGAATAACCACAAACGGAATCTCATTGATGAAGCAAACCTGCGCAATCGCGGCCCCTTCCATCTCAACTGCCGCTGCGTCAAAGAAATCACGTATCCAATGCTTACGCTCAGCATCGCAGACGAACTGGTCTCCGGAGGCAATCGTGCCGATCTGCGCTCTAAACCCGAGCTTTTCTGCCGCTTTGAGAGCCGCCTCCCGATATCTCGGCTCTGTCTCAAAGTAGACCTTATTGATGCCCGAGACCAGGCCCTTCGGATCACCGACACCTGAAGTGTCCATGTCATGCTGACAGAGCTTTGAAGCGATCACAAAATCTCCGAGAGAAATGTCTTTGCCGATACCGCCTGCCACCCCGGTATTAATAATGGCTTCCACACCAAAACGCAGAATCATGGTCTGTGCGCAGACAGCGGCAAAAACCTTACCGACGCCGCTGACCGCTGCCACAACTTTTTGGCCGTCGAGCATGCCGCGGTAATAATCAATACCGGAAATCGTGATGGTTTCCGCTCCTTCCAAACTGTTTTTCAGCGCTTCAATTTCGACGCGCATTGCTCCGATAATGCCGATCACTTCTGAATCCTAAAAAGAGAAAGGCTTTCCCGCCGAGAGCGAAGAAAGCCGGATGATGTCTGTAGTCCGCGCTTAAATCAGAACGGCAGCGGGCTGCCCTTTGCGTCAAAGAGCGGAAGTTTCTGAAGATAGATAATGTCGTCTCTGCCGACCGCGTCGCCTTCGGCAAGAATCGCCATCTTTCCGACGACCTGAGCGCCCGCAAGTGAAGCTAGTTCCTCAAGCGCTTCCAATGAGCGGCCTGTTGAAATCACATCGTCGACAATCAGAACACGTTTGCCTTTCATGCGTGCAATCTGCTCTCCGTCCAGATAAAGCTTCTGATCTTTTGCGGTAGTGATTGATTTCACCGAAACGCTGATGGGATTATCCATGTAGAGTTTGATTCCCTTGCGGGCCACCATGTACTCTTTGTCGCCGTGCTGGCGTGCCATTTCGTGAATCAAAGGAATGCCTTTGGCTTCCGCAGAAAGCAGATAATCATATTCCGGCGCGATTTTCAGAAGTGCCTCAGCGCTTTTTACTGTGAGCTCCTGATCTCCGATAATAATGAAGGCGGCAATATTGATGTCCTGACTAATCGGACAAAGTTTGAGTGAACGTTTTAAACCCGCTACTTCGATCTCGTAATCCATCTATAACTCCGAGTTGAAACTCTTTTTTTAAATCCTACTTCAATTAAGTCTGTTTTTTCTCCTTTGCGCCTAATCTCAGGCACAATGAAGAAAAAATTTGCACTACGGAATAATACCGACATCTCAAGCAGTTGAATTGACTGTGAGCTCCTCTTCCTGATTTTTATTCGCAAAAAAACGGAATTTCTCCCGAACAGTTATACAATAAGGCTCATGGGGACGGAAAGGTTCTCACAAAGAACATCCGCTCCTGATCACAACTTCGATGTCGTAATTCGAGGGCCATAAGCCGTGAATCTCTTCCCGTACAATGCGGGTAACGGTCGTTATGGCCTTTTTAATAATAATCACCTTAATTTCTAATGGAGCAATCACCGTGAAGGTTAAACTTCTTTGTAAAGCCGCTCTCGCGCTGGCCGCCGTCGGCTTGTTTGCCTCTGCCGCCTCTGCCGCGTATAAATCCGAATACAAGCTCAGCGTTGTTCCCGGCGCTTCTTCCGGCTGGGGCCAGACGGCTACTTTCTTCGCCGACTGCGTTCGCAAGAAATCCAACGGCCGCATCAACATTAAGCCCTACTTCGGCGCTCAGCTGATGGCCGGCAAACAGACCTCCGAACTTCTGCTCGTTCGCCGCGGCGCTATTGACTTTGCGCTTGCTTCCACAATTAACTGGTCTCCGCAGATTAAAGAGCTCAACCTGACCGCTCTGCCCTTCTTTATCGCCAACAACCCCGACCGCTACAAAGCGCTCGACGCGATTGAAAAAGGCAAATCCGGCAAGATGCTCGAACAGGCTATCGAAAAAACCGGTGTTAAATTCATCGGCTGGTCTGAAAACGGTTTCCGCGAACTTACGACATCCAAGGGCCCGATCGAAAAACCCGAAGATATGAAAGGCATGAAGCTTCGTGTCTGCGGCACTCCGATCTTTATCGACATCTTCACCAAGCTTGGCGCCAATCCGCAGGCCATTAACTGGTCTGAAGCTGTAACCGGCTTCCAGCAAGGTATTGTTGACGGACAGGAAAACCCGACCAACGGCATTAACGTCCCGACAAAAGTCTGGCAGTGGCACAAGTACTCTACCGACTGGCATTACATGATCGACCCGCTCTTCTTCACCGCCAATAAGAAGGTTTGGGACGAATTTACGCCCGAAGACAAAGAGCTGATCCTCAGCTGCGCCGTCAACGCTGAACTTTACGGCAAAGCGCTGTCCCGCCTCGGCAACGATGACGGCTCCGCTCTGGAATACCTGAAGAAGATCGGCAAAGAACCGGCCGTTACCGATCCGAAGGGCGAACTCAGAAAGAACGGTATGACTGTTACCGAGTACACCCCGGCAATGGTTAAAGAGTTCTACGACGCGACTAAGAGCGTTCGCGACGACTGGACCAAGAAGATCGGTCCGGATCTGGTCAAGGCCGCTGAAGAAGACATGAAGTCTGCTCAGTAAGCCCGAACTCTGATTTAAAGCGTTACGAGGCGGTGCAAACCGCCTCAATTTACAAAAAAACTATGCTTCACTTCCTCAATACCCGATTCGAAGAACTCTTAGGCGCCTTCCTGCTGGCAGTGATGGCGTGCATCGCGTTCATCAACATTATTGTTCGCTACTGCACCAATCTCTCCTTCTCCGCGTCTGAAGAACTCACCGTAAACTTTTTTGTATGGATCGTGCTTTTAGGCACATCTTTAGCCTTTCGCGAAAGCAGCAACTTTACGATGAGCGTGGTTTACAGCTGTACCAAGGGCTGGCTGCGCAAAGCGCTGTATATTTTTTCCGTTATCTGCTGTCTGGCATTTTTCGTGTGGCTGGTTTACCTCGGCGCAATTGAGGTCATTGATGAAATGGACCTGAACGTTTCGTCCGAGTCGCTGGATATTCCGGTTTGGCTCTATACCCTGGCAACACCGCTCTTTTCTCTTCTCATTATTGTCCGAATTCTTCAGCGCACAGTTGAAGATTTCCGACTCAATCGTTTTTAGAGCGCTGTGCACAAAATGAATAAAAACAAAATTCAAAAGGAGAAGAGATGACTGCATTGCTGAGTGATCCGGGGCTTTTGCTCCTGACTCTTTTTATTGTCATGCTTGTACTGCGCGTACCTATCGCGATCAGTCTGGGACTTTCCGCGGCCGTAGTCGCCTGGAAGTTCGACATGGGCATTGACATGCTTCCCTATAACTTCTTTGCCGGCGTTGCCAAAGTGCCGCTGCTGGCGATTCCGTTTTTTATTCTTGCGGGCTTCATCATGGAAAGCGCGGGTATTGCCGCGCGTATTGTCCGGCTCGTAGAGAATCTGGTCGGCGACATGACAGGCGGTTTAGCAATTGCGACGGTCGCGGTCGCCACCTTCTGGGGCGCGGTCAGCGGCTCGGGTCCCGCGACAGTGGCCGCACTCGGCCTGATTCTGATCCCCGCGATGGTCAAGAACGGATATGACAAGGCTTTTGCCGCGGCAAACGTTTCCGTAACTTCCGGTTTGGCCATTGTTATTCCGCCGAGCATCGCATTCATTGTGTACGGCGGCATTGCCGACGCCTCTGTTCCCGCGCTGTTTGCCGCCGGTATTATCCCGGGTCTTATCGTCGCCGGCTTCCTGATGATCACGGTCTACCTGATTTCCAAGAAGCGCGGCTACCGCGGTCTTCCGAGACAGGAATCCACATGGGTTGTCTTTAAAGACGCCTTCTGGGGCGTACTGACTCCGGTCGTGATTTTAGGCGGTATTTACGGCGGTATTTTTACGCCGACCGAAGCGGCTGCTGTTGCGATTTTCTATGGTCTCTTTGTCGGTGTCTTCGTTTACAAGACCTTTAATTCGCTCTCTGTGCTGACGCACGTTCTTGTGGAATCGACAAAAGCGACTTCCGTCATTATGTTTGTCGTAACCTGCGCGGGTCTCTTCGCTTGGGTTGCGAGCACCGTCGGTTTAGTAGAAAGAGGCGCCGCGGTCCTTTTGGCATTGTCTGAGAACCCCTGGGTACTGCTGCTGCTGATCAACATTATTCTGTTTGCGGCAGGCATGATCATGGACGCGATTTCGATCTACTACGTCCTGCTTCCCTTCCTGCTTCCGATTGTGCATCATTTCGGCTGGAATCCGGTCTGGTTCGGCGTCATGATGACGGTAAACCTTGCGGTCGGCCAGGTAACGCCTCCTGTTGCAGTGAACCTTTACGTCGGCGCTCAAATTGCCGATCTGACGATGGAAGACATTACACCGCCCGTGATTCCGCTGCTCATTGCAACGATCTTCGCGCTGGCAGTTATTGTTCTCTTCCCGCCTCTGACGACATTCCTTCCGAATCTCTTCGGGCTCTAAAGGGAGCTTCTGCAGTACAAGGCCGCTTTTTGAGCGGCCTTTCGTTTATTTCCAGCTGCCGCTTTTATCTTTAACCACGAAGTTGGTGACGCGGACAGTAGAAATCAGACGTCCGTCTGCGGCGGTGATATCCACATTCCAAAGATGTGTGCTTCTTCCGAGATGAAGGGCCTTAGCTTCCGCAAATACATAAACGCCCGGTTCCTTACGCACCGAGCTCAAATGATTTCCGCTGACGGAAGAGCCGACCGGAATAAAGCCCTCCGGAAGACTCAGGAAGGAACCATATCCGGCCAAAATTTCCGCAAACGCAAGCGAAGCGCCCCCGCAGAGAACGCCAAACGGCTGAGAAGTACTGTCGTTCACAGGCATTTTTGCCTTTACCAGGCCTTCTTCTTCGGAAATAATCTCAATCCCCAAGCTGCCGATCATAGAATGAGAGACGGCTTCTTCTCGTGTGTAATCTTTATTCATTGCGGTCCGACATTAGTTAAACAACGGTTTCTTTGAGTTTGTTCAGATCAAGGCGATATAGACGGTAAAGAAACACTGATCCGCGGGCGGTCAGCTCCAAAGCCATCGCGATCCAAACACCTGTTAGACCGAATTTTAAACTCAGAACATAAGCGAGCGGGAGTCGAATTCCCCACATACTGCCGAAATTGATTAAGCTCGGACCAAGAGTTCGTCCGAGCGCGACAAAAATGCTGTAGCAGACAATCGCGCTTGCGAAGAAGGGTTCTGCAAAGGCCTGGATGCGCAGGCATTCCGATCCGAGGCTGACAATATTTTCCAAAGGCGTCATGACGCGAATCATTTCGGGCGCGAACGCGTACATAATGCCGCCCATAAGCGCCATCAGGCACATGGCAAGACAAACATTAATCCAAGCAAATTTCTTTGCGAGTTCTCTTCTCTTGGCGCCATAGCTCTGCCCCACCAGCGTGGAAGCGGCATCCGAAATCCCGAAGCCCGGCATATAGCAAAGAGATTCAGCGGTAATCGAAAAAGAATGCGCCGCAAGCGCCACATTGCCGAGCGGCGCAACAATCACAGTGGTCAGAATCTGAGCGGTCGTCATCGCACAGCGCTCGAGCGCCATAGGAAGACCGATCTGAAAACAGCGGCGCATAACCGCTTTGCGCAGCTTAAATGATCCCGGATGACCGACCAGTGCGAGTTTGTTGTTTTTAACCAGCAGAGAGTACATCATGATCAAAGCGCACACGGCCTCTGCAAGCACGGTTCCCAGAGCCGCGCCTGTCACTCCGAAACCGGCGCCCCACATCGTAAAGGAGAAACCGAACACTTCGTAGCGGTCGGTCGGGTAAATCAAAATCCAATTAAAGAGGACGTCCAGGAAGCACATGAAGATGTTGGTCAGACTCGGAATTTTTATCTCTCCGGTGCTTCGCAGCATGCTTGTCGCGATGAAATTAAAGATGAGGCACGGCAGACCGAGCGCAAAGACGAGGAAATAAGCGGAGGCGTCCTGATGCAGGTCCGTATTGCCGCCGATCCAACCCGGCAGATAAGGGCTGATCAAAGCGCCGATTAAGGCAAAAACAGCTGAAAATAAGAATCCTGCCGTAAAGCTCTGCCGCAGCAAATCCCGTGCTTCATCAAAATTTTTAGCACCGATCCGATGAGCGGTCTGAACGGAAAACGGCGTTGTAACGGCAACAACAAGGCCCCATATCAGCCAAATCGACGTAGAGACAAGAGCCACAGCCGCCGCAGGAATTTCTCCCAAATGGCCGACCATAGACGCGTCGATAATCTGCATCGCCACAAAAGAAATCTGCGCAAAAATCGCGGGTATGCTGAGCCGCACCACCAATTCGATTTCCTCACGGGTGGTGAGTTCAAGACCTTCACGAATCTTTGTGAAGAGCCGCTCTGTTTTGCTTTCTTTAGTGCTCATGCCGGACGCTTGCCGCGATAAACCAACCTGACTGCGAGGCTGTCATTTTAGACAGTGATTTGACGGTTTGATGAGAAACGCAGTTGGAACGAAAAAAGGAGCAGGACGCGCCTACTCCTTGTGACGAAAAAAGATGAACCCGATCAGATTAATAGGTCATCACGGGCGCAAGTTCGGCCGCTTCCTGGATCCATTTAGCGACTTCTTTTTCGCTCGGGTCACGCTGAGCCAGATTTTTCTTAGCGTTGACTTCTGCCATCTTAGCGGTAAGGTTAGCCGCGACGCGATGACGAAGTTCTTTTACCGTATCCACACCGGAGGCTTCCAGAAGTTCGGCATACTGAGGGCCGACACCGTTAATACGGAACAGATCAGCATGGTTTGTCCACTTGAGGATCAGCTTTTCGGAGATTCCCGTTGCTTCAGCAATTTTTTTGCGGCCGGCGGGAGCTGCGCACTTCGCAAGCAGATCGTCCGGAGTTTTAATATTTTGTTCCAAAAGTTTCGGAGCGTATGCCTCTCCGATGCCTTCGATATCAATAATTTTGTATGCCATGCCATTCCTCCAAATAGAGAGTTTTATAAGCACAGCATACATAAATTTATACTTCTGACAACCTGCCTGCACTCAAATTAAGAATCAAAGCTGCGGGCCGTAAGCTTCAAGGCGCCTGCACTCCTCATTGGTCTTAGAGAACTTCTTGAAATTCTCAATGAATTGTTTTGCAAGCGCCCGGGCGCGTTTATCCCATTCGGCAGGATCCGCATAAGTATTACGGGGGTCTAGAATTTCGTTGTGGGCGCCTTCGCAGTACTTTGGAATGACCAAATTGAAATACGGGATTGTCACGGTTTCAGAGTTAAGGATGGACCCGGAGAGGATGTCATCGATAATCGCACGCGTATCTTTAATCGAGATACGTTTGCCGGAACCGTTCCAGCCGGTATTTACCAGATAAACATGAGCGTTGTTGGCTCTGGCCTTGCGCGACAGTTCCTTAGCGTATTTGAACGGATGCAGTGAGAGGAAAGCCGCGCCAAAGCAGGCCGAGAAGGTCGGTTTCGGCTCAGTGATTCCTCTTTCGGTTCCGGCAAGTTTGCTGGTGTAGCCGGAAAGGAAGTAATACATTGCCTGATCCGCTGTCAGAATCGACACCGGAGGCAGCACACCGTAGGCGTCAGCGGAAAGGAAAATAATTTCTTTCGCGTGCGGTCCCTTTGAGATCGGCTTAACGATGTTTTCGATATGGCAGATCGGATAAGAGACGCGGGTGTTTTCGGTAAGGCTTGAATCATTGAAATCGATTTTCCCTGCCTCATCCACAATTACGTTTTCGAGCAGTGCGTTAGGACGAATCGCCTTATAGATATCGGGTTCGGAATCCTTATCGAGATGAATGACTTTCGCGTAGCAGCCGCCCTCGTAATTAAAGATGCCCTCATCGTCCCAGCCATGTTCATCATCACCGATGAGAAGGCGTTTCGGGTCTGTCGACAGTGTCGTTTTACCAGTGCCTGAGAGACCGAAGAAGATTGCGGTATTGGTTTTATCCAAATCCGTGTTGGCTGAGCAGTGCATTGACGCGATATGGCGAAGCGGATTGAGGTAGTTCATCACCGAGAACATTCCTTTTTTCATTTCGCCGCCATACCAGGTATTGAGGATGACCTGCATTTTTTCTTTAAGGTTGAAGGCCACAGCGGTTTCGCTGTGCAAACCGAGTTCCTTAAAGTTTTCCACTTTTGCCTTACTGGCGGTCAGAACAAAAAAATCCGGCTCGCCGAAGTTTTCCAATTCTTCCTTGGTCGGGCGGATAAACATGTTGGTGACGAAGTGGGCCTGCCAAGCGACCTCCATAATGAAGCGAACTTTCAAACGCGTACTTTCGTTTGCGCCGCAGAAGGCGTCGACAACATAAAGTTTTTTATGAGAGAGTTCATTAGCGGCTTTGTCTTTCAGTTCTTTCCAAGTCGCTTCGCTGATCGGTTTATTATCATTTTTGTACTCTTCTGATGTCCACCAAACTGTGTCTTTTGAGACATCATCCATCACAATGAATTTGTCCTTGGGGGAGCGGCCGGTATATTCGCCTGTAAGAACGTTCATGGCACCTAGTTCTGTCAGAACGCCCTTTTCATATCCGGTCAAACCCTCAGCGGTTTCTTCGCTGCGCAGGGTATCGTAAGAAGGGTTGTAAATGATTTCCTTGACGTCAGTTATGCCGTACTTTGATAAATCTAATGTCATGGCTGTATCTTCTTTAAAAAATTGTCTTGCGTAAACAGCCGGCCAATTCCGCAAAAAAACAGCGGGCTGGCCAGCTAAGCAGTAAATTTTACCACTACTGTAACTTTTTGTAATATTTTTAAATGATTCGTTACGCTCGTCGACAGCCTGAGCATATCTGTTGATGAATGATTAGCCAGCCACATGAAAATTAAAAGAAAATTTAAGGATTTTTCTTTTGAAATAAGCTTCGGAAATGGAACTCCCTCTTCGGTTTCTCTACCCCAAAGAGGCTGCTGTATTTGAAGCCGGATCCTGAAGGAGGGGTCCGGCCCCGTTGTCGTATGAATTATTAATACAAAAGCGACTGAAAATTTTGTTTGAAAGCAGTTATCCCACTGCCCCACCCTCGAGAAAGATCAAAGCACGGTTGTCAGATGTACAGGTGCATCAGTTCTCATGTTCACCGTTGGAGCCGTTAAAGTAACACCAGGTCCTTGGCTCTCCGGGACATTGTCGAAGATTTGCTTTCGCCTCTTTTCTCTACTCTGCTTTCATTAAAGCAAGTCAATATTCCAATTGGCCTGCTGAATCTTATTATCCAGCTCACGCACTTCTTTAGCTAATTCATCAGCCTTTTTCTGATATTCCTTAACGTTCACTGTCGGAATAATCAAAATTTCCGATCGAGAATAACGATCCACAACCGAGCCGGCTTTGTTTGCGAACTCTCTGTAAACAGAAGCTTTCTTCATGAGCTGGTCTCTCTCTACGACCCAGTCTCCCAAAGGCCTTCCATCCAAGACGCTTTCAGAATTCGTGCGGTTGATTCTGCAGATAAGTTCAATACTTCTTGAAACTGCATTATTCAGTGCCTGCATTATTTCGATCGGATCCTCAGTCGGCTTCGTTCCCTCCTGAATCGTTGCATTCTGCAGCAGCCGCGTCCTCAGCACCTCTATTGTTGAAGTCAGCTCTTTTCTTTCTCTCAAAGCTTCCGCTAATTTCATTTTTTCTTCCGCAAAAATTTAATTATTAAACCGCATATACGCAGTACAGGATACTGAAAGGGGCCTTTTTGAGCGATTAGGCGTTATTCCTTACAAACACGTACTTAAAATTTTTCCGGCTCTCATCCCTGTCCTACATGAGAGAACAAACGCCAGAATAACTAACTGGATCAAATTTTCCGGAGCGGAAACACCATCCTATCCCACTGCCGCCATCAGCTTTTGGATTTTCTCCTCTGTAGCGACCCTTTCACGATGTTCTGGTTTTTTAGGCAGCCGAATGCCAACGGCTGGAGATTTGAGTAAGATGCCTTTTTGGACGGCGTGATTTAAAACTCCAATGATATGGCAGTACTCCCGAATCACAGTAGCCGGACTAATTTGTTCTCCAGTCTTAGATTTTTCCGATCCTCTCGTGTCTATAAAATTCTGGAGCCATATCTCTAACCGTCTCTCTAATTTATCTCTACTGACGTGCAATTATGCGCCGATATGTGCATAAAAGGAAGGTGATTTTCCCTGAAGTGCCTCTATGTGCCGATACGTGCGGGGATTATGGTGCGAGTGGACGGACTCGAACCGTCACGTCTAGGACACTAGAACCTAAATCTAGCGCGTCTACCAATTTCGCCACACTCGCGGAAGCGCCTATTCTACTATGAAAATCAAAATCGGATTCCACTCGGACAAACCACTGCCTACCCCTTTATCCTCATGCCGCTCACCTGATACAGCTATGTTCAATGCTTTTCTGTACTGTCTGCACGCTTGGAGGACGTATCCCCGTCTTCAGCCGCTGTCTTTGACATCGTCTGGAACAGACCGACAATATTAGACACGTAAACAGTAAACATCGGAATGATCAGCAGGCCGAGCACCGCCACAATCACCGAGAGGATCTTGCCTATCGGCGTTACTGCCTCAATGTTGCAGCCCACTGTAATCGCCTCCATCCCGGCCCACCAAAGCGCGTCCCAGTAGGTTTTCACAAGCGGATTGACATTGACCTCGCAGACATAGAACGCCAGACTACCGACATAAATTCCGGAAAGCAGGATCACCATGTACGTCATAAAAAGCGCGGATGACCGGCGAAATGTAAACCAGCCTACAACAATCGCGAGCGCGTAACAGCTTCGAATCAGCGGCATAAAGCGAAGCATGTATAAGACATCGTCCGGAATCCTTAAGTTCGGAATCATCGGAAGTACGGTAATCCAAGGAATACAGGCAATAAATAAAAGAAAATACGCAAGGAGATAGCGGCTCTTATGCTTGGTCACTACAAACTCAAGCACGATGTCCAGCATAAAAAAGATGCAAACCCAGAACTGTACCTTCTGTGTGAACTCGCTTTGCGCAAACGGATTGCTGAATAAAAATGTGTCGTACGAAATACAGCCGATCAAAACGATCGAGCAAAGGAGCACCACAAGCCTTAAAAAGCCTGAAAAGGTAATACTCTTTTCTTTTAATTTTGACCAAAAGCTCATCACTAACCGTCCTTTACCGCAATTATTAATGGACCGTCAGCCGTTAGGGAAAAACAACGCCCGAATCGAGAGCGAAATAAAAAATGTCTTTAAAAATCAGTCCGCCATTTCGTGAGCAAGCCACATGGCTGCAACGATGGTCTTCACATCTCTGATCTCACCGTTAAGGCTTTTACTGACCAGCTCCGTCCATGGCATCTCGACAAGCTCAAGAACCTCTCCCGGATCTAAATGTTGCCCTACTTTCTTCAAATCTCGGGCAAGAAAGACTGTGATTTCTTCGTCAGAGTATCCGATCGCGTTGTTAAAGCGTCCTAAAAGCTTCCACTTAGAAGCCTCATAACCCGTCTCTTCAATCAATTCGCGTTTGGCGCAGTTCAAAGGAGATTCTCTCGGATCAAGTTTTCCGGCCGGAATTTCTAAGAATGTCTTTCTAAGCGGATGACGATACTGCTTTTCAAGAATGACTCGTCCGTCATCAAACATCGGAATAATTGCCGCCGCTCCGGGATGGCGAAGATATTCGCGACAGGAAATCACGCCGTCGGGAGTCCTAACCTCGTCACGGATAACTTGCAGAAAACTGCCTTTGTATTTAACTTCCGAACTTAAAACTTCATCTGCCAGCGGATCTTTGACTGTCATGATTGCCCTCTGCATCAATGTTTGCTGATTACCATTCTAATGCCGCTTTTCAAGACCAATAGCATTTACGGCAGCTTTAATGCTTTTGAACTCATTCCATGTCAGCGTCTTCAGGATCAAAACCTGAGATTTTTGCCGCACTTAAACAAACCGGCAGATTCCAAACCTCTTCAAAAAAGGCCTCTGTTTTCAACGCAGGAAAGCAAAGGACCGATTTTTCCCTATCCTCCGCCTGTGACGGCTTATATTCATAGAGGTATTTTTAAAATTTATTACTCATAGGTAAACCGGCCGGAAAATCACACTCGACGGCAGCCTGCTTCCGGATATTTTTTCTGCACAAAGACCCAAACAAAAGCGCTGTACATTCTCGCACTGAAGGCTTTGCAGCGAACCGGCCGATTGCTTCTAAATAACGGCAGTACCGCAAATACCGCAAATTTCCGATCAAACAGATAATCGTACAAATAAGTAGAAACGACCTAAAATAGGCGGTGGTATTTTTATGTCTCGGCAATCTGGGCTAGAGTTGCTGTTAGCAGAACAGGAGGGCGTATATGATTTATCGCACAACTCAAAAATTCGTTAATTATTTCAGTATTTTCTATTTCCTTTGCGCAATTGCGATGTTTATCTTCCTGTGGTCATATGTCCCTGTGATCGCAGAGCTTTGGACAAGCCTCCTCGATTTCGCTTTTAATATCTGTTATGTAGTTATCGGTGCGCTTTTATGGCCGGGTACACTGCTTGCCATCTTGGTATTCGGGTGGTAACTGCCATTTAAACGCCAATAAATCCTTCCGTTTCGGAGGGATTTTTTTTTGAGCTCAGACTTCGACTTTACTTTGAGAGTCGCTTTTTTGCGCTATCACGTCTATTTGGAGTTTTTGGAGAAAAAAATCAGAAAAGATGAATTTGTCAATAGGAACATGGGAAAAATTTGATCAATATTTGATCGAGCTCAAACTTCCTTTAAATAATTTCAAAAACTCATCCGAATTCATGATGCTTGTCACAAGTTTTGGCGCACAAGGGCCGAATATTGATAATATATTCCTAAAGCAGATTTTTTAATTACTCCCCCAAGGAAACTTTTTCATTTGGAACGGTTATGAACAAGCAACAGCTTATTGAGATCATCGCGGAAGAAAACGCAATCACAAAAGATATGGCGGGACGAGCGGTCAACACCATGATTCGCACCATCATCCAGTCCGTTAAAGACGGAGATCCCGTTGTCTTAGTCGGATTCGGCACTTTCAGACAAGTTGAAAGAAAAGGCAGATCGATCCGTAACCCGCATACGGGCGAAAGCATGGAAGTGAAATCAAAGACCATTCCTAAGTTCATCCCCGGCACACTGTTCAAACAGGTTGTTGACGGCGAAGAGTAATTGAAGCTGAAGACAGAATTGTCGTCTTACTCCCGGCCGGAAGTCTTTATGAAGATCCCGGCCTGACAGAATCATTTTTTAATGATTTTTCATCGCGAATAAAGGATAATTTTTCCCGAATTTACTGACGGACCGAAGTTATCCCGCGTGTTTAGTACTCGACATCATATTCCGAAAGGGCCCGAATTTTATTTCGGGCCTTTTCGTTTTTACTGTTCGAAAACCCGAACAAATATAACGGCCTCCGAACTGTCTGCACGCTAAAAAAGCCTTTATTCCGGCAAACTATGCGGGTCGAAATTTTTTCTGAACTCGGCCTTCTAACGGCCTAAATTCCGAACACAGCCGGCACTGCAAAAACAAAGCTGCTTAATCGACGAAGGGGACGCTAATGCGTCCCCTCCTTTGCGAGTTCCTACCGGATCGGAATTAAATCCGAAGCAGGACTAAACCCGAAATTAAAAATTTCTCGGAGCGACAGGCGCTACAGGAGCTCCATGCGGATGTACACCCTGAGGACCAAAGCCGAGCGGATCCTGGGCCATAGGACGCTTTCCCTGAGGACGCTTGTGAGAGCGAGCCTCGAAACCTTCAAGCGCTTGGACCTGCTCAGCGCTCAGAGCTTTAACGAGATCGGCTCTTGCCTGAGCGACTTTTTCCAAAGCGGCAAGTCTGACTTTCTGATTCTCAATGCGTGCTTTCAGCTGATCCTGACGAGAGGCATTGGGATCGAACTTGAACTGACCTCTAAGGTTGTGGGCTTCGTCAGCGGCCGCAATGTAGGCATCAAAAGCCGGCTTCTGAGCGTCTGTCAGATTCAAAAGACCGCGAAGATAGACTTTGCGCTGCTCATAGCTGCCGAAAGCTTTCTTCGGAGTTTTATGGAACTGCTGGGCGTTTGCGCATCCGCGGCCGGGAATATAATGGTTATGCGGGCCGTTGAAAGTGCAGCCGGCCTGAGGACAGCTGTAGTTCTGAACATTTCCGCGATAACCGCCGCACCATGCGGCTGCCGTGCCGGAAGCAAGAACGAGAATGCCGGTAAGCGCTGCTGCTGTCAGAGTCTTCTTGGAGATTGCCATTTGTCTTTCCTTCTTCTTTATAACGCGGCACCCATATCAGTGCCGTGATTTAATATTAGCCAAAGTTCTTCAGCGCAAAAATTCAAATGTTAATTTTATTTTCCTTGTGCCTCTTCTGGTTACAAATACAAACGCATCGTGTCTGTCTGTGACGATTTCTAACCTTTTTGTGAAGACGGTAGAATAACTGGCACATCCTAAAGACAACGGCTGACGCATTTAATTTCCGGGAGCATTAAGTGAAAAAAGAGTTTGACTTTGATTTACCGCTCAAACGCTACTTTCTAAAACCGGTTGCCGACGATCTGAGCGACAGAGGCATTTCCTGCCTCGATGATCTGCTTGACCGCATGTACGAAAATCCCAACGGCTGGTGGAAAGAACTCGGTCTCTCCAAGAGCCGGGCTAACGGCATAATTTCCTGGATGCATGCGCGCCGAAACGTCGGACTGGAGCTCCCCGATACGGTACGCAAAAAAGCGGAAGACCTCGGCAAACGATTCTATAAAAATGAAGAAATCGAAGAAGTCGGGGGCGCCCTTTGGCACGACCTCATTTTGGATCGAAACGGCAAGCGCATCCTTGGACAGCCGCAAAAGCCGAACAGTGAGGTTCAGCCGCTTGAACATCTGTCGGTTCCGCCTCAGTTTGACGGTTCAAACGGCTCCAATCGCGGCGATAAAAGCGAATGCGCTCTGGATGTGGATTCCGACAAAGAGGCGGTGACGCTCTGGTTAAAAGCCAAGGCGACCAACGCCAATACCCTGAACGCATATCGCCGCGAAGGAGAACGCTTTCTGCTCTGGTGTCTGCTGGAAAAACATATTCCGCTTTCATCGGCCAAAATCAGCGAGTGCTCTGATTATCTAACCTGGCTGCAAATGCTCGGACGCACTGACGAGCAGACGTGGTCGCAGCGATGGCTGCAGCCGCAGACGGTTTGGCTGGGGCCTAAAAATATTCCTCGTGACTCCCGAGATTGGCGCCCATTTAACTGCGCCCTCTCCTTCTCCAGTCGAAAAGCCGCTTCGACAATCGTGCGGCAGCTCTTTACCTTTCTGCATAAGACCGGGTATCTGCGCTTTAATCCTTTTGACCAGATCTCAAGCAAAGTGCAGCTGCTTCCGGGAGAAGGCAAGCCGAAGGAATTCGCAGACCGCTCGCTGACCAAAGAACAGTGGGAAGAAATCGAGGAGTATCTCGATAAACAGCCCGACGATATTCTGAAAGCGCGGCTTAAGGTCATGCTCCTGCTTGGCAAAGGCCTCGGTATGCGCGCCAGCGAAATGCTCAATGCTCGCTGCGGATGGATACAGATCGCCCGTTACGGACAAAACGAGGAACTCGTCATCGATATCGTCGGAAAAGGCGATAAAGAAAGACGTCTTCCGATTTCTGAGGCGCAGGAAAGAATCATCAATGACTATCTTGCTTACCGGCGGCGTCCTCTTCTGCTCGAAGAAGAGGGCCGAGATATTCCGATTCTTGCTTCTTTACGCCCGGGCAGCAAGGGCGCCGCTTCCGAAGGGCTCTCCCGTTCAGGCCTTTACCTGATTCTGCAGAAATTCCTTGAAGAGGTTGCGGCCGCGCTTCACAAAGAGCGGCCGAGAGATTCGGCTAAGCTTAGGGCAAGTTCCCTGCACTGGCTGCGTCATACGTTCGCGGTGACAAGTCTTGAAGTTATGCCTGTAAACGTGGTACAGAACGCGCTCGGACACGCGTCTGTCAATACCACGACAAAATACATCGCACCGGATCAGGAGGAAATCCTCGAAAGCTTTAAGCGACTGGAGAAAAATCAGTAATTTTTCTGAGACGCTTTAAGCGCGGATGCGTAATCCATCAGCAGTGTCTGCGCGACAAGCTTTTTACTCAGAGGATGATCCTTGCTTCGGCTCGCCTGATTGAGCTTAGCGTTAAATTCCTGAAACCTGCGGATATCGATCTGAGCCGAAAGCGATTGAACAGCGGCCGCATAGTCAGGAAAATAGCGGCTTTCCAAACCCATTGACTGCGCGCTGATATCCCAGCACCAGCGCTGCATCACTGCGACCAGAGGCCCGATCGTCAAGTCGTTCTTAACAGCTTCAAGCACATCTCCGGACGTCATCAACGCACCCTTAGCAAGAAGATCAAGAATCATCTTCTCGTCCTTCTTTTCCAAAAGCAGATTGGCGCCGCTCTCATGAATCAGCAGCGGAAGTCCGCCCAAACGCGCAAGTTCGGACTCGGGGTTCCGAACCTTTTGAGATTTCAGATAGGCGATGCCCTGCTCGCGTGTCGGCGGCGCGACTCGAACGAGCTGACAGCGCGAACGAATGGTCGGAAGAATGGAGCTGACATCGTCCGCGACAAGGATAAGCACCGCGCCTTCGGGCGGCTCCTCCAGCGTTTTTAAAAGCGCCGAACTCTGATCCTCGCTCATGGAATCGGCCGGATAAATCAGTACCGCGCGATGATCCGAGCGGAATGCCGTAACCGACAAGTACTCACCGATTTCACGCACCTGTTCAATAAGAATCTGTTTGGAAAAGGACTTGCCTTTAGGAAGCGGCTGAATTTTGCCGTTCCAGGGCTCAGGCCGAAGCGCCGCTTCGGTCTCGCTCAGCACGTACTTCAGATCCGGATGGGTACCTGCCTGCACCAGACGGCAGTCCGCGCAGCTGCCGCAGGCGACGCCGTCCTTGGGAGACGAACACACTACGGAAGCCGCAAACGAAGCCGCTAGTTCATAGGCTCCGCTGCCTCTGGGGCCGTAAATCAGCACGCCGCCCGGAAGCTTATCTCTCATTTTGCGAAGCGCTGCCGCCGGCCTCTCCAGCCAAGGATATAAATCGGTTATTTCCATTGAGCAAACACCTCTCGAAGCTGCGCGGAAATCTGTTCCGGCGTCTGAGTTCCGTCAACCACATAAAAACGCTCGGGTTCGGCTTTAGCCATTCTGAGATAGCCCTCGCGGACCCGGCGATGAAAGTCCTGACTTTCTTTCTCAAAGCGGTCGAGCTTGCGGCTTAATCGGGCCGCGGCCACTTCTGTCGGTACATCAAACAGCACAGTTAAATCCGGCTTTAAGTCCGGATGAACAAAATTTTCGAGCGCTCTGATTTCTTCAATTGAACGGCCTCTTCCGTATCCCTGATAAGCGTATGAAGCGTCGGTAAACCGATCGCAAAGTACCCATTGTCCCTTAGCGAGCGCAGGACGAATAATTTTGTCGAGATTCTCTTCACGTGCCGCGAACATCAGCATAAGTTCGCACTTCGGGCTCATCGGTTCATTTAAAAGCAACTTGCGAATCTTTTCCGCGGTCTCGGGACCGCCGGGCTCACGAGTTCTCACCAAATCAATGCCGCGCTCTCGCAGCGCCTGATCGATCACCGCCATCTGAGTGCTTTTGCCGGCGCCGTCAACGCCCTCAACCGTAATCAATTTTCCTTTTTCCAAAATCAGCTCCCGGGATTACGCAAATATTTCTGAACAGCGGCATTGTGTTCTTTCAGAGTCTTAGAAAAATGCGACTGGCCGCTGTTTCCCTTCGCGACAAAATAGAGATAGTCAGTCTGAGCCGGATGCGCGGCAGCCACAAGCGAAGCTTCTCCCGGATTGCAGATCGGCGTTGGCGGAAGGCCCGCTCTGGTGTACGTATTGTACGGATGATCCGTCTTCAGGTGCGATTTAAGAATACGGCCGTCAAAATTTTCTATCCCGTAGACAACTGTCGGATCCGTCTGCAGGAGCATGCCCTTTTTAAGCCGGTTGTTAAAGACGCTCGAGACCAAAGTACGGTCTTTAGAATCGCCCGTTTCTTTTTCAATCAGGCTCGCGAGAATTAAAAGTTCATAAGGCGTTTTAACCGCAATGTTTTTATCTCGAGATTCCCAAACCGCGTTCAGGCGCTGCTGCTGCTCCCGGTACATACGGCGAAGGATGATCGTGTCGGGAACGCCGGCCGCAAAGACATAAGTATCCGCCGCAAATTGGCCCTCGGGATGCGTCCCTTCGGGCGCTCCAACTTCTTTCATCAGATCCTGAGATGAGAGCTCACCGTGCGGATGCTCAAAATTATCGTCCGCGGCAATTTTCTTCAAAAGCTTAGCCGTTTCCGTTCCTTCAATGAGGGTAAATTTGCTCATGATGACTTCGCCCGAGGAAATGTGCTTTACCAATTCCTTAAGCGTCATGCCGGACTTGATTAAATAGCGGCCGACATGGATCGAACGGTCCGAGCCGAAATATTTAAATACCCACTGGAAGGCGTTCGGATCGACCTTGACACCAGCATTCAGAGGTTCCGATGCGATATTCCTGACAGTGCTTGCCGGCTTTACTTTAAGAATGATCTCGCTTTGTCCGCCCTCCAATTCGATTGGTCGTTTTTCGACATACCAATACGCAAAACCGGCCGCAGCGACCGCTGAAACCAACGCTATCGCCACTGCCCATTTAATAAAACGCAGCATCAGGAACTCCAATTCAACGATATGTGAATCATAATTTAATTTTGCGGCGCCGCTCGCAATTATGAGAACAATCCCGAGGATGAAATCTGCTCAAAATGCATAAAACTCGACGCCGCCATCGTCGGACTCTGCTAATTTATGCGGATATCTTTTTAGGAGTCAAATAGCAATATGAGCATGTTTGAATTAAGCTCCTGGACTTTCAGCCAGGAAGAGCAGTTTAGCTTCGTCACAATTACCGGTGAGGATGCAGAAACATTTCTTCAGGGAATGCTGACTCAGGACGTTAAAAAGCTTCCTGAAAACCGTGCGGCTTGGGCTGCAGCCTGCAACCATCAGGGTCGTGTCGCCGCTTCCTCTTTAATCTTCCGTATTCCCAACGGTTTCGGAATGCTTCTGCCGCTTTCAATCGCGCAGGCTGAAGTGGATCGCCTGAACAAATTCGTACTGAGAAGCAAAGTTGAACTCTCGCTTCGTCCGGACGCCATCACGTACTTCTGCTCTCCGGATGCCAAGGCTGTAGATATTCCCTGCCCGGCTCTTCCGCGCAACCCGATGGACGTCTATGTCGGTCAGTCCGTCATCACAGTTCGTCTGCCGAGCAATGACGCTCAGGGCATGCACGGTAAGTTCATCGCTATCGGACAGATTCCCGACAACATGATGGGCTCTTACAATGCTAAGAACCGCCTTGCCCGCTCTCTCATGGAAGAAGGCATCGCGCTGATTGAAAAACCGGAAAGCCTTGAGTGGCTGCCGCAGGCTCTGAATTTAGACCTGATCGGCGCAATCGCCGCCAATAAGGGCTGCTACACCGGCCAGGAAATCGTCTCTAAGACTCAGAATCTCGGCAAAGTAAAACGCCGTATGTTCCTTGGCATCTGCAAAGAAGTTGAAAATCCGGACGCCGGCAAGGAAATCTTTGTTGAAAACGAGCCGATGGGTAGAATTATCCAGAGCGACGGAGAACACTTCCTCTTTGTTCTTAATTACGAATACATGGACTCAGAACTCTTCCTTGAAAGCAAGCCGGTTAAAATCCTGCCGCTTCCTTATGAAGTCACAGTTCCGAGCAGCGTACTCGCATAATTCACGCCAATACGCGCATAAACGGGCTTATCGCCGCCTGCATTCGTCAGGCGGGCCGAAAGCCCGTTTTTCTGTGCGTAATTAGATAAAACCTCAGAGCAGGCAAAGCCTGAGGCTATACTTGGCAAAACGGAATACAGACAAAATGACGATCAGCAGCGCGACCAAAAGAAACTGGCAGAAACTTGCCCCGAATCTCGGAGACAAGCTTAAGTCGCGTGCCAATAAAAGCCGATCTCAAAAAACTTTTATCCCGCTTGAGCGGATTCAAAACAAGGATTCGGTTCCGTTCATTGAATCTCTTTTTGCGCTGCGGGAGCGCTTTTCTATTGCGCAGATCATGCACGCTCTGTGCTTGAACGCCATTGATAAGTCCCGAGCAAAGGAGCCTCTTGCGCGTCGGTTTCTGGATGAATATCCGCGCGTCAGTGATCTGACCATCGTTTTGCCGGATAACTTTGACAAGGAATCGGACCTTCTCGGGACCATCTATCAGTCGCTTTTAAGTGAAGGAGACAAAAACATCCGCGGTTCTTACTACACAACGCAAAAGACCGCTCGTTTGATGCTTCAGGAACTTGATATCTCAAGCGGAGAGAAATTTCTTGATCCCTGCTGCGGAAGCGGAATTTTTCTTTTGGAAGCCGCTCGGCTCGGCTGCAGCGTTGTCGGAAACGACATTGACCCGATCGCGGTAATGATTGCAAAAGCCAACCTCATTGCGCAGAACCCTGAGGCGCTTCACTATCCCGACGTCCGACTTCTCAATTTTCTCAACCCTGAGGAAAGAAAACAGATTGAAGACATCGGTCCTTTTGACGCTTCCGCCTCTAATCCGCCATGGGGCGGCGAAGCGAGAACCGTTTTTAATGAAACAGCCTCCGAATTTTTCTTTGCGGCTTTTGATCTGCTTAAAAAAGGCGGAAAGCAGAACTTTTTGCTCCCTTCTTCCCTGCTCAACGTCGCCAAACATCGACGTTTCCGCGAATCAGCCCTCAAAGAAGGCCGAATTCTTCAAATTCGAGTCTTTTCTGAGCGCTTTACCAGCGTTCAGACAAATTTTGTCTCCTTTCTTTATCAAAAATCCGCGCCCGCTGAGCCTGTTCGCTTTGTCCGCTCGGACGGTAAAACGACAGATATTCCGCTGCATTCGTTTGAGCTCACCGCTCATAAAACCTTTCTGCCCGTCTCGCGCGAAGCGCTTGAACTTTTAAATCAGGTAAAGAAAAAAGGCACACTCAGTTTAGTGAACAGCCGCTGGGGTTTGGGAATCGTCACAGGGAACAATCAGACGTGTCTGAAGACAGAACAAACCGATGAGCTTGAACCGATTTATACAGGCAAAGAAATTCAGCCCTATCGTCTATCCGCACCAAAGCGGTTTATTCGGTTTACGCCGCAGAACTTTCAGCAGTGCGCTCCTGAAGCGCTTTTCAGAACGTCTCCGAAACTTCTGTACAAATTCATCGGCTCCAAGCTGGTTTTTGCCATTGATAACGAGCGCAGTCTTGCGCTCAACAGTGCCAATATCCTAATTCCGGACGTTGAAGGCCTAAGCATTTACTCCGTCATGGGACTGCTCAACAGTCCGCTCTTTAACGCGCTGCACCGAATGCTTTTTAAAGAGATCAAAATTCTTAAAGGCAACCTCTGTCAGCTTCCGCTGCCCAGACTCTCTCCCGAAGAAGACACCGCTTTGACAGAAGCGGTCAAGGCCGCTATAGAGAACCCCGACAGAGAAGATACTGTAAACCGCCTGATTGAAGACCTGTACGAACTTACACCGCAGCAAAGGCTGCTTATCCAAAGCATTTTCCAAGACAATCTCTGGAACCCCGGCAATCGTCAAGCACTTTAGGGTAGAGTTTTTCTCTAGTCTTGCGAAGCAAGACTCCTCTCCATAGCTTTTCGATTATCTAGGTATCTTGTTCAAGGTTAAATGAGTCTGCTGCAGCATACAGAAGAGGCCAATCTACCAATCTCTTCTGGCTGTTTCAAGAATCTCATTTGATTCTATTTGCCTACCATGAACTTCAAGATCAGTCCGCCCGTGCCCCTTAAAATTAGATGGCTGTAAACTTCCGGGCTGTTGAGCGGGCCTTTCGGCTTTCTCATGCTTAGTTGTAGACGATTGTGCTCGAACTGTAAGTTAAATCTCTAGATCCCTTTGGGCAATGAAGATTTCGCAACCCCTGCTATTTTCGGGTTGTATGGTTTATTACTGATAAGAACAGCTCTAACAATCCGTAAAAGCTTTGCAGCAACGGCGCATACAAGCTTTCCCCACGGCATTTTCTCTTTTTGTTTCTTTAGAATCCACTTCGTTAATTACTTGGACCCCAATGTTCCTTTGGTAGCCATAATGACTACACACCCAGCGCCTTGCACCATTAGGGATCTCATTGTTTTGTCTCCTCGATGGGTAATTTTCCTTTCTTCTCGTTGTGCCCCGTAGCAATGCTTCTCGGTACCAAGCCATAATAGGCAGGAAAATCTTTAGGAGTTTTGAATCTCCTGATATCTCCGATGGTTGCACGCAGTCTGCAGCTGCAGATCGGTCCTAGCCCTGGAATCGTTTGAATTAGTTGGCAGACTTTATCGTTTTTTGCTAACTCCTCCAGAGTTTTAGTGATTTTATTTAAGACCTTTTGAGTTGTTTGAGCGTGTGTGACCATGTCAACAAGTCCCGCTCTCAGCTCTTCTGGAAATGCCGCATAACTCTCGATCAGGTCTATCAGTCGAGCTTTGCCGCTCATCCCTTTCGATATATTCAGTCCCCAGGCTTGACAAATCCCTTTTAAAGACACAATGGTCTGTCTATATTGCTTGATATATTGTTCCCGCAGCGTTGTTAAGCTCGCGTACTTTTGTTGCTCCGGATCTTTGGCTTTGATCGTTCTCAGTTGTGTATCTTTGGCTAGAAAAGCCAGTGCTTGAGCATCATTTAAATCAGTTTTTTGACTTGAAAAATGAGATTCAATGTAATCCCCGCTGATAATCAGGCAACGATGTCCTCAAGCCTCTAACTTTTGGACTAAATAATTCATTTCAGTGCACGGCTCCATGGCGAATATCGTAGGGCTTAGCTCTTGTGCGCTCTTCTCAAGCTCCGGATAGTCAAGGCGATCAATACCGATCACTTCACCATCTGTTGTTAACAGAACGGCACTGACACAATTCTTGGCCAAATCAATACCAATGACTTCATATTCGAGGTCGGAGTCGATCGTTTTTGCGAGTATCTTACTAACTGACATGGAATCACCTTTAATGAGAAAGTTATCACTTCCATTTTGCTCCCTCGATCTCATTGGGAGCAAAGGGGTTCCATGTCATTAAAATTAAGGAAGGCGCGAACTTTAGTCGAAGCCTTCCTTAATCGGAGGATAACTTTTTATTTTTTAAACGTGACCGACTGCGGTCCGAGCCATTCGTAATGGCGCTTGATTCCGTCGGCGCAGGCCGTGCAGCCGCCGCACTTGGTTCCGTCCATGTCAACAATAGCCATTAGGCCCTTCTCGACCCAGCGTCGCGCCATCGGTTCAATCGCGGATTCTTCAATCCGAAAATGAAGCGAGATTTCGCGCTCAGAAACAATGCGTCTGGCCTGAACGTATTCTTTAAGTTCGGTCAAAGTCATAAGTTAATCTCCGCGGCCCTTGATTCTGAGTCCGACGATAAAAGCCAGAATCGCGGCTGCCGACAAAGCAATACAGGTTCCTGAGAACACCGGATGAGCGCTGAAGCGGCCGATCTGATACACGATCGTTGAGACGCCGTAGCCGACCACAAGCGTCCAACCTGCAGCAAACGCGGTCCAGCCGCTTCCCACTTCGCGGTACATCGCACCGATTGAAGCACAGCAAGGGATATAGAGAAGCACCATCAGCAAATAGCTGAAAGCGCCAAGCTCACCGTCAAAGAGTGTCTTCATCGCGCGGAACGTACCGCTGCCGACTTCCTGCAGCGCCGCCTGCTCATCAACGTCCGTCAGATCCTTCTCTACGTTTGTGCCAAGCGGATCGATAAACATGGTGCCAATTTCAGAGAGATTCTCGCCGACCGAATCAACCGCGCGTTTTGCTTCAGCGGCAAGACTGAAGGGCTCGTCCTCGTCGTCATTGGCTTTCTCGTCGGCGCCGGCCATTTTGTCGCCCATGCCCGAGTACAGAGAATCAAGCGTTCCGACAACGGCTTCTTTTGCAAGAATGCCCGTAAAGACACCTACGGCGGCAGGCCAGTTCTCCTGAGAAAGTCCCATCGGTTCAAAAGCCGGAACGATCGTCTTTCCGATCTGAGAGAGGACAGATTTGTCGGTATCTTCGTTGCCGAACGAGCCGTCCGTTCCGAGAGAATTCAAAAACGCGAGTACCGCGACGATAATGACGATCAGCTGACCGGCTTTGAGGATAAAGCTCTTTAAGCGGTCCCAGGTACGCAGCGCAAGGTTCTTGATCGTCGGCATGTGATACGGCGGAATTTCCATCACAAAGGCGCCCGCTTCGTCGCGAAGCGCGGTGCGTTTCAGGATGAATCCCGTGATGATGGCGACCAAAATACCGATGAGATAAAGCGAGAACACCAGATTTTGTCCGCCAAGCGGCCAGAAGGTGGTCGCAAACAGCACATAAACCGGAAGACGAGCGCCGCAGCTCATAAAAGGCGCCATCATGACGGTCGTGATGCGATCGGACTTCTTTTCCATGGTACGCGCGGCCATGATCGCCGGAACACCGCAGCCGAAGCCGACAATGAGCGGCACAAAGGATTTACCGGGCAGTCCCAGAAAGCGCATCATTCGGTCCATCACAAAGGCCGCACGCGCCATATAGCCCGAATCTTCCAAGAATGAAAGCGAAAGAAAGAGGCAGGCGATCACAGGAATGAAGGTCGAAACCGTCTGGATACCGCCGCCGATGCCGTCGGCTAAAATCGTTTTAAGCCATTCGTGCGTTCCCCAGCTTGTGAGCAGATTGCCAAATCCCTGAACAAAGATCGCTCCGAACAAAATATCAAAGAAATCGATAAAAGCGGAACCGATGTTAATCGAGAAGACAAACATCAGGTACATGATCAGCAGAAAAATCGGAATGCCGAGCCAGCGGTTCAGAACAATCTTATCGATTTTGTCGGTTGTGCTCTGCGTGACTTCGCCGTTGCGCGTCAGGCAGGCTTCGGTAACCTTTGATACGAACTGATAACGCACATCAGCCATTTCAATATCGAGGTTTCCCTCATAAGCCTTATCCGTCTCATCGATAATCTGATTGATTTCTGTGAGATCAACGCCCTTGAGGTAGGTATCCATCGCGGCGTCGCCTTCAAGCAGCTGTTCCGCAGTCCAGGCGCCCCGCTCCACGCCCTGCTTTTCCAGAAGCGCTGCGATTTTGTCTCGGGCTTTTTCGATTTTGTCGCTGAATCGGATGGGATTCGGCGGCACTTTAAGATTATTGAGCTCGGAATCAATCATGGCGCACAGCTCTTTTAAGCCGCGCTCTTTAGCTGCCACGATACCGATGACGGGGCAGCCGAGCTGATCACGAAGCTTCTTCGGATCAATACTGAGCTGATGCTTCTCAGCCATGTCAAGCATATTGAGCACCACAATCATCGGTACCTGCATCTCAATGAGCTGAGTCGTCAGATACAGGTTGCGCTCCAAATTGCTCGCATCCACGATATTGACGATAAGTTCGGCTTCGTCCTGAAGGATGTAGTCGCGCGCGACGCGCTCGTCCTCGCTCGAAGCCGAACTCGGCTGAAGGGAGTAGATACCGGGAAGATCAACGATTTTGACCTGACGATCCTTGTAGGTGAACTCTCCGACGATCTGTTCGACCGTTACGCCGGGCCAGTTGCCGACCGTCTGATGTGATCCTGTCAGTCCGTTAAATAGAGTCGTCTTGCCGCAGTTCGGGTTGCCGACCACAGCGATAATATTCTTCTTCATTGCACTAATTAATCGAGCGGTTTAACGTCCAAGATTTCAATCTCTCCCTTTCTCACGCTGATGAAAGAGCCGCGAAGTTTGATTTCCACCGGATCTCCCAAAGGCGCAACCCGCGCGACTTCAAACTTGGTGCCGGGAAGCGCGCCAAGAGCAAGAAGACGCCTGCGATATTCAATTTGTCCGGGCCTGAACTGAACGATAATTCCTTTTTCGCCCGGTTTCATATCTTTTAAAAGCATTGATATTTATTCCTTCAGATAAACCTGCATGTGCTTTGCGGTGTTGGTTCCGATCGCGATATGCGCGTCATTGATTGCGACAACGATCGGTCCGGAAGACGTTACATTCAGGACGATCAGCGGAAGATCTAAAAAAACACCGACATCGGTCAGTTTTTTTACATCCTGCGTCTCTAAACCGCCCCAACCCACCAGAACACACGTCGCGCCCTGAGGTACATCTAAAAGGGTCACAATTTTCTTATCTTTCTGTGCCATACATCGTATCCGTTACATTGCAATAAAAAGAACAGTAATAGGAACCATTCTCATTTTAGAACTGCAATTATCGCACTTATTTTGCGCCCTGCCCGTTTTACGCTTATTGGATTAGTTATGTCACTAATAGCCTAACGGCAAGATTTGCGAGACACTTTCCTAATGTTCAAATCTATCTTACTGCTGCTGTCTTTCTTCTTTTGTCTGACAACCGCGGCGCAGCCCGGCAGCGCTCAGGAAATCAGAATCGGACTGATTGACACTTTTGATCCGGATTTCTATCTCGGAACTTTTGTTCCGACGATGGAGCATCTGCAGCACACGCTCAAAGACAACAAGATCAGTGTGGTGGAGATTGATCCGCATTCTCTTCTCTCTGATATTGAAGAAAAGAAACCGCACTTTCTGCTCTCCTCCGCGGGCAGTTTTGTGACGCTGATCAACAGCAAAGGCGCGCAGCAGATCGCGACCGTTCGAAGATCGCACGCGCTGAGCGCGGACGAAGCGGTTTCCTCGGTTTTTATAACCCGTAAGGACAGAACCGACATCCGCTCGATTGAGGATTTGAAAGACAAGGTTGTGACCGCGACCGACTCCAAGGATTTTGACGGCTATCTGCTTGCGCTCGGGGAAGTCGCCAAACGCGGATTCAATCCGGATTCCTTCTTTAAGCGCACGCTTTTTACGAATTATCAGTATCCGGACGTATCGACCTACATCAAAGTTGGAGAAGCGGATGCGGGCATTCTCGGGCCGTGTCAGCTTGAAGATCTTGTGCGGGACGGCATCGTTAAAGCGGATGAATTTCGGGTGCTCGATCCGAAGCGCGGTCCGGGCCGCTGTCTGCGATCGACAGAAATGTACCCGGACGCGGTGTTCTTTTCCTTAGACGGCGCGCCCTCCGGCGCGGTCAAAGCCGTGACGCTCTCTCTTCTTTCCATGCCTAAGCGCGACGGCGGCTTCGAATGGGTCCCCGCGGGCGGTTTCTTAAAAGTCTTTGATCTCATGAAAGACTTAAAACTCGGTCCGTACGCGCATCTGCGCGAGACCACCGTCAAGGCTTTTGTGATGGAGTACCGCACTGAATTTGCTCTTGCTGCGGCACTGCTGTTTGCGCTGATTATTCATATTATTCGCGTCAATGTGCTGGTGAACCGAAGAACCAACGAGCTTCGATTTGCGCTTGCCGCGCAGCGCGCTACGGAGAGAAGAGCGCAGAGAAACCGAGAAAAACTCGATCGCCTCGAAAAAAGCCGCGTTATCTCTCAGATGAGTTCTATTTTCGCGCATGAAGTCAAACAGCCGATCACCAATATGATTTATTACTCGAGCGGGCTCAAGCTTCTGCTCTCGCAGCTCGGCATTAAGGACAGTCGAGTCAGTCACGCGCTCGAGCAGCTTTGCGTGCAGGCAAGACGAACGAGCGACATTGTCGAACACGTGAGATCGTACGCCAAACACACCGCGAACCGCTCGGGCTCGTTCGAACTCACTGAAATCGTCGAGCGAGCGGTATCGAGCATCCGAAACGACGAACGCCACGAAGCAGACATCCGAGTCGAGATGCCCCGCAGCTGTGAAGCCCGAGGCGACAGCTTTGAGATCGAACTCGTTATTCTGAATCTTCTTAAAAACGCTGTGAAAGCGGCTGAATCGGAGAATCAGCCTCAGGTTGAGGTCTTGTGGAGGATCAGAGGAATCGCTGGCTCGTTACCGTCTCCGACAACGGGCCGGAAATTTCCGATGAGCGCTTCGCTAAGCTTGGCAAACCGACAAAAAGCGATAAACAGGAAGGTTTAGGCATCGGGTTGTCCATCGCGGTCGAGATCATTGAGAATCACGGCGCGCACCTTAATTTCCAAAAACGTACTCCTCACGGACTGATTGTGAGCTTTAACCTCAACAAACCGGAGACCGAATTATGAAACTTCTCACGCCGATCATCCGGATCGTCGATGACGATAAGACGGTGAGCGACTCGCTCAGCTTCTTTCTGAACCTGGCGGGTCTTCAGACAAGATCATTTTCAAGCGCGGAAGATTTTCTGCGCAGCGACGATCCGGAGCGTCTGGGCTGTCTGATTCTCGACGTTCGCATGGAGGGCATGACCGGAATCGAGCTGCAGGCCGAATTAAAGCGCGTGGGCTCAGATCTGCCGATTATCTTTCTCTCCGCGCACGGCGATATTGAAATGGCGGTCAGCTGTGTGGAAAACGGCGCCTTTAATTTTCTGGTCAAACCGCCGGATCCGGACAAACTTTTAGATTTGGTCAGCAAGGCGGTTGCCAAAAACAAACAGGTCCGCAGAGAAAAAGCCTACGCGGAAAGTCTTCGTGAGCAGTTTGAGACTTTAACCGCCGCGGAAAAGAAGGTTTCCTATCAAATCGCTAAAGGACTTCCGAACAGTCGGATCGCTGAGATTCTGGAAATTTCCGAGCGCACGGTGCAGTCTCACCGCGCAAATATTTTTGCCAAACTGGACTTGGAAAACCCGGTTGAGCTCAATGAATTTTTAAGAGAGATGCAAAACTCATGAAGCGCAGATCCTTTATCTCTCTGGCGTCTCTTGCGCTGCCAAGCGCTGTGCTTGCCGCTCAGAAAACCATCAGCTGCCGTGTACTGGTTGTCGGCGCGGGCGGAGCGGGTCTTTGCGCCGCGCTTGAAGCATCAAGCCGCGTCAGGGACGTGATTCTGATCGACAAAGAATCCTTTATCGGCGGAGACACGCTGATCTCGGGCGGATACTTCAACGCGCCGGATCCGGAACTGCAGAAAAAGTACGGAATTGCCGACAGCAAAGAGCTTTTCTATCAGCATATTCTGGAGTCCGCGAACGGAAAAGGCAATCCAAAAGCACAGGCTCGTCTTGCCGAATTTGCCTACCCGACGCTTGAGTGGCTCAAAGAACTCGGTGTGGTTTTTGAAGATCAGATTTATCAAATTTACGGATCCTACTATCGAAGGTGCCATAAGCCGATCCTTGCCGTCGGCAAAGCCTACGTCCAGAAACTTTCAGAAGCCTGCTTAAAAAACGGCGTGCAGATTCTTACCTCCACTCGTTTTGTAGCTTTTGAAAAAGATGCGGACGGCGGCTTTACGGTCCAAGCCGTATCCGGAACCGATGTGATCGAAATTCGATGCCGCGCGCTCGTTCTCGCCGCCGGCGGATTCGGCGCAAACCCTCGCCTTTTAAAGCGCTATGTTCCGGATCTGAATTTTTATTATTCCGACTCGAAAGGAATGGGAGAGGTTCTGGAAAGCGCCATGAAGTCCGGTGTTAAAACCGAAAACATGGACTTTATCGAATGTGTGCCGGAAGGCTCCTACCTCAACAAGTATTCGGCGAGAATCTACGTGCTCGTGCACGGCATGATCTTTATCAACGAAGACGGACATCGTTTTGCCAATGAAGGCGCGACTCGCAAAGAGCTCAGCTCCGCACTCATCGGTCAGGGTAAAAAGAAGTGCTTTACGATCGTGGACAACGCGAATTTAAATCTTCTGGACAAGCTTCAGAAAAAGCATCTTTATCAGGCCTATTTTGCCGGTCAGGTATGGAAAGCGGACAGTATTGAAGCGCTCTGCGAAGAAATCAATGTGCCGTCCGAGGCGGTTAAGCGCTCTCTCGAAGAAGTTCCCGCTCAGAACCGTCCCAAGGTCGGCCCCTTCTGGGCGGTCGGCATGTACCCGTGGGTGCATTACACACTCGGCGGCATTGCAATTGATGAAGAAGCCCGTGCTCTGGACAACGACAGTCGGCCGATTGCAGGACTCTACGCTGCGGGTCAGATTACCGGCAGCGTTCACGGACAAAACCGGCTCGGAGGCAACGGACTAACAGACGCCTTTGTGTTCGGGCGAATCGCCGGCATCAACGCCGCGAAGTATGCGAAATAAATCATTAGCAAAAATTTAACTTAAAGTCAAGCGTTGATTTACGGATGATGTGCGTGTAACATTTTTTAGCATATCGATCATGTTCAGCACGTTTGCTGATCCATCTACCAAGGAGAACAATCAATATGCAGACATCTCGCCGTTCTATTCTCAAAGGCAGCTTACTTGCCACCATGGCCACAGGTTTTGCTTCCGCCTCCCTGACCGCCAATGCGGCCGAAAAGACAGCCGCTCCTCAGAAGACTTATGACCTCGTCATCTGCGGTCTGGGTATCGGCGGTATCGTTACCGCAATCCGCGCCGCTCAGGACGGTCTCAAACCCGTGATTCTTGAAAAAATGGGTTCTGCCGCCGGCAACACGGTTTACTCCGCAGGCTTCATGCTTGGCGTCAACACCAAGATGCAGCAGGCTAAAGGTCTTCAGACCGGCGACACCGTAGAAAAATTCTACGAAGATATGATGAAAGTTTCTCAGGGCAGAGGCGATCCCGCTCTGACACGCCTTGTCGCTGAAAAGGCTGACGAAACACTCAACTGACTGCATGACTACGTCGGCGTCCAGTACAACGTCGGCGCCAAACTCGTTTGGCCGATGCTGCAGCGCGCCCACCTCACCACAGGCGAACAGAAACCGGGCGGAAAACAGCTGATGACTTATCTGCTGAACAAAGCCAAAGAACTGAACATCCCGATCGTTTACAACGCCAAAGTTGTCGCGCTTTTGGACAACCCGAAGAACGGCGATGTGATCGGCGCCCGCGTTAAGACCCGCAAAGGCTTTGAAGAATACCTCGGCAAGCTCGGCGTTGTCATGGCGACCGGCGGCTTCTCTGCCAACAAGATGATGCTCACCATGATGTCCGGCGTTCCCGCAGCCAACATGCCGGTTCGCGGCTCCAACACCGTCACAGGCGAAAGCATTCTTCTTACCGGCCCCTACTTCCCGAAAGTCGTCAATGTTGATCAGTACCACTGCGGCCCGATACACGGACCCACAGGCGCCAACCCGCTTAACATTGTCAACACCGGTATCGCGGTTTCCAAACAGACTCAGCGCTACACCGACGAAGGCAAGACATACGTTCAGATGGCCCGCGACACCGCCGCTCTGACAAAAGACAACTGGGGCTACATGATTGTTGACGAAGACACACACAATCTTCCGATGCTGAAGAACGACTGGTTCTCTTATGAATCCAAGAAAGCTCCGGTCTACAAAGCCGACACTATTGAAGGTCTTGCTAAAGAAGCCGGTCTGGATCCGGTCGAACTGAAGAAAATTGTTGACGAATACAACGCAGCGCTTCAGAACGGGAAACTCGGTGAACTGACTCCGCCGAACACCCACAAGAATCCTCGTCCGATTCTCAAGGCTCCGTTCTACGCCGTTCCGTTCCAGGGCGGTATGACAGCCACATTCGGCGGCCCGCTCATCAACACCAAGGGCCAGGTCCTTGACACCGAAGGTCGTCCGATCAAGGGTCTGTACGCTGTAGGCAACGCTGCCGGCGGTCTCTTCTATGACAACTACGTCGGCGGTGCTCAGCTGACTTCCGCTTCTGTTATCGGTATGGCGATTGCCGATCACATGAAAGCTTTGATGCAGTAAGGAGCTGAGTAATGAAGATCGGATTAGCTGCGGCACTCGCTGCCTCCCTTCTCCTCGTATTCAGTTCCGGCGCCAGCGCTCAGATGACTCTGAAAGGCAAGCATAAGGAAATGAATATGCAGTGCGACACCTGTCACGGACAGACTCGTCCGAGAGAAATGCCTGAAGATGCTGTCTGTCTGCAGTGCCACGGAAGCAGAGACGCGGTCAAACAAAGAACCGCGAAGCTTAACCCGAACCCGCACTACGGACACGATGAATCGATTTCATGCAATGACTGCCATAAGCAGCATGAACCTTCGGTTCTGACATGCGATCAGTGCCACAAGTTCGGATATAAGACGCCGTAACCGGCCCGTTCGAAAAGAGCCTCGTTTCCGCAAAGAAACGAGGCTCTGTTTTTATGCAGCGACTGTATTATTTCTTCTGTGCTGCCTGAGCTTTCTTCTGATCGCCCGCAAGTACGAACGTCATATCTTCGGGCTTAATGTATTTACGAAGCGCCGCGTTGACCTGCTCAGTGGTCAGATTCTTAATCGCCTCGGCGCGCGCCTTGGAGAAACTCCAGTCACGGTTAAGACTCATCTTGTCATTCCAAGAGCTTGCGACGATGGGGTCCTGAGAGCGGGCGACATCCATCGACTGCAGCAGACCCTTCTTCGCTTCGCGCACCTCGTCATCGGTAAAGCCGTCTTTAACCGCTTTAGCAATCACGTCCTTGGCGCTGGCTTCGGCCTTCAGAAGGTTCTGAGGCGCGACAATCGCTCTGAAAATAAAGCTCGCCTGATCGCCCTTGCCGGGGATCTTCACGCCGGAACCGGCACCGTAAGAAAGACCTTCCTTCTGACGCAGACGATCAATTAAGCGGTTGGAAAGACCTGTACCGCCGCCGAGAATCCAATTGGCTACCTGAAGCGCCGGCGCATCCGGGTTGGTGTCATTCATGGAGAAATCCGAACGCGCGATAATCGTCGCGTTTTCTTTTTCCGGAGTATCGATCACGATGCGTTCGGCCTTAACCGGTTTGTATTCCTTGTAAATTTCTGCGTACGGGGCGCTCGAAACGTACTTGGCATAATCTTCGCGAATCAGCTTTTCAACGGCTTTAGCGTCGAAATCTCCGACAATACTGATTTCTCCGCGTGCGGTTCCGTAGAACTGGCTGTGGAAGTTCTTCAGATCCTTGTCTTCCGTTTTATTAAGCTCTTCGAGCGCTTCCGCAATAGAAGGCTCGTAACGGACGTCTCCCTTCGGATATGTGTTGAAGTGCTGATCGATCGCGTTCTTTGCGAGCATGTCGGGCTTGTCGCGCATGCTTTCAAGCATCACAATCATCTGCTTCTTCAGCTGTTTGAATTCATCTTCCGGGAAGGAAGAGTCTTTATAGAGACTAAATACGAGTTCAAGCGCTTTGGGCAGATTTTCTCGCGTGGTCACAAAACCCGAGGGACCGCCCTGGACTTTCAGTTCGGTAAGTTTGTCGTCAATATCCTGACGAGTCAGCTTATCGGTACCGCGAGTCAGCATTGAAGCGGTCATCTGTTTCGCAGCGGACCGGCCGAAGAGGCTCTTGGCGTCGCCGTAGCGGAAATTCATCATAACCGTCACGGTTTCTCCTCTGTTCTTCTTCGGAAGCAGAGCGATCTTCAGATTGCCGACGTCAATACGGGTGGTTCTCGCGTTCAGGTTATCGAAAGAAGAATCAAAGGCTTCCGCACTCTGAGCTTCTGCTTTGGGCTTATAGGTCGCGAGTACTTCTTCTGCACTAGGCGCGGCGGTAATTTCCGCGCGTTTAGGCTCATCATCCGGAATGAACATACCGACGACCCGGTTATCCCGCACAAAATACTTCTTCGCCGCTTCATCAGCTTCTTTGCCGGTAACGTTTTTCATCTGATCGCGGCCGTAGAAGAAGAGTCTCCAGTCGCCAAGCGCGATGTATTCGGAGAGTCCGACACCGAACCCTTCCGGATCGGAGAAAGCTCTTTCGAACTGTGTTTCGGCCTGAGCCTTCACACGGTTGAGTTCTTTTTCCGTAACCGGCGCCTTCGTTAAGGAGGTTTCGATCGTTTCGATCAGTTTGTCCTTAACTTTTTCCAAGCTTTCGCCTTTCTTCACAGTTGCGCCGAAGACGACAAAACCGGGCTGCTTCGCACCGATCGCATAGCCGAAAACACTGGTCGCCAGACCTGTTTTGACCAGTGCTTCATAAAGACGGCCGGAAGGAGTATCGGCGAGCACATCGGTTGCGGTTTCGGTGCCCGGAAAATCCTGATGCAGCGCGCTCGGAATGCGATATCCGACCGCAACGAGCTGAGACTCGCCTCTTCTGCGGATTTCAAAGACTCTCTCGCCGTCCGCTGTCGGCTCTACCGTCCATTCTTCAGGCAGCGCTTCTTTCGGATTTTCGATATTGCCGAAATCTTTAGCGATCATCGCGAGCGTTTTCGTGACGTCAAACTTGCCGCTGACCGTGAGCACGGCGTTATCGGGACGATAGTAGCGATGATAGAAGTTTTGAAGGTTTTCGATCCTGACGTGTTCGATATCGCTTCTGTTGCCGATAGTGCTCTTGCCGTAGTTGTGCCAGTCGTACATCATGGACTGAAGACGTTTAAAGAGCACGCTCGAAGGAGAGTTTTCTCCCATTTCGTATTCATTTCGAACCACGCTCATTTCGCTGTCCAAGTCCTTTTTCGCGATGAAAGAATTGCGCATAGCGTCAGCGCTCCAGGCCAGAGCGAAAGCGAGATTGTCTTCATTAGCAGTAAAGGACACGAAATAATTGGTACGGTCAAGCCAAGTGGATCCGTTCATACGGAAACCGCGGTTTGTGAACTCTTTAGTGGGATCCGGATAATTCTTGCTTCCCTTAAAAATAAGGTGTTCAAGAAGATGCGCCATACCGGTTTCGCCGTAATTTTCCTGTCTGGAGCCGACGAGGTACGTCATATTTACGGTTGCGGTCGCTTTAGAGTCGTCCGGGAAGAGAACGACGCGAAGGCCGTTGGCTAAACGATACTCAGTGATTCCTTCAACGGTGGGGCCCTGAGTTACGCCGGCAGGCAAAGATGCAGACTGCGCGGCCGGCTGAGGCGCCGGGGTCGGTTGTGCTTGTACATTCATCATAGTTAGAGCTCCTGCGACGCAAGCCGCAAGCGCAAGTTTCTTTGTAATTTTCATCTAAATCTAATTGAACGAAAGGTTCTTAACTTAACCGGGAAAGGATATACCGTATGGCTTAACAAAACTTAAAGAAATCCCTGATCGGGATAAAAAAGATTTTTCCGTTTGTAATCAATTCTCGTCATCAATAACGAGAAACCGATAAGCCCTCATCAGGCAGACGCTTATTTATTAAATAAACCTCTGTCGATCGTTCAAAAAAAACATCTGCCGATCGATGAGGCGATCAATCGGCAGACGCTTGTTCTGATCAGAAAATCAGAAAATAAAGCAGCCTGTACTGATTAAATTTATTTTTCGGCCTTTTGGTCTTTCAGCTCCTTTTCAAGATGATCCGCGCAGGTAAAAGCCGAAACCAATGCCCATGTTGTCCGCAGCGGACCTGCACTGTTTTGAGAGGAGTATCCGCCCACGATATTTCCGACCGCGTACAAACCTTGAATCGGCGCGCCTTTCTTATTCAGGACCTGCATTAGCGGATTGACTCTGAGACGGCCGAGCGTAGACGCGAATCGGGGTTTCTGTTCCAGAAGATAAACCTTCCCTTCTTTGACAAAATGCTCAAGCTCTTCTCGGTTGAAAGCCTGATCCCTTTCCTCTCTAACGTCGTAGTTCCAAGCATCAATGGCTTCGGAAAGATTTTCGAGCGGCATGCCGGTCTTGTCGGCAAGTTCCTGAAGATTCTCCGCCTTCACTAAAACCGGTTCTCCGTCGTTCATAATTTCATCCCACTTTTCTGTGTCTTCCGGCTCTTTGATCAGATGATCTCTAAATGCCTTCTGCTTAAATACGTTCCATGAATGTTCATCGAACAGAACATAGAATTTTTTGCCGCGCTTCTGAAGCATCTGAGCGGTCAGTTCTCATTGATAAATCTCTTCCTTTCGTGATTTACAAAGAGCGCGCCGCCTTTGGGTGTTGCGACACCAACCGGAGCGGTGGCGACTAACGGAACGCCTTTGGCAATTTCAACCGCATTCGGGAAAAGCTTGTAATCATGCTCATTGATAAGAGAAGCGCCGTGCTTGAGCGCGATCTGCATCCCTATCCGTCCTCTTCCTTCGTGCCGTAATAAAGCACTTTATCGAGAGATTTCGGATAGTAAGAAGCATCTGCTCCGAAAGCGCCTGTCGCCAAAATAACATCCGAAACGAGGAGTTTTTTTATTCTTTTCCTCCGGACAAGAATATTCAATTCCGCTCACTCGTCCTTTTTCTGTCAGCAGATTGGTCATATTGGTTTCTGTCAAAACCAAACCGCCGAGTTTTTGGAACTGCTGCAAAAAGAACAAAGCGTTTTTATCGATGCATTTGACGAATGAGCCGGTTCGTCTCGGATCTGTTTTACTGAAATCCGGGCACGGGCGTTTTGTGAATTCGACTTTCAAGTCATTAAACAGCCAATCAGCTGCCGGTCCGACGTTCCGGGATATTGTTTCTATCAAGGCAGGATCCGCTTTAGGGCCGTTTTCGGCTTCAAGATCTTCTTTGAGCCGATCCGGGCTGTCTCGATCTTCCTCCGTGATAAAAAAACTGCTTAAGCCGCTCCTCAGGCGGATTAGGCAAACTCTCAGGCTGTCTAAGATGCCTGAGGTAACAATTTTCATTAATGAGGTTTGTATTTAACAAATTAGGCATTTTTCAGTAAAATTTTGCGGTTGCAAAATTTTTGTTTGTGTCCCAGTCCACTTAGCGAGGATTTTTTGAAGTTCTTATACGATTTGCTGCCGGTTATTCTTTTCTTCGGCACATTTAAATTTGCTCAGAACCGAGCGGATGAAGCCGCCTCGCTTTGCAACCAGTGGCTTGGCAGTGGTTTTGATCCGACACAGGCGCCTGTCATCTGCGCAACCGCAGCCGCAATCGTCGTCTCACTCGCACAGATCCTCTTTAAGCTGATCTCCGGCAAAAAAATCGATCCGATGCTTTGGATCTCTGTTGCCGTAATCCTGGTGTTCGGCTCCTTAACAATCTGGCTCCACGATGAGATGTTCATCAAGTGGAAGCCAACCATTCTTTATTGGATTTTCGCCGCAATTCTGACGTTCGGCGCTGTGACCGGTAAAAATTACCTCAAGTCGCTTCTCGGTAAACAGATTGCACTTCCCGAGAATGCCTGGCAAACTTTATTAAAAGGCTGGACTGTCTTTTTTGCAGTTGTCGGCATCCTTAATCTTATAGTTGCCTACACATGCTCCACAGATGTGTGGGTGAATTTCAAACTCTTCGGGCTGATGGGTCTGACGCTTATCTTTACTGTAGGCGTCGGGTTTTATATTTCCCGATTCATCTCCGACTCAGATTCGGAAGGAAAACTAAAATGAGCCATACCCCGTCTTTGGAAAGAATTCAGCAGGCACTAGAGCCAATCTTTCCTATTGAATTGAGATTTACAGATTATTCTCGTCCAGAAGCCGGCTTTAAACCCGCCGCCGGTACGCTCTATCACCTGTTCGTGATCTCTCGCCGCTTCGAAGGACTGCCGAAAATCGAACGGCACCGTATCGTGTACGAATACCTCAAGCCGTTTATCGGCCACGGGATTCACAATATTAATATGACGCTTCTTGCCCCGAGCGAATCCCGACACTAAACATACTTATCAATCAGCCGCTATTGCGCGGCTGATTGATCCTGCTTCCTGTATGTCTTATGCCGGATATATGGGAAATCCGGCTTGATCCCTGCTTCGCAGCGCTGAATGCGCTGTTTTCTTTTTATGCCTCTGTAAGCGGCACGCGCTTCACCATATCCCTGTCCGACGGATTTACCGTCTCATCTGTTCCGCTGCCTCGGAACAGAACAATTCGCCGCTCAATTCAATATTCAAGCACATTCACTTAAATTAACCCCTCTTATACTTTCTGAAGACAAATAAGTTTTATCGATGAATGCTAAGTTCGTCTTCAGCAGACTTCTCCTCTTTTCTGTGAACTCGTTCGCCACTGGTCAGTAAAAGTTCGTAAAAACATAAAAATAAACTAGTCTTCATAGTCCTCACGAAACAATAAATCTCTGCCGCTTTGTTATTGCAGAAACACTTTCGCTCCATAATCATTTATATAGATTCGTCTCGAATAACGCCATAAAAACAAGGTTCTTACCTCCCTTCAAGTGCTTTTAAACACCTATCCGATAAGATGCGTTATTTTAATGAATTTGTGTATATTGCAAATCCAAAATCAGTGGGTATTCTTTAATGATATTTAGGGTTTTTACCGCACAGAATAAGTGATTATTATCGCTATAATTTAATCTCCCGTTGTTTATGGAAAAAATAATGAAAAAAGTTCTTGTCGCTATTGCACTTGCCGCCGCAATTCCCGCTTCTGCTCAGACGGCTTTCACTGTCAACGGCCAGCTGGTTTCGGCAGCCGAACAAAAGGAACTCATGAACCTTCTCGCTGAGCAGGGCATCAAAGATGAGGGAAAACAGGCTGAGGCCGCACGTAATATTCTTGTTCGCGAAAAAGTAATCGGTCAGGAAGCACGTAAGCTGAAACTTCAGCAGACTCCTGAAATTAAGACACTGCTCGCAGAACGCGAAACTCAGATTCTCGCTAACGAACTCGTACGCCGCAACGCCGCTGCTCATCCGGTCACCGATAAGCAGATTCAGGACGCTTACGCGGATATGAAAAAACAGTACAGCCCGAACGAAATCAAAGTTCGCCATATTCTGGTCAAGTCCGAAGATGAAGCCAAGAGCCTCATCTCTCAGATCAAAAACGGCGCGGATATGGGCAAACTCGCCACAGAAAAATCCCTGGATAAGGGCAGCGCGGCCAACGGCGGAGAAATCCCCTTCACCAACATCCGCAGCATCATCATCCCCGGTTTCGCTGAAACCGCTATGGGCATGAATAAGGGCGATGTTCTTCCGATCCCGTTCCACAGCTCACTCGGCTACCATGTGATCAAGCTCGAAGATAAGAGAGAAGTTCCCTTCCCCGAACTCGACAAGATCAAAGATCAGGTTGAAGGCGTCGTCGCTCGCCAGAACGCTGCAAACTACCTCAGCAACCTCGTTAAGAACGCTAAGGTCGCTGACGTTCAGTCCGCACAGAAACCTGCTCCTAAAAAAACTAAATAATTCAGTTTTGAATTAGGACTGCAAGGCCGCTTCAAGCGGCCTTCGCTTTTTTCAGAGGACTCGCTTTATTTTTTGAGGCCGGCTTTGTGCAACAATGACAAAAACAGTTAACCTCAAATGAAAAAAATGAACACATCGTGCAAGATCCTCGCTCTGCTCACTTCAGCTGCACTCTTTATCAGCTCGGCCGCTGCGCGCATCGTCACCGATGAAACCGGCCATACCGCCGAAGTACCCGACTCCCTCAACCGGATCCTAATCACCAATATCTATCCGCTGCCTTCCGTACTTACGCTCTATCTCAACAGCGCTGACAAAATCATCGGCATTCATCCGAGCTCAATGGCGGCAGCCCAAAACGGTCTGCTCTCAGAAATTTATCCGGATATCACAAAAGCAAATACCGGCTTTATGAAGGGAAATGTCCTCAATATCGAGTCCGTGCTTAAGCTCAAACCCGATGTTGTCCTCGTCAATGCCGCAGATAAACAGTCCCTCTCTAAGCTTGAAGCCGCTGGAATTCCAACCGTCGCTTTCTCAACGTCCGCTCAAAAGTACGATGCGGTCAGAACCTATAAAAGCTGGATTAAAACACTCGACGAACTTTTTCCGGATCACGCAAAAGCCGATAAAGCCTCTAAATACGCCGAAAATGTAAAAGCGCTGATCGAAGAAAGAACAAAATCCATCGCGCCTCAGAATAGAAAAAAAGTCCTCTGGATTTATCAGAATCAGAACAATAAGGTCACTACCAGCGGTAAAAATTTCTTTGGTCAGTATTGGGCAGAAGCGGTCGGCGCAAAAAATGTCTCGGAATCCATACCCGCTAAAACCGCAAACGCGCAGGTCAATATGGAGCAAATCTACAGCTGGAACCCGGATGTCATTCTGATCACGAACTTCACGCCGGATACGGCGGAAAATCTCATAAAGAATCCGCTGTGGGCGCCGATCAGCGCGGTTAAAAATAAAGAGGTCTACAAGCTGCCGCTCGGCTTTTACCGAACCTATACGCCGTCTGCGGATTCTCCCGTCCTTCTTTATTGGCTCGCTAAAAAGATCTACCCGGAACAATTCAAAGATATCGACCTCAATAATGAAGCACGGAAATACTATCGGGAGGTCTTCGGTATCGAACTCACGAATGAGCAGTTAAAGAAACTCTTTGAGCCTAAACCGATGAAAATCTCAACTCCGACGCCGGGCGCCGCATAGGAGCTGTTAACTTGAACGCTAAAACCAAACTCCTCTTAGCTTTCGCGCTGGCAGCTCTGGCCGTCCTCATGATCGCTTCGCTTGGCATCGGCCGCTTTGCTGTTGATTTCAGCTCACTCGCCTCAGCGCTTTTTACAGGCGGCGCAGACTCTACAGAATCAATGGTCATCGGCAGCGTGCGCCTGCCGAGAATTCTGCTCGCCGTGATCGCAGGAGCCGGACTTTCTGTCGCCGGAGCCGCCTTTCAGGCAATCTTTAATAATCCGCTCGCAACCCCCGATACCTTGGGCGTAACCTCCGGCGCGGCCTTCGGCGCGGTACTTGCTATTCTTTTCGGATTCGAAGGACCGCTCCTGCAGATCGTCTCCTTTTTCTTCGGACTCATCTCCGTCTTCCTCGCCTATTCGGTCAGTTCAGTCCGCGGTCAAAGAACACTCTTAATGCTCATCCTCTCGGGCCTTGTCATCGGAGCTCTCTTTACCGCTCTGATCAATCTCGTCAAATTTGTCGCCGACCCTCAGGATGTCCTCCCGTCCATTACGTACTGGATGCTCGGAAGCCTCAGCGGCGCAAAAATGGATAATCTCTATAGCGCGGCTCCCGTGATCGGCTTCTCTTCACTGATCCTTTATATCCTGCGCTGGAAAATGAACGCGCTCTGCATGCCTGAAGACGAAGCCCGCAGCCTCGGTATTCCGGTCGCGCGCCTCAGAGCCGTCTGCATCCTCTGCGCGACGCTCATCTCGGCCTGTGTGGTCAGCCTCTTCGGCATCATCAGCTGGGTCGGTCTGCTGATCCCGCATTTCTGCCGGCTGCTCGTCGGAAGCAACAATAATGCGGTGGTGCCCGCCTCCTTGGTTTTCGGCGGACTTTTCCTGCTGGCCGCGGATACCGTCGCGCGCAGCGCCACTGAGGTCGAAATCCCGGTGTCCGTTCTCACCGCGGTGATCGGCGCGCCCGTCTTCCTGATCATCCTTCGGCACGGCCGCGCACGGCTTTAGGAGCGCACAATCATGCAGATCGAAGTCAGAAACGGCTCATTTACCTATCCGCACGGAAAAGAAGTTCTTCATAACCTGAACTTCAGTTTTAATTCGTCCGATATCGTCGCGATCCTCGGCCGCAACGGAGCCGGTAAAACAACGCTTTTAAAGTGCCTTCTCGGCCTTCAGCACTGGTCGGACGGAGAAGAACTGATCGACGGAAAAGCTCTAAAACCCAATGACTGCAAGTCGCTTTGGAAGAACATCGCTTATGTGCCTCAGGCTAAATCCAATGTCTTGGCCCTCACGGTCCGCGAAATGGTTGTTCTCGGCAGAACTTCCCGCTGGGGCTCTTTTCAGTCTCCTTCTAAAAAAGACTGGATTGCGGCAGATAAAGCGATTGAAATCACCGGAATCGAGCCTTTTGCGAATTACCTCTGCAACGAAATTTCAGGCGGCCAATATCAGGTCGCGCTGCTTGCGCGTGCGCTCTGCTGCGAACCTAAACTTTTGGTCCTCGACGAACCGGAAAGCAACTTGGATTTTAAAAATCAGCTGATGATCCTGCAGCTGCTCAGCCGACTCTCCCAGGAACTCAAAATCGGATCTGTCATCAATACACACTACCCGACTCACGCACTGGAAATCGCAAATAAAGCGCTTGTGCTGATGCGGGACGGTTCCACCGCTTTCGGTGCGGTCAAAGAAGTTGTGACGGCGCAAAATCTGGAAAAAAGCTTCGGTCTGCCCGTCCGAATCGAGCCGCTCAATATACCGGAACGCCCGGGATACGCTGCAGTGGTCGCTCTTGGAGCGCAAGACAAGACAAAATAACGAAGTACAATTCTCTAATTATTTTCTACGGAAAGAACAAAATGGCATTGCTTGCTGGAAAAAAATTCCTGATTACCGGTATTTCTTCAAACCGCTCTATTGCCTATGGTATCGCTCAGGCCTGCGCTCGCGAAGGAGCTCAGCTCGCGCTTTCCTACAATAACGAACGCTTTAAAGACAGAGTCCAGGGCTTTGCCGACGAGCTCGGAGCCGGTCAGGTCATCAAACTTGACGTCTCTTCCGACGAATCCGTTGATCTGGCGGCGCTGGAACTTGCCAACCGCTGGTCCGACGGCTTCGACGGTTTTGTGCACTCCATCGGCTGGGCGCCCCGCGAAGCCATCAGCGGAAGTTTCCTGGAAGGCATCACGCGCGAGGGCTTTCTCTCGGCCATGAATATCTCCGTATATTCCTACGCCGCGCTCGCTAAGAAGCTTCTTCCTCAGATGGAAGGACACAAAGCGTCCCTTCTCACGCTCTCCTACCTCGGCGGAGAAAAAATCGTCCCCAACTACAACACTATGGGACTGTGCAAGGCGGCGCTTGAAGCTGCGACCCGATATATCTCCGCCGACATCGGCCCCAAAGGCATGCGCGCCAACACCATCTCCTGCGGACCGATTAAAACGCTTGCCGCAAGCGGTATTAAAAACTTCGGCACAATGCTTGCGCAAAGCCGCTCGGTCAGCCCGCTGAGATCGCTCGTTTCTATCGAAGACGTCGGAAACGCTGCCGCGTTCCTTCTCTCCGATTCCTCGTTCGGCATTACCGCGGAAACCCTTTATGTCGACGCGGGATTTAACGCGCTCGCCTGCGTCATCCCGCCCGAAGAAGCATAATTTCTTCTAAACGCCTGCAGAGGACCGCCGCTTTTTATAGGTAGGCGGTCCTTTTCCTTTCTCTTCAAGTTCCGCAATACGGGCGGCTTCCTCCTGAGCCCATTCGCTAAATAGCGATCGCATCCAAATAATCGCCGGATCTTTATGCCGCACATCCGACCAAATCAGAACATTCCAAAGCTCATCCTCTTCCGCATCGATCGGAAGCGGAAGCGCAACCAAATCATGCGAGCGCATCGCGATTTCCGCTGCTCTCCATCCGCAGACACAGATCAGGTCGGTTTTTGACATAGCCTCCCAAGCCGTGTGAAACCGTGATGTCGAATAACGCGTGTGCTCCATATAGCGCTCATACGGAAAAATATTCTGCTCGGGACTCGTCCAGGAAGCACTTCGTCCGGTGAGAATCGATACCCGATCATACGGAATCAGAATCTTTTTGGTGAGCTGACGCCGCTCAAATGTGAGAGGATGATTTCTGCGCACCAGGATGACGCGCGTTACGGGATAAAGACGCATCACATGCACATCCGCGGGAAGTCCGACTGCGGTCACAATCGCAAAATCCGCCAGTCCGTTAACCACCGCGGCAAGCTCGTTTTCATGCTTGCTCAAGTCCAGTCTCGAGCGCGGCGAACGCTCCATGAGCTTCGGCAGAATACCGCCGACGACATGCTCCACCTCGGTCATCATGCACGAAATCACATACGTCCGCTCCGAAGTCTTCGCGTCAAAACTCTGCGCCATCAGCGTCTGCGCGTTTTTAATCATCTCAATGAGATTCGGACGAATCAGCTTAAAGTAATCCGTCGCTCTCCAGGAGCCGCCTTCAAATTTAAAAATCGGTGTGGGAAAGTAGCCGCTAATCCTCGTCAGATTTCTGCTCGCGGTCGAAGGAGACATATTGAACACAGAACCGGCCTTCAGCACAACGCCGCTCTTTTCCAACTCCATCAAAAAGGAAATATCTTCCAGAGAAAGCTTGAGTACATCCGACATTTCACTTATCTCATTTGCATTTAACTCAATTAGTCTAATGCAATAATTGCATATCTAACGAAACCGTCAGCTTGCTAATCTTTTGCCTGCAGCACAAATAAATATTTTCTTCAAGGAGAATTCACTATGCTTCGCAGACAGTTAATGGCGCTTGCCATCACATCCGCACTGACAGCCGCTTTCTCAGCCCCGGCTTTTGCAACACAAGTTTATGAAACCGACCTCGTCATCGTCGGCGGCGGCCTCTCCGGCCTTGCAGCCGCTCAGAGCGCGGTTGACCAGGGCGTTAAACCGATCGTTCTCGAAAAAGAAGCCGCGCTTGGCGGCGGCGGAAACTTCCCCGAAGGCTCCCTCGGTGTCGGCACTCGCTATCAGAAAGCCAACGGCATCAACACAACCGTTGACCAGGTTCTGACCGCCGCACTCCAGTTCCATCACTACAGAGCCGATCCGCATGTCCTGCGCGTTCTGATCGAAGAATCCGGAAAGACTATCGACTGGGTTATGGATAAAGGCGCTGAAATGCGCGGCATCCGTACCATGTACCCCAAAGATGAATCTCTCATGACTTGGCACCTCTTCAAGGGCGGCGCCGCCGGAATCATCCAGCGCTTTGCCAAAGAAGTCAACGCTAAGGGCGGCAAGATCCTGACCGAAACTCCGGCTAAGAAACTTCTCGTCGAAAACGGCAAAATCACCGGCGTGGAAGCGGTTGACGGTGAAGGCGAAAAAGTTATCATCAAAGCAAAGAAAGTAATCCTCGCAACGGGCGGCTTTGAGTCCAACAAAGAAATGCTCGCTAAGTACGTGAACGACTCCTCCGCGCTCGGCATGTTTGAACCGGTTTGGTACCGCGGTCCGGTTACCGACGGCAAGAACGGAGACGGTAGAACCGGTGACGGTATCCAAATGGCTCAGCTCGTTGGCGCAGGCGTTAAAGGCATGCACGCGCTCGCAGGCAACGCGCCTTACCTTGCCGATATGCCCCCAATCAACCAGTTCATGGGCGCTGACGAACTCAAACAGGGCCGCTGCGCACTGGCTCAGCCCTGGCTGTGGGTAGATCAGCACGGCAAACGCTTCTTTAACGAATCCCGCGGATCGGTATTCGTAGACGTTTACAATGCAATGACAAGCGCGGGCGGCGTGATGTACAACATCATCGACCAGCAGAAATACGATCAGCTCGTCAACAAAGGCGCTCTGCTTCCGTTCAACGCGATCGTTCACGCAGGCGTTCCTCTGAAAGCACTGCCGAAGACATTCGAAATCGGTCAGCAGAGAGGCTGGGCGTTTAAGGCCGATACGATCGACGATCTGGCCGCTCAGATCGGTGTTCCCGCTAAGAACCTCCGCGAAACCATGCAGAAGGTCAACGAGTACGCCAAGGCCGGAAAAGATCCGGAATTCGGCCGTCTGCCCGAACATCTGGCTACTTTCAACATGGAAAAAGGCCCCTACTACGCGCTTAAAGGCATCCGCGCTTTCTTCCTGACACTCGGCGGCGTTACCGTCAATCCCAAGTTTGAAGCACTTAATCCTCAGGGCGACGTGATCAACAACCTCTACGTCGTCGGTCAGGACATCGGCGGTCTTTACGACTCTTCTTATGACCTGCGCTGCGAAGGCTCTGCCTCTTCGTTCGCGATGACCAGCGGCAGAGTCGCTGCGGACAACGCGATCAAAGCCATCAAAGAAGGTAACTAAACCTGAGAAAACGGGGCCGTAAGGCCCCGTCCGAAAATATGAAAAAATTAAAATTCGCGCTTGCATCCCTGCTCTTTATCGGATTATGTTCCGCGGTTTCAGCCCAGCCGACCATGATGAAGCATCAGACCAAAGGCGTCAGCTGCGAGCAGTGCCACAAGAGCGCCGCTCCGGTTGCAGCCGCCAAATCCAAGACCTGTATGCAATGCCACAACTATCCGGACTTAGCAAAAGCGTCCGCGGAAAAGAAAGTCGCTTTAAATCCTCATGACAGTCACGCGGGTCAGCTGCGCTGCACACTTTGCCATAAGGAACACCAGCAGAGCGTTGTGTACTGCCGTCAGTGCCATAAGAACGCGGATGATAAACGTTTTGATATGACGGTACCCTGATAAAAACCTCTCAAACCACGTAAATTCGGCCGCTTAAAGCGGCCGAATTTATTACATGCTCTTCTCTAGAACATAATATCCGGAGCTGGGTCCTCAGCAGCCTGCAGACGCTCAAGAAGATGCTTCTGCGATTTTAAAAGTCGGGCATACTGTATGCGCGTCCGATACAGCTCAATCACATTCTCAATTCTGCGCTGCACGATAAAGGGAGAAATCGGCCGCTGAATATAATCCATCACGCCCAAATCGTAAGCTCGATGCACAACATCGTGCTCAAGCGAAGCTGTAATCAAAAATACCGGAATATCGTCAATAAGCCCCCGACCGCGAACAGTCTTCAAAAATGTCAGACCGTCCATCCCGGGCATCAAATAGTCAAGCAGAATCGCGCAGATGCTATTGGACTGCTTCTGTATGATTTCAATCGCCTCAGGTCCGCTCTCCGCAAAAAGCACTTCGTGATTTTGAGAGAACATGATTGAAAGCACGTCGCGATTTAATTCGACATCGTCAACAATAAGTATCGTATTTCTCGGAGTCTCTGCTGTCGGCTGATTTCCGTCGCTCTCCTGCATGGCAGCTCCCTTTATGTTTTATTCGTTTAAGTAGATTAACAGATTCTTCCCGAAACTAGAGATAAAGACGAAAAAAATCCGGATTCGTGAGAATCCGGATTCATCGAAAGAGGTCTAACTCAAATTACTGAGCTTTAGCAAGGGCGTTCTTAACAGCCTGCTGAATACCTTTAGAAGAGTTTGTTGCACCGGCAACAGTTTCAACACCGTCAACACCGTTCTTCTTAACGATTTCAGGAATCATGTTGTCGATCGGGGCCTGAATGATCATGTCGGTTTCTGTGTGCTTCAGAACCTTAACGTTAGCGATCTTGCCGCCCTTAACGTCTACGGAAACTGTGATCTTGCCGTGGTTGCCATCACCTTCGCCTTCGTATGTACCGTCTTTGTAGGCGGCCTGAGCGGCTGTCATTAAACCGATGCTGGCAAGCAAGAGAACAATCTTCTTCATTGGTAATACTCCTAAACGAATTAAAGTAAATGGTATGTTCCTTTCCTAGAACACGGTTGTATTTTATTGAATCAATTCGGCCTTTAACGAATTTTCAATTTATTTTTCCAGTCAAGTCCTGGTTTTTTCTTATGCGTTCGTAACAGTACTCTTAATTCGCAACATTCCGTTTCATGATCGTTACCAGGTCGCCATCCAGGTAATCATCAGCGCATTGATCAAGTCAATCAGGAACGCGCCGACTAAGCTCACAATCAGCCACGCTTTGGGGCTCGAGCCGTATTTCTCAGCGATTGCCTGCATATTGGCTAAGCCGTTGGCGGTCGCGCCCATTGAAAATCCGATACCGCCTGCGCACAGCATCACGGCGTCGTAAGTCTTTCCAAACAGCATGAAGAAAACGCCCCAGGCAAAGACAAGCATCAAAACGGTCTGGGCCGCCAAAATAATCATGAGCGGCACCGCCAGATGAACCAGCTCGTGCAGCTTTAATCCGTTAATCGCCATTGTCACAAAGAGCACAAGACTCATTTCCGCGATGGTGTTCAGTCCCTTCCCTTCAACAGTATATTTGCCGCTGAAATCTCCGATATTGCGGACAATCGCGGCGACGATCATCGAACCGATGTATGCAGGCAGCGTGATAAACTGACCCATAAACATGGACAGAATCGTACCGAACGCCATACACACGGCCACAATGGTTCCCGCTTTAAGAAGCTCGGGCGTATAAGTGGGGGACGTGTCGTCCACAACGGCGGTGTCAATGTCTTCCGGAATCTTTAATTCGGGCTCCGGTCTTCCGACCGCTTTCGGCGTTTGAACCTTATAGCGGCGAATCAGCCACTGGCTGAAAGGCGCGCCGATGATGAGCGCGATCACCATGCCGAACGTCGCCGCGGTAATCGCGGCCGCTGTTCCGCCCACAATGTGATAAGTCTGCTCAAAATACGGTCCGAACGCAGCCGCGGTTCCAAGCCCGCCCATCATAGAAACGGAACCCGCCAGCAGACCATAGTGGAAGTCCAGTCCCAACCAATCGGCTAAGCCCATGCCTATAAGATTTTGAAGCACGCACAAAATGGTGACGGCGATTAAAAAACCAACCAAAAGTTTCCCGCCTTCAAAAACCACCCTAAGACTTGCGACCAGACCAATCGTGGTAAAGAACGCCAGCATCAGAAGCGTCTGCAGCGATGTATCAAATTTAAAGGCGCAGATTCCAAATCCTTCCAGCGCGGAAAGCACAAAAGCGACCAGCATACCGCCGACAACCGGAGTCGGGATGGAAAATCTTTCCAGAATATTCACGCGGCGTCTGACCCAAACGCCAAAGTAGTAAGTCACTGACGCTAACGCGACCGCCTGAATCGCGGAAATATTGACAACTGTCATGTCGGTCATATGGTTGTGCTCCTTTTTTTAAAAACAAATCGTAACAAGGAACCATCAGCCGACCGAAGAACCGCAGGCAAATTGAGCGCCTGAGAAATAAATAAAAGCCGCTGATTAGGCGGCCTTTATTTTTGTTTATATCCTGCGCTAAGACGCAATGAAGAAGCGATACACCAAAGAAACCATCAGAACCGCAAGTACCACATAAAGAATATTTCTCACAAACTTGCCGCCGATCTTAATGGCGTAGTAAGCGCCGACACGATTACCGATCATGCTCGCGATAGCGCACGGAATAGCGACCTGATAAGAAACACAGTCATCCGTCGCAAATGTGCAGAAAGCGGCAAAGTTGGCGGCAATGTTGAAAGCCTTCGCAGTACCGGAAGCCTGAACCATGCCCATGCGAAGAAACACATGAAGCGCGATTAAAAAGAAGGTTCCCGCGCCGGGCCCGAAAAATCCTTCGTAAAAGCCAATCAAAAGCCCGATCAACGTGACCTTGGTCCAGAAGAATTTTTTGGGAAGCTCGCCTTCATCAAGCTTAAAGCCGCCCGTAAGGATCGTAAAAAGAATACCGAGCGGCAGCATGACCACAATCACTTTGCCCATTGTCGCGCTCGCGATCTGAAGCGCGCAGTAAGCGCCGAGCGAGGCTCCGATCATGGATGAGAGTATTCCGATCGGAACAATCTTCATCAGAATGAGTCCGCCTCTCCAGAAAGTCCAGAGCGCAACGAGAGAACCGATACTTGTAGCAAGTTTTCCGGTACCGAGTGCCATATGAGGAGGCATACCGACCAGCAGTAACGAAGGCGCGGTCACAAAACCGGCGCCGCCTGCGATAGAGTCGATAAATCCCGCCACAAAGAAAGCAGCGATACAAAAAAGCAGGATTCCGAAGGTTAATTCCATTTTGTTAGTTCTTTTTGAGAGAGAGTTATAGACAAAAATTTTACCCGTAAAATGAGCCCGGAAATTCTTTTGTCTCATAACCTACTTTGGATGCGACCGATTCCGAAAACGAACAAATCGAAGGATAATGAATCATTAACTGAAAAGAGGGAGGCATCGCGCAAAAGCGCTGTACCTCTCATGAATAAAATATGACTGAGCAGATTAAAAATTCAGAGAACCCTGTCCTGAAAGGCGTTATCACCGAAATTCTCGATGACGGAAATTACGGAACGATCAGCTGCGGAGGCGGAAGAACCTTCACTTTTGACGCCAATCAGCTCGATCCCGGCTATGAACCGCTTCTAAAGGATATTGTCGAATTCAGCGTCATTGAGGATGCTCCGTTTGCGATTCGTCTGTATCACCGGGATAAGAGGCTTGCAGCAACCTCTGGAGCCGCCGTCGATCTGCGAGTGAAGTGTCCGCACTGCGGAAGTCCTATCATCCCAAAGGCTGTTGTTGAAGACGGACACGTGACTGCGACTCGCTGTCCCAAATGTCTGACAACGCTTGAAGTGATGGAAAAGCCACCTAAAACTTCAATTTGGATTTGGCTTGTCTCCATTCTTTGCGCCCTTTTGGTCGGTACGCTCATTTACGGAATTTTCACAGCTTAAACTGAAAGCCGCGCGAAGCGGCTTTCTTCAAATTAGTCTGGCTGATCCGGCTCCTTCGGAAGTTTTGTGACCAGAATTTGGTCGATTCGGTTCATATCCACGTCAATAACTTCAAAGCGATAACCGCCGAAATCCACTTTATCCGTCAGTTTCGGAATCTTTCTCAGCATGTACATCATGAAGCCCGCCATAGTTTCGTAGGTTTCTTCTTCCGGCATCTTTTCGATTTCAAACGTTCTCTCCACCTCTTCGATCGGGGTCGAACCGTCCATCAGCCAGGTTCCGTCGTCTCGCTGAACGATATAGCCGTTTTCTTCCGTTTGAACGAGGCTGCCCATGACCGTACTCATCACGTCGCTCAAAGTGATGACGCCTACAGTCAGCGCATATTCGTTAACCACTGCGGCAAAGTCCCTGCCCTGCTTTTTGAAAGTTTCAAGAACTTCGGACAAAGATAATGAATCCGGAACAATCGCGATAGTTTTAATCAGTCCTTTTTCTTTCAGTGAGAATTTTTCATTTTCAAGCGCCCTGCACAGTAAATCTTTAGAATCCACGTAACCTATAATCCGGTCCACAGTTGAATCGCAGACCAGATATTTACTGTGCGGATTTTTTTCGATAAGCGGTCTGATCTTTTCGAACGTGTCATTCAGTCCGAAGTAGATCACAGAATCCCGCGTAGTCATAGCGCTCGTGACCAAACGGTCTTCCAGCGACATCACATTTTCAATCGCTTCCTGTTCATTTCTGTCGAGCAGTCCCGCCTCGGTACCGGCGCCGACCGTTGCGATAATGTCCTCACTGGTAATTGTCGTTTCGTTTTTTATCGGCAGCCCCATTATTTTAAGGATCGCATTGCTCATACCTGTTAGCATGAGAACAAAAGGTTTGAAGATCCAGATCAGGAAAAGCATAGAGCGGATCAGCGACAAAGAAATCGCAACCGGTTTATTCAGACCTATTCGTTTAGGAATCAGGTCGGCGAACAAAACAAAGATCATCGTGATCGTAAAGAACGAGCAGAAGAATCCGAGAGACGAAGAAAGTTCCGGCGAGAGAAACAGGCGGAAAAACATTTCGAAGTACGGCGAGAACACGGTCTCACCAATGATACCGCCGAGAATTGCGATCGCGTTCAGGCCGATCTGGATTACAGAAAAGAACGGCCCCGGTTTTACCTGAAGATCGAGCACCTGCTGTGCCCTTTTATCTCCGTTTTCCAGTGCCTGATGCAGTTTCACTTTTGGAGAGGCGGCCAAAGAAATTTCCGCCATTGAAAAGTATCCGCTGGCTAGAATGAGCAGAACGATTGAAATAATTCTTCCGGTCAGATCGAGTTCCATTCTCTTCACCCGTATTGCCTAAGGGCAGTAAGTTTAATAATGTTTTGTTAACTTACTAATTTTAGTGGCGATACCGGGGTTTACCAATTCAGAGTCTACAGAATGGGCAAATAACGGTCGCTTTTAACAAGAAAAAAGAGCCAGCGTATCCGTTTTACCTATTCCATAAGGTGATCGGGGAAGGTCTTGAAATGTTGTCCGGAAATGAAAATTGGAAATCTTTCCGCACGACAACGAATAACTCCATGAATATGGATGACAGCTCTCGTCTGAATGACTCTGACTTGAGCTGTAATCTGAAGGATATCTGCTGAACAGTTGAAGAAAACTAGGTGTGTCCCACTGAATTTGATTCGGTGGTTGTCAGCCCCTCTGCACTTGTCCAAGTATCTGGAGCAGGCATCTTCGAAGACACTCCCGCTGCTCACGAGGGTCGAAGAAACTCTGGAGAAAAAAATAAGGCAAAAAGTTGATCCGGCAGATGGGGACAGAGCCAAAAACTACATTGTCGAGAGAGGTAAAAACCTCTGGACAAAGAATATTGAAATGCTCTCCGAATACATGAATAAGGCCGCACTGTGCGAACAGCAGCCCAAACAAATGATAAGCATCTGGTCGGAAGACTCGGTTCAACCCCGCTCGCACGGGGAACTCAATCGTTGAATACGTTGACCTGCTGGAGCAAAGCGGTTCAACCCTGCTCGCGCGGGGAACTCCTTAAGTATGGTATAAGATGTTTAGACTAATTTTTAAAGAACTTTTTTGGAGTTTAAAACCTACCAGTCGAATTCCAGTCTTCTCTGTAGCTTGTCTGGAATTCTTTCCAAGAATCATAAATTCAAATCTTGATCCATGATTTGCTTGCAACACAATTACAACATTTTCATACCCACACAACTGTTGCGATTGCCTCCTGATCATATCCTAAAAGTCTTCCAATGGGTACGACCTGACTTTCCGGAGCAATGAGTTCTTGACATTCTATGCTCTTCTATATTTATGTTAGAATCGCTTTTCTCTGGAGAGATGGCAGAGTGGTCGAATGCGCCGGACTCGAAATCCGGTATACGGTTATACTGTATCGTGGGTTCAAATCCCACTCTCTCCGCCACCCCCCCCTCTTAATTCTCTGCTTATCGTAAATCGCTGAATATCTGTGACTCCAATAACGCCGAGCGACTCTCCTTATTAAGTTATGTCATTGGCTAACATTGGGTTTCATTGGTTTGCATTGAGTTTCAAACAAAATGGTCCCTATTTAGGAACCAACTTTGGCTCCTAAATAATGACAGAGCAGCCAAGGGACAGTTTCAAATTTAAAGACAAAAAATTGATTAGTTTGATTGCAATCCAGAAATCCAGGTGTAAGCCGTGAAATTTTGTCATGTTCTTCGCCATCCCGAAGTGCAATTCAATACGACACTGCAAACACAATTACAACAGCCGACGGCAAACCTATTCTCAAAATTTCGAAGACAAAAATTGACGACACCGGCGCCACTGCAGAAACAGCACTTGTGAAATATCTGATCCAAATTTGAACATATTTTGTGCAGCTTCAGGAAGATTCAGCGGAAATCAGAGAATGCCCGACAAGAATTTAGGAATAAACAACGAAATGTCAAAAATTCTCCTCCATCTAAACCTTAAAATCCTCTCCAAAACCGCTTCTGTCGATAACTAAAACAACACCTCCGAGAAAATACTCCTTTTAACCCAATATTCGCCCTCTCCTTCCTCTCAGACTGCGTACACTAAAGAGCTAAAAACGGGCTAAGAAGCCAAAGGCTTTCTCTAATGTCAATTGTTTCTGCCCGCGGCTAAACCAAGGCGACTGAATCCTAAAATTTTGCTTCCTGTAAAAAATTTATCTGCATAAAAGCAAATCCGTTGCAAAAAAGCAACATTTTCAAGAAATTTTTCCTCATTCAGAGTTTTCTTAAACTTGATTAAATTCTTAAGTATTTCTTACGTAGAACACTTCACCCTCAGGGAATATACGCATATTGATTAGTTAAATCTTGATTAAATATTTAATAAGGAAACCAATTTTTACAACCTAAATTGGGGTCGGGTTAGTACTTACAAAAGATGTCGCTTCCTACACTGTCCCCATGGAATAAAAGTTCCAACGATTTTTAACCCAGTAGTTTTAAGTGCAGGTGTTGATATGACAAAAAAGACATTATTAGCGCTGACGATTTCAGCTGCTTTAGTCCCGGCTTTTTACGTATCTGCTGCTGAAACAGATACAACTTCCGGCGCCACCGAAGCTGCGGCGGCCCAAGACAGTTCCACAGCAACTAAAGGCGTTCGCTTCCGCTCGGGTCCTCAGAGACACGCAAGAGGCGTTGCTTTCGGACGCGGCCACTCCGGCCACTCCATTAACGTGAGCCACGCAAGCTCCGCGATCGCAAATATCCCGATGGATGCGACAACTTCTTCCATCACACTCTTCGGTGAATTGGACGCCGGTATCAAACTGCACAAGACAAAAGGTAAGTCCGCAACAGTTGAACTGACAAGCGGCAACTGGTATTGGACCAGCTGGGGTATCAAAGGTGTCGAAGATATCGGCAACGGCAATGCGGTCATCTTTACATTGCAGCAGGCCTTCAGACTGAACAACGGCGAGTCCATCGCGACTAACCACTCCACTTCCTCATCAGGCGGCTTTAATAATCAGGCTTTCCTCGGTCTGCAGGGACATTGGGGCCGTTTAACATTCGGTCGTCAGGGCGGCCTCTCCTCCGGTGACGGTGACTACAGTATGCTCGGCGGAAGCGCTATCGGTACAGGCATGTCTGTGATCGGTGACCTTCAGGGCGTCTTCTATCTGACCGGATGGCAGAATAACTCCATCGCATACCGCACCCAGGAATGGAACGGTCTGCAGTTCACAGCCATGTACTCCAACGGCGTCAGCTCCGATACCGATAAGTGGTCTAAGAACTCCCACTACTACGGCCTCGGTATGACATACGATGTCGGTAACTTCAATTCGAACCTGATGTACGAAATGGAAGACCATAAGGGCAACACCACTAAGATCGATAAAACAAATATCATCACGGCGGGCGCTTCTTATGACTTCGGCAGCTTCACACTGTACGGCGCATATCAGTACACACAGCACGCAACAAGAATGCCGAACTACAACCAGTTCCCGGTTAACGCATCTTCGGGCGCTTCCACTTCTGCAAGCGCAACCTCCGGAGCTTCTGCCGCTTCTTCCTACACCAAGGGAGCAAACCAGAACGCGGCTTCTATCTCTGTGGCAACACCGCTTTGGGGCGGCAACCTGATGCTGCAGCTCAACGGTGTTAAGGGCAAGATCAAGGACGACGGTACGAAATACAGCGCATGGTCTGTCGGCTCTGCATACACGTATCCGCTCTCCAAGAGAACTCTGCTTTACGGCGGAGTTGCTTACGGCAACGCCTATAAGGCTCTCGACGGATCCGACCTCGACGGCTACACAGCTGTTGTAGGTATGGCAACGTCCTTCTAAGCCTTACGGCTGATGCGGTGCCTCTCGGCACCGCAGAACATTTCCGGGCGCCTCAGGCTTTATGAGACGCCTCGGAGTTGGGGAACATTATGATCACTCTCAAAACAAAGTGGACACTATTCTGGATCCTCTGCGCGGCATTTATCTGCGGCATCCTCTCCGTCTGCGGACTGGTTTCTGCGGTTAACTGGCTCGGATCCGAGAAATTCTGCAGCACCGGATGCCACACAATGAACGGTGTCGCATACGCATGGAAACAGGGCTCACATGCGCGTACCGCGAGCGGCAAAACCGCCGACTGCTCCGACTGCCACTTGTATAACGCCTCCGAAAATACTCTCGGACCAATCGGCTATATCAGCCTGCTCGGTCATAAAGTGGTCGCCGCTTCTCACAGCGCTTTCGGACAAATCATTGGAAACTTCAGTACCCCGACACTCTGGATGCAGCAGCGCCCCGGTATCGAAGCCGGCGAAATACAATGGTTCCGCGAAACGAACTATCACACCTGCAGAGGCTGTCATGACCTCTCCAGAATGTGGGATAAAAACAATCCTTCAATCGGCGCTTGGCATGCTCTTTACCAAAACCAAACACTTGACTGCCTCGCCTGCCATAAGGACGTAGGTCACAATTACACAAAGATTGACGCTTACATCAAAGATAACGGCACATACCCGAATCTCGATGAAGCTTGGCTCTTCCCGGTAGACGCTTCCTCAAGCGCAAGCCCGATGCCGCCCGCCAATCTGACCCCCGAACAGCTTCAGAAAGACGCTCAGCCTTACAACCCGTCTTCTGTCAGCGGCGCTTCAACCGGCAATACTCAGACGGTTAACCAGTCCAAGGACGCAGCTAAGATCGCTCAGGAACTCTATCAGAAGACGAAAGAGCCGATCGGTGCCGCTTCCAACACTGTGAAGCCCGCTCCTGCGGCAGCGCCTGCTCAGTCAGTATCCGGCGCCAGCGCTCCTGCTGCAAAACCCGCTGCCGCTCCGGCTCCGGCAACTAAAGCAGCACCGGCTCAAGCCGTATCGGGAGCTTCAGCTCAGAAAAAGTAAACCTTTAATCTGATATCTGCGTAAAGCGGTCACTGTCAAAGCGGCCGCTTTATTTTTTTCTCCAAAGGCTCTTCTGAGTGCGCCTTTTCGTCAAACAAAAAAAAGATCAGACCGGAAAACATCTCCGGCCCGATCCTTTCTTTAATCAGAAAATCTTGACTCGCTACTTCTGATCGCCTGCTTTCGGTTCACTCGCCTTTTGGCCCTTATCCGCTTCTAACGGCTCAATCACACCAATCCTAAAGTTCTCATTAGTGAACTTGATCTCGTCGTCCAAATTCGGTGTGTACACAACGGTTTTCAGCGGCTCATCCACCAATACGGCTTTAAGTTCCGGATGCGCTCTCAGAAAATCAATCGCGCCCTGCCAGCCCATCACAAAAAGAGAAGTGCATAAGCCGTCGGCATAAGCCGAGTTCTTATGAATAATCGACACGGAAGACAAGGTCGCGGGAACCGGACGTCCCGTCCGCGGATCCAAAATGTGATGATATTTCTTTCCGTCTTTAATAAAAAACTTCTCGTAGTCGCCGCTCGTCACAACCGATTCGTCGCGAGAAGGGACCGCCGCAAAATATCCGCCTCTCTTGAGATCGGGCTCCTGCAGACCAATCAGCCAAGGATTGCCGCTGTAGTTCGTCCCGCTTGTGATCACATTGCCGCCAAGACTGATGAGCGCGTCTTTACAGCCGGCCGCTCTGAGTTTCTCAATCACTTTATCCGCGATAAAACCTTTGCCGGTCGCGCCAAGCGTTATTTCCTGACCTGCCCCGATCTTTCCGTAATACTGATCGCCCTCTTTCTTTACTTCTATCTTGGTCCAGTCAACTTTCGGAAGCGCCTCCGCAATTTCTTTATCACTCGGTACGCGGTGATTGTCATGGTCGACGCTCCAAAGTTTGACCAGAGTGCCGACGGTCGGATCGAGCGCGCCATGAGTCATCGCGCAGACTTCTTTGGTCCTCTCCAAAATATCCGCCGTGTCTTTGGAAATTTTGATCCACTCGCCTTTGGCCGCGCCTAAACGAGATAAGTCACTGTCGGGCTTATAAGCGGATAGCAGAAGTTCAAGTCGATTGACTTCGTCTTCTGTCACCTTCTCACAGTAATCGGCTTTCTCCTGGCTCTCCGTCTTAAACTGCGTTGTGACCACCGTACCCAACGCGTCAAACGCATGATGATAGACATCAGTTTCCGCATATGCCGAGGCAGAAAAACCGGCGCCTAAAACCAAAGCGGCGCAAAGTGGTTTGACATTAAACATAAAAGGTATCCTTTCGAAATTTATTCTTAGTGCATTGAGCCTGCATGCGGTTTCAGATGCGAGCATCCGAGCTCCTCACCGAGATCGCACGCGCGCTGATAATAGGCGCGGGACTTCTCTTCTGAAACCTCTGCACCGAGGCCGAGGCGATAATTATTTCCAAGCGACAGGCAGCCTGCGGCATACCCGGCCGAGCAGGCCTTTTCATAAAACGGATTGGACTGCGCATGCTCCCCTTTCTGCTGACGAGCAAAACCAAGATAGAAGCATCCGCCGCCGTGGCCTTCCATGCAGGATTTTTCCGCACACAAAAGCGCTTTGTCATAGGCTTGAGCGCGATGATATTCAATCGCCGCCTCAAAACACGCCTGACCGCCTTCAGCATCGCACTTCGGCGCCTGATCAGAAGCGAATACGCACAAGGGAACTGCTGCTAAAGCTAAAAGAAGGGATTTCATCATTTTTAAATTCCGTACCAATGAGGCCGCTCATTGTCAAAAATGAATATTTGCTTGAAATTATAGGTAAAAGCACCCGTTTATTTCAGGTGTTTTTCAAGAATATCGCCGAGAATATCGATCACTCATATGTCCGGTCGAGTCCGTTCCCGGCGAAACATCAAAAATCTGTTAAAGCTGTTTTTTCTGCTCTTTTATCTCTTCGGCAATCAGCTTTCTTTCATGCGGAGAAAAGGGTTTCAGCGCGTCTCTTTTAAAGTTGCTCGGATTCTCTCTACCAAGACCGTCTTCAACAGCTTCTTCAATGGTTTCAATATAACGTTTAAATTCTTTCACAATGCCGGTTTCTGTCATTTACTCATCTCTTTTGTATCGCTGTAAAGTTTATATTGAGTATTGCTTTATAGCGTTCTTGTTCATCCGTTTTGGTGCCTAAGTACCAAGACAGACGCTCTCTTTAGACTTTATCCAAATCACCGACCACGTCCTCTGAATCCCAGAGTTTTCCAAACACGCGCCAAAAGTCCTGAATATCCTCTTCTGAGATTTCGGCATCGCCATGAACAAGCGTCACAAACTTTTCTCCGCGCCACTCGTGCAGACCGCCAACCTCTCTAAAACCGTTTTTACGGTAAAAACATAAACGCTTCACACGCTTGGCCCGATCCGTGCATCCCGGATAAATACCTTCGCAGTCAAGAAAGATGACTTTGCCTGCTGCCATCTCGATTGCGGCTTTGATTACGTCGCTTCCAATGCCTCTGCCCCGTTTTTTCTCATCAACCGCGATATAAAAAAGATAAAAGAAACGTCCTCTTTTTAATGTACAGAAGAAAGCTTCCGCTTCATTTTCCCGAAGCAGCACGAACATCTCTGCTCCGTTCACAGAGCAGGTAAAGAAGGGCTCAAGAGAAACTCGTTCAAAGAGCGGAAAGGACTGCATGTAAATACGACGGACAGCCGCTCGATAAGGGTTGTCGCCGCAGACTTTTTTAATTGTGAAATCCGACATTTTTCTTCGTGACAATTGAGATAGGTTTTATCCTACAGAATCGGATTCTTCCAAAACCAATCCCTGCTAATTATGGGAATGCTGTTCTGCGCCGAAGAAATGACTATGACGATGCTCATGGATCTGAGGCGCTTTAATCTCAGAAAGCTTTTTATCGGTAATCGTAAAGAAGCGGCTGCAGGTCTCGGCCAGCATGTCCGGATCATGACTGATGATGATTTTCTCACCCTCAAAGCGATTAATAATCTCAATAAGGCGCTTTCTTGCTGCCGCGTCCAGCCCGTTCGTGGGTTCATCCAGCAGAAGAACGTCCGGTTTCATCGAAAGAACCGCCGCCAGCGTCACAAGTTTTTTCTGTCCGCCCGAGAGCTCAAAACTCAGAGAATGCTCCAAATGTTCAATACCTAGAGAGACCAGCGTTTCATGCGCCCGTACCCAAGCTTCCTCCTCTGATAAACCTTCGTTCAGCGGGCCAAACGCCACATCATCAATCACCTCCGGAAAGAAAAGCTGATCATCGGGATGCTGGAGCACAAATCCCACTTTCAGCCTAAGCGCCCGGAAGTCTTCTTCCGTCTGTACGGATTTTCCATAGAGCAGAATTTCTCCGCTCTTGGCTTTTAATAAACCGGTGATGATTTTAAAAAGTGAAGTTTTACCGGTCCCGTTCGGGCTCCATATTCCTGCACTGCAGCCCTTCTCGAAACGGAAATTTAAGCCGCTCAGAAGTTCCTCTCCGTCAGGATAGGAAAAGCTCAGATTTTTAATTTCTAAAACCACCCGGTTTTCTAAATCGTCCATCCGTACACACTCAGAAGAATAGCCGCGGCACAAAAAAGCGCCGTCATAAAAACATCCGTCCGTGTGGACGGGTATACATTCAGTGTTCGGATTTTACCGTTGAAACCGCGAAGTTTCATCGCTTCGTCCAGCACTCGACTGCGGCGAACAGCCTTTGCGAAAAGAAGAGAAATCATCGCCGCGACTGTTCGGTATGTTCTTCGATCCGCTTTCAGCACAAAACCGCGGAGTTTTGCGGCTTCAACCATCTGGCGATACTCTTTTTCAAAAATATCGATACCGCGGGCACAGAACAAAATAATCGCCACCAGTTTGTCAGAGAATCCTATCTTATGGAATCCATAGGCAAGCTGAGAAAAACTCAGACTGCTGACAAGCGTAATGAAAATCATAAAGAGCGCATTCGCTTTAATTGTCACCAATACGGATAATTCAACGCCCTGCTTTGTAACCCAGCCCCAAAGCGGTTCACCCGGCGTTGTCCAAGGCGTCAGAAGCCAAATGAAAAGAATAAAAATATTGATTTGGACGGCGCGTTTCACAAAGTGAGACGCGTTCGGTTTGAAAAATAAAACCGCGGAGAGCGCAAAGACCAGGGCGGCAAAAGCACTTTCGCAATTAGGAAGGACAGACACCGGAGCCGCAAAAATAAATGCGCTCAATATTCTTGCGGCGGGCGTAAATGTCCTCGCGTCCATTATTTTTTCCGTCTTGCGCTCAGCCATGCAAAGATTCCGCCAAGTCCGATGAGCCAGCCGAGACCGCCGACAATATCTCTCAAAGAAATCTCAGGATTTTGAGCTTGAGCAAGCTCACGGCGAAGCGGAACAATCACTTTTGTCTCCTGATCTTCTTTGGCAAGCCGAACCGCGTTGTCTAAATCCTTCTGTGTGTAAAGTTTCGGATCCGAAGAAGTGACGCTATCCGTTTTCTTCGGCTCATACGTCAGAAGAAGAGGTTCTTTAGAGGCTTCCGCTCCGGAAAACTCTTCTCTGCTGATTTTCCATCGATTCTGATGTCCCTCTCCCGCGTTCACGACAACCGTCAGCGGAGCGGCCTTAAATCTGGCGGGAAGCGCAATACAGACTTTGCCTTCATCGGAGGTTACCGCTTTAAGAACGGATTCTCCCGCGTCGTTGATAAAGTTAACTTCAGCTCCGCGCGCAGGCGCGCCATTTGCGAATTTCGCTTCCGCGCATACCTGATCAGCCTGAGGATAAGCAAACACATTCAGCCTATGCGCCTGAGCCGAGCCCGCTGCCGCGACGGCGATCAAAGCCGCGGCTCCGTAAATCAGTTTAACGATGTTCATCAAAGACTCCGGGATCACTTTTTCTGATGTATACCACAGCGATAGCCGTAATAATTCCCTCCACAATCATGATAGGAAGATTGGAGAAGAAAATCGCCCAAGCCGCAGCCACAAATCCCTCGCTGGTGAAGGCGAGCGCAAGCGCCGTTAAAAGTCCCGAAATCAGCACGCCGCAAAAGCCGGCAGCAAAACCGGCCGCTTTTAAATGCCTATCGGCGCTTTTACCGCTGATCCAATGAAAGATTAGGCCGGCGGCTGCCGCCCCAAGGCCCATTGTCGCAGTGTTCACGCCCAGAACCGTAAAACCGCCGAATTGGAAAAGAACTGCCTGCAGAAGCAGCGCAACGAAAATAACAGGAAAAGCCGCCGCGCCGAGGACTGCCCCGATCAATCCGTTCATAATCAGATGCGCACTGGAAAAACCGACCGGCACGTGAATCAGACTTGCGACGAAAAACACGGCTCCGAGAAATCCTGCCAGCATCAGATGATCCGTTTGAATCTTTCTCAGACCGTAAGCGACGCCTACTGCGGCCGCTGCCGCACCGGCAATCAAAACCGGCGCGGATAACACTCCCTCAGCGATATGCATTATTTAAACGAAGGCGTCACAAATTCAGTCCAGAGTACCGCACCGATTTCTACCGGTTTATCGACACCCTCATGCTTAATCTTGTAGTCGGCCTCGCTAAGCGCGGCAAAACCCCACCAGCCTTCCCAGGGAACAGAGTATGAGAAAGTTCCCTGATCGTCGGTCATCACAACCTGTGTGATAAAGATGTCATTGGGCGCTTTAACGCGCTTATCTACGTTGTAGTACTCGACTTCAACCGGAACGTTTGCCGCAGGTTTGCCGTCAACAACGACCTTACCGCGGAAAATATTGCCGACATAGTTGCCGAAAGGACGGGTCAGCGGAATGATTTCAGTCTTGAGCCCGGCGGGGATTTCCCAACCGTCTTCTACACCGTAAGCCGGGACCATAACCTTGGTGTAGTGCATAATGAATTTGTCTTCGGCAGGCTCCCAATAAGGCTGCGGCTCAAGAACAAATTCATACAGGCCCGGACGAATCACTTTGTACTGTGTAATCCAAGCGTCCTTATCCAATACTTTTGCAGGCTTCAGTGTATCGGTCAGATCGGTCTTCCTGCCGTCAACAATCACAGAAAGATTCTTCGGCTTGGCCATGTTCATACCGCTTTGTTCCATCGGATGATTAAAAGCGGCTGTGAGGGTGACCGTGCTGTCTTTCTGATCTTCAACGATCTGTTTATCCGGGATCACACTGCCGAAGTGCGCCTGAGAAACAGCGGCAAAACTAAAAAGAAGCGATGCAGCGATAAGATTTTTCATAAATAGCGGCTCCTTATGAAGGTGTTAAATAATTGTAGGACGTCAAAGAACCGTATTTAAAAAATCTTCTTAATATTTTTTAAATCTTCTTAATTTCAATCTCTGGTAGCAGCCCAACAGACGAAGGAGCCGGCAACAACAACTGCCACTCCGGCCCAGAAGGCGTGGTTCAGCGATGCCCCGATGAGAAAAGACGCAAACACGCAGGACAGGACCGGCGTGAAGTAAGAAGCGATCGCCATAATTGCGATTTTTCCCTTCTGCACGCCAAAGGTCCACAGGCCGTACGCGCCTCCCATCACCATCGCTGTCAGTATGACAATCCCAAGCCCCTTCATGCTGAATTCTCTGCTCGGAGCGAGATCAAGCAGCCAAATCGAATTAAAAATCAGCATATTCAGACCGAAAATGACGGTCGTAGGATTTTCCCCGTTAGCCCATGCTCTTGTGAAATTCGAATACGCCGCCCAGAATATTGCGGCCCAGAGTGCCAGGAAGTAAGCCAGCGGATTAGTTTTTACATGATCCCACATGCTTGCGAAGTCGACAAGAATACTGCCGGAGAGCACCATACAGATCCCGTAAATCGCGAGTGCCACTCCGATGGAGACCCACCACTTTGCCTTCTGACCGTTAAAAAGCACAGCAAAGAAAATCGTGAGAGAGGGCCAAAGGTAATTAACCATTCCGACTTCCATTGCCTGAGTCCCGCTGCTGGAGACGGATAGTGAGATCGCAAAAGTCAGAGAGGTACCGATCGCGGAACCCAGACCGAAAATATAGTATTTCAGAGGGAGGCGGCTAAATCTTGGAAAACCGAAAGCGAACCACACAAAAACGAAGGCAATGAGGTAATTGATTGCCAGGCCCAATCCGATTCCGATCGTATCGGAAATTAACCGAACCAGTGAGACAGACAACCCCCAGAATATCGGCGCGGTGCAGCCGATCAAGGTTGCCTGATTCTGTGTTAATTGCATATTCTCCCCTTTTTGGAGGGATTGTAGGCAAAAAAACGATAAGCGGGACATCTTCTGCTCAAACCTGAATTCCCAAAAACTAGATCATAAATATTACTAGTAGTTACACACAGTGCCCAAATTGCCCGTAAACCGGGCATTGGGCATTATTTTAACTGATTTAATAGATTATAATTATATAATCTACCTGGAGGGATTCATATGCTTGCGAAGACCATTGAGCATGTCATCAAGGTAAATATCAAGGGCAAGGACTATCTGTACCAATTTCAAAATGCTTGGGATCCGGTCAAACAGCGTTCTTATAGCAAACACCGAATCACCCTTGGGCGCCTGATTGACGGCAAGGTGGAATTGGGAAGGAAATTTCTTCGAAACAATCCTCAATACAAGGATGTTGAACTAACTTTTACCGATAACAAACTCTGTCCGGTTGGTATTGCAGAGGTCAGTCTTCCGGTGGCACAAATTGTTTTGAACCGGTCGGAAGCACTCAATGCCGGAGCCAGCTATGTATTAGAGCAAATTGCCAAGCAATCGGGAATAACTAAAGCCTTAAAGGTCGTCTTTCCTGAGCATTGGAAAGAGTTACTATCCTTAGCGATATTCTTAGTTATCCATCCTGACGCCACTGTCTCCAACTACGATGTAATAGCGCAAAACTCTCTCTATCCGACTGCCGCTATACCCTCTCAAAGAATCTCCGAAATATTTGAATCCATCGATTATCAACCCTCTGTCGAGCAATATCTGAAGCTGCGTCTTGCCTCTAATAAAGCATTGGACAAGAACAGTTACTGGGCATTTGATACCACTTCAGTGTCTTCTTTCTCACAAACAATTCATAAGGTTACCTATGGGCATAACAAAGAAGACCCTGACATGGCCATGCTAAAGCTGGCGCTGCTGATCGATGAGAAGACAGCCGAGCCGCTTTACTACAAGGTGCTGGACGGTTCTATTGCTGATGTTGTTTTATTGAAGAACCTGTTTATCCAGCTGGCTAAACTTGATGCGGAAGATGTCAACCTGGTGTTGGATAGAGGGTTCTGCTCTGAACATAATCTGCAAATTATGTTCCGCAATCACGTAGGCTTTGTCTGTGGACTTCGTTCAGAGCTAAAAATTGTTGAGCAAACTTTTAAGGAGGTGGCCGGATCACTCAGACTATGCTTGCCGGCAGCATTTAAAAATAGTGTTAACTGCTTTTGTGCAACGCGCGAAATTCAATGGTATTCCAACACAAGAAAATATGGCGCCGAACAGGACAAGTTGTTTATCCATGTCTATTACAGCAAAGAAAGAGAAGCTGACTATGTCATGAATATGACTCAATTAGTCGAAAGTTTTAAGTTGCGTCTGAAAAATGGGAAAGTGCCTAACTCTCCGTATTTCAGGCAATTCTTCAAACGCGGAAAAGATGACGACGGCAAGGTCAAATATGATTTTAATGTTCCGGCTTGGGCTCAGTTCTGCCAGAGTTGTGGTTTCTTCTTTCTTGGTTCTGACAGAATTTCCTTACCGGATGAAGCTCTAAACATTTACCGTCAAAAGGACACCGTCGAAAAAGCGTTTAATAACTACAAAGATAGATGCGGCGGCAGAAGATTGAGGTGTTTGGAGAGAGCTTTAGATGGAAAGGTCTTTGTCACGTATTTAGCTCTGAGTTTAAGACTGATGCTGCATAAGCGGATGCAGGACGCCAACATTGACCCTGAGAAAGCTCCACGCCTGATAAGTGAGCTTAATGCATTAACTGTCTATAAGTTCGCTCCTGAGGGCCAAGTCACATATCTCTGGCACGAGATCCCAAAGCGTTACAAGGAACTTATGCAGAAGTTGAAAATAAAAATCCCCGCCCCGATTTTTGTAATCTAGGAGCGGGAATTCAGGCTCAAAAAATGTCCCGCTGAATTTAAACTCAAAACTTCCGAAGTTCTTACATTGAGAGTCAAAAAAGGGAAATTTTGGGCCTATTTTTACTCTGATGCAACAGCATCATTAATAAACAGTGTCGTGATTTCTTTCTGAAAGGGTTGCTTTTCCTTTCACTTGAAGCGCTTTCCCAAGAGCAAACGCCTGCACGTACGGGTTGTTTTGGTTAGAGAGTAAGGGATCGCTGATTTGTCCGTTGATTCGCTCTTCCGGCCCTTCGTTTTCGAGTGAAACTTTACATGAACCCGTAAGCAAGTCCAGTTCTGTAAATCTAACGAAGAATTTTTTTTCATCTGTGATCTTGCTGTCTTTGGTCTTTGCCAAAAGATCTTTTGTGAAAGCATCAGCTTTCACAAATTCTCGTTGGTTATCATCGCAAACAGAAATACCGGTACAGGATTTACCAATAGAAGAGCGAGCCTGCCTGTTCTCTGCGATCAATCCGTCCGCCATTTTGTCAATCGTTCCGAGCAAACATTCCTGCATTTCTTTATTCTGAGAAACGGACTGCCGGAGTGCTTGTGATAAGTGTTCCATCTTCTCCTTTCCTCTTTTACTAATAACATAGCTAGCAACGGCGGTAACTAATGAACAAGCTAAGCCTGAAACAGCTTAGGCATTATTTTAAAGAGCTGTCAACATGTTTAAATTTCGGGCTCTGTATTAAGAAGAGCCCGAATGTTCTATAGTTTCTCCGATAATGCGAAGCTGTTCAATGTCACTGACGTGAATTATTTCATCGGCTGCGATAGGGTTAAATCAAAGAAATCAGCCGATTCGCTTTACGCCCGGTCCCTGAAGTGTTGAAACTCCGGGAACCGATGAGGTTTCCACGCGGATCACAATCGGCAGGCGCTCCTGTACTTCGCCGACGTGTGAAATAATTCCGACGAGTTTATCCTGATTGATTTGGCCCAAAACGCTGAGCGCTTTTTCCAAAGATTCAGAGTCTAGTGTGCCAAACCCTTCGTCAAGAAAGAGCGAATCAATCTGGATATTGTTGCTTGCCATCTTTGAAAGACCGAGCGCAAGCGAAAGACTCACAATAAAGGTTTCGCCGCCGGAAAGATTGGCCGACGGCCTGATAACGCCGCCGAGCGCCGTATCCACGACACTGATTTCCAGATTTTTACCCTTGGTCGAACTCAAATAGAAGCGGCTGTTCAGCTTCTTCAGTTCGGCATTGGCGCACTCTAAAAGCTGAACCAGCACCAGGTCCTGAACAAACCTATTGTATTTTCCGCCGTCTGCTTGTCCGATTAAATCGCAGAGCTTTGCCCACAAAGCGTATTCACTTTCCAGATTTTTTGCCGCTTTTTGCGCTGCAGCCGCTTTCTGACGATTCTCTGCGTCGCGATCCTTCAGCGATTTAAGGCGACCAATCTCTTCGTTGTTCTGATCGATCTCTTTTCTAAGGTCAACTCTTTGGCGTACAATCTCCGCTCGCTCTGTCTCTTTCGGGCAATCCGCCTTGTGACTTTCCAAATTCTCTGCAGACGTTTTAAGTGACGCAGTCGCTGAAAGCTGAAGATCCTCAAAATCTTTAATCTTCTTTTTCAGCAGTTCTAAATCCGCTTCGGATTTCCAGGAAGATTTCCATGCCTGCTGACTCTCGAAGGCTTTATCAATAAGTGCCTGAGCCCACTCACCTGCAGATTTCTGCGTCTGAAGCGTCAATTCATTAAGCGCCTTTTCTACCGCTTCAAGCCGTCCTGTCTTAGTTGCCCAATCCGTATCAGCAGCGGCTTTCTGCTCCTGAAGCATGGCCACATTGTCTTTTGCCTGCTTCAGCGCCTGTTCGGCCTTTTGCCGCTCCTGTGAGACACTCTTTTCTCCGAACCGGGATTTGCGCTCACCGCAGCTTTGGTCATAAACCTTTTGAAGCGTCTGAACTTTATCGCTTTTATCGTTCACTTCCTTAAGAAGTTTCGCTGCCTGCGTTTTCAACACTTCCAGAACGCCGGACATTTTGTCTTCTTTTGACTTCTGTTCGTTTAATTGGACGACGCTCCTGTTGTAAGCGTTGCCCCGCTCCAAAAGCCTTTCGATGAACGACGCGGTAATTTCCTCTGCCTTTTCCAGCGAGTAAGCACTAAAGTCCCTGATAAAAAGAACCCTGCTGTCCTGCAGTTTATCTCGATTATCCGACAGAGCCTTACCCAGCTGCTGAAGCTGAGTACTGATCGTATTCTTCTCTGCTTTCTTTGCGGCAAGCTCGCTATCGGCTCTGGTCTTTTTTTCCTTCAGCAGGTTTAATTCCGCTTCCTGCTTTTGAACTTCAGAGACCGTCTTATCGTAATCACGCTTAATCTGTTTCAGCTTGACGATCTCGTTCTCGACCCTCTGCTTTTCCTCTGTGATACGGGCAGCTCCGCATTCCCGAGAAGGTACGGATAAAACGCGCTTACAGGCTTCTTTATAGTCTTCGGATGCGGCTTGACATTCAGCCTCAAGGGATTTCAGCTGACCTTCTTCCGCTTTCTTTTGTCCGATAAGAGCCGCATTTTCTTTTGTCTTATTGCTGAGGTCTTCGCTGGCCTGCTTAAGTTCAGTCTTAGCTTCTTCCAATTTGACTTTGGCTTCAGCCACACCGGCAGGAAGCTGATCGGCATAAGGATGATGTTCGGATCCGCACAAAGGACAGGCTTCTCCGCTGACAAGGGCCGCTCGCTCCTTCATGAATTTATTAATCGCAACGAGCTTTTCGTTAGCGTCAACGTTTTTTTCCAATACGCTGTATCTGGCCGAAAGTTCGTTAATCTCGGCCTCCTTTGCTTTGGCTAATACATCAAGCTGCTTTACCGCATCACGATGTTTACGGACTTCCGTATCAAGTTTTTCCGCAGTTGAGCGCTTTTGGTCCAAGGTCAGAAGATCCGCACGATGAGCCTCAAGCTGCTCCTGCTGCGCCTGAAGCTCTTCCGTTGTTTCACCCTCCAAAAGCGCAGTTCGGTGGTCTTTCAGCAAATCAATTTCCTTTGTTTTTACCGCAACAGCGGAAATAGCTGTCCGAGTGATTTTCTCAAGTTCTCCCGCTTCTTTTTCAGCCTTTTCAAGCAGTTTGCTAAACCTAGTCCGTTCGTCTTCATCATGCGCGATCACTGTTTCCAGTCCGGAAAGCGTATTGCGAATCACGGAAAGCCTGTCGCTTTCGTCGAACAGACGAGCATCATTCTTTTTCTCGGCAAATGAACTTTCGGCTCGAGCGGTTTTAGCTTTCTGATCAGAAAGTTCTTTCTCAGATGCGGCCTGCTTTGTCTGCGCAGTCATGTACTCTTTGCGGCTTACCTCGAGTTCGTCCTTCGCAGCCTGAAGTTGCTTAGCTTCTTCACGGATCTTCCCGTCCTGAATATCAACCCAAGTAAACAGCTCCTGATCTTTCTTGGCTTTGCTTTCTGTGTCCTGAAGCTTTTTCAATGCATCTGAGAGATCAGACGCAAGTACCGTAAGTTTGGGTTTCAGCTCTGAGAGTTCCGTACCGAGCTGATTTTTCTGCTTTTCTGACGAGTTTAAATTGCGTCGGCTTTCGTCATAAGCGTCATAGATCGGTTTAATGACGGCCGCTGCGCTTGCCCGATCCCTTTCTACTCTCAGCCGATCAAACCCTTCCTTTTGAGCTTCAATTTTTTCTAATGCGTTTTTTGCCTCTTCGCAACGCTTCTCTAATGCAGCAAGTGTTTTCAGTTTTTCCAGCTTTGCATCACAGGCAGAAGCTTGTTTTTTTTCTTCTTCGATTTTTTTGTCCAGTTCTACAAGCCCTGATTCGATCTGCTTGAGCTCCTCATCGCTCAGAATCTCAAACTTTTCATATTTTTCTTTCTCTTCGTCAAGCTGCTTTTTAAGCTGACTGGTCTTGATATAGACTTCCTGCGAAATCTTCTTATAAATCTCTGTACCGGTAATTTCTTCCAGAATATCGGCTTTGTCGTTTGTTCCGCTGTTCAGAAAAGCCGAGAATTTTCCCTGAGCAAGCAGGACAGATCGTGTGAACTGATTAAAGTCCAGTCCGAGTACTTCCTTGACCGCCTGAGCTTTCTCTTTAACTTTGGATGCCAGAGTCATCCAAGTGCCCCCTTTAAGCTCTTCAAGCGAAAGCTTTACAATTCCGAAAGATTTCTTCCCATCAGACGAATTTTCTTCGTTCTTACCGCTTCTTGAGCGAGCGTGGCTCCATTTGGATCTGAAAATGCGCCCGCCTGATTCAAAAATGAGCTCCGCAGAGCACTGATCGCTCTGACGATTCATTACTTCATCAGAAGTGTTGCTGATAGAAGAGATGCGCGGAGTTTGGCCGTAAAGCGCAAGACAAATCGCGTCGAACACGGTTGTCTTACCGCTGCCGGTTTTGCCGGTGATGGCAAAAATTCCGCCCTTATAGGATTCATCAAGGAAATTAATCTCCCATTGCCCTTGAATAGAATTCAGATTCTCTAATTTAAGCGTATGGATTCTCATGCCGATATTCCGAGTAAAAGTGAACGATCTCTGCTGCGGTTAAGGAGTGGCAAAACTTTGCCCCATTTGCGCCATATCAACAACAGAGCGGTATATCGCAACGAGTTTTTCCCGCATCTCTTCCTCGACTTCTTCCTGCTCAAGCCGCTTGTCAAAGACGCTCATCGGATCAAGCTGCTCTATTGTCAAAACGTTCTCTCCCTCGGCAAGCGAAGCAAAGCGGCGCGCAGTATCTTCAACACGGACCACCTGAATGCTTGTGCCTGCAATAAGTCTTTGAACGGTTTCTACTAAGTTGGTCGCCGAAGAAGTGTCTTCATGAATAATCTGAGCTAAAACAGGCTGCGACGGATTCTGTTCACTAAGGACCTTAATTTGATCCAGTTGAATTTCAATGTCGCTGAGTTTGCCGCGTACTGTCACAATACGATCAAAAGAGGGAACTGGAAGATCCGAGACAGCTTTTACCTTTTCTTTATCAAATTCCACCACGCGGACGATCTTTGCGTGAGAAGCTTCATCAAAATTAAACGGTATCGGAGCGCCGCTGTAGTTACGCGTTCTGTCTCCGCCGATCAGCTGGGCTTTGTGGATATGACCTAATGCCAGATATGAAATGACGGACGGAAACACGGATGAAGGCACAATACCGAGTGAACCGATATAAAGCGCGTTTTCATCATGACCGACTTTAGAATTTGCGGTCATCAAATGACCGGTTGCGATCAGAGGAACTCGGCTGGAACCGATCGTCTCCACCGCTTTTTTAACAACCGTCTCATAGTGATCCTTAGTCGCCGCGACAATCTCTTCATCTCTGCTCAGCTGACTGTCAGCTTTGATCCGAAGAATGTCACGCTCTCTCAGATAAGGAATAGCGCAGACAACGCCTTCGAGTTTTCCCTCCTCGTCCCTTAGCTCTACAATTTCCCTGGCAGGATCGCTTTCAGCTCCGCCGACGACATAAATACCTAAATGACTAAGAATATTTTGAGGGGCATTCAGCTGCGTCGGTGAGTCATGATTGCCGCCGACAATAACAGCATGGCGGCAGCATGTCTTGCCCAAACGGGCCAAGAAGTCGTAGTACATCGCCTGGCTTCTGTGCGTCGGGACGCAAGTATCAAAGATATCGCCGGCAACAACTAAAGCGTCAATTTTCTCTGTTTCAATCGTTGACAGAAGCCAGCTCAGAAACTGTTCAAACGCGTCGTAGCGGTCGAAATCATACAGTCGTCTGCCTAAATGCCAATCGGATGTGTGAAGGATTTTCATAATTATCGTCCTTGTGGAATGATCGATAGTTTATGAAAAAATAGTAAACCCTATGGCGACAGTTGATGTCTTAAAGGTTTTCTGCTTTCAGGAACGCTTTGCCGCGCTCTGTTGTCGGTGAAGTGAAGAACTGAGCGGCGTCCGTATACTCAACCACTTTTCCGTCCTCGAGCATCAGAATCTTATCGCCCAGGAATTTCGCTTCTTCCAGACGGTGCGTCACCATCAGGAAGGTCTTTTTGATATTGTCCTTGATACCGATAAGTCCCTTCATACGCTTGAGCGTCTGGCAGAAATGATTGCTGGTTTCCACATCCAATGAGGCCGTCGGTTCGTCTAACAGAAGGACCGGAGGCGCCATCATCATGACCCGAGCAATGCCGACACGCTGCTGCTGTCCCCCGGAAAGACTGGAGGCAGGCGTTTTAAGAATATTCGGCGTAATTCCAGCGATCTCCAACGCATGCTGATAAAGCTCCTCAGTTTCCTGATCGGACATCTTCGGACCGTACTGAAGCGCCATCCTGATATTTTCCTCAGTCGTCCCTTCAAACATAACGGCCTTTTGGAAGATGTAGGCAATTTGTCTGCGAAGCTGATGTACATCGTAGGTGTCAATATTCTGTCCGCGCCAGAGAATTTCCCCGCCCACTTTGCCGGGATCAAGTCGATTGAGCTGCTTGAGCAGGGTGCTCTTTCCGGCACCGCTGGGTCCGACAATGCAGACAAAAGCTCCGTTCTCTATATCTAAAGAGACATCGTTAAGAATTGGTGTGTTCTGTAATGTGACATTTAAATGTCTAACGGATAATTCAATCACTGCTATACCGGTTCAATGTTTACTGACCTATACATAGTAGTCGTTTAGCGAGACAATTTAAAGGCAGGGCAAAAAAATCCACCCCGGCACTGCAGAGGTGGAAAACCCATTTCTTGTCCGAGTTGAATGAACTCGACATGATGAGATTGTGAATCATCTGCTATATTACGTAAAGTGCAAATGTTATCCATCGAGTTGCAAAATTGGAAATCAAATCTAAAGCATTAAAAATTTTCTGCGCCGTGGTTGAGACGGGTTCTCTGCTTGCCGCGTCAAATAAACTGGGCATTTCTCCTTCGGCGGCAAGCCGCGTTTTATCCCAGCTTGAAGAGCGTATAGGGATCGTCCTCTTTGATCGAGGAAATAAAACGCTCACTTTGACTTCCGAGGGCACAGAGTTTTACCGAGTAGCAATGGAAGCGATGCGCGCATGGAAAGTCGTGGAAGATTATCCGACTCACCGAAAACGCAAACGCAAACTTCTGAGAGCAGCGGTGCTCGCTCGCCACTGCAGTGATGTCATTCTGCCTGCCATCGTCAAAATCTTTAAAAGACACGAAAAGGATATGCGGGTCACGCTCGATATCCATAACGGCCGAGATATTTACTTTTCAAAGTATTCTCATCCGTTTGATATCGGTTTCGGTACGCTTTTAAGTGAGCATGACGATATGGAAAAGCGCGTGCTCGCAGAGCTGCCTCTGCGTCTTGTCTGTTCAAAAAACAATCCTCTCTCACAAAAAGACGTTGTCTCAAGAGAGGATTACGCTAAAGAGAACTTTATTCTTCTTTCTCACGACATGCGTGAGAGGAAACTGTGCGATCTGCTTCTTCCTCCCTTGGAAGAAGATCAGATTGTGGGGGAGATATCGTCTACACAAGTCGCTCTGCGCATGGTAAAAAGGAATGCGGGCGTTCACATAACGGACTCCCTTGCGGCGATTAGCGTAAGCGACGACTGCAAAGCCATCCCGATCAGCGATCCTCTGACGATTCCTTTCTGCGTGTTTTGGCCGAAAACGGCAGGAGAACTCTCCGAGGAAGTCAAGGAGTGCATCGCGGAAGTTTCCGCAAGTATTGAAAAGGCGGGAATAAAGCTGACTGAATATGGAAAAAGTTTTATACGCCCAAATCGGCAAAAAAATTTCTAATATTCAATTACTCTATTTCTTTCCTTATGTGTAAAAATAAGGAATCTGTTAACAAAAAAACTTGGATTGGAAATGAAAAAAATCGCCATTTTAGGCTGCGGATCAGTCAGTCAGGTGTTCTGCATCAATGCGCTGCGCCATCTGGGTAATGATTATTTCATCACGACTGTTTGCGCAAAGCACCATGAACACGCTGTGGAACTTGCCAGCCGAGTCGGCGGAAGAGCGGCAAGAAACGTCAGCGAAATGCTCGAATTAGGCCCCGACATTGTTGTTGAGTTCGCGGGAATCTCTGCAGTTGAAGAGCATGCTCAGGAAATCCTTGAAGCCGGAGCCGACCTGGTGATCTCTTCAGTCGGCGCGCTCGACGAAAAGAATTTCAGAGACCATATTGTCAAAATCGCGAAACAGAATAAAAGACATATCTATGTGACAAGCGGCGCAATCGGCGGCCTGGATGTTATGGAAACCTACAGCGTCATTGGCAATCCAGCAGTCAGAATTGAAAGCGTAAAACCGCCTGAAAGCTATATCGGCACGCCTTATATGGAAGGCAAAACTGTCAGCACAACTGAAGAGCAGCTGATTTTTGACGGCGACGTACATGATGCGATTCACGGTTTCCCGAGAAACGTCAATGTCTCCGTAGCGACATCTCTTGCTTCCGGGGCCACTGATGCCAAAGTCCGCCTGATCAGCCGTCCCGGCATCAAAGAAGTCACGCACCGCATCACACTGGAAAATGACATTATGCATTCGGAACTTTTCTTCAAGTCCAAGCCGGACCCGGAAAACCCGAAAAACAGTCTCTCTTCTGCTTACAGCGTGATCGCTCTTTTGAAGAATATGGCTTCGCCGCTTAGTTTCTTCTAAGCAATTAACCGTAAAAGCGAGTTTAAGAACTCCGGCACTCAGATCGAGCGTCGGAGTTTCATCTTTCTTTACCCCTCCGCACAGACAAAATAAAACCTCTCACCGCGTTCGCAGCAAGAGGTTTTAAGAATGGAGAGCCCGGAGACTACCTACTTTCGCAAGAAATACAACTCACTATCATCGGCGTGGAGGCGTTTCACTGTCCTGTTCGGGATGGGAAGGAGTGGTTCCGCCCTGCTATGGCCTCCGGGCTTAAAACTGTCCGCTCCGGTTAAGGAGCCAATTCGGATCGATTTACTTCATCTTGGCAGCGCCTTGGATTTCTCTCAAGCTCAGCCTTCACTTTGTTCTTTCTCGCACGGACCTCACAGCCGGTCACAAGCAACACGGTTATAGGATCAAGCCTCACGAGCAATTAGTATCAGTTAGCTCAACGCCTCACAGCGCTTACACACCTGACCTATCGACGTCCTGGTCTCGGACGACTCTTCAGGGAGGTTTTACCTCCGGGAAGACTTATCTTCAGGAAAGTTTCCCGCTTAGATGCTTTCAGCGGTTATCTCGTCCGCACTTAGCTACCCGGCAATGCCACTGGCGTGACAACCGGTACACCAGAGGTGCGTCCACTCCGGTCCTCTCGTACTAGGAGCAGCCCCCGTCAATCTTCCAACGCCCACGGCAGATAGGGACCAAACTGTCTCACGACGTTTTAAACCCAGCTCACGTACCTCTTTAAATGGCGAACAGCCATACCCTTGGGACCGACTACAGCCCCAGGATGAGATGAGCCGACATCGAGGTGCCAAACACCGCCGTCGATATGAACTCTTGGGCGGTATCAGCCTGTTATCCCCAGAGTACCTTTTATCCGTTGAGCGATGGCCCTTCCATTCAGAGCCACCGGATCACTATGACCTGCTTTCGCATCTGCTCGAGTTGTTGCTCTCGCAGTCAAGCACGCTTTTGCCATTGCACTATCAGCACGATTTCCGACCGTACCTAGCGTACCTTCGTACTCCTCCGTTACCCTTTAGGAGGAGACCGCCCCAGTCAAACTGCCTACCATGCACGGTCCCCGAACAGGATCACTGTCCCGGGTTAGAACCGCAAACAAATCAGGGTGGTATTTCAAGGTTGGCTCCGCGCGTACTGGCGTACACGTTTCTCTGCCTCCCACCTATCCTACACAAATCGGTTCACAGTTCAATGCAAAGCTGCAGTAAAGGTTCATGGGGTCTTTCCGTCTAGCCGCGGGTAGATTGCATCATCACAAACATTTCAACTTCACTGAGTCTCGGGAGGAGACAGTGTGGCCATCGTTATGCCATTCGTGCAGGTCGGAACTTACCCGACAAGGAATTTCGCTACCTTAGGACCGTTATAGTTACGGCCGCCGTTTACTGGGACTTCGATCAAGGCCTCTCAGCCCATCAATTAATCTTCCAGCACCGGGCAGGCATCACACCCTATACGTCGTCTTTCGACTTGGCAGAGTGCTGTGTTTTTAATAAACAGTCGCAGCCACCTATTCTCTGAGACCTTTTCACGCGAGCGCAGTCCCTGCGCCTACGTTACTCAGGCACACCTTCTTCCGAAGTTACGGTGTCAATTTGCCGAGTTCCTTCTCCCGAGTTCTCTCAAGCGCCTGAGCATATTCAGCTCGCCCACCAGTGTCGGTTTGCGGTACGGTCCCGCCGAACTGACGCTTAGAGGGTTTTCTTGGAAGTTCGTCCAATCACTTCTCTGCCTTAGCAGATCGCGGCTTTGCCTCGGAGATGCGTCTGCGGATTTGCCTGCAGACCTCCTACACTCACCCACCGGGACATCCAACACCCGGCTGACCTTCTAAACTCCGTCACCCCATCGCATTCGGCGGCGGTTCGGGAATATTAACCCGATTCCCATCGACTACGCCTTTTGGCCTCGCCTTAGGGGCCGACTCACCCTGCTCCGATGAACGTAGAGCAGGAAACCTTGGGCTTACGGCGAGCGGGCTTTTCACCCGCTTTAACGTTACTCATGTCAGCATTCGCACTTCTGATATCTCCAGAATCCTTCTCAAGACTCCTTCGCAGACTTACAGAACGCTCCCCTACCACGCAGAGAGTAATCTCCGCATCCGCGGCTTCGGTTAATGGCTTAGCCCCGTTACATCTTCCGCGCAGAAAGACTCGACCAGTGAGCTATTACGCTTTCTTTGAAGGATGGCTGCTTCTAAGCCAACTTCCTGGTTGTCACGGCCTTTCCACTTCGTTTTCCACTTAGCCATTATTGGGGACCTTAGCCGGCGGTCTGGGTTGTTTCCCTTTTGAGTCCGGACGTTAGCACCCGGTGCTCTGTCTCCCGTGCTCACGCTTCCAGGTATTCGGAGTTTGCCTTGGTTTGGTAAGACTCCATGTCCCCCTAGCCAAAACAGTGCTCTACCCCCTGGAGCGATACACGAGGCACTACCTCAATAGTTTTCGGGGAGAACCAGCTATCTCCAGATTTGTTTGGCCTTTCACCCCTATCCACAGCTCATCCGCTAATTTTGCAACACTAGTCGGTTCGGTCCTCCAGTGTGTGTTACCACACCTTCAACCTGGCCATGGATAGCTCATCTGGTTTCGGGTCTACACCCTGCGACTGTTCGCTCTATTCGAACTCGCTTTCGCTGCGCCTCCCCTAGTCGGTTAAGCTCGCCACAGAATGTAAGTCGCTGACCCATTATGCAAAAGGTACGCAGTCACTCCTTACGAAGCTCCTACTGTTTGTATGCATGCGGTTTCAGGTTCTATTTCACTCCCCTCCCGGGGTTCTTTTCGCCTTTCCCTCACGGTACTGGTTCACTATCGGTCGATCACGAGTATTTAGCCTTGGAGGATGGTCCCCCCGTCTTCGAACAGGATTCCACGTGTCCCGCTCTACTTCTCACTGCCTTAGTACCATTCAAAGCGTTTCGCCTACGGGGCTATCACCCGCTATGGCCGGACTTTCCATTCCGTTCGACTACGCTTCAAACTATCAGCTGTTAGGCTCTTCCGGGGTCGCTCGCCGCTACTGCCGGAATCTCGGTTGATTTCTTTTCCTGAGGATACTTAGATGTTTCAGTTCTCCTCGTTCGCCTCTGCACCCTATGTATTCAGATGCAGATACACCTTGCGGTGTGGGTTCCCCCATTCAGATATCTGCGGATCAATGCTCGTTTGCCAGCTCCCCGCAGCTTTTCGCAGGCTGCCGCGTCTTTCTTCGCCTGTGATCGCCAAGGCATCCGCCACATGCACTTAGTCACTTGATCCTATAACCCTGCCGCCTATTGCCCGGCCGGGTCACAAGTAACTTGGTTCTTTGTGCCCATATGCTGTCAATGTCTCATGCTTGAGAAATCTCAAAGTTTTAACTTTGCTTGATTTCCAATCACTACCCGTCTTGACTGACTCTCATCAAATCAGTCTTAACGTTAGATTTTTCAATCTTTCCGAATTGTTAAAGAACATATTTCTTTTTGATTTATCGACTGCCGATAAGAGTGAGCGCTGAATGAATTCAAGCGTCTTCTAAAAGCTTTCATTCGCTTTCTCTTGAAAGGAGGTGATCCAGCCGCACCTTCCGGTACGGCTACCTTGTTACGACTTAACATTAGTCACGGTGCTCACCGTGGTCGCCGCCCTCCTTGCGGTTAGGCTAACGACTTCTGGTAAACACCACTCCCATTGTTTGACGGGCGGTGTGTACAAGACCCGGGAACGTATTCACCGCGGCATGCTGATCCGCGATTACTAGCGATTCCGACTTCATGCAGTCGAGTTGCAGACTGCAATCCGGACTACGATCGGTTTTCTGGGATTTGCTCCCCCTCACGGGTTGGCTGCCCTCTGTTCCGACCATTGTATGACGTGTGAAGCCCTACCCATAAGGGCCATGAGGACTTGACGTCATCCCCACCTTCCTCCGGTTTGTCACCGGCAGTCTCACTAGAGTGCCCTTTCGTAGCAACTAGTGACAAGGGTTGCGCTCGTTGCGGGACTTAACCCAACATCTCACGACACGAGCTGACGACAGCCATGCAGCACCTGTGTTCAGACGCCCTTGCGGGCACACTCTCATTACAAAAGCTTCTCTGACATGTCAAGGGTAGGTAAGGTTTTTCGCGTTGCATCGAATTAATCCACATCATCCACCGCTTGTGCGGGTCCCCGTCAATTCCTTTGAGTTTTAGTCTTGCGACCGTACTTCCCAGGCGGTCAACTTCACGCGTTGGCTGCGTTACTGAGGAATTTAATCCCCAACAACTAGTTGACATCGTTTAGGGCGTGGACTACCAGGGTATCTAATCCTGTTTGCTCCCCACGCTTTCGTGTATGAGCGTCAGTTGCGTCCCAGGAGGCTGCCTTCGCCATCGGTGTTCTTCCACATATCTACGCATTTCACTGCTACACGTGGAATTCCACCTCCCTCTGACGCACTCTAGCCAAGCAGTCACATATGCGGTTCCCAGGTTAAGCCCGGGGATTTCACATCTGTCTTACTCAGCCGCCTGCACACCCTTTACGCCCAGTAATTCCGATTAACGCTCGCACCCTACGTATTACCGCGGCTGCTGGCACGTAGTTAGCCGGTGCTTATTCTTAGAGTACCGTCAGCAGAGCTATTTATTCGATAGCTCCTTTTCGTTCTCTACTAAAGTGGTTTACAACCCGAGGGCCGTCATCCCACACGCGGAATAGCTGGATCAGGCTTGCGCCCATTGTCCAAAATTCCCCACTGCTGCCTCCCGTAGGAGTCTGGGCCGTGTCTCAGTCCCAGTGTGGCTGGTCGTCCTCTCAGACCAGCTACTGATCGTTGCTTTGGTGAGCCGTTACCTCACCAACCGGCTAATCAGTCATCGGCCGCTCCGCTCGCGAGAGGCCTGCAAGCAGGTCCCCCTCTTTCTTCCGTAGAACTCATGCGGTATTAGCCATCCTTTCGGATGGTTGTCCCCCACGAGCGGACACGTTCCGATGTATTACTCACCCGTTCGCCACTCGTCAGCCGAAAAAAGCAAGCTTTTCTCGCTGTTACCGTTCGACTTGCATGTGTAAAGCGTTCCGCCAGCGTTCAATCTGAGCCAGGATCAAACTCTTTTGTTTAATCTCTGTTGTCGCTCGAATCACTCTCTTGGTGTTTGACGGAGTATTTCTACTCCTTCATCCAATAAGTGCGAGCTAAAAATTTCTTCGCGAATTCAATCTTCTAAACCCGCTTAAACCTTCAGCGCCCGCTCTTATCGGTCGTCGATAAATTTTTAAAGAACTTTGTTTTCGCTGTCGTGTTGATCAGCGAGGATGCGAATTATGAAGATGATTTTTTGGGTTGTCAAATCTTCAAGCGAAAAAAATTTTCTTTTCAGATCGGGTATATTTAATTTATTACAGATAATCAAATAGTTATATCAGTTGTATACTTTTATTTCAGTCTTATTTTCTTTACGAACTCTCCATTAAATCCGCTTTTTTATTTTTTCGGACATTCAACCGGCGTTTGAGTAACCGCAGCTATTCAAGATTGCTCTTAGAACTTAATAGCATCACCCTAATAAAAACTGCATATATTCATAAGGTTATTTATTTTTATTACTGTTATCCAAACCTTAATATTTCTTCCGAGTTGCTTGGTGACCGCAAAGTCTTTCCCTTCCTGTCTATTTTCAAAAAGCGATATAAATCGCTTGTAAAAAGAAAAACCTCCGAATCATTTCAGCGACCGGAGGTTCTTTTGTCTAGGCTGCAGACAGCGGCTTAATTTTTCGGCTCATTGCCAAAAAACGGAGCTGCGGCCTTCAGATAAACGAACATCGAATAAAGCGTGAGAACCGTTGCGATGTAAATCAGCACTGTGCCGATAAAGTAAATATCAACTCCTGCGATGTCATCGAAATATAAAAGCATCGGAATTGAGACCATTTGGGCAATCGCTTTGATCTTGCCAAACCAGTTGACCTTGACTTTGCCCGATTCTCCGACGCGCGCCATCCACTCGCGGAGCGCTGAAACAGTAATTTCGCGGCCAATAATCACCAGGGCGACCAGCATGTCTACTCGCCCGAAGTTCAGCAAAACAATCAGCGCCGCGCTCACCATCAGTTTGTCTGCGACCGGATCCAAGAATGCGCCCAGCTGCGTTCCCATCCCGTATTTACGGGCAATATAGCCGTCAAGTGCGTCAGTAATGGCTGCGACGATAAAAAATATGCAGCCGATGAGATTTTGATGCTGAATAGATAAAATCGTTGTCGGAACCATAAACACGCCGACAATCAGCGGAATAAGCGCGATTCTGGTCCAGGTAAGGACCATCGGAATGTTGATTCTGACTTTTTTAGGAGATGTGTTCATGAAGCTGAGCGTAAATTTGAGTTGCAATAGTTCGGGAGATGCCTTCCACAGATGCAATGTCTTCTATCGAAGCATTTGAAAGCACTTTCAAACTTCCAAACCGCTCCAACAGCTTCTGCCTTCTCTTTGGCCCGACGCCTTCCAAATCCTCGATTCTAGAATAATTTCTCACCTTTGCACGTTTTGCACGCATACCTGTGATCGCGAAACGGTGTGCCTCATCGCGAATCTGTGCAATAAGCATTAGGGCTGCGGACTCCGGTCCGAGCTTTAACGGCTCTCGATCCGGATCGGGAAAAACCAGTTCCTCCAGACCGACTTTGCGGCCTTCGCCTTTGGCAACGCCGACAATCACACTCTTGTCTAAGCCCAACTCGTCAAACACTTCACAGGCCATTTTGACTTGCCCTCGACCGCCGTCAACCAGCACAATCGTCGGAAGCTGAGCCTCTCCGTTGGCCACCCTCTGATAGCGGCGTGTCAGGACCTGCCTCATAGCTGCATAGTCGTCCCCGGCTTTTACATCATGAATATTGAAGCGGCGATACTGCGAACTGTCCATCTTATTGTTGGCAAACACTACGCAGGAGGCCTGTGTCGCCTCTCCGGACGTATGACTGATGTCAAAACACTCCACACGGAAGTCTCCATAATCGGATTCCGGAATATTCAGATCAAGCTCCCGCACCAGAGCGTCAATCCGTCTCTTCTGACTGCCCTCTTGGACTAATCTCCGTACCACAGCCATTCTCGCATTCTTAACCGCAAGTTCGAGCCATTTTCTGCGGACATTCTGCGGCTTGCGAACCACTGTAACTTTTCTTCCGGCTAAAGCCGCAAGTTCTGCTTCGATGGCTTCGTTCTTCTCCTCGAGATTGACAATAATGACCGGAGGAACTTCCATGTGTGAATAGTGCTGCACGATGAAAGCCTCCAGAATTTCTTCTCTGGAAGGAAGTTCCGTCTTTCCGTTAAGCGACGGGAAAGACGCTTTGTCTCCGAGATGCCGGCCTCCGCGAACCATCGCAAGATTGACGCAGACCTCCCCTTCCGAAATCACGACCGCAATGATGTCCGCGTTCGAATCCGGAGAAGCCTCCATGGACTGCTGATGGACAACCGACGAAATGGCCGCGAGATGATCCCGCATGACAGCGGCTTTCTCAAACTCAAGCTTTTCGGAGTACTCGTTCATACGGCGCCTGAGATCGTTCTGCACCTTTTCAGAATCTCCGCTGAGAAATTCTTTAGCAATCTGCACAGAGTGCGCGTAGTCCTGAGGCGAAATCTCTCTTGTGCAGCCGCCGCTGCAGCGGCCGATCTGATACAAAAGGCACGGACGAGAGCGGTTCTTAAAGACAGAATCCTCACAGGTTCTCAGCTGGAAAATCTTCTGCAGAAGAACCATCGTGTCCTTCGCTGCATTCGCATTCGGGTACGGACCGAAATAGGAATTCTTTTTATCCAGCATCCCCCGATAATACGAAAGCCTCGGATATTCCTGAGCACTGAGCTTCAAATACGGATAACTCTTGTCATCCCTAAATAAAATGTTGAAGCGCGGATCCTGTGTCTTGATCAGATTCGATTCGAGAATTAACGCTTCCGCCTCGCTATTGACCACGGTAATCTGCGCGTCGGCAATCAGGCTGACCATAACAGCCGTGCGGGGAGCCAAAGTCTTCTGAAAGTAACTCGACACGCGCTTCTTTAAATCTCGTGCTTTACCGACATACAAAAGATTGCCGGCTGCGTCAAAATACCGATAAACACCGGGAAGATGCGGAAGGGTTTTTAAAAAGGAAGCCGAGTCAAACTTTTTCGGCGTCTCATTTGTAGAAATGCCCTCTGCCGCCTGTTCTGACTTCTCGTTCTGCTGCTCCATAGTTCGGTCTCGTTTGATATGTCTGAGAATTATAGACAGCCTGTGTCAGCAGCCGTCTTTAATTACAAAGAGTTACCCGATATATGCACTCTGAAGCGCCGACCTCATTCTTCGCTCCGCGTCAAAAAATCCGATGAACGTCCTTACAATGCCTGTATTCAATTTTTTTTTTAAACCCATGCTGAATATTGATCTTTTCTGCGACGTCATTGATAACTTCGGCGATGCGGGCGTCTGCTGGCGCTTAGCTCGTCTTCTGACAAAAGAAAAAGGGGGCCGCGTCCGACTCTTTATCAATCGCCCTGAAACACTGCAGGCTCTTGCCCCAAACCTAAACAGCTCAAATCTTCCTCAGACACTCGGCAATATTGCCGTCATGCACTGGGATGAATGTCTGAAGTGCACCCCGGGAGACGTCGTGATCGAAACGTTCGGCTGCCGGCTGCCCGATGAATTCGAAAAGAAAATCGCGGCAAAAAGCCCTCAGCCGCTATGGATCAACCTGGAATACCTCTCGGCCGAAGATTGGGTGGAAGGATGCCACTGTCTGCCTTCGCCTCATCCGTCTCTTTCTGTGCAGAAGTACTTCTTCTTCCCGGGCGTCACGAAAAAAACCGGCGGCATTATGATTGAAAATGATCTTCTCACCGCTCAGAATGCCTTTGAGCAGCATCGCAGTGAATTCCTTCAAAATCTCGGGCTGCAGCAATCCGTATTCACGGTATTCGTTTTCTGTTATCCGGAGGCGCCGCTTGAGCATTTTTATGAAGCGCTCAGCAAAGACGCGCGTGAAGTCAATGTCCTGATACCTAAAAGCGCGGCAGCGGATAAGTGGCTGAAACTTTGCGAAGACAATCTCTCTGAAACCATACATACCAGAGTCCTTCCGATGGTCCTGCAGGAAAATTTCGATCAGCTGCTCTGGTGCGCCGACAGTCTGATTATCCGAGGAGAAGACTCCTTTGTGAGAGCCCAGCTCGCGGCTAAGCCGTTTATATGGAATATCTATCCTCAGACGGAATCCACACATATCAAGAAATTGAAAGCATTTGCTTCAAGACTGACATCGAGCTACGGTGAGCTTCAGCCCCTGTGGCTTGAGATGAATATTGCGTGGAACGAAAGACCTGAGGAGATTCCAAGACTGTGGCCTCAATGGAGAAACAGTACTGAAGAACTTTCAATATGCTCACAGTCTTGGAGAAATGATCTCCTCGCAATTGGATCTCTTAGTGAAAATCTGTGCAAATTTATTGAATTAAAGCTAAAATAGTCAGCTTGAAAAAAATTTTGTTCGCCCCTGTTTGCATCGGCGAGAACGTTAACTTTTAATCTAGTGAAAGAATTATGAAGACAGCACAAGAACTTCGCGTCGGCAACGTCGTGATGATTAACAACAATCCGATGGTTGTTTTGAAGTCCGAATACAGCAAGGGCGGCCGCGGTGCCTCCACCGTTAAGCTCAAAATGAAGAACCTTCTCTCTAACGGCGGTACAGAAACTGTTTATCGCGCTGATGACCGTTTCGAAGACATCATCCTCGATAAGAAGGAAGTTTCTTATTCCTACTTCGGTGATCCTCTGTATGTTTGGATGGACGAAGAATACAACCAGTACGAAGTTGAAGCAGAAGTCATGGAAGACGTCCTCAAGTATCTTGAAGACGGCATGAAGGCTGAAGTCGTTCTTTACAACGGCCGCGCCATCTCCATCGAACTGCCGACAATCCTCGTTCGCGAAGTTGTTTATACAGAACCCGCAGTTAAGGGTGACACTTCCGGCAAGGTCATGAAGCCCGCTAAGCTCGCCACCGGCCACATCATCCAGGTTCCGGCTTTCGTGAACACCGGCGACAAGATTGAAATCGATACAAGAACAGACGAATACCGCAGCCGCGTTATGTAATTTGTTCTGATCGTACGATCAGCAGGCCTCCGCAGTGCGGAGGCTTTTCTTTCTCTTGAATATCAGGGCCGGAGCTGGGCTAAAATTATTAACTTGTCTCTATAACTTCTCAAAAAATACTAATGGAACCTTTTGCCGCAGGCTGGCTCTCCATATTGCCGCCAATTATCGCGATTATTCTGGCTCTGATCACTAAGGAAGTGTTTTCTTCCCTTCTGATCGGCATTTTCTCGGGGGCCTGCATTTATACGTTCGGTTCGGGCGTTCCCGATCCCCTCATCAAAATGCTGGATGTCACCTTTTCCCTCATGGGCGAAAAAGTCGATTTCCAGATCCTGCTTTTCTGTACGCTCCTCGGTGCGCTTGTCTATGTTCTCAACATGTCGGGCGGCACTAAGAAATACGGAGAAATCGCACGCAAAAAGATTAAAAGCAGAGAAACCTCCGTACTCTCAACGTGCGCCCTGAGTTTCTTTATTTTTATCGATGACTACTTCAACTGCTTGACAGTCGGCACCGTCATGAAGCCGCTCACCGATTCCTATAAGGTCTCGAGAGAAAAGCTCGCCTACATCATTGACTCAACCGCCGCGCCGATGTGCATTATCGCTCCGGTCTCATCCTGGGCGGCCGCCGTCGGAAGCTCTTTGAAATCAACCGGTGCTTTCCAAAGCGATTTCCAGGCATTTGTCTCCACGATCCCATACAACTTCTACGCGATCTTCTGCCTGCTGCTCGTGATCTACCTCTGCTGGACCAACAGAGATTTCGGCCCGATGAAGCTCGCAGAAGAAAACGCGCTCTCCAAAAACGTGGCCGAAGAGCAGAAGGTAAATATCGACCGCAGCAAACATGCCCAAAGCGAAAAAGGCACGATTTGGGATATGCTGGTTCCTCTTATTGCGCTTGTCGTTTTTGCCGTACTCGCTTTCCTTTATGACGGCGGCTACTGGGGCAAAGATCCGCAGTACCACACTATGATCGCAGCGCTCGGCAACTGCACCGCTTCCAAAGCGCTGGTCTGGGCCTCTTTCGGCGCGCTTGCCGTCGCTTTCTTAATGTACATCCCGCGTCGTGTGGTTACGTTCCATGACTTCATGGAAGGCACAATCGAAGGCATGAAGCTCATGCTGCCCGCAAACGTGATCCTCGTTCTTGCCTGGACACTCTCGGGTGTCTGCCGCGATCTGCTCCTCACTCAGAATTTCGTACAGGCTTTCGTTGCCGGCGGCTCCGGTTTCGATATCTTCCTGCCTGCTGCGATCTTCTTAATCGCTGCCTTCCTTAGCTTCTCCACCGGAACCGCTTGGGGCACTTTCGGCATTCTGATTCCGATCGCGGTTCCCGTCGCTGCCGCTGTCGATCCCTCGCTCACGATCGTCTGCCTCTCCGCTACGCTGGCAGGTTCCGTTTTCGGCGACCACTGCTCTCCAATCTCCGATACGACGATTCTGTCAAGTGCGGGAAGCGGCTGCAGTCATATTTCACACGTCACAACGCAGCTGCCCTACGCGTGGTTCATTGCCTGCTGCTGTTTCGTCGGCTACATTGTTGCAGGCTTTACAAAGGGAAGCTGGGTCCTCAGTTTCGGCGCAACGGCCGCATGCTTTGTCCTCTTCCTCGCCTTTATGTGGAAGCGAAGCTTTAATGTCAAAGCCTACGCAGCGCAAATTCACAGCGATGTCAGAGTAAGCTGATTACCTGCTCTAAGTAAACGCCCGCAAGGGCGTTTACTTTTTATATAAACCGATCCGCTACAATGGTCGGAAAGATAAATTTAATGAGAAGAAATGAGCAAACAGCCTGTAAAAGGAAGACCGATTGATTTTTCCGACAAAAGGTCAGAACCGTTCACATCGTATCGTCTGAAAGAAAAATGCCGAGTGCTGATCTTTAGCTATCTGAAGGATGAAAAAGCTCAGCAGATCATTGCTAACCTTGAGTATCTCGGAAGCAGAAAACTCGATGAAATCCACGAACACGAGACTGGCATGGGTACCTCGTTCTTCTCAACAGAAGTCGAAAAGATGTGGGTGAAACCGGAAATTCGCCTGCCGCTTCCGGAAGTTTCAGAGGTGCTCGCAGAGGTCGCCGTCAAGACCGGACAAGGATTTGATCTTCCGATTTTTGCGGCCTCGCCTAACGGAGCCGGTTTCGTTGCCGTACTTCTCTCCCCGGATTGCTTTGAACTCAATCCGGAAGGACCGGAAACCTGTCGGATTCAATAGAAAAGTACGGACTAATTCGCTCTCGGGTGAGCTCGGCGCCACTCCCAGGGTCGTTCGGGATTAGGATCCTGCCAAAGACCGAGCTTCTCTCTTCTCGCCGCAGATTCCGCATCTCGGTACGCCATCCGATCAGAACTCATCATATCCTTCACATACGGCGTATAAACCCAAGCATATCCGTCTCTAACCTGGGCATAGTTCAGATCGTTCCCATCGGTCATAAGCTTGCCGACCAAGCGTCCGTACTGATCTTTCTCGCGGTAAGCAACTTCTGCTTTAAATCCGTTCATTTTCAGCATGCGGTAGAGGTTGTCGCGGCTTTTGTTTCCATAAGGCATCTTGCCCTCCGGAGCGTCTATGCCAAGCAGTCTCACACGCTCTTCGCGCCCGTTGGAAGTCTTGATGTAAACCGTATCGCCATCCGGAACACGCGTCACGGTCGCGTGAATTAACTTAAAGCCTTCCTTATCGACTTGCTGAACCTGCTCACCCGGGCGATTCAGCTCGATCGTCTGAGTCTCTCCCGGACCATACACGCCTTTGATGAGAGCGACGACAACCGCAAAAACACCAACAGCGAGATAAACACTGCGCTTAAAGTTGTCCGGCTTGAATTTCTGCATGGTTCCTCTCCGATGCGTTGATACTGTTTAACGTGATACTCGGCTCAGTTTAACGAAAACAAAAAAAATACCGACACGAACAGGACTGTTTTTGAGCTTCTTCCTGCCAAGTGCCGGTATGTGTTTTGTTCAAAGCTACGGACGCCTGAGAATAAATTCGGGATAAAGCGCCTTCAGCTCATCCAGAGCCTGCGGATTCGGATAGTGCGTGCCGACGCGCTCCAACACTTCCTCTTCGGGAAGCTCTCTCGGCTGGCGATAAATCTGAAGCGCAAATGTGCGCACGCCGGCCTCCTTCAATTCCTTCACAAGTTTGACGATCTGTGCTTCACTGAGATAATCAGGATGCGCTGTCGTGCGTGTCTCCAGAGCGACTCCGGAAGCAAGCAACAGGGAAAGTGATTTTCTGACTTTCTGCGCCGATCCTTTTCTTCCGACAACTCTGTCATAGGTCTCTTCTTCGGACAGAGGCGCTTTGATGTCAAGGCCGACCCAGTCCAAATACGGGAGAATCTCTGCTAGGCGCGCCGGATATATCCCACCGGTGTGCAGTCCGACTTTATAGCCGAGTGCTTTGACCCTCTTCACCGCGTCAGAGAGCGCGGGATCAACACAGGGCTCTCCCCCGCTGAACACAAAACCGTCAATCAGCCCTTTTCGGCGCGAAAGAAACCGCTCAATGTAAGCCCAGCTCACCTGATCGGTCTCTGCGTCCGGCCGACGACTTTGAAGTTCTTTGTTCTGACAGTAGACGCAACGCCAGGGACAGCCCTGAATAAATGCGACAGCCGCCAGGCTTCCGGGAAAATCAATCGTTGTGAAGCGGACCAGTCCGCCGACGACTAACGCTTCAGCCGGTTTGCTGCTGACTTCCTCAATTTCGATGATTTCCCTCTTTTTTTCTGACATCTTCTGGCCTTTAAAAAAGCCTCCGATCATGCGGAGGCTTCGTACTGAACGACAAGTGGTTAAGGATTACTTACCACAGCCGCACTTGCTTTCAACAAAGTACTTGCGTTCGGCGAATTCGCCCTGCTTGCCAATGTTGAAGGAAGATGTAGGACGGTGATAACCCATCACGCGTGTCCAGATTTCGCATTTTGTGCGTTCTTCGTCTTTCAGTGTGATTTCCTGTTCTTTTGCTTTTTCATCCATTTTGCTGCTCCTGTCAAAGTCAATAAATCTGTGTATTAAGAGGCCTGGGCCATTTCCTGCTTCTTCTTTGCGATCAGTTCGGCGTCGCACTTCGGACAGAACTCATGGTTGCCCGGGATATAGCCGTGTTTCGGACATACCGAGAAGGTCGGCGTAATCGTAATGTACGGAAGACGGAAATTCGTCAGCGCGCGGCGAACGATATCGCTGCAGAGCTCGGGACTCGAAATCGCTTCGTTCATGTAAAGGTGAAGCACCGTACCACCAGTGTACTTCTTCTGCAAATCTTCCTGCATTTCGAGCGCTTCGAACGGATCGTCCGTGTAGCTTACCGGCAGCTGAGAGCTGTTGGTATAGTAGGGATGATCCGGCGTGCCTGCCTGAAGGATCTTGGGGAAGCGCTTCTTGTCTTCCTTGGCAAAACGATAAGTCGTGCCCTCGGCCGGTGTTGCTTCAAGATTATACATATGGCCGGTTTCTTCCTGGAACATGACCATCTTTTCACGGATATGGTCAAGTACACGCGCTGCAAAATCGTGACCCGCTTCCGTTGTGATGTCTTCCTTATCCTGTGTGAAGTTGCGGATCATTTCATTCATACCGTTGACACCGATCGTCGAGAAATGATTGCGCAGCGTTCCGAGATAACGTCTTGTATACGGGAAGAGCCCCTGATCCATGTGTCTCTGAATAACCTTGCGCTTGATTTCAAGGCTGTTGCGGGCTAAGTCAAGAAGAAAATCAAGACGCTTGAAAAGACCTTCTTCGTCCTGCGCGAACACGTAACCTAAACGAGCGCAGTTAATCGTGACAACTCCGAGAGAGCCGGTCTGTTCGGCTGAACCGAATAAGCCGTTGCCGCGTTTAAGAAGTTCGCGGAGGTCAAGCTGCAGACGGCAGCACATGGAACGAATCATATTCGGCTTCAGTTCCGAATTGATGAAGTTCTGGAAGTACGGAAGACCGTAGCGGGCCGTCATACTGAAAAGCAGACGCGCGTTGGGGCTGTCCCAATCAAAATCCGGCGTCATGTTGTAAGTCGGGATCGGGAATGTGAACACGCGGCCCTTTGCGTCGCCTTCAAGCATCACTTCAATGTAGGCGCGGTTGATCATCGCCATTTCTTCCTGAAGTTCACCGTATGTGAAGTCGGCTTCTTCTCCGCCGATGAGAGGGTGCTGTTCTCTCAAATCTTCCGGGCAGACCCAGTCGAATGTGAGATTGGTAAACGGCGTCTGTGTGCCCCAGCGGCTCGGAACGTTCAGGTTGTAAATGAGTTCCTGAATGCACTGACGAACTTCCTTGTAGCTCAGGTTGTCCACACGGACGAACGGAGCAAGATACGTGTCAAAGGAGCTGAACGCCTGAGCTCCGGCCCATTCGTTCTGCATTGTGCCGAGGAAGTTGACGATCTGGCCGATCGCACTGGTCAAATGCTTCGGAGCGCCCGCTTCCACTTTACCGGGAACACCGTTAAGACCTTCGTTGAGCAGTGTCTTTAGCGACCAGCCGGCACAGTAGCCGGAAAGCATGTCCAAATCATGAATATGAATATCAGCTTCACGATGCGCCTGACCGACTTCTTTCGGATAAACGTAACTGAGCCAATAGTTGGCAACAACCTTACCGGAAACGTTCAGAATCAGACCGCCCAGAGAATAGCCCTGATTGGCGTTCGCATTGACGCGCCAGTCAAGCTGCTGCAGATATTCGTTCATGGAGCTTTCCACATCAACGAGACTGCGGCGGGCGTCGCGGGCTTTTGCACGCTGTTCGCGGTAAACAATATAAGCACGCAGCGTCTTACGGTAACCCGTATCAAAAAGTGCGTTTTCCACCGCGTCCTGAATCTGCTCAATGGTCGGTGTTGTGTACTGTTTGAGCCTTTCCATCACTTCAACATGCGTGATCCGGTTGGCAGTGGCGTCATCAAATTCACCGGTCGCAGCGCCGGCTTTAGCCAGGGCCGCGGAAATCTTATTCATGTCAAAGTCTTTTACGGTACCGTCACGCTTGATTACGTGAAGCGGCATCACTATAGATAGGCTCATTAATCACTCCGTTTGGAAAATTCTGGTTCAAAGTTGATGGCCTCGATACTACTATGCAAACTTTGAATATACAAACGGCCTCGCTCATTATGAACACAATCAATTGTAGGTTAGCAAATCATTGCAACTAAATAAAGGGTTATTTGAGAACCGCTAAGGATTGTGGGTGCGTCATCTCAATTTTTTTCCGTCATTTCATACGGATAACTTTTAGCAATCGGAGTTTGATCAGCTCAGACAAAACACAAGATGTTGAAGGCAAGATATTCGGACTGAATTCAGCAGACCCAGATTCATTGTCCTGACAGATTAAAAATTTAGGCTAGAGAGCATAAAAACTAACAAATAAAGTTCTTTTATAAAAACATGAAGTTATCGGTATGCACGAAGAATCCGTCTTTTAAGAGAAACAAATCTAAAAAAGAGAGTATGTTTTTTAATTATTGTTTTTTAGATATACGCTTAAATTTTTCATTAGATTTATATTTTATTGGTGTCAAATTAAATTAAATTCACTTCTTTACAGATAAGGAATAGTCCTAATTAGGGATAGTTCTAATGAGATTTTTATCAAATAGCTGCCCGGTGAACTGTTCTCCAGTTCAAAGGACCGCAAAAAGGTCCCTTTAGTGAACCGCTGCTGGATGAATTTATAACATCCCGGACGCTTGGCGTTTCCAATGCAGCCTCGATGTTTCTTCTGCAATTGCGAGATCAAAATAACGAAGGCAAGAAAAAACCGCCTTGCCGGCGGTTTTTGGGTCTTAGACATACCATCCGGGACCAACCGGAGGTATCTCGCGTTAAATAGAGGAGAAACGCATTTAATAAGACAGTGCCAATAGAATACATAAAAAAAATTTCTTTTTGCAAAATGGAAACAAGAAAATTTAATAAGAAACAAGTTGTTAATCAAATTTCAATAATTTTAGATAAATAATTAATAAATATATCAAGATTTTTTCAATTTTATTTCATGATTGATTTCGTTAAATTGACACTATTTAGTTTTTCAAAAGTATTCAAATGGAATTTTCTAGTCACAAACCAGGCTAAAAAGGGTAAATTACTTTCTATACGAAGATTTCAAAATTCAACTTTTCAGCTGATTTGTTCGTAGCGTTTGAAAATCATACCGCTGCGCAGTTTTTCGTCTTTTGTTTTATTTTTTTGTATCTGTCCTCTTTGTTGCGCACAATCTATTTTTTGAATCGGTACAATGTATTCCCCGTTTAATTTTTACTTAGTTTTTTGCAATGCGCCTCACTACTCCGAATCGAACTTTGCCCGCGATTTGTCTCGCCGTATACGGCTGCGGACAGCTCGAACGCGTCGCTGAGTTCATCAGCGCCCTGCCTGCTGATTATCGTGAAGAAGGCGTTCGTTTTACTGCCGGTCAGATTGCCGGCCAGTATGCATTCGAACAGGTAAAACTTGACCGTAAAGGCTATGACACAAGAAGACTGCTGCGCTGTCTTTCTATTCTGAATAACGCCGGAGCCGTTTTCCCGACCGATGAGGCGCTCGCTCATGCCGATGATCTAATCAACAACTTCACCGCTGACTTCGGTCACGATGAAGACGGCGAGGCGACTTTCCGTATCAAAGCTCAGAGCTACCGTCTTAAAAAATATGACTGCCACGCTCTTTGGGCGCGTATCCGTCAGGCCGACCTTCTTGTGGATTCCGTGTCAAGAGAAAAACTCTTTGACGCGGAAGAATCCGACGATCTTTCCTTTATGGACGATTCGCTCGACTTCCGCCTGACCGCACATCTTGTCGACCCTCAGGGCGAAAAATTCGCCTCGGTGCAGCAGTACTTTACCGTCACCGACGGCCGCCTCTCCGTTGAAGATCTGATCGATTACGATTTCACCGACTATCCCAACTTTCATGACGAAAGCGGAAACACCTATCGCCTAATTGAACTTCTGACCGAAAAGTTCATCGATCGCTCCGTCGGCGCTGTCAAGAACTTCCTTGCCAGCCAGAACATGACGCCGCCCTCAGAAGTTCAGAAAAGAGAGACTATCCCTGAATACGTCTACTCTGTCAGCCCGTACAGCTTTAACCAGTAGATCATTGCGGCAAACCCGTATCTACGCTTCTACGCGAACTTCCGCTGCTTCTGTATCCTGTAGGCTACACTTCAGCCCTGATACTTGTGAAACAACGGGAAATAACCATGTCACAAATACAAGACTTCCCGGTGCGGGCGGAGTCGGCGGAAGCGAGAACGCTCAACGACATCCTTGACCGCACCCAGGACGATGCTGCGCAGATTATTCTCGCGCTCGGCGCTCTTGCCAAAAATTACGGCATGTCGCGTCTTGCCAGAGAAACCGGCCTTTCTCGAGAAAGCCTCTATAAGTCGCTCTCGGGAACGCGTTCACCGGAATTTGCGACTATTCTTAAAATTCTTTCTGCCTTAGACCTCGACCTTGTTGTCCGGGATAAGCCGATTTCTGCGAGATAACAATGACAATGTTTGACGACAGCCGGGAAAGAGCCGCTGAAATTAGAAAACTTTCCATTATTCCCGAACTCATTTCTCACCACCTCAGCATTCGGGGAGACGATCCCGCGCTGAGCGAATATGATGCCAAAAAACAGGAATGGGTCACGCTTTCTTTCAAAGAACTTTGGGAGCGCGCTCAGCTGTGGCACAAAGCCATTACCGCGAGCGGACTTAAAAAAGGCGACAAAGCGGCAATGCTGCTTCCCAACAGCATCGCTGCGGTCTGCTTTGACCAGGGCACACTCATCGGAGGACGCGTCCCGGTTCCGCTTCATATCATCGACACCGCCGCAAACTGCGCATATATTCTGAACGACTCAGAAACCAAACTTCTGGTTATCCTGAATCGAGCCCGCTGGCATGCCATCGAACAGGCCGGAATCGATCTGCCACACCTTAAAACCGTTGTCTTTATCGATGACGAAGGCGAAGGCATCAGCAGCAGCGGCGTCGAAACACTCGGGTTAAACGAGTGGCTCGCAAGGGGACAGGAAAGCACTCTCCCTTTCGAGGGCCCGACCGAAGAGGACCTTGCTGCTCTCGTCTACACGTCCGGCACGACCGGCAAACCCAAAGGCGTTATGCTGACGCATAAAAATATCATGAGCGACATATCCGCCCTGCTCTACAACCTTGCGCCGGTCGGCGGAGACGAGTGGCTCTCATTCCTGCCGCTTTCACACACGTTTGAGCGCACAACCTCTTACTACATTGGTCTCGGCATGGGAAATAAAGTGACGTTCAGCCGCGGCGTCACCCGAATCCTTGATGATTTAAAACATACTCGTCCCACTATCATGATGTCGGTCCCGCGTGTGTACGAAAAAGTCGCGGCCAAGATTAAAGAACGCCTGAAAACGAAGGGATCTGCCGCGCAGTTTGTTTTTAACAGCGCCGTCAATGCGGGCTACCGCCGTTTTGAGCGCCGCAACGGCTTAGCCGCTCACAATCCGTTTATCAATACGCTCGACGATCTGCTTGATCCCTTCTACAACAAAACCGTCCGCAATCAGATCAGAAATTCATTCGGCGGCAGACTGCGCGTCGCCGTCTCCGGAGGTGCGGCCCTAAGTACGGATGTCGCGCGCACACTGATCGGACTTGGCGTGGAAATCTATCAGGGCTACGGCATGACTGAAACTTCGCCGATCATTTCTGTCAATAAAATAGGCGCCAACCATCCGGATACGGTCGGACCAATCCTTCCCGGCATCGAAGCAAAAATCGGAGACAAAGACGAGCTTCTCGTCAGAGGTCCTCAAGTCATGAAGGGTTACTGGAAGCGACCGGAAGATACCGCTAAAACCATCAGTCCTGAGGGCTGGCTCTCAACCGGAGATCAGGCAGAAATCGGAGAAGGCCGATACCTGAAAATCAAAGGCCGAATTAAGGAAATTATCGTAACGTCGACCGGCGAAAAAGTTCCGCCCGTTGACATCGAACAGGCGATTGAAACTGACCCGCTGTTTGATCAGGCGATGATCTACGGCGACAATCGGCCGTTTATCTGCGCGCTGCTCGTAGTGAACCAAGATCAGTTTGCGGATTTTGTGAAGCAGCTCTCTTTGGACCCGAACGATCCGGACATCATGACCAACAGCACGGTGATACGCGCGGTCCTCAAACGTTTGAAATCTGACTGCCGACAGTTCCCTCAGTACGGCGTACCGCGTGCGGTTAAGCTCCTCTCTGAGCCGTGGACAATTGATAACGGCGCCCTGACTCCGACGCTCAAAATCAAACGCCGCGTTATCGTTGCGGATAATCAGACAGATATCGACAACCTTTATAAAAATTTTGGAAAATAAATGACAGCCGAAAATTCCATAGAACCCAGGGTGCTTCCCGACCTGCTCAGAAGAAACATCCGAATTCGTCCCGATAAAGTCGCTTACCGCGAATTTGACGCCAAAACCAACGCTTGGGTCACAATGACCTGGAAGGAGTTTGGAGACGGTGTGATGCGCTGGAGAAAAGCGCTTGCCGCTTCCGGCCTGAAGCAAGGCGATCATGCGGCTATACTGATGCCCAATTCCACCACCGCCGCGCTCGCTGATCTCTCGCTTCTGAGCTCGGGCCTGGTCCCGGTGCCGCTGCACGCGGTCGACACCCCGGCGTCAAGCGCATTCATTCTGAATAACTCGGAAGCAAAAATCCTTTTTGTCCCGCGCACGTTGCGCTGGAACGCGATGCTCAACGCCGAGCGCGACTACCCTAATCTGAAAGCGGTCATCACTTCCGGAGAAGATGCCGATACGGCTGATAAAGATTCTCCCGTTCCGGTCTATAACCTCTCTGATTGGCTTAACGCGGGCAGCGGCACTGAGATCGAAGACCCGTACATTGATTCCGAAAGTCTTGCCGCCATTGTGTACACATCCGGTACCACCGGCAAACCCAAAGGCGTCATGCTGACGCACGGCAACATATTTGCCAACACGATCGGCATTTCCAACGCACTCGATATGGGGCCGGATGATGTGTTCCTTTCTTTCCTGCCGTTCTCGCACACCTTCGAAAGAACCGTCACCATCTATAACGCGCTGAATCTTGGCGCAGAGGTCGGATTCGCCCGTTCCGTGCTCAAGCTGCCGGAAGATCTTCAGATCATTCGCCCCACGATCTTCGTTGCGGTTCCCCGAGTCTTTGAACAGTTCTACAACAAGATCAAACATTCGTTAAGAAACAAAGGCGGATTTACTGCTTCTCTTGCTGATCAGGCCGAGATTATCGGCTGGAGAAAGTTCTGCAAAGAAAACGATCTGGCCATTCCCTCTTCCTCCTACTCTTGGATGGACAAATTCCTAGCGCCCTACATCCTGCCCAAATTCAGCGAACAGATTCTCAAGCTCTTTGGCGGCCGCCTGAGAACCGCGGTCGCGGGCGGCGCCGCGCTGAATAACGCAATCGGCCACTTCTTCTGCGGCATGGGTATCGATATCAGACAGGGGTACGGTCTCACAGAAACCGCCCCTGTGATTTCCGTCAATCGTCAGGGCGCTAACAATCCGACAACCGTCGGAGAACCGCTTGAAAAAATCGAAGTACGCCTTGGTGATATGGATGAGCTTCAGGTGAGAGGACCCTCGGTCATGAAGGGTTACTGGAAACGTCCTGAAGCGACCACAGAGGCCTTTACCTCAGACGGTTGGTTCCGCACCGGAGATCAGGCAGAGCTCTCGGACGCCGGACGCATCCGAATCAAGGGCCGTATCAAGGAAATCATTGTGACTTCGACCGGAGAAAAAATCTCGCCGACTGACTTGGAGCTCGCTATACAGACAGACCCGCTCTTTGAACAGGTCATGGCCGTCGGTGAAGGCCGTCCCTTTATTACAGCTCTTGCTGTCGTAAACGAAAAAGAATGGGAACATTTTGCCGCAGAGCACGGTATTGATCCGAAGGACGACAGCGCAATGATGCGCCGAGACATTCGAATGGCCGCCCTGAAGCGCCTGAAGAAAGCCGCCGCGAATTTCCCGCAGTACGGAATTCCGCGAAATGTCCGCCTCCTTCGTGAGGGCTGGAATGTGGATAACGGCGCGCTGACAGTCACTATGAAGCTGCGCCGCCCCATCATTAAAGAGCGTCTTGCGGCGGAAATTGAAGAACTCTATACGGTTCCTCAAAACAAACCCTAAATTAACCCAACGGTGCGGTCCTGTCAGGCCACCCTAAAAATAACGGCAGCCTCGCGGACTGCCGTTATTTTTTTACTTCTCGTGTAATACAAAGACTTAATCGTCTTATTTTGCTGAGCTCTTTTCCAGCGCTTCTATTCTTGCCTGCTGTTCCGCAAGCTTTGCTTCCATTTGCTTGAGCTTCAGCACATACGGGTCTTCCTCATTGGCGACGATACCGTAGGCGGCAAGCCGAACCTGAGCTTTTGCATCTTCGACCGCTTTTTTCTCGGCGCTCTTTTTCTTATCGACAATTCGTGCCGGATTACCAACCGCGGTTGAATTAACCGGAAGCGGCCTAATCACCACAGCGTTGCTGCCGATACGGCAGTTATCGCCGACTTCGAAGCCGCCAAGCACTTTGGCGCCCGCGCCGATAATACAGTTGCGTCCGATCGTCGGATGACGCTTCGTCCCACTCTCAAGGGACGTACCGCCGAGGGTCACACTGTGATAAATCGTGCAGTCATCACCTACTTCAGCGGTCTCGCCGATCACGACGCCCATCCCGTGGTCGATCAGCACTCTGTCTCCGATCTTAGCTGCCGGATGAATCTCAATCCCGGTTAAAAACCGACTGACCTGCGAGAGCCAGCGGGCGCAGACGCGCCAATTCTTCTGCCACAGCCAATGAGAGACGCGATGCGCCATCACGGCATGAAGCCCCGGATAACACAGCAGTACTTCCCATTTGGAATGCGCCGCCGGGTCTCGTTCATAAATTGAGTCTACGTCTCCCTTGATTCTGCTGAACATGCTTTTCCTTACTTGTTTCTTTGAGTTTTTCTGCCAGCTCTTTCTTCCCTCGGGCAGATAATTGCCCCGCAGATACCTCTTAGCATATCGACATCTGAGGACGAAAGCCCCGATCTCGACAAGATTCTTCTGAGTTTCGGCATCATAAATTTGGGCTGCTGCGGATTAAGCGCCCCGCAGCTGATCATCGCTTTTTCCAAGTGCTCAAAGAGTCCTTCGATCGCTTCAACTTTGGCGGGCTCTTCATCTTCAAAACGATGCGCATGCGCGTCAAGCGCCCTTCCGCGAAGCGTCTGCTGAAGCTGATACGCCGTGACCTGCACAGCCTGAGCTAAATTAAGAGAATCGCACTCGGGATTGGCGGGTATCGCCGTACAGAGCTGACAGAGCTCCATCTCCTCATTCGTGAGACCGCTTCTCTCAGTGCCGAATACAAAAGCGATCTCAGCGTCCTCAAATCGCTCCAGACGATCGCGAACCTCCTCGCAGCTGCTCTGAAGATCTTTAAGCGGAGGTCCGTATTCACGGTCATAGCCGGACAGCGCACAGGCAAAAGAGACACCGTCAAGCGCTTCAAGCAGTGTCGGAGCGGACACGCTCTTTTTCAGAACGTCGGCCGCGTGCGTTGAAAATGCGAGCGCGTCTGCGTTCTCCCGATAATCCTCATGACGGGGATTGACAACATAAAGCCGATCAAAACCCATGGTCTTGATCGCCCGAGCGGCGGCTCCGATATTGCCCGGGTGACTCGGAGAAACAAGGATGAAACGGATCCGCCCGCCGTGAGTGACAAATTCCATATATTGCCTGTGGTTGCGTTAAAATCGCATACTAGTTTAAAGCACCTATTTCGGTGCATCCGATTCTTACAGAGGTTTAAATGGCAGTTACTAATAAGCCCGCAGCCAAGCCGCAGCGCGCGAAATCCGGTGCGGGCAAGCGCTCCGCTTCCGCTAAGACAAAAGAACGGTCCGCAGAAAAAAAATTGTTCAGACCTGCTCCGACAATGCCGATGCAGAACAGCGGCATGCTTAACATCGCGATTAAAGCAGCAAGAGAAGCTGCCCGCATTCAGATGATGGCTTTCCGCGACAGAACCCGCCTGCACATCACGAACAAGGCCGCAGGCGATTATGTCACCGAGGTTGATAAGGAATGCGAACGCGTCATTACCGAAACCATTAAAACGGCTTTCCCGAATCATGCGATCCTCGGTGAGGAAAGCGGAGAAAGCGGTACTGTCGGCGCTGAATATCTCTGGGTTGTCGATCCGCTTGACGGAACCACTAATTTCATCCACGGCATCGACGTTTTTGCCGTTTCCATCGCGCTTCTCAAAGACGGAGTTCCTCAGTGCGGCGTCGTTTATGATGCCAACCGCAACCAGCTCTTTACCGCCGAGAAAGGCAAAGGCGCTTACCTGGACGAACGCAGAATCCGCGTTTCCAGTCTGACTTCTATTCAGGATGCGCTGGTCGCAACCGGTTTCCCGTTCCGTGAAGGTGACGATTACGGCGCCTACATGGAAACCATGAAGAAAATGATGGAAAACACCTGCGGCCTCAGAAGATGCGGCTCCGCTGCCCTGGATTTATGCTGGACCGCCTGCGGCCGCTTCGACGGTTACTGGGAAAAAGGCATCAAGATTTGGGATATCGCCGCAGGAGCTTTGATCGCTCGTGAAGCCGGCGCCATCGTGACCGATTTCTCCGGCGAGGGCGATTACCTCTCCAAGGGCGAAATCGTTGCCGCGACACCGAAGGTCTATGCCGATATGATGAAAGTCATCAGACCTCAGTCCGAGTAATTTTTTATTTGCATTTATCAAGAACCTTCTGCAGTATTAGAAGGTTCTTTGTTTATTCAGAGAGACGTTTCATATGTCCGCTCAGTCCATCCGATTCGAAGATATTGACGAAAACCAGCTGCTCAGCTTCACACCGGCGATGAGACAGTTCGTCGAAATTAAGCAGGCCAACCCCGGACTGCTCATTCTCTATCGCATGGGGGATTTTTACGAAACGTTTTTTGACGATGCGGAAACCGTGCACCGCACGCTCGGGCTGACACTGACTTCAAGAAGCGCGCTCGTGAGCGGAGCGCGCATTCCGATGGCGGGCATTCCGTATACAACTCTTGATCAGTACCTGCTTCGCCTCGTAAATCAGGGCTTCAGCGTCGGCATCTGCGAACAAATCGGCGTACCGGGCAAGGGCACTATGGATCGGAAACTGGTCCGCACGATTACGCCCGGAACCCTTACCGATGAAAGCCTTCTGAGCGAGAGAAGCGAAAGCTGTCTTCTGGCTCTCTATGCTTCCGGGAAAAAAGGCAAGATCGGTCTGTCCTGGATGATTATTTCTTCAGGCGTTTTCAAAGCGATCGAAACCGACGAAAGCGCGCTGATGAGCGAGATCGAACGCATCAATCCCTCGGAAATCCTGATTCCCGATTCCATGAGGGACACCGCGGAAAGAGTCTTTCCGGACAGAAGCGTAACGGCGCTTCCCGACTGGCACTTTGATCGGGTGCGGGCAGAAAAAACGCTGCTGTCGCAGTTCGGAACATCGACCCTGGAGCCTTTCGGCATCAGCGACTCTGATCTCTTAATCACTGCGGCGGGCGTTGTCGCCGAGTATGCCCGCGGAACGCAGGGTACTGAGCTCACGCACATCACCGGCATCGTCCGTGAAACAGACAGCGAGCACCTCGGTTTGGATGCGGCAAGCCGCCGCAATCTGGAAATCTCCCGCACGCTGCGGGGAGAACAAACCAATACCCTGCTCTCGACGCTGGATCACTGCAAAACCGCGATGGGCAGCAGAAGACTGCTCTCATGGCTCACATCACCGGCAAGCGCTCAGAAAACCGCATCGGCTCGAAGCGACGCGATCGAAATTCTGCTTGAGTCGATGCCTGAATTGGAAAATATTCAGGACTTCTTAAAGTCCATACCGGATTTTGAAAGAACCGCGACACGAATCGCGCTATCGAGCGTCAAGCCGCGTGAGCTCGCCTCTCTCAGAGACTGCATCCCGTCTCTAAATGTCCTGACGGAGAATATTCAGAAACTTGCCGCGCCGCTGCTTGCGAACACCGCTGAGAAACTGCCGCTTCCTCAGAGTCTCTACGATCTGCTCGACAAGTCAATCAAAAAAGAACCCAATACGTTTATCCGGGACGGGGGCGTCATCGCCGAAGGCTACAGCGCAGAGCTTGACGACCTTCGAGCAATCAAAGATCACGGCGGCAAATTCCTTGTCGAATATGAAGCCAAAGAAAAGGAAAGAACCGGGATCCCTACTCTGCGTGTGGAGTTTAACTCGGTTCACGGCTACTTTATCGAAGTCTCTAAGGCACAGATCGATAAAGTACCCGACAACTACCGAAGACGTCAGACGCTGAAAAACGTTGAACGCTACATCACGCCCGAATTAAAAGAATTTGAGGATAAAGCGGTCAGCGCCGAAGAGCGTTCAAAAGCGCTTGAAAAGCAGCTTTTCGATGAAGTCGTTGAAGAGTGCAAAAAGTACGTCACCGAACTCTTTGAGTCCGCGCACGCGGTGAGTGTTCTTGACGCGCTCTCGTCGCTTGCGACACACGCCGACCTTTATCGCTGGGTGAAGCCTGAATTCACACTCAATCCCGGCATCGATATCAAAGGCGCCAGACACCCAGTGGTGGAACGCACCATTGAGAACTACGTGCCTAATGACTGCGAGCTGTCCGCACAGAGAAAGCTGCACATCATCACCGGTCCGAACATGGGCGGTAAATCAACCTATATGCGCTCTATCGCGCTGATTGTGCTGCTTGCCTACAGCGGAAGCTTTGTGCCTGCGGATTATGCTGAGATCGGACCGATTGATAAGATTCTGACACGCATCGGCGCGGCCGACGACTTAGTGCGCGGACTCTCGACATTCATGGTGGAGATGACCGAAACCGCTTCTATTCTTCGTCAGGCGACGGATCGCAGTCTTGTGCTGATGGATGAAGTAGGCCGAGGCACATCGACTTTTGACGGTTTGTCGCTTGCCGCCGCCATTGCTGAGGATCTGGCCGTCAATCGTCAGTGCTTCACGCTTTTTGCGACGCATTATTTCGAGCTGACGCAGCTGGAAAAAACCGTGCCGAACGTTGTCAACATGCACGTCGCGGCTGCAGAAACCAACCGCGACATCGTATTTCTACACGAAATCCGTGAAGGAGCCGCTAACCAGAGCTACGGCATCGCTGTGGCAAAACTTGCCGGAATTCCGAGAAATGTCATTCGCGGCGCATCAAAAGTTTTAGAAAAATTGGAAGAGAGGGCCGCTCAGACCGATGATCGGCAGCTCGACTTGTTCTGCGCACCGGCTGAACCTCAGTTCGAGCCGGCTGCGGAAAAAGAAGCGGAGCTCAATGAGCTCCTTGATAAGATCGAAGATATCGATCTGGATGATTTATCGCCGCGTCAGGCTTGGGAAGCGCTTGCTGAGCTTCAGAAAACCGCGAAACAGTTCCGATAAATCGAGACCTTATTCGATATCTTTGCGCGTCACATCCGCGACCTGAAGGAAGTCCGGCATCATTTCCGAGGATTCCATTTCTTCGACTTCCTCAGGTGTGGCTTTCTCAACCTTCAAAACCTTGATGATGAACTTGAGCGACCATCCGGCAAGCGGATGGTTGCCGTCAAGATAAACGCGGTTCTCGTCGCTTCCGATTACCGTATAAATATGTTCGTCTGTCGGGTCGTTGGGAACACCTTCAAGCCTCATCCCCTCTTCCACGTTGTCACCGAGAAGATTCAGCGGGACCGCCTTAATCAGCTCCGGATCGCTCTCGCCAAACGCGTCTTCAGGCTCCAGCGTAACGTTGACAACATCTCCTTCTTTCTTGCCCAGGAGTGCTTTTTCCAGAGCCGGAAAAATATCGCCGTGTCCGAAAAGCACCGGGATACCTTCAGCGGGGCCTTTTTCAATTTCTTCGCTTTTGAGATCGAACATATCGATCTGCAGCCAGGCAACTGTATCCGGACCAATGGTTGTTTGTTCCATAGTTATCTCTTCTTCTCAGTATTTCAATCGGCTTATCCTACGTCCTAAAAACGGCAGGACAGCGCAAAATCCGCTCAGATCGGTTATTTCACACAAATTTTGCAGGAGAAACTCTCAAGCTCCATGCACAGAACTTCAACCGCCTCTGTCATTTCTTCAGTGAAGTTTTCTTCAATACCCGAATAATGCTTAAAGACAACTTTAAGTCCGTGCGCTTTTTCCTGAGCGTCTTCTACAATACGGAGCCGTCCGCTTCCCATGAAACTGCGGTAAGAAAATCCGCTGCGGCAGACCACCACCGGATCGAGATACAGTTTGCCGTCACAGAAAGCGCTGACAGCTGCACGATCATGTCCGTTTCTCAGAATACTGAGTCTTCTGCCTTCATGAGCGCAGTGACTGTAAAAACGCATTTTTCCGTCTTCAGTCATTTCATAGCCGAAGGACATCGGTACGGAGTAAGGCTCTTTGCCGTCATAGAGGCCGTAAGTCACCGCCTGGCAGTGATCAAGGACATCTTTGATTATTCCAATATCCGTAACTTCTCGGTCGGTTCTTCTCATAGCTTCACCTAAGAAAAAACCGGATAGCATTTATCCGGTTTGTGTTTTGATTAACTGACTAGCGAATCTGTTCCTGGAGCAGATTCAGGATTCTCGAAGAGGTACTCAGCGGATCTGTCTTATCGCTGTCGGGCATTGCCGTAACCTTTGTCTTATCTCCGTCGGAAGTCAGACATACGCGATACAGCGGAGCATCGATCGGTTTTTCTTTTCCGAACCAGCGAGCAAACAGTCCTTCATCATTTCTCTTCTTAACTTCGTAATCCGGGTCAAGGTAGCGGATGAAGTAAATGCCCTGTGCTCTGTCACGGTCGGCAATCGTCAGACCGACTCGATCAAGACCGACACCGACTCTGCGCCAAGCGCGATCGAACGGCTCATCAACTTCAAGCGCCTCGGTCTTGCCGTCAGCGCCTCTGATTTCGCGGCTGATATAAACCGGCTGTGCCTTCTGAAGTGCAGGCTGTTTTTCGATTTCTTCACGTGTCTTCTGTTTCGGGTTGTAGTCGTTTTCCAAACGCAGCGAGAGACGCGTCAGCATTTCGGCTTCCAGCTCTTTATCTGCGGGAGCGGGCTGCCAAGCGGTGTGTTCTTCGGAACTGTTGGTATAAACCTCGATCATGCGGCGGTTCGTCACATAAATATCAGTTCCGCCGTTGGCGTTGCGTTCCAAGCGGGTGCGGTAGCGATCTCTTTCGCCGGTGGAATACACGGTATCAAGGATCTTGCCAAGCGTCGCACGAATAATATCCTGCGGCAGATTAGCCTTGTTTTCCGCCCAGTTTGTTTCCATCACGCCTGCTCTCGGATCTTCACGTTCGACCTGAAGTCCGACGGAAGGCCAGAAATCTAAAACATTTTCCCAGACCTGATCGGGCGGGAGATTGACCTGCAGGTAACGCTGGCCGTCTTCCTTAATGATCTTGGTCATGACTGTCTTCGGCAGGACCGGAACAGCGGCGCCGACTTCTGCCTGAACTCCGGCAGCAGCCTTGCGGGCTTCCTCGACATCCGCAACCTGTGTCGCTGTCACAACTTGAGGCTTGCCGGGAACCGTAAAGCGATCATCAACCGGGATCTGAGACAAATCCGGAGGAACTTCTAAAGGCGCACGGCTGGAAGTGGTTTCATACTGAATCTTCTCGTCAGTAAATTTAGAACCTAAATACTGACAGCCGGTTAACGATACGGCCGCTACAGCCAGGGTTAAAGCTCGCAGAGGAAATCTGCCCATTCTGAACTCCAAATCTTCCCTTGGTCGGGATACAAAAATTGATTTAAGGCGGTCATTTTAGACTATGCCGCCTTAATTTAAAAACTTACCGATTAAATACAGCCGCCGATCTGCAGCGCACGTTCAACCTGCTCTCTCTTACTCGGTGAAAGCGGCACCAGCGGAAGGCGAATACCGCCCGGGATCAGACCCATGCGCTGAAGCGCCCACTTCGGAGCAACCGGGTTAGGTTCGCAGAAGAGTTCCTTATGGAGCGCCATCAGACGGTCGTTGATCGCACGGGCACCCATCACATCATTCTGCAGAGCAAGCTCGCACATCTCAGACATCAGACGAGGCGCGACGTTGGCGGTGACGGAAATCACGCCGCTGCCGCCCATGAGCATCAGCGCAAGCGCGGAATCGTCGTTGCCGCTGTAAATCGCAAATTCTTTGTCTTTAGCAAGACGGCTCATCAAATCTGCCGCACGCGCCAAGTCTCCGGTCGCGTCTTTGACACCAATAATGCCCGGAACTTCGACAAGACGCAGGATGGTGTCGTTTTTCAGATCCGCAACGGTTCTTCCCGGTACGTTGTAAAGAATCATCGGCAGATCAACCGCTTCGGCGATTGTTTTGAAATGCTGATACAGACCTTCCTGAGTCGGTTTGTTGTAATAAGGAACAACCTGAAGAGAGGCTGCCGCGCCGACGCTTGCGGCATATTCGGTTAATTCAATCGCTTCGCGCGTGGAGTTGGATCCGGTACCGGCGATAATAGAAATACGACCGGCCGCCGCTTCCACTGCAACGCGAATCAACTCGTTATGTTCGGGAAAATCCACCGTCGGGCTCTCACCGGTGGTACCAACCGCCACAATCGCGTTTGTGCCGGCAGCAATGTGCATCTCGATAAGATTTCGATAGGAATCGTAATCAATCGATCCGTCTTCGAACATCGGCGTCACAAGTGCAACAATACTTCCTTTAATCATTCTTCTCTCCTGAGACTTGATAGATTGAGTTGCTCCATTTTAACGAATAAGAACGCCTATCCGTTGTTTTAAAAATGATTATGCGAGCAAAACACTAGGACCTGAGGGATTTTTGAGCTAAAAACTGCTGGAAGCAGTCCCCCTTTTCTCCTAACTCCTGTCCGTAAGCAAGAATTTCCATCTGATCACGGTACACATCGATAAGCTCAAGCGGCTTCAGAACAAAGTCCGGGTTCTTCGCGCGATTGCCGTCAAATCCGGGATAAGGGAGCATGAACGTTTCGTAGATCAGGAATCCATCTTCTTTCAAAACCTCAAAGAGGTTCTGATACAAACGACGCTCCAGATAGAAACTCACCAGAACCGCGTCAAAACTTTTCGGTTCAAAAGGCCAAGGGCTGCCCTCAAAGTCGGCCTGAACAAAAACGGCCCCGGGGATTGCTTCGATGTAGGGGCGGCAGCGCTCATCAATATCGGCGCCCACCACTTCAAAACCGCAGGCGGCCAAAAGACGCGTGTTGCGTCCGCAGCCGCAGGCCAGATCCAGAACTCTGCCGCCTTTAGGCAGCTTCGGAATAAAACGCTTCACCCATTCGGAGGGGGCCCCCTTCAGTCCTTTGAGCGAGTGTTCGCTCGGAATATACGGCTCTTTCATCTTTTTTTTACTCACAGGAAAAGTCTGACAATGGAGCTTCCCAAGTGCATGAACGGTCTCATGAAGAAAGAAAGCGTGCCGGTAAGAATCAGCGCAAAAAGAATATACATTCCGTAGGGCTCAATTCTTGAATACTGCCAGGCCATTCCGGGAGGCAGCAGACCTGTTACGATTCGTCCGCCGTCCAGCGGAGGAATCGGAATCAGATTCAGCGCCATCAGAACGATATTGCAGCTCACGCCGGCAAGACACATCTGCGCGAGAAAGTCGCTGTCAATGCCGGCAATAAAAAGAATCTTCAAAATAATCGCCCAAATAACCGCCTGAACAAGATTTGCGCCGGGGCCGGCCGCCGCGACCCAAATCATATCGGTCTTCGGATTGCGCAGGTTGCGGAAATTGATCGGAACCGGTTTTGCCCATCCGAAAATGATGCCGCTCATGCCGGTGACCGCGCTCATGATAAGAAGCGCGCCTGGAACCAGAATGGTTCCGACCGGATCGATGTGTTTAATCGGATTGAGCGTCAGACGCCCGAGCATATAGGCAGTTGGGTCTCCGCACATCCTGGCGACATAGCCGTGCGCCGTCTCGTGGATGGTGATCGCAAAGATCAGAGGAATCGCGTACACCGTGATCGTCTGAATGATTGAAGCAATATCCATGTTTTTTCTTTATTCCAATAATTATTCGTAATTTCTTACTCTAATCAATTGCGGTCCGCTCTCGGCCTTTTGTTTTGTTAGCAAATGTGCGGTTATAGACCGAGCGCCTTGACGCTTCCGAGTCCCTCTCGAACGATTTCCGGAGCGTCGCCCGAAAGATCCACTACAGTCGTGTCTCCGATTGCGGAGCTTCCGTCGTCGAGCACAAATGCCAGCTGATCTCCGATACGGTCCTGAATTTCCCAAGCGGAGGAAAGCGCCTCTTCTTCCCCCGGCATGATCACCGTTGTACCGATAAGCGGCTCTCCGATTTTTTCCAGCAGTGAATGAAGTACTTTATTTGATGGAACTCTGAGTCCGATTGTTTTTTTTGAAGGATGTGCGAGACGGCGAGGCACCTCGCGCGTCGCTTCCAAAATGAATGTATAAGGTCCCGGCGTCACGCTTTTTGCCATACGGTAACCGGTATTGTTGACTCTGGCGAGATGACTCATCTGAGAGAGAGATTCGCACAGAAGCGTAAAGTGTTTTTTTTCACCAAGCTGACGAATCTTTCTAATTTTATCCAGTGCTTCTTTGTCATCGAGACGACACACCAAAGAAAATCCGGTATCTGTCGGAACTGCCGCGACCCGACCGCGGCTGAGGAGCTCCGCTGCCTGATTAATTCGGTGCGGCTGAGGACTGTCAGGCATAACCTGAAGAATATATCCCATGATTGACTCCTATTGAATTCGTTATTAATTAATCTTTGTATAAATCCCCGATCCTTCGAGGCCTGCCTGATAATTGCCCTGTCTTGTCTGCTGCCGGACAAAACGCGGATTCATTGTAGATTTCTCATATTGCCCTGACAAGAGCGTTAGGTCCTGTTATGACGCATTGCTTTGCGGATTTCTTCAGCGCATTTTCGTCGTCTAAAGTTCACAGACAACAAGACGAAGCCGATGAAATAGGATCAGACTTTCCGGCGCCGACTGTGCCGAGATATCTTATGTTTTTGATGCATGGACGAGTTCAGGCAGCCCTGACCGTTCGAAGCTACGAGAAATGGCGCCAAACCGGATCAAGATTGGACGGGAGATCGCCCTGAAGCCCCAGCTGCGCAGGCGAACCTTCAAAATGAAAATCACTTCCCGTGGAGACCCAGAATCCCAGCTTCTCAGCCATCTTGGCGTAAATTTCAGCCTGGCCGGGCTTATGACTTCCTGTCGTCACCTCAAAAGCTTTCCCGCCTGCGGCTGTGAACTGCGCAAACATCTCATCAAATGCCCACCTCTTGAGCGGGTAGCGTCCGGGATGCGCTAAGACAGGGATGCCGCCCGCATCCGATATTGCTCTGACAGCCGCGGCGATCGGGGTAGTTTCTCTCGGCACATAGGCCGGTTTGCCGGTGCCGACCCATTTGCGAAAAGCGTCCTGTCGATCTTCGGCCTTCCCGATTTTTACCAGCCAATCCGCAAAATGAGGCCGTGCGAGCAGCATGGAATTTGCTGCCTGCTCCCGAGCACCCTCCAGAGCTCCGTGCAGTCCGAGTTCTTCAAACTTCTCTGCCATTTTGAGGGCGCGATTAAAACGTTTTGCCCGAATATCTTTGAGAAGGTTCTGCAGTGCTTCATTTTTTTGGTCGAAATTCAGACCCACAATGTGGATCGGCACGTGAGCGAAATCCGTACTGACTTCACAGCCGGTCACAAAGTCCATACCAAGCTCTGAAGCCGCGTCTTTCATTCTTTCCAAACCTGCCGTTTCGTCGTGATCGGTAAGCGAAATCAGCTCCACACCATTGTCATACGCTTTTTTAGCCAATTCCTCCGGAGTCAGTACTCCGTCAGAAAAAATCGAATGCATATGCAAATCCGCTCTTTTGTACTCTTTCACACTTACCTCTTTTGCTGAGCTGCCCGCGACTTCAGCGACACCAGCCGCACTCTTTATCAATGTATTCCGCGGCCGCTGAAGGAAGATCAGGTTAATTGAAAGACGATTCCTGCAGCTGCGCAGTTTCATATCTTATCGAACAGATTACCGTTTTTGTCTTAAAAAACTGTCCGCTGCGCTAGATTTTTTATCAGCGGAGGGCCGCTTCTGCAAAACTGATCTGTCTCTTTGGAAAGCGAATCTTAGATTTCCTTCCGCGATTTTGCCTCACTTAGTCTTAAGACGGATCCGACTTTACTAAGCGTGCTAAACAATCGCTTACAAACACTGCGAGCGAAGAACCCGCCTGGGATCCGCATGTTCCGCCTTCTTCGCACTATGGACACGACTGGTAAGATTGAGACCGTTTTGGACATTTTGGTTACTAAGTAATTTGAGCAGTCGATAAAATGACTGACCAGTCAGTGACTTAGTTGTAGATAAATTGAATATGACAGAAAATAAACAAGAAAACCTTTCGAACCGCATGATTAAGTTCCTCTTTGAAGGAGCTCCGGTTCGCGGCGCCGTCGTTCAGTCCTCTGACGAATGGCAGAACATGATTCGTTTCCATAAATACCCGGAAAATGTCGCTTCGCTGCTCGGACAGTTTGCTGCCGGTGCGCTTCTTTTATCAAGCACTATCAAATTCGACGGCGCTCTGATCCTTCAGGTTAAAGGCTCCGGTCCGATTCAGCTGATCGTAGTCGAAGTCAGAACACCGCTTTCGGTCCGCGCTATGGCTCAGCTTCGCGAGGGTGCAGAAATCACGCCGGATATGGACCTGCAGGCGCTGATCAATCAGGACAACAAAGGCCAGTGCGCCATTATTCTTGATCCTAAAGGCCGCAGAGCCGGCGTCCAGCCCTATCAGGGCATCGTGCCTCTGTCCGGCGCCACCGTCGCGGAAAATCTCGAGGGCTACATGGTACGAAGCGAACAGCTCGAAACCAAACTCTGGCTTGCCGCAAACGGCCAAAAGATCGGCGGACTTCTGGTTCAGAAGATGCCGGGTACCGGCGGAACAGCCGCCGAAGCCAATGACCCTGACGCCTGGGGCAGAATCATTCAGGTCGCCAATACCGTCAAGAACGAAGAACTTCTGGAGCTGGCCGCGCCGGAACTTCTGCATCGCCTCTTCTGGCAGGAAAAAATGAAACCGATCGCCGAGGACGACGTCAGCTTCAGCTGCAACTGCTCACGCGAAAGAACTTCTTCCATGCTGCAGCAGCTCGGCTATAAAGAATGTATGGATATCATCAAAGCCGAAGGCAAGATCGATGTCACCTGCCGCTTCTGCAACCAGACACAGACGTACACGCCTGAAGAAGTTGAAGCGCTCTTTATCGAGGCCAATCCGGACGCCGGCGCCAAGGGCGCTGATCCGAAGCGTCCTCAGTAACCGCTTCTAGGTAAATAAATGCCTTCGATTCCGCAAGGACTCGAAGGCCTTTTTGTTTATAGCGTGTTACTTCGGATCTTTCATATTCCACGCTTTAACGTCGTGGCACGTCGCGCAGTCATTAACGCTTGCCCTATGCTCTCTGTGGCAGTCGGTGCAGTCCTCCGTACGGCCGAAATGATAGCTGTCGTGCGGATTCACTAAAGCGATATGCTCCTTCACTTCGCCCGTCTTAGGATTTTTCATGCGGGACGTGTAGTTAAGACGTTCCGTACTTTTCGCAAGCTGATCCTGATTGTGGCAGGTGACGCACTGCGCGGTCGGTACCGGTGCAAACGTTCCGTTCTGATGACAGCCTGTGCATTGAATATTTCTCTGTGCATGCTTACTCATCTGCGGCATCTTAGCGGAAGCGGCAGCGGCAAAAATGAGCGAACACAGCAGGACTGAGGTTTTGAGTATTGTCTTCATTGATTTTCTCCTATTGACGCTTACGCTGAGCCGCGTTTTCCGCCGCAAGCATGGCGAATACACAGCATTCGGGCATTGAGCAGGCTGTCATGCGTTCCTGTCCGTGAAGACCGCCGGAGGCCTCTCCGACGACATAAAGTCCTTCAATCGGTTTGCCGTCGGCAAGCGCGATCGCGCGGCCCCTGAGGTCCGTACGAATTCCGCCGGGCGTGTAATTTAACCGCGGATTGATGACCATCGCATAAAGCGGACCGCTTAAGTCGAGCGTCTGCACTTTCCTTCCGGAGCGCTCCATCTGCTTATCAAAATCGGAGTCTTTGCCGGCTGCAATCAGTTTGTTGTACTTTTCAAGCTCATCAGCGACAACTTTGGGATCAGCGCCGTACGCCGCACACAAATCTTTCAGCGAATCGTACTTGTACATCGTGCCGTCAATACCGTTGAGGCCGTTCAGAGAACGCTGGACACGATTAAGGTTGTGGAATTTGCCGAGCGCTTTTTCGTCGTAAATAATGAAGGGCTTTTTATCGCCGTTAGTCATTCTTCTCAGAAGAACCGACTGCGCAAGCGCGTTTCTCGTGAGCCCCTCATTCAGGAACCTGCGGCTTGTCGCCGGATCGATCATAACGCCCCAGATCATATCTTCAGTCGGCAGCGGATAAGCGAAACGGAATAAGGACAAATGTATCGGCTGAGCGCCCGCTTTCACTAAAATCTTGAGCGCGCCGGAAGTCGCGCCGGGATTTGTCGTTGTCGCCACGCCGGCAAGAAACGGAACTTCCGCAGAACGAAATGCTTTGTCTCTGGCGTAACCGCCGGTCGCGAAGATGACGCCCTGATTGGCGCGGATCTTTTTCTCCACGCCCGTACGATTGGTCAGATCGTCGCTCTCAGGCGTATCAAAGTAATAATTCTCTCTGACTTTCAGACCGACCACCGCTTTCTTATCATCAAAGAGGACTTCATCGGCTTTGCAGTGCACTCGAACGGTCACGTTCTTAAGACCTTCCATGTACTTCCACAGCGCGTTCAGAAGACCGGCGCCGTCGCCCTCGGAAATCAGCACGCGCGGCTGGGAGTGACCGCCGAGCTTCAGAAGCCGTCCGTCCCACTTAACGCCTCTTGCGGTCATAAACGCTTCTGCTCTGGCGGTATTTTTCGCCATTTCCAGGGCTTTCTCATAGTCGCCCATAGAGCCGGACACTTTGTACATGTCAGAGGCAAGCTGCTCCGGAGAATCCTGAATGCCTTTGGCCTTTTGCGCGGGAGATCCGACACAGGCAAAATTCAGGCCGCTGATGCGGGAGGTACCCCCAAGACGGCTCATCTTCTCAATCATGAGCACTTTGGCGCCCTGCTCAGCTGCGCTCAGCGCGGCCATTGTTCCGGCAATACCGCTGCCAACCACAATAATGTCGAATGTCTCGTCAAAGGACGGTTTGTCCTGAGCCTGCGCGCCGCCTGCGGAGACCGCGGCCGCCGCGGCCGCGGCTGCCGTCTGAAGGAACTTGCGTCTGCAAAGAGATGAGGTCATATATTTTTCTCCTAGTGTTGAGAAATGGTTTTATATGACCCTCAGTGTGGCGCAAAGATGTTTCCAAGCCGCCACGAATTTTTCAAAAAGATTAAAAAAACGCTACAAAACTTCTTCCGAAAGATCTTCAATGTAGTAGCCGATGCCGGAGTAGGATGCGATCGCCGTTCCGGCCAAGCCCGCCTCCGTCAGCTTTTTGCGAATGCGGGAAAAAGACACGCGAAGATAATTGAGCTCGCCGATATATTCCGCGCCCCACACCTGACGAAGCAAATCCTCATGCGTGAAGATTGTTCCAGGACGTTTATTTAAAACCAGCAGCAGACGGAATTCGGTATCCGCAAACTTAATATCCGCATCTTTGTAGCGGCACATTCTTCGATCCGGGAACATCACCAAGTCTCCGTTGTGCACAGTTTGTTCGGGTGCCTTTTCCGAATTAACGCGGCTTCTTCTCAATACCGCTTTGATACGCGCCGTCAGCTCTTCCATCGAAAACGGTTTGACGACGTAGTCATCGGCTCCGAGCTCCAAAGCCTTTGTTTTAATGCGGACTTCATCACGAGCCGATAAGAATATCGTCGGAATCGAGTACCTTTTACGCATCTCACTAAGAAATGTCAGTCCGTCAACCTCCGGCATCATATAGTCAAGAATGATAATGTCCGGTTTGCTCTTCTCAAGCAGAAACATTGCTTCTTCGGCCGACGCAGACAGGAGAACATCAAATCCGAAACCGTCGAGTGAACGAGAGAGAAGGCGCCTGATCTTGCTTTCGTCATCAATAATCAGGACTGTCGGTCTGATGCTGTTCATCATTATCTCCGCGGGGTTTTAAAAAAATGGGTAATTCAATTGTAAAAACCGATCCGACTCCGGGCGTACTTCGCACCGAAATCGTTCCCTCATGAAGTTCTGCAAGCCGCTTGGTAATAAAGAGCCCGAGCCCTGTTCCGCTGATCTTGCGCGCAGAATCCATTCTGCACTGATAGAACCGATCAAAAACCTTTTCGCAATCAGCGCGTTCCATCCCGATTCCATTATCAGCAATTGTAATGACAAGACGGTCCTCTCTTCGCTCCGCATGCAGTGACACCCGACAAGGCCTTTCCGCCGAGCGGTAACGGTCCGCGTTGGAAAACAAATTCAGGAGTATTTGCAGAAACGCCTGTTTGTCGATAAACGCGGCTTTAGCCTCTTCGCTGATAGATACCTCGCAGCTGAAGTCATCCTGCCGAAGAAAACGTTTAAGCGCCTTTGAAATAAGCGGTTTTATGAGACAAAGCTCCCGATGAATCATATAGGAGCCGGACTCAAGTCTTGCCACATCAAGCCAGCGGGAAATTAAAGACTTCATTTCGTCTGCTTCATCAAGCAGCGCCTGAGCTGAAGATTTCAGCGCGTCACGGTCGGAGTTGTTGCGCAGATATTCCGCTTCGAGACAAATACAGGAAAGCGGCGTTTTGAGTTCGTGCGCCGCAACACCGATCAGCTCATCCTTTAATTTATCGACCTGAACCTCGGATGTGGCGTCCCGCATCAACACAACGACTAAGTCGTCTTTATCGATCTTCAGAGCGCGTAATTCATAAATAACTTTCTCGTGTTCACGGAAAATTTTCCCAAACGGGTTGGCGATGGCTGCTTCAATAACCTCATCAAGCTTGAGGGAGCGATCAGAGAGCACTGCCTGGGCCGCTTTATTGGAAAACAAAATACCGCCTTCTCTATTAAGAAGAACGACACCCTCGCTAATATCCGAGAAGACCACGCGCAGCATCGACTCCTGTTTATGAATCACATCCACCTGAGCCTGCACTTTATCTTCCAAGGATCGATTCAGCTGACTGAGCCTCTCGGTGGCTTCGTTCAATTTCTTCTGCATACGGCTGTAAAGCACCTGAAGCTGAACGATTTCTTTAGGAGAGCGTACTCGTTCGGATTTATCCGGAAGACTTCTGCCCGCCTGCATCTGCTTTGAGAGCTTTTCCACCGCACGCGCCACCGATACGGAAGCGGCATATCCGAACAAAATTGCCGTACACGCGGTAAAGAGCCAGACGATTAGATTGTTAAAAAGCAGTTTCTTATAGACACCGGCTCGATCTGTCTCGCTTGAGAACACGCCAACCAGCCAGTCTGAGCGGCTCAGCGGCTGAAGTATGCCGAGAAAACCGTTGATCGATATGGCCGAGGCACCCTTCGTGACCACTTTCAGTTCCGAAGAAGTCAGGTTCACTGCACCGGTTCCTTTTGCGGATGAAGAAAAAATTTCTCTGCCCCTGCGGTCAAAAATCGCGATTCGAAACTTGTCATCAGGCAAATCCTTCAAAACCGAATCGGAAAGCTCCCTCAAATCGAGCGCCGCCACCGCCAAACCCAAAAACTCCGATCCTTCGTACACAGACTTAGTGATGTTGACAATATCGCTGCGGGTCGCACCAACCGCATGGACAAGCCCGGACACGGTGACATCGGAGCTTCCCGCTCCTTTCCAATGGTCCCGACCGTTATGTGAAATTCCGAAGTTCGGCTCCCCTCGATCATTGAACCGCGGAGAAAAGGCGACGCTTCTGCCCTCAGCATCATCGAAATGGATGTTCAGAATTTCGGGCGCGCTTCGTCTGAGTTCATCTAAATGCCTCGAGAGTTTTTCCTGCTGATGACGCTCCTCCTTAAAGTACTCGGCGGCAACGCTGATCAGTCTTAGAGAAGACTCGAGCTTTGCATCAAGGCGATCGGAAACATACAGCGAAATCTGCTTTCGATTGGTTTCTTCCTTTGCGAGCTCATTCTGTGCTGACGAATACTGAAGCAGCCCGAGCACAACACACGGGAAGGTCGCGGCGGCCGCAGAAATGCAGAAAAGGATCGTACGAAATCGCATGGACAGTCGCTTTTTAAGAAGGAAGCTCGACTCATTATCTCCTAATTTCGCAGGCCGTTCGCTTGGCGTTTTCCATACTACGGACTTTCATAAAATCAAACAGCAAAGAGGATAATGTTGGTAAACCACAAAAAAGCTCAATCCATGGAAATCACCTTAACCATCATTCTGATCTGCTGCGCAGCCTTCTTTATTGCAGGATTCGTCGACTCTATCGCCGGCGGAGGCGGTCTCATCACAATGCCCGTGCTTCTTCTGCTGGGACTTCCCGCGCATTACACGCTCGGCACAGCCAAACTCTCTTCCTGTCTCGGTTCACTGACTGCGCTTATCACCTTTTGGAGAAAAGGAGCCGTCATAAAAGAAGTCGTCATACTCGGCGTTATCACGTCCTACTTGGGCGCTGCGGGCGCTTCCGGCGTCACGCTTCTTCTCTCAAATGAACTGATGACGATCATCATGATTTTTATGCTGCCGCTCGGGCTTCTGATCTCGCTCTTTTGCGGAGCCCTAAAGCTGGACGATCAGCCGCTTCCGAAGAAAGGACTTTGGTGGCGAGTCAGCGCGATCGGTCTTTCCGTCGGCTTCTACGAAGGGTTTTTCGGGCCCGGCGCGGGAAGTTTCTTTCTGATCGGAATCCATCTGCTGCTCCATGCAGGTTTAGTGAAATCTTCCGGCACAGCCAAGGCGTTCAATATCGCGGGCAATCTCGGCGCAGTCACAACCTTTGCATCGGCCGGAACCGTTGTATACGCGCTTGCGGTTCCCTGCGCCATTGCCAGCATTCTGGGCAACCATCTCGGAGCCGCCTATGCGGTAAAAGTCGGCCCGCGTCTGATACGCAATATGCTTTATGTCGTGCTCTTCATACTCCTCGTATCGCTGGTCGTTAAATTTGTTATCTAAGAGAATGCTCAGCGCTTCAGAACCTAACGGTTACAGCGCAATATTGAGAAAATATTGAATATCAATAAAGTCACAGCGGCAGGAGCGTTCGACGGGAAAATACCGGGGGCGGTTACTTCAAAACGCGGGGAACGCGCTTGGCTACCGCGCATAGTAGTTCATAACCGATGGTGTCAAATGACGCGGCCGCTTCGTTCACTGAAAGCTCCCTGCCCCAAAAGACCACTCTGCTGCCTAAGCCCGCCTGCGGCACATCCGTCACATCAATCGTCAGCATATCCATCGAAACATTGCCAACCACCGGGGCAAAACGCCCTTCAACAAAAACTTTGCGGTCTTTGCCCGATTTCCTCGGATAGCCGTCCGCATAGCCGCAGGCGACAATCGCCAGACGCGTCGGCCGCTGCGCGATGAATTTGGAGCCGTAGCCCACCGCTTCTCCGACTTCGAGATCCTGCAGCGCCATAATCTCACTCTCGAAATTCATCACAGGCTCAACTCCAAGGGCTTCGGATGTGATGTTTCCATCAGGGCTTACACCGTACATTGCAATGCCTGCGCGCACCGCATGATCCTGCGCCTCGGGATGCCAAAGAATGGCTCCGGTATTGGACAGACACATATTCCCATACGCTCTGAGCGCCTGAAGGGCCGCAAGCTGCTTCTCAACCGTCACCGGCCGATCCTGAGGATAGGTCAATTCAGCGTTCGCAAAATGCGCCAAAATATCCGCGACTACCACATTGGGAATTGCCTGAAGCCGCTCAAGCACGCCTTGAATCCGATCCGGCCTAAAACCCAAACGATTCATGCCGGTGTTGCATTTCACATGCACGCGAAGCGGTTTTTTAAGCTGCGCGCGCTCAAGCCACTCAATCTGCCGCTCCTGATGAATCAATGTTTCAAAGTCATACTCGGATGCGGTTTGAATATCCGCTTCACTGAAAACGCCTTCAATCAGAAGAATGGGCTTGCGCCAGCCCGCTTTGCGCGCCTGCACGCCTTCGGAGGGATCGAGCAGCGCAAGACCGTCAACCGCTTTGTCAAAGACCGGCAAAAGACCGATAAGTCCGTGCCCGTATGCGTCCGCCTTAACAACCGCCCAAAAAAAACGCGCTCCGGCTTTTTCACGAAGACGTTCAATGTTTCTTAAAAGCGCAGAAGAATCAATAACGGCACGAATTGGTCTTGTCATGACGATAAATCCAAGGATTGAGCAATTCCTACATTCTAGCGACTTACCGTCACGAAATATTTAACCGAGCCCTCGATCCAATACCATCAGCAGACAAAAACCAAACATCAGACCCAGCGTCGCGGCGGTCTGATGGCCTCTGCGATGAGTCTCCGGAATCACTTCGTGGAAGACCACAAAGAACATCGCGCCCGCTGACAGCGCTAAACCGAGCGGGTAGGCATAGCCGAGCTGCGCGGTAAGACTGACTCCGAATAAGGCGCCAATCGGCTCCATGAGCCCGGAGAGCACGCCGATCATGACGGCTTTCACACGTGAAATGCTCGTTGTACAGAGCGCAAGAACAACCGCTAGCCCCTCAGGCAGATCCTGCAGAGCGATCGCCGCGGTCAGCGGAACGCCAATCTGCATATCTTCTGCGGCAAATGAAATACCCATCGCCATGCCTTCAGGAACGTTGTGAATAATAATTGCAAGCACAAACAGCCAAATCCCGTCGCGAACCTGGATTTCCGGCCCTTCCGCGCCGCTCTCAAAATGCTCATGCGGCGTAATGGCGTTGATGCCCAGCAAAAACACAATGCCGAGAAATATGCCGAATATGACCCACGCCATTGAAAGCCATTCATTGGCAAAAAGCTTATCACTCGCTTCCAGCGCCGGCATCAAAAGAGAGAAGAAGGCTGCCGCGATCATCATTCCGGCCGCGCTTCCTAACATCAGATCCTCAGTTCGATCCGAAAGCTTGTTCATGAAGAGCCCGGGAATCGAGCCCGCAGCGGTGGCCGCAAACCCGACCATGCCCGCGCCTAAAGCATAGAGCGGCGCTTTCTCGTTGAGAACGAGAATGTCATAGACGGCACTCGCGCAGCTAAAGAAAACAATCAGAAAAAATAAAGCGCAGAAACACGCCCAAAGTTTATGCCTGCGGGCGTAATCTGCAATCGTAAGCGGCTGAATCAAAATCTGTCCTCCGAGTTGCTTCAAGCATATTGAATCTCAGAGTCCGTTCGATCCCGAATCGGCTAATCTGAGTACACAAAAAAACGGACTGTCGTCAAAGGCAGTCCGTCTCGCTGAGTCATTAAAGCACTGCTATGGTTTTAACCGAATCAGCACTTCGTTTTCCTTAATCATGTTCAGCCTGCTGCGCGCCCGGCTCTCCATCGCATGCTCGCCGCCGCGAAGGCTCTCGGCCTCCGCGGAGAGTCGATCAAGCTCTTCTTCGAGCGCTTTGTTGATGCGCTTCTGCTCATCAACCTGGGCACGCAACTCCGCAAGATTCGCGACACTGCCCTTGCCTTTCCAAAGCGGATACTGAATCGCGGCGACTAAGCCGAGAAGCAGAATCGCGAGAAGACGAGGAACAGTCAGATTGACCTTGCGGTTATAGCGTGACATAAATACTAGCGGCGTTTGATGTTGTAGAAGGCGTCAAGGCCCGGATAAACCGCAACTTCGCCAAGCTCTTCTTCAATACGAAGCAGCTGGTTGTACTTGGCCATGCGGTCGCTGCGGGACATTGATCCGGTCTTGATCTGGCCGGCGTTGGTGCCGACGGCGATGTCAGCAATCGTGGAGTCCTCGGTTTCACCGGAACGATGAGAGACAACCGCGGTGTAGCGAGCGCGTTTGGCCATCTCAATCGCTTCAAATGTCTCGGTCAGCGTGCCGATCTGGTTAATCTTGATCAGGATCGAGTTGGCGATGCCGCGTTCAATACCCTCTTTCAGAATCTTGGTGTTGGTCACGTAAAGATCGTCACCGACGAGCTGGATTCTGTCGCCGAGCGCTTCGGTAAGCTTGGCCCAGCCTTCCCAATCGCCTTCAGCCATGCCGTCTTCAATCGAGATGATCGGATACTTGTCGCACCACTCAGTCATCTTCTGAATCCATTCATCAGCTGTGAGCTTCAGGCCCTGTCCCTTCTGGTCATAAATACCGTCGTGGTAGAACTCGCTCGAAGCGCAGTCAAGGCCGAGGAATACGTCTTTGCCGGGCTTGTAACCGGCCGCTTCGATCGCTTCCAGAATAAATTCAATCGCGGCTTCGTGGCTGTCAATGTTGGGTGCAAAACCGCCTTCGTCACCAACCGCTGTGGACATGCCCTTGGCGTTCATAATCTTCTTGAGCGCGTGGAAAATCTCCGCGCCGCAGCGCAGGGCTTCACGGAAAGAAGGCAGACCGGCCGGAATAATCATGAATTCTTGGATGTCCAGGTTGTTGTTGGCGTGCGCGCCGCCGTTCACCACGTTCATCATCGGAACCGGAAGGTTGCAGCCGTTAATGCCGCCGAAATAGCGATAAAGCGGCAGGCCGAGCTCATCAGCCGCGGCTCTGGCGACCGCCAGAGAAACAGCCAGAATCGCGTTGGCGCCGAGACGGGCTTTGTTGGGCGTACCGTCAAGCTCAACCATGAGCTTGTCAATGAGCGCCTGCTCGGTCACTTCAAGACCGAGAATTTCATCACGAATCTCACCGTTGACATGGTCAACCGCGGCTAAAACACCTTTGCCGAGGAAACGGGATTTGTCTCCGTCGCGAAGCTCAATTGCTTCACGGCTGCCGGTGGATGCGCCGCTCGGAACCGCTGCGCGGCCAAAGGCGCCGGATTCAAGAATAACTTCCGCTTCAACGGTAGGATTGCCGCGGGAGTCCATTACTTCACGGCCGATTACTTCAACAATTGCACTCATTGATGCCTCTTTGATGTTGGGTTAACGTAATTGATTTTTAAAAACTGATCACCGGTCTTAACCAGCGTGTCGATCTGCTTGAGCGTGGTCAGAAGCTCTTCCATCTTGTCAAGCGGAACCATGTTCGGACCGTCGCTCTTGGCGCAGCACGGATTCGGATGCGTTTCCATAAAGAAACCGGAAACACCGACCGCGGCGGCCGCTCTCGCAAGCGGCGGAACAAATTCGCGCTTGCCGCCCGAAGAAGTTCCCTGTCCGCCGGGAAGCTGCACGGAATGCGTCGCGTCAAAAATCACCGGCGCATTGCACTCACGCATAATCACCAGACTGCGCATGTCCGCGACTAAATTGCCGTAGCCAAAACTCGCGCCTCTTTCGCAAACCATAAAACGGTCTTCATCCAGGCCGGCTTCTTTGGCAGCGTGACGCGCCTTCAGAACAACCTGCTTCATATCCTGCGGCGCAAGAAACTGACCCTTCTTAATATTGACGGGCTTGCCGCTTCTTGCACACGCGACGATAAAGTCAGTCTGTCGGCATAAAAACGCCGGAGTCTGAAGCAAATCCACAACAGCGGCTGCTTCAGGCACTTCTTCGGCCGTATGCACGTCTGTGACGACGGGAACTCCAATCTGACGGCGAACTTCTTCCAAAATACGCAGACCGTTCTGCATGCCCGGACCTCGGAAACTCAGATCCGAGGAACGGTTCGCTTTGTCATAGCTCGCCTTAAAAATATAGGGAATCCCAAGTTTATCGGTGACTTCCTTCATCTTGCCGGCAATATCAAGAACCAACTGCTCGCTCTCGATGACACAGGGGCCAGCCAGCAAAATAAACGGATGATTCAGACCGACTTCAAAACCGCAAAGCTTCATAAATTATTTCTGATCCTTCTTCTCGTGTTCGTGGTGGTACTTGGCTGCCGCGTTAATGAACGCGTTAAACAGCGGATGACCAAAACGCGGGGTGGAGGTAAATTCCGGATGGAACTGAACACCCATAAAGAAAGAGTGGTCAGGCAGTTCCATAATTTCAGGCAGATTTTCTCCCGGAGTGCGGGCGGAAATCACCATGCCGGCCTTTTCAAACTGATCGCAGTAGGCGTTGTTCACCTCATAGCGATGACGATGACGTTCGGCTACCTCATTGCCGTAAATAGAAGCGGTCAGTGTGCCGGGCTTAACCGGAACGATCTGCTTGCCTAAACGCATTGTACCGCCGAGGTCGCTGTCCTCGCTGCGGCGTTCAATAACACCGGTGTGATCCTTCCATTCGGTGATCAGCGCGACCACAGGATGCGGCGTATCGGCGTCAAGCTCGGTGGAGTTGGCCCTGCCTAAACCGCAGACATTGCGCGCGAATTCAATCACAGCAAGCTGCATGCCCAGACAAATGCCGAGATACGGAATATCATTTTTACGAGCATACTCAATCGCTTTGATCTTGCCTTCAGTGCCGCGCTTGCCGAAGCCGCCCGGAACCAAAATTGCGTCCATGCCCTTGAGGCAGTCAGTACCGTCTTTCTCAAGAATTTCCGCTTCAATAAAGGTCACGTTGACTTTATGACCGGTGTGAATACCGGCGTGAACCAGCGCCTCATTCAGAGACTTGTAGGAATCCTTCAGGTCATACTTTCCGATCATCGCAAGATTGACTTGATCTTTAGGATGCTCCAGACGGTCTACAACCTTGTCCCATGCGGACAGATCCGCCGGCTTCGGGTTGATGTCAAGCGTCTTGCAGACGATGTCGTCAAGTCCCTGCTCATGCAGCATCATCGGGACTTTGTAAATAGTGTCCACGTCCCAAACGGAAATCACGGCGTCCATCGGAACATTGGCAAAAAGAGAAATCTTGGCGCGCTCATCATCCGGAATCTTGCGATCGGCTCGACAAAGCAGCACGTTCGGAATGATGCCGATCTTGCGCAGCTCACCTACAGAATGCTGAGTCGGCTTTGTCTTCAGTTCTCCGGCGCTTGCGATATAGGGCACGAGCGTCAGATGAATGAAACAGGTATTGTTTCTGCCGGCACGCAGCGACAGCTGACGAACCGCTTCAAGGAACGGCAGAGATTCAATGTCGCCCACCGTTCCGCCGATTTCAACCAGCGCGATATCTGGGTCGCCCGCGGCATGCGCGCCGCGCGCAATGAAGTCCTGAATCTCGTTTGTAATGTGCGGAATCACCTGCACGGTCTTGCCCAAATACTCTCCGCGGCGCTCCTTGCGCAGCACGTTGCTGTAAATCTGGCCGGTTGTAAAGTTATTGGCCTTGTGCATCTTCGGAGTAATGAAGCGCTCATAGTGACCTAAATCCAGGTCGGTTTCCGCGCCGTCTTCCGTTACGAAGACTTCGCCGTGCTGAAACGGGCTCATCGTGCCCGGGTCAACGTTAATATAAGGATCCATCTTAATGATGGTGACGGTTAGTCCTCTGGACTCCAGGATGGCGGCTAAGGAAGCGGCTGCAATACCTTTCCCCAGTGAAGAAACCACACCGCCTGTAACAAATACATATTTCGTCATCTTATTCTCAGCAGAAAAAAAAAAGAGACGCGCTTCAAGTGAGTTGGCGTAATCCCGCTAATTATAACTTTAGTGTCCTAATTTGTAACCCGCTCGAGGTTCGTTCTGACGGTTTGATACATGTACGCGGACACAAAAAGGGCAAACACGGAGCTACTCAGCGCTTTAATGCGTCTCAGTCTTCGAAGAGGCAGGCTCCGGCTGAAGCGTAATGTGCGAAATACCGTACCGCGTTTCCAGCATTTGACGGCACTGCTCAAGTACTTCCGCCCAAGTGTTCATATCCTCAATCAGCACGTGCGCCGACAACGCTATTTCATTGGGCGTCATATCCCAAATGTGCAGGTCATGCACGGCATACACATTCGGAATCCGTTCAAGATCTGATCCGACCTCCGCGTAAGGAATCCCCTCGGGAACACCGTCTAAAAGCAAATGTACGGAATCACGAAGCACGTGATACGAAGAGTTCAAAATCAGCAGACTCACAAATATCGACAGAATCGGGTCCACAACCGTCGGACCGCCGAAATAAATCACAGCGCCCGCAATAATCGCAGCCACCGAGCCGAGCAAATCTCCAAGCACATGAAGAAGCGCCGCCCGTGTATTCAGACTGTCCTTATCGTGTGAAAGTGTCTTGGCGACCACAATGTTGATAATCAGACCAACCGTCGCCACGATAAACACACTCGCGCCGTTTACGCTCTGCGGATCGGTAAATCGCTCAACCGCTTCAAAAACAATCCAGCCGACTACCCCGAACATCACAATCGCATTGATGAGCGCGGCCAGTACTTCGACCTTGGCCAGACCGAATGAATACTTTCCAGTTGCCGGACGAGCCGCCAGGAGATTCGCCGCCAGCGCAAAAAGCAGCGAAGCCGAATCCGTTACCATGTGACCGGCGTCTGAAATAAGCGCTAGAGAATTGGATAAAAAACCGCCGACCGCTTCAACCAGCGCATAGCCAAGCGTTAAACACACCGCGGCAATAAGCACTTTCTTGGATGTTCCGCCGCCCTGATGGGTATAGCTGCTGTCACCGTGAAAATGCTTGGTAAGCTGACTCTCTAAATTCATGGTTGTTCACTGTTCCCGACCGCCTGCAGCAGCGACAGATCGCTAAGTTTCAGTCGATAGCCGTCAAGGAGCTGTTCCATCAGGCACTTTTCTTCATATTTCGGATACCGGCGCCCTTCTGCCGCTAAAAATTTCTCAATGACTTTTTTAAGCGTTTTTTCGGGCTCATGCCGGTCAAGCTCACGGATGACCGCATCCGTGGTCAGCACGCTTCGTTTCATGAGACCGGTGCCTAAGATGTTAATAATGGTCTCTCTGAAACAGTCAATCTTGTATGACATCGCTCGCTTACGGCTCACCAGCGGAATGAAAATAAAAAACAGGCCCACGCCGATGCTGATCGGAATGGAAACTCGTCCCGCAACCGATTCAGGGATCGACAAAACCGCCAGAAGAACCGCCGCCAAAATAAAGCTTCCGCCCACAATCCACATCATAAACGCGTCTGTCAAATGCTCAAACCGACCCATACGGCTGACGTCAGCCTCTAGCCGGTCAATCTGATTAAGGACATGAACCGCTTCTTTGCGGGAAATCGAAGCTTCCCGAACCAGAGTTCCGATCGGAATCATGTTCAGAAAATCCCACTCCGCTTTGGAGAGCGCCGACGGATTGCGGCTCAGCTGCAGAAAAAGCGCAGCAAGCTTTAATCCGACATCCGAATCCTCTTGATAATAATGGTTGTATGTCATAAACGCGTGTCAACAGAAGTGTGCCGCATATGCAGTACTTATCTTCGTGAATCTTAACAAATCGAATGCGCCGTCAGTGACTTGCCGCACCGTTTTGCACGCAAAAAACAGGTCTGACACAAGCGCATCAGACCCGTTTGGGATTCAGGCGGAAATTACATTAGGAAAATGTAAGTCAGCACCAGGAAGATCGGTACCAAAATACCGTAGGACCAGGCCATGAAGCCGAAGAAACTCGGCATACGGACACCCCGGTTCTGAACGATACTGACCACCATGAAGTTCGGAGCGTTGCCGATGTAGGTCATCGCGCCCATAAACACCGCGCCCATGGAAATCGCCATCAGGGTATGCGCTCCGCCGGTCATCAGGAAAGTCGGATCATTGCCGGCAAGATTGAAGAACGCGAGATAGGTCGGCGCGTTATCAAGGAAGCTGGAAAGCATGCCGGTGAGCCAGAAGTAAGCCGCATTGATGGGCTGTCCGTTCGCGTCGGAAACTAGAGCAACAACCGGAGCAAACGCGCCGGAAGAACCCGCTCTCAGCATCTCAAGCACCGGCACAATCGTCACGAAAATGCCGAAGAAGAGCTTGCCGACTTCCAAAATCGGCTCCCATGAGAACTGGTTCGCGTCTCTGTATTCTTTCTTCGTCAAAACCAGAGAAAGAATCGCGGCGAGCACAAAAATGCCGTCACGTACTAAAGACTCAAGCTTGAAGTGGTTGCCGAGGAATTCATACTCGACACCGCTCTTCCAGAAACCGGAAAGAAGGACCGCGCCGATAATCAGAGCCAGAAGAACAAAGTTCACAACACCTTCAAAACCAACCGGAATATTGCCGGCGGGCTTCTTCAGCTCTTCGTTGTCTTTGAGCTCTTTGCGGTACAGGTAGCTGTCAAGCAGGAAGTAAATAACCAGGAGCATACCGACCGCAAGTCCGGTCACTTCCCATAAGTGCTGAGCGGTCCAGAAGAATGTGACGCCTCTCAGGAAGCCTAAGAAAAGCGGAGGATCGCCGAGCGGAGTCAGAGAACCGGCAATATTGGCGACAATGAAAATAAAGAAAATATAGGTATGCATCTGATAGCGTCTCATGCGGTTGGCAGAGAGCAGCGGACGAATCAGAAGCATCGCGGCGCCGGTTGTGCCCATGAAGTTTGCGAGAACCGCGCCCGTCAGAAGAAATGTTGTGTTGAGCTTCGGTTTGCCGACAAAAGATCCCTTCAGATGAATACCGCCCGCAACAATGTAGAGCGAGCCCACAAAGATAATAAAGGGAACGTAATCGCCGAGCAGTGCGTGCGCTAATGCGTGAATACTGGTGTCGGAACCGTAAAACACAAACAGCGGAACCGCCGAAAGAATGGCCCAGCCAAGCGCGATCTTGCCGTAGTTCTTATGCCAGAAATGGGCAAAAAGCAAAGGTCCGAGGGCGATACTTAAAAGAATTCCCGCAAAAGGAATTGCCCAGCAAAGGGAAAGCTCACTGCCCGGAAGCGCCGCATTCGCCGTCATCGGCAAAAACGCGCCCAGAGCAGCCGCGAGCACAGCCCCTATCGATTTGTTGATCATTATTTTCCTTTAAAAAATGCTGCCCACGATCCCATCAGTCGGTCCGTGCTTTTGCCAACTGAAAAGTCCCGTCGAGCTTAACGATCGAATAAAAAAGGACAACCCCCGCGTCTGTCGCACAAACGCGGGAGAAAAAATCTTCTTATTCAAGAAATAAGCACGAAGTCTATCAAATTTTACTCTGCGGCATTAATTTATCGCATGTTGAAAACGCTTTTCAGATAGTTCAAATACGACTCGTCTTCGCACATGCTCTTTCCGGGCGAATCTGAAACTTTCGCCACCGGCTGATCATTGCAGCGCACAAGTTTCAGCACATTCTGTAGCGCGGGCACCCCGACGTCATTGACAAGATTGGTTCCAATACCAAAACCCACCCGAATTCTTCCGTTAAAGCGTTCATACAGACTGATCGTTTTAGGAATATTCAGCATGTCGGAAAAGATCAGGGTCTTTGTACGCGGGTCACAGCGATTTTTCTTATAGTGCTCAATAATTCGCTCGCCCCACTGATAAGGATCGCCCGAATCATGGCGCGCTCCGTCAAAGAGCTTGCAGAAGTACATATCAAAATCCGAGAGGAACGCGTCAATGCCGTACACATCGGAAAGTGCGATACCCAAGTCTCCCCGGTACTCCTTAGCCCACATTTCAAAGGCGTACTTCTGAGAGTCTCTCAGACGAGGACCGAGCGCCTGACAGGCCTGTAAATATTCATGCGCCATCGTGCCAAGCGGCGTGAGCCCCTCGGTCATCGCGAAATACACATTGCTTGTGCCGGTAAACTGCAGCCCCATCTGATCACGCATCGTACAGATCACTTCTTTCTGCCACTCTTTAGAAAAGCGCCGTCTTGTTCCGTACTCGGAAATGCCCAAACCCGGATGTTTTTTTACATCCGCAATCTTCTGCGCAAGACGCTCGCGACCCAGCGTGAAGTCGGTATCGGGATAGAATTTGCGGTAGTAGCACTCGCAGACAATCGCCAGTACCGGAATTTCAAACATGATGGTGTGCAGCCACGGGCCTCGTACTCGGATCTCAATATCAGTATCGCTGCCCTCGGCGCGTGTCACGCTTACCGCGCTGCGCTTCAAATGAAAGAGTTCGAGGAAATCGACAAAATCACTTTTGATGAACCTCAGACTTCTCAGATAATCCAGTTCTTCGCGGCGGAAATGAAGCGCGCATAAATGATCAAGCTCTTCGTTGATCGGACCGATCACGGCCTGCAGATCCGTCCCTTCATTGCGGCATTTGAATTTATATTCAACCTGAGCCGCAGGAAACTGATGCAGCACGCACTGCATCATGGTGAATTTGTATAAGTCTGTGTCCAACAGTGAATCAATAACCACGAGGTCACTCCAATCAGGTGAATTGAAATCTTCTAAAGTGAGTATAGGACACTGAGGCTTGGCTTTTTCTAATTGACTGAAGAGATGTTGCCTACTATTGGAAATACTCCGATTTTGACGCCCTCAAAAGTTTTAAAATACCAGGTTTGACTATTAATGAACAAAGAACAAACGGAGTTACTGAATGGCACATGTTGTGACCGAACCCTGCATCCTTTGCAAGTACACCGACTGTGTGGACGTCTGCCCGGTTGACTGCTTCCGCGAAGGTCCGAACTTCCTCGTAATCGATCCGGATGAATGCATTGACTGCGCGGTCTGCATTCCGGAATGCCCGACCAACGCGATTATGGCTGAAGAGGATGTTCCTGAAGATCAGCAGGAATTTATCGCCCTGAACGCGGAACTTGCCCGAGTATGGCCTTCCATTACTCGTATGAAACCGCACACCGACGAAGCGGAAAAATGGAGAGACGTGCTCGATAAACGTCAGTACCTGAAGAAGGAACTCGACGAGTGAGCGCAGAACGCATCCAAATCCGCCTTCTAGAAAGACGCGAATGGCGCAAGGGCCTTGTGTCCCTGCGCTTTGAAAAACCGAGAGACTTCACATTTAAGCCCGGTCAGTTCGTACGCCTCGGCATAACGACAGCCGACGGACAATACAGCGCCAGAGCTTATTCCATGGTCTCTCTGCCCGAGGATAATTTCCTCGAATTCTTTATCGTGGAAGTTCAGGGCGGCACTGTCTCCCCGCTTCTTGTTTCGCTTAAAGCGGGAAGCTCAGTATGGCTTGAACCCGACCTCTTCGGGAGCATGCTCCCTGAGAGACTGCCTGCGGGCGAAAGCCTGTGGTGCCTGAGTTCAGGTACTGGTCTGGCGCCTTTTCTCAGTATCCTTCGCGAGGAAAGCACTTGGCTCAAGTGGCGTAAAACCGTACTGGTGCACTCAGTCCGCTGCAGCGAAGACCTTGCCTACACTCAGCTAATTGAAAAAATCCGGACCGACTCTTCTTTGGCCGGCGCTAACGAGCGTGAGCTTATCTATATCCCGATCGTCACGCGTGAGGCAACGCAGTTCCTCTCTCAGCGCATCCCGAAACTTATCGTCGGCGGAGAGCTCGAAGACGCCGCCGCGCTGAAACTCGATCCTCAGAATGCCCGCGTCCTTTTATGCGGCAACCCCGATATGATCAAAGAAACCCGAGCCATCCTGAAAGACAAAGGCTTTAAAGCGCCCCGTCGCACCGAGCCCGGCAGCCTTCTCGCGGAAAACCTCTGGAATGACTAATCCTGTCGATATCGAAGCGATCCTGCCGCAGACGCAATGCCGTCAGTGCGGCTATAAAGACTGCGCCGATTACGCCCGCGCGATCGCCGGCGGAGAAAAACACAACCGCTGCCCTGCGGGCGGAGACGCCGTCATTTATCGTCTCTCCCAATTGCTCGGCCGGGAAGTACTCCCGCTCGACGAAACCTGCGGCCGACACGTTCCTCCCGAAATCGCCGAGATCGATCTCAAGCGCTGCATCGGCTGCACGCTGTGCGTGGCCGCATGCCCGACCGAAGCGATTATCGGCGCGCCTAAGCACCTGCACATGGTCGACGCCGATCGCTGCAACGGCTGCTGCCTCTGTCAGCTCGCCTGCCCTGTCGACTGTATCCGCATGATTGAGGTTCCAAGAGCGTGGACGGAAGATCTTGCTCAGCGCTCCCGTAGCAACTACCTCAGGGGCAAAGCGCGCAAGGAAGAACGCAGTCGCCTTGAAGAGGAACGCCTCAACTCAAAGAGCCAAAAAGATAAAAAGGATTTTCTGGCGGCTCTTCTCAAGCGCAAACGAAACAAATGAACCCGCAAAAAAGACTGGAAATCCTGCAGCGCCTGCAGGCTGACAACCCAAACCCGAAAAGCGAACTCGAGTACTCGTCTCCCTTTGAACTGCTGATCGCGGTTGTTCTTTCCGCGCAGGCAACCGATAAAAGCGTCAACGAAGCAACCCGAGTACTGTTTCCGCTTGCCAACACACCGGAAAAAATTCTTGAACTCGGCGCGGATAATTTTCTGGAAATCGTCCGTCACATCGGACTTTTCCGCAGCAAAACCAAAAACGTCATGCAGCTGTGTCAGGAACTGATCGACAAATACGACAGCCGGGTGCCGGAAGACTTCGAAGCCTTGGTCGCTCTGCCGGGTGTGGGCCGCAAAACCGCCAGTGTCGTGATGAACGTCGCATTTAATCATCCGCTCATCGCCGTGGACACGCACGTTTTTCGAGTCGCCAACCGCACCGGTTACGCAAAGGGAAAAACACCGGAAGAAATTCAGAAAAAAATGGAGCGCTACACCCCGCTGCCGTACCGCGTCGACGCGCACCACTGGTTTATTCTTCTCGGCCGCTACATCTGCAAGGCAAGAAGCCCGGAGTGCTGGAAATGCTGCATCAATGATCTTTGCGAGTACAAAGAAAAAGTTCTGGTAAAGCCGGAGAAAAAGAAAGTTAAAAAAATGATTCCCGGGACCTAAATGAGTTCCTGTAAGCCGCCGTTAAACGGGCGGCTTTTTTGTCTCGTACCCTAAAAAACAATATCGCCTTTGAAATTGTTCTCTTTGCGCAGCATCTTTAAAAGTTTCTTTGCGGGGATCTTGCGCGAAGCGGTCAGCTCAGCCGCCCTCTGATCCAGAAGCTCCGCGGGATAAGTCTCTTTAGGACCGTTCTTTGCAAGAATAATGCGGTTGCCCTCCGCGACCTCCGGCATCACCAGCACATGCCCGTTAAACGCTTCAGAGATCGCGTCAAGACTCTTCGTGAAATCCTCTCCTCCGAACACGTTGTAGCTGGAAACGCCTCCGTCCCGAAGCGCCTTTCGGCACAGCCGATAAAAGGGCACGTCGTTGTAAACCGGCCCCCACGCCTCTGCGTCGTAAATATCCGTAAGCAGCCAGTCCGCGCTCTTTTGCGCGCCGACCAGATACTTTTTGCAGTCTTCAAAAATCGTCTCCAGATGATCGTCGTCATCGGGCATCTTGAACCACATGCGCGAGGCCATGTAGACCTCTTCAGCGATCTCTACCACACGCGTCTTCGCCTCGGGAAAGTACTTCCATGTGTATTTGGCCAGACCGCCGGCACCCAGCCCAAGCTGCAGAATCTCTTTAGGTTCCGGCACAAACAGCATCAGCGCCATCATCGACTGCTGATAATCCAGCGCGAGCTGATACGGACGATTAATTCGCATGCCGCCCTGAATCCACTCCGTACCGAAATGCAGGAATCGAAAACCGCCAAGTTCGGAAAAATCAACCGGTGTTTTTTTGCGTCTGGACATATCGAACCTCTCATCAAAACAGTCTGCTATGTTAACAGTACTCGCCCCTAATCTCTTTTAGGAGCATAAATGAAAAACGGACAGCCGCCTGAGCTGTCCGCCTTATAAATACCAGCGATCAATCAGTCATTAATTGATGGTCGCTCCGTCCTTTGCCGTGTCAAGAAGCATCTGATTCATTCTCTTGACGAAACCGGCCGGATCCTTCAGCTGCTCGCCTGCCATCAGCTGAGCCTGCTCAAGCAGAAGTTTTGCCCACTCGCCGGAGAAGGCACCGCTTTCCTTGAGTCTGGAAACCAGCGGATTGTTCGGGTTGAGCTCAAGAATCGGTTTCGGATCGGGAACATCCTGACCCGCGGCGCGCATCATGCGAACAAATGCCGGATTAAGTGCGTTCGGATCCGTCACGATGCAAGCCGGAGAATCCGTCAGACGAAGCGTCATGCGGACATCTTCAACCTCGTCGCCAAGAGACTCTTTGAAGCGTTCCACCAAGGGCTGATATTCCGTCTGAACTTTGGCTTTCTCTTCTTTCTCTTCAGCGTCGCTAAGCTCTCCAAGATCGAGATCCCCCTTGGCGATATTGACGAGTTGCTTGCCGTCAAACTCAGTCATAAACTGAGTCATCCATTCGTCAATCGGGCCGCTCAGAAGAAGCACTTCAATATCCTTCTTTCTGAAGAGTTCCAGAAGCGGGCTCTTGGCAGCGGCTTCGGTGGTTTCTCCTGTGACGTAGTAAACGGAGTTCTGACCGGTCTTCATGCGGCTGATATAGCCCTCAAGCGTGACAGAGGGTTTGCCTTCGCTTGACGTGGAAACGAATCTCAGCAGTTTGGCGATACGGTCCTTGTTGCTCGGATCTTCGCCAAGGCCTTCTTTCAGAACGTTGCCGAACATCGCCCAGAACTTGTCGTAATCAGCGGCACGGTTTGCGGCCAAGTCTTCGAGCATGGAAAGCACACGCTTTGTTGTGCCGTCTCTGATCACACGCAGATCGCGGGTCTGCTGAAGAATTTCACGGCTGACGTTCAGCGGCAGGTCTTCCGAATCAATAACACCGCGGATAAATCTCAGATATCTCGGCAGAAGCTTGCTCGAGTCATCCATAATGAAGACGCGCTTTACGTAGAGCTTTAAGCCGTGCACGCTCTCTCTGTCCCAAAGATCATAGGGAACGGTCGAGGGAACATACAACAGCTGAATATATTCGTTGCGGCCCTCCACCTTGTTGTGCGTCCAGCAAAGCGGATCACTCGAATCGTGGGAAAGGTGATGGAAGAATTCTTTGTACTGATCTTCCGTAATCTCGGATTTCGGACGAGCCCAGATGGCCGAGCCCTGGTTAACCGCTTCCCATTCACCGGTCTCAATTAATTTGTCTTCCTTATACTCGTCTTTGCCCATCAGGATCGGCGTGGAAATATGGTCGGAGTATTTCTGAAGAATATTGCGGATACGGTATTTGCTGACCAGATCGCGGTCTTCGCTCTTAATAGAAAGAATCACATCCGTGCCGAAGTGGTCACGCGTTGTATTTTCGACCGTGAACTCGCCCTCTCCGCTGCTCTCCCACATGGTTGCGGCGTCAGCCGGATCACCGGCTTTGCGCGTAATCACGGTAACTTTGTCCGCGACAATGAATGCAGAATAAAAACCGACGCCGAACTGACCGATCAGCTGAGCATCCTTCTGCTGATCACCGGAAAGGTGCGCAAAAAATTCTTTTGTGCCGCTCTTGGCGATCGTACCAAGATGTTCAATGACTTCACTGCGCGTCATGCCAATGCCGTCATCGCTAATCGTAATTAACTGTTTTTGTTCATCCACTCCAATACGAATGGACGGGTGCGGATCCTGTTTTAACAAGGCCGGATTGTCCAACGCCGCAAAACGCAGCTTATCAATAGCATCCGAAGCGTTAGAAACCAATTCACGCAGAAAAATCTCCCGATTGGAGTACAGCGAATGCACCATCAGGTGAAGCATTTGTTTTACTTCAGTCTGGAAGCCCAAAGTTTCTTTTTTGTTTTCTGACATTAATAACCTCACAGAAATTAATTACCTATCTAACACTCTATTTGGTGTCAATTTTCTAATTTTCAAACACCTTTTGTTGTAATATCTTCTGCGCATAGGCAAATAGGGGAACTCACCCTCTTCCCTTACCCGTTTTGGTTCAATGCCTGTACGTAGAACTGTCAAAAGCAGCTAAAAAATTTCAGTTATCCTCGCGTTCGTCGAGGCATTCAATAATTAAAGGCCTATCAATGTCAGAATTTGAACTTTCCGCGACCCCGCCGAAATCCGTTCGCACGCGCGGGTCTCAACGATCTATTATTCGCGAGCTTTTAAAGCTCGCTTCCAAACCGGACGTTATTTCTTTCGCGGGTGGTCTGCCTTCACCGAAAAGCTTTCCGGTTGAAGCCATTGAAAAAACGACTGACTGGGTTTTGGAACACCACGGCGCTCAGGCGCTTCAGTACTCAAGCACGGAAGGCGAACCGGCTCTGAGAAAAGCAATCGCCGAACGCGAAACAGAATTGAGCGCTCCGGTTGAAGCGGACAATATTCAGATTGTCTCCGGCTCTCAGCAGGCGCTGGACCTCATCGGCTCGGCCTATGTTGATGAGGGTTCCGTCATCGCGGTGGAAAATCCGACTTACCTCGGCGCGCTCTCCGCTTTCAAACTGCAGAGACCGACTTTCTTAACCATCCCGACTGACGAATACGGCCTCAACCCCGATAAAATCGGTCCGGAATTCCGCGGCATCCGCTTCGCCTACGTGATTCCGACATTCCAGAATCCGACCGGCATTACGCTTTCCGAAGAAAGAAGAAAGAAACTTGCGGAAAAAGCCCGCGAATACGATTTCTGGATTATTGAAGACAACCCCTACGGTGAGCTCTGGTATGATCATCAGCCGCCGAAACCGATCCGCTGCTACGCTCCGGAAAGAACGTTAACTTTGGGTACCTTCTCAAAGGTCCTCTCCCCCGGATTCCGACTCGGTTATGTCGTCGGCCCCAAAACCGCTCTTGATCCGCTTATCGTACTCAAACAGGCGGTTGATCTGCACACTTCCACATTCACGCAGCTGATTTCCGCTCGTTGCCTGGATACCGGCCTGATGAATGCGCATATGCCGGCCGTTCGCGAACTCTACAAAACACAGTGCAGCTGTATGCTCGAAGCGCTCGAGAAATACTTCCCGCAGGGAACAAGCTGGACTAAACCCGACGGCGGAATGTTTATTTGGGTCACTCTGCCCGAATACATCAATACCGATGAGATGATGAAAGAAGCACTCGATCGTAAGGTCGCCTATGTTCCGGGTTCTGCTTTCTATGCTAATGAACCGGAACTCAATAAGATGCGTCTGTCTTTTGTCACCGTTCCTCCGGAAAAGATTGACGCCGGTATTAAGATCCTCGCTCAGCTCGTCAAAGAAAGAATCGACGCCCGCGAGGCCAAATAAATAATTAAGGGCGTCCGAAAGACGCCCCGCCGAAAGCCGCTGTCCGCAGCGTTTTTTTATTTAGCGCCCGCCGCAAACGTATTGCATGCTTCCGGATTTCCGCTGTCAAACCCGGTCTTAAACCAGTAATAGCGCTGCTCGGACGAGCCGTGCGTGAAACTGTCCGGAACCACTCTGCCCTGCGCTTGTTTCTGCAGGCGGTCATCTCCGATCGCAGTCGCTGTCTTAAGCGCTTCTTCCAAGTCGCCCTTTTCAAGGATACCTTCTTTATTCATTTGATGGCCCCAGACACCCGCGAGGCAGTCGGCCTGAAGTTCAAGACGGACAGAGAGCTGATTGGCTTCCTTCGGACTCACCTGCGACTGCAGTTTCTGAACCTGAGGCGCGATGCCGAGCAAATTCTGGACATGGTGTCCGACTTCGTGCGCCAGCACATAACCTAACGCGAAATCTCCTCCGCCGCCAAGCCTCTTCTGCATATCCTTATAGAAGGACAAATCCACATAAAGCTTCTGATCCTGCGGACAGTAGAACGGGCCCATAGCCGCCTGACCGTAACCGCAGGCCGTCTTTGTGGAACCGGTATAAAGAACCATCTTCGGTGGCGTATACGCCTTTCCGGAATTTCTGAAAATTTTTCCCCAGGTGTCCTCTGTGGATTTCAGCGCAACAGAAGAGAACTTCGCAAGTTCTTCCTCCTGAGCCGTCGGCTTGTAGGGAACGGACTGAGTGGTCTGCGTCTGCATCGAGGAGTCCAGACCCAGCAGCGGTGTGAGATCGATGCCGTAATAACCGGCGACAAGCACAACCGCTAAGACCGCAAGCCCGAATTTCCCTCGCGGCATAGGAAATCTTCCGCCCGGCATTCCGCCGTCCTGACCTCTTCGGTCTTCAACGTTCTGACTGCCTTCTCTGTCTTTCCACAGCATCACAGCACCTTTATAAAAATGCACGTCTACATTGTAGATTTGAGCGTCTGCGGCAAAAGAAGAAACGCCCCAATTGAGGATATCAACGGGGCGTTGCTGCAGCTGCCGAATTTCGCTAAATAATGGTTGACTCTGTCTGAGCTCTTTCTTCCGGCGACATTTCTTTTTCAGGCTTGTTCTGTCTGAGTTCCAGGAATGTCCAGCGAGCTTCAACAAATCTTCCTTTGCGGCCTCTTCTGGTGCGGAAATCTTCAACGGAACGCGGACCAACCACCAGTTCCTGAATCTTTCCGCCTCTGCCCTTACCGACAACAATAACGCCGTTGGGCGCAATCGGGATCGCAGAAACAAGCTTTTCTCCCTCGCTGATCATCATCAGCGAAACGCCTTTGCCTCCGCTCGATCGTGCGCTCAGCTCGTCGACGGAGAAGACAACCAGTCTGCCTGAACTTGAGAGCGCGGCGATCCATCCGGTAATCGGAGAAACCGTACGGATCGGAAGCGGCTTCGCGCCTTTTTCCAACGTAAAGAATGCTTTACCGGCTTTTTGACGAACCGCAAGGTCGCCCGCCTTGCAGAAAAAGCCCACACCGCTGTCCGAAGAGAATAAAAGCTTTGTATCGTCCGAACCTGCAAAGTAATCTAGCGGCCTGTCGCCGTCCTGAAGCTGAACAAATGCGCTGATATGTGTTCCGTCTCCGCGTCCGCTCGGCAGCTGCGAAACCGGAACACAGTAAATTCTTCCGCTGTCAGAGAGGACATATAAGTTGTCGACACTGCGGCACTCAAACGACATGCGATAGGCGTCTCCGAGCTTATAGTTCATCGATTTGCAGTCGATAGAATGACCGCCTCTGCTGCGCACAAAACCCTTTTCACTGATAATGACAGTGACGGGTTCGTCCACAACACGCTTGGTCAGAGCCGCGGTCTGCGCTTCCTCAATTAACGTTCTTCTTTCATCTCCGAACGTTTCGGAATCTTCCTCAATCTCTTTAATAATCTGTTTTCTGAGCTTGCGGTCATTATCAATCAGCTCCGTCAGTCTCTCTTCTTCTTTGCGAAGCTTATCTAGCTCTTTCTGCATCTTGATCGGATCCATGCCGGAGAGCTGACGCAGACGGATTTCCAAAATGTCTTCCGCCTGTTTATCCGTTAAATGGAAATGATCCATAAGTCCGACCTTAGGATCGTCCGCTGTACGGATAATTCGGATTGCCTCATCAATATCGATAATGATCGTGAGACGACCTTCCAAAACATGAATACGCGCGCGGATTTCCTCTCGGCGGAAGCCGCATCGCGCAAGAACTGTTCTGATTCGGAAAGAAATCCATTCGTTCAGGATTTCTCTGAGCCCTTTCTGCTTCGGCTTGCCGTCAACACCGATAAGAACGAGATTAAATTTACAGCTGACTTCAAGGCTGGTCTTGCTGAATAAAACATTCAGCAGTTCATCCCGGTCAACCGTTTTGCTCTTCGGATCAATAACAATTCGAATCGCGGCCTCTCCGTTTGATTCGTCTCTGACAGAAGAGATCACGTTCATGAGAAGCTGCTTGTCCTGCTGCTGTTTGGCGCTCAGCGTCTTTTTACCGGATGATGCTTTCGGATTGGTCAGAGAGTCAATTTCCGACAGTACTTTCTGCGCGGATACTTTATAAGGAAGCTGATCAATCACCAGCTGCCAGAGACCTCGGCTCAAATCCTCGAAGTGATAAACCGCGCGAAGCTGAAGCGAACCGTAGCCGGACTGATAAGCCGAAAGGATATCGGACTGCGGCGAGATGATCTGGGCCCCGCCCGGAAAATCCGGACCGGGAATAATTTCCAAAAGTTCTTCCGTTGTCGTTTCCGGCTGATCAATTAGTTTGACAGTAGCGGCCGCGACCTCTTTAAGGTTATGAGACGGAATCTCAGTGGCCATACCCACCGCGATACCGCTTGAGCCGTTTAAAAGGAGCATCGGAAGGCGAGCCGGCAGAAGCGTCGGTTCTTTGAATGCGCCGTCGTAGTTCGGGACAAATTTAACGGTTCCTTCGTCAATTTCGCTCAGCAGAAGTTCCGAATACTTAGACAGTTTTACTTCGGTATAACGCATTGCGGCCGCGCCGTCACCGTCGGCCGAACCGAAGTTGCCCTGACCGTGCACCAGCGGGTAGCGCATCGTGAAGTCCTGAGCCAAGCGCACCATTGCGTCATAGGCCGCCGAGTCACCGTGCGGATGGTATTTACCGAGCACGTCACCGACGACACGCGCACTCTTGACGGTTTTAGCGTCCGGGGACAGCCCCAAGCGCTTCATCGCGTAGAGAATACGGCGCTGAACAGGTTTCATGCCGTCGCAGACATCCGGAAGCGCGCGCCCCTTAACGACGGAAATCGCATACTCCAGATAGGCGCGGCTTGCGAAATAAGCCAATGTCAGTTCATCAACATCCGTTTCGGCGTTCTTCATCGCCTCTTCAACGATGTCTGTTCCGCTGAGCATCGCAGGCTGAGGGACCATTTCCGCGTCAACGATTTCCGCTTCAACTTTTTCAACTACGGCTTCTTCGTCTTTGGCGTCCTGCTCAATCAGCTCAGCCGCGGCGCTTTCTGCCTGCGCGACTAAAGTCTCCGCCAAATCGGTCTGAGCGGTGTCTTTTTCTTCGACACTCTCGCTTTCCGATCCGTATTCGTTTAAATCAAACAGGAAACCGGAGCCGGCACCGATGTCTTCCTCCTGAGCGGAGTCAGCGGATGTATTTTTTTTCGTATCACTGTCAGTTTCTTCCGGAATCTGAGGCTCTTCAGCCATCATTTCCTCATCAAAGAAGCTGGTTTGATCCTTTTCAGTTAATTTTCTTTTTTTATTTTCTGCCATTTGACTGTCCGCAATACGTTAAATATCCGGTTCAAACTGATCGCCGTGACGTTCAATCCATTCCTTGCGCGAATCCGCTTCTTTTCCGGCCATCAGAATATTCATCGCCTTTTCGGTCAGCTCGTCACCCGGCGCGCCGACTTTAATCGGCAGCAGTCTGCGGGTTTCAGGATCAAGCGAAGTTTCTTTCAGCTCCTGCCAATCCATTTCTCCCAGACCTTTAAAACGCGAGATTTCAATCTGATTTTCTTTGTACTTTTCCTTTTTAAGCCTTTCCAAATTCTGTCTCAGTTCTTCCTCGTTAAGGCAGTAAATTCTCCGCTCTTTTTTCTTCGCGGTCTTAGCCACTTTAATCTTAAAGAGCGGAGGCATCGCGATAAAGATGTGTCCAGTCTCCATAAGGTAGGAGAAATGACGGTAGAAAAGCGTCAGAAGAAGCACCTCGATGTGAGAACCGTCAACGTCGGCATCCGCCATGATGCAGATTTTTCCATAACGCAGGCCGGAGATGTCTGGTTTTTCCCCAACCGCATGAGGATCCACACCGATCGCAACAGAAATATCATGAACTTCCTTATTGCCAAAGAGCAGGTTTCTGTCCACTTCCCATGTATTCAGGACCTTGCCTCGAAGCGGAAGAACCGCCTGATATTCTTTATCTCTTCCTTTCTTTGCCGAGCCGCCCGCGGAGTCGCCTTCCACCAGGAACAATTCATTTCTGGTGATGTCTCCGCTCGTGCAGTCGGTCAGTTTTCCGGGCAGAACCGCGACGGACGAACCTTTTTTCTTTTCAATTTTCTGAGAAGAATGCTGTCTTGCCTGAGCCTGTTTCACAAACATCTCGGCGAGTTTCTTCCCCTCTTCGATATGGCTGTTCAGCCAGAATTCCATCTGAGGGCGAACGAAGGAAGAGACCAGCTTTAACGCTTCCTTACTGATCAGTTTTTCCTTAACCTGGCCTTGGAACTGAGGGTCGAGAACCTTCGTATTCAGCACGAAGCTTGCTCTTGCGAACACATCCTCGACGATCAGACGAACACCTTTGGCACCGAGGCCGTGGGTTTCCATAAAAGATCTGACCGCCTGATAAATTCCGTCCCTCAAACCGGCTTCGTGAGTTCCTCCGAGCGGGGTAGGAATCAGGTTAACGTAGCTTTCGCGCTCGAGATTACCTTCTTCCGTCCAAGTCACAACCCAGGCTGCGCCCTCTCCTTCGGGGAACATTTCGTCCTCTTCGGTCGCATATCCTTTTGCTTCGAACGGAGTGACGATAGACTTACCGGAAACCTGATCGAGCAGATACTCTTTGAGGCCGCCCGTATATTTCCAGGTTTGGCGAATGTCTTCGGCTTCATTGATGTAGATGACTTCGCAGCCCGGGAGCAATACTGCCTTGCTTCTAAGAAGACGAATCAGCTGAGCCCGCGGAATCTTCGGGCTGTCAAAGTACTTAGGATTCGGCCAGCAGCGAACTCTTGTTCCTGTGGCCCGCTTCGGCCTGGGAGATTTGATGCTTTTCAGCTCTTCTTTAACAAAGCCGTTTTCAAAAGCGATCGTACTTTCGAGGCCGTCACGCCATACAGTAACTTCCAGGCGGTTTGACAGAGCGTTTGTCACAGACACGCCTACGCCGTGCAGACCGCCGGAGAATGAGTATGCTCCGCCTTCTTTCTTATTAAATTTACCGCCCGCGTGCAGTCGTGTGAACACCAATTCGACCACCGGAGTCTTTTCCTGCGGATGCAGACCGACCGGAATGCCGCGTCCGTCGTCTTCAACGGAGATTGAACCGTCCGCGTACTCGGTAAAAATGATTTTTGTTCCGTATTCCGCAAGAACCTCGTCACTGGAGTTATCAATAACTTCCTGGATAATATGCAGCGGACTATCCGTCAGAGTGTACATACCCGGTCTTTGTTTAACCGGCTCCAGACCTTTTAGGACTGTGATGGAACCTTCTGAGTAGGTTTGAGCTGCTTCATTAATTGCGGACATACGGTTGGAATAAGTAAAACAAAAGACAAAAGCGCAAAGTTCTATTTTATCAAAAGGCCTGCAGGTGTTAATTCATATTTTCACTGCCGTGTCCGACTTCGAAGCAGGGAGTCGGTTTCGTCGCTCATGAGCCGAAAATCAAAGAAGGAATGCCATCGAAAATTGAGCAGCGCGTCTCCGGTACCGACCGCTGAGAGACTCAAACAGCCGCCGAAATAGCGATTTCCTTCTCTTAAAAACGGCTTTGCCGTACAAAAAGAACCTTTAAGCCGATTCAAACAACCGGATAAGGCCGCACTTCAGAACCTCGGCCTGTTGAACGAAAAGTCTCCAGACACAAACCACAAGAATTTTGCCCTGTTTGGACAGGTCGGACGCATCAGAAATTAAATAGAAGACCACGATAAGGGTTTCCTTTTGAAGGGAGACCTTAGCCCAGGGAGCCGCTAGATGCGTATGCAATCATTCATTGCAGCCAGCATATCCTCAATTTTATTCAGCCTCGCCCTGATCACCGGTTTGGACGGCGCCTCTTTGCCCGTTGTCTCTTCCAAGCGTGTTTGGATTTTCGTCGTGAAGTTTAGGGCGATCTTGTTAAGCAGTGTTCTTCCGGCCAGATACTGAGCGTTTGTGCACTGCAGCCGATCCTGATTAAAGGCCATATCTAACGCCCAATGGCCTTTGTTTTCAATTGCCCAGTGCTGACGAATGGCACGATGCAGAACCTGTTCCACATTCGGGGCATCGTACCTTAATGATGAGATGTAATAGCGGACCTGAGGCCCAAGAATTTCTCCGGTGTTTTTCTTCACCGTGTCAGTGACGGCTTCCACGATCGATCCTTCATCGAGGCCAACCCATTTATTAAGAATTTCTTCCGGTAAAAGAGCTCCCGGAAGAACTCGAGTTTTTCTTTTCGTAATTTTGCCGCCTTGGTCTGTTACCGAAGGCCGCGCAATTTTGTACTCATGTGTTCCCAGTTCGAAGAATCCGCGCACCTGTTCATATGTAAGATCCTGATTAGCCTTCAGAGCCAAACAGTAGTCGGCCTTTTCGGCAATGATCTTTGCGGCGAACTCGGTTTGTGTATTTAAAGCATCTGCCGTGACGATTGCCCCTCGAATGTCTAAAGTGTCGATGAGCTTTGAGGCATGGGTAATTTCGTTGTTCTTTTCACCGATGACTTGCTGAGCCAGAATCAACTCGTTGTCTGCATCCATGATGTTTAAAACATACGGGGAGTGCTGAGAAGAATCCCGGGAAGCCCTGATAGCCTGTCCGTCGACAGCAATTACCGGGTGAGACAGTCTGCTGCGCAGCATCTCAACGAACCGTTCGATCAGAGCGGCATTTTTGTCTTTGCCGATAATCATCGTGATGCGCCTGACGGTATCGTGAGATATTTCCTCATCAGGAAAGTTGGGGAAGGTCTTGCTCAGCAAGGGGCGGCATTGATGCCAGAACTCTGCAATTTCCGTGCAGGAAGTTTTGCCTTGCATCGCAGCAAGAAGAATGACGCAAAAGACAATATCCAATGGGTAAATGATCCGTCCGGGATCTCTGGGATCAATCACTTCTTGGGCAGGTGCGGCAATCTTAGCCGCTTGAAGTGAACCTTTTCTTCTGCGCGGTTCCAGAGTAACCAATTTCTCCAAATCAGTTTCACCGGGCGGAAGTTTTCCCAAAGTCTCCGTTGAAATTCTTCTGCTGTTTTTAATCTTTGGATCGTAAACGCTGACGACTCTTTGAACATAAGTCCAACCGTCTTTTCGTTTCGCACGAATGATAGAAGTGTGCTCTTTTGGGTTATCAGATCTTGGTCTTGACATAGCAATCACCTTATATTGATCTCTAATATTATACTATTCATCACGATAAAGGGCAAGCACTTTTCCTAATAAATTCATGCAATTATCAGAAATTTTCGCAGATATTATTCAGATTTTTTATTAATATCGTGCGTCGAACCTGCTGTTTGGAAGACGTTCCAACTCGTAAATTAAAAATGCTTTAAAATTACTCGCTCCGGCCCCATAGTTGAATGGATACAACGTGGTCCTCCTAAGACTGAAGTACAGGTTCGATTCCTGTTGGGGCCGCCAGAACCCAATATCCATGCGGGTTTTCAGAGTTTTCAATCATCTAATACACAGAATAACCACAGTCGATATCTGTTTGTCTTTGCCTGCGGTTTCTCAAAACCCCGAATCAGAATCTTCGCGAAAAACTCCCCGCATGACTTATCTTCAGCAGAACAACCTTCTCCGGCTGCGGCAGTTGTCTTTTCGCGGCTCTGAGCCTGCAGGACGACCGCCTCGGAAACGAAATTTTTCCGACGAACCGCCATAAACAAAAAAACCGTCCCGGCCTCTTCAGACTAGACGGTTAAAACTTACTTCGATTTTATTAGCCGATTACATGCGACACAGCTAAAAGCAGTGCGCTGCCGATCATAGACATCACTGTGGATATCGCAATAATCTTAGCGGACTCTTTGTTTTCTGTTCTTCCGTTATCCATGTTATACCCCTCCTTTAATTGAGCCGAGCAATATACACGAAGATGCTCAATTGTTCAAGAGAGGCTGTGTAAGCAAATAATACGGGGTTATTTCCGCTAACACACTTATTTTAAAGCGTTCTTAATCGCCTCCTGAAGAAAACCGTCAGCCCCCATGAAAATCATCTGAGCCGATAGCGCAGCGAGAATTAGACCGGTCAGCTTACTCAGCACTACGAGGCCGTTTTTCCCAATCGCCTTCTGAATATAGTTCGACACAAACAGAAGAAGGCCCACACAGATCACCGCGGCACTGATCGAAAGATAAGCAAGGAAGAAACCAAGGCCTGTTTTTATTTCGCCGCCGTAAACCATCAGTACGCCGATTGAAGCAGGCCCAAGTGTGATTGGAATCGCCATTGGAACCACAGCAAGAGATTGAATAGAATCTCCCTGAGGAACACGGATGGAATTTCCGCTCACCAAACCGACCGACGTTAGAAAAAGCAATGCGCCCGTTCCGACACGGAAGGCATCAAGAGTAATACCAAAGATTTTGAAAATAAATCCGCCAAAGAAAAGCAATATTCCGGAAATAATCAAAATCCATAAAGTAATCCACAACGCCAAATAATTGCGCTCTTTAATCGAATTGTCTTTCGTTACCGACAAGAAGGCGGACATAACAAAAGGCGGCGTCAGCAGGAAGAAAAACTTCACAAAAAGCGCAAAGCAGTCAGCAAGAGACATTTATCTCCTCCGTAAGTCCAATCCGTCAATTGTAGTAACGGAAATACGTCCAAACTGAAAAGATCAGCGCAGTTAAAAATGACAGCCAGGCACATTTACCAATCGTTTTCCACAGACTGCTCTTGAAATAGTCAACCGTTACAAGAATGCAGAGGTGAGTCGGAGTAATCATTTGACCGACTAAGCCGTAAACCATAGTAATGCCAACCAAGATAATATTTCCCGGTGCCATAAGAGCAACGATCGGCATCACAATCGCAATGTAGCCTTGTCCCATTCCGGTCATCACACCAAAAATGAAGGCCAGACAGGCAACAATGGCAGGAGCCGGAAGACTCGAATGATTAAACGCATTCACAATTTCATCCAGTGTTCCAATGACGGTCAACAGCTGAATGAAATACAGAATACAGATCACATTAAAGAAAAGCTTTTTGTCCAAACTCTCTGTAAATACACTGAGAATAGGAATCTGACGCTTGAAAAGGAAATAAAGCGGAATGAAACCGACTACGACCAATCCCATCGCAAGAGCCGCCTGCATATTAAAGGCGACAATCAGAACAAAGCTGGCGATGATAGGGCCAAAAGCGAGGAACAAACTCTTCCAATCTATGGAGTGATCGTTTGTCGTGTTGGTGGCTTTTTCCGGATCGGTAATTCTGAGCGGACGAATCAAAACAATCCAACCCAGAACAAAACACAGAATCGTAACCCAGCCGACGTGTGTGATCAGATCCGAAATTGTGACGTTCGCAATACCGCAGGCAAGAATGACGCCGGGCATCAGAGGGTTGGAAAATTCAAAAATATGACGGAACCAAAGATTAATAGCGCTCTTTTCTTCGTCATCTACGGCAATGCCTTCGCTCGCCTCCTTCACAATCGGAGCGGAGAAACGCGCGCCTCCAAGGGAAGGCAGCAAGCCTAAAAATGCCGGCATAAACGCAAGCGTCACTTTATTGCTGGAGAAAATATTGCGCATCGTGACGACCATTCCATGCAGCGATCCGCTCTTTCTCAGTTCAACCTCAAGACACATCACAAAATACAAACACAGGACTAGGTCCCATGTTCTCGGCATCACCAGCGTCTGCTGCATCGCCTTCCAAAGCATTTCCAGCGATCTCGACTCAAACAGCCAGATCAAAAGGCCGCCCGAGAGAATCGATAAGCCGATAATAACTTTAAAGCGTAAGAGAACGACGATTAAAACCATCGCCGCTATCACAATCCAAAACACTGAATCCATACTAGTAGTTCCATGAGACTTGTCGGACCTGGCTGTGCAATTCGCGCCGCATCCTAATTTCTCGTTATTGTATCTACTTGTTAACCATTTATCGGTAATTCCGTCAAAATACCGAGTCCATCCTGCTCCAGGGCGTCAATTACCGTGCCCATCGGCATAAAAGAATGCCAGTCTTCGTAATTTCCAATAACGATAAGTGTTTCTCTGGCACGGCTTACGGCTACATTCAACAGATTAGGCGGTTCACAGACCCAGCTCCTTGCGTAGTAACCGGCTTTTCCGTTTCGCGAACCTAAAATAAAAATTACGACATCTGCCTGACGCCCCTGCATCGTATGGATCGTTCCAATCTTCTCTATCGTAAAGTTCATACGATTCTTTGTAAGCCCGGAAGCTTTCAGAGCACCCGATACTGCCCTAAACGGCGTACAAATCATCAGCGTTTTGGGTTCGGAATCGCGATTAAAGAAAGCCGTCCGGCCAAGCTCATTATCCAGCCAGTCAAGCAGTTGCGACGCCGCTTCCATCTCCTCCGGAATACAGTTGCTGTCGCTTGGAGACTGAGGCGAGACATCAAGCCAAAAACTACGGATAAATTTCCCTTTTTTGAATTTTTCTTCCAAATGACCGGGAAGAGACATTTGTCCGGAGTATGACAGAGCATTGGAAATTCTAAACATCGGTCTGATCGACCTTCTCTGTACTCGCAGCGGAAGTCCGGTCCATTCTTTCCCGCCGGAGAAATTTCTAAACCATGTCCCGTACTCCTGAGTATTATCCGCAAGAGTTTGGAGGCTGCAATACGGTGATATCCATCGTTCGTAGTATTTATCCTTTCCAATGAGCATCTCGATGATCGGGAGCGGAAGCGAAACAACCGGCGGAAGCTGACGCGTATCTCCAATCACAATAAGCCGTTTTGCTCTCTGCATAAGACAAAGTGCCGACTGAGGCGAAGCCTGAGAAGCTTCATCAATCACAACCCACGGAAGCGTTTTCTTTGTACAGCATCCAAAGCGAATGACTGACGCGGCAAACGTCGTAGAAATAACAGGAACTAAAAACGTAATCGTCCCGAGCATTTGAGCTCGATAAACCGAAGAGACATTCCTCATCGATGCTAGACTGCAGGTCTCGATCGCTCGAACAAAACGCTTCGCATGAATAAGAATGGTCAGACGATGAAGCTCAAGCGCGCTCAAAAAGAGCTCTGTTCTCGTGATATCAATTTCCTTAGTCGAATACAGACGTTTTTCATGGTTGATTTCCTTTACACCCCGCGTCGAAAAATCAAACAACGATATCGGCTGTGCATCTTCGTCTTCTAAACCGTCTGCAAAGATTTGGTCCAATAGACCGCTTCTGCGCTGCTGAACCTTCTGTGAGACGCTCTCAGGCAGATCTTTACGCTGATTCTTATAAATGCTGTCCTGCTGTTTAAGCAGAGAAACTGTTTCTCCAAGAAGTTTTTTGAAATTTGCACGCTGCTCCTCCCATTTCTTTTCAACAGCAACCTGACCGCCTTCCTGATCTCTTTGCTCTAACAGATATCCTTCGAGATAAGTTTTTTTTACCTTAGTTCCGTTCGAATCGAGCGTCTTCCGTCTAAAAAGTGTTTTATAAAACCGCTGCCAGTTTATGCCTTTTCCCAAAGCGGCAGAGATCAGTCCCCAAGCGCCTTCCGTGTGATTTAACTCATCAGCGAGTTCCGGAAAATAAAACGTCTGCCTTTCAAATCCGTACGAATAAGGCAGTTCCTTCGTAATATTTTCAACCGCGTTATTGTTGTTGGAGGCAACAATAATTGAGAAGTCTTCTGAAAATTCCGACTTGAGAGCCAGCCCTTCGGCGATATCGTCAAATAATTCTTCAACTCCGATTTTTTTAATTTTGCTGAGCACGAACGCTCTTCTGACCACTACATCAGCGACAAGCTCTTTCACTATTTCTGTCTTGCCGGTACCCGGAGGTCCGCTAATTGAAACGACCGGCGAATAATCATCACAGGAACAAATCGCTTCAACTGCCGCCTGCTGCAGAGGAACTAAATAGTGCTGAATGAGATTTGGCCAGCGTCCGAGATTAAAGTGCTTAGGGTTTGCCAAATCGGCAAATGCTTTGGGAGAAGTCAGAATATCTTTGCGATCCGGACCGGGAGAATCGTCCAAGATACTGTAAGTGATTTTGCTCAGAATATCTTCCGGGCTTGCAAAGTTATCTTTAAGCAGCGCAAGGATTCTTTCTATCTCCACTACATACGGCGAATTCATGAAAGGCATAGGTGCGGGCTGAGTTGAAACCTGAAACTGTTTAGCCACCCAAATTTCATACGGTACATCCAGCTCTGCTTCTTTAAGCAAAAATTTCACGATTTCGTCGACGATGTTTGCATCAAAGATTGGAAGGCTGGGACTAAGATCATTCAGCTGCATGATCCTTCTCGATTTTCCATCTCGAGTTTTTGCGCCTTTCATCCGTCTGCACTTCATCTGATAAAGAATTTTTGAGTCAGGGAGCTCCGCCTGCGCGTCCTCCGCAGAAGATATTGACGTATCCAGTTCGGGCCAAAACCTGCTTTGGATTGAAATCGCAACGGACACGGCCTGAGAAACGGGATCCGCGATCTTTTCCCTGTCCTTCACCATTCTTGAAAGTTCAATCAAATAAGCAAAAGCGTAGGAAATATGAATTGAATCCGGGACGAATTTTCCAAAGTGATTTACGCGAAATCCGCCGAGCGCGATGCGTCCGTTACTGCGCATCTGTTCGTAAGAATAGTCTTTTAGAAACTCTGAACAGTCAGGACGCAGTTTGCGCAGGAGTTCTTCTACCCGTTTGACGTAGAGTTCTGTCGGAATCACTCCTGCACAGATCGTATAGACCGTGATGTGTTCTGCCGTATCTGTGCCGACCGGCGACTTATTAAGTTCGTGCTGAAAGGCAGTTCGGCCGCGGTTGTTTTTTTCGTCCCATTTAAAAATAGAACTGCGCGGTGAATGTGCAGAATTATTCGGGTCCAGCAGAGATTCAAAATCATTTTCGTGAATTTCGAACGGGGTCAGACACTCAATATCTCTCCATAGAGAAAAAATCTTTTTTAATTTTCCTGTTTCTGTATTCATTCTGCTCTGCCTTATGTTTTTATCTATTTGTACAAAAATACGGATACCTATGCAACAGCTTCCGGGAGAGAAAATTTTAGCCGTTTGCATAAATAAAAAGCCCGGCAATTTGCCGGGCCGTTCTCAAAGACGAGTATTAGTCGACGAGATTAATCGGATGCAGGGGCTTGAGCTGTTTGAAGAAGTCGTTGCCCTTGTCATCGACCAGGATGAATGCCGGGAAATCTTCCACTTCAATTTCGTAAACCGCTTCCATACCGAGTTCAGGATACTCAATACACTTAATGCTGCGGATAGCTTCTTCTGCGAGGTCCGCGGCAACACCGCCGATCGTTCCAAGATAGAAGCCGCCGTGTTTCTTACAGGCTTCGGTAACTACGTCAGTACGATTGCCCTTAGCGATCATAACGAAGGAACCGCCGGCAGCCATGAACGGATCAGCATAAGGATCCATACGGTTAGCTGTTGTCGGGCCCATTGAGCCGCAGGCATAGCCTTCGGGAGTTTTTGCGGGACCTGCGTAGAGAACCGGATGATCTTTAATGTAGTCAGGCAGGGGTTCACCCTTATCCAGACGTTCCTGAAGTTTGGCGTGCGCGATGTCGCGAGCCACAATGATCTTGCCGGTCAGAGAAACGCGTGTAGAAACCGGATACTTAGACAGTTCGGCACGAATCTGTTCCATCGGCTGATTCAGATCGATCTTAACAGTCTCGCCTTCGCCCTTAGTTCTGTATTCTTCAGGGATCAGTTCACCCGGGTTCGTATCGAGCTGTTCAATCCAGAGGCCTTCTCTATTGATCTTGCACTTGACGTTACGGTCGGCAGAGCAGCTGACGCCGATACCGATCGGGCAGCTGGCGCCGTGACGCGGCAGGCGAACAACGCGAACATCGTGAGCAAGATACTTGCCGCCGAACTGAGCGCCTAAGCCGATGCTGTTAGCAAGTTCAAGCAGTTTGTTTTCGAGCTCAACATCACGGAAAGCGCGGCCTGTTTCGTCGCCGGTTGTCGGCAGGTTGTCGTAGTACTTAGTAGAAGCAAGCTTCACAGTCAGCATTGTCTTTTCTGCAGAAGTACCGCCAATCACGACAGCGATATGGTAAGGCGGGCAAGCAGCTGTACCAAGACCCTTGATCTGTTCGAAGAGGAAGGGGATCAAAGCTTTCGGATTAAGAATTGCCTTAGTCTTCTGGAAGAGATAAGACTTGTTGGCAGAACCGCCGCCCTTAACTACGCACAGGAAGCGGTATTCTTCGCCCTGAGTGGCTTCGATATCGATCTGAGCGGGAAGATTGCAGCGGGTATTGATTTCTTTATAGAGAGAAAGCGGGGCATTCTGAGAATAACGAAGCGCGTTCTGTGTGTAGGTGTTGTAAACACCGCGGGCAATTGCTTCTTCGTCTTCAAAATTGGTCCAAACGCGCTGACCTTTTTCGCCATGAATGATTGCAGTGCCGGTATCCTGGCAGATCGGAAGGACGCGTTTAGCAGAAATCTCAGCGTTGCGAAGCATTGTCAAAGCGACATATTTATCGTTTTCAGAGGATTCCGGGTCTTTCAGAATCTTTGCGACGCATTCATTATGGGAGCGACGCAGCATAAAGTTGACATCAGTGAAAGCTCTTTCAATAAGCATTGTGAGTGCTTCCGGTTCAACTTTAAGAATTTCTTGACCTTCAAATTCGCCCAGAGAGACATATTCACTGGAGAGATGATAGTACTCGGTATCATCTTTTTCGATCTGGAACATAGGGGCGTATTTGAATTCGGGGGCCTGAGCCATCTTGATATCTCCTGATTTAAGTTTTTAGAGCGAACACAAAGATACACTTTTATTTACGTTTCGTCGATATATTATTTTTTTATTCAGGGTTAATGCTTAGCTTACTATTGTTAACTTACGAATTATTAATAGGTCAACCAAATGATTTAAATAGATTAATTATTAATTCTCAAGAAGAGCAATAAATTCGATAAATTATCCTAAATATAAGGGTTTTTTCGGATTATTTATGCATTCAGATTTAAACCAGAAATGAAAAAACCTCTCACCGCGTTCGCAGCAAGAGGTTTTAAGAATGGAGAGCCCGGAGACTACCTACTTTCGCAAGAAATACAACTCACTATCATCGGCGTGGAGGCGTTTCACTGTCCTGTTCGGGATGGGAAGGAGTGGTTCCGCCCTGCTATGGCCTCCGGGCTTAAAACTGTCCGCTCCGGTTAAGGAGCCAATTCGGATCGATTTACTTCATCTTGGCAGCGCCTTGGATTTCTCTCAAGCTCAGCCTTCACTTTGTTCTTTCTCGCACGGACCTCACAGCCGGTCACAAGCAACACGGTTATAGGATCAAGCCTCACGAGCAATTAGTATCAGTTAGCTCAACGCCTCACAGCGCTTACACACCTGACCTATCGACGTCCTGGTCTCGGACGACTCTTCAGGGAGGTTTTACCTCCGGGAAGACTTATCTTCAGGAAAGTTTCCCGCTTAGATGCTTTCAGCGGTTATCTCGTCCGCACTTAGCTACCCGGCAATGCCACTGGCGTGACAACCGGTACACCAGAGGTGCGTCCACTCCGGTCCTCTCGTACTAGGAGCAGCCCCCGTCAATCTTCCAACGCCCACGGCAGATAGGGACCAAACTGTCTCACGACGTTTTAAACCCAGCTCACGTACCTCTTTAAATGGCGAACAGCCATACCCTTGGGACCGACTACAGCCCCAGGATGAGATGAGCCGACATCGAGGTGCCAAACACCGCCGTCGATATGAACTCTTGGGCGGTATCAGCCTGTTATCCCCAGAGTACCTTTTATCCGTTGAGCGATGGCCCTTCCATTCAGAGCCACCGGATCACTATGACCTGCTTTCGCATCTGCTCGAGTTGTTGCTCTCGCAGTCAAGCACGCTTTTGCCATTGCACTATCAGCACGATTTCCGACCGTACCTAGCGTACCTTCGTACTCCTCCGTTACCCTTTAGGAGGAGACCGCCCCAGTCAAACTGCCTACCATGCACGGTCCCCGAACAGGATCACTGTCCCGGGTTAGAACCGCAAACAAATCAGGGTGGTATTTCAAGGTTGGCTCCGCGCGTACTGGCGTACACGTTTCTCTGCCTCCCACCTATCCTACACAAATCGGTTCACAGTTCAATGCAAAGCTGCAGTAAAGGTTCATGGGGTCTTTCCGTCTAGCCGCGGGTAGATTGCATCATCACAAACATTTCAACTTCACTGAGTCTCGGGAGGAGACAGTGTGGCCATCGTTATGCCATTCGTGCAGGTCGGAACTTACCCGACAAGGAATTTCGCTACCTTAGGACCGTTATAGTTACGGCCGCCGTTTACTGGGACTTCGATCAAGGCCTCTCAGCCCATCAATTAATCTTCCAGCACCGGGCAGGCATCACACCCTATACGTCGTCTTTCGACTTGGCAGAGTGCTGTGTTTTTAATAAACAGTCGCAGCCACCTATTCTCTGAGACCTTTTCACGCGAGCGCAGTCCCTGCGCCTACGTTACTCAGGCACACCTTCTTCCGAAGTTACGGTGTCAATTTGCCGAGTTCCTTCTCCCGAGTTCTCTCAAGCGCCTGAGCATATTCAGCTCGCCCACCAGTGTCGGTTTGCGGTACGGTCCCGCCGAACTGACGCTTAGAGGGTTTTCTTGGAAGTTCGTCCAATCACTTCTCTGCCTTAGCAGATCGCGGCTTTGCCTCGGAGATGCGTCTGCGGATTTGCCTGCAGACCTCCTACACTCACCCACCGGGACATCCAACACCCGGCTGACCTTCTAAACTCCGTCACCCCATCGCATTCGGCGGCGGTTCGGGAATATTAACCCGATTCCCATCGACTACGCCTTTCGGCCTCGCCTTAGGGGCCGACTCACCCTGCTCCGATGAACGTAGAGCAGGAAACCTTGGGCTTACGGCGAGCGGGCTTTTCACCCGCTTTAACGTTACTCATGTCAGCATTCGCACTTCTGATATCTCCAGAATCCTTCTCAAGACTCCTTCGCAGACTTACAGAACGCTCCCCTACCACGCAGAGAGTAATCTCCGCATCCGCGGCTTCGGTTAATGGCTTAGCCCCGTTACATCTTCCGCGCAGAAAGACTCGACCAGTGAGCTATTACGCTTTCTTTGAAGGATGGCTGCTTCTAAGCCAACTTCCTGGTTGTCACGGCCTTTCCACTTCGTTTTCCACTTAGCCATTATTGGGGACCTTAGCCGGCGGTCTGGGTTGTTTCCCTTTTGAGTCCGGACGTTAGCACCCGGTGCTCTGTCTCCCGTGCTCACGCTTCCAGGTATTCGGAGTTTGCCTTGGTTTGGTAAGACTCCATGTCCCCCTAGCCAAAACAGTGCTCTACCCCCTGGAGCGATACACGAGGCACTACCTCAATAGTTTTCGGGGAGAACCAGCTATCTCCAGATTTGTTTGGCCTTTCACCCCTATCCACAGCTCATCCGCTAATTTTGCAACACTAGTCGGTTCGGTCCTCCAGTGTGTGTTACCACACCTTCAACCTGGCCATGGATAGCTCATCTGGTTTCGGGTCTACACCCTGCGACTCTTCGCTCTATTCGAACTCGCTTTCGCTGCGCCTCCCCTATTCGGTTAAGCTCGCCACAGAATGTAAGTCGCTGACCCATTATGCAAAAGGTACGCAGTCACTCCTTACGAAGCTCCTACTGTTTGTATGCATGCGGTTTCAGGTTCTATTTCACTCCCCTCCCGGGGTTCTTTTCGCCTTTCCCTCACGGTACTGGTTCACTATCGGTCGATCACGAGTATTTAGCCTTGGAGGATGGTCCCCCCGTCTTCGAACAGGATTCCACGTGTCCCGCTCTACTTCTCACTGCCTTAGTACCATTCAAAGCGTTTCGCCTACGGGGCTATCACCCGCTATGGCCGGACTTTCCATTCCGTTCGACTACGCTTCAAACTATCAGCTGTTAGGCTCTTCCGGGGTCGCTCGCCGCTACTGCCGGAATCTCGGTTGATTTCTTTTCCTGAGGATACTTAGATGTTTCAGTTCTCCTCGTTCGCCTCTGCACCCTATGTATTCAGATGCAGATACACCTTGCGGTGTGGGTTCCCCCATTCAGATATCTGCGGATCAATGCTTGTTTGCCAGCTCCCCGCAGCTTTTCGCAGGCTGCCGCGTCTTTCTTCGCCTGTGATCGCCAAGGCATCCGCCACATGCACTTAGTCACTTGATCCTATAACCCTGCCGCCTATTGCCCGGCCGGGTCACAAGTAACTTGGTTCTTTGTGCCCATATGCTGTCAATGTCTCATGCTTGAGAAATCTCAAAGTTTTAACTTTGCTTGATTTCCAATCACTACCCGTCTCGACTGACTCTCATCAAATCAGTCTTAACGTTAGATTTTTCAATCTTTCCGAATTGTTAAAGAACGTATTGTCAAAAGACAATATCAAAGCGCGTCAAACGCGTTTTCATCTTGTCTCTTGTTGGTGGAGGTAAACGGGATCGAACCGTTGACCCCCTGCTTGCAAAGCAGGTGCTCTCCCAGCTGAGCTATACCCCCGTCTCAGAACTATGGTGGGTCTTGATGGACTTGAACCATCGACCCCCGCCTTATCAAGACGGTGCTCTAACCAGCTGAGCTAAAGACCCATCGTCTTTTCATTTATCGACTGCCGATAAGAGTGAGCGCTGAATGAATTCACGCGTCTTCTAAAAGCTTTCATTCGCTTTCTCTTGAAAGGAGGTGATCCAGCCGCACCTTCCGGTACGGCTACCTTGTTACGACTTAACATTAGTCACGGTGCTCACCGTGGTCGCCGCCCTCCTTGCGGTTAGGCTAACGACTTCTGGTAAACACCACTCCCATTGTTTGACGGGCGGTGTGTACAAGACCCGGGAACGTATTCACCGCGGCATGCTGATCCGCGATTACTAGCGATTCCGACTTCATGCAGTCGAGTTGCAGACTGCAATCCGGACTACGATCGGTTTTCTGGGATTTGCTCCCCCTCACGGGTTGGCTGCCCTCTGTTCCGACCATTGTATGACGTGTGAAGCCCTACCCATAAGGGCCATGAGGACTTGACGTCATCCCCACCTTCCTCCGGTTTGTCACCGGCAGTCTCACTAGAGTGCCCTTTCGTAGCAACTAGTGACAAGGGTTGCGCTCGTTGCGGGACTTAACCCAACATCTCACGACACGAGCTGACGACAGCCATGCAGCACCTGTGTTCAGACGCCCTTGCGGGCACACTCTCATTACAAAAGCTTCTCTGACATGTCAAGGGTAGGTAAGGTTTTTCGCGTTGCATCGAATTAATCCACATCATCCACCGCTTGTGCGGGTCCCCGTCAATTCCTTTGAGTTTTAGTCTTGCGACCGTACTTCCCAGGCGGTCAACTTCACGCGTTGGCTGCGTTACTGAGGAATTTAATCCCCAACAACTAGTTGACATCGTTTAGGGCGTGGACTACCAGGGTATCTAATCCTGTTTGCTCCCCACGCTTTCGTGTATGAGCGTCAGTTGCGTCCCAGGAGGCTGCCTTCGCCATCGGTGTTCTTCCACATATCTACGCATTTCACTGCTACACGTGGAATTCCACCTCCCTCTGACGCACTCTAGCCAAGCAGTCACATATGCGGTTCCCAGGTTAAGCCCGGGGATTTCACATCTGTCTTACTCAGCCGCCTGCACACCCTTTACGCCCAGTAATTCCGATTAACGCTCGCACCCTACGTATTACCGCGGCTGCTGGCACGTAGTTAGCCGGTGCTTATTCTTAGAGTACCGTCAGCAGAGCTATTTATTCGATAGCTCCTTTTCGTTCTCTACTAAAGTGGTTTACAACCCGAGGGCCGTCATCCCACACGCGGAATAGCTGGATCAGGCTTGCGCCCATTGTCCAAAATTCCCCACTGCTGCCTCCCGTAGGAGTCTGGGCCGTGTCTCAGTCCCAGTGTGGCTGGTCGTCCTCTCAGACCAGCTACTGATCGTTGCTTTGGTGAGCCGTTACCTCACCAACCGGCTAATCAGTCATCGGCCGCTCCGCTCGCGAGAGGCCTGCAAGCAGGTCCCCCTCTTTCTTCCGTAGAACTCATGCGGTATTAGCCATCCTTTCGGATGGTTGTCCCCCACGAGCGGACACGTTCCGATGTATTACTCACCCGTTCGCCACTCGTCAGCCGAAAAAAGCAAGCTTTCCTCGCTGTTACCGTTCGACTTGCATGTGTAAAGCGTTCCGCCAGCGTTCAATCTGAGCCAGGATCAAACTCTTTTGTTTAATCTCTGTTGTCGCTCGAATCACTCTCTTGGTGTTTGACGGAGTATTTCTACTCCTTCATCCAATAAGTGCGAGCTAAAAATTTCTTCGCGAATTCAGTCTTCTAAACCCGCTTAAATCTTCAGCGCCCGCTCTTATCGGTCGTCGATAAATTTTTAAAGAACTTTGTTTTCGCTGTCGTGTTGATCAGCGAGGATGCGAATTATGAAGATGATTTTTTGGGTTGTCAAATCAACCATCAAATTATTACAAATAGATACAGCGTAGCTGTGATTGCTTGCTGCTCATTGGGGCTCTTTCATCTTCGGCTTCTCTGAACGAAGACCTTGTCGTGATACGGCCATTCTGCGGGTATCATGAGGGCCTGAACATTCGGTATTTTTACGATTCAATGAAACTGGAAATTCTTGTTGCAGCTCATCGTCCGTATGTGCTGCCGGCCTCTGATATTTACAAACCGATTGAAGTCGGCGCCTGCTCGCGCAAAGACATCGGCCTTGGCGGCTATCGTGACAATACCGGATTGAACATTTCAGAAAAGAATCCAAACTACTGCGAGCTTACCGCTGTTTACTGGGCTTGGAAAAACCTTCCTTCTGATGTCACACATATTGGTCTGGTTCACTACCGCAGATATTTCGGCAAACGGCGTTTATTTCAGAGACCAGTGGACTGCGTTTTGTCTCTGGCGGATTTTCAGAAATTGCTTTCTTCTTCCAATGTGCTGCTGCCGCCCAAACGCAATTACTTTATCGAAACTGTACGCTCTCAATATGTACATGCGCATCATGCCAAAGACTTAGAGGTACTCGAACAAGTTTTGCGCGAGAGGTTTCCTAATTACCTGGAAGCATTTGATACGGTAATGAATGGGCGCCGCACTCATATTTTCAATATGTTTGTGATGCGAAGAGACTTCTTTAATCACTACTGTGAGTTCCTTTTTTCTGTGCTTTCTGAAGTTGAGCGCCGCCTGGACATTTCTTCATACAGCAAAAACGATGCAAGAGTTTTCGGTTTCCTCTCTGAAAGACTTCTGGATGTCTGGCTGATGACCAACCAAATCTCGTATTCCGAAACTTCATTGGTTTTTACAGAGCCGACCAACTGGATAAAAAAAGGAGCAGGTTTTCTGCTCCGTAAATTCGGTTTTCGTTAAAAACGCTGTCAGCGCTTCCTTTTTAAACCGCGCTTAATTTAATCGGTTATCGCATTCCAGCATTTTGCACCCTTGCGTATTTCGCAAGGCAGAGTTCCGTATTTAATTCCGGATTCTTCGGGTGTGAGGACATAATGCGCCATTCTCAGGTTCAGCTTTTCGTTTTCACTGCAGTCTTTTTGGAAGAAGCATTTGTATTCTGAAGCATTAAACGCCTGCTGTTCCTTGACGAGTCTTTTCGAAGCAGTTGTCCAATCTTCACCAAATTCTTTCATGTTGATTGCAATAGCCTTATTGGCCAGTTCTGTTCTTGTTTTATCTGCATCTGACAAATTTAGCAGTGAACGGTAGCCGTTATAGAAAGCCGGACTCGGATGATTTTTCAGCTGCTCGAGAACTGCTGTCTGTTCTTTCCTCAGCTCATCTAATTCTTCCTTTGAAGGCTTAGTTTTAACATCTTTTACGGACAGCCAGCCGCGTGCTGTTTGATAGACTTCCCCGCCTTTTTCCAGTTTTTTTATCTCACGAATGCGAAGCTTGATCTCTTTAGGAAGAACGTGACACTCCTTGCGTCTGATCTTTCTGTTTTTATCTTTATTAAAACTCGGAGTATCTTCTGTTGCCAAAAGAGCTTCAAGATCGGAAAATCTTCTGCAGGTTAACGCGCCCTTAGCCAAGACGGCAGAACCCAGAGGCAGCTCCCGAGAGCTTTCCCTTTGCACATTTTTTACATAATTTGCATAAGCCGACAGCTCTGTAAGCTCATTCTGTTTTTCTCTCTGCGAAAGTACCGCATCACTTTTTACGCCGTCCGCGGTCAGCTTCCCTTTACCGAAGAGTTCAAGGTTATTTTTTCGATTAAAGCGTGTGTTTTCCAAAAGCTGCTTAATTTCAAAGCTGTGGTAATCAGACTCGAGTCGTTTTTTAACGCTGTTAACCGTTTTCCCGATGAGATATGCGCTTCCCCCGAGTGCCGTGATCTTTACATTTTCATTTTTATCGAAACTTTTTGCCGCTTTTTTCACATTGTCCTGAGTTATAGCCTCATCAGGGTCGACATTTGAACATCCTGTAAGAATGAAGGCGCAGCTGGAAAAAACAAGGATCGACGAAATTAATTTACTGAGTTGCATCGTATTAAGCCTAAAACCCGCTATAGGCAGTTAAGTGGTTATTATTCGTTCCATACTTTATCAGATCGATTTGAAAACGGATCGCTGCGTAATCCCGTTTCGGCCCACAACAAGAGCACTGTATTGAGGTACTGTATTTAGGCCGTTGCTGACTCACAGTTTGGACTCCTAATTTTCTCTTTAATAGCCAAACTTTTTTCGTTCTTAGGCTTCATCGAAACTGATTCTATAAAACTAAGCCTGATCTAATTTCTGCTGACCCATCGGTACTTGTTTATTGCTCCGGCTGTTCTTCATTACCTCTTGTTTTTGATCTGCTGCGGCAAGGAGTCCTTTTGCTACATGGATCAGAATTTGTTTATCTCTGCGTGAAAGGTGAGCTATGACCGAGTCTTCCGAGACAATATTTCGTGCACCTCTCTTATCATCAGTTCTTCCAAGAAGATAATCGCAGGAAACATTAAGGACGTTAGCCAGACTCACCAAAGTTGCCAATGTCGGTAAACGATTACTGTCGGGCTTTTCAAATAAGGAAATAACCGGCTGAGGAAGTTCACAAAGCTGAGCAAGTCCGGCTTGTGTGAGATTGTTTTCCAGTCGGAGCTGTTGCAAGCGCTTTGCCAATTCTTTTTTGAGATTAGGCTCCGGATACATCCTATAAATCCTTAGAAATTGAAACGAGATATTAAATAATATCACTATAAAGACTGAGACATCAGACGTTGAGAATAACAATATATCTTTTTGATTATTCAGTATTTATCATCAAATATTTCAATTCCCACCGCGCTTATACCGTCCTAAAAAAAATGGTTATTTATTCATTAAATCAAAAAATTAAACTATTAAAATTTTTAACTTATTGTTTAAAAAAAGTTATTTTAAATAAAAATAAAAAATCTGAAAAAAATTAGCTTTTTGAGATGACAAACGTTTTTTTATCCCATATAATCGCATTCTCTTTTGGAGAGGTGGCCGAGTGGTTTAAGGCGCACGCCTGGAAAGCGTGTAAACCCTTTAAAGGTTTCGGGGGTTCGAATCCCCCCCTCTCCGCCAGTACTCTGCATCCCCTACCTACATCACACTGCATCAATCAACATCAAACTCAAGAAGAGTTTCATTTTTTTGTAGTCTTGAATATCGTAAGCGTAAACCGACGCAGCAAAGGGATTGTCTTTTTGCTGTTTAAGATCGCGTTGCGAAAATCAACTGCGCTTTTGGGTGAGCCATCCAACTGAAGAATATCGGTGTTGCCATCCGATTAAGGGAGTATACCTACTTTAACTTCTCAGGAGCCTTCCAGCTTACAGAAACCCGAAGGCCCGAGCTATTTCTACGTCTATCTCCGTGAACTTTATGGAGTTTTCCGGCGTTAGCTCGTCCAAAGTTTGCGGCCTTTGCTTGTCCTCGGAGACTTGTTGTTTTCTTATCAAATCCTCTTTGCTCAAACTCTTCTCTGTGGCTTCGGGGCTCTTCTTGTCTGAGCTGTTCTGCATATCTTGCGTGATCTTCTGCGTTTGGGTTTGCATATTTTCCTCCACTGTCCTTGACTGTACTCTTGGAAGCTTTCCTTCCTCTTAAATTTGAATTATTCTGAAACTCTTCCGCATAGGCTCTCACCACGTCTCAGAGAAGCTCAGCTGTCTTGTTTTCGTCGATGCGGTTAATACCAAGAAAAGCCATTTTTAAGCACACCAGCAATCTGATCAAACACCGATCTTTCGGATTGAGGAACAACATCGTTTCTCTTGGTATAAACCTCCAAGAAGTACACAAGTCTTTCCTCGTTGTTCGAGACTCTGGCGCCATCCATGCGGCGTTTGACATCTTCCCAGAATCTCCTTTCTGCGGGCTTCTTACTCTTCAGCCCTTTTTTCATCAGAACTTCAACTCGGTTTTCAATGCCACCGATAAGCTCATTGAACTCTGAATCTTTAGCAGCGTGGACACCAATTTCATAAGCAAGAACTGCCCCTGCTTCGCCTTCGTCTACGTTTTCTCCGTTGATATAGACCTTTCCTGTCTTTTCGTCATAGAGAGCATTGGTCCCTCAGTCCAGGCCTTCATTTATAAGCTCCTGACGAATTTCTTCCTTAGATTTAGACGGATCATTGGCGTACTCGTCCTCCACCATCCTATCCAGGAATTCTTCGTTAAAGCGGCAAATAACGACCTTACCAGAGTTCAGCAGCTGGTTTGTTACGGCAACTTCCCAAGATTTACAGAGACCTCTTCTAACGTCGTTGAAATTTCGGTCCTTTTGCTTTTCGGTGAGAGATGACTTAGACGCCTTTCGAATTGTTGTCGCGTCTTCTTTTAAGTGAATGACTTTTCTTAGTTTTTTTGCTAGGCTTGTACTGGGTTTAAAGAGACCGAGGTCGTTTCCAGACGTAGAGGCAGGGGTTCCTTCTAAAGGAGCATCTGCCGCTCGGCGACCCACTTTCTTCCAGAAAGTCTTAGTTATTAGCTTCCCGTTGAAGGCCAAAATTTCTTCAAGATCTTTTCAACGCCGCTTTTGCCGCAGCTCGAGTTCTTCTTTGTGTCGTCCATTGTTCTTAGCTTTGAGTTTATCAACCGCTTCCAGATCCTCTTTGAGAAGAGCTTCGAGTCTTCCAAAGGGGTTCTTGTCTTCCCTTTTTCGTCCTTACATCCCTCGAGAAGCTTGACGAATTTATATTTGCCGTCGGTAACGATACCGATAAACATAGCAGTCCTTCTCAATTAGGTAATGACAATATTTAACATAGATAAATGAAGGCAACAAAAAAGAGACGCGAAACTTGCAAAAAATTAGAGAGTTATTCTCCTAACGTCGGGGTTTTAGTTAACTTTCCCTTGTGCTTCGAACTCGCCCTCTTTAATTAACACTTTTTTAGATGCCTTTTTCCCTCTGTCTAGACAACGTCCGACTTAGCCTTTTAGGAAGCTTATCGGCGTTTAATACCATCTAAGGTTTCTTGTGTTTTCGGATCGAGTTCGCTCTGATTTTCTTTCTACCCCTTGAAAAGAAGCTTTTGATCTGCGATAGTTATTACTGTCGAAGAAGGGTTCTTTTCCTTTTCTTCGATGAGGGGTACGCTTTTGCCAAGGGCGTCCATATTGGCATTTGTCGAATTAACTGCGTTCAACGGGCCGGAGAGCGAAGCCTCCCCTCTTCTTACTCTTCCGAACGCTGAAACAATGTAGTGGTTCCCACCTTTTCAGGACAGTAGCACTCTAAAACCATCATTGGTAATTGCTTTGCCACCTGATCGAGATTCCTTCGCTTGCCCTTTGGCTAGTGTCCTAACCATCTTTCTTAGTACTTCTGCTACCTCTTCTGGGTTAAGACCTTCTGCAAGACTTCTTTTATCTACAATATGAGAATCGCCCATTGCTCCTTTTGTGCCAAAATAGTCGTCAACAATCTCTCCGTGCTTTCCATAATTAATATCGACCCAGACGCTCAAAGATCCACTCCAAACAACACGGTGCGCGAAAGGTCTTATTTTCTAAGACTTCCTTAACTCTCTGCAGTCCTCTAATTATGGAGATTTCCGGATCGGTAACAGCCAATTTAGAAGGCTTCCTTTCTCCTAAATTTGAGTTTGTTTAAGACACCTCATCCCCGTCTTTAGGAGAATCTCGTAAATAAAAAAGCCTTTATCCCTTGTGTTACTTAGGTTGGGGGCAGTTTAAGAATTATTTCTGCGTCATAATAAATCCAACCTCTTTAGAGTCAGCACTGCGCTGTTAGAGTCCTGGAACTTTGTCTTTAGACTTCTAGCGAGCTCTTGCAAGGAACAGAACCTATTTAGCATTGTTAATCCGCAAGCCTCTAAGATCGACGGTGCCTTTGATGTTTTTTAATCATTTCTACGAGCTCAGAAGTCCTTTGCCGCTCAAGACCCTTTCTGAGGTTGCCCCATCGCTCCATAGTTGCAAAGACTGAGCTGTCTTCACTTAGCAGTTGTGGGGCAACGTTTGCCTCTCGAAGACAAGTGGAAATTTCCTCAGCAGTCACATGCACGGGACTTTTTTCGGCACGACCTATATAAACCGAACAGGGATAAGCGCAAGATAGACAAGCGGTAAATCAAAGCGATGCTGTTTTAATGGCCCCCGCATTCTGAAATAGCAATACTTGTCGTCTGTAAGCTTTTAATCAAGCTTATTCTGTTCGTTACCTTCCTTATTGTGCAGAATAAACTCGGTGATTTCCTTGTTCCTTTTATTTTCTTCCTCAAAAACGGTATCATAAGCGATCAGAGATTCTGAGAGCGTTTCAAGACTGCTTCGGCCCGTTCGCAGCCGGTTATCTGTGGGGCGGGTTTGAGATGGAGCAGCGTGAGCCGGCGCGCTGTCTGAGTTGCGGTTGGTAGTCTGAGATATGACGTGTTGTGCGCCCGGAGTCCCGCCTCGCGCTCTCAGAATCTCTTTCTGGATCTTGGCTTACCGTCATAGCCTTTAAATAGGCTGTCGTACAGACAAGAACTGACATAACCTTCCCATGATAGAACCCCCTCCCAACGAACTAATTCCATAGGCTTCGGCTGTTGTATTAGGCAGAAAGGACGGTCCGATCGTTCCGACTCATGCTGCTTCGTTTCTTATTTTGAAATTCACCCAAAATGGTTTTTGTCGACTTGCACACATAAAAAAAGACTGGTATAGTTCGTTCCTCGGTTGCGCCAGTAGCTCAGCTGGATAGAGTACCTGGCTACGAACCAGGTGGTCGTGGGTTCGACTCCTGCCTGGCGCGCCAACCTCTCCTGAAGTTAATTGCTTCAGTGAAGTTAAAACAGAAACACCTCATCGGACATTCGGTCTTGCATGAGGTTTTTTGTCATATGTGGATAAAATTCTGGTCTTAGATAAAATTCTGGTCTTAGGTATCGGCATGGTTTTAGCCAAAGAAAAAGCCGCTCAAAGGCGGCTTTAGATACTTAAACAAGGAGTTATTGGTTATTGTCCTTCAATTCAGGAAGCCTCCAAAGATGCTTCCTGAACCAATTGATATAGGTTGTTTTGACAACAAATACGATCACGCAACTTTCGAAAATCAAGGCATAAGTTAAATCGCGCCACAGAGGATCTTCAATTTCTTGTATAAGCTCGTAGCCAATCAAAATAGTTCCATACCCGACCAGTCCGAGAAGGGGTACGCCGACAATGAGCATCCCGGCACACCAAATCTTCCCGATAATCGAATTCATAAAATCATCAATAAGTGACATTTCGGGAACTCCCTTTCTTTAATTATAGGGGTTAACAAGTTTTCTTGAACGGCTTTTCCTGAGTTTTACTATCTATATTTGTAGGGCGATTGGTTTCTTTCATAGGTAATAAGTTATCGTCTATGAAGTTAAAAAAGTCTATCCTTACATTACCAAAAATAGTCATAAAATCAATTAGTTTAAATTAAATATGAGACTATTTGTGAAAATAACTCCTAGAATTTTGGGTATTCAGGATGCACTCTAACTCTTCCCGCGAATAACGAAGAAGTAAGGAAGATAAGACTCTAAAACCTCACTTTGGCCTTTAACTAGAGATATTCGTTACAAAATCATGAAACTTTCTTCTATGTGTTGTCCCAATTTCGGACCTTAAAAGTCCCAAAGCTTGAGAGATTCCTATAATCGGAAAATCAATTAATTTTCAGGCTCTAATGATGCAGAGACGAAATCTATTAACGGTAATTGCAGCAGGCGCAGTGGCTAGCCCGGTCTTTGCGGCGGAAAATAAAGGTGCGCTAGCCCCTGCAGAGGAACCTCCGAAAAGAGATAAGAAAATCCTTTTCGTGATTACAAGTCATTCGGATTTGGGTAAAACCGGTAAGAAAACAGGATATTGGCTTTCAGAAGTAACGCACCCTTGGAAAATTCTTAAAGATGCCGGCTATGAAATCGACTTTGTCAGTCCGAAGGGCGGCGCTTGCGCTTTTGAGGGCGACGACCCGTCCGATCCGGTGAACAAGGAGTTTTCTCAGGATATGGTCTATCAAAAGAAGATTAATTTCACTTTGAAGCCTTCTGATATTAAACCCGATAAATATGCTGCGATTTATTACGCCGGCGGGCACGGCGCAATGTGGGACTTCCCGGACAATAAAGAACTTGCGGCTATCGCTTCAAAAATTTATACCAACGGCGGCGTGGTTGCTTCCGTTTGCCACGGAGCGGCCGGACTGATCAATATCAAACTTCCAAACGGTACCTATTTAATTAATGACAAAAAGATTAATAGCTTCACCGATTCCGAAGAGGAAGCTGTTAACCTGAAAAATGTCGTGCCTTTCTCTTTGGAAACAAAACTGAAAGCTCAACATGCGCATTTTGAAAAATCCGATAATTTCCAAACCCACTGCGTCGTCAATGACAGAGTCATTACAGGTCAGAATCCGATGTCTGCAGCCGCTGTCGGTTCTGCTATCAAAAACGCTTTAGCCAGCTAAAAGAGGAAAACTCATTTATGAACAACAGATTCATCCCCTCAATTATTTTGGCCGCCGGCTTTATCGGTGGTGTCACACTCCTCGGAAACCAGCTCGGAGACGCAGCGACTGCCTTCTTGAATAAAGATCGAATTGTGACAGTCAAGGGCCTGAGCGAAAAGGAAGTGAAGGCCACGCATGTTATTTGGCCCCTCAGTTTCACAGAAATGGGAAATGAACTCGCCGCCGCTTATGATGCGCTTGAAGAAAAACAAAATCTGGTTCTAAAGTTTCTTAAGGACAACGGTATCGACGAAAGCGAAATCACACTCGCGTCTCCTAAAGTTCAGGACACCCTGGCAAACTCTTACGACGGCAGAACACGCCCTTACCGCTATATCCTGACTCAGGTCGTCACGGTTTCTACCGATAAGGTAGATACCATCCGCAAACTTTCCGTGACGCAGCGCGAACTGCTGAAAAAAGGCGTCGCCCTCAGCAGTGATTACAGCTACATGACCGCCTATAGTTTTACCGGTCTGAATGAAATTAAACCGGAAATGATCGAATCAGCGACGAAGAACGCTAAGGCGGCAGCCCAAAAGTTTGCAGACGATTCGGGCTCTAAGCTCGGAAAAATCCGCAGGGCGAATCAGGGCGTCTTCACCATCACGGACAGAGACGAAAACACGCCCTTTATCAAAAATGTCCGCGTAGTCACAACCGTCGAATATTTCTTAAACGATTAATCCGGCAGTTCTAAGAGAATAACCGGGACCGTTTATATGGTCTCAAAAACGGAAAAAGCCCGAAAACAGTACTATTCCGGGCTTTTTTCTTTCAGAAATTACTTCTGACGGCCTGAAAAAAATCCTTTTTTCGGTTTCAGTGTACGGACACCCTCAGGTGTACCGATGAGCAGCACATCCGCACCGCGTTTTCCGAAAATACCGCAGGTCACAACGCCCGGTATCTGGTTAATCGCAGCCTCCAAACGAGTCGGCTCCTTAATCTGCAGACCGTGAACATCAACAATATTATTGCCGTTGTCGGTAACCATATCGCGAACCGTCGGATGACCGCCAAGCTCTTCCATCGCACGGCAGACAGAAGACACTGCCATCGGAATGACTTCCAGCGGAAGCGGGAACTTGCCAAGCTGTTTAACCTCTTTCGAAGCGTCTGCAATGCAGACATACATATCGGAGGCCTCCGCCAAAATCTTTTCGCGGGTAAGCGCTCCGCCGCCGCCCTTGATCATGCAGAAATTACCGTCAATTTCATCACAGCCGTCAACATAGACAGGAATTGTTCCGACAATGTCATTTAAATCACAAACCGGAATTCCATAAGCTAAAAGCTGTCGGGTAGTTGCTTCCGAACTCGAAACACAGCCTTTGACTCGTTTACCGGAAGTCGCCAGCTCGGTAATGAAAAAGCTAACCGTTGATCCCGTGCCCACTCCGAGGTATTCGCCCTCTTTCACATATTCCAAGGCAGCTGCGGCCGCTTTTTGCTTTAATTCGTTCTGCAGGTCCATATCCTTATCCTAAAAAACCTAACAATCATCTCGACTTGATTATTGTATCGGTCCAAACTCAACTTATTCTGTACTCAGATTATTTTTGTTTGAGTACGCAAATTCACCGGACAATCTTTGCGCACATCGAACAGTGTCATAATAGACATTGATAATTTGTCTGTTTTCTTTTCCCAACGGTTCGTTTTAACTAACTATGGCTCAGCAAAAAAACTTGTCTCAGAACAATGATCTATTAGAGCGTTTTACCGCTTCCTTTGCAGGGTTGCGCAGCCATTCAAACTTACCGAACGGAACTACCCCTTTTATTTGGGCGATCGCGGTTCTTCTGATCGTTATCTTCGCGGCTTTTTATCTCAATGTCCGCTCCAATAACGAAGCCATCCTCAGAACCAATCTGATGAAAAGCACCGCAAAGGTCGCAGACAATATCGAAATGCGTCTTCGCGCCAGCTCCGCCTCCATGGCGCGCCTTATCGAGCGGCTGGAACTGGACGGAAATACTGCGGCGGTTCTGAACAAATTCTCTCGGGAGCTGCTCAACAGCAACCCGGAAATCACTTTGATCCGACTGATCGAACCAAGCGGCAAAGGCATCGAATCCATGGTGAACCCCCGCTTGGGAAAAAGAGAACTGCGTCAGTACAACTATTTGGATTACCCGCAGGTTGTACGGGACGCGATCGCGGACGCGTTTCTCTCAAACCGAGTTTCCATCTCTTCCTTCTGGTTCACGCCGGGAGATTCAACGTCGCCCTCCGTGGTAATCGTCTACCCGTTCACGCTTGAAGATAAAAGCTATGCGCTCCTGAGCCGAATCTCTCTGAATAAGCTGCTTGAAGAATCAACGCCCTCCTCTCTCAGAGCCGATTATGAATTCTCCTTGCTGCACGGAACCGAGGAAATTGCCGGTCGGGCGGCCTACAACCCGCCGGATGACTACACCATTCCGAGCTATGTCCGCGCAGCGGACCCCCTGCCGCCCTCGATCCAGCTCTACGGCTGCAATATCGTTGAAAGTCCCCTGATCTTTGCCAGTCCGCTGATCTATTGGCTCGGCGCGCTGATGCTCTTTCTTCTGATCTCGCTCTTTTTCCTGAATAAAGAGATGCGTAAAAACCAGGCGGATCTGGATCGAGCCAACCGCGAACTCGAATTGCGGCGCTCCATCGAAGATTCGATCAGCTCGGCGATCGTGATTACGGATCTGGAGAATAAGATCGTTTACACCAACCCGGCCGCTCAGGTGATTACCGGCTACTCTGAAGATGAACTGCAGGGTAAAACGCCGCCCTATCCTTTCTGGGCGGATACTTCAGTCCTGCCTGCGACTCTGCTGGGCGATCCTTCTAAACTCGATCCGGCAGCTTTTCCCTACCGCTTTGATCTGCTCGTTCGCCGCAAAGACGATGAACAGCTCAATGTGCTGCTGCTTGCCACGCCTTTTTATTCGTCTTACAACGAACACATCGGCTGGATCTATATGATGCGGGACAATACGATTGAGTCTCAGTCGATGAACCTCACCAACGACGCGATCGCTTCCTACCAGAGACTTTTGAATTCCGTAATGTCCTGTATTTCAGTTGTGAGCCACAAGCCGACCGGAACCATGCTCGGGATTCATAACGATCACTACACCGAGCAGCTCGGCAACACCGCTGACGGCCACCTAGCGATCTCCCGCGCCTGCAAAATTCCGTTTAATCCGCAGGGAAGCCGAGAGGCCGAAGTTTGGGTTGATTCCCTTGAGCGCTGGTTCAGCATTACAGAGGCCAGAGTCACTCTGCCCGGCGGCTCTCACGTGACGCTGCAGTCTGCTCAGGACATCACGCAGAGAAAAATCAACGAAAAAGAATTGGAAGATCAAACCAACCGAATGGAAAATTCTTCTCGTCTGATTACTCTCGGTGAAATGGCCTCTACGATTACGCATGAAATTAATCAGCCGCTCACGGCGATTACGGCCTATGCCAACACCGCTATTGAAGTTATCGGGAACGCTCCTGAGGTCAACCGCGGACAAGTCCTCGAGATCTATAAAAAGATTGCGAATCAGGCCGGACGCATCGACAAGATTATTAAAAACATCCGCGCATTCGCCAAACGCAGACCGACGACACTCGAAAATGTGCCGCTCGCCAATGTCATCAATGACACTCAGGAGCTCGGCAAGCTGATTGAGAAAAAGTACGCCGGTATTCGCATTATCTATGAACTGCCGAAGGTTCTCCCCAATGTTCTTTGCGACCCGGTACAGATCATGCAGATTCTCATGAACCTGATCCGCAACGCGGCCGAAGCGATTCTGGAAGCGGGCTGCACAGACCGAACCATCGCGGTTATCGCCAAAGTCGGCGCCAACGAAGTGGAACTTCAGGTCGCCGACCACGGTCCCGGCATCAGCGACACGATGAAAGCCAGCCTCTTTACACCGTTCTTCTCAACCAAAAAGAACGGGCTGGGTCTCGGTTTGTCCACCTGCCAAACCATCGCCGAATCACACAACACACGGCTTAGAGTCAGAGATAATGAGGGCGGCGGTACTGTCTTCGTTTTTGATCTAAAAATCTGCAGCTGACAGCCCGGTAAGAAAACTTAGAAAAGAATTGCTTCTTAATATTTAATCACCCCCGCTTTCTTTGGAAACGGAGGTGATTTTTTTAGGAAATCCGTTAAAATAGTCGAATTCGGGTTATCACCTGTAAAAATATGTAATAATCCTTACTTAGTTTTAGCTAAGGTATAGTTCCCAGGTGAATTTGTAAAGAATAGCTTCACCCCCGATATAGATACTTCTCAGGGGTGTGATTTGTGCATATAATTACTATATGTGGTGTGTGATTGAATTTGATTCAATCGGTTAACAGATTTAACGCAAAATAATTTATTGTGGAAGGTACATGATGATTCAAATGACCTCGAAATCCTTTACTCCGGATTCACCGGACACTGCCGGCGTCGTTTACATTGTTGAAGACGACGAGGCCGTCCGTGATTCGCTGAAGTGGCTGCTCGAAGCGTCCAGCTATCGAGTTGAGCTCTTCGAAAGCGGAGAAATGTTCTTGGCCAAATTCGATCCGAATGCCATCGCTGTTCTCGTACTAGACGTCAGAATGCCGGGCATGAGCGGACTAGAAGTACAAGAACATCTGATCGCCCGCAAATGCGATATTCCGATTATCTTCATCTCGGGTCACGGCGACGTATCCATGGCAGTCTCCACTCTCAAAAAGGGTGCAGTGGACTTCATTGAAAAACCGTTCGATCAGGCAGCGCTTCGCTCCTTAATCGAAAGAATGCTTCAGGAAGCCCGTCAGCGCAAACTTAAAGCTGAAAAGCGCTCGCTCAACGACGCACTTCTCAGCAAGCTGACACCGCGTGAACTGCACGTTCTTGAACGTATTGTCAGCGGCCGCCTGAACAAACAGATCGCTGCCGACCTCGGCATTTCCATCAAGACCGTTGAAGCGCATCGCGCCTCAATTATGGATAAGACAAATTCCGGTACGGTTGCCGATCTGATGCGTGTGGTGATGAATGCAAACCGCACCCCGCTGAAAGACAACAACATGAACTAATGTTCTGTCGCTAAAGGAACTCAAAAGGGAAGGCTTCGGCCTTCCTTTCTTCTTTTTATTGATATATTTCTAAGTTTCAAATCAAATTATTCGGGGAACTTATGTCTGCCAACATCATTGACGGAAAAGCGCTCGCTGCCGGTATTCGACAGGAAATCCGCAGTAAAATCCAAAACTTCACTGACGCGCCGAGACCGCCCTGCCTTGCCGTAATTCTTGTCGGAGACAACCCCGCAAGCCAAATTTACGTACGCAATAAAATCAAAGCCTGCCTCGACACCGGCATCACCTCTTTGGAAAAACGCCTGCTCGCAGACGCTTCAGAGGCCGAACTGCTTTCTCTCATCAAAGAACTGAACGAAGACGACTCAGTCGACGGCATCTTGGTACAGCTTCCGCTGCCTAAAGGCTTTGACGAACAGAAAGTCATCCGATCCATCGCCGCGGAAAAGGATGTGGACGGCTTCCACGTCGAAAATATGGGCGCGCTGGTGACAGGGCTGAAGGGCTTTCGTTGCTGCACGCCGCACGGCGTCATGAAAATGCTTGAGTCCGTCGGATGCCCGCTCGAGGGCGCAAACGCATTGGTGATCGGACGCAGCAACATTGTCGGAAAACCAATGGCCCTCATGCTCCTTGAGAAGAACGCCACCGTCACTGTTGCGCACAGCAGAACCAAAAACCTTAAGGAACTCGCGAAAAATGCCGACATTATCGTATCCGCCGTGGGCAAAGCCGGTTTGGTGACCGATGACATGGTCAAGCCCGGCGCCGTCGTGATTGATGTCGGCATGAACAGAAATCAGGAAGGAAAACTCTGCGGTGACGTCGATATCGAAGCTGTTGCTCGTGTCGCGGGCTTTATTACGCCGGTTCCGGGCGGTGTCGGTCCGATGACCATCGCAATGCTCTTAGACAATACCATGCGCGCCTTCGAGAACCGTTTTAACCTGTAAGGAAGAATTTAATGTCAGATCGTATTGATATTCTCTCGATTATTGAGGATAAAAGTAAATTTATCGACTTTCCGAAATTAAATCAGGAAAGCTTTAAGCCGGCCGTTCTGTCGCTCATCAATACATTAAAAGAGACCGTCAGCGCCGTCACGCAAAATACTGAACCCGCGACTTGGGACAATGTCGTCAAACCGCTGGACGACGCATCGGAAAACCTAAGCTTTGTCTGGTCCGCCATTTCTCACCTCAACAGCGTGGAAGACACGCCTCAGCTGCGCGCGATCGTCAATGAGCTTCTCGCTCCGATCTCCGCTGTCTTTTCGGAAATCGGCCAAAATGAAGAGCTCTACGCCAAATATAAAGCGCTGAAGGCTGAAGACGCATTCAAATCCTTCGGCGCCGCTCGCCGCAGAATCATTGATCGGGAAATCGAAGGGTTTGTGCTTTCGGGCGCCGAACTCGATGAGGCCGGCAAGAAGGAAATGACAAAGATCAGCGCTGAAGAAGCCGAACTCAGCCAAAAGTTCTCTGAAAATCTTTTGGACTGCACCAACGACTTCGCAATCTATCTGCCTAAAGATACAGATCGGCTGCGCGGCATCCCCGAAGGCGAAAAAGCGCTTTTTGCGCAGCAGGCGGCTTCCGAAGGAACCGAAGGCTATAAGATCACGCTGCACATGCCGAACTATCTGCCAATCATGCAGTACGCAGATGACTCCTCACTTCGTGAAGAGCTTTATCACGCTTATACGACCCGCGCCTCTGAGTTTTCTCCCGCAGGAAAAGACAATGCGCCTGTCATGACGCGTCTGCTTGAGCTCAGAGTCAGAGAAGCTCATCTGCTCGGTTATAAAAACTACGCTCAGGTGTCCCTTGTCAGAAAAATGGCGGACACACCCGAACAGGTTGTTAAATTCCTGAGAGAGCTTGCCGCAAAAGCGAAACCCGCCGCGCTCAAGGACATGGAAGAGCTGATCCGCTTTGGTACACAGACACTGAACATGGACCAAATCAATCCTTGGGATTACAGCTACGTCAGTGAAAAGCTTCGCGAAGCCAAGTACTCTTACTCGGAACAGGAAGTCAAGCAGTACTTCCCTGAACCCGCGGTCCTCTCCGGAATGTTCTCCTTAGTAGAGAAAATGTTCTCCATCAAGATCGCGCAAAAGAATGTTCCGGTTTGGAATCCTGCCGTGAAATACTATGCAATCTCGGATAAGAACGGCAATGAAATCGCCGGCTTCTATACCGACCTGTATGCGCGCAGCGGCAAACGCGGAGGCGCCTGGATGAATGATCTCAGAAGCCGCCGTCTGCTTGATAACGGAGCCATCCAAACGCCGGTCGCTTATTTGGTCTGCAACTTCTCCGCGCCGGTTGGCGCTCAGCCTTCACTGCTGACGCTCAACGATGTGGAAACCATCTTCCATGAATTCGGTCACGGCCTGCATCACATGCTCACCCGTCAGACGGAACTCGCGGTTTCCGGTATCAGCGGAGTTGAATGGGACGCGGTTGAGCTTCCGAGCCAATTCATGGAAAACTTTGTGCTGAACTGGGACGTGATGCAGACCATCTCCTCGCATGTCAAAACCCATGCGAAAATGCCGCGCGCGCTCTTTGACAAGCTTGTCGCATCCAAGAACTTCGAAGCGGGCATGGCGAACGTCCGTCAAATTGAGTTCGCCCTTTTTGACATGCTGCTCCACATGGATGAGCATCCGCATAAAGACACGGTAGAAAAGCTGATTCGTGAGGTCCGCAAGGAAGTTTCCGTTGTCTTCCCGCCGCAGTACAACCGCTTTGCCAACTCCTTCTCTCATATCTTCGCGGGCGGCTATGCCGCAGGCTACTACAGCTACAAATGGGCTGAAGTCCTCTCCGCGGACGCCTTCTCTTTATTCGAAGAAAAAGGCATCTTTAATCCGGAAGTGGGAACAAAGTGGCTCGATGAAGTTCTCTCGCGCGGCGGAAGCCGTCCAGCAATCGAAAGCTTTGTCGCTTTCCGCGGCCGTGAACCTTCCGTTGACGCGCTGCTGCGTCAGTACGGTCTGCTGGAGGAAAAATGAGTTTCTCCGTCACGACTTGGAATGTCAACTCTCTAAAAGTGCGTCTGCCTCAGGTGCTGGACTATTTAGCGGACCGCAAAGACGATGTGCTCTGCCTTCAGGAGCTGAAGATGCAGGAATCAGCCATTGACCGCGCCGCAATAAACGAGGCGGGCTATGAGATCGACGCGTTCGGTCAGAAGACTTACAACGGCGTTGCCGCTCTGCTTCGCAAGCCCTATGAATTTATTGCCGCGGAAGAGATCCGCAATATCCCCGGCTTTGAAGATGAACAAAGCCGCCTTATTGCGGTCAGCGTCATGGTCAACGGCTCTAAGCTGAGAATCGTCAACGGATACTTTCCCAACGGCGAGTCACTTGAAAGTGAAAAGTTCCCTTATAAGCTCAGCTGGCTTAAAGCGCTTGCTGACTGGCTGCCCTCTGAACTGGGACGTTACCCGAACCTCGTTCTGCTCGGCGACTTCAACATCGCGCCTGAAGATCGGGACGTTTGGGATCCGGAGTCCTGGGCTGACAGCGTTCTCTGCGCGCCGCAGAGCCGTGAAGCCTTCCAAAAGCTCCTCGACTGCGGCCTCACCGACGCGTTCCGCGCTTTTGAGCAGCCCGAGAAGTCGTACTCCTGGTGGGATTACCGAATGATGGCCTTTCGGCGCAACCGAGGTCTTCGCATCGACCATATCCTGATTTCGAATACGCTTCGGGATAAAAATCTCGGCGTTGTCATCCACAAGGATGTCCGCGCCAACGAGCGGCCGAGCGATCATGCGCCCGTTACGCTTACTTTAGATCTTTAATCTGAATCACAGCGGTCCCGTCGCGGACCGCTTTCTGTTTTTCGCGCATTGCGCGAGCTCTGAGCTGTCCGCAGCCGCCGTCCACGTCCTGAGCAGCGGAATCCCGGAACTTCAGCAGAATATGAAAGGATCTGCAGACGGCTTTAAGCGCCTCAATCCGATCGGGATCAGGCCGATCATAGGGACTGTCGTCAATCTTATTGACCGGAATCATGTTGAGAACCGCAAACTGACCGTCCCAGAGTGAAGCCAGCTGATCGATTTCATCAGTACCGTCGTTAAGATCTCGGATCAGCGTCCACTGATATTGAATCGGATATTTGCTCAGTCGCGCATACTCTTTGCCAAAGTCAAGAATCTCTTTAACCGTCAGATCTGCCGCATTCGGAAGCAGCATACGGCGCTTTTCATCAAATGCGGAATGCAGAGATATCGCAAGAGCGGGTTTAATCTCCCTATGCGAGAGTTCCTCAAAAAGCCGTCTGTCCCCAACAGTGGAAATGACCAGCTCCTTGTAACCGATTCCGGCGTAGCGAGTAATATGGTCAAGCGCGGACAGAACATTTCTGCGATTATGCGAAGGCTCGCCCATCCCCATAAACACGACTTTAGAGATTTTTTGCCGGCTCTTGGCGTAGACCACCTGCGCTGCGATTTCAATATCGGAAAGCTGACGAACGAGACCGGAGCGCCCGGTCATACAAAAGCGGCAGCCGACCGCGCAGCCGACCTGCGTTGAAATGCAGACTCCGTCTCTCGGAAGCAGCACTGATTCGATCAGCTGACCGTCAGAGGCTCTCAGCACGGCTCTCGCGCCATTTGCTCCGAGATAATCGTCGCTGTCGGGCATGAGAACCTGAGCCAAACGGGTTCCCAGGGTTGCAGCCGCTTCAGCGGCCGCCTTCGGAAAAGTAAATTTCGCCTGTGTCAGCGGACGACCGAGATACCAATTGCGCCAGAATGCATCAATATGGCTCTGTTTGCAGCCTAGTGCGGCTAATTCGTTATTTACGCTCTCAAAATTCATGGCGCAATGATAGCAGGCGTCTTAATCCTCAGTTTTAAGATTTAATTCCGCAATCTTGCGTGTAATGGTATTGCGCCCAATACCAAGTCTGGAGGCGGCCTCCACTCGGCGACCGTGTGTGAATTCAAGCGCGGTTTCAATAACCGCCGTTTCGAAGGCGTCAGTGAGTTCTTTCATCAGGTCCGGCGTTTCTTCCTTCAATTTCGCCTCAACTGCCGCCCTCAAACCGTCCTGCCAGGTTCCGCCGACAAGAGGAGCCGCTGAGACCGCTTTAGCGGGAGCCGACTGAAGAATCTCCGCAGGAAGATCGCTCAGCTGAATATGCTGGGACGGCGCCATCACAACGAGCCAATTGCAAAGGTTTTCCAACTGGCGCACATTGCCCGGGAAAGGGAATTCCTTCAGAAAGTCCATCGCTTCGGCCGTCATAATTTTCTGTTCAACATCCAGACTTTCAGAGGACTTTTTCAAAAAATGCGCGATCAAAAGCGGAATATCCTCTTTGCGTTCCCGAAGCGGAGGAAGACGAATACGGATGACGTTGAGACGATGGTACAAGTCTTCTCTGAAGCGTCCCTCATGCACCATGCTCTCTAAATTCTGATGCGTCGCCGCAATGATGCGGACGTTGGCTTTAAGCGCCTGATGGCCGCCGACTCGATAATAGTATCCGTCAGAAAGCACCCTAAGCAGGCGTGTCTGAAGCTCTGCCGGCATATCGCCGATTTCGTCAAGAAACAGTGTGCCGCCTTCGGCCTGTTCGAACCGTCCGTGGCGAACACTGTTGGCGCCGGTGAAGGCTCCTTTTTCGTGACCGAAAAGTTCGCTCTCCATCAGATCTCTTGGAATCGCCGCCATATTGAGCGCGATAAACGCCTCTTTGGCTCGTGGACTATGCTTGTGAAGCGCTCTGGCAACCACTTCCTTACCGGCACCGGATTCTCCAGTCAGAAGGACGGTGGCTTTACTGTGCGAAAGGCGTCCGATAGCGCGAAAAACATCCTGCATCGCGCTCGCTTTACCGATTATTTCGGACACCTGCTGCTCGGGCGCGGCTTCTTCGGAAGCGTTTTCTTCAGAAGCGCGGCGGACAAGCTCAACCGCTTTATCAATATCAAAGGGCTTCGGAAGATATTCAAAAGCGCCGCTCTGAAAACTTGATACCGCGCTGTCAAGATCCGAGAACGCGGTCATGATAATGACCGGAAGCTTCGGATAATCGCGCTTGATCTCGGTCAGCATTTCCAGACCGCTCTTTCCCGGCATGCGGATATCGCTCAGAATGACGGAGGGCTGTTCTGTTTTAAGTGCCAGCAAAAGTGAGTCCGCTTCAGAAAAAGTCCTGCACGGCAGGCCGGCTTTTTTCAGCGCTTTTTCTAAAACCCATCGAATAGATCGATCGTCGTCCGCAATCCAAATATCTTTCATTCTGGTTCTCCGAGTGACTCGTTTTTCTTGTTATTGGGCGTTCAGCGGAAAGAGAATGCTGAAATCCGTCTTCCCGTTCTCGCTGCTGACGGATATAGTTCCGCCGTGCCGCTCTACGAACGATTGGACCAATGAGAGCCCGAGTCCGCTCCCCTTCTCTTTGCCGCTCACGAGCGGATAGAAAATGCTGTCCAAAAGCTCCTGCGGAATCCCCTCACCGTTATCGATAACATGAATATTCAGCGCAGCTTTTTTAATTTCTTCGCCAATCGAAACATGGTGCACCACACGCGTTTTCAGTCGAATCTCAGCCGTTCCCTCCCACATCCGTACCGAAAGCGCTTCTGCCGCATTACGCATCAGATTCAGAAAAATCTGCGTGAGCTGACCTCGGTCAGCGGTAATTTCCGGAGCACTGATGTCGTAATCCCTGACAATCTGCAGTCTGTCCTGAAATTCCGCTTCCACCAGCAGGCGTACCCGCTCAAGTACTTCATGAACATTGGTCGGCGCGGGATTATATGACTGCCGATACGGCGCAAGCAGCTTATCGACGAGCGACTGCAGACGATCCGCTTCGCTAATCACGACTTCCGTATATTCTTTCTGTTCCGGATCCGACAATTCGGTCTCTAAGAGCTGAGCGGCACCTCTGATGCCTCCGAGCGGATTTTTGATTTCATGCGCTAGATTGCGCAGCAGCCGGCGTGTATTTTCCGACAGTTCGTTCATGTGGCGCTCGTGGGAAATCAGAAGCGCTTTTGCTGCCGGAGAAATCTCAAAAAAAAGATAGCGCGGATCGTCGGCCATCGGATGGCAAGTCACAAAAACCTGCTTCGGCTCTTTAGGCGGCCGAAGCATCTCGCAGAGTTCCGACTGCACCAGATACGAAACATCCGGACGCTTGTAATAGTTTTGAATCCACGGTTCCGCACACGGCAGTACGGTATATATCGACCGATCCTTGAGAAGTTTCGCGCTCTGGCCAAGATAAAACTGAACGGTGGTATTGGCGTAAAGAATCCGCGCGTTTTCACCGCAAACAATTAGACCGAGCCGAAGCAGATCAAAACTTTCAAAATCCAATTTATCTAAGCTCATCTCAGCCTCGCTCGGTCTTCGTTTTGTCCGTCTTCACGACGGAGAGCCCCTATTACAGGGAGTAATACATATCGTATTCTTCAGGTGTAACAGCCATCTGAACACGAGTGACTTCCTGACGCTTCATATCGATGTAAGCAGCAATCATGTCCTCGCTGAACACTCCGCCGGCAGTAAGGAAAGCGTGATCATCAGCAAGCGCGTCAAGCGCCTGTTCCAAAGAAGAGCAGACGGTCGGGATCTTCGCGTTTTCTTCAGGCGGAAGATCATAAAGATTCTTGTCTGCGGCTTCGCCCGGATGGATCTTGTTCTGGATACCGTCGATACCGGCCATCAGCAGAGCGGCAAAGGCAAGATAGGGGTTAGCCATCGGATCCGGGAAGCGAACTTCAACACGGCGGGCCTTTTCGCTGGCCACATACGGGATACGCAAAGAGGCGGAACGGTTGCGTGCGGAATAAGCGAGCTTAACCGGAGCTTCAAAACCCGGAACCAAACGACGATAGCTGTTGGTGGTCGGATTGGTAATCGCGTTCAGAGCCCGGGCATGTTTGATCACGCCGCCGATGTAATAAAGGGCGAGATCAGAGAGACCTGCATAACCGTTGCCTGCGAAGAGGTTCTTGCCGTCCTTCCAAATGGACTGATGAACATGCATGCCGGAGCCGTTATCGCCAACGACGGGTTTGGGCATGAAGGTTGCTGTCATACCGTAGGCGGCCGCGACGTTCCAAACGGTGTACTTGAGAATCTGAGTCCAGTCGGCTCTTTCGGTAAGTGTGCTGAACAGGGTGCCGATTTCGCACTGACCGCATCCGCCGACTTCATGGTGGTGGACCTCAACGGGAACACCCTGCTGTTCAAGAAGCAGGCACATACTGGCGCGGACACTGTTTAAAGAATCCACCGGAGCAACCGGGAAATAGCCGCCTTTGACTCTGGGACGATGGCCGCCGTTTGCGCCGTCCATTGAGTCGGCATTCGACCAGAAGCCCTCATCGGACTCGATCTTGAAGAAGCTGCGGTTCATATCACAGCCCCAGCTGACGCCGTTGAAAATAAAGAATTCGGGTTCGGGGCCGAAGAACGCGGTATCGCCGATGCCGGTGCTCTTCAGATAGGCTTCAGCGCGATTGGCGATGCTGCGCGGGTCTCTGTCATAGCCTTTGCCGGTCGCAGGTTCGACAACACTGCAGGTCAGGATCAGGGTTTCCTGCCCTTCGTCGGCAAAAGGATCCATGCGTGCGCTTGAGGGCTGCGGCATCAGCAGCATGTCGCTCGCTTCGATGCCCTTCCAGCCGGTAATGGAAGAGCCGTCAAAAGCATGGCCTTCCTCAAATTTGTCTTCATCAAAAGCGGACACCGGAACGGAAACGTGCTGCTCTTTGCCTATAAAATCTGTAAATCGAAGGTCAACGAACTTAACGTCGTTTTCTGTCAGCATCTGCATGACATCTTCTATGGACTTAGCCATGATATCTCCTTTAGATCGGTAGAACTAAGAATAAATTGGTTTTCACCGGTGAATAAGCAAGAAGCGTGCCAAAAAAGACGCGCTAAAAATCACGCCCGCTCCCCTGCGTCTATTCCTGTTTTTGGAAAATCTCCACCATAATGCACTTTTTTGGTGCTTTATGCGGATTTTTCTGCACTTTTTTGATGCGCAGTTATTTAGTGCATCACAAAAAAGCTTCCAGCACCTCATTCAGGTACCGCCACCCTTTTTCGGTACAGAAAATACGCTTTTTAGGATCTTCAACAAGTCCGTCCTTTTCAAGGACTCGCCAAACGGGTTCGACTTCAGACCAGCTGACAAACGCCCGCTGCTCCCAATAATCTCTCGGCACCCCATCCCGAAGTCTGAGTACGTTCAGCATGAATTCAAACGGAATCGCCTCAGAAGGAACTTTTTCAGTATGCGAGACAAATGATTCTCCGCGGTTCTGACAGAGGAGCCAGCGCGCCGGATCCCTGTAGTTATAAAAGCGATGAATCTCTTTATCGTGGCTGTACTTGCCGTGCGCTCCCGGACCGACCGCAAGATAGTCTCCGAAACCCCAGTAATTCAGGTTATGCCGGCACCGATGACCGCTTTTGGCATATGCGGATACCTCGTAATGCTCAAGCGCGAGATCGGTCGTGTACTGCGCGATAAGTTCGGTCATATCCTCGAGTGTGTCTTCATTAGGAATTCCTTCGGGCGGATATTTAGCAAAATAAGTATTCGGCTCCAGAGTCAGCTGGTAATAGGACAGATGCGGCGGATCAATCTGCGCGATAAAGGCCAGTTCCTGTTTGAGATCTTCCAAGCTTTGATTCGGCAGACCGAACATCAGGTCGAGATTAAAGTTGTCAAAAATTTCGCGCACTCCGAGCGCCGCTTCCTTGGCTTCCCGAGCATTGTGCACGCGGCCGAGCGAGCGAAGCTTTTGATCTTCAAAGCTCTGCACGCCAAGAGAAAGCCGATTGACGCCGGCTGATTTAAAGTCTTTGAATTTAGCGAGTTCAAATGTTCCCGGATTGGATTCAAGCGTAATCTCCGCACCGCTCACCAGTCCGAAGGTCTCATCAGCGCAGGCCAGAATTTTCTCCAGAGACTCTGCCAACATCAGAGAGGGCGTGCCGCCTCCGAAGAAGACGGTTTCCAGAGGTCTGTCTGCAGCAAACTGCGCTTGTTCGCGCATGGAACGACAGATCGCCTCGGTGTAGCGCTGCTCCGGTATTTCGCCTTTGACCCCGTGTGAATTAAAGTCACAGTACGGACATTTTTTCAGGCACCAGGGCCAATGGATGTACAGAGAAAGAGGGATCGGCTTCAAAACTTCCAACCCCAGCGGCGCTGCAGAAGCTCGCTCATCCTGCGCATCGCTTTGCCGCGATGGCTCACCGAGTTCTTTTCCTCAGCGCTCATCTCGGCAGCCCGTCTGCCGTCAGGACCCACGATGAAATAAGGATCATATCCAAAGCCGCCCTCGCCTTTGGGCTCTTCAGCGATCTCTCCTTCCCAGAAATCAATCGCGATCAGCGGTTCCGGATCATCCGCAGAACGTATCGCGCAGAGCACGCATACGTAGTGCGCGCTTCGATCAGTGTGTCCCTTGAGCGCGTTCACGAGTTTGGCGTTGTTTGCCGCATCATTCGAAGGCTCTCCCGCATATCGCGCGCTGTAAACACCCGGCATGCCGCCTAATGCGTCCGCACAGATACCGGAATCATCCGCGATCGCAGGCAGACCGCTGTGCTTTGCGGCGTGGCGTGCCTTGGCGAGCGCGTTCTCCATAAATGTGCAGAAGGGTTCTTCCGCAGCCGGGATGCCTAGCGATCCCTGGGCGATCACTTCGGCACCCATCGGAGCAAGCAGCTCCTGCATTTCTTTCATTTTTTTCTTGTTATTGCTTGCAAGTACGATCTTTCTATTCATTGGCGGCTTTTCCTTCTTCAATAGCGCTTCTCTGGTATTCAAAAAGCTGAGAAAGACCGTTCTCGGCCAGATCGAGCAGCTGATTCAGCTCCTGACGGGTAAAGACTCGACCTTCGGCGGTCCCCTGCAGTTCTACAAATCCGCCCTGGTTTGTCATGACGACATTCATATCCGTTCCGCAGTGAGAATCCTCGATATAGTCAAGGTCGCAGACCGGAGTACCGTTGTAGATGCCCACGGAGAGCGCCGCCACCTGAGCGAAAAGCGGATTTTCTTCAAAGCGCCCCTCTTTCTGCAGTTTTGCGACAGCGAGCGCTAGCGCGACATAGGCGCCGGTGATAGAGGCGCATCTTGTTCCTCCGTCAGCCTGGATCACATCACAGTCGATTTTCAGCGTCATGGGGCCGAGTTTTGAGAGATCAACCGCCGCCCTCAGAGAGCGGCCGATGAGTCTCTGAATCTCCTGAGTTCTGCCGCTCTGTTTTCCTTTAGCGGCCTCTCGGTCGTTTCTCGTGCCGGTCGCTCTCGGCAGCATGCCGTACTCAGAGGTAACCCACCCTTTTCCGCTTTCGGCCATCCAGGACGGAATGCGAAAGTCCGCGCTTGCCGTGCAGATGACTTTCGTATCCCCCATCTCGATCAGACAGGATCCTTCCGCGTATTTATTACAGTTTGGCGTGATTCGAACGGAACGGAGTTCGGATGGGTTCCTTCCGCTCGGTCTCAGCTGAAGCTCTTCGGTCATTGTTTTCTCCGGATAATGTATCGCGTGCAAACGCCGCTTATCTGCTGCGGACATTATAGGCCTCGCGCGTCATCGACTGACGGCTCCCTAAAGCTGGTACAAAAGGTCCTTTAACCGCTCCGCGAGATTACAATGCATACCTAATGTTAGGAAGCGACATTTTTCAGCGCTTCCGTTTGGGAGAATTTCATGGGTACAGTTTCCAGCATGACAGGATACGGAAACGTCAAGATTCAGACCGAACTTGGCGAATTAAATGTTGATGTCCGCTCTGTCAATTCACGTTTTTTAGATTTCAGCTTCAGATGCCTGGAAGAGTTTCGACCGTTTGAGCCTAAAATTCGCGAATTAGTCGCCTCGACCGTCGCCAGAGGCAAAGTTGAAGTTCGCTTTAATCTTACGGCTTCCTCCGCGATCAGCGCTTCTCATATCAACGAACAGGCGCTTTCTAAACTTCTTTCCATGCAGGAGCAGGTACTTGCGCTGGCGCCTAACGCGGCCAAATTATCCGTAACGGCCATTCTGCAGTTTGAAGGAATTCTGGAAACTCCCGAAACGGATAAAGAAAAATTTGAAGAATCGATTTTGGCCGGTGTTCGCGACTGTCTGCAGCTCTTTAAGGAGAGCCGCCTGCGCGAAGGCGAAGCCCTGAAGAACGTTCTTTTGAAGTACTGCGGACAGATCGACGCGCTGGTCGATGAGCTTGAACCGAAAATTCCTCTGATTCTTCACACCATGAAAGAGAAGCTTGTCGAGCGGCTTGATGAGGCGCTCACGCAAACACTTTCGGAAAACAGCCAGATCTCCAAAGAGGAAATCAACGACCGCATTCGTCAGGAGGTGACGCTTTACGGCATCAAGATTGACGTTAATGAAGAGATGGAGCGGCTTCGCACCCATGTGCGCGAAGTTCGCCGTGTTTTAGACAGAGGCGGCGCAGTCGGACGCAGACTCGACTTTTTAATGCAGGAATTAAATCGTGAGGCCAACACGCTTGGAAGCAAAGCCGCTTCCATTGATATGACGCAGACCTCCGTCAATCTGAAACTGGTGATTGAATCGATGCGTGAGCAAATTCAGAATTTGGAATAACGCTCAATTCATTCCAAAAAAATCAGCGGCCTCGTTGGGCCGCTGATTTTTTATTTAAGCAAGACGCCTTTGATTAGTTCTTGCTGCGGTCGATATGACGATGAGCAGAGATGAAGGGCATCATGCCCCTGTCTTTAGCCTCGTAAATTCTTCCCCAACCCCCGTGGTTGCTTAATTGTTCCCATTTTTTTAGAAGATAAATTTAACTTATATTTGCTTTATATTATGCTTAGGTTTTACTTTTATGATATAATGAGTAAAAATCTGATTCCGGAGAGTCTATGCCTACAATTACTCTGCAGCACTACAAACGAGGTTCTCACTACTACGCCAGCATCATCGAAACCTTTCGAGACCCGGTTACCCGCAAGAACTCTTCTCGGACTTTGGAAGCTTTAGGAGATATTTCTGAAAAAATGAAGGAGGATCCAAACTACCTTCAATCTTTAAAAGACAGAGTCAAAGCTCTGCGCTCGGATGCCTCACGTGCAGAACAACTCCAAGAGGCTGCGGTTCGGCGGATTGCGCCTGCGGTTTCTGATTCTTCGGCAGCTGCCTCAGCTCCTCGGCTGCATTACGGGATGGCTCCCATACGAAAAGTCTGGGAAAAGCTTGGCTTAAACGCATGGTTCCGTAAGGCCGGATACAACAGAAAACTTTCTTGGGATTTAGATTTGGCCGTGTTCTATCAAGTGGCCAGCCGTATTCTCAGTCCCATGAGCCGGCGGGGAATGAGAAGACAATGTCCGCGCCATTTGTTCAAGTTTGACTCTGTATCACTGGATCAACACTACGAAGCTTTAGACATTCTTGCTGCTTCTAAAACGACCATCATCAAAAAACTTGATGAAGCTGTATCCAAGGAAATTGCGCGGGATTGTTCCTTAGTCTTTTATGACGTAACCACTTTCTACTTTGAGAGCTTTGAACCTGATTGTTTACGCGAAAGAGGCATGAGTAAAGAGCACCGGACTCATGAGACACAGGTTCTTCTCGGTTTATTAATTGATCGCTGCGGCATTCCTCTGGACTATGAAGTTTATCGCGGCAATACGGCAGAAGTTAAAACTTTAATGAAGGTTGTTGAGTCGTTCCGGCAGAAATGTCCGCAGGGCAAACCCATCGTTGTGGCTGACAGAGGACTTAACAGCAAAGAGAATCTTTCCAAGCTGATTGAAAACGACTGTGCCTTTATCGTGGCGCACAGTCTTCACCGGCTCAGCAGCAAAGAGTTGGATAACTTGTTTAGCGAGGACGGCTGGAAATATAAATTTGATTCAGAAACAGGCGAGATGTCATGGAAGATGAAGACAATGGACTGTCCTGAAGCGGTTAAACAAAAAGAATCACGAGAGGTTGTTAACCCGCGTTTGATAGTGACTTGGTCGGCTAAGCGGTATGCCCACGACATGAAGGAATTAAATTTGCAATGGGAGCAAGCTAAGAAGATGATGAGCGCCGGCAGCGGCAGAATTGATGCCTCATTTAAACGAGGCTCGAGACAATTTCTGAAAAGAGTAAAGCAGTCGGATCCGGATAAAAAAGCTCAAGAGGAGCGTTATGAACTAAACCGTGAGCTTTATGAACGGAAAATAAGATTTGCAGGCTATTACGGGTTGATTACTTGCTGCGAAGACTTAAGTGATGAGGAGATTTACTCGAGACTGAGAGAATTATGGAAGATAGAGAACTGCTTCCGAGTAATGAAGTCAGTACTGTGTACGAGACCGATTTATGTAAGAACAGAGGCACATATCAGGGGGCACTTTGTTGTTTGTGTTCTGGCATTGGCTTTGGAGAGGTTCATGGCATTTAAGCTTCGTGAGGCAGCTATAGAGTACTCTCCGGAGATGATGGTTGAATTACTGATGTCTCCGACAGTCTCTCCGATTGAAGGGGTAAAAAACAAGGTGAAGCTGTACCTTAAAACGGGAGAACAAGAGCTGGAGAAACCGGAAAGCAGCTACTCTAAGAGCGTGGATCTGAACCAAGAAGCCGAAAAAGTGATGGCTGTCTTTGGGGTTGAACCACTCCCAACACTCACCACCGTGGTTGATATTACAAAGCGTCTCGGAGTCAGATTGCCAATATAAGTGACTTTTGTCTGCTCAAAAAATGATATAACCCTCTGAATTAAGAGGGTTTTGTTTCATTTTTACAAACTAAAGACGAGAATAACGCTCAATTCATTCCAAAAAAATCAGCGGCCTCGTTGGGCCGCTGATTTTTTATTTAAGCAAGACGCCTTTGATTAGTTCTTGCTGCGGTCGATATGACGATGAGCAGAGATGAAGGGCATCATGCCGCGCAGGCGAGCGCCGACGACTTCAATCGGATGAGCCGCAGTCTGAGCACGGATAGAACGAAGCATCGGAGCGCCGACCTTGTTTTCAAGGAGGAATTCCTTAGCGTAGGAACCGTTCTGAATGTTCTTCAGAGCCTGACGCATAGCGGCGCGGGCTTCATCGGCAACAACACGCGGGCCGGTGACATAGCCGCCGAATTCAGCGTTGTTGGAAATCGAGTAGTTCATGTCGGCAAGACCGCCTTCATAAATCAGATCAACGATCAGCTTCATTTCATGGCAGCATTCGAAGTAAGCCATTTCGGGAGCGTAGCCGGCTTCAACCAAAGTTTCAAAGCCCATCTTGATGAGTTCAGCGATACCGCCGCAGAGAACGCACTGTTCGCCGAAGAGGTCGGTTTCGGTCTCTTCTTTGAATGTGGTTTCGATGATGCCTGCTTTGCCGGCGCCGTTGGCGGCAGCGTAAGACATGGCGACTTCGCGGGCCTTGCCGGATTTATCCTGATAAACAGCGATCAGCTGAGGAACGCCGGATCCTTCGGTGTATGTACGGCGAACTGTGTGTCCCGGAGCTTTCGGAGCAACCATCCAAACGTCAAGATCGTCTCTCGGAGTGACCTGACCGTAATGGATGTTAAAGCCGTGAGCGAAAGCCAGAGCAGCGCCTTCCTTCAGGTTCGGTTCAACCTGTTTTTTGTAGACATCGGCGATAAATTCGTCCGGAAGAAGGATCATGACGACATCGGCGTCTTTTGTTGCATCTTCGATGCTTGCAACTTTCAGGCCGGCAGCCTGAGCTTTCTTCCAGGAAGCGCCGTTCGGACGAACGCCGACGACAACATCAACGCCGGAATCGTGAAGATTCAGAGCGTGGGCGTGGCCCTGAGAGCCGTAGCCGATGATTGCGACTTTCTTGCCTTTGATAAGAGAAAGATCTGCGTCTTTATCGTAATAAACTTTCATTTTTTTCCTCTTTAATAAGTGACTTAATCCTTGGGTAAGTCAATTCGTTACAGTTTCAGTATTCTATCGCCACGGCCGATTCCGCAGGAGCCGGTGCGAACCATTTCCAAGACGGATTCGGGGTCGACCGCCTTAATGAAGGCGTCGAGCTTTTCAGAATTTCCCGTGAGCTCAATTGTATAAGTCTTATCGGTCACATCGATAATTCTGCCTCTGAAAATATCATTCAGACGCTTCATCTCTTCGCGGTCCTTGCCCAGCGCTCTGACCTTAATCAGCATAAGCTCGCGCTCGGCGTATTCCCCTTCGGTTAAATCCACCACCTTAATGACTTCGACCAGACGATTCAGATGCTTCGTGATCTGCTCAATCAGTTCGTCGTTGCCGATACTGGCGATGGTCATGCGTGAAACGCTTTTATCCTCCGTCGGGGCGACGGTCAAAGAATCGATGTTGTAGCCGCGGGCTGAAAAGAGCCCGACGACCCGGGAAAGTGCGCCCGGTTCGTTTTCCAAAAGAATAGATAAGACGTGACGATTCATTAGATTTTCTCCGAGCCTAGGATCATTTCCGTAAGACCGTGACCGGCCTTAACCATCGGCCAAACATTTTCGGTCGGATCGACATGAATATCGATAAACGCCAGCTGATCCTTATATTTTCCGAACGCATCCTTCAGGGCGGTCTCTACTTCCGAAGGCTTATCAACAACGATGCCGACATGCCCGTAAGCTTCGGCAAGCGCCTTAAAGTCCGGTGTGACCTCCATATGCGAGTGTGAATAGCGGCCGTCGTACTCGAGTTCCTGCCACTGACGCACCATACCGAGGTAGTTGTTGTTCAGAAGAATAATTTTCGGAGCAATGCCGAGCTGCTTAGCGGTCGCTAATTCCTGAATATTCATTTGAATAGAGCCGTCTCCTGTCACGCACACAACGCGTTTGTCGGGAGCCGCGACACAAGCGCCGATCGCATACGGCAGTCCCACACCCATCGTTCCGAGGCCGCCTGAACTCAGCCAGTGACGGGGTTTACGGAATTTCAGGAACTGAGCGCACCACATCTGATGCTGGCCCACGTCGCTTGCCACGATCATGTCGTCGCCGCCGATTTCCTGAAGCTTTTCAAGCACGAACTGGGGCTTGATGACCTTATCGCTGTTTTCGTAACTTAAGCAGTTGACGTCGCGCCACTGTTTAATCCGATTCTGCCACGCCGCCATTTTTTCAGGATCGGGCCGCTCCGGTTTCTGATCAAGCAGCGTCAGCATATCGGCGAGAACTTCCTTGACATCGCCGACAATGGGGATATCAACCTTCACTCGTTTGGAAATTGTCGAAGGATCCACGTCAATATGAATAATCGTGCGCTTATCCTGCGAGAAATTAGACGGCAGTCCGACCACTCGGTCATCGAAGCGAGCGCCGATAACGACCAGACAGTCGCAGTTCTGCATCGCCATATTCGCTTCGTAAGTGCCGTGCATGCCGACCATGCCGAGGAACTTCTTATCATTGGAAGGCATTGCGCCGAGTCCCATTAAAGTGGAGTTCACCGGTACGCCGAGCTCGTAGGCAAATCTCTGCAGCATTTCGCTCGCATTTGCCGAAACGACACCGCCGCCGATATGAAGAAGCGGTCTTTCGGATTTAAGAATGATCTGAAGCGCTTTTTTGATCTGACCGAGGTGTCCCTTCAGCACCGGCTTATAGGAGCGCAGTTCGACGTTTTCCGGATAGTTGTATTCGGTGATCGCTGCAGAAACATCTTTCGGGATATCAATAAGGACAGGGCCCGGTCGTCCTGTCTTAGCAATATAAAAGGCTTTTTTAATAATCGGAGCAAGATCGCGTACGTCTTTAACAAGGAAATTGTGTTTTACGCACGGTCTTGTGATGCCGACAATATCGACTTCCTGGAACGCGTCCTGTCCAATCGCGGCCGTATTGACCTGACCAGTAAAGACAACCATCGGGATACTGTCAGAATGTGCCGTCGCGATGCCGGTTACGGCGTTGGTCGCTCCGGGTCCGCTCGTCACCAGTGCGACGCCGACTTTATTGGAAGCTCTGGCGTATGCGTCAGCCGCATGAACCGCGCCCTGCTCGTGACGAACCAAAATGTGTTTGAATTTATTCTGTTTGTAAATAGCATCGAAGATATTCAGTACGCTGCCGCCCGGATATCCGAACACGTATTCAACACCTTCTTCTGCCAAAGCGCGGACAAAGATGTCCGAGCCGTTGAGTTTTTCGGCGGTCCTTCCCGCCTCTTCTTTTTTCATTTGGAAAAGTCCTTTCAAAGTCCGTGGGAAATTGATTGGAGTCCGAACACCGGATTTGTGATCGAGTCTCGGGATATCAGCAGACTGTCAGCCTTCTTTTGTTGTGGAAATTCGGCTGAGAGTTTTTTATCTTCTGTTGGAAGAAAATTCAATATAACTCAAATATTCTTCTCTGCGAGAGATATGTTTACTTTTTATCAAGCAGACGATGAATCGCCCGATTAATCTCGTGCGGGGAGATCGGTTTCTGAAGCAGCAGCGGCATTTCCATCAGGTCGACGGCAGAGTCGGAGAAATTCAGTCCTTCCGTTTCCTCCTCATACTGAGAGATTACCGCGTCACGCGGCGCGGCCGTGCTCACAATCGCGGGAATCCGCCGACCAAGCGCCGAGCGAATCCTAAAGATCGACTGCAGACCGGTCATATGTTCCGGGCCCAGATTGAAGTCTGAAAATATCAGATCAATCGGAGACTCGTGAACCAGTTTTGCCGCCAATTCGGCATCATAAAATTCTGCGGTCCTTACGACACATCCCCAGCCTTCCAAAAGTGTCTTAAGGCTTTCTCGAATCAATCGGTCGTCTTCAATAACAAGGATCCGAGTGCCGTCGAGCGGACGCAGGTTCAGCGTCTGAGGTTTAGCCGGAGAGCTTTCTTTTGATGTCTGTGCTCTCAAAGGAAGTTCCAAGCGGAAAATCGATCCCTTCCCGACCTTAGATATCACTTTAATGTCAATGCTCAAAAGCTCACAGATTTTCTTAACCACGGACAGACCGAGGCCAAAGCCCTCTTTAGCCTTAAAACCGCCCGCGCCTCGATAATAAGCCTGGAACAGTTTTTCTCTCTCTTCGGAGCTGATACCACATCCGGTATCGGAAACCGTAATGATGAGCGTGTTCTTTCGGCTGATCTTGCTGCGAAGCAGAATCATTCCGCTGCTGGTATACCGGACCGCGTTTCCGAGCAGATTACGAATCACTCGTTCCAGAAGCTGCTCATCCGTGACAATATCGGCGGGAACGCTCTGCACTTCCAAAGAAAGTCCCTTGTTTCGGCACTGCGGTTCAAATTCGGCTTCGAGTTCGGCGAACAGTTCCTGAAGCGAAAAGCGAATCGGATTGATTTTGATGGTTTTTGAATCCAGCTTTGAGATCATCAAAATCTGATCCACCAGAGTCGATACTGAATGGCACGCCTTAGAAAGACCTTCCACGATCGGTCGGGTTTGATCATCGGCCTGACTTTCGAGGACGGAAATAAAGATCCCCATTGCCTGAAGCGGCTGACGCAGGTCGTGATTAGCTCCGGCAAAAAATTTCGTTCTGGAATTGATTTCCATTTCCGCCGCTTCTCGGACATAATCCGCGCGCTGCCGCTGATAGATCAGCTGCTCCATCAGGTATTCGCGCTCAAAGGCTCGATAAATACCCTGCGTGTAAATGGAATTCAGACGTGCTCCGAAATAGAAGATGATTAAAAGCAGAACGGCAGACCAGAAGACCGCAACGAACCAGGGCGTCTCGTAAATAATAAAAAGCTTGACGAAGGTCGGAAGCAGTGTACAGGGTACATAAGCCCACAGCGCGGGCGGCCAGATCGCATAGAGCGGGATGCTTCCGAAAGTGACGCCCACAACCAAGGCAAGAAGGACCATTTCCACAATGACGTTGTCGGGAATCATGAAATAGAACCCGGCAAACCCCACGGACAGTCCCGATACGATAATCATCTGAAGAGAGCGGTTTCTCCAATATCTGAACTTCTTTTCCGGCTCGATCTCATTAAAAAAATCATCCGCAGACTTCATGCTGGCCAGTGTATGCATCAGCGCAAACCCGAGCCAGAGCCCCATAACCCAGCCGCCGACGTACTTCCAGCAGACACCCGAGAAAATAAGGATCAGCAACATTCGAATCGCGACTACTGCCGTTGTTCTGTGTTTCAGGATTGCGAGCTGACGGAATTCGACTTTTTTTCTCAGCTGCTCAGAGCTGTAATTGAGATGAATATGATTATTCTCCAGAGGGTCCGGCTCAAATACGTGTCGAAATCTTCTTAGCAGTCCGTTCTTCACAAACGAATCCTTTCTCTGAACGCGGGGCAGCCCTTCATGGTCAGAAGCGCCTTATGGCTGCGGATTGAAAGCACTGACTGCGCCCCAACGACGAGCGTTGCCATTTTCATCTTATGTCCAAACGGCAGGCCTGAAATAAAAGGCGTCGAAGTATGCATAGAAGCAAAACTCAGCGCTTCGTCCAAACCATATCCGAAATCATGCGCTGATCGCCTGACTTGAGAGAAATCCCCGAGAAGGACCGCTTTCTGATTTTCAATAACGCCTGACTGAATCAGCTGATTTAAGTTACGTTCGATTTTATAAGCCGGCTCATCCACATCTTCAACGAATAGGATCCCGCCCTTGATTCTGGGGAAATACGGCGTGCCTAAAGCAGCGCAAAGGATAGAAAGGTTGCCGCCCCAGAGTTTTCCTTCGGTTTCGAAATCATGGAACGGAGTATGAAAATCCAGTGTATAGTCCGTCGCGCCGAGCACATTAAAGAACGTCTCGATGGTATAAGGATCGCATTCAAGGTTGCCGAGCACGGAAGCCGTCGGGGCCTGCAGACTTTTTCCGCCGGTGAGCGCAAGGTATGCCAGAGAGAAGAAAGTGATATCGGAGAATCCGGCCACCCAAGTGCCTTTTTGCGCGATCACTGAAAAATCGACGCCCGGCAGAATTCTTGAAAAGCCGTAACCGCCTCTAGCGCAGAGAACTAGCTCCTCCTTCATGCACATATGGTTAAAGTCTGTGGTCCGCGCCGATTCGCTGCTGCCGCCAAATCTCATCGAACTTGAATAGACCGATTCCCCGACTGTTACATCCCAGCCTCTGCCTTCGAACAATGCCCTCGCACGTTCTACGACCTCTATATCCAGGACATTTCCGGACGGCGCTGTAATCCCTACTCTATTCACACTTTCTCCCACGAATCTGTCTTAATCTGGTAAAAAAATCACGGAGCAGCTGAAGGCTCTGATCCTGAAGTACGCCGCCGGTCACTCTCGTATGGTGGTTCAGCTGATCTATCTTAAACAGTTTTACCACACTATCAACCGCTCCGGCCTTATCGTCTTTAGCGCCGTAGATCAGTCTGCTGAGGCGCGCGCCGATTATGGCGCCCGAGCACATCGGACAGGGCTCGAGCGTGACGTAGAGCGAGCAGTCTTCCAAACGGTAGTTCTCGGTTGTTCGCGCGGCATCTCTGAGCGCAAGGATTTCCGCATGCGCCGAAGGATCTTTATCTGAAATGACGCGGTTATGCCCGCGGCCGACGATTTTTCCTTGAGGATCGACGACCACCGCGCCGACAGGCACCTCTCCTTCCAGCATTGCCTTATGAGCCTCAGCGAGCGCTTCGCTCATAAATTCCACATCCCGACTTGTATCCACTCGAGATGCTCTCTTTACTTCTTCCATTTCCAGCGCGCGGCGACGGCGTTCTTCGCGAATTTCGCGGCGTCGCTTATCAACGCGTTTTGTCAGATTGACCAAACTGATTTTGGCCTGCAGAGGTGCAGTTAATTTCAGGCTGTCCTGTGCGAGCTTATCGGCTGTCACGCTTAACCAGCTGCCTGCTGCGGCAAGGAAGGCTTCCGCTTCCGCCTTTGTGGGTTTTGTGCTGCAATCGCAGCAAGCCCTGAACACTGAAAGCACACAGTTAAGATTTTCCGGCTGTTTTGCCAAATCATCCAAAGATGAACCGGTGCGAATAGACAGGTTCACGAACTTCTCAATAACGTCCACTGCATCCTCCCAACTAAAAACAAATTCAAGAACAGTCTGGACCTTTATCGGACTATCTAGACAGTATTTGACATTTTGTAAGAAATCTCAAGTCTTTTATTCCCCGAAAAAATTCAGACCTATGCTCTCAGGCTCAATCCTTCCGGATTTAGGCCGCTATGGTCCGGCTCAAAAGATAATCTTGATCTTAGTTTTTAAAATGACTATTTGTATTTTTAACTTCTCCGGAGGCTCTTATCCTGTCCTATTGTGTTCTGATTCGTTTTGACTGAGGCTGCGCAAAACACACCCACGTTGACGCTTTCCCTGAAGTAAAACAATATAGGATCGCTGAGAATAGACGGCATGGGTTAACTCTAAGTCTTCCTTGCTCTGATTCCGGGTTTAGTTCATTTAAGTGTTGCCGCGCACTGCTTTTGACAAGAATCGCAAAAAATGCGTCCATTTTTTTCGTTCATTTGGGCAGTGAATAAAAACACAGGAGTTCTAAATCGGTAAAATATGACACCTGAAAGCTGTATAAGTGTTACATGACACTCAGTCTGTCGTTTTTAAATTAATCTAACTCTTTGATTTGTTAACCTATTCTTGGAAGAATTTCCTTGTTTTTTATCATGTATCAATTATAATTATTACATGTGATAAATTTATACATGAAATGCAGAAAATTACCGAAAACGATTGCTCTGAAACGATTGTCAGACAAAAGAGAAAAAACGGTGTTACTTACGTTTATAAAAGAATCGTGCGTTACAACCCGGCAAAACGCAATACGGAAGTAATTAGCAGCAAACTATTAGGAAAATTGGACGCGTCCGGTACCCTTATTCCAAATCGCCCTAAGAAAGCGCGTGCTCCGGTTACAAATAAACCGGCGCCGACAATAGAGAAAAAGATTGTCGGCATCTCTGATATTTTGAAATTTATTGCCGAGGATTGCGGCATTGAAGATGACTTATATGTCTCCTTCAAGGACGATGCCTGCGTCAACAAAATTCTTGATGTCGCAAACTACTGGGTTGCAAACCCGGGCCAATCCCTGAGTAAGTTCGAGGGCTGGCAAAGACTTCATCAAAATCGTTACGGCTACCTGATTACCGAGGACATTTATCACAATCTCTTCTGCGCGGTGGGTGCGGATACGCAAGCCGAGCAGCTTTACTTCAAAGCTCGTTCTAAAAGAGAAGGCAAATGCGTGCTTGCATACGACACCACAACGATTTCTACCTACGGTCAACGAGATGAGTTTGCGCGTTACGGCTTTAACAAAGATGCTGACGGCCTTCCTGTTATTAAACTTCTGACGCTGTTCTCCCTGCACTCCCATCAACCCATAGCATTCCGGAAGCAGCCCGGCAATTATCCGGATGTTATCAGTTTAACCAATGCGCTTAAAGAGCTGAGTTGGCTGGACATGGATAAGATGGAACTCGTTATGGACCAAGGGTTTTACAGTGAAAACAACCTCACTGAATTACTGCGCAGGCACGTCAAATTCCTCTGTCTTGCCGATCGTCGAACTAAGTGGGTCAGCAAGTTGCTCGATCAGTATAGGGACGAGTTGGACTCCCCGGAAAACTTCAATGGGCTTAACACGTTTGAGAGAGGATACTGCTGCTTAAACAAGAGAACCTTCGGTTTTACCCGCCAAAGAGGGACGGAGTCGGCCAAAGCCGGAGAAGAACAGATGTTCGAAAAGCGCATCTATACCTACCTGTATTTGGACACCGCCAGAGCTGCACAGGAAGAACAAAATTTCTACAGTTCCCTAATGGAGCTTAAAGCTCAGATGGAAGAAAACCGAAAAGAGTTGACCGACGCAGCCTTAGAAAGAGCGGCAAAATTTCTGGTCAGATCCAAACGTCCCTATTGCGGCAAATATAAGTACGTACTCAATAAAGAGTCGTTTAACAAAGAAATCCGTAAATTCGGATGCTTTGCTCTTGTGAGCAATCAGGCAGATTCTACGTTCGAAACCCTCAGAACCTACCGCAGACGCGAGCATATTGAAGACATCTTTGAGCTTGAAAAGGATTGCTTGGACGGCAGAGCACCTCGGGCCTGGGAAGCCGCAGCTTTGGAAGGCAGATTCTTTTGCCAGTTCATCGCACTAGGCCTGTATTGTGAGTTATACGAGAGAATCTTCAAAATCAAGGAACAACTCAAAGAAGACAACGCCGCAACAAAAAGCGAAGAACGGGATAACCGATTGTTATTACGCTGGCTGCAATCCAAGTCTCTTAAACAAATTCTCGATTACTTCAGCGTATTGGAGCTAACCGGCTTTAGAGCTGACCGCAATATCGCCATCCGGACTGAAGTTACTAAGCGTGATCAATTGTTTCTTAAACTTCTTGGGATAAAAAATGTTTGAAACATGTATCAATTAGACGGCTTTCAGGCTGCAAGCGTCATCTCACCATAACTGTCAATAGTTAGAGTCTCCTGGCGGTTGTTGTAGCGGTAATTGAATTTGAATGTTTTTTACCTGTGGGATAGACGAGCAAATAGAGGCCGTCGCGATCGGCAACCTTGTACTGCGTCTCTTTCGGTGTCAGTTGATTAATTTTTTTATCAGTCAGCATGTCGGAATTCCAAACCATCAAGAAAACACTGTTTTCAGTGAAACCATCATCATTTTACGATGGTTCGATGATTTTTTCGTCCTAAAACCATCAAATTAACCATGAAAATTTATTTGTAATACTGAGGAAAATAGACGAACAAAAGGAAAAAGAGCAAAACCGAAAGGACGGATAATTTATTGATTTTAGAAATAAAAAAGGGTGCTTTTTTGAAACACCCTGAAATACTAGAAAACGACTAAAAACCCGATTTAGTTATTCCCATTCAATGGTTGCAGGGGGTTTCCCGGATACGTCGTATACGACGCGATTAATACCCTTCACTTCATTAATAATTCTGTTGGATACCTTCCCTAAGAGTTCATAGGGGAGATGGGCCCATTTCGCAGTCATGAAGTCGCTTGTCTGAACAGCACGCAGGCTGACCACCCAGTCATAGGTACGGCCGTCGCCCATAACGCCGACACTCTTGACCGGCAGGAAAACAACGAACGCCTGGCTGACCTTGTCATACCAGTCCGCCGCACGCAGCTCTTCAATGAAAATCGCATCGGCTTCACGCAGCAGATCTGCATACTCGCGCTTAATAGCACCTAAAATTCGAACGCCAAGGCCGGGACCGGGGAACGGATGACGATATACCATCTCAGCCGGAAGACCAAGCTCAATACCAAGCTCGCGAACTTCATCCTTAAACAGCTCTCTAAGCGGCTCAAGCAGCTTCAGATGAAGCGTGTCCGGCAAACCGCCGACATTATGATGAGACTTAATCGTCTGGGCTTTCTTAGTCTTCGCGCCGTTGGATTCAATCACGTCCGGATAAATCGTGCCCTGAGCAAGCCATTTGGCGCGAGGAAGCTTCGCCGCCTCCTCCTGGAAAACTTCAACAAACAGCCGGCCGATAATCTTGCGCTTGGCTTCCGGATCCGTCACACCGTCAAGCGCCGCCATGAAGCGATCGGATGCATCGACAACAACAAGCTTCATACCCATATTCTCACGGAAAGTCTGAGCAACCTGCTCTCTTTCATGCAGACGCAGAAGACCGTTGTCAACAAAGACACAAGTCAGCTGTTCACCGATCGCTTTGTGAATCAAAGCTGCAGTGACGGAGGAATCAACGCCGCCGGACAAACCTAAAATAACTTCATCTTCGCCAACCTGGGCGCGAATCTTCTCAACCGCCTCAACCGCAAAATTGCCCATTACCCAGTCAGGATTGGCTTTGCAGATACGAAGCACAAAATTTTCGAGAATCTGACGGCCCTTTTCCGTATGCGTCACTTCCGGGTGGAACTGAACCGCATAAAAACCTCTCTTCTCGTCAGCCATGCCGGCAATCGGACAAGTCGGTGTGGAACACATCAGTTTGAATCCTTCCGGCATCTGCGTCACTTTGTCGCCGTGGCTCATCCAAACCTTGAGATAGTTGTGACCGTCGTCATCAATGAAGTCATACAGGTTCTCAAGAAGCTTTGTGTGACCGTGCTCACGGACTTCGGCATAGCCAAATTCCCTCTGAGCACCGCTCTCAACTTTGCCGCCAAGCTGCATCGCCATCGTCTGCATGCCGTAGCAAATGCCGAGGACAGGTACACCCATCTCAAAAACCGCTTTCGGCGCTTCATCGGTGGATTCTTCGTACGCACTCATGTGAGAGCCGGAAAGAATAATGCCGGTCGGCTTGAATTCACGAATGAATTCGTCCGTAACCTCACAGGAATGGACTTCACAGTAAACGTGAGCCTCACGGACCCGGCGCGCGATAAGCTGCGTCACCTGGCTTCCAAAGTCAAGAATAAGTATGCGATCGTGATTCATGTCGGTTTAAAACCCTTGTTAAAAAGTCGGTTCAGTTTAAATCCTCTGAACCGACTTTTGTTAGCTCTTCATGTTATGAAAGAAATTAATGTTCCAATCTGTAGTTCGGAGCTTCCTTCGTAATCTTCACGTCATGAACGTGAGACTCTCTCCAGCCCGCGGAAGTAATTTCAACGAAGGCCGCTTTCGTGCGCATTTCGTCAATAGTTCTGCAGCCGCAGTAGCCCATGGAGGAACGAAGACCGCCGGCAAGCTGATAAATGATCGCAAGAACAGATCCTTTATACGGAACCATACCTTCAATACCTTCAGGAACGAACTTATCAACATTGCCGTTGTTGTTGTCCTGGAAGTAGCGGTCGGCAGAACCTTTGCCCATGGCGCCGAGAGAACCCATGCCGCGGTAGCTCTTATAAGAGCGGCCCTGATACAGAATAATTTCACCGGGAGCTTCGTCAGTACCGGCAAACATGCCGCCCATCATGACGGAGTTGGCGCCGGCCGCGATCGCTTTGGCTACGTCACCGGAGAAGCGAACACCGCCGTCAGCAATCAGAGGAACGCCGGAATCCTTAAGGGCTTCGGCAACGTTGGAAATAGCGGTAATCTGAGGAACACCGACACCGGCGACCACACGTGTTGTGCAGATGGAGCCCGGTCCGATACCGACCTTGACCGCGTCAGCACCGTGTTCAACCAGCGCGAGCGCAGCGGCAGCTGTCGCAATATTGCCGCCGATAACCTGAATCTGCGGATAATGTTTCTTAACCCACTGAACGCGATCAAGAACACCCTGAGAATGACCGTGGGCAGTGTCAACAACGAGAACGTCAACACCGGCATCCACCAGCAGCTCGACACGCTCCTCTGTGCCGGCGCCTACGCCGACAGCAGCACCGGCAAGCAGCTTGCCGTGTTTGTCTTTGGCTGCATAGGGATGTTCGGTCGCTTTGGTGATGTCTTTAACAGTCATCAGGCCTTTCAGGTTGAAGTCATCGTCGACAACCAGAACTCGTTCCAGACGGTGATGATGCATCAGCTTCTTAGCGTCTTCCAAAGTGCCGCCCTCTTTCATCGTGATCAGGCGGTCTGCCGGAGTCATGATTTCGCTGATCTTGGCTTCCATACGGTCTTCAAAACGAAGGTCGCGGTTGGTCACCATACCGAGAACTTTGGTGCCGTCTACGACAGGCAGACCGGAAATGTGATGTTCGCGTGTCAGTCTGAGAACGTCCGCAACAATCATATCCGGGCCGATCGTAATCGGATCGGAAACCATGCCGGCTTCATGACGTTTAACTTTAGCAACTTCAGCGGCCTGAGCCTTTGAAGTCATATTTTTATGAATAATGCCGATTCCGCCTTCCTGAGCTAAAGCAATCGCAAGATTGGCTTCCGTAACCGTATCCATGGCTGCGGAACAAAGCGGAAGATTAAGTTTGATGTCTCTGGTGAACTGTGTGGTAAGGACGGTCTCGCGGGGAAGTACATTGGAATATGCAGGTACGAGAAGAACGTCGTCAAAGGTTAAAGCCTTTTGAAGGAGTCTCATTTGGAACCTCTAAGCACAAAAATGAATTATAAAGAAATTTGGATACCGCTTTTACGTTATTTATAAAAAAATCTATAGTGATTTTTACTTACAAAGCCTGTTATTTATCTGAAGCGTGTTTCCTCCCGCGCTGAATGGAAGCGCTCTTCTGCTCGGCTCTGAGCCGTCTGGCTTCTTTGGGATCGATAATAAGCGCAAGGGCGACTTCAATACGGTCGCCCTCGGAAAGCAGGGTATCGGCTTTGCACCTCAAACCGAAAATACTCAGACCATTTTCGTCACTGATCTGAACATTTCCCAACGCAAGTGCCTGAGAAACTGACGCACCTGCAGGGACTTCCAGTTCTGACTTCTTCAGTCCCTGTTTTGTTTGAACAGCCAGAGATACTTTCAACGATAAGTCCCCCATTTCCGTTTCAGATAAGTTTCGGAAATTCTACACGGGTTAAAATTCGTTTTCTAATATTGATTCTATTGTTTTTAGGAGATGCCGCCGTGGCTATCATTCAAAACAAAAAAGCTCGATTCGATTACACCATCGAAGACAAATTTGAAGCCGGTCTTGTCCTTCGCGGCTGGGAAGTTAAATCCATCCGCGCCGGAGGCGCTGCAATCAAGGAATCACATATCTTCGTCCGAGACGGAGAACTCTTCCTTTTGAACGCGAATATCACTCCGCTGAAAACAGCAAGCACACACGAAAAAGCGGATCCGACACGCACCCGCAAGCTGCTGATGCATAAGCATGAGATCATGCGTCTTATCGGAAGAGTTGAACAGGCCGGCTATACGCTTATACCTTTAGATATGCACTTCAAGGACGGCCGCGTCAAACTTGAAATCGGACTCGGAAAGGGTAAAAAACTCTACGAAAAACGCCAGGATGCGAGTAAAAAGGAATGGAAACGTCAGCAGGAGCGTCTGCTAAAAACTCGTAACCGTTAGTAGAGATATTAAATGAACAAACTTTGCATCAGTATTTTGGCGGCTGTCCTTTCGACGGCAGCCATTCAGCCTGCCCTGGCCGCTGAGTCCTATCCGGCCGACGTGCAGGTCTTTTTCTCTCCCCAAGGGGGAGCTCAGAAAGCCGTTGTTGAGGCGGTCGATCATGCGCAGAAGCAAGTGCTGATGCAGGCCTACCTGTTCTCTAATAAAGCGATCACTGAAGCCCTGATCCGCGCCTACAAGAGAGGCGTTGATGTCAGGATCATCATCGATCAGAAGATGCTTGCAAAGAAGAGAACGACTGTGCCGATGCTGTACGAGAACTCGGTGCCGACTTATATTGACACGACCCATCGAACCGCGCATGACAAAATTATTATCATCGACTCCGACATCGTCATTACCGGAAGTTTTAACTTTGTCGAGGCGGCTGAACAGTCCAACGGAGAAAACCTTCTCGTACTGCGTTCTGCAGGATTAAATCAAGCCTATCGAAAGAACTGGGAAAAACATTTCGGCCACAGTCAGACGAAAACGCTTGAGCTAAAAACAAAACCGTAAAAATTGAGAGCCCGGAACCCGGGCTCTTCTCTTTAGCGCATCATGTCGTAAATCTTTGCGATATCTTCAGCGTAAAGTTTCTTGAACCCGCCGAGCTTACCGGGGATACGCACCGCTTTTTCAGCAAGTTCGCGGGAATCTGCCTTATCTGCGCCCAAATCGGAGAGCGTCGCGGGCGCGCCCACTTCACGATAGAAGCGCTTGAGCGCCTCAATGCCTTTGAGCGCGGTCTCGTTGTCATCAGCGCCCGCTTCCTCGCCCATCACATTGATCGCGAACTGAGCGAACCTTGAAGGCTTGACATCATACACATAGCGCATCCAGGCCGGAATCACAACGGCCAGTCCGTCACCATGCGTAATGGAGGTATCCCAGGCGCTGAGTTCATGCTCCATCCCGTGCGAAGCCCAGTCTTCCGTCTGGCCGAGTGCATAGTAGCCGTTATGCGCAAAAGAACCCGCTACACTTACTTGACACCATGCGTCATAGTCTTCATGGTTTTTCATCAGCTTCAAACCGTTGCGCATGATCGTTCTCATCGCCGCTTCGGCCTGCCCGTCAACAAAGTCGGTACCTTCCGTCAGCGTGAAATAGCGCTCCATGATGTGGCTCATCATGTCAATAACGCCCGCGCGAATCTGTTTTTGCGGAAGCGTAAAGAAAATTTCCGGATTAATGACGCTGGCAAAAGGTCTCACAACGGGAGAGCCGGCGCCAAGCTTGCGCCCTTCTCCGGAAATCACAATACGAATACTCTGCTCGGAACCTGCCGCAGGCAGTGTCAGCACACAGGCGACCGGAAGCGCTTCTTTAGGGCTTACGCCTGCGGCAAAGAAGTCCCATACGTCTCCCTCATACGGCACGCCGATCGCGATGGCTTTGGAAGCATCAATGACACTGCCGCCGCCAACCGCAAGAACCGCACGAGCGCCGCACTCGCGCGCCGCTTCAATACCGTCGCGGACTAAGTCCAGCTGCGGATTCGGAGTGACGCCGCCTTTAAAGACCGCAGACAGCCCGGCAGCTTCAAGCGAGCGACGAACGCGGTCAATCAGTCCGCTTTTTTCTGCGGATTTACCGCCGTAAACAACAAGTACTGTGTCACCGGCTTGAAGCTTTCCCAGAAGAATCGCACCGATATCGTTCTCTCTGCCTTTGCCGAAAATCAGATGAGTGGGATTGCAGTATTCAAAATTATTCATATTGTCATTCCATTAGATTTGAGATTTATTCAAAATCATCGCCGACCGCACCGACAAAAAGCATGGTCCAGGTTTCAACCCACTCCTGAAGCATCGGCGGCAGGTTATTCGCGTCTTCGATCTCCCAGCCCGCCTGGAACGTGTCACGCAGCACTAAATAAGATTTCGCACAGAAGTAGGCGGCCGTCTCATAAATGGTTTCTTCAGGAGTGTCTTCTTCGGTCTTTTCCGCGATCTCCTGCACCGTCATACGGATAAACTGAGCTAAACCGTCCGGATTCCAGTCATCCGGTCCGATTTCAAAATGGGGATTTTTACCGCAGAAAGTATCTCCCAGCCACTCCACAAGCTTCTGATCTTTTTCTGCCCGTTCGTCCTCGGTAATCTCGCCCTGAACACACGCAATGGAGCGCTTAAACATGTTAACGAGCGCCTGAGACAAAATTCGGCGAACTACTTCAATATCCACAATGGAAGGCGGTTGCTCCGCTTTTGAGCTGTGATCGTGACCGCAGCCGCGGTTACAGTTAAGAGAGCACTTAGGCATCAAGATGTTCCTTGGTTATCAGCTGAACCCATTTACCAAGAAGCGCATTGAGTTTGATCGGACCTTCTTCGACAATCGTGTCCGGATTCTTCTCAATCTCCTGAATGAGTTCATGGACCTCGTTGGTAAACATGAACATGGCAACCTGCATAAAATCGCGTGAATCAACAACATCATGCTCGGTTAAACCGACCTGAGAGAGTCGATTTGACAGAGCGCTGCGAAGTCTCCGCTCGATCGTCTCGGGAGTGTTCACCTTTGCCGGCGCATAAGCCGGATTCTTTCCAAGAAGCGCAGAGGCTAAAAAGGCAGACGCCTTTTTATCCACATCAATCACTTCCTGACGGGATACATGCTTGCGCGCCGCCTCTGAAAGTCGATTGGCCGCAGCAAGCGCATGCGAGTAAAGCAAATAGTTGACCTCCTGCGGATCATCTAAGCTCGGGAGATCAGCACCCTCCGGAATAGCTGCGTTCATTTGATCAGCACCAGACGATTGGGAAGAATTTTCCATATCCTGTATTTTCCTGCTCTAAGCGAATCTCCGTTGTTAAAAGCGATTTCAGCTTCCCACAGTCGCCCGTCATATTGGACAGTGGCGAAACGATTGCTGCGCCACTCGTGGACAGTCACACTGCGTCCGACATGCCGGCGGAGAGATTCGGAATAATTGTCAACAGTCCTTCGATAACGATTAAGCGCCGCGATGAATATCATGACCAGTAAGGAAATAACGGCAAAGATCGCAACTTGAAAGTAAACCGAAGGCAAAAAGAATGAAAGAATCGCGGTAATAAAAGCCGCTCCTGAAATGACCAGAAGGAGGATGTTTCCGAAGTACAAATCCATTGCGCCGATAATCGCGGCTGCAACAAACCAAAAATAGGACAGTCCCATCACAACAACCTTTGCTTTGTTATCCAAGATCTATTCGATCATTATATGGGATAGAAAAACCGCGGCAATCTTTTTAGGACTGTCCGCGGTTTCCTAACGCATAATGAAGCTTATTTCTTGGCTTTCGCAAGACGACGCCATGTATTAAGCACTGTGTCCGGATTCAGGGAAATAGACTCAATGCCCTCGTCCATCAGCCACTGAGCGAGGTCCGGATGGTCGGAAGGACCCTGTCCGCAGATGCCGACATAAGCGCCTTTTTCACGGCAGGCTTTGATCGCTTTGGAGAGCAGTACCTTAACCGCCGCATCGCGTTCATCAAAGAAGTGCGCGATCAGACCGGAGTCACGGTCAAGACCAAGTGTGAGCTGAGTCAGGTCGTTGGAGCCGATGGAGAATCCGTCGAAGTACTCGAGGAATCTTTCAGCCAGCAAAGCGTTGCTCGGAATTTCGCACATCATATTGAGACGAAGTCCGTTAACGCCGCGTTTCAGACCGTGTTCAGCCAGCTTCTCATTAACTTCACGGGCTTCTCTTACGGTTCTGACGAACGGGATCATGATTTCAACATTGGTCAGACCCATTTCATCGCGAACTTTCTTGAGTGCTTCACATTCCATTGCGAAGCATTCCTTGAAGTCTTCAGAAACATAACGGCTGGCGCCGCGGAAACCGAGCATGGGGTTCTCTTCTTCCGGCTCATAAATCTTGCCGCCGATCAGTTTTCTGTACTCATTGCTCTTGAAGTCAGACATACGAACGATGACTTTCTTCGGATAGAAGGCGGCAGCAATTGTCGCAACACCTTCAGCAATCTTGTCTTTATAGAATTCTCGCGGATTTTCGTAACCGGCAGAAGCGTTTTCAACGGCTTCTTTCAGATCGGCCGGAAGATTCGGGTAGTCAAGACAGGCTTTCGGGTGGATACCGATATTGTTGTTGATGATGAATTCAAGACGAGCCAGACCGACACCCTTGTTCGGGATCGCCTGGAAGTCGAAAGCAAGCTGCGGGTTGCCGACGTTCATCATGATCTTGACCGGAATCTCAGGCAGTTCACCCTGACGAACTTCCTTAATTTCAAAGGGCAGCAGGCCTTTGTAAATATTGCCGGTGTCGCCTTCGGCGCAGGAAACAGTGACTTCCTGACCGTCTCTAAGGATTTCAGTAGCATCGCCGCATCCGACAACCGCCGCAATACCAAGTTCACGAGCAATAATCGCAGCGTGGCAGGTACGACCGCCGCGGTTAGTGACAATCGCGCTCGCTTTCTTCATCACCGGTTCCCAGTTAGGATCGGTCATGTCGGTAACGAGAATGTCGCCTTCCTGAACTAAATCCATCTGTTCGGGGCCGGCCACGATACGAACTTTACCGGCGCCGATCTTCTGACCGATCGCTCGGCCGGTGACAAGAACTTCGCCTTTTTCCAACAGAACGAATTTCTGCTGAACATCCTGGCTCTTCTGACGGCTCTTAACCGTTTCCGGACGAGCCTGCAGAATGTAGAGCTTGCCGTCGATTCCGTCTTTGCCCCACTCGATGTCCATCGGACGACCGTAGTGTTTTTCAATAATGACAGCGTACTTAGCAAGCTGAGTGATTTCTTCATCATTCAAAGCAAACTTGCGGCGATCGGCTTCGGGAACATCTTCAACCTTGACAGAGCGGCCGGAAGATTTGTCCAGATCGAAGACCATCTTGATCTTCTTGCTGCCGAGCACTTTGCGGATAACCGGGAACTTGCCCTGAGCAAGGATCGGTTTGTGAACAAAGTATTCGTCCGGGTTCACGGCACCCTGAACGACTGTTTCACCAAGGCCGTAGCTCGCGGTAATGAAAACAACCTGATCAAAGCCGCTTTCTGTATCCATCGTAAACATAACGCCGGCGGCTCCCTTGTCGGAGCGAACCATACGCTGAACACCTGCGGAAAGCGCCACATCGGCGTGCTCAAAGCCTTTGTGAACACGATAGGAAATCGCGCGATCGTTATAGAGAGAAGCAAAAACTTCCTTCATCTTCGCAAAGACCTGATCAATGCCGACAACGTTCAGGAAGGTTTCCTGCTGACCGGCAAAAGATGCGTCGGGAAGGTCTTCGGCTGTCGCAGAAGAGCGAACGGCCACGGAGATTTCTTCCTGACCGTCTTTCAGCCATTCATAATGTTCGCGAATTTCCTGTTCAAGCTTTGCGGGGAAAGGCGCCTCTTCAATCCAGGAGCGAATCTCTGCACCGGCTTTTGCAAGCTCTTTGACGTCATCTACATCCAGCGATTTAAGTCTTTCTTCAATCCTCTTATCCAGACCGCCTTCCTTCAGGAAAACGCGGAAAGCCTCTGCAGTTGTAGCAAAACCGTCAGGAACACGAATGCCCGCTTCTGTAAGCTGGCTTAAAAGTTCGCCCAACGACGCGTTTTTACCACCGACGATGTCAACATCGCTCATGCGCAGCTGGCTGAAAGGAATGACGAAACGTCCTTGTGTCATGTTTACCTCAAAATGGTGAGAAAAAATTTGCTAAATTTTAGCTTGTCTTTCACTGCAATTCACCTTATTTAATCAACAGGTAACAATTTATGACTTCTATCGGAACCGATAATCAGGGAAAGCCGAAGCAGCGTACCGTGTTTTTTGTATCGGATGCAACCGCTATTACGGCTGAAACGCTGGCAAACTCCGTATTGGCACAGTTCCACGGCCTGAAATATCAGCGCTTTAGAATGCCGTTCGTCAATACCGACGAAAAAGCTAAGGCTGCCGCTCTTCGAATTAATGAAATCGAAAAAGAAACCGGCGTGCGCCCGATTGTGTTCTCAACATTAGTTGCCGGCTCTCTCGCTTCCACATTCAACGAATACTGCAACGCCTTCGTTATTGAACTGTTCAGATCCTTCGTCGGCCCGCTTGAGCGTGAACTCGGCGTCCCGAGCGACCACTCCGTCGGAAAGAGTCATGAAATCGGAGATCAGGATCGTTACAACCGCCGTATCGACGCTATTAATTACACGCTTTCTCACGATGATGGACAGACTAACAATGGCCTTGAGGAAGCCGATGTCATCCTTGTCGGCGTATCGCGAAGCGGAAAAACACCGACAAGTCTTTATTTGGCCATGCAGTACGGCATCAAGGCCGCAAACTATCCTCTTATTCCCGAGGACTTTGACCGCGGAGAACTTCCGCCCGCTTTGGAAAGCTGCAAGGGAAAGATTTTCGGACTCTCGATTGCTCCTGAACGCCTCTCTCAGATCCGCAGCGAAAGGAGACCGAATTCGCGCTACGCGTCATTAGAAAACTGCCGCTACGAAGTGTACGAAGCGGAAAGAATGATGGATAACGAAGGAATTAAATTCCTGTCCTCCACGACAAAATCCATTGAGGAAATTTCGGCCACGATCCTTCTCGAACTCAAGGTCAACGTGGATCCGATGATGTCTATGTAGCCGATTTCAGCAGCCTGCGGCGACGCTGCTCAAATAAGCATACAGACGCGGCCGAGGCCACATTAAGGCTCTCGACCCGTCTGTCAATCGGAATCAAAAGCGTTATGTCGGAATTTTGCAGACTGTCCTGCGAAACACCGGCGCCTTCATTGCCAAACACCCAAATCGTGGGCCTCTCGCCCCAGTTCTCGGCAAACAAATCTTTTCCGCCTCGTGCGTCAGCGACCAAACACTGATTGCCGCTCTCCTCTTTGATCGACTTCAGAGATTTTCCGAAAATAAATCGACAGAAAAAGTGAGCCCCCATCCCCGCTCTTAATACTTTCGGACCCCAAATGTAGGCACATTGATCCGACACCGCGATAGTTGACACGCCGGCGGCAAGAGAAAGCCGAATAATCGAGCCCGCATTGCCGGGATCGGAAACTCCGTCAAGAAAAACAATATCCCCGTGCCCGACTTGTTCCTGCGGCACGGGAGTAGAAATCTCACAGACAATACCCGCACCGTTCTCCACCGGACAAATCGAAGCGAAATGTGCTGCGGGCAGCTCCAAAAGATAAATGTTCAAATGCTCAAGCTTTCCCAGAACAGCTCGAAGCTCGTGATTTCTGTCTGCTCCCTCACGGATAAAAATCGTACGAATTAATTCAGGATGCTTGCAGAGCTCGCCGGCCAGATGCAGACCTTCTGCTAAGGTTGTGCCGGTCCTACGGCAAAGTCTCGGATATTTAAGCAGACGTCTGGCTCGTTTTAAAGATTCATTCGCTCCGCTTGTTGCACGCACTCTTATCATCGCTGCTGTTTCCTCTTTAATCGATCTGCTTTTCGCTCAAAACGTTTTGCCACTTCCACTACCGGGCCGAACGTCAGCCGGTGAATCGGACAAGGGCCCCATTTATTGAGCATCTTAAGATGAAGTTCCGTTCCGTATCCGGAATGCTTTTCAAAACCGTATCTCGGATACATTTCCGCAAAAATTTTCATTTGAGCGTCGCGGAAGGTTTTCGCCAATATGGAGGCGGCGGAAATCGCCGGAATTAAATCGTCACCCTTAACGATCGGTTCCGCGCGAAAAGGCAGCTCCGGAAGGCGATTCCCGTCCACCAGTACGATATCGGGCTTATGTGTCAGCTGAAGCACCGCTTTTCTCATTGCGAGCATCGTCGCCTGAAGAATGTTCAGAGAATCAATTTCTGCGACAGTACCTTCCGCGATCCCCCAGCATATCGCTTTTTCCCGAATTTCTACCGCGAGACGCTCTCTGACATGCGCAGTCAGCTTTTTTGAATCGCGCAGACCTTCGATCGGGTTATTCGGGTCAAGTATAACGGCCGCGGCCACGACAGGTCCTGCAAGCGGGCCCCTGCCTGCCTCGTCTACCCCGCAGACCAGCCCCTGCGGCTCAAAATCAAATAAATAATCCATCAGCGCTTCAGAACCTTCTCAATCGCCTCGGTTGTCAGCTGGGCCGTCGGACGCAGCAGCGAATGATGAATGTCGGTAAAAATCGCTTTCAGAGCTTCCTGCCGCTTGGGCTCAAGCGCATGCAGAAGATGGGAGGAAAGGATTTCAGGAGAGCAGAACATCTGAACGCACTCGGGGACCAGGGATTTCTGCGCCAGAATATTCGGAAGTCCGATCCACTTTGTCTGTCCCTTGGACAAGATCAGCATCGCCGACAACGCGGGCATCTTGTAGCCGATAACCAGCGGCTTCTTATAGAGCGCCGCCTCAAGTGTCGCTGTTCCGCTTGCGACCAAAATCGCGTCCGAAGCTTCCATTGCCGTGTGAGACTGCCCGTCTAAAATTAAAGACGCTTCTTTCACCGCCGGGAACTGATCCAAAACCTTCAGAATCTCTTCTTTACGTTTAGCGTCAGCCGCGGGAATCACAAAACGACTCGTGGGTTCTGATTTAAGCACCAAATCCGCCGCGCCGAAGAATTCAGGCGCACACCATTTAATCTCGTCTTTACGGCTTCCGGGAAGAATCGCGATCACCGGTCCGACTGTTTTTAAACCGATCTTCTCACGAGCACCGAGCGTGTCAGGTTCAATCGGAATTAAATCCGCAAGCGGATGACCGATGTACGTGCAGCTGATGCCGGCTTCGCGGAATATTTTTTCCTCAAAAGGAAATACCAGCAGCAAGTGATCAACCGCCCTTTTAATCTGATGGATACGCTGCGGACGCCACGCCCAAACAGCCGGCGCAACCATATGGACGACCGGGATGCCGGTTGAACGCACTTTTTCTTCAATCGCCAGATTAAAGTCGGGCGCGTCCACGCCGATGTATGCCGCAGGTCGATTTTCGAGCGTGCGGCGTATCACGTCATGGCGAATCTTCAGAATTCTCGGCAAATGCCGCACAACTTCAAGATAGCCGCGCACAGAGAGTTCACTCGCGCTGTACCAGCTCTGAAGACCGTCGGCGACCATTCTTTCTCCGCCGATACCCTCCATCGCCATTTGCGGGAATGCCTCGGAAAGCGAAGGAAGAACACGCGAAGCCAAGTAGTCTCCGCTGTTCTCTCCGGCGGTCCATACGATCGAGTTGGATGTGAGTTTCTCCATTAGCGGGCAATCCCTCTCGGTGAAGACTCAATAAAGTCACGCATCAGTGCGCATACCTTCTTTGCCTGTTCGTCGTCAATACTGTCCGCAAGAGCGTTAATCGCAGTGACCGCCTCAGCAATCGTATTGCCGTCACGGAAAATCAAACGGTAGGCCTGACGAGCGGCGCGAATCGCCGTGTGAGTATATGCATGGCGCTTCATGCCTTCTACGTTGATGCCGAACGGAGCCGCAGGATAACCTTGGTACATGCCGTAAGGAATAATGTCCTGACGAACCATCGAACCGCCGCTGAGCATTGCTCCGCGCCCGATGCGCACAAACTGATGTACGCCGGACTGACCGCCGATGATTGCGTCATTGCCGACATGCACGTGACCGGCAAGTCCAACATTGTTGGCAATAATCGTGCCGTCGCCAACCACACAGTCATGCGCGATATGCACGTTCGCCATCAAAAGGTTGCCGTCGCCGATTTGCGTGAGTGAATGATCCTGAATCGTTCCGGTTGAGAGCGTGCAGTGCTCTCTAATGACGTTATCGTTTCCGATCACCAGGCGAGTCGGCTCATTGCGGTATTTTTTATCCTGGGGATCAATACCGATGGCGGCAAACGCGTAAATTTTATTGCGCTCTCCGATCACCGTATGGCCGGTCACGACGATATGGCTCTGCAGCGTCGTGCCTGCGCCGATCTCCACATTCGGGCCGATCGTGCAGAAGGGACCGATGACAACATCGTCCGCAATTCTCGCAGCAGGATCTACGATGGATGATGGATGAATATTAGCCATATTCAGCCTTTACTTTTTAGGGGTGCGGTAAGAACACATCATGTCGGCGCAGGCAGCAAGCTGACCGTCAACAGTCGCGTCGCAGTGCATCTTGATCATGCCGGCTTTTTCTCGAAGGAAAGTACATTCAAAGCGAAGCTGGTCGCCGGGAATGACAACGCGTTTGAAGCGAGCGTTGTCAATCGCCGCAAAATAGAAAAGCTTTTCCGGATCACGCTCTCCGCCCATGCGCGCAAATGCGAGCATCGCGCAGGCCTGAGCCATCGCTTCAATAATCAGCACACCCGGCATTACGGGAACGCCCGGGAAGTGACCGGTAAACTGCGGCTCATTAACCGTCACGTTTTTAATGGCAATCAGTTTATCCACACCGTTGGTCTCAAGTACGCGGTCAACCAGAAGGAACGGATAACGATGCGGCAGAAGCCTCATGATGTCATTAATGTCTTGCATATTATTTCTCAGTTAAAGAATCAATCTTAGCCGACAGGCGATTAAGCTGACGGCGAATTTCAGGAAGCCGTTTGATAACGGAAAGAATGTTGTAAAACTCTTTGTGCGGCATAGCAGGAATATAGCCTGCATAATAATCCGGTTTATCAATATTGCCGGGAACGCCCGCGCCGCCGCCGATAATTGAGCCGGCCGCGACCTTCAAATGACCGGCAAAGCCTGAGCCGCCGCCGGCCTGAACGTTGTCGCCGATCGTTGTGCTGCCTGCAAGACCCGTACGGCCCGACAAAACAACATTGTTGCCGACTTTGCAGTTGTGACCGATCATGACCAGGTCATCGATCTTGGTGCCGTCGCCAATCGTCGTACTAAGAAGCGCGCCGCGGTCAATACAGGTATTCGCGCCGATCTCAACATCCTCTCCGGTTTCTACCGCGCCGATCTGAGGAATCTTGACATAACGGCGATCGAGCGGCGCAAAACCGAAGCCGTCAGCTCCGATAACCGCGCCGGAATGAATAATATTGCGCGGGCCGATTTTGCAGCCATAATAAATATTGACGTTCGGATAAATATGCGAATCCTCGCCGATGACCGTGCCCTCTCCAATGACGGAATTGGCCCCGATAAAGCAGCGGGCACCGATCTTGGCGCCTTTGCGAATAACGGCTCCGGCTTCGACGGTTGCGGATTCATCAATCTCAGCGCCCTCTTCGACAACCGCTCTTGCATCAATGCCCGGCTGTGCTTTGACCTGCGGGAACATCACTTGAAGCGCAAGGGCGAACCAGGCGTATGGATTGCGTGTGACAACCAGAATGCGTTCAGGCTCGTCTTCGCCCCAAATCGTCTTTTTATCTTCTTCGGTAAGAACTAACGCGGTCGCTTTACTGTCTCTAGCCGCATCTCGGTATTTGCTGTTGGCGAGAAATGCAACTTCGCCGAATCCCGCTGTCTCAAGCGGAGCAATAGAGTGAATTTTTGCCGAACCGCCGTTGGCGCTGATCGTGCTGAGGAGCGTGTCGTTGCTCTTCTCTTTGATGCGATCCACCAACTCTAGCAGTGTGAGCGGTTCTGTCTGCTGGTTCATGATTATGCCTCCGTGGCAAAAAATTTAGCTTAACTGCACGGAGAACAAAAATCTGTTCTTTGAAACCCGGTGTCAGTTTAAGCCGCAATGGGTGCGGACTGCGCACTTAAGACAACAAGCAGACACCGGGCCTGCTTGTTGTAATGAGGAAAATTACTTCAGCTCTTTCAGGACCTGATCTGTAATATCAATCTTCGGATTGACGTAAATCGCTTCCTGAAGAATCAGATCATACTTTTCACGCTGAGCAATGTTCTTGATGACCGTGTTGGCCTGACGAAGAAGCTTCTGAAGTTCTTCGTTTCTGCGCTGGTTGAAGTCTTCACGCAGTTCGCGCTGACGACGCTGGAAGTCGCGGTCACGATCCTGAAGATCGCGCTGTTTGCGCAGACGTTCCTGATCAGTCATGGTCGGAGCATTCTTTTCAAAACGTTCGAAATCGCTCTTCAAACGCTGACCGGCAGCGTTGATCTCTTTGTCGCGTTTGGAAAATTCGCTTTCCAGTTTCTTGCTCGCAGCCTGTGCAGCAGGAGAATCACGAAGAATAACTTCTGTGTTAACGACTCCAATCTTAACTTCGTCTGCAAGGACTGCTGTCGAAGCAGAGCAAACTAATGCGGAAGCAAGAGCAACCGCCAACCATTTTTTTTGCATGAATGTATCTCCTACACAATTTTCTAATTGTGCCACAATTAACTAGAAACCTGTACCAATTTGGAATTGGAATCTTTCAAGTTCGTCGGAATTCTTCTTATTCAGCGGGAACGCGAAACTCAGTTTAAGCGGTCCCATCGGCGAAATCCAGGCTAAACCGACACCCACGGAGTATCTCAAATCTCCGAGGTCCAGTCTGTCCTTCTGGTACCCAAGAAGGGAACCGTCACTGGAGTAATTGGCTTTACGGCCCCAGACCCAGCCGCCGTCAAGGAATGTAAACATACGCAGTGTACGGTCTGCTCCGGGGATCGGTGTCAGAAGCTCAATCGAGAAGTTCAGTTTGCGGTTACCGCCGGAAGCATCGCCGTCAGAATCACGAGGACCTAAAGATGAAGTTTCGTAGCCGCGGACAGAACCGATACCGCCGCCGTAGAAGTTCTTGAAGAACGGATACTCTTTGCCGTTATAGCCGTCACCGTAGCCAAGCTCGGTGTTAAACGCGAATGTAATCGACTTCGTAATTGGCACAAACTGCTGGAACTGATACGTTGCACGGTAGTATCTCAGGTCAAGAACCGGCATGGACACTTCACCGAACAAGCGCTGATAACGACCTCTGGTCGGAGCAAGAATATTGTCTCGGCTGTCTCTGGACCAGCCCAATGTCAGCGCGACCGATTTCGGCTTGTCACCGAAGTCATGAACATACTCACGGTAACGCTGAGGCGCATTGGCTCCAAGCGTCACGTCCGTCATTTCAAATTTTCCGCCAAGGAAAATCTGATCGTTCTCAGTGATCGGAATACCGTATGTCACACCGGCACCGTAAGTTTCGTACTTAACGTCGTCGGTAATTTCCAACTCATCCAGGTCTAAGCGGCGGTCGTAAATTTCAAACGACTGGCTGATGCCGGAAGTCGTAATGTACGGCTGCGTAAAGTTTGCGGCATAGGTTCTGGAGCTCTTGGAAGTATTGACTTCAAGAGAAAGAGAGTTGCCGGTACCGAAAATATTGTTCTGCGAGAATCCGCCCGAAAGAATAATACCCTCGGAAGTAGAGTAGCCCGCACCGACGGAAATGTTGCCGGTCGGACGTTCTTTAACATGCACGTTCAAATCCACTTCGTCAGGAGAACCGGCTACCGGAGTCGGCTCAGCCGTCACGGTTTCGAAGAAGCCGAGACGGTCGATACGGTCTCGCGAAACCGCGACTTTATCGCTGTCAAACCAGCTGGCTTCATACTGACGAACTTCGCGGCGAATGACTTCGTCCTGCGTGCGAGTGTTGCCGGAAATCAGCACGTTGCGAACGTAGACGCGTCTGCCCGGGTCAATCGTATAAACAATCGTGACTTCGTCGTCATTTTCCGGATCGACAACCGGAGACGGAACGGCTCTTGCAAAGGCGTAACCAACCGTCGAAAGCTTATCGGTGAACTTTTTGCCCAGAGCATTAATGGCCGAAGCGTTGTAAACGCTGCCCGGTTTAATATCAACCAGCTCTTCAAACTCAGGTTCCAGACCGAGCATGTCGCCGGTCAGACGAATGCCTTTAATCTTGTAGCGCTTGCCTTCGTCAACGTTAATGGTGACGTAAATACCGGACTTGTCCGGGCTGATGGAAACCTGAGTGGAGTCAATCTTGAAATCCAGATAACCGTTGTTGTTGTAAAGCGCACGGATGGCTTCCAAGTCAGCTTCCAGCTTTTCTCTTGAATACTGGTCGCGTTTTGTGTACCAGGAGAACCAGTTCGGCGTACCAAGCTGCATCTCGTCGCGAAGGTCACCTTCGGAATAAACCTTGTTGCCGATGAATCGAATCTGCTGAATCTTGGAAGTCGTTCCTTCATCAACGTCAATATTGACGCGTACACGGTTGCGCTCAACCGGAGTCACCGTTGTTTTGACCTCCGCGGAATATCTTCCGCGGGTCAAATACTGTCTTCTTAATTCCTGAACAGCCCTATCCAAAACCGCTCTGTCAAAAACAGAACCTTCAGAAAGTCCGACCGATCTAAGCGATTTTTCAACACCTTTTGAATCGAACTCCGCAATACCGGTGGTATGGATGTTTGCGACCGTCGGGCGTTCCTGAACACGGACCACTAAAACGTTGCCGTCCATATCAAGCTGAACATCCTGGAACATACCGGAGGCATAAAGCGATCTCAAGGACATGGCACCGAGCTCAGCTGTGTAGGTGTCGCCAACTCGAATAGGAAGATGCGAAAAGACGGTGCCGGCTTCTGTTCTGGAAATACCCTCAAGACGAATGTCTTTGATCACATGTCCTTGGGCCCACACTTGAGCTGCCATAAGCGCGCCCAGACAGGCTAACGTAATTTTCTTAGGATAAGGCATAAATTCTTAATAAAAATCGGCTCTCTTAAAACTATGAAAAAAGCCTCGTCAAATCATTAAAAAGAGCGAGCACAGTCAAACCTAACAAAGCAGCAATCCCAACTTTTTGGGCTGCACTTTGAAAAGATTCGGATACAGGCTTGCCTCTAATCATTTCGAGAGAATAATACAGGAGATGGCCCCCGTCCAACATAGGAATCGGTAGTAAGTTCAATATTCCTAAACTTACCGAGATGACGGCAAGGAAGGATAAAAACGGGATAAAGCCCAGCTGGACGGACTGTCCGGCATAATCGGCGATAGAAACCGGACCGGAAATGTTTTTTACCGAAACATCTCCGGTAAACATCAATCCGATCATTTTCAGAGAAACTGAGGCCGTCTCCCATGTCTTACGTACGCCTTGAAGCAAACTTTCAAAAAAACCGTATGCAACTTTTGTTTTCGGGTAATCCACGCCAATGGAAGCCCCGATGCGTCCGGCTTCTTCTCCGTCGGCTTCAAGATGTGCTGAAGGTGTTACGCGGAATTTAAACTCTTTCCCTTGGCGATCAACGATAAATTCCAACGGCATGCCGGGCGACTTTTTAACCGCTTCGACCAGGTCAGCGGGCATTGGAACTGCTTTGCCATTAATGCTGATGACTTCGTCACCAACTTCCAGGCCGCCTTCTTTGGCAGCGGAATCTCCGACAAATCCGGTAATAATGGGACGGCTGACTTGCAAAGACAGACCGATACGGGTCAGCGGATCGTCATCCTGGCTGAGAGAGTCAAAACCGACATTTCTCAAATCCAGCGTGCGCTCAAACTCCGCTCCGTTGGGGGAATGCACTTCAATAGGAACTTCTTTGCCGAATTTGTTAATCAGCTCGAAACGAAGATCGGCAAAACTCTTTACGGCTGAACCGTCCACCCTCACGATCTGATCTCCGCGATGAAGACCAATCTCAGCCGCCGGCGTTCCGGCGGGAGGTTCCGCAGTTACAGGAAGCGGCTGTACGCTGCCGACCATAAACACTGCGGCAAAAAGCAGTACCGCTAAAATCAGATTCGCAGCCGGGCCTGCGGCCACAATGAAAAATCTCTGCCAAACCGACTTGGAACCGAACGTACGGTCCGCGTCCTCCGGTTTTATCGGCAGGCAGGCCGGATCCCGCTCGTCAAGCATACGGACATATCCGCCGAGCGGAAGCGCCGCTACGGACCACTCAGTCCCGTCCGGGTCATTTTTTCTTTTCCATGAGAAAAGCGGTTTGCCAAAACCAATCGAAAATTTCAAAATTTTGACACCGCAAAGGCGTGCCGCTAAATAGTGGCCCGCCTCATGAAAAGTGATCAAAACTCCGATGGTGACAATAAAAGCGATTACTGTCGTCATCAATGTCAATTCTTATCTCTCCGATGTTCGGGATATCCGTCTGCCCACGCCCGAGCCAGCTCTCTTGCCTGTCTGTCCGTCTCAAGAATTTCCTCCAGAGTTGTCGGAGCCGGCGGCTGGAAACCATACATCATGGAGCGGCACAAAACGGCAATATCCGTAAAGCCGATACGTCCCTCAAGAAACGCCTCAACACCGATCTCATTGGCGGCATTAAGCACAATACTGGCCGAACCGCCCATCTTAAGCGCTTCATAGGCATAGCCGAGCTGAGGGAAACGATTTAAATCCGGGTCTTCAAAAGTCAATGTTTTTATCTGAGAAAATTTTAACGGGGTCACTCCTGCCGTAAATCGATCCGGATACGCTAAAGAGTAAGCAATCGTGTTTTTCATATCCGGCGCGCCCATCTGAGCGATCACAACGCCGTCCTCGTATTCAACCATTGAGTGAATGATGCTCTGCGGATGAACCACCACGTCAATGCGTTCGGGCGGAAAGTCAAACAGCCAGCGCGCTTCAATGACTTCCAGCCCCTTATTCATCAGCGTGGCGGAATCCACCGTAATTTTGCGTCCCATCGACCAATTCGGATGATGCGTCGCCTCTTCGATCGTCACGTCGGAAAGGTCTTTTCTGGTTCGGAAAGGACCGCCTGAAGCGGTCAGAATAATGCGTGCTTTTTCACGCGAACGTTCGGTCTCGCCCACAAGACACTGGAAGATCGCGTTGTGTTCACTGTCCACCGGCATCAGCGTCGCACCGCACCGCTTAACGGTGTCCATGAGAAGTTTGCCGCCGCAGACCACACTCTCCTTATTGGCAAGCAAAAGCTTCTTGCCGGCTTCCGCCGCGCGGAATGTAGAAACAATGCCAGCTGCGCCGACAATGGCACCTACGACAATATCAACTTCCGGCGAGGCCGCTAGACGAGCAACCGCCTCGGCGCCTGCTTCAGCCCGTGCATTGCAGCCGATCGCCGCCAGGGCTTCCTTCAGCGCTTCTAATTTCGACGGATCCGAAGTCACCGCCAAAGAAACATTAAACCGCTTGGCAATCTCTGCGAGCTCTTTTACGCGGGAGTGCGCGGTGACCGCATACAGACGGAATTTGTCAGGATAGAGCTCAAGCACATCCAGCGTGCTTTTTCCAATGGAGCCCGTCGCTCCGAGAATCGCTACGTTTTGCATGGTCGCAGATTAGAAGCCTTGAAGAAACAGAAGAACAAAAACAGAATACGGCAGAACGCTCATCTGGGCGTCCAGGCGATCGTAAAAGCCGCCGTGACCGGGCAGAAGATTGCTTGAGTCCTTAATTCCGACGGATCTCTTGAGCGCGCTCTCAAACAAATCTCCGGCAATGGAAAAAAGAACCGCAATAAAGAGCACCAAGTCGGAGGCCCAAATATCCAGGCCCGAAATAATCGAATTGCTCCAGAGCGGGAAAGAAGGCTGAGCCCAATAAAGGACATACGAAAGCGCAATCACGCAGACAAACGCCGTCAGCGCGCCCGACCAAGTCTTTTTCGGACTGATCCCCTGAGCCATCTTCGGTCCGCCCATTGCGCGGCCGCCGAAATAAGCCACGATGTCGGCAACCCACACAATAGCTAAAACCGAAAGCATGTAGATCGGTCCCTTTGAACGGAACAGGTACATCAGAGAGAACCATGCCGCAGGCAGAATAACCCAGGCCAGAACTGAACCGAAAATCGGTTTTACCTGCCAGCCCGTTGTTCTGCGTGTGAAGACAAGCAAAGTAATAACAGCCCAAAGAACCGTCGCCGCACAGGTGATGACCATCAGGCCGGTACCGCTCTGCAGCCCCTGAAGAAAGGCCGGAGAAGCATATTCAATATAAAAGAAGAAACAAGCGGCTAATGCCCCGCAGACTCCGGCAAGCGCGGAGTTCCAGCGGCACAGGCGCAGCCACTCCCAAAAACAGCATCCGATCGCGACGGCGGCAACAGCGGTAAACGCAAGCGGAGAAATAAGAAGGGCTCCGATCACGATAATCAGCAAAACAACCGCTGTAATGACTCTTTGCAGAAGCATACGTCTATTCCTTTCGAGACGATTCTTTAATTTGTTCCGATGTTTGGCCAAAACGTCTCTCTCTGCCTGCATACCAAGCTAAAGCATCGGAAAATTCTTTTTCACCAAAATCCGGCCACAGGATGTCTGTGAAATAAAGTTCACTATAGGCAAGCTGCCAGAGCATAAAATTGCTGATCCGAATCTCTCCGCTGGTGCGGATAAAAAGATCCACATCACCGGACTCTGCCATTGGCAGATTTGCGCTCAGCTGCTCTTGTGTAAACTCTGCGCCGCTGTCCCTGATCTTTCTTGCCGCCTCTAAAATCTCCCAGCGGCCGCCGTAATTAATACAGAGATTCAGCGTAATTGCTTTATTGTTCTCAGTTTTGCGCTCCGCTTCGTCTATTTCTCTGCGCAGTTCTGCGGAAAAAGCGCTCAAATCGCCGATAAATCGGATCCGAACGCCGGATTTATGCAGCGATTCAATTTCCTTGCGCAAAGACGAAAGAAAGAGCTTCATCAAGCCCTGCACTTCCTCTTTCGGTCGGTTCCAATTCTCACTGGAAAAGGCAAACAGAGAAAGATGACAGACACCGGCTTTCGCGGCGACCTGCAGCACACGACGAACGCTCTCTACCCCTTTTTGATGTCCGACAAGACGCGGAAGCATACGCTTTTTTGCCCATCTTCCGTTGCCGTCCATAACAATAGCCACGTGCCGGGGCACCCGAGCACATGGCTTTTCGTTTGTATTACTACCCGGCATAGGGTGCGAACCGTACTAAACGGTCATAATTTCTTTTTCTTTCTCTGCGGAAAGCTTATCGATCTCTCCGATGTACTTATCGGTGAGTTTCTGGATTTCCGTATTAGAGCGGCGCTCATCGTCTTCAGTGATCTCTTTCTCTTTCAGAAGAGCGGCGACCTTGGTATTGGCGTCGCGACGCAGATTGCGGACAGCAACCTTGCAGTCTTCGGCTTCACCGCGGACGACTTTTGTAAGATCACGACGGCGCTCTTCAGTCAGAGGAGGCATCGGAACACGGATAACATCGCCGGATGTAGCAGGATTCAGACCGAGGTCGGAATTGCAGATCGCTTTTTCAACAACAGCAACCATTTTCTTTTCCCACGGCTGAACGGTGATCGTGCGCGCATCGGCAAGACCAAGCTGGGCAACCTGGCTGATGGGGGTCGGTGAGCCGTAGTAATCAACAGTGATATGTTCGAGCAGGCCAGTATGAGCGCGTCCTGTACGAATCTTCATAAAAGAGTCTTTAAGCGTCTCAATGGAACGCTTCATGTGATGTTCAGTCTGTGAAAAAATCTCTTTTGTTGTCATATATCAGTAACCTGTCTAATTTCTTGCTGGTAAATCAATTCCGCTGTCAAGCGGATGCGGTCTTCGTAACGTCTTAATCTTTTGAGTTTATCATGGTTTTCCACACGGATGACAGCCGCAAGCCCTATAAAAAGTTACCATTTGACGCAAGTCTTTTCCCGCCGCTCTTTCTGCTCGATTCGAGCGGCAGGAGCCTGCGCACTTTAGCCTCTGCGCTATTCTGAAGCGTCGATGTAAGAGGAGAAAGACATGGCAAAAATCGAAAAAATGTTCAACGGCATTCTTAAGGATCAGGAACAAAAAAGCGATGAACTTCGCGAAAAGATCCAAGCCGAAAACAAAATGAAAGAAGAGAAGAAAGAACACAAAGAAAGCAAATAACACTTCCTCTGTATTCATCCTTTATACCGCCCGGCCTGTCTGGGCTTTTTAATGCATGAAAAAAGCCGGGAAATTCCCGGCCCATGGTTCAATTCTCTCAGAGCTTAGAGATGAACGAGCGTGCCCTCGTCTTCTCCGAGCACAACGCGTTTGAGCGCGCCCGGTTTGTGCAGATTGAAGACGCGGATCTGCATGCCCTGATCGCGGCACAGCGTAAACGCGGTCGCGTCAAGAATCTTCAGTTTCTTCTGAATCGCTTCATCAAAAGAAATGGACTTATAGAGCTTAGCGTCCGGATCTTTTTTCGGATCTGCAGAATAAACTCCGTCAACCTGTGTGGCCTTCAGCACCATATCGGCGCCGATTTCAGCGCTGCGAAGCGCTGCGGCGGTATCCGTTGTAAAGAACGGATTGCCGGTACCGGCGGCAAAGATCACAACACGGCCTTTCTTCAGATGACTCAGGGCTTTTCCGCGAATATACGGCTCAGCAACCTGATCAATATCAAGAGCGCACTGAACGCGGGCTTCAATGCCGCTGTTGCGCAGCGCATCCTGAAGCGCCATAGCGTTCATGCAGGTGGCGAGCATACCCATATAGTCGCCGGTGGCACGGTCCATACCGGTTGAACCAAGCGCAACACCGCGGAAGATATTGCCGCCGCCGACTACGATGGCAAGCTGGACACCCAATTTCACAACTTCAGATATCTCACCGACGATGCTTTTCAGCGTGTCGCGGTTAATACCGAAGGCTTTGTCGCCCATCAGGGCTTCGCCGGATAATTTAAGAAGAATCCGTTTTGTCTTTGTTTGTCCAGTCTCACTCATCTTTTGCTCCGAATTAAGAGAAATTAAACGCGCGCAGCAGCGACCTGAGCAGCAACTTCAGCCGCGAAGTCGTTGGAGCGTTTTTCCATACCTTCGCCAACTACAAAGAGGGCAAATGAAGATACTGTAGCATTGTTGGACTTCAGAAGCTGACCAACTGTCTGCTTGTCGTCTTTAACGAACGGCTGAGAAAGAAGCGTAACTTCTTTGAGGAACTTCTGAACGGAGCCTTCAGCGATACGTTCGATCATGTTCTCAGGTTTGTTGGCTTCGTGAGCTTTTTCAATCGCAACGCGGCGTTCTCTTTCGATCAGTTCAGCGGGAATACCGGACTGGTCAAGAGCTTTCGGCTTGGAAGCGGCGATATGCATCGCGACGTCATGAGCGACTTCATCGGTACCGCCGATAACGTCAACGATAACGCCGATCTTGGAGCCGCCGTGGATGTATGTAGAGAGCTTGCCCTTGCCTTCAAGGATCTGGAAGCGGCGAACAGTGATGTTTTCACCGATCTTGCCGATAAGCGCCTTACGCTTTTCTTCGACAGTGGTGTCGCCAATCTTAAGCTGACCGAGAGCTTCAAGATCAGTCGGCTTGTGATCGGCAACGAGTTTGGCGATTTCATCGGCGAAAGCGATGAAATCTTCGTTCTTCGCAACGAAGTCGGTTTCAGAGTTCAGCTCGACGATAGCGCCGTTCTTACCGTTTTCATCAATGTAGATCGCAACAACACCGTCAGCAGTAATACGGCTGGCAGCTTTAGTTGCTTTGTTGCCAAGCTTGACGCGCAGAATTTCTTCTGCTTTTGCAAGATCACCGTCAGCTTCTGTCAAAGCCTTCTTGCACTCCATCATCGGAGCGTCGGTTTTAACACGAAGTTCTTTGACCATAGCGGCAGTTACAACAGCCATTGTATTTTCCTTAAAAAGTAAAAAATCGGATTAAAAGAAAGGGGCGAAAACGCCCCTCTCAAGACTACCTATGTGAAGGGGCTAAATTACTCAGCCTTTTCTTCGACGACGGTTTCTTCAACAAAGTCATCGGCCTTAGCAGCCTTGACAGTTTCGTCAAGATTCTTGTTCTTGCCAGCAAGGATCGCATCAGCGAAACCCTTGGTGTACAGAGCAACGGCGCGAGCGCTGTCGTCATTGCCCGGGATGACGTAGTCAACACCGGCCGGATTGTGGTTTGTATCGACGATACCGACAACAGGGATTCCAAGCTTGTTGGCTTCCTGAATAGCGATCTTGTGGTAGCCGACGTCAACAACAACCAGAGCGTCAGGCAGACCGTTCATGTCTTTGATGCCGCCCATGGCCTTGTTCAGCTTCTCGAGTTCGCGTGTGAAATCAAGCGCTTCTTTCTTTGTCATTTTCTCGAGGCCGCCGTCAGCAACGAGCTGTTCCATTTCTCTGAGCTTCTTCAGGGAAACTTTAACAGTCTTGAAGTTTGTCAGCATGCCGCCGAGCCAGCGCTGATCAACGTAAGGCATACCGCAGCGTGTGGCTTCAGCTACGATGGCGTCACGAGATGTGCGCTTTGTACCAACGAAGAGGATCGTGCCTTTCTGAGCAGCCAGGTTTGTCAGGAACTTGGCGGCTTCGTCGAATTTGGCGACGGTCTTTTCAAGGTTGATGATGTGAATCTTGTTGCGGGAACCGAAAATGTACTGGGACATCTTGGGGTTCCAAAAACGAGTCTGGTGACCGAAATGTGCACCAGCTTCGAGCAGTTCACGCATGCTCAGAGATGACATATTTGTAATTCCTTAAGGGTTTAATTCCAACAGCCTCACCTATTCCGACCGGAACCCTGTTTGCGAGGCTGCGCTAATAAAAAATAATTCGTCTTTCGAATATTTCGAAGACCGCGGGATTCTAGCACGAAAAGAAAAAAATTATGCAGAACGAACAATAAATTACAAACCGATGCGCGCTGGCGTCTCAATAAAAATTCAACGCCCATAGTGCCGAGCGGCACATTAATTCGATATTGAGATCAACTAAAATAACGCGCATCTGTGTTTCTATAAATAGAGAGAACTGAATTTAAATGGCTAAAAGAGAAATTCTTATAAAGACGCCGGAACAAATCGCGGGAATCCGCGAAGCCTGCAAAGACGCTTCAATGGTTCTGGACTACATCACTCCGTTTGTCAAACCCGGAGTAACAACCGAATATCTTGATGATTTGATGCTCCGCTACACCGAAGATGTGCTGAAGGATAAATCCGCATGCCTCGGATATGACCCGGACCACAGCATCCCTTACCCTAAAGCAACCTGCATCTCGGTCAACCATCAGGTCTGCCACGGCATCCCGGGACCCAAGGTTCTCAAAAAGGGAGACATCCTTAATATTGACGTCACGGTTATTAAAAACGGTTATTACGGTGACACAAGCCGTATGTTCTGCGTCGGAAAATGCTCCATCGCCGCCAACCATCTGATTGCTGTCACCTACGATGCGATGTGGAAAGGCATTGAAATGGTCAAACCCGGCGCACACTTCGGCGATATCGGCTACGCTATTCAGAAATTTGCGCACGCTCAGGGCTGCAGCGTTGTCGAAGAATTCACCGGCCACGGTGTCGGCGTCGGATTCCATGAGGAGCCTCCGGTTCTTCATTACGGCAAAATGGGTGCCGGAGCGGAAATGAAGCCCGGTATGATTTTTACGATCGAACCGATGATCAACGCCGGGCGCAAAGAGCTCACCATCCTCTCCAACGGCTGGACCGCCGTGACCAAGGATAAAAGTCTTTCCGCGCAGTGGGAGCATACCGTGCTGGTCACTGATACCGGTTGGGAAGTCCTCACCGTATCCGAAGGCAGCCCCGCAGTCCCCTCCTGGGTTAAAACCAAGTAACGAAACAATTTCGGCATATGCAGATCAGTGAAATCATCAACAACTTCAAAAAGACTCGACAGCAGCTGGCTAATGATTTCGCAGAGACGAATGATGCCGATAAATATCTTCTCGAACATTCGCGGGCGGCAGATGAAGCGGTCCGCGAAATTCTGAAACTTAAGGAGCTCTCTTCCAGAATCTCGGTCGTCGCAATCGGCGGCTTCGGAAGAGAGCAGCTCTTTCCCTACTCGGATCTTGACCTTCTCTTTTTACTCCCGGATGACGTGCTGGATTCCGAACTTAACTCTGTCGGTGCCGTTATCGGAGAGCTTTGGTCGCTCGGACTGACCGTCGGTTACTCAGTTCGCAAACTCGATGAGTGCATCGAACAGGCACGGTTAGATATCACGGCCCAAACCGCGATGTTGGAATCCCGGTTAATCGCGGGCGATTCGGAACTCTTTAAACGCTATACCTCCGAACTTGAGAAGAGTCTGGATTTCAAATCCTTCTACCGAGCTAAATTTATTGAGCAGGAACACCGTCATCTTAAATACCACGAGAGTTCGTACACGCTTGAACCCAATATCAAGGAATCTCCCGGCGGCCTCAGAGATCTGAATATTCTCATCTGGGTACTTCGTGCTGCAAAATTCGGCGCGACTTTTGACGAAGTACACCGCTCCGGCCTAATCACGAGGCGTGAATGCGACCTCTTGGAAATGGTGCGCGTTAACTTGTACCGACTGAGAATACACATGCACCTGCTCACGAGCCGGCACGAAGACCGACTGGTATTTGAGATCCAGGAGCCGTTAGCCAAAAAACTAGGACTAAGCGGCGTCCCCGGCCGTCGAGCCAGCGAAATCCTGATGCAGCGTTTTTATGTCAACGCCAAAACCATCGGGCAACTCAACAGTATTATTCTTCAAGCGGTCAAAGAGCGTTTTGTCACTGACAGCGGACCGCCCCTTGATCTGATCGACGGTTTTACTGTCCGCGGAGAAGTCCTCGACATCGCTTCGGACAATGCGTTCGAGGAATCACGCACGCGAATTCTTCAGGCCTTTATGATTCAGGAGCGGCATCCTGAGATCGCCCGTAAATCATCACGTCTTTACCGAGCGCTCTTTGGCGCACACATGCTGATGGATGAATCCTGGAGTGAGGATCCGAAAAACCTGCAGGCATTTCTAAAAATCATTCAGGGCCGCCGCGGCGTCTGGCATGCGCTCAATGAGATGAATCACTGGGGTGTGCTTGGAAGGCTGCTGCCGGGTTTCAAGAAAATAGTCGGTCAGATGCAGCACGATCTTTTCCACGCCTACACCGTAGATCAGCACACGCTGCTCGCGATCCGCTACCTCAGAAATTTCACTCACAGTGAAAATGCGCATGAACTGCCCATGTGTACGGAGCTGATGGTATCGCTGAAGGATAATTGGCGACTGGTACTTGCGCTTCTTTATCATGACATCGGCAAAGGCCGAGGCGGAGACCACAGCAAAATCGGCGCGGAGATTGTTAGGGATCTCTGCCGGCGTCTAAACCTTAAAAGCGATGATGCCGAGTACATCGAGTTTATGGTGCGAGAACATCTGACCATGAGTCAGGTTGCTCAGAAACAGGATATTTCCGATCCGGAGGTTGTCGAGGCATTTGCTCGGAAAGTAGGAAATTTGGACCGTCTGGTCGGCCTCTACCTCATCACTGTCTGTGATATTCGTGCGACCTCCCATAAGATATGGAACGCGTGGAAGGCTCAGCTGCTTCAGGATTTATTCTTATCAACCGCCAAAATTCTTAAAGGCAGGAAGATGACCCGCGGCATGCTGGTCGCACGCCGCCGTCAGGATGCGCTTGCGCTCTGCAAATTCTCGGCGCAGGACACCGAACGAATCAATGCGTTTTGGGATAATTTTGACGTCGCCTATTTTATGAAGCATTCAGTGCGCAATATCGTCTGGCATGCCAAGACGCTGCTTCCGCACCTTGAGTCCGAGCATTCCTTTGTCGCTGCACGTCCTCTGCGCGGTTTGGAACACGCCCACGAAATTCTGGTTTTTACAAAGGACCGGCCGGAACTGTTCGCTCAGATTGTCTCTGCCCTGCAGAGAACGAACCTGTCGGTTCTGGAGGCGAGAATTCACACCGGCAAAGACGGCAGAGTCGTCGACTCATTCATTGTTACGGACGATGAATCGGATCCGACTTTCGGAGCAACGCTCAAAGAGTTCGAAGTAAAACTCGCGCGCCTCATCGACAGCGGCGAAAAACTTCAGCCGCCTGTCCAGGGGCGTCTTTCCAGACAATCCAGACAGTTCCCGATCACGCCGAGCGTCACACTTCGTCCCGATGCCTCCGAACGCATCTACCTGCTGTCTGTCGTAGCAACCGACAGGCTTGGGCTTCTCGCATCCGTTGCGACCGTGTTTGTTCGGTTTAAATTGAACCTGCTGACCGCGCGTATCGCCACGCTCGGCGAAAGAGTTGAAGATATTTTCTTAATAGAAAGTCCGCGGCTTCAGGATCCCGCATTCTGCGGAGAACTTGAAACCGCGATTTTAGAGGTACTCGAAGTCTAGCGATTGAGCTCTACAAAGGTCTTGATCGCTAAATCTACGCACTGATCGGTCACTTTATTGAGTTCTTCGTCATTCGAAGCAATCTCAACAGAATTAGCGGAAGCCCCTCTGCCGGCAGCCGGATTTACTACCTGACAAATAGCGGCATAGGGCAGATTCAGTTCTTTAGCGAGACATGCTTCGGGCATCAGCGTCATACCGACATAATGGCCGCCGTCACGATCGATGCGATCGATTTCTGCCGCGGTTTCCAATCTCGGACCCTGTGTCACCGCATAGGTACCGCCGTCAACAATCGGTAAATTCATGATGTCGGCCATACGCACAATTTCATCGCGAAGATCCATATCAAACGGATATGTGAAATCAATGAAATTGATGACAGACTCTTTGCCGGTGTTGTACGAGGTCTCACGGCCCCAAGTGTAGTCGATGATCTGATCCGGAATCGCGACAGTGCCGATTTCATCTTCAACCAGCACGGCTCCCACCGAAGCCAGCGCGATAATCGCCTTGGGCTTAAATGTCGAAAGCGCCCAGATATTGGCTCGGTAATTGATCATATGAGGCGGCTTTTTCTCTTTGACGCCGTGCCGAGAAAGGAACACCACTTCCAGGCCGTCAATCTGACCGCGAGTCAGCTCCACCGGTTCTTTGCCGTACGGAGTATCGATCCTGTCGATCATGCGGCCTTCGAGCCGGCTGAGGTGATCGAGTCTGCTGCCTCCGATCAAAGCGTAAACATTAGACATCCGTGTTGTCCCCCCCCCCCGATTGATTAATTTAAACAAATCTTCTTCAGAAATGATATTAATACCAAGCTCCTGCGCTTTAGCAAGTTTACTACCGGCCGCCTCACCTGCGAGAACATAAGCGGTTTTCTTCGATACGGAGCCGCTGACTTTGCCGCCGAATTTTCGGATTAAGTCGCTCGCCTTATCACGAGAGAGTGTAGGCAGAGAGCCTGTTAAAACAAAAGTCATCCCTTTAAACGGAAGATCCTCGTCCTTAGTCCCCTGGTTTTCTTCCCACGTTACGCCGTCTTCAATCAGTGCGCCGATAACTTCCAGATTCACCGGTTCGGCAAAGAAATGCAGAATGCATTCGGCAACCGCCGGACCAATGTCTTCGACTTCCATCAGTTGCTCAAGCGATGCTTCCTCAATCTTCTTCAGCGCGCCAAAATGCGACGCCAGCGTCCGTGCGGTCGCCTCTCCCACTTCCGGAACGCCTAGCGCGTAAATAAACCGCTCTAAAGTCGTATGTTTGGACGCTTCAATAGAGGCAAGAAGCTTTTCCGCGGATTTTTCGCCCATGCGCTCGAGGCCGAGCAGGTTTTCTTTCTTCAGTTTGTAGATGTCCGCAACGGTTTTCACCAAATCAGCGTGGATGAGCTGTTCTGCGAGTTTCTCTCCAATGCCGTCAATGCCCATCGCCGTACGGCTGACAAAATGCAGAATAGCCTGTACACGCTGAGCTTTGCAGAAGAGACCTCCGCTGCAGTGGCGATCCTTCTCGCCTTCTTCTTTATAGGCATGAGAACCGCAGACCGGACAAATCTCCGGCATCACAAAATCTTTCGCATCCGCCGGCCGAAGTTCGGGAATCACTCGCACCACTTCCGGGATCACATCGCCGGCACGATGGACGACGACGGTGTCTCCGATTTTGACACCCAGCTTTTCCAAAAACTCTTCGTTGTTGAGGGATACGTTGCTGACGGTAACGCCGCCGACAAACACCGGCTTCAGCCGAGCGACCGGAGTCAGTTTTCCGGTTCTTCCCACCTGGACCGTAATATCGAGCACCTGCGTCTGTACTTCTTCCGGCGGATACTTATGCGCACATGCCCAGCGGGGTTCGCGGGACACAAATCCAAGCTGCTTCTGACGGTCAAAACTGTTGACTTTGTAAACCACGCCGTCGATGTCAAAAGGAAGATCCTGACGAATTTCCGCGACACGCGAATGGAAAGCCTGAAGCTCTTCCGGATTGTGCGCCAGACCGTGCTCAGGAGCGACCGGGAAACCTTTTCCTTTGAGGTAGGCCAACAGTTCCGACTGAGAGGACACCGGCATTTCAGAGACTTCGCCAAAACCGTACGCATAGAAATTCAGGCTTCTTTTCGCGGTCAGCGCCGGATCGAGCTGACGCAGACTGCCCGCAGCCGCGTTACGGGGATTGGCGAAAAGTTTCAGGCCGAGCGCCTTCTGTTCTTCATTCAGACGCTCAAAAACCGCTTTATGCATGATGACCTCACCGCGGACCTCAAAAACCTTCGGAAGTCCCTCAGCCCTAAGCGGAATCGTACGGATCGTTTTGACGTTGGCGGTCACATCTTCGCCCGTATAACCGTCCCCGCGCGTTGCCGCCTGAACCAAAATACCGTCTTCATATCGGAGGTTAATCGCCAAACCGTCAAATTTCAGCTCTGTATCGTACTCAATCGATACATCCTCGGGCAGCTCAAGCTCTCTGCGCATACGCGCTTCAAAGTTATAGGCGCCTTCAGCCGTATAGTCAGTCTCCGTATAGATGGAAAGCATCGGCACGGCGTGACGGACTTTGGAGAGTTCGCTCTGTACGGCAGCACCCACCCTCTGGGTTGGAGAAAAAAGACTTTTGAACTGCGGATACTGAGCTTCCAGACGCGAAAGTTCCTGAAACATCGAGTCGTAAAGCTCATCGGAAATCGTCGGATTATTGTCAACGTAGTAAGCCTTGTTATGCTTTTCCAGCTCATCGGTGAGCTGTTCCATTCGCTGCCTGACTTGGTCTAAATTCTCGGTCTCCGACATTGCGTCTCCTAGCGGTCAGAATAAAAAAGAGCCTTCAATTTACACCGATTGAAGGCTCTGATAAAAATTAAATGAGTAATTATGAGCCGACTCTAATCCAAGAGACGGTGCGCTCTCAGGCTGCCCGGCTCAACATCTTTGGCACGCATTTCCTTATAGAAACGATCGAGTTCCTGCTTCAGAAGGGAAATCATCGCGCCGTCGATAACTTTACCGTTAGAGCCGACAATTTCTGCATCGAAGACTGCCGCGAAGGCGTTCACTGCCGTCATAAAGAGGCGCAGCGGATCCTTCTCGGGCGCAATCAGCGGAACATTCAGAGAAATCGTGACGTTGCTGTCATCAATCCAGCGAATCTCGATCGTCCCCTTTCGGTTGCCGAGACGTCGGCCTTCTTTGTCCGTTACCAACTCTCCGATCTTTTCGTAGTGCTTGGAGCTGCGGCGCTTGAACCCAAGAAGCGTGGCCTCTCTCTCAAAGGTATCAATAGAAACCTTTTCAATCGGACGAAGCAGCAGCGTAATCTGCACGCCGAACTGCTTGATCAGCGCGTTCAGATACTGGGTGCGGTTCACCAGCTCCTGCACATCCTGAATTTCGCAGCTGCCGTCCAAATGCATTTCCATTCTTTGGAAAATCTGGCCGTTCAGCTGATTCAGAGACACATCATTAAAGGAAGCGTGACTTGAAGCAAGCTGTACGTAAAAAGCGACTGCTTCAAACATACCGATCGCGTCGGGTTTGAACCAGCGCTGGCTGTTGCTTTCAAGTGCGAGCACACGAAGAAGACCGTGCGGAGCGATTTCATCAAGCGCGCTGCGGACAAAAGGCGTCAGCTGGCTGCCCGTAACAGGTTTACGGAAATTAATTCGCACCAGTTCCATTAAGAACGGATCATGTTTAAAAAGGCCCGATTCACTTAATTCTTCCGGCTGCGGCTGCTCCAGATAGTTATCGGAGGGCTCGGACTGCTCAGCCGGCAGCGCAGAAACTTCCGATTCCTCTTTCTTCTCTTCTTCTGCTGTTTCAAGAGGAGGCTCGGCCGCCGGAGCATCCTCTTCTTTAGGCTCCTCTGAAGGAATCTTTATATGACTGATGGGTTTCGGCAAAGCGTCATCATTTCGAAGAATCGGCTCCTGAATCTCTGCATGCCTATTATCTTTAGGCGGCTCCGAGGATTTATCCTCTTTAATCTTGGTCCAATACCAGACCCCGCCGATTGCGGCTGCGATGATTATCACAATTGTGACAACCATACCCACTGTACTTATCATTGTTTAAAACCCCAAAAGCCTCGGTAAAACTTAGCGCTGAATTCGATATTTTACAGTCTTATTGCCAAAGGCCTATTGAGGTTGATCCTTAATGCAGGTTCGACGCACGATATTAATAAAAAATCTGAATAATATCTGCGAAAATTTCTGATAATTGCATGAATTTATTAGGAAAAGTGCTTGCCCTTTATCGTGATGAATAGTATAATATTAGAGATCAATATAAGGTGATTGCTATGTCAAGACCAAGATCTGATAACCCAAAAGAGCACACTTCTATCATTCGTGCGAAACGAAAAGACGGTTGGACTTATGTTCAAAGAGTCGTCAGCGTTTACGATCCAAAGATTAAAAACAGCAGAAGAATTTCAACGGAGACTTTGGGAAAACTTCCGCCCGGTGAAACTGATTTGGAGAAATTGGTTACTCTGGAACCGCGCAGAAGAAAAGGTTCACTTCAAGCGGCTAAGATTGCCGCACCTGCCCAAGAAGTGATTGATCCCAGAGATCCCGGACGGATCATTTACCCATTGGATATTGTCTTTTGCGTCATTCTTCTTGCTGCGATGCAAGGCAAAACTTCCTGCACGGAAATTGCAGAGTTCTGGCATCAATGCCGCCCCTTGCTGAGCAAGACCTTCCCCAACTTTCCTGATGAGGAAATATCTCACGATACCGTCAGGCGCATCACGATGATTATCGGCAAAGACAAAAATGCCGCTCTGATCGAACGGTTCGTTGAGATGCTGCGCAGCAGACTGTCTCACCCGGTAATTGCTGTCGACGGACAGGCTATCAGGGCTTCCCGGGATTCTTCTCAGCACTCCCCGTATGTTTTAAACATCATGGATGCAGACAACGAGTTGATTCTGGCTCAGCAAGTCATCGGTGAAAAGAACAACGAAATTACCCATGCCTCAAAGCTCATCGACACTTTAGACATTCGAGGGGCAATCGTCACAGCAGATGCTTTAAATACACAAACCGAGTTCGCCGCAAAGATCATTGCCGAAAAGGCCGACTACTGTTTGGCTCTGAAGGCTAATCAGGATCTTACATATGAACAGGTGCGCGGATTCTTCGAACTGGGAACACATGAGTACAAAATTGCGCGGCCTTCGGTAACAGACCAAGGCGGCAAAATTACGAAAAGAAAAACTCGAGTTCTTCCGGGAGCTCTTTTACCGGAAGAAATTCTTAATAAATGGGTTGGCCTCGATGAAGGATCGATCGTGGAAGCCGTCACTGACACGGTGAAGAAAAACACCGGAGAAATTCTTGGGCCTCAGGTCCGCTATTACATCTCATCATTAAGGTACGATGCCCCGAATGTGGAGCAGGTTCTGCATCGTGCCATTCGTCAGCACTGGGCAATTGAAAACAAAGGCCATTGGGCGTTAGATATGGCCTTTAATCAGGATCGGCTGCAGTGCACAAACGCTCAGTATCTGGCCGGAAGAACACTGCTTAACAAGATCGCCCTAAACTTCACGACGAAAATCCAAACACGCTTGGAAGAGACAACGGGCAAAGAGGCGCCGTCCAAACCGGTGATCAGGGCGAGGCTGAATAAAATTGAGGATATGCTGGCTGCAATGAATGATTGCATACGCATCTAGCGGCTCCCTGGGCTAAGGTCTCCCTTCAAAAGGAAACCCTTATCGTGGTCTTCTATTTAATTTCTGATGCGTCCGACCTGATCCTTAATGAAGAAAACTGTTTCTTTACAAGATATTGCAATATCCCGATACGGGCTTGCCGGCCATCGCACTGTGATAACATTTTTGACCTTCAAGAATCATTCCGTCTTTTTGACAGAAAATATCATTATTTTTTAGGTAAATATTCGTAAATGTCTACAAGACCCACTAAAAATTTGGAAACTTTCCCAAACCCGCAGCCCAATCGCGACTACCTGATCCACATTGAAATCCCGGAATTCACTTCGCTTTGCCCCCTTACCGGTCAGCCCGATTTCGCGACTCTGCTTCTTGACTACATTCCTGATCAGAAAAACGTTGAACTGAAGGCGCTCAAGCTCTATATGTGGAGCTATCGTCAGGAAGGCGCCTTCCATGAAGCCATCACCAACAAAATTCTGGACGATCTCGTCGAGGCTCTGAAGCCGCGCTACATGCGTCTGAAAGCAAAATGGTGGGTCCGCGGCGGCATTTATACAACCGTTGTCGTTGAACACCGCAAAGAGGGCTGGGTACCTGTCGCTCCGGTGGAACTGCCTGAATTCGAAACCAACGATCCGACCCGCGGCTAATCTGTGAGGAAGTTCAAAAAAGCTCGGCACAAGTCGGGCTTTTTTTCTATCCGTCCTGTATTCACAGGTTTTTATGGTGTACGGAAGAGTGTTTTGGGAATCGTGCTGATAAAATCAAAAATCAAGTTTGATTTCGGAATACAAAATAATGAATCCAGATCTATCGCTTACAAAACCTTATCCCTTTACACGTCTTAGAGCGCTCCTCTCCGATTCGAAGCTGCCTGACGGCATTGAACATATTTCCCTTTCTATCGGCGAGCCTAAGCACGCCGCGCCGGAAGCTGTAATCCGGGCTCTTTTCGACAGTTCCAAGCTTTTTGAGAAGTATCCCGCCACGACCGGCGCGCTTGAACTCAGAACTGCAATCTCTGATTGGATTTTCCGCCGCTATGGCGTAAAGACCGACCCGCTGACGCAGATTCTTCCGACCAACGGTTCGCGCGAAGCCCTGTTTTCTTTTACACAGGCCTATATCGACCGCACTAAAAGTCCGTTTGTTATTCTCCCCTGCCCCTTCTACCAGATTTATGAAGGTGCGTCTCTGATGGCCGGCGCAACGCCTTACTACTGTCCTCAGACCGCTGAGAATAACTTCGCGATGGACCTTGACTCAGTCCCGGAAGAAGTTCTTCGCAATACTCAGCTGGTTTTTGTCTGCAGTCCGAGCAATCCGACCGGAAAGGTTTTGAATTTAGAAGATTGGAAGAAACTCTTCAGCTATTCCGACAAATACGGCTTTGTGATCGGAAGCGATGAATGCTATTCCGAAATTTATTTTGATGAAGAAAGGCCGCCTCTGGGTGCGCTTGAAGCTGCCAAGCTGCTTGGCCGCGATAATTTCGAGCGCCTGATTGTCTTCTCGAGCCTCTCCAAACGATCCAATATTCCGGGCATGCGTACGGGATTTGTCGCCGGAGACGCAGCTCTGATCAAACCCTACCTTCTTTACCGCACTTATCACGGATGCGCAATGAGCGGTCCGATTCAGCAGGCAAGCATTGCCGCATGGAACGATGAAGAACATGTGCGTGAAAGCAGACGGCTTTATAAAGAAAAATTCGCGGCAGCGGTTCCGCTGATGTCTAAGACACTCGGAATTTCTATGCCGGATGCAAGTTTTTATCTCTGGGCTAAAACTCCGATCGATGATCAGGAGTACGCCAAACGCCTCTACGAAGAAAAGGCGATTACGGTTCTGCCCGGAAGTTTCCTCAGTCGGGACTGCGGCGGCCTGAATCCGGGGCGCGGCTACATCCGTATCGCACTTGTCGCAACTGTTCCCGAGGTTAAGGAAGCCGCAAGGAGAATTTCAGAATTTAACCCTAAATAAAGGAAAGATAAATGTTAGCGCTGCAGCAAATGATTGAAAACGCTTTTGAACTCAAGCCGGAGCACCTTCCGCCCGAGGTGACCAACTCGGTCGATGAAGTCATCCGCAAGCTTGAATCCGGAGAACTCCGCGTCGCCGAAAAAATCGACGGCGAATGGGTTACTCATCAGTGGATCAAAAAAGCGGTTCTTCTCAGTTTCAGAATTAATCCGAACCGCATTATGCGTGCAGGAGACATGAGTTTCTACGACAAGGTCCCGCTTCGCTTCCAAGACTTCAGCGCGGACGACTGGGCAAAAACCGGTATCCGCTGTGTTCCGGGAGCTGTTGTCCGCCAGGGCTCCTATATTGCACCGGGTGTCGTTCTGATGCCGAGTTTTGTCAACATCGGCGCGCACATCGGCGAAAACACCATGGTTGACACCTGGTCGACCGTAGGCTCCTGCGCTCAGGTCGGCAAGAACTGCCACCTCTCCGGCGGTGTCGGCATCGGCGGCGTTCTCGAGCCGCTTCAGGCCGGTCCTACCATCATTGAGGACAACTGCTTTATCGGCGCGCGCAGCGAAATTGTTGAAGGCGTCGTCGTGGAAGCCAACTCTGTTATTTCAATGGGTGTTTTCATCGGACAAAGCACGAAGATTTACGACCGCACCACCGGTGAAATCTTCCGCGGCAGAGTTCCCTCAGGCTCTGTTGTCGTCCCGGGAAGTCTTCCCTCTAAAGACGGCAAGTACAACCTGAACTGCGCCGTGATCGTCAAACGCGTTGACGAAAAGACACGCTCCAAGACCAGCATCAACGAACTGCTGCGTTCATAATTTTCATTAACGAAAGGCAGCTTCGGCTGCCTTTTCGCTTACCTGCACACTTATGTCTTACGACGCCATCTCCTTAACCAAATCTCTGATTCAATGCCCCTCGGTCACGCCGTCTGACGCCGGCTGCCTGGACATTCTCACAAAAGCGCTCACGGATGCCGGTTTCCAATGCCGAGAAATCAACCGAGGCGAAACGAAAAACCTTTGGGCCAAAATCGGCGCTTCTCAGCCGTCCATTTTGTTTTGCGGTCATGTCGATGTCGTTCCTGCAGGAAGCGCCCCTTGGAAATTCCCGCCCTTTGAGCCGACGGAATCCGAAGGATATCTGTACGGCCGCGGCGCGCAGGATATGAAAACATCGGACGCCGCATTTACTGCTGCCGCCTGCCGCTTTGTCCTAGAGTATCCGAACTTTAACGGAAGCATCTCCTTTCTAATCACCTCGGACGAGGAAGGTGACGGGCGTGACGGAACCAAATTCGCGCTTGAAGCGCTGATAAAGACGGAAGAAGCACCGATGTGCTGCATCGTGGGAGAGCCGAGCTGCTCGGTAAAACTCGGAGACACCATAAAAAACGGTCGAAGAGGCTCTCTCAACGGAAAACTGATCCTGAAGGGTATCCAAGGGCATGTCGCCTATCCGGAAAAAGTTAAAAATCCGATTCATATGGCCGGTCCGCTCATCAGCCGTCTTTCTTCAGAAGTTTGGGATGAAGGCTTCGAACCTTTCCCTCCGACGTCGTTCCAAATCAGCAACATTCATGCGGGCACGGGAGCGGTCAACGTGGTCCCGCCCGTCTGCGAAATCACGTTTAACATTCGCTACAACCCTGCGCACACGGCCAAATCTTTAGAAGAAAAGATCGAATCCATCTGCCGCGGACTTGGTCTTGACTATTCCGTCGCGTGGCAGGAAAGCGCGGAACCGTTTTTTGCTCAGGGCACATTCCTGACCAGCAGACTCTCTAAAGCGATTACCGCCGTTACCGGTATTGAGCCGGTGCTGTCGACTTCCGGCGGAACCAGCGACGGACGTTTTGTGAAAAATTGGTGCCCGGATATAGTTGAATTCGGTCCCACGAACGACAGAATCCATAAAATTGACGAACGTGTCGAACTTTCTCAAATTTCCGATTTAGCGGAAATTTACTATCAAACACTGAGAAATATATTTTTGGACCAAACTCATGAGTGATAAAACATCTTCGCTGACCACCATACGCGATTTCATTCGCTATGCGTCGACCCGCCTTTTCGAGTCTGAGGCCACATTCAGTCACGGATATGACGATCCCTTTCAGGAAGCGTCTTTTCTTGTGCTGCGTTCGCTGCATATTCCGCTGGAGTATGAACAGAAGTTTCTAGACGCTTCTCTGACGAGCAATGAGCGCGAGATGCTTCTGAACAACATCTCCAGAAGATGTGATGATTTGGAGCCTACCGCTTACATTGTCCACGAATGGTGGTTAGTCGGCTACCGGTTCTACGTGGATGAACGCGTACTGATTCCACGGAGCTTTATCGCCGAAATGATCGAAGATCGATTTGAAGGAATTGTGGAAGATCCGCTCAATGTCAAGCATGTTTTGGATCTGTGCACCGGCTCCGGATGTCTTGCCATCATGCTTGCCGATCTTTTTCCCAATGCCGAAGTTGACGCCGCAGACATTAGCCCGGACGCCTTGGAGGTCGCTCAGATCAATATTGAAGAGTATGGATTGGAAAACCGCGTCTTCCCGATGCAAAGCGATGTATTCAGCGGGCTGCAGGGAGCCAAATACGATCTCATTATTTCCAACCCGCCCTATGTGACACAGAGCGCGATGGAAAGTCTGCCGGCCGAATACTGTCACGAGCCCGCGCTTGCGCTTGAAGCGGGAGAAGACGGAATGGATGTCATCCAAAAGATCATGGATCAGGCCAAAGAGCACCTCTGCGATAATGGCGTCCTCATTGTTGAGCTTGGGGACAATTCGGACTTCTTTAAAGCCCGCTTCCCTGATCTTCCCGTGCAATGGATCAAAACATCGGGAGGAGACGAACAAGTCTTTCTCATTAAAAAAGAACAAGTTCCGTAATGCTGAAACTACAGAATTTATCTCTGACTCGCGGAGTCAGAGTCCTTTACAAAGGTGTTAATTTAACGGCTTCCGACGGAGAAAGAGTCGGTTTGGTCGGCCCAAACGGCTCCGGAAAATCGACGCTGTTTGCCGCTATCCTCTCAGAGCTCTCGCCCGAGGACGGTGACATCCTCGCGCCAGCTCCCATTCGAATCAGTCATGTCGCTCAGCGCATTTTAGAAACTGACTCTCAGGCTCTGCAGTTTGTCCTGGGAGGTCATCAGCCGCTGATGGAAGCCAAAGCGGCTCTGAAGAAGGCGGAAGAGTCTTCTGATGACATCGCTTATGCGACCGCACTTTCTCAGCTTGCGGAAATTAATGAAGGCGCGGTCGTTGCTGAAGCCGAAGAGATTCTCTACGGTCTTGGTTTTAAGCCGTCTGACTCCCAAAGAAAGGTCTCCGAATTTTCGGGCGGATGGCGCAACCGACTGGCATTAGCTCGAGCGCTGATGAAACCCTCGGATTTGCTGCTTCTTGACGAACCGACCAACCATTTGGATATCGATTCCGTCATTTGGCTGGAGAACTTTCTGAAGCACATTCATTCGACAGTCATTGTGATTTCGCATGACCGAGAGTTTCTTGACAGTGTTTCCAGAACAATCTGGGCTATTGAAGACGGAACCATCAATCGTTATTCCGGAAATTTCAGTCAGTATGAGCTCGCAAGAGCTGAAAAAATCAAGCTTCAGCAAGCTGCGGCAAAGGCTTATGAAGCCACGGCTTCTCACCTGCAGGCCTACATTGATCGATTCCGCTACAAAGCGACCAAAGCCAAGCAGGCTCAGTCCCGCATCAAGATGCTTGAAAAACTGAAGAAGGTCGCTCCTCTTCATTCCACCTACCAGTGGTCCTTTCATTTTCGTGAACCGGAGAAGATTCCTCAGCACCTGATTCACGCAGAGGAGCTTGACTGCGGATATCCCGACAAAAAGATTCTGACGAACGTTAAGTGTGTGATTTCAGCAGGCGCTCGCATCGGAGTCTTAGGTGTCAACGGTGCGGGTAAATCAACCCTCATTAAAACGCTCATCGGCGCGCTCAAGCCGCTCTCCGGTGAAATTCGCTACGGCAACGGCCTCATCATCGGCTATTTCGCGCAGCATCAGCTTGACGATCTTCGGGATGATGAAACCGCGCTTCAGCATTTAGCTCGCGTCGCTCCGCCCAATACACGAGAACAAGAGCTTCGTGATTATCTCGGAGGCTTCAAGTTTTCCGGTGAGATGGCAACGGCCCTGGTCGGCCCGATGTCCGGAGGCGAGAAAGCGCGTCTTTCTCTTGCGCTTTTGTCTTGGTCAAAGCCGAACCTTTTGGTTTTTGACGAACCGACAAACCACCTGGACATGGCGACGAGAGACGCGCTCACTGAAGCGCTCTCTTCCTACGGCGGAGCTGTGCTTTTGGTTTCACATGACCGCCATTTGCTTCGCGCCTGCTGCGACGAGCTGTGGCTGGTTCATGACGGGGCGCTGACGGAGTTCCATGGCGACCTGGATGACTATGCGGAATTTGTTCTGCGTGACAAACAGGAGAAGAAGAACGCCGGCAAACCGGAAGAGAAAGCTGTAGTCAGCCGTAAAGAACAGCGCAGAAACGACGCGCAGGAAAGGCAAAGAATCGCGGCTCTGTCCAGACCCATTAAAAAAGAGCTTGAAAAAGTTGAGAAGAAGCTCGAAAAGCTTTCTGCAGAAAAGAAAACTCTTGATGCAAAGCTTGCGGACACAGATTTCTATCAGGGCAACCAAGATGAAGTTGCAGTCTGTCTGAAAAAGCACGGAGAGCTTTCTGCCGAGATTGATGAACTTGAAGCCAAATGGCTCGATTTATCCGAGCAACTTCAAGACATCAGTTAACTTTATTTTTGGGCACGACGGGAACCTGAAGCACGTCAACGCCCTCTTCTTTCAATTGCTCCACTTCTTCCTGAGAGGCCGTACCGGAAATCACTCTTTCCTCGGCCTCTCCTCTTTTAATAGCAAGCGCTTCGTCAGCAAATTTATCTCCGACATATTCGCTGTCGTCCAAGATTTTGTGAATGGCCTTAAAAAGATCGCTGAGACTATCCAACGACTCACTGTTTTTCACTTCATCGGCGGCCTGAGTTTTCACGTGCGGCGCAGAGAGGGCGCGCTTCACCTCTGAAGACCCGCAGACAGGACAGGTAAACAAGCCGGCCTTTTTCTGCTTTTCAAAGTCCCGACTTTTCCAGAAAAATGTATCAATAAGCTTCTTTAACCTTCTGAATATTCAACGATAAATTCGAAATTTTTTCTAGAAAATTTAACGACAAGGTAGCTCAACTAAGGCTAATTATGATATAATTATCAATAAGGAGGAGTGAGTCGTGTCCATCTCAATTTCGGAAAGAAAGGTAAAAGGCAAGGTCTATATCTCTATCGTCGAGAAGTATCGAGATCCAATTACAAAAAGGTCCACAACTCGTCAGCTCAAAAGCTACGGGAACAAGGAACTATTTCTGCAGAAGCACCCTGACGGACTCGAACTTATCAATTCAGATTTAAAGCTCTTCCGGGAATCAACTCAGGCCTATGCGGAGGCGACCGAGCTGCCGAACGGCAGCGGAGTCTCAATCGTTGACAGCGCATCGAACTCCACTGAGTTAGGCAGTTCATTTCTCGTTTCACCAGCACCGTTTCTAACGATTTGGAACAAGCTTGAATTAGACCAATACTTCAAGAATCTAGAGCGCAATTACAGAGGAAAGGTTCCGGTCGATTTAAATAAACTGGCCTTTTACAATGCGGTTGCTCGGATACTCAGGCCTGAATCAAAACTAGGAACGTGGATTGACAGGAATAGATATCTATACGACTTTGAGAGCCTTTCTCTCAAGGATATGTACAACTTGCTGGATATACTTGACGAACGCAAGCAAAAGATCATTGATCGGTTAAACGCGGCAATAGACAAGCTTTATCAGAGGGATCTTACGATCGCTCTTTATGATGTCACCACCTTTTACTTTGAGAGTTTTATCGAAGATGAGCTTCGTGCTCGAGGTATGAGCAAAGAACATCGAACCCAAGAAACACAGGTTGTGATGGGCTTACTTGTAGACAGCGAAGGAATACCGTTTGGCTACGAGCTCTTTAGAGGTAATACTGCCGAAGTCGGCACAATGCTTGAGGTGGTGGAAGGCTTTAAAAAACGTTACCAGTTAAACAACGTAACGATCATAGCCGATGCCGGGTTAAACCAACTCATCAACTTGGAATCCCTTGAACAGGCCGGGTTTAAATATATTGTTGGCTATCCTCCTTACGTAAAACTAAACCGTACAGAACAAGATTCTCTTCTGGAAGAGGACGGATGGGAGAGTTATGACTGCGTAGAAGATTCTTGGCGCATCAAGCGAATGGCTCTTCCAATCAACAAGCGCGTTTATCCAAAGGGTGAGCAATCGAGAAAAATCCAGCTGGAGGCTGAGTGCATTGCAACGTTCTCTTTATCACGTTATAAGCACGACTTGGATGAACTGAGAAAAAAGACAACACGTGCGAAAGAACTCGTACGAAAAGGAGCGAAAGCTGTCCAGGCAGCTAATCGCAACGGCTATAAGAGTTTTATTAAATCAGAGCTTAAAGAAGTTCAATTTAATGAAACGCTTTACACCAAGCGTCTTAAATGGTGCGGTTACACGGCCTTGCTGACCAATATCGAAGATCAAGATCCGAGCGTCATTTATGCACTGCTTCGACAACTCTGGAGAATCGAGGATAACTTTAGAGTGTTAAAAACGGCGATTGAAGCCAGGCCGGTCTACGTATGGACAACCAAGCATATACGGGGTCATTTTGTACTGTGCTATATCAGCCTTGTCCTGACTCGTTTAATGCAGAAACAGCTGAAAGAGGATGCCTTGAAATACTCTGTAAGGCAGGTTGTAGAAGCCCTCAATGCGCTCAGCGTCTCCCCCTTGAATGCATTAAGAAAAAGTAAAAGTCAGCTATATCAGTGTGTGGTTGAAAACTCTGAAGGGAGCACGTCCTCCGGAGAGTACAAACCTCTTCTGGAAATTGCCAATGACATCTGGAAATCGTGCGGCTTGGAGCCCCTGACGCGTCTTGAGAGTCACGGCTCTTTAGTTAGGAAACTTGGAAGAAGCTTTAAAATCCGATGAATCGTTGAACTACGAAGTCGCTAAAATATAAAATCGGCTAAAGGCTTGGTACTCACGGGTTGTACCGCGAAATCGTTTTAAAAATCAAGGAAAAGTCGGGAAAAGCACGGAGAGCTTTCTGCCGAGATTGATGAACTTGAAGCCAAATGGCTCGATTTATCCGAGCAACTTCAAGACATCAGTTAACTTTATTTTTGGGCACGACGGGAACCTGAAGCACGTCAACGCCCTCTTCTTTCAATTGCTCCACTTCTTCCTGAGAGGCCGTACCGGAAATCACTCTTTCCTCGGCCTCTCCTCTTTTAATAGCAAGCGCTTCGTCAGCAAATTTATCTCCGACATATTCGCTGTCGTCCAAGATTTTGTGAATGGCCTTAAAAAGATCGCTGAGACTATCCAACGACTCACTGTTTTTCACTTCATCGGCGGCCTGAGTTTTCACGTGCGGCGCAGAGAGGGCGCGCTTCACCTCTGAAGACCCGCAGACAGGACAGGTAAACAAGCCGGCCTTTTTCTGCTTTTCAAAGTCTTCTTCACTACCGACCATTGCTTCGAATGTATGGCCGTTAACGCAGGCGAAATTAAAGACCTTCAGTGCCATAGTATTTTTAAAACTCCATCTCTATATTCAGATTATTGCAAAAAATTCTCTGTTATGCAGTAATTCTTAAAGACAATAAATGGAATATAACTTAATGTTTTCCCATATAATTTTCAGACTAACTTGAAGTGATTTATAACTTTGGATTGATATTCATTACAAATACACTCAAAACAAGTGAGATATTGCCTAATTACTCGGGCGATTCGCGGTGTCTGCTACATTCTTTTACTTCCTTTTTCTGCAAATTCAAAAAAATTTGCGGGTGTCGTTTGACAACATAGAAATCCACCTGTATAGTTCAACTCCTGTCGCGGGAGTAGCTCAGTTGGTAGAGCGCAACCTTGCCAAGGTTGAGGTCGCGAGTTCGAGACTCGTCTCCCGCTCCAATAATTTTTGTTGGCGCGATAGCAAAGCGGCTATGCAGCGGATTGCAAATCCGTTTAGAGCGGTTCGACTCCGCTTCGCGCCTCCAGTGAATGCGGGAGTAGCTCAGTTGGTAGAGCGCAACCTTGCCAAGGTTGAGGTCGCGAGTTCGAGACTCGTCTCCCGCTCCACAAAAACAAAAAATTAGTGTACAATTCGGTCTTCGTTGTTGATCAGCGATGAATGCGGGAGTAGCTCAGTTGGTAGAGCGCAACCTTGCCAAGGTTGAGGTCGCGAGTTCGAGACTCGTCTCCCGCTCCAATTTTTTGCGAGCCTAATGCTTGCTTTTTTTGTATCTACAGAATCCAATCCGCGGCCCGGAAGTCCTTCCGGGCTCAAGCCGAAGCCTCTCTCTTCGGCTCTGTCCTTTTCAAACGAATAAAAGTTAAGCGGCCTATTTAAGGCCGCCTGTGCATCGGTTTTGTGACTTACTTTTTCAAAAGTGAACCAAGAATACCTCTAAGCATCCGTTCACCGCTTTGGCGAACAACCTTCTCAAGTATTCCTTCTCTATGGCCTCCGCGGGGGCCGGTTGAGCCAAGAAGTATGTCTTTCATCTTACCGAGCAGGACATCGGTCACACCGTTTCCTTCTGCGCTGTCAGGAGCGCCGGTTCCGTTTGTCGGCGAGGCCGCCGTACTGCCCGCAGAAGCTGCCTGAGTTCCTCGATCCCTTAATATTTCAAACGCGCTTTCTCTATCAACAGCGTTCTCGTAGACCCCTTTCACAATGGATGTATCCATAAAAGCCTTTCGTTCTTCCGGCGTGATCGGTCCGATCTGGCTTCCCGGTGCATTTACCCAAACTCTCTGAGTAATTCCCGGTGTGCCGGAAGCATCCAAAAAGCTTATCAAAGCTTCTCCCACACCCAACTCCTGAATTGCCTGAGCAATGTTGATATTTGGATTAGGCCTCATTGTTTCCGCAACAGTTTTCACCGCTTTTTGATCTCTAGGTGTAAATGCGCGCAGCGCATGCTGAACACGGTTGCCCAACTGACCAAGGATCTTCTCGGGAATATCTGCAGGGCTCTGCGTCACAAAAAAGACGCCTACACCCTTAGAACGCACCAGGCGAACAACCTGTTCAACCTTATCGGTCAGCACCTGAGGCGCATCACTAAAGAGCATGTGCGCTTCGTCAAAGAAAAATACCAACTTCGGTTTATCCAGATCTCCGACCTCGGGCAGGTTTTCGTAAAGTTCGCTTAGGATCCACAAAAGGAATGTTGCATAAAGCTTCGGAGATTGCATCAGCTTATCTGCTGCCAGAATATTCACAACTCCTTTACCGTCCACTGTCTGCATTAAGTCGTGGATATCAAGCATCGGTTCGCCGAAGAACTTATCAGCGCCCTGCTTTTCAAGAGTCAGGAGGCCTCTTTGAATCGCTCCTATTGATGCGGCGGAGATATTGCCGTACTTGGTTTTGAACTGAGCCGCATTCTCCCCGACGAACTGAAGCATAGAGCGCAGATCTTTTAGGTCCAGCAGAAGGAGTCCGTTGTCGTCAGCAATCGCAAATACGGCGTTTAAAACGCCCTCCTGAGTATCGTTAAGTCCCAGCAGACGAGATAAGAGCAAGGGCCCCATATCGCTGATCGTCGCTCGCACCGGAAAGCCCTGCTCACCGAAGACATCCCAAAAGGTTACAGGGCAGGCGACCGGTACGGGTACATCCAAATGGCGCTTTTCCAGCCGCTGCCGCAGCTTATCCGAAATGACTGCCTCTCTGGCAATACCAGAAAGATCGCCTTTGATATCGGCAAGGAACACCGGAACGCCCTTCTTGGAGAATGCTTCAGCCAGCACCTGAAGAGAAACGGTTTTACCGGTACCTGTTGCGCCGGTGATGCAGCCGTGACGGTTTGACATGTTTGTCAGAAGGATTTCGTCCTTGAAGCCTTCGTCAGCACCTGTACGTCCAAATAAGATGTTGTTGTCCATAAATTCCTCCGTTTTCAAAATCATAGTCTGATTCCTCTCAGCAGGCGCTTGAAATGCTTAGATCGGTGAGAGATTTTTCAACGCACTCAGGGCGTACGCATGAAACTTTTATCCAATAATCCTGGTTAAAGCGTCGAGAGCGATACTGGGAGCATTGAATTGTGCCATGTATCGCTTAACACTCTTTGCTGTTTTACCCGTGTTGTTTTCTTCCTCTTTCTGCGCCTGCCTAATTACTCCTAGCGCCCATTTATGGAGAAGAGTGCGATTTTGTAGGTAATTTGCGTTCTTGCATTGAGTTCTGTCTTGAAAGAAATCTACATCTAAGACATAGTGCAAATCATTTTCAATACCCCAGTGACGCCGTACAGACCTCGCGCATTGTTCGGCAATGTGTGTATTGAACCAATTTAATGAACAGATGAAATACCTGTCTAAGGAACTAATTTGACCGATTGTTTTGTCAACAATCTCCGTCGTAGCCTTGATTATGGTTCCTTCATCTAAGCCGATCCATTTCTTTAAATGATCTGCCTTTAGGGTATTACCCGGTGAAACCGAGATACGACGAGTCTCTATTCGGCCGTGTCCCAGTTCAATCTTCTCGATCTCTAAAGTCCGAGTTTCCAATCTATCGACAAAGCACAACTGGATATCGTAATAAAGAGTTTTTTGGTTCTGTTTAACGGCCAAGCAGTAATCGGCGCCTTGTTCAATCAGCTTTGCCGCAAATTTCTCTTGAGTATGAAGAGCATCGGCCGTGACAATGCTGCCTCTTAAATCTAATCCTTCAACCATGTCGGCGGCGTAGGTTATTTCGTTATGTTTTTCTCCGATTAGTTTTTGTCCAAGAGCTATTCCATTATCCGTATCGTAGAAAGTAAGAATGTACTTGCCGTTCTTTTGTGTCGAGTTTTTTGAGGCCCGAACTGCCTGCCCGTCAACCGCAACAACCCTAGAGGTAAATTTATGCAAGAGCGGCTTAACCAGTTTGCTATAGAAGCTTTGGAACTGATCCGGATCAATAAGCATTAGAAGGCGGCGAACCGTGTCATGAGAAATATCTTGTTTTGGGAAGTCTTCAAAGATTGACTCGAGGGCAGGACGGTTATTTTTCCAATAGTCTACGATTTGAACACAATTGGTCTGGCCGGAAAGTGAGCAAAGTAGAGCAGCCAAATAAACATAGGCAAGAGGGTACTGTACCTTGCCCTTCTGACGAAGGTCTGTTATTTCGGAATCAACAAGTTTACGGGGCTTTTCTACTACAGTTGTTTTTGTTTCCGCGGCCTCGCGTTTCAACGATTTGAGCTCTTGACTCATCAGGTAACTTTTCGCGTAGGTAAAAACTCCATCAACGACGGTACCTACTTGCACTCTTTTTTCTTTGGAACGTTTTGCTTCTTTGCTGTAGTAGTAAGAAGATTTGAAGACATAAAACCGTTTTTGTTTTTCATTCCAATTAACTCTGCATCCTTTGGGAATGAGCGCAAGGATCGAATCGTCAGCCTTCATCGATAACCCCCAGTCTTATTTAATAAACGTATATATTATACGTTTATATTTAAAAAAGTCAACAGATTTTTCCGACTTTTTAATGAGTTAGATAATTATTTTACGGTTTTTCAAACGCCCGCCCTGCGATGCACTTAAAAAAATTGAAGCCACTTGCAAAGATTATTTTTTTATGTATAATTCAAACCTCGTTGTTAAACGAACAGCGCGCCAGTAGCTCAGCTGGATAGAGTACCTGGCTACGAACCAGGTGGTCGTGGGTTCGACTCCTGCCTGGCGCGCCAACCTCTTCTGAGCCTCAAGGCTTTTAGAGAGTAAACAGTGAAAACACCTCACAAAACACCACAGCGTGTCGTGAGGTTTTTTATTTCTCTATTGTCCTTCGGACGTTATTTGTGGTTCTGCTCGCAGAATTTAATTGCTCTTTGAGCCTGGTCGAGTAGTTCCCTACCCTCGACTGCCAGTTGTAGACATCGATTACGCTGTCTATCGGCAGCGGTTTTGGCTCTTCTTTCAAGCTCGGACAACTGGCCGCGCATCCACTCATACTCATCACGAGCACGAGACTCAGCAATCCGCAGATCAGATAAAGCCTGCGCGTCGTTCGCCTGTTTGGCCTTGTGTTCCTCGATCGCTCTCTCGAGCGCTGATATTTGAGTACGGGCATGTTTGAGTTCCTCCGTGTTCTGCCCCTGGTGATATCCGTAGAAGTATGCGGAAACGACCACAAGGAGCGCTCCGATAACCTTTGCTACCACGGCCACCACCCGTAGAAATAAGCTTGGTAGCTATACGACACTGCCAAGGTGGTCAGATCAACGATGTAAAACCACTTCCAGCGGGCGATAGCATTTAACAAGCCCTGCCTAAGTTGCCCCAGGTCGAAGAGATATTTATCCCGCACAAGGAAACAGAGGAAGAGCCATAAAACCAAAGACGAAATTAATCCCCCAGCTAACCACTCCTGCGGGCTTCTGGATATATAGGTCGGATAGAGAGACCCTCCTCCCTGTACGTTAAAAAGCCGCCAAAGGTATATTCCGAGATTAAGAAGCACCACACAAATGAAGCAGAGGCCGTATGTCTTCCGCAGTGTTGTTCTAGTCGGACCCATCTGCCACTCTTCAAGCAGCTTCCAAAAGTTCATACCGAATGTGCCCATCAATGTTGCTAAGAATATTCCAATAACTGATATAATTTCACTCATGGGTAAGCTCCATAAAGATTGTTAAAGACCGCTCTGTGCTACCAACACAGGGCGGTTTTAATTTTTACGAAAAGAAAAGTTCTAATTCCCGCATTCGCCGATCTCTCAGTCCTTTCTCATACTTGGTACCGGGACTGCAATATTTTGGCCACCATGTCCGGACGTTATCCCACTCGCCTCGGTTGATCATCCCGAACAACCGATACGTCCGACACTTGATAAGTCCGAAGTTGTAGACAAAACTCATGAGGGCGACGAACTGATTCTCATTGATATCGATATAAATCAGCGTTGCCAGCTCCTCCTGAGTGCGCTGTAGGTCTCTATCTAAAAGCTTGTAGGCCTCACCCTTGTTAACGACGTCACCCTCGTGAACGTCTCCTGTGTGGCCGAATCCGATCGTCCACCGCCCCGCCGGGCACCGGTAAGCGAGCGCAGAAAAACCCTCCTGCTCGGCAATGAAGCTGGACGCTATCTCAGGCGGGTACAGCATAAGGTTTTGTTTTCTCATCTGCCCTCCTCATGCTTCTTATAAAGCTCGTGAATCAGTTCAGTGTTGTGTTGGATGGCTCGCTCGTTGGCCCAAATGCCCTTTTTGATCTCGTCAAATACAACAGACCTCTCGCAGTAGTAATAACCCAGTAGGAAACCGAAACAGATGGCGATGGCAATGGCCGCTGATCTGCATAAGCGGATAGCCCACTCGTTTAAGAAGATGCTCATGATTTAGCTCCTAATCTGTTATCCAGAAATTTTTTGACGTAATAGGCAATAATCCTTACGCCCAGATATGCGGCCATAAATGAAATCCCGACGGCGGCAAGCTCGTTGACGCCATTCCCCTGAAGAATCCAGAAGACCCCGATAGCGGTAACGCCTCCTGATAGTGCTTCCCACATTGCTTCAAGGACAGAGAACTCGATTGGCTTTTCTTTTCGTTTTTCTCTCCAGTCGTCAACGTAGCGGAGAAGCCCCGCTATTAAGCCGAGACCTCCCACACAGGCGATGAGAGTATTAATTAGATCAGTGTGCTTAATCATGCGGGTCCTCCAGAGGGACGAAACTCTCAAGACTCAGGCCGAAGAGAAGCCAGAAGACCGCCTGAAAAACAGCGAAGTGGTAGCCAAATTCGTTCTTGCATGTAAGCGTTCTCGCAAGCCCCTCGATCTGGGGGCAGGCTCCGCGGCACAGAGTGAGCACCAGGCACTTCTTGCACTTCTCTCTGACACTCCACGGCTTGAAGTGCTTCGAGATATCGACTGCTTCAGGAGCCTCGATCGTGCCAACACATCCCTCCTCTGTGCAGTGATCGTGGCAGGAAAGGAAGTCGCCTTTGAGGTTTATCGCCGCGTTGTCCTCTCGGTTCATCATGCACTTGACCGCATTAGGGCTGAGCTTCGTTCTTTTCACAAGCGCTTTGAGAAGGCGGTCACTCTCGCCTGTAAGCGCGGGGAACTTGTCCCAACCTTCCCGGGTCAGCGCTTTAAAAATATTCTTCTGAAGCGTGAGCATCTGTTCTGCCGTAAACATCAGCTCGGAGTCTTGGACGCCCACGTGCGTCATGATGCCCTCAAAGTTCAGATGGATGCTCCCTAACTTAGCCTTGAAGAAGTCGGCGATGGCGTCCACGTCGGTATTCGCGGGCGACAGCACGCAGTTGATTGAGCAGTGCAGTTTGGAAAACGCTAGTCGCCACATGTCTACCATTGCCGGGTCATCCAGCGGGTCAGCTCCTCTCAGGTGGTAGCCCGGACCGTCATGGGAGAATGTGAGACTGATGCCGTAGGCCTCGCAGAACGCTATCTTCTCCTCATCAATCAAGGTGCCGTTGGTGATGATGGCAAAGCGCACCTCTGGGTACAGCTCCCGCAGTGCAGGTACGAGCTTTTGAAGAGTCTTCCAATAGACGAAGGGCTCGCCGCCCCAAAGCTCGATCACGCCGTGAACCCTAATGCCGGAGGCTTTCAGCCGTTCGATGAATGCAGGAACATCTTTAGGGGACGACACCCAGCGTTCATTTTCCCTATCACTTTGGGCGCAGTACTTACAGCTCATGTTGCACTTGAGACCGAGCTGAATGCGCAGGTCCCAGAGGTCCTTAGACTTTGAGTTTGAGAAACCCGCCTGTCCTTTCTGCTCCCTGAGCATGGCATAGGCCCGGAGTCGTTCATCTTTGGTAAGATCAACAGGATTACCCTGCCCGTCAAAAATTTCATTTGTTACGTTGTCGTAGACCCACGTTTCATTTTTACCGTCGTGGGTTCTACAGTTAAGCGCAAGTTTCATTTGAATAGTTTCTCCATGGTTTGGTAAAGACGGTACCGTTTGCGGGCAAAGTAGCAATCGATCTCATGAGTGTTGGACGTGTAGCAACCCCCTCGACACTCCTCAAGCGCCTCGCACTGCCGGCACTCGTCGCTGTCGAAGAACCGTCTCGGTGAAAGCTGAGCAACGGCTTTGATCGGGATAATCTTTTTGAAGATGTTTCCGGTAATGTTGGATGCGTCGTAATTGTGATGGCAGGCGTAAGTGTTCCCGTGCAGATCAACACTCAGAAGCTCGTCTCTCACGCACATCGGACCGACCCGAGACCTAACTGTGTTGCGGTGGTAGAGAAGCTGAGAGCACTGCCAAAGCGCCCACTGGTCGCCAAGGCGCGCCATCTCGATCACCGTTTCGAGGTGCGAGCAGAAGACATCCACGTCTTCCTGCGTCATGTAGTAGTCCTTAGCGCATCCGTCGTTGGCCCGTAAAAAATGTACAGCTGTATTGGGATATCGCCCGTAGCGCTCGCCCAGTGCATAGTAGAGGTCCCGCGCCGCCCACATGTCCGTCTGATAGTGGTGGACCAACATCGAGATTGAGAACTGATTGAGCTGGAAAATCAAGTCGAGCTGCTCGTCCGTGAATTCCCCGTCGTGCCAGGAAACCACCGTAAAAATGTCAGGATTGGCATTGGCATACTCGACGTAACCATCCGTCAGCGCTCGCCCGTTTGTTGTAATCGTGGACTGCTGAGGCGTGATACCGAGGCCCCTCAGGGTGCTGTGCAGAGCTTTGATTCGCTCCCAGTACAGCATGGGCTCGCCGCCCCAATATGCGATGCGCTCAACACGGCAACCCTCCAAATACTTCACAAGCCTATGCGCAAATGCTACAGGGTCGGCCTTGTGGTCGGCAGGGGACTGCTCGTTCGTCTGTAGGCAGTACCCGCATTTCATGTTGCAGGCGCTCCCAATCAGGAGGTTGACGTGTTTAACCATCGGCGCTCACCCGAACCACCGCCTCAGCCCTAGACGTGAAGAAGCGGTGATTGATTTTCATCCGCATTGACTCACCGTCCTGTAAGCCTAGGGCCTGTGCTCTAAAGCGGCCGACGCCATTAGTGACAGCAAGGCGTTTGTGCGGTGCGTAGCCATCCACGGGTTCTACAATGTAGCCGTCCCACGTGATGTCGGATGCGACTTCGTGAGTTTTCCCATCCTTTAGTGTCAGCGTGAAATCGACCCACCCGTCTGGTGCAACGGTTTCAGAAGACGGGGTAAGCTCGTAAGCCAAATTCAGCCACTTAGATGTAGTGCCTGTCATCACGTCGTCAGCCGTCCAAACGTCGCCTAGGTCATCAACGTTAGTAATTATTGTGGCGTCAGCCGTGGTTGTTATCGATCGGGCACACTCCGTCACTGGCGCTGCCGGGTTTCGAACCCATAAGTCAAACAACCACATACCGCCCATGTACCGGCAGTACTCCGCAGTGTTTCGAAAATCAAAGTATGTAAGACCGCCTTTTAGGTCGCAACGGAACACACGACCGTCAAACCAAGTAACAAAGTGTGCCCCTGGTACCCACACGCGCTGGAACTCCGGCTTAGTTTTATCGATGATTATTTCTGCAAGAATGACATAATCTTGGTCGTTGATCTGATACAGCTCGCTGTGCTTCATCTTGCAATAGCGACTACCCAGCTCCTCTGTCGTTGACAGCTTCTCGATCGGAACATATTCGGCGTCCGGTGCAATGTCAAAACCGTCTGTCGGGGCCAGCAATCGAAAAGCGGCTCGGGTTTCGTCCACGGCAAGAGAGAAGTGGTCGATCGGCAGTTCCTTTGCAATGACATGTCTAAAATGAGGCATTTATATTTCCCTAAAAAAGTTAAACAATCGAACAATCAACAAGCGTTTGTTATGAACTGTCGTCGCCACAGTCCGCAGAACTGCAGTTGCTCATACAGTTGTAATACCCCGTATCCATACAGTCACCGCCGCAACGCTCGCATCTGTTGCAGTCACCCGCACACTGGACCTGACCACAGTGAACTTGGTTGCACTGAACTTGATAACAGTGCACATTGCTGCATCGGGAGCATTGAGAACAGTACATGCAGTAAGAGCAATAAGAGCAGTGAGCTGTTTTCCAATTCAAATTGTTGGCTAGCTGGCTGACCTTGCTGAGTCCTGTCCAATAACCCACGTCGTCCGTCAATTGACTGACTTTAGTTAACGAGGTCTTTTTCCAAAGGCCCGCGTTCTCCGTGAGCTGAGACAACTTGGTCGGTATCTCAGACTTTTTCGCTAACGGAATGCCGCCCGCGGTCGAGCCATCATGTACAACTAGGGTTTTCTTCGTTGTGTCTACCGTGATCTCACGGTTGTAACCTTTAAAGTTTGCGTGCTGAGCGGTCGTTCCGCCGCGCAAAAGAATTGTTTTCACCATGTCGAAGCCCTGTTAGTTATCATCGCCACATTGGCATGCGGAGCAGTAGTCGTAGTACGCGCACTTAACCGTCGTGCAGTTAACCGTTGTACAGTTCACCGTCGTGCAGTTCACGGTCGTACAGTTGTGACAATTCGAGCATTGCGAACAGTACGTGCAGTAAGAGCAGTACGAGCAGTGACCCGTTAGATAATTCCTATCGTTTGTCAGCTGACTGATCTTCGTAAGGCTCGTCTTTGTCCAGAAGCCCTTATCGTTTGTCAGCTGAGAAAGTTTTGTGAGCTCAGATGAGCGCCACACCCCCACGTCATCTGTCAGCTGGGACAGCTGAGTTGGGAGTTCAGTCAGCTTTGCAAGAACAGTTCCTCCCTCGCTGGAACCGTCATGGACTCTGATCGTGTGCAGATCGTCATCGATCGTGATCTCTTTTTCCTGCCCTGTAAACGACACACTTTGCGCTGTCGTTCCGTGCTTCCATTGAATGACCTTTGACATTTATTCTCCTATGAGCAGTGCGTGCAGTAGCCGCAGTAAGTGCAGTAGGAACAATGCCCTGCCACGTAGCCCTTATCGTTGGTGAGTTGCGAAACGTTCACCAACTCCGATTTTTTCCAATACGCAACGTCCGCTGTTAACTGAGAAAGTTTTGTCAGATTTGAGCTTGAGCGGTAAACGTCGTTTATCAATTGATTTGTCGTCGTGGGAATCTCTGATTCTTTGGCGATTCTGTGGCCGCCTGCGGTCGAGCCGTCATGCACCCGCACTCGTTTCTCTGTCGTGTCCACGGTCACCTCTCGATCGTGACCTGTGAACGACGTATGCTCGGCAGAAGTTCCGCCTCGGAATTGAATGATTTTCAATGGCATCAGCTAAGACCTCCTAGATCAACCAATTCAGGGATTTGCCCTGCGGCACCCGTAGCCCCTGTTTGTCCTCTCGGTATTTTCAACACAAAGCTTGGGGCCTCGGCAGTGCCACTCTTAACCACCGAGGGAGACGCACTTGCGTCGAGCATCTCAACTGAAATCGTAATTACAGGGGTGGCACCCGTTGCTCCAGTAGCACCCGTCTCCCCTTTTTCGCCCGTTGCTCCAGTAGCACCCGTCGGGACTCCAAAGGTAAAAAGCGGAGCTTCGTCGGTGCCCGACTTCGTAACGGTCGCTGCACTACCGGCCGGAAGGGTTGTTGATTCAATATCGATAATGGGTGTCGCCCCGGTATCGCCCTTGTCCCCCTTCTCGCCTTTAAGACCTTGCGCCCCGGTAGCACCCGTCTCCCCTTTCGGACCAACAAGCTCTCCCGCGTTAACCCAAGACCCAATGGTAGTAGTTACTCCATCTTCATCCGTAACCTCTTCCGTCGTCCAAACATAGAGGTTAAGTCCTGCTAAATAGACTTTTCCTTCTTCCCCCTCAACTTTGGAAAGCGACTCATAGTCGGGATAGGTTCCGGCCACCTGAAGGCCGTCGCCCTTGTCTCCCTTCTCGCCTTTAAAACTACCGAGCTTGGGCGACAAAGTAGCCGTTCCCGCGGTAGGGTCTACTGCTACAACGGAGAAAAAATCTCCGATTGAGCTGACCACATGGTCGCCGACCTTGGTGTTGACAGCCGGCGTGATGGAGCTAATCTCAACGGTCTGCGAGCCCTCAGCTGTCACTAAATAACGGAAAGAAAAGCCAGCCGTAGCGTTGGCTTCTAAGACTTCCTGGCGGATTGTCTCCAGCTCTTCCGCAACACCCGCGGCACTCTCAACGATCGCCAAATTGTCAGACACTGCATCGACAGCAGAGAGTTTCTCCTGCACAGCCGTGATCTTTTCCAGGTTCTCTGACACCGCCGTCACATGGTTGATGCCGTCCGAAACCGTCCCGATATCGTCCAGTGATCGATAGACCGTTTCGATCGTCGGCCAGTTCTCGCTGACAGCATTCACATCAGTAATGCTCTCGGCAACGGTAGTGATGGACGCAAGGTTCTGGTTGGTCGTTTCCAGAGTTGTAAGGTTGTTTCTCAGAGTGGTGATGTCGTCTGCCTTCGGGCCCAGAGCGGCGATATCAGACGAAATACCCGATAGCGTTTTGAGGTACCCGCCCTCAATTATCGGCATATCCTCAGGCGCTTCTGTAACGAGACCGAGATCGAGCGTCGGAGAAGAGAACCCCTGCAAATCCGAAGAGACAATCCTAATGTCTTCCATGTTGTTGTTGACGTTCTCGACTTTCTCAATGTTGTCGCCCACGGGGTGGATGCAGTCGTCGATATGGTCCGCAACCTTCTTGATGTAGCCCTCAGTAACCCGAGTCTCACCGTCGATGTTTGTGTCCGTGATCGCGCCCAGGTCAAGCGTATCTGTCTCGAACCCCCTGAGATCGGAGCCGACTCGGTGGATTTCATCAATGTGATGCGCGTTCGTCTGAAGATCTGCAACATGTGGGGCAAGCACGTCTGTTGCTTTACCGATCACCTCAACTCTAGCCAGTACCTCCTCGGCTCGTGCCACTGCTGCATCGATCGCCGCCTTGTGGATATCGATAAGCGCCTTGGTTTCCTGAATCTCCTGCCACGTGGCGGAGACATTCTGGCCGGTGGAGACAACCTCGTTGTAGATTGCCTCCGCCCGCTGAGCGTAATCAGCCGCTCTGTTCGCGACCTCCAGAAGATCAGACATAACCTCCTGTGGTGTTTTCTCGCTGGTGAGAGGAACGATCAGACAGCGGCTCAAGGTCTCCTTGAGCTCCTGGCAGATGATGGTGAGTTTGTCGTAGGCGTCGTTCAGCGACTCAGGAAGGAAACCGTCATGGTTAGTCAGCACCAGCTGTTGGTCAATCGCCGTGTCCGAAGTGATCGCAACCCTCACACCTTTAGCGGGCGCATCCACAAACACTACCGAGCCCCCGGCTCTTTCGTCCTGGTTGCTGTTCAAGGTAACAGTGTAGTCCGTGCCGTAGCGCAGAGTCACCTCTTCATCCGTAACGCTGGTACCGGATGAGGTCTTGACTACCACATCTGTTTCACGAATCGCCTTGAAGGAAAACGGGAATTCCTTGAGAATCCCGTTTCCTATAGTCGGACCCGCTTTGCGGGGAATGTTCTGTACGGCCATTGCAAGAATCCTTGTTTGTTTGAAGGATTCTTGCAGACAGGCCGCCTCTCAATGCAACGATCTTTACTTACCGGTAATCAGGGAGAAGTACGAGTCCCCTTCCTCAATCAGGTTGTAGCCTTTGATCGCCTGGTTGATTGGCGAGACAGGAATACCCGTCCAAGAGCCGAGAGCGGAGATGAAATCCCGCAGCGCTCTTTCCGTGAACTCCTTATCTTCAAAGAGAATACCCTGAGCGTCTTTGAGCGCCTTGGCTGAGTCCGTGTACTTTCTCATCGCAGTCGGGCCGCGATATCCGTAGTCGCTCATTGCCGAAGCGAACTCACGTACACCCCACACCATTCCCGCATCGAACTGCAAGGAGGCAATGGCCGCGCCTTTCAGGTGCTTCACCCAGAATTCGTCCTCGTCATCGTCGTCCTCCTGCCCGAGAAAAGCCGCCGCCGCTTCCCGAATGCCATACTCAAGCACGGGCTGGAGGATGCAAATCGTGAGAATCTGAGCAGCCGCTTTCATCGTGCTCTGCGTCTTGCCTGACACGACCGCAAGGTTCAGCGCGGTATTGAAGAACGTATAGAAAACGGTGAAGAGTTTTTGCCAAGGGTTGCCGCGCTCGACCGCTGATAGGTCTCCAGGGCGTCCCGAGCCCTGAGAGTTCATCACCGCCCAATCCGCAAGGTCCACAGCTTCAGCGTCAGAGTGCCCCTCGTGAAGCGCTTTCTCGTACGCGCCGAACCACGTGGGAATATCGACTAGCAGCTGAACCATCGTGAGCGGGGCGTAGGCCGCCTCCTGCAACTTAGCCATAACTGTGGAAGCCCCGTTGATTCGGGAGCTGATCTCGCTTACCTCCCTGAACTGAGTGCGTGTGCGATCACGCATCATGGCGGATTTTCCACACACCCAGGCGTTGGCGTTCGTTCCGTGTTTCATCGCGTCAGCCATGCCGCGGCTCAGCCAGCGTGGGCCAAGAAGAGCCGCCGACTGCGTAAGGCCAACAACCTGAATAGCCGCCACGCCGAAGTTGAACCCGATGCCTGCAATTGACACCCCGTGGCGTAGGAGTGTTGCCACACCGTCAGAACTCGTCGTCTTCCCTCGCCCGTTCTCTCGAACGTCTCTGAGCCAATCGATGATCGCTTGGTAGTACTCGGAACCGTAGCGCTCGTGAATCGCTTTTGCGATCGGGCTGTCAGGGTTGAGAAGTTTTCGCATGTCGTTCATGAACTCAGCGTAGGCGCAGTAGTACGTCTGCTCGTTCAGCCCCTCAAACAGTGCTCGGGTTGTGAGAACGACCGGCTTCTTGTACTTCGTCAAGCGACCCTTCAAGTGTCCGTCCGCCACGCCTTGGTTAGAGAAGATGGACTGCATGCTGTTGACCCCGTCCACGGTTGCCAAACGAGCTCCTGACAACGAGGCCTTGCGGTCATAAACAATCGGATAGTAACCGCCCTTAAGGGTTCTGTTTCCAATCTGAACAGGCATCGGCTGAACCCAAACAGGAGTGCGGCCGTTCATCCGTTTGATGACCTTATCCACCTCCTGCCGGCTTTTCTCAAATGTGTCCCACACGGCCTCTGCCGCTTTATAGAAGCGCTCATCAGGGAGCATCTCTTGGAAGAAGGCGTCCATCACTGCGTCCGCTTTTGCCCAAGCCTGGGCGACAGCGGCAGGGTCTTTAGGGTCGTGGTTCTCAAGAATGTGGATACCAAAATCAACGGCCAGTGTCTCGGCTATCCGCTGGCGGTTCCCCTCGTTGCCGTAGTTAAGAAGGATTGTGAAGGCCTCTTCAACAGTAAACTCGGCTCCGTTGAATATTTTGCTTGCAACACGACGTCTGCTTCTCAGGTCTTTGAGGATTGGCGAGAGCGCTCGGTCAACTTCTTTTGAGAATTTTGCCTGAAGTTCAGCCTGTTTATTGGCGCAGTGGCCGTACGGGTGGATGATTAGCTTAGTAAGTATTCCGTCGTAAGCCCCGTCCAACACGGCTATGAGCGCGGAGGCTCGGGCCTGAGATAAGCCGAACTTAATAAGCCAATTCTTGAAGCGCTCCGACTTTCCGCTCTGCTCACGAAGACGCTTCGCCCCTCGGCCGTTCTGGTCTGCAACCGCTCGGATGCTGTCTGCTCCGTCCTGCTCGAGCTGATCGAGTTCGATCTTTTTATCTTCGAGCGTGAAGTGCTTCTCGTCTCGCCCGAGTTTTTCAAGCGCGGCCGTGAACTCCTTGAACTGCGTGAACCCCTCAGGCGTCTCCAGAAATGCAGTATCCGCTCGAGTAATCGCATCAGTTACGACTTGGAACTGGTCGAGGTTTGCTCCTGTTTCCGCTTCCAGCTTGTGAAGGGCTCGTTCAAAGCTTTGGCTCTCGGGGTTAAGCGACAGCTGTTTTTCCGTGAAACGCCCCATGTTGGCAAGTGCTCTCTGGATGAGCTCCCAGTGTCTCTGGTCCACGCTCTTTTTGGCTTTCGCTTTGAACTTATCGAAAGATCGCCGAGTCTTTGAGCGGTAAGTCAGCGCCTGTTTTGCAGCCTTTGCCATAAGTGCGAACCCAAGCTCCTTACGCTTAGCTCGGATTGCTCCGTCGATGTCCCCTTTCGCCCACAGCTGACGGGCTTCTCTCTTTGCTCGATTAGCCTCGGTGATGTACTTGGACGGTTTGATATCCGAGTACTTCATCTTGGAGACAGCCTCTTCAGCAAGGACCGCCATTTGTTCGTTGTTGACTGCGACGTTTTGCTTTCTTGCCATGCGCAGGAAGGCTTTCAGTTCAGCGGTCAGCACCTTGATCTTGGCGTCATTGAACATGGCGGCTCCTGCCGCGTCCTGAACCTGCTGAGGCGTTGCAAGCTCAGGGTTCTCGCGAACGAAGCGATCAGCCGCTCTTTGGTTGATGATGTCTTTCGGCTTGAGATTGTTGAGCAAGTCTTCAACCATGGTTTTTGCGTCAGGATAGTTCAGGCCCGCCGCAAGGTCATCAATCGGAAGCCCGCCCTTTCTCGGCTGCTTCACCGCAAGCCCAGCCTTGTGAAGCTCTTCAACCTGCCGCTTGGTAAAACCAAGAGCGAGAAGCTCTCCCATCGAGAGCTTGAAGAAAACTTTCTTACCGCCAACCACTGCGCCGTTGTGGATTTTGTCCCAAGCTTTATAGGTGTCAGTTGCTTCAAACGCTTTCTGTTCCTCGTCTCTGAGGCGCTTGAGTTCTCCCTTCACCTCGCCTTGGAGTTCTCTGAGCGCTTTGCGGCGCATAGCGTTCACTCTCTCAGACAGCCGCGTGTTGCGTTCAGTCTGCTCAGCCTCGGCTTCTGCGATCATGTCGTTGACACTCTGGTGGTAGCTCTCGAACTCTTCAGGCGTCATACCCGCTTCCTCAGCGGTAGCAAAAAGTGCCTCCACGTTCTGGCGGATAGCGGCCTCTCGAATCTGAGCTTCGGCCAAGAACATGTTGGAGAACATATCCTGAACTGACTCGTCGAACTGAGCGCCTGGAATCCCCGAGAGACACATATATAGCTTTTTCAGCCAAGCGGCAAACTGAGCAAACACGCCCTGAAGGTTTTCACTCGGAGCTTTGCCGAGCATAAGCCAAGCCTCAAAGGAGCGGGCGAACTTCTCATGCCCCTTTCTCTTTTGGTCCGTTGACATGGACTGCCACTGCTCAGGGCTTTTCACTCCGACAAACTTAAGCACTTTCTGCATGTTTTCTGCAAAGTGCTTTTCTCCTTCCGTCTTCTCCCCGCCTCTTTTGAGCATATCCGCATAGGCCTGCATCCTCGCTTCGAGGAACATGTGACCTGCCTCGTGCAGGAGTGTCGAGCGGTCTGCACTCTTCCAGCGGGCGATAAGTTTCAGGTCAGGATAGAAGTCGCCCTTAGAAGATTGAGAGAAGGAGTTGTTGTGCGATTCGCTTTGGCTCGTCAAGAACAACGCCTCTAGCAGCCCTTGCAGATCAGGGCTGATCTGTGGTAAAGTTTTCCCGAGCGTTTGGGCCTTTTCGGTCGTGAGCGCACCCCCCGTTGGACTGCTTGCAGTTGCAACGGGTTTTTCGTATGCGTCCAATTCAGCGCTTTGCTGAACCCATTCTCTCGCTTCTTCTAAGCTTTTTACTTCAACAGACTCAATGGAGTACGCTTTGTTCTTTGTGCCCGCGTCTCTGTACGTCTTAACAGTTATCTTGGCAAGATAATTAGAACCGTTGTATTCAATAGCGGAAAAATACCTTAAGACACCTCCGAGTGCGCCGTTTGTCTTCGTGTCCGGCTTGCTCCAACCGTGAATTGCCTTACTTGCAACCTTTTCTAAATTCGACAAGACAAAGTTGTGAATCTCTCCATTGGTTGACTTCGCCACTGCTTTTCCCGATGTCATCTTTCTAAGACTAGCTTTAGAAAAGTTTGCACTTGTCCCGTCTGAGAATTTAAGGTCCTTGCCTATTAACCCGCTGAGGCGCTTCTCGACCTCTTCTCTTCGGACAGGAGCAAGCTTATATAGGAGCTCGCCTCCTCTGATAACTAACTTCTTGAATCTCTCCAACTTACCCCACGACTGGCTAAAGGCATCAGCCTTCCACTGGCCTGGAGCCTGTCCTTCCACCTCAACGAGGTTGCCTTTCGCGTCTCGTTTAACGTCGGGCTCCCCGAGAATGGTGGCTCCATACTCCTGCCAGAACTGCTTCGGAGACATGTCAAGGTCAAGGGCGTTTGCGGCGACAAAGGACTGGACAACCGCTTGAACCGCCTGCGTCTCCTCCTCGCTTCTTGTCGCCTTGAGAACCTGCTCTCCGACAATTCTCCCAACATCGGCCACCTCAGCGTTGAAAAGCTCGGCCGTTGCGGAGCGCGCGGCCGCAAGCTGTCTGGCCGCAGCCGCTTTAACCTCTTCATCCTGAATAGCCGCCTCATTGACCGACGGCTCTCCGTTGAAGGATAAGCAGCTGGCAATCTCGGGATTCTCGTTCATCAGGGCCAAGGCTTGCGGAAGGGAAAGCTCAACCGAAGTTCCGTTCTGCTTAGCCTGCTTGACGCGTTCCTTTACTTCAGGCGACAGCGCCTTGGAGTCGGCCTCAGACAAAACTTCCAGTGCGGCGCCGTCGATCGAAACCGAAGTCAGCCCCGATCTTTGCACAACCTCCTCCATGTGGGACTCGACCGTTGACGGGTCGATCTTCACAGCTGACGATGCCTTTAGCGCCTCATTCAGTTTCTGAGCGGCCTGAGCCTTGATCTCTGCACGCGCCCTGTTTTGCAGAGTTTCTGAACGGGCTTCAAGTGACGTGGACGCCACCTCGATCGGAGCCATGAAGCCTTCGCCTGCGATCTCGGCGTAGATGTCCGCCCACGAGGTGATCCTCCCCTCAGCGAGAAGCTGGCCGCCTGCTTCGCCCGCACCTCCAAGCGCCCCGCCGAGAGGAACCTGGACGGCCATATTTGCGAAGTGCTTCTTTGCGGGCGCCTCAGCCCAGCGGGCAACAAGCGCCTTCGGAAGAAGAACCTTGGAGGCGACACCCAAGGACAGAGCATCGAACGCACCGACGGAGAGCGCGTGCGCTCCCGCCTTGCGTCTTGCCTCGTCGATCACGCCTGAGGTCAGCGCCTGGCCGGCCTTCTTCGGCTCCATGTAGTTCACGCCCGCTTCTTTGACGCCCTCGTCAACCTGAGACTTGTAATCCAGAGCGGCTGAATAGATACCGGCCAAAGCGGCTGAAACGGCAACGGGGGCGCCGACTGCTGTAGCGATAGCCGCGCCCGCAAGCGCTGGCGCATACTGCACGACCGATTCAGGAAAAAGATCGGCCGCGATCTGCACAGGGTCCTCGAAAAAAGCGTCTAGCGTTTTTTTCCAATCGCCTTTGTTTGCGTAGTATTTCTGCGTCGCGTCTGAAACCGGATATTGCGCTTTGCTCCACTCTTGGTAGCGCTTTTTCTCAAGCGCTGTCTCATACTGCTTTTCAAGCTCGGGGAGCGAGTCGATCTCATTTTTGAAACGGGCGACGTTGAGAATCGTCTCCTCTTCGTTTTTGCCCGCGAAGACTTCATCAGGGCTTGCCCCGTTGGCAATGAGCGCCTGCTTGGCTTTGATCTCGTCAATCCGCTCTTTCAGATCAATCGCCTCAGTCTCGTTTCTGAATAGGTCCTGGACCGTTCTCGTCCAGGCGTTTGCAAACGATCGGCCCGCAGTCTTCGGCTTAATACCTGCGGCTGTCGAGAGCTTCCAGATCGCGGACTCCGCAAGCGACATATTGCCTAGGTCTTCACGGACCACGTTCGCAAAGTTCGGCTCTCTCATCTTTTCAACTAGCACAGGTGCCATGGCCTGAATGCCCGCTATGTTCGCCTTGTTCGTGAGGCGCTCGGCGTCCTCTTCAGGTGTGATGAGCGCGGCCTGCTCCGGCGTCATGCGGAGCTCTTTTGCCTTGTTCAGGAGCATAGCCGACTGCTCAGGTGTCTTCTGGATAAAGTAGGACGACATCAGGCCCTGCTCAGCCTTAACCTTGTCTTCCCATTGAAGCTGTTCTTTGAGTCCCATATTAATACCCCTCGTCTCGAATTACGGAGAACCCCTCCTGCCTGTCTGCTGTTTCGCTCGAACAACGAGCCAAGAAATAGGCTCTGAGAAACTCGGCGCCCACGGGGTCTCTCCCTTTGATTTCTCTGAAGTCCTTGCGCACCTTCTGAGCGAACGCCTCATCAAAAACGATTTTGCTCACGTCCACGTTCGGAGAGCGGTTCATCACGATCTCGCGAGCGACGTTCATAATTTCTAGGTCTGAAGGCTCGTGACCGTACCTGTCCTTAGCGATTGTTTTGCTGATGCTTCTCACGTCGGTGAGCCCATCATCAGGAAGCTGGCTCGCCTTCGTACCGAAGAGCGTCACGAGTTTCCCCGGGTCCGCGCCCCCTAGGCCGTTCGTCATCCGACCGACGGCTTGCATAACGCTTAACTCGTCGGTAATGGCCGCGCCTGAAATCTGCCCCTCAATTGCAATTGCGCTCATAAACGTCTGAACCGCATTGTTGAAAGACGTACCGTCCTTGTCTTTATCCTTGAGCTTTGCCAGGGCAGGAACCGCAAGCATGGCCTGTTTGACCTTGGAAGAAGCCGGCACGAATTCAGGCAGGACCTGCCCCTGGATGCCTGCACGGCGCGCAAGCTCCTGCTTCTCCTGAGCGCTTCTGCCTTCGGCCTGGACCTTGAACCAACGGGTTTGAAGCACAGCGAAATCCTTTTGCGAGTAGTTCGGCTGAAGCATTTTCAGCCCATCCAGCGAGACGGCCCGCAGTTGGTTGTCGTCGGCGTAAAGGGCCGCAACCGCTGGGTTTGTTGTATCTTCCCCCTTTCTAAGCTTCTCAGAAATCGACATCGCATCCAGTTGTTGTTTGCGCGTCAACTGCGCCCAAAGCTGAGGAGGCACCGCTGACGGGTCACCGCCGCTCGCGTAAAGCGCATCCGAGATAGTGGCAAGAAGATTTTCCTGCCGTTGAACATACTCAGCTTTCTCCCTGCTTTGCTTGGTAATAAGTCTGCCAAGAACACTGTTACGGTAGCTTGGGTCCGTACGAGCCCTCGGGTCATTTGCCAAAAGCCACTGCTCGATCTGCTTCGGAGTCTCCCATGTGCGTTGAGCGGCAAAAGCGGCAGGCGTAAACGAGTTCACGCTTTTACCGTCGGCGCCCTTAACCCCGAGTGCGGAGTAGTTCTCCAGAGCCTGCATGCTCTTTGCAACCTTCTCCTGCACGTTCTTCGGCAGACGGTCAAACCAGCTTGCGCCTTCGGTGTCCTCTTCTGCTTCCTTCTGAGCGGCTTTAACCTCTCGGGGGCTGGAGTAATACGCCGCAAATGCCGCCTGCTTGTCGCCCGCAAATTGCCGCAGGTGGTCCGTATACACCTTCACACCCACCTCGATGTTGTACGTCTTATCATCCAGTAGGCGCTTTGAATCGACGTTTTTATCGAGTGCGTACGCATTCTCAAGCGAGACGTTAGACGCACCGTACCGAGACCGGGCAGAGAAGTTCTTTCCGTCGTGCGTAACTTCGCTCGTGTCCGTCTGAAGTTTTCCTAGTCCGTTCAGGACCCCGACCGTGAAGTCCTCCACGGCTTCAGCATCAGCGCCGCTTGCAGGAAGACTGACACCTTGCTCTGCGAGAATCTGACGCACCTTCTCTCCGTTCTGCATCACAAGGAACCCGCTATTCTGAACCGAGTACCGATCAACTGTGTTCTGCGCCTGAGCTTCTTTCACCGCAACATCAATGGTTCTTCTCAGACGGTTCACGTCGGAGCCGAGCATCTTGTGCGAATGCTTTCGCAAAAGACCGAGCGCCTGAAAACCGACTGACGGGTTTGGCCCCGCATTGGACATCACACCGTCGATCGCATTGGCGTACAGATTCGACGTGTATTTGCGCCTAAAGTTTTCCCTCTGGTCCTGCGGAATACCAAGAAGAGATGCCAACTTGTCCACGTTCTCAGTGAGGCGGCTTTCCCCATCGGCCAGAAGATCGGGCTTATAGCCGTTGACTGAGGCGGCTTCGACCTCGTAGTCGATTGCAGAGGTGTAGACGCCCTTCTGATACTCCATGCCCTGATTTGCGACGTGACTCGAGACGCCGCCGTAGACCGACTGGTAGACGTTCATCGCATGGCGGTTAAAGGCAGCTCTTTGCCGACCCGTGAGCTTCTCTCCGATCTTGTCTCCGTAGGAGCGCATATCTGCGTCCACTCGCTCAACAAGCCCCCTTCCCTGATCGTCAGGCTCCAGAGCGTTCGCCTGCAAAAGCTTTCTCCAGCCGTTCTCGCCTGCTTCAAGGTCTGTAGCGTGACGCCTTAAATCTGTGATCGCCGCGGTGACTCGAGCGTCATCCTGCTCGGCCTGCACCTTTGCTACCATGTGGTCGAACCGAGCGGATGCTTTGTCCAACAGGCCATGAAACTTTGACTCCTCAGCGATCGGAATGTTAAGCGATACGGGGTTGTATCCCCATTGGTTCTCTCTGACGTGGAATCCGTCATATTTGGGAACACTGACCGAACCTCTTCTCGGCGCGTAGCCGCCCGCGGATACATCTGAAATTTCCTTAGCCATTAGGAGCCTCCAAAGTAGCGGCTCCACCTATCGGCAACAACGGAGCCTTTTTCCAACAAACTGCCTGCCGCCTGCGACACCCCTTCGCTCGCTCGGTAGTCACCCATGATGCGGGCGATTGAACCCGCGTTGCTTGCCTGAAGCCCTTGAGCCTTATAGCCCCAAGCAGAGCTGATCGCATTCAGCTTGACCGAATTCATATCGAGTCGCTTCATGACCTCAGTGGAGGCAAGAACTTCAGCAGTTGAGCCCGAGCCGATCTTCACGCCGTTGGCGCCCATAGCGACTCTTTGCTGAGCTTTGACCTGGCCGGCCTTGTAGGTCAGCTGAGCCATCTGGCTCTCGCCCTGACGGTACGCCGACTCGGCTGACATCTGCGCCATCTGTCTGTTGTTCTCGGCAATCTCTTCCTGCTTCTTGCTGACGTACTTCAGAGTTTTCCCTGTCGAGTACGCGGAATAAACCGAGCCGATCATTTGACCGATTGCCAGACCGATGCTGGCGCCCTGCATTCCGTTGCTCAGCCCCTCGGACCAACCGCTCTTCGAAGCCGTATCGGTCTTCGGAGCCGTATCGATCTTCGGAGACTCCGGAACCACGTACGCTTCGCCAATGAAACTGCTTCCTGACGGCCCTACCGGGGCTGTCTCCAACAGACTTGGCATGCCAAATTTCTGCGTCACCTCAGCAAAGGGTTCCGTTCTCGTTGTGAACCCTGTGTGACTGAAGCCTAATTTCGGCCCCGTCCTCAGTGAAAGACTAAGTGCCATGTTATCCTCATTGTGCTAAATCAACTGCGACTGAAACGATCGTCAAGGGGAGCGGGTCCACCTGACGCACACAAATCTGCCCCGCATCGTTCCAGGCGCAGTACGGCATGATTGAAATCTCTTTCTCCATCCAATCGGGAGGAGACCCGTAAGGCTCGCTCGTTCTCTGCTTAGCCTCCACTAAGTTCTCGAAATCGGGGCCGATGAAAACGCCCGAAGATTTGACGACCCGCAGATACACGTCGTTGATGTTTTTAGAGTGCCCGATACCGTAGGAGCCATCCTGAAGCTGGACAGAGGCTGGCAGCGTCTGGAAATCCGCTGTGATCGGAAGGCCCACGAACACCTTTGTTGAGGGCTGGCTCAGCGTGATTGTGCCGTTCACCACGGTCTGCTGTGGAAGAACACAGCCATTGGCGAAGATCGATACTTTCTGTCCTTCAAGCCAGGTAAGGCCCGAGATCGTCTTGGTTGCGGCGCCTTGATAAATGCCGCCGCAGTCCACGTGGAACGCGTCCTCAAGCCGGGCGCAAAAGCGCTCGTGCATGCGCTCGACGTAACGCACAACGGCCCCGTTGATCGTGCGTCTCATGCTCAAATAAACGACGTCCTCTTCGCCCTCTACTACCGTCGTCACCGACTCGACCGCTCCGTTCGTGAAGTCGTGACGGTGCCAGCCGCAGATATTTTGCTCGGGCAGATAAGTACAGCCGATCAGGGAGCCGTCAGACATTGCGCACCAAATGATCGAGTCAGGCGCTTTCGAGAGCGCCATGTCCTTGACGGGGTTGTTCTCGAAGAAATGTTCGGAACGAATGGAGATGTCGCCCGTCGAGAAGCCCGAGGCCTGCCAGTTGTAACCGAGCTCCCGTACGTGGTTGCCTCGAGCCGCCGCGTAAACCATGGTCGAATTCACGATCACGGGCTGAACCATGGAGGAGCCAATGTTTGCCTGAACCTTGGCGTCGATCGAATCAGGAGCCAGGCCAGAACCGCTCCCCGCAGAAATTCGATACTCCGTCGAGTTCGTAAGGGCTACTAGTTGTGAAAGCGGAATCAAGTGGATGATCTTAGACGCCTCCTGAGCCGCGATTGTGAACCGGATGCGATTGTCGGATTGGCTCGGGATGGTGTAGCTGAGGTCAGACTCCGTGCCGCTTCGAGTCATCCACACCGTCTGCGGGTTTTGCGGCGTCCCTGCAAAGCATCTTCTCTGCTCGAAATATGCGACAGCACTAGGGTTGCGTCCGTTGCCGAGAACCTGGTCATATCGGGGCGGTGTAATTCCGCTGTCGGCGTCCAGGTTGTCGTCGTTAAGCGAGAGCTCCTCAGTCTCGCCAATGAAACTGTAAAGACCGCCCTTGTTCTTGTACACGCGGTATCGACTTGCGCCGGCCACCGCCGACCATGTGATCGTCACACCCGAACTATTCAAATAGAGGTTGCCTTTGCAGGAGCCTATCGCGCTCGCTTCGCTCTCCTGAATGCCGTCTCCCGTGTCCTGGACGGCAGTCACTTTGTACTTCAGCGTGTAGCGGGTTTTCTCTCCCTCAGTAAGCGTCACCCCGTCGCTTGGCTCAACGGTGAACACCACCGACGTGATCGTGGGCGGTGTCAGCGGGGCTCTGAACTGAACATCAGTAAGCCGCCAATCCGTCGCGCCGTAGCGCCTCAGCTCCTTCGGTGGGTAGTTCGCATGAACGATCGTCATCACGTCCATGCTTTGGACGTAATGGAGTTCGAACAAGTCCGCCGCTCGGTAAGGGGTTGCTACCTCATAGGGCTGACCGTTAGAGCCCATTAGAGTTTGGCCGATGGTATGAAATCGGATATAGCCGTCGCCGAACTCCAGAACCATCGTCTGATCGACCGTGAACGTGAACGGAATCAGACGGCAGGGCCGATCTGCGAACTTTGCAGCACGCACAAACTGAGTGCCCGGGCGAAGCTCCACGGGGCCCTGCGGTCGGACAATGAAATTCCTGCATCGGGCTAATCCCTGCGCATACTTCGGGTCGTCAAATCTTCCGTACATCGAGGGAGAAAACTCGCCCGACGAAAAACCAACCTGAACCTTTTTAATGCCCATTGCTTACCTCGCCTTTATCCATGAAGGGACAAAGTGGATGCGCTTCTGCTCTTGGCTCGCATCCTTGGTTTTTGCGATCGACAGAGACACTTGGAATTGTTTGAACAACGCCTGAGCAAGCGTCTGACCCTCTTTGCCCTTCACCCGTGCGCCTACAAGCTGATGGGCCAAAAAGTACGCTAAGGCCACGACGAAATCAGGAGTGAAGCGGCTCACGTCTGTGTTCGAAGAAACGTACTGCACGACGGCGTTTTCAACGTTGGAATATATCTTTCCGTCCTTCACCTCGAACTCCGCCTGTGTCGGGTCGTGGTCAGGGAAGACATGTGCAAAAGGGTGCCGGAGCACGCTTTGATAGCGGTACTCCTTCACGCTGATAACCCTTAGCGAGTCAGACGGCAGTTGAAATACTTTCCTCCAGCCAAAGCCCCCTTCGTCAACAAGCTCGGGAACCGCCTTGCGCTTTGTGGCAAAGCTCCAGTCGTGCATGTCAAGCAAAGCGCTTACCGCCATGGGGTACAGCCGTCGGCAGAGTTCAGCCTGCGTGCTTTTTTCAGGCGCATCAATTGAGACGACGTTCGCGGCATCACCCAAGTACGACAGCGCTAAATTGCAGATAGAAACGACATCAGCCATTCAATGCTTCCTAAAAAGAGGGGCGCACAAAAAGCGCCCCAAAGGTCCCAAGGAGTATCTCTGAAAAATTACGAGTTGCGTCCTAGCTCCGGCGCCTGCTCGAAGGCGGGGTTGTCCTGGAAGCCCGAGGTGATGAACGCCTTAACCTTCCCTGCACTCGCCCCGCTGAAGTGAGCCTGCATGTAACGCTTGTGTCTCAGAGGAAGCGGGATGGCGACTTGCGCACCCGCCTCTCCGTCAACCAACGTCACCGCTCCCGAGCAGTCCGTGAAAGGACCGTCCAGTGTGTCGGAGTCCTGGAGTTTGAATGTGACATCAGCTCCGGCGGCTTCAAGAAGCGCCGCAACCGCAACCGGTCTGCCTTCGTCATAGCCTGTTGTCGGAGACTCCTGCTCGAAATCGATTGCGAACTTGGAGGCCTGATCGCCTGTGAGCTCATCTCCGTCCTTGTCTGTGAACAGTTCAAGAAAATCAATAATCATCGCTCTCTCCTCAATTTGTGACCTGAGCCTCGCCGAATTCCAAGGCGTCCACTCTGCGGAACGGGATACCGTCAAATTTGGTAACGGTGCGGCCGCCGACCTCTTCCTGCGTAAGCTGGACGTTGTGAATGTTCGTGCGCTGAAGTCTGAGGTATGTCTCGACCGTTCGGTTGCAGTAGAACGCGAAGCGAGCTCCGGAGAGAGACGGGACCTGAACCACGGCTTTAACTAAAAGCTCGTAGAGGTTATGGCCCGGCACTTCCTTACCGCCTACTGTTACGGAGTCGCCGTTGTTGATCGGCGGCTGAGACAGAAGCATCGACTTGCTGATATTTGCGATACGGACGACGTAACGCCAGTCGCGCAATGTGAAACCCACGTCCCACGAGAAGTGAGTCTTGAACACACGGTACTCGCCGCCGGCTTCGTCGTATGCGGCTTCCTCACCGATGTCATTCTTCTGAAGCCCCGCGGGGGAGCCTTCTGGATAGATGCAGTGCGCAGTGTCAGGACCCCAGCCGATCAGCCAGATGGAGGTCAGATCGTCACCCGTTCCGCCCGCATCAATCACGTTCACGGCGTTGGCGGCCTTCTTCGGGTTCAGTGTGGAGTAACGCGGAGCCAGACCGAGGAACCGTTCAGGATTCTTGGATGTGTCGCCGTACAGTAAAGTGCGCTGGAACTCGCGGCTCATGGATTCAATGAAGGGGTGCTCTTCGCTAACGCGCCACGACTCCTTCATGCCATTCATCTCGGCAAGCTTCTTGTCCACCACGGCGAACGCTTCAAGCATGCCGCATGTATCGAACACAGACTTAACTTGAGACTTGGACGGCTGAACACCGTAGTTCAGCATTCTCCAGGCGACTGTCGGCAAACCGGAACGGACTGTCGTCTTGTGAGAAAACTTGTTGTTGCACTCCACCCATGTGGCGTCCGGAATCATTTCATTTGTGAGGTCCAGAACCTCTTTGATCTCGATCAGATCGCCGTTTTTATCCTGGCGGTCAAGCAGATCGGTAAGGTTCGGATTGCGAGGCATCGGCTTAATTTCAGCCATCATCATTCTCCTTTAAATTAATCGTCAACGACCATGTTCGAGTTCGGGTAGCGACGGCGCTTCGGCGGGTTTGCCGAGGCGTTTCCGTGAACACCCGAGTCCTGCTGCAAGGTCTTCCCGAGTCTGAAAAAGTGTCGAACGACTTCAGGGTGGTTGCCCAGCCCGGAAGCGTTCAGGATGGTGCGAAGCTCAGGGGTCGCGAATTCTCGATAGCCCGAGATTGCAACCGCCTTGTTCGCCCCGAAATTCGCACCGCCGATCTCGGGGTCCTTTTCACAATCCAACGCCCATTGCTCGGCCTTGGACCGTAAATCGTTCATCATGTGCGCTCTTGCTGTCGGCACCATCGCCTCAAAAAGCTTTTGGGCGTTCTCCTGAGAAAGGCCTACAGACTTAGCGGCGTCTGCAAACTGCTGTACGGACTCAGGTGTGTACTCGTTGCCGTTCACATCTCTGAAAGCCTCGTAGGTCTCAGGAGCACTCTGAGCTGTCTCCTGCTCCTGCGTCTGAGGCTCGGCCTCTTCAGCGGCCTGATCTCCGCTTCCAAGCAGGGTGTCCCCCATCAGGCTCTCAGCTGTCTGCTCGCTTCCAGAAGGTGCGGCCTGAGTCTCAGCCTGAGCCTGGTTCTCTGTTGCCTGCGCGGCCTGTTCTGCCGCATCTGGAGCCGCAGTCTGCGCGGTTTCTTGGTTCTGAACTTCCTGACTCTCGTCAGCCATGCTCGTTCTCCTTCATCATCAGTGTGTAGTTTTCGGGACAAATCTCGCTGATCTTTGCCATGAGCCTGTAGCCCATGTCCTTTTTCCCTTCAGCGTGCGCCATCGCAAGCGCCATGTAGTGCTCACGCTCCTTAACCTCCACGAAGGTCGTGCGCAGAACACCTGAGTTTGCGAGAAGCCAATGGACGATACGTCTGCCTGAGGGTGCACTCATGAGCTTTCTGAAGTCGTCCTTGAAGAGCTCGTCCCTTCCGGCTTGAGCTTTGATTCGCTCGTCTCGTGTACTCATCGAATCAGACTCCAGACAAATGCAGCTTCGATAACAACCACCATCCAAAGTGCGCATCTCGTCCACATGCGCATTTGTCCTTTCTCGTTGAACAGTAGTTTTTCCATAATGCTTAGCACTCGCTCTGGTATATGTTGAGAATTTCCTAAAGTCTTTTCTCGACACCGCCGCTGAGGTCCAATCAGCGGCGTTTTTATTTCCTGAAGAAACTCTACCTAAGCGGTTTCCTCTCAATGCAACACTTAGTAGCCGCTGAACGCTGAGTAGATTTCTCCCGAATCCGCAGACCTCAGACTGTCATCCAGTGGTTGGCCTGCTTGCGCCCCTCCTAAGTTCTTCATGATTGCCGAAGCCTGCTCGGCGTTTGCGAGCTGTTGCGCCTGCGCCTGAGCCTCTGCCCTCTGCTGACGGATAAGCGCAACTCGTTCACCTGGAAGAATCAGTTTCGGGTCGATACCCAGAACGTCCGAGTAATAGTCAACCCAATAGTCGCCGTCGAATTTGTCCAGCATCTCGGGCTTCATGTTCGCCAACACGCCTAGGTTCTGAGTGAATCGGTCCACCGAGTTCGTTGTCACGGCCTTTTGCGCCTGAGCAAGAACCGACACAAACTCAACGTTCAGGTCAACACCTTCCAGCTCCTGCGGAACGGGTGGGATGAGACCCACTCGAAGCAGTCGGTCAAACGTCATTGAGATCAGACGATCGTTCAGCTCAGCGTTCAGGCGCTCAAGAACAGGCCCCAGCATCAGCATCTTCTCCTCGTGGCGCTCGGCAATCTCTGTTGCGGTCGCTCTCTGAGAAGCGGGCATCCCCGTAATCATTAAAAAGATGTCCTTGTAGAAAGCCTCGTCGATTCGGCGCCGAGTGTCCTGAATGTCCTGAACCAAGTAGTCAAGCCGCAGGTTCACCTCGTAGGCAGAGCGTATAGCTTGGACCTGAGCGATGTTGTCCGCGTACACGACGCCGCCCGGTACCAGATTCGCTTCCTGGTTGCGCATGTCGGCGCTCGCAACTACTGCGGGGTCAGCCTGCAACGCGATTGCCTTGGACTTATAAAACTGCTCCTGCTGAAGCTGACGCAAGTCTCCTAACGCCTCCATGCCCGGGCCTGTCCCGTATATGTCGCCTCCTGTGACGTTCCAGCGAGCCGCAAGAACAGGGAACTGATAGAAGCCTGTCTCACGAAGCACACCGCCGTAGGTCCTATCGGCTTTGGAGCTCTCGAAATACACCGAGCGGTACGGCATGTTTTTTGCGTCTCTGCGCGAAGGGTCTCGATAGTCTCTTGGCTCAATGGCGTTAACCACGTCAACCCATTTGTCGTAGTCACCTCGGTCGTACAGCTTGCGCACTTCAGGCGAGACGTTCGCATAGCCGAACTCCGCAACAAGCGCAGAGACTGTCAGTCGGAACTCTCGGTACAAAGTGTTGACGTTTCCACGAGCGTCTGTTGCGAGCGCGAACTCCCCGATCGTCAGCGGCATGCAGTGAATCACGGACTCAAAGTCATCAAGCAGAACAACTGCTGTGGTGCCGAAAGCTCCGAGCTCCTCGTAGGCCATCTGTAATGCGCGGTAGGTGTTCGACTGATTGAACACCATCTGCATTAGCGTTGTGACTTTGCTCGACCATTCCTTAACGGCGTAGCTCTCGTCCAGCTTCGGGTCCTTGGTCGTCAGTCGAAACCACGGGCGGGCAGGACTTGTCATCCCTGCCATCATGCCGCCCGATAGCGTGCGAAGCGCTCGGGTGCCCGAGTTGTCGAGAATGGCTCTGTGGCGCTTGTCGCCCTTGTTATTGTCTGAGACAAGGAAGCGCCCCGCTCGAGGAATGAGAACCTCTGATATCTCCTGCCAATGCGGCATCCAGGTTGAGCGCTCCTCTTTCAGAGCTTCCCAGCGGCGAGCGCATTGCTTGCGCAGACTCGTTTCCATCATCAGCCTCCTAAGAGGGAGCTAACCCCGCCAAGGCTGAGCTTGTCCCGTTCAATGCCGCCGGCGCCGGTCAGCATTGTCGCTGAGGAGTCTCCTTCCTGAGCCGAGTCAAGAATGGAGCTCACGTCCACCTCGTTCTGGTTGGCTCGGTTGAACTCCTGCTGTTGCTGGTTCAACTGCTGAGCGCTGGACTTCGCCTGCTGGTCAGCCGCCCGCTTTGTCGCTTTACTCTGTTTTTTGCTGGAGTAAATGGACGCTCCCGCGGCCACCGCCGCAGTTACAGCTCCAACGATAGCTGCTCCTGACATTTCTTCTCCTTCCTTGTTAAAAGCCTTTCGGGCTCGTCTGTAAATTCAGCCTCCGCCTCCTCAACGGTTTTCGCCTTTGTGGGAAAACACATTGAGAACGCCGAATCGGTTATGGCGTATGCGGCGGCCCTTCGCCCCGCGAGTCCTTCGAGCACGTGATACCCCTTGAACTCGCGGGTGGTTGTTCCGTCGGTGATCTGAAAATGGCCCGCACAAATCAGCTGAGTCTCAATCTTCAGCTTGAGCCCGACAGCCACGCATCCTGCGGGCACGTATAAGGTTCTCGTGTACACGCCCGCGTGCAGGTGGTGCTCGGTTCGCACCTGAGGGGGCGCCGGGTACTTAGCGACCTCCTCGCAGAGCGTCTCGAAGTACTCGTTCACAGCAGGCGTCACCGGCCCCATGGGTTCAATCGACGTCATCACACTTGCACCAAAAAGCGTTGTGGGTGTGCACCATCCCGAGGTGCTCGCACAGCTTGTCAAGCGAGGAGCCCGGAGGCGCCATGAAGGAGCACCCGGGAGCGCCAAGCGTCCAAGCTGTCTTCTTGATTTCTTTTAAAAGCCGAAGACCCGTCACGCCTTTGCGCCAGGCCTTGCGCAGGTAGAACGACTCCACCGCAACGATTGGGAACGGATAGTGCTGAGACTCCGCAAGCAAGAGCCCGACAACCCCTACAACCTTTCCTTCGTCGTAAGCCGCTATGCAAAAGAGATTCCCTGTGTACTCGAGCTTGCGATAGCGCTCATACTGAACCATCGGGTCCCCGATCGCCTTGTTCGCTGTCTCCTGCGTGTACTCGTTAACCAAATCAGAAAAGCCTTCCGCATGAAAAAGCTCCTCAAAGGTTGTGTGCTGAATTTGTACCATTACCGTCTCCTCAGACAATCGAACGGGTCAAAGCCCCGCCGACCGTTGGCCTGCGAGCGCATCTTGAGTTCACCCAATGGGGTGTACTCCTCGACCTTAAAGGCGAATGTGAGCGCCAAAGCGTCCGCCGCGTCAGGTGATCGAAGACCCCGCTTTTTCATTTCCTTCTTAGTTTCAAGCTTTACCTGACCGCCCGGAAGAATGTCGTACTCGGGTGCGATCAAATCCTCAACCAACTCGCGATCGTCCGGTATCGTCCCTCCGTCAGAGAGCCACTGCTTCATGCGACCCCACATTTCCTCTCGTTTACGGGAGTACGTCTGAGGGTCGTCCGCCTTCTCGCCGAACTGCACGCCCCTGACGGGGTAGCCATCATCGCGCAGCATGTCTTTCGGGCCGCCGCCCACGCCGCCCTCATCCACGAAGATGAAGATGCGGTCAGCGGGAAAACCGAGCTTTTTAACGGAGTCAAAATGCGCCTTCACCTTTGCCACGAGCTGAGTTGTGGAGAGTCCGTGATAGCGCTTGATCGGAAGATAGCCTCGGCCAATGCGGGTGTAGATCACGGAGTCGTCGTCGCCAAAACGAGCAACGTCCACTCCGATAATTGCTGAAGTCGCAGTGTTGTGACTGATGCTGGTTTTTGCCGCCTGCTCTGCAACATCCGTAGGAATAAACTGCATTGAGGAAACGGACGGGAACTCTCCTCGGACACGCACTCGGAAGAAGTCCGAGTCCTCCCCGTACTCGTCGGCCCATTTAGCGATCTGCTCTTTGTTTGTAATCTCAACTGTTCGAGAATCGATATTTCTCAGGTTCCAGTACTGCTGCTTCTTGTAGTTATTGAAGCAGGCGTGAAAGGTCCCTGAAGATCGGGTCGGGTTCCCGAAAAGAAACATCATGGGTTCTCCGTCGGTGAGGCCGCCTTCAGCCACCTCGTAGACCGCCTCAGGGATAGCGGATGCTTCGTCGAAAATGTAGAACGGTGTAGAGGATGCGGCATGCAGACCTGCGAAGGACTCGGCGTTCTCTTCTTTGCAGGTGAGCGCGTCCACGCGCCAAGACTCAGGTGACTCTTTGGATTCAATTGAGCCCGCCTTAACTTCGAACATGTCAGCAACTAGTGAACGCTTCAGCCACTTTTTGATTTCCGCCCATGTCTTGGTCTCAAGCTGGCTTGCCGTGTTTGCGGTCACGACGCCCTTACAACCGGGACGCGTTGCAAGAATCCAGCACACGAGCCAAGCCGTGACACAGCTCTTTCCGATGCCGTGTCCGGATGCGATCGCGTAGCGCAGAGGCTCCACGGCATGCGAGCCGTCGAAGTTTCTTTGCTTAACCTCTTGGCCGATATCCTCTAAGAGCTGACAGGCCCATGCGTCGGGACCGTACTGAAACTTCGGATACTTAGAGAGCCACGGCTCTTTCAACCGAACCACCGACGTCTCAGGCGTCTCGCCCCAAGGAAAGGCCCAAAGGACAAAACGGAGCGGGTCCGCATAGCAGCGGGCGAGCTCCTCATTGAAAATTTCTTCAATCCTTTTGTTCATGCCTTCTCCGACTTTTGCGAAGAAGTATGTCGGATTGGCTTTCTCTCAATGCAACAAAGCCCCGAGAGCGGGGCGGATCGTCATAGCACTTAGCTAGTTCGAGATACACATCATCTTGGATTACGGACGTAGAAAAGCCCACCGATTACGATGGGCATATCTTGATGTAAAAAACAGCGTTATGTAGACAGCGATCGCTCCTGGCCTCACCCAAAGCTAAGCTCTGAACGGTGGCTCAACAATAGGGAAACTTGTCACTAACCCCGAAGACAGGATGTTGTGCTGCAAGTAGAAACTAAGCATATGGTAGACCGGTTTAATAAAATTGCCGTAAACAAAGTCCTCTGCTTTTTCCTTTTCTGTTAGAGGCTCCATAAACCAGAAAGCAGCCCGTCCAGTGCAGGAAGCTGAGTAAATTTCCTTATCGTCAGAACTCACACCTCTAACCATTAAGGTCCCTTCAACTACCAGCTGTTTTCCATCTTCTCGAAATTTTGTAGTAACAGGAAACGAGATCAGAGAGCGCCCTTCCACTCCATCGAAATTCGTAAAGGTCGGATTAATGTTAAACGACAGCGAAGTGATAACCAAAGGGTCTTCTTTAAGAATACGCATAGCAACCTACACTCCCATAAACTCTCGGAATCTTTCTTACCTTAGCCGGCATACAAAGAAGACATTCAGCCTCCTCGTTTCTCTCTTTCCGATACCGCCTCTCCGAATTTTCCCAAAAAATCTGGGTGCCTCCGATAGATTCAGCTAATCTTTTAGCAAGAGAATCAGACAGCGCAAGCTCTCCCGACAGGAAAGAAGTAAAGTCCACCTCGCCGAGGCCTAACGCATCACGAAGCTCTTCGCGCTTTACAATCCCATCTTCTATCGCGTCTCTGGCAACATCACCAGGGGATGTAATCCATTTGCCGGTTGCCATATTAATCATGGTAGTTCCCAATGTATTCAACACAAATAATAGTGACTAATTTTTCGCGCTCTTTTAGTCCACAAACGCCCGTTTCCGGTAGGCGAACAGAAAAAACCAATCTCATTTTCTTATCCAATTTAAACGCCATTTGTCCAGCTCTGTCTCCTGTTAGTACGTGTAGATGACCGAGAGGCGGAACATCTTCCATACTTGGGGCGTCCTTTAGAGAATCCAAATACGTATAGAGTTTCCTGGCACAGTGCTGACCAAGTTCAGCTTGAGCTCTTCTTTGGTCGGTACACAATTGTTCAAGATAAACGGTTGCGTACTCAACTTGCATTACTTGTCTCTAAAAATCAATTCGCTTGCATAAATTATATTTTATTTTTGTCCCTCCATTGGATACTTAGAGGCCCCGAGGTCGGGGCTTCATGCTACTGCTCGTTGGTGAGTTCTAGGAAGGCATCCTCGGAGTCTTTGAGGAAATCCGCAAGACACATGAGCAAAAGTCTCACCCCTTCGATTCTGAGCCAGACATCCTCCTCTGTAGCCTCTGAAGCGAGCGCCTCCTTCATCAGCTTACGCACCGCCTCCTTGCGGGACGCGGCAGTTCCGTCAACCCAATTGGCTGCATCGTAGTCACCTATGAACGAGTAACCGAGCGTGCCTGTAATTTTCTTCCTGAGTGCGAGCGGCTGGGACGCCATCAGCTCGACAAGTTCTTCCGTTGAAATATCTACCATTCCCAGCTCTCCTCTTCACTTTTGACTCTTGCGCCAAAAAGATAATTAATTTTTTTAGGCGTCATCTTGACACAGTAACCCCGCTCTTTCAGCCTTCTTGTCAACCATTGGGAGCTCTGCTTCTCTACTCCGCACTCCGCCGCCCAGAGTTTGAATGCCGCGTATACCTCCCGCATTGGCGTCTTTTCATCGGGCGCTGTACCTTCTAAACACTCCTCTGCCCAAGAACCGACAACGTCTTCCTCGCCACGCCACTTTTTAGCGGCCATATCCATAGACTTCGGAAGCGCCAACCCAAACTGCCTGTAGCGGCGCACGCCTTCAAATATCCAGTTCAGTATTCCCGAGGCCTCCTTAAGTAGCTTCTCTTTAAGGTTTTCGTCTTTCTTGAAATTCGGGTCCCTGTCAAAACTGCGAGGAAACTCGATCAATACTATGCGCCTCCAGGTTCCGTCGCTGTCATCTGCAACTTTTGGAAGGTGGTTGGTGCACACGAACACTGTGTGCGTTGGCTGGAACTCAATCGGCGATTGGTACATTTCACGAGCCGTAATCTTTTCGTTACCTGCTAGGCGCTTCAGCATCTCGCTTTTGATCTTAGCGCCCTCGGTTAGCTCCTCCGCAAGAGCAAGGCGCGCACCTTTCAACCTGACTACATCGGGAGACAGCCCCGTTGCTGAAGACGATCTTTTCTCGCTTAACGTCACAAGGGTTTCCGGCTGCATTGCAATACCATAAGAGCCAAATACCTCCAGAAGGACTGACATAATCGTGGACTTACCATTACAGCCGAAACCGTGAAGGAAGGCAATTTTGTTCTCCTTCGGGTTCCCGAGAGCTGTATACCCAACAAACCTTTGGAAGTACTCGACAACCTCTTCCCGTACTAAGCATTCTTCTAAAGTCTTTTTCCATAGTGGACAGTCGGCCTTAGCGTCAAACACTACAGAAGAACTCTTGGAAATCATACGAGAAGCATCTGGCTCAAGAAAGGACCCGGTCTCAAGATCAACATCACCGTTGGCGATACCAAAATACCGAAAATCAGAATCAAAGCTATCCGGATTCACTAGAATCGAAGCGTGAAGCCAAGAGAACACCGAGACGGTTTCACGGATGTACCGCACAGGCGACTTCAGATAGGCTAGATAGAATTTCTCGCGACTTCTTCGCTGTTCCGGTATGGTGGTTTCGTCAATGTAATCGATAAACTCCTGCTCGATATATGGAAGCAGCTTAGCTATCACTTGATCGAGGCTGGCAGTATCCCAGTGCTTTCCGTTAAACAAATACCAATTTGAATTCGCTGAGTCTCTCTTCTTGATCTCGTCCTTAAACAACTTATACATTTTCTCAGCTAAGGTACGAACGTAGACCTTCGCATCAAAATTCCTGTGGTTCCTCTTATAGCTTGCGATAATGGAGCCGATCGTTATCCTTCTGTCCCTGTCTTCTTTGAAACTAATCCACTTCTTCTCGCAGTCCTCAAAACCTGTATAGCTGTTCGCTTTCGAGCTCCACTCATCCCATAGCTTCAAGGCCTCATAGTCACCTTTGAAGTGGTTATGCAAAGCCATACCCGCACGAAGCCAAGAATCATAGCTTTCCGGGTCGATACCTGAACCATTCAAGTACTCCCTTGCCTGCTCGATCGTAAGCTGACTTAACCCCGGAGAAACGTCAGACCAGCTACCGTCGTCAATATCGTTCGGCTCCTCGTCGGACTCGTTATCTTTACCTGCCTTAGAAAACCCGTAGGACTTTGCTATTTGGATAAAGCGGATCTTCATTCTCTCCACATCCTCGTTTGTGAGAACTGGAAGCTCTTCGGGCTTGAAATGAAGAAGGTCCAGGCCCTCAGACTCTTTATCCCATTTATATTCTTTTCCCGTATCCGGATGAACTCCGTACAAAACGGTATGGCCGCTTTTTCTAAACTCCAGCAGTACCTCAACAACTTTACCATCGACTTCTTTTTCTAGCTTTCCCGTCCCGCTGTAGCTCCAATCAATACCGGGAGCTTGGAAAAAAATAGCCTTCCTGTTCGGCTTCCCCGTTCTTTCGATAGTCCGCCTCCTGTCAAGCGTTCGTAAAAATGCTTCTGAAACCTCCGGGTCATCGGAGTCTAAATCCAGTACACACACCGGATGATCTCCGCGGCCATTAATGATGCTCACGCCGCAGGCGGGGTATGGGTAGCGCTTGCACTGCTCAACCGTGTAAGGGGGAATATCACTCCACTTTTCATCAATCGGCTTCTTTGATTTGTAGCCGATCGGAATCACGCTGTATCCATTTGCGGCTAGAACGGCTCCGTACTTCCTCATATACTCGATCATGAGCTTTTCCTCTCCTTGAGCTTATCTTCCATTTCTTGTCTCGAAACCTCTTTTTGAAGATAGGTGTCGTAGAGGCTCTGCAACCGTTCAAATTTCATGGAACTCAAACCGACGGCTCCCCTTTTTACCTGATAAATATGCTGGTCCTTGACCGACAGGTAGTCGGCGATTACAGAAACGGGACACCCTAAATCAACCAGGCGGTTAACAATCGCCTGCGAGTTTTTTCTTTTCTTCAACAATACAGATCGCATGTCATTCAGCCTATATTTGCATAAAATAATTGCGTTTAATAATAGCAAATAATTTGATAATTTAAAATTAATTCACTAAAATTTAATTGCGTTCTATGTAAAAACAAATAAGGAACAAAAATGACCAATAAAGCCCAAACTGAAAAATCAGTTATTTGCCGAATAAAAAAGCAAATGGAGGAGAAAAACCTCACTGCTTACGCTCTTGCCAAAGCCTGTGATATGCCGCCTTCAACAATCGGGAGAATCCTATCTGGTCAGGCTTCGCCTAGAGCTTCGACACTTGCTTCTATCGCTCTTGCCCTTGACACCTCCATAGAAAGCCTTATCGGAAAAAGCAAAGCCAAGGAACTGCTTGAGAAAAACTCTGTTCTTAAAGCTGTCCAGAACAAAAGAATCCCTTTAATTACGCCGGACTGTGCATCTTGGCTGAGGGACGATCTGACAGATGAAAACCAAGTTCTCTCCAGCTCCGATATTGTTTGGCTTCCCGGCATGCCCAGTCCTGAGCTAAGCAGCATTGTTGATTTTTGCATGGTCGCACCAGACGACGCTATGTATCCTGAAATTAAGAAGGGCGAGTTTTTATATTTCAGAAAAGTGGACTCAAGCCACTATGCACAAAGCGGTGACGTTGTTGCTGTGTTCTACCGACACGACGCAGGCGACGCCGTAATCGATATCCGAAGAGTCATATTCCATCAAGGGTTTGAGGAGTTCGCGCCCTCAGAAACAATGAAAGGTCACTTCCGCACAGGAAGACTGGACCCCGACAGCGGTTACGACGAAGACATACGTCTTAACTTTGGAATCGTCGGCGTACTAGTTGCCAAGCTTTCTTTATCCCCGTTCGAGAGGTATTAAACCATGGAAAAATTTTTATTCAACGGATTCTTAGGCCGCACGTTTGTAGAGGCTTTTGAAAAAGGAATTTGTCTTTGCGCAGGGCTCCGTATCGGCGAAGCGGCAAACGGCCACCATTACAGCGACTATAACAAGAAAGTGTACAAGGAAGTAACGTCGTTCCTAGAGTCATTCCATATGGTTGAGTCTCACAGCTTTGCCGCTCTTGATGCCGATATCTTTTGTGTGCGAGCCGATCATTTTGTTGTTGAAATCGGCTTTTCAGAATTTACACACGGCGTCCCAAAATGCTGGGAAAAGCTATTCCGCGGTCCTAACATTACTGACGACCCTTTGCAGGCCGTCGTTTGGGCCAACGACAAAGGCACGCGTGCGGTTACTATCTTCACTCTGCCTTACTCCTACAACGATCTGTACAGAAGCTAGTCCAGTCCTTGCAGCCGTCTGCGAGCCGCCAAAATACCGGCGGCTCTTTTGTCTGTGACGTCAACGGAAATCTTGTCCCCGTAGCGCTCGGGAGCCCACTTCTTCAGAAGCTCCACGCGAGCGTAAAACGCCAGTTTGCGGGCGTAAGTGTTGTCGCCTCTTTTGCGGACAACCACTCGCTTTCCATCGGCAAGCTCCGTCTCCGCAACCTCTTCACACGTTATCGGACTCGAAGCGATCAGAAGTGCTTCATCGGCCAACGCGTCCATTCCTACAGCTCTGGCCTCGTCGTATCTTGCGGCAAAGCTCGGGTCCTTTTTCCTGCGATGGTAGATGTCGTTATAGCTGAGGCCCGCCATGTTCAGCCATACACGGATGATTCCGCCCTGCGTGAGAAAGGCGAAAAGATGCTCCTCACGCTCAGGCGACCACTTCCCACCGACAATGGCTGGAGGCACCTCTGTGGTCGGTTTTGTGTATAAGGGGGCGATTGCTTCACTCATATGAACCTTCTGCTCCCAGGTTGCGCGTTTTGCTTTGGGCGGCTTCTTGGCGCCGGCAATGTGGTTTACTGCCTGCTTCACCGTCTTCGGCGTGTACCTCGGGTCGGGCTTCTTTGGGTAAAGCCTCTCAAGCGTTTCCTGCGCCTTTTTGCGTGCCATATTCCCCTCGCATCCATCGGGCCACTGCCTGGCCCCTGCTCTCTCCGCTCAGCCAGCGGCAAATTGTTGATTTCGGTATCTCGAGTTTACGAGAAATTTCTGATAGGGAAAAACCCTCGTAACTGAGCTGGATTGCCATCTCAACATCCCGATCGGTGAATTTTGCACGCGGATGCTCCTGACCGATTCTTCGGCCCGCAGAGTTGAACGCTATCCAGCGATGCAGCTTCATGATCTTGGTCTCCGAGAGGTTTTTTATCCTTTTACAGAAGTCTAGCACGATTGACTTCTAGAATCGACAGGAAGGCATTAAATCGTCGATTTGAGAGGCTTTTATTCTTTTGTCGATAAATTCTTATCCGAAAATTTAAATGCAGTGACGAGCTTAAAAAGTGCCTCAAAATCGATTTTTGAAATTTTGCAAAATTTTTTGAAAATGGTTTTTCTAAGCCTGCGGAACTCACAGGAGGTTACCCGCGGACCGGCAGCCAAATTGGGCCCCACCCCACCTGGCGAAAAGCGCGGTCGATCACCCATCCAAACGGGAACTGCGAATCACCCCGCTAAAAACCCGTACTATTCAACATAACCGCTATTATGTTGAGTAAATTCAATTAGTTAATTACGATCACCCGCGGGGGTTTAGGGTTCACAGGCGCGCTACTTTTCTCGTTTTCTCGGCTGGAGTTAGGGAGCCCGAAACGCTTGCAGCCTATCAATCTGCCAATCTGCCAATCTGCCAATCTGTCAACCTATCAACCTTCCAACCTTCCAACCTTCCAACCTATCGACCCGTCCGGGTTGTGCAATCTACCGGCGCCGCCCTGTCTTCCAGGTGTGTATTTTTCAGGGCGCGGATAAACAGAAAAAATCTTAGTTTTTACACAACTTCTATATACGTATTTTTCTATTCATTATTCCTTTAATTTTTTACGTATACGAACTTTATAGAAAACAGGTAAAAAACTCTGCTTATCCGCCGTATACAACCCGCAAAAATCTACACGCCTGCAAAAATTTACATATTCGCTATCTATTAGCAACTGAATCCGCAAAAATCTACATATTAGGCGCCCGCAAAAATAAACGCATAACAACTATTAGCCCACGCAATGTATAAAAAATCTAAGTGATTTCCCTAATATTTGCGAAATTTACAAATTTTATTAGTTGCATAGCTTGCATTATTTGCACTTTGCTATTACTATTTGCTTATTGAATTTTTTAACAAACAACTAACGAGGATTTTAAATATGACGCTTTCTAAAACACTTTCCCGCGCGATCATTTTCATTCTGACGGTCGCACTCGCTACCCTCACACTGGTGGCCGCCCCGGTCACAATCGCCGCCCCGCTCGTCATCGCAACGGCGCCGCTCGCGGTCATCCTGTCCGCAATCATCTAAGGGGGCCGAAAATGACAAACAAATTAAACCCCTCCGCTCTCGCAGCCGCTATCATTGCCGCCGCTGAAAATAACGGCGATGCTACTGTTTTGGACCTGACCCACGCCCTCGAGGTGGTGGCTAATCTCCAGCCGCGCAGTGTTGAAACATCTCTGTCCGATTTCGCGGCTGAATTAGGCGACGCAACCCCCGATACGTATATCAGCGACGCAATTAGTCAGTTTGCAGATAACGCGGTTGATATCTATAACTACAATCTCACCACTTGGCTGTATAAATCCAACAGCGCCCCCGGATGGATGGAACGCGTTGTTAATGAGGGTTTATATCCTGTTGACGCTTATAGTTTCTATGACCACATCCGCGCGGCTCAATACTGCCAGTGTGACACTGAAATTAGAGACAACCGACCGGCCGCGCTGTTCCACTATGCACTGTTGAGACTAGCGCCCCTGTATAAGGGTTTAACTCGTGAAACGATTGAGGCGCTCGGTGATATCGACTATGACAGTTTCGAAACTATCGAGGAGCTCAATCGCGCGATAGATTCAGTGATTGATCCCTATTGGTTGGAGCTGGCACTAATTAAATGCGTCTGCTTCTGCCAGTGTTGGACATACTCCGAGATTGCTGCTCTGCTGCGCTCCTACGGACTTCCGGGGAGGAATGTTCTAGATCAATTGCCCCCGTGGGAGGGTTCACGTGCGAGCAGCACCGTTTTAGCTGAAATTATGAACATTACGGCCGCCGCCCGTAACACTGAGAAGAAGGAGGAATAATCATGACTGCTAAATTCTCATTCCTCGCCGCGCTTGCAGCTATGGACGCCGCCGCGCTTGCTGAAACTGTAGCTATACCGATTCCGTTTTGCGGTTTCTACGAGAGTGCTTTATCTGGTTTTATCGACGATGAAATCGACTCAGCTATCGAGTATGAAAATACCGAAACGGGCGCTAATCTCGATTCAGATGATTTCAACCTCAGGCCCTCTATCCGTATCAATCTCGCAAATAAATACGCTGGTTTTTATCCTGATTGGCTGAAAGAACACACCTCGGAAATTGACGACGGCGCCGGCCTTGATATTTCCGTATCGTTCGATCATCTCGACTCACCGGCCTATTACAACTATCGCACTGATTATCTGTATTGCAAGATCAGCCGCCGCGATGTTCTGCGCTGTGGCGCCTGGCTGGAATCACGCGATAAAAACTATTTTGCTGACTATGTTTATGGAGTGCTAAAACCTCGCTCCGGTTTCATCCCGCGCTATGACAACGATATCGATCGTTGGGAGGATTGCAGCGCCTGGAGTGGTGTCCAGTTGAGTTTAGTTTTAGACGCGCTGCAATCTTATTTAGAACGTACCGAGGACGTTTATCCGGCTGATCTGAGTTTTACGGAATACCTGAATGAATCCAGCCAGATAGCGATCTGGGATTATATGGAACGGAGGGCCGCGAAATGATTACTAGTTTCAGAATTCAGACGCCCGCGGGCGGCCGTGAGGTTTATTCACCTGGTTTAATCGTTGGCAACCGTGTTTATTGGACACGTGAAACCGACCGACCCGGCGCCCCGATCGATACGCGTTTATTACCGGTCACGGCCCGCCGCCGCGACGTTGTGGCAGCGTTCAGAAAATAACGCACCTGGAGGACTCCGGCCGCCTCCTTAAATCCGGGCCGGGGGTTCTATAAGCCGATTTATTAGAGTCGGTTTATAAAACTAAAAGCGGCATTAACCCGCCGCCCGCTCTTTAAAAACTTGTGAATACTTTACGGCTTATCTGTTTTGTTTTTATCTCGTCTTTCTTTTAAAACAGGTATAACGAAAGTGCTATATAGAAGTTCGTCACTGTTAAGAAGGTTATTGAGAAAACTATTAGACTCACAGTAAACCCCTTTAGTGGATTTACAAAAATAAATCAACGTTTTTTTAAAATCCTCTTTACAGTTCACTCTAGCAGCTTTCGCGATGGTCTGGACATCAGATATACCGTCGTCAGTGGTGGCTACAAAGGTATGAATACAATAATTTAGTAGGGTTCGATTTATTTGATATTCTGTCTCATAGTCAATTGAAGATTTATCAGGAGTCACCTTTGGAGCAGCCGCGCTAATTAAAGGGATAAGACAGGCTAAAACGAGAAATATATTTTTCATAACGAGGGATATAGTTGCATAGACTTATTAATGCAAGTATACAGCCCTCAAGAGTGCACATATTGACAGCGTAAAACGGCGGTTGTATTCTGCGATCAGGTTCTAAACAAACCTGGTACACAGCGGAAAACACCGCCCCGACAGATAAGCGGCTATTTTTATGCCCGGGCGTGCAGAGAATAAAAGACCCGTAAGGGAAATAATCTCGCCTAACTGTGTATAGGTGTTTAGCACCCGGGCGCCCTCTAAACAGGGGCGATAAATAAACATATTTACACAGGATTATTTATCATGAATATCAACTTAAACGCGTCAATCAACGGCGTTAACGCCGCCCGCTTATCCTCTCCAGTCGCTCCGGTAACACCGGTTAAATTCAACACTGCTAAGGCGATGCCCGGCGATGTTGTTACAGCCGGTTGGTATCGCAACCCGGGCGCGGCCTCTATTGTCCAAAACACACCGGAGGAAAGAAAGGCGCTGCGGGATGCAATCGCTGCGCATCTTCCGCGGTTTCATTTCTGGACTGGTTATATTGGAGAGGTTAATAACGCTATGGGAGTTAATCACTATTGGGAGATTCCCAGTAGTCAGATCAGCCAGGCAATAGCCTACATTGATTCAATGTTTCAGCCGCAGCCGGTTTATCCCTCCTACTCTCAAGCCCCGACGCCCGCTCCTGTTATCTCTGAAGACTGGATTAACGCGCGCTATGAGCTGGAGGCTGCGTTAAACCAATTTGAGACATACCGGAGGTGGTTTAAGGAACAGGCGGATTTAATGGACTATGCAATTAAATCAGTTAAATCTACGCTAGCAGCCCTCCAATAAAAGTATTCACAAGTTTTTAAAGATCAGGCGCCGGATTAAACCCCGGCGCTTTTAGTTAGACAAATCGAATTGTTAGATCTCTGGCACGCTCGCCAGACAGAAATAAGGACGCCCCGGAACGAACTCCGGAGCGTCCTTTTTTGCGTTTTTAGGACCTGTGAACATGCATAAAACGAGGATAGAAATAAGGGCCGTTAAAGCGGCTGAAATCGACGGCGCCGCCCCGCCCGCTCGGTATGTCGCTCGCCTCTCTATTGAGGCGCTGCCGGCGCCTGTGGTCACGTTCATTTATTTCGAGACTGGATATCAAGGGGCGCCCCTGACAGCGCAGGAAACCGACAGCGCCCGCGGTCTCGTTTTCCGTGCATTGGTAGCCGGTTCAATTCGCGAGATGTTGAGAGTGGCAGCCAGGCGCCTGGATAGCGGAGCGACCGAAAAAATTAAATTCTCCGGGCTTATCGATCTCGATAGGAGACGACCGCCCCGCGCTATTGATGCTCTTCCGGCGCCGGCCGTATAGGTTTTAAGCCCTCCGGCGCCGGGGCTGATCGGTGCTCAAATAATGGAGTGAATGAATGCAGAAAAAACTGAATTTAGGTATAGCTCATAACTCGATCAGGGCCGCCCGCGTGGCTCTGGAGGAGACAATTAAACAGTTGTTTAACAACAATGCTTACGCGGAGCCCGCCCCCTGCTCGCTCTCCTGGCTGAATCGCGATATCGCAGAAGCGTATAGCCAAATCGTTTCTATCGAGTGCAGGATAGAGGGCCTCGAAAACCCCGAAACAGAAGGGGTTATTAAATTGAAAAAGCAGGTTGAAACTTGTGACCAAGGCGGGGAAACCGGAGCTGCGGTCGAGTCGGCCGGCACCGAGGCTGGACTAGGCGAAAAATCTGAACCTGTCGCGCCCGCGCCTGCGAGCGAGGAAAAACCCGTTAAGCCCGCACCCAAGAAAAAGGCTCCTGAAGTAAAACAGGTACCTGAGGTTGTGGACGAGGACGCTGAAAAAGCCGAAAGAACTCGCATTTGCGGAGCCCTCTTCCGGGTGCTTAAGGGTCAGATGGATGGTAAAGCCGCCCGCTTGAGGACTGAAGAGGTCCGTGACGCATTCCTGGGCAAACCCACAACCGTGGACGACATCACGCACGATCAGCACGCCGCTTTCATAGCTCATATGCAGAAGGCGATCGACGACGCAAAGGGTGAGCAAAATGCCTGATCTGACCCCTATCATTCCCGTCGTTGACGAGTCCGCAAGCCGCGGCCACTCGCTGTTTCCTCCGTCAGCCGCCTCCCGTTGGATGGTCTGCACGGCCTCTCCCCTGATGGTCCGCGACTATGGTGTATTCACCACGAGCCCCGATGCGGAGGAAGGCACGAGAGCCCACTCCGTGATGGAGCAGTGCGCGATCGCCCTGCTTCGTGACGGTGAGGAGATCGACACCATCCTCAAGCGTGTTACGGACCAGGAGCTCAGAGAGTGCGCGCAAGTATATCTGGAAGACATTCGAGATTCTTACTTCGACACGCCCGACTCATGGATAGTCGAGGGCCGCATCCCTCTGAGCCCGATTTACGGGGTGCCCGATCAGTACGGGTACGCGGACTGCATCCTCTCAAGCGGCAATGAGCTGCACGTGTTCGACTATAAACACGGTGTGGGCATCCCTGTTCCGGCTGAGAGAAACAAACAGCTCATGATCTATGCATGGGCGGCATTACAGGCGGAAGGCGCTCAGGACATTGACACCATCACGCTTCACATCGTGCAGCCGAGAGCGCCCGGCCAGAATCCCGTCAACACCTGGACATGCTCACGCGAGGACCTGAGAGAATTCGGCGTGGACGTTGCACTGGCTGTCAGAAGGGCGGACGAGATCATGGATAGACCCCCCGTGGAGGGCGAATTCACACCGACACAGGAGGCCTGCCGCTATTGCCCCGCAAGAAGCTCCTGCCCCGCATTCGTGAATGTCGTCTCGAAGGCGCTCAGCATTCCGAAGCGTCTTCCGACACCGAAGGACGCCACAGACGATCAGCTTGGAGCCCTCCTGCAATTTAAAAAACAGGTGAACGATTGGTTCTCCGACGTTGAGGCCGAAGTTTTCAACCGCATCAGCCTCGGAAACGAGGTACCGGGCTTCAAGATCGTGGAAGGCAACAAAGGCATTCGCCGCTGGAAGAACAAGGCTGAAGCCGAGGAGGTGCTCAAGTCCATGCGCATCCCCAAGGACTTCGCCTACAAGAAAGAGGTCATCGGGCCGACACGAGCAGAGGAGCTTCACAAGAAGGTCAAGCGTGAGGACGGCAAGCCCGTCATCGGTGAGCGCCAGTGGGCAACTCTTCAGGAGCTCATCACTCGCAACCCGGGCAAACCTCAGCTCGTGCCTGCGAGCGACAAGCGCCCGAGCATCTCACTTGCTCTCGTGACTGAGGACGACCTCGAGGTGATTGCAGATGGAACAAAAGAGACGACATCTGAAGCAAATCCCGGCAGCGTACCTATTTGAGAACCCTCTGCCGCGGGTAGCGCAGGAGGTGCTTAAAACCGCCGCGTCTATTGAGCCTTGGCTCCCACGAGGAGAGTCAGCGGCCCGACGGAAAGCGCTGGACGACGCGCGGGAGATCATCAAAAGACGCTTTCCTCAATATTTTAGGAACTGAAAAATGACTAGTGAACATCAACAACATGCAACTTACGGTCGAATGAAATCCAATCCGAATATTCTCTTTTTAAGAGGCGTACGTGTTGGCCCTTTCGCCGCCCTTTATCGTCCGGCCGCTAATCTCTCCGGCAAAGATCAGTACTCTGCAACCTGCATCATCTCCGAGGAGCAACTGAAGTTTCTCGAGGACGAGATGAAACGGTCTGCCAAAGCCTTGTGGAAAGGCGACGCAGAAAAGATTTTCAAGAATCTCAAATCTGACTTCCTGGCAGCCCGCATTCGTGAAGATAAGTACCTTGGAAGCTACCCATCCGTCAAAGTAACCCGCAACACTAAGACCGACAAAGGTAACCCACTTCCTGCTCCGATTCTTAAGCAGCGCACGTTTAAAGGCGAGCCACAAAAACTCTGCGTGGAAGGTGAACCAGGCTCCGTCTATGACGGATGCTATGTCACTCTGATTCTTGAGCCCAAGGCATACGACTTTAAAGGTGCTAAGGGCGTGAAGTTCGACTTCAAAGGAATGATTTTCGAGAAAGACGGGGAGCCGTTCCTTGGAGGAAGAGGCATCTCTGATTCTGACTTTGATGACCTCGCGGAGGATGTTTCGGAAGAGACCGAAGACGACGTTTCTTGGTAAGCACTACTCCTCCTCTTTATGAGGAGGCGCTTTAGAATTGAGCTTGTTTTCAAACGAGCTCAGTTTCAAGGCAGAGGCGCGTCAAAACCGAAAAGTTCGGCCCCGTCCTTAGGTTGTCATAACCTTAAGTCCGCGGGATACCAAAGGCCTTCCGTAGAAGGACCTGCGCGCCAAGCCTCCAAAATTTGGAGCTCATATGAAAATCAAAACCTATTTTATGGACCTCGAGACCTACTCCGAGGTTCCGATCCAATACGGCACGCATGCCTATGCGGCCGACAAATCCGCCCGCATTCTCCTGTGGGCATACGCCCTCAACGACGGGCCCGTGAAAGTTTGGGACGTTGACCAGGAACCTAACATGCCTGACGATCTCAGGGCCGCCATTCACGACATCCAGTCGTACGGCGCTCGGCACGTGTGGGTAAACGGCGTGATGTTCGACACGGTCTTCCTCCAGTATCGGGACATCGACCTGCCGCTTATCCAGTGCGACGACGTGAGGGTCATCGCCTATCAGCATGCGCTGCCGGGCGGCCTCGGAGAGCTGTGCAAAATCTTCAAACTGCCGACCGACATCGCTAAGGATAAGGACGGCTCACGACTGATTCAGAAATTCTGCGTCCCTAAATTTAAGAACGGGATTAAGAACTACCGCATGAAGCGAGAGGACACCCCCGCAGATTGGGAGCGATTCGTCGAGTACTGCCGCCGTGACGTCTCCTCCATGCGTGAAATCTACAAGCGCTTTCCAGGGTTCAACAACACGGTTCAGGAAAAAGAATTCCAACTCCTGGACGTCACAATCAACCGCCGAGGTATGTGTGTCGATCTCGACCTCGTGCGTGCAGCGATTAAGCTGGCTGATAAAAGTAAGGACGAGATGGACGATGCGATCGCTGAGAAAACAGGCGGCGCTGTCTCCTCCGTCAACCAAAGACAGGCCATTCTCGATCATATCCGTGAGGCCTATGGTATCGAGCTTGAGTCCCTCAGATCAACAGACATTGAGCGGTATCTCGACGACCCTGAGATACCTGAGCCGGTCAAGGACATACTGCGCGATCGACTCAGAGGCGCAAAGACCAGTAAAGCTAAATACAAGGTGGTTGAAAACTGCAATGTTGAAGGCCGCCTCAAAGGGTGCCTCCAATTCCGAGGCGCCTCCAGAACAGGGCGAGTTTCAGGGGTTAAGTTCCAGCCGCAAAACCTACCCCGTCCTACCAAAGGAGCTCAGGAGATCGAGGCCGCTATCGAGCTGATGAAAGCCGACGCGCTTGACCTTGCGTACGAGCACCCGTCCGAGTTCCTGTCTGAGTGCCTGAGGGGTGTTATCGTCGCATCACCCGGCAAGCGCCTCTGCGTGGCTGACTACTCCAATGTGGAGGGCCGAGTGCTCGCATGGCTCGCAGGCGAAGAGTGGAAACTGCAAGCCTTCCGAGAGTTCGATGCGGGCCAAGGTCACGACCTCTACAAGCTGACGTACGGCCGCACGTTCGGCGTGGACCCTGAGAAGGTGACGAAAGAGCTCCGTCAGATCGGCAAAGTTGAGGAGCTTGCCCTCGGTTACGGCGGAGGAGCTGGCGCCTTTGCTCAGTTCGCAGACAAATTCGGCATCGACTTCACCCACATGTCAGAGCTCGTCAGAAAAACGGCAGACCCTGAGGTCTATGCGGACTCAGAGAACATGTGGGAATGGGCGCTCGAGAAGAAGATCACCGCAAAATTGCCGCATGACGTATGGGTCGCATGCAACACTGTGAAACAATCGTGGCGCAACGCCAACGCTCAGATCGTTGCGTTCTGGTCAGCGTGCGAGACCGCCGTCCGCTCAGCTATTGAGATTCCGAACAAGTCTTTTCCGATTCGCCCCGGCTTATACGCTCGACGTTATGGAAACTGGCTTCTGCTGCATCTCCCGTCAGGTCGCTTCCTTGTTTACCCGGCGCCGAGAGCGTCCGAAGGAGGCGACGTCACCTACATGGGGAACAACCAGCGGACCAGAAAATTCGAGCGCCTCAAGACGTGGGGCGGAAAGATTGTCGAGAACATTACTCAGGCTGTCGCATGCGACTTGTTGTTTGAAGCAGGCTTGAGACTTGAGAAGGCGGGCTACGAGATCGTCCTGTCTGTACACGACGAGTACATATGCGAAATACCTGATGACAAAACCCGAAATCATCGACACATGGAGGAACTCATGTCGTCACTGCCCTCATGGGCTGAAGGCCTGCCGCTTGTAGCGGCGGGGTTTGAAACTTACAGATATAGAAAGGAGTAATTATGTACAGCACATTCAAAAACTACACCACGGAAGAACTGGAACAGAAAGCAGAGGACGCCGCGAAAGAGGCCGCGGAAACCCTCCGCGAGGTTGAACCCCTCTGTGACGGGCAAGGCAGAGGCAGACTCATCCTTCCCCTCGGCCTCGGTCGATTCAATGGCGACGCAGAAGCGCCGTTCTTGCAGTTTGTTGACTCCGAAGGCAAGAGGTACTGCTGCCTGCTCCCGATTCATGGGCTGAAGGAATTGCATGCGTCAATCCAAGAATACCTGGATGCGTTTGATAACGAGACCCGCCACTGATTGGAGGACCGATGAAAGCATCTGAGGTTATCAAACACGAGCTCCCCAAGCTCACTGCGGAGCTCGAAACAAAAGGCTACCTCGTTAAGACCTTCGAGAAGTCCGGACAGATCAATGTCTATCTGAGCGGGCAGGTTTTTATCTATTACGTCACAACGGGACGGATTGTTATGCACAAAGAGCGGGGATTTTCTGCGTTCTTGAAGTTGCTTGAGGAGAACAAATGAGTCTACTTACCCAACAATTCTTTGGCACGCTGAGCATCCAGATAGGGCTTCACCCAAATCTCAACGAGTTGGTTTATCAACCTGGAAAGAATCTGAGCCATTTCAAGGTTATCCGATCCTTCCATGTTAATAACACCCGGATGCGCATATTCATTGCCAATCACTCTACAAACGTGAAGAAGTTCTTTGATGTGGGCGCTGGCACCAAGGGACTCAATGCGATCAATAAGACGAGCCTTTTCTTTGAACCCTTCCGGATTTTCAAGTCTCCCCGCGTAATTAACAAGGAGCTCCAGAGAGATTCTAAGAAGGGCGCAAGCAGCGCGAGGAGAAAGGCTGAGGATGCTTTGAGCCTCTTGGAATATTTCTTTTGCATCCTCCGGCATTTCTTCGACCGGAAGTATTCCTTGTTTAAGCGGCCAAACAATCGCTTCTTTGTACCAAAGCACAGGCTTCTTACAGCTCAGACACTCTGTAATACAGAGATAGTCGTCCCCGTAAAAATGGGTCTCATAGGTTTCTTGACTTTTAACTGGATGGATATCACTAAATGTTTTAGTCCCGCAATGCGGGCACACGTATGATGAAGGAATAAACATGAAAGACTCCAAAAGGGATTTATTTGAAATTCTAAAGGAACGTTCTTTAAACCTCTCCTCGCTTTTTAACGCGATCGAATGCGCTGAAGGCGACTTGAACAAGATCAAAAAACTAGCAATTAGAAGAGGCTCCGGCGATTCGGTGGATATCAAGGAGATCACGACCCTAGTTATTTCTGCCAAAAAGCATCTGGATGAAGCTCTTGTTTTCACCATCGAGTCTCTGCTGGAGAAGAACCAATGACCACACCTGAAGGACAGAACACACTGTTTCTAAAACAAGCCTGCAAGAAGCTCGGCATCACGGCATTCAAGCTCGGCTTCGAGGGCACTGTTGGAGCCCCCGACTGGTTGCTGATGCGTGACGGGCGTCACATCCTTATCGAACTCAAGGCCAAAAAGGGGCGCCTGTCTCCTCAACAGCAGAGGATGATTCGCACCCTCGAGGACGAAGGAGCGTTTGAGGTTTTCGTCTGCCACGATACCGATAGCATCAAGACCGCTATCTGCTGGGGTCTCTTTGGTGGCGTGAACGTGACGAGGGATTTATGAAATTCACACCGAGACCCTATCAGGAGCGGATGATTCAGGCGATTCTTCAGCGCAAGCGTATCGCACTTTTCGCGGGGATGGGTATGGGGAAAACCTCTGCCACGCTTGAAGCAATCCGACGCATCAGGGAAAAGAGGCCCAAGCTCAAAGCGCTTATCGTTGCGCCGCTCCGTGTTGCGCAAAGCACATGGCCCGATGAGCTCCTCAAGTGGGACGACTTCAAGCACCTCAAGGCCTCTGTCGTTTGCGGCAATCAGCGGGAGCGCATCCAGGCTCTCGAGACAGACGCGGACATTTACACCATCAACTATGAGAACATCCCGTGGCTCATCAACTGGTGCGGCGACAACTGGCCGTTTGACCTCATTGTTGCCGACGAGAGTACGCGGCTCAAAGGCTTACGCTCCAAGCAGGGCACGCAGCGGGCTAGGTTTCTAGCTAAGGTTGCCCATCAGTCCGAGGGGTTCATAGAGCTGACAGGAACACCGGCGCCCAATGGCATGCTTGACCTGTGGGGGCAGATGTGGTTCCTCGATAAAGGCGCGCGCCTCGGCAAGTCCTTCACTGCTTTCCAAAAGCAGTACTTCTACCCCGTCACTCACGGCGGAGCCGCTCAGCATTGGTGCGAGTGGAGACCGTTTGAAGGGTCGGACGAGAAGATCAAGGAGAAGCTGAAGGACATCACAGTTACTGTCAACCCCGAGGACTACTTCGATGTCGCACAGAACATCTCTAATGACGTGGTGGTTGAGCTCCCTCCTCTTGTTATGAAGCAGTACCGCCGCTTCGCTCGCGAGCTGTACCTTGAGCTTGAGAACGGAGAGGAGATCACAGCAGCGAACGCCGCAGTTAAAACGGGGCGCTTGCTTCAGATGGCAAGTGGGGCCGTGTACTCCGAAGAAGGTGAAGGCTTCGAGTTATTCCACTCCGCGAAGATCGACGCTCTGAGGTCCGTCATCGAGGAGGCAAACGGCATGCCTGTGCTGTGCTCCTATAGTTTCAGGCACGAGGTGGAGCGCATCAAGCAAGCGTTCCCTCAGGCAAAGCTTCTTGACAAGGACCCACAGACCATCCGCAACTGGAACGCAGGACGCATCCCGCTACTGCTTGCGCACCCCGCATCATGCGGCCACGGGCTCAACCTTCAGGACGGAGGAAACATTCTGGTGTTCTTCTCCTGCGGCTGGTCCCTTGAGCTTCACGATCAGATCATCGAGCGCATAGGCGCGGTCCGTCAGGCTCAGGCAGGACACGCGCGCCCCTCCTTCGTGCACTACATCGTGGCCAAGGGGACACTGGACGAGGTGGTGAAAGAGCGCCTTGCCTCCAAGCGTGAAGTACTGGATGTTCTGCTCGATAAAAAGACTGCGATTTTAGGGGACGAATGATGCCGTCGAACAAGAAGCCAAGAAAGGCATACAAGCCGCGCACCGTCAAAAACCCGGGCGTGTTCTATTCCCGCAAGAACATCGACCGTGTGAAAGAAATCATCACCGACATCATGCTCGTGGTCGAGATCACTCTGCCAAGAGGACTCGCAACGGACGATCACATGCACCAAATCCAAGATTTGCTGAATTGGGGCGGCCTCATGCTGGTCGATCGCCGTTGGCCTGGTCAGGAGTCCGAGGTGAGAGAGTTCCAAGCCGACCACTACTGCGCCCTCCACGCCTATAGCCGTATCGTAAAGCGCAAGCGCGAGGGAAAGACGCACGGCTATACGGGCACCGCTGAGGAGCTCAACGTCCTGCGTGATGTCTGTTGGCAGATCGCTGAGCTACTGCGAGAGGGCATGGAGCACAGCCCGCTGCGCACCCTGAAGGAGTTCCTTGCCGCTAAGCAGATCGTGGAAGAAGACCACGCAAGACGCGAGGCCCTAGGAATTCCGCACGGCGTCCAAGAAACAGACAAAGACCGAGTCGGAAGACTCATGAGACAGAAGCATTTCAATAAAAAGGAGAAACGAAATGACAACTGACCTTATCAACCACCCCGAGCACTATGAGGGGCAGGCAATCAAGCTGGAGCCGATCGATTTCTGCGAGCGCCTGCCGTTCTGCGAGGGGAACGCTCTCAAATATTGTTTCCGTGCGGGCCACAAGGAGGGCTCCTCTGAATTGCAGGACCTCAAGAAAGCTCAGTGGTATCTAAACCGTCGGAAATCAGCCGGCGCCGCAACAGTGAGCGACCGCTTTTTCGAGCTTCTCGTGTGGCTCCGTCGAGCCGAGGGAGTCATCGGTGAATCGGCAATGGCAACAACCCGCGGCGACTATGCGGCGTTTTGGGTCAAGCTCGCCGCGCACGTGAACAACCGAATCAAGGAATTGGAGAACGAGAAATGAACAAGCAAATTTTACAGAAGAGCGATATTGCCGAACTTACAGGCCGCCACGTTAAGACAATCGAGCGCTGGATTCGTGAAGGGTTCTTCCCCGGCGGCCGGTACATGAAGGGGCGCCAGGTATGGACGGAAAAAGAGTTTTCCGATTGGTTTTCAAAACTTCCGGAAAGGCTGCAAAGCAAAAACAGTGTCAGCCCACGCCTGCATGACGGGGCGTCTCAACTCTAATAAGTCGCTCCGCTGGTATGCCTGAAAGACAGCGTTGCCCACAGAGTGCATCAGACACTTCTCTGCAACGCTGTCGTTGATCTCATTCTCCGCCGCCCAGTCGCGGAACGTTGCTCTGAACCCGTGCATTGTGGCAGTTGTCCCTGTCATTCGTTTAAGAAGTACGCTCAAAGAATACTTGCTGCCTAGCGTATCCCGCACCGCAAACACGTACTCACCCTTGCGCTCAATAGAATTTAAAAGCTCGACCACCTGATCACTCAAAGGAACTCTATGAGGGTACGGCTTGCTATCCTTACGCCGCTCAGGTGGAATACTCCACACTCTCTCTTCAAAATTAAACTCCGACCACTTTGCGCCTGCCGTCTCTCCTACCCTACATGCCGTCAGAATCGTGAAGAGAATAAGCTGACGCGTCCGATTGTTGGCAGGAAGAAAGCACTTGAGCTTTTCCTGTAGTTCCTCCAAAGGCATAGATATGTGGTGCTTAACCGTTCTGACTTTTGACGGCGGCGGAAGATACTGGTCAAGGTTCCCTTTCCACAACGCGCAATTAAATTCTAGATACCCCTCGTTTACCGCATAGGCCAGAATGCTTTCAAGCCGAGTTCTGATTTTCAAAGCCGTCTGATTTTTGGCAGACCATATCGGCTCGAGAACCGCCACGACATCCGCTCGTTTGATTTCATCTATTCGTTTATTTCCGATGACGGGGTACACGTAGCTATTAAAGTACTGGACCGTGTTGGCGTACGTCTTATTGCTTCTCCATCGTTTCACCTCTTTGATCTTCTCTATCGTTTGTTCTGCAAAACTCTTGAAGCTCGGAATCTCTGCCCTTGAGTACTCCTCAGCGAGTCTCTCCTTCGTACTTTGGGTGAGCGGCAGACCGCTAGCTAACCGTCCCAGAAACTCTTTGGCGGTACTCTTTGCCTGTGTGAGATCGACCTTGCTTACAGGTCCAATGGATTTATCCCGCCTCTTACCGTCCACCATGTAGCGGAACACGAAGCGTCGCGTGTTGCCCCTGACAACGTAAAGCAGATTAGGCGCCGCCGTGTAGAAACCGTCCGGAAGAGTCAGATAATTTTTCACTGTGACTTTCGCTTTCATAAAAAACACCTCAAAAACACCACATAAAGCATAGCAAAAATCTTCCTTCTGCGTTCCTTAACGCTCCGAATCAGAAAATTTTTACATACTTATTTTGTAAATTTCTATTTGTTTTTAAAGTATTTTTATTAAAATAAATCCAAAACGCTCTATCTTTGAACTGGGCTTATTCCTGCATATGTTCGACTCCTGCCTGGCGCGCCATTTCTCCCGAATATTATGTTCGGTGCAGAAAACAGATACCTCCCAAGGCAGATCATTGCGTTGCGAGGTTTTTTGTTATCTGAAACAGATTATCCCCTCAACAAATCGCTTGAGCTACAGCGTCTCTGACGTGAACTAATTGTCTGCGGAATTAACTGCAGCATCTTCGCCGTTGCAATTTACCGGAACATCAAAAATTTTTCTAATTTGCAATTGCGCAAAATTTCTTAGTCCCATCCCGCCGTTGTTCTTAAGGAAGGTCGATTTGCAAAGATTTCAATGCTTCTCTGAATTTATCCTGCATTAACCTGCGATCTCCTCCAATCGCTCGATATGCGCGAGCTACCCTCATAAATTCAGAGGTATCGTCTGGCAAGTACTTTAATACTGAGTCCGATCTCTCTGATTTTCTGGCCCTCGTCAGCCTCCTCTTCAGATTCATTACGAGGATTAAACTCAGGAATAAAACAAACACTTTTCCTTCTAACCCTCTTTCATCATTGAGCATGAACCGGTCGGAACATTTTTCATTGAGGTTATTAAAGTTTTTTCAATAACTTCCTGCTGAAGATCACTACTGTCCAAAATAAATTTTTTCGGAACGTCTAGATTCAAAGATGCCGAATCTTCGATAAATTTAAAGTTCCCAACAATAAAAAATCGAAGGATTCGGCATGCAAAGAGCAACCATATCCATGTTTGCGCATCTTGTCCAGTCAATGGGTTGCAAACTTGAATTTCAACATTTAGTCAACAAGCATCAGTCAGACAAGGCATCCAAAGGCTTCTCAAGTTGGAGTCAATTTATTGCAATGCTTTTTTGCCAACTGACGGGGGCAGACTCACTCAGGGAAATTTCTGACGGTCTTTTTTCGAGTCTAGGCAAACTTAATCATATCGGAGCAAAAGCAGCCTGCCGCTCTACTTTAAGCCACGCTAACCAGAATCGTCCTTACAAGCTTTACGAGGACTTCTATCACGTATTACTGGATTAATTCCGTCATGAAATCCAAGGGCGCCTTAGCGAACGTTTTACAAAGCCCGTTTATTCGCTGGATTCAACGACAATAAGCTTGTGTCTGCGTTTGTTTGAGTGGGCGCACCATCGCAGAAGAAAAGGCGGAATAAAGCTACATACGCTTTTGAACAACGACCTATGTTTACCGGAGGTCATTGCTGAGACCCCGGCCAAAGTAAGCGACATTAAAGGTGCAAAGAGCATTCTGGAAAATATTCCAAAGGGATCCATCGTAGTGATGGATCGAGGCTACAACGATTACAGCCTGTTTAAAAGGCTCAGTGAAAAAGGCGTAACTTTTGTAACTCGCCTTAAAGATAACGCTGTACATACACCTATAAGGAAAGGTCTTATACAAGAGGATCCTGATAAGAAATGGGGACTCTACGAGATGAGCTTTACCGGTACTCAAGCACGAAAGCATTGCGAAGATATGCGATTCAGAGTGGTCCAATGGTATGGCGAAAAAACCGATCGTTGGTTTGAGTTCCTCACCAACAGCAAGGAGTTAACTGCTCCCGAAGTTACCGACTTGTATAAGGACCGTTGGCAAATTGAATTGTTTTTTAAACGCATAAAACAGAATCTGGTCATTAAATCGTTCGTAGGAACAACAGAGAACGCAGTTATGACACAGATTTGGACAGCTGCCATTGCCATACTTCTGCTGGAGCTAATGAGGCGCCGTTCCAGGTATAACTGGACGTTTTGCAGATTAGCCAGATACTTCAAGTTAAACCTTATGACCTGTAAATCGCTAGAACATAGGCTTAACAAGCCAGATATACAGGAATGGGAGAGTCCTCCGGAATCGTCACAGGGCTGTCTATTTTCTTGGAGAGGGGGTTGATTTCACCATTTAGGCTCCGGCAGACGTAAACCCTGATAAATCCAGATGGCAAGTTTTAAAATCAAATTATTTTGGACAGCAGTGGCTGAAGATATAAGTCGAGGGCTTTACCATCTGAAACCTCCTTGTTAGAGGCTAGAACCTGCAGGCCGAAGGTAAGATCTTCTTCCTTCCATTTTTCCGGACTATAGCGCCATCCTCGCTTATCTTTTATAAAGAAGCGCTTGACCAAACCTTTATCAGAGTCTTTTAAGACGACTTTCTCCTCAAGCTTATCCTTTATCTCTCTTAGCCTTTTTAACAGTATTTCTTTTTCACAGGCAGCACGAAGCGGGTCCAAATAAACATGAAAATTAAGAGGACCGTTCTCTGGATTATGAGTTTCCTTATCCCTATGCGGCCAGAAAGTTTTTAACGTTTTTGCTTGTACTCCGTATTCCGCAAGAAACGTGTCAGGCCCGTCGGAAGAGAGCTGAGGCGCTAAGCTGTCTACTGCGCTCTCACAGATATTCTCATCGGTGTTAAAGCCGCATATAAAGCCTATATGCTGTTCATATAGACGATCAAGGTGTGAAGGCGATGTAAGAACACTGTCTATAACCAGGTCAATATGAGAAGTTCTCAAATCCGAAGCAGTCGAAAGCAATTGCGCAGCTGCCAGAGGATCATTCACATGATCTTCAAGAACTCGGTAGAAGACAGGTTCACCGGAATCATCTGAAACGATGCATGCCAACCAAATTAAGCAGAGACAATCCGAAGCGTCCGCCGCAGCCGCCTGAAGCTGCCAGACGATTCAGCTCTGTGTAGGACAGCACCGACTTAGTATGAAAACACCAATAAATTGACTCAGGCTTTGTGTGATGAAGACGACTTCTCAGAAAGGCGGTGAGCTCCGACTCAGAGATTGGCTCAAAGAACACTTGTAGACGCCGCCCAGCGGTCAATCGGTCTGACACACTAACCTGAGAATTGCCAAATTTAAACTCAAAGACTGACGACTGAGGATTCGAAGCCAAAAAGATCGAAAGAGAAAGAAGAAGAGCGGCTCTTTCCTTGCCGAATATCGCCTCAAGACCAGCTGCCAAATGATTTTGCTGAGCGATCTCATGCAGCACATAAGAATCTGCCGCACTGCAGCTGATATAGTCTTCGTTGTCAGCAGCAGAAGGTCCGCTTAGTACGGATTTCGAAATACAGGCTGAGCTTCGCATACCTTGTCTTTGCTGAGCAGGACTTTTCTGCCGATGAGTTTCGCTTTGTACTGCTTTAGTTCCGGATATTCGGATAGAAACTTCCTTCCGAATTCAATGGAATTGTCCTCGAAAAGTCTGCCGACTGTTTTTGAAAAAGCTTTTCGCACTTATTATGGTTCCAATGATTCTTATAGAAAATTACGTAGTGAATTCCATGATTATTCTTGACAAATACCGGATGTATCTCTCCGGACCCAAGAAAATCTTGTTCCTGAATCTTAGAATCAATAGATATGAGATGCTCTGTGCTAGTCATAGAGTATTCTCCTCCGATGAAAACCTCCGGATAGTTATTCACGCTCAAAAAGGCCCCAACGACAGAGCGTATTGAAGAGAATCGACTGTTTGACTCGGGGTCATTAATAGAAAAACAATTTCGGAAGATTAAATTATTACCCCTCCACACAGACAAAATAAAACCTCTCACCGCGTTCGCAGCAAGAGGTTTTAAGAATGGAGAGCCCGGAGACTACCTACTTTCGCAAGAAATACAACTCACTATCATCGGCGTGGAGGCGTTTCACTGTCCTGTTCGGGATGGGAAGGAGTGGTTCCGCCCTGCTATGGCCTCCGGGCTTAAAACTGTCCGCTCCGGTTAAGGAGCCAATTCGGATCGATTTACTTCATCTTGGCAGCGCCTTGGATTTCTCTCAAGCTCAGCCTTCACTTTGTTCTTTCTCGCACGGACCTCACAGCCGGTCACAAGCAACACGGTTATAGGATCAAGCCTCACGAGCAATTAGTATCAGTTAGCTCAACGCCTCACAGCGCTTACACACCTGACCTATCGACGTCCTGGTCTCGGACGACTCTTCAGGGAGGTTTTACCTCCGGGAAGACTTATCTTCAGGAAAGTTTCCCGCTTAGATGCTTTCAGCGGTTATCTCGTCCGCACTTAGCTACCCGGCAATGCCACTGGCGTGACAACCGGTACACCAGAGGTGCGTCCACTCCGGTCCTCTCGTACTAGGAGCAGCCCCCGTCAATCTTCCAACGCCCACGGCAGATAGGGACCAAACTGTCTCACGACGTTTTAAACCCAGCTCACGTACCTCTTTAAATGGCGAACAGCCATACCCTTGGGACCGACTACAGCCCCAGGATGAGATGAGCCGACATCGAGGTGCCAAACACCGCCGTCGATATGAACTCTTGGGCGGTATCAGCCTGTTATCCCCAGAGTACCTTTTATCCGTTGAGCGATGGCCCTTCCATTCAGAGCCACCGGATCACTATGACCTGCTTTCGCATCTGCTCGAGTTGTTGCTCTCGCAGTCAAGCACGCTTTTGCCATTGCACTATCAGCACGATTTCCGACCGTACCTAGCGTACCTTCGTACTCCTCCGTTACCCTTTAGGAGGAGACCGCCCCAGTCAAACTGCCTACCATGCACGGTCCCCGAACAGGGTCACTGTCCCGGGTTAGAACCGCAAACAAATCAGGGTGGTATTTCAAGGTTGGCTCCGCGCGTACTGGCGTACACGTTTCTCTGCCTCCCACCTATCCTACACAAATCGGTTCACAGTTCAATGCAAAGCTGCAGTAAAGGTTCATGGGGTCTTTCCGTCTAGCCGCGGGTAGATTGCATCATCACAAACATTTCAACTTCACTGAGTCTCGGGAGGAGACAGTGTGGCCATCGTTATGCCATTCGTGCAGGTCGGAACTTACCCGACAAGGAATTTCGCTACCTTAGGACCGTTATAGTTACGGCCGCCGTTTACTGGGACTTCGATCAAGGCCTCTCAGCCCATCAATTAATCTTCCAGCACCGGGCAGGCATCACACCCTATACGTCGTCTTTCGACTTGGCAGAGTGCTGTGTTTTTAATAAACAGTCGCAGCCACCTATTCTCTGAGACCTTTTCACGCGAGCGCAGTCCCTGCGCCTACGTTACTCAGGCACACCTTCTTCCGAAGTTACGGTGTCAATTTGCCGAGTTCCTTCTCCCGAGTTCTCTCAAGCGCCTGAGCATATTCAGCTCGCCCACCAGTGTCGGTTTGCGGTACGGTCCCGCCGAACTGACGCTTAGAGGGTTTTCTTGGAAGTTCGTCCAATCACTTCTCTGCCTTAGCAGATCGCGGCTTTGCCTCGGAGATGCGTCTGCGGATTTGCCTGCAGACCTCCTACACTCACCCACCGGGACATCCAACACCCGGCTGACCTTCTAAACTCCGTCACCCCATCGCATTCGGCGGCGGTTCGGGAATATTAACCCGATTCCCATCGACTACGCCTTTCGGCCTCGCCTTAGGGGCCGACTCACCCTGCTCCGATGAACGTAGAGCAGGAAACCTTGGGCTTACGGCGAGCGGGCTTTTCACCCGCTTTAACGTTACTCATGTCAGCATTCGCACTTCTGATATCTCCAGAATCCTTCTCAAGACTCCTTCGCAGACTTACAGAACGCTCCCCTACCACGCAGAGAGTAATCTCCGCATCCGCGGCTTCGGTTAATGGCTTAGCCCCGTTACATCTTCCGCGCAGAAAGACTCGACCAGTGAGCTATTACGCTTTCTTTGAAGGATGGCTGCTTCTAAGCCAACTTCCTGGTTGTCACGGCCTTTCCACTTCGTTTTCCACTTAGCCATTATTGGGGACCTTAGCCGGCGGTCTGGGTTGTTTCCCTTTTGAGTCCGGACGTTAGCACCCGGTGCTCTGTCTCCCGTGCTCACGCTTCCAGGTATTCGGAGTTTGCCTTGGTTTGGTAAGACTCCATGTCCCCCTAGCCAAAACAGTGCTCTACCCCCTGGAGCGATACACGAGGCACTACCTCAATAGTTTTCGGGGAGAACCAGCTATCTCCAGATTTGTTTGGCCTTTCACCCCTATCCACAGCTCATCCGCTAATTTTGCAACACTAGTCGGTTCGGTCCTCCAGTGTGTGTTACCACACCTTCAACCTGGCCATGGATAGCTCATCTGGTTTCGGGTCTACACCCTGCGACTGTTCGCTCTATTCGAACTCGCTTTCGCTGCGCCTCCCCTAGTCGGTTAAGCTCGCCACAGAATGTAAGTCGCTGACCCATTATGCAAAAGGTACGCAGTCACTCCTTACGAAGCTCCTACTGTTTGTATGCATGCGGTTTCAGGTTCTATTTCACTCCCCTCCCGGGGTTCTTTTCGCCTTTCCCTCACGGTACTGGTTCACTATCGGTCGATCACGAGTATTTAGCCTTGGAGGATGGTCCCCCCGTCTTCGAACAGGATTCCACGTGTCCCGCTCTACTTCTCACTGCCTTAGTACCATTCAAAGCGTTTCGCCTACGGGGCTATCACCCGCTATGGCCGGACTTTCCATTCCGTTCGACTACGCTTCAAACTATCAGCTGTTAGGCTCTTCCGGGGTCGCTCGCCGCTACTGCCGGAATCTCGGTTGATTTCTTTTCCTGAGGATACTTAGATGTTTCAGTTCTCCTCGTTCGCCTCTGCACCCTATGTATTCAGATGCAGATACACCTTGCGGTGTGGGTTCCCCCATTCAGATATCTGCGGATCAATGCTTGTTTGCCAGCTCCCCGCAGCTTTTCGCAGGCTGCCGCGTCTTTCTTCGCCTGTGATCGCCAAGGCATCCGCCACATGCACTTAGTCACTTGATCCTATAACCCTGCCGCCTATTGCCCGGCCGGGTCACAAGTAACTTGGTTCTTTGTGCCCATATGCTGTCAATGTCTCATGCTTGAGAAATCTCAAAGTTTTAACTTTGCTTGATTTCCAATCACTACCCGTCTTGACTGACTCTCATCAAATCAGTCTTAACGTTAGATTTTTCAATCTTTCCGAATTGTTAAAGAACGTATTTCTTTTCGATTTATCGACTGCCGATAAGAGTGAGCGCTGAATGAATTCAAGCGTCTTCTAAAAGCCTTCATTCGCTTTCTCTTGAAAGGAGGTGATCCAGCCGCACCTTCCGGTACGGCTACCTTGTTACGACTTAACATTAGTCACGGTGCTCACCGTGGTCGCCGCCCTCCTTGCGGTTAGGCTAACGACTTCTGGTAAACACCACTCCCATTGTTTGACGGGCGGTGTGTACAAGACCCGGGAACGTATTCACCGCGGCATGCTGATCCGCGATTACTAGCGATTCCGACTTCATGCAGTCGAGTTGCAGACTGCAATCCGGACTACGATCGGTTTTCTGGGATTTGCTCCCCCTCACGGGTTGGCTGCCCTCTGTTCCGACCATTGTATGACGTGTGAAGCCCTACCCATAAGGGCCATGAGGACTTGACGTCATCCCCACCTTCCTCCGGTTTGTCACCGGCAGTCTCACTAGAGTGCCCTTTCGTAGCAACTAGTGACAAGGGTTGCGCTCGTTGCGGGACTTAACCCAACATCTCACGACACGAGCTGACGACAGCCATGCAGCACCTGTGTTCAGACGCCCTTGCGGGCACACTCTCATTACAAAAGCTTCTCTGACATGTCAAGGGTAGGTAAGGTTTTTCGCGTTGCATCGAATTAATCCACATCATCCACCGCTTGTGCGGGTCCCCGTCAATTCCTTTGAGTTTTAGTCTTGCGACCGTACTTCCCAGGCGGTCAACTTCACGCGTTGGCTGCGTTACTGAGAATTTTAATCCCCAACAACTAGTTGACATCGTTTAGGGCGTGGACTACCAGGGTATCTAATCCTGTTTGCTCCCCACGCTTTCGTGTATGAGCGTCAGTTGCGTCCCAGGAGGCTGCCTTCGCCATCGGTGTTCTTCCACATATCTACGCATTTCACTGCTACACGTGGAATTCCACCTCCCTCTGACGCACTCTAGCCAAGCAGTCACATATGCGGTTCCCAGGTTAAGCCCGGGGATTTCACATCTGTCTTACTCAGCCGCCTGCACACCCTTTACGCCCAGTAATTCCGATTAACGCTCGCACCCTACGTATTACCGCGGCTGCTGGCACGTAGTTAGCCGGTGCTTATTCTTAGAGTACCGTCAGCAGAGCTATTTATTCGATAGCTCCTTTTCGTTCTCTACTAAAGTGGTTTACAACCCGAGGGCCGTCATCCCACACGCGGAATAGCTGGATCAGGCTTGCGCCCATTGTCCAAAATTCCCCACTGCTGCCTCCCGTAGGAGTCTGGGCCGTGTCTCAGTCCCAGTGTGGCTGGTCGTCCTCTCAGACCAGCTACTGATCGTTGCTTTGGTGAGCCGTTACCTCACCAACCGGCTAATCAGTCATCGGCCGCTCCGCTCGCGAGAGGCCTGCAAGCAGGTCCCCCTCTTTCTTCCGTAGAACTCATGCGGTATTAGCCATCCTTTCGGATGGTTGTCCCCCACGAGCGGACACGTTCCGATGCATTACTCACCCGTTCGCCACTCGTCAGCCGAAAAAAGCAAGCTTTCCTCGCTGTTACCGTTCGACTTGCATGTGTAAAGCGTTCCGCCAGCGTTCAATCTGAGCCAGGATCAAACTCTTTTGTTTAATCTCTGTTGTCGCTCGAATCACTCTCTTGGTGTTTGACGGAGTATTTCTACTCCTTCATCCAATAAGTGCGAGCTAAAAATTGCTTCGCGAATTCAGTCTCCTAAACCCGCTTAAACCTTCAGCGCCCGCTCTTATCGGTCGTCGATAAATTTTTAAAGAACTTGCTTGATTTCTCAAGCGCAGAATTGCTATTTTACAGAACTGAAAATTCTTGTCAACTGAAACAGGAAAATTCAATGTAAAAATTTGTTTCTGCATCTCGAACAGCGCTTGGCGTTGTTCAATGAGGCGTGCATTTTACACATATTTTTGAGTTCGTCAAGCTGAGGCCCCTTCATTCGAAATCTCACTCGAACCTCGCGCCATATTTCCGCTCACTCAGGCGTTGTATTATCAGCAAATGTAATTCAGTGTTTAGGAGCGATCAGTGCCTCAATGCAAAGTTTCTGCTGTTCTGCTTGCCGGCGGTGAAGCTAAGAGAATGGGACGAATTAATAAAGGCTTCCAGCCCCTTAACGGCGCCGTCCTTGCCGAGCACGTACTGAGCTCCTTGAAGCATCAAACTTCAGATATATACATCAGCGCCAACTCGTACGCGGATGAGTATGCTCTGCGCTTTCCTTTTCCTGTTTTTCCTGACATTCGATATGACTTCCTCGGCCCTCTTGCCGGCATTGAAACCGTTCTGACCCGCGCGCCGAATATTGAATGGCTTTTTTGCTGTCCTGTTGATACACCTTACATCCCGGATAATCTTGTTCCTTCTTTGCTGAACAACGCGATAACGCTCGGAAGAACAGCAGCCTACCCTTGCCACAATGGGAAAGCTGAACCGCTTCACTGCCTGCTTCACTCGTCGGTACTGCCTGAACTCACTGCGTATCTTGACGCTGATAAGCGCAGTGTTTTTCGGTTTCTGAACTCTGTCGATGCCGTCGAAGTCCCAATTGAAACCGAAGACGATTCATTTATTAATCTGAATACAATAGAAGAACTCCGTCAGGCAGAAATGAAACAGACATCTAAAGACAGTATTGAGAATTGATATGAACGTGAAATCTTATGAAGACACCCTTGCTTTTCTGAGCAGTTATGTAAGACCGGCTGCGGAGACAGAAATTCGCAAACTTTCCGATGCGCTTGGCTTTGTTCTCGCCGAAAACCTGATCTCAAATCTGGATCTGCCTCGCTTTAATAATTCAGCAATGGACGGTTGGGCCTTTGGTTCCGAGAATATTCAGCCCGAAAGCTTCACGTTGACGTGCGTCGGCAGCGCCTTCGCAGGCCATCCTTATGAAGGAAAGCTTCGCCCGGGAGAATGCATTCGTATTATGACAGGTGCTGAGGTTCCCGAAGGGGCTGATACTGTCGTCAAACAGGAAATCGTAACCTCGGAGGGTTCATTAGTTACTTTCCCCGCGGGCGTGCGCAAAAATGAAAACGTACGCTTCTGCGGCGAAGAAGTTCAGCAAGGCTCTGTCTGTCTTAAAGCCGGCATTAAGCTTCGCTCTGCACATATGAACTTTCTTGCCGCAGTCGGCGTGAAAGAGGTCGTCGTTTATCGCAAACTCAAAGTTGGTTTCTTCTCCACCGGTGATGAATTGATCGGTGTAGAAGAAACAATGAGCGAAGGAAAAATTTACGATTCCAATCGCTACTGCATTAAGGCAATGATCGAGGAAGCCGGATTTGAACCCGTCGATCTCGGCCGCTTCCCGGACAATGAACAAAAAATTAAAGACGGAGTACTTCAGGCAGCAGTTCTCTGCGACGCTATCATTACGTCCGGCGGTGTCTCCGTCGGTGAGGCAGATTTCACTCGTGATGCAGTCCTGTCAAACGGAGAATTAGTAGACTGGAAATGCTTAATTAAACCCGGTAAACCTCTGGCTATCGGCAAAGTCAGAAATGCATACTTCTTCGGTCTGCCGGGGAACCCAACCGCCGCTCAAGTGACATTCCACGCCATTGTCTCTTTAGCGCTTCGCAGACTCTCCGGAGAAATTAATCCAACACTTAAAATGAGTCTCGCCTACGCTGGGGCAGACAATCTTAAGAAAAAACCGGGATACACAGAATTCCAACGAGGCGTCTTAGAAGTAAGAAACGGCCGTATCTGCGTAATACCCGCAGGTTCTCAAAAAACCGGCGCCATGCGCTCAATGGTAGACGCTAATTGCTTCATCTTCCTTCCGGAACAGCAGGGAGCGGTTCATGAAGGAGACCTACTGAGGGTTGTCAGCTTTTACGGCCTTTATTCTTAGATACCGGAGACCACTCGCGTCTCTGCAGTCGTCCGAAACGATTCTTGGTGAGCCGACGGAACTTCGAAGCTGGTGTTCGACGAACACCGGGGAACGGTAATTTCACCTGCTTCTGAATTTTTTCCTGAAGCTCCCTGGGATCAACTTGTGCGGGAACAATAATATTTCCCTCAAGATCAATAATCCCTCTAAGCCCAATACCACGGCACTTTAGCCCCTTCTGGGGAAGATAGCATCGACTTTCATGCTGATGCGCGTGAATAATCATTTTTGCGCCGAGACTGATTGCTAAATCATCAATCGCTTCAAAGCCCTTGGCATGCATAGAAGGAGCTTCGTGCGTAATAAGAATATCCGCCTTACACTCTCTCAGCTTTTCATAAACGGAATAAAAAATTGTAGAGCGGTGTCTGCGAGGCAGTCCGCCGCGCCACATGCCGCTTTTTCCTATCTTGCGGATAAACAGACTCGGCGAAGAGAACAAAGGAAGATTCGGAGGCATCCAAATTTGACCGCGGAAAACACCGCCCAGACCCGCAACCTTTACGCCGCAAATATCCTGTACACGGCCGTGGAGATTGTTTCTGGCAAAAGACGAACGCCAAAGCCGATCGTAAATAAGATCGGTATCCGTATCGTGATTGCCCGGAATCCAGTAAATCTTTGTCTTGGTATCACGGACAGATTTGAAAATCACATCCAGCGACTGAGGCGGCGTGAGATCGCCGAGGATCAGCACCGCATCCGGATGCCATTGATCGATCGCGCTCAATATGTGCGAAAACTCGCCGTGAGGGTCCCCGCACAAAAATATCTTACTCATTCATGCTCCTCTCGAATAATTCGCGAGGAACAGAGTTCATCCGGTTTCTCACCGAATGAATAAAACTTATTCTCTTCGTCATTTCAATCAGCACCGCTGTTTTACTTATTGATTCTCAATAGTGCTGCCCGTATATCTATGTACCCAAGAGAATAACACTATTTAGCTAATATCTATAGTCTCTTCATTAACAGAAGACCTATTTGACCTTGAGAACGTCAGCACCTTTAGGCGGAACAAAAGAGAAAACAGAGGGCGCAATACGCTCATTTGTTTTTACGTCCTTAAATTGAAGCGTCGTTTTTTCTCCCATCAACCCGTTAACCTGCAAAAGCTCAGGATTTTCACCCTTAAATCCGAATATCACTTCCTTCACACTGGCATCTTTTTTCTTCGGCACCAACTTAAATAACGTCAGTCCGTCTTTATCGGGCAGCTGAGTGATGTCCCAGTCCCTGTCTAATGAATCCTGACCGAAGAGAATCGACGCAGGGCTCTGAGGTATGGCTCCCTTAGCATTACGAACGGTAACTTGGTTCAAATCTTTATCCCAAACAAAGAGCTCTTTGCCGTCACATACCATGACCTGCTCGTACGGGGTCTGGTAAACCCAATTAAACTTACCGGGCTTCTGAAATTTAAAGTCGCCCTGCGACGGCTCTTCCGTCGCTTTACCCTGTTTGTCAACCGTCTGTTGAGAAAAAACTCCTGACACAGACTGCGATGCGAGAAAATTTTTTAATACGGACGCATCGGCTGCGCAGGCAATAGAATTCATTGCACCGCAGCAGTATAAAAACACAAGTAGTTTCTTCATATCTTTCCGTCTAACCTTATGCGGTTATCCGTCGTTTAAGGTTCCTAAGTAAAAAACAGGCACTGACTTCGCTTCTAAAAAGCCTCAGCCGAAATTAAATTCATCGGGGAACAAGATGCTTCCGAATGATTCTAGCAATGCTATAAATCGCGTCAGCAGAAAAAAACTTCATCTTGAGATAAAAAGTATTTTTTTGTTTCGAGTTCTGCTTCAGAGCACACGAAACCACAAAGATTTTTGCTATCCTTCGCAACATGCAAATTTCAACATTCAAACTGCGTGAAGGTAAAACCTTCAATTGTTTGAGGGCTCTTCGTGTGCCCGGCATCTCTTTTTCTTTTAATATGCGGAATTCCCAGACGGCATTTCTTTTAGAAGTGCCGTTTTTTTATAGGACAAAATAATGAATTTAGAAGCTCCTCTCACAATCCGCTCAATGATTGAGCCTGTGATTAAAAGAAACGGCGGATGGGTCAACACCCACGCGCACGCAGATCGGTCATTTACATTAAGTCCGGACGTACTGCAGATGAGAAAAACCTGTACTCTGCAGCAGAAATGGGACGCTCTTGACAGACTTAAATCCGAATCAACAGAGGAAGATTTCTACAGACGCTTTTGCCAATTCTTCGAGTTAATGATCTCTCAGGGCGTCACAGCGGTCGGAACTTTTGTGGATATCGATCCGCAAAGCAAAGACCGTGCGATTAAGGCAGGCATCCGCGCCAGAGAACATTATGCGGATCAGCTGATTGTTAAATTCGCAAACCAGACGCTCAAAGGTGTTATCGATCCGGTCGCCCGTGAATGGTTTGATATCGGCTCTCAGATGGTCGATATCATCGGAGCTCTTCCCAAACGTGACGAAAATGATTACGGAAAAGGATCCGAAGCTTTTGACATCATTCTCGGTACCGCTAAAGCGCTTGGCAAAATGGTCCACGCCCACGTCGACCAGTTCAACCAATCTCTGGAATACGAGACAGAAGAACTTTGCCGCAAGACAATTGAGCACGGAATGGAAGGCCGAGTTGTCGCGATCCACGGTATCTCAATCGCTGCTCACTCCAGACAATACCGTCAGCGTCTCTATGATCTGATGAAAAAAGCCAACGTGATGATGATCGCCTGCCCGACCGCTTGGATTGATACGCCTCGCTCGGAGCTGATCGGACCGGCGCATAACTCCATGACGCCTGTAGACGAACTTGATCCGGCCGGAATTACTGTCGCGCTCGGCACTGATAATGTCTGCGATGCGATGGTTCCCTGGAACAACGGAGATATGTGGCACGAACTCACAACCCTGGCAACCGGCTGCCGCTATGATGAGATGGAGCGCCTTGCGCGAATCGGCTCAGTCAACGGCAGAAAAGTCCTCGGACTTCCGGACCTTCCCAATACCGATTTCACTATCCAGATTTAATCACTCCTATGCCTACTTCGTTTCTTGCTCAAGACATTATGGCTGAACATCTGCTGTCCCATAATGCAATTGTCTTTCTTAAAGATAAGCCGATGCGCCTTCGCTCAGGCCTTGTAACGCCGATTTACGTCGATAACCGCACACTTCCTTCCTATCCGGAAGCCTGGCGGGATATCATCGAAACCATGGCCTCCCGCATCGTCGAATTAAAGATTCCGTTTGATATGATCGCCGGCGTTGAAGATGCGGGAACCGCACATGGAGGCGCGCTCGCATACCGTCTTTCTGTTCCGTTTATCACTGTCAGAAAGGTTGCTAAAAGCTACGGCGATAAAACGCGTATCGATGGCGAAAACGTAAAAGGAAAACGCGTGCTGATCATCGAAGACCATCTTTCTACAGGCTTGTCTCTGCTTGACGCCGCCAAAGCACTTCGTGAGCAGGGCGCGATCGTAACGCACTGTTTTGCGATCACAAACTTTGATATGCCTGAAACCGCCAAACTCTTCGACAAGAACGGTATTCAGGCTTTCCAACTCCTTCCTTTTGCAGCGATCGTCGAGAAAGCTGTCAGTATGGAGTTAATCACAGAGAAAGAAAAGGAAGATATCGAAAGCTGGCTGGATACGCCTTGGAGCTGGGCTTCGCAGCGCGGACTGCTCGCACAGTCAACTGAAAACTAATTGCTTTTCCCCTGCAGTTCAAAGGCCGCCCGAGGGCGGCCTTTCTTTAGTCTTCAAACGACGGAGTTTTCTGCGCAAGCACTTGCCGCTTGCCGTTTTGAGTCGGCGCTGAAACGATGCCCTCCTTCTCCATCTGCTCGATGAGATTGGCCGCACGGTTATAACCAATGCTGAGGCGACGCTGAATATACGAAATCGAAGGCCGATTCTCTGAAATCACCAAATCTACGGCCCGATCATACAAAGCGTTATCCTCACCTCTGGCAGCTCCGCCCGTGCTTACGCTTTCTGCTTCTTCAACCGCTTCCTCTTCCGCAGCGTTCGTCACGCCTTCAACATAGCAAGGCGTACCTTGAGAACGAAGATAGTTCGTCACGTTGTTAATTTCCTCATCCGTCACATACGCGCCGTGAATGCGCTGAAGCGGTTTGCTCGGCCGCATGTAGAACATGTCGCCTCTTCCCAGCAGCTCTTCCGCACCCGGAGTGTTGAGGATCGTCATCGAGTCATAGCGGTTCGAAACCTGGAAACTAATACGCGACGGGCAGTTCGCCTTAATCACGGCAGTCACAACGTCAGTACTCGGCCTCTGAGTGGCCAGAATGACATGCATGCCCGCGGCTCTCGCCTTCTGAGTAAGACGAGTAATCTTGTTTTCAACCTCCTTGCCGTACATCATTAAGAGATCCGAATACTCGTCAACGATAATGATGATATAAGGCATCTTTTCCAACGGAACAGGAGGTTCAACCATCTTGTTCATCAGAGTGATGCCCTGCGCGGCACTTTCTGCAATCTTCTCGTTGTACGCGTCAAAGTTGCGTACACCTGCCATGCGCAGCATCTTATAGCGGCGGTCCATTTCGCGAACACACCAGTTAAGCGCATGAGCCGCTTCAGACATATCGGTAATCACCGGAGTCAGCAGGTGAGGAATATCCTCATACATTCCGAATTCGACCTCTTTCGGGTCAATCAGGATAAGTTTCAGATCGTCCGGGTTGTTTTTATACAGCATGGACAAAATCATCGCGTTCACGCCGACGGATTTACCGGAACCCGTTGTACCGGCCACTAAAAGGTGGGGCGCTTTGGCTAAATCAATGACAACCGGCTCTCCTGCAACATTCTTGCCTAACGCAAGCGTCAGAGGAGAAGTGCTCTGTTTAAAAACCAGACTGTTAATGATTTCTTTAAGATAAATCGTTTGAACAGACTGGCCTGAATTTGGGACTTCCAGCCCGATGCAGTCAATCTCTCTTAAATTCTCAACCACTCGCACATTCGGCTGTCCTAAACCGCGAGCCAAATCCTTTGCGACCTCAACAAATTTCTTGGATTTAACGCCCACCCCCGGCTGTACTTTAAATCGTGTAATGATCGGTCCGGGAAGCGCTGAAAGCACTTTAGCGGTGATCTTATAGTTCTGAAGAATATGTTCAATTCGCTGAGAGGTAAGCCGCAGCTCATCCTGACTGACCGTCGTTTTCTCAAACGGCGGCTCGGTCAGTAGATTCGCACTCGGAAGTTCATATTCATGAACGGTTTCGACGAATGGTGCTTCCTCAGGCATTTCGCCGCTTAATCCGACTGTTTCGCTCTGTTCAACCGGAATATCATCCGTTTCTTCAGCGGTCGGACTCGCCTGGGGAGCCTGCGGGGGCTGCGGGGCCTCCGGAGCTGCCTGAGGCTCTCTGCGGGCTACAAATGTCGGATCGGGCTTAAAATCAATCGGCTCGAATTCATGAATGCCGACAACCTTATCCTCAGGCTTCGGACCGAAGATTTCGCTTTCGGTGACAACCTCCTGCTCCTTGATCGCAGGCTCGACATGCTGCTCATGCGGAGCATGATTGTCCTGAAGCATCTTCTCTCTTTCTTCAATAGAGGCTTTGCCCGCAGCAATATCCTCTTTAGTCTGGCGGATCGCCATAATGCGGCTGCCAATATTTTCCAGTACACGGCCGATACCTTCACACAGACCGATCCAGGAAAAACCGAGGAAAACCGATGCGCTGTAGAGCGCAATAATCAAAAGAAGTACTGTCGCCACCGTGTGGTTCATCCAGTAAAGCATCTCGGATCCGATCGCGCTGCCAAGTACGCCGCCGGTCGTCCCCGGAAGTTCTCCTGAGTAAGAATGAAACCGCAGGAAAAAGAGCGCGCAGGCCGACAGAAGCAGCAGCACGAAAGCGAAAATCCGAAAACCCATCGGATAGATTGTCGTCGTCACAGAGCGCCCTCTGATACGCTTTATTCCGCGAATCAGAAAAAAGAGCGCTCCGGCCGCAAAAATCCATACACCCCAGCCAAACAGCAGATAAATCAGATCAGAAATCCAGGCGCCCGCCGTACCGAAAATATTGGAAACTTCCTGCTCGGATGTAAAGCGCGAAAAACCGGGATCGCTGCTGTTATGCGTCCACAGGATTAAAGACAGCGCGATAAATCCGGCCGTCATACACACGCAAAGAATAAAGCCCCAAAGCTTGCTGATGCCGTTGAATTCCGGACCGGAAGAAGCTGTCGCGGGCGATCTTCTTGCCAAAAACATAGTCTCGATTGTGTTACTCATTGTGTGCTGAAGGTATCTGATTTATAGAAACATAACCTCGCTCTACTATAATCGTCGAGCATTTTTTAATTTATTCGGACGGTATTTTATGTCTAATATTACTGAACATTCTAAAGTTTTGGTCCTCGGTTCCGGTCCTGCCGGATACACTGCAGCTGTTTACGCAGCACGCGCCAATCTCAAACCGACGCTCATTACCGGAATGGAACAAGGCGGTCAGCTCACAACCACTACTGAAGTAGACAACTGGCCCGGAGACCCGAAAGGTGTTATGGGTCCCGAACTGATGAACCGCATGCTTGAGCACGCTGAACGTTTCGAGACAAAGATTGTTTTCGATGAAATCGTTGAAGCGCATCTTCAGGAAAAGCCGCTTCGTTTAGTCGGCAACAACGGTACCTACACCTGCGATACTCTGATTATCGCTACCGGCGCCAGCGCTAAATATCTCGGTATTCCGAGCGAAGAAACCTTCAAGGGCAAAGGCGTTTCCGCCTGCGCAACCTGCGACGGCTTCTTCTACCGCAACCAGGAAGTTGCCATCGTCGGCGGCGGAGACTCTGCGATTAAGGAAGCGATTTATCTCTCCGGCATCGCCAGCAAGGTTCACATGATCCATCGTCGTGATACCTACAGAGCCGAACCGATCATGGTCGACAAACTTAAGGCTGTCGCGGCTGAAGGCAAGATCGTTCTGCACGAGCACTGCACGCTTGATGAAATCCTCGGCGACAACAACGGTGTCAACGCTGTCCGCATCAACAACCTCAAGAGCGGAGAACAGGAAACTATTCCTGTCATGGGCGTCTTTATCGCTATCGGCCATAAGCCCAACACCGACCTCTTCGAAGGTCAGCTCGAGCTGAACAACGGCTATATTGTGACCAAAGGCATTGCCTCCGGCAGCGCTCAGGCGACAAACATCCCCGGCGTTTTCGCAGCCGGCGACGTTCAGGATCAGGTTTATCGTCAGGCGATCACCAGTGCCGCCACAGGCTGTATGGCCGCTCTGGACGCCCAGGAATATCTCGAGCTCAATAACCTCGCATAAGAAGCTGAGAAAATGGCCGGTTCTAAAGAGTCATTCGCTTCCCTGCTCGGACTGAAGGAGACGCTTCGAATTCAGTCCGAAGAGCGCGCTAAGGCCGCAGCGGAAGAAGAGAAAAGGAAAAAAGAGCGCCAAGCCAAAGCTCACGAGTTTGGAAATGCCATGAAGAAGCTCGGCGTTAAGCCCGTTAAGCTTCACAATGATGTTGTCCATCATGAAAAAGCGAAGCCGGATCCTTATCCCCGACAGACTAAGCTTGACAACGAAGCTGTTCTGACGGATTCGCTTTCGGACCATATCAATGCCGATCTATATTTGGATTCGGACGAAAGGCTTTCATACCGAGCCAAAAACATGGCGCCCGATATTCCTAAAAAACTCAGAGCCGGCACCTGGTCAATCAAGGGATCGCTCGATCTTCACGGATATACGTCCGATGAAGCGCGGGCGCTTCTCTCTGTTTTCATCACGGAACAAATGAAAGCAGGTCATCGCGCTGTCCGTATTATCCACGGACAGGGTTTTGGATCCTTTCAAAAGAAGCCCGTGCTGAAGGAAAGAGTCCCGGGATGGCTGATTCAGAAAAAAGAGGTTCTCGCTTTTGTCGAAGCGCCAAGCTTTGACGGCGGAGCCGGAGCGCTGTACGTTCTGCTCGCTCCTCTCTAAAAGAGAATCCTCCGAATTTCGGAGGACTTTTTTAAACCGCTGAGTTTCCGGTTTCACCCGTACGGATGCGTATCACTTCTTCAACCGGCATCACGAAGATCTTTCCGTCTCCGATCTTGTTGGTTCTGGCGGCTTTCATAATCGCCTCCACTGCCATATCGACCAGAGAATCGTCTACAACACACTCAATCTTCATCTTCGGCAGAAAATCCACCACATATTCAGCGCCACGGTACAGTTCCGTGTGTCCTTTCTGTCTGCCGAAACCTTTTACCTCGGTTACGGTCATTCCCTGCACACCAATTTCAGCAAGTGCTTCGCGCACCTCATCAAGCTTGAACGGTTTAATAATTGCGACGATCTGTTTCACGGTCTCTCCTTCGTTTTTTTGAGAGTTTAACACTCTCACAGCTTATATTTATCAGTCACCGGGAACCGCCAATCCCTGCCGAAAGCTACCTTTGTCACTTTCGGTCCGATCGGTGACTGCCGGCGCTTGTACTCTGCTCTCTGAAGCATGGTCAGAACGCGCTGAACGTCTTCATGCTTATAGCCCGCTTTAACTATCTGATGTGTGTCTTCACGCTCTTCAATAAAACGCTTGAGGATGCCGTCGAGCACACCATAGTCGGGAAGCGAGTCCTGGTCTTTCTGATTTTCCCGCAGTTCGGCTGTCGGAGGACGCGTCAGAATAGTTTCCGGAAATACGTTTTGGGCGCGGTTGAGCCAGCGGCATATTTCATAAACCTGAGTTTTATAAACATCCTTGAGCACAGCGTAGCCGCCTGCTAAATCTCCGTACAGCGTTGAGTAGCCGACCGCCATTTCACTCTTGTTTCCGGTTGTGGCCACCATTGAGCTGAATTTATTGGAGATTGCCATCAGAATCACGCCGCGGATTCTGGCCTGAAGATTTTCTTCCGTCACATCCTTCGGTTTTCCCTGAAACTGCCGCGCAAGCATAAATTCAAAAGCGGAGTAGCCGTCCTGAATCGAGATCGTCTCAAAGCGTACGCCGAGGCGATCTGCCAGCGCCAGAGCGTCTCTTCGGCTAAGACTCGAGGTGTAGACGGACGGCATCATCACGGCAAGCGTATTGTCCGCGCCCACGGCATCAACGGCGATCTTAAGAACAAGCGCCGAATCCACGCCGCCGGAAAGTCCAAGGACGATCCCTTTGAATTTATTTTTCTGCACGTAATCACGGAAGCCCGTCACCAAAGCACGATAAAGCAGTTCCACTGCTTCAGGTTGCGGCTCTACAGCGCCTTTAACTACGCGGCCGTTCTCTACGGCAACTTGTCCGAGGGCTGCGTCAAAATAGGCAAGTCTTGCGAGAACGCCCTCCTGCGAACAAGCAAATGAGGCTCCGTCAAAGACAATCTCATCCTGCGCGCCCGCCATATTGACATATACCGCATCCATCCCGAGCGCAGTGACATTGTTTTTGATTTTCTCAAGCCGCTGATTCAGTTTGCCTTCTTCATAAGGTGAAGCGTTTGGAATCAGAAGAATCTGCGCACCTTGGGCTTTTGCGGCCTTGGAGGCGTTTTCAAACCAAACATCCTCACAGACGGCAATGCCAAACACTGTATCTTTTATCTGAAAGACTTGTTTTTGCTCACCGCCGGGAAAGAAATAGCGAGCTTCATCAAACACACCGTAGTTCGGAAGTTCCTTTTTTTCGTAACAAAGAAGAATCTTTCCGCCTTTTACGACCGAGACGCAGTTGTAGAGTTTTCCTTCGCGTCGGCTCGGATGGCCGACAAGAATCGCCAGATTCGGCCAAGCTTCTGAAGCAGTGCGGATTTCTTCAAGTTTCAGACCGCAGTCGCGGATGAAGCTGTCCATAAGCAGAAGATCTTCCGGCGGGTATCCGCAGACAGACAATTCCGGCGTCAGAAGAATATCCGAGTTCTGAGCGGCTTTGCCGGCAGCCTCAAGAATTCGTGCGGTATTGCCCTGAAGATCGCCCGCTGTCTGATTCAGCTGAGCCAGTGTGATAATGATTCTTTCAGACATAAACTTTCTCAAAACGTATCGTTTTAATAATAAGAGATTGCGTGCGCAGATAACGGATTCAGACGCTCAGCTCGTCATAAAAAAAGAGCCGGCGTTTTAATTCCGACTCTCTTTGTTCAGCTGACTTTTAATTTAGCTGCGGTTTTTCAGACGGTCTTTCCAAATCTGTACCTGACGCATTACCTGAATCGGAGCGGTGCCTCCGGTATGATTTCTCGCCGCGACGGAGCCTTCAAGGGTAAGACTTTCATACACGTCGGGTCCGACCTTGTCCGAGAACTCGCGCAGTTCTTCCAAGGAAAGATCATGAAGCGCGCAGCCCTTTTCCGAGGCGAGGCGAACTGCGCAGCCCACTGCTTCATGCGCGTCCCGGAACGGCAGTCCCTTGCGCACAAGATAATCGGCAAAATCAGTCGCTGTCGGGAATCCGAGCATCACCGCTTCTCTCAGGCGGTCCTTACGAACTTCAATTCCGGGGATCATCTCGATGAACGCTCTCAGTGTATCTTTGACTGTGTCGATCGTGTCAAAGAGAGGTTCTTTATCTTCCTGATTGTCCTTGTTATAGGCAAGCGGCTGACCTTTCATCAGCATGAGCAGACCCATCAGGTGTCCCACAACTCGTCCGGACTTGCCTCGAGCTGCCTCGGGAACATCCGGGTTCTTCTTCTGAGGCATGATGGATGAACCGGTTGTAAAACGGTCCGGCAGCATGATGTAGCCGAAATTGGTATTCATCCAATAGATTAGCTCTTCAGAAAGACGGGAAATGTGCACCATGATCAGAGAGGCGCAGGAGCAGAACTCAACTGCAAAATCACGGTCGCTGACAGAATCCAGAGAATTCTGCGTTACACCTTCAAAACCGAGGAGCTCCGCTGTGTATTCACGGTCGATCGGATAAGTGGTGCCCGCGAGCGCGGCTGCGCCCAGGGGTGAACGATTGACGCGCTTGCGGCAGTCGAGCAGACGTTCGCGATCTCTCTCAAACATTTCCGCATAGGCAAGGAAGTGGTGACCGAGCGTAATCGGCTGAGCAACCTGCATATGCGTGTAGCCCGGCATGATCGTGTCGACATTTTTTTCAGCCACGTGCAGCAGAGACTCCTGAAGATGGGTCAGCAGCTTCACGATCTGATCAATTTCATTTCTCAGGTATAAACGAATATCCACCGCAACCTGGTCGTTTCGGCTGCGGCCGGTATGAAGACGCTTGCCCGCGTCCCCGACTAATTCAGTGAGTCTTGCCTCGATATTCAGGTGAACATCTTCCAGTTCAAGCTTCCAATCAAAGCGTCCGGTTTTGATTTCCTGAAGAATCTGGCGCATGCCGCGCTCAATATCTTTAAGGTCGGATTGGCTGATGATCCCGCACTTTGCGAGCATCTTAGCGTGCGCGACAGAACCGGCAATATCTGCTTCGGCCATGCGTTTGTCAAAATTCACACTCGCCGTGTAACGCAACACAAATTCGGCCATAGGCTCAGAAAAGCGTCCGCTCCAAGCCTCCTTTTTAGAAGCAAGCGGATCGGCGTGTACTGAGTTGTGATTAATTTGGGCCATAGCAACAATAACTATTTAAAAAAAGAAGATATTATATAGAATCCGCCGACTGAGCATCTTAACCAAGACTAGAATTTGGCGACGTTTTTTCTAATCTGCGCGTAACATTCCGTTGCTACACTAACGAAGTTATTTATTCAACTTCTGATGCAGTCACAATGACACAGGAAAACAAATTAATCATTGCCAGCCGTGAGAGTCCTCTTGCGCTTTGGCAGACAAAACACGTTCAGTCCGTCCTGAAAGAAAAATTCCCGGAACTTGACGTAGAAATTCTCGGTATCACAACCAAAGGCGACAAAATTCTAGGCGTCACTTTGTCCAAAGTCGGCGGCAAAGGACTTTTTGTTAAAGAACTGGAAGCCGCGATGCTCGAGGGCAAAGCCCAGTTTGCGGTTCACAGTCTGAAAGACGTTCCGATGACGCTGTTCAAACCTTTTGTGCTTGCCGCTGTCATGAAGCGAGAAGACCCACGCGACTGCTTCGTCTCACAGAAATATGAGCGTCTGGAAGACATGCCGGCGGGTTCCGTTGTCGGAACCGCGAGTCTCAGACGCGAACTGATGCTGAAAGCTCGATTCCCGCACCTCAAGGTCGAAATGATCAGAGGCAATGTCGGCACACGTCTTTCCAAGCTGGACGCCGGCTTATACGACGGGCTCGTTATGGCAAGCGCCGGCCTCAAGCGTCTTGGACTCAGCGAAAGAATCCGCTCTCTTATTCCGCCTGAAGTTTCTCTTCCGGCGCCCGGACAAGGCGCGATCGGCATTGAAGCGGTGGAAGGAGACGAAGTCACGCTGCAGTATCTGAGCACTCTGAACGACGAAGAAACACGTTTATGCACGAGAGCTGAACGCGCGGTTTCCTTCGCATTCGGCGGTTCCTGTCAGGTTCCCCTTGCAGCTTACGCCACCATTGAGGACGGTCAGATGTTTCTTCGCGCACTCGTGGGCAACCACATGACCGGTGAGTTTGTTTATTCCGAGCTCACGGCTGCGGCCGACACGCCGGAGAACAACGCCGAAGTCATCGTTCGCGATCTGAAGGAAAAAGGCGCTGAACGTCTGCTTCGCGAAGTGCTGAATCCGGCATGAAATCCATTCTGGTCATGAAGCCCGGGCGTGAGGGAAAGGCGGCAGCGGAAGCGGCTGCCAAAGGCGGCATGCCTGTCTTTTTTTGGCCCGCCTTCTCCTTTCGCAGTGCAAAGCGCAGTCAGGCGGATATTGAGAAGCTTGTGCAGGAAGCTCGAGACGGAGCGCTTCTGATTGTTGTCAGTCCCGCCGCGGTTCGCTGCCTTTCTGAGATCGTTCCTGATTTTCCGGACAGCACGCATTTTGCCGCGGTCGGCGCCCCGAGTGCCGAGCTCATTCAAAAGTATTGGCCGAACACCAAGCGCGCGATTTTCCCGAAGGGAACATCACTGCAGAGCGGATCAGAGCTGCTTTTTGACGAACTGAAGGCGCTCGGTCTTCCCAAGAAAGCGATCATTCTGCGAGGACAGACGGGCCGAGAGTTCCTCTTTGAAGAGCTTCAAAAAGCCGGCGTGGATGTCCGCAAAGAAGTCATCTACCGGCGCATCCCTTTCAAGGCGTCTGAGGAAGAAAAAGCACAGCTTGAGCAGACTCCTCCTGCCGCGGTGTATTTAACAAGTTCGGACTCCGCAGATATTCTTTTAGAAAACGTATGCGAATCCATGCGTGAATCTATCAAAGACGCCGCTGTTCTGACGATTCATCCGCGTATTGCAGAACGGCTGCATGAACTCGGTTTCCCGCGCGTCTCACTGATTGATTCACACGATCCGAACTTAATCCATGAACTCTGTCGTTTGGCACGGAGCTCTGAGTAATACTAAAATTAAACTTTTATTTTCCATCGAGTCGAGAGTTAAATATGGATATGTCAAAAATTAGTGCGGGGCGCGATCTTCCGCATGACTTCAACTGCGTCATTGAAATCCCCGCGCAGAGCGATCCTGTCAAATATGAAGTAGACAAAGAAAGCGGCGCGCTTCTGGTTGACCGTTTTATCGGTACCTCCATGCGTTATCCCGCCAACTACGGTTTCATTCCTCAGACACTCGGCGATGACGGAGACCCGGTTGACGTCTGCGTTATCACTCCGTTCCCTCTTCTTGCCGGTTCCGTCATTCGCTGCCGTCCGCTCGGCATGCTGCTGATGGAAGACGAAAGCGGCGGTGACATGAAGATGCTGGCTGTTCCGGTTCAGAAGCTGACTCCGAGATACAACAAGGTCAACACCATTGAAGATGTACCTGAAGATCTTCTGGCTCAGATCCGTCACTTCTTTGAACACTACAAAGATCTGGAAAAAGGCAAGTGGGCCAAGGTTTCCGGATGGACAGGTCCTGAAGAAGCCTGCAAAGTGATTATGGACGGTGTAGAAGCCTACAAAAAAGCTGAATAATGTTTAGCGCAAAAAAATCCCGAGAGTTTTTTCCCGGGATTTTTTTTGCCTTATGACTTATTTGATCTTATAGATCCAGCCTTCAGGACCTTTGACCGTACCCATCTGGATGCCGGTCAGAGTTTCTCTCAGTTTTGTGCAGACCGGTCCCATTTTTTCCATACCGGAAGGAAGATAAATATCGCCGTCAGGCGTATTGATCATGCCGATCGGAGCGAGTACCGCAGCTGTGCCGCAGAGCGCGCCTTCCTGCATGTCTTTCAGCTCGTCAAGACGAACTTTTCTTTCTTCTACCTTCATACCGAGAATATCGCGGGCGACCTCAACGAGTGAGCGGCGTGTAATCGAAGGAAGAATAGAGTCAGACTTAGGAACAACAATCGTTCCTTCTTTATCCACAAACAGCAGGTTCGCGCCGCCTGTTTCTTCAATGTAAGTACGAGTGGCCGGGTCAAGGTAAATGTTTTCCGCATAGCCCATGCGATGGGCCTCCATGGTCGGGTGCAAACTCATCGCATAGTTGAGGCCTGCCTTAATGTCCCCCGTTCCGCGCGGCGCCGCGCGGTCAAATTCAGGAATAGTGAGCTTCAGAGGCTTAATCGCGCCTTTGAAGTACGCGCCAACCGGCATGACAAAAATTCTGAAAATAAATTCGTTGGCCGGAGCAACGCCAATCTGAGGGCCGGAGCCGATCATGACGGGGCGAATATAAAGCGTAGCTCCGGTACCGTACGGAGGAACCCAATCGGCGTTAACACGAACCACTTCTTCAACCGCCTTTACAAACAGCTCTTTCGGGAATTCAGGCATTTCCAGGCGCGCTGCACTATGCTGCATGCGTTCTGCGTTTTGATCGGGGCGGAATGTAACGATGTGGCCGTCAACGGTTTCATATGCCTTCAGACCTTCGAAACAGCACTGAGCGTAATGGAAAACGCAGGCGGCTTCTGAAAGCTCAATATTCGGGTCCGAAATCAGCTTGCCTTCGGACCATTTGCCGTCTTTCCACTCAGCCTGGAAACGAAAATCTGTCGGTGTGTATCCGAATCCAAGCTTGCTCCAATCGATATCTTTTTTCATGTTGTGACTTCTCCTTGATAACTCACTATCAATAACTTCTATATTACTTTTTTAACTGCCTGCTACGGTCATTTCCGCTAGAAGAGTGGAACCGCACCGAACCACGCCGTTAAGATCATAATCTTCAGCCATCGCGTCAAACCCGAGAAACATATCCCGAAGGTTTCCCGCGACCGTAATGTTTTCGACGGGGTAGCAGATTTCTCCGTTTTCCACCCAGAAGCCCGAAGCGCCCTGAGAGTAGTCTCCCGTCGTTAAATTAATACCCTGCCCCATTGTTTCCGTGACGAGCAGTCCCCGATCCATTCTATGAAGCAGAGAGACAAGTGTCGGCTCACTCGCTTCATCGCGGTTTCGGAAGAAGAGATTAAATGGGCCGCCGGCGTTGCCGGTCGTTTCCATACCAAGCTTACGCGCGGTGTAGGTTGAAAGGAACAGCCCTCTTAATATGCCCTGATCGACAATAAGCCTTTCCGAAGGAAGCACGCCCTCGTCATCAAACGGGGCCGAGCCGTACGCGCCGGGAACAAAAGGATTTTCCACAATCGTCAGCTTGTCAGAGAACACTTTCGTGTCGAGCGCATTTTTCAAAAAGCTCATATCCCTATAGAGCATTGCTCCGGAGACAGCCCGAGTAAAACATCGGAACAAAGAGCGAGCCGCAGGCGCCTCAAAGATAACCGGACATTTTTGAGTCTTCAGAGAACGCGGAGAAAGCGCGCTTACCGCGCGGCGCGCCGCGATTTGTCCCATTTCTTCCGGTGATAAAAGATCATGCGGGCTCGTACCCAGGGAATACCACGAACCGTTCTGCATGCCGTTTTTATCACGCGCCACCAGTGAAACGTCTATTGAGTGATTACTGAACGGATAACCCGCAAGGAATCCTTCTGTATTTCCGAACACAAAACTGCCGACTGAAGAGTTGATCCCGGCGCCGTCTGAATTCACGATCTGCGGGCTGTAATCACGGCCTGCGCGCTCAGCCCTAACGGCGATATCCGTCATTTCTTCCACCGAAATATCCCAAGGGTGGCAAAGGTTCAGATTTCTCGGCTTTAAACACAGACGGTCCGCAGGCGGCAGTCCCGCGTCTTTGTCCTCCGCGGTATAGCGAGCCATATCAACCGCCGCTCGGATTGTATTTTCGATTGATTTCGGCGAGAGATCTCCGCTGGAGGCTGACGCTCTGGATTTGCCGATGTAGACGCAAATAGAAAAGCTTCGGTCTCTTGTGTACTCAATTGATTCCGTATCAAAGTTTCTCACTGTGACGCAGCGGCCCTTTTCATCGCTGACTTCGGCGGCCGCGGAAGAGGCGCCAAGTTTCAGAGCCGTCTCCAATGCGTGAGAAACAAGCGCCTTCATTTCTTCAGCGCTACTTATTGTGGGAGTTCCCATCGTTATGTACTCTCTATTATTAGTTTCTGAGTTTATGATAGCGCTAGTTGACCAACACAGAATGAATTGTCATGACAACAAGCGACTTAGAAGAAGAGGACTACGGCCCGAGTAAAAGCGAGCTTAAAAGAAGAGCGGAGCATCTGCAGGCGCTCGGAAAAGAACTGACGGAACTTGGCGCGGAAACTCTTGCCAAGATTGATCTGCCGGATAACATTGTCAAAGAAATTGAAGAATTCCGCAGACTGAGATCTTTCGGCGCGAAACGACGCCAGCTGCAGCTGATCGGAAAACTTATGCGACAGCTTGACGCCGATGCGGTCCGTGTCGCGATCGATCGCGCCACCGGGAATGATCGAGCCGCGGTCTCGGCGCTGCATAAGAGCGAAAGGCTTCGTGACGCGCTGATCGCCGAAGACGATGCGCTGACTAAATTTATCGAGCAGTTTCCCGAAGCGGATGTTCAGGAAGTACGCCAGCTGATCCGCAACGCAAGAAAAGAAGCTCAGGGCAGCAAACCGCCCAAGAGTGCCAGGGCGCTGTACAAATTGATTTATGCGCTGGTTCTGCCGCCGATCTCACTTGAAGCGGCTGAAGAGGAAGAAGATGAGTAAGAATCGCAAAACAAAAATCGGCTTAGTTTCTATTTCAGATCGAGCTTCCGAAGGAACCTATCGAGACAAAGGGATCCCGGCGCTGGAAGACTGGCTGAAGCAGGCGCTGCTGTCCGACTATGAAACTGTCAGCGCTTTAATCCCTGATGAGCAGCCGCTGATCGAAGCGACACTTAAGCGTCTCTGTGACGAAGACGGATGCGACTTAATTCTGACCACCGGAGGCACCGGTCCTTCCCGCAGAGACGTGACGCCTGAAGCGACGCTTGCCGTTGCGACACGCGTTATGCCGGGTTTTGGAGAACAGATGCGCGCTGTTTCTCTCGCTTTTGTTCCGACCGCGATTCTTTCCCGTCAGGTCGGCGTTTTGAGAGAGATCGAGGATCATGCCGCGCTGATCCTCAACCTGCCCGGTCAGCCTAAAGCGATCGCTGAAACCCTGCAGGGGCTCCCGTCCAAGGGGATTCACGGAATTTTTGCCGCGATTCCCTACTGCATTGAACTTATCGGAGGCCCCTCGATAGAGACACGTCCCGAGATCGTCAAAGTGTTCAGACCGAAATCAGCCGAACTGCCTGAAATCATTGAAAAGCAAGTCATTGAACCGGCTGAAGGCAAAGCGGACTCCGCTTTCATCATGCTTCACGGCTTAGGCGCCGACAGCAGTGACTTCGCGCACTTCAGAGAGGAGCTGATCGCGTGCGGCGCTCCGATGGAACAGACTCGTTTTATTCTCCCGAGCGCTCCTGTTCGTCCCATTTCGATGAATAACGGCTATCCGATGAAGGGATGGTTTGATTTATTCAGCCTGGACAACATCGACAAAGAAGATGAAGCCGGCCTGCTTGAGACCTGGAAAATCATTGAGCGACTGATTGCTCAGGAAGAGACTAAAGGAATTGATCGCTCCAGAATCTTTTTAGGCGGTTTTTCCCAGGGCGGATGCATGGCGCTTTTCTCCGCTCTGAAGATGACGCGTCCGATCGGCGGGATTATCGGCATCAGCTGTTATCTTCCGCTGATGAGCCGCTACGATGCGGAGCATGTCGGCGACGGCATTCTCTCTCCGATTTTTGTCGGCTACGGCAAGCAGGACAATATTGTTCCGCCGTCCTTTACCGAGATATCCATTAACGAGCTTCGCAAACTTGGCGCGACGGATCTCTGGTCTAAAGGCTATCCTGGCATTGAACACAACATGTGTTTGGAAGAGGTTCAGGACCTTTCCGATTTCCTGGAAAGATGCCTGAACGGCAATCCGTAACATCCTAATTTGAGGGGTAGGCGCCGCATGGCGCCTTTTTTTGCCTCTATATTGACAAAGTCGAAGATAAGAGGCGCTAATGACAGATCTCATGGACAAAATAATCACCGGCTCGGAAACTATTCTCAAGCCGCTTGAGATGACCCTATTTACGATTGGCGGATCAGAGATCAGCACTTTCGACATTCTCGAATTTGTGCTTGTTTTTCTCGTCGCCTACTGGCTCGGCAAGATTAGCGAGAGCAGTATTAAGCGTATCGGCAATCGTCACGGTTCCGTCCGTCCGGAATCTTTGTCGATGCTGGCCCGTTTCGTTCACTGGTCCATCATCGGTATCGGCATTCTGATCGGTTTATCGATGATCGGTCTGCCGATTACGCACTTAGCGATTTTAGTTTCAGCCCTCTCTGTTGGTATCGGCTTCGGGCTGCAGACGATTGTGAACAACTCAGTCGCGGGTCTAATTCTTATCTCTGAGCGCGCAGTCAGTTTAGGCGACATTATCGGCACGCCGGACGGCAAAGTCGGCAGGGTCACCATGATTACGATTCGCGCAACGCGCATCGTCACGCCGACCGGAGAGGACATCATTATTCCGAATGCCTCTCTGATTAATAAATCGTTCACGAATTACACCATGGACCGACGCGGCGTCCGCAAGATTTTCCCGTTCTCCATACCCTACGACATTGATTTCAGGAAAGTCAAAGAGATTATTGAAAAAGCCGCGGTCAGTGTCCCTTACTGCATTAAGCCCGATGAACTTCACGAAGTTGAATGCGGCATCACCGGATTCGGTAACTTCGGCATTAATGTGGAGCTAGTGGTTTGGGTGGATCCGGTTGAACTGATGGAACCTTATCGATTAGAAGCCGCTTTTCTCAATGCGATTAATGACGCCTGCGTCGCAAACGGCATCGTAATGCCGGGACCGTCTTACGGCGTGACCGTTTCACCGACTCCGACGCCGGTCGGATTCTCTGCTCAGGTTTCCGGAAGCACTTCGACGGTCCCTGCAAATCTTCAGGCCCCGGCCGCATCATCAAAAATTCCGCCGGCCGATCCGAACGCATCGGCAAAAGCCATCGGCGCTCCGACGATTTCTCCCGCAGCGGCCGCCTCCATTATCGGTTATCCGCAGACTTCTATTGAGAACGCCTCTAAACCGAAGGAAGAAGGCGAATCTGAAGAGAAGGAGTCAGACGACGAAGACGAGGAATCTTCCGGAGGATTTTTCTTTAAGAAGAAGTAAGATCGTTAGAATGTTATAAATTCAACAGATAGGTGACATTCTTGGCTGATTACGTCGGACGTTTTGCACCCTCGCCCACAGGCCCGCTTCATGCGGGAAGCTTGGCGTGTCTTCTTGCCAGTTACTTAGACGCTAAAGCGCATTACGGCCGCTGGCTGATTCGTATTGAAGACATCGATCCTGCCAGGGAGCCGGAGCACTGCGCTCAGCAGCAGCTGGAGCTCATGGAAAAGCTTCAGGTTCACAGTGACGGACCGATTCTTTTTCAATCCGACAGAAACGACGCTTATGAGAAGCGTCTGGCAGAGCTGCAGAAAAAAGGGCTTGTATACGGATGCGCATGCTCACGCAAATCTATTGAAGAGCAGGATCTCAGGCTTAATCTTCCCAAAGGCGTTTATCCCGGAACATGCCGCGGCGGCACGCACGGGAAACCGGTGCGAGCGCTTCGTTTTCTCACTCGTTCGCATCCTGTTGTCTTTACGGACAGGCTCTGCGGCACTTTTATGCAGAACGTTGAAAGAGAGGTCGGAGATATTGTACTCAAACGTGCGGACGGTCTTTGGGCCTATCAGCTTGCAGTTGTCACTGATGACGCGTATCAGGGCGTCACCCATATTGTTCGAGGGCAGGACCTGCTGGACAACACTCCGCGTCAAATTCTTCTTCAGAGAGCGCTGGGAGTACGCACCCCTGAGTATATGCATATTCCCTTAGTGACACACGAGGACGGGCAGAAGCTCTCAAAACAGAACGGCGCGAAAGCCGTTGACGCTGAAAATTTAGAAGCTGAAACAGCAAAAGCCTGGAAGCATTTAGGCTTCGAGGCTTTTGATTTCGACACGCTACCGGAGTTTTATGCGGAAGCGACGAAGCGCTGGCGCAGTTATCTCAGCGGTAAAAAATACTGATCTTTATTTTCTGCCGCTGCCGCCGAGCAGGACCGCGCGCGGCCGGCCGTTCTTTTCGCTTCTCTGCAGACGAGGCGCCTGTGCGGCTTTACTCTCTTTCGCATCTGACGGAACATAAGGCTGCGTAAAGAACGCATCCAAGTGTTCCTCCGGCTTCTCGTAGCTATAGCTGCGGGTGGTTCTGCGTTTGATTCTGTGCGCTTCGGGCGTCAGACTCTTCACATCGAATTTCTTCTTCAGCATTCTTTCAATTGCCTCGAAAGAGCGTGAATCAGCCGGCGTCACGAGCATTTGCGCCAAACCTTTTTGTCCAGCCCGGCCTGTTCTTCCGATTCGATGAACATAATCCTCGGAAATAAAAGGCACGTCAAAATTGATCACAAGCGGCAGTTCTGCAATATCGAGTCCTCGTGCCGCAACATCTGTTGCAACCAGAATATTAAGCGCGCCCGACTTAAAGTCGCCAAGGATCTTTAAGCGCTCGTCCTGGGTTTTATCTCCGTGAATAGCGTCGGCATTCAACCCGTAGTCCTGAAGATTTTTAGAAAGGCGTCTGGCCGTCAGTTTTGAATTGACAAAAACGATTGTCTGCAGAGGATTTCCGTTGGCGTCAAGTGCGCGGCTTTCGAGCAAATCGATCAAGGCGTCGCGTTTTTGAGTTTCCTGAACCTTATAGACTTCCTGGGTAATCGTCGAAGCCGTTGTATTTCTCTGCGCAACAGTAACCAGGACTGGGTCAACAAGGAAGTTCCCGGCTAATTTTTTAATTTCCAGTGAGAAAGTCGCCGAGAACAGCAGATTTTGGCGTTTTTTCGGCAATTTGTTCAGGATGCGCGAGATATCCGGCAGAAATCCCATATCGAGCATTCTGTCGGCCTCATCGAGCACGACAATACTGACCTGATTGAGGTTGGTACTTTTCTGTTCCAAGTGATCAAGCAGGCGTCCCGGTGTCGCGATTAAAACTTCCACGCCCTTTCGCACCTGTTCAATCTGCGGCTTGATATCGACACCGCCGTAGACGACACCGACACGCAGCGGAGTCTTGGCGGCAAAGTTGGAAAGCGCCTCTGCTGTTTGGTCTGCAAGTTCTCGAGTCGGCGAGAGGACAAGAATGCGCACAGGATGCCGCGCAGGCGACATGCTGGTATTTGCATCTTTCAGGATATTTTGAAGTGCCGGAAGACCGAAGCCGGCAGTTTTACCGGTTCCCGTCTGAGCCGCGGCAAGCATGTCCTTACCTTCAAGCACCAAAGGGATTGCTTTGCATTGGATCGGTGTTGGTTTCTCATAGCCCATTTCTTGGATCGCCTGGAGCAGACGAGGATCCAAACCGAATTGTAAAAAGTCTTGACAATCAGACATTGATATTTTTTTCAATAAAAAAGGAATTGTACAACCTATGAAGTACGGCTCTCGTAAATCGTATCTAGGTTATTCCTTTCTTGGGAACATTGAAAAGCTTACAAATTCTGACTGATCCGCAGTGCGCTGTTAAATGGATACTGACCGCCGGTGCTTTTTATCACTCGTCAGGAAGCATCCGACACTCACGCATTTAAACATCCAGCGCAATAGACAAACTGAGAAAATGCCGTGATTTCTCCGTTCAGCATAAACAGCAATCAGCCGCCCGGGAAGACGGCTTATCCTGAAAAGATAGGACGATCAGTTCATGTAGTCATACCCAAAGAATGCGGCCATCTGCTCCCATTCCCTTTCTTCTTCCTTACTGAGGCCCAGGGATGAGAATCTTCTGCGGTATTTAAGCGTCTGGCAGTCCGGATCGGCTAGAAGATATTGCGATTCTGCTTCAGGATCAAGATCGAATAAATTGTTCCCCTCAAAAAAATTTGTGAAGTAATCTTCTCTGAAGCATTCGGCCGCCGTGATTGTTGCTTCATCGGATTCGCCGCAGTACTCCTTAGACAAAGGTTCATCCATCGTATTTCCGAGTTCCTTAAGGCCGTTTACGAGCAATATTTTCTTTAGTGCCCACCAATAAGGACCGTAAGAAAGATATTCGTCATTGTTCTTGAGTAAACGATCCTTAATTACTTCGCAAGCGTGCGCTACGAAGTCCTCGCGTCCCGTCTGATCCTTCAGAGCTGCTTTTGCCGAGTCAATCTGTTCCTGAAGGAACTTCGGATCAAACTTAAATTCTGAATATGCCATTTACTTTCCCTCCTACTACTCATGTTGTCGACCGCATCGAATTCTCTACTTCATATATTACATATTTTTAACGCATACGGAAGATGGTATTTTTCGTGTAAAAAACCTAGGTTGAAGCTCGGACCTCTGTCTGAATATGATCAGAGAACTCGTTTCTTACAGGCTGAATATTTAACTCTGCATAGCTGACGTCTTTACTGTCGGGACTGCTTTTCTAAGGGCTATTTATGTGGTTAAAAACGATTAACGGTACCGCAGAAGAACGTCGAAAAAGATCTTTCAAACTCAGGAGGCAGCACATATAATCAATGCATATAGGGGCAATATGAAGAATTTTTTAGGAAAGTTGAAAAGCTTTTTATTAGAGGCGCTGCGCATTTCTATCGTCATATGCTCGCTTCCGTTTTTATTGATCGGAATGATAGTCTTTAACCCTTGGATGATTGCAGCAGCTATCCTCTTCGGATTAATGTGCTTCGTCATCCTTATAAGCCTTATCCTTTTATATTTTCTTAGTGCCGACGTTGTTCATTGGCTCTCTTTAACTGAGGTTTTTGAAATACATCCTTTTATTAGTTATTTCTGTCTTGCTTCTCTCTTCGCAGGCATCCTTGGAACATGCTTCCTGTTTTATCAATATGTGCGGAATCGGTCTGATCCGGAAGAAAATCCGGATCCTCGGGATAACATAGTCTCCAGAAGCTTTCTTTCCTGGAGTCAATTTATTGAGTCGCAAAAGAAATAGCTGCAGAGCCTTTTCGTTCCTGATGCTCATCTCAAATACACAATGTCAGCCTCCCGGAAAGCTGTCATTACAGCTAGCGAAAGCAGGATCTTTGATCTTCAGGATATTAACGGCTTTTCGACTCAGCCTACCGGTTAGCCATCGTTGGATATTATCCGAAGCGCGTACAAATCGCGTACATTTTAAATAAGAATTTTGAGTTTTATAGAACTGAGAGCTGTAGAACATAGAGAAGAAAAAATCCATGAAGCGCTTGTCTATCAGGAATTTTTACTTTCTTTTTCTTCTATTATCGCTCTTTAGCCCTGGAACTCCTCCCACTGTGAAATCTTCTCCTTTCCGGGCTTCTATCTGTAATTGTTTTGTTATTTCTTTTGCTGCCCTCGGCATTGGTAAAGCTCCATCTGCTATACGTCAATCTATACGTCAATAAAAATCCCATTGGAAGCCGTTAAGCGCTGTGAAGATACAGCAGGGAAAAACTGAAAAATTGCAGAACTAGAGAACTAAAAATTTAAAAATCACAAAAAAACCTTTTATTTCAGTGGAATAAGAGGATTTTTGTGCCATGCCAGATTATTTAAATGGATAATCTATTTCAATTATGAATACGCCAAAACTTCCTCCGCTCATTATTAAAAAGAGCCCTTCGGCTTATTACGTTTACACCTATAAAAATAAGTGGGATTCCGAGAAAAAGAGAAGTTATCGAGTTAGCTTCAAGAAGGTCGGTACTGTTACCTCCGGCCTGAAGGAAGGCCGAATCCGCTGGGACGAACACTTTTTAGCTGAGTGCCCTGAATTAAGGGATTTTATTTGCCAACGCAAGGGCAAAGACTATATCTTCACTGCGGTGAGTGAAGGCGGTTTTACTCTTTCTCAAGCAATGGATGTCAAACAACTGCATGCGGGAGCCACGTGGGCGCTGGATCAGCTCGTTGCGCAATCTCCTATCGGAGAAGCTCTTAAAAGGGCCTTCCCACAGCGCCGAGACTATCTAAAAGTTTTGTCGATTGCCTACTTCATAAACCTCAATCAGGACAACAATATTTCTAAATATCCGACCTTTGCCGAGGCAACTCGTCTTCCATGGGGCGGGTCATTGCATCCTTCCTCAATAGGCAGGGTTTTTAGGAAAATCAAAAAACAACAAATAGAAAATTACTTTTCTGCCATCCAGGAGGGATTAATAGAGCAGAAGAAAAAAAATGGGGACGACGACAGGCTGACATTGGCTTTAGATTCGACCTCCATTTCGAGCTACGCAAATAAGCTGCCAAATGTAGAAAGAGGCAGGAATAAAGACGAGGACAACCTTCCTCAAATTAATCTGCTGATGTTGGTCGAGTCCAAAAGCGGACTGCCTATCTTCTATCGAGCCTACGACGGAAACGTTCCGGACGTACAAACCGTCAGGCGGGTCATTGCTGACAACTCCAGACTAGGCATCCAAAACGTTGTTCTTGTGTCTGACCGAGGTTACAGCGGTACAAAAAACATCAATGACTGCCTGAGAAATAAAGTTGGCTTTCTGTTCAACATGAAGTGCGGGATATCAGGCAGCCTTACCCAAGAGCTCATTGATGAAGAAAGAGTTAACCTCCAGGACTTAAATCGAATGGATTGGTTTACTCAGGTCTTTCAGGTGACAAAGAAGATCAGCTGGATTTATGAACCTAATCCTGTAACGGGTCAGAGATCCACAAAAAAGACGCAGGAAACTGCGGAGCTTTACTGGCATATCTATTTCGATCGACAAATTGCTGAGAATGCCAGACAAGGGATGTTTGAGAGAATCATTCGTATACGCGAAAAGATGGCCGCCGGTAAGTCTCTCGATGAAAACGAACAAACATTACTAGAAGAGGTGTTTGTAAAACATGAGAAAGACGGCACGGTCAGCTACAGCGTCGACAATAAAAAAGTGGATCAAAAGCTCCGCTACAAAGGCTACCGGGTACTGGTAAGCGACGAAATATCCGATGCTGGAAAAGCTTGGTGCGCTTACCAGGAACGCTGGATAGTCGAAGATACATTTAAAACGCTTAAATCCCGCTTGGGCTGCTCAAGAAATCGAGTCTCGGACAACGAATCATTGACTGGTAAAACGTTTGTACAGTTCCTGGCAATCTCTATTGCGATGATTGTCAGAACCAGGCTGAGAAAATACAGTGAGGAGTGCAAAAAGAATAATAGTCTGCCGATGGTGTATGACAGTGACTGCAGAGTTCTGGACACTTTGAACAATGTAATGCAGACCAGATTCTGCGGAGGTTACTATTTCGGTGAAATCGCAGGGAAAAGGCGGATGTAATTTGAAGCCCTCGGAGTTCCGGTTCCTGATGCAGAGCCCGAAAAGGCCCAAGTCTACGAAGACGACGAAGAAGAGACAGACTTCTAAAGAAGATGCCTTCGGATTAAGAGCTGAGCCTCTGCTAGAGGCTCTAGATTCTGCAATATTTCAGGACGAAGAAGAGACAGACTTCTAAAGAAGATGCCTTCAGATTAAAAGCTGAGCCTCTGCTAGAGGCTCTAGATTCTGCAATATTTCAGGAAAAACCGCAAAAGCCCCGTATTTATCCTGAATTCCCAAAAACTAGATCATAAATATTACTAGTAGTTACACACAGTGCCCAAATTGCCCGTAAACCGGGCATTGGGCATTATTTTAACTGATTTAATAGATTATAATTATATAATCTACCTGGAGGGATTCATATGCTTGCGAAGACCATTGAGCATGTCATCAAGGTAAATATCAAGGGCAAGGACTATCTGTACCAATTTCAAAATGCTTGGGATCCGGTCAAACAGCGTTCTTATAGCAAACACCGAATCACCCTTGGGCGCCTGATTGACGGCAAGGTGGAATTGGGAAGGAAATTTCTTCGAAACAATCTGATTTCTCTCAACGATTCGAACGGTATTCTCAATGTGTCTTGTCCTGAAAAAAGTTGACTACTTAGGGAGTCAACAATGAAAGTTGAAGAACAGATATCTACACTAATGAAACAAGCAGAGGCAAGAAGGCTTGTTTCGGATTTGTACAATCAGGGGATGCCAATAAAAGAAATTGCAAAGCATGTGCCAGTTTGTTTGGCAACAGTTTATAGGTGGATAGATTTGCCAAAAAGAACGCCGGTTGTTGGGAAAGACCTTGATAGGAAGGGCCTTGATGGAAAACTCCTTAATGCAAGAGCCTGCCCTTCTTCAGATGAGGCTAAACCCGAGAATTTAGATTTGAATAAAGTAAGCGAAATCGCCTTATTGAAAGCTCAAATCAAAGAGCTCAAGGCGCAACTGCGAGCACAAAGCCTAAAAGCACAGGCCTATGAAACAATGGTCCAGCTAGCAGAAGAGCGCTTTGGCATACCTATAAGAAAAAAATCTGGCGCCAAACAATAGAAGTCCTGCAACAGCAGAGCTGTCCGTACGGAAGTGTAACGGCCCTGTGTAAGTTGTTTGGCGTCAGCAAGCAGGCGTACTACAAGGTTCAGAAAAGAGGCTCTTCAGAGGCAGAATCGAGGTATCTAACCGAGGAGATAATCATCGAGTACTGCAAAGAAGTACGCAGTGTTGACCCGAATATAGGCGGAAAAAAGCTGTGGGCGATGTACTCTCAAAACTTTCCCGGAAGATTGCATGTCGGACGAGACCGGTTCGCAGACATTCTTGCAGACAATCATTTAAAGCTGCGACAGAAGAAAAGAAAACCGAGGACAACCGATTCACAGCATAATCTGCCAACTTATCCAAACTTAATTAAGGACCTAATACCATATCGGGCGAACCAGATATGGGTTAGCGATATTACTTACGTACCAATTAAAGTAACGGATTGGGAATCGGAGTTTACATATTTAGCGCTAATCACAGATGCATACAGCCACGAGATTGTAGGCTGGAAACTAGGCTCTGACCTGAGCAATAGAACAGCAATCAGCGCACTAAAAATGGCACTCAGTCTATGCCAAGCAAGAGGGATAGATGTTAAAAAAGAAGGCTTGATCCACCACTCAGATCGGGGGGTTCAGTATGCAAGTAAAGAATATGTTGAATTGCTTCGAGCATCGGGCATATGTATAAGCATGACTGAAAACGGAGATCCAAAAGAAAACGCAATAGCTGAGCGAATCAATTCGACAATCAAAAATGAAATGTTGGGGAGTCGTAGGTTTGAAACCCACGAGCAATTAGAGCAAGCATTGTTTGAAGTGGTCTCTTTCTACAACGAGTGCCGACCGCATTTAAGCAATAACTTACTAACTCCGGCAAAGGCAGCAGCTTTAAGAGGGGAGTTAAAGAAGCATTGGAGATCACGTAGGGAGGAGTATCTAAGAGCTAGATAGTGAAGTAAAATTTGTTTATTCCTGCTTTCGGTTGCCAGTAGGCAACACCTCCTGGCAACCGAAAGCAGGAATAAGATCAACAAGAGGTAAACTAATTTCAGGGATTACTCTTTAAACAGTAAACTTTAACTAGGTTTAACAACATCAAGTAGTCAACCGATTTCAGGAAATGACATGGTTCGAACGACGATTCTCAGCGTTCGAACGGAGCTAATTTTCAGTGTCGGCTGATGCGTCAACGTTGATAGGTAAATCAAATTCTCACAGGTTCGAACGCTCAGTTTTAACCGTTGGGCCGACCTGTAGTTTACAAGATTTTGTGATAGCTATTTTTATAGTTGTTTGCAGTGATTTTGCGAGCACGTACGGTGTCAAGCCAACGTGGGATAAGTTGTAACGGAGCGCCAGCGAGGTTACAGCATTATGCCGCGAAAGTGGCTTGACGCCGTTCTTCTTTAATACGCTGTACAAAGGCCGTTAAGCACACTGCTTAACGGCCTTAAAAACAGGCGGCGACAAGCGTTAAAACGCGTTTGGCCCTGCAATTAACTTCTTCTATTGACCTTTAGGATTTCTGCACGCCTCCATATTGTTCCATTTGCCTGACTGAGGCACCGTACATTTCGATTCTGTGGGAGACACTGACGAGTCTGTCCAGGATTGCGTCGGAGTAAGTCGGGTCGTTGATATATTCAGCCCATTTACTGACCGGCAGTACGCTTGTGACGATAGTACTTGCGTACATGTATCTTTCGTTTATTATTTCCAGCAGATCCTCTCTGGATCTGGCGTCTAACTGTCCGATGCCCCAGTCATCGAGGACTAGCAGATCAACATTTTTATACTCCTTGAGTTTTTTGAAGTATGTTTCGACGATCTGATGTGACGCAGACATTTGGTTAAGCAGCAGGGGTATTCTGACTACCCTTGCTGTTTTCCCTTTCATGCAGGCCTGATTAGTTAAGGCGCACGCAAAGAAGGTTTTACCGCATCCGGCAGCTCCGGTAATAATGATGTTTTGGTGCCTTTCCATCCACTGCATCGTGAGGAGCGCCTCTGCCTGATTTCTATCTAATCCTCTTTCAATGCTGAAGTCGATTGTGTCAGGACGAGCGTTTGGCAAGCAGATTTTTGCTTCTTTAAGACGACGGTTTAGTGCATTCGAGTCTCGCTTTTCAACCTCATATTCCAGCCCTTCGATGACGCAGTCAAGCAAAGGCATTTGACAGGCGTCAGGGTCAGTAAGAATCGCACTGAAGCGCTCATAAGCGGCACGCATTTTCAGCCTCTTGCACAACTCGCTGAGACGCAGAATTTTTTTATCATGAGTAGTTATTTCTGATGTTTTCATGTTCAACAGTCCTATAGTCCTGGTCTTTGTCGGAATTATCTAAGCCCATAAGCAGCTCTTTCTTTCGCATATTCACAAAGTTCTCGATAAAGCTGTAGCTCAGGAACTTTTGTTCGAGCGCAACGCCGAGGGCTTCATTGGCAAGCCGGTTCGATCCTATTTTTGCAAGCCGCCTTAGGCAGGAGCAGAATCTGCGGGCGTTCATTTGATCGGATTCCCACTTGATCTCCAAGACGTTTACAACCGTACTTTCGTTGTAGCCGCAGTCGATCAGCTCTTGTGCCCATTCATCCTTACTGAGCCGTTGGTGCTTTTCCTTTGCCGTCAGATGCTCAGGCAGAATGTGCGTCTTCTGGCCTGAAGCTTCAAGCAATCTCTTGTGCTTGCCAATGCAGACGGCGGTCTCAATGTCGTAAATGAAGACATTTTCGGCTGTCTTCAGCACAGAGACTTTTTTACCTACGTGGCTGGCAGGAACGCTGTAACGATGACCACAGTCCTCAGTGAGCCTGATACAGTGCCCTTTGTCAACCTTTAAGTACTTCCAGCTGCCGACTTCAAAGGCAAGGATGGGAAGACTTGCCAGCGCTTTTTTCTCGTGCGCCGCAAATTCAATTTCGCGACTGCTTTGGCGATTCTTTGTGAACGGACGCTCGTTGAACTGACGTACCTTCTCAAGAATCTGCTCGTTCAGATCAGACAGATCAAACGCTCTTATCGGACCCTGCATCGACAGAGGCGCTATCACATGCCGATAGAAGTGTAAAACGCTGTTTTCTACGCGGTTCTTGCCCTTTGGACTTCGCGGCCGACAAGCAAAGGTGTTGATCCGGTAGTATTCGCACAGATTGGTCAGGATTGGAGAGTAATCGATTCTGCTTTGCTTATGCGACATGACAAGGCTCCTGGCGTTGTCGACTATAAGCGTCTTTGGAATGCCGCCGAAGAACTCCAAGGCTTTGACAATCCCTTGCATCCAGGAGTGCTGTTTTTCATCGTCAAAAGCGCAGGCAAACATCTTCTGACTAAATGTCATTGTGGCAACAAACAGTTTGGATTTGCGGCTTTTCCCATGCTTGTCGACCCAATTGATAAGCTCGCCGGCAAAATCGATTTCCATCGAGCCGCCGGGTACTCGCTCCAAGTTGGTATAAACCTCCTTCGGAGCTTTAGCTTTCATTGCCTTATCTATTTGACGGCAGAACGTCGGATACGAGCAGGCGCTGCTAGGGTCAGATGCCTTGTATGCTTCGTAAAGAAGCTGTCTGGTTGCATACTTGACGTTTGCAAGCTGAGTTATGACGTGATCTGTATCGATTTCTCGGTACTTTGCGTCAATGTGAGAACACAGCAGCTCTTCCAATACGGCTGAATCAGTCTTTTCGATCTCCGTGTACGTCAAGCCGGATGCTTTGATCTGGTTTGCGTATTTTGAGACAGTTGACTTCGATACGCTGACGGAAGCTGCAATTTTCGAATACGGTTGATTCAAGTTCAGCAGAGCTGCAATTTTCTTGATCTTTTCCATTGAAGATTGTTCCATAAATTGTCCCTAAAAAATTTAAGGACCTCAGACTACAATCCAACGGAAAAAACTGAAACATGCTAAGCGTTCGAACCAGTGAGAACACCGTACTCAACTGGCAGAACAATTAGCTAGCTACTATTATGAGAGGGGGCGTTCGAACACTTGAGAACACCGTTCGAATGGTTGAGAGAATTCAAACAATCCTCAATACAAGGATGTTGAACTAACTTTTACCGATAACAAACTCTGTCCGGTTGGTATTGCAGAGGTCAGTCTTCCGGTGGCACAAATTGTTTTGAACCGGTCGGAAGCACTCAATGCCGGAGCCAGCTATGTATTAGAGCAAATTGCCAAACAATCGGGAATAACTAAAGCCTTAAAGGTCGTCTTTCCTGAGCATTGGAAAGAGTTACTATCCTTAGCGATATTCTTAGTTATCCATCCTGACGCCACTGTCTCCAACTACGATGTAATAGCGCAAAACTCTCTCTATCCGACTGCCGCTATACCCTCTCAAAGAATCTCCGAAATATTTGAATCCATCGATTATCAACCCTCTGTCGAGCAATATCTGAAGCTGCGTCTTGCCTCTAATAAAGCATTGGACAAGAACAGTTACTGGGCATTTGATACCACTTCAGTGTCTTCTTTCTCACAAACAATTCATAAGGTTACCTATGGGCATAACAAAGAAGACCCTGACATGGCCATGCTAAAGCTGGCGCTGCTGATCGATGAGAAGACAGCCGAGCCGCTTTACTACAAGGTGCTGGACGGTTCTATTGCTGATGTTGTTTTATTGAAGAACCTGTTTATCCAGCTGGCTAAACTTGATGCGGAAGATGTCAACCTGGTGTTGGATAGAGGGTTCTGCTCTGAACATAATCTGCAAATTATGTTCCGCAATCACGTAGGCTTTGTCTGTGGACTTCGTTCAGAGCTAAAAATTGTTGAGCAAACTTTTAAGGAGGTGGCCGGATGACTCAGACTATGCTTGCCGGCAGCATTTAAAAATAGTGTTAACTGCTTTTGTGCAACGCGCGAAATTCAATGGTATTCCAACACAAGAAAATATGGCGCCGAACAGGACAAGTTGTTTATCCATGTCTATTACAGCAAAGAAAGAGAAGCTGACTATGTCATGAATATGACTCAATTAGTCGAAAGTTTTAAGTTGCGTCTGAAAAATGGGAAAGTGCCTAACTCTCCGTATTTCAGGCAATTCTTCAAACGCGGAAAAGATGACGACGGCAAGGTCAAATATGATTTTAATGTTCCGGCTTGGGCTCAGTTCTGCCAGAGTTGTGGTTTCTTCTTTCTTGGTTCTGACAGAATTTCCTTACCGGATGAAGCTCTAAACATTTACCGTCAAAAGGACACCGTCGAAAAAGCGTTTAATAACTACAAAGATAGATGCGGCGGCAGAAGATTGAGGTGTTTGGAGAGAGCTTTAGATGGAAAGGTCTTTGTCACGTATTTAGCTCTGAGTTTAAGACTGATGCTGCATAAGCGGATGCAGGACGCCAACATTGACCCTGAGAAAGCTCCACGCCTGATAAGTGAGCTTAATGCATTAACTGTCTATAAGTTCGCTCCTGAGGGCCAAGTCACATATCTCTGGCACGAGATCCCAAAGCGTTACAAGGAACTTATGCAGAAGTTGAAAATAAAAATCCCCGCCCCGATTTTTGTAATCTAGGAGCGGGAATTCAGGATTAGTCCGGGCAAAAAAAATATCCGAGTGTCTTGTAGACTCTCGGATGGTAACTTGGTGGCCCCAACATGAATTGAATACCATTGAAGCTCAAGGAATATAAATTAATTATTCTAAATTCCCCCAAATTTCCCCCTAGTCACTCGTTCTCTTCACAGTCTCTGCTGCACACCATTCAATGATTCAGCCATCTCGGACCGCACGTTCCGCACATTCAGCCTGTCATGGTTCAGTCAACTCACTTGTGGTTTTCTGCGCAGAATTTAATTGCTTGTTCAGCTCGGACGAGCAATTCTTTGTCTTCTGTTGTCAATCTGAGAGACTCACTGATATTAAATTGTAAATTAACTTGCAAAATCCCAGATATAAATCGACAATACTCGCGTTCCCGCTCTGGCAAATTTGCGTAACGGGCCTAAGCCCCAACTCTGTTAAGAGTGGGCCTCTACGGAAACGAGATTGCAATCGTCCGTAGTGACAATGAGCCTCCTTGGAGAAATCCTTGGAGGCTTTGCTTTATTTATCTTTGCTTTATTTATTTGTGATTTTGTACACAGAATTTAATAGTGCTGTTAACTCCGTTGAGGGCTTGTTGGATGATCTTCTATGCAGATTTAAGCGTAGATATGTCGATAAAACTACATTTCTTCATCATAAAAACTTGATATGTCGATGACGCGTACATATAATTATTTTGTGTTCACGATTTTTAATTTTGTCGACACATGCGAAATTTATAAACTTTAGCAGCCTCAATATGCAATGGGATCCAGATATACCGTTTAATGATTTGCCAGCACTTCCGCCACGCATTGATGAAATAGAAACTAAAGAACTTTTGAAGTTGTGCACCAGAGCTAGAGTTTCTCTCGAAGGACTGAGACAAGCGGTAGAACTCATCCCAAATCAAGCATTGCTAATTTATACAATTCCAATTCTTGAAGCTAAGGCCAGTAGCGAAATAGAGAATATAGTCACGACTACGGATGCACTGTTTAAATACCTAGAAAAGCCTCAAGGAGCCGACCCTGCTACCAAAGAGGCGTTAATGTACAGAACTGCACTATTTAACGGACTGGACTCCTTAAAAACCTGCCCCTTGTCTTTGAGGACAGCTAGAACTGTGTGCTCAGTGCTTCGGGGAACTGACGTTGATGTGCGAAAAATACCCGGGACCTACATAGGAAACTCTTCTGTGGGTTCAGTGATCTATACCCCGCCGTCCGGAGAAAACGTTATTCGGCAAAAGATGGCAGAGTGGGAGCAATTTATCAACACCCCTACAGAACTTGACCCGTTAATTGTTATGGCGCTGTCGCATTACCAATTTGAAGCCATTCATCCTTTCAGTGACGGCAACGGTCGAACGGGTAGAGTTCTCAATATTCTGTTTTTAGTCCAAGAAGGATTATTAGACCTCCCTATCCTCTACTTAAGCAGATACATTATTAAGAACAAGGCGGACTATTACCTAAAACTAAGAAACGTTACGGCAGAAGGGTCCTGGCATCCATGGATTGATTTTATGCTGAACGCAGTTATAGACACCTCGAATTGGACTAAAAATAAAGTGCTACAGATTCGAAAATTAGAGCAAGAGACTATCGAACTTTTAAAAAACGCACCTGAAACAAAGAAGATTTATTCGAGAGAACTTGTAGACTTGATCTTTTCTCTGCCTTATATCCGAATACAAAATTTAGTAGAAAACGGCATAGCAAAACGACAGGCCGCTTCGAAATATTTAAAGTGTCTTGCAGAGCGGGGTGTTTTAATCGAGGCAGTGACAACCAAAGAAAAACTGTTCATTAACCACAAGTTGCTAGACCTTTTGACCTCAGAATAAAATTTAAGACTGTTTAATCTTCATTTATGGTTCTCTGCGCAGAATTTAATAGCTCCGTTAGCTCTGTCGAGTAATTCTCGACCTCTGATTGCCAATCGGAGACATCGATTGCGCTCCTGATCGGCGTTTGTTTTGGACATTCTCTCAATATCTGCGAGTTGCTGGCGCATCCGGTCAAGCTCGTTGCGAGAAGCAGACTCAGCAACCCTAAGCTCAGCCATAGCAACCGCATCAGAGGTTTGCTTGGTTTTGAATTCCTCAATCGTAGTGCTGAGCACTGAAATTTGAGAGCGAGCATTCTTTAATTCCTCCGAATCTCGTCCGTTTTGAACGCCGATCCAGTACGTAAAAATAAGAGCGGCCGCAGCCGCCCCGATTTTTAGAACGTTTATTAAATTCATTTATCCATTCCACCTCCGCTCAGGTCCAAGATCGACGTGAACGAACGTGGGATAAAACCCAACGCCGCCTCCGCATCGTCTGTTAGCGATAATTTTTAGGCGCCCGAGGGCCTCCTGCCACCGTTTTTGATCTCGGTATCGTGTCGGACGAATGTCTGCTGCCTGGCCCTTAACATGATAGGAATTTTTAGCGCCTCCTACCTTTGCATTATGCTCAGGCGACCTATAGCCTGAGTTGATAAAAATTGGCTCTCCAAAATCGGCCCTGATCTCCTCTAACAAATGATAAAGGCCCGGATCAACGACCTCGGGCCACGGACTTGGTTTGCCATCTTTTGACGCAAACTCCTCGGGTTTAAAGTGCTCGCTCATTTTTTAAATTCCAACTCATGTTTTCTATACAGTTCGTGAATCAATTCCGTGTTGTGCTGGATGGCCTTCTCGTTTGACCAGATACCGCGCTTAATATCGTCAAAGATGACAGACCTCTCGCAGTAGTAATAACCAAGCAGAAAGCCAAAGCACACCGCAATCGCTATAGCCGCTGATCTGCATAGGCGGATTGCCCATTCATTTAAAAAGACGCTCATGATTTAGCTCCTAATCTGTTATCCAGAAATCGTTTGATGTAGTGCGCAATAATTCGGACGCCGAGATATGCAGCCATAAATGAAATCCCGACGGCGGCAAGCTCGTTGACGCCATAGCCTTCAAGAATCCAGAAGACACCGATAGCGGTAACGCCTCCTGATAGTGCTTCCCACAGTGCTTCAAGGACAGAGAACTCAATTAGCTTTTCTTTTCGTTTTTCTCTCCAGTCGTCAACGTATCGGAGAAGCCCTGCGATCAGACCGAGACCTCCCACGCAGGCGATGAGAGTATTGAGTAAGTCAGTATGTTTAATCACGTAAAACTCCAATTAAAGAGTTATTTGAAGACGGCTACACAATGTCACCTATATCGGGCGGATACATCCACATAACCAGTCCTGACGTCACCGCCACACTGATCTGGCGAACGTCCTTGTAGTAAATAGTCAAAGTCTCTGGAATATTCACGCTCACATCTGCCTGCTCTCCATTCGAGTCGCTTATCATCAGGCCTCCAATTTCCTCGCCATCTGGCGTGCCGAAAAAATAGTAATAGCAGTAAATAGCACTGTCCCTCATTACCTGATAGGTATTGGTTGTGGTTTCCAGAAGCATCCGCATGCTCCCTATACGGTCTGCCGCAAGGGGCCTCCGAGAAAGCATCGTTGCAAATTCACCGTCAAAAAAACAAAAATTAAACCTAATCGTTCGTATTGGAGTATTCCTCTTGGCAGGATTTACCAAAGACAGAGGCTCATAGAATGAACGAGCCGAGCCATAAAAATCGCCCCATGTTCCATGAAACATTTCATAAGGGTCTGCGTCATAGCGATCTTTGTTTTTTAGCGCCGCTATTGTTTCTCCGTCCGCATCCAGAAGCTCCAAATTGAAGCACCCTCCGCATGGACCGGGAGACCCCGAACCATTTTCATGCCCGGGTGTATTCTTTGGGTCTCCACAGTAATCCCGGTCGTTGTATAGATAAGGAATACGAAGCGAAAAACATGCTTGCGGGGCCGCTGATAACGAGTTCATCAGCAATGTGGGACGGTTAAACATTTCCGCCTCCATTAAGCTGAGCCTCTAACTCGTTAATCCGAGCTCTCCAAGATTCTCTCTGGGTGATAACTTCCGAGTATTCCTCGATATTTGCCGCACCTTCCGCAATCTTGATAACCACATAATCAGTCTCTCGAAGTTGAGCCTTAAGCAAAAAGATTTCTCTTTCTGTCTGCACTTGAGCCGGAGGTTCCGGATCAGGCTCCTCCGTATATGCAACTCCGAGTTTTTCCCAAAACTCAGCCTTGTTTTCTTCAGGCTCCTCGCCAAAAGCCTTCCTATCTTCTTTCCAAATCGCCTGACGAACCGCATAGCCTGAACGGTATTCTTTCCCGTTAAAAGTATATTTTCGAAGCATATTTCCTCCTAGGCTGTAAGACTTAGGTAATTGATATAACCCTTTGCGTTGCACTTAAAGAAAACCAGAACTCCGCCTGTTTCCAACGTAGGAGCCTCTCCTCCGACAAAAGACCATCCGGCACCTACTACTATCTGCGGACTCACACTTGTAAGCCGAGCTACCTTGATCCAAGATGCATCATCAGACGAAATATCCGTCGTGCCAATAGCTCCGATCCCTCCAAAATCAAAAATGTCCGGGCTGTCCTTTCCCACTGTGTAAACTTTTTCCGCAGACGCTTCTTGCGTCGGCGTATCCTGGTAACCCGCAAGTGAGCCTCTGTTTCCGGTCCTAGGGACTAAATTAGAAACATCCGCCGCTTCGCCCGGATCACCTTTATCGCCTTTTTCACCTTTGAGCTCAGCTTTCTGTTCTTCGGTCAAGTCACCAAATGTCAGAGGATCGCCCTTATCTCCTTTCGGTCCTTTTAAAGCCTGCAATTGTTCAGCCGTAAAATCCGAATAGACAAAAGGATCACCTTTATCCCCTTTTGGAATCTTAAAGTTAAAGTGCGGCGACTCATCCGCCCCGCTTCTTTCCACTTCCGGACGAGCTCCACTATCGAGCATACTCACTTCTATGGAAATCTCCGGGGCGGGTCCCATAGGACCGACATCACCAAAAACAGCCAGGCACGGACCAAGGACAATTTCCGTTCCCTTCAGCTCGGTAAGCTCAAACACTTCGCCGCTGCTGTTGATAATATGATCTCCAACTTTGGCATTAGAATTCGGCGTTAAAGCGGCTGTAAGGTTAGTTCCCTCATGCGCGTCAGTAAGCCACCTCATCGAATAACCGGCTGAATTTACAAGTTCTTCGACCTGATTCTTCGAGAGCTGGATTGCATCAAGGATCTCTTGAGCCTGAAGCTTAACAAGATTGACCTGTTCCCCGCCCTTTGCATCCAGAGCCGCTATAAGAGTCTGAAGTTTCTCTTCCAGCTCCGCTGTCTTTTGCTCAATCTCCTCCCGGGAAGCGGCCGTGGCTGCATTAACTGCCGCAACCTGAGTTTCTCCTGCCTCTCTAACCTGAGCAACTTTTGAATCCGCCTCAGCCTGAGCCGCCTCTGCAAACTCTTTAGCTTTATTAGCCCAGTCCTGAGCATCTCCCGCGAATCCTTCAGCTTTGAACGCCCGCTGTCTGAAATCTTCGAAAATATCGGCCAGCTGATGCAGATTATTTTCATCTGGCTCAATCCCCGCGCCTTCGATTACATTCATGAATTCTTCTGTAATCATATGGTGCCAATAGGAACCCAGTGTAGTAGGCAGCCTGTTTAGAGAACGATCCCCGTCCTGAGGATAGCCATAGGACGGATTTTTCGGAGGCAGAGGTGGAGTATCCGATGCGTTTGCGTAATAAAGTCTTTTCATGATGCACCTCCCTTAACCCATCGTAAATCGGTAAGCGAATACAACCAGTAACCAAAGAACAACCGCAGCCATCCCGACAAAAATCCATCGAACAATCTCTGCAGCCAAGCAAAGTTTTGAGTTTTCCTGTGACATTTTCCAGACCAATTTGCAAATATGTTTTGTTAAAATGATTCTCATAGAGTTACCCTTATTAACTCCATACAAAAACCGCCTTGAGCTCGCTACTCTTGGCGGTTTGCTTTTAGATATTAAAAAAGCCCCTTTCGGAGCCTGTTAAATGTGAATATATACGGGAACCCTGCTGGCAGGCGGCTGAATATGATTTGTTCTGCCATATACAGGAGAACATCGGGACGCATCGAAGTCAACTCGCCAATGATCATCATCACTACCGGATCGAGACCCTTGGTTGTGACGCGTCCAAGTACGCCAAAAAGCCCCGGCCACCATACCCGTATCATTGTCAAAAGCATTGAAGTCACCAATAGTTCCCCAGATGGGAGGCGCCCCGGAATCAATATATTGGCCTACTCCCCAGTTAGATCCCCAAAGTACTCTATCGAGCAAATAAGGGATGTTAAAAGTGGTTGAGCCATTACCGCCGCCCCACGTCGTGCCGATCGCTCTAAACAGACTGGCATAAGTTGAACGACTTACGGCTCTCCCGTCGCATAGAAGCCAATTAGGGTTATTGATGAAGCAGCCTGTATAAATAATGAACCCCGGCGGGAAGGTTTCAAATTTATCCACTCTGTCGCTAACTCCTTTTAGCGCTTCATCGATTTTCTTCTCCAACCTTGTCAGTCTGGCCTCGATGCTCTGATTAAGCTGATCCAGTGTATTTTTATCCGGTGTTAAGCCGCCTCCCACAATCGCGTTTCTAATCTCCTCCGTTACCGCGTTATACCAAGGCGCCTTCGGAACAGTCGCAAGCTGTCCGCCTGTACTCGACCCGTCCGTCGGGTATCCCAAAGGGGCATCTTCCGCAAATCTTGGCTCAACCTGAACCACTCTAGCTCCGTATGCTCTGTCCATTTTCCTGTTCCTTATAATCCCAATAGCCAAAATAAAGTGTGGTATGCGCAGGCGCATATCGTCTTATCAAGCACTCAATCACCGAGTCTCCCCACCAAGCGAGCGCCTCTTTTGTTTCTCCGGTTACCTCATGCCACTGCAGCGTACTGTTTGAACCTCCGATGACATTGACGCGCCAAGTGTGAGGCCAAATGCCGTCGGCCAGCACATCGTTCACTCGGCTCATGACGCTATAGCCTTTAAATTCATCTATCACAATGAGATAACCAAACATGGCCGCCAAATCGATAAAAAACTGCGGGGTCTGAGAGCCCACGGTCGTCATCTTCCAAATCAAAAGACGGCGTAACGTGTTGATATCTGTTGCGCCCCAGAGCTTTAAGCATTCATCCGGAAGGCCCCATTCTTCCAACCACTCGGGAAAGGTTTCTATCGCAAAGCGAGGGTCCGCCTCAGTAATCAGCGCATTCGCTCTTGAATCAATGCGTGCGAGCTCAATAGCCCAGACCTCAAACATCATGGCATACAAACTGGCCGAATCCCCTCTTGGCCATACCGGTCCCGGAGGAAGAAGCTCTTTGAGCATGCCTACATACTCGTTTGCCGTTACTGCCATGAAATCTCTCCCAGAGTCGGAAGCTCGTTATTTGTCTCCGGAACCGGATCAGCTGTTGGAAAGACGACTGAATGATCCTCCTCTCCCAAAGCTGCGCTAATCGCCGCTCGAATGTGAGATAAGTAAATCCTTTGTCCCGGCACGCCTTCTCGAGCGAATAAGTCTTTGAGCTCTTGTCTTACCGCCTCCCGAACTTCGGCGTCATCAGGCAGAAGCCCCGCGATCGTAATATTTACCGGTCGAACTTTAGGAGCACTGACATACAGATGAGCCGTGACCGGACGAAGCTTATCGATATGCTCAAACACCTTATCAAGCATCGCCTTATCCGGAATAATCTCATCCATACCGTCACAGACGAATCTAACCGTGACAGTGCCTTCTCCTTCCTCCTTCGGAAACGCCCAAGCTCTGGTTACTCCGGGTACCTCTAAGGCCCACTGGACATAATCCGATTCCGTCCCTCCGTGCGGAGTTTCTCTAACTCTGGAAAGAAGCCTTGCCCTCAGACTCTCGTCCGCTTCAGCCTCACTTCCTCCGCCAAGCTTAATAATTGTGACCTCGCTGTAGACACCGCTAATAGGCGAAACTAAGGTCAAAACATCGTCCTCCAGCTGATTGCCGGATATACCTTCATTTAACGCTTCTACAGATGTGCTTCCATTGGAGGCTGTCGGCCCTGTGGTCTTGTACTGGATGCCGTCATCGGACTGAAGTATGGTACCTTCAGGTATATTGACAAGGTCCGCGGAAAAACGAAAGATAACCTCGCCGGAAGCTTTTGTCGCCTTCTTTCTGGTCAATCCATAAATAGAAGCCCAGCGATCCAAATAATCACTCTCAGCCGTATCAAAAAACTGCTGTCGGTTCAAGTACTCGATATAGCCATAGAGTGAGTGGGCCGCACCAGCCAGTACTCGATCAAAGACTTTGGCATTAGAGCGCCTCATCTGCGGAACCGATAACCGGCTTTGGGTGTCTCCGTCAAGCCTTTCAATGATCTCTTTTAGTGTTGGTCTCTCAAAACTCATAACTTACTCCATACGTCAACAAAGCGAGCGGTAAGTGTTTTCTGGTTAGGACGAACAATTTCAATGAGCAGGTTAAGACGATCGATCCCGTCAAGCTCAGCCTTTGCGATCACTTCACTTGCAATATTGTCTTCAATCATCCACTGAAGCGCCTCCTGAGCGTATTCTTCTGCCAGGGCCAACGTTTCAGTGGTAAGGCTTGAGCGCATCAGCAGCCAAAGCCGTGAACCGAACTTATCTCCCTCTTCAGAAAAAGAATCCGCCCACCAACCCATCTTGGATTCAGTCGGTCTTTCGTCATCGTCCTCTGCTCTCGCCCAAGAAAAAAGGCTGTTCACCACAGCCCTCGCTAAATCATCCTTGGCAAAATCCGTTAGAGTTGCCTCGGCTCCGTTTAAATAAAATTGCATTGCCCCTCACTTAAAGGCATCTCTTATCGCCTTTACCGCTTTTGCTATTGTCCACACCGCCAGCCCATAACCAATTAAGTAAAGAGGCAGTGCGGCATACCAACTTAATGAGTCCGCCATCTTCAACATTCTCGCTAAATCTTGTAAAATATCCATATTGCTATAGTTTTCACGTTGTGAAAGAGCCCGCCTGAGTTCGTTGCTCAAACGGGCTTAATTTTTTGTTCTGCATTACATCTTTTGGTCCGGAGTTGCTCCGCCGTTATGCGTATGACCGTTGTAAGTTCCTCTCATACCGGCCATAGAGTAAGCGCCTCCTTTATCTTTGATGTCGCCTTTTGCAACGATATTGCCTCCGACTTCAAGATTTCCCGTGCATTTTGTCAAAGGAGCATCTACTGTCACCGAGGCCGAAGTGTTTACCAAGACCGGACTGGAAACGCCCTCTACCCTTATCCCGTCGCGAGAGAGATAGATTTTTCTTCCAAGATCATCAAAAACACAAACCTCTCCATCTTTCAGATCAGTCGGGCGATAGCGGCGATCCGTAACAACGACGGCAAGAGTTTGATCACGATCCCCGCCTAAAGCTAATCCAATAGCTTCAGCTCCGACATGAGGCTCAGAAGTAAAACCGTATGGTTCAAAATGCTCTACCGACTCTCTGATATCTCCACCCAGAAGCTGAATCTGCAGTGTTCGAAGTTTTCGAGCTCCGTTCTTGGCTGAGAGCGTCGCTCTGTTTATTAAAGCTTTTAAATTCATTTTCGTTAGGCAAAAATAAACCCGCCGAATTGGGCGGGTGAGTCTATAAAAGATGCAATTAGAATCTGCGCGGTTTACCAGCCAAGATTTCAGCAAGGGCTCCTGCATCGTCTAATCTAAAATCTTGGGACTTACGTATGGTTATCTCTGCTTGCAGTTTTTCGCGGAAAATCTTTTCTTCCATCTTTCGTTTTTGCTCCGGGCTGACGTAGACCATACCCTTCATATCTTCTTCAGTGGCATACAAGGCCGGATCCTTCCATCCTGGAATATGTACACAATTAGTTTCGTAGCCTTCAGGAGTGCGATCGCATTTAGTACCCGCAAAAGAAGGCAGTACGAAACAAAGAGGAACTAAAGCAAAAAGAATCTTTTTCATATCTACCACCTCGACTTTTAAGTCTTTCCACTGTCTTTCTTTATATCACTATTCTCCTCAATTCTAATCTTTTTTGCGTCAGGTTCAGAAAATAAATTAAAGCGAGATTTTGTACTTAATGTCATTACTGACGTTGTTCCACTACTACTCAGAGAGTATGTGATTTGTGTTGTGATCCACGAAGCGTTCTCAAATGGTCCCAGCATCGGATCTTTAAACCCAATAACTGAGTTAACCCTCCACAACTCTCCATTGCTCTGTCTCCAGCCCTGAACCTTGTAAGTTAGAGTATCCGACTCTCCCGCATTCACTTCTTTGATAATCTCCGCCTTTTTCTGAAGAATCTCCGTCGAAGCGTTCCAGGCTCTTGCTTTACAAACCACCTTGCACGCTTAACCCACCCATCTTAAGCTGTTCCTTTAAGATGATTAGCTGATACCGGAAGCTCGCTTGTCGGATTAGCGGTTTGGCAAAAACAAAACCCGCCGAATTAGGCGGGCGACGTGCATTTTTCAACTCAGCGGACTTTCCTAGGAACGCCAGAAAGAATATCTTTGATAGCCTGTTCTCTTGTTGCAACTCGATCCTGATACATTCGAGCGGTGATCTCATTCTCCAGAGCTTCTTTGAAAATCTTTTCATCCATCTTTCGTTTTTGCTCGGGACTAACGTGCACCATACCTTTCATATCTTCTTCGGTGATATGAAGCGCTGGATCTTTGTAATCCGGGTCGAAGACCCAGTCTTGCTGTCCTTTTTCATTAATGAAATAACGAACATCAGCTGATGCACTGCTCGCGACTGTCAGTAAGAAAAACACGAACAACAACCGAATCGACATATCAACCTCCGAAAGATAAATTAAATTTTACCAGAGCCAATCTTTATTTCGGACAAGTTCGATGTTTCTCCAATAGTCTTACTGTCCTTCTCTTCCAGCAGTCGAAATGCTTGAGGTGAAATGCACGTGAGTTCGACGGTTGATCCTGCAGACGACAAACTGTATCCAATTTTGCTAATCAATAACGGTATATTTTTTATTTCCAGTAAAGAATCGAAAATACTAACCTTGGTATTAACCTTCCACAGCTCGCCGTTGTTCTGCCGCCAACCCTGAACTTTGTAGGTTAATGTATCGGACTCCCCTGCGTTCATATCTTTGATAATCTCCGCCTTTTTCTGAAGAATCTCCGTCGAAGCGTTCCCAGGCTCTTGCTTTACAAACCACCTTGCACGCCGAACCTCTGGATCTCGGGCCGTCGCTTTGAGATGATTAGCCGACACCGGAAGCTCACTGGTCGGGTTGGCGGCCTGTCCTAAGGTAACGTAATCACTAAACCTCTTCGACGCATCCTGAGTACGTTTACCTTCAAGAATATTCTTCCCTAGTTCCAGAGTGTCGTGTGCATTACCTCCGGATCCGGCTTGAGCAATAACCAAGTTACCCGCCTCATCATCCGTAAGCAGAATTCCGTTCTTCTGAAGATATCGGGTCACGGCAGCACCTACAGTTTCCGTCGGGGAAAACTCTAAATTTCTCCTATCCACCGATTTCACTTGATCCACAACGCCAATTCCAAACGGAGCGCACACCGCCTTTAAGTTCTGCTCATGCGTCTGATTCTTGTAGGAGTTCGCCATCCCGTGCGGCATGCAGCAGTCCTGTAAGTCGACCGTCTTACTCGCGCCCGAGATAGTAATGCTGATTCCGGAGGCAGAATAACTTACCTCCCGCTTAGTAACGTAACCGGTCAGAACAAGATCGTCCCCAATAAATACCTTCACCTCATCCTGAGGCTGAATACCTATAGTCAGGTCTTCTTTACTTCTGGTTGACCTAACGGAGAAGACTCTGGCCAAGCTTTGAAGCGTGCAGGTAATACTCACATCCAACCAGTTCTCGTATTTTCTGCCGTTGACAAAAAGAGTTACGGTGTTATCTGAGATTTTCTTTGGCATGTCGCTCCTTCTCCCAAACCGCTATTTTGTGCTCCCAATACATTTGAGATTCGATCTCCTCCAGCACATCATTTCCTTTCCATGTAAGATTCGGACCTTCTATTAACTTTTCCCTGCAAATAAGATCCAAGTGGTATTTAAATTCTTCTTCTGAATAGCCTCGCCCGGGGTAATACGTTGACCACTCATACCCTTGTGCGCATACATTCAGAATATCGTACAGAATATTCCGATCTCTCCTCACTTAGCTTTCCTCATTACTCATTCAACAATTTCAGCGGCACCGACGGCACAAAACCTGAGTGCCGGATCTTATTTCTCCCGACAATCTCCGGCTCTCTGGTTGAGTCTCCGTAATAGTCATAAGCTAAAACCAGCGCCGGAGTCACCGCCGAAGGCGTAAACGTTACGAGCCTTGCCTGATTCTCTGCTCTTTGCGTAATTGCCTCATACACTGCGGAATGAGCCTGATTTAACGCTTCATAGACCGCATCGTTTCGGGTTCTAAACATCTCGGAATCAATCGCCTCAAGAATGTTGTCCCGAACCAAAATCAAATCGTCGTACGGAGCTGTTTGAACCGCCACAGATGTATCTGCTCTATCGTTTTCGGAGCCTACTTCAGAAGCGGCGAGCACCGCGTTTGAAATAGCGGACTGCCTTACAAGCGTTTGGATTGCCGCGTTGGCCGCCTCAATTCTCTCGCTTGTTGTCCTGGAAGCAGCTACTGCAGACTCCGCGCTGCTCAAAGATGACTCCTTCGTAAGCAGGCTGAATCTATTGGCGACATCGCTCCAGGCATGAACAGTAGAGGCAAAGCCCTGAAGTCCAAGAACATCCATAAGCCTTTGCCCCAATGAGCCCGGAGAGCCGCTAACTAATGTAATCGCATCGTTAGCTAAATCAGCCAAGTCATCAGCCAAATCGAACGCTTGATAGATTCGATTCAAACTTTCTGCTGAAAGAAGCTTTGTAAAATCCTCTCCCACCGTCTTCTTAACAAAGTCCTGAGCTCCGGCAATATCAAATTCTTTGATAAATTCGTCAAAGGCGGAATTGCTTAACGCGGATGCGGCCTTTAAACAGCGCGAACCCGCGTCAACAATCGAATTCGGAAACTCTAACTTGCCGCTTTCAACAAAGTTAAGTGTGACGGTGGAGAGGCGGTTGGATTCAAACTTCGGGGAGGTAAGATCAACGGCCACCACCTCCATGGTACCAAGCCACGGATGAATAAGCCTGCCCGACCCTTGTTTTTCACAAGCCGCAATCAGACGCTTCATCCGGGTAATATAGTCGGCTCCTATCACATACGCAGTCAGCGTAATAGTCCTTTTAGAGCGTCCCAAATCTTCGGTAAACGGCGTATCTCTTTGCGGATACTCAAAAGTCTGAGTCCGCCTGCCCACCTTAAAATCTGAACTTGTAACCTCAAAGGGCACCCCTCTAAAGGAGGCGCGTCTTAATTCCGGCGCGTTCATCAGTCAGCTCCCACAAAAGCATAATTTCCGGTCTCTGCTCTCATATTTCCTCCATTGGAGTCTGTTTTTTCTACCTGAGCGTTCAATCCCTGCGGAACCTCGACTCTGACAGTCAGCTGGTTATCAATCTCAGTCCTAGGCCCCATCAAACCTTGAGTCATAGAAGAGACTTGAGAGGAGTCCAGCATCGGAGCCTGCGCCTGAGGATTCTCCTGAGCAGAAAATCCGAGCATTTTCTTTGCCGAGCCTTTGATTCCTTCCCATGAAAAAGTGTTTTTAATACTGTCCCATGTCGCGCAAAGACCGTCCCAAAGTGCGCGGATGTTCTTACAAGCATTGTCCCAGGCGATAGAAAACCCTTCAGGCAAACCGCTTAAAACCTTTGATAAGTCCGGGAAGGTTTTCTCAAACCAAGCCGTGATTTCATCCCAGTTCTTCCATAAAGCCACACCGGCAGCGACTGCACCGGCAAGAATCACGCCCCATGGACCGAACGCGGAGACGAACGAAGCCCCCACGCCGTAAAGCGATTGACCGAGGCTAATCATATTCCCGGCAAGCATTAGACCGATGGCAGCGCCAAATCCCTTGATAATCGTGTCCCATCCGCCGATCGAGTCCACAAACTTCATGAATCCGTCGATACAGTTGAAAATACCGTTTACCACTGCCTCAAAGTTAATTTGAGCGATGGCCGAAGAGATCTTTTCAAAGATCTTTTCCAGCCTCTGAGCAATTAAATCTTTATTGGCAACTATCCAATCCTGAAGCCTCTTGACAATGCTCTCGATGATCGGAGCAAGCGAAGCGCCGATGGTGGCCGATACACCGTCTAAAACCTGAGAAAACTTACTCAGTGTGTCCGTAAGATGGGCAGAATCAGCCACCATCTTATCGGACATGACAATGCCAAGCTTCTCTGCCTCGCCGCCCATGTCATCGAGCCCTGCCGCTCCGCTCTCCAATACCGGTATCAGCTGTTTAGCCAAATCATCGCCGACAGCGGCCGTTAGAATTCTGAGCCTTACCGCAGGAGATTCATTGTTCTTAACCGCCTGAGCAAGATTGCGCATGACATCGGCCGCATCGCGAATGTTTCCCTTAGAATCCTTGAGAGAGACACCCAAGCGCTTAAAAATAGCTGCGAGCTCCTTATTTTCTCCTCTGGCTGCTTTCCCCATGTTGTAAGTCAGCTTAACCAGAGCTTGATCCATCTGCTCAGCTGACATACCTCCGAGTCCGGCAGCATAGCGAAGTTTCTGTAAAGAAGCGGCGCTCACGCCGGCTCTTTTACTGGCCTTATCGATAGAATCGCCCAGAGAGGTGAACTTATCCATTGCCGACTTTAGACTGAAGCCGCCAACTCCGCCTAAGACTGTCAGGGGCAAAGCGAACTTACCGGCCAAAGCGGCCGAGGATTTGCCTAAGGCGGAAAAGGAGCGCCCGAGCTTTCCGAAATTAGAGTCTATCTTCTTGAGCGCGGGGCTTATCTTATCCGTCGCGGAAAGGATGGCCTTGAGGCTGTACTCTTTTCCCGCCATTTTTTATCTTCCTCCATAATGCGAAGAGCCTCCTTCGCAAGCTCAATCACTCTTGAAAAAGGCTCTCTTGAGAGCTCCGTGGGTCGTTCTCCCCAGAAGCGGGCCGTGTTGTAAAAAACTTTCACGGCCGTTTTCTTCCGCGCTAGTCCGTACTTGTAAAAAAATCAGACACCTTACCGATTAGGGCCATGGCGTCCCTAATCCCCAGTGCGCCGACAGCTTCCTCCGGAAGACCTGAACAGACCACAAGGTATTTGCGAAGCAATTTAAGCTTTCCATCCGGCTCGGTTTGATCACCGGGCAGGCCAAGATCGCAAATTTCATTAAAGGTCGGTTCACGCAGATCCACTTTTTCTATCCTGTTGCCTGAAACAGTGATAGGCGTCTTCAGTACGTACGAAGCCATTACGACCACCTCCCGTTAGTTCCCACAAATTTCATTGCGACAGTTCCCGCGTCACTGTCATAGTTCATCTCTCCTTCAATGAAGGCCTCTGAGAGCGTATAGCTCTTGCCGTTAGCCAATTCAGCCACCACCGTTGCCGTGTCCATAGTGGACAGTTCTTCAATCGGGAAGTCTTCATCCATTAGGAACGTTCCGTCAATGTACGGCGCGATCGGCGTCTCCTTGTAATTAACGGAGCCGTTGGTCGACACAATGCTCTCTTTTGTGGTTTTCGAAAGCGGAATGGTCAGCCCTCCGGAGATATCCATCGTTCTGCCGTTGACAGTAATGTGGCAGATTCCTGCAATTCTTGACATTAAATCACCTCTTATTCGTTAAACTGAAGACGGAACTGAGCCAATACAGCAAAGACTCTTAACTGGTTAACCAGGTCAGGCGGCAGCAATACGTCGATTCTGTTGGGGTCATCTGCGTTTCTCTCCACGACAAGATACTTAGCAAACAAATCAGCGTTTTCTACAATCGCCTTGTCCTCGAGCTTGGTATACATAGCGATAAGTTCGCCGCGGATAATGGATGGTGTAACCACTGCCTGACCGGCTCCGAACCGCGTACCGTCACTTGCGAGCTTATGACGCGGGTATTTACTTGTAATACAGCTTCTCAAAGCTCGAATGATGTAGGCAAGCGTGTGCAGAGTCTCGGAATCCAGATACGAGTTATCCTCATCACCAAAACGATTCTTTTGATACGTCGTGACGGCTCTTTCCACTCTCATGTAGCCGGATTCCGTGTACTCGGTGGCGATACCGTTTGTGAGAAGTACTTGGCGCTCACTCATGGTAAAGCGCTTGCCGTGAGGCGCTGAAGTGATGCCGATCAGCTCTAACGTTTGAGTGGGACGAGCCGGATCAATAGACAATTTAGCCGCGTTCTGCGCCCCGTAGGCCGCTAAGACCTCAATTGCCATAGAAGGAACATCCGGCTCAATACCAATAATCGTAGCGTGCTAATCATTGCGGGCCGCTCCAAACTTCTGCAGCTCGTTAATCGAACCTCGTCTGCAGGTATAAACATGACCGTACATCTGCTTGTCATACGCCCACCTGCCGCTCGTATCATTCATGACCTCTCTAAAATAGTCCAGAGATACGGTATCTGAGTACGGCATCAGGATGAAGTCGTACTGATCATCTCCCATGATGCGGGCAATATCCAGCGTCTCGAAATCAGGAGCGCCTACACCTCCTGCCATCGGAGTGATCTTTACGCTTAATCCTTCAGGCGTCTCTTCGCCTGCTCCGTAGCCCTGAATGTTCAAGCCTAAAGCGATGTCATTGCCGTTTGCGCCCTTATTCTTAGCGCTGACGGTTACATATCCTTCTTCGACTTCCGCGTCCTCTGCGCTGGAAGATGCTTCTGCCGTAACCGGAAGATCCGGCTTGCCGTTAATGACCGAAGCAATAGCCGAAGCGACATCAGCCGGAGAATCATCTACACCAACCGGAACCTGAACGCGGTCAGCTCCGATATAAACACTCAAAATGCCGGCTAAAGTAGGAAGACCCGATATCGTATACGTGCCCGAAGCCGCAGCGGCCGCTTCCGGATCACTTAACGGAATCGCCCAGACTTGGCCCGCAGGGTCGTTTTTGCGATAAACGGTATTCATTCGGGCTAATTCAGAACCGCGGCCGAATAAATCCTTACCCTGACTTTCTCCGGTAACCAGAACCGGCACAAGCGGCTCTGCCTTACCTTCGGTCATTTGACCAATAAGAAGGGGCGTTTGAGTCGAAGTGGCTAAGTTAGCCATCGAATTATCGACTTCCGCATAAAAAAGCGGCGTTCTCACGTCGCTCGGAATGTTGTTAAATGAAATGCTCATTTAGTTTTCTCCAAATCAATTAAAACTTTTGCTTCAATTCTGCCGTCGGGATGTCCCTTCTCGGCAATCACGTCAATATCGGTGTACATCCTCAGGAATCTGCCCAAGCGGTCAATATCTGCACCATGACGAGTCTGCTCATCCTTGATTTCATACTCGCAGGAAAAATCAAGCTGAAGGGTCAGAGCCGCCCGGTTTATCTCCGCAATCGACAGCCCTTCAAACTGAATCCAGTCTTTGCCCGCCTTAATGTCATCGGAACCCAGAATCGCTCTGAAGACTTCCTTTTTTAAGTCATCGGCCGCTTCCCACGCCGTCAGACCCTGCTCGTCTTCCGTATTGGAGACCATGACGAGAACGGCAAACCTGAATCTCACAACCTGCCGATATCTTGAAGATGTCGCAGGATCTTGCGGATCCTCTGAAACAGGAAGAACAAACGCGGCTGGCATCGCCTCGGTTGACACTGATTCGCTTAACTGAGAAAAAGCCCCTATTCCGTAGACCCTTTGCTCAAAAGACGGGCAGTAATTTCTGAGTTCCTCAATAATGGGTTTTAACTTCACTTCAATAAGCTCCCTATAGGTCCGGGCTTGAAAGCGTTCTGCAGAATCTTTGAGACTTCGCTTTGAAACTGAACTCTGCCGTAGGATTCAACCGCTGCCGGAATCGGGTTTGCTCTTGGTTTGACGAGCTTTCCTGCAGGAGACTGCTTAGCATGCCCCTTCCCGCGCTTGGATTTTTTCGGGGCGGCATGCCCATAAACGACAAAAGCCGGATAAAAACCCCGACTTTTGAATGCTGCGGACACCTGCTTGCCCTTTAAATATGGTTTGATCGCCACCGAAAAACCCGATCGCGACACCTTGTAGCTTAGCGACTTCTGAAAAATCCCCGTTTGCTTTCCCGGATACTGGCCCGGCAGAGACACTCCTTTCTCTGCGGATAATTTCTTCGCAATTTTTGAAACGTCCTGCCCGATCTTTCTAAACCCCTTGCGCATTGCCTTCTTATCAAAGTCAGCAAAATTCAAGGGCCTGGCAAACTCGGCTTCAATTCTTAACGGCTGCATTGAGCACCTCGCATTCAAAAAGAGTAAAGCGACCTGCGCTATTGCAGTCAGTCACTCGTTTTGCTCGATACCAAACTCCCTCGCACTCGATTTCGATCAATCTCGGAAGATCCTGCGGGCGAGTCTTTCCCTTGACATATCGAACAAAAATGCGATGAGTAATCGACTCTTCTGTTTGAACGTTGTCCCAATAGACCGATCCGCCTATCACTTCAACTTTGCACCAGCACCGCCAAAGCGGTGTGCGTTCGGTTAAGTGATCGGACTTGCCGTTTGGAAGAAGCTTGGATGAGTAAATTGAGCAGCGCCGGTTCAGATCTCCGGATAAAGGTTCAATCATTTATAAGCTCTCCACGGATCTATTAACCTTTCGAAATAGGGTGTACTCGTGAAGGACTTCTCGCTGTCAGACTCTCGGTTTGTATAAGCAAAAGCAACACTGGCGCCCACCCAAACGCGAAGAGCTGCCGGAACACTTTCTTTATCCGTACATACGGCCTCGGAATCGGATGAGTTGCGAGCGATGACATGTCGTTTCAAACGATGCTCCAGATTCTCTGTTGCAGCTCGTCCCAATTCTTCCAAGAATGCATCTTCTGAGTCGTCATCAATCCGTAAGTACCGCCGAAGATAGTCTGCATCGACAATTGATACTATTGCCTTTGATTCATACATGAGCTTACGAGCGGCCTTTCGGTCGCCCGCCTCAAAGATAACAATCTGTTATTCGGTCGTATTTGTCTTTGTTAAGACAAGGTCACCTCCGACGATACCGCTCGGACGTTCGATCGCAAAAGCCAAACGGCGGTCAGCTTTGATCGTTACCAGCCCCTTTCTAAAGTTATTGCCGTCTTCATATCCAAACTCCACGACTGTTTCCTTACGGTCATAGATCATGCAGGCCATGTTGGTATCCAGCGTCAGAAACTTACCCTTGGGCATTGCGGAGCTTTCAACAACATAGGTATCCCAGACCGGACGGTTAGACGGACCCATCGGATCGCTAAACAGATAGCGGCCGTTCGAATCCTTCAGACAGCGAAGCTTGAAGTAGTCCACCGGATTCATGATCGTCACATTTGGAGTCAGACCAACAGACTTAACTGCCAGAGCCGCAAAACCGATCAAATCAACCTGATTCGTAATTTCCGGATTAGCTGCCGGATCAAAGCCGTGTGGCGTGTAGTTTCCGGTCATCAGAAGACCGCTTAAGTTAGCATTAGTACCATCACCATTCAGAAGCTGACTTTCAACGCGCTGCTTAACGCCGTACTGGACTCGGAAGTTAATGTAATCAGCAAGAGCCTGAGAATCCTCCATGAGGTCCTTAGTCACAATGAAGCAATTCCCAATATCCTTCACGTTAGCCGTCTGGGTATCGAACTCGATTTCAGACTGCGGAATTAAATCAACGCCGTTAATTACTTCTGCAGCATTGTTGACATATTTCTTCTCACGAGAGTAGACAATCGCCTTAGAACTCGTCGGAGTATGGTGAATTGTATCTTCGAGCGTTAAAGGAGCCGCTCCGATACCAATAATGCCCTGAATACGCTGATCCGGATAAACCTTTGAATCAACCGTACTGCCCGTGCCGACAGGATTCGGATCCGTCAGTGTGACAGAAAAACCTTTACCTTTGCCAGCCGCAAACTCCAGATAGCCAGCGTCGGCTACCACTCTGGCTCCGAGAGTAAGAGGCGCTTTAACGGAATCAGAGCCTCCCGGCTGCTGTTGTTTGAGGCGACGGATTTCTTCTGCAAGACCAAGCTGCTTTTTACCAAGTTCAGCAAGCTCTGCCTTGACTTTTTCGGTTTCTTCGGTCGTAGACAGCTGTCCTAATCTGTCCTCAATATTGGTCATTGCGGACAAGAGTTTTTCAATTTCTTCGTTCATTTAAATTTTCCCACTGAGTACTTTATCGATTCGCTCGGCAACCCCGAGCACCTTGTTTAATGCTTCAGCCAAAGCAGCGTCCCGCCGCTCTTCGCTCAGCACCTTCTTCACGCGAGAAACAAGCGACAAGGCTTGTTTCCGGCTAAAGCCGCAAGAATCCCTCAAGCAGGCTTCAAAATCTCTTAGCGTCTTGATCTTCTCGATGGTTTCGTCTAGAGAATCCTTCGAGAGAGTTTCTGCAATCCTTGCCTGGCCGTCAGCAGGGAAGCTGCAGATTGAAATTTCGTAGAGCGCTGCAATGCTCAAAACCTTGATATTGCCGTTGTCATCCTCGACGTATTCACCCAAACGAATGCCGACGGATAAACCGTCTAAAGTTCCGGCTTTGAGCGCCTCATAAATATCGGCGGCAGCTCCGACTCCGAGTGTGAGTTCTCCTTCAACATAAAGACCTTTATCGTCTTCTTTGAGAGAAGTCCAATGACCAACCGGAACTGCAGAATAGTCGTGATTGAAGAACATCTTCGGGGTAGAAGTCAAGCTTTTCAGTGCTGAACTATAAGCTCCTTGAGCTATATAGAACCCATAGCAATTCAAGTTGTCATAGACTGAGGCGTAGCCCTTGATCACTCCGATCTTCTTGTCATCGGATAGTTTTACCTCCACGCCTTCTAATCTTACGGATAAGGTCTGATCCTTTTTCAGCTCTTTAGACACTATCTGGCTCCTTAGTTTTTTGGTCGACCGTTGCTTTGGCCAATGCTGAAATAGGCCTCAGCGCCGACTGCGCAAAATTGACATCGCCACCTTCCACTGGCGGCAAGTTTTCGTATTGACGTGCTTCATTAACGGTTTCAACACCGTACTGAATGGCTTTCCCGTGGATTTCCATGCGCTCCTTCATGGTTGCTCGAAGCAAGTTATCCATAGAAATTTCCACTGTGTAGAGCGTGAATTCCTCCGGCGTCATGATGCGAGCTCTCACCGCCTGCTCAATTCGCCGGCATAACGGCAACAAAGTGAACTTTTGGAAACCCAAGATAATCTGCTCAATACCGCTGCCCCATGTCGTAGCCGAGTTTGATCCAACCAGAACTGAAGGAACGCCAAACCAGCGGCAAATTTCTTCCACGGAAAAGCGTCTCGTTTCTAAAAGCTGAGTTTCAGCCGGCGTAAGCGTCAGAGGCGTATAACTCAGACCGCCTTCGAGCACGTACAAACCGGATTGGCTACCGTTGGCCATTTCGTAGAAAGTTGTTTGAAGGCGCTCTCTCTGCTCTTTGTCGAGCGTGCCTTCCGAACTCAAGATACCGCTCGGCTTATTTGCATTGCCGAACAGTGTTGAGGCAGTCTCTTGAGCATCAGCTGCTTCGCTGATCGTGGCTGCCATCATATCCAGCTTCGATGCTCCGGCAAAACGGCCGCCGACACCCTTCAGGTGAAACATAAACTCTTTAGCGATCTTCTCAGATTCACCGTCATGGAGATACTCGTATCTCAGGGTCGAGCCGTCATAAATCGTTTTCACTTGCTGAGCGTTGAGCGGCATCATCGAGAGCACTTGTCCGGACGGATCATTGGCCTCTCGTTTGAGCCGGGCGTATCCGTTGCCTCGAAGCACCATATTGAAGATAACCTGAGACCAGAACTCGACTGGCGTCATGAACTCATTCGGGCCGTCGTGCAGCAGTTTCCAAAGTTCCGTTTCCCGGGCTAAATCCCTGTTTCCGCTGTCATTGCGGTAAACGAAGATCGGCATGGAGGCCACCGTTTCAGCCAAAAGTGTCGTGCATGCCATCACAGAGGAAATCTGCAGCGCCGTTTCTTCCGAGGTCTGCCGTTTCCTTGGAACCAGCTGCAGCATCGGTTCTGTCCGCTGCACCCCTTTACTGTCGCTGAACGGATTGCCGATCGAAGAAAAAAATGAACTCAAAAACATAATTTACCAATTGAAAATGAGCGGAGAATCAAGCATCGGTGTCAGATCCACCGGCTTTTCAATCTTTCCGCCGCCGATCAGGAATGAATAGAAAGCCATGATTAAGGCCACCACTAAGTCGATCTTGTTTTCATTCCTCAGCTTGTTCGGATAAATGTTGTCTTTCGCATCGCGATGACAGACGACGTTTGAAACGCACCAATTAAAAATCGGATCATCCGGATGATGAAGCCTTCCGGACATCACTAAAGCCTCGATGGTTTTCATCGGTTCGGAGAAGTTCTGGACACTGTTGCGAACCTCGACCATGGGACAGCCCTGATCGGTTAATTCACTGGCAAGTTGTGTTGCCTGCCACGGGTCGTAAGCGATTTCCTTCACGACAAAGTCTGAGCAGCTTCGCCGGACATACTCCTTGACCTCTTCAAAATCCACAACAGAGCCTTCCGTGACCTTCAAGCGAGCCTCATACTCCCACCCGCAGTAAGAAGCGTTTTTCGCCGAATTAACAGTATCCCGAGGAAGCCAAACCTGCGGAAAAACAAAAAAATGCTGGACGCCGTTGATCGTTTTAGGAAAGAGTCTGACAGCTGCCGTCAAGTCAATCTTGGATGCCAAGTCAAGCCCCAACCAAGATTCCCGACCGTAGAAATCTGACTCTTCCAAACTCGGTTCTGCACACTCATTCCACTTTGTCAGATCCATCCAAGCCGCATCCGCATTACACCAGACGTCCAGATGCTTGGTCTTAAAGTTGTTAACCGCACTTGTAACCGTCAGTGCCTTATCTCGCAATGATTTAATCGTTTCCGGATGGACCGAGACGCCCCAGTTCGGATTGGCTTTGATCAGCGCACTGTCGCTTGTCCACTCATCTTCTTTATCAATCGAGTAGATAATTCCGAACTGATCATCCCCGCCGGCACTTTTTCCGGATAAAACTTCGATCACGTAGTTCCTTAGCTCGTAACAGATTCCGGATAAGTTGAATCCGGCTGTCGTGATAGCAAACAACAACGGCTGCAGCCGCTTACCGATAGACGTTTCAACCACGTCATAGACTTCGCGTGTTTTATGAGCATGGAGCTCGTCAATACAGGCAAAATGTGTATTGAGTCCGTCTAACGTGCTGCCTTGAGCGGATTTCGCAACGAATTTTGAATTACTGGCAAGCTGAACTATCGAATAATCCAACGCCTTAATGCCAAGTTCTCGACTTACATCTGAGCAACGCCGGACCATATCACGAGCAGTATCAAAAACTTCTCTAGCCTGCTCACGGGTAGTCGCAAATGAATAGCAATCAGCACCCCCCTCTCCGTCAAGCGCCATCATGTACAAACCGATGCTCGCTGACAGCGTAGATTTCGCGTTGCCGCGAGGCACTTCTACATACGCTCTCTTGAATCGGCGCTTTCCGCTGTCTTTACGCAGCCAGCCGAAGATTGTTGTAAGAATGAAACATTGCCAAGGCTCCAGAGTGATCGTCTGCCCTGAAAGCGGACCTTTCACATGCCTAAGATGCTCGATAAACAAACAGACTCTGGTTGCCGCCCTCGCATCGAACCGATAAGGCCAATCTTCCCGCGCGGAGCGCTCTAAATCGGATTTTTGGCGGGTACATGCCTGGCGGACATACATACAGGCAGGAATATCTCCCGACAAAACCTTGTCGATGTACCAATTAGCCTTCGCTACGTAGTTCGTCATGTCACCGTCCTGTAGTCAACCTCTGAGAGACAATCGTCCACGGCTTTATCATCGAAAAGAGACAAAGTTTTTGTATCAACCTGTCCCGGTGTTTCTCCGGTTGCAATCACCCGAGAACGAGATGACGGCGTAAAGCCGAGCTCAGAGGCAACTGACTTGAAAGGCTGTATGCACTTCACAATCAAGTTAGCCAAAAAGTTATCCCTCTCCCAGAGTTCATCCCGAAACTTAATCATGGAAATCGCACTACTGTATTTCTCCGCTACACGGAGCTCTTCGATTTTTTTCTCCGCCTCTTCGATCTGCACGCGCAAGCGCTTTCTTTCGCGCCGATAACGGACTAGTTCAGCCCACTGTTCGCAGTATGTTTCGAACATTGCGAGGTCACATTGCTTAACCCAGCTGCCACCCTCATGCTCCAAAATAAATTTCCAATGGCATTTAGCCTCTTCGGATAAATAGTCTGGCGCCCCCGGCATATCGGTAATCCGCCCGTTCACCTTCGGTTCAAATTTATTAATCCGGCACGGCTGAGCGGTACCCTGTAGTTTCTTGATTTCGGTCGGGGTCCGTTTTCTTCCTTTCGTCACCAGAGAACTCCCTAAACACTAAACAGACAAAAGTTAAAAATTTTCCAATTTTGCACGCTCAAAAATTTGACTGAGGGCGCGGTCTCAAATGATCTCGTCATTTCACTTTTTCACCACCCCTCCCTATTAGGGAAAAGACCTTCTTTTTTATAAAATCCGAGTATTAACAGACAAAAGAAAAATATGACTTCAAATAAATCTCACGGTCCCGCTCCTTCGCAGCTTTCACAAACCAACTGGAGGGGGATAACTGCCTCTTCTTCACTATTGTTTCAAGAATGGGATAAGCTCTTCGACTCGTTATCGAATATCTGCGAAAGTTTGACAAAACCTTTAACTGACTTTCATTCAAAAAGTCAGAGACTTTTTCATTACCTTGAACAAATCAATAAATCAGAGGAGCTACCTGATTTAGATGTTTTTTTAGGAACATCCAAGCTTCAAAAAGACATCTCGCAACTGTTTCAAAAAGTTGCTGACATAGACAAACAGTTATCTCAAATTGGCTTAGACCAAGCAAAAATTTTCCACTCTCTTGAGTCATCTATTGTTAAGAGTTTAAAACCCTTTTCAAACACCAATTCTTTACTGAATACCATTGTAAATCGTCCCATTAAACTTCTGAACACCCCACGCACTGAAGAGCTGCTCTTTAACCTTCGGAGGCTTGAAAAATGCAAGGCATATTTTGGAAAGATTGACTCCAAAACTCCTATACGAGAGATTCTTAAATCCTTAGAAGGCGTCCCGGAAGAAGAGTATGGGAATGTACTGTTAAGCAAGTTCGGGCGGTCCAAAAAGAGAGGCAATGCAAGAAGAGTCAAAAGACAGGCAAAGAAAATCTTTAATTACATCCTTTACCTTTATAGTCTGTATACATTCCTAGCTTTCCTTGGAATTCCTCTTCCCGCTTCCTTTCCAGAATTTATTGAAGTAATTTTTCAACAACCAGTACAAGGCATTCAACAAACAAAGCAAAATCCACCCATAAGCAAGGGATTTGACAAACAGCTGCTCGTAGCGTCCTCCAGAAAGCGTAAAAAACGCGGCCACAAATATCGTCGTAAATAAAAAAGCTGTATCTATTTTCATAGCATCCTTTTGGTTTCCTCCGATAAGAACTTATGAATAGCGATTGGTGTTTCCGAAGCCGCCATCTTCAGCAGCCGTCTTTAGATCGTGATGTCTTTTGCACAGAGGCTGCCAGTTATTTCGATCCCAAAATAACCGTTTATCCCCCTTATGCGGAATGATGTGATCTACTACCGTAGCCAATCGTGGAAAACCTTCGGCCTCGCATCGGACACAGAAAGAATGACGAGCCAGAAAACTTTCCCGGGCTTTTCTCCATGCAGAGGAATATCCTCTAGAGGCTGCTGACCCTCTTTCTTGATCGAGCTGGCGACGGCGGTCTGATCTTTCGTCCTGAGCAATTTGCTTATGCTGCTCGCAGTAGGAACCGGAGTTACGGAAAAGTGCACCGCAGCCGGGATAGGCGCAGTGCTTTAACGGAAATACTGGCATAAATTCACATTAATTGGCCCGGTTGTTAGGCACAGCCGGGAAAGCCTTTCCTTTATGATTAAGTTTCCACACATAATCAAGGAATAATTCAATGCAAAAACCTTTAACAGATTTCTTCCAAGACCTCACTGAAGAACAACGTTCCCGAGTTTTAGACCTTATTGATACCCTCTCTGAAGATGTTCAATCTGTAGTGTTTCCGCCGGTTACTTATATGTCCGTCATGTCCCCGGTAAATAGCCCGGTCGCAACTCATTGGGTTGACATGGAAGCATTTAAAGTAATCAAAAACGCGCATATTCTTAATATTCAATTTCAGAATTATTATGAATTTTTTGCTTTACATGAAATCATCCTTCTCTTGAAAGGGAAAAAACCTAAGGAATACATTGCCACTCTCAATAAAAACCTTCCATTAAGCCAAAAAGCAAAAAACACGGCTAAATTCATTCTTATCCAAGCTTCCACAGCAACAATTTTGATTGAGCTTGCCAAACTCCTTAAGGTTCTTTCGCAATAAAGAACGAAAACACCACAAATAGCGAAATAACTATTTTCATCGGAAGGGGAGCCGGAATCACCGTCTCAATAAAATGATCGACGCCTCCGGCTAATCCGATACCTGCAAAGCAAACGAAAAATTTATACAAAAAATTTCGCTTCGTAACCTTAGTAAACTTAAGCATCATTCCTCCAAAGAAAATTAACCCGATTAAAGGCTAAACAGCCGTTTGTTAAACGCTTGATAAGAAAGGTACAGGAGGATGATTGAGAAGTTTTAAGTGCGCTAGCGAGGCTCTTAATGCACTCACTGCCAAATTTTATGAAATTATGCCCTTTTTTCGAGGCAAATGGGACATAGGGAATTTTCCTAATACTATTCACGTGATTTCTCCGTTTTCTCTAATTCGGCCTCAATCGCCTGATCCGCGGCGCATAAATACCGAAACAACGTTCTGCGGTTAATCTGCAGCCGATTCGCGGCTCTTGTCATGCCGATCCATTCACGGCCGCCGTAAAGCGCATAGACAGCGTCACGAAGCGGAGAAGGCAGTTCTCTAATTATTCTTTCCAGCTGCATCATCCGGAAATCAATTCCTGACGCGTTGATCAAATCATTCGAGCAACGGGTCTTATCAACGCCAGTACAGTTGTCTACAGCCAGCGGACAATGGAGTCTGCCGCGAATCCTGTTTCTCCACTGAAACCACAACGTTAAAAGCCTTTTGATCCACTGGATGCGATTCATATCTTCTTACCTGATTAGTTTTTCTTTGCTTTTTTCAATATTTCTTTACTGTTCATACTTAACAGTGTTTTGTTCAGACCCTGTTCATACCTTTTGTTCATACAAAATTTTTAAATATTTATTTGTTTTTATTATATTTTTTACTAATCTGTTCATACTGTTCATACCTTAATTAACTCCCATACGCGCGAAACACTCTTTACACATCCGTTTATTCCTCTCGCGCGCACGCGCACACGTAGGAGTTTGGCTATAGGTCTGAACAGTATGAACACAGCACAAATAACTATCTGTTTATAAATCAAAAAATACTGTTCATACCTGCCAATCTCCCCGCCTGAACAGGGTATGAACATCGGCAGGGTATGAACATTAAAATTAAAGGGGTTCATAGTTTCTAAACCTCTCTCGGGCCTTGTAGATTGATCTCTGGAACTTCAGTACACCATCCTCGAATTTTTGCTTCGGCACTTCCGACCACGACTTTCCATCCACGATTGTTTCAGGCCAATAAAGCTGTTTTTGCATAGTGACCAGGTTTGTGAAGACGGATGTATCAGGAGGCCCGTCATAGAGACTGACGCGCCTTCGGGCAGACCCAAGCCGATGCTTGCAGTAAGTTGTAAAGACCTCGCGGTTCACAGGACGCTCCCCAGACGCCTTGCACCACATCTGATAGGCGTCATAAAGGTGCCACGCGACCGCAGGTACAGCAGGAAACGGGGTGTCTCCCGCCTGCCATTCCTCAATAAACCGAATGCTGTTGTTGCTGCCTAACTTTTTCAGCTCAGCTCTTGCTTCTGTCTCCAGCGGACGAGTGTTTTCATCAAAATCTTCAAGGTCTAAGGTTAATAACCAACCATACAGAGCGGCCGCGCCTCCATTGTTGATTTCTTCAGCAAGCGCCTGAAAATATTCAGGCGGTGAATACTCTTCGAACCGAATCGCCATATAGCGCCGATCTTTCGGGTCCAAAATACCCGGTTGCTGTTCGTTGGACAGAAAAACGATATTTGTCTTGTTAACCTCAAACCGAGCGGGATAGCCCTTCTCATTGATCGTGTGCGTCGGATTCGTGACTAGGTTTTTCAGCATCCCCTTCAGAGTCCGCTTATCCTGATTCGTCACAACTTCTTCGCCAACCATAAACAGCTTCTGAGATATCCAGCCATTGAAATCCGATTGGATCATTGTCTGGTTAACTGAGCATCCATACTTACCGTAAATTTTGGCAATGACATTGAAGAAAATACTTTTACCGGTACCTTCTCGTTCGCCATAGATCATTAAGCCGGACGCCATCTTGGCACCCGGATGCTGCAGAGGATAGGCAAGCCAAGAAGAAATCCAATTAAAAATATTTTCGTCTTCGCCGCAAATCTTAAAGAGGTGTTCGATCAGGAGATGACACTTACTCGTATCGTACGTTGGAACCAGAGGCCAGCCCTCAAACATAGAAATCGAGCCTTCAGGGACCTTTTTAGGGTCCGGTTCAAAAATGAGCTGTTCCGGCTGAATGATTCTTCGGTTTCCAAACAGTCCTTGCAGCCACGATGAAACGAGTCTGCTGCCGTAGTACTGTTTGATAAATGAGATTTTTGCCAGGCGGTGATAAACGAGGTCCCAACAAGTGTCCGTGTTGTCAATCGCAACGTAGCGATCAGCCAGTACTCGGAGAATCGTCTTGTTGTTTTCCGTAATCTCGTTCGTCTTGGAGGTGCTTCTACCCCTTTTTGACGCCCTCACGGGCGTCGCAGACGAATACTCGAGCTGTTCGCGAACAGCATTAATGCCTTCTTCAGAGGCGAGATCGTTGAAATCCGTGCCCCATGTCTGCTGATTTGAAAACCTAGGAATGAACACGCAGGCGTTAACTCTAGCCGCGGCAATGTTGGCCTTGACGACGCCGGTGTTGTTCAGAGAGCGATGAGAGGGACGTGTTCTGTCGCCGATCCACTCCTCATACTCGACGCACGCTTCTCCGTCCTTTTTTGACCACCACGCTCGCACACGGCCGCCGTCAAAACATTGATCCTGAGCGGCGCTTCTGGATGAGTGCACATGCAGATCGATGCCAAATCTTGAGGCGCATTCCTCGCGCAGTTTTCTCAAATAGTGGGCGTCATTGTCCGCAGCGATACAGATTTTTGAGTCAGGGTATTTGGCCCTCAGCGTTTCCGCAACAGGCAGCAGGTTGCCAGCAGAAAAGGCGACGATGACCGGTTGGCCGACTGCCTCAAAAATTGAGCATCCTGTAGCCCAGCCCTCGGTTAAAAAAATGACCTCCGGTTTCTCGGGCAGAGTCCCCAGAACTGCAAACGAGCCTTTAGTTTCAGTTCCTGAGAGGAATTTTTTCTGAAATGTTCGCTCCCCCTCGGCAGTATCATCAGGGAAGATTGTCTGCAGGCCGACGAGCATCTCTTCTTTCCACACAGGAACTAAGATTTGATTACGTAACTGGCGAGCTCCGATCGGACGGATTTTTTTTGATCTCACATACGGATGAGAAGCGGATACGGAGTCAGCTGCCCTTTCCCACATCTTTGCGGCTTTCTCTCGGGCAGATTTACGACGCTCTTCGAGCGCCTTATCGATAACCTCCTGATCGGCCTTTTTACGGCTTTCAAGCTCTGTCCACTCTTCGCGAGTCCAGCCCTTCCTCGAGTGTTCGATTTTGTAGGTTTGGCTGCCGATTCCAAAAGTACCAAAATAATAGATTTTGCCGTTTGACAGCGATTGCTCCCAAATTCCATACCAGGCATCCTTTCCGCGCTTGAAATTTGAGTTATTGGGCTTGAATCGCCTCCAATTCCGACCGTTGACGATCAGGTCATGACCAGGCGGCAGATCAATACCGACTGCCGACATCTGTTCTTCAATTTCTCTGAGATTGTGAGCCATATCAGACCTCGTTTAGACCTCATTATTTTTAAAAGGGTGCGGACCTGAGCGATGGAGGAGGTCTATTCTCCAGCCGTTGCAATCGGCCGCCGTGTCCGCATTGATCGGTATAAAAACAGTTAAGAGGCCTTCCCCAAAGCGTGAGAAAATAAAGGTTCCAAACTAAATTTCAAAACGCTAGGGAGAAGGCCATGGAAAGCGATAAATTGGTTGAAATACTGAAATTTCTGTTGGGTAAATGCACTGTGGTTTTTAAATTTCTTACTAATGCAAGAGGACCGAGCCGTACTACCCGGAAGTCTTCTTCGCTGTAGGCTCTGAACCAGAGAAGTACTACCCAGGAAAGCAGGCGCCGAACCCGTACTTGAAAACCATTACTCTCGTTAAAGACGGCGCGCCCGCATACGAACTTTTCTTTGTAGACGCCGAAGGAAAAGACTTCATTGAGTTCACGATTGACGAGGGCAAAAAAGCGAGTTGGTTTCAAGTTTCTCTCAAATGGCGGCAATCGGTGGTTTAGATAGTTCATAGCAATCTCACAAGTTCATCCAAAACCAACCAATCGCATAGATGCCGCCGAGAAACAGGGCGACATACCAAATTAACGACAGCACCAGCGTCATCAGAATTCCGATTACGGTAAAAATTTCGTCCATAACTACCTCTCCAGATACACGAGCGCTGCGCTCAGAGCAATAAACAGCACAAGCAGCACCAGGCAAAATTTCATCGTGCGCTCTAACGAATACGAGCCATTGATGCGATCCAGTCGACGCGCATCCAGCTCCTGCAAGCGCCTCTCCAGGCGTCTGCCTGCTTGGGTTCTTTCTTCTTCTGTCATTCGTTTTCTCCGAATTCGTTTTCGTCTACCGAAACGGTCTGCTGTCTGTGCCATGTTTGATCGTGAAGTCAAGTGCTGTTATTTTTTTCGGGTTTGATCTATTAATCTCCACGCTTGTAATGATGGATACTCTTTTCTTAAAAGCAGTCCAACTACTCTCGGGATACCTCTTCTTTTCCAATTGCTGATGCAGCCTGAAGTAACTCCTAACTTCAACTGAATTTCCTTATGCTCTATTTCTTTGAGGATTACCTGAGCTTCTATTGCTGAGATTTTTTCGCTCATATTAACCATTGTTTGTATTTACATAAATACATTAACACCTGTTTAAATTTTGGTCAATCAACTGTTTTAAACATTTGTTTTAACCTTCTAAAAGAGGTGTCTATGAATCTTGCTGAAAGAATTAAACTCGTTCTGAACGAAACTGGATTAAATAAAACTCAGTTTGCAAGCAGAATAAAGGTGACTCCGGCAACAGTTGCCTACTGGTGCTCTGGTAGAACCAAACATCTGCGAGGCGATTATGCGTCAAGAATTAGCCGTGTCTTTGGTTATGCGACTTTTTGGCTATCAGAAGGGCAAGGTCCAAAGTTAATTAATAACGAATCAGGCTTCCCTTTAGTTTCAGCCCTCGATACGGAAAAAATTCCTCTCATAAAAATTGAAGATGTGGAGGATAAGACAAAGTGGAAAAGCGACTCGTTCATTCTTACGGATTTAAAAATGAGCAGTGATGCTTTTTCTATTGAAATTACTGACACTTCAATGTCTCCAATCTTTCAAGTCGGAGATCGAGTGATTTTTGATCCAGGCTTAGTCCCTAAACCCGGCGACTTTGTCATAGTTCGAGTAAAAAATGAAATCCCTGTTTTTAGAAAACTCAAGGTTCTCGGTTTTTCCTCTGATCTAACGCCGATCTTTGAATTTCTCCCGTTGAATAATGATTTTCCTCTATTTCAATCTAATCAGATAGAAACGAAAATTTTAGGTGTTATGACAGAGCATCGACGGTATCGAGCAAAATACTAGTTAGTTCCTTAAAAACTCCTTCTGCTATTACCAGCATGAAGGAGTTTTTTATATCTTTTACGTTCTATGTTGACATAAAATTAACAGTTGTTTAAATTATATAGTATTAACGATTGTTAATTATTTTCATGTCATGTCAACATATACTCCATTTATCTTCTTCTCAGAGTCGCAGGCCATTGCGTTTTCTGAAGCTGCCAGAACGCTGCTGACGTGGGCCGGCGCTAACTACCCCGCAACATTTTTCCATCTCGCTCGCGAATACATCGCGCGCATTGAATCTCCAGATCACAAAATTCCACTCGATGATGCCCAGGATTTACTGGCGCAGCTCGGCACCTGCTGTATGACAACTCAGCATGCACAGCCAACCAGAACGCTCTGGAGCGACTGTGTCCGGATCCTGTCGATAAAAATCGCAAACATGATGGTTGATTTGGAACCTTAATTATCCCACCTAGCAGCCGGGAAAGACCGGCACTTAAGGTCTTATATAAATGAAAAAACTCCACGAGATATTCAACAACGCGATCGAGGAGATGGCTGCAAAAAACAGCATGAAAACCGGAACCAAAATCGCCAAATTATCCCTGGCCACAACTCTCGTCCGCAAAAACGACCGGAACGAGCGCGTCGAATCAACCGAGTGGCACCGAGTGACGTTTTTCGGACGACTGGCCGAGATCGCTGAGCAATACCTAATGAAAGGCTCCAGTTGCTATGTCGAAGGCCGACTCAAAACCGACCGTTGGGAGGATTCAAACGGCCAGACACATTATTCAACACAAATCATTGGTGAAACGCTGCAATTACTAGGCAGCAATATGCGGAGGTAATTATGGATAGGAACTATCGAATTTTTGAAAGAGTCAAGAATTCATTAAATCAGAATCGGAAAAATCTTTCTCCCGAGGATTTGGAGGTTGTGAAATGCATCTTTGCCGCCCTGGTTACGGGAGTGGCCACAGGTAACGAACGGGATACATACAGCACCGCCTCCAAATTGTTAAAAATCGCAGAAAACTTCGGGTTTATCAAGAATCCGCCTTCTTGCGATTAGGTTGTTTTGGTTTCCAGATAAAGCAATTGATTATGAAAACAAGCGAAAAATACACATTCATCCTCAGCGAACGAGAGGCCGGCATTGTTCTGGCAGCGCTCGAGTTCGTTCTGAAACTATGGGACCTTGTTCCGTTTAGAGACGAAAAAAGTGAGCTAGCAGCAGTCAACGCTTTAGCTCATCGTCTTATGACTGAGGGACGTCAGATGAAAACGGAGCTAGAGGAACGCAATGCTCAGTGACTACAAAAACTCCGTTCACATTGTCATTGACATTGAGACTCTCGGAACTCGCCCAGGATGCCCAATCCTCTCAATTGGTGCGGTCAAAATGTACAACGGAATATTAGAGTGGCAACAGGAGTTTTTCGCCTCACTGGGATCAAACGCCAGACTCGGATTAAACGAGATCGGAGTGGAAACACTGCGCTGGTGGGAGGAAAAACACCCGGAGCAATTCAGGAGACTGCAGGCCAATAGCGAAAACCGAGAGCTCTCTGACGCGCTGGAGGATCTGAATCAATTCTGTAATCCGATAGTGCAGAAGACGGCTCCTCACTATTTTTGGTCCAAACATCCACATTTTGATTTTCCGATTCTCGAGGCAGCGTACGAGGCGATTGGAAAACCGCCGCCCTGGAAATATTGGCAAATCCGCGATATTGCCACCCTCGAGGACAAATTGTTTACCACGCGGGAGCCGGAATTAAACAACCACGACGCATTGTTGGACGCAATCAACGAGACAAACGTTCTCATTGACGCAGTCTGGGGAGACAAAAAATGATCATTAGTTTTGAATGTACAGATCAGGACGCAGTGCGTATCCAGAAGTGCCTCTGGCACGGATTTCATGATCTCTGCGATGGCGGATTCAACGGAGAAAGTGAGGTCTGCGAGTATCAGGATTCATGCAACATCCTCGACCAAGCGCTCCGTGAAGCCGATCGCAAAGAAAAATCATCCGGTGGAGGTATCTACATCACAGAGAAAGATGCTTACTGGATTCTCGGACTGATGAAACGAGTTGAGCGAGCAGTGACTGAATTATGTGGAAAGGACTCTATTGCGTGGCAGGACGGCCCTAAGAACCTTCAATACTATCTAAAAGCAAGTCTGCAGGTGCGAGAAAAATGCAGAAAAGACCACAAGACGGAGGCGAAAAATGATTGAGAAACTCACATTCCCAGAGGCTGCCAAGTATTTACAGATCTCCGTCAGCACGCTGGAGAATTATGTAGCTGGCGGTTATTTCAGAAAAATCAACGGAAAACGGATATTTGTCGCTAAAGACTATGGTTTTCCACGCCCGTTCTTACGAGGTGGCGTTCGTTGTTTCAAACGATGCGACCTAGACAAATGGGAAAAGCAGCAGATGTCTGCGTAGACATAGAATAAGGCCCTGCGGGGCCTTTTACAGTTTTAGGCCATTCTTTTCCATAAGCTGTATAAAATTAGCCGCCTCACGAGAAAGAACTGGAGATTTCCTAAATCCAGCGATGACCCTTTCAAACACTTCTGGTTTTAGCATTCCATAGTCTTTCATTTCTCCTTTAACAACCCTATCTTCTAACTTCAGGACATTCAAAGGGATGGCTCGCTGATAAAGACAGAAACTTTTATGCTTTATAAAATCGTGATCACCAACATTCAAAATACATGAGTCATCGTTACTTGGTGAGAACTCGTACCAACTGGAGACATTCACGCTCAAAATAGCTTTAGTTCCGGTGACACGGTAGAACATCGGTTCACTGCAAAGAATGATTAGGTGATCACTAAATCCCGAAACTCCGTAGACGGTTCCGCCACGAATTGCTGTATAACTCATGAGATCAGATCAGCAATTAATTTGTCATATTCATCCTGCTCTTGCAGGGATTTCATGATTGCGTCGGTTTGTCGTTGATCCCGACCGTGATTCCTCAAAATATCTTCGATTTTAAGCGGCAACCTAGATCTCCCAGGATTTTGCCACTCGGGACAATGTTCACAGGTATGAGTCAGATCTACCAAGTCAAATGCATCATAACGACCATACTTCTCATAAACCCTATCAAGGATCTTAATTGCTGCATCACTTAAGTGGTCGAAAGAATTTATGGTGAAGTCCCCCTTCTTAAGAGAGAACATGTTTTGTGCATTGCATTCAATCCATTTTGACCAGTAAGGATCTAAGTCTATTATGTGGAATCTATCTAACGTGTTGGAAAGGACCGGCCCATACGGTAATGAAAACAGTTCATCTCCAGTAAGTCGGCTCCCATGACTTAAAAGAAACTCTCGCTCGGAAAAGTACATAAGTTTCATGATCTTGATGTACTTTACTGGTCGCTTCGCCTTCCAAAGGAAGTAAGCCGCAACTTGAGCTGCTGTCTGCTCCTTGTACATATACCTCCTCCCTTTTTAGGAATGAAAACAACAAAACCACAATACAAAATTAGTTAGTTTTGCATTGTTTTGCAATCAACATTTTAGACTGTTATGGGCTCTCATAGACTTCTTTGAAACAATAAGTTGCCCATTCGTTCATCATTTCCCTGCGGCGCTTGAAGTGTTCGTTTCTCTCGTACGCTCCGTTATAAATGTCTTTCACCTTATGATGCAAACAGAGTTCTGCAATTCTCGGATCAAATCGCTTGTCGTTTCCGAGAGAATCATCTTGCGCCCATGTTCTAAATGTCGCTCTGGCGACCCCGTGCAAGGTCGGTCGTACCGGCTTCCCCAACTTTGCGGACTGCGCTGCATCTATCCAGCCCTCCCCTGAATCTTTAATCAGTCGGGAAACCATGCTGTCAGACAACGCCCTTCCCAAACTATTTTGAAAGATCAGTCCCGATGCATTATCCGGCTTGAAGCCTTCCAGCCAATTAATCACAATTTCCGGAAGCGGTACGATGAGAGAACCGTTTTCAGACATTTTCAACTGTTCAGGCGGAATAACCCATTCTCGATTCTCAAAATCAATCTGCTCCCACGTTGCCAAACGAGCAGTTCCGGAACGAGTTGCGGTGAGTACGGAAAACAAGAAACAACGGCCTGAAGCAGTTTTTCCAAAACGGTCATAAATGCAGCGAAAAAGAGAAGGCAGCTCCGCAACGGAGATAGCGCCTCGATTTTTAGTGACATGTCTCTCTCGTGGCAGCAAATACTGAAGAGGGCCGGTCCTATCTGCGGGATTAGAAATCGAAGTCAAATTTTTAGCAATTGACCAATTAAATACTTGACGCGTAAACCTCAAACAGCGATCTACCGTATCCGGCATATGCCAAATCGGCTGAGCAATCGAAGCGACTAATGCCGGTGTTATCTCATCCAGAAAACAATCCCCTATCACCGGAAAGACATACATTCGCATACGGCCATTAAAAACTTTATGAGCCTTATCCAACTCCTGCCAATTCCCTACTTCGATATTCCAGCCAGCGAATTTTTCTGCCGCTTGACGGAATGTAAGTCTGGCAGGAGACTCTCCGGATGATTTTTTTCTCTCAATAGACGCTAGAAATTCCTCGTCGTTCATACCAGAGAGCTGAGCAGCGCTTTTTCGTGCCTCAGCAATTGAAACCTTAGGATATGAGCCAAGAGCAACCTCTCTTGCTTTACCCGAACAATATCGTCGAAAAATCCAGTTACGATATTTTCCTCGGACTCGAAAACACAAACCGGGAGAGGCTGCATCTGTATACTTCCCATTCGGCAGCTCACAATCCAGCGCTTTAACCGTAAACCTCATTTCTCTGCCCCCAAAATTTCCCCTAAACAATTTTATATTTTTTTCTATTGTTTTAGTTTATTTTGAAAATTTAGAACAATAAAAAATCCCTGAAGACGTAGCATCTTCAGGGGTTTTCATCGTTTTTTATATTGGTTTACGTTGTTTTCTCTTGTTTTCGTTTATGGTGTTTTGGTGGCCCCAACAGGACTTGAACCTGTGACCAAGCGATTATGAGTCGCCTGCTCTAACCAACTGAGCTATAGGGCCTTCCGGAAGTTAAGAATCGCTTCCGCCTTCCATGAAGCTCTTAAGTTTATCAGATCTGCTCGGATGACGCAGTTTCCTCAAAGCCTTGGCCTCGATCTGACGAATTCTCTCACGAGTCACGTCAAACTGTCTACCCACCTCTTCCAAGGTGTGATCCGTGCTCATCTCAATGCCGAAACGCATTCTCAGTACCTTCGCCTCTCTCGGGGTAAGGGAGTCAAGAACCTCTTTGGTAATCTCGGTAAGACTGGACTGCTGCGCGGCTTCCGCAGGCGCAACGGTTCCAACGTCTTCAATGAAATCACCAAGATGAGAATCCTCATCATCACCAATCGGCGTTTCCATTGAAATCGGTTCTTTTGCGATCTTCAGGATCTTGCGGATCTTGTCCTCCGGCATATCCATCTTCTCAGCCAAAACCGCAGGATCAGGCTCAACACCGGTCTCCTGGAGAATCTGACGTGAAATTCTGTTCATCTTGTTAATTGTCTCAATCATATGAACAGGAATACGAATCGTTCTGGCCTGATCGGCAATAGAACGCGTAATCGCCTGACGAATCCACCAAGTCGCATAAGTTGAGAACTTATAGCCGCGGCGATATTCAAACTTGTCAACAGCCTTCATCAAACCGACGTTGCCTTCCTGAATCAAATCCAGGAACTGCAGACCGCGGTTGGTGTACTTCTTCGCGATAGAAATCACCAGACGAAGGTTGGCTTCCGTCATCTCGCGTTTTGCCTTGCGGGCTTTTGCTTCACCGGTCGCCATCTGGTTATAGACGTCTTTCAGATCTTTCAGAGGAAGCGTCACAGAATTCTGAATATCCGCAAGCTGCTGCTGAAGTTGCTGAATTTCAGGAAGCTTTCTCTTCACTTCGGCTGCGTAAGGCTTGTCACTGTCGGCAATCGCCTGAGTCCAGGCTTTATTGGTTTCATTTTCCAGGAATTCCTTAAGGAAAAGCTCTCTGGGCATCTTGGCGCGATTGACAACAACATCGTAGATTCTGCTTTCGTACTTACGAACGGTCTCTACCTGATTCTTCAGCATCGTGCACAGACGCTCAACCGTATTGGCAGTGAAACGAAGCGACAGGAGCTCTTCCTGAATTCCGTCCTGAGCCTTGATGAAAGCCGGTGAACGATAGCCTTCAGCCTCGTAAGCACGCTTCAAGTCATCATAAAGCTCTTTGCAGTGATCAAGCTTAGCCAGCACAACCGTCTTCAGCTCGTCGATCTGACCGGCTGTCATACCGGAAGCGCCGATATCAGTACTTTCGTCATCGTCAGCAACCTGCTCTCCGGCCTCTTCATCAAGACCGTCAACCAGACCGTCAACGATCTGATCAATCTGCATGGTGCCGTTGCGAACCTTCTCCGCATCTTCCAATATCGCAACAATGGTTGTCGGGCAGCCGGAAATCGCATGAACCATGTGTTTCAGACCATCCTCAATACGCATAGCGATTTCGATTTCGCCTTCACGGGTCAGCAGTTCAACCGAGCCCATCTCACGCATGTACATGCGGACAGGGTCGGTTGTACGGCCAAATTCACTGTCCACCGTAGCAAGAGCGGCTTCCGCTTCTTCTTCAGCGGCATCGTCGCTTGCTGTCGGAACAGAATCACCGATCAGAAGATCATCCGCTGTCGGAGCCTGTTCATAAACCTGAATACCCAGGTCGGCAAGTGTCGAAATAATTGAATCAATCTGATCGGAATCAACGATGTTGTCCGGCATGTGGTCATTGACTTCAGAGTAAGTCAGATAACCACGCTCCTTACCCATACGGATAAGAGCCTTTAACTTGTTCAGACGAGTTTCTTTGTCGTCTTCGACGTGATTGGCATAGCTGCGGTTCAAAGCTTCTTTCATCGCTTTGTCGCGGGCTTTGCCTCTGCCTCGAGTCGACGCGGGAGGAACATAAGACTCGGCAATGGCGACTTCTTCATCAATAGAATCGTCGTCAGAATCGCCGACTAAATCGTCTTCATTGTGTTCCTGTTTCGGCTTACGACCCGGACGACCGCGTTTGGCGGCAGGTTTAGCTGCGGCCTTTGTTTTGGCTGCCGGCTTTGCCTTCTCTGCTGCGGCTTCTTCTGTTTCAGCAGTTTTCTTCGCAGCCGTCTTCTTTGTCGTTGTCTTCGACTCAGCTGCGGCTGTTTTCTTCGCTGCTGTCTTTTTTGCGGCAGGTTTCTTAGCCGCAGGTTTTTCTTCAGCTGCTGTTTCAGCCTTTACCTCGGCTGTTTTGGCCGCAGTTTTCTTTGCTGCGGCTGTTTTCTTTGCTGCCGTTGTTTTGGGCTCTGTCTTAGCGGCTGCAGAAGCCGTTTTCGCGGCCGCTGTTTTCTTAGCCGCCGGAGCCTTCTTGGCTGGTTCGGTCTTTACCGTCTCTGCCGGAGCTGCGGCAGCTGCTTTCGTCTTAGCAGCGGCGGTCTTGGCAGGAGCCTTTTTAGCTGCGGCAGCTTTAGTGCCGGTCTTCTTCACTGTCGCGGCTGCGGCAGCGGTTTTGGTTTCTTTCTCAACAGCGGTCTTTTTTGCTGTTGCTGTCTTTTTTACTGCAGTTGTAGTTTTTTTGGCAGTTGCCATCGTTCAACCCTTTTGATGTTCCCATCAAAATGAAATTTCGCGCTGAAGAAACGCAAAAGCCCCTATAATGCACTTCGTCATTACACAGGTTCACATTTATTCGCACGAAAAACCGGAACGAGAAGAGCATGGGCTTTCGTCATAGAGTGCGGCGCTTTTCGCCGATCTTCCCTTCTAACCTCTTCAGCAATCCGGTGTCTTTTAAACGCCTCCGATCTTTCCACGATCTCCTGGGCGTATAAACAATGTTACCGACAAATCGGTGCCTCGATTATATCATTACCTGCAACTAGTACTTCCACTTATTCGTGAAAAACTGTGCCGAATAATCCCGAAAATGGGAAGAAGAAATAGAAAAAGCGCCGTCACCACGCAGGTCTGAGGAGCCCCGATTGTCGCAACCGGAACCGCTCCGGCAATCGACCACGGCAGAAGCGGAGGAATCACGATCGCAGTATCTTCAAGACTGATCGCCATCTTTTGTCTATCCGGTTCTATCTTTTTGCAAAGCTGTTCTGTAAGGATCACCGCAAGCATTTGATTGCAGGAAATCGCCGCAGTTAGAAATGCGGTAAAAACAATCGCTGTGTATTTTCCGCTTCGTGCGGCAAGCGATGCGACAAGCCCCTCGATATGCTTAAGAAGCCCGGTCTGCTCAAAAAGCCCCGCATAGGTGCAGGAAACCATAATGATCAGCGAGACCTGGACCATCGATACGAGCCCGCCTCCGTCCATAAGGCTTCCGGCCTGCGCATCGCGGCACTGATATCCGTAAACCAGCATCTTTGCCGTGCTCATCCAGTCGGCGCCCTGCACTGTCATAAAAACAGCCGATGCAGCGGCAATCGAGGCGGCGATTGTTATCTTGATATCCTTCTTCAGGGCGACCAGCCCAAACATGACAAAAACCGGAATCAGCAAATACCAATTCAGAACAAACTCTCGTGACAAAACGGAGGAAATATCAACGGAAGCGGACTTTGTGTCGGAGAAAAGACCAACTGCCAAGTAAATCAGAGAGCTGACCGTAAAGGGGAGCCAACCGGTCTTGACCATCAGCGCCATATTCTTATACAGGTCCGTCGACGTCACCAAACAAACCAGCTGAGCGCTTGTCGACACGGGAGAACATCTGTCTCCGGTAAAGGCTCCGGCAAGGACCGCGCCTCCGGCCCATAGAGGAGAAACACCCATGGAAACGCACATCGTCATCGTTACCACGCCCATGGTGGCAGCCGTACCGAAGGAAGTGCCAATGAGTGTACTGAGAAGCGCATTAAGCAAAAAAGTTGAAAAAAGGCAGACCTGAGGCGTCACGACTTCGGACGCATAGCTCACTAGAAGAGCGACGGTTCCGGAAGCTCTCCACGAAGCCGTTAATGCGCCAATTAACAGCATGACGATAATAATCGTCGAAACCTTCTTCACACTATCAAGCGAAGCCTTGAGAAGGACCTTAGCCGACGAACCCTTCAGAAGACCGAAAAGGAAAAACAGCAAAAAGCCAAACAAGAGCGCATATACAATCGAAAAACCTGTCGCAAGACAGAGAATCAGAACTGCAATAAATAATCCGAGAACACCAAGCTCCATTTTTTTACCTTGTCCTAAACGTCAGTTCCTCGTTAATTTTTCTGTCAGTATCTCTTATTTCCTGGCTCAGCTGCTTATTGACGCCAAGCAGTGACTGGAAAAGCTGACGCTGCTCCTGTGTCAGCGAATTACCTGAACACAGCGCCTTTCGCTGCTGCTCCACCTTTTCAAATTCAATCTGCAGAAATATTCTTTTGGTTTCCAGTCGAGCAAGACTTAAAGGTGTGCGCAGAGTTCTGCCTCTTTCAGAAGCGCTTTTAATATCCTTATCTTCGCCGTCAGCAAGCAGGAGTGTCTGGAGAATATTTCTGATTTTCTCCATCTCGGATTCAAACACTTCCTCCTCTGAGGGAGACGGAAGTCCGCCAAGAGAAGACAGAAGCGAATCGCCGTTATCATCTTCCTGACATATCTTCTGCAGTACCTTAAAAATTTTATCTGACGGTCCGAGTTCTCCGGAACTGAGATGCTCGGTAGCAGCCCCCTCAAATTCCAGAGCGAGTTGGGGATAGCGCAGAAAATTCCGCAAAAGCACAAGGATCGGTGTCTCAGGTTTAGGCGGAAGCGTCTTACCCGAACTCGGGGTATTGAATCTTTGCGCACCGAACCCGCCTTTGCCGAATCGGACTGATGCGCCGTTTCTGAAACCGCTTGGTCTCGGAGCGATCGGCGCGACTTTTTCAAATCCGAAATAGCGTGCCAGCTGATCTGTATCTTTGTATCCGGCAGCCGTTGCAATTCGTTCAATCAGTCCGTCGCGCAGCAGCACGCTTTTTGTTTTACGAATATAAGGAGCGGCCGCATCGAGAAAAGCACCCTTGTCTTCAAGAATAGACAAATCCAACCCTCGGGAGGTCGATTCAATTAAATAACTCGATAAAGGCAGGCCCTGAGATATCAGCTTCTCAAACGCTTCCGGACCCTGATTTTTCACAAGGCTGTCCGGATCTTCTCCTTCCGGCAGGAAGACAAACACCGCTTTCTGAGCGTCTTCCAGAAGCGGAAGACAAATATCCATCGCGCGCAGCGCCGCCTTACGACCGGCCGTGTCGCCGTCGAAAGAAAATATAATGTGGTCCGTCATTTTCAGCAGACGTTCCACATGTTCGGATCGTATCGCCGTCCCCAACGGAGCGCAGGACTCCCCGAAGCCGGCCTGCGAAAGCTGAATGGCGTCCATCTGACCTTCAACCACAATGACGCGTTTCTTTTCCTGAATGCTTCTTCGCGCTTCGTAGAGGCCGAAAACTTCTTTGCCTTTAGTAAAGATCGGGGTGTCGCCTGTGTTGATGTACTTAGGCTCCTCGCCAATCATGGTTCGGGCGCTAAAGGCGATAATTTGTCCGCGAATGTTGCGGATCGGGAACATCAGACGGTTTCTGAAGAAGTCATAAAAACTGCCGCCGTTCCCTTCTCTTTGCAGCCCGGCGTCGATCAGCAGTTTTCTGTCATCAGGGGAAAAGACCGAGTCAAGGTTATGCCAGCCGTCGGGCGCAAAACCGATGCCGAATTTTTCAAGCGTTTCATCTGTCAGTCCTCGGTCTTTGATGTACTTTTGGGCCGCGGAATTGTCCAGGAAGCGATTACGGTAATACTTCTGAGCCCTTTCCATGATATCCGTGAGTCTCGGTTTCTCCGGATTTCGGTTGAAAGTCGATTTACCGTCATAGACAACCTTCACTCCGCATTCCTGGGCAAGCTTCTCCACAGCGTCCGGGAACGGAAGATTCTCGTACTTCATAATGAAGCCGATCGCGTTGCCGTGTTCTCCGCAGCCGAAGCAATGAAATATCTGCTTATCTCTGCTTACTGAAAAGCTCGGGCTTTTCTCGTTGTGGAAAGGACAGCAGGCCCAGCCGTTTGCACCCTTGGACTGCAGCGGCACTCGGCGGTTCACAACCTCATAGATATCCGCCCGTTCCAAAAGCTCTCGGATGAAGGTCTGCGATATCAATTCAAACTCCTATTTTTACCGAGCACCGTGCCCGCAACCTATCGTTTTGACAAAACAAAAAGCCCCGTCGGCGTAAAAACCTTCGAGGCTTTAATTTATGAGATCGGACTTACTGAGTCAGCTTTGCTTTAATCAAGGCAGATACTCTGCCCATATCAGCTTTGCCTGCGACTTTGGGCTTCACCAAGCCCATTGCCTTACCCATCGCAGCCATTCCGCCGAGTCCGGCGCCTGCCAGAACCTCATCGATAACGGCTTCGAGTTCCGAATCTGAAAGCTGAGCCGGAAGGTAGACCTTAAAAAACTCGATCTCTGCAGCCTCTTTTGCGGCCAAATCTTCACGACCGCCTTTAGTGTACTGCTCAACAGAGTCATTTCTCTGCTTAATCAGCTTTGCGATAATCTGCTGGATCGCGGCGTCATCGGCAACGATCTGCCCATCCACTTCTTTCTGTTTAATTGAAGAAAGAAGCATACGCAAGGCACTCAGTTTTTCCTTCTCATGAGCGCGCATCGCGTCGCGCATGTCAGAAGTGATCTGATCCTTAATACTCATAGCCTTCTCTCAATAAAACTCACTAAAAGCCGATTAGTACAGCTTCTTCGGGAGCATCATGCTGCGAAGACGCTTGTAGTGACGCTTGATAGCGGCAGCTTTTTTGCGCTTGCGTTCAGCTGTGGGTTTTTCATAAAACTCACGAGCGCGGAGTTCTGTCAGGAGACCGCTCTTTTCGATCGTGCGTTTAAAGCGACGAAGAGCGACTTCAAAAGGTTCGTTTTCTTTAACACGGATTGTGGGCATCTAGCACCTAAACTTAAAAAACTGTTTAAAAGATTACTGTGAGTATGCGTTGAGCAAAAATACGCTCCCATACTCGAAAGAGGACAATTCTAATGCATTTTTAATTTCTTTGCCGCAACAACCGTCCGAAAAGTAACAATATTTGAGCAGTATGAAGGCAGAAAGCGCTCTGTTTTTATGTGCAAAATGGGTTGAAAGTTCCGATGTTCACTTCCTCGGCCGCCAAAATGTACGGCAGTCACTGAATTAGGAGCGTCTGATGGATGATTTAAATGATTACTCATGGTGTGCTTTTTATCCCGCTGCCGCTAGAGCGCTTTGTTCCTATCAAAACAAACGGGCAGCCCTGCTTAAAGAACTCTATGAAGCGCTGCCTGCGGAAACTGGTTATCTGCATGATCCCGAGCGCAAGCCTCTCAAAGACATTGATCCGTTTTCTGTTTTCGGCATCCTGAATCGACACATCAGTCAGAAGAAAAAGACAGAAACCGCCGAAGCCTTTAAAAGGATTTTCGGCTTAAAAGAGCCGGTTCCGCATAACTACCACGGCATTCCGCCGCTCAGCAATGAAAACTCCATGTTTTTCGGATTCAAAGACGGACAGACTGAGAAAGACATTGACAATCTTTGGCAGTTTTTTATTTCCGTACTTAACGACGAGAGCTGTGTCGGAGTGCAGTTTGACGAGATGACCGCACATCAGTACGGCATTAAATTCAATCTAACCATCGGCATGTATTGGATCCGACCGGAAAAATATTTCCCTTTAGATACTCCGAGCAGAGCGTTCCTTGAGCGTCACGGAATCAAGTGCTCCTCGACAAGCGTCCCGGCCTTTAAGGATTACGAGCAAATCTGTACCGGCGTACGTGACCTTCTCCCAAGCCTTCCGAACAAGCCGAAGAGTTTTGCGCAGGTCACCAGAGGAATCTATCTCTCGCTTCAGAAATAGCGCGTTGGTCTTTCGATCCGACAGCGAGCGTCTTAGAATGTTTGCTGTCTAACTTCTTACATTGATAAAAGAGATGCTGATACTAGGAATTGAATCTTCCTGTGATGAAACCGGGGTAGCGCTTTACGATCCCGAAAAAGGACTGCTTGCCGACGCTCTGCACTCTCAGATCGAGATGCATCGTCTTTACGGCGGCGTGGTACCGGAACTCGCAAGCCGAGATCACATTCGAAGAGTCATCCCGCTCATCAACGCGGTGATGGACAAAGCCGGCAAAAAACCGTCCGACCTTTCCGCCGTTGCAGTTACCGAGGGCCCGGGTTTAGCCGGAGCACTCCTTGTCGGCAATTCTGTCGCGCACGGCATCGGATTTGCGCTCGGAGTTCCCGTGATCGGCATCCATCACTTGGAAGGACACCTGCTCTCTCCGCTGCTGTCGGACAATCCACCGAAGTTTCCTTTTATCGCGCTTTTAGTTTCCGGCGGTCATACCCAGCTCATGGAAGTCAAAGGGCTCGGTGAGTACAGCGTCATAGGAGAGACGCTTGACGATGCGGTCGGCGAAGCCTTTGACAAGACTGCTCAGGCGCTTGGCAAGGCTTATCCGGGCGGTCCTGCAGTCTCGGCAATGGCGGATATGGGACAGTCCGGCGTCATCGACCTGCCGCGCCCTCTGCTTCATTCGCCCGACTGCAACTTCAGCTTCTCCGGTCTTAAGACCGCAGTCATGAACACCATCCGCAAACACAGCGGTCCTCTGACCGATGAGTACAAGAACGACTTGGCAAGAGCGTTTGTGGATTCAGTGACAGAAGTTTTGGTTGCAAAGAGCCTGCGCGCGCTCAAGTATTACGGGTATAAATCTTTGGTTGTCGCGGGCGGCGTCAGCGCCAACAAGCAGCTGAGAGAGGCTTTAAGATCAGCCTGCGGCAAAAGAGGCGTTAAGGTTTACTTCCCGCCGGCCGCGCTCTGCACGGACAACGGCGCAATGATCGCGGCTGCCGCAGCCGCGCATCTGAAAGAGATTTCGGAAGGCGCTTCCGAAAAAGAGGATGGCTTTTCAATCAAGCCCCGCTGGTCACTTGAAGAGTCCGGCAGGGCATGATTTACAACTGAGTTATTTCTCGATGGCGCATTCCACTTGGACTGCGCCAAGTTTTTCTGTCAGCACTGAAGGCTGAATCTTGACATTAAATCCTCTTCTTCCGCCGTTGATATAAATGAACGGCAGATCAAGGATCGTTTTTTCGACATAAATCGGCATGTGTTTCTTTGTGCCGAATGGGGACGTTCCGCCCACCTGATAGCCGGAATTCTTTTCAGCGATATTGGGCTTGCAGGGTTCAATATGCTTGCAGCCAACCTGTCGCGCGAGATTCTTTGTTGAAACTTCCCGATCTCCGTGCATCAGGATAACCAGAGGTTTTTCGTGCTCGTCCTGCATAATGAGTGTCTTCACGACCTGATGTTCATCCACTCCGAAGCATTTCGCAGCCTGTTCCGTGCCGCCGTGATCAATGTACTCATAAACACCCTCTTCGAAAGGGACTCCGTTTTTTTTGAGCCAAACAGTTGCCGGCGTGGCCGATACATGTTCTTTCTTACTCACTTGAAGCTCCACTGTAATGTTTTTCGTGATTCAAGAGCCATAATTTAATCGAAACATCTTCGGCTTTATGGTTAAAGCCGCCCGAATTGCCCTTACCGACCACTCGGTGGCAAGGAACAAAGATCGGCAGAGGATTATCGCCGCAGGCTCCACCCACCGCTCTCGGGCCGGAATGAATTTTCTCGGCAAGCGCTCCGTACGTCATTGTCTCGCCCGGTTCAATTTCAGAGATCACCTTCCAGACTTTCTGTCTGAAAGCGGTTCCACCCACACTCGGCTTCCAGCCTTTTACCGCAGCGATATCGCCGCTCAAATACTTCTGAAGCGCTTTGACTGCCGGATGATTTCCGTACTGATCCAGATTGGTCTCGCAGGGCTGAGTGCTCAGACTGACTCGGGAAAGCTGTCCGTCCTGAAAATCCATTCGAATACTGCCAAACGGCGCGGAGATCTGCGCACTCGGTATTTTTGCGGCATTGTCCACATCTTTCTGCCAGAGTCCTTTGGGAAGCGGAAACTTGACATCTTCAGGCGTTCCGCCAAGCGTTCTCACCTCATCGGCGCCCAAGTCTCTCAGTCTGTCGACAATCTCCTCTACGAGAATTTCCGGAGCGCTTGCTCCCGCGGTAATCCCGACATTTTCCACGCCTTCAAACCATGTTGAATCGATTTCCTCGGCATCATCAAGCAGATAAGCTTTTGCACCGGCGCCTTCGGCAACTTCCCGAAGGCGGTTGGAGTTCGAGCTGGATTTAGAGCCCACAACCAAGACCAGGTCCACCTCTTTTGCGAGCGCCTTAACCGCATCCTGACGATTTTGCGTCGCATAGCAAATATCCGCTTTCTTAGGTTCTACAACTTTAGGGAAGCGCTTCTTTAATTCATCGATGACCCGTCTGGCGTCGTCGTATGAAATTGTTGTCTGGCTGACATAAGAGACTTTTTCCGGATCTTCGACTTTCAGATCCCAGACCTGCTTGGGCTTTTCCACGACTTCAATCGCGGAAGGAACCTGACCGACCGTACCTTCAACTTCAGGGTGGCCGCGGTGTCCGATCATCACGATTTGGTAGCCTCCTCGATGCATTTTGCTGACTTCAGCGTGCACTTTAGTGACAAGAGGGCAAGTCGCGTCATAGATGATGAGATCTCTTGAGCGAGCCTCTTCCTCCACCGCTTTAGGCACGCCGTGGGCCGAGAAAACCACAACAGAGCCGTCCGGGACTTCCGAGACTTCGTTTACAAAGATTGAGCCTTTTTCACGAAGCGTGCTGACCACATGTTTGTTGTGCACGATTTCGTGCCGCACATAGATTGGCGCGCCGTGCACAATCAATGCTCTTTCGACAATCGCGATCGCGCGGTCAACGCCCGCGCAAAAGCCTCTGGGTTCCGCAAGAAGAATCTTCATCTTTCCACTCTGAGTATTCAATGTTCAGATATCATATTCAATCTGACGATCTTTGTTTCGTACCGATCGTCTTTTCTGTCCGCACATCTTTGCAAGAAGATGTGAAAAAAAATAAACACCACTCAGCTCTGCCGACAGGCCTGCCGGCCTTTAAATCGACTGCACAGCGAGAGCTCGCAAAGCATTTTCCTCAGTGCCTTTCAGAGGATATTTCTAACTGTCTTGTGCAAAAAGAGAAAAAAGTCAGTATAATCTCGGTTTTTGGTCCTCCCCGAGCGTATTTTTTCGGCGCGAGGAAAGTTTTATAACAGTTATTATTCTGGAGAGTTAGCGATGGCACGAGTGTGTCAAGTCACCGGCAAGGCTCCCATGGTTGGCAATCGCGTCTCGCACGCGAATAACAAGACCAAGCGCCGCTTTATGCCCAATCTGCAGTACCGCCGTTTTTGGGTTGAAAGCGAAAATCGCTGGGTTCGTTTGAGAGTTACAAACGCTGCACTGCGTACGATTGATAAGAACGGCATTGAAGCTGTTCTGGCGGACCTTCGCGCCCGCGGCGAAATCTAATAGGAGTTCACCATGGCGAAAGGAATCCGTGAAAAAATCAAGCTGGCTTCCACTGCTGGAACCGGCCATTTCTATACAACCACGAAGAACAAACGTAATCAGAGTGGCAAAATGGAAATGTCTAAGTACGATCCGGTTGCTCGTAAGCATGTGATCTACAAAGAAACCAAACTGAAGTAATTCAGACTTTGGGTAAAAACCGAAGCTTCGGCTTCGGTTTTTTTTGCCTTTGAGAAACGACCCTAGGCAAATATTTTGGCGTGCGCTCTGAAAATTGGAATAATATCGTCTGAACTCAGCTCCGGGGCCTCTTCCGAAATTCCTCCTCAGAAGACGCAGATAACAGCAACATGACCGATAAGCCAAAGAATTTCTCTGTTCCGCTTCCAACAGAAGTCGATGTCAAAGTAGAAGAAAATGTTATTCAGAAAGACTTCAGCGGCTACCTAACCAGAGCGCTTGCGTGGACGGCGCTAACTCCGCTGTTCATGCTCGGTTTCATGCATTTCAGTCAGCTGATGAATGCCACAGAAATCAATGATTGGCGTCAGATTGAAATCACTCGGCAGCTGTCCAATCGAATTTCCGAAGAAATTTACAGCCTTGCTAATTTCCTAAAGACAAGCGGAAATATCATCCGAGCTGAAGATATCCCGGTCAGGAGCACTGAAGCTCTTTTCGGAGAGAGCGCTAAATATCAAAAACTTTTTGATATCTCTGTTCTGAATTCAGAAGAGTCTCATGAAATTGAAAGTCCTTCTTCTGCCGATGCAGCTCCAATCGGCAAAAAAAAATCTTTCATCCGCGTCGACGATCGAGGTAATTTTTGCATTCGAGAACCCGTCACGGAGAAAAGCGGAAAGAAGCTGCTTCTTCAGGGATGCATCTCTCAAAAAAAGTTTTCCGAAATCATTGCTGAAACGATTCGCTCCGAGCCTTTCACGGTTCAGCTTTTCACAAATAACAACAGAAGCATCTTTCAGGAATCCCTGAACACCAAAAAACAATACGCTCCGTTCGTTCCGACGGAAGCTTTTATGTCAGTTGTCCGATCTCATCTTCTTTCTCCGCATCCGCTATGGCGAACCGATCAGGTTCGCAACAACTCTCAGGTTTTATCGGCCTCTTCAGTTAAAGCGACCGGATGGCTGCTTGTCGTCGGGCAGCCGGTCGCTGTTAGAGATGAACAGCTCTCATCATCGCTTTTAACCTCCGGAGCTTTTCTTATTCTCGGCCTGATCGGCACATTCGTCGTCGGCTCTTTCCTAGGGACGCGACTTACGCGCAGCGTCGAATGCGTTATTGAGCAGCTTGAGGAATTCAAAAAAAACAACCGAGTGGTTACACCATCTGCGGAAAGATTTAAATACGCACCGCTTGAGCTGCAGACCGTTTCCAAACAATTCAAAAGTTTGGCGCAGGCCGTAGTCAGCAGCCAGGAAAAACTTAAGCTGTCCAACGAAACGCTGACCGAACAGGTCAATCTTCGAACGGCTTCACTCAACAAGAGAAACGAAGAGCTGAAGAGCCTGCAGCTGCTGCTTGCTCCGCTGGAAGAACCGCCAAAAATCGTTATCGGCAAGACGATTGAACGATTCAAAGAAATCCTATCCCTGGAAGTGCTCTATTTCACAGACGCGGAAAAAATACCGAATGCGGAAAACTACATCGCCGTCAAATCTTCGGCAAATGAAGTCCTAGGCTATCTCTGTTTTGCAACGGTTCCGGGGCAGGAACAGGCCTCGGTATTTTCCTCGATTCTTCGTCTTGCGCGTTCGATTTCCATTGTGCTCGACAACGAAAATATGTTTCGTTCCATCAAAGTCGATCACTCCCGCTTCACCGCATTAATGGAATCCATGAGCGAAGGAGTCATCCTTATCGGACAATCAGGCAGTTTTCTTTTCTTTAACAAAAAGGCGGAAAACCTACTCGGCATTACTGAGCAAACGCCGTTAAATAGTGTTGAGGCTTATCTCTCAGAGGGCTTTAGGACCCTTTTTTCAGCAAACGCAGATGAAGCACACCTTATTCCGCATGAACCCGGCGTCACAAGAAGACTCGTCAGCAAGACCGATTCAGACTTTTTCCTGGAGATCTCAACATTCATTGTTCCCCACTTTCAGGGCTATGGTCAGCGAATGGGGCTTATTATTCGCGACATCTCAAAGGAGATGTCAATCGAGCGCATGAAGGGGAACTTAGTGTCCATCGTGGCTCATGAACTAAAAACACCGATCACCACAATGCGTCTTCAGGCAGAAACGCTTGATCGAATGATTTCAAACGGCAGGCCGGAGGACGCAAAAGAACTGATCGGCGATATGCTTTCTGAAAGTACACGGCTGCAGAATCTCATTTCCGACTGGCTTGATGTGTCAAGAATCGAAGCCGGCGCTTTAGTGATTCGTCCGAAGGTCCAGTCTCTGGGCGTGCTGCTGCGCATGGCAGAAAAAGTTGTGAAGCAGCACTACCCGGATCTGAAGATTGAGACCAATATCGACAAAGACGCTCAGTGTATTCTGGTTGACAAAGACAGGATACTTCAGGTGTTCATCAACATTCTGGATAATGCGGCCCGATACCGTTCTTCGGATTCCCCGATCTGTCTTGTCAGCTCCTCTCTGAAAGGAAAAGAAATCGAGGTTTCTTTCTCAGACAACGGAGTCGGAGTCCCGCCGACACATCTGTCAAAGATTTTCGATACTTTTTATCAAGTGGACATGAGCAACCGCAGAAAAGTCGGAGGAACCGGCCTAGGTCTGGCGATTTGCCGAGGCATTATGGCAGCCCACGGAGGAAGGATCTGGGCTGAGTGTCACAGCGGTAAAGGAATCACAATTAAACTACGCTTTCACTTGTAACTCAAATATTATGAGCAGACCACTAATCCTCATCATCGATGATGAAAGCAAAATCAGAAGACTTGTTGCAGCCAACCTTGAGCTGGAAGGATTCGACGTCGTTTCTGCGGGCGACGGTCAGCAGGGTTTGGAAATCTTCCAAAGAGCCGCCGAGAAACCGGACTTAATCCTTCTTGACCTTATGATGCCGGAAATGGACGGAATGACTTTCCTCAGGAAACTCAGAGCCTTCTCCAATACTCCAGTCATTATCCTTTCTGCAAAAGATGAGCGACCGACTGTTATTGAAGGCTTCAGAATCGGCGCGGACGATTTCATCGCCAAACCGTTCTATCTTCAGGAACTGCTCGAAAGAATTCGTGCTGTTCTAAGAAGATGCACTCGATCGACCGTTCCATATACGCATGCGGATTCGCAGACACTTAAGTCAGGGAAAATCCATCTGCAGCCTTCAAAAAGACAATGCTTTGTCGGCGAAACTGCAGTAAAGCTTACGGACACCGAATTTCGTCTTCTTCAGGAACTTGTTCGTCATGAAGGCGAAGTTCTCACTCATGAAAGGCTGCTGCGTCGTGTTTGGGGCGATGAGTACACGGGCGAAGTCCAGTACCTGCGCGTCACTTTTGCACGTATCCGACGCAAACTGGAAGCCGCGGGGTTGGACGGCGGAATCATCTCCTCTTATTCCAGTGTCGGCTACATTCTCTGCAGCTCTGAAGCAGACTGAACTAAGGGAAAATCTCTAGTCTTTGTAATTTTTTTGTAATTTTCCAAAAAGACAAATTTATCGAATTGTAACTTCCTGAGTGAATCATAGAAATTGGAAAGCTAAATTTCCATAACCCTAGGAGAAAACTCTATGACAACTCAAATGATTATCGCTCAGTGCCTTATGGTTCTGACGCTAGTCGTAATGATTACCGGCCTAACGCCTATTTACATTACGGCTATCACCGGCGCAGCCATTTCGGCCATCGTTGCCGGTTTCCCGCTTGCAGGAAACGCTCCGATGACGGTTGCAAAAATGATTAACTCCGGTTTGAATCCCGTCATTGCGGACATGACTGGCATCCTGCTGTTCATCGGCATTATGCAGGCGACCGGCTTCCTTGACGTGATCGTTCGCGACATCGTGCGCTGCGGCAACAAACTTGGCGGAGGTCCGGGCGTTTGTACCGCGGGCGGTATCGCTGCCGGCGTGATCGGCGCATTGACCGGTTTCACTCAGCCTGTTATCACAGCCGTCATTACCGGCCCTGCTGCAGTCCGCCTCGGCGTTGACCCGAACAAAGTCGCCGGTATTCAAGCTCACGCAGGCCACATCGGCAACTTAGCCGGCTTTACACACCCGACCCAAGTCGCCATTTTAGCAACCGCCGGCATTGGTTACGGTCTTTTCAACGTTCTCGGCTTAATCGCATCTCTCTCAATCTTCTTCATGTCTGCCCTTCGTGTCGTTCTCGACATGCATAAGAGAGGCGTTACCGTTTCGGAAGAAGACAGAATCGCAGTTATGAAAGAAATCAACGCGAAGGAATACAAGACGACTTCCTTCAAGGCCTTCTTCCCGTTCCTGATCCTTTTGGTCGGCTTTATTATGGGTCTTCCGATTTTCCTCGTCAGCCTGGTTTCCGCTCTTGTTGTTATGATCCTTGCTCATGAAAACATGAAGACTTCCGAGCAGAACATGATGAACGGTGTCGGCCTGATTGCTACTCCGTTGGTTGCCACGATCGGTTTCCTTTTCATGAGTACGGTTATCAAACAGGTCGGTTTAGTAGACACCATCTCTACCTTTGCCGGCCCGCTGCTCTCCTTCTCTCCGGTCGTTGCGATGTTTGCCGTCGCTTTCATCACCGGCTTTATGACTCAGTCTTATGCCGCTTCTGTTGCTGTTCTAGTTCCGTTCCTTCAGGTTGTTCTCGGTGCCGGCGCTGATCCGTTCGCCGCCGCGTTCGCTGCTGCTTCCGGCGCATCCCTGATCCAGTACTTCCTGACTGGCGGTCCGGTTGCCGCTCTTGCGACAGTCATTCCGGTAGTTCCCGGCTCCAACCTCAAGCAGGCCAACCTGTTCCAGCGTCCGTCCATCCTGTTCGGCTGCCTGGTTGCTTTCTGCATTACGCTTGCTTTAACAGTTTTCTAATTTAAATTACGGGGAGTCTTTTGACTCCCCCATACTGATCATGACAGCACTTTCTCCATCTAAATCTGCTTTCGGTACCTGCGGTATCGTCGGACATGCCGGCTGCGGACATGCCAACAGTCACCAAGGTTTCGTGCAGGACGATTCCGGCGGTCTCTCATGCGTTATCCGACTGCTTCAGAAAACCTTTGATATTGATCTGCGCATCGATTCGGTAAGCGCGAGAACAGGTTTAAATGGAGCTTATTTTGAAGTCACCACAAAAAGCGGAGGCATAGGAAAAGCCTTTGCAAGACGCGGCATCACGCCCGATGAGGCACGTCTTGCGCAGCAAATTATCGGCGCCGAAGCCGTCAACTCACAAACACTTGCCGTGCGCTGCTTCGGGCGAATTCTCGGACAGGGCGCAATGGAAGTACCGGTCGCTCTGCAGACCGCCATTGCTAACGCTTCAATGGACTCTTTCGCGAAGTCCTTCCCTGATCAATTTCTTTACGGGGAGGAAGAGATTGAAGGCAACTGCGGCAAAATTCTCGGTACCGTCATCGAAGCGGGAGGCTTTCCGACCTCTGTGCTGGCGCTCTCCAACGCGAGCATCGGCGGAATCGGACCGAATGAGGACATTGAAGGCAATGTCAATCTATTCGGCAAAAAAGAAATCATGCACAGACTGCGGCTTGATCAAATTCCGAGCATAGTGATTGAAGGCAAAGTGTGCGCCGAACCGGTCTCAGATGAGATTTCAGAAAATACATTCCTTGTACGCGGCAATGAGCAGGATGACAATCCGATTGTCGCGAAATGCGTAAAAGAAGCTGCCGAGATGCTCGGCTATCCGGTCCTTTATCGGCCGGAAATGCTGAAAAGAAGTCCTGACGCAATGCGAGGGCTCACTCACGAGAACGCTGTTTATATCGGCTCGCTGGCTAAGAAACTCGATGAAAGCAGCAGCGCTTTAGAAAAAGTTCAAATTGCAGCCGAACTCAATCGTTTCTGCAGTGAGGACCTCGGCGGCATCACATTCATGAGTGAAGAGATTCACAAAGTAATGGGCGGCGTCGGCTGTATACCCGGAAGCTCCTGCGTGCTGAGTCTCTTCATTCCTCGAGAAGAACTGCAGAAGGTTGTTCAGCCGACCCTTTCACTCGAGGATGTCGATCGCTACGTCCGAATCTGTACTGAATCCGTTCCGATCATTAATCGGAATCTTGAAGCGGCGAGCAGGCTCTACAGCACTGTCGCAGAAAAGTTTTAGTTTGTTTCCCCTGGAGAAAGAAATGTCAGAAAAGAAAAAAGTTATTGTATTTACAACCGGCGGCACAATCGCCATGAAATTTGATCCTGCTGTGAACGGCTTGGTTCCTGCCGTCAGCGGCGCCGATCTGGCTGCGGCCGTCCCCGGTCTGGAAAAACTCGCCGACGTTGAAGTGCGCGAGTTCTCAAACCACGCTTCCTGCGCAATGACTCCGCAGAAAATGTTCGATCTTTCCGCAATGATTGAAAAAGCGCTGGAAGAAGACGGAGTCGCGGGCGCTGTTGTCACACACGGCACCGACACAGTCGAAGAAACCTCCTACATGCTTGATCTGCTGCATAAGAGTGAGAAACCGATTGTTCTCACCGCCGCAATGCGCGGAGCCGGCGATACAAGTCCTGACGGTCCTGCCAACATTTACTGCGCGGTAAAAACTGCCGCTTCCGATGAGGCAAGAGGCAAAGGCGTACTGCTGCTTCTGAATGAAACCATTCATGCCGCGGCACAGGTCCGCAAAACACATTCCGCCAACCCGGCAACGTTCGAATCTCCCTGGTGGGGTCCCATCGGCTACTGTGATGTCGACCGAGTCGTCTTCAGACGTGAACCAATCGGCCGCCAGACATTCAGTCCCAAAGCTTTGACCGCACGCGTTGATATCGTTACCGGACAGACCGGCGTCGGCAGAGAGTACATTGATTTTGCTGTCGCTCAGGGCTGCAAAGGCATCATTTTGGAAGGCTTCGGACGCGGCAACCTCCCGGCAGTTTTAGAGCCCGGCATTAAAGACGCCAGCGATAAAGGCGTTGTCGTCGTGATCTCCACTCGTACTCCCGGCGGACGTCCTTACCAGGTCTATGCCTATCCCGGCTCGGTAACCGACAGCCGCAATAACGGCGCCATTCACGGCGGAGAACTTTCAACGGCGAAGACTCGTCTGAAATTGATGGTTATTCTCTCCGAGCGTCCTGAATTAGCTAACAACAAGCTCGAACTTGAAAAGCTGCTCGACGCGTAAGTTCTTACCGATCAAAAAACTACGGCCCTCCGAAGAGGGCCATAGTATGAAGGTTTAAGTCAGACAGCGACTATTCTTTTTGGACGCTCTCCTGAGCGTCGCCCTCCAAGGCAGGACTCTCCTTCTCCGTCCTGCCCTTTTTTTCATCCCTGCGCTGAAGCACGGCGCCAAAAAAGCCGTCTGTGCCGTTGAGCTGCGGAAGCATCACAAAGTATTCTCCAAACCGCTTCTTCTGATACGGAGAGATTTCAACGCCCTGCTTCTCAAGAATTTCATACGCATCCAGCAGTTCAAATTCCGGATTCTCCTCCAGGAATTCGCAGATGACACCCTGATTTTCGCGCTCCAGAATTGAGCAGGTCGCATACACAAGGCGGCCGCCTTTTTTCACCATCTTCGCAGCGGAACGAATGACGGACTTCTGAATACTGTTAATGCGTTCCAGTTCATCCTCGCCAAAGCGCCATTTCAAATCGGGATTGCGTCTATAGGTGCCGGTTCCGGAACACGGCGCATCCACAAGCACACGATCCATCTTCCCGTACAGGCGTTTAACGCGGCTGTCGTGCTCCGTTCGAATCACTGACGGATAAATGTTGGAAAGGCCCGCTCTGCGCATTCTCGGCTTTAATCCGCCCAGGCGCTTTTCATTCACGTCAAACGCATAGATGCGGCCGGTGGATTTCATCAGCGCGCCCAGCGCAAGTGTTTTGCCGCCGGCACCGGCACAAAAGTCGCAGACCATCTCGCCTCGTCTCGGCTGCACCAGACGCGCAATCAGCTGCGAGCCTTCGTCCTGAACTTCAACCAACCCGTCTTTATAAATCGGCCACTGCGTTAAAGCAGGCTTGATGTCCAGACGAACGCATTCCGGGGAATATTCACCTTTAACCGCCTTGACGTGATGTTTATCCAGCTCGGCTATCACATCGTCAACACCGGCCTTGAGCGTATTAACGCGCAGATCCAACGGAGCGCCCTGCTGCATGGCTTCAAAGAGCGCTTTGTGATCTGTGTACTGCACAACCGCAAGGTCATAGAGCCATTTCGGAACTTCAGCCTGAATCTCTTTAGGTGCTTTGCTGTCCTTGGGACGAAGCATATTCAGGAGCGTGTCTTTTTCCTTTCCGAGAATCTGATCACTGATCTTATCGACGCCGTACTGAAGCGCGAGTACGAGAAGCCCTGTAAGCCGCGGCGCCTTCACGGGCGTGACCGTTCCCATGCGCCAGGTAATCATGGAGAGATGCCGCAGACAGTAATAAATCGCCTCGGCAATAATTGTTCTTTCTCTCGGTCCGAGATGACGCGCTTCTCTAAAGTAAAGGCTCATCAGCACGTCCGCAGGTCCGTCAAGCTTCAGGATCTTGCGCAGCGCGCGGCCGAGTTCATCGACGACCAGGGAAGTGATGCGCACTTCTCCGGGATGCGAACTCAGCATTCTCGGATTCGGTGCCTTGTTAGGATCGTGCGTGTGTCTCTGTTCGGGAGACATCTTCGCGAGACGTTCCTTCGCCGCTCTCTGACGATCGGTTAATTTGCGCTTGGGCGCGTCGCTTCTTCTTCCTCTGGAAAAAGAAAACCGTGATCTTTCTGCTCTTTCTGCCATTTCTGCTCCTATGCGACGGACACGTCTTACTGCGCCAAAATAGCAAGCTCTCTGCTCGCCTCTTCGTCCATCAGCACTTTATTTCCATCCAATTTCACGCGGCCGCTCGCAACAAGGCGCACGGCTCGCGGATAAAGAACATGCTCCTGCACCAGTACGCGGGCGGCTAATATTTCAGGCGTGTCATTTGCCAAAACCGGTACCGTGGCCTGACCGACAATCGGTCCGCCGTCCAGTTCGGCCGATACAAAGTGAACAGTAACACCGTGAACGCGCACGCCGGCCTGAAGTGCCCTTTCGTGGGTATGAAGTCCGGTAAAAAGCGGAAGAAGCGCCGGATGAATGTTAAGAATTCTGCCGCTGAAGCGATCTACAAAGTACGGGGTCAATACGCGCATAAAGCCGGCAAGCACGATCAGATCAGCGCCGAACTCGTCGCAGGCGTCTGCGAGATCCTTTTCAAAAGCGCCTCGGCTTTCATAGCCCTTGTGATCAACCACTTTGGAAGGAATGCCGACGGAGGCCGCGTATTCAAGTCCTTTGGCATCAGCGCGGTTGGAAATCACGCCGCTGATATATAAACCGTATTTTTCAGCCCAGTTCTCACGAACGCTCGCTTCATATACAGACTTGAAATTACTGCCCCTTCCCGAAATAAGGACAACTATATTTTTTTTCATCGCTACGCACCAAGAGTAAAACAGTGAGATTGTGCCACGTTCATAAGCATTTTCACTCACTTTCCGCTACTGACGCTTCAAGTTTATTTTGCTGTTTTTTCAAAGCGATCTCAGCCTCTTTTATAATTGTTCTTTTGTGTGCATTAAAGGGCGGTGTGCGCCTGTCTCAGCAGCGCGCGCCCGGAGGTTTGGATGAAAAAAGTTTTTAGAGGGCTGCCTAAGCCGGAAGATCGGCTTGACTGCGCTTTAGCGATCGGCAATTTTGACGGTGTGCACCGCGGCCACCAAGCGCTTCTTCACGAAGTGGTAGATGCGGCTCGTGCTCGTCTGCTTTGTCCGGCCGTTCTGACCTTTGAGCCTCATCCGAGAGAATACTTTAACCCCGACGACGCTCCGCGCCGCATCCTGAGTCTTCATGACAAGGTGGAAGCTATCCAGGCCTGCGGCATCGAACGCGTTTACATTCTTAAGTTCGAACCGCATCTTGCTTCGCTTTCGCCTTATGAATTCGTCCGTGAGATTCTTGTCGACGGACTGCACGCCCGCTGGGTTACTGTCGGTGAGAATTTCCGCTTCGGCGCCAAACGAGCCGGAGATATCAAACTGCTGGAAAGCTTAGGGAAGGAATTTCATTTCGAAGTTCATCCGATGCCGATGCTTTATCACTCTGTCGCGCCGATCTCGAGCTCTCGAATTCGGCACGCTTTGGCTGAAGGCGACATCCCGTCTGCCAACTACATGCTCGGCCGTCCTTATATGATCAGCGGCCGCGTGCTTCACGGCAAGGAAATCGGCAGAACGATCGGCTTTCCGACAATGAATCAGCGCATTTTGCCGCCTTACTCCAAATCGAAACCCGCGATCGAAGGCGTATACGCCGTCAAAGTTCACGGCATCGGGCCGAGACCGATTGAAGGCGTCGCCTGTGTCGGCAGACGTCCCACCGTCATCGATCACGGAGAGTATCTGCTGGAAACACACTTGTTTAACTACCACGGAGACCTTTATGACCAGGTTCTCAAAGTGGAATTTTTTGCAAAGATTCGGGAAGAGAAGAAATTCAATTCCCTTGAAGAGCTGAGAGCTGCGATCGAAGAAGACCAGCGCAAAGCAAAACAAATCTTAGGATTATCCGTTTAACCTTGAAGAGCCCGAGGGGGCCAAGGAATAAAGATGAGTAAAAAAAATGACGCCGCGGCTAAGGAAGCCGCTAAAAAATATCCGCTGAATCTTCCTGATACACCCTTTCCCATGAGAGGCAATCTGCCTGCCCGTGAACCCGGCTGGATTAAGGATTGGCTGGAAAAAGACGTGTACGGGAAAATTCGCGCAGCCAGAAAAGGCGAAAAGCGCTTCCTGCTGCATGACGGCCCTCCGTATGCCAACGGAAACATTCATGTCGGCCACGCTGTCAACAAAATTCTGAAGGACATCATTCTCAAGACAAAGACGCTTGAAGGCTTTGACGCACCTTACGTTCCGGGCTGGGACTGCCACGGAATGCCGATTGAAATTCAGATTGAGAAAAAATTTGGCAAGAATCTTCCTAAAGAAGAAGTCATGCAGAAATGCCGTGAATACGCCAAAGAGCAGATCAAAAACCAGATGGCTGGGTTCCAGCGTCTCGGCGTGCTCGGTGACTGGAGCGATCCGTATCTGACGATGCGTCCTGAAACCGAAGCCGAAGAAATCCGTGCGCTTGGCGTCATCCTTGAAAAAGGCTTTGTTTACCGCGGCCTCAAGCCCGTGAACTGGTGTTTTGACTGCCAGAGCGCGCTTGCGGAAGCTGAAGTCGAATATGCGGACAAGTCTTCTCCGACACTGGATACTGCGTTCCCGATTTCCGCGGAAGACAAACCTCGTCTGGAACAGATCTTTAATTACAAATGCGATAAGCCTGTCGCCGCTGTGATTTGGACAACCACTCCGTGGACAATCCCTGCCAACCAAGCGCTCAACATGAATCCCGAACTGGATTACGTTCTTGTTGATACGCCCAACCGCATGTTCGTTCTGGCGGAATCTTTGTACGAAGAATCCCTGAAGCGTTTCGGCCTCGAAGGCAAACCGGTCGCTAAAGCCAAAGGCAGCGAGTTCCAGGGACTGCGCTTTAAACATCCGCTTTGCGAGATGGACCCCTTCTACGACCGCTTCTCTCCGGTATTCCTCGCCGATTACGTCGACGCCACTGCCGGTACCGGTATCGTTCACTCTGCGCCTGCATACGGTGTGGATGACTTTGTCTCCTGCAAGGCAAACGGAATCACTAATGACGACATCCTGAACCCTGTGATGGGCAACGGCAGCTACAGCGAGTCTCTGCCGCTCTTTGGCGGACTGAACATTTGGAAAGCCAAAGACAAGATCCTGGACACGCTCCAGATTACCGGCAACCTGCTCTCCCGCGGCAGCATGGTGCACAGCTACATGAACTGCTGGCGTCATAAGACACCGCTGATTTACCGTGCCACCAACCAGTGGTTTATCCGCATGGATGAACCCAATGCGGACACCAAAGGAGTCTTCAGCGCTGACGCTCCTGCAGATCCTCTGCGTAAAACCGCGCTTGAAGGGGTTGACCGTACCGAGTTTATTCCTGCATGGGGCGAAGCCAGACTGCACAACATGATCGCCAATCGTCCCGACTGGTGTATTTCCAGACAGAGAAACTGGGGCGTGCCGCTGCCTTTCCTGATCAATAAAGAGACGGGCAAGCTACATCCGGATACACTCGCTATCCTGCGCAAAGTTGCCGATATGGTTGAAAAAGACGGCATCGAGGCATGGACACGCGTCAAAGTCGAAGATCTGATCGACAAAGACACGGATAAATACGAAAAATCCAGTGACATTCTGGACGTTTGGTTTGACTCCGGCACAACGCACGTCACCGTTATGCGCGGCTCGCATGCCGACAAGCTGACCTACCCGGCAGATCTCTATCTTGAAGGCAGCGACCAGCACCGCGGCTGGTTCCACTCTTCTCTGCTCACCGGCTCCGCCATCGACGGCAGGCCTCCGTATCAGGCGCTTCTGACACACGGCTTTACAGTTGACGAGCAAGGCCGAAAGATGAGCAAGTCTCTCGGTAACGTCATTGCACCGTCTGAAATCTCTGACCGTTACGGCGCTGAAATTCTTCGTCTTTGGGTTGGTCTCTCCGACTACACCGCTGAAATCGGTCTTGGCGAAAGAATTCTCAAAGGCACCGTAGAGGGCTACAGAAGATTCCGCAACACCATCCGCTTCCTGCTTGCCAACGTCTCCGACTTTGACATTAACAAGGATGCGGTCGCAATTGAAGACATGGTTGAAATTGACCGCTGGGCGATTGCGCGCATGCAGCAGCTTCAGCAGGAAATCCGCGAACGTTATTCGAAGTATGAGTTCCATACCGCTTGCTCAGCGCTTCTGCTTTTTGCGAGTGATGACTTAGGCGGATTCTATCTTGATATTCTTAAAGACCGTCTCTACACGACCGGAGCCAACGGACAAGCTCGCCGCAGTGCACAGACCGGTCTTTGGTACATCACTGATACGCTTCTGAAGCTTCTCGCTCCGGTGCTGTCCTTTACCGCGGAAGAAGCCTATGCCTGCTTCAACCCGAACAATAAGGGCTCGATTTTCATTGAGAAATTCACCGATCTGCCGCACGTTAAAGAAAGCGCCGAGCTTCTCAACAAGTGGGCTTTGATTCGAGCGGTGCGCTCTGACGTTCAGGTTGAACTGGAAAGACTGCGTGAAAAGGGTCAGCTTGGCTCCTCACTGCAGGGCGAAGTCTCTATGAAGCTTCCTCAGCCCGAATACGATGTCATTTCTCAGCTTGGCGATGAGCTTTCCTTTGTCATGATCACCAGCAAGGCAACACTTGACGGTGTCAGCGACAAACGCGAAATCACGGTCAAACCGAGCTCCGCGCCGAAATGCGAAAGATGCTGGCAGTACAAGGAAGACGTTGGTTGTGACAAGAACTATCCGACTCTCTGCTGCCGCTGCATCGGAAATCTTTTCGGAACTCCTGAAACCAGACGTTTCGCCTGATGAAAAAAAATACCGCTATCAACAGCGGCTGGAACTGGCCGGCCCTTTTGGGCTGGCTGGTTTTTGCAGCGCTTCTGTTCGGACTTGATCAGTGGACAAAGGATTGGGTCCAGCATCAGATGATTGTCGGCGACAGCCGCAAAATCACTGATTTCTTTAATCTTGTCGTTGCCTACAACAGCGGCGCGGCATTCTCTTTCCTTGCAGACGCGGGCGGCTGGCAGAAACCCCTTTTTGCCGGACTCGCACTCGTCGTCAGCTTTGTTATTTGTATTCTGATCGCAAGAAAAAGCCAAGAAAAACTGCTTTGCCTCGGACTCTCGCTTGTTATGTCCGGCGCGCTTGCGAATGCCTACGACCGACTCACGATCGGAGTCGTCGTTGACTTTCTTGATTTCCACCTCGCGGGCTACCATTGGCCTGCGTTTAATGTCGCCGACATCTGCATCTGTGTCGGAGCCTTTATTGTTGTCCTTGTGGAATTTTTCTTTTCTAAGAAATAGCACTTAAAAGGAATAACATGTCCGTCTTAAAAAACAAACGGATCCTGCTGGGCGTCAGCGGCGGAATTGCCGCTTACAAAGCCTGTGAGCTCGTCCGTCTTCTCGTGAAGTCCGGTGCTGAAGTTCGGGTCATGATGACCAAGGTCGCCGAGCAGTTCGTTGGAAAAACCACCTTTGAAGCGCTCAGCGGCCATCCGGTCGAAACCGATCAGTTCAATCCGTCGGTACCGCTTGCGCATATTGCACTTCGTGACGGATGCGACTTAATGGTGATCGCACCCGCGACCGCCAATATCATCGCCAAAACCGCCTGCGGCATTGCCGACGACTTGGTCAGTACGACAATTCTCGCGCGCGCCTGCCCACTTCTTATCGCGCCGGCGATGAATGTCCGGATGTGGAATAACGTCGTAACACAGAGAAATGTATGTCAGCTTCAGTGTGACGGAGTTTTTTTCAGCGGGCCGGATAGTGGAGAACTCGCCTGCGGAGAGAACGGCAGCGGCAGAATGAGCGAGCCTCAGCACCTTCTTGAAGACATTGAAGCGGTTTTTACGCCCAAAGTTCTTGAAGGCAAACGTGTTCTCATAACGGGCGGTCCGACATTTGAAGCGATTGATCCGGTGCGCGGAATTACTAACCTTTCCTCAGGCAAGCAGGCGGCCGCCATTGCTAAGGCGGCCCGCAACGCGGGTGCGGAAGTCACGCTCGTCTCCGGTGCAGTTTCCGCCCGGATACCGCACGGCGTGCGGCTCATCGGTGTGACAGGCGCTCAGGATATGAAGAGCGCCGTCCTTCAGGAAGCCGCGCATCAGCATCCGGATATTTTTATTTCGGTTGCCGCAGTATGTGATTTCCGCGTCGAAAATCCTTCTGCGAAAAAAATCAAAAAAGAGGACAGCACTGAGACGCTCACACTAACGCTCGTTAAAAATCCGGACATTCTGCAGGAAACTGCCAAAAGCGGTTTATGTCGAGTCTGCGTCGGCTTTGCCGCCGAATCCGAGGATCTCGTCGAAAACGGCATGAAAAAGCTTCAGAAAAAAGGCGCCGATCTCATTGTCGCCAATCACTCCTCAGCAATCGGACAGGACAGCAACCGGGCTTATTTCATCACCAAGGCAGGCGCCGAAGCGCTTGAAGAAATGAGCAAGGAAGAACTTGCTCAGCGCATTATTCTTGAGGCATCCAACATTCTTTCTCAAAAAACGCATGAAAGCACAAATCAAAATTCTAGATAAACGCATCAGCGGCAATATGCCCTCATACGCATCTGCGGGCTCCGCCGGCTTGGATCTCAGAGCCGCCATTGACGAGCCGCTGACGATTGAAAGCGGAAAGTGCGAGCTGATTAAAACCGGCTTTGCGCTCTTCTTAAACGATCCGTCTTACGCAGCAATGCTTCTTCCCCGCTCCGGTCTTGGCCACAAACACGGAATCGTGCTCGGCAACTTGGTCGGACTGATTGATTCGGATTATCAGGGCGAACTGATGGTTTCCTGCTGGAACCGCTCTGATAAACCGTACACCATTGAGCCGATGGAACGCATCGCGCAGCTAGTTATCGTTCCGGTGCTTCAGCCTGAATTTGAAATCGTAGAAGAATTCCAGGCGAGTGAACGCGGAAGCAGCGGCTTCGGCTCTTCAGGCCGATCCTAAGCCGCGCTTATTCGTGTTCATACACAAAGCGAATTTGATCTTTTTCATCAGCGTCAATCGTGACGCTGTTTTTTTTCTGCAGGCGTCCGAAGAGCATCTCATTGGCGAGCTCGCGCTTGATCGAGCGCTGAATATACGAAATCATCGGGCGGGCGCCGAGAAGCGGATCAAAACCGTGCGCGATAAGATGCGCTTTCAACGCCTCGGTGTATGTCATAGAAATATTCTTTTCCGCAAGCTGACGGCTGAGTTCCTTGAGGAGTTTATCCGCCACAAGCGCGACCTGTTCTCGACCCAAACGATTAAAGTGCAGGACTTCGTCAAGTCGGTTTCTAAATTCAGGCGCAAACGCGGCACTGATGCCCCGAGCGCCGTTGACCGCGCCCTGAGTGCTGTCAAATCCGATGGTTCGCTTTTCGTAGTCAGCTGCACCCGCATTGGTCGTCATCAGCAGGAGGATATTTCTGAAATCCACGGTCTTGCCGCTTGAGTCGGTCAGCATCCCGTAGTCCATGACCTGAAGCAGAACGTTATAGATTGCCGGATGTGCCTTCTCGATTTCGTCGAGCAGGAGCACCGCATGGGGCGTGCGGCTGACTGCTTCCGTCAGCCGGCCTCCCTCCTGATAGCCCACGTAGCCGGGCGCGGAGCCAAGAAGTTTGGAAACTGAATACTCTTCCGAATATTCGCTCATATCAAAACGGATAAATTCCATCCCCATCTGCTTGGCGACCTGCTTAGCCAATTCGGTCTTACCTACGCCGGTCGGTCCGGCAAGAAGGAAGGAGCCGATCAGCTTTTCCTTATCAGCCAAACCGCTCTTTGAGAGTTTGATCGCATTCACAACCGCATCAATCGCATGGTCCTGGCCGAAGATTACTTTTTTCAGATTATCGGACAGATTACGAAGCGGCTCCCCGCCGCTTTCCGAGACCTTCTGCTCAGGAATACGCGCGAGTTTAGCGATCACTCGTTCAACTTCGTCTGTCGTCACCAGCGGATCCGCGCTTTTGCTCAGATAGTGAATCGCGCCCGCCTCGTCCATGATGTCCACGGCTTTATCGGGCAGTTTTCCGTTAGAGACATACTCCGAAAGTTTGACGATCTTCGAGAGTATTTCGTCGCTGTATTTCACGTGATGGAATGATTCAAAGTATTTTCTCTTTTGGGAGAGAATTTTGAGCGAATCTTCTGCCGACAGCTCCCGCAAGTCAATTTTTTGGAAATACGATATCAGGGAAGAGATATTTTTTTCCGCTGTGCGCAGACCGCGGTGCGTAGAAGCGCCAAGCACATGAATTTTGGGGTGCGCGAGCATCATCGCGAGCAAATCAGCGAACTCGTCAGCACTGCTGCCGTTAAGAATCTTATGCATATCGTCAAGAAAGACGATAGCGCTGCTGTCTCTCGTGACTGAGTCGATAAAGTCTCGAAAACGTTTAGTTAAATCTCCATAGAAGAGGCATCCGCTCTTGAGAGCGCTGAAATTGAGCGCGCAGAACTTCATCCCTTTCAGCCTGTCGGGCATAAGATCCTGCGCGATGAGGCGCGCAATGCCCTGAGCAAGCGTCGTCTTTCCGACGCCGCGTTCGCCCACGATCAAAGCGCTGCTCTTTATTTTTCTGGAGAATGCCAGAATCAGCCGATCGATTTCCTCCTGTCGGCCGACAAGCGGATCAAATGCGTCATTGGCGGCCCAAATATCACAGCGGGCATACACGGCTCCGCCTTCATCTTCGGGCTGCTCCTGCGAGATTTCACGATCATCGGTTTGCGTCAGCTCACTCGGTCTGATGCCGAACTGCTTCAGAAAGAAAGCCGCGTCGGAATCTTCATCTTCTTCGATCGCGACAAGAACATCCAGACAGTTAAGCGGTCTGAGCGAATTGCTTTTAACCAATGTGTCCGCAGCCCGATTAATCACTCTCTCGACACCAATCGTCGGTCTCGGATCGGTTTTTTCGCCCAGACGATTAAAGCCCGTCTGATCCCGAAGAAAACGATCGAGTCCTGCTTCAAGCCGGCGCTCTCTCAAACCCTCTTTTCTTAGTGCGTCTTTTACCTCGGGCTCCTGAATAAGCGCCCAAAGCAAATATTCGAGCGAAATAAATTCCGCCTTGTCGGCGCTTGCTCTGTCAGCTGCGGCGCCGATAGCGTGCGTCAGATCTTTTGAAAACTTAGCCATGCTTAACTGTTTTTATTTTTCCATTTTCATGCGAAGCGGATAACCATTTTCTTCAGCGAGCTCCGTCACTTCAAAGATTTTAGTTTCAGCAACGTCTTTAGAATAAGTACCGACCTGAGCCTGTCCGGTTTTATGCGCTTCATACATCAGCTCCAGCGCCTCGTCATGCTCCTTTCCGAAAATTGAGACAAGGACCTCGACAACAAAGTCCATCGGCGTGACATCATCATTCAGAATAAAAACTTTCCATAGGGAGGGCATGCGGAATTCCGGCTCCGCATAGACGACTCGGACCTGTTCTTTTTCAGTATCACTGTTCATATGATCGGCTTTTGTTTTGTGGTTATTGTGCAACGCAGAAACGATTTGATTATCCGCTTCTTTTTTACCGTCGAGAAGGGAATTGTTTTTTATTTCAATTAATCAAATAATTACTTGATTTGTTATTTTCATGCAATTTCTGAAAGTTATTCTGCACGTAAAACACTAATTGACATTTTGAAACACTCCATTAACAATTTACATAGACTGTTCGTCTTGACTCACAGGGCAGTCAAATTCGTTATATGCAGGGCGCGTGAGATTTTGGGACATCGCCGTTATTTTTTGGAGAAGTTTAAATATGGCAACAGGAACCGTAAAATGGTTTAACGACGCAAAAGGATTCGGATTCATCACTCCCGATGACGGCGGCGAAGATCTTTTCGCGCATTTCTCTGCGATCAAAATGGACGGATTTAAGACTCTGAAACAGGGTCAGCGCGTCACTTTCGATCTGAAGGAAGGTGAAAAGGGCAAACAGGCTGACAACATCAAACCGGCCTCGTAATCCTCTTTCTCACTGCATCCAAGCTCGAAAAGCCCCGCAAGGCTTTTCGAGTTTTCATTATGAAAAAAACATCTATCGCTCTGCTCTCAGCGCTTTGGTTCTCCGGCCTCTGTCAGGCCGCTGACTTTGTCACGCTTCAGTTCGGCAATAAGACCATTAAGGCGGAAGTAGCCATATCGGCAGCTGAGCGTCAGAAAGGCCTGATGTTCCGTACCTCCATGGCTAAAGACCACGGAATGCTGTTCATTATGGACGGCGAAGAAAGCGCCTGCATGTGGATGAAAAACACCAAAATTCCGCTTTCTGTCGCTTTTATTGACGCCTTTGGAAAAATTATCAATATCGAGGATATGGAACCCGAAACGACCGATATCCATTGCAGTCGAGCACCCGCAAAATACGCCCTCGAAATGAACAAAGGCTGGTTCGGAGCGTTAGATCCGGCAAAACAGTATGAGGTCAAGGGGCTCCCTCTAAAGTCTGTCCTCACGTATTGATCGAATTTTCCGACGAAAACTGCCGCGCAAAAACAAAGCCGCAGCCTAGATCAGCTACGGCCTTATTTTTTAGACTTCTCTAATTAGTCAGAGAAATTTTTTGCTGCAAAGTCCCAATTTGCGAGATTTGCCAGGAAAACCTTCACATACTGCAGACGGACGTTGTAGTAATCCAGATAGTAGGCATGTTCCCAAACGTCAACCACCAGAAGCGGTGTGGCGGTACCGGTAACCGGAGTGCCGGCGTTGCTGGTATTTACGATGTCGAGCGTGCTGTCTTCTTTCTGAACAAGCCATGTCCAGCCAGAGCCAAAGTTTCCGGCCGCGCTGTTGGCAAACGCTTCAGCAAAGGCATCGAAGCTGCCCCACTTTGCGTTGATCGCGTCAGCAAGCGCACCGTCGGGCTGGCCGCCGCCGTTCGGCTTCATGCTGTTCCAGAAGAAAGTGTGGTTAAAGCACTGAGCCGCGTTATTAAAGATCGGACCGGACTGAGTGGTGCGGATGATCTCTTCAAGAGGCATCTTTTCGTATTCGGTTCCTGCGATCAGCTTGTTCAGTGTGTCGTTGTAAGCCTGATTATGTTTGCCGTAGTGGTATGAAAGTGTTTTAGCGCTCATGTACGGTTCAAGCGCGTTTTGTTCATAGGGGAGGGGCGGAACTGTAAAAGCCATCTTCTTTATCTCCTTATCAATACTCGGATATTATCGGTTGTTTACCCGAAGCGGACTCTTATGAGGCCCCAACACGAGCAACCAATTTCCCATCCTTCATTTCAATTTCTATCAAGTCTCCGAACCTGAGTTCGCTTGCGCGTTTCACCGGCTGACCGTTCTTAAAAATGTAGCCGGCGCCTTCAGGCAGTCTGAGTTTCGGATCGAGTACTTTAATTAATTTATCCAGTCCCGACAAATGAGTTTTTCCGGTCGAGAGTTTTTGGCTGAGCACCATTCGCATAGACTGAGCCGCGGCATCCGCTTTCGCAGCGCTGAGATTCGGTCGGAAACTGCGTATCCAGGCATAGCTTCGTCCCACATCGTCCTTTTGGCCGTTCATCCTCTCGGTACAGCTGTTACTCAGACTGTAAAAGGCCGTTTGAATACGATTCGTCTGCAGATCCATCGGCCACTGAAAGCCATATCGAACCGATTTAAGCGAGTGAATAAAGGGGCGAAGCAGCATTTCCGCCTTTTCAAAGGGACGGCCGCTGTAGTTCACGCTCATTGATGCGGCACGAACGGTTTCGGTAAGGCTTTGCTGCGCCTGTCGGTACGAGGACCGCGTACGAGACTTCTCCTGCTCCAAGAGCGAGGACAATCCCTGAGCCAGAACATCCAAACTTGAAGACGTCTCTTTATGCAGGCGGGCAAAATCCACACGCACTAAACGGGAAGCAAGGTTTACGTGACGGGCAAAGGGTTCAAGAAACGTCCGGCCGTTTTCAAAGCGTGCTGAAAAATGCTCCAGATCAAAATACCGCTGATCTCCGTCTTTGCGGAACGTAAGCTCGGTGCGGTCCCAGAAGGTATTGATTTCCGATCGAAGCACGTCCAGTTTCTCGGCGGCCGCTTCAGCTGCCCCGGTCGGAGTCGGAGCTCTTCGGTCCGCAGCTAAGTCCGAGATCGTCGTATCTGTCTCATGACCGATTCCGGATATGATCGGAATACGACTCTGCACAATTGCCTCGGCCACAACCCTTTCATTAAAGTTCCAAAGATCCTCGATGCTTCCTCCGCCTCGAATCAGCAGCAGTACATCATCATTGCCGTAAAGATTAGCATATCGGATCGCCCGAGCGATCTTGAGTTCATTGCGAACGCCCTGTACCGGTGTGTCATAAACAGTTATGGACGCGTACGGTGCCCGCTCTCTCAGCCGATGGATCGCATCTCTAACCGCGGCGCCCTGTCGGCTTGTGATGATGCCGATGCGGTGAGGCACTCTTGGAATCGCCTTCTTTCTGTGATGATCGAACCAGCCGAGATCTGAAAGCTTTTTTTTCAGGCGCAGAAATTTTTCATAGAGCTCGCCTTCTCCGGCGTAACTTAATTCTGAGGCAACGAATGACAGGTTGCCACTCTTCTCCCAAACGTTAGCTGATCCCTTTAATCGGACCTTATCTCCAAGCTTAGGAGGCCTAATTCCATAACTGCGGCTTTTCCACAAAACGCAGGACAAGGCTGCGTCGCTGTCCTTAATCGTGAAATACCAATGACCGGAGCTGTATTGCTTAAAGGCAGAAACCTCACCTTCTACACAAATGAACCCTAGGTTGGCAAGCGCATTGTTCAGCAAACGAACCGCTTCATACACAGAAAGGAACTTAACCGACATCTTTGCGTTATCCATATGAAAAATCAGCCGATTTTCAGGCGATTTAATAGTTATCCCAAAAGTTACTCACAATTTTATTCACAATCCGACTCGGCTGCTGTGGAGGAAGATAATTTAATTGTCAATCTTGTTTTTGGCTTATATCTATTTGTTTTTACGTAATTTTTATAAAAAGGCTCGTATCTAAAATTCGAGTAAGGCACAAAAATCATTTGTCATTTTTCCATTAAGTTATTCACTTATTCACAAAGTTATCCACAATGTGGAGGACAAGTTTAATAACTATCCTATTGACTCAAAAGTAATTGTTTTTTTGCATCTGAAGAATGAAAAATCTTGACTTTTTCAAAAATCCTCTTAGGACATTCGTCAACAAAAAGTCGACAGTACAGATACCCGCTCAGGGCGAACGCACAAAATTTTTAACAAAACATCCTTAACTCATTAAAAAGTCGACAAAAACGGTTGACTTTTTTTGAAATATAGCATATAATATATATGTCTGTAATTTAATAGGTGGCATGATGGCTGTCAGCAAGGAAATCCTCGACCTTATCCCGCAAGGCTGCAAGGTCAACTGGAACGAGAAACAACAACGCTTCTATGTTTACAAGTCCACTTATTACTACAGTAAGGAACACAAAAGATCTCGTGAACAGCGTACTCAGGTCGGTACGATCGTTAACGGTGTATTTACTTATGCCAAAAGCTACCTTCTCAAACAACAAATCAAGGATTTGAAGCTGGAGGTTAAGTCTTCGACTGCAGAAGTCGTTAATAAAACCTCTGAAATTCTGTCCAATGAAGTTGTTGACCCTCGTCAGGCTGCGAAAGTTCAATATCCTTTGGCGTACGTGTATTTAGTCGCTTTGCTCAGCTCCTTGTCCGGGCAGACAAGTTGTGTGCAAATCGCAGATTATTGGAGCAACCATCGGGCAGCCCTGGAAACAGCATTTGAAGACTTTCCTAAGCAGGATATTTCTCACGATACCGTTCGGCGTCTTCTTATGCTGATAGATCCTGAACAATTCCAAAGCTTTTACGGCAGACTTGTAGAACCTCTGCTTCATAAATTTACTTCTCGAATTGTTGCAGTGGACGGTCAAGCGGTCAAAGCCTCCAGAAGAAGTGGAGAAAGAGCCGGTAAATACATTCTTACCTTCTATGACACTGAAAATGGAATTGCTTTAGGACAAAAGCTCATCGGGAGCAAGGAAAATGAGATCACGCACGCCGCCTCCATGGTTGAGGGACTCGATTTGGCAGGATGTATTGTTACGGCCGATGCACTCAATACGCAGGAAAAGTTTGCTTCAGCTTTAATCCAAAGAAAGGCAGACTACTGCCTTGCGGTGAAACAGAACCACAAATCGTTGTTTTATGACATGCAGTTAAGCTTCGTGGACCGCACCGAAACCCGTACGCTGGAGACCGAAAAAGTTGAACTCGGACATGGAAGAATCGAGACAAGAAAGATTTCGGTCCTTCCCGGAAGTTGCCTGCCCGCAGCCTTATTGAAGAAGTGGATAGGGCTGGATGAGGGCACGATCATTAAAGCTACAACAGAGAGCGTTAACAAGACAACCGGCGAGATCAGTTCTCTTGATCGCTACTACATTAGCTCCCTGAACTTCTTGAATGCCCATATCGCAGAACAATGTGCCAGAGCCGTTAGACGTCACTGGGGAATTGAAAATGACCTCCACTACGTCCTGGATGTTAACTTCTACCAAGATAGAACACAGTGCAAAAACGCCAACTATCTGCAAAACAGAGTCCTCTTGAATAAATGGGCGCTCGGGATGATCAGAAAACTTCAAAAAGAAGAGGAAACCGAAACCGGCAAAGAGGCTAAAAGCGTGAAGCGAATCATGGCTAAGCTGCAGTCTCCGACAGCAGCTCTGGAGGCGTTAACCTCACTAATTAACAAATAAATTCATGCGTACGCCCTGATACCCGCTGTTCAAAAATTGCTTTTCTCGAGTGATTATTTCAGAACGTTTAGAATTTAGAATAGAACTTTATTTTTTCTTCTTGTCTAATGAACGTACAACTAGAAACACTCCTGCATAAACAGTGGGATAAGCGCGGAATAATTTCCTGGCTCCTGCTTCCCGCTTCTGCGGTTTTTATGTGGGCTTCGAGCCGTCGGCGCAAAAACGCTAAAGTCACGAATGTCGGCGTCCCGGTTGTTGTGGTTGGGAATATTTATGTCGGCGGAACCGGCAAAACACCCGTAACCATATCTCTTGTTCGCGCTCTTCGGGAAAGAGGATGGAATCCCGGCGTCATTTCACGCGGCTACAAAGGGGCCGCCGACGCTCCTGTCGAAGTTGAGGAAAACAGTAATCCCGACATCGTCGGCGATGAACCGCTGCTCATCAAAAAATCCACCGGAGCTCCGACCTTCGTATGCAAAAAGCGTGTTGATGCCGCCAAATCCCTGTTGGCAGAATACCCGCTTGTCAACGTACTCATCAGTGACGACGGTCTGCAGCATTATGAACTTGGCAGAGATGTCGAGCTCGCTGTCATCGGCGCTCGCGGTTTAGGCAACGGCTGGGTGCTTCCTGCCGGACCGCTTCGCGAAAGACCTGCTCGGCTTGACGAAGTTGACGCCATTGTGCTTAACGCCACCGAAGATGTTGTGACTTCATCTACGCCTCGCTACGCCGCAACAAGCGGCTTTTCCGACGCGATCAATTATGCGAGCGGGGAAAAGATTACTTTGGATACGCTTGCGCGCATGCAGGCAAAAAAACAGCTGAAAGCGGACGCGATGGCGGGTATTGCCGTTCCGGACAGGTTCTTCTCAATGCTTCGCGCGCACGACCTTGAAATCAACCCGATTCCTCTGCCCGATCATTACAGCTTCACAAAAAATCCTTTTGCTGAAAGCAAGGCTGATCTCATTTTTATTACTGAGAAAGATGCTGTGAAGTGCAGAAAGCATCCGGAAATCAAAAATGATGAACGAATTTATGTCGTTCCTTTAGAAACGCAGCTGGATAAATTCCTCGTTGATTTTATTGAAAAGAAAATCACGGCTGCTTCCGAACGTTACAAAACAAATAACCACTAACCGGTAGATTCAAATGGATCCGAAAATTACAGAAATTTTGGTCTGTCCGATTTGCAAAGGACCTCTTCGCTGGAACAAAGACAAAAAAGAGTTCTACTGCAAAAGCGACTTAAAGGCGTTTCCCGTTGTCGACGACATCCCTGCGATGGTTCCGAGCGAAGCGCGCGATATGACTGAGGAAGAAGTTGAAAAACTGGAGAAGAAATGAGTTTTACCGTCATTATTCCCGCGCGCTTAAAAAGCACTCGGCTTCCGAATAAACCGCTCGCAGACCTCTGCGGCGTACCCATGATCGTGCACGTTGCCAGACAAGCGCTCAAAAGCGGAGCTTCCCGCGTGATCTGCGCTGTGGACGATGAAAGCATCCTTCAGTGCTGTCAAAAATTCGGTGTTCAGGCAGTCCTCACACGCAAGGATCATGCCTGCGGAACCGACCGCATCTGCGAAGCCGCAGAGAAAAGCGGTATTCCGGACAATGAAATCATTGTGAACGTTCAGGGCGATGAACCGCTCATCCCGCCCAATATCATTTCTGCGGCTGCCGACCTCTTGGTTAATGACGCGCAGAGCGTCATGGGAACGGCCGCGATCCGCATCAAAAGTTCCGAGGAATTCTTTAATCCGAACGTCGTCAAGCTGATTCTCGATAAGAACAACCGGGCGATTTACTTCAGCAGAGCGCCGATTCCGTGGGCACGCGATGAATTCGCAAAAAAACAAGAAGTTCTGCCCCAAGACCTCGGTTTGAGACATGTCGGCATCTACAGTTACCGATGCGGATTCCTGAAGAGCTACCCGACACTTCCGAAGTCTCCTCTGGAGGCCTTTGAAAGTCTCGAGCAGCTTCGCGCGATTTGGAATGACTACAAGATCGCGGTGTCTGTATTCAATGATGAAATTCCTCCGGGCGTTGATACCGCTGAGGACCTCGAAAGGGTCCGAGCTTTCTGCGCCGCTAAGGAATTTAACAGCTGACACCGATTGCTTTTAACCCAAGTCTCTTGAAATCTTAAGGACATCAGTCCAAAATGGTATCTTTAGACCCAACCACACTATATATATTCGGAGGCACACATGCGTTTGATTCTTCTCGGAGCCCCGGGAGCCGGTAAAGGGACACAGGCAGCCCTCATTAAAGAACACTATGGAATTCCCCAGATTTCGACCGGGGACATGCTCCGCGCCGCGGTAAAAGCCGGTACTCCTCTTGGCCTGGCTGCTAAGAAGATTATGGACGCCGGAGAACTCGTCAGCGACGATATCATCATCGGTCTTGTCAAAGAAAGACTGCTGGAGCCCGACTGCAAGAACGGCTTCCTTTTTGACGGCTTCCCCCGCACTATTCCGCAGGCCGAAGCTCTGGTTAAAGCCGGAATTCCGATCGATTATGTTGTCGAAATCGCAGTTCCCGATGAAGTCATTCTTGAACGCATGAGCGGCAGACGCGTCCACATCGCTTCCGGCCGTACCTATCACGTTGTCTACAATCCGCCGAAAGTTCCCGGAAAAGACGACGTCACCGGTGAAAATTTAGTTCAGCGTCCTGATGATAGCGAAGAAACCGTTAAAAAACGCCTTCGCGTTTATCACGATCAGACTGAAGCGCTTGTCGGCTTCTATAAGAAAGCCGCTGAAGAAGGCAAAGACAACACCAAATATGTCCGCATTGACGGCGTCGGTGATGTCAAAGAAATCAGCCGCCGTATTTTCGACGCCCTCGATAAATAATCCTTCCTAAACCGAGAGACCACTTCGGTGGTCTTTCTCTTTTTCTGAGCATATGAGCTATATCCTAGTTACAGGCGGAACCGGCTACATCGGATCCCACATGGTCGTCAAACTGATTGAGGCGGGGTATTCGCCCGTGATTTTTGACAACTTCAGCAATTCGAAGCGTACTGTTCTCGATCGAATCGAAAAAATCACCGGCAAGCGTCCTCCGCTTGTTGTCGGAGACATTCGTGACGAGAAAGCCCTTGAAGATCTTTTCACCCAATACAAGATTGACTCCGTCATCAATTTCGCTGGGCGAAAGGCAGTCGGAGAATCTGAGAGCGACCCCCTGCTCTACTTCTCATATAACGTCGAAGGCACCATTGTTCTGCTTCGCGTCATGAAGAAGTTCAACGTGAAAGAATTCATCTTTTCTTCTTCCGCGACTGTATACGGCGATCCGGGGTACGATGAATTTGACGAATCCACGCCGCTTGCTCCGATCAACAACTACGGTCTGAGCAAATGGATGATTGAAGAAGTGCTTAGAAAGCTCTTCAGAGCAGAGCCGGATTGGTCGATCGCGATTCTTCGGTACTTCAATCCGGTAGGTGCGCACGAATCCGGTCTGATCGGAGAAGATCCGAACGGCATCCCTAACAATCTGATGCCCTTTATTTCTCAGGTCGCAGTCGGCCGCAGACCCTGTCTGAAGGTTTTCGGCAATGATTACGAGACCCGAGACGGTACCGGCGCCCGCGATTATATTCACGTGGAAGACCTTGCGGACGGTCACCTCGATGCGCTCAGAGTTCTGAATCACAAGCCTCAGCTAATTACGGTAAATCTCGGCACCGGCAGCAATACAACGGTTTTAGAGCTCGTCAAAGCGTTTGAAAAAATGAGCGGACGCAATATCCCTTATGAAATCTGTCCGAGACGCCCTGGAGACAAAGCAGCCTATTGGACGAATCCGACCTTAGCGCACGAACTTCTCGGCTGGACGGCCAAACGCGGCATTGAAAAGATGTGCGAAGACACCTGGCGCTGGCAGATGATGAATCCGAACGGTTATCCGGACGAATAATCAGCTCTCCCGTATGTAAAGCCCGCTTCTCGGCGGGCTTTCTCTTTACTGAATCCCTGAAAAACCGATCATAAGTAGGCCGTATACAGTGCCCCAAACGCCCGCAAATCGGGCATTGAACATTATCTTTGTCTATTTAACCGATTATGATCATTTAATCCAAGTGGAGGGTTTCATATGCTTCCGCAGGCAATTGAGCATGTCATCAAGGTAAATATCAAGGGCAAAGACTATCTGTATCAATTTCAGAATGCATGGGACCCGGTTAAACGTCGTTCTTTTAGCAAGCACCGAATTACCCTTGGCTGTCTGATCGACGGCAAGGTGGAATTAGGGAGGAAATTTCTTCGAGACAATCCTCAATACAAGGATGTCGAACTAACTTTTGCCGATAACAAGCTCTGCCCGGTTGGCATGCCGGAAGTCAGTCTGTCGACGGCTCAAATGGTTTTAAATCGAACAAAAACACTAAACGCCGGAGCCAGCTATGTATTAGAGCAAATTGCCATACAAACTGGAATAACTCAAACCTTAAAAACCGTCTTTCCAAAGCATTGGCAGGAGCTGCTTTCCTTAGCGATATTCTTTGTTATCCACCCGGACACCTCTTTGTCTAACTACGACGTAATTGCTCAAAGCTCACTCTATCCGGCTGCCGTTATACCTTCGCAGAGAATCTCCGAATTATTTGAATCCATCAATTACCAACCCTCAGTCGAACAATACCTGCAGCTTCGTCTTGCCTCTAATAAAGAATCGGGCAAAAACAATTACTGGGTATTCGATGCCACTTCGGTATCCTCGTTCTCGCAAACAGTTCATAACGCAGCCCACGGACTCAACAACGAAGAGGCCCTGCTAAAGCTAGCGCTGCTGATCGACGAGAAGACAGCCGAGCCTCTTTACTACAAGGTGCCGGACAGTTCTATCACAGATGTTGTTTTACTGAAGAACCTGTTTGCGCGCTCGGCCAAAATTGATGAGGAAGATATCAGCCTGGTGTCGGATAGAGAGTTTTGCTCTGATCAAAATTTGCAGATGATGTTCCGCAATCACGTCGGCTTTGTCTGCGGGCTTCGTTCTGACTTGAAAATTGCTGAGCAAACCTTTGAGGCAGAAGCCGGCTCCCTCAGACTATGTTTGCCCGCAGCCTTTAAGAGCAGTGTTAACTGCTTTTGTGCAATGCGCGAAATTCTGCGGCATTCCGGTGTCGAGCAAGATAAGTTGTTTCTCCATGTCTATTACAGCAAAGAAAGAGAAGCCGACTGCGTCATGAACATGACTCAATTGATCGAAGATTTTAAGCGGCGTTTAACAGATGGAGAAGTTCCGAACTCTCCGTATTTCAGACAATTTTTCAACCCTGAGGAAGGAGCTGACGGCAAGAACAGATACGTATTTAATGTTCCAGCTTGGACTCAGTTCTGCCAGAGCTGCGGCTTCTTCTTACTTGGTTCCGACAGGATTGCGCATCCGGACAAAGCTCTAAATATTTACCGACAAAAGGGCATTGTTGAAAAATCGTTTAATAACTACAAAGACAGATGCAGCGGCAGAAGACTGGGGTATTCTGAAAGAGCTCTTGAAGGAAAAGTCTTTATCACGTATTTAGGTCTGACTCTAAGCCTGATACTGCATAAACGTCTTCAGGACGCCGACATTGATCCGGAGCGAGCACCTCGCCTGATAAGTGAACTCAATGCATTAACCATCAATAAGTTCGTCACTGAGGGACATGTCACATACCTCTGGCACAAGATACCAAAACGTTACGAGGACCTTATGAAGAAGTTGAAAATTAAAATTCCCTGCCCGATTTGTACAATCTAGGAAAGGAAAGTTGGGGTTGGGCCTCGAAGCGCACTATCTCATCGCACCTGCTGCGTTTACCCCAAAACTATGATACAAAAAACAAAGAAGAAACAAGGCGTAAGTTCAACCTCAAATAGCCTCAGGCTACTCAGCCGGCCCTAATGCCTGAACACGCGAAGCCGTAAATGTAGGAAGATCACCGAGATCGCACCGACAGAGCCAAGGTTTCAAAACGTTAAACAGAAGCTGAAAATAAAAATTCCCGCCCTGTTTTTACATGAACGGGAATTCAGATCCTTTACTGCTGTTTGCCGCTTTCTTCGAGTTTTGCGGGATCAGCGTACTTCGCCTCGAGCTTCTTCAGGAAGGTCAGAACGTCCGGATCCTCCCAGGGAAGATAGCCTCTCAGCACACCGACCATATTTCCGTCTCTGTCCAGAATGTAGTTCGTAGGTACAACTGTCAGAGGAATGACATTATCAACCGTCTTCCTCGGGTCAACCAGTGTCATGAAATCAGAAACCTTATTACGCTTTAAAAAACGCGGAAGACCAGTTACGGAATCATCCACAGAGACTCCGATGATCTTTATCTTCGAATTCTTCAGCTCCTGCTGAAGCTTTGTGATCGCGGGAATCTCTCTGATGCAGGGTGCGCACCAGCTCGCCCAAATATTCAGGATCACAACGTTGCCGCGATAGTTCCTGAGATCAACTGGCTCGCCGCTAAGCGTGTATAAATCAAGCGCCGGAATTTTGCGGGCATTTTGAAATTCGGTAAAAGGCGTCATCACCATCGGCTTTTTAAGCGCGTCTCCGGTGTTGTAGACCTTTTCCTGAAGCATCGCCTGTGACCAGGCTGCCGCGGAAACTGCCAGACAAACCGCAGCGACAAGTGCTTTTGCAATTTTCATTTGTATATCCTTTCTATTGGTGACGATCTGTCACAGGCTCCTTCTTCCGAAACTAATTCGATCGGCCAAAAATAAGGCCACCGCGCAGAGCAGCAAATATAACCCAAGATAAGCGGGGGCAATATACGTCGTTACGATACCTAACGATTCCTGATTGAGCAATCGGAAAGCACTGGCAGGATTCAAAACCATAAAGAAGTTCAGCGCCCCTTGCGTCAGAGAATCATCCGCAATCGCAAGAATCAGCAGAGCTAAATCGTAAAAAATCACAAGCGCGAGCCAGATCACCAGAAGAATGCCCAGCGCAAACGCTTTGAACGGACTGAGAATGCTGATTAAATAAGAGAGCAGAATCGAGATGACGCCAAGCATCCAGCCGCTTAATGCCAACAAGACCAAGTGCCTCAGCAGTGCGCTGAAGTCATAGGGAAGTAGTCTGGCAGCCGTCAGAATCAAAAGCACAGAGAACCCCAAAAAGATGCACAAAAAAAGCGCAGCGCTGTGACCGATCAGTTTTCCAAGCAAAATAGATGTTCGACTGATCGGATAGGTTAGGAGCAAAAGCAGCGTCCCCTGCTCGGCTTCTCCGACGAAAGCGTCGTAACTGATCAGAATGGCGATCAAAGGAATCAGAAAGACCGATAGAGAGACAAGGGAATTTAAAACCGCCGTCATCGGCCTGAAAGAAAAATCTCCTCCGATCGCAGCGGTTCCGAACACAATGCCGAGCGAGAGAAGGGCAAAAAGAAGCGTTCCGGTAATCAGCCAAAGATTACGCCAACAGTCTCTAAATTCTTTTGCAGCAACCAGAAGCGCTGAACTCAGTACTTTCATAAAACCTCTTTACCGTTCTCTTTGTCCAGCACTCGGCAGTAAATATCCAAAAGCGACATTTCAGCAGTCTCTTCAGACAAGCCGCTCTGCCGGATCATTTCTCTGCACGTACCTTCAGCGGCTTTTTTACCGCCGCAAATCATTAAAGCCCGATCCATATAGGCTTGCGCGAGCAGAAGCTCATGCGTGCAGACAAGAACCGCGCATCCAGCCTCTTTAAGACGATGCAGCTCCTGATACATAAAGGCGGACGCCTGCGGATCCAACCCAACCGTCGGCTCATCCAAAAGCAGCAGACCGGGCTTGGAGAGAATCGCCTGTGCAAGGCCGAGACGCTGCTTCTGACCTTTTGAGCTTCGATTCAGTGTCTGCTTCCTGACACATTCCAGGCCTAAGACGCTGATCAGTTCCTCTACCCTGTCTCTGCCGACGCCTTTCAGTGACGCAAAATATGAGAGGTGCTCTTCAAATGTCATTCCGCTGTAAAAACTAACATTCTCAGGAAGATAGCCGACGTTGAGCGGATCAGAACCGGCTTCCTTTTCAAAAATTCGAACCGATCCAGAAGCCGGTTTTAGAAGGCCTAAAAGCAGCTTGATCAATGTCGACTTGCCGGCGCCGTTCGGGCCGATCAGCGCGACCAGCTCACCCGGCGCAATCTGCAGGGATATGCCCTTGAGCACCGATCGTTTGCCCCGGTTAAAAAATAAATCTCTGCATTCAACTGCGTTCATTTGACACCCTTTCAGCTGATACGGAATCGGGATCGACGATCAGGGGATATGAGTCTGTGACGCCTTTGTCTTTATCAAAGTCGAATTTTGCGGTCATGAACTTTAACAGCACAATCAGCGGACTTTCCATGAGAAAGCGGATTTGCGGATAGAGCCAAAAAAGGCGATCTAAAGAATCGTTCGGCTGATACGGCACATCTCCGATGCCGTCCCTATTCAAATCCCAGCCCTGATAACCGCTCCAATAATTGCCTATTTTGCCGCTGCTCCATTCCAAGCGAGACGAGCCAACATAACGCACCTGAAGCCGATTATTAATAATTCGATTTCGGGTCAGTGTACTTTCTTCTCCGCCGAGTGCGATGCCGATTCCAACGTCATTGCCTTCAAACGTGTTGTTTTCGACAATATTGGCGCCGGCTCCATATATGAATAGACCTTTGCCCTCTGTATCGAGCTCTCTCCTGCCCCGTCGGTTATGCGTTTTCACCGCCTTATTGCCCCGAACAATGCTGTCCTTGGTTTCATTAAGCAGAACTCCGAACTCTACCGCGCCCTGAGATTCGGAATTTTCCAGACGAATTCGTTCCGAACTCATCAGCGCATAGCCGCCGATCACGGCTCTTGCCTTATTGTCCTGAGCGCGGTCTCCGCGCGTAAACATATAATGAATACCGTACTGAAGCCCGGCGAAACTATTGCCGCGGCTGTCCGTATTGTCGGTATTTTCAAAATAGAAACCGTCACGGGTATAGAGAACTTTATTGCCGCTGAGAGAAGCGTTTTTGACATAATTGAAATAAACGCCGTCACCTCTGTCCAGAACATGCATTTTTCTCTCCCCGCGAATCTCACAGTTTTCAACCGTGACATTCTCAGTGCGATCGGCTCTGACCCCAAAGCCGGGGCCTGTAATATTTAATTGATGAAGCCGGACATTTTTAAAGCCTTCATCGATGCGCACTCCGGCGTCTCGCTCATAAAGGTCTGAACCGAAATTTTTTATCCCCAGATCTGAGACTTCAGCATCTGAAGAGCGAATTAAAAGTGCAGTACCCTTCCCCTTAGCGTCTATAAAGGCCCCGGGGCTGCCCTTGAGTTTTATTTTTTTGGAAATAACAAAGTTTCCGGCGTATTCGCCGGGTCGCAGAACAATCCTATCTCCGTCGGCTGCGGCTGCAAGCGCCTGAGAAAGCTCCGGCGCGGAAGAAACATAAAAATCGGCCGCAGCTGCCGAGAACGACAGCATGATGACCGCAGCGCAGAGGACCAACCGCTTCATTAATGACCTTTCAGCGCCTTGATTTCCTCAAGGGTTACCTGCGTATAAGAGAGAAGTTTTCCGCCGTGTTCGCGCATAAAGGCCTGCGCCTGATCCTTCGTTTTAAAGGGGAGGATCGATTTACCCATAGCGCCGTGGACATCGGATCCTGCGACATAGAAGGCGTCTTTGGCGGAAAGCATTTTTTCATGAAGCTGTGCTTCTGTTGAATTTCCGAAGTCACTGACAAAGAAAGCCGCGGCGCGTCGTGCATTTTCCGGCTGGAGGATAAAGGTAAATCCGTCTTTTACGGAGCAGAATTTTAGAGGCTCTTTTTCGTTTTTGATAAAGATTTGAGCCTTTGCGCCAGGATAGTTAAGGATAACCATGCCGCAGATATGGCAGCGGTCATGTTTTGAAAAAGGAAGCGGTTTCAATTCCGGAGCCGGCGACTGTTTAGAGCATCCCGATAAAACTGCTGAGGTAACGGTGAGTAAGAAAAAGCGTCGGTACATATAAATCCTGTGTTCTCAGTGGATCTTAACCGCAATTGAGAATTTGAGATAGAAAAGCTTCGGGTTCCCGAAGAAACCCGAAGCAGAGTTAAAACATTAGATCGAATTGATCTGGCCTGCGTAGATGATGAACAAGCGAAGGCACATCATGCCGCAGATTGCCGCCAAACCGCTGGTGTAGAACACGGCAGCACTGTCTCGGAAATTCCGGCTTCCGAAGAAGCTGAGAACCAACGGGACGATGAAGCCGATACCCACAGCACCGATCCAGAAGACCTGTGCCCAAAGGCCGAAGCAGAATGCCGAAGCGGCAGCCTTAGCGGCCTCGTTACCGCTTACCAGAGCGATGATGATCATGAGCAGACACATTGCTTCAACAGCCATAATCGGCCATTCAGCTGCGTGGAGCGCATGAAGATCTTCACCGTGACGATCAGCACCGAAGAGCCAAGCGGCAAGCACTTTGGTCGCAGCGCAGCCGGCAGAGAAGCCAGAAGCGACGAAGAGCGCGGGCAGAACGGCGGTGTTGATCAGCGGGAAGCGGATCAGAGCGGAGATCAGGAAGCCTGTGTATGCGCAGATTGCGATCGCAAGAATCAGAACGATCCAGTCGAGCGCGACACGGAACTTAGCCAGAAAACCGATGGTCGGGTCAAGCCATTTCAGACATCCGATGGAGGTTATCTCCTGACGCAGTGAAACAAGCATCAGGACGAATACCAGCGGAATGTAAAACAGCAGAGCCATGACACCGATACTCATGACGGAAGTCGGGTTGTAGTAGACCAGAATTCGCCAGAAAAACAGCGGATTGGTAAGGTCCAGAACCAGACAGATCATGCCGAGGACGATCGTGACGAAGCCGATTAAACTGGCTGCTTTCATGATCGGGGTATCCTGATGGACACCTCGGAACAGATTCATACAGATCGCGACTGCGACGGCACCGCCTGAAATACCGGCGAGGAAAAGGTACACCGCAATCGGCCAAGGCCATGCGACACCTTCTGTCAAACCGATTGTAAAGTCCATAACTAGACTCCTTCTTTAGTTACAGGGATGTAGCGCAGACTCGGTTCGGTACCAAGATGCGGACGAATGCGGACGGTATCCTTCACACGCAGCAGACGACTGATAATGGACTGAGGATCATTTAAGTCGCCGAAGTACAAAGCTCCGTGACGACATGCCTGAACACAGGCCGGTTCCTCGCCGTTAGCCAGTTTGGTCTTAAGACAAAAGTCGCAGTTTTCCGCTGTTTTTGTCTTTTCATTGATGAAGCGAACGTTGTAAGGGCAAGCCGCAATACAGTACTTGCAGCCGACACAGCGATCCGGGTCCATCGTAACGATTCCGGTCTTGCTGTCCACATGTGCGGCACCGGTCGGACAGACGCGTGCGCAGGGCGCATCCTGACACTGCTGACAGGAAACACGAACGTAAATGCGTTCGCAGTCGCATCCTTCCAGTTTTCCGCACTGCGGACACGGCGTGCCGGGTACGTGCGTACTCTGCCGCTCCAGCAGCAGGCGCGAGCGCCCTTTAGGCAAGTCGTTGGCTTCATTGCAAGCTGTCTTGCACAAACCGCAGCCTATGCACTTGTTCTGATCAAAGACCATCGCATAGTGCGGTCTGGCGGTTGTTCCGCCGCTGCCGGTCTTAGCGCCCGAGGCGCCGGACTTCGCAGCTTGCGGAGAACCTTTATCTTCCGGCTTGCAGCCGCCTAAGGTGAGCACGAACAACGATCCAGCAGTCGTACCGGCTAGAAATTTTCTTCTGTCGATTTGTAAGCTCACGGTTATTCTCCATGACAGATTTGAGATCTGTCGTAATTTATTTCGCCGAGCGAATCCGCTTGAAGTTAAACTTTCTCTCTCCAGGCGGAGCGGTTTCCGAACGTTAGGTTCGGATAGTGCGGTTATGATGCTTAGCCATGCGGCCAAGCCATCTTGGGATGGCCGGCAGGCATTGCTGCATCCTTATTCGCACCCGGCTTTTCAACCTTTTTCAGTGTTACATCGAAGATAAGAGCTGATTCGGGCGGAATATCTCCGGCGCCTTCTTCACCATAGGCTAACGAGGCCGGGACGACGAACGTGTAACTCGATCCCTCTTTCATCATTGTCAAACCTTCTTTAAGTGCGGGGATCAGCGTCATCATGACAAACTTCTCTTCTCTAACCTTCCCGTCAGGGCTGGTAAAGACTTTTCCGTCGATCAATCTGCCGGAATAATCCACCGTGACGATGTCTTCCTCTTTAGGCTGGGGTCCGGCGCCTTCCTTCTGCACTTCATACTGAAGGCCGGAAGCCGTTACTTTGACGCCCTTCCTAGACTTATTGGTTTCCAAATAGTCGCTGCTCGCTTTTCTATTTGTCTCTTTGATCTTATTCAGTTTGTCGGTAAAGAGCTTATTGAGCTTCTCTGCGCGGGTGTTTAAGGCCTGAAGCATTTCATCCTCGCTGAGTTTGCTCTTGTTCTTCATCGCGTCCTGCAGGCCGGCCATCACCTGATCCATATTGACGGAGGCTCCGAGCTCGGTCTGTTTGTAGATCTGAGAGGATAAGTAGTTTCCTACCGAGGCCCCTAAGCTGTAAGACTCTTTAGCCTCCTGGTCCATCGGTTGAGCAAAAGCCGTTCCTGCAAGAGCAAAGGCTAGGGAGACTGACAGTAATGTTTTATCTAGGGTCAACATAATCACTTCTTTCATAAATGAGTTTGATGCTTCAATGATGAGAGGCACTTACGGTTTTTCTACTTTTCGGCCGGAAAGCTTCCAGCCGTCAATGCCGTCCGGCATCTGCCGAACATCCGTATACCCAAGCTTCATCACTTCTCGGGCAGCCATTTCACTGGAAGTACAAAGTTTGTTAGCGCAATAGAAAACAATGGTTTTGTCTTTATCGGCCGGAAGGAGTTTTTTCCAATCACGAACGTTGAAAAATATCGCGCCCGGAATGAATCCCTCTGTCCAAACTTCAAGGGTATTAACGTCATAGAACGGAACTCCAGCCTGCCAGAGCATTTCTGCTTCGCGCATGGATATTTGGTTAAGGAGCTCGTCATAAACGGGTGCTTCAACCAGCTCCTCTCCCCCGCCGCAGTGAGCGGCAGGAGCGAACAGGAGCATTGCAGAGGAGAACACCACCCCAATTAACTTCAATTTCATCATTTTTACTTCGATTGGGCTATGGGCCGAAGCCCATAGCGCATTTAACACTGTGCTTAACTACTACTTAGCTGCAGAGGCCTTGACGTAACCGCCTTGGTCAATAATGGACTGAGCTTTCGTGAGGTAAGCCTGGGCGGTATCAACACGCTGTTTCGTGTAATTGAACGCATGGACACCCCAAGAACCGTCTTTTTCGACCTGTTTGATAATGTCGGCAGCCTTGTCAAGAAGAAGCATAGCTTCAGTTCTCTGTTCCGGCGTCAGCTTCGTCACTTCAAGAAGCTTGTTGATACGAGTCTGAGCTTCGACATTCTTCTTATGGCCTTCCTTAATCGGGTTCTGCCACTTCATAACTTCGCCGTAAATCTCTTTCTGGTCCTGATAGATCAGGCCCTGATCGAGTTCGGACTGGAACGGGCTGTGGCAGCCTTGTCCTTCAACGACTGTGAAGTCAGCGATGGATGTACGTGCGCAACTCCACATCAGGTCAACGTAGCCGTGACCTTCTTCGTCGCGGGCAATACGCCAGCCCTTAGAGTTGGAAGCGCGGGACTGACCCGGAGCCGGATTCATCATCTTCTTCTCAGGATCAACTTCGATCTTGAAGAGGTGAGAGCGGCGAACAGCGTCGAAACCGGCCATATCAGGACGCTGAATCGCTGTGAAGTTTTCGCAGCTCATCGTGAACGGCATATGGCAGGCGATACAGTCAACCTTGCTGTGTGTGTCGGCATTCGCAACCATTTCAGCCTGTACAGTGTGGCAGTCTTGGCAGCTCTGACGGATAGCCGGACGTGTTACGCCGGACTTCCAATCGTTGCTGGTCACTTCGTGCGGATCGTGGCATGTCACGCAGCGCATACCTTTTTCGTAGTGCTTGGACATGAAAAGCTGAGCACCTTCTGTACCGCAGGACGGGCAGGAAGATTTTGTCTTAGCATTGAACGCGCGTTCGAGCTTGCCCTGTGCATCGGGACGATTAACTTCGTCTTCGATGAAGTTCAGGCGCTGATGGCAGCGATCGCAGTTTGTGCTCATGTTGTTGGTGTTGCCGACCAAGTGGCCGCCTTCACCGTGACATTCTTCGCAGGAGATGCCCTTGGAAATAGTGTGTTTCTGGAGCTCTTTCGGATTGCCTAAAGCAGCGAAGAATTCCTTCTTATCCTTAAAGTCAAACTTAAAGGCGTGGCAGACTTCGCAGTAGGATGTTGCCGACTGGAAGAGCAGTTTGCCTTCGTAAGTCGAACCGTAGGAAGTCATACCCCACTGATGAGAGGCAGACGGTCCGAAATCTTTCAGTTCAACCGGGAAGTCCGGGATCACGGCATGGATCTGTTTTGCTCTTTCCGGCGTCAGCCATTCAGCCCAGCCGCGAGAGAACTGGTTGCCGCCGGCGACGACCTTACCGGTTCCGTCTTTGAGCAAACCGTCTCTGACGTGATACGAACCGCGGACGAGCCATCCGTCGATGTAGCCGTATTTAGTACGCGGCGTACCGATTGTGGCGTAAATCACATCCGGTGTGATGCCGTCAGGCAGGATGGAAGCGTCAGAGCCATAAAGCTTTTTCTTCAGATCGTTGTCAACTTCGGGATGTTCTCCGGGGAAGCGGACGGTCTGAGCGTGACGGGAGCGTTTCCAACGTTCGTACTGAATCGCATGACATTCACCGCACTTTTCAGGACCGACGAATTTATTCGGGAAGTCCAGAATGCTTCGCTGGCCGAGACGATACTGGGACGCCATGGGGCGGTTGCCCGGCTGATGCGATGAATACTTCTGTGCATTGCCTTCGCCTAAATATTCAGATCCGCGCGTTGAGATAGCGGGTGTTCCGACAACTCTGCCGTCTTTACCGTATGTGGCAAAAATCGGATGGTTCTGGAAAAGAAATTCCCACATTTCTTTTTCCTGAACGATGTAGTCCTGCAAGGTACGAATACCTTTTGTCGGTTCTGTTAAATCAGGGTTGTCCAATACTTTCTGTGTGATCGCATTGACCTTCGGAGGCGGCAGCGGGGTGCCGCCCTCTTGGGCAAAAGCTCCAGTCACCGCAAGCGTAGCTGCAGCCGCAATCGCGGCAGCAGTAAAACTAGAGTTAAATAACATGATGTTCTCCTTTTGGAGACGCCGAACTGGATAAAGTGAAGAGGAGATCCAGTCCATTGTCTTCGATGAAGCAAAATGGGAAAGCAAACGATGATGAGACATCCACAATTCCACAGCTCCATCTTACGTTTTATGATTTTTAGGTGATACTGGTTAAATATCCCAGTCAAAAAACGGGTATTCCCCAATATTCGTGTTATTTGTTCGATATAATATTAATATTCATTTATATTCAATTAGTTATTGGTATATTTTTCAAACAATTAACCCGACTTTAGGAGAATAATTCTCTAAATTTTTTCGAGAACCCACGTGGTTCTTATTTTTTCACTTGTTTTTACTTTATTTCTATGTTATAATGTTGTAGTGATTTCTTTGTGAGGGACTACTATGTTTATCGGTATCGTTACCGGCGGCAAATATAAATACGTCAAGCTGCTTGAGGGATATAGAGATGAAAACGGCAAGACAAGAAATCGTGTTGTCAAAACATTTGGAAGACTCGATGTTCTTCTGAAAGAGGATCCGGAAGCAGTTAATAAACTCAAAGCCAAGTACAACGGTCAGCACAAAGAAAAACTCGAGCTGCAGCAAAAGCAGCGTCTAAAAGATCTTGAAGAAACATTAGCCTTCCAAGTGGACCAATCTCGTGTTCAAAGTCCTCTGCCGCTGCTTAATTACGGGCACTTTGCTGTCAAACAGATTTGGGAAGAAGACCTGGCTTTAGACCGAAAGTTCAAGTATGTGCAGCAAACAAGCAAGCTAAAGTTTGATCTGAACAGCCTGGTCCGTTACTTGGTGGCCGGAAAGATTCTTGAACCGGGCTCTATTGAGAAAACCTTTAGGCGAAAAGACGAGTACTTAGGCGACCCGATCAAAGACATAACTTTAGACAATTGTTATGACGCCTATACCTACCTGTTCGATCTCAAAGAAGAAATTATTAAGTGGGTCAATCGCCGGATGAATCAATCCTTCGGTACCGGAAGAACTCGTCTGCTCTTTTATGACGTAACGAACACTTATTTCGAAACCACCATGTCGGATAAAGAGAAGGACTATGAGAGGTCTGACTTTGCGGAGGTTTTAATCGATACGGTTAAGCAGGCTGTTATAAGCGAAGAGCTTCCAGTCGATTGTCTTGATCGAGAAGGAAATGTCATCGTCGAGAATCTTCCGGCAGCGTTCATTGAAAAGCTTACGGACGATAAGTATCGCTATTTCAGAATGCGGGGACCCTCAAAAGAACATCGCTTTGACTTACCGCTTGTCTCTATTGCTTTAGTCATTGATCAAAACGGCATTCCTCTGGATTTCCAGGTTTATGCCGGTAATGCCTCAGAGTTTGCAAAAATGCCGGAATCAATCCGCAAACTCAAAGAAAAATACGATGTTGAAGAAGCGGTAGTTGTAGCTGACAGAGGCCTGAACTCGGTTGAAAATTTAACGATGCTGAACGGGAACAATATGGGCTTTCTGATGGCTCAAAAAGTCACCAAGCTCGGTGAAACGCTAACGAAAAAGATGCTGGACCGGTCACGTTATCAGCCGCTAAACAGTGAAGTTCCAGATGACAATCTTTATCAAGTGGTCTCCGATTGGGAGAAATCGGGTGGGAACGGTTCAAAAATCAACTGTACATTAGTCTTTACGTTTAACAAAAAACGACAAAAGCGTGATCAGGCCATCTTGAAACTCTGGCAGGGAATCGTTCTTGCGAAGAAACAGGCGGGAGTCAAAATCGGACCGAGAAAAACCGGTTGGGCCTGTTTGGCAAAAACAGAAAACGGCAAGGATCAGCCAATTCTTGGAATTGATGAAAAGGTCTTGCAAAACAAACTGGCTCTATGCGGTTATGTTGCCGTTGTGTATAAGGAATCGCCGATACAAGCAGACAAAGACGGAGTGGTCTCTGAAAGAGAAAATCCGATCCTCAAAGATGCCGAAATCGCCGGTATGTATCATCGTCTTAACTGCATTGAGGACTGCTTCAGGGTTATGAAGTCCAATCTCGGTCTGCGCCCGATGTATGTGTTTAACTCAAAGCACATCATTGCGCATTGTCTGCTGGTTTACCTTGCGCTTATCACTGTCCGGCTTATACAAAATCGTGCTGAAAAAAGTTCCGTACACGTGACAGCTGAGGAAATCTCCACTTGTCTTCGAGAGGCAAACGTTGCCCCACTACTGCTAAGTGAAGAAAGGTCAGTCTTTGCAACTGTAGAGCAATGCAGCAATCTCAGAAAAGGTCTTGAGCGGCAAAGCACTTCTGAACTTGTAGAAATGATTAAAAGCGGGAAGATAAAAACATCGAAGACACCGGAGATCTTAGAGGCTTGCGGATTAAAAATGCCAAATAGGTTCTGTTCCTTACATGAGCTTGCCAGAAGTCTAAAGACAAAGTTCCCGGACTTTAACAGCGCTGTTCCGGCTCTAAAGAGGTTGGATTTATTATGACGCAGGAATAATTCTTAAACTGCCCTCAACCTAAGTAACACAAGGGATGAGGGCTTTTTTTATTTACGAGATTCTCCTAAAGTCGGGTATATTGCAGATGTCTCTCAGGCAGGAAAATTAATCAATATCCAAGATATGCCTGCTTCTGCTTTTAATTATCAGCGAATTCTACTGAAAACTAATCATCCTGAAGCCGGTATCTCAAAGGAACTTGCGAACAAACTGACCGGGCATGATGTCCGTTTGATCGGCATTTCCACCGCATCTATTGATCCGAAAGTTAGTATTCACTTTGAAGCTCACCATGCACTGCTTTCGCACGACATCTGCATTCTAGAAAACATCTGCCTGCAGGACGTCGAGGCCGGCCTTTACGAACTTCACGCAGTCCCGCTGAAATGGGAAGGCATCGAAGCATCACCGGTTCGTGCCTATCTTATTAAACGGTAAGCAAGTGTTTGCTCACTTATAAATAGAAATGCCCCGAAACTCGAGGCTCTTTTGCGAATTAAGCCTGAGGCTTCTCTTCTTCTACTTCAACAACCTCTTTGAAAAAACGGGGATGTTTTGCAGCCTTTTTCTTTGTGAGCTTGTCTTCCAGGAATTCTTTTTCCATTCTGATTTCATCAGCAACGATCTGGAGCTGACCGATCAAAGCGGATACATACTGCTCCTGCTCTTCGAGTCTTCTGATCTTTTTGCCAAGGCATTTGATCTTCTTGCCGCAGCCCTTCTTGTCATGCTTCTTGTCGTGTTTTCTATCCTTTTTGTCTTTCATCTTTATTTACTCCTTTATCTTGTGTTCCGATAATGCTTTTCAAATCTTTCTCGTATTGTTCCTCATCACGCTGTCTGCGCAATTGAGGAGTGAAACCGGGCTTAGTTAGGTATTCAACACCGTCAATGATGGGAGGCGGGGTTTTAACAGCCCTCTCTTCATGCGACAGTCTTTCCGTTGTCCCATACAGATTAGGCTGGAACGGATCAGGCGCCCAACTCATGACGAAGAAACAAAACGGGGGAAGTATAGCAAGAATAACCCACCATCCTGATAAGTTACAGTCATGGAGCCGTCTGATCATCACTAATATTGTAGGAATCGCCGTGAGCGCAGCGTATGCGGGCAGCAGGATTGGAAAGCCGGTGATCAGAAGATCCCCGAGCGCGCACAGGCTCATGAATATGGTTTGGAATATGAAAAAGCTCCATATTTCCTCACGACCGGCACGGCCGTGAAAGTTCACGATGCATTTCACCGCAAACAAATACCACCTAAATGCTCGTTTCATCCGCTCCACCACAATTTTGTCCTATGTTAAATATTCTTGGGAGAGCGAGGCCGTTAATCCGCCGCTTTTGGGAAATAAGAAAACAAGCATGACGAAAACAAACTCTCAGTCTTTATGATTATCCCGGCGTTGAGGGCTTTTTAAATTATTGTCTTGTGTACATGCTGAAGCATGTTTTATACCAATTTCGGTATCAAGTCCTCATGTGTAAGCCTTACTTCTAAACATCGTCCTATTTCTTTGTTAGACCACGGAAGCCTGTAGTACGAGTACGAGCTTTTTGAGGAGTATGCCGGGCGGGTTTGGCCGCTTCCAACGTTCTGAAAGACCCGGTTCACGTTACTTCTGCGCCAACCGTTACCAGCCCTTTTCCAACAATCTTCAGAGAACGTCCGCAGCCAAGCCTATAGGCAGAAGATGATTCTAAATATCAAAAATAATCGCCTCTCTTGGAGGCGATTATTTACAGGTATTTCAGATGTTCAAGGGCCGACTTTCAGCCCTTTTCACAGAAACTGAAAAGAATTACGGAACCATGTCAGTAATTTCATCTTTGCGGACCTTCTTCATCAGATCTTCGCGCTTGACACCAAGATAAAGCGCAATCGCCGCAGAAACAAACACGGACGAATAAACGCCAAGAAGAATACCAATGGTCAGCGCAAGCGCAAAATAATGCAGCGCAGGACCGCCGAAGAAGAACATGGAAAGAGTCACCATCAGCGTGGACGAGTGCGTAATGACCGTACGGGAAATCGTCTGCGTAATCGCAGTATTGACGATTTCTACCGGAGTCCCCTTTCTGATCTTGCGGAAACATTCTCGACAGCGGTCGAAAATAATCACGGACTCGTTAACCGAGTATCCGAGTACCGCCAGAACCGCCGCCAATACCGGCAGCGAGAACTCCCACTGAAACAGTGAGAACACGCCAAGGACCAGAAAGACGTCGTGCATGTTGGCGATAATGGCCGCAACCGCGAACTTCCATTCAAAGCGGAAGGCCAAATAAACCATAATGCCGACAATCACTAACAGCAGGGCTGTCAGACCGTCCGTCGCCAGCTCTTCGCCAACCTGCGGTCCGACGAACTCAGTTCGGCGCAGCTGCGCATCAGGTTCGCTCTTGTGAATTACGTTCATAACCTCTTCGCTCATCTGAGCAGAGGTTTTCCCGTTCTTCAAAGGCAGACGAATCTGCGCGTCCCGAGCCGTTCCGAAGTTCACGACCTGTACTTCTCCTCCGGTAGCCTTTTCTAATTCCACACGCAGCTCCTGAACAGGCACTGCGTTCGGATAGTTGACCTCCATTACGAGACCGCCGGTGAACTCAATCGAGAAAGCTAAGCCGCGTACAACAAGCAAACCAATCGCGATAAAGAAGGAAATAAACGAGATCGCGTTCAGAATCTTGGAATACTTCATGAACGGGATCGTTTTGTGGATTCTAAATAGTTCCATAGTTATGCTCCTTTTGCCTTAGGTGCGTCGGCATCAGGCCGCCAAACTTGTCCGATTGAAAGAGATGTGAGCTTTCTGCGGCGTCCGTAGTACAGGTTCACAATAGCTCTGGAAACCATGACGGATGTAAAGATAGAGGTCATGATGCCCAAACAGTGAACCACAGCGAAGCCTCGTACCGGGCCGGAACCGAAAATCAGAAGCGCGATACCCGCGATTAAGCTGGTGATGTTGGAGTCCAAAATCGTGTTGAACGCCATTCCGTAGCCCTCGCTGATCGCCTGCTGAGGCGTTCGCCCTATTCGGAGCTCTTCACGAATACGTTCGTTAATCAGAACGTTCGCGTCCACCGCCATACCAAGCGTCAGCGCCATAGCGGCAATACCCGGAAGCGTCAGTGTCGCCTGCAGCATGGACAGAATCGCGACCAGAAGCAGAAGGTTGCAGGTCAGAGAGATCGCGGAGATCAAGCCGAAGAGTCGGTAGTAAATGACCATGAAGACAGACACGGCAATGAAGCCCCACAGAGTGGAACGGAAGCCCGCCTTAATGTTTTCCGCACCCAGGCTCGGGCCGACCAGACGTTCTTCAATAATTTCCATCGGAGCGGCAAGAGAACCGGCTCTTAAAAGCAGCGCGGTATCAGTTGCTTCAATCGTAGTCATACGACCGGAAATCTGAACGCGGCCGCCGCCGATTTCCTGACGAATTACTGGAGCTGTCACAACTTCGCCCTTACCTTTTTCAAAAAGGATAATCGCCATGCGCTTGCCAACGTTCTCACGTGTCACGTCTTTGAAAATGCGTGCGCCCTTGTTGTCCAGAGTCAGGTTAACCGTCGGTTCCTGAGTCTGGTTGTCAAAACCGGGCTGCGCGTCATTCAGGTTATCGCCGGTCAGAACGACCTGACGTTTAACTAAAATGTCGCGGCCTTCACGATCTTTATAACGCTCAGTTCCGAAAGGAACCGTACCCTGCGCAAGCTGAGCAAGCGCTTCGGGACTGTCGTCCACCATTCTGACTTCAAGCGTTGCTGTGCGGCCGAGAATGTCTTTAGCCTTAGCGGTATCCTGTACGCCCGGAAGCTGAACAACAATACGGTCGGCACCCTGCTGCGCGATCACGGGTTCAGCTACGCCAAGCTCATTGATTCGGTTGTGCAGTGTCGCGACGTTCTGCTTCAGCGCATACTCCTGTACATCCTGCATAGCTTTCTGGGACATCGCGCCGATGATCATGTATTTGCCCGCCTGTTCGGACTTGGCAAACGTCAAATCAGACTGGCGGTTTCTCAGAATATCAAGCGCATTGTCTTCGTCTTCGGCATTGCGGAAAGAAATCTCAAGCGTGTCACCGACTCGATTGATACCGGTATGACGAATCTTCTTATCACGAAGGACAGTCCTGACTTCGCCTGAGGCCGCTTCGATTCTCTTTGTGACAGCCGCCTTCATGTCCACAGCGAGCAAAAAGTGCACGCCGCCGCGAAGGTCAAGACCGAGGTACATCGGCAGAGCGTTAAGGCTCAGCAGCCACTGCGGCGTATTCGGTACAAGATTCAGCGCGACCACATAAGCGGGATCGGCCGGATCGGGATTCAGAAGCTTTTCAATGATGTCACGGGAGCGAAGCTGAAGATCGCCTTCGGTCGGAGCCAAGCGAACGCGGATGGAATTCTGCTGAGCGCCCTGCTCAAAGAAAACACCGTTCGGCTCAATTTTCGCCGCCTTCAGAGCATCTTCAACACTCTTCAGAGTGTTTTCAGTAACTTTTGTCGTTGCTTTTCCGGGACTAACCTGAACTGCGGGCGACTCACCATAGAAATTCGGCAGCGTATAGATCGCAGCGATCGCGAGCACAACCACAATCAGAATATATTTCCAGAGTGGGTATCGATTCATAACTATTTTTGGCGGTTCTCTCGCCTATCTCGTTAAAACTACAAAACGACCGTCCCCTTTCCAGAGACGGCCGTGACATATCCGTTAGGCGCGGAAATTAAAACTTAACCGTTCCTTTGGGAAGAACTGCCTGAATGGCCAGACGCTGGAACGTAATCGCAACCGGCTTGTCTTCAACCTGGGCAATCTGAAGATTGATGTAGTTCTCATCGGCAGCAAGAATCTTGCCGCAGATACCGCCCGCTGTAATGACTTCGTCTCCGACAGTCAAAGCGTCAATCATCTTCTTGTGCTCTTTCTGGCGTTTCTGCTGCGGTCTGATCAAAAGGAACCAGAACACGGCAAAGATCAGAATCATGATGCCGAAAGAGGACGCCATGCTTTCAAGGCCTCCGGGTGCCGCAACCGCGCCGCCGGCAGCCTGAGCGTATGCTTCAGAAATAAACAATTTAATACTCCAATGTTAAATCACAAATATGCGGGATTTGTTTTATATAAATCTAACTAATTATAGAGGACTTAGTTAATTTGAATATGAAGAAAATTCCTAACCGACTCCTCTGGCTCGATCTCTGTAGAACTGCTCACGCCACTGTGTAAAGCGGCCTTCATCAAGCGCCTCACGAATCTCTTTCATCAGATTGAGATAGTAGTGCAGATTATGAATCGTATTGAGTCGGGCACCAAGAATTTCATTGACCTTCTGCAGATGATGCAGATAGGCTCGGGAGAAATTGCGGCAGCAGTAGCAGTCGCAGGTCTCGTCAAGCGGACGCAGATCATGCTTGTATTTGGCGTTGCGAAGCTTCACATCGCCGTAGCGTGTGAATAGCCAGCCGTTGCGGGCGTTGCGGGTCGGCATGACGCAGTCAAACATGTCGATACCGCGGCTGACGCCTTCCACTAAATCTTCCGGTGTGCCGACACCCATCAGATAACGAGGTCTGTCCTCCGGCATGATTCCGCTCATATGATCGAGAATCTTGATCATTTCTTCTTTCGGCTCGCCGACAGAAAGACCTCCGATCGCATAGCCGTCAAAACCGATGTCCTTCAGCCCGGCGAGAGACTCGTCACGAAGATTTTGGAACATCCCGCCCTGAACAATGCCAAAGAGCGCATTCGGGTTTTCAAGACGATCAAACGCTTCTCTGGAACGCTTTGCCCACCTCAGAGACAGCCGCATGGAATCTGCGGCCTGCTTTTCCGTCGCGGGTACGCCGTTGATCTCGTACGGCGTGCATTCGTCAAAAATCATAGCGATGTCCGAATTCAGCACCTTCTGAATTTCCATCGAAACTTCAGGTGTGAGGAACAATCTTTCACCGTTGATCGGAGAGGCAAAACGTACGCCTTCTTCCGTAATCTTTCTCAGTTTCCCAAGAGAGAAGACCTGGAAGCCTCCGGAGTCGGTAAGAATGGGTTTGTCCCAGCCCATAAAACCGTGAAGACCGCCATGCTCGGCGATAACATCCAGTCCCGGACGAAGCCAAAGATGAAAGGTGTTGCCCAAAAGAATCTGGGTGCCGATTTCATTGAGCTCAAGAGGGCTCATCGCTTTAACAGTACCGTATGTTCCGACGGGCATGAACACAGGGGTCTGAACGACGCCGTGGTTCAAATGGATTTCCGCTCTGCGCGCAGACCCTTCTTTTTTATGAAGTTTAAAAGTCAGACTCATGAGTTAGCCTTTTTTTCGAGAAAACATGCATCCCCGTAGCTGAAGAATCTGTACTTTTCTTCAACGGCATGTTTGTAAGCGTTAAGAATTTCGTCTCTACCGCAAAGGGCACTGACGAGCATAACCAATGTTGATTTAGGAAGATGGAAGTTCGTGACCATGGCGTCACAAACTTTGAATTCATATCCGGGCGTAATAAAGAGTCGGGTTTCCGCTGCTCCCGGAACCACTTTGCCTTCCGGATTTGAAGAAGCGCTCGCTTCAACGGTACGAAGACTCGTTGTTCCGACACAAATGACTCTTCTGCCTTCTTCTTTTGCCTTGTTGATTTTGCGGGCGGTCTCCTCAGGTATCGTGTACCACTCGGAGTGCATCACGTGTTCGGACAGATTCTCTACGCGCACCGGCTGGAAAGTTCCGGCACCGACGTGAAGCGTGACAAAAACTTCTTCACAGCCTTTATCCCGAATCTGCTGCAGAAGCTCTTCCGTAAAGTGCAGTCCGGCCGTCGGCGCGGCTACCGCGCCGGGATGGCTTGCGTAAACCGTTTGATAACGCGTTTCATCGGACTTCTCAGCCGCATGCTGAATGTAGGGAGGAAGCGGAACTTTGCCGTATTCATCCAGAACTTCAAGGACCGGACGTTCATAGCGAAGCTTAAAGAACTCTCCTTCTCGGCCGAGAACTTCTGCAACCGCAGGCTCACCGCCTTCCGGATGGTCAAAGTAAAGAATAGTTCCGGGCTTTGCAGGCTTGCTCGAGCGCATCATGGAGATAGCTTCGTGCGTACCGATCACACGTTCGGTCATGGCTTCAAAAAAGCCGCCGGTTTGTTTGCGGCCGGTGAGCCGGGCTTTAATAACTTTGGTGTCGTTAAAAATAAGAACGTCTCCGGCACGAACCAAGTTCAGAAGATCTCTGAAAATAAGGTCTTCAAGGCTACCGTTGGGCCGCACGTGAAGCAGTCGCGAGGAAGCTCGATCTTTCAGCGGAAATTGCGCAATCAGGCTTTCCGGGAGTTCAAAATCAAAATCAGATAAATGCTGTTCTTTTTCGTTCATGGCTTTACCGGCCCTGAGAAAATCGGCCCATTGGGCCGTATGGTTAAAGACTATGCGGTTTGCCCGGAGGCTCATCGACATAAGTCACTTCAAGAATATCGAGCTTTTTAACACCTTTTGGCGTCGGAAGGAGAACCGTATCGCCTTCAAAGTGTTTCAAAAAGACACGAGCGATCGGAGAAATCCAGGATACGTCACCGACCGAACCGTCCGCTTCGTCAATTCCGACGATGCGGATTTTAGACTCCTCGCCCTGTTCATTGGCGAATAACACGGTCGCGCCGAAAAAAATCTGATCTGTCGGCGGCCGATTCGCGATGTCGATGACTTCGCTGTTTTCAATACGTTTATTAAGAAAACGAATTCTGCGGTCGATTTCGCGCAGACGCTTTTTGCCGTAAAGGTAATCTCCGTTTTCGCTTCTATCGCCGTTTGACGCTGCCCACGCAACGACCTGAACCGTTTCCGGACGTTCCACCAGAACAAGATTTTTACGTTCGGCTAAAAGCCTGTTGTAACAGGCGCGCGTCATGTAATTCTTGGTTCCTTTGATTTCAGGTATCTTGACTTCCTCTTCGTCGTAGTCTTCTTCGTCTTCGGCTTTAAATTCGAGATCTTCGCTCATTTGTCTTCCCCTATAAGTTCAAAAGACCGCAAAAAGCGGCCTTCCGAACCTATTTGGTTATTTTAAGGCTTTGGCGCCTGATCAGGGCCTTCCGGCTTATCTTCAGGCTTGGCGTCTTCAGCTTTGGGCGCCGCCTGCTCCGTCTGAGGCGTCTCGTCAGCTTCCGGCTTCGAATCCTGAGCCTCTGCGGCATTCTCCTCTGCGGCCGGTGCGCTCACCTGAGCTTCAGGAGCAGCGTCAGCGACCTTTTTCTTCTTGGAGAGCTGCTTCGGAGGACGCGGATCCTTGCCTTCCATAATGTCATCAATCTGATCGGAATCGATCGTTTCCCATTCAAGCAAGGCATGCGCCATCTTGTGCATTTCTTCCTGATGTTCTTCGATCAGTTTGCGCGCGATTGCGTACTGTTCGTCAATAATACGGCGAACTTCCGCATCCACATTGCGCATTGTCTCTTCAGAAATATGCTTTGTCTGCGTGACGGAGCGGCCGAGGAAGACTTCATTCTCGTTTTCGCCGTAGACCATGGGGCCGAGCTTATCGCTCATACCGTAGCGCATAACCATGTCGCGCGCCATCTGAGTTGCGCGTTCAAAGTCGTTGGAAGCGCCTGTGGTCATCTGATTCATAAACACTTCCTCAGCGATACGGCCGCCAAAGAGAATCGCAATGCGAGTCAGAAGATACTGTCTGTCATAAGAATAATGATCTTCTGCGGGCAGCTGCATCGTCAGACCAAGCGCACGGCCGCGAGGAATAATCGTAACCTTATGAACGGGGTCGCTCTTAGGCATCAGACGCGCAACCAATGCGTGGCCGGATTCGTGATAGGCCGTATTCTTGCGCTCGTTCTCATCCATGACCATGCCTTTTCTTTCGGCACCCATCATGATCTTGTCCTTAGCGCGTTCGAAGTCTTCCATCGCGACCACACGGCCGTTTCTGCGAGCGGCAAAAAGCGCCGCTTCGTTCACGAGATTGGCCAAATCGGCTCCGGAGAATCCGGGCGTACCTCTCGCAAGGATCGCTTCGTCCACATCGGCGCCCACCGGGATCTTGCGCATGTGAACTTTGAGAATCTGTTCACGGCCGCGGATATCGGGTAGCGGAACCACAACCTGACGGTCAAAACGGCCGGGACGCAGCAGCGCCGGGTCAAGAACGTCCGGACGGTTGGTCGCAGCAATGACGATAACGCTGGAATTGGTATCGAAACCGTCCATCTCCACGAGCATCTGATTCAGAGTCTGCTCACGTTCGTCGTTGCCGCCGCCGAGACCGGCGCCGCGCTGACGACCCACAGCATCAATTTCATCAATGAAGATAATGCAGGGAGAATTCTTCTTCGCGTTCTCGAACATGTCGCGAACACGAGCCGCACCAACACCGACGAACATTTCTACGAAGTCGGAACCGGAAATGGTAAAGAACGGAACCTTCGCTTCGCCTGCAATCGCTTTGGCGAGCAGCGTCTTACCGGTACCCGGAGAGCCGACAAGCAGAACGCCGCGGGGAATGCGTCCGCCAAGGCGCTGATATTTGGTCGGGTCTTTCAGATAATCGACCATTTCGGAGACTTCTTCTTTAGCCTCGTCACAGCCGGCGACATCCGCAAATGTGATGTTGTTATTGGAGCTGTCAAGCATTCTGGCTTTGGATTTGCCAAAACTGAAGGCGCCGCCTTTGCCGCCGCCCTGCATCTGACGCATGAAGAAAATCCAAACACCGATGAGGAGAATCATCGGGAACCAGGAGATGAAGATAGAAGCAAGGAAGCTCTGCTCTTCGTCCGGCTGACCGTAAACCTGAACACCCGCCTTGCGGAGATCTTCAACCATCCAAAGATCGCCGGGCGCGGTAATCTTATAAGTCGCGCCTTCCGTCGGCGTGACAGTAAGGGTTCTGCCCTGAACATCAACGCGCTTGATTTTGCCTTCCTTAGCCTGGTCCATGAATTGGGTGTAGCTCGTGGAAGGTTCCGCAGTCGCGATCTTCTTAGCCCCGTCGAATTGTTTAAACACAGTAAACAAAACCAGAGCAATAACGATCCAGACAGCAACTTTGGCAAATAAATTATTTTTATTCAAAATATTATCCCTTTCGGCTTATCGCCGCTGCAAATGATCGGTTTCTAAAATATGACTGTTGTGACAGATCAAAGCACATAAGTGTCTCAACACAATACCAAAAACTTAAAAAGATTACAGTTCACACGGCCCTGTTTTTCCAATTGTTAACATTATGAAGATTCGAAGTGACTGAAACACGGTTTTTCACTCACTTCGGGATTCATCAGCATGCTAATCAATATTTGACGGATACCCCTTCAAGCGCGGAACATTCTTCTAACTTAGTGATGATGTCCCAACTCGGAGATATCTTCATCGGAAGCTTTGTGCAAAGCAGCTTGCCCGGGAACACGAATTCCATTTCGATCGGTACCGCGAACTCCTGATTCTTGATTGAATTATTCAGAATAATCTGCTGAATTCCTTCAAGCTCCGCAGGATCAGCATCTGGTCTGATGCGCATTTTGACTTTTGCGCCGTTTTCTTTTCTCAGCTCATAGAGCGGCGCAAATTCGCCGGCGGAAACCCAATCTTTATTCGTCTTCTTGCTATGGCCTCTCTTAATCGAAACCACCACAATTTCACCTTTGGGAATGGTCTTGATTTTCTCAAGATTTCGCTCGTAGTACTCCAGATTGATTCGGTAATCCTCAACCTTTTCTCCTGCTTCAAGGTGCAGCTGGACAAAATATTTGCCGTCCTTACTCTGACGCTTTTCACAGCCGGCGTAAATACCCGCGACCCGGAAGTCGCCAAATCCCTCCGGCGCCGCATCCAGGAGCGATGCGCCGTAATACCTGCTCAGCTCTTTCTTGTAGACATGACTCGGATGACTTGAGAAATACATTCCCATGACGGAAAACTCTTTCTCAAGCGTACTGCGTTCGCTCCAGGGCGTCACCTCAATCATTTCAACACACTGTTCCTCTTCTTCTCCGAACAGAGAGAACTGGTTGGAGGAACTTTCCGACTGCTGAGCTGCCTGAATAACTAAATCGACGTTATCAAACCATTTGCGGCGGTTTGGATCAATCGAATCAAAGACGCCCGCAAGAGAAAACGCCTGCAGGACTTTCTTGGTGATCGCAGAGGTGCCGACTCGTTTAGCGAGATCATACATATCTTTAAACGGACCATTTTCGCTGCGCTCTTTCACAATCGCGTCCGCAGGGCCCTGACCGATCCCCTTCAGAGCGCCGAAGCCTAAACGAATCACTTTGGTTTTCGGACTTGTGAAATTAAATTCGCTGCCGTTGATATCGGGACCTAAGATTTCCACACCATGCTTGGCGGCATCCGAAAGGATCGTACGCATCTTCGTCGCGTCCGTCATGACTTCGGTCAGGGACGAGGCAAGGAACTCCGCAGGATAGTAATTCTTGAGCCAAGCGGTTTTATAAGCGACATAAGAGTAAGCCGCGGCATGAGATTTATTAAATCCGTAGCCTGCAAACTTTCTCATCAATTCGAACAAATGCGTCGCAACTTCTTCGGTGACGCCGTTCTTTGCGGCGCCCTCAATAAAGACTTTGCTTTGGCGCTCCATTTCCGCGACGTCTTTCTTACCCATGGCTCGGCGCAGAATATCCGCGCCGCCAAGTGAGTATCCTCCGATTTTCTGCGCGACCAGCATGACCTGTTCCTGATAGACCATAATGCCGGAGGTTTCTTCCAAAATCGGAATTAAGCGGTCATCCGCGTATTCGGCTTTCTTTTTCCCGTCTCGAATATCAATAAAGTCATCAATCAGGTCCATCGGGCCCGGACGATACAGCGCGTTCAAAGCGATCAAGTCGGAAATCTTTGTCGGTACCGCGCGAATCAGCAGCTGACGCATACCGGTCGATTCAAACTGGAAGACCGCAACGGTATCGCCCTTCTGGAAAATATTCCGGTAGGTCGCTTCGTCGTCGCACTCCATATGTTCAATATCCGGACGGCTGCCGGTATTGGCTTCAATATAGTCAAGCGCGCGTTCAATGATCGTGAGTGTGGTAAGACCCAGGAAGTCGAACTTCACCAGGCCGACCGCTTCAACGTCTTTTTTATCGTACTGACTGATTACGTTCTCAGGGAGCATCCCAGCCGCATACAGCGGACAGAAATCAACGAGCTTTCCGGGCGCGATCAGCACGCCGCCCGCATGAATGCCCAGGCTCTTGGTTGTCCCCTCAAGTTTCAGTGCGTACGTGACCAGTTTTCTAACCTGAGGATCATTGCGCACCGCCGCTCTAAATTCCGGAATATCGGAGAGCGCCTCTGCCAATGTAATGTTCTTTCCGGGAATCGTCGGGATCATACGCGCCAGACGATCCGTCTCCATATAGGACATATCGAGCGTCCTGCCGACGTCCTTAATCGCACCCTTTGCCGCCATCGTGCCGAAGGTCGCGATCTGGCTGACCGATTCGTCGCCGTACTTGCTTTTTACATACTCAATGACACGGCCGCGGTTGTTCTGACAGAAGTCCACGTCAAAGTCAGGCATGGAAACGCGTTCCGGATTCAGAAATCGCTCAAACAGCAGGTCAAACTGAAGCGGATCCAAATCGGTAATGCCCAGGCAGTACGCAACCAGTGAACCGGCGCCCGAACCTCGCCCCGGACCCACCGGACAGCCGTGTGTCTTGGCCCAGTTAATAAAGTCCTGAACGATGAGGAAGTATCCTGGGAAATCCATCTCCTGAATAATTCCGATTTCGCGCTCCAGACGCTGTGAGTAGGTCGGGAACTTTTCTTTTCTGACCTTCTCATCCGGATAAAGCACTTTGAGACGGCGATCGAGACCCCGACGGGCAAGTTCAGCCATATATTCTTTGAGCGATTTCCCTTCAGGTGTCGGGAAAATCGGCAGCTGAGGCTTGCCAAGCTTCAGCGTCAGGTTGCACATCTTGGCGATTTCAACCGTATTCTCGATCGCGGACGGAATATCCGAGAACAAAGCAATCATTTCCTCTTTGCTCTTGAAATACTGTTCCGGCGTAAAAATTCTCGGACGGGCTTGATTGGCTAGCGTATAGCCTTCAGCGATCGCACTTCTTGCCTCATGGAATTCAAAATCTTCCTTTTCTTCAAACTGAATCGGATGGGCAGCGACGACCGGAATGTTCAGCTCTTTGGCAAGTCTGACCGTACCGTCAACCACCGCTTCAAGCTCGGGGCGGCCGATTCTCTGAATTTCCAGATAGAACTGACCCGGAAAACGAGCAGCAAGCTGCGCGCACTCCTCTTTGGCCGCTTCAAAGCTTCCGTTGAGGATCGATTTACCGACTGAGCCGGTATTAAAACCGGAGAGAACAATCAGTCCCTTGGCCATGTCCTCAGTGATCCAATCAAGGTCGATCTCGCCTCTGTCCTTATGCTGATTCTTCAGCCATGCGCGGGAGAGCAGCTCACAAAGCGCATGGTAGCCGTCCTGGTTTTTACACAGGAAAAGCAGACGATGGGGATCGTCCCGATTGTAGTGATTGGTGATCCAGCAGTCGGCGCCGAGGATCGGTTTAATTCCCGCACCGGAAGCCGCCTTGTAGAAAATCACGTCTCCGAACATTGCCGAGAGGTCCGTAATCGCAAGCGCCTTCATACCGGAGGCGATCGCTTTATGCACAATCTTTTTCGGTTTGATCAGACCGTCTTTGATCGAAAATTCGGTGTGCATGCGAAGGTGGACAAAATCTTGACTCATATCGTTCGGTTCCGGAGAAAAGGAAGGCTGGAATTTGGAAAATTCTAAAGGATCAATCTTAACGAAATGAGGACAGAATCGCATGGTTACAAACCAAACGATTGTCCTCTGAAAAGCCGAGCTGCATGAAACCAGGCCTTTGATGCGGTATATAAAAATATATTCCCGCCTCGATTGTTCGTCAGGAGCGGGAATTTAAAAAGAACGTTTTCAAACCGCGTTATTTCAGGTTCTTCGCTACTACATAAACTTCCGCCGAAGAACTTCTCGAGGCTTCCGGTTTACGCACGGAGACTTTCTTAAAGGTCTTTTTGCAGGCCTCGATATACTGCGAGTAGCCGCTGCCCTGGAACACCTTGCAGACAAAGAAGCCGTTAGGCTTCAGATTCTCTTTGGCAAAGTCAAGCGCAAGCTCGTTCAAAAGCAGGCAGCGCGCAGCGTCGGCGGCGGCTACGCCGGAGAGATTCGGCGCCATATCCGAAAGCACCACGTCGACTTTTTCACCTTCAAGCAGTTCTGTGAGCTGATCCGCAACTTCCTGCTCTCTGAAGTCACCCTGCAGAAAATGCACGTCTTCGATCGGATCCATCGGCAGAATGTCCATTGCGATGACTTTTCCGTCGAGCCTGCCTTCTTTATCCGTCAGGCGCTCCTTCACAATCTGGGTCCATGAACCCGGCGCGGCGCCCAAATCAACGACAGACATTCCGGGTTTAATGATTTTGTCTTTATCATCGATCTCCATGAGCTTGTAAACCGAACGGGCTCTGTAGCCCTCCTGAACGCTGCGTTTTACAAACGGATCCGTGAGATGTCTTTTTATCCACGCTGGATTTGAGCGTAATTTCTTTTCTGAGACCGGCATAAGGTTAAACTCTTACAAAATTTATAAGGAGATTCATCAATCATGACACAATTAAAACTCTCAAGGGACGAGCGCATCGCACTTCGAGCCCAGGCGCATCACCTTGACCCGGTCGTCCTTCTCGGCTCCAACGGCCTGACAGACGCTGTCATTAAAGAAGTCGACCGCGAACTGAATGTTCACGGCCTCATCAAAGTTCGTGTTCCGAGCGACGACCGCGAAGAACGCGTCGCGATCTATGAAGAACTCGCGGAAAAACTCGGCGCCGCCAAAATCCAGCTGATCGGTAAGCTCTTTGTTCTTTATCGCCCGATTCCTGAAAAGGAGGAAGAAGACGAAGAGAAACCCGCTCCGATGGACCGTGTGCGCAAGACCGGCGCAAAAGCGCGCAACAATCGCAAACGTCTAACGGAAAAGATCAACAGCAAGAAGAGCGGCGCAAAGAACGCGCCCTGGGCCAAGACCCTTAAAAAGGGAAAGACCCCGAAGGGTCAGGTCAAAGCGGTCGGAGCCAAGGGCAAAGCGCTCGGCTCCCACATGAAAAACAAAGGCGTCCTCAAAGAAGAAGAGTAAACGCCCTAGCTCTCGCTTTAAATAAATTCAACGGCGATGATTTCGTACTCGCTCACGCCCTTCGGGGCCTGAACCTCTACGACATCGCCTTCATTTTTGCCGATCAGCGCACGCGCGATCGGGCTGGCGATGGAAATACGGCCAGCTTTCGTGTCGCTTTCGTCGGCACCAACGATCTGAAAGCGCTGACGGTCTCCTGTTTCCACATCCTCAATCGTCACAGTCGCGCTGAACACAACACGACCGTTGTTGGGCAGCGTCGTCGGATCAATCACCTGGAACTGCGAAATCTTGCTTTCGAGCTCCATGATTCGGCCTTCAATAAAGGCCTGAGATTCTCTGGCGGCATCGTATTCCGCATTTTCAGAGAGGTCCCCTTTTTCACGAGCTTCGGCAATCGCCTGAACAACAGCAGGACGATCCTGCGTCTTCAAACGATGAAGCTCATCTTTAAGCATTTTTGCCCCGCGGGCAGTAATTGGAATAGCCATCTTCTACAAAAAAAATCTAGGGCGGTCAAAACTAACCGCCCAAATACATTTAAGGATGCATAATGATAGCGCAACCGCTCCCTTCCCGCCGCTTCTTTGAAACCAAAAAGCGCTGTAAGAAAGCGGTCTTCTATCTGCTTACGCTAAAGAGGAGACGATAACCGCCTTGATCGTGTGCAGGCGGTTGCCGGCCTGATGGAACACGATGGAAGCGGGCGATTCAAACACCTCTTCCGTCACTTCAACACCGTTGGCAAGTTCCGGATGAGCCGCGATCACCGCTTCTCCGACCTTGGTCTCTGTGTTGTGATAAGCAGGCAGACAGTGCATGAATTTCACATCCGGATTGCCGGTCGCGTCCATCATGGCTTTGTTAACCTGATACGGCAGCAGCGCTTTGATGCGTTCATCCCAGACTTCTTTGGGTTCGCCCATGGAAACCCAGATGTCGGTATGAATGAAGTCAACACCCTTAACGGCCGCCTTCACGTCTTCCGTGATCAGCAGACGAGCACCGGAGTGCTTGGCAAATTCTTCACACATATCGATGAGTTCCTGGCTCGGCCAGTATTCTTTCGGTGCGGCGATACGAACATCCATACCCATCTTCGCGCCGACGAGCAGTAAAGAATTGCCGGTATTGAAGCGAGCGTCGCCGACATAAGCGTAAGAGATGTCTTTCCAGCGCTTGCCACAGCTTTCTTTCATCGTGAGCAGATCGCACAGCATCTGTGTCGGATGCCATTCGTCTGTCAGACCGTTAAAGACCGGAACGCCTGCGTATTCGTGCAGTTCTTCCACAGTTTCCTGTTTGTAGCCGCGGAATTCGATCGCGTCGTACATAGATCCGAGTACGCGGGCTGTATCCTTAATGCTTTCCTTGTGGCCGATCTGCGAGCTCTGCGGATCAAAGAAAGTGGTGTTGGCGCCCTGATCATAGGCAGCGACTTCAAAAGCGCTGCGGGTACGAGTGGAGGTCTTTTCGAAGATCAGAGCGATGCTCTTTCCCTGCAGATGCTGTACTTCAGTACCGGTCTGTTTTGCCTTTTTAAGATTTTCAGCAAGACTGACGAGATAATCGATTTCTTCAGCTGTGTGATTGACAAGGCTCAGAAGTGAGCGATTTTTAAGATTAAAAGGCATTTTGCTTTTCCTTTACTTCATAGAGCGCCCTTGCGGGCGCGTTTCAATAATTAACTGTGTTTAGCGTGCAGTTCCTGCTGGGCGTACACCTCGGTGTCGTCCATATGCTGAATGCCTTCTATGACCGCCAGCGCGTTTGCCATCGCCGTATAGAAAGTCACATGGTTGGCAAGGCTCGCGATACGGATTGCGGAGGCGTCGGCAATTTCCGAGCGGTTTTCGGCGGCAACAGCAATCACAAGATTGATATTGCCGTTCTTCAGTTCGTCTACCACGTTGGGACGACCCTCGGAAACCTTGTTGACGACTTCACACTTAAAGCCCGCTTCGCGGATCACTTTTGCGGTGCCACGTGTCGCGACAAGCTGGTAACCCGCATCGACGAACTGCTTGGCAAGCTGCGGCAGTCTCGGCTTGTCTTCATCCTTAACGGAAATAAAGACGCGGCCTTCTCTCGGAATCGCGGAGTCCGCGCCGATCTGGCTCTTAAAGAGCGCTTCGCCGAAGCTTCTGCCGACACCCATGACTTCACCTGTTGAACGCATTTCAGGTCCGAGGACCGGATCGACGCCCAAGAACTTGGCAAACGGGAAGACGGCTTCCTTAACGCTGTAGTGATCCAGATCCACTTCAACGGGCTGGCCCTGCTCTTCAAGACTTCTTCCTGCCATGCAGCGGGCCGCAATCTTAGCGAGCTGCTGACCGGTGGACTTGGAGACAAACGGAACGGTTCTCGAGGCTCTCGGGTTCACTTCCAGCACGAAGATTTCCGGATGATCCGTAAAGGCGTGCTGAATCGCAAACTGAACGTTCATCAGGCCGACCACGCCGAGCGCTTTGGCCATCAGGCGAGTCTGACGCTTGACCTCTTCCACAATCTGCGGATCAAGAGAATACGGAGGAATGGAGCAGGCGGAGTCGCCCGAATGGACGCCTGCCTGTTCAATGTGCTGCATCACGCCGCCGATACGAACTTCTTTGCCGTCGGAAACCGCGTCCACGTCCATTTCAACCGCATCATCAAGGAATCGATCGAGCAGAACCGGAGAGTCAAACGTTACTTTGATCGCTTCACGCATATAGCGCTCAAGCTCGCCTCTTTCATGCACGATATCCATCGCGCGGCCGCCAAGCACGTAGCTCGGACGGACCACTAACGGGTAGCCGATTTCTTCGGCTTTGCGAATCGCTTCCTCTTCGGTATGAGCGGTACGGTTGGGCGGCTGGTGCAGACCGAGATCCTGAAGCAGATGCTGGAATCTTTCACGGTCTTCTGCCGCATCAATGGAGTCCGGTGTTGTACCGATAATCGGCACGCCGTTGGCTTCGAGCGCGCGGGCAAGTTTCAGCGGAGTCTGGCCGCCGTACTGAACAATCACGCCTTCTGGTTTTTCCACATCGATGATTTCAAGTACATCTTCCAGCGTCACCGGCTCGAAATAGAGACGATCACTGGTGTCATAGTCCGTGGAAACGGTTTCCGGGTTGCAGTTCACCATGATGGTTTCGAAACCGTCTTCGCGCAGCGCCATGGAAGCATGCACGCAGCAGTAGTCAAATTCAATACCCTGACCGATGCGATTGGGGCCGCCGCCAAGCACAACGATCTTTCTGCGGTCGGTCGGATTCGCTTCGCTCTCCTCTTCATAGGTGGAGTACATGTAAGCGGTATCCGTGGGGAATTCTCCCGCGCAGGTGTCCACGCGCTTATAAACCGGACGAACTCCGAGTTTATGACGCAGTGTGCGTACGCCGTCTTCCGTCACGCGGAGCAGTTTTGCCAGACGTCTGTCGGAGAAACCTTTCTTCTTCAGATAAACAAGCTCTTCCTTGGTCAGTTCGGCAAATTCCATCTCCTTGAGGCGTCCTTCGATATCCACAAGTTCCTTGATCTGAACCAGGAACCACGGATCGATTTTTGTGACGCGATGGGCCTCTTTAACGGAGTAACCCAAACGGAAGGCATCCGCCAGGTACCAGAGACGGTCAGGACCGGGCTCACTGATTTCGTGATGAATCTGAGCCTTGTCCGTGCTGATCTCATTGAGACCGTCTTTACCGGTTTCAAGGCCGCGCAGCGCTTTCTGAAGGGCTTCCTGGAACGTTCTGCCGATCGCCATGACTTCGCCGACGGATTTCATCTGAGTCGTCAGACGCTTATCGGCTTTGGGGAATTTTTCAAAAGCAAAACGCGGAGCTTTAACAACCACGTAATCGATGGTCGGTTCAAATGAGGCCGGTGTCGCGCCGCCCGTGATTTCATTTCTCAATTCGTCAAGTGTATAGCCCACCGCAAGTTTCGCGGCGATCTTAGCGATCGGGAACCCGGTCGCTTTGGAGGCTAAAGCTGAAGAGCGGGACACGCGAGGATTCATCTCGATAACGACCAAACGGCCGTCCTTCGGGTTGACCGCAAACTGCACATTGGATCCGCCCGTATCAACACCGATCTCGCGCAAAATCGCGATCGAGGCGTCACGCATGACCTGATACTCTTTATCGGTCAGAGTCTGAGCCGGCGCCACGGTAATCGAATCACCGGTATGAACACCCATCGGATCCAGGTTTTCGATCGAGCAGACGATAATGCAGTTGTCTTTGCTGTCACGAACCACCTCCATCTCGTACTCTTTCCAGCCGAGCAGCGATTCTTCAATCAGCAGCTCATGCGTCGGAGAAAGTTCAAGACCTCGTGTGCAGATCTGGATAAATTCTTCCATGTTGTAGGCGATACCGCCGCCGGTTCCGCCGAGCGTGAAGCTCGGACGAATAATCGCGGGAAATCCGATCTTGACCTGCACTTTAAGAGCGTCGTCCAGCGAGTAAGCGATGCCGGATCGGGCGCTCGAAAGGCCGATCTTGTCCATCGCTTCCTTAAATTTCAGACGGTCTTCGGCCTTTTCTATCGCGGCGGGAGAAGCGCCGATTAGTTCGATTCCGTATTTTTCGAGTACCCCGTGCTTGGCAAGATCCATCGCGCAGTTCAGCGCGGTCTGGCCGCCCATGGTCGGCAGAATCGCATCAGGGCGTTCCTTAGCGATAATGCGTTCCACCACCTCGCGGGTAATCGGCTCAATATATGTCACATCGGCTGTCTGGGGGTCCGTCATAATCGTCGCGGGGTTGCTGTTGACGAGAATGACCTTATAGCCTTCCTCGCGAAGAGCCTTACAGGCCTGCGCGCCGGAATAGTCGAATTCGCAGGCCTGGCCGATGACAATAGGACCCGCTCCGATAATAAGAACGGATTTAATATCAGTGCGCTTAGGCATTTTCTTTTTCCTTAGATTCGGTTGATTCTGCAAGTCCGGCTTCAATGAGCTCGATCATGATGTGAATGAGCTTGATATGCAGCTCCTGCACACGATCGGCAAAGCGCCCGGCAGGCGTCACGATCGCCACATCCGCGAGTTCGCATATCGGGGTGCCGCTTTTTCCGGTGAGCGCGACCACACGCACACCGCGCGCCTTTGCAGCCTGAGCGGCTTTAACCACGTTTTTGCTTGTGCCGCTCGTTGTGATCGCAAGAAGAACATCGCCTTCTTTTCCTACCGCCTCAAGAAAGCGGGAGAACACATATTCGTATCCAAAATCATTGGCCACGCAGGACATATGTGAAGGATCGGCAAGCGACATCGCGGCGATCGCGGGCCGATCCTGGCGGAATCTGCCCGAAAGTTCCTCGGCAAAGTGCATTGCGTCGCAGAGCGAGCCGCCGTTGCCGCAGGACATGACTTTGCCGCCGTTTTTAAGCGAGGCGATCATCAGGTTCGCAGCCTGAGCGACGCGCTCGAGCGCTTCTTCGTTGGCAATCAGGTTATTGAGACCGGAGCGCGCTTCTTCAAGCGCAGCTTTTACTTGCTGAATTTGATCTTTCATAGACTTTTCTTAGCTTCCTGAATCTTGTCGAGGAAGTGGTTGAAGAGATCCTGAATATCGTGCGGTCCGGGGCTCGCTTCCGGGTGTCCCTGGAAGCAGAAAACCGGCGCGTCTGTCAGCTCGAAGCCCTGCAGAGAGCCGTCAAAAAGTGAGCGGTGCGTCACTTTCACGTTCTCGGGCAGTGTATCGGCGTCCACCATGAAGCCGTGGTTCTGGCTGGTGATATAGACGCGCTTGGTTTCGAGATCAACGACCGGATGGTTCGCGCCGTGGTGACCGAACTTCATCTTGAGTGTTCGGCCGCCGCAAGCAAGACCCAGGATCTGGTGGCCGAGGCAGATGCCAAAGAGCGGAATGCGCGCGGCAATCGCTTTCTGAGCCACTTCAATCGCAAAATCGCACGGTTCGGGGTCTCCCGGACCGTTTGAAAGGAAAATACCGTCAGGATTGACTTCCATCGCTTCTTCAAATGTTGTCTTAGCCGGCACGACGACCACATGGACACCGCGATCGGCTAAAAGACGAAGGATGTTTTCCTTGATACCGAAATCCCATGCCACTACGGTGTAGGGATATTCCTCGGGCTGGAAGGAGCCGGGGCGGCCGTAGCCGTTATCCATGCGCCATGTTCCTTCGCCCCATTCGTAGCGGTAGGTGGTGCTGACCTGACTGGCAAGTTCCTGACCAACCATACGCGGCGCCTCAGCAGCCGCTTTGGCAGCCTCCGCGATCTGCGCTTCGGTGAGTTTGCCGCAAGCCGCAGCGACAATGCATCCGGGCTGAGCGCCCTTCGTTCTGAGAATTCGCGTCAGGCGTCTTGTGTCGACTTCGGCGATCGCCACAATGCCGTTCTGTTTGAGATATTCGCCAAGGCTTCGCTGGCTTCGCCAGTTGGAAACCACCGGGGATTCGCTGCGAATCACCAGTCCGGCGACATGAACATCGGAAGACTCGACGTCTTCCTGATTAACTCCGACATTACCAATGTGCGGATAAGTTAATGTAACTATTTGACCTGTATAAGAGGGATCTGTGAGGATTTCCTGGTAGCCGGTCATCGCTGTGTTAAAAACCACTTCTCCGACAGTCATGCCGGGAACTCCGACCGACCGGCCTACAAAAACAGCTCCGTCCGCAAGCACTAAGGCTGCTTCGGGTCGGGTGTCATCAATTAGTTTTGTTTTCACTATGACTCCGTATCACCATCGAGACGCCGTTTCGGTCCCGATCGCATTTGTTGAGATTGCGTCAGCCGAAGCTCATTCTCCGACTAAACTTTTTGATTATATCAATGCAATTTACGTGCCTTTATGCCTCTCAGTACTGTTTTTACGGAGTCTTCACCAAGGCTTTCCCGCATCCTTGAGAACGCACTCTAAGCAGTCCGGAGGTATCTCTTTGATTTCATCTGTGATAATCTGCTTAGATTAATTGCATTTTGGCTGACTATTCAGCGTATCTGAAGAACATAAAATCATGAAACAGGTTGACAAACTCTCATCCTTTACAACCATCGTCGCCGACACCGGCGACATCGCCTCCATCGCTAAGATTCAGCCTCAGGATGCGACCACTAATCCTTCTCTTATTCTCAAGGCGGCCAATGTCGCTGATTATCAGCCGCTTCTTAATGAGGCCGCGCTCAGCGCCGAATCTCTTGAAGACGCCGCCGACCGAGTGCTGGTCAATTTCGGCTCTGAGATTCTCAAGCATGTGAAGGGACGTGTTTCCACAGAGGTCGACGCCTCTTTGTCTTTTGACACCGAAAAGACCGTTGCGAAAGCGCGCCGCATTATCGCGCTCTATCAGGAAAAAGGCATCGGCAGAGGACGCGTACTTATTAAGATTGCTGCAACCTGGGAAGGCGTGCAGGCCGCCAAGGTTCTCGAAGAGGAAGGCATCCACTGCAACCTGACGCTGATTTTCTCGGCCGCTCAGGCTGAAATCGCAGCAAACGCCAAAGCGACTCTGATTTCGCCATTTGTCGGCCGCATCTATGACTGGTACAAGAAAAAAGCCGGCGAAAGCTGGGTTGAATCCGAAAACCGCGGCGTGAACGACCCCGGCGTCAAGAGCGTGACAAACATCTTCCATCTGCTTAAAGGCATGGGATCCGAGACTCAGATCATGGGCGCGAGCTTCCGCAATAAGGATCAGATCATCGCGCTCGCGGGCTGCGACTTGCTGACGATCTCTCCTGCGCTCATTCAGGAGCTCTCTGAGAGTGAAGAAGCGTTTGAGCCGCAGCTTGACAAAGCCAAGGTACAGCCGCTCTGCCGCAAACCGATGACCGAATCCCAATGGCGTCTCGCCATGTGTGAGGACGAAATGGCGTCCTTCAAACTTGACGAAGGTATCCGAGCTTTCATGAAAGACACCATGAAGCTCAAAGAAATTCTTCGCAGCCTTGAAGCTGCCCGCGGCAAAGCGTGGGCAAATTAAGACAGCGATGCTCGTATTGAGGAGACTGAATTGACAGAACAATCTCGGAAAGAACCGGCGAGCGGCTACGGCTCGCTGTTTCTGGTTTCCGCGCCGAGCGGAGCCGGCAAATCTTCGTTGGTCAACGCTCTGCTTGCTCAAATGCCCGACATCGCTTTATCGATTTCAACCACAACCCGCGCGCCGCGCCCGGGCGAAGTGAACGGGCGCGAATATCATTTTTCAACGGTTGAGGATTTCCTCGCCGCACGCGACAGAAACGAATTTTTAGAATGGGCCGAGGTTCACGGAAACTATTACGGCACTTCCCGCAAATGGATTGAAGACCGCATGCTCGCGGGCGGCGATGTGCTCCTGGAAATCGACTGGCAGGGCGCTCGCCAAGTGCGCAAGCATTTCCCGGAAGCGGTCAGCATCTTTATTCTCCCGCCCTCCATTCAGGCGCTGGAAGACCGCCTTCACAAGAGAGGTCAGGATTCCGAGACTACCATCACAAAACGCCTTTTGGGCGCGGGCGCAGAGATGGCTCATGCCTCAGAATTCAATTACGTTATAATTAATAGAGTTTTTGAAGACGCGCTGAAGGAATTCAGCGCCATCGTTACAGCCAGCCGACTGCGATTTGATAAGCAGGCGGCTCGTTGTCGTGATGTTTTTATCCAGTTGGGTATTCCCGGCTGAACATTGGATGAATTAAATGGCACGTATTACAGTTGAAGATTGCTTAAAGAAGATCCCGAACCGTTTCCAGATGGTTCTTGTGGCTTCCGTCCGCGCCCGTCAGCTTTCTCAGGGACATGCGCCCAAGATCGAATGCAAGGACAAGGCCAGTGTTGCGGCGCTGCGTGAAATCGCAGAAGGCGTAACAGGATTGGAGATGCTGAGTCAGATAAAATAAGGGTTTATCTGCATCGACGCCAAGGGTTCGGCAAGAGGCCGAACCCTTTTTTATTGGTCAATTGGTGCAGAATATAAGAAAACAACACTTCCAGCACAGGAGAGCAGCCCATGGATCAAACCGGCAAGCCGCAGCGACAGAGTGTCGCCAAGAGAGCTGCAAATTTATTTAAGTCAGCTGTCGGGCTTACTACAGAAGAAAAGCCGGCAGTTCAGAAGGAGGAGAAACCTGTTTCCGAAGCGCTCGTCGTCGAGAAACTGAGTCCGGTCGCTTCTGCAAACAAACTTGCTGAGCGCTGCCGTCTTTACCTTTCTACTGCCGACGTCAACAAAATCAGAGAAGCATTCCGCTATGCGGACGAGGCACACCTTGGTCAGTTCAGAAACTCAGGCGCCCCCTACATTACGCATCCGATCGCTGTCGCGGAAATTCTTGCTTCCTGGCATTTGGACGCACAGGCCATTGAAGCGGGCCTTATGCATGACGTTCTTGAAGATACCGGCATCACAAAAATCGAGATGAGCGAAAAATTCGGCGTTAAGGTCGCCGATCTCGTTGACGGTGTCTCAAAGCTCGACAAGCTCAAATTCTCTTCCAACGAAGAGGCCCAGGCGGAAAGTTTTCACAAGATGCTGCTCGCGATGTCCAGGGACGTCCGCGTCATTCTCATCAAGCTAGCGGACCGCCTGCACAACATGCGTACGCTCGGCGCGGTCAAGCCGCATAAGAAATTCCGCATCGCCAAAGAAACGATGGACATTTACGCGCCGATCGCAAGCCGACTCGGGCTGTACTCGGTCTACCGGGAACTCACCGACATGAGTTTCTCCTACATGTATCCGATTCGATACAAAGTTCTGGAGAAAAAAGTTGAGGATGCTCGGGCTCGTAAGAAAAATCAGCTTGATCAGATTTTCCATGAAACCAGCGACAAACTCGCCGAACGCAAGATCTCCGGCGAAGTCCAGGGCAAGAGCAAGGCACTCTGGCGCATTTACACCAAGATGAAAGAGCGCCACATCCACTTTAGCGAAGTGCTGGATGTGCATAGTTTCCGCGTACTGGTTTCAACTCGAGACGACTGCTATCGTGCGCTTGGCGTGATTCATGAACTCTTCAAGCCGGTTCCCGGCCGCGTCAAGGACTTTATCGCGATTCCGAAGGCGAACGGCTATCAGAGTCTGCACACCACGGTTATCGGTCCCGGCGGACTGATGGTGGAATTTCAGATCCGCACCGAGGAGATGCACCACATTTGTGAAGACGGCATCACCGCCCACTGGCTCTATCGAGACCGTTCCCAGGCCGAAGCACTTCAGCGCTCGACTACCAACTGGCTGAACAGTCTGTTGGAGATTCAGAAGCAGAGCGGAACTTCGCTTGAATTCATGGAGAACATCAAGGTCGACATCTTCCCCGACCGAGTCTATGTATTCTCTCCGCAGGGCAAAATTATTCAGCTGCCGAAGGGCGCGACCGCGGTCGACTTCGCCTATCAGATCCACTCGGATTTGGGCAACTGCTGCGTCGGCTGTGAAATCAACGGAGAAAGAGCGCCGCTCACTCAGCAGCTGAAGAACGGCGAGATGATCAACATCATCAAGGGCGACAAGCCCACTCCCAATCCTTCCTGGCTGAGCAGCGTCAGAACCGGCCGAGCCCGAGCCGAGATTCGTCAGTACATGCGCTCGCTCTCTGCTGAGGGCAAGATCGAACTTGGCCGAGAACTGATCGCGCGTCTTTCCAAGACACACCATCTGCCGATCTCTAAGGTTACGGATGAAGATTGGGAACGCGTCTGCAAGGCCAACGGTTTTGCTGATAAGAACGCGGTGCTCGAAGCAATCGGAAGCGGTCAGAAAGACAGTCTGCTGCTGGTGCATCAGCTCACTGCCCGTCATTCGCTGCGGAGCAAGGGCGAATCGCCCGAGCAAAGAGAGCTTGATCCGGTGCTGAATCTTAGGGGCAGAACCTGCAAACTTTCGCCCTGCTGCACTCCGGCGCGCGATGACGCGATTGTCGGTCACAATATTAAAGCGACCAACACCGTACACATCCATCGCAAGGACTGCTCACACGTTCAGAGAGGTCTGAGAAGCGATCCGGAAACCTGGTCGGATTTCCAATGGAATCCCCAGTATCACGAGGGCTTCCATATCAAGCTTGATATCGACATTACGGATATTCATTCGACACTGGAACAGATCACCGGCACGATCGCCAAGCAGGGATCGAGCGTTACCGGTTTCTCCATGTCGACTCCGAGTCCCGACAGTGCCAAAGTTGAGATCACGGTGCTGGTTAAAGACACGAATCATCTCTCCAAGATCATCAATGCGATTCGCGCCATTGAAACGGTTCGTGTTGTCAGCCGTCATCTTGAAGCCGATATCAACACAAAACCTGTGGATGTCGAAGCGGACGAATAATCTTTTCTTTCTTGAAAAAGGCCGCTGCCAATTTTGGCAAGCGGCCTTTTTTTGATTTCAGAATCGAGCCGAAACTGTGCGGGAGCCCTCCTTTAAGCACTTATCCGGCCGGATTTCCAGTCTTAGTACTGGTCAAAGTTCTTCTGGATTTCTTTCGGATCCTTTGTCTGAGTCAGAGAGAGCATCAGGAGAACACGAGCTTTCTGAGGATTCAGAGAGCCGGAAGAAACAAAGCCGTACTTCGCGTCATCAACTTCTGCGTCCTTAGTTGTGGAACCGGTCGGAACACGAGAAGAACGAACGATCGCGATGCCGTTCTTAGCCGCTTTCTCGATGATCGGGAAAGTGGACTGATGGAGGTTGCCGTTGCCGACACCGGCGGTCACAATACCGTCGTACTTGGCGTCTACCAGAGCCTGGGCCTGAACGCCTTCAACACCGGCGTGCTGATAAACGATGCCGACCTTCGGCAGTTTGTCGAGCTTGCTGACATCAAACGGAGTCTGTGTTGTGTGTTTTGTCACAGGAGCTGCGTCCCAAAGAACTTTGCCGTTGTGGATCGTAGCGAGCTGACCGGCATTCGGGCTTTGGAAGGTTTCTACACCGGTTGTGTTGGTCTTCATAACATCGCGGGCACCCAGAACTCGGTCATTCATCACAACCATCACGCCTTTGCCTTTAGCGGTAGGATCAGCAGCGACGGCAACCGCGTTGTAGAGATTGGCAGGACCGTCAGCGGAGAGGGCGTTGGAAGGACGCATCGCGCCAACGAGAACGATCGGCTTGTCGCACTTAGCGGTCAGGTTCAGGAAGTAAGCGGTTTCTTCCATCGTGTCTGTGCCGTGTGTAATTACAAAACCATCTTTTTTAGCGCATTCGGCATTAATTTTCTTAGCAAGTGTGAGCCAAACCTGATCGCTCATATCCTGTGAACCGATCTGAGCGACCTGTTCGCTGGAAACGTTTGCGACGTTCGCAAGTTCCGGAACGGCCTGAACCAGCGCATTGACACCGACTTTAGCTGCGGAGTAGCTGGTCTGATCAGCGGCCTTGGCCTGACCTGCGATCGTACCGCCTGTGGCGTAAACAGCAACTTCAGGCTGAGCGGCGGCAGCGGCCGCACAGACAGCGGCTAAAGATGCGGCGGCAATAGTTTTTAATAACATTGTGTTCTCCTCTAAACGATTGAATAATCAAAGCTTCTAAGTGGTCATAAGCTTCGTTTTTAACTAATACAAGAATTTGGTATTAGTACGGGTAATTGTAATTAATTCTTTCAAAAAGAATATCCCCGTTTTTAGTGTTTACCTTAGTAAATATAATGACAAGTAATTCTATTAATAGCGTATTTACGTTATATATTTATATTTTCTGCGCCATATTCCTAAGAATTTAGTTTTTCTTTTATTCAAAATTCAAACAAAACGGTCTGAAATCTCTTCGAACAGATTCCGTGCGCTACGCAATAAAGTGAAGCTTGCAGACAGAAAAAAAGCATGAGCGGCTTTTGGCCATTCATGCTCTTTTTGTGAATTTACACGAGTTAGAGTTTTTCGCTCTTACCGCCCTTAGGCTGCCATCTCATGTAATGATGCTCAGCAAGCGACACCGCCCAGTCAAGCACCAAAGCAAAGCCGGTCAGCACCAGAATACCCGCCATAACGGTATTGATATCGAAGGTACTTTCGGCCTGAAGAATAAGATAGCCGACACCGCTGGCAGAGCCTAAGTATTCGCCGACCACCGCACCAACGAAAGCCATACCGACGGAAGAATGCAGTGAAGAGAACACCCAGCTTGTCGCACTCGGAAGATAAACGTAGCGCAGAAGCTGACTCTTATTGGCGCCGAGCATTCTCGCGCTCGCCAAAACGTTCGGACTGACTTCACGCACGCCCTGATAAACGTTAAAGAACACAATGAAAAATACGAGCGTAATACCGAGCGCGACCTTAGAGCCAATGCCCAAGCCGAACCATACGCCGAAGATCGGGGCCAAAATCACGCGGGGCATCGAGTTCAGACCCTTGATATAGGGATCCGCAATCGCCGCGGCTGTGGGAGCAAGCGCAAGCCAAAGTCCGATGAAAAGGCCGGCAATGGTACCAAACGCAAACGCCAGAACGGTTTCTGTCAGCGTGACCCAAAGATTGGGATAGATTTCATAGTTTACGAAGAACCAATCCCAAATCACCTTAAAGATCTGAACAGGTTCGCCAAAGAAGAAAGCGGCCTGATTTTCATCCTCAAACATGAAGGGCGGAACAAGACCCGGCTTGGTCATCAGCCACCAGAAGAAGAAAATCGCAACTAAAAGAAACAGCTGACAAGTCACCAGCTTGGTACGAGACTGAAGAATGGTTGTATGTTTTGTCATTTTATTTCACCCTGTTTCTCATGTTCTCATAGCCCTTGAGCACTTCTTCTCTCAAGTCGGCCCAGATGGCGTTATGCAGTTCTATAAAGCGCGGCGTGACTCGAACTTCTGCCACATCACGCGGACGAGCGATGTCAATGTAGAACTCGCCGATCGGGTGAGAACCCGGGCCGGCCGAGAAGACGACGACTCGGTCGGAGATAGAGATCGCCTCATCAAGGTCGTGGGTAATAAAAAGTACCGCTTTTTTCTTCTGTGCCCAGAGTTCAAGCACTTCGTTTTCCATCAGCTGACGCGTCTGAATATCGAGCGCTGAGAACGGCTCATCCATCAAAATGATGTCCGGATCCATAATCAGCGTCTGAGCGAGCGCGACGCGCTTGCGCATACCGCCGGAGAGCTGATGCGGGTATCTGTTTTCAAAACCGCTCAAGCCCACACGGGAAAGCCAGTGCTTGGCCATCTCATGGCGTTCTTTCTCCGCAACTCCTTTGAACTGAAGGCCTGCGGAGACATTGTCAATCGCGGTTCTCCAGGGCATCAGGGCTTCGGCCTGAAACATGTAGCCTGCTCTTTTATTAAGGCTCTGCAGTTCTTCTCCGAAAACCTTGACCGTGCCTTTTGACGGGGAAAGCAGGCCTGCGGCCATATTCAAAATCGTTGATTTGCCGCAGCCGGTCGGACCGACTACGCTGACGAATTCTCCGTCGCCAATCGTCAGATTGACATCGCGGACTGCTGTGTAGTGCTTATTGTCATCAGAGACAAAACTGCAGGTTACGTCAGTAAATTCCAATGCGGGTTGAGTCATTTTATTCGTTCTTATCTAATAAACAGGACGGAGCTCGGAACCCGAGCTCCACATTCGCTATTTTATTTGCTGAGCGGATATTTTTTTAAGGCTTCGTCAACAAATTTATTGGTGTAGACGCGGCCGAGGTCAAGTTTGGCCGGATCAAGCTTGTCGTTCACCTTGCGGAGCACATCAAGAGAGATCTGGGCGCAGCCGTCGGGGAATCTTCCGTCCGGAGAAAGCGCGTCGCGATTGCCCTCAAATCCGGCGAGATACACTTCGCGGTTACCCATCAGGTAGGATTCCGGGACCACCTTGGCGACTTCTTCGGCGCTCGCTTTAGTCAGCCACTGATTGGCGCGAACCATCGCGTTTGTCAGCGCCTGAACCGTGTTCGGGTTCTTCTTCACAAAAGCTTCGGGAGCGTAAAGCGTTCCGGCAACCAGGTCGCCGTTAAAGATCTTTTCAGCCTCACTGACTTTACGGGTATCCACGGCCATTTCGGCGTCGCCGTTCTGCAGAAGAATTGTGACAACCGGGTCAAGGTTGATGAGCGCGTCGATCTGACCGCTGCGCAGTGCGGAAACCGCACCGGAAGAAGAGCCGACTCCGATGAACGCCACATCCTTAGGTCCGAGACCGCCTTGAGCAAGGATGTAAGTCAGAACCGCCTGAGAGGAAGAGCCGGGCGCAGTAACGCCGATCTTCTTGCCCTTCAAGTCGGAAATCTGCTTGTAATCCTTCATCTTTTTGTTCGAAACCAGAAGCGCCTGCTGAGGAGCTCTGCCCTGGAGCACAAAGGCAACCATCGGCTGATTCTTGGCCTGCATGGAAAGGGTGTGTTCAAAAGCACCGGAAACTACATCGGCACTGCCGCCAACAACCGCCTGAAGAGAGCGGGAGCCGCCCTGAAAGTCCACAACCTTGACATTGAGACCTTCGTCTTTGAAATAGTTGAGGCGCTCGGCAATAGTTAAGGGAAGATAGTAATAAAGGCTTTTACCGCCGACGGCGATGGTGACATCTGTTTTTTCCGGCGCTGCCTGAGCAAAGCTTGTCGGAGCGGCAATCATCGCTGCGGCCGCGAACGCGGCGGCGATGACAGTTCTGCGAGTAAAGGTGATCATTGTTTTCCCCATAAAAAAAGGCCCGTTTTGGATTACGGACCGTTCTTGTTTACTAAAACTTCTCTGAAACTTTTTTTGCTAATCAAAAACAGTCCGCTCACGCAAGTAGGCGCAGTCGCAGCAGGGGCAGGGCCAGGCCCAGAGCAAGACCGAGAAGAGAAACAGAGGCAAAAGAAACAGCAGTCGCCGGTTTTTTAACCGGGGCTGTCATATTTCGATGGCCTGGAAATGTATTCACTTTCTCTTCCGCTGATTAACGTTACAAAATAAGAATACCTTTTATCTTTGCTCTGCGCGAAAAATCGAATAAGTATTTTCCTTAATCTCGAAAGAAATTTTCAGAAAATCCGGTTTTATGAGAAAAGAATACTGTTTAGAGTTCACGCACTCGACGATTGAGCATCGCCTGAGCGACGGTATTCACGTCGGTATACTCAAGCTCCGCACCGGCAGGAACGCCTTTAGCGATACGCGTTAAACGCAGCTGAGGATGATGTTTGGTCAGCAGATCCGTGATCGCGAGCGCAGTGGCCTCACCTTCAGCGGTAAAAGAAGTTGCGATAATGACTTCCTTCAAAGAGTCCTCTGCGGTTCTCTGAATCAGCTTGTCCAGTCCGATTTCGTGCGGACCGATGCCGTTGAGCGGAGAGAGCCTGCCCTGAAGTACGAAGTATCTGCCGTTATAAGAAAGACTCTGCTCAATGACCATCAGATCGGCGACGGTTTCAACGATGCAGAGCTGGCTGTCGTCACGATTGGGTGACGAGCAGAAAATGCAGAGATCCTTATCCGTAAGACTGTTGCATCTCGGACATTTATGAACGCAGTCGACTGCCTCGAGCAAAGCCCTGCCCAATCGAGTCGCGTCGGATCTATCTCCGCTGAGAAGCTGATAACTAATGCGCTGAGCCGCTCTCGGTCCGATACCGGGGAGCCGCTTCAGCGCATCGATCAGCTCAGATATAGCACCTGGCTGTTCCATTCAATTAGAACGGCAGTTTCATGCCGCCGGTTGCCTTGCTGATCTTCTTGTTGGTTTCTGCTTCAACCTGCTTATTGGCATCATTGATAGCGACAAGCAGCAGGTCCTGAAGTGTTTCCACATCGCCGTCTGCGCCGACCAGACTTTCATCAATCAAAACGCTACGGCAGACGTTTTTGCAGGTCATTGTGACTTTGACCATACCGTTGCCGGCTTCACCGGTCACTTCGATGGTTTCAAGCTCTTTCTGAGCTTTCTGAATGTTCATCTGCATGAGCTGAGCCTGTTTCATCATCTGGCCCATCTGGCCCATTCCGCCAAAACCTTTCATTTATCTATCCTTTTTAAAAAGTTAATTCTTTCTGACCTGTCCGTTCTCATCGAGAAGCTCGAGATCATCGGCAGTCGCCTGAAAACCAAACAGCTCCTGAGCCTTCTTCACGAGCGGTTCGTTCTTAACCGAAGCGAACGCCGCCCGCTTTTCGTCTCTCAGTTTCTGCGCCCAAAGCATGCGCAGATTCTGTCCGCTGCTGCGGGCCACTGAAACGGAAAGTGTAAAACTATCGCCGAAACGCTCCCGCAATTTCGCGGTAAGTTTATCAACCATATTCCGATCTGTCAGTTTCTCCAGATCCACCTTGAGTTCCATGTGATTGTTCTCAAAGCTGACAAGTTCGGCGCTCGTCACCAGCGGCTGAGCAGAATCTTCCAGCTGAATTGCTTCTGCCGCCTCAAGCCAAGGATTCATTTGAATCGGCTCCTCTGGGATGACTTCACGCTTTTCTTCTTCACGTGCTCTGCGAGGCAGGGACTTCAGAGCTGACGGGACGTCCGAAAAACTGATGTCGTCCATTGCGGGCGGAAAATCCGGAGCCGAGACGTCATCAAAAGGAAAAGGACTGCTCCCGACGGGGTCAGCCGCTACTAAATCATCGTAGTTCAGATCTGAATCCGTCGGAGTCCACGCCGCTCCGTCATCATTTCCCCAGTCCGATTCGTTCGGGACGGCTGCCGGCGCCGCAGGAGCAGGAACCGCTGCGACCCTCTTATCCGTCGCATCGGGTGCGGACGCTTCTTTCACAGCCGCTTTTTTCTGCGCCGGTGCTCGAGCTGCGAGAATTCCTTCGACATAAACAACTTCGCGCTTTTCTGACATGTCCCACGGAGGCAGATCTCCCTGAGGGATCATCGATGCGGGCGCTTCTGCCTTCTGAGGCTTCGGATCTGAAACGACAGGAGAAACTGCAGACTCCGCTGCAGCCGGCTGAACGTTTGTTTTAGCCGGCGGTTCAGCCTTCGCCGGCTCAGATTTTGGGAGCGGAGCCGCAGCCGCTTGCTTTTCCGTGATCGGAGCCGGTATCGCCGGAACTTTATTGCCTTCAAACGGTGCAAAGGCGAGCATGCGCAGAATCGCCATCGTAAAGCCCGCGTACTCGTCCGGCGCCAAATGCATTTCGTTGCGGCCGTGAATCGCGATCTGATAAAAAAGCTGGACTTCGCTTGGAGAGAATGCCTGTGCGAGTTTCGCCAAATCCGCCGCATCCGGCTCTTCCGGATTGAGGGTATCGGGCAGCTGCTGCGCCATTGCGATCTGATGCAGAAGCACTGCCAAATCTTTCATGGCCTGGTTATAAGAAAGGCTTCGCGCGCCGATCTCATCAGCGACCGCCATAATGGATTTAGCATCGTGATTGGCAAGCGCGCCAAGCAGGCGAACCAAAGTTGTGGAGTCGACGGTACCGAGCATTTCGCGCACCGAATCCAGCGTCAGATTGCCGGCGCTGTAGGCGATCGCCTGATCCAAAAGTGAAAGTCCGTCACGCATGGAACCGCGGGCTCCGTTCGCAAGAAGTCGCAGCGCGGGCTTTTCAAATGAGACGCCCTCTTTCACCAGAAGTTCAGCCATGTGATCGGAAATCAGCTGCGGAGAAAGACTTTTCAGATTGAACTGCAGACAGCGGGAAAGCACCGTAACGGGAACCTTCTGCGGATCTGTTGTCGCCAAAATAAATTTCACGTATTCCGGAGGCTCCTCGAGCGTTTTCAGCATGGCGTTGAACGCCGCGCTCGTCAGCTGGTGCACTTCGTCGATCATATAGACCTTGAAGCGGCCGCTGGTCGGAACATATTTCGCTCTTTCGAGCAGTGAGACCATGTCGTCGATGCCGCGGGTACTTGCCGCGTCCATTTCAATGTAATCAACGAAGCGGTCTTCATCGATCGCGCGGCAGGCTTCGCACTTTCCGCAGGGCTCGGCGGTGATTCCGCCTTTGCCGTCTTCCCCGACGCAGTTCAGACACTTGGCTAGAATACGGGAGATCGTCGTTTTGCCGACGCCTCGAGTGCCCGTGAATAAATAAGCGTGATGGAGTCGATTCTCAGTCAGCGCATGAGTCAGAGCCCGAACGACGTGGTCCTGCCCAAGCAGTGACGAGAAATCATGAGGACGCCATTTACGCGCCAGTACCTGATATGACATGAAGAATCTCCGACAAGGCTGTAAGAGTGCCTTTCTCCTGAAGAAAATTATATTAAGGCAAGCTGTCCGATTTTAGGATAATCGGCATCAACGGTCACTTCGGAAAACAAAAAGAAAAAGCGAACCACACCTCGGCACTACTTCCTCCGCTATGGCTGCTTCGTTCCCGACCTGACCAGATTCACGGTTTCCATATGCGAGGGGGCTCGCAGGCAGAATTATATATGAACAGACAAAAATAGGAAGCGGCTCTTAACAATTGGATACCGCTCGGCGTAAAATCCAGTTCTATTCAATATCATGCAGTATGCAAACTGTGTATAGTTACATGAATCCCAACAGAATCCCCTTTTGGGGAATACCCGGCGGCTCCTATTTGCCTCGGTGTTAGTATTTTCCCTGTTGGGCTCCGACAGAGTTCTCTGTCAGAGCATTCCAATTTTGATAGGAGATTTAAAAAAATGGCTTTGAAAAATGTGACGGACGCGTCCTTTGTTGATGATGTTCTCAATCAGAAAGGCGTCGTTGTTGTCGATTTCTGGGCCCCCTGGTGCGGTCCCTGCCGCATGCTTGGGCCGGTTCTGGAAAAGGCCGCAGAATCGCTGCCGGAAGGCGTTCAGATCGTAAAGTACAACGTTGACGAAAGTCAGAGCGTTGCTCAGCAGCTGAACGTTCGCGGAGTGCCGACACTGGCTGTCTACAAAGACGGCGAGCTTCAGGCTCAGCAGGCCGGCGTTATGAACACTGCTCAGTTCGCAGCGTTCCTTCAGAAGTTTATCGGCTAATTGTTCGAATCGTCTCGGTCGGCTCCGACCGAGACTTCCCACCTCTCTTTTTCTCCCTCCCTATTATTTAATTAAGCCCAATCGGTGAAGCATTTTTGCTATTAATCTCCCGATTGTCGATATTTCTTATGCATCTTTCCGATCTAAAGTCTAAGCACGTTTCCGAGCTGCTGGATATCGCACTCGAACTCGACGTAGAAAACGCAAGCCGCCTGCGCAAGCAAGAACTGATGTTCGCCATTCTTAAAAAGCGCGCGAAAGCGGGCGAACAGATTTTCGGTGACGGTACGCTGGAAATTCTTCCTGACGGTTTCGGTTTCCTTCGCTCTCCGGTGTCTTCATATTTAGCCAGCACGGAAGATATTTATATTTCCCCTTCACAGATTCGCCGCTTTAATCTTCATACCGGCGATACCGTTGAAGGCGAAGTCCGCATTCCTAAGGACGGAGAACGTTATTTCGCGCTTGTCAAAGTGGATAAGGTCAACGGCCTGCCTCCCGAAGCGCTCAAACACAGAATTCTTTTTGAGAACCTCACACCGCTCTTCCCCGATCAGATGCTCAAGCTCGAACGCGACATCTCTTCGGAAGAAAACCTGACCGGCCGACTGATTGACATCATCGCCCCGATCGGCAAAGGACAGCGCGCCCTTTTGGTCGCTTCTCCGAAATCCGGTAAGACGGTTCTCATGCAGCACATCGCGCATGCGATTACCGCCAATCATCCCGATGTCATTCTGATGGTGCTCCTCATCGACGAGCGTCCTGAAGAAGTGACCGAAATGGAACGCTCCGTCAAAGGCGAGGTCATCGCCTCCACCTTCGATGAACCGGCAACTCGCCACGTTCAGGTTGCCGAAATGGTGATCGAAAAAGCCAAACGCCTTGCTGAAAGCAAGAAAGACGTTGTCATTCTGCTTGACTCCATTACACGTTTGGCCCGCGCCTACAACACCGTTGTTCCTGCCTCCGGCAAAGTCCTAACAGGCGGTGTGGACTCCAATGCGCTTCAGCGCCCGAAACGCATCCTCGGCGCCGCGCGTAATCTTGAAGAAGGCGGCTCACTCACCATTATCGGTACAGCTCTCGTCGAAACGGGCAGCCGTATGGACGACGTCATCTATGAAGAATTCAAAGGCACCGGCAACATGGAAATCCATCTTGACCGCCGTCTTGCTGAAAAACGTGTCTACCCGGCCATCAACGTGGCCAAGAGCGGCACACGACGCGAAGATCTGCTGCTTGATCCGAAGACACTTCAGATGATTTGGGTCCTGAGAAAATTCCTCTACGACATGGACGAAATCCAGGCGATGGAATTCCTCCTCGACAAGATGAAACCCACGAAGAACAACGCAGAATTCTTCGAAATGATGAGACGCTAACCGTCCCCGGACATCAGCCGGCTTCAGAAGAAGCCGGTTTCTTCTTAATCTATCCGTTTGCTTTCAAACGATTTTTAGGGCATAATGTCGCCCTTGTTTTAACTTAGGCACGTTCCGACATGCCTGACATAAGACCTGCACCGGCAGGCAGTCACGCAAGGTTGGTGGCGACCGACAATTTTTTTGGAACTTTCATGAAACAGAATATTCATCCGCAGTATCGTGAAGTCGCCTTCACCGATATGTCCATCGGTAAGACCTTCATCATCCGCTCTACCGCAGAAGCTCGTGACACCATCGAAATCGACGGCGTTACCTATCCGCAGGTTAAGCTTGATACATCCAGCGAATCCCATCCTTTCTACACTGGCGCCCAGACTCGTATCGTCGAAGCCGGCCGTGTTGAAAAATTCCGTCAGAAGTTTGCTGCCAAGTCTGCCGCCCTCAAGGCAAGCGCAGAAGCCGCTAAAGCAGCTAAGGCTAAGTAATAGCAAATATTCGACAGCAGCGCTTGCGAATTCAAACGTAAGCGCTTGTAATGAGTGGGCAGCGATAAGCTGCCCTTCTTTTTATCGTTAGAATTTAGTCGTTATTTATCCATTCTCATACAAAGGTTTGATGTGATTACAACAAATTCATCTCCGGCCTCCGTCAATGAGTCGGAGGCACGCAAACTCCCCCGCTGGCTTCTTTTCGCGGTTCTTATCGCCTTTGTATTGCCGCTGTTCTTCTCCTCAGACGTTTGGAGCGGCCGCTCACTTTCCTCGTTCGGTGTCGCCTGGAACATGGCGAACGGCTCTTTCTCCGACTGGCTGATGCCGAATATTAATGACGTTCCGGTAGCTGACGCCGGCCCTCTTTCCTATTGGCTTGAAGCGATCAGCATCCTCTTATTCGGCCGCATCTTCGGCGATGTCGCCGCTTATCACATCGCGGCCGGTCTGTGGTTTGCGATTACCACCGCTTCCATCTGGTACACAGCCTATTCTCTGGCGAGCCGAGACGAAGCACTTCCGCTTAAATTTGTATTTGCCTCTGAAGTTCACCAAAGGGACTACGCAAGAGCGTTAGCCGATATCGCGGTACTGATGACAGTCGGAACCTACGGTCTGATCGCGGCCTTCCACGAGTTATCCGTGGTCACAGCGGTTCTCGCGTTTTCCTCTTTCGTACTTTTCTGCGTCGTTATTTCGCTGCGTTATCTTTGGACGGGTTCCATTCTCGCAGGACTTTCGCTCGGCGCTATCGCGCTTTGCAGCAGCCCCGGCGTCGGTCTGTGGTGTGCGCTTGCAGCATGGGTCGCAATTATCTGCACTCCGGATTACACCAGCCGCACCAAGCGTACGATCGTTACGCTCGCGTCCGCCTTTTCGACCGCCATGATATGGCCGGCTCTGGTATTCCTCGCCTATCCCGCCGAGGGCTATCACTGGTTCGGGTCCTGGCTTGGTCTCAGCACCAGTGCGTTTGCTCCGCTTGCGCTCACGGATTATCCCTGGCTGATCAAAAACCTGATCTGGCTGACGTTCCCGCTTTGGCCCTTGGCGATTTGGGGTGTGTACTCCTGGCGCAATCAGATTCATCAGGCTCCTGTAGCCATTCCGCTTTCCTTCTTCCTGGTCGCGCTCTGCTCGGTCCTCTTTACAGGAACGGAAGCCAACAGCACGATCCTCTGCATTGTGCCTTCGCTCGCTATTTTGGCTGCTTTCGGCATTGTGAGCCTCAAACATTCGGAAGAAAACGTACTGGATACCTATGCCATCGTCGTCTACACACTGGCGATCGGCGCTGTGTGGTTCTACTTCTATGCGTGGACTCAGGGCGAACCTGAGAAGATGGCCTACTCTCTGACTCGTCTGGCGCCCAACATTACCGAACACGGAACAAGCGGTATTCTGCTGATTCTTGCCCTTGTGATGACTGTCGCCTGGCTTGCGCTGGTTTTCTGGCGCTTATTCCGTCGTCCCATCTATATTTGGCGCGGAGCTCTTTTGAACGGAGCCGGCCTTACTGCCGTCTGGGTTATTGTCATGAGTCTCTTTGTCAGCCTGATTGACGGCGCAAGCTCCATGCAGCCAATTGCTGACAGCGCCGCTAAGGCACTCGCAGCCGAAGGCGCAAAAAGCGGAACTGTCGCGCAGTACAACCTTACCAAGAGCGATATCGCCGCATTCAACTATTGGGGCGGCATTTCCTTTAACGAGGAAGAACAGCCCGAATGGGTTGTTGCAAGCGTAAACGCTGATTCTGAAGAAGCCCCAGAGTCGCTCTCAGACTACCGAGCGGTCAAAGTCATTGAAGGCAGACCGAGAAGCGGTAAGCAGTTCCTTATTCTTCAGAAAGTCGCAGACTGAGGCCGGAGGGTATGACAACACGAGTTTTGCCGCGGCTGCAGCCGCCGGACACGAGCTACTGGTCAATCCTGAGGCTGTCTTTGCCAATTTGGATTTCCAACTTGGCGATTGTAGGCGGCGCCACAATTGACACACTGATGACCGGCCACTTAGGAGCACAGGACCTTGCCGGCGTAGCCATCGGCCTGGCCGTTACGGTTTCCGTATTTATTGCGCTGGTTGGTGTCATGCAGGGCTTATCTCCGATTGCAGGACATCATTTCGGAGCCGCAAACCATAAACGAATCGGCTATGAGCTTCATCAGACCATTTGGCTCGCTATGTGTCTCTCGGTCATTGCGATCGCGCTGATGACATATACGCCGCTTTGGATGACTCTCACCAATGCTCAAGGGCGCGTCGCCGAAGTCGCTTCAAGCTTTTTGATCATCAACGCCATCGGACTTCCTGCAGCGATGTGCGGCAGAGCCTACATGGCGCTTAACGCCGCGGTCTCTCGCCCGAAAGTGGCGATGTGGATTGCACTTCTGATGCTGCTGTTTAAGATCCCGACAAACTACGCGTTTATTTTCGGCTGGTGGATCATTCCGGGATTCGGAGGCGCAGGATGCGCGATTTCTTCGACCATTAATGCGTTTCTCAGCTGCACGCTTTATTGGGCCATTTGGCACTATGACAGCTTCTACGCAAAGATGCGTCAGGAAAGAATCTGCAAACCGGACCTCAAGGCGCTTGCCAATCTGCTGCGGCTCGGTATTCCGATCGGGCTTTCTTCCTTCTTTGAAGTGACGTCTTTCACGTTCATGACGATTTTCATTTCTCGTCTTGGCGCAGATATCGTTTCAGCGCACCAGATCGTGTCCAACCTCAGTTCACTCTTTTACATGGCGCCTCTCGCTATCGGTGTCACAAGCTCGGTGCTGGTTGCGCAGTCGATCGGAGCAAACAGTCCTCAGAATGCGCGTCTAGCCACCAAGAGAACATTGAAATTTGCTATCTGTCTGGCGGTCTGCGTCGCTCTGTTGCTGTACTTCTTCAAGTATTTCTTCCTCGGTCTCTATACCAAGGATCAGGAAGTCATCGCTGTTGCAGCCTCCCTGATTGCGTTCTGCTCGATTTACCACGTATTTGACGCCATTAACTGTGTCGGAAGCTTTGCAATGCGCGGCTATCGAATTACAGTACTGCCGATGGTGCTCTACGGCGTCTTCCTGTGGGGCTTCGGTTTGGGATTTGGAAGCATTCTGGCGTTTACCGATTATCTGACACCGGAGCCGCTCGGGGCTGCGGGCTACTGGTCTGCGATCACGGGAGGTCTGATTCTTTCAGGTTCTATTGTCGGCATCTTCGCGGTCCGTGTGGCCAAAAAGAAGGAGCTTGGTCAGCCGGTTTGGATCCGCTAAAAAAGTTAAGGAGGCCCAAGAGCCTCCTTTATTTTTACTGCGCTTTGGAAAGCGCGTCTTTTACCGCCTGTTTGATTCCGTGAGAAGATTCCGTCGCTCCGCCCACATCCGCGACGTCAGGCGTATTGTTTTTGACCATCGCTGCGGGAAGCTCCGCGGCAGGTCCTGCCATAATTGCGTCCGTATCGGAGTGTCTCAGAATTTTGACATCAGAGATTTTTCCGTCTTTTACCACAACGCTGACTTTCGTTCTTCCACCTTTGCCGTTTCCAACACCGACATAGGTTCCATCTTTATAAGCCGCTGATGCGGATGCGGCAAAACACAGAAGCGCTGCGGCACAAAGGCTCTTTCTCATATATCACCCAATATATTGAAAAATAAATAAAAAAATAAGAAAAAGACAATTCAGAAAACTACTATATATCCAGTCTAATCGAAAATCATTATCATTTAGATCGGACCGTGAAGTCCTTTAATCTTAACCCAAAGATCATAGGAGAAATGCATGACGAAACTCTCCCGTCGTACATTCATTGCCGCATCCATGGCAACAGGGGTCGGAGCCGCCACATCCCACGCGGCCGAACCGACTGCACCGACACAAAATAACGCCGCCAACTATCCGGCCGCCACAGGAAGCGCTGCCCAGTATGCAGCAAATCCGCAGCCGCTGCCCGATCTTGCGCTGACAGAAACATTCAGTCTTGGAAAATCACCGATTAATGAAGGATCGTGCATTACCGCCTGCCGCTGGGGGCTTGTGCGTCCTCAGGTCAGAGGCGGCAAAATGGTCGCTCTGCTGCCCTTCGAGTACGACTACGCGCCCACTCCGAACATGAACAGCCTCTGCGAGCTACCCTACTCTCCGAGCCGCATTCGTTTCCCGATGGTTCGAGAAAGTTATCTTAAAAACGGCCCCGCCTCCCGCGATAAGCGCGGAAACGATCGTTGGGTCCGCGTCACTTGGGATCAGGCTTTGGATCTTGTTGCCAAAGAGATGAAGCGCGTTTACAAGGATTACGGTCCAAGCTCAATGTTCGGCCGCTCCTACGGCTGGATGTCTACCGGCAAGATCAATGCTGCAATCAACCTGCAGCAGCGTCTACTGAATCTCTGCGGCGGTTTTATCGGCTGCATCAACAGCTACTCGACCGCTGCTATCGGCCGCATTCTTCCTTATGTTATCGGTGTTGCCGATCCCCGCTCTACAAGCTGGGACAATGTACTCAAGAACAGCAAACGCGTCGTGCTCTGGGGGTGTGACCCGCTCGTCACCAATGACATTGACTGGCTGACTACGCTTCATAACGGCGCAGGCTACTTCCGTGCGCTTAAAGAATCCGGCATCAAAACCATTGACATCAATCCGATCCGCACCGATACCGGCGAATACCTCGGCAGCGAATGGATCGCTCCGGTTCCGGGCACTGACTGCGCCCTGATGCTCGGTATGATTTACGAACTGGAAAAGAGCGGTAAAGCGGATAAGGAATTCCTGAAGAAATACACTTCCGGCTACGATAAATTCCTCGACTACGTGCTCGGCAAGAGCGACAACACTCCGAAGACTCCTGAATGGGCAGCCAAGATCACCGGCGTTCCTGCTGAGAAGATCGTTTCACTGGCGCATGAGCTGCAGGAAAACCGCACCATGATCATGATGGGCTGGGGCATTCAGCGCATCCAATTCGGCGAACAGCCGCACTGGATGGGCTTTACGCTTGCAAGCGTACTTGGTCAGATCGGTCTGCCCGGCGGCGGCATCGGAACCAACTATCAGTACTCCAACGGCGGCTCGCCGGTGGCTTACGGTCCGTTCCTTGGCGGTATCTCGGGCGCGGTTAAGCCGGTTCTTCCCTTTAACCAGAATTGGAAAGGAAGCAAAGTCATTCCGGTTGCCCGATTTGTTGAATGCTTCCTGCACCCGGGCAAGACTATCGACTTTAACGGCACTAAGGTCACATATCCGGAAGTGAAAATGGTTATGTGGGCAGGCGGCAATCCGTTTGCGCATCAGCCTCAGACCAATAAGCTTGCCGAAGCCTGGAAGAAACCTGAAACCGTTGTGGTCACAGACAACGTCTGGACCGCTACTGCACGTCATGCGGACATCGTGCTGCCCGCAACCACGCAGTTTGAACACAACGACATCACCAACATCGGTACCTACTCCAATGATGGTCTTGTCGCGATGCAGCAGGCGATTGAACCGCAGTGGGAATCCAAACCCGACTATTGGATCTTCTCTCAGCTTGCTAAACGCATGGGATGCGAACAGCAGTTCACAGAAGGTCTTGACGAAATGGGATGGATTAAACGTGTCTACGAGGAATCCCGTCAGCTTGGAACCAAGATGGGTGTAGCGCTCCCGAGTTTTGAAGACTTCTGGAAGAAAGGCTACTTCCTCTATGACGTGAAACCGGCCGACAGAGACTTCGTCGCCTTTGCCGACTTCAGAGCGGATCCTGAAACAAACGACCTCTCAACGGAAAGCGGCAAGATTCAGATCTTCAGCCCGAAGATCCACTCTTACGGCTACAAAGACTGCTTAGGTCATCCGAGTTATCTCGAACCGACGGAATGCCTTAATACTCCGAACCGCAAGTATCCGCTTGCCTATATGGCCTGCAAGAGCCGCTATCGTATGCACAGCCAGCTTGACGGCGCTGTCGGCCATTACTTTGCGGATATCAGAGGCCGTGAACCGCTCTGGATTCATCCGGATAACGCTTCTGCCCGAGGCATTAAGAACGGTGACATCGTCATGGTCAAAAACGACCGAGGCGCGGCTCTGGCCGGCGCCTATGTCACGGATCGAGTCCGCAAGGATGCTGTCGTTCTGCATCACGGCGCATGGTACGCACCGAAGAAGATGAAAGACGGTACTCTGCTCGATATCCACGGCAACTCCAATACGCTCAGTATGGACGTTCCGACATCAAACCTCGCCTGCGGCAATATCGCCTCCTCCGGCTTGGTTGACGTTGTTAAATACACAGGAGAGCTTCCCTCAGTCTATGTCTGGGAAGAGCCGGAATACACGGAATAATCCGTAACTGAAAAGCACAACGGCCGCTTACGCGGCCGTTGTCTTATCTGCTGATTTAGTACAGGGGTCAGCGCATTTCACGAAGCGCTGCGATACGAGCTTCAATCGGCGGATGGCTCGCTAAGAGTTCACCGATGTTGCCCATGATGCCGAAGCCTTTAACTGCAGCCGGAAGCTCCTCGGTCGGAACACCGCCGAGTCTGGCAAGCGCATTGATCATCGGAGCAGAAGAACCCATGATCTGAGCAGCACCCGCATCAGCACGGAATTCGCGGTGACGAGAGAAGGCAGCCACAACCATCGCAGCAAGGAATCCAAGCACGATATCCAGGACAAGCGAAGTCACGTAATAGCCGATGCCGGGAGCGTCGTCTTCGTTGCGCAGAACGCCGCGGTCAACAAAGTTACCGATCACTCGGGAAAGGAAGACTACGAATGTGTTGGTCACGCCCTGAATCAGAGTCATAGTGACCATGTCGCCGTTTGCAACGTGCGCGATTTCGTGTGCAAGCACGGCTTCGACTTCTTCTTTATTCATGCTCGAAAGAAGACCGGTGGAAACCGCAACCATGGCAGAATTTTTTGTCGGACCGGTCGCAAAGGCGTTTGCTTCGCCTTCGTAAATACCGACTTCCGGCATCGGGATACCGGCTTTCTGAGAATGTGAATGCACAGTATTGACCAGCCAGGCTTCAAGCTTGTTGGCCGGATTTTGGACATCGATCATCTGAACGCCCATAGTGCGTTTAGCGATCATTTTGCTCATCAGAAGAGAAATGATGGAGCCGCTGAAGCCAACAATGGCGGCAAAGACAAGAAGCGTGCCTAAGTTCTGGCCTGCGCCTGCAACATTGGCGAAATTAATTCCGAACACAGCTGAAACGATGTTCAGGACAACGCCAAGTACGACGAGAACAGCTAAGTTGGTCAGAAGGAAAAAGCCTATTCTTTTTAACATATCTACTGATCAATCCTCGGTTAAAAAAGGTTATGTTTATCCCACTATTATCGGGTACTGAGAGGAATTTTTGTCATAAAAAAGAATGATAAATTGTTTCCAATTTTGCTCTTTTTTAAAAAATCCCCCCGCAGGCGCCTATTTCTTTTCCAAGTCCATCGTATCCCATGCTCCGCAAGCCGGGCAACGCCATAAATAACTGTGGGTTCTAAAGCCGCATTCTTTGCACTTAAATTCGGAAAGTCCGGCCGGAATAAGCGGATTCTTTCCGGTAGCAGCCTGCCGCTTCAAGGTTTGTTCAACCGCGCTGATGAGCGCAGAAATCGCGTTGGCAGCCGGCCCCTGTGCCGGCACGGCTTTAAGCATTGAGACAGCATCTTCGCCTTTACCCGCTTTTACGATCATAAAGGCGGCCAAATTCAAGATTGCAGGATCCTTTTGAGCGGCCTGAAGCACATATCCAACCGCTTCCTGCATTTTGCCCTGAAGTGCGAGCGTCGGGAAGATCTTAACTGCGACGAGACTCTCAAGATTAGGAGAATCTTTGACCGCTTCCTGCCAGGCCTTAACTGCCGCGTCGGTCTCACCCTTAGCCTTCAGAATATCGCCCCGCAGGATTCGCGCGCGAACACTTGTCGGTTCCGCTTTTAACGCTTCAAGGACATTTTTTTCCGCTTCTTCGGGTTTCTTTAACTTCAGACTGATGGCGGCAAGTTCACAGTAAAACTGTGCAATACGGGATTGATACTGCTCTTTTGTAATTTTTTGAAGCTCTTCAGCCTTAGTGACCGCCTTATTCCAATCCTTCGTCATTTCATAAAGCTTGAGAAGCTGTTTATCGGCCTCGATACGAAGCTCTTCCGTTTGATCGGCGAGTTCTTCATAAGCAGCCTCCGCTCGATCAAACATCCCCGCTTTCAGAAAATCAATCGCCAGTTCTTTCAGCGCATCGATGCGAACCTGAAGAGGGATATTCTTATCAGCGCTTAACTGCTGATGCAGACCTATCGCATCGGAGAATTTGCCCAGTCCGCGCAGCTGCGCGGCTTCATCCAAAACTTTTTGCGGATCATTGACCGTATTTTCAGTTGTCATAACTTTACGCACTCTGTCTAATAATCTATCTGTCATTGTGCTCCACGAGGGAGCTTTCACTGTCCTGCCATTGTAATTCTCATTACCTCGCTGAGCGCTAATGATGTTTATATCGGGACAAAGAACAAAATATTCGGCAAAAAAAGGCCCGGCTTATTCAGCCGGGCCGGGCGCTTTATTGAAATCGCTTACTCATTACTCTTCAGTAACAGAGTTATCCACTCGTTCACGCATTTCCTTGCCTGCTTTGAAGTGAGGCACGATTTTTGCGGGAACTTCAACGGTCGCACCGCTTTTCGGATTACGACCGATACGAGGCGGTCTGTAATTCAGCGAGAAACTTCCGAACCCGCGGATTTCGATCCTACTGCCCTGCGCAAGAGCTGCAGTCATGGCGTTGAGGATGGAGTTAACTGCATCATCAACATCCCTGACCGTCAGACGATTGGCAATAACCATGGGGTCGTTTGCCAACAGTGCGATGAGTTCAGATTTGGTCATTTCTTAAAGCTCTCTGGTAATTATTTAGACTGATCCAGTTTTGCTCTGAGAAGAGCGCCGAGGTTAGTCGTACCAGAGTTGGATTCATCGCTGCCGATCTTAGCCATCGCTTCACGCGTTTCAGCCTGGTCCTTAGCACGGACGGAGAGCTGGATGGAGCGGTTCTTACGATCGATATTAACGATGGCGGCGGTGACTTCATCGCCTTCCTTAAGAACGTTTCTGGCGTCTTCAACACGATCTGTGCCGATTTCGCTGGCGCGCAGATAGCCTTCAGTGTCGTTGCCGAGGTCAATAACAGCACCCTTGGCGTCAACGCTCTTGACAGTACCTGTCACAACAGTGCCCTTTTCGTGAGCAGAGCAGAAGTTGGTGAACGGGTCGCCGCTCATCTGCTTAACACCGAGGGAGATGCGTTCGCGTTCAACATCGATGGTGAGAACCATAGCTTCGAGTTCTTCGCCCTTCTTGTACTTGCGAACAGCTTCCTCACCGGGTTCTGTCCAGGAGAGGTCAGAGAGGTGAACAAGACCATCGATACCGCCTTCGAGGCCGATGAAGACACCGAAGTCAGTGATGGACTTGATCTGGCCCTTGACGATGTCGCCCTTCTGATGAGAAGCAGCGAATTCTTCCCAAGGATTCGGCTTGCACTGTTTCATGCCGAGAGAGATACGACGGCGTTCTTCGTCGATCTCGAGAACCATGACTTCAACTTCGTCGCCGAGAGCAACAACTTTCTTCGGATCGACGTTCTTGTTTGTCCAATCCATTTCGGAAACGTGGACAAGACCTTCGATACCGGATTCGATCTCAACGAAAGCACCGTAGTCAGTGATGTTGGTGACTTTGCCGAAGAGACGTGTACCCTGCGGGTAGCGGCGGGCGATACCGATCCAGGGATCTTCGCCAAGCTGCTTGATACCGAGAGAAACACGATTCTTTTCCTGGTCGAACTTGAGAACCTTGGCTGTGATTTCCTGGCCCTGTTCAAGAACTTCGCTCGGATGACGTACGCGGCGCCATGCGAGGTCGGTGATGTGCAGAAGACCGTCGATACCGCCGAGGTCAACGAATGCACCGTAGTCAGTGATGTTCTTAACGATGCCCTTAACAACAGCGCCTTCCTTGAGTGTTTCAAGAAGTTTGGCTCTTTCTTCGCCCATAGAGGCTTCGACAACCGCGCGGCGGGAAAGAACAACGTTGTTGCGCTTACGATCAAGCTTGATAACCTTGAATTCAAGGGTCTTGCCTTCGTAGGGTGTGGTGTCCTTAACGGGACGTGTATCAACGAGGGAACCCGGCAGGAATGCGCGGATGCCGTTGGTCATCACTGTCAGGCCGCCCTTAACTTTGCCTGTAACGGTACCGGTAACCAGCTCGCCGGATTCGAGGGCTTTTTCAAGGTTGAGCCAGGCGGCAAGGCGCTTAGCTTTGTCGCGGGACAGGATGGTGTCGCCGTAGCCGTTTTCGAGGTTTTCGATAGCGACGGAAACGAAGTCACCTACCTTGACGTCAACTTCGCCGCGGTCATTCTTGAATTCTTCAACAGGAATGAAGGCTTCGCTCTTCAGGCCGGCGTTAACAACAACGTAGTTGTAATCAACGCGGACAACTTCTGCAGGGATGACTTCGCCCTGTTTCATTTCCTGCTTAGCGATACTCTGCTCGAATAACTCAGCAAAACTTTCGGTAGGTTTGGTTGTAGTGTTGGTCATGAATGTAAATGGTTTGCTTTATCGAAATAAAGCGGTTAAAAATTCCCATCGGCCACCATGGACGATAGGGGCATCAAAATTAAAGGGCTTTTTAGGGCCTAATCTCCCGATACCATGAGAGAACTTTATCTATGGTTTCCTGAAGCGTAAGTTCAGAGGAATCCAATATCCTCGCGCCTTCCGCCGGCTTGAGCGGTGCTACCGCGCGCTCAGTGTCGCGTCGGTCTCTCTCCTTCAAGTCAGAAACAAGGTCGTCGATTTTACTATCAATTCCTTTTTCTTTCAACTGGTTATAACGTCTCTTTGCACGAGATTCGGCCGAAGCTGTAAGAAAAATTTTAAGACAGGCATCCGGGAACACCACTGCGCCCATATCCCTGCCGTCAGCCACAAGCCCCGGCTCCTGCGCGCAGCGTCTCTGTAGCTGAAAAAGCGCGTCCCGAACCGTAGGATAGGCCGCGATTTGACTCGCGTTTAATCCCGCTTCTTCAGTACGGATAACATCTGTCACATCTTCGTCGTTCAGATAAATTCTGCCGTCCTTAAAAAGCGGTTTCATATTTTCTGCGACTTTCGTCACGGCAGCCTGATCGTCAAGCGACACACCTTCTTTCACGCAGGCTGTCCCCGCCAGTCGGTAAAGCGCGCCGCTGTCCAGAACATGAAAACCTAAAACTTTGGCGACACCGGCCGAAACGCTGCCTTTGCCCGAAGCGACCGGTCCGTCAATCGCGATAATATCTGCCATTCTTAATTCTCCACCACTGTTGAAAGGCGAGTGAAATAATCCGGAAAAGTTTTTGCGACGCACTTCGGATCATTAATAAATACAGGAACACCGCCCGCCGCGATCAGGGACATGCACATTGCCATGCGATGGTCTTTGTAAGTGTCAAACGTCGCGCTCTGCAGTTTCTCCGGCGGTGTAATACGAATCCAATCCTCGCCGCTTTCCACCTTGCAGCCGACTTTGCTCAGCTCTTTTTCCATCGCGGCGATACGGTCGGTTTCCTTAACCCGCCAGCTGCCGATTCCTCTGAGCGTCGTCTCGCCGTCGCACATCGGCGCAATAGCCGCAAGCGTCATTGCCGCATCCGGAATGGTTCTCACATCCGCGTCAATCCCGTGGAGTTTTTTCGCATAAGGATTCGGTGCGGTTTTGATCCAATTTTCACCGCGGGTAACCGATGCGCCCATCTTTGCTAGATACTCCACAAAAGCAGCGTCTCCCTGAACGCTGTCCTGTCCGACCCCTTCCACTTTGAGAGGTCCGACAAGAGCGCCAAGCGCGAGGAAATACGATGCGCTCGAAGCATCTGCTTCCACTTCAAAAACGCCCGGCGATTTGTAGCGCGCACGAGGAACAAGGAAGTCTTTCTCCGTTGTTTTTACCGTCACACCGAATTTCTCCATGAGACGACACGTCAGCGAGACGTACGGCGAGCTGATCAGTTCGCCGTCTACGCGTATCCTCAGGCCTTCCTCCGGCGCAAGCAGAGGCGCAGCCATCAGAAGTCCTGAGAGGAACTGACTGGAGACATCTCCGCGAATGTGCGCGAGGTTTCCTCGAATGTGAAACGCCGGTTCAATTTTGATCGGTGGAAAACCTGCTTCGTTTAAATATGAAATTTTCGCGCCAAGTGCGTTGAGCGCTTCAACCAAATGCGCGATCGGACGCTCACGCATGCGGGCAACCCCGTCAAGCGTGTATTCCCCGCCGCTGAAAGCGAGCGAAGAGGCTAAAGGACGCATAGCGGTTCCCGCGTTGCCGAGAAAGAGATCGGCTTTTTTAACCGGGAATGCTCCGCCGCAGCCCGTCACCTTAACGATCGTGCCGTCTTCATTCTGCTCAAATCCGACTCCGAGCCCGCGCAGCGCGCCAAGCATCATTTCGGTATCTTCCGCCACCAAAAGGTTTCGCACCTCAGTGACGCCGTCGGATAAAGCCGACAGGAGAAGCGCCCGATTGGAAATACTTTTAGAACCCGGAAGACTCACCGAGCCTCTAACCGCTGAAATCGGACTGACTCTGAGACATTCATTCATAAATAGAATCCTTTTTATTGCTATTTGCCGGGGAAAACCAGTCCGCGGCGATTACGCATCGCGTTCTCAAACACGCGTTCAATGGCCTGAGCGTCGCCCTCATCAATATATTTCTGAAGCGCGTCAAGCTCTTTGCGATAGCTGCGGAGCTCCTCGGAAATCGCGTCGCGGTTGCTGATGCAGATATCGCGCCACATCACAGGTGAGCTCGCCGCGATTCTGGTAAAGTCTCTAAATCCCGCACCCGCCAGTTTCAATTTGACGTGCGCGGAAGGCTCCTTCGCGATCATGTCAACAAGCGCATAAGCAAGCACATGCGGAAGGTGGCTGACGGACGCAAAAATTCTGTCATGCTCCTCGGGCGTCATCTCCTGAACTTTGGAGCCCGCTTTTTTCCAGTTCTCCGTAATCAGTTCGACAACCTTCGGATCCATACCCTCGGCAGGCGTGGAGATCACAACCTTATTCAGAAAGAGATCGGGATCGGCGTACTCGACGCCCGGCATCTCGCCGCCCGCGATCGGATGCGCGGGCGCATACTGATTGAATTTATCTCCGAGCCCCTTGCGCGCGGCCGCAATGACCGAGCCGCGGGTGGAACCGACATCAGTGACCACCGCGCCCTTTTTAAGGTACTTGCCGATTTCGGCAAAAACGCTTTCCATCGCCTTGACAGGCACGGACACGACGACAATATCGGATTTCTCAACCGCCTCGCGAAGGGAGAGGGTACATTCGTCAGCGACCTTTTTCTCAAGCGCGGTTTTCTGGTTCTCTTCATTGATATCAAAGGCGATTACATGATCGACAAGACCCGCCTTTTTCCAGCTCAGGGCTACGGATCCGCCGATCAGTCCGCAGCCCAATACAGACATTGTTGCCAAAGCTACTCTCCGAACTTGTTCAGACCTTCCTTGAGAACCTCGAGGAATCTCTCGTTCTGCTCGGGTGTTCCGACCGTGACGCGAACCCATTCAGGAAGGTCATAAGAGCGCATACGGCGCACGATAATGCCCTTCTTCAGCAGATAATCGACAATCTCATCGGCATGGCTGCCGATGCGGACTGTGATGAAATTCGCATGAAGCCCCATATAAGGCAGTCCAAGCTGATCGAACGCTTCGGTTAGGAATTTAATGCCCTCTTTGTTAACTTCGAGCGTCTTCTTCACAAAATCCTGATCCTTGAGCGCGGCAAGAGCGGCGATCTGAGATAGATCATTCACGTTAAAGGGATGACGCACGCGGTTGAGCAGAGAAAGAAGCTCGGGCTGCGCAATACCGTACCCAACGCGGGCGCCCGCCAGCCCGTATGCCTTGGAGAAAGTTCTTGCGATCATCACGTTGGGGTGTCTGCGGACCATTTCGACAGAATCGCACTGAAGCGCAGGCTCTAAAAATTCCACATACGCCTCGTCAAAGAGCACCATAACATTCGGCGGAACCTGATCCAGGAACTGCAGGATGTCGTTCTCGGCCAAATACGTTCCGGTCGGATTATTCGGATTGGTCAGGAAAATCAGGCGGGTTCTCGAGTCAATCGCGTCAAGCATCGCCTGCAGATCCGCGTTGTAGTCGCCTGTTGCCGGCACTTCAATCGTTTCAGCACCGCAAAGACGCGCCACCATCGGATAAAGCGAGAAGGAGTACTGCGGATAAATCGCAGTTGTGCCGACGGAGAGCACCGTCTGTGCCGCCAGTCCGAGAAGCTCGCTCGAGCCGCTTCCGATCACAACCCAATCCTGAGGCACGCCGTACTTCTCGGCAATCGCCTTCTGCAGATGGTAGGAGTCCGCGTCCGGGTAACGGTTCAGGCTGAAGACCGCCTTAGAGACCGCTTCCTTAACCTTGTCGCTCATGCCGTTCGGGTTTTCGTTGGCGACCAGCATGATAATATCTTCCGGCTTCAGGCCGAGATCCGCAGCAACGTCCTCAATCGGCTTGCTCGCCTTGTATTTATCCAGTTCCTGAACCCAGAGCGGGGTTTGGATTGTTTGTTCTTCGCTCATAACTTTGTTCCTTTGTCTTCTGATCCGCTTTCTTCATTGGCAATCGGATAAGAGCCTAAATTCTTAAATGAAGCGCAGCTGCTGCGGAAATCATCCAGTGCGCTGCGTACCTTGGGATCATCGCAATGACCTTCAATATCCACGTAGAAGAAATATTCCCATGAACCGCGTTTGGCCGGGCGCGACTCAAAGCGCGTCATTGAAACGCCGTGGTCATAGAGCGGCTTGAGCGCCTGAAAGAGCGCTCCGGCTTTATGCGGTACGGAAATAATCAGGGATGTTTTGTCTTTTCCCGGCGCCTTAGAGGGTGACGTTCCTTCTTTACCGAGCACCACAAATCTCGTGCGGTTGGTGGACTGATCCTGAATGCTCGGATAAGCAATCTTCAGTCCGTAATGCTCAGCAGCCGCTTCGCCTGCGATCGCGGCGGATTCCGGATCCAAAGAAGCGAGACGAGCCGCTTCGCCGTTGCTTGCCGCGGGGACCCGCTCAAGCTGCGGATAGTGGCGGTTCAGCCAGCTCACGCACTGTCCGAGCGACTGTGGATGGGAGTAAACGCGCTTGACGCCGTCCATACGGCCGGACGTTGTCAGAAGATTATGGTTGATCGGGATTGAGGTCTCCGCAATGATCGTCAGATTCGTGAGCTGAAGGCAGTCCATCGAGCGATTGACCGCGCCCTCAGTCGAGTTTTCGATCGGGACGATACCGTAGTCGGCGCTGCCCGCTTCCACCGCATGAAACACATCATCAATGCGTTCACAGGCAATGCCGTCCACACCCGCTCCGAACTGACGAAGCATCGCAAGCTCGCTGAACGTGCCCTGAGGCCCGAGGTAAGCGACGCGCGCCTTATGTTCCAGCGCGCGGCAGGCGCTCATAATCTCTTTAAATATGCTGCTGATGCCCTTTTCCGTCATAGCGCCTTTGCTCTGCGCCCAAACTTTGCGCAGCACTTCGGCCTCCCGGTCGGGACGATAAACGGGCGCATTAGCGCTTCCCTTAACCGCACCGACCTTCTTTACAACTTCAGCTCTTCGATTCAGAAGCTCAACGATCTGAGCGTCGATTTCATCGATTTGAGCGCGAAGGGGTTTTAGCTCTTCATCAATGTTCATTCTGAGTCTTCTCCTTAGCTGTGAGCTTCGGCAAATTTCTTCATATAGTCGGCAAGCACTTCCACCGCCTCGATACTGACGGCGTTGTACAGAGAAGCTCTCATGCCGCCGAGAATTCTGTGCCCTTTAATATTGGCAAGACGCTTCTCATAGGCCTGACGTACGAATTCGTCATTTAGTGACTCGTCTTTGAGGTTGAAGACGACATTCATGCGTGAACGGGAAATCTTCTCCACGTTGTTGTAATAAAAGCCCTCGGACTGATCGATCAGATCGTAAAGAATCTGACTCTTAATGACAGAGCGGCGCTGCATTTCCTTGACACCGCCCTGATCGAGCAGCCAGCGCGCGACCAGATTGGCGATGTAGATCGCAAAGGTGGGCGGCGTGTTGTACATTGATTCGCTCTTTGCGTAGGTTTCGTAGTCGAGCATCGTCGGTGTCGAGGGATCGGCTCTTCCGAGCAGATCTCTGCGCGCGATGACGACGGTGAGCCCCGCCGGTCCGAAGTTCTTCTGAGCGCCCGCGAAGATAAGACCGAACTTGCGGACATCGACCGGCTGACTAAGAAAGTCGCTTGACATGTCCGCAATCAGGGGCACAGACACTTCGGGCGTATACCAGTAGCGGATACCGTTAACCGTTTCATTAGAGCAGTAGTACAGGTAGGAAGCGTTCTCCGTCAGCTTGATTTCGTCCTGACGCGGCGCTCTGAGATCGACGCAGGCCGCTTCGGCCGCTTCTCCGATCTTCTGAGCTTCCTTAAAGGCCTTCTTGCTCCAGACCCCGTTCACCGCATAATTGCCGCAGCCGCCCACGGAGAAGTTCATGGGGACCATAGCGAACTCTAAGTGACCGCCGCCCTGAAGGAACATGACTTCGTATTCATCAGGGATGCCGTAAAGCTCACGCAGCAGAGAGACTGTTTCACGGTAGATACCAATGAAGTCTTTGCTGCGGTGGCTCATTTCGAGGATGGACAGACCTAAGCCGTGCCAATCCGTCATTTCCGCTGCCGCCTGCTCAAGCACGCTGAGCGGCATGGCCGAAGGGCCGGCGGCAAAGTTATAAATTCTCGTCATCTTTTTCTTCCTCGATGATTTCGCGGTCTTTCTCTTCGATCTCTTTTTCTTCTGCCGCTGTTTCGGAAATGACTTCGGCCTCTACGGCGTTTTCATCCGAAGCGGCATCTCCGTCATCGTTCTCCGTCACGCGTTCCAGGCCGACCAGATGAACGTCGGAAGCCATAGAAATCAGTGTGACGCCCTGAGTGTTGCGCGACATCACGCGAATTTCGCTGACGCGTGTTCTCACGAGTTTGCCCTCGGAGGTAAGAAGAATGATTTCATCTTCATCCTTGACGAGGAGCGCTGCGACCACCTTGCCGTTGCGTTCCGACGTCTGGATAGAGATCATGCCCTTAGTGCCGCGGCCGTGGCGGGTGTAGTCCGCAATCGGAGTACGTTTGCCGTAACCGTTTTCGGTAGCGGTAAGGACTGTCATGTCATCGTCGCCCGCGACCAGCATCGCGATCAGTTTCTGTCCGAACTCAAGACGCATACCGCGGACACCGGTTGCAGCGCGGCCCATGCTGCGGACTTCGTCTTCGGCAAAGCGTACCGCCTTGCCGTCGTCGCTGAAGAGCATCACATCGTGCCTGCCGTCAGTGACAGCCGCGCCGATCAGCACGTCGTCTTCAAGCAGGTTGATGGCGATAATGCCCGCCCTGCGCTGATTTCTAAAGTCGCCGATCGGAGTCTTCTTAACGGTACCCGAGGCGGTTGCCATAAAGATGTACCAGTCTTTGTCGTAGTCCTCGTCGGAGATCGGAAGGACAACCGTGACTTTTTCGTCCTCCACGAGTTCAAGGAGGTTAACGATCGGTCTGCCTTTGGAAGCCGAAGAGCCTTCCGGAACATCCCAGACGTTAAGCCAGTACATGCGGCCTTTATTCGTGAAGCAGAGCAGCACGTCATGGGTAGTCGCCACAAAGAGCTGGTTAATCAGATCGCCCTCGCGCATCTGAGCCGCTTTCTTACCCTGTCCGCCGCGTTTCTGAGCGCGGTACTCGGTCGAAGCCTGGCTCTTGATGTAGCCGGTATCGGTCATGGTGACCACCATTTCGCGAAGCGGAATCAGATCTTTCGTCTTAACACCTTCGGCAAACGGAACGATCTCTGTCAGACGTTCGTCGCCGTACTGAGCCTGAATATCTCTCAGACTCTGGGCAATGATCTGTGTCACGCGCTCGGGTTTTCTCAGAATATCGTTGAGATCGACAATCTGATCGGCAAGTGCCTGATAGTCGCCGCGAATCTTGTCCTGCTCGAGACCGGTCAGGCTCTGAAGGCGCATCTGAAGAATATTTCTTGCCTGAAGCGAGCTCAGTCGATAAGTCTTTTGATCGGTGAGACCAAGATTGAGATCCTCGCCCTTCGGACGCATTTCGCTCTTATCCATCTGAGCTCGTTCAATCAGCTGAGCGGCAATTTCAGCCGGCCACTCGCGCGCGAGCAGACGAGCCTCGGCTTCCTGGCCGTTGGCTGATGTCTTGATGATCTCAATGAATTCATCGAGGTTAGCGAGCGCGACCGCCTGACCTTCCACCAAATAGATCTTGGAAATCGCCTTATCGAGCTGGAAGCGTGTCCGGCGGTTCACCACTTCTCTTCTGAAGAAGAGGAATTCCTGAATAATTTCCTTGATATTGAGCAGTTTCGGCTGACCGTTCACCAGAGCGACCAAGTTAATGCCGAAGGAATCCTGAAGCTGCGTGTTCTTATAAAGCTGATTGAGAACAACGTTGGCGTTGGCGCCGCGTTTGAGCTCGATAACGCCGCGCATACCGGTTTTATCGGATTCGTCGCGAACGTAGGAAATCCCTTCGATTTTCTTTTCACTGCCGAGCTGAGAAATCTTCTCCAGCAGCAGGCGCTTATTCACCTGATAAGGGATTTCGTCGATGATGATGGATTCACGGTTGCCGTTATCCCATTCTTCAATATGCGTTTTGGCGCGAAGCACCGCTTTGCCTTTACCGGTTCTGTAGGCTTCGTGCACATCGGCAAGACCGTAAAGAATACCGCCTGTGGGGAAGTCCGGCGCGGGAAGAACCTTGATGATCTCATCAATCGTCGCATCCGGATGCTCAAGCATCAGCAGACACGCGTTGACTGTTTCAGAGAGGTTGTGCGGCGGAATATTGGTCGCCATACCGACCGCGATACCGGCCGATCCGTTGACCAGCAACTCCGGAAGCAGCGTCGGGAGAACCGTCGGCTCTTTTTCGCTACCGTCGTAGTTCGGTACAAAATCAACAGCGTCCTCTTCGAGACCGACAAGCATTTCAGAAGAAATCTTTGCCAAACGAACTTCGGTGTAACGCATCGCCGCAGCGCCGTCACCGTCGATTGAGCCGAAGTTGCCCTGCCCGTCAACCAGCGGATAGCGCATGGAGAAACTCTGCGCCATACGAACGATCGTTTCGTAGGCGGCGAAGTCGCCGTGCGGATGGTATTTACCGAGCACGTCTCCGACGACGCGAGCGGATTTCTTATGCGCGCTGTTGTAAGTGTTGTTCAGCTCATGCATCGCGAACAGCACACGGCGGTGTACCGGTTTCAGGCCGTCTCGCACGTCCGGAAGCGCGCGGCCCATGATGACGCTCATCGCGTAATCCAGGTAAGAGCGGCGCATTTCCTCTTCAAGCGAAACGCGTTCCGCTTTATTAACCTGCTCACGAATCAGCGCCCAATCGGGTTCGCCTCTGCGGTCGGTCTTGCGGCCGCGGGGACGGCGCTTGCCTTCTTCGCCTTCCGGCTTTTCTTTTGTGTCTTCGTTCTGATCGTTGTCAGCCATCTGTAAATCCTTTTATGACATCAAAAATTAACCTGTCAATTTTACGTGACGAAACGCCAAATAATGCCGAAAACGATGCTAAAACTTATTTTGATCGGTTTTTATGTGATATTGTAAGACGATACTATCGTATTACGTTACTAATGATTGATTTATCTTCCATTCATCCCGGGACGATTTTAAAAACAGTGTTTTTAGAGCCGCTCGGCATCACGCCTTATCGACTTGCCAAAGACATCGGCGTGCCGCAGACGCGCATCAGTCAGATACTTGCGGAAAAACGAAGCGTGAGCGCGGACACGGCGCTGCGCTTGTCGCGCTATTTCGGATTAGACGATAATTTCTTTTTAGTGGCTCAGGCCTCCTACGAGCTGAGCAGGACGCGTCCTCTCATCGAGGGTGACCTTAGACACATTAAGCCATTCAACCCGGTAGCCGAGACAAACGATGAAAGTTGACAAAATTCTTATTCCTCGCTGGATAATTCCGGTCGTGCCCCGAGGCGCAGTTCTTGAAGGACATTTTCTGGCGATCCGGGACGGTCGGATTTCAGCGATCGCTCCGATCTCGGAATTAGCGGATTTTGAAGCTGACGAAATTGAACAGCTTGAAGACTGCGCTCTGATGCCCGGCTTAATTAATTGTCATACGCACGCTTCGATGAATCTGCTTCGCTGCGTCGGGTCCGATCTGACCACTCCGCAGTGGCTAACCGAGTGCATTTGGCCGATTGAAGGCAAATTGATGAGTCCGGAATTTGTTTATCAGGGTGCGCTTTTAGGCGGAGCGGAAATGATTCACGGCGGCACGACCATGTGCCACGACATGTATTTTTACGGCGCTGAAGCCGCAAGAGGCCTAAGGGAAAACGGGCTTCGCGTTGTCGAAGGCGCGTTTGTGATCGGCTTTCCGTCCAAAGAGTACAGCAGAGAGGCGCAGTGTCTTCAGGGCGCGGAAAAGCTCTTTGCGTCAGCCGCCGACGATGATCTTCTCAGTATTAATTTAGCGCCGCACGCGCCCTACTCTGTTTCCAAAGAAGCGCTTCAGGCATCGATGCGGCTTGCGCAAACGCTTGACACCACATGGCAGATTCATCTGTCGGAGACCGATGAAGAGCGCGAAAACGCCATCAAAGCGTTCGGATGCTCACCGGTGGAATACTTATCTCGGATCGGCTGCTTAAATGAGAGAACGGCAGCGGTTCACTGCGTAAGTCTTTCAGATCGTGATATTGAGATTTTGAGCAAATCAGGTGCAAGCGTTATCCATTGTCCGGTAAGCAATATGCGGCTTGGATGCGGCGCGAGCCCGGTCGCCAAACTGCTTGAAGCGGGCGTCAATACGGCGCTTGGCACAGACGGAGCCGCCAGCGCGTGCACGTTAAGCATGTTTGAGCAGATGCGCACAGCCGGGATGATTGCCAAAGGATTTTCCAAGGATCCGTGCGCGCTGAATGTAAATCAAATTATCGAAATGGCAACAATAAACGGGGCCAAAGCGCTAAAATCTGATGAGCGGGTCGGCTCTCTCGAGATCGGGAAGGATGCCGACCTAATTGCCATTGACTTGTCACGGTTTGTAACCGTGCCCGTTTTGGATGTTTTATCCTGCCTTGTTTACGCGGTTGAAGCACAATGCGTATATCAGGTTTGGGTTAAAGGCGGATGTGTTGTGAAAAAACAACATAAATCCGCACAAAAATCTGATCTCGGCGAGTTACTGACAAAAAGTGACTTAATGTCGTGGCAGAATAGGGTGTGTGAGATACTACAGGACGGCTCTCGATGACGTTCCGGTGGTAAGCACTCGGAACGCATTACGGCCGTTTCCTGAAAATGCCGTATCATATTGTGTGGTTTTATCTGCATCAAAAGAGGAAAATGATGAATACAAAGACAAAATTGGGACTGCTCGTTGCTTCTGTTGCAATGGCCGCTTCCGGAGCTGTTTGCGCAGCTGTTGCCCCTGCCAACCCCTATGTTCAGGCAGCCGGACAAACTCTTATGACTAACTTCGGTCTGTGCGTCCGCACAGGCTACTGGACTCCGGCTCTTGCCGAAGCTCAGGGCGCTCTTGGCCAGAACTGCCAGTGCGACACTGACATCATCAAATGCGAAGCCGGCGCTGAAAGAATTACTCTTTCCGCTGACACACTGTTCGCTTTTGACAAAGCCGTTCTGAAACCCGAAGGCGTTGCCAAACTGACAGAACTCACAAGCCGCATGTCCGGCCTGACACTCGACGTCGTCATGATCGACGGCTATGCTGACCGTATCGGCGGTGCTGCATACAACCAGAAACTGTCTCAGCGCCGTGCTGACGCTGTTAAGACATTCCTTGCCGAACACGGTGTTCCTGCCGCTCGCATCCACGCTGAAGGCAAAGGCCAGGCTGACCCTGTCGTCAACTGCCCGAACCCGTCCGCCAAGGGCGAAATCAAGACATTCAAACAGCTTGTTGAATGCCTGCAGCCGAACCGTCGTGCCGTTATCGAAGTTAAGGGCACACGCAACAAGTAATTGCTAATTCGCTTGTGAAAAAGGGGCCTTTGGGCCCCTTTATTTTTGTCATGACACCTCAGACCTATCTTTTTGACCTAGACGGTACCCTGCTTGACTCCGCGCCTGATCTTGCCGCGGCGGCCAACCATCTCAGAGAAGTTCGGCATCTTGAGCCGCTTCCCTTTGAAGTGCTTCGCAAGACCGCTTCGAGCGGGGCGCGCGGGCTTCTCGGCGCGGCCTTCGGCATCAAACCGGAAGATCCCGGCTATAAAGCGCTCGCAAACGAATTTCTGGACTACTACCAGGAACATATGACGGACCACGCAGAGCTTTTTGCGGGCATTCTCGAGCTCATCAATTCGATTGAGGCAAAGGGCTTTGCCTGGGGCATCGTCACCAATAAGCACGCTCGTTTTGTGCTGCCGCTGATTGAGCATCTCAAACTTACGCCCGGCGCGGTAGTCTGCGGCGACACGCTCAGTGTGAGCAAACCGCATCCGGAGCCGATCATTCACGCGCTTCGTCTTCTTCAGAAACCGGCCGAATCTGCGGTATATGTCGGAGACGACCTGAGAGACATTCAGGCTGCGAATTCCGCTCATGTATTTTCCATTGCCGCTCAATGGGGCTATCTCGGCTCTCCCGTTGGTGTCGAGGAGTGGAAAGCGGATGCGATCGTGCGCAATCCGAGTCAAATCTTGGAAATTAACATCTAGCGTCATTCATACTTCTAACTAGCAAGATTCTGCGTGTTGATTTTTTATCACGAGGGATAAGAAGTATGAGTAAAAAGATTTGGATTACGACCGGCGTGGTCGCGGCTCTGGCGACTGTCTACACAGCAGGCGGTTTTTGGGGCGTTCCTTCGGGCATACAGTGGGCTATTAAGAAGTATGCAGAGCCGTTTACCGACCGCAAAATCACGCTTGACGAGGTCAAATTCAATCCTTTTACACTGCAGCTGACCGCCAACGGCCTGAGGATCCAAAAAGAAGGAGAACCGCAGGCCTTTATGGCGCTGAAGTCCCTTGACACAAAGCTCAACTGGAAATCGCTCGTCAAATTCTCTCCGATTGTGGATCATGTCACGCTCGACGGTTTTGAAGCCAACATCATCCGCACGGGCCTTGACACTTTTAATTTCAGCGACATCATCAACAAGATCGCCAAAATGCCCTCAGACAAAGATGAGGACAAGAAAAAGGATGATGATCCGGTCAGATTTGAAATTGATAATGTTTCTCTGATCAATTCCTCCATCACGCTCGATGACAAGTTCAGAGACAAGGTCGACAAATTCACCGACATCAACTTAGCGGTTCCTCTGATTTCGAATTTCAAGACCGAGGTGGACAACCCGACGCAGCCGAAGCTTCAGTTCAACTTTAACGGCGAGCCCTTCTCGATTAACGCTTCAAGCGAACTCTTTGTTCCCTCGCTCAAGACCGGTGTCGACTTCACTCTCAGAGGGCTCAACCTTGAGAACGCCGCTTCTTTTAATCCGATACCGCTGAACGCGAAGGTCACATCCGGCACGATGGATGCCGCCTTGAATCTTGACTTTGCCAAGACTGTCGATCAGCAGGAAGGCTATCTGAGACTCAGAGGCACATTAAAGATTCTGAACCTTTCGATTCAGGATGATCTTGACGCCAACGGCTATCAGATCGCGAACTTCCGTGAAATCAACATCAATCTGAAAGAGTTCTCTCTATTCAGGCAGATTCTTGAGCTTGGCGAAGTACAGTTTCAGGAACCGAAATTTGAAATTATCCGTACGGCCAAAGGCATTAATGCGGCTGAGCTTGCCACTCATATTCTGAAAGACGCAAAACCCGAAAAAAGCGCCGGAGCTGCCAACTCTGAAGCCGTCAGCGAGGAAAAGGCTCCTGAGGCAAAACCGACAGCTGTGGGCAAGGAAGTAAAACCCGAAGCCGCTAAGTCGGAAGAAACCAAGGCAGAACCGACAGAAAACAATGCGGCCGCACCGACTGAGACACCGCGGGAGACAGCGCAGACGAAACCCGCGAAGCCTGAGGAAAAAGCTAAAGAAGCTTTGCCTGAGAAGGCTTCAGAAAGCTCGACAGAAATGACGCCTCAGCAGGAAGCGGCTCTGAATATGCTGATGCGTTCGGCTCACGCTGCCGAATCAACACCTGAGGCACCCACTGCCGGCGCGGAATCGAGCAAGACAGCGGAAACCTCCGAATCCGGCAGTACTGGTGCAGGAGCCGTTCCGACTGAAGCTCCCACGCCGAATGAAATCGAGCCCAAGAGTGAGGAAGCTCAGTCAGACGTAAATCATGACAAACCATCCATCGCGGACAAAGGACCCAACGCGCAGGAGGACCCCGGCTGGAAGTGGAGTGTTGAGAAAGCGAGCATTCGCGGAGGCACGGTCCATTTCTCTGACAAGACGAACGGCTTTGATCATGACGTCACAAACATCAACGCTTCAGTGGCTTCGCTGAACGCGCAGCCCGGAAACAAGAGCGACATCAAGGCTTCTCTTGATGTGCTTGAGGGCAGCATTACCGCCGAAGGTACGCTTGATTTAACGCCTCTTGATCTTGAGCTGAATCTCGGTACAAAAGATCTTTCCGTTCCGAAGCTCTCGCCCTACATTCAGGAGTTCTCCGCCGCCAAGATCGCAGGCGGTAAATTCTCGAGCAGCGGCAAGTTCAGCCTGAGCATGAATGAAGAGCTGAAGTTCAATTACAGCGGTGAGGCAGGTCTGAGCGGCGCTGTGATTCATGAGCCGAACGGCTCTCAAGCGCTTTCCGTCGCGAGTGCCGAAGTCAAAGGCATCGACGTTTCCGGCCTTTCGACGATCAACGTCAAGATTGCTGATATCAATATCGCAAGTCCGAACGTCAAGGTTATTCGTGAAAAAGACAATTCAATCAACTTAATGACGCTTGCCGAGCCGGGTAGAAAGCCTTCCGCCTCTGCTGCTGCGGTAAAACCGGCGCCAGCCAAAGCCTCTTCGTCTTCATCAGCTCCGCTTAGCTGGCAGATCGGCAGGATCAGCCTGAGCGGAGGCTCTGTCGACTTTACAGATGCAACGAACGGATTCCACAAAGTCATCTCCGCGATCAACGCCTCGGCCGGTCCGATCAGTAACAATTTATCTGCGCAGACCGCGGTCAGCGCGAACATGAACATTATCGGCGGGCATATCGGCGCGAGCGGAAATCTGGTGATCAGCCCGTTCAAGACAAGTTTGGACGTCACTACGAGCGCGCTGTCCATTGCCGATCTGACGCCCTATATCTCTCAGTATTCCGGCGCCCACGTGACCAAAGGCACCTTCTCCAACAAGGGCAAAGTCACGCTTTCCACCGCAGCTGATCCGATCAGCTTCAGCTACAACGGTTCAGGCGACGTAAGCAATCTTAACGTCACGACGGCAAAGGGTGAACCGGCCGCATCGCTTACCAAGCTCAGTGCTTCCGGCGTCAGCATCAGCGGCCTTTCTCCGCTTCAAATCAACATTAATTCGCTGACGGCGTCTAATCCGAGCGTCACGATTGTCAGAGCGAAGAACGGCGCAATCAATCTTGCCTCTTTAGCGGATCCGGGCGGAAAAGCGGCGCCTGCTGCCAAACCCGCAGAAAAACCCGCCAAGAAAACCGGCAAAAAGGCTAAGTTCTCTTCGCCCACTGCCGATCTGCCCGCAATGACCATTAGCAAAGTGGTTCTGAGCGGCGGTCGCGTTCGCTTTACAGATAATTCCGTCTCACCGGTATTTAACATTACCGCCAACAAGATCGACGGCAGCATGACCGGTTTCTCGACAGCGAAGAACTCGAAAGCGAACGTTGACGTACATGGTTCGCTAAACGGAACCCCGATGACTCTGAAAGGCACGGTAAATCCGTTTGCATCCAATCTGACCGTCGCGATGCAGGGCTCCGTACAGTCGCTGTCGCTTCCCACCTTCTCTCCGTTCTCTGCGGAATTTACCGGTTACCCGATTGTCCGGGGGCAGATTACCTACAACGGTTCCCTTGATGTTCACAAAGATGAAGTGAAATCAGAGAACAACATGGTCATCAACAAACTGGAATTCGGCAATGAGATACCGAATGCCAAGAACACGATGCCTGTCGGGCTGGCAGTTTCCCTGCTCCAGGACAGAAGCGGTCAGATTGACTTGAACATTCCGGTAAGCGGATCTCTGAATGATCCGGAGTTCTCGATTGGCGGAATCATTGTCAAAGTCATTGCCAACTTGATTACCAAAGCGGTGACTGCGCCGTTCGCTCTGATTGGTTCGATGTTTGGCGGCGGTGACGCAGACCTTCATAATCTCGCCTTTGACGCCGGCACAGCCAAACTGAGTCCGAAGACGGTTGACGCATTGAAGGTTGTGGCCAAAGCGATGAGTGAGCGCCCTGGCATCAAGATTCAGATCATGGGTATCGCCGATGACAAGCAGGACACTCAGGGGCTGAAGGAGAGCCTGCTGATGCGTTCGATGCGCTATGCCATTTATCGGGATTCGACTGCCGCAACAGACATGAAGCAGCTTACGCCGGTGCAGATTAGTCAAGCGATTAAAGCGCTTTACAGCGAATCGGAAATTCCGGACAAGCCAAAGCTTACGGACGTACAGCAGATGCATCAGTTCCTGCTGGAGCATCAGCGTGTTGCGACCGCGGATTATGTATCGCTTGCGCAGAGGCGCGCGGATGCGGTCAGGAACTATCTGATCAATGTTGAGAAGATCAATCCGGATCGTTTGTTTATCGTTTCTCCGCAGGATCAAAAAGGCGACACAAAGGTTCCCGGGATCGCTTTGGGTCTTCAAAATTGATAAGGCGATGAATTTTATGTAAAATGAAAGATTCCTGTGGGGGCGACATGGTTTCGACAGGGGCAATGAGGTAATTGGACGCGTGCCGAGGTGTAGTTTCCTCGCTAAACCACTTACAAAAATATAAACGCCAACGATGAGCGTTTCGCTCTCGCCGCCTAAGTCCGGTGAGACGCTGCAACCGGTTTGCTCTTAGATCGGGTCGGGGAACCGACAGCAGCGACATAGCATAAGAGCTAGTCTTCGATGGAGTTGTGACGTCGGAGGCGAAACAAAGCAACTGGCCGGCAACTGGCATCGCTAGTTTGCAGGGTTGTCGGTAAGATCTAAATGAATTAGATACGCACGTAGAGGCTGTTGCTGATAGCTTTTGGACGCGAGTTCGATTCTCGCCGCCTCCACCATTTTAGGTTCCCAGACCATCCAAAGATGTCTGGGATTTTTATTTAAATCATATAGTTATCTCACTTTCTTGTCTAATACTGTCTAAGGAAATCCAACCCAATCTTATTTTTTATGATGGTTTTTATGATGGTTTTTGAGAGTTCTAAGTTGTAAAATGCAAAAAGACCATCATAAATAGAGGAGACATCAATGCCAAAAAGGGTTTCCGAACTGACCGCTTTCCAGTTAAAAAACTTAAAAAACGGCATCCACAATGTTGGAGGAGTCAAAGGACTTTACTTTAAGAAAACAGACACCCAAGCCAGATTTTTTCTCAGATACTCCGATGTTTCTGGAAGACACGATTTCTCTTTAGGGAGCTATCCTCAACTTTCTCTTTCTCAAGCTAGAAAAGCAGCGTTTGAAACTTGGCAACTGATTGATTCCGGAAAAGACCCAATTAGAGAAAGAGAAGAAGAGAGGAAAAACAAACTAAGGGCTATTGAAGAAAAGAAGTTGGCTGAGGAAAGCCATGAACTAACCTTTTCGAATATTGCGTTGCAATGGATTGAAGATCGAGAAAGTCATGGCTACTGGATTAACAACATCAGAGAGCCGAAGTGCACAATCCAAATTTTGGAAAAAAATGTCTATCCGTTTATCGGACAAAAAAACATTGAAGAAATCAATCCTGAAATGGTAAGAGCCATTCTTGAGCCGATATGGCAAAAAAAACCGAGTACGGCAAAGAAAGTAAAAACCTATCTTCGACAAATTTTTCAGTGGGCTATTGCATTAAAAAAGAGGAAGGACAAAGAAAATCCAGCACAGATGGACGGAACGTTAGGTGTCTTGATGGAACCTTTGCAAAAGAACAAGAAAGAAAAGCAAAATTATGCTTCCTGCCCAGTCAAAGACATTCCTCAACTAATGGCCGAGATTCATTCTTACAACTCAATTTCCGCCCGTGCCTGTGAATTCTCTATTCTTACAGCGACCCGCTCTAAAGCGGTTAGATTCGCCCGATGGAATGAATTTGATTTAGAGAAAGGAATCTGGATAATCCCTATGGAACACGACAAGATAAAAATACCCAACAGGGACAGAACAATTTTTCTTTCTGAACAGGCTTTAACTCTTCTCAAAAATTTGCCAAGATTTAACGAAACAGAACTAGTTTTTCCAAGCAATCGAGGCTCTCATCTGTCAGACTGCGGAATCAATATGTTTCTAAGAGGACTTCACGAAAAGAAGTTTGCTGAAGACGGTATCGGCTGGATAGATCCGCATAAGACAGAAAAGACAGGAGAACCATGCACGATTACTGTCCACGGTACAGCCCGTGCAACGTTCCGCACTTGGGCTAAGGATGACGAATTAGGCAACAATCGAAAGTTTGACCAAGAAGCCGTAGAGCTGTGTTTACTGCATTCAAAGAACGATGCCTACAACGGAGCATACGACCGAGCAAAGCTGGAAAAGGAAAGACGCTTCGTAATAGATTGCTGGGGCAAATACTGTTACAGCCGTTTGAGCAAATAACTCAAAATCTCACTATGTAAAAATTTTTGCGGGGAGTTGCAGGGCTTTATTTAAAGCAAATTAGAAATTTGTCAAATTCTAGAAATAGAGCTTTTAGGTTGAATAAATATTTCACTCGTGACATGTTTTCCAATCCCGAGGAAAAAGCCCCGCAAAAACCCCGCAAACCCCGCAGAATTGTTTAAATTCAATTAGTTACGTTACGAGGCTTTTACGATAAAACCCCGCAAGTTCTCCGATCTTTAGAAATTCTCCATTTTGCACGCACAAAAAATTAAGGAGCCGCACGGTCTTGCGTGACTCCTCTTTTAACTTTTGACCCGCCCTATGGGTGGAATTTGCCAAACGAAATCAGTCTTTGATTTAATTTCCTCAGTTTTTCATCAAAAGCGTCATCGGCTTTTGCTTCGGCCTCCAAGAAAGCCTCTCTCAAACGATCATAGGTTTTATGATGCATTCCCTTCGGCTTAATCCAGTATTCGCCTCCCAGTTTCTCTTTGAGCTTAACGGCCTTACTGCGCAGCCTCTCAAGTTCATCCTCATTCTCTGATGGATAAGCCAAGTGCCCACAATGCCTGCAACACCACGTATTCGATAAATAGACACAGCAGACGCGGCGCCGGCAGTGAGGACATTCAAACCAATATTGGAAGCCTCCGAATCGGCAAGGAGTTTTCAATAATTTGATTTCTACGTCCTTATCCTCCCACGGACCGTCATTGCGGCTTACTTTGTAAATCAGCCGAATGTTGTCTTCCGCAATCAGGACTTCCATTTTTCCCCACGGTTTACCGTTGCAGCTCCATTCGATCGTTTTAACTCCCTTGCTTTTTAACAAACCATGCTTATTCATCCATCGAACATTTAAGAAGCGAAGGTTTGTAATCAGTTCCCTTTCCCTGACACGGCCACTACCATATCCGCCCATCTGTCTTTCTCCCAAATGTTTTGTTAATTCAGTGCTCAAAAACCGTCGATATCCGCACTATCCTTGATTTACGAGGTTTAAGGAACATTCCCCGAAAGACTCTTTAACTTGATCAGCATGGCTAGTGTTCGCTCATATTTACGGTCTAAGTGAGCTTCATATCTGGCAAAAGAATCAAAATTGACCTGATTTATGGCGTTCCCAAGGGCCTGTTCTTTGATTTCAGAGACGTGATTGACAACCGCTAGGGTTTGTTCAATGGCGGATTTGGCCTTTCCCGATAGGAAGACCGACAGCCCATACCTGTCGTGCTGAGCATACTCATCTGTGTACCAAAGATTAAGCAGGAAGTCTCCGAGACATTCTTCAGCTCTTTTTGTGCAGTTCCTTCCGCCCTGCGATAGGATTTCTTCTGCCCGCTGTCGTTTCTGCTCTTCGGATTCCATCTCTTTGCGTTTCTCTTCCAGTTCCTCAGCAGAGAGCCTCAGAAACTCTCTTATTTCAATTTTTTCATCTTCAATGTGTAAAGACAGGGGAGCCGTGCTGTTTAGAAGTCTTTGGGAGAGATTCAACGCATTGGCAAGGCCGTTATTGATTTTGGCATTCTCCGCTTTCAGAAGTCGTTTCTTTCGCCATACGATAGTCGCCAATTCTTCAACTAAAGTGCTCTCAGTCACATTGACGGGAACAAAGTCTGCTTCGTACTGTGCCAGCAAATCTTCAAATTCCTCTTTGGATTCATGCGGCAGGACGGCTTCTTTAGAAAGAATCCCATGTTTAACCGCGTTTAAGCGTCTTACTTGATAAATCTTTTCCATGATGGATTACTCCCGATGTTTGCGGATAGAAAGTTGATACTTGGGCTGTTTGGTATGCGCATCTATTGAGACAAGATTTAATCGAATGCCATTAACCGACCAGCCGACTTTTTTCTTTAGCCACCAACCCAAGCGATTGCGATTGACGATGCATCCGTCAAAGCATCCGATATCTTCCAGCGGCTCTCTGAGCAGTTCCGAATCAACCGAGCGTGCGGCTCGCTCTGACAAGTCCTTTACACTGAACGGCACTGTTTCAAACTCTCGCCTTATTCCGTCAAAAACTCTTCCCACCTGAACTCTTTCAGGATCGTCATTCATCGCCGTAAACACCTTTTTTACAGGGTCAGGCAGTCCCAGCCAAAGCAATGGTTGTCGGCACCACTCGGACCACTTTTCAAAAGAGTTAAGATTCGGACAGTCCGTGTGCGGTTTACCGGAGTGAATCCATGCGGAAATAATTGTTAAAGCACAACTGACGTAATGTTCTCGCCTCTCCCTGACCTGTTGCAGCAAATTGGGATTTTTAAAGGTTCGTGAAGCCGGTATCTCTTCTTTTGTATCGATACAGATAGAAACGGTTCGTCTGGTCATATCCCCGACCGGCGCCACATTATTGCCGTTAGCGAGAATAAGCGTTTTGGTTCCCACCGTTGCTGTTCTGGACTCTCCCAATACCCGTCCGGTCAATGCTTCCGAGGTAATCGCCGAGCACAGATACTTATGCGGATAAAGATCACTGGTCAGATTATCGAAGAACAATACAGACGGAGCTTTAAGCAATTCCGCTAAAAGAAGTTTCTCGCATTCAACCGAGTCTTTAGGAAAGGCGATGGGAGAGGGTTTCTCTGCTGTAGCCATAAGAGAAATCAGCTCCGAGAGAACTCCTTTGCCGGTCCCTGGCTGATGCGCTTTGATTAAAAACATCGGAGCCAACGGAAGCAGAGTTCTCACCGAGGCCGTCAGCATTGCGCACAGTGCCGCCGATTCATCACTGGAATCTTCAAACTGAAACTCTTCCAATAACTTCCTTAACTCTGCCAACGCCTTTAGCGCATCGTCTAAAAATGGTTTTTCTTCCAACTGATATTTCTCAGCGTCATACGAGCAATAAAGCCGCGTTTTTGGGTGGTACCCCCTCTCAAGATCAATTTTCCCGTCCTCTTGTAAGATAGGCTGTCTTGCAATCGCTTCGATCTCCGGCAGGAATTTATGATTCTGACTTTCCAGGAGTGCAGTCAGGCATTTGGCAGAAGGGTCTGTCGGAACACATCTTTTGGCTCTTCCGTCGTATCTCTGCCAGCGGGACAGCTTTGCCATCTCGAGCGTAAGGTCGTGGATGTTCACTTCTTTGAGTACCGAACTTCTCAGTTGTTGATAAACCGCAACCACTCTGCCTGCTCTTTGATAAAACAAACCGGTCCTTGCCAAAATTCTTTCTGCGGCTTCCACGATTCTGTTGATTTCTCCCGGATTCACAAAGATTCGATCCTTCATATAAGCTTCTTCCGGGTCAATTCCGAGAAACTCTAAAAGATCGGAAATGTTTCTCTCCTGACAGTGAGCGTGCTGACACTTAAATGAGCCGATTGGGTGTTCATCATCCGGCTCCCAATAGCAGGCACCGGAATCAACCTGATCGGTGTGCTCTTCTGTCCATGGGCAAGTAATGTCGTACTTTCCCGACTCTATCTCTGACTTAATCAGTCCATGATTCCTGAGAGATTCCACTACAATATTGACCGATGGTTTTGGCTTCCACACGGCATTGCCGTCATAAGAGCATTGCACCGTTTTTGCTTTGGTCGGCAGCGGTGCTTTCGCTTTCTTAGTTTCAGATAAAGAGATTCCGTAAACCTCCATAAACTGCTGTAGGCTGTATCTCTTCTCGGGTTCCCATAGTTTCATCTGACAGCGAAAAGGCGGCTCTGCTTTGGTGTTGGAAGCGCAGGGAAGCCGCATTAACCTTGTTGATGGACCACCGGCGCCGGGATCACTTAATCCTTTGCGGATGATTGCTTTACTTAATGCGTCCGCTGTTTGCAAATCGGTAATCGGTTTTTCCAGAATGTAGCCGACTTGGAAGTTTCCTTCGGATGTCTCCAATACCCATGACGGAGCGAGCTTAATTTGGCTCCAAGGAATTTGAGCTTTGGTTTTACCGTCTGTCGGTTGAGCAACTACATCATCAAATGCAATAGCGAACTGACCGGCAAACTGAGTTTTCTTTCTCCGGTACTTTTTGTGTTCATCAGGCTGAAAAGCCGAGATAGAAAAGTAAGAGTTGCAGTTAACGTCTTTGGGCTCGTTTACTTTGTTCCAAGCAAAGCCATACCAATCAGCAGAACGAGCAGTTGCGGGAGAACGGCTAAAAGAAACGCACACAGGTGCACAGTCGGTTCCACTAAATTCGGATGCATGGCAAAAAATGTTTTCAAGAAATTCATAGTTGGATACCTCAATCGATTGCGAAGAAAGAATGGCATGAGAAAGGGAACCGACAAAATTAGACATTTGCCGCTCCTTCTGCCAAGTGAACACGGTCTTTGACTAACCGCATGACCAGCGATTTAATTTCTTCATCCGTTTTACCCAGAATGCGAGCGGCATTGACTGCGTTAATTTCGCTTTCTACCCATCCGACACTGCGGGGTCCGAGTTGAACCGAGGGCGGCAGAAGCCCCTTTGCAACCTGAGAGTAAAAACTTGAACGGGGCAGGCCCGTAGCCTGCTGTGCTTGTGAGGCTCTTAGTATCTTCAAAGCCATGTTTGGACTCCTTTAGAAGTCTGTTTGACATGGCCTCAATTACGCCTACAGTAACTTACTTTCGATAGATACTTTTTTGAGGTCCGTATTTTCGGGGCTTGCGGAAATTATTTTTATTTTTTTACTGTGAGAGAATTATGCCTCTCTATCATTTCTTTCAAATACTTTTCCTTTAGCTTGAGAATAGAACGATCGCTTCTTGCCGCTTTCAATTCGTTCTCGATTGTGCTGAGGGACACTCCTTCTTCTTTGGCAATAGTTTTGTATATCGGACTAATGCCGATTAGCCTATAAAATTCCACGGCGGCTAATAAACGTGCTCTTCTCTGTTCTTTCGGTTCGTCAGCTTTTTCCGTCACAAGAAGAAATTCTTTTTGCGGCGGCTGTATAACATAAGAACTCCCATCAAACCCAACCACATCTTTTACCTCGAGAGTATTCTCACCAATTTTCAGTAGCCAGTGAAAGTTCTGATAAAGCAACTGTACAGTCAGCCTTAACTTGCCGGAGTGAACAATACCAATCACTTCTTGTTGCTTGTTTGTCTCTTCTTGGAGACCAGCAAAGTAGGGTTTGCAGCCAAATAATTGATATAAGAAGTTCTTCACATTTCCCAAGGAAAATTGATAACCCCTCATCTGTTCATCAGAAACGGGAATTCTTCCGGTATCTTCCCGCTGTTCACAAAAAATCCAATACCGACCGCCTCTTTGCATTACCGGAACTTCTGAACACAAGTATTCGCACTTGTCACACCGAACGGCTCTGATTGGAGGCGCCTCTTTGAGAAGTTTGGAGTGCAAAAGTGCTTCAAACTTTACCGGCACCCACTCCAAAGTCTCATACCGGCTAATAACAACAGACGGCTCTTTATCGCTGATAAGTGATAACAAAACGCATAACGGATCATCCTTACTCAGAGGTTCTACGATTCTCTTTTTAGGTCTGCCCGCCATCGCTCAAATCCCTTGGCTCAATTCCTGAGTCAATCAGCATTTTTCTGAGTACGGCGTGCGTTCCCTCTCGATGCAGGTTGCATAAATTCGGAGTTGTCAGACGAATCGTTTCTGTTACTTCTTTACCGTCTTCGTTAAGTACCACTACTTTGATCTCTGCTTGGGTGACAAAGAATCCATCCAAAGGACAAGCCTTGGAAAAAGACTCCAAAATCTCGTAAATCTTCTCCAGTTGTTTTTTCCACATCGGAGATTCCAGTACCACTCGACTGTCCCATGTATATCGTCTGGTTAAGCGAATCTTTGAAATTGCCACTCTCTGAATAATGGAGGATGGCTCGTACCGAAATTTAAAGTTTGGATTCAGTAACGGTGCCAGCTCGTAAATTCTGCTGTCCTTCTCGCTTTCGGGCAGTTTCTCTATGCCAAGGATTGTCTGCGCAAACAGCTCCTGAATTTCATAGATTCTGGTCTTGTTCCCTTTGCACATCAGGTCCAAAGTTCCCTCGTCCCGGACATAGATAAAAATAACGGTATAGGCTTGCTTGGCTACTCGGGCAGAAAGTTTATTGCCGTGCCACTCTAAGACCTCTCGGGAGTAATCCTCGGGATAGGCAAAAAAGTAATCCTGATTCCTTCTTCTCAGTACTTCCACTCGACAGTTCTTCCCTTTACCGTCATGCTCAAAGAAATAGTCGCCTAATCTTTTTGCCAAAGCCTCTATTGCTTCCGGCGCCGTTTCTGCTTTTAGATGGCCGAACCCTTTGCGTTTTTTCCACCAATTCTGAGGAAGGCAATCCGAATGGTGAAATAAGCAGGCATTGTCCCACAACTCAGAACGGTTCAAAAATGTATAAAAAACACGTCTGTTCAAAGGAAAATCTTCCCATTGGGACAAGATTTTTTCGTGGCCTCCGTCTTGAAACTCGGCTTCATCCAATATGGCTCTGATTCCTGCTTCATCTGCCATATCGCTAATCTTTATGAAGTCTCTTTCCGCAGAAACTTTGATCTCTTGCGGAAGATTCTTCCAATCCGTCAGTTGACATTCAAATTCAGTTTGTTCCGAACCTTCCTCAGGCACACCAAAAGTAATTCCATGCTTTACTGCAAAATACTCGTGAATTAAGTCCGCAGGCATTTTGCGGAAAAAATTCCTAATTTCAAAACTCCCTGACATAAACCCTCCGAAACTTAATCACTCTCTTTATCCAGACGATGAATATTCAGTGCAGGAAGTGCCTTTACAATCTTCATCGTTTCAAGACTGACTGTAATCACTCTAAGGAACAAATCGTATAGATAGGCAGGGTCTCCCAGTTCCTCCCCATACTGATTGAAGTCATTAACGATGCCGCTGTCTTTATCAATAGAGATACGGCACCTTTCTACGATCCAGTCCAAAGCGCTCTTTTTGTTGACTACATATTCCTGTGCTTCCAAGGGAATATTCTCAATCGTGATGTCTTCGTTATAAATCAAACGAGTTTTATCTTTTGCGGCATTGCCTGTTTTACCGGCAATCTTGCCCCATTTCATCTGCGTCACTCGGAAGGTGTTTCCTTCACGCATCTTCACAGTCACGCCTTTATAGCGAGGCTGTTTTTCAAAATTCACGTGCAAGTCCGCTAATTTTCTTCCTGCCTCGGAAAATGCCTTGAAGTCCTCATAAGTTGCAACTCGCGGGATTCTAGGAAGTTCTTTGCTCAGATTGTTCGCATACTTGGTTCGATAGTCTTGATTATGCAAAATCCCGTAGATGTAGTAGAACAAGTCATCCTTTGTGATTGGGTTATTCGGATAGACCTCTTGGAAATGAGCTAATGCCTCATCAGTAATTGCATCCTCTCTTACGTAATCGACAGAAGAGGGCTTTTTCTCTTCAGAGGCAAACAAATCATCTTCCAGACCTTCGGAAGATTCCTTCGTTGGTTTGTAGATGTAGCAAGGAAAGCATTGGGAGTCGCCGTTAAAGTGGAGATCGGCAATTTGATTAACCATCAATGCGATAAAACCATCAGTTGCCTTGGCTCCTTGGTTGACGCAAATGGCAAGGTTTTCTGACGTGGATGTAGGAAAGAATGAACTCGCTAAACACCGACCTTCATTTATTAAATCAGTGTCGCAATATAAAAATTGAGGGAAAAATGGTCTGTAAAAACTTAGCCTTAACTCTTTGATATTAAATTCTAATTCCTTATCTCTTTCTATTAGCTTAGGCAAGCCCCCTGCCCAAGATATTTTTTGAGGGTCATACTCTACAAAATCTTTAGCCGCAATTTTTTGCGTACCCGTTTCTTTTACAAAATTTCTATAAAGGAGCAATTGTTGATTGTAAAAATTAATAGAATCTTCCACCTTCGCAATCAGTTGGTCCTTATTGCTATTGAATCCCCATGCATCCCGACTTGTTCCTATCCCTCTGGAGTAATTTTTAAAGATTGCTTCTTCTGCTATTTTTTTTCCTCCTACTCTCAAAAATAGGCTGTAGGAATCATCTCTTTGGTTCAACCAATCTCCGTGCTTGTCAGGATAGATTCTCTGCCACTTCACATTTGAAATTAACTTTACTTTTACCAGCTGGGAAAGTTTTTCCTCCCTGGTCAAATAATTTTCCACAGCATGAAAGAAGATTTTTCCTTTTTCAGGATCATCTGGATTCTTAACAAGAAAAACTATTGCAACGGGAGCGCGGCTTCCCTCCCCAAAAATCTTTCCCCCTTCTTGGCGAGATCTCTCTCCAGATGTTCTTTGATTCCCCTTCAAATGAAACACATAAATTGAATTGAACTCTTCGGCCATGCACTTTCTCATACCGTCGGCACTATTGGATTCAATCCATCCGGCGTTTGTCACAAAACCGATAACTCCTTTATCTTTTATACGATCTGAGGCCCAGCGGTAGGCACGGATATAAGAATCGTAAAGGGAGCCTTTCATTCTCTCTTTATTACCCTTATTTATATAAGTTTTAGAAATGCGACGATCTAATTCTAAGTAATGTTCGTTCTGATTATTATCATTAGCATCGTCTTGTCCTACAGAGTAGGGGGGATTCCCAATAATCACCCTGATATCCAAATCATTCGCCTTGGCTAATCGCGCATTGTTTTCAGCCAGCGACGTACTGAATAAAGTCTTGGCATCATGGTCCGCAAAAGTATCCGTCCAAATCATTACGGGATTCGGTCCATATTCCTGATCCGGCACCAAGTCATGGAGAGTGGCTTCCAAATTCATAGAAGCTACGTAATAAGCCAGCGGAACAATTTCCTGCGCATGCATATCGTTGTTGAATTTCTGAGGCAGATGCTCTTTTGCAATTAACCCGCTTTGCATCAGTCTCGTAAGAAAAGTTCCTGTTCCGGTAAACGGATCAAGGATATGCACATTAGGGGAATCAATGGTTGTACCAAATTCCTTTTGGAGAATGTCTGCTACCGAGTGATTGATAAAATCCACCACCGGAACGGGGGTATAGATGATTCCCAATTTGTCCCGCATCTTGGGAAAAGCAAATTTAAAGAACTTATCAAACAATTCGATGATGACTGTTTGCCGGTCTTCTGCCGTTTTAATGTTCTTGGCCCGCACCCTTACCGAGTTATAGAAACCCTCCAACAGCTTCGTTGCCGACTGCAAACCCTCTTTATCAAGGGCATCCAACATCTGCGTCATTGCTCTTGAAATTGGATTCTTTTCCGTAAACGGAAATTCTGAGAACAGAGCATCCATGACCGGTTTTGTCACAATGTGCTGACCCAGCATATCCAGTATCTCTTCTTTGGATAATTCTCCGTTCAGGGTATTCTTAAGTTCTGTCGAAAAGGCTTCAAACTTCTTTCTGGACGCTTCGTTCTCCGGTTTGTCTAAAACAGCCTCAATATGCTTAACCTGCTCTTGGCAAATCCTGCCTACATCTTCAGCCCAGTCAGACCATTCCTTGCGATTGCCAACTTTTTTAACGATGCGGGCTCTTATTTCTTCTTCTAAGATTTCGTCTTGTCCAAACGGAAGCTCTTGTTGTTTGCTATTTCCGCCTTTGGTTCTTTTCCCTTTTCCTGTCCCTCTGCGTCTGCGCTTAATCCCTCCGCTGTTTTCGCCGGTGCTTGTCTTTCTTGTGAACTTTTTATCAGTAAGACAGATAACTTCTAATTTCTCTGAATTGATACTCTTTAACTGACCGTCAACCATTGAGCCGAAATCTTCATCGATAGACTTCAATGCCCTTAACACCTGCCAGACAGTTTCAAAATCTTTGTTATTGTCTAATACGGCTTCAGGAGGAATTCCCGCAGGCGTGACAATCGGAATAATGACATAGCCTCTCTCCTTTTTTGTATCCTTGGAAGTACGCATCACTCGTCCAACGGTTTGAACCACATCAACCATTGATTTGCGGGGCGACAAAAACATAACGGCATCCAATGCCGGAACATCGACTCCCTCGGAAAGACACCGCACATTAAAAAGAACCTTGCAGGTCCCTTCTGCTACACCAGCTCTCAGCCATTCAAGACGATTGGCCTTTTCAGTGGCATCCATTGAACCGTCAATATGACGTGTTTCACAAACAAGACTATTCTGCTCATCGAAGAAATCCTGATGCAGATACTTAGTCTCTCTCTTTAATTTTTCTTTGAATCTTTCAATGGTATTTTGGAACTCAGCAGTGAACTGTTTGGAGGAAACTTTGTCATATTTTTCGGAAGGATTGATTACCTGAGCAAAGCCGACAGCTCTCCTCATCGGCTGTAAGTCATCTCCTAAAGACACTTCTCCTTGTAAGTCCCTTTTAGACAAAGCTCGCCAACACCCAATGACTTTTGCCGCATTTGATACCGACAATCCGCCCGTAGCCCCCAACACAAGCTCATCAGGATTGTTCTTGTCTCCAATCATCGATTCATTAACGGTAAGGACGATGACTTTGTAATCAACCAAACTGCCCAATCGGACGGCTTCGGTGAAGTTTATGGAATAAAAGGTCTTGCCATAGACTTCTTCATCATCCATCGAATAGAGTTCAATGTCTCCCGATTCTTTTTGGCTTTTGGCATCTCTGCCGTAAATCTTAGGCGTTGCGGTCATGTACAGACGTTTTTTAGCCGCAACATAGTCGTTGTTATGAATACGGGTGAAGACAGCTTCTTTCTCGTCTGTAAAATGACCTCCGGCAGTGCGGTGAGCTTCATCACAAACGACCAAATCAAATTCTCCGATGGGATCGGTTTCCAATGTTTGCGCCTGATGAATGACATCGATAGATTGATATGTGGAAAAGACCACAATCATGGCGTCTTTTTTCTCTCCGGCAGCCCTAATTTGTTTGCAAAGACTCTTCGCATCTGTCGTTGCCGGATATGCCAGTTCACTGCCTACGGTCAAAGATTCCAAGTCTTCTAAGTCCGCTTTGCCGGTGGAAGAATCTGAGCAGACAGCAAAAGCATTTATCGGAAAGACACACTGCTGTTTCCAATCTGTGAGTGTCTGAGAGAGCAGAGATAAGGACGGAACTAAAAATAAAACCTTCTTACCGGCGCCGGCCTGCTTCTCGGCAATCTTCAAAGAAGTATAGGTCTTACCGGTGCCGCAAGCCATAATAAGCTTGCCTCGGTCAGCACTTTCAAAACCGGAAATGACTTTCTTTATGGCTTCTTTTTGATAGTCCCGCGGAGTACGCTTGGCAACTTCCTTTAACTCCCCTCTTTGGTAGGCAGCCCAATCCACAGTGGAATTTGCCAAAGTCTCTCTCGTAATCAGAGTGACAGGAGGTGTTTGCTGTTGGAATTCTTCCTTGACGTTATCTGTCCAATTCTCATTCGTTGCTACTAAAAATCGCCTGGTAAAAAACGGCTTATTGGAAGAAGCAAGGAAGGAATCAACTCCCGACTTTGGAACGGTTGCTTCTTTGTCGTAAAACTTACATTGAATTGCTGTATATCCGTTTCCGTCCGAATTAACTCCAACCAAGTCAATGCCAATGTCACGACAGGAAGATACAAGCTCAGGATGTTGTTTGCTCCAATCTTTATAGGTTAAGACTTCAGAAAATAAATCTCGATAAGTTGGTTCTTTGATTAGCCAGTCACGGATAAGAGTTTCAAACCGAGTTCCCTTATCTCTTTCAGTACCGGCAGATGCCTCCTCCAAACTATTTAATAAAATGTCTAACGGAAAATACCCCCCCCCGAGTTCAGCCATACTATTTATCATCTTGGGATTAACCTTTATGTAAAATTCAATGCTTAATTGGATGCTTTTGTATATTCTTGGATTTTAGAAGACTTAACCCAAAGAAAACAAACCTGACCAATGTCCTGAGGATAGAAGAATAGTTTGCGGGGTTTTATCGTAAAAGCCTCGTAATATAACTCATTGAATTTAAACAATTCTGCGGGGTTTGCAGGGTTTTGCGGGAATTTTTCACCGGGATTGGAAAAAGTGTCAAAATAGAAAAATAAAAACAGAGACTACGGGTATTTACCTAGCGATGATTTTATGATGGTCTTTTTGATGGTCTTATACAAATTTGCAACGTTAATACCCGATAATCACTGAACAGATCGATTCTCGCCGCCCCACCATTTTAAATTCCCAGAACGTCGGAAGATGACTGGGATTTTTATTTAAATCATACAGTTAGCTTCTTCAACTGAAGCTGTGCATTTTAGATATCCGGCAAACCTTCAGCCTGCTGCCGTCATTACTTCGGAAAATTCTGCGGAAGCATCCTCTAAACCCTTTCCGAATGAGTTGGAAGATTTTATTTTGTCATTGCAGCTATTGGAATAATTCCGGACTAAGACTAAAACTCTTTCGCTTTGCTTTCCGAATTCGAGCATCCGCTTTCTCGGGCATGATCAGAAGCGGCTTCACTGCGCCGGAGATTATCGTTTTTGTCATTTCCTAACTCACGAGCAATGTCATTCTGATCGAAAAAGAACCCCGAACATTCACTCAAAAGCACGTAGCCTTTTTTCGAAGCTACATCAGTGTCTAAGACGCCCTATGAAAGATGGGTTGTAACGCTTGAATCGTCATCGAAGAGACCACTATTTTTTACTTGAGAATTCCCTCGATATTCGGAAAGCAGTTTCTGAGAGTTTTGCTAAAATGCCCCTATCCTCATCGGTTTTCGCATGGCCGTGACGGAATTCTGAAAAATTGCAGAACTAGAGAACTAAAAATTTAAAAATCACAAAAAACCTTTTATTTCAGTGGAATAAAAGGATTTTTTGTGTTATACTAGATTACCTAATTAGATAATCGATTGTAATTATGAATACGCCAAAACTTCCTCCGCTCATTATTAAAAAGAGCCCTTCGGCTTATTACGTTTACACCTATAAAAATAAGTGGGATTCCGAGAAAAAGAGAAGTTATCGAGTTAGCTTCAAGAAGGTCGGTACTGTTACCTCCGGCCAGAAGGAAGGCCGAATCCGCTGGGACGAACACTTTTTAGCTGAGTGCCCTGAATTAAGGGATTTTATTTGCCAACGCAAGGGCAAAGACTATATCTTCACTGCGGTGAGCGAAGGCGGTTTTACTCTTTCTCAAGCAATGGATGTCAAACAACTGCATGCAGGAGCCACGTGGGCGCTGGATCAGCTCGTTGCGCAATCTCCTATCGGAGAAGCTCTTAAAAGGGCCTTCCCACAGCGCCGAGACTATCTAACAGTTTTGTCGATTGCCTACTTCATAATCCTCAATCAGGACAACAATATTTCTAAATATCCGACCTTTGCCGAGGCAACTCGTCTTCCATGGGGCGGGTCATTGCATCCTTCCTCAATAGGCAGGGTTTTTAGGAAAATCAAAAAACAACAAATAGAAAATTACTTTTCTGCCATCCAGGAGGGATTAATAGAGCAGAAGAAAAAAAATGGGGACGACGACAGGCTGACATTGGCTTTAGATTCGACCTCCATTTCGAGCTACGCAAATAAGCTGCCAAATGTAGAAAGAGGCAGGAATAAAGACGAGGACAACCTTCCTCAAATTAATCTGCTGATGTTGGTCGAGTCCAAAAGCGGACTGCCTATCTTCTATCGAGCCTACGACGGAAACGTTCCGGACGTACAAACCGTCAGGCAGGTCATTGCTGACAACTCCAGACTAGGCATCCAAAACGTTGTTCTTGTGTCTGACCGAGGTTACAGCGGGACAAAAAACATCAATGACTGCCTGAGAAATAAAGTTGGCTTTCTGTTCAACATGAAGTGCGGGATATCAGGCAGCCTTACCCAAGAGCTCATTGATGAAGAAAGAGTTAACCTCCAGGACTTAAATCGAATGGATTGGTTTACTCAGGTCTTTCAGGTGACAAAGAAGATCAGCTGGATTTATGAACCTAATCCTGTAACGGGTCAGAGATCCACAAAAAAGACGCAGGAAACTGCGGAGCTTTACTGGCATATCTATTTCGATCGACAAATTGCTGAGAATGCCAGACAAGGGATGTTTGAGAGAATCATTCGTATACGCGAAAAGATGGCCGCCGGTAAGTCTCTCGATGAAAACGAACAAACATTACTAGAAGAGATGTTTGTAAAACATGAGAAAGACGGCACGGTCAGCTACAGCGTCGACAATAAAAAAGTGGATCAAAAGCTCCGCTACAAAGGCTACCGGGTACTGGTAAGCGACGAAATATCCGATGCTAGAAAAGCTTGGTGCGCTTACCAGGAACGCTGGATAGTCGAAGATACATTTAAAACACTCAAATCCCGCTTGGGCTGCTCAAGAAATCGAGTCTCGGACAACGAATCATTGACAGGTAAAACGTTTGTACAGTTCCTGGCAACCTCTATTGCGATGATTGTTAGAAACAGACTGAGAAAATACAGTGAGGAGTGCAAAAAGAATAATAGTCTGCCGATGGTGTATGACAGTGACTGCAGAGTTCTGGACTCTTTGAACAATGTAATGCAGACCAGATTCTGCGGAGGTTACTATTTCGGTGAAATCGCAGGGAAAAGACGGATGTTATTTGAAGCCCTCGGGGTTTCGGTTCCTGATGCAGAGCCCGAAAAGGCGCAGGTCTACGAAGACGACGAAGAAGAGACAGACTTCTAAAGAAGATGCCTTCAGATTAAAAGCTGAGCCTCTGCTAGAGGCTCTAGATTCTGCAATATTTCAGGGAATTGGACGGTTTCGCTATGGTCACCCGCTCAATCTATGAAGCAAAAACCAAAGCAAACGGCCCGGAAGTACCAATTCCGAGCCGCTCAAATGGAAGATTGTCATGCGATTAAAAACATCTTCTGCTCTGATTATATCAAAGGTACTTAAGCGATGGTTGCCTAAAGTGATCGTTGCACTGGTACTGCTGATGTGGTCGCGGTAAGAGCGCCTGAGTAAAAGGCCCCGTTAGTTTTCGCTGGCGGGGCCTAGGTGTTTCTGACCGAATATCACGTATACGCAACTATGGACCGTCTCAAACACTCCAGGGGTGCCCGAGAGTCTAGGAGACGGAGCAATCCGTTGGAAGATCGACAATACAAAAGACGTTGGTATTGCCGAAAAGAAAACAGGGCTTGACGGCAGACTTTATGACCCGACCTTTAACGCCTCTTTATCCAATACTATTTACGGTGGCGCCAACACGGTTCAACCTGCGGCGCTGCGATCGCTTGTTTTGATTCGATCGTATTAGAACGCCCTCACCAATACGAGCGCTCGCATTGAAGAGGGTTGTACGGCGTCAGATGCGCCATAAACGCTTGATACCCGTGAGGCGTCCATAAACACAGATACGCCTCTGTAGGTTTCGCCGTTATTTGACCATGCGAATCGAGTTGACACATAGCCATTGAGACGATAGCAACCGGACACGTCCTGAATGTCGCCGTCGGAAATGCGGTCAAATCCCAAATGACCCGGAATATTCGGGGCCGAATAACGGCGGTGCCTTCCGAATCGTGAGCAACAATGAGCGTTTGGGGGTTGAGTCTCCCAACGGTGCGTTTTACGGGCAAGAGGAACGTCGTATCAAAGCATTCCTCAGCGGAGACGAGGCAGCGGAGAAACCGACAGAGGTGTGGATGGACCTCTCCCGATCGAATGCAATTTTCGGTAATTCCGACACTGTACAGCCCGCATCAATGCGAGCGCTCGTTCTAGTACGCGCGTATTAAAGTCAGGGACCTTAACGCGTTAGGTTGCACGGTATTTGAAGCGCCGTAAATGGAATTGCTTTTTTGCAGATCAATGTGAAGCGGCGTTCTGCTCATTTCAGTGCCAGGTACTCTTGCGAATGCCCGATATTCTGCCATTTCTAAGCCGACGCACCCCGCAAATCCCGAATCCTCTTCGGCGGTTTCTCTCATTGCAAAACTGAGTATTGAGCGCCTGGAATAACCATTGCTATTCGGAACCTTTCCGAATATCTCGGGCGGCTATTCGCATATTTACCCGACAGTTAGAGAATTGACTGTGTCAGGCGCCCTATACCATTCAAACAACGGGACCCAATTGACAACGAGTCAAACTACAGGAAAAACAGATGAGCCTGCTGGCATTTCATTTGATGCGTCCAGAAGCTCTGCGGTTTATAAATCTGATGTTTCGACGGTTCAACCAGCATCAATACGGGCGCTAGTGCTAATACGATCTTATTAACACCAACGTTCGCATTGAGGAGGGTTGTACGGTTTCCGAATTTCCAAAAATAGAGTTTGATTTCTGGGCTGAATACGTGAAAACCGAAGTACCGGTAACTGCGGTAGTACTTACTCCGACTGCCTCAAGCGTTCCTTCGTTTGTAGCGTGGCTAAAACCTCCATTCGCGCCTGCTGTTGGGCTGATTAGATTCCTTCGAGTGGAAAAGGAGCCTGAGTTATTCGGTCAGAAACACCCAGGCCCCGCCAGCGGAAAACTAACGGGGCCTTTTACTCAGGTGCTAGCAGTAAAGCATGAGAATCAAAGCGACCATCAACTTAATGAGAAATCGCAAGATTTGCTTTATACTAGCGAATAAGGTTTTGTTATGCATGTCAAACCTTTTTCTTTGAGCGCCCATGGATTGCCGTCCCTGGGCGTTTTACTTTGGTTTTTGCTTCAACGATTGAGCGGGTAACCATAGCGAAACCGTTCAATTCCTCATTCAGTCATGCACACCTGAACAGGACCTCTGCATTGTAGCAAAACTCTTGGAAGCTGCTTTCCGAATATCCTCGCTACATCACGGTTGCGAGCGGCGGCATTAGGAGACGGATCAACGTCTGAAATAGGCTTGGCAATCGAAGCGATCTCTGCCGTTGAGCCAGAAATTGGCTCCTCAAGCGCCGTTGGAACGTCAAAAACATCTGCCTCTCAGGAATTCAATTTCTCCGCAAATCGTTCTGCTCAGGTTTTTGGGGCCTCTGACACCGTGCAACCGCAGTCGTTGCGCGCCTTGATTTTAGTGCGAGCGCTTTAATACGCCCTGACCAAAACAAGCGCCCGCATTGAGGCGGGTTGAACGGCTTTATATACAGCGGAGCTTCTGGACGCATCAAATGAAATGCCAGATGGTTCATCTGTTTTCCCTGTAGTTTGGCTCACCGCTAGTTGAGTACCATTATTCTCGTCTTTAGTTTGTAAAAATGAAACAAAACCCTCTTAATTCAGAGGGTTATATCATTTTTTGAGCAGACAAAAGTCACTTATATTGGCAATCTGACTCCGAGACGCTTTGTAATATCAACCACGGTGGTGAGTGTTGGGAGTGGTTCAACCCCAAAGACAGCCATCACTTTTTCGGCTTCTTGGTTCAGATCCACGCTCTTAGAGTAGCTGCTTTCCGGTTTCTCCAGCTCTTGTTCTCCCGTTTTAAGGTACAGCTTCACCTTGTTTTTTACCCCTTCAATCGGAGAGACTGTCGGAGACATCAGTAATTCAACCATCATCTCCGGAGAGTACTCTATAGCTGCCTCACGAAGCTTAAATGCCATGAACCTCTCCAAAGCCAATGCCAGAACACAAACAACAAAGTGCCCCCTGATATGTGCCTCTGTTCTTACATAAATCGGTCTCGTACACAGTACTGACTTCATTACTCGGAAGCAGTTCTCTATCTTCCATAATTCTCTCAGTCTCGAGTAAATCTCCTCATCACTTAAGTCTTCGCAGCAAGTAATCAACCCGTAATAGCCTGCAAATCTTATTTTCCGTTCATAAAGCTCACGGTTTAGTTCATAACGCTCCTCTTGAGCTTTTTTATCCGGATCCGACTGCTTTACTCTTTTCAGAAATTGTCTCGAGCCTCGTTTAAATGAGGCATCAATTCTGCCGCTGCCGGCGCTCATCATCTTCTTAGCTTGCTCCCATTGCAAATTTAATTCCTTCATGTCGTGGGCATACCGCTTAGCCGACCAAGTCACTATCAAACGCGGGTTAACAACCTCTCGTGATTCTTTTTGTTTAACCGCTTCAGGACAGTCCATTGTCTTCATCTTCCATGACATCTCGCCTGTTTCTGAATCAAATTTATATTTCCAGCCGTCCTCGCTAAACAAGTTATCCAACTCTTTGCTGCTGAGCCGGTGAAGACTGTGCGCCACGATAAAGGCACAGTCGTTTTCAATCAGCTTGGAAAGATTCTCTTTGCTGTTAAGTCCTCTGTCAGCCACAACGATGGGTTTGCCCTGCGGACATTTCTGCCGGAACGACTCAACAACCTTCATTAAAGTTTTAACTTCTGCCGTATTGCCGCGATAAACTTCATAGTCCAGAGGAATGCCGCAGCGATCAATTAATAAACCGAGAAGAACCTGTGTCTCATGAGTCCGGTGCTCTTTACTCATGCCTCTTTCGCGTAAACAATCAGGTTCAAAGCTCTCAAAGTAGAAAGTGGTTACGTCATAAAAGACTAAGGAACAATCCCGCGCAATTTCCTTGGATACAGCTTCATCAAGTTTTTTGATGATGGTCGTTTTAGAAGCAGCAAGAATGTCTAAAGCTTCGTAGTGTTGATCCAGTGATACAGAGTCAAACTTGAACAAATGGCGCGGACATTGTCTTCTCATTCCCCGCCGGCTCATGGGACTGAGAATACGGCTGGCCACTTGATAGAACACGGCCAAATCTAAATCCCAAGAAAGTTTTCTGTTGTATCCGGCCTTACGGAACCATGCGTTTAAGCCAAGCTTTTCCCAGACTTTTCGTATGGGAGCCATCCCGTAATGCAGCCGAGGAGCTGAGGCAGCTGCCGAAGAATCAGAAACCGCAGGCGCAATCCGCCGAACCGCAGCCTCTTGGAGTTGTTCTGCACGTGAGGCATCCGAGCGCAGAGCTTTGACTCTGTCTTTTAAAGATTGAAGGTAGTTTGGATCCTCCTTCATTTTTTCAGAAATATCTCCTAAAGCTTCCAAAGTCCGAGAAGAGTTCTTGCGGGTAACCGGGTCTCGAAAGGTTTCGATGATGCTGGCGTAGTAGTGAGAACCTCGTTTGTAGTGCTGCAGAGTAATTGTAGGCATAGACTCTCCGGAATCAGATTTTTACTCATTATATCATAAAAGTAAAACCTAAGCATAATATAAATCAAATATAAGTTAAATTTATCTTCTAAAAAAATGGGAACAATTAAGCAACCACGGGGGTTGGGGAAGAATTTACGAGGCTAAAGACAGGAACTCTTGGAAGCTGCTTTCCGAATATCCTCGCTACATCACGGTTGCGAGCGGCGGCATTAGGAGACGGATCAACGTCTGAAATAGGCTTGGCAATCGAAGCGATCTCTGCCGTTGAGCCAGAAATTGGCTCCTCAAGCGCCGTTGGAACGTCAAAAACATCTGCCTCTCAGGAATTCAATTTCTCCGCAAATCGTTCTGCTCAGGTTTTTGGGGCCTCTGACACCGTGCAACCGCAGTCGTTGCGCGCCTTGATTTTAGTGCGAGCGCTTTAATACGCCCTGACCAAAACAAGCGCCCGCATTGAGGCGGGTTGAACGGCTTTATATACAGCGGAGCTTCTGGACGCATCAAATGAAATGCCAGATGGTTCATCTGTTTTCCCTGTAGTTTGGCTCACCGCTAGTTGAGTACCATTATTGAAGTGGTACAAGGCCCCAGAAATATCTGGCGTCCGAATCGTTGGATAAACATGAGAATAGCTTCCGAGGATATTCGGAAATTTGTAAAAGCAGAGAACTAAGCTACAATTTCGGGACCATGAAAGGGAATGACCGTCATCCGAAGTCCTCACCCTCGAAACCTATGCCAATCCCTTAATTTCAGGGATTATCAAAGGATTACGGCGTATGCCGTAGAGGGCCCCGAAAGGGATCGGATAAAACAAAACCCGGGTGGGACCGGGCTTTGTTGAATCTTAACTTCTTATGAGGTACCGAGATGGCTACGACATTTCTAACCTCGTGGGAGATTATCGCACATAACACGATTATCTGGACAGGCGTATTCACGCCTAAGACCAAGCGGCATTCATTGCATTTATCTTCATCAACAAAATATTCTCAATACGGTTATTTTTAATCTTTCAGCATCTTACGTAAGACCATTGCGCTTGAAAAACAAGTCAAACATATTTCCCGAAAGACCTTTGAAAAATTGACTGCATTGAGCACTTAAGGCGCAGCCTTCTTCTCTCCGTTTTACGGTTCTTCGTAGTAGTAGGACTGTTCGATGCCTTTAAAAATCATTTCTCTGTTATCAACATCTTCTGTCAACGCCTGCTGAAGCAAGAATCTTAATTCCAAATCATTAATCGGACTTCTTTCCATTGCCTGAAGATAAAGTGTTTTATCAACCTTTTGCCAGTCAACAACTTTTCCCAAACGCTTTTTCAAAATTTGATCAAGCCATATGCGGGTTGAGCGACCATTTCCCTCCATAAAAGGATGAGCAACATTCATTTCTACGTATTTGGAAATGATCTCTTCAAAAGAGCTCTCCGGCATTAGTTCAATCTTTGCAAGAGCCTCCACAAGATAAAGTGCATTTGCGAACCTAAAGCCACCTTTAGAAATATTTTGCTGTCTAACCTCTCCTGCGAAATCGTATAGCCCGTCAAATAAGTACTTATGGATCTGCCGGAGTCCTTTGAAAGAGCCAATTTCAAATTTATTTATGGCGCCGGATGCAAACAATTCTTTTGCCTTCTCAAGGCTTTTCCTATCTAAATTCCTCATTGAATCACTCCTGTTTTATGATAGGCAGCGCTTTGAACCATTGCCGGACAAGCCTTTTTTAGCAGTTCCTTTGCTTCTGATGCGATTTTTCTTGCTTCTTCGGCACACGTGTATAAGGCAACTATTGCTCTCTGCACCTCGATCGGAGGCAGCGGGATTTTCACACGGCACATGTCCTCCCATTCAAAAAACTCATGCGCGGCTCCCTTTGAGTGATAACGGGAATATCCGTCGAATTCGCTACGCTTAAACCAAAGTAAAAACGGCCGAGGATTCGCACTACAAGGCCGCTTTAAAGTACAGATAAAATGCACAAATTCAAATCTGTCGACACTAGTGTACGGCATTTAATCCGATTTATCATTAAATTGATTGTCGGATTAATTTTATTGCTGATGTGCTAGTCGCGTGAGTAAAGAACCCCAAAGCGAAAGCAGCGGAGCTCGCGTGTTTTTGGTCCGAATATCCTTAGTGAACTTGATTCATATGCGAGCGACGGTTCCAGCTCATTCCGCCATGGACAGGTGCCGTTTCATTAATCAGAATTGTTTTTAAGCAAACAACTCTGTGGACAAATACCTGTCTCCGGTATCCGGGAGCAAAACGACAATATTTTTGCCTTTGTTTTCGAGGCGTTTAGCCAGTTCGATGCCGCCAGCGAGCGCCGCGCCGGAAGAGATTCCGACAAGGAAGCCCTCCTCTCTTGCGATACCGCGAGCAGCCTCATATGCGGCTTCTGCGCTGATCGGCATCACTTCGTCCAAAATCTCCGTGTCAAGGTTCTTAGGAATGAAGCCTGCCCCGATACCCTGAATCTTGTGCGGACCGGCCGCTTTACCACTGATCACCGCTGAGGTATCCGGCTCAACTCCGACGATCCTGACAGCAGGGTTCTTCGACTTGAGGAAACTGCCCACGCCGGAGATTGTGCCGCCAGTACCGACTCCGGCAACAAAAATATCCACCTTACCCTCGGTGTCAGCCCAGATTTCCGGACCCGTCGTTTTAAAGTGCGCCTGAGGATTAACAGGGTTGGAGAACTGAGAAGGAATAAAGCTGTTTGGATTTTCTTTTGCCAGCTCTTCAGCCTTCGCGATTGCGCCTTTCATGCCCTGCTTACCGTCCGTGAGGACAATTTCAGCGCCATAAGCCTGAAGAAGTTTTCTTCTTTCAATGCTCATAGTTTCCGGCATGGTCAGAATAATTTTCATACCTCTTGAAGCGGCTGCGGCAGCCAGACCGATGCCGGTATTGCCGCTTGTGGGTTCAATAATCACGGTATTCTTCTTGACTTTGCCTTCGGCTTCTGCAGTGTCAAGCATTGCGAAAGCGACGCGATCTTTGACGGAACCCGCGGGATTAAAGTACTCAAGTTTGGCAAGCAGGTTTGCGCCTAAGCCGCGGTTTGCGCTGAAACGGTTAAGCTGAACAAGCGGAGTGCCGCCGATTAATTCACTTACAGATTGATAAATCATTTTGGTACCTCGAGAATTTCGGTCAGCTGACAGGGATAGAACCTTGCCGAGCCGAGTTAATAGAAAATGAATTTTTGAAACGAAAAGGGAGAAATGAAAAGACGAGTGCTGATGACAGGGGTGATTAACAGCACATGCGACAGGAACACAGACAACACAAGGCACTGCAGAATGCCCTGCGTTCAAAAGAAATCGGCTGTGCTCTCATTTGAATCTGTCCTTTGAAATAGATTGCTCGGTTCTGTCACGAACCTCGCATCAGTAAAAATTATAGGAATCGATTGCGAAAAAAACGAGTTCGGAAAGATTATTTCTCAGTGGATAAATTTTCAATGCTCACTTTGGGGTAACTCCGTAAGCTTGACAACCTATACCCCTCTTTTCCCACTACTATTAGGGATACTACTTACATTTGTTTCACTTTACGGCGTTGCTGTTATGGAGTTGTCATGTTTTTAAAGCCGTTTGTTATTTTCGCTGTCGGCGTTATCACTTTTGTTGCTGCTGAAGTCTTCGCTTATGCTCAGCCCGCGACGGCCGAACCAACCGCTCCCGCAGTTTCGCTCTCAAGTCGTGTGAAATCTCTGACTGAGACGGTTCAGACGCTCGAAAAGCGAATTCAGAACCTTGAAAATCAGACCATCTACAATTCCGCCGCCTTGATTCCGGGTGACACAAAACTGCAGAGCATTCGTTCGGGAAGCGCCGTCTTTCTGATGTCCATTGACAAGCCGCAGGCCACTGCCGACGGAAGCGAATTTACACTGACCGTTGTCAACCCTCAGGCCATTACCTATACGAACATTAACTTTGACATCCGCATCTTCGGAAAGGATGCCAACGGGAATCCTCAGGCCTATAAGACAGCGCACCTTCTTTCGCGCATCACGCCCGCTTTTGACGCCGGAACAAGCAACAAATTTAAGTTCGCGGTAAAAGGCGTTAAGCCGGACAACTTCGCTGCCGCTTACGTTGCCACCGTCACGTTCGGCTCAGTCGCCGCCTCCAGCGCAGAATAGTCTTCCGTTTCAAAAGACCCGAGCCAGAGATATTTTGGTTCGGGTCTTTTTATGTCGGCTTCTAAAACGCTGCTGTTAAATATGCCCAATTCGACGGGCATTTTTTATATTTTTTCTCCGGAGAATGACAATAAAAGCATTCGGCTCTGCCGCACAAGAAGTCTAAAGTTATCTCGGAGCAGCAATGATCTACAACATTCTTTTTAATGATGTCATTCCTATTTTTGTGGTGATGGCGCTTGGGTATGCCGGCGCCAAATGTCACTCATTCACTCCGGATCAGACTCAGGGGCTCAATAAAGTCGTCCTGAACTTCGCGCTTCCTGCAGCGCTCTTCGCGTCGATTACACGAGCAAGCAGAGACATGATTTTTGATGACCTCAAGCTCACGGTTATCTCGGTGCTTGGCGTCACTGTTCTTTTTCTTGTCGCGTTCTTTATTTGCTGGAAAGTCTGGCGCCACACTATCTCAGAGGCCGCTGTCTGCGCATTAATCGCAGGTTCTCCCACCATCGGGTTCTTAGGATTTGCCGTTCTTGATCCGATTTACGGCGCCACTACAGCGACAGGGCTCGTCATCGCAATCGTCGCCATTGTCGTCAACGCCGTTACGATCCCGATCGGCTTCTATCTGCTGAATCTCGGACTTCCTAAAAGCGAAACCGGCGGCGGAAGCCTTGGAGCCATTATCAACGCGGTCAAGCAGCCGGTTGTTTGGTCTCCGGTGCTTGCCGTCGTACTGGTCTTATGCGGTCTAAAACTTCCCGAAGCGTTTTATCCCTCATTTGAACTCATCGCGAAAGCCAACTCGGGCGTCGCGGTTTTTGCGGCGGGACTTGCGCTTGCCACTGTGCCGTTCGGCATCAGCGCTGAGATTATCTGGAACACGGTCTTCAGACTCTTTCTTTCTCCGCTCGCCATTTGCATCGCAGGAGCGCTCTGGGGTATGGAAACCGAAAGTCTATCCATGCTGGTCATGGCCTGCTGCATGCCGCCCGCATTCTCCGGCATCATCATTAGCAGCCGATACAACATTTATGTCAAGGACGGCGCTTCTTCGCTCGCGCTCAGCACATTAGCCTTCGCGGCCGCAGCGCCCTTCTGGGTTTGGGCGACCCCGAAAATCGCAGGCCTGCTCTAAGACTCAGGTTTCTGAGAAACAGGAATATCTCCGCTCTGCTCCTCAGTGACCGTTATGTCTTCAAGCTCCTTGGTAAATTCGAGCTCTTCTCCTTTGGAAGGTTTCTTTGCGCCGCGCGTCACCAGATAGTAAAGCGGCAGACCGACGGCGCAGGCCGCTGCGGTAATGCCGAACACACCGTCATAACCAAACGTCGGAACAAGATAACCGGAAAGGTACGGAGCGGCTCCGATTCCTAAGTCAAAGAAAATGAAGAAGCTGCTGGTCGCCTGCGCGTAACGCTCTCGCGGCACCATTGCGACCGCCGAGGCGTTTCCGATTGAAGTGATATTGCCAAAACCCAGACCGCACAGCGCGCCGGCGACTAACACTCCGATCGAGCTCGGGAGCGCCCAAAGGATCACAAGTCCGAGGATAAGGCTGATGATCGCGGGATAAAACACGATCGCAGGACCGTGAAGGTCATACATTTTGCCGGTCATCGGGCGCGTCAGCAGAATCGCCGCGGCATACACCAGAAAGAAAAACGAGGCGGCGGCTTCCACATGGAAGACGTGCGAGTAAGGTGCCATAAATGCCTGAATATTGCCCCAAGCCAGACAGAATATCGCGCACACCAGACAGAACGGAATCAAACGAACATCGATGAAGTCCGAGAGTTCGATTTTCTTCTTTGTCTGAGCCTTGGGTTTCTCATTGACCCGAACCAAGAGCCAAAGAGCGAGACTGACCGCCGAAAGCGCGATGGACACCCAGAAAATTCCCGTGTATCCGATTTTGCCGACGAACGAGATCCCGATAAAGGGGCCGGAGCAGATGGCGAGCGCCGTACTCATCGAGTAGTACGAAATACCGCGGCCCTGAAACGCCTTAGGCGTAATCACCGCAACCAAGGTACCCGCTACTGTACCGATAATACCGATTGCCGCTCCGCTCAAAAATCGGACGATGAGAAGCATCCAAGTCGAAGATACCGCCAGGTAAGCGAGATTGGATACGAAATACAGCGCTAAGCCCGCGAACAGAAGCTGCTTATAGCCGACCGAATTCACAATCCTTCCGGAAAAAAAGCGCCCGACCAGGCATCCGATCACCACAATGCCGGTGAGAAGACCGGCATACGCAAGGGAACAATTAAAAGCAGAAACCGCAAATTGCGTGTTGACGACAAAGATCGCATAATAGCCCGTCATCCCCAAAAAGTTGATGAGCGCGATCGCGACAAAGGTTCTTGAGAAAATCGCTTTAAGTACAGAAGAACCTGTGTGTGGCTGAGTTGTCATTTTTATTTTGGATCCAAGAAATTTACTGTCGATCGGCTAAGCTCGACAAGGCCAGATAAGCAAAGAGCGCGCCTGCTTCCGTAATGATTCGATCATTGAAGTCATAGTGCGGGCTGTGCAGCGCCGCCTGATGCTCCTTGTCTCTGACACCGATAAAGAAGAAACAGCCCGGAACTACCTTTTGATATGCGCTGAAGTCTTCGCTGATCATATAGGGCTCCGTTAAGCGCAGTGTGCGCTCACTTCCAAACATGCGGGCGGCCGCGCGCTCAGCAAAATCCGTCAGTTCGGCGTCATTGTCGACCGCACCTACCAGTCTGATGTAACGCGCCTCAGCCTCGAGTCCGAACGCCTTGGCGATGCCTACTGAGCGGGTTTTGATTTCGCGTTCGATCAGATCTCTAACCGGCTCTTCAAAAGTGCGTGTTGTTCCGAGCAGATGAACCGTTTCCGGAATAATGTTGTATGTGTTCGGGTTCCCGGCTGTAAAGGAGCAGACGGAGACAACTGCGGATTTAAACGGATCGAGTGTCCTTGAGACCAAAGTCTGAAGCGCGATAAAGATTTCGGCTGCTGCCGGAAGCGGATCTTTGCCGAGGTTGGGGCGAGCGCCGTGGGTGCCTACACCTTTCACATCGATCTCAAATCGATCGCAGGCCGCCATTGTCGGGCCGGCCCTAAATCCGATCATGCCTAAATCCAGAAGCGGTTCGTTGTGCGCGCCGTATATTTCTTTGACATCGTATTTTTTGAATACTCCGGACTGCACTACACTGTCCGCGCCGTTCACGCTTTCTTCAGCTGCCTGGAAGATACAGAGGATATTGCCTGCAAAGCCTCTGTGTCTGCTGAGGTAAAGAATCGCCGCGAGCAGCCACGTTTGATGACCGTCATGTCCGCAGGAATGCGCCATTCCGTTTTCTGAAGCCCACGGACAGCCGCTCTGCTCGGTGATATTGAGCGCATCGATATCGGCACGAAGGGCGATAGTTTTACCAGGCTTGCTGCCTTGGATCAAAAGGAAACCGCTGCCGGGAGATGCCGCTGTATCCAAACCCTCGATTCCGTTTTCTTTGAGAAATTCAGCGATCTTCTTAAGCGTCAAAGCCGTATCAAATCCGACTTCGGGTTCCCTATGCACCCGTCTTCTAAAGTCGATTAAACGCTTTTCGTATTGTTTAATCTCATCGATGATGTCCTGAGGGTTCAGGTCCTGCTGCATAAAAAACTCCTCTATTTCGATTTCTGAATCGTTTCTATTCGCGTTTTGACGCCTTGTCGCGGACAATGACCGCAGATTCCAACCCTCTACAGACACGTTTGAAAAATAGCGGCGGTCAGCGGAAGCGCGCCGAGATCCGACGTTTCGCAGAATGGGAATTCAAGAAGCATCATTTAGCGCTGCGTCTTAAGCCGACTTATGAATATAAGTGCGTATTTTATTCTCTCGTACACATAAAAAATTCAGAGGTTATAAGACAAATTCCATATTTCTTCGCTGCCGCGCAGGGCCAATATTTATTTTCTTAGATTTCAGTACCGCGCTTAAGATATTGGGTTATCGAGGCCATCAGCCAAAAGACGGCCGCCTCTGCGCAAATAATAATTAAGCCGTGTTCCCCAGAGGAAAACACGGCTGTTTAGTTTTGTGAAGCAAGCGCTTAGTTAGGCAGGCTCAGAACTCCGCCAAGCACCATACAGACTCCAGCAATCACGAATATAGAAATAACGTTCAGCCAGAAACCAGCTTTGATCATATCGCCGATCTGAATGTGACCGGTACCGAAGATAATCGCGTTCGGGGGTGTCGCAACCGGCATCATGAAAGCTGCAGAGGCGCCGAGCGTCGTCACCAGAAGAACCTGCTCGACCGGAATACCAAGCACGGGAGCAGCCGCCGCAAGAAGCGGAAGCATCGTGGCAGCAAGCGCTGTGTTGGAAGTGAATTCCGTAGCAAAAATAACCAGAGCAGCCACACCGATAACAACTGCCACGGCAGGAAGACCGGTAAAGGAGGCAGCCTGAGCAGCAATCAGCTGAGCCGATCCGGTTGCCTGAATGGTTGCGGCCATCGTAAGACCGCCGCCAAAGAGCAGAAGCACATCCCAGGGAATACTGTCGCAGTGCTTCCAGTCAAGCGCTCGCTCACCTCTTCTGAAATCCACCGGAATACAGAAGAGAGAGATACCGGCAGCCATCGCAATAATCGCGTCGCTAACCTGCTTGAAGGGACGAACGCCGTCAATCGTAAACGAACGGATCTGAGCGCCGAAGCACCAGAGAATCACGGTCACGACAAAGACAATCAGAACAACGGTTTCACCTTTAGAGAGTTTGCCCAGAGAAATCAGTTCTTCCTTGATCCATTCCTTTCCGCCTTCGATTTTCTTGATCTGTTCGCGGAAAAGCACCTTAGTTAAAAGAAGCCAGCTTAAAGGCATCAGGATCAGGACGACCGGCATACCGACCTTCATCCAGTCGAAAATCGATACATCGATGCCGTAGGTCTGCTGCACGAAACGGACAAAGATACCGTTCGGAGGCGAACCGATAATGGTGCCCATACCGCCGATCGAGGCTCCGTACGCTACTGCCAGCAGCACGCAGATGCCGAAATTTCTTTCTCCTTTAGTAATTGTGGGAGAGGATGAACTTTGACGAACAACAGACATAACCGCCATCGCGATCGGAACCATCATAGCGGCGGTCGCGGTGTTGGATACCCACATGGAAATGAAGCCGGTGGCGACCATCATGCCGGCGATAATTGCGCCGGGCGATGTGCCGACAATCTGCAGCGTCTTAAGCGCGATACGCTTATCAAGTCCCCAGCGCTGAATGCCCGCAGCAAGCAGGAAGCCGCCTAAGAACAGATAGATCGTATCAGAAGCATACGGAACAAGTGTTTTAGCGAGCGTATTTACGTCGCATAAGGGATACAGCACAATCGGAAGCAGTGCGGTCACTGCAATCGGAACGGTCTCTGTAAACCACCAGAGCGCCATCCATAACAGAATGGCAAGACAGGCTTTAGCCGCGTGTGTAATGGCGACTGTTTGACCTGAACCGTTCACATAAGAATCCGGCAGAACCAGATAGAGCAAAAGAGCGAGCAATGGCGCAAGGAAAAGCGCGACAGTTTTCGATAATTTCGAAAACGTTCCCATCTGTGTCGGTGTTTCCATAAAAAATCCCAGAAAAAGATGATTAACGGTGTTTTTCTTTTAAAACAGAGTTTATTTAATCATAATTTTTAGGAATTTCTTGGCTTTATGGAATAATTTTTTCAGTAAGAGAAATTAAAATTTCGTATCATGAGAACGCATACTCATTTTACGCTCTCACGAATGGGTTATTTCCCCTCTGAATGATGCTTATCGACCTGCTTGCTGAACTGAATCTTATACAGATGCGCATAAGGTCCGTCCTTCTGCAGTAGTTCAAAATGAGTACCGGTTTCCACAATCGCGCCCTGATCGAGAACAACAATGCAGTCGGCATCCACAATAGTTGAGAGACGATGCGCAACAACAAAGCTGGTTCTGCCGCTTCTCAGCTTATCGAGAGAGGCTTGAATATATTTCTCACTTTCGGTGTCGAGCGCGCTCGTTGCCTCATCAAGAAGAAGAATCGGCGCGTTCTTAAGCAGAGCCCGCGCGATAGAAACGCGCTGACGCTGTCCGCCCGAGAGCTTCGCGCCGGACTCGCCGATGCGGGTATTGATGCCTTCGGGAAGACTTTGAATCAAGGGAAGCAGATAAGCCGCTTCAGCAGCCTTCATAATTTCCTCTTCCGAGACCTCTCTGCCCGCACCGAATGCGATATTGGCAGCGATTGTGTCGTCAAAAAGCATGACTTCCTGCGTGACAATCGCAATCTGTTCGCGAATACTTGCAAGCGTCAGCTCATTCTGCGGGATATCGTCCATGAGGATTTCTCCCGAGGCAGGAATCATGAAGCGGGGAATCATATTAATGATGGTGCTTTTACCCGCGCCGGATGCGCCGACCAATGCCACCATTGAGCCTGCTTCAACCTTCAGGCTGAAATCTTTGAGAGAAGGCTCAAGCGCCTGAGGATATTTGTAGCAAACATTTCTAAATTCGACTTTGCCCTTAGCTCTTCCAAGTGTTTTTGTGCCCGGATCTTTTTCCAGAGGGACATCGATCATTTGGAAAAGACTTTCCGCGGCCGCGGCCATTCTCGCGATCGTTCCGTTGAGATTCGCGAGTTTACGGATCGCGGGCATCATCAGCAGCATCGCTGAAATATAAGTTACGAATTCAGACAGAGAAAGCGTTCCGTGCTGCGCCTGAACCAGGGCAACGAAAACCACGACGGAGACACCGCACATAGAAACGAGCTGGGTGAGTGGGGTGCCCAGCCCCTTAACAACCTGCTGACGCATCGTCAGGCCCTGCAGACGACGATTGACGTGCCCAAAGCGTTCGGCCTCGAACTTATATGCGTCATAAACCTTGATAAGACGCTCGGATTTATAAGTCTCGCCAAGCACGTTGAGCATGGCGCCGAAAGTCACTTGACTGTCGCTGGTGAGTTTTTTCAGTTTTTTACTGACGGTTCTGAGAATAACGACTAAGAAGGGCGCGACCACCAAAGTCACCGCGGTCAGCTGCCAGTTATGCCACAAAAGCACACACATCAGCGCAATGACCTGCAAAGAGTCTCGCACCAAAACAGTAAGAACTTCTGAGGCACTCGAGAGCGCCTGGGAGGCTTCATTGACAAATCTTGAAACCACTCTTCCGGACTGCTCCTGCTGCACGGTTTCTTCCGGCCAGCGGATCATGTTGTCAAACATGAGACCTCGAATCTGGACCAGAACCTTCTGTGACACCATCTGAAGCAGATACGAGCTACAGAACTGTCCGCCTCCGTGGAGCACCGAGATTCCGATCAACGCGATCGGCGCCCAGATCGCCACCAGACCGTTTTTCTGATAAAAGCCCAAATCCGTCAGTTTGCCCATGAGCAGCGCCATCAGTGACGATGTCGCCGCAGCAATAACCATTGCGATCAGAGCCAGAAAAATGTACCCTTTGTACGGCGGAAGATACGAAAAAAGTCGGTAAAGCGGTTCTTTATTTACGGGATTAACTTTCAAAGAAAACCTCTCTAGTTTCAGTTCGGAATAGTTTAATGTCTGTCTTGGCGTTAGACTACTTATCTTGGTTTCTTACTTTGCAACAGTTTATATGGCAATACTTTTTGTAAGACTGCCGAATCATATCGGCGACGCGGTCATGACGATGCCCGCCCTTAATTTGCTAGAAGCGGCCGGATTTCAGCTTTATCTGGTCGGCAAACCCTTTGTCGGGCAGCTGTTTGAAGGAACTAACCGAAGATTTGATCCGATTGAAGGGAACCTTCTGGACGACATTAAGCGCATTCGAGAGCTTGCTGCGACTGTCGAGCGTCCGAGAGGACTCCTGATGCCGAATTCCCTCGGCTCAGCCCTTCTTTTTAAGATGGCCGGCATCAGCTGTACAGGGCTCGCCACGGACGGCCGCAGCCTTTTGCTGGAGCATGCGATTCCGGAGCCTCCGAGAATGCACGAAGTCGAACGCTTTTGGTATGTCGCCTATGAAGCGCTCAAGAGCTGGGGCATTAAGCCGCCCTACTCCAAGCTCACCAAACGCATCAATATGAAGCTTGCCAAACGCAATGAAGCCGGCGCGCGCAATCTGGCGCAGAAAATTCATCTTCCTTCGCGCTACGCGATTTTGGCGCCGATTGCCAAAGGACGTCACGAAGGCAAGGAAAAATATTGGAAGCATTTCAATGAACTCGTGAAGCCGCTGCGCGACCGCGGTATTGAACCCGTGGTCTTCCCGGCTGCCGACGAGGCGGAAGTTTCCCGCCTGGCGGCACCGGACGCGACTATTTACGAGCCCACGTCACTTGGCAACTTCGCAGCACTTTGTTCAAAAGCCGCAATTGTTATCGCCAACGACTCCGGAGTCAGTCACATTGCGGCAGCTGTCGGAGCGCCTCAGGTCACTATTGTCGGCGTAACCGACATTGACCGCACCAGTCCGTGGAACGATAAAAACATTATTGTCGGCAGAAAGGGCAGATGGCCTGAAGTCGATGAAGTTATTACCGCAATCGACGACTGCCTCAAAGCAAATCGATAAACTATAAGGACGGGAGAAATCGTATTTCCCGCCTTTTTTATACTTATGCTGCGACAGTCTTTATGGGCAATTGCTGCGGCGGCCTGTTTTTCGGCCATGGCCGCATGCGTAAAATTCTGCAACGGAACATTCGGTTCGCTCGAGCTGGTTTTTTACCGCTCAACGTTCACGACTGTTTTTATCCTCTGCCTTTGCGTAGCGAAAGGCTGCTCGCTTAAAACTCAGTACCCATTTCTGCACTTAAAGCGCGATTTCTACGGTTTTGCCTCGGTTGCGATCTGGTTCTTTACTCTGGGAAAACTTCCTTTAGGCACCAATATCACGCTGACCTACTGCACGCCGCTCTTTTTAGCGGCTAACTTTATTATTTTGAGCCGCATCCAGAAACGTAGCGCACCGTGGGGCTCAATCGGCGCTATCGCGTTAGGCTTTCTCGGAATTGTCCTTCTTGTGCGCCCAAACTTCTCCGAAAGCGAATTTATCGCCTGCCTGCTATGTCTTTCGGTTGCGCTGATTGACTTATTCGGCTACTGGCAGCTGAGATTTTTAGGCCGTGTCAAGGAGCCGTCTCAGCGCGTGGTGTTTTATTTCGCTTTCACAAGCATGATTGGCGCCGCGCTCGGGGTGCTCCTCTTTACGGACGGTTTCCACAAACCGACCTTGGACAACTGTATTCCCCTTGCCTTAATGGGACTCTTCGCAACCGGCGGCATGCTTGCAGCTACCCGGGCATGGATGGGCGGAAATATGCTTCTTGCCGCCTGTCTCGGTTTCTCCGCTATTCCTTTCTCGGAGCTCATCGGCATCGTCCTGTTCGGCAATATACCGTCTCTGCTGTCCATCCTTGGCATGATATGCGTCTGCATTGCCGGAATGTTCGCGACGGTCTTTACCAAAAGAGAAGAGAAACTGCTTAATGAAGCGGCCGAGGAATCCGCTTCAGCTCAATCCGAAAAACAGTTTCAGCCCAATAATTGAGCACTTTTTTGCGGAAACCTTCAGCTGCAGCCGATTTAATTCGTTCGTTTCCAGAAAAATCGAAAAAAATAACTTCTAAAGGCTATTGGGCAGATATAATTATTAACAATTTAATAATCCTAAATATCCCAAAGGAGCCTTTATGCAATCTCTTACGCTGATTTTGTCAGCCGTTATTGTTGTGCTCACCGGCTGGGCGATTATTAAAAAGTTCCAAGTCAATATGGTTCTTTTCCTTGCCGGTCTTCTGCTCAACGTTTTGGCTGTTATGAACGGTGCAACGAACTTCCTTCCGAAGAACGCTGCCGCAACCGGTTTACTCGGTTTCGATTTCTTCGAATTATTCCGCGCGATCTGCCGCACACAGATTGCCGGCGTCGGTTTCATCATTCTGGTCTCCGGCGGTTTCGCTGCATACATGCAGGCTGTCGGCGCTTCCGACCGCTTCGTCACAGTCTGCGCAAAGCCGATTCAACTTCTTAAGAATCCGTACCTGATCCTGGGTCTCGTGTTCATTGTCGGCCACTGCCTCGGTCTTGTGATCACTTCGGCCGCTGGTCTTGCCATGCTTTTGATCGTGACGGTTTATCCGCTCATCATCAGCGTCGGCTGTTCTCCTCTTGCCGCAGCCGCGGTTGTCGCGAGCGTCCTCTGCGTCGGTTACGCGCCTGCCTCCGGTGTCGCGGTTATGGCTGCCGAATTGGTGCACCTTGACCCGGTTGAATACCTTGTCTCTTATCAGCTTGTTATGGCCGCTCCGGTCGTTCTCGTTATGGCAATCACACACGTGATTGTTCAGAGATACTTCGACAAGAAAGACAATGTTCACGGCGAGGTTGCCGACATCGCTGAGCTTGAAGCCAAGAGAAAAGAAATCGAGAAGACTCCTCTGATTTACGCAGCAATGCCGGTTCTTCCTCTGGTTCTTCTGCTGATCTTCAACAAGATGGTTTACAAGACCATTACGATGAACGTTGCCACAGCGATGTTCCTCTCTTGGTTCGTCTGTTTCCTTGTTGACCTTGTTGTCCGTCGCAAAGCCAAAGAATCCTTCGATCTTTCGTTTGCAATGTTCAAAGGCATGGGCAGTATCCTGACAAGTACTGTCGGTCTTATCTTCGTTGCCGCCTTCTTTGCTAAAGGTCTGCAGCAGGTCGGCCTTATTACTTACCTCATCGATATCGCTAAGAACTGCGGTCTCGGTGTTACAGGTACCGGTGTTGTGCTTTCCGCGATCATCGGTGTCGTGACAGTCCTTACCGGTTCCGGTGTTGCCGCCTTCACCAGCTTGGCCCACGTCATTCCGGATGTCGCTCAGCACCTCAACTCCAACGGTATCGCCATCATGCTGATGATGCACACTGCTTCTGAAATGCTCCGCGCTCTCTCTCCGGTCGCAGGCGTCATCATTATCGTGTCCGGCTTCGCAAAGGTCAGTCCGTTTGCCATTATCAAGAGAACGGCAATCCCCTGCGTTGTCGGCTACCTCACCATGCTGATCATTGTCTCTGTGCTCTTCTAAACACTTGACATTAGTCTGCCAAGACCGCCTCAAAAGAGGCGGTTTTTTATTGCGCTTTTGTTTTAACGAAGGTCAATTCACTTTGAGGGTCATCCGCAGCGCAAAAATAGAAATGCCTCCCGGACTTATCTTCCGAGGAGGCACAGAATTCAGGTTTTAGTGAGTGTTAGCTTCTCAGGACCCGAGTCAGGAACGCGGCTGCCGCATCTCTTGCAGCGGACAGATTGAAGAGTGTGTGCGGCGCACCGGGCAACAGCACAATCTGCGCGTTCGGATTGCTCGCAAGCGCTTTGCCCGCATGCCCCAAAGCGCTGGGATTATCGAGGTAGCTATTGACCTGACTGAAGAATTTATCCGTTGCACTCATGACATTGAGCACCGGAAGCGTATCCGGAAGGTATGAGTTATGAGAGGTAACGTGATAATTGTCTTCGCAGGACCAGGAGAAGATCATGCGGCCCTTTTCTGCGATCATGCCTTCTTCCGGTTTGTAGCGTGCCGCAGTGACACCGCCTTCGCTGGTTCCTGCAATGATCACTCGTCCGTCGCACCAGGGAACGTTTTTAAGTTCGCGCATTGCGTAATTGAGTTCAGCCAAACGCATGCCGTGAACATCCTCATAGTCAGCGGCCGGAACAGGAGAAGAATAGATCAGACGATCTTTTGTCTGCATAGAATCGGGAATCACAACCGCGACGCGCAGCGCATCGGCAAGCCAATAAGCAAACGTTTTAATCTGCGCATTGACGCCGGAGCTTCCGTGCATAAAGACAACGGTCGGGTGCGATGCGGTTTCATTTGCGAACTCGTTCAGCAGACCGACTTTGGGCGCGCCGCCTGCTTCCGGAAGCACCACGTAAGCATTGACAAAAGTCTCACGAAGCGTCGCTTCGGTATGTTTTCTGACGCTTCCCTGAAGCGAGCCGGTATATTCAATAGTCATGACTTCTCCTTGATCGGTTGGTTATTTGCATATCCTTCTTATTTTATTCGTTAGGCAGTGGCAGCAGACGAAAAACAAGCGGAAACTTTCTTAATTTCAATGATTCAAATCTTTCATTCCGCTTCGGGTGCGTCTGACTAAACAGCAATATCTCTGGCCGGAGATTTGCCAAAAAGCCGCTTATATTCTCGACAGAACTGCTGAACACTCTGGTAACCGACTTCAAAGGCTGCGGCAGTAGCAGAGTAGTTCTGATAAAGCATCAGACGTCTGGCCTCATGGAGTCTCAGTCTTTTCTGGTACTGGAGCGGCGACTGAGAAGTCACCGCCTTAAAGTGCGCATGGAAAGTGGACGGAGCCATAAAGGACATTTCTGCCAGTGTTTGAATACGAAGAGGTTCTTTGTAGTGTTCTTTGATCCACTGCACGACCCTTGCGATTCGCTGATTCGGCATGTCTTGAATACAGAGCGCTCTCAGATTGGCGCATTGACCGTCTGTCAGTGCGTAGTAATGAATTTCTCGAAGGACGGATGGCAGAAGCATCTGCATATGCTGCGGGTTGTCCGATAGTCGGATCAGTCTTTCGAACGCATTGACAATTTCCGCAGAAGGCTTGGCGACACAGAAGGCATTGGGCTCCGAATCACAGGTCGGCAGGCTGTCGGGCATTTTCTCCATTAATTCAGAAAGCAGCTGAGGATCCAATTTAAGCGAGACAGAAATAAACGGTTCTTCTTTGCAGGCTCCTTCAATCCTAAAGGACGTCGGAATTTCAACCGATGTAACAATCATCGTGTCGCCGCCGTAGGAATATCTGAGTGAACCGATATCAATAACCTTGTACCCCTGAACAATAATGGCGACCGAAAGAGTGTAAAAGCAGTTTTTATCGATCGTATCTTCTGTGATCACGTGAAGATTGAGGCTCGGAACCTTGCGCCAACCCTCGTCATGTTTTTGCCATTTATCTTCAATCAGTGTCTTAAGTTCTTCGCAGAGTGTTTTTGCGGCCTGACGGCCTTTTTCGCTTTTTCTGCTCTGCATACACCTTTTCCTTGTGTCGATAAGAAAATCACATGACGTCTGAAGCGCAATTTACGCCTCAGCCCAAATTTAAATGTACTCGATCACAAAAAAGACAAAAAGAAATGATCCTCTTGACATATTGCCCGATCCTATGACCGTTCAATAATAACGATTAAAAGGTACGCCCAATATTCCGAAGATTTGACCCTGAATTCCCAAAATTCTAGGAGCTATTTTTACAAATAGTCTCATCTTCAATTTAACTAATTGATTTTATACCCCTTTTGAGTAATGCATGGATGGACTTCTTTAACTTCATAGGCGATAATTATAACCTATGAAAGAAACCAATCACCCTACAAATATGGATAGCAAAACTCAGGAACAGTGCTTCTTAGAAACAGGTTTCATACATCCCGTGTTCGTGAAGAACAATCATGGGATTCGTTATGCGATTTTCTACAAGAACCGCTGGAACAACAATAAATGTGAAAAGGTTTTCCAAAAGACTGTTGGAAGACTTTTGGAAGATGATTCAATTGAGTTGGGAAGGAGGTTTCTCGCTGAATATCCGGCTTTAAAAGACTGCAAGGCAAAACTTGTTGGAAGGAAGGTTCGATTGTTTGGCGGCGTCGCATGTCCTTTGCCGCCTTTGGTTCCAAATGCAGAGCAGAGGAAAGCTTTTCTTGATGAACTTGATCAAGATACACGTTTGTCGGCCGGTGCCTCATATGTTTTATGGGAAATTGCTAAGCAAAACCATTTACAAGCTGATTTGGAAGCGGTTTTCGGTAAAGACAGGGCTGCTTATCTTCTTTCTTTGGCTATATTTTTTGCAGCAGACCCGGGTGCAGTTGCTTCTGAGTTTGAAATTTACAGCGCCCAAACATGGCTTCCCTGTACGCCGACTACCTCTCAGCATGTTTCTGATCTCTTTGAGCAAGTCTCTAACCCGGAGATAATGTCTTTTCTGAGGAAACGGCTGCTGTACTCGCAGCTGGAGACTAAAGGAGACGTCTATTGGAGCTTTGATACGACATCAATATCGTCTTATTCCGAAACGATCCGCAAAGTCGCTTACGGCTATAGCAAAGAAAACTCGGAATTGCCTCAATTAAATTTAGGGTTGATTGTCTCGGAATATTCCGGAGAACCTCTCTACTACAAAGTGCTGGAGGGTTCTCTGAGTGATCCATTAGCCTTAAGACAAATGCTTGCGGACGCCGCCGATTTAGGAAGCTCTCAGGTGAACTTAGTGATGGATAGAGCTTTCAGTTCTCCTACTTTGCTCGACCGGCTCTACGAACAGAATTTAGGATTTATTTGTGGCTCTAAAACTAATCTGAATTACTGCAAATCTGTTCTGAGCAGCTTCGAACCCCAGCTCCGATTCGGAGGCGTTGATACATTCTTAGAGGAATTTGGCGTCCAGGCTAAAACTTCGTCAACAACGTGGTCTTACAGAGACCCTGCAACTGGATATTTGGAAACGCGGCCTCTTTACATTCATGTCTATTTGGATCCGGCGCGAGCCGCCGCTGAAAATGAGTCTCTTCTCAGGCAAATTAAGAAAGTTCAAGACAAACTTGCAGAGAAAACCGCCCTCAAGGACTCAGATAAGGATTTAATTAAACGTTTCTTCATAAAGAGCTCTCAGGGATGGAGTTACAGTCCGAAGAAATGGGAAAACAAGGCGCACAGCCTCGGGCTGTTCGTTCTTGTCTCGAACACCGTAGGCTCAGCAAATGAAGCTCTCAGAATATATCGACAGAGAGATATCATCGAAAAAAACTTCAACAATCTCAAAGAACGCTGCTCAGGCCGTCGAATGCGATGCCGGGAAAGAGCTCTTGAAGGAAAAGTCTTCGTTTTATTTTTAAGCCTGATCCTTCTAATGAATCTGAAGATGAGATTTACCTTAGCAAAGAGAACCGAAGCGAAGCAGGACCCATCGTCAAAGTACTTGCCGAACGATACACCGGACTTCCTGAGAATGATGGGGGCTGTTGACGTAACCAGCAGGAAATCTGACGAAGAAAACTCTTTTTACTGGGACCTAATCCCCAAGAAACTAAGAGCGACGATGGAAGCTCTGAAGATAGCCGTGCCTCCAAGATTTATCACCTAGAGGGCACGGAATTCAGGATTTGACGGAAGTTCAACCCGTTTATATTGTCAAAAATTGGCGCACTCGGGAAAAATAGGATGTAGGAAACTTCTGCGCGTGGCCCTGATCACGAACCAAGGAGAATCCCGGAGAGAAAAAAAACGATTCCGCGCCTGACAGAGGTACGAAGAAAAAACAAACCGCAGAAACAGCAAAGCCGCCCAATCGGCGGCTTTGAAAATAAATGGTGGCGTCCTCACGGGGATTCGAACCCCGGTACCGACCGTGAAAGGGTCGTGTCCTAGGCCTCTAGACGATGAGGACAATTGCTTTCCGGCTTACGCCGAATCGCTTAAAACTTGGTGGAGGTAAGCGGGATCGAACCGCTGACCTCTTGCATGCCATGCAAGCGCTCTCCCAGCTGAGCTATACCCCCACAGACTTCAGTTGTGCAACTGAGTCAGGAATTGTGGCGTCCTCACGGGGATTCGAACCCCGGTACCGACCGTGAAAGGGTCGTGTCCTAGGCCTCTAGACGATGAGGACAATCGCTTTCCGACTTGCGCCGAATTGCTTGAAACTTGGTGGAGGTAAGCGGGATCGAACCGCTGACCTCTTGCATGCCATGCAAGCGCTCTCCCAGCTGAGCTATACCCCCACAGACTTCAGTTGTGCAACTGAGTCAGGAATTGTGGCGTCCTCACGGGGATTCGAACCCCGGTACCGACCGTGAAAGGGTCGTGTCCTAGGCCTCTAGACGATGAGGACAACTGCTTTCCGGCTAATGCCGAATTGCTTAAAACTTTGGTGGAGGTAAGCGGGATCGAACCGCTGACCTCTTGCATGCCATGCAAGCGCTCTCCCAGCTGAGCTATACCCCCACGGGTTTTGGTTACTTGAACCGAATCAAAATTTAGTGGCGTCCTCACGGGGATTCGAACCCCGGTACCGACCGTGAAAGGGTCGTGTCCTAGGCCTCTAGACGATGAGGACAATCTGCTTCCCGGCTAATGCCGAAATGCTAAAAACTTGGTGGAGGTAAGCGGGATCGAACCGCTGACCTCTTGCATGCCATGCAAGCGCTCTCCCAGCTGAGCTATACCCCCGAAAGAAGAGCGATATTAAGGAAGAATTTAATTCCTGTCAACTCCGCCATCAATATTCGCTCAATAAAAAGTAAAAATTAGTTTCCAGCGCGCTGTTTAGCCCACTGATCCATGCCTTCCTTCAGTCTCGCTAGAACTCTTTCACGTCCGATGAACTGGAGTGTTGCATCGATTGACGGAGTTTTTTCGGCTCCCGTTGCAAGCACACGAAGCGGAATAGCAAGATGCAGAACCTTGACGCCTTTTTCGTCCATGATTTCTTTCATCAGGCCGTAAATATTGTCTTTTTCCCAGTCAATGGAAGGCGCTTTCTCGACGAAGAGTTTCATCGCTTCAAAAGAGGCCTCTTCTTTATCTTTCAGCAGTCCGGGAAGCGAAGAGGCGTCAACAGGGTTATCCGCAAAGAAGAGCATGGAAGCGTCAGCCAGAGCCTCAAGCGTGTTTTCACGTTCCTTGAGGAAGCCGACCAGGCCACAAAGGTCTTTAACCTTAGAAAGATCCGCACCGCGTTTTTCCAGTCTGGGCTTGAGCAGCTCAACCAGACGAGCGTTGTCGGCCTTCTTCATGTACTCATGGTTAAGCCACAGAAGCTTCTTCATATTGAACTGGGCCGGAGAGCGGCTGCAGTCGGACAGATCGAACCATTCGGCAAGCTGTTCGCGCGTGAACATTTCATCGTCGCCATGGCCCCAGCCTAAACGAGCCAGGTAGTTGAAAAGCGTCTCCGGCAAAAAGCCCATTTCGTCATACTGCATTACGCTCACGGCGTTGCGGCGCTTAGAAAGCTTCTTGCCGTCTTCGCCGTGAATCAGGGGCAGATGCGCAAATGTTGGCAGCGGAGCGCCGATCGCTTTGTACAGGTTAATCTGTCTCGGAGTGTTGTTAATGTGGTCGGCACCGCGAATGACATGGCTGATCTGCATGTCAAAGTCATCGATCACAACAGCGAAGTTGTAGGTCGGAATGCCGTCGCCGCGCATAATGACGAGGTCATCGAGTTCGGTATTAGAAACACTGATCGGACCATAAACCGCATCGTTCCATGTCACAATGCCGTCGTCCGGATTACGGAAGCGGATCACCGGAGTGACACCGGCCGGAATTTCTTTACCGACCGCGTTTTCAGGACGCCAGCGCCCGTCATAACGGGGTTTTTCACCACGGGCCTTCTGTTCTTCACGCAGCTGATCAAGCTCTTCTTTTGTTGTGTAGTCTTTGTATGCCAAGCCTCTTTCGAGCAGGTCGTTGGCAACCTGACGATAGCGCTCAAGGCGGTTCATTTGGTAAACGACTTCTTTATTGTCGTAGTCGAGGTTCAGCCATTTCATTCCGTCAAGAATGGCCTGTGTCGCTTCAGCCGTGGAACGTTCCTGATCGGTATCCTCGATGCGAAGAAGAAATTCTCCGTCGAAGTGACGGGCGACAGCCCAGCAATAGATTGCAGTACGGGCGGTTCCAAGATGCATCATTCCAGTCGGACTGGGAGCGATTCGAGTACGAACTTTCGTAAACATAGTCTTTTCCAAACAAAACCTTAAATAGTTAACTTCCCGCCATTTGCGAGACATAAAGATTGATTTTAACGCTTACAGATGCGCTTCGGATTCAGTATGAGGATTTTCGTTCTAAACGAGTCCATTGTTCACCGCGCATAAAAGGAGCGCGGTTTACCAATGCGTTTTACTGCAAATCACGGCAAATACAGATGTGGGCGGAGAACGGACCGAGTTTTCGGGTTCTAAAAAGAAAGAGGCCCGAAGGCCCCTATCCTGTGTTCGCTTCTCACTAGCTGACGAACTGCCAGAGAATCAGCAGCACGAACTGTCCGGAAAGAATTCTCAGGAACATCGCAAGCGGATAAACCGTAGAGTATGCAATCGCCGAGCAGCTCTTTTCCGAAAGCGTATTCGCATAGGCCAAAGTCGGAGGATCGGTCGTGGCACCCGCGATCATGCCGACAATCAGGTGGTAGTTGAGCTTATAGACGACGCGCGCAACGCATCCGACGATGATGAGCGGAATAATCGTGATAAAGAGACCGAGCACCGCATAGAGCACTCCGTTACCCTCAGTGATCGCTCTTACGAACGGAGCTCCGGCAGCCAAACCGACACTGGCAAGGAAGAGCGCAATACCGAGCTCTCTAAGCATCAGATTCGCAGAAGCCGTGGTGTAGGTCACCAAATGCAGACGCGGCCCCCAATAGCCCAGCAGAATCGCGACAATGAGCGGGCCGCCCGCCAAACCAAGTTTCAACGGAACCGGCATGCCCGGAATCGCAATCGGAAGACTTCCGAAAAGAATGCCGACCGCAATACCAAGGAAAATAGATATCAGGTTCGGATGATCGAGTTTCTTTTCCTGATTGCCGAGTTTGTCGGCAAGGCGGCGAATAGAACGCTCAGGGCCGACGCAGTAGACGACGTCTCCAAGCTGCAGCGTCAGATTCGTATACGGAAAGAGCGTCATGCCTGCACGGAAGATACGTGTGATATTGACTCCGTCATAGCGGCTCAGGTGCAAATCATGAACGGTAATGCCGTTGACTTCCTCACGCGTCACGCGGATGTTTTTAGCGGTAATCGGAGAGCTCTCAGTCGCCAGATCAATGTCCGTCTCTTCCTTACCGCAGAAGGTCACAATTGCGTCCTTGTTCTCTTCGGCCGCGACAATTCTCATGACGTCGCCGACGTGAACTACGTCTTCCGCGTGCGGACTGATAATTTCTCCGTCATGCAACAGACGGGAGCAAATAAAGGGACGGCCGATAAAATGACGAATCTGTTCGATGCGCTTACCTTCCAGACCCTGATTCACAATACCGACGTGGAAAAAGATCGGCACGTCCGAATTCTCCTTCTCCGCCTCTTCCCACATTCTGTCCTCTTCTTTGAGATCAATGCGGAAAACCAAACGAATCACAATCGCCGTACCGATAATCGCGACGACACCGAGCGGATAGGCGCACGCATAGGCCACAGCGATATCCTCGCCTTTGTAGTCCAGCATACTGAGCGCTTCCTGAGTCGCGCCAAGACCCGGCGTATTGGTTACAGCGCCGAAATACACACCGAGCATCTGAGCCAGTGAGACGCTGTCGGAGAACATGAAGAACAAAGCGATCGTTACAACGAGACTCAGTCCGACTGCGAGAAGCGTCAGAAGATTGAGCTGAATGCCGCCGCTTTTAAATGACGAGAAGAACGAAGGACCAACCTGAAGACCGATGAAGAAAACAAAGAGGATAAGTCCGAAATCCCTCAGAAAATGCAGAACCGTTTGATTCACGGTCAGACCGAGATAGCCGGCGGCAAGACCTGCAAAAAGAACGAAAGTCACTCCGAGAGAGATGCCAAAAACTTTAATTCGGCCGAGTATCGTGCCAACGGTAATAACGAGCGCGTAGACCAGAAGAATATGCCCTACCGAATTTTGGTCCGTCCATAGGGCTGTTAACCATTCCATGCTTGTGCCTAATCGATTTGAGGTTGATTAAAAAGTTATATCTGTCAGGATGTTGTCTCTGATAATTTTAGAGAAAATCCTTTTTCTTGACATTCAGCCGAAGGCTATAGATTGATGGTTTTCACTAGCAAAAATTGTGCGTTTTATAAATATCCATTTTGCATTTTTCGCAAACAAGTTGCTTCAAAGATGCGCTGACTGTCGGAGCCTTGGCAGGCACTGCAAAAAAATAACCGGACGCGTCGCGCTGTTAATTCAGCGTTCCGCGCCCGGAGCAGGAGCTGTCTTCTCTCAGCCCCTCTGACAATTAATTAGGCACCGGCGTAATTAGCGCCCTCAATTTTTCTGTCTTCTTCTTTTCCTGCTCTGCGCAGTCCGAGAACGATCGCGGTAATGACAGCAACGCTAAGGACGATGCAGACACCGGCGTAGGCCGGATTATTAGAGAAGCGTCCGACCTGGTAGACGATCGTTGCCGAACAATATCCGACAGCAGTTGTCCACAAGGCGGCAAAGAGCGCCCAGCGGGTTCCGACTTCTCGATAGACAGCGCCCATCGCAGCTCCGCACGGGAGGTACAGAAGAACCATCAGCAGATAGGCAAAAGCACCAAGTTCTCCGTCGTAGAGACGGTTCATGGAAGCAATCGTAGAAGACTTAACTTCTTGAGCTTCAGCCTGCTCTTCGACATTGGAAAGGTCGGAGTCAACCGAGATACCCAGCGGATCAGTGAAGAACGCACCGATGTCACCGAAGTTTTCGGAGATAGAGCCAACAGCTTCTTTAAAGGATTCTGCAAGATTAAATCCACCCTCTTCCTTAGCTTCTTCTCCCTCCGCTGTTTTTTCATCCATGGAGGAATAAAGAGAGTCGAGTGTGCCGACCACTGCTTCTTTCGCGAGAATTCCGGTAAAGACGCCAACGGCGGCCGGCCAGTTTTCTTCCTGAATACCCATCGGCTTGAACACCGGAACGATTGTCTTGCCGATCTGAGAAAGAACGGATTTATCAGAGTCTTCGTTGCCGAACGTTCCGTCAGTTCCTAAAGAATTCAGGAAGCAGAGCACGGCGACGAGGACGACAATGACTTTACCTGCGCGGACCACGAAGCCTTTCAGACGATCCCAAGTGGAGAGCAGAAGATTTCTTAATGTCGGCAGATGGTACGGCGGAATTTCCATCAGGAATGCGCCCGACTCGCCCTTAAGCGCCGTTCTCTTCAGCATAAAGCCTGTCGCGACAGCAACTGCAATACCGATGAGATAAAGCGCGAACACCAGATTCTGACCATTCATCGGCCAGAAAGCTGTGGCAAAAAGAACGTAGACTGGAAGTCTTGCGCCACAGCTCATAAACGGAGCCATAAGAACAGTCGTGATTCGATCGGATTTCTTTTCCATCGTGCGGGACGCCATAATGGCAGGCACGCCGCAGCCGAACCCAACGATCAGTGGAACGAAAGATTTGCCGGGCAGTCCGAGAGCTCGCATAAAACGATCCATAACGAAAGCCGCTCTCGCCATATAACCCGAATCCTCAAGGAAGGAAAGCGCGAAGAACATGCACGCGATCACCGGCACAAATGTCGAGACACACTGAATACCGCCGCCAATACCGTCGGCAAGAATGGTCTTAAGCCATTCAGGAGTGCCAAGATATGTCAGCAGCTCTCCAAATCCGTCAATAAAGATCGCTCCAAAAAGGATATCGAAGAAATCTATAAACGCTGAACCGATATTAATCGCAAAGATAAACATCAGGTACATCACACCGAGGAAAATCGGAATACCGAGCCAGCGATTCAATACGACCTTATCGATCTTGTCAGTCAGCGTCTGACCGGCCTGACCGGTTCTCACGATTGACTGCTGAGACACTTTAGAGACGAACTGATAACGAACATCAGCCATCGCCATATCGACGTCTCCGTCATATTTAGTATCAATTTCCTGTAGGATCGGCTCGGCTTCATCAATGGAGATACCCGGGAAAACTTTTAGAATCTCCGCGTCGCCTTCAACAAGCTGTTCCGCGACCCATCTGGATCTCGGAATAGCTTGTTTAGCAAGAATTGCGCCAACCTTGGTAATCGCATTTTCAATATCCGCGCTGAAGACGATAGGATTGTCGGCCGCTTCCGGCTCACTCAGTTGTTTATCGAGTGCCTGTTTGAGCTCTTCAATACCTTTTTTACGACTCGCGACGATACCGACGACCGGGCAGCCAAGCTCATCCTGAAGTTTCTCAAGATTGATTTCAAGACCGTGCGTCTTAGCGACGTCAAGCATATTGACGACCACAACCATCGGGATTTGAAGTTCCAGAAGCTGAGCGGTCAGATAAAGGTTGCGTTCTAGGTTAGAAGCATCGACGATATTGATAATAGCCTGCGCTTCAGAGCTTGCGACATAGTCGCGCGCCACTCTTTCATCTTCACTGACGGAAGAGCTCGGCTGAAGCGAGTAGATGCCGGGAAGGTCGACGAGCGTGATTTCGCGTTTATCGATATTGAAGCCGCCGGTTTTCTTTTCTACCGTAACACCAGGCCAATTGCCGACAGACTGTTTCGCGCCAGTCAGCACATTAAAAAGAGTTGTTTTTCCGCAGTTGGGATTGCCTATGATGGCAACGATATTCTTTTGGGTCATGATGGCCGCCTATATTTTTTCAACTTCCAGGACATTAATTTCGGCCTTCCGAACACTCAGGAAGGAACCGCGGATTTTGATTTCCACCGGATCTCCCAAAGGTGCGACTCGGCTTACCTCAAACTCAGTTCCGGGAAGAGCTCCCATAGAAAAAAGTCTTCGGCGGTATTCATTGCTGCCGGGAAGAATTTTTGTGATTCTTCCGCGTTCTCCGGGAACGAATTCGTGAAGTTTCATAATTTCCACCTCGCTTTTACTTATCAGACAGAACGACTTTGACTAAGTCTGCGATATCCCGGTTGACCGCAATTCTGCCGTCGCCGACGGCAACCAGAAGCGGCGCGCCGGGATTATTCGCAAGGACGATCACGGAAACGCCTCGTTGCAGTCCAAGTTCGCGAAGCTGTCGAATAACGTTTTTATCCGACGAATTCACTTTTGCGACAATTGCTTTTTGATCGGCTGATAAATCGGTCAGTCTCAAAGCCTGGAATGCCATGTGTGTTTCCTTTGTCCCATTCTGTTTTTAGAATTCGTGGCGCATGCCTACGCCAAGACTCCAGTTTTCGAAGTCACCGCGGACTTCAGCGGTCTTAAGTGCTTTGCCGCCCTTTTGCCACGCGCCCCAGCCGTAAATCATCGTGCGTTTGGAGAGCGGGTACTCGTAGGCCGCGCCGACACCGAGACGATCGAATTTGTCACGATCGGGCGCAGCGTCCGCATCCTCCATCGTGACCTTGTCCATAGACTTAATCTTGCCAAAGCCGTAGTTAACCGCGGCCTTGAAAGTACCGCCCGCGGCAGGAACTTCCGCTCCCAGCGTGAAAGCGTTCTGATTCAGACCTTTGCCGGCGAAGACCCAGTCTTCTGACTGATCGAAGCCGTGAAAATGAGAAGCGTACTGATAGCCGAAATAAACCTTAGCGGCTTCAAAGTCGTAAGCCGCGCTCAGGTTGTAAACCATTGTCGGTTTCATATCGTCTTCGCCCTTATTGTCAAAGCGTTCGACGATACCGGCGAGATTGAGGCCGCCGATTTCATATGTTGCGCCGATACCGAAGTAATGGGCGTTGCGGCTCCATTTCTGCGTATCGGATTCTGTACCGTTGGAGTACTGCAGATGAAGCTGCAGGCCGCTGAATTCCGGAAAGCTGTAATGAACGGTGTTGTTATTGATCTGCCCAGTAACAAAAGCGTTTCCGAGACCAATCTGAAGATAATCCGTTCCGAAAGGAGACGCATCCCAAATGGAATAAGTTCCTTCATAGGAAGCGAGGCCGCCGATACGGCCGAACGCAAGGGTGCCGAATCCGCCGCTCACATTCAGAGAAGCCTGTTTAGCCCAGGCAAGTCCGGATTCACCTTCCGCACCGTCATCCATGGTGTAGGAGTTTTCGAGGTTAAAACCGACGCTGTAGCCATTGCCGAGTTCTTCGGTTCCTTCAAGACCCCAAACACTGCCCCCGGCAACGCCGTCCATCAGCTGAACGGTAGCGGTACGGCCTTTTTCTTTCTGAACCGCAACCGCTCCATCGATAAAACCGTAAAGCGTTACGTTGCTTTCAGCAAGTGCAAGGGGAGCGGCTGTCATGACGACAGCTACAAGGAGTGTCTTAGAGAATTTCATAATTTTGCCTTAATGTGTAATTGATAATAAGAAACATTCCTATTAATCAAAATAAGATATTTTTTTGAATTAACCGCCCTTTCTGATAACAAACCTTCAAAAGGCTGTTTTTTCTGACGAAGAAAAAGCTGTTTTCTTATGTAGAAGAATTCGTTTATTTATATGATTATTTTAGATTAATTTATATCAATCACATACATATTCATTCTAAAGGCAAACTTTAAGTATTTTCCCGTACTATTAATTTTTGTTGCTTAAATGAAACAAAACCGACTCGTACGAGTCGGTTTTTTTTGAGAATGATTTTCCTTTCTAATATTTCACCGGCGCACCGAGTTGCTGATTTAAAAGCCAATCTCTTGCGGCGCCAATCTTATAAGCGTAATCAAAACTATACATATGTTCGCTTCCTCCCTCCGGAGGGAGGACTGAACCAGAGGTAAATACGATGAAGTTTATCGGGTTTCCTCTTTGGAAGAGTTCTTGGGCGAGCATATTCTGTTCGTCTTCCGGAAGTTTTGCACTCCACTCGGCCGCACTGTAAGGAAGTTCATCCTCTCTCAGCAAATCGAGTATCTTTTGAATTTGCTGTCCGGCAGATCCGTCTTTTCCGGCAGCAAAGAAGATGAACTTATCATCAAGCAGCTTATCGTAAGTTTTAGGATCCCAGTGACAGTCCACAAACATACCTGCCGCGAACAATCCAGGGAACTGGGTCATGAAATACATCGACATCATGCCCCCCATTGACTGACCGGTTGTGAAAAGCTTGCGCCGGTTAATCGGAAGAGTTTTGAGAAGCGATTCCAACAGACGAATGGTCATATCCACTTCCTCTGTTCGTTCATATGAATCGTTGACCGTGACGCCTGAATACTCAGGGACAAGAACAAAACAGGGATGCTTGCTTTGGAAATCAGGCTCTGCAAATACCAAGGCTCCGTAGCCCTGAGTTATGGCTGCATCAATAGAGCGGCCGGGAGTACTCGCATCCGCCATGAAAAGCACCAACGGGTATTTCTTACCTCTCACAAGGTGTTCAGGCGTATAGAGTGAATAGTTAAGGATCCTGCCGGTTTTAGGATCACTGAACTGCTGCGCCTTAAACTTAGTGCCAACGGTTTGGATCAGGCCTTGGAGGATTGGGTCGCCCGTCTTGTCGATCACCGGACCCTGGGCCCGGGCGCCCAGCCAGGGGCCGCCTTTTTTTTTACCATAATCTGCGCAGCCGCTTAAAGCTGTCAGACTGAGAACTGAAACATATTTTAAGAATTGCTGTCTTTTCATCTAGTTACCAGCGTCACCGCCGCCCCTATTAAAACGCAACGGAGGCTAGTGTAAGTTTCGTTGATTTTCTATGGCAAAGACGGTGACCAAATATGGCACAAGCTTTGTAAATGTTTTAAAGAGGAAAGGAGGCCGCTAAAGTCGGCATTAATCCGCAGATTTTTGCAGATTTTATACAGAATTTTTAAGCTAATTTATTGATTTTGCAAAAAATGGTGCACGATACTGGTTTCGAACCAGTGACCCCTGCCGTGTGAAGGCAGTGCTCTACCCCTGAGCTAACCGTGCACTTGAGATATGGGATTCTACACGAATTTAGAAGTTTTGCGAAACGCTTGCCTAGAAGTGACCAAACGACGAATTAAAAGGTTTCGCTCTCGTCACCCGCTCAACCATCGAAGCAAAAACCAAAGTAAAACGCCCAAGGCTGCAATCCCTGGGCGCTCAAAGAAAAAGGTTTACCATCTACCTGAAAACCTTAAACGTTAGTATAAAGTTAGTCTTGCGATTTCTCATTAACTTTGATTCTTATGCTTTACTGCTAGCACCTGAGTAAAAGGCCCCGTTAGTTTTCCGCTGGGGGGGGGGCGGGTGTTTTTAGACCGGATATAAAAGAAGAACACCGAGGCTGCGACACTTACGAAACTGTCCTGGAATCTCTTCGTCCCGTGTTGACAAGCGGAAAAAGAGCGGAACTTCACAATGCGCGGTGAGAATTTGCAAAGGATTTTGCGAGTTTATTTTTTTCTCGACGCCGAAAGTCCCATCCCTCAGAGCTCCGATTTGGCATCTAGAGTCCAACCAGCGGGACCACGCTCGCTCGTTTCACTATCTGCAGCTGTTATTGCCTATGCCGCTTCCAATCGAATTATTATAGCCGCCGAGACTGATAAATCCTTCGGCTTTCCTCGGAAAACCACTGAGCAAAGATTCTGAACTTTGGCGTGTTCCACGATGTCTTCGTCAGAACCGTAAAAAGCGGAGCGGTCGGTTTTCTCCAGCTGCTGAGAATCGGCACAAGAGTCCCTTTTTCAATTTCCTCAAGGCAGAAGAATCTTGGAATATCAATCGCGACGCCTTTGCCTTCCAGGACGGCTTTTTTTATTGTCCACAGACTGTCGGAAGAAAAGTAGTCCAAACAGACAATCGGTTTTTTCTCAGTTCCGCGATAAAGAAATTTAGTGGATTCACGCTCGCGGCCTCCGTATGCAAAAACACGAACCTTTTTAAGATCCTCCACAGTATCGAGCGGAGCGAATTTCTCAATAAAATCGGGAGACGCCACCGCTTCGTACGTGTTGATTCCTCTTTCTATCATTACCAGATCATCAGACTTATCAGGAACAGAAGTTAAGGTAATGATGTCCACTTTGCAGGATCGGAGCGCGGTCAAGCCGGAATCAACGCGGGTCTCAAAGCGCACGCCCGGATAAATTTCACAGAAGCGATCCAGCAGATTCACCAAATGCGTACTTGCAAAGCCTGCCGCCGTAGAAAGACGGATTGTTCCCTTAATCTCATGCTCTACTTTGGAGATATTGTCATAGGCTTCGTCTAAAGACTTCAGCGGACCGCTCAATCGGTTGTAGACCATCAGGCCGTAATCCGTCAGATTAAGCTTGCGTCCGTTTTGGCTAAACAAGGGATGGCCAACTTCCTCTTGGAAGGCGCGCAAAGCGCGGCTGACCGTTGACTCATTCACGTCAAACCTGACGGCAACAGCTGAAATTCTTTGAAGCTCGGCAAAAGCGATGAAATACCTCAAGTTTCCCAGATTATTTCTCAGCATGTCATCTAATCCACGTTGATAGCTGGCTCCATTGTACGCAACCAAAGAAGAGTTTGATCGTTAAAAATCAGCTAAACAACCAGACAGCTCCCGTTATCTTCAACGCCTCAATTCCAGTCTGTTGATTTCATAACTTTCACAAGTACGTCTCTGCACTTCTTGAAAAATTTAGACCTAAGGGAGTCTTTGCGGTAAGAAAGTTCCACCGGATCATTGACGCTGTTAAAAGGGATATCACAATAGACAAGGTCCGGGTGTTGGGCACATAGCAGCTTAGCAACATAAACAGGAACCAAAACCACTCTCCCAGTTCCCAATATATAACGCTCAATGCCGCAATAATGAGAAGTCAGGCCGACAAGTTTTCTTTTAAAGCCATTTCTACGAAGTATTTCGTCCGACACGCCTTCAGAACCCCCGAAGTGCACACTAAAGTGCTCCATTTTTAGATACTGAGAAAGAGAAAGTTGATTGTCTGAGGACCCATCTGGTTTTTGATAGAGGCAGACATCTTTATGAGTGCCAAAGCCTTCTCTGGCAACAATGTTGCTGTGTGTTCCACCTGCGGTAATACAGAAATCCGCTTTGCGATCGATAATTATCTGCTCAGCAAGGAGAGTATTCACTTGATGAAAAATCACCAGAACGTCAGGCAGACTTTTGGAAAATTCCTCAATAATTTTAGGTCCAATGAAATACTCAAAATCATCCGAGCAGGCTATGACAACCTTGCTGACGTTCGAGTTTTCAGCTTGATGGAAAATTGCATTTGCGTCTGCAATAAGTTTGGATATCTCCGGATAAATGGTAACTGCTTTGTTTGTCGGAGACAGCTCGTGGCCATTAGATATAAAAAGAGGATCCTCGAAAACCAATCGAAGCTCCTGCAGCCTTCTACTGACTGTAGGCTGCGATGAACCAAGCTTTGCGGCCGCCTTACTTATGCTTCGGCAGGCGTAAAGCTCATAGAAGATAAGTGCAAGATTCAAGTCCATAGAAAAGGGCATAATTTTTCATCAATTATGCCCGGTTTTTTATTTTGTTTACTTCAAACTTTCAACAGCGCGTTCAGCAGCAATCCTGCCGGAAGTCAACGCAAAGGAAGATGTCGCCCCTTCGACCTTCAAATCGTCCGTACTGTCAAACAATCCTCCCATATCCGCACCGACCACATATAAATTCGGGATGGAGTCACCTTGAGCGTTCTGAGCTTCAAAATTCTTGTTTATCCTAATTCCTCCCAACGTTAGGAAATAAGTGCGGATTCCTTTTAAAGCATAGAACGGCCCTTTGTTCAAATCGAATTTTTCAAGGTGAGCAGGATTTCTTCCGTATTCCGGGTCTTTCTTTTGATCGGCAAATTCGTTTATTTGAGCAATTGTCTTTTTCAGATTCTCAGCGGGAACACCAATCTGAAGCGCCAAATCGTCAATCGTATCAGCCTTAAATGCCCAGCCGTTCTTCATTCCAACTTCAAAAGTTTTCGGAAGCTCTGTCAATTTAGTTCCGGCAGGAACAATCGCGTTAAAGGGAATAAGTGCGCCGTCATGCATTAAGCGATCCAGTTTATTTTGATCAAAGATCGTGTACATAACACCGCCGGCATTCGTCATCGCCGCATATACATCGGTAAAGAGAGATCCGCGAGACTCATTGTAGAAACGTTCGCCGTCACGGTTTACCCAAAGCCAGGGCTGCACAAGAGCACATCTTCCATGTTTAAGGTAATCGGCGCCGTTAAATTGATTAATCAAGGGCTCTTCGGGAAGGTACGGAGCATTACCCACAACATTTTCCATATTGGCAACCGAAGCACCCACACGAAGCGCCATATTGATGCCGTCTCCAGTGCGGCCGTCACCAATAGCGCTTCTCAAGCGGATTGGTTCTGAAACGGATAGGTCCGATGAGTCAGTCACATACTTTTCAATCATTCCTTTATTTGCAGCAAATCCACCACTCGCAAGGATAACTTTCTTAGCATGGACTATAACTTTTTCGCCAGTCTTTGTATTCACGGCTTCAACACCAACAATTTTACCGTCACGGTTAATTAGCTTTTGAGCCGGAGTCTGCAGCAGGACGGTACCACCGTTCTTTTTCACTTGATCACTGAGCTTTGCAACTACATTCGAAGCCCCGCCTTTGAAGAGATGCCAACAGTTGTAAGACTCGCCCTGCGGCCAAAGAGTGCGGATTCCTCTTATCTCAACGCCTTTATCTGTAACCCAATCAATTGTCTCGCCAGACCGCCCAATGAGCTGACGAATCACTGCGGGGTTTGTTCGAAAATGATTAAAGTCAAGGAAACGATCGATATTTTTTTGTATATCCCAAGTGATACCGTGTTCCTTCTGATACTTCGTTCCCAGGCCCAAAGAACCTTCCGGAAAATTACCTGCCCCGCCAAGAATTGATGTCTTTTCCAACACAACCGGTTTTACGCCTAGTTCTGTTGCCCTTGCAGCTGCAGAGATTCCGCTAAGTCCACCGCCAACAATAACTAAGTCAGTATCAATAATCTGAGTTGCCCAAGCAGACGAAGCAATACAAATTGAAAACAGCGAAGCTGTTACTGAGAGTTTAAATTTTCCCATGAGATTCTCCTTAAGATTCACGAACCTCATCTATTGTGACGAGAGGCAGAAAAAAAATTGAATACCTGCTATTCACTATTTTCGAAAATTAGAACCACACTACAGCAGCCCGATCGATCAACTCAATTGGAATTTCTTTTCCAGAACAAGTCATCTTCTCGAAATAGCTCCTGTCATAACACAAGAGTTCATCAGGGAACGCATTTTTAGAGGCTTAATCTGACAGCTGTTCAAGCAAATTATTGCTAAATATTATTTGCGTTTTATGCAAGTAATAAGTTGCATATCAATGCATTGTATGAATCAGTTAAAACTTTTAGCATCAATCTCATAACGAATCATCACAAACCACACATAACAACAACCAACCTCAAACCACTCATAACCACTATGAAAGGAAACGATCTGACAGCTGCGGCGGCAAATCAGACCGCAGCCCCTTTCTTAAAAAAAGAACCGAAAGACGAATTCTTCTGGCTTAGCCAAATAAACAAAGCCTCGGTCATTACAAACCGCGAGCGAGGCATCCTTTCCGAGGAAACTGCAAAAAAAATTGCAAAGGCTATCTGCCAAGTCATTGAGAACGGCTGTAAGCCCGGAGCTCTGAGACCCTCACGTGTCATCAAGTACGAGCCGCTCCTCATCGAAGCCGCCGGCCTTGACGCAACCATGCTTCACGTCGGTCGCTCAAGTCAGGACATGCATGCGACTTATTACTCCACCATCATGCGTGACAACGTTCTTGCATTGGCCCGCAAGCTTGTCGGCAGCATGCGGATCCTCAACACGCTTGCTAAAGACCATACGGAGACCATCGTCCCGAACTACACCAACGGTGTTGCCGCTCAGCCCAACAGCTATGCGCATTACCTGCAGGGCTTTCTTGCCGGCTTCAAGCGTGACAGCAAACGGCTCGAACAGTTCTATGAGCGTTTAAATCTTTGTCCGATGGGAACAACCGTTCTTAACGGAACCGGCTGGCCGCTTAACCGCGAGAAAATCGCTGAGTATCTCGGTTTTGACGGCCCCGTCGAAGACGCATATGACGCCGCTCAGATTAAACCGGTCGATGAACCGACCGAACTCTCATCAATCCTGACCTCAATCGCGCTTCATGTCGGCACTTTTGTTCAGGACGTTTCTGTGCAGTACGCCCAGCCTCAGCCCTGGATTCTCCTGCAGGAGGGCGGCGACAATACCTATGTGTCTTCTGCGATGCCTCAGAAGAGGAATCCCGGCCTTATGTTCGGAGTTCGCGAAGCGGCAAGCGGGGTTCTTGGAGAGGCTCAGGCTGCGGTTTTCAGAGCGCACAACATCATTCCGGGAATGATTGACCCGAAGCGCGTACCTGCCAACAGCTCGATGGTTTCAAGCACAATCAAGATGCTGACTCAGTTTGACAAGATGCTCAACGCACTCAAGATCAGCCCGGAGAGAGCGCTCAAAGAGCTGAACAGCGATTGGACCGCCTCGCAGGAAATCGCGGATGTTTTGATGCGTGAATACAAACTGCCGTTCCGCGTCGGCCATCATGTCGCAAGCCAGATTGTCTCTTATGCGAAGGCAAATGGCTACAACCCGACAAATTTCCCATACGCCCAGGTCAAAGAGATATACGCGCATGTCATTAAAACGGAATACCCGTCGGCTAGCGAAGTCTGCCCCATGAACGAAGAGGAATTTAAAACGACGCTGAATCCGAAAACCATTATTGAGAACCGCCGCACATCGGGCGGTCCGCAAAAGAGCGAAATCAACAAAGCGATCGCGCGTTCTGACCAAGCGATTGCCGAGCATGAAGCTTGGGCTGTCAGTCAGCAGGAGCAGATTGTCCATGCTCTGGAATTGCTAGACAAGGACTTCCGTCAGTTATTGGGTTAACCGGTTTTCTCCTCATCCTATCCGCAGCATCCCTCCTGCCTGATTCGGATAGGAAATTAAATCCCGGGCGCCTGCAGCCGCAGTACACCCGGGATACTTTTTACCCGCGATTATCTATTGCGTTTCAGGACTTCTTCCACACCTTGATTCGCAAGCTGATCGGCCATTTCATTGCCTTCAATGCCGTCATGTCCCTTGACCCAGATCCATTCAACCTTGTGTCGGCTGGCAGCTTCATCAAGTTTTTTCCACAGATCGGCATTTTTAACCGGAGTGCCCCCCTGAGTTTTCCAATTCTTCTTTTTCCAGCCGTAAATCCATGCGGTCATCCCTTCCTTCACGTACTTGGAGTCTGTATGAAGCTTCACGGAGCACGGCTCAGTCAATGTATTAAGAGCGTTGATCGGCGCGATCAGCTCCATCTGATTGTTTGTGGTATTGAGAGAGCCACCGCAGAGCTTGCGCTCATGACGGCCGTATTTCAGCCACGCACCCCAGCCCCCGGGCCCCGGGTTTCCTTTGCTTGCGCCGTCCGTCCAAATTTCTACCTGTTTCATTCTTTTTTACCTTCAAACTGAGAGCGGCTGCCCTCCTCTAGGCGCGCTCCGGCGCCGAGAAAATTAAACTTTTTCGTAATGGCTTTGCCAACCAGCTTCGCGCCCAAAGCTTCTTTGGTCGCGCTCAGCGCAAAAATCGCACCGCACTGCGGCCACCACCTGTCACCGGCTTTTTCCAGCCAGGAAGACTCTTTGTGAGACTCCGGAGAAAACGACCAGCTGTAGCGGCCGAAGGTGCCTCGATCCACATGGAAGGACAGCAGAGATAACCAATCTTTCAGCTGAAACACCGACATAAACTGCTTACCCGGGAGAAACACCTTTGCGCCGAATTTTTGCAGATGGAAACGAATGCCCCAAAGACTCGTCAGATTAAACCCGGAAAGCACCACTCTGCCGCCGGGAATTAAAACTCTGCTCACTTCGCGCAGCAACGCATGCGGATCTTCGGCCATTTCCAGCGCATGAGGCAAAAGCACCAGATCGAGACTTTCACTTTCAAACGGCAGCTCACTATAAGAGAGCTGTATGCGGACGCGGCTGTCTTCGAGCTGAGTCAGAGGACGCAGACTGCGTTCTCCGATCACCTTGAGCGGAATACGGTTATCGCTCAGAAAATCGATGCCGGAGGCTCCGATCTGTACGGCATGGTACCCGAAGCAGTCTGCGACCAAAGCGTCATACTGCGCCCGCTCCCACCGCAGAGCATACTGCCCGAGCGCTGATGAATAAAACTGCGCAAGCGTGATATTTGATGTCATATACCGTGAACCTCATCGGAAAAATCAAGTTACATCGCCTAGAGCTTTTCCGTCGGAAGTACCATAAATTCGTTTAAATTAGCGTTTTATTGTATCGTGTCTTTCTTCAGTGACTGCAATGTACTTAAAAACCTCGTTCCGCATACTAGCTATTGCCCTTGCTTTGAGCTGTTCGACCTACGCGACGGCTTCAGAGCCCGATCAGGAAGAAATCAAAGAGATCGTGACGCCGGGCGCGGATGATGACGAAATCTATACCGTCTGGACACGCATCAGAGACGGGTTCAAAGTACCTGACATGCAGAACAGCGTTGTGGAAGCCAACGTCGCTAAATACTCAAAACGACCGGATTATCTGCAGCGCATGGCGGACCGCTCACAAAAGTACCTTTACCACATCATTGAAGAAGTTGACGCGCGCGGCATGCCGACCGAAATCGCGCTGCTGCCGTTTGTTGAAAGCGCCTTTGTCACCAACGCCAAGTCCAGAGTCAAAGCCGCGGGTCTCTGGCAGTTCATGCCCGCGACCGGAAGAGATTATTCGCTCGATCAGACCATGTGGCTCGACAAACGCTACGACGTACTGCAAAGCACATCTGCGGCGCTTACCTATCTTCAGAGGCTTTACGACGAATTCGGCTCCTGGCCGCTTGCGCTGGCAGCCTACAACTGGGGCGAAGGCAACCTGCGCCGCGCGATTAAGCGAAATCAGGCGAAGGGTCTTCCGACCGACTATATGTCGCTGAAGATGCCTGATGAAACCCGCAACTATTATCCGAAGCTTCAGGCTATCAAAAATATCGTTAAAGATCCCCGTAACTTCGGGATAAAGCTTCCCACGGTATACAACGAACCTTTCTTTGTTCAGATCTTCAAAGATCAGGACATCGATGTTAAGCGTGCGGCCCAATTGGCCGGAATGTCTCAGGCAGAATTCAGCACGCTGAATCCATCCTTTAACCGTCCCGTCATTGTGGCCTCCCACAACCACTCCATGCTGATGCCGACCGATAAGGTCGACACGTTCGTGGAGAACCTCGTGACATACCGCATGAGCGGAAAGCCACTTTCGAGCTGGACGACTTATCGCGTCAAACCCGAAGACACCATTGCTTCCATAGCGAAGAAAGCGCACATGTCGGAGGAAGCGCTTCGGGAAGCCAACCAAATACCTTCCGGCAGACGCATTAAACCGGGCTCACTCGTTCTCGTCAGCCGCGACAGCGGTCTTGGCGATGCAGAAGATATTTCCTCGGACACGATTGACGCTTCCTTCGCTCTCGCTCAGGACTTCCGCCGCGTCTCCTACCGTGTCAGAAAAGGCGACACGCTGCCGCGCGTTGCACGTCGTCTCGGCGTATCGACTAAGACTATCGCCTCGAGCAACCGCCTCAGAGGCCATCGTCTGAAAGTCGGTCAGATGCTTTACGTCAATGTCCCGGTTAAGACTCGTCAGGTTGCCTCCAAGCCTCCGGTTACAGAAAAAGCCTCAAACGCCAAGTTCTACGTTGTGCGCAAAGGCGACACGCTTTTCAGCATTGCTCAGCGCTACTCTATTTCCGTAAACGCCCTTAAGAGTGCCAACCATCTCAGCAGCAACAATGTTTCCGTCGGACAGCGTCTTACGATCAACGCAAGCGGTATTCCGACCAAGCAGGCTGTGGTGCTTGAGAAAGTTCCCGAGAAAGTTCAGAAGCGCATTAACGAGCGACCTCTTGCCAAACAGCGTACACATAAAGTGCGCAAAGGCGACACGCTTTTCTCGATCGCGTCTTCTGCAAATATGTCGGTCAATCAGCTGAAAGCGCTGAACGGACTAAAAAACAACAGTCTTCACGTAGGTCAGACGCTTAAACTAAGGTAATCCGATACCACTCTTTAGCAAACTCGCTTAATATCTTATGATTCTTAAAAAACTTTCTAAGGATCATCAATGAGCCTGCTTAAAGACAAGAAAATCTTGATTACCGGTGTTTTATCCAATCGTTCTATCGCATACGGCATTGCGCGAGCCTGCCACAGAGAGGGCGCTCAGCTTGCCTTTACCTATCAGAACGAAAGATTCCTCGACAGAATCACGGGTTTTGCCAAGGAATTTGACAGCGACATCGTCATTCCGCTTGACGTCTCCGATGATGCACAGATTTTCTCAATGACTGAAGTGCTTCGTGACAAATGGGGCTGTCTTGACGGCGCGGTGCACTCGATCGGTTTTGCTCCGAGAGAAGCGATTCAGGGTGACTTCCTTGAAGGACTTTCGCGAGACGCCTTCGGCACAGCGCTGGACATTTCCGCTTACTCCTTCCCGGCGATGGTTAAAGCGCTGCTTCCGCTCATGGAAGGCCGTCCTGCTTCTGTTCTCACACTGACATACCTGGGCAGCGAGCGCGTTGTTCCGAACTACAACACCATGGGCGTTGCCAAGGCCGCCCTTGAAGCTTCTGTTCGTTATCTTGCCGCAAGTCTCGGGCCGAAAGGCATTCGCGCTAACGCAATCTCTTCCGGCCCAATCAAGACACTTGCCGCGAGCGGCATTAAAGACTTCTCGAAACTGCTGCACCACATGGAGTCTCTTGCTCCGCTGCAGAGAACCGTCACTATTGATGAAGTCGGCAACACTGCCGCATTCCTCCTTTCCGATTACGCGTCCGGCATAACGGGGGATAATATCTATGTGGACGCAGGGTTCCATGCTGTCGCCATCAGCGACTCTCTGGAATAAAAATTTAGGAGTTTTTATGCATATCTGGGCTTTTCTCGGCGCACTCATGCTGGCTTCCGGCATCGCATTGGGCGCGTACGGCGCGCATGGGTTAAGAGCCGCCGTCACCGTTCCTCGTCTGATTGAGAGTTATGAATACGCCGTTCTCTACCAGCTGATCAGCGGTCTCGGCTTTTTTGCCGTTGCGTGGGCAACCCAGCACTTTAAGGCTTGGCTTGTCAATATCGCGGGCATTCTTCTGCTTATCGGCAGCCTCGGATTCTCCGTGAGTCTTTATCTGCTTGTGCTGATTCAGTGGCGCCCCTTCCCGCTTGTCACGCCCATCAGCGGCTTCTTCATGATCGCCGCGTGGGTCGTCATGGCGATCGCAGCGCTTACCTCTCAGCCCAAACGCAGCAGCTTCTACTAAAGCGCCAGGATTTCGGTCATGTACTACTCCAAACTCGCAGCGCCTATTCTGCTTGTCGCGGACTGCACTCAGGCGCCTCCGCTGGATCTGGCAGAAGAGGTGCTCGGTTCCGAAATCCTTGCCTACGCTCGGCAACATCCGAGCCAGGCGCATGCGCTTATTTGGAGCAGACTGATCATCACAACGATCCTATCGCACTATTTCCCCGACGAGTTTGAAAAGGCTGTGATCGAGGATGAGTTTGAGGACTCTGTCAGTTGTAAAGGGCTGCCGTTCAAATATGCAAAGATCGGAGCGACCACGGGCAGAGTCGCTATCGCGATGTCTACCCTTCCGGTCTTTCTCTCGTTTAAAACCTACGACACGACCAATTCGATGAAGGAGCTCGTCCGCATGCGCTTCTCCGTCATTTTTAACGATTGGATTGATCGGCAGGAAAATCCCGAACTCGCTTTTTACCATTTATGGGCCCTCACCGACTGTCTCTCTCAGCGAGGCAACCCGACGGTGCGGGCAGTCATCGGTGACGATGACCAGCTTAGCGTACGCGGCTCCAGCGTCATGCTTCGCGAAACATTTAAATTTTGGAGCTCTTCGGAGTGGATCTGCGCAGTTCAGGGCCCGGCGCTGACGACGCTTCTCACTGCGATCCGTACCCCCGAAGATACAATTAGGCTGCTTCGCGATATTCAAAGCGAAAAGGCCGGGAAATAATAAAAATGTCTGTTGAATTTCAAACCGTCGCCGTTTTTGGCAAGCGTGACTCCACCGATTTTGCTCCTTTGAAGCAGCTTCGAGATTTTCTGATCCGGCACGGCAGAAACGTCATTTTGGAGAAACGGGCCGCTGAGGCGCTCGGGCTTGACTGCGGCCGCACTCTGGAAGAAATCGGCACGCAGGCGGATCTTTTTATTATTTACGGCGGCGACGGCACATTTCTCGGCATTTCCCGCCGCATGGCCAAATACGAAGTGCCTTTTATCGGCATTAATGCCGGCCGACTCGGATTCATTACGGATATTCCTTCCGAGCGCATGGAAAACGAGCTCTCGGAAATTCTAAACGGTCACTACTACACAGATTCGCGCACGCTGCTTGAGTGCATTCAGATGCGGGGCGACAAAGAGGTCTATCGCAATGTCGCACTCAATGAAGTCGTCATTTCGCGCGGTGTTTCCGGCGGCATGGTGGAATGCTCGGTCATCGTCAACCGTCTTCAGATGTGCAGCATGCATGCCGACGGTCTGATTGTGTCCACGCCGACCGGTTCCACCGCCTACGCGCTGAGCGCGGGTGGTCCGATGATCTATCCGTCTGTGCCCTGCATGCTGATGATCCCGGTGGCGCCGCACACGCTTTCCAACCGTCCGATAGTTCTGCCGGAATCCTCGCTTATTGAAATCTGCGTTACACAAATTCGAGACGCGATTCTATACTTTGACATGCAGGATCAAAACGAAGTACTGATCAACGATGTCCTGAAGATTTCTCCTTATAAACACACAATCAAGATTCTTCATCCAACTTCGCACAATTACTTCGATACACTAAATCAAAAATTACACTGGAACTACAATCCCACGGATCGCTAACCATTATGCTCAGCACGCTGAATATAAGAAACTTTGTCATCGTAGAAAAACTTGAGCTGGACTTCCAAAACGGCTTCTCCGCGCTGACCGGTGAAACCGGTGCCGGCAAGTCCATTCTGATTGACGCGATTCAGCTTTTATTCGGCAGCCGCAGCGACGCGGGACTTATTCGAGAAGGCGCGGACAAGAGCGATCTCAGCGCCTCCTTCACCACCAATGAAAAAATTCGTGAGTGGCTCGCGGAAAATGATTTCACGGGCGAAGAGGACGATCTTATTCTTCGCCGCACACTCGATATCAAAGGCAAGAGCAGAGCGTGGATTAATGGAATTCCAGCCTCCCTTTCTCAGCTTAAAGAGCTCAGTCAGATGCTTGTCGTCATTCACGGGCAGCATGCGCATCAGTCGCTTCTGCGCAAAGGCTCCCAGCTGGAGATGCTCGACGACTATGCAGGGCTGAGACCGACGATTTCAGAACTTAAAAAGCGCTGGAATGCTTGGCGGGACGCGCTAGAGGCGCTCGATGAAGCCAAAAACCGACAGGCACAGCATCAGGCGAAAGCTCAGCAGCTGAGCTGGTACTTGGAAGACATGGATGAGCTCGCTCCCCTTAAAGGCGAATGGGATACGCTTAACGAAGAGCACACTAAGCTCTCTCGTTACACAGAGATTCTGGAAGCCTGCGAAAGAGCCCGGGCTACCCTGACAGAAGCTGATGAAAGCGCGCTTTCGATGGTGGATTCCGCCATTTCCGCGCTGGACGACATCTCGGACATCGATAAGAAAATCGAGAGCGTATACGGCCAGCTCAACGAGGCTAGAGAAATCATTGATTCCGCTTCAAGCGACGTGGAGCATTTTTTAAGCCGTATGGATTTTGATGAGGCGCGTTTTGCAGAAGTTGATGAGCGCCTGAGTTCCTATCTTTCGCTCGCACGCAAATATCACATCGAGCCCGGCGAACTGTATGAAGAAATGATTCAGTCGCGGCTCAAACTTTCCGAGCTTCAGGAAATCAACGTCACAGAGCTTCAGAACAAGGCGCAGAAATCTCAGCAGCGCTATGAAGCGCTTGCCGCCGAGGTTAGCGCCGAGCGCAGCAAAGCGGCGCTCAGGATGCAGACAAATATCACCGAAGTCATGCAGACGCTCGCGATGGAAGGCGGCTCATTTGAAGTCTCCGTGACGCCGAGCGAGCATCCGGGACCGCTTGGCACGGATTCGTGTGAATTTTTAGTGGCCGGCCATGCGGGTGTTGCCCGTCGCTCGCTAGCCAAAGTCGCCTCGGGCGGCGAACTCGCGCGCGTCAGTCTCGCGATTGCTGTCACCGACACGATGACAGCGACCGTGGACACTCTGATTTTTGACGAAGTGGATTCCGGCATCGGCGGCGGAGTCGCGGAAACCGTTGGCCGGCTGCTTGCGCAGCTCGGTGAGCATCAGCAGGTTCTCTGTGTGACGCATCTGCCTCAGGTCGCAAGCTGCGCCTCACACCACTTCAAGATTGTGAAGCATGCTGAAAGCAAGGACGAAGCCCCAACCTCAACGGTGATTCCGCTCGATGAGGAGGAACGCGTTAAAGAAATCGCGCGCATGCTCGGCGGCATCAAAATTACGGATAAAACGCTCGAGCACGCTAAAGAGATGCTCAGACATTAATATTTAAAGGCGGACATTTTGGGTCCGCCTTCTCTATTTGGACGATAGTTTTATCGTCCTTCATGCATTTAAAGCTTCGTGCTCTTATTTTTTGTTCTTGTCACGGCATGCCGGGCAAACACCGTAAAGCGCCATGGAATGATCGACAAGCGAGTAGCCGTGTTTCTGCGCGATTTCAAACTGACGCTTCTCCACTTCCTCATCAATGAATTCAACGACTTTTCCGCACATCACACAGATCAGATGATCATGATGATGACCGTCGTCGAGTTCAAACAGCGCCGTTCCGTGTTCGAAATTGCGGCGAATCAGAATCCCCGCACTCGCGAACTGCGCGAGAACACGATAGACCGTTGCAAGGCCGACGTCTTCGCCCGCGTCCACCAGCTCCTTATAAACTTCTTCGGCGCTCATGTGACGATCAGTCCCGTTAGACGTCTTCTTCTGGAACATCTCCAGAATCTTCAGTCTCGGACCGGTTGCCTTAAGCCCTAATTCTTTTAAATTCTTCGCGTTGTCCGCTATCTCTTTATGCTGCATTCAACAATTCTCGTTAAGAGGTTTTCTTCAAAGTGTTAATCTAAACACTAATCCTTTATCATACATGGTTATTGTATTACCACTAAACAGAACCCTCTTCATGAAACCTCTTATTTTGTGCGCAGTACTGCCCCTTACACTTCTGGCCGGCTGTTCCTCCGTATCGGATTACGTTCCCAAGATCCTTACACCGTACCGTCCGGACATCCATCAGGGCAACGTGGTAACCAGTGAAATGGTAGAAAACCTGCATGAAGGAATGACTAAAAATCAGGTCATCTTCCTGCTCGGTACAGCAACACTGCAGAGTATCTTCCACAAGAACGAATGGAGTTACGTCTACTATCTGAATCCGCGCGGCGGTCAGCCGACGGTCCGCAAGCTGACCATCGTCTTCAACGACGACAATCGAGTCGAGAGCTTCAAGTCCGATCCGATGCCGGATGAAACCGACGCTGACTTAGCCATTCTCGGCGAACGCGCCAGAGAAGAGACGCTCAAGCGTCACAGTGACTTCGTTGCCGAGAAGAAGAGCTTGGAAGCTGAAGGAGCTGCCTCTGAAACTCAGGGCGCTGAAGAAGCCGCTAAGACGGAATAATCAAAGTATTGGAGATTTGTCATGGTTAAAATCGCAGTTGCCGGCGCTAAAGGCCACATGGGCAAAATGATTATTGACGCCGTGTGGAACACGGAAGGCGCCGAACTGGTTTGCGCGCTCGCGCACAAAGAAACGGATCACGTCGAAGCCAATGAAGACGCCGGCGCCTCCCTCGGCTTTAACAGCGGCGTTAAGATCAGCTGCGACAATGAAACGCTCCGCACGAGCGGCGCTCAGGTACTTATCGATTTCACCCGCCCCGAAGGCACGATGGCTTTCCTTGATATCTGCAAGGACGCGGGAATCGCCATGGTCATCGGCACAACCGGTCTGAATGCGGAGCAGAAGCAGAAACTCGAAGAAGCCTCCAAAGTGATTCCGATTGTCTTTGCTCCGAACATGAGCACAGGCGTCAACGTCACGAATAAGCTTCTTGCGCAGGCTGCGAAGCTTCTCAAAGACTACGACTGCGAAATCGTCGAAATGCATCACAGCCGCAAAGTGGACGCGCCGAGCGGAACCGCGATCGCCATGGGCAAAGTCATCGCTGAGGCCAGAGGTCAGAACTTTGAAGACGTCGCCGTTTGGGCTCGTCAGGGTCATACCGGACCGAGAGTTCCGGGCAGCATCGGCTTTGCCGCGCTTCGCGGCGGGGACGTGGTCGGCGACCATCAGGTGATTTTTGCGGGTCCGGGAGAACGCATTGTCATTTCGCACCTTTCGAGCTCGCGCGCCGGATACGCCGAAGGCTCCGTCAAGGCCGCTCAGCACGTTGTCAATCAGAAACCGGGACTGTATTCCATGGATGACGTCCTTGGTCTTAAATAATGAACAGCGCCGCTCAAGAGGCATTCAAACAGCTCGAGCTCAGGATTCTTGAGTTAACTTCGCGTCTTAAGAATCTTGAGCACGAGAACCATGTCCTGCGCAGACAGATTGATGACAAAGACAAAAGTCTTGACGCACTGCGCAATCAAATCAAAATCGCGGCTGAGGAGCTCGACACGCAGCTCAAACGAATCAAAATCTTCCGCGACGATCTTCAGAAGTCTCAAGAGTAAAGCATCGTGGCTAATAAAATCCCCTATCGTATTCACGTTCAGAATTTAAAGCTCCTCGTGCGTCTGCCGGAAGAGACGAACCTCGGCGAAGTGGATAAGCTGATCCACATGTTTAACGAGTACCTCGTGTCCTATAACAACGGCAAACCGGCGGAATTAACGTCTGATCCGAACACGAAGCTTTTGATCCTTTCGCTCTTTTCTTTTCTGATCGATCCCGATATCAAAAAGCAATTAAGGGAACAGGTCCCCGACAAAGAAGTATCCAATGATGACGAAACGCTACAAAAAGTACGTCATCTGATCGAACTTTGCGACCAAGGACTCAGCCGAGCCCCTTAGAAAGCGGCTTCATACCCGTAATACTCATCTTGCGCAATAGGCGCCTTTACCACTTTCTTTCCTCAGCGCAAATGACTAGAATTAAGTACGTCCCCTGCGGAATTCGAGCATCGGTCAGTTGTTCTTTGAACCAATGCTACAAGCAAGGAGGCTGACTTGCTATTTCTTTAAAGTTGAGCGGCACGCGATGCTGCTCCTTTCAAGTAGCAGAGGCCTCCACCCTGAACTTCCGGTTCAGGACTCAGGCCGTACGGTTCAGGCGGGGGATTTTGAAGGCGCTTTTCGACATCGGAAAGCGCCTTCAATTTTGGTATAGAATTTTTTTCTTCAAATCAATAAATTATTTAACGAGATGCCTTTCCGTATTAAATTATCCGGAACGCCGTATGAATTTTCGGCCGACCCCGATGAGAACATTTTCGAAGCAGCCGAACGAAACGGCTACGCGCTTTCCTGTGCCTGCCGCTCCGGCGCCTGCGGCGCCTGCAAAGCTCAGATTATTTCGGGCGACGTTGATCTGGGCAAATATCAGCCTTTCGCACTGACGGAAGCGGATATTAAATCCGGTCTGGCGCTGATGTGCACGGCAAAAGCGCGTTCGGATTTAGAAATCAAGGTCAGAAGCGTCAAAGTGCTGGAGACGGCCAAGCCCGCATTCATTCAGGTCGAGGCTGTTGAGAAAACGCTCCTGCGCGACTCCATCCTTCGTCTTGTTCTCAAGCGTACTGACGGCGGCCTCTTTGACTTTAAGGTCGGACAATCCTATGCGGTTGAACTTCCGGGCGGACTTTCCCGCAGCTACTCCGTCGCGAGTTCCGAACTGCAGAAAGAAACCATCGAATTCTTAATCCGCCGCGTCACAAACGGCGTCTTTACGAGTCTTTTGTTCTCTGACGGATTCCGTGTCGGAGATCAGATGAAACTCAAAGGACCGGACGGAGAAGCCGTCTTTAATACACCCAAAGGCAGAAAGGCGATTTTCCTTGCCACCGGGACCGGTATCGCTCCGATCAAGAGCATGATTCAGACGCTGATTGAAAAGGACGATCTGAAAGACCGCAGTCTCCATATCTACTGGGGTGTCCGCACTTCAGACGATCTTTTTGTTGATGATCTCTTTAAGGACTGGGCAGCGCACTACCCGGAAATCCATTACACGCCGATCGTCTCCAGAGAGGAAAGCTGGAAAGGCGTAACAGGACACGTTCAGACACAGGCCGCGATTGATCACGGCGACATGTCCAAAGTGGATGTTTATATGTGCGGCAACGGCAGGTTCATCCGCTCCGCGTTTGACTATCTGACCGTCCGCTGCGGCTTAAAGGACGATCACGTCTTCTGCGACAGCTTCGGCGATTAATTTCTTCTTTGGGCCCAGATATAGAGGCCCAAGCCGAAGAGAATCATCGGGATGGAAAGCCACTGTCCGCGCGATAAGTCAAAGAGCTGGAGGCCGAGGTAGCTGTCCGGCTCCCGGAAGAACTCAACGATAAATCGCGCCAGCCCGTAACCCATAAGGAAAAGTCCCGAGACCGCGCCTGCCGGTCTCGGCTTAACCGAGTAAATCCAAACGACTAAAAACAGCACCAAGCCTTCAAGCGTCGCTTCATAGAGCTGAGAAGGATGGCGCGCGATACCGTCTCCGGCCTGCGGAAAAATCATTGCCCAGGGCAAATCCGCTGACGCCGCTCTTCCCCAGAGCTCACCATTAATAAAGTTGCCCAGACGGCCGAAGAAAAATCCGAGCGGAACCAGCGGCGCGACAAAATCACCGACTGTCAGAACAGACTTATGGTTGCTCCAGGCAAAATATAAAAGCGCCAGGATCACGCCGATAAATCCGCCGTGCGCGCTCATACCCCCGTTCCAAACTTCAAAGATCGCAAGCGGATGCGAGAAGTAATATTCCGGCTGATAGAAGCAGACAAAGCCCAGGCGGCCGCCGAGAATCACGCCGATCATCCCGTAGAACAGCAGATCGTCGAGATTGGTGCGGCTGATCCCGCGCCAGTCCTGTCTGCATCGGAACATCCCCAACAGATAGAAAAGGCCGAAGCCGATGAGATACATCAGGCCGTACCAATGAATTGCCACCGGTCCCATGCGGACGGCGATCGGGTCAAACTCCGGATGAATGAGCATAACGAATTAACCTTGATAATCGGCTAAAAGATTTTCACCATATTCGCGAACTTCTTCGAGAATCTGAAGCTTAGCTTCATCATCCGCGTACTGTTTCTCAAGTTCGTCGATTTCGCTGAAAAACTCTTCAAAGGTGCGAGAGCCGCCGTAACCGTTGACAAGCTTCTGCATCTTATATTTTCTCCACTGCGCCTCTGTGTCGGGCTCCAGCGTTTCCTCAGGCCAGTTTCTTGCCATGAAATAAAGCGTGAGACGTATAAGTTCGTCCTTGGTATAGCCGATCGTGGGAAGCCGCTCCGCCATTTCCATCGGGCTCAGCTTGCGGAAATTGGTCATTTTATCGCGGTCGCTGAAGGGGAAATTATTAAAGTAGAGATGCTCTTCGGGGATCACAACCTGATTATCGAAGCGCTGACTATCCTTTTCCGCGAGTTCCGCAAAAAGGCTGTTGAGCGCCGGAATCCGATCCTTCATCTCCCGAATCTTCTGCGCATTGGCGAGGAAATAAGCGGCATCGTGTTCGAAAAGTCCTTTACCGTTTTTATCCACCCAGCCGATACCTCTGACGAGGAAGGGCTGTTTTTTTAGATTGATCATGACAAAGGGAAGCGGCTCAACGCCTTTTTCCCGATCTTCGGCTTTAACGAAGAGGCGCGTTTTCATATCTTCGGCGCTAATGGTCATCATCGCACTAGGATCGGCGTTTAAGTCCCAGCATACCCAAGTTCCTTTGATGCTCGGGCTCTCCATCAGCGGGAAGACCGGACGAAGGCCGCGGCTGCGTTCATGAGTCCTGAAAGGATCAACATAGAGAAGCGGTGCCTGCTCGCTCATCAGCTTGACCAAATTCTCAGCGCGGCTGATCGTGAGCGCGTATTCCCAAATCTTGGGCTTTTTCTGACAAATCAGTTTTGCGAGCAACATCGTCGCATAGGCGTCAGACGAAGCGTCGTGCGCGTGTTCGTGCGAGAGTCCGTTTGCCTTCGAAAGGTTTTCAAGTTTCATACTGACAAAACCGTCTTCTCTCTTAGGCCAATTGAGCGTGTCCGGATAAAAGGCGTAGAGCGCCTTGATAAAAGGAAACAGATCGAACCTTCCTCTGCCCTCTCCTTTTTCCCGGGTATAAGGCGGAATCAGGTTGCGCCAAAAGAGAAAGCGCGTGACGGTGTCATCAAAGCTGATGGAATTAAAACCGATCGAAATCGTGCCCGGTTTTATCATCTGCTGATAGATGGATTCCGCGAAATCAGACTCCGTCATGACGTTTTCTTCTTCGAGCAGCGTCATCGGCGTGATCCCGGTAATCAGAGAAGCGCCGGCTGACGGAAGGTAATCGTCCGCAAGCTGGGAATAGAGAATGATCGGTCGTCCGAGCACATTGAACGAAGCATCCGTGCGAACAGCGCCGAACTGAGCCGGTCGGTCCTTGATAGCGTTTGCCCCGAATGTTTCGTAGTCAAACCATAAATATGTTGTGTTGTTTTCTGCTTGCTGAGTCATCCGGCGGTCCGATCGAAAAAAACTGATTCCTGATTATAAAGTTAAGGATCGTCAGGAATTGCTTCAAGATATTCTGATGAGGGAGAAAAACCTGCAAAGACAATTAAAACTCCGAGCACCTTCATCTTTCTCTTTTTAAGCACTGATCTTATTTTCCGGTCCTGATGAGTTTATCTTTGCACAAATACCGAATTACCTCCGGAATAGAAAAATGAAGGACCGCATTCTTGTGCGCGGGGCTCATGTTTACAATTTAAAAAATTTGGACGCGGATATTCCGCTCAATCAGCTCGTGGCGATCTCGGGCCTTTCCGGCTCGGGCAAATCCTCGCTAGCGCTCGGTGTGCTTTACGCAGAAGGCTCGCGGCGCTACCTTGAAGCGCTTTCCGCTTATACGCGGCGCAGACTAACGCAGGCTCAGGAAGCCAAAGCGGACTCCGTGCAGAACATCCCGGCCGCGCTGGCGCTGCATCAGAGACCGACGACACCGGACATTCGAAGCACGTTCGGCACGCTCACAGAACTGCTTAACAGTATTCGTCTGATGTATTCCCGTCTCGGATCGCACCGCTGCCCTAACGGGCACTATGTACCGCCGAGTATGAACGTAGCATTCGGCCGCAAGCTGAAATGTCCGGTCTGCGGCGAAGAGTTTTACGGCCCGAGCGCTGAAGACTTTTCTTTCAACAGCAGCGGCGCGTGCCAGAGGTGCGGCGGAACCGGTATTGCTCTGACGGTTAACCGGGCAAGTCTCGTGCCGGACGAATCGCTCTCCATTGATCAGGGGGCGGTTAAACCTTGGGGAACACTCATGTGGTCTCTGATGACGAACGTCTGCAGAGAAATGGGCGTGCGCACCGATATTCCGTTTAAGGATCTGACAGAGAAAGAAAAACAGATTGTTTACGACGGCCCTGCCGTTAAAAAACACATTCTCTACAAGGATAAAAACGGTCAAGTCATACCGCTTGACTTCACCTACTTCAGCGCTGTTAATTCGGTCGAAAACGCGCTGTCCAAGGTAAAGGATGAAAAAGGCATGAAGCGGGTTGAACGCTTTCTGACGAGAGGACCCTGCCCATGCTGCCACGGGACTCGATTAAACGAGAAAGCGCTTTCCTCCAAGCTGATGGGACAGAACATTGCCGAGATGAGTGAGCACACGCTCGGAGAACTCATGAAGCTTACGCTTGAGATTCCGACAGCGCTGCCGGAGGAAATGACCGATATGGCCGAGAGCATTGTCAAAGAATTTCAAAGGACAGGCCAGCGTCTCGTCGACCTCGGACTTTCTTATCTGACGCTCGATCGAGCCGGCGCCACGCTCTCCAACGGAGAGCTGCAGCGCGTTCAGATCGCCAGAGCAGTCAGGAGCGAAACCACGGGCGTGCTTTACGTTCTGGACGAGCCTTCAATTGGTCTGCATCCGTACAATGTAGACGGTCTGATGCATATTATTCGTGAGCTCGTCGAACGAAAAAATTCCGTCGTCATGGTCGACCATGACACACGCATTCTGAGGCTTGCGGATCAGCTGATTGAGATCGGCCCCGGCGCAGGCGAAAAAGGCGGCCGAATTATCACGCAGGGAACGCCTCTTCAGGCAGAAAGCAATCCCGCCTCTCTGATCGGGCCGTTCCTTGCCGATAAAGCTCAGATCATTGTGCGTAAGCGCGCTGATGAAAAGCATATGTTTGATCTTGGCAGGATCCGCATCAAGACCAAGCCCTTTTATACGATGCACGCCCTGGACGCCTCTTTCCCCAAGGGGCGGCTCACCGTCGTGACCGGAGTCTCGGGCGCAGGCAAAACCTCTCTTGTGCTGGAGTGCTTGGTTCCCGCTCTGCAGGCCGTCATCCATAAAGAGCAGCTTCCGGAACATGTCGTCAGTGCGGACGCAGAAGGCGTAACTTCCGCTGACATCATTGACTCAAAGCCGATCGGCGCCAATGTGCGGTCTACGGTTGCAACTTATGACGGCGTCTTTGACGACCTGCGCAAACTTTTTGCGAAGACGGAGGACGCTAAAAAGGAGAAACTCTCCGCAAGCGATTTCTCGTACAACACCGGCAGTCTTCGCTGTCCCACGTGTGACGGCACCGGCTCAATTTCATTAGACGTGCAATTTCTGCCGGACATCAGCATCACATGCCCGACATGCGGCGGATCACGCTACGCCAAACACGCCTATGACATTAAGTGGAAGGGCAAAGACAGCAAGGGCGACGGTATTTCTCTTCCGGACATTCTGTCACTCACCGCGGAGGACGCCTCAACGGTACTCAAAGGAGAGAAGAAGATTGAGCAGCAGCTGGATATTCTCAACACGCTCGGCATCGGCTATCTGACGCTGGGTGAGGCGACTCCGGCGCTTTCGGGCGGGGAAGCACAGCGGCTGAAGCTTTCGTCGGAAATGAACACTCCTCAGTCCAGCAGTGTTTTTGTGTTTGACGAACCGACCATCGGGCTGCATCCGCTTGACGTGCGCAAGCTGATTCAAGTCTTTGATCAGCTCATAGCGCACGGCGCCACGATTATTGTCATTGAGCACGATTTAGATTTAATCGCGAACGCCGACTATGTCATAGACATGGGGCCGGGCGGCGGCAGTGAAGGCGGAGAGATTGTCGCTGAAGGCACGCCGGAATGTATCGCGAATAATCCGAAGAGTCTGACGGGACGATATTTGAAGGAAGTTCTAGCCGCCAATCCAAAAGAGGTGAACTCTTCGATCTGATAGAAGCAGCCGCAATCAATTCATGTTATGCACACCCTGTCTGTGCCGAAGCCATGCAGACAGGATCACTTGCGGACTCTTAGTAGAGCGCGTAGGAAGGAGAAGATGTTTGGAATACCGCCAATCGCTTCCTCAGCTCGGAGGCTGCATATTCAATGAAACAGGAAACAATCGGCTCCGTAATCATTGCCTCAACACCCATGAAGTAATTAACGGAAGGACCTTCTAAGTCGGGAAGAACTCTGACAATTTCACCTTCGGCCAAATACATTTCCGTCATTATGTAAGGGAGAGCCCATGCGACGCCGAGCTTTTCTGTAACCGCCTCCAACACTGTCTCAGAACTGATGAAATACATTCGGTCTGACTCCGGCAGCGGATAGGTTTTGCCGCTTCTGCTGTCAAAAAGAAACGGAGACGGACAAGTCCAGTTAGAACAAAGCAAAACCATTTCTTTGGAAAGATCCTGAAGAGTCAGGCCGCCGCTATATTTATCGGCGATTGATGCAGGAGCGCAAATTATCGTAGGTTCTTTTCCGAGCAATACGGTATTGGATCTTTCGTTTTGCGAAAGGTTCGCAAAAATCGACACATCCGCGGGTTTAAGCCTGTCTCTCAAAGAATATTGGTTGTCAATCAGCTCAAACTCCACTTCCGGATGCGCCTTTTTAAATTCTGCGCACAGACGAAAAAAGAATCTCGAAATCGAATTGGATATTGAGCAGGCGATGTGGATTTTTTTCATTCTGTCTGCGCTGTGAATATCCGAAACGAAAGATTTGAAAGAATCCAAAGGATTTTTTGCAGCCGCCAAAAGCTGTACGCCTTCCGGTGTCAAACGAGTTTTCTTTGTAGTGCGTGCGAAAATCGGATACCCGAGAACCGCCTCAATATCTTTGATTTTCTGACTCACGGTCGCGATGCTTAAATCAAGCTCTGCGGCAGTTTGATTCATAGAGCCGTTGGAAGCAACCCGCATTAAGAGCTCCCAGTCCTTTAAGTTCTCCAAATCAAAATTTGAGGCCAATTTCTTTTTCCTCGCGATATAGTGGTAAACCCAGGGTTTTCCTGAGCAATTGGTCGATTTTTCCTCACATAATAAAGTAAATCCTGTCCGTCTGAACCAAAGCCTAAAGGCTGATTAAACGTCCTTTTTACGCACTCAGACCTCTTCCAAAACTTTAAGGAGCAGCTATGACCAAGTTTGCACTTACCGCCGCCGCACTGGCAGCAGGATTAATTCTAGGAACCAACGCTATTGCATGTTCAACCGTCGTTGTCGGCAAAAACGCTTCGGCCACCGGAAACATTCTTGTCGGCCATAACGAAGACAATGATAGCCGCATCATCACATCCCAGTACTGGGTTCCTGCAGCCGACCATCCTGCCGGAGAGGTCATCGAATATGAACCGGACGCCGCTAAGATTCCGCAGGTTCCGCACACCTACGGATACTACTGGAGTCAGACGCTTCATCCTGCCGGTTACTCGTATTCTGACGGCTTTGTCAATGAAAACGGTGTCTCGCTTGCTTCAAACCAGAGCTATGACACCTACGACAAAGACGAAGCGGTCAAGGACGGCGGCGTCGGATACGCCATTAGAAGAATCGTTGCCGAGAGAGCAAAGAATGCTCGCGACGGCGTCAACATCGCCATTGACTTAGTCAAAAAATACGGCTATCGCGCTGCCGGCCGTGTGTACACAATCGCCGATAAAGATGAAGCATGGCAGTTAAATCTTATCCGCGGAGGCAGATATCTTGCCAAGAAGATCGGCGACAACGAAGTGCTGTATATCGCCAACGCCTACACCCTCGGCCCGGTTGACGTAAACGCTCCTGACGTCATCGCCTCTCCCGACCTTATCGAACATGCAATCAAGATGGGCACCTACAAACCGAAAAAAGAAGGCGACTACAGCGACTTCAACTTCCGCGAAGCCTATCAGACAGACGCAAGAAGAGATGCAGACTGGATCAAAGACCGCTCTCAGACCGGATGGAAATATCTCACCGGCAAAGAAATCCAAAATCCGAACGACTTCCCGTACTCCATCACGCCTTCCAAGAAGCTTACGGTTGAAGACGTCAAGAACATCCTTCGCAGTCATTATGCTCACGAAAAACGCGATAACGGATTCTTCCATCAGAGCATTAACGACATCTGCAATCCCGGAACCTTTGAATCCGTCGTCTACGAAATGGTTCCTAACAAGAACTATACGATCGGCTGGAGAACATCCGGCATGCCGAGCGAAAATCCTTATATTCCGTTCTATCCGCTTGCCAAACCCTCTGCCGCGCAGTCATTCATGACGCCTGATGAAGCGACAAGACAGCAGTTCCACGCCAAAGCTTCCAGCTTTGACTACAAACCGGAACTGCCGCTTTACACCTTCCTGACCAACCAAGCTCTGTCGGACTATCTGGACGGTCACAAGAAGCTCGCAAAAATGATCAGCGCGCAGGAAAAGGACTGGGATAAAGGCCGCAAGTCTGTGGAACAGCAAGCCGCACTGGCAGAAAAAGTCGGCGGAACAGAAAAAGCGCTTAATGTGCTGCATGCGTTTAACGTTAACGCGTACCAACAAGGTGCAAACCTTGTCGCAAAAGCGAAGGACGCACTTCCGAAGACCAATGTTCTGTTCCTGGAAGAATCCATCAGTCAGGGCAATGACAAAGCCGCGAAAGTCGCAATTCTCGGAAGCAAGACATTTGACGCTTCAAAGATCGATGCAAAGAGCGTGAGAATTCAGCCGGCTCATCCGACAGAAGATGTCGAGATCATTCCTGATCCCGCAACCGCCCAGTCCGTGGCGATGAAGGATGTCAATGGAGACGGTATCCCCGACGCTGTCATTACATTCTCAGGAAAACAGGCCGCTAAGTACTGTGTTCCCGAAGTGACCCAGGACGTCTATGTTTACGCCAAGGCCAACGGCAAGAAGATTGCCGGCTTCGACACGATCAAGGTCATTAAGTAAAGACGATTCGTTCAGAGATTAATTGATCTCTTCTCCTTTGGGCCGGACTTGTTCCGGCCTCTTTTTGTGCCTAAAACACTGCGCGCCGCTATTTCGTGTAGCAGGTCATACCTTTGGAGATGTCTCCGTCGATCAGGTAATTGCCGTCAGCGTAAAGGTGGTAGCGAACGGTCACACCTGAATCCACCAGTCCGCGCCAAGAAGAAGCAAGCGGATCATCGACGGTACATAAACTTTGCTTGAAGATACCCACCGCCCAGGCGACCATCACAGAGTCGGTAAAGACTTTCTTTGCTTCTTCTTTTTCCTGCTGAGAGGCGGCTGATTTAACGACATTGACTTTCAGCAGAATATCGTTGCTTCGCTTAATGAACTACCTCGCACTCACGTGCGAGGTTTCATGGGAGCGTGCTCCCATTTCTAGCAATTGACGAACACCCGCACATACATGCAGGTTTCGTACAATTGCGGGCGTGTCCACAAAGACGCCCCCATCGAGTTCGAGCAGCTTTTTGAGCCACTCATCCCCGAGTTCTTTTCGGCCGATATTGGCTGCGCCATTGATATCGGCATTGATCAAATGTCCGTCTGACGATCAATAGAGGCCGCGCTTGATTCTCTTTCCCGAAAATACCGGCTTTGTCTTGCCTTGCTTCGGGTCGAAATCTGCAATGACATCCATGTCTAGCGCACTGGCCTTAGAGGTGTAGCTTTCCTCCCGCACTGTCACTTGAATGCCGTATTCTTCTGCCTTATACCGGACCATCTCAATAAACTTAGCATGCGGGAGCATGACAAAATTCTGATTGTTTCGCTTGCCGAGGTTCACACTCTGTTTCCAGTTTCTATTGGTACCAATGACAATGCGACCTATATCATGCGCAAGACAAAAGTTGACAGCCAAACGGCTGGCCTTGTGCATCAAGTCTTGGAGCTGCCAATAACGTTTGACTCCTTTTATTCGAATGTGCTCATAGTGTTTCTTACTTCTCAGTTCAGCGACTTGTTTGTTGTACTGCTGATTGATGCTCTTCAGTATTTTGCCTTTGACCAAAAACGGCCTGATTCCGGGTTTGGTCGAAACGAAAGTTGCAAAATTATCAATACCTAAATCACAGCACAAAGCTTCATTCGGATTCAAAGCGGCGCGTTTTGAAGTTTTACACTCATCCTTACCGACACGATAAGTCAGCTCCACAATAAATGTATTACCCATCGGAATAATTCTCAGATCGCCCGTAACTGCTTCCTCTGCTTTGGCATTGAACTCCTGATGTTTACAGCAAACTACATGAATGGGAGAAAAATCGATATCTTTCCCGCCCGTGATTGTCAGTTGATAATCACGGATTTGATAGCCGTTGCGGCCGAGTTCAATGGCAATTGTCGCAAGCGTCCACATAAGAAAGCCGTTCAAAGAAAAGATCACGGCAATGGAAGGAAGACTTCCTTTGCCAAGCAGCGAAATAGCGATCGGCACCCCGAGCTGAATGTTGTTGGAGAAAACGCCTGCCATTCCAAAAAGCGTCTGGCCGTCTCGGCTCAGGTGCAGGAAGTTTTTCCAATAAAAAAGCCAATCGCAAAAACAATAAAACAGGAACCGAAGAAAGCTACGCCGATAAGCCAGTTCGACGAAGGCAGATTCGGAAGATCGCTCATCAGGCGAAACAGCAGAATCGGGATCGTGACGGTAAAGGAAAACTTTGACAGAGCATTGCCGATATCAACAGAGACAAATTTAAAGCGGGCGAAGAGGTAGCCCAAACCAATGATGCAAAAGAGCAGGAGCGCCACTAAAAAGTTTTGTAAAAACATCTTTCCTCCATACTCCGAACGGGGATCGGCAGCTCGGAAGTCATCGGATTCGAAGAAGATGAGGCGGTTTTTCCGACCTTTTTTAGTTATGACAATCTGAATATTATTGGAGCTCCCGCAATTATTTTGGGAGCTCCATTCTGAGATAAATCAATCAAAACACAGAACTACATTGCAAGGTAGGCCTGGCGCAGCATGTACATGCACAGCACGCAGAGCAGGCATGCAAAGATCTTTTTGAGCGGTTTTGTATCAATTGAATGAGCCACTTTTGCTCCGAGCGGCGCAAACAATACGCTGGTGACCGCGACAGAGAAAAGCGCCGGGATACAGATGTAGCCGAGCGTAATCGGCCAGCCCGGGAGATTCTCCACGTTCCAGCCGCTGACGATATAGCCCATGGTTCCGAAGAACGCGATCGGGAAGCCTAATGCCGCGCTTGTCGCCACAGCATTGTGCATTTTGACGTTGCACCAAACCATCCATGGAACGGAAATGAATCCGCCGCCCGCGCCGACTAAGGCAGAAAGCACACCGATGATGGTGCCCATGCCGAACTTACCGGCAGAGCCCGGAAGTTCTCGATCGGCCTTCGGAGGCTTGTTCATAAACATCTTGAATGCTGAGAAGCCGACGAATACGGAGAACAAAAGAGAAATCCAGAAGGTAGACAGGAAACCGGCAATTTGCGCACCGACCATTGCACCTACCAGAATGCCGGGTGCAACTGCCGCGACGACTTTCCAGAGAACCGCGCCTCTCTTATGGTGCGCTCTCACTGAAGAAAGAGAAGTAAAGGCGATCGTCGCCAATGATGTCGCGATCGCGACATGCACGATGTGCGTCTGAGGAATAACGCTGGTTGGGATGAGCATAATCAGGAACGGCGTGATAATAAGACCGCCGCCAATGCCAAGCAGTCCCGCCATAAAACCTGTAAAGCATCCGAGAAGAGCCATCAGGCCGATAGTTATTAAGTCCAATTCAGTCCTCTTGGTGGTTTGATAAGTATAAGAATTCGAAAAATATAGCGCTGAATCATGCAGCCAAACAAAATCGCACGAATGAAATCCGGGAACCTCAGTGCAATTACTGACTTAATTCAGCGCTAAACGCAGGGAATCTTCTTCCGACTTTAAGCTTCGTCAATGAGAATTTTTTGAATCGCGTTCCACTGTGCCTCGGTGACCGGTGTAATCGAAAGACGATTGCCTTTGCGAAGCACTGCCATATCAGCACACTCCGGTATTGCGCGAAGGTCAGCAAGCGTAACAAGTTTTACCTTCTTCAGCACCTGAACATCGACCTGAACCCAGCGCGGCTTCTCCGGTGTCGCCTTCGGGTCGTAATACTCGTCATGATCGTCAAACTGCGTCGGATCGGGATAAGGTTTTGAAGCAATGCGCCCGATGCCGACGATCCCAGGCTCCTTGCACGAAGAGTGGTAGAACAGTACCGGATCATCAATCTTGCACTTGTCACGCATAAAGTTTCTTGCCTGGTAGTTGCGTACGCCGAACCAGCCGACTTTTGAGCCTTCCATGGCGAGTACATCGTCGACGGAAACTTCCGAGGGTTCCGATTTCATCAGCCAAGCATACGTATCAAAACCTGCCATAATTACCTTCCTAACTATTTGAAGCGCCTGTTATAACACAGCGGAAAAATCTGTTGTGTACGCACTGCGGGCCAACATTTTTGAAAGGAACAACCGGATGACCGATTCATCAATCCTTACCGCGGATCCCAAAAATACCGCGAAGAAATTAGAGACCTTCCGCTCAATCCGCCCGCTGGTGCACTGCATTACCAATGAGGTTGTTCAGGAGATTACCGCAAACGTTCTGCTTGCCGCAGGTGCGTCGCCCGCTATGGTCGTCGGCGAAGGAGAAACCGAACAGTTCGCTTCGATCGCGAATGCGGTTTCCGTCAATGTCGGAACACCGTACGAAAACCGTGTCGCCATTATGAAAAAAGCCGCGCGTGCCGCTTCAGAAGCAGGCAGACCCTGGGTTCTTGACCCGGTCGCGGCGGGCGGCATGCCGTGGCGGGACAAAATCATCTTTGAACTTCTGGAACTCGGACCCGCCGCAGTGCGCGGCAACGCCTCCGAAATCCGTTTTCTTGCGGGCGTCGGCACCGGAGGAAAAGGCGTCGATTCGCTGGACTCTTCCGAGCAGGCTGTTGAGGCGGCTAAAACCCTTGCTAAAAAATATAAAACTCTGGTTGTCGTCACCGGAGAAACCGATTACGCCACCGACGGCGAACGCGTATTGGCAGCCCGAGGCGGAAATCCGATGATCACACTGGTTGTGGGAACCGGCTGCTCGCTCTCCTCCCTGCTCGCCGGATTTATCGGCGCTAACGGCGCAAGTGTCGAGACCTGCATCGCCTGCTGCGATTACGTCAACCGAGCGGGCGAATTAGCCGCCGCCCGAGCCAAGGGACCCGGTTCATTCCACTGCGAATATCTGGACGCGCTTTGGCTTCTGCAGCCGGGGGACTTTTAAATGAAGAAAAAATTTGATCTGTCACTCTATCTGGTACTCGACGCCAATCTCTGCATGACACCCGACGGCATGGTGGAAACGACACGCAAAGCGATTGACGGCGGCTGCACCATCGTGCAGCTGAGAGCGCCCGAGTGGAAAAAGAAAAAAGTACTGGAAGCCGCCCGTAAATTAAAAGCGCTTCTGGAGCCCGAAGGCATTCCGCTCATCATTAACGATCATATCGACGTCGCGCTGCTTTCCAAGGCTGACGGACTGCATGTCGGACAGGACGATATCAGTCCGACAGATGCGAGAGCACTCCTTGGCAATAAAGCCGTCATCGGCCTTTCGATCGGAAGCGGAGAAGAAATGCGGGAAGCCGACCCTGAGGCCGATTACTTCGGCATCGGCCCGGTATACGCGACTCAAACCAAGAAAGACGCAGGCGCAGCAGTCGGGATTGAGGGGCTGAAAGAACTTTGCGCCATGACAGAAAAGCCGTGCGTTGCGATCGGCGGCATCAATCGCTCAAACGCGTTTAAATGCGTTGAAGCGGGCGCTGACGGCGTTGCCGTCGTTTCCGCGATCTGCGGCGCAGATGACCCGGAAGCGGCCGCCGCCGCAATTCTGCAGGAAGCGGACTTAGCCAAAAGAAGTTAACGGCTTCCTTTGGCGGCTCTGCGGTTCAGCCACGTCTGCAGACCAAAGGCTGCCAGAAGAATGACCAGCCAAGCGCCCATGAACATAAACGTCATGCGCATGCTGCTTTTTCTGGCGGCGGTCTGAACAAAGAGACCGTAGGCCGAACGAGCTTCTTCTAAAGTCGGCGAACAGATCAGAGGATTCTTCTGCGGATCGAACACCTCAGCGCGAATCGCCTGTGGTGTTTTTGCGTCACCCGTAATTTGGTATTTCGCGCAATAGTCTTTCAGCGTCTTGGTCTCAGTCGTCTGAATGTATTTCCAGTTGGCTTCCGCAAGCGCCTCTCCCTTTGAGTACGCGGTCATCGTGTCCCAGATGCACCAGGTGCCGCAAACCAGAAAAGATACTAAAAACCAAAGCTGCCAGCGAATTTTCATGTTTGTTCCGTTCGTGTCTGAAAGTTTTTCAGGCACGCAGAAAATATTTCAAAACTTTTCCAAGTGCCTTATTAGGGCAATGATCATACCTGTCCGATGATACGGTCGACTATGATGGCCTCACTATCGGTGTATGAAAGGAAATACCATTATGAAGAAAAATATCGCCGCTGTCGCAGCCCTCATCGCTGCCGCATCCCTTCTTTCTGCCGCACACGCGCAAACCCCTGAAACATCTGCTCCGGCTGCGTCTCAGGCAAGCGAAGCCGCACACAGCGCCGGCCAAACTGTCTCCGGCTGGTTTGACAAACTCTCCGACTCCGTCAAAAAAATCGGAGAAAAGAGCTCGGAATACGCTGATGAAGCTCAGAACTACACCACACAGCTGAAAGATCAGTGGCCCTCTATTAAAGAGAAGTTCAGTCAGGGCTGGCAGGAAAGCATGCAGAAAGGCAGCGAAGGCAAAGAAGCTATCCAGAAATGGATGAACGATACGTTCTCCAAAGAACGCATGGACAAAGCGGAAAGCTGGCTTGCCGACTTCAAGAACGGCGTCGAAGACAAAGTGGTTGATCCGCTCGTGCCTTATATCCTGACCATCCGTTATCCGAACCCGATGGACGAATGGAATCAGGGCTACAAGCGTCTCTTCCCGGTTCAGGTCCAGGGCTTTGAGCAGCCTGTGGAACTGACGCTCCCGCTTTCTTGGAACCTGTCTCAGGATCTTTCTCTCGGACAGAATGAATTCATGAGCTTCAGAAGCGAATCGGGCAGCGGCAAGTATGTCGTCGCGCTCATTACAACCCCGACCGGATCAACGGTCGACAGCCTGGTCGCAGGACTTCAGAAAAACAGAGCTGACGCCGTGACAGAAAAACTTCCCGACACTCAGATTGTGCGCGTCACCTATCCGGCGGTAAATGACAAAGACAACGCCGTGTATTACTACGCGATTCCGATGGACGGAAAGGCGATGCTGCTCTGCGGAGAGGTTCTGAGATCGGACGGACAGAGCACGCAGCAGCTCAATGAAGCGCTTGCAGCTCAAAGCGACTTCTTTAACGCCGTTGCGAAAAACGTATTTGTTAAACCCGCCAATTAAACAAAATTTTCCTGCAAAACAGCCCGACTCGTTCGGGCTGTTTCATTTTGCAAGGTAAAATTTCGATATTACTTTTGTCAGGAGCTGCGACATGGCCGGTCTCAATTCGCTTAACGTCTCACGCCCTCCGCTCAATCAGCGAGCTTCGGTGTTCATGCTCTGTTATGACCTTAAAAATTTCTCCCGCGTGGCAGAAGTTCTGCACATCTCTCAGCCGGCAGTCTCCAAGTCGATTAAAGCTTTTGAGGAGCAGGTCGGCGTCAAGCTCTTTACCCGAACGAAGCCGCTTCAGCCGACGCCGGAAGCCGCGCTTCTTTATAACAAGCTGAGAGACATTACGAGTGATTTAAATGAATTCTTTGAGGAGCTCAGAATCCGCAGAGAAAACCTGCCCTCGCTTCGGCTCGGCATGCTTGAGAGTCTTTCGGTTACGCTCGGCGTCAGTCTTGCAAGGGAATTAAGAAAGGACCACGGCGATATCGCGATCACTTCCGGCAGCGCGAACGTTCTGATTCCGAGGCTTCAGAACCGCACCGCGGATTTGATTCTGACCAATAACCTCTACACCAACACCAAAGCGATCAGCCGCAAAAGAATTTTTGAAGAACCGACGCTTCTGATTTTTCCGAAAGGCTATCTCTCCAAACACAGAGTCCGGATTCAGGATTGGAAAGATCTGAAGCATCTGCCGCTGCCTTATATCGGCTATTGGAACGAGTGCGGCGCGGGTCAGGTCAATGAAATGTTTTTGCGAAGCAGAGGTATTTCTCTCATTCCGGATATCGCGGTCGACTGCAATATGCTGCTCACAACAATGGTTGCCGACGGTCTCGGCTGGGGCATGGCGCGTCCGACCGTCATTATGGAAAATCAGAATTTCAGTGACAGCCTGGATATCATTGCGTCTCCGGAACCAATTTTTTTCAGAGCGGTATATCTGATGTGGATCAGCAAGGAGTTTGATGCGGAAGCCTCTCGCCTTGCCAAACTCATCAAGAACCAAGTCGCAGCGGTACTCGCGCCAAAAATTAATGAAGTGCTTCCGGGCGTTACGCTCAATATTAATGTTGAGCATCAGGGCCTATAACAAACAAATTTTCATATTTAATCTAACCAAAAGTTTTGTTTTACTTAAATAAACTGAACTCAGTTTGAAGGGAATAGCAAGGTTTATTCGCTTACTGTTCCGATTTTTGACAACCGGGTGATTCACCTCGACCACTCAATACGGACGGCTCTAAGCCGTATTGAACCCTCCTTTGTCAGCGGCCGACTTCTTTCTCCTTTGAAGTCGGCACCTTTTTTTTCTTGTTCGGACGGTCATTTTCTATGCCCGAGGACTAAAACACGCGGCCGCTCGAATTAAAATGGTGCTGGTTAATTTCTTTGCTTCAAATCCATACAAACGCCCGCTCTTCAGCTGGAAACGGCGGGTCACAGGAGAAAAAATGGCTGAAATTGTCAAGACTTCCATTAAGTCACTTCCTCTCGTCTACCGCGGCAAAGTTCGCGACAGCTATGCTGTCGGCGACGATAAACTTCTGATTATCGCTTCCGATCGTATTTCCGCCTTTGACGTTATTCTCGGCGATCCGATCCCGAAAAAAGGCAAAATTCTTACTGCGCTGACTGACTTCTGGTTCAAGCAGCTTGACGGTATCGTTCCGAATCATCTCACCGGCATCAAGCCTGAAGACGTCGTCGAAGCCGACGAAGTCGATCAGGTTAAAGGACGCGCCGTTGTCGCCAAACGTCTGAAACCGATTTTGGTTGAATGCGTTGCCCGCGGCTATCTTTCCGGAAGCGGCTGGAAAGAATATCAGCAGACAGGTTCCGTCTGCGGCGTAAAACTTCCCGCCGGCCTGAAGCAGAGCGAAAAACTTCCCGAACCGATCTTCACACCGGCCGGTAAAGCCGAAGCCGGTCAGCACGACGAGAACATCTCTTACGAAAAAGTCGTTGAGCTCTACGGCGAAAAGATCGCTTCTCAGATTCGCGACTACACACTCGCGCTCTACAAGAAAGCGGCTGACTATGCGGCCACAAAAGGCATCATCATCGCCGACACCAAGTTTGAATTCGGTCTGGACGAAGACGGCACGGTTGTGCTGATGGACGAAATCCTCACACCGGACTCTTCCCGCTTCTGGCCTGCCGACGAATACAAGGTCGGTCAGTCCGAACCGAGCTTTGACAAGCAGTTCATCCGCGACTGGCTGGAAACACAGCCCTGGAATAAGAAAGCGCCCGCGCCTGAAATTCCCGCCGATGTTCTGAAGAAGACCAGCGAAAAATACGAAGAGGCGCTGATTCGTCTCGCCGGCCACGGTGTTGAAGACTAAGTCTTCTGCCCCACTCATGAAACGCGCCGCAAGGCGCGTTTCGATTACTGACTAATTAGGAATTAACGATGACAGAAACAAAACCCGCAGTCGCTATCCTCATGGGCTCCAACTCCGATTGGGATGTCATGAAAAACGCCGCCGACATGCTGACGCAGTTCGGCGTTCCGTTTACCGCGAAAGTGGTTTCCGCGCACCGTATGCCGGATGAGATGTTTGAATTTGCAGAAAACGCCCGCAAGAGCGGCTTTAAAGTGATTATCGCGGGCGCAGGCGGCGCAGCCCACCTTCCGGGCATGCTTGCCGCTAAAACCACGCTGCCGGTATGCGGTGTGCCGGTTCCGAGCCGCTACCTCAAAGGTCAGGATTCGCTTTATTCAATCGTCCAGATGCCCAAGGGCGTGCCGGTCGCGACCTTTGCCATCGGTGAAGCCGGTGCCGCAAACGCCGCGCTTTACGCCGTTCAGATTCTCTCCGTCACGGACGAAGCGCTTGCGGACAAATTAGCGGACTTCCGCCGCGCGCAGAATCAAAAAGCCCGCGACATGGTTCTTCCTCTTTAATTGACCCGAATATGACAGACAAACCTATTCTTCCGGGCAGCTGGCTCGGTCTTCTCGGCGGCGGTCAGCTCGGCCGCATGTTTGCTCAGGCAGCGGCGACGATGGGCTACCGCGTATGCGTGCTTGAGCCGGATCCGAAGGCGCCCGCGGCCGTGGTCGCAGAAAAGCACATCTGCGCACCCTACACCGACGAGAAAGCGCTCGAAGAACTCGCTTCGCTCTGCCCGGCTGTGACAACGGAATTTGAAAACGTGCCTGCTCAGGCGCTTGAATTTCTGGCGTCCAAAGGCGTAAGAACTAGTCCCTGCGCAAACGCTGTACGCGTCACGCAGGATCGTTTTGACGAGAAGAGCTTTATCCGCTCCGCACTCTGCCCGGTAGCGCCTCATCTTCTGATTCTCTCCGATCATGACTGCGAAGAAGTCACGCCGGATTACTTCCCCGCGATTTTAAAAACCGCCCGTCTCGGCTATGACGGCAAAGGTCAGATCACAGTAAACGATAAGCGTGAACTTCTCAGCGCGTTTGAAAAACTCGGGCGCGTCCGCTGTGTTTTAGAAAAGCGACTGCCGCTTTTTAAAGAAGTGTCCGTTATCGCCGCGCGCAACCGCAAAGGTGAGGTGAGCGTTTATCCCGTCTGCGAGAACTACCACCGCAACGGTATTCTTGCGGTATCGATCATGCCCGCGCGCGTGGATGAAGAAATCGCGAAGAACGCCAGAGCGATTGCGGAAAGAATCATCAATAAGCTCGATTACGTCGGCGTTCTCTGCACCGAACTCTTTGTGCTTGCCAACGGTCAGCTTGTCGCCAATGAGCTTGCGCCGCGTCCGCACAATTCCGGTCACGCCACCATTGACGCCTGCGTCTGCAGCCAGTATGAACAGCAGGTGCGCGCGATGGCCGATCTGCCGCTCGGATCTTCCGAGCAGGTCAGCAAATCCGTCATGCTGAATCTTTTAGGAGATTTGTGGTTTGATGAGAACGAAGAGATTCGTGAACCGCACTGGGAAAGCGTATTAGACATTCCGGGGCTCAAACTGCATTTATACGGCAAGAAGCAGCCGAGACACGGCCGTAAAATGGGCCACATTACATGTATCGCTTCAAGCGAAGAGGAAGCCATGTTTAAAGCCCAAATGGCGGCTCGCCTTCTCGGATTGGAGCTTCCGGAATAATCGATAAGCATGAAAAAAGAGCTTGAAAAAGCAGTTGAAGTGTTAAAGGTAGGCGGTCTCGTCGCAATCCCGACGGAGACCGTCTACGGTTTAGCGGCGGATGCGGAGAACGAAGCGGCGGTTAACAGCATATACGCCGCTAAAAATCGTCCTGCAACGCACCCGCTGATCGTTCATGTCTGCGGCGCGGACGCGATCCCCTACTGGACAAAGGATGTTCCGAGCGACGTTAAAAAGCTTACGGACGCCTTTTGGCCCGGTCCGCTCACGATTGTGCTCAAGAAAAGCGAGAGAGCCAAGGACTTCGTCACGGGCGGCCAGGACACCGTCGCGCTGCGCTGTCCGTCGCATCCGCTCACGCACGAGCTGCTTTGCCTTTTTGATGAAGGCAAAGGAAAAGGCGTGGCCGCTCCGAGCGCTAACACGTTTGGAAAGATCAGTCCGACCACCGCTCAGCACGTTCGTGACGATCTCGGCGTCAAGCCCGAGGGCAAAACCGACTACATACTGGACGGCGGCGAATGCACCGTTGGTATTGAATCCACCATTCTGGATATGAGCGGCACAGAGCCCCGCATCCTGCGCGAGGGCGAAATCACCGCCGAGATGATTTCCAAGGTCCTGGACAAACCGGTTATGCACGGCGCAATCGGCGCTTCTCCGCGCGTCTCCGGTTCTCTGAAGAGCCACTATGCGCCGGAACACGCGCTGAAGATTGTCTGCGCTGAAGATTTAGCGGGCGAAACGCAGTTTGCCGCGCGTCACTTCGAGACCTTTGCGCTGATCGCGCCGAAAGCGATTGCCGATCGCTTTGCCAAAGTCTGCGTGCGCGTCAAAGGCTACACAGATACGAAAGACCTTCAGGTCCATCTCTACAGCTGGATGCACGAACTGGACAAGTGCGGCGCGGATATGATTTTTGTGGTGGAACCCGAGTACAGCGAGACATCGGCCGGTGTTCTCGATCGTCTGAGCAGAGCGGCCGCTGATAAAAAACACTGAGCGAAAATCATGACTGAACAAACCGCTTCTGACCTTGTCAGACTTTCCAAACGAATGAGCGAATTAGGTCTCTCTTCCCGCAGAGAGGCAGACGAATGGATCGCCAAGGGCTGGGTCAAAGTTGACGGCCAAGTCGTCAGCGAACTCGGCTCAAAGGTGCGCCCTGATCAGAAAGTCGAAATCGATAGAAGAGCGAAGGAGCAGCAAAGCGAGCGCGTGACGATTATTTTGAATAAACCGCTCGGCTATGTTTCCGGGCAGGCCGAAGACGGGCATGAACCGGCCAAAGTGCTAATTCAGCCGAGAAACCGCTGGGCGGATGACAAAACCAAGCAGCGCTTCAACCCTGGACAGTTAAAGAGTCTTGTCCCCGCGGGAAGACTGGATATTAATTCCACAGGTCTGCTGGTGCTGACGCAGGACGGTCGAGTCGCCAAGCAGCTCATCGGTGAAAACAGCACCATCGAAAAAGAATACATTGTGCGTGTCGCGCAGACGAACGGAGCCCCTAACTCTGAGTTTCCGCAGGAAAAGCTTGCACTTTTAAACTTCGGTCTTGAATTAGACGGCAAGCCCCTTCAGAAAGCGGACGTCTCGTGGCTGAACGACGATCAGCTGAAATTCGTGCTGCGTGAAGGCAGAAACCGACAGATCAGACGCATGTGCGATTTAGTCGGTCTCAAAGTGCTCGCGCTGAAACGCGTCCGCGTAGGCGGCGTCACACTTGGCAAACTGCCTGTCGGAAAGTGGCGTTATCTTTCGGACTTTGAAAGTTTTGAAGCAAAATCCGGGCTGCGCAGTCGTCCGACAGGAAGCGCGCACCCAAGAAATAAAAACAACAGTTATCACCGCAAACCCAACCGAAACGACAGAACCCGATGAATTTTTTCACTAGGCACGTCAGGCCCGAATGGGCGCTTGTCATGGTGACAGCGCTCTGGGGCGCATCCTTTATCCTTCTTTCCATCAGTCTTAAAGGACTTTCTCCGGCGCTTCTCGTAGCGCTTCGCTTTATCGGCGGCGCGCTTGTGATGGCGCTTATTCTGCGCTCAAGGCTTTTTAACCTTCGCAAGGAAGGTTGGATCGCGGGTTTCAGCGCGGGATCCTGCATCTTTTTAGGCTATTTTCTGCAAACCGTAGGGCTGCAGACCATCTCGAGTTCAATTTCCGCCTTTTTGACCGCGCTATATGTGCCTTTTGTTCCGCTCTTTCAGCTGATACTTTTCCGCAAGCGCCCGGGACTTATTGTTTCCTGCGGCATTCTGAGCGCGTTCCTCGGCATGATTCTCATCATGGATCCGAGCCGAATTTCCTTTAGCGGGAACTTTGGAGAATGGATCACAATCGCAAGCGCCTGCTTCTGCGCGCTTGAGATATTGGTGCTGAGTCATTTTGCCAACAAGTGCGATCCGATGCTGTTCTGCTTTACGCAGCTTTCCACGGTTGCGATGTGGAGCACGCTTTACTGCCTTACGTTTGAGGATATTCGTTTTGCGCCGACCGGCGCCACGTTTATCTGTCTGGCGATTCTGATCGGCATGATCGCGTTTAACCAGTTCGCGATGAGCTGGGCGCAAAAGAGCGTGTCGGCAACAAGGGCTGTACTGATTTACACGCTGGAACCGGTTTTTGCAGGCCTAATCGGCTGGCTCGTCGGAGAACACATGGGCTGGAACACGCTTGCAGGCGGCACACTGGTCGTACTCAGCATTTTGGTCAGTTCATGGCTTCCGGGCTATCTTAAAAGCCGCAAGCGTCTTAATCCGAGCGAGGCCTCATGAACAAAGCGCCTGTCGGAGTTTTTGATTCGGGACTTGGCGGTCTTTCTGTGATGAAAGCGATTCGCTCGCTGATGCCCAATGAAGACCTGCTCTATTTCGCAGACTGCGCCTATGCGCCCTATGGGGATCGATCCTCGCAGTACATTATCGAGCGCTCGGAAAGCATTACACGGGAGCTTCTGCTGCGCGGCGTGAAAGCGCTTGTCGTTGCGTGCAACACTGCGACCGCAACTGCGGTCAATGACCTGAGATCAAAGTTCTCGCTTCCGATTATCGGTATTGAACCAGCGGTTAAGCCCGCGGCCGCCGCCTCCAAAACCCGAGCGATCGGCGTCCTTGCCACCACACGAACGCTGACGAGCGAACGTTATCGAGATTTAGTGAAGCGTTACGCTCAGGACTCGATTAAAGTTGTTTCCGTGCCGTGTCCCGGTCTTATGGAGTGCGTTGAAGCCGGAGCTTGGGAGAGCCCGCATACGCTTTCGCTGATTCATAAGTATCTGGAGCCGATTCGCAGAGCAAATGCCGATCAGATTGTGCTCGGATGCACGCATTATCCGTTCCTCACTAAGCAGATCCAAGCGCTTGCGCCTGCCGGCATTACGATTATTGATCCGAGTCTTGCGGTGGCCAAAGAGCTTCGGCATCGGCTGTCGCTAATTGACGGGCTGAACGAAACAGATCATGAAGGCTCGGAGCGCTTTCTTATCAGCGGAGAGGCCGAAAACCACCGCAGTGTTGTTGAGCTCTTGTGGAATCGTCCGGTACAGCTTGAGAGCATTAGAGACTGAACCGAACCGGCGTTCTGTTCATTGACATCTACAGGGAAGTTGTCTGTTTTTTAGCTGACTCGAGCGAATAGTTCCAGCGGAAACCTCTGCGGCTTGCTTCGCATTCCGATTGCACAACCGCAAATTGAAGTTACTCGTATTACCGAATTGCTCTTTAGCGTATTCCCGCTAATATGCGCTTATGAAGATTTATGTGCGCCTTATTCTCATGATATCTGTCCCTCTATTTGCAGGGCTGGCTCATGCGTCTAACAACACTATTACGATTGGAACCGTTCAAACTCTCGATACGTCGTTCTACATTCATACTTTTGGCCCGACGCTGTTAAATCTTCGCTCTAAGCATCCGGATCTGATATTTAAGACCCGAGAATTCAAAGATTATGACTCAATGGTTCTAGCAGCTGAAAACAACGAACTTGATTTTTTCATGACATCTGCCGGAATGGCTGCATACTTGGAGAGAATCGAAAAGGCGCGCGCAATAGCGACCCGAACACACCCCAGGGCTACGATTCCCAGAGAATCCGTAGGAGCCGCTTTCATCAGCCGTTCTGATAGAAATGACATCCGCACTTTGGCTGATTTGAAAGGCAAAAAAATAGCGGCTTACTCGGATGAAGGTTTTGACTGGTATCTAGCGCTCAATGAACTCGTAAGGCTCTACTCAGACATAAAAGAAATTGAAAAACACACTGTCTTCACCAATCACGAGTTCCCTGATGTAATTGCACGAGTCGCAAATGGAGACGTTGATATCGGGATCCTTAGTGCCTGCGAGGTGGAAGACCTTCTTAAAAATGAAAGTTTTTCTTCCAAAGATTTCAAAGTCATTGGGCCGAGAAAATCGGCATCTTTAAAGTGTCTGCACAGCACTGATCTCTATCCGGGCATTGTTGTCGGCGCGTTTGCTCACACCGATCCTAATAAAGCAAAGCTTCTAGCCTCTTCACTTCTGAGCATGCCGCCCAGCCGCGACGCCTACAGCTGGGGCATTGCTAATAATTATCAAGACATTGAAAGCCTATTTCGCAAGCTAAAAATAAAACCGTTTTACAACCCGACGCTTGAATCGGTGTGGGACGAATACAAGAACTTTGTGTATGCTGCAATCGTTTTGATCATTCTGTTCATTATTCACTACCTCAGAACAGAACAGCTTGTTCGCATTCGAACAGAACAGCTTCGAACTGAGATCCAAAAGAAAGTTCAGCTTCAGAAAGAAGCTTCTGCAGTCCGGGACAAGCTTAACCGAGCCGAGCGCTCAGGCATCATCTCTCAGCTCTCCTCTATCGTTGCGCATGAAGTGAATCAGCCCTTGGAAGCAATCATCAATTACTCCGCCTGTCTCAGCAAGTACGTTGAAAACAATTACCGGGAGGATAAAACAGCTTCGGAAATTTCAAACCGAGTGGCTGGCTCTGCGGCCCGCGTCGCTGCGATCATTGATCACGTCAGAAGCTACGCAAAAAAGAAAGAAAGCGAAAAAATTGTCCTGTCCCTCACTCAGACGCTAAAAACTACAATTAATGAGTTTCAGCATGCGGATTACGGTACGGACATCAAGTTTGAGCCAGATCTGGGCAATAAGGAAATCCTTGTCGAGGCTGAGCCGCTTGAACTTAAACTGCTCTTTTCAAACCTTTTCAGAAATGCGAAGGAAGCTATGGAGTCAGAGGAAGAAAAGGTCATCTCAGTCATGCTCCGGCAGACTCCCGATGGAAAGGCGGAAATCCGAATTTCCGATCGGGGACGCGGCCTGCAGGAAAGCGACCTACCAAAATTAACTTCGCCTCTCTTTACAAGAAAGCCTCAAGGCACCGGTCTTGGGCTGTCCATTTGCCGCCAAATCGCAGAATCTCACGGCGGTCATTTGGAATTTGAAAAGACTGCGGAAAACGGACTAATTGTCAAAGTCTTCCTACCAACGGTTAAAGGAAATATAAATGCTTGACCCGATCATACGCATTGTGGACGATGAAAAAGAAGTACGGGATTCTCGAAGTTTTCTTCTCAGACTGAACGGCTGGAATACCGTTTGCTATGAGGATGGTCTGGAATTTTTAGAGCATGACGATTTTGAACGTCCAGGGTGCGTCATACTGGATTTGCGCATGCCGAAACTAACCGGCCTTGAAGTAATGTTGGAACTTAAGCGCAAAGGCGCAACCCTTCCGATTGTCTTCGTAACAGGACACGCCGATGTCGATTCCGCGGTACTCGCCTTCAAAGAAGGAGCCTTTGACTTTCTGAAGAAACCGATTAAACCTGAAATACTGCTTGAGACCGTAAAAAAACTTTCAGACTACTGCGTCAGAGATTGGGAGGAGAAAGCATCTAAGCAGCACTGCAGTGACTTGATTGAAGGATTGACAGCTCGGGAAATGTCTGTCGCGCATCTTGTTATTTCCGGACTCAGCAATAAAGAAATCGCCGCGGAGCTTGATCTTGCCGAGCAGTCCGTCAAAATTTATCGAAGTAATTTATGCCACAAACTGAACGTAAAAAACGCGCTTGAGCTGAAGGCTCTATTTGACGCTGCGGGCGTCCTTGATAATGATAAGTACGACCCGAACTTCTTCACTAAGACACTCATTTTGAAATAAACATGCGTCGCCGGCAAACTCTCTTTTTTCCTGCCCTTCTTTTTGCTCAGTCCTGCTTAGGCACTTGGGCTAAAGCGTCATTTCGCGCTCCTGACGTTATCGTCATTGGAGCTGGTGCAGCCGGCCTTGCCGCAGCCTGTACCGCTGCTGAAAACGGAGCAAAAGTTCTTGTATTAGAGAAGAACAAAGAGATCGGAGGCAACACATGGATCGGAGGCGGCTACTTCAACTTCGTCAGTCCGGAAGACCAAACAGACAGCCCACAGAATTTCTATCTTGATATTATCGAGGAAGGCGGGTCTTCTGCTGATCCGGCACTGGCTAAAGTTCTCGCTTTTGAATCGTACGAAGTCATGCTTTGGCTGAAGAGCCTTGGGATGAACTTCGTCAAAAGTTCTGTTGCCAGTTTCGGAAACAGCAAGCCTCGCTCGGCACGACCGTCAGGATATGAGGGCGACGGATACATTCGAACACTGAGCTTGTACGCTCGGCAGCTCGGTGTCGAAATTATCACTGCCGCGGATGTTATCAAGCTCATTACTCGCAAAGGCTCAATCTGCGGTGTTCAGGCACTCATTGAAGGAAAACTCACTGAAATTTCGGCATCAAAATCAGTCATCCTTGCTTCAGGCGGTTTTGCCTCCAATGAGAAAATGATCCGTCAATACGCTTCTGAATTTGCTGATCTGCCGTCCATAAGCCTCAAAAGCGCAGACGGAAAGATGATTGAAGCGGCACAGGACATCGGCGCCGCCGTGACGCTCATGGACAAAGTTTTCTGCATGGTCGGGACCCGGCGAGGCGGTCAATTCAGAGGACGCCTGCACGGCGACAATGCCCGCTACATTCTTGTCGATCACCGAGGCAAACGCTTCATCAGAGAAGATGCCGGAATGACTGAAATACAAGACAAGATCCTCTCCCTTCCTGAAAAAGAAGCGTTTCTAATTACAGATGATGACAACTTTAGGAGCTACAGCCCTACTATTCAGAGAGACAGTATTCGGGCCGTCGAGACCGGTGATATCGTCTGCTCGCTGACCCTTGAAAACCTAGCCAAACAGCTTAATATCTCTGCCCACGAATTAAAAAAGACGATTGATGAATACAACGGCTTCGTCAGACAAAAGTATGATCCTCTTGGCAAAGCAAAAGGACAACTCCTGCACGAACTTCGCACGGCTCCTTACTGGGCCGCATTCGCAGTCATGAACGTTTGCTATACGGTAGGCGGTCTTCGCATCAATAACCGTGCACAGGTGCTCGGCAAGCAAGGCGAGCCTATCCGCGGACTTTATGCAGCCGGAGAAATCACCGGAGGCGTTCACGGCCAATCCAGACTCAGCGGAAACGGATTGACGGATGCACTCGTCTTCGGCCGAAAAGCAGGGAAAACCGCATCCTCACCATAAACTTTCGTATATAGTTTACGTCCCGAGTTTTGAGAATAATTGTTCTGTCAGCACTCAATTCTTGGAGGAAAAATGAAAAGACTGCTTACTCCCGCAGCCGCGGCATTACTGTTCATATTCGGATTTACTGCTTCAGCCGCAGACGGAACATTTGAAGGAGAAGCTCAGGGCCACAACGATGCAATTCACGTCGCTGTCACTGTTGAAAAGGGTCATATCAAGGACGTCAAAATCCTTAAAAACTTTGAATCTCCCGGCGTTTCCGATCTTCCTAAAGCTTTTATTCCTAAAGCCATCGTTGATCATCAGACACTGAAAGTTGACCGCGTATCCGGCGCAACTTTCACATCTATGGGTATTCTAAGTGCTGTTTCCGACGCACTTAAGAAAGCCGGTCTTGATCCTGCACAATTCCGCAAAGGCGAGGCAGTTAAATACGCCGTATCAGTTCCTGCTAAATCTGAAGCTGACGTTGTCATCGTTGGCGGCGGCGGGGCCGGTATGTCTGCAGCTGTTGCCGCAGCGCGCAAAGGAGCCAATGTCATTGTTCTTGAGAAAATGCCGTTCCTCGGTGGTAATACCATTCTCGCCGGAGGTGCTCTGAACGCTGCCGATGAAGCGCTTGAAAGCAAGCAGAAGATGTCTGAAGGACAGATGAAACTCGTAGAGGATGTCCTAAAAGATAAGCCTAGAAGCGAACTTCACAAACAACTTCAGACCAAAATATCCGCTGACTACAACGCTTGGATTAAAGCTCACCCGGGGGTTCTTTTTGACAGTCCCGAATTCCATGCTCTTCAGACTTGGAAAGACGGTGATTATGAAGCCGATCTTGATCTGATCTATGAAATGACGAAACACGCCCCCGAAACGGTTGTTCGCCTTTCGAAAATGGGCCTTGAGTGGCACCCGTATACCAGCCAGTACGTCGGCGCTCTCTGGCCTAGAAGCCATGACGCTGCGAACTATCACAGCGGCTTAGGCTATCTCAATACCTACCGAGATACGATAGATAAAGAAAAACTCCCCGTTAAGGTCTACTACATGACTCGTGCTAACGAGCTGATCAAAGATAACGGTCGAGTCGTCGGTGTTAAGGCTAAAGATGGTCAAGGCAAAAACGTCGAGGTCCTTGCTAAGAAAGGTGTTGTTTTAGCAACAGGCGGTTTCGGAGCGAATATCGAAATGCGCATGAAATACGACCAGCTTTGGGACGGCAAGCTTGACAAGCGCATCGGTACAACTAACAGCCGCGCGATTACCGGTGACGGCATTCCGATGGCAGAGAAAGCCGGTGCCAAGTTAGTCGGCATGGGTTATATCCAGCTGCTTCCGGTTACTGATCCAACCACCGGTCAGACGATCGCAACCTGTGAAGGTACAGCACTTTACGTTAACAACGAAGGCAAACGATTTGTCAACGAAATGGAACGTCGAGACGTCCTTTCGAAAGCTGCGATTCAGCAGCCCGGCGGGACATTCTGGAGAATGTGCACGGTTAAAAACGCTCGGGTGAAAGACGGCCTTACTGTTCACGGACTGTCCGTAGACAGCCTCATCAAAGCCGGCAAACTGGTCAGAGGTGAAACTGTCGAAGAGCTCGCGAAGAAGACAAACATCGATCCTAAGGTCCTGAAAAAGACCTTTGATGAATTCAACAGCTTCTGCCGCGGCGAAAGAAAAGATACGGAATTCAATCGTCCGTCGTGCTCTCCGACGATTCCGATGTATGAAGGTCCGTACTATGCGGAACCCCGCAAACCGTCCGTACACCACACCATGGGAGGCGTCGCGATTAACACGAACGCTCAAGTTCTGGATGCAAACGGGAAACCGATTCCAGGCCTTTACGCCGCAGGTGAAGTCACCGGAGGTCTGCACGGCAAGAACCGCATCGGCGGAAATGCTATCGCTGACGCTCTGACATTTGGCAACATCGCAGGTATCTCTGCCAGCCAGAATAAATAAAGCTGATTTTTAGCAGTTCAACAGAGAAGGCCGCCATTTGGCGGCCTTCCTCTTGCACACTGACGGCATTTCCTTGACGAGAGAAACAAAGCTAAAGCACTGCGGTTCAGCTGCTATTACTCACTGCCCGTCTTTTACTTCAATCATCTCCGTCAGGATCAAAGCGGCAGAATTTAACTCCTTATTTTTTAAACTTGCGAGAAGCTTCTCGCAGAGATCCGCCCGTTTTTCAAAAAATTCCTTCGGCTTCTCTTTGATCAGATGCTTGGTTGATTTGAAATAGGTCCGCACAACACCGGCAAACACTTCCATCACTCGATTGCCGCAGCTGTGCAGCATGAGCAGATGAAATTCCATGAGAAACGCATCGGCCTTTAGCGGATCTTCCGAGTAAAGCCGTATGTTCTGAGCAAGCTGTCTCATCTGGGCCTGAATCGCAGGAGTAAGCCGCTGAATCACAAAAGGAATGACTGCAAGCTCAATCATCAGCCGCGCCTCGTTAAATTCTTCTTCATCAAATCCTGCAAGCTTCAATTGCTCCAGAATGTTATACGTCATGTCATTTGTCGCGAGCCTTTTAATGATGGTTCCACGCTTCTTCTGACGCTCAACCACACCCATCTGTACCAGAAGATCCAAGGCCTGACGCACTTTATAGCGCGTCAAATGAAGATTAGCGATCAGTTCATCTTCTCCGGCGACTTTGTCGCCGGGCTGAGGATGTGTTCTAAAAATATAACGCTCGACCTTGAGAAATTCTTCTGATTTTGGAGACAGCGGCATCATTTACTCCTGTTATCAGACCATTCTAATTGCAAAGCCGAGGATCCTGCCTCGGCTTCGAAAGATTAAGTGACCGTCTTAGAAAACAAACTGAGCAATCACATAACCAATGACTAGCTGACTGAGCGTCGTCACAATACCGGGCAGCATGTAGCTATGATTAAAGACGAATTTGCCGATTCTTGTCGTTCCGGTTCTGTCAAAGGCAACGCAGCCGATGATCGCGCCGCCCGCAGGAATAACAAAGTAGCCGCTGACCGCAGGGAACATCCAAACTAAGTCAGACGGAGCAATGCCTAAACCGATACCCATCGGAACCAGAGCGGTAACCGTCGCACCCTGAGAAAAGAGCACGCCGGAGAGAATGAACAGCGCAACTGCAAAGAGAATCGGAGCACCCGCAATCATGTTTCCGAACTCGGAAACAAACATCGGTTTATAGAAATTAAAGAAAGTCGCTGTCAGCCAAGACACACCGTAAACCGCGACCATGCCGATTAAGCCGGAACGAAAGACAGAGCCGTCAGCAAGTTTCTTCGGTTCAACATTGGCAATCACCATGATGAGGCCGGCGCAGCAGAGCATCACGATCTGAACCATATTCGGAATAGAAAGACGTGTCACCTTGCCTGCGGTTTCCCATGAAGGAAGAAGACTTGGGAAAGAACCGAAGAAGACAACTGCCAAAATGCCAAGCGCAAAAACCGCAACACCTCTCTTGGCCTTGGAAGAATAGCTGCGCATGTCAGTGCTGACCGGCTTGTCCTGGAACTCGCCGCTCATCACGCGTCTCTGGAATTCGGGATCGTCGGCAAGCTCATAGCCCTTCTTGAACATGAAAGCGCAGCCGATCAGAACACCGATCAGACAGGCAGGGATCGATACCGCGAAAATCTGCAGCGGTGTTACTCCTTTAACCGCGAGAAGAGCAATCACAGCGCCAGTCGCAGCAGACATCGGAGAACCGGTAATACCCGACTGGGCTCCTATCACGGACATCGTCAGCGGACGCTCCGGACGGACTCTTGCGCCGATCGCAACTTCGGCAATGACGGGATAAACCGAGAAAGCAACATAAGCAGTACCGCAGAAGAGCGTGAAGAGGTAGCAAACCAACGGTCCCATGAAAGTAATGTTCTTTGGATGTTTACGCAGCATCTTCTCTGCGATACTAACCAAGAAATCCAAACCGCCTGAGCCCTGCAGAATAGACGCGCAGGTGATCACAGCAGTGATGATGAGCAGCACACTCACGGGCGGCGCCCCGGGTTTCATATCAAATACAAAGACCAGGACAGCTAGGCCTATACCGCCTGCTGCGCCTAGGCCTGCACCGCCCCATTTAGCGCCTATAAAGATAGCGACAATGACGACGATCAGTTCCATCCAAAACATCATGTCCATCATAATTCTCCTTATTGAAGGGTTTTAGGTCTCAGGACTTCAGTAATCTTGTTTCTGTTGGGCGCAATGATCGCAACAATCAAAAGAACCATGCCTGCCCAGCGGAATGCCGGAATATGTTCACCGAGGAGAAAACTGGCAAAGCAGATGGTGAATACCGGTTCAAATGAGCAGAAGATTCCTGCCTGCGTCGCACCGAGCATTTGGATCGCTTTGGATACGAATATGGTTGACAGTACTGTCGAAACCACGCCGTAGCCGAAAGTAACGCCAAGCTGTTCTGCATTAAGACTGAGAACAGAAACAGGATTGTGGAAGAAACAAAGTCCGAGACTGGCAAAAAGAAGGGTTAAGAAAGTGATCTTGTAAGCTGACACATTCTCCGCGAGCTGCTGAAGCGAAAGAAGGTATGCAGCGTACATGAGTGTGGATAAAAATCCGAGGGCTAAAGCCGTAAGAGTGATTCTGGAACGCAGCGCATCAGAAAAGATACACACGCACGCCAAGACGATCAGTGCGACTGAAACAATCTGGCTCGACTGTATTTTCTTGTGAAAGACGGTTCCGTTAACAAGAAGAATGATCACCGGATAAACGTAAGTGATCAGACTCATCATTGACGCCGGAATATCTTTCAGCGCATACACATAGAGAAGATTCAGCGGCAAAAGGACGATTAAGCCGATAAAGAGCGATTTAATCAGCAGCGATTTGGAGAAGCGATAAAAACCGTCCTCCAAAAACGGACCGGCAATGGCAAGAGTCATAACAGCGAACAAAAATCTCGACTGCAGGATCTCTATTCCGGAGAGCTGGGCCGCATACCCTAGTTTCGCAAAAATCGGATTAAGGCCGTATGTCACCGCACTTAGTATGGAGAACAATATTCCCATGCCTAAGCAGCTGCGCATGCCTTGTTTTTCAATAATGTCTCTCATAGTTTTGTGAAGAATTTTCTGCCGGTAATCCGATGGCGCGAGTCAAACCCGCGCCCTGATTTGCGATGTTTAGAGAAGCTTCTGATGTGCGTCGTCGAGGAATTTCTCAGCGTTCTGCATCTGAACTTTTACGGCTTCAGGAGAAGTGCCGCCGTAGGACTTTCTGGCACCCACAGAGTGTTCAAGGGAGATATCTTCAAAGATATCTTCTTCAAACAAATCCGACTGAGCCTTGAATTCTCCCAGCGTGAGCTCTTCCAGAGTTTTATCTTTTTCAACGCAGTAACGAACGGTCTGCCCTACTACGCGATGCGCATCTCTGAACGGCATGCCTTTCTTGACAAGGTAGTCGGCCATATCAGTCGCGGTAGAGAAGCCGTGCGCCGCAGCCTGATATGTGCGTTTAGCGTTGATTCGCATCTTGCGGACCATCGGAGCCATAACTTTCATAGTGTTCTGCCAAAGGTCAATCGTCTCGTAAGAAAGGAACTTGTCTTCCTGCATATCCTTGTCGTATGCAAGCGGGATACCTTTCATCATGGTCAACATGGCCTGGAGGTAGCCGTACATACGGCCGGTACGACCTTTAATCAGTTCCGCAAAGTCACAGTTCTTCTTCTGCGGCATGATGGAGGAGCCGGTTGTGAAGTCATCGGAGAGTTCGACAAACTTATATTCCTGGCTCGCGAAGATAATGATTTCTTCGCAAAGGCGGGATAAGTGCATGTAGCTCATTGCGGCGATAGAGGCGAACTCAATGCAGTAGTCGCGGTCAGCAACAGTATCGATACTGTTTTCTGTCGGCTTCTTGAATCCGAGCTGTTTGGCAGTCGACCAACGATCGATCGGGAAGTCCGTTCCCGCTAAAGCGGCGGCACCCAATGGGCACTCAACAAGACGGTCGAGGAAGCTCTGCAGTCTGTCGTAGTCGCGTTTGAGCATCCAGAAATAAGCCATCATCCAATGTGCGGCAAGTACGGGCTGAGCAACCTGAAGGTGTGTGAAGCCCGGCATGATGGTGCCGAAATTCTTCTCTGCCTGTTCAAAAAGGGATTTCTGGATTTCGACGATCAGCTTCTGGCATTCTTTCGTTGCGTCGCGGAAGTAGAGATAGCTGTCCACGCAGCACTGATCGTTACGGCTTCTTCCGGTATGAAGACGACCGCCTGCGGGTCCGATAATTTCGGTGAGGCGCTTTTCAATTGCCATGTGAATGTCTTCGTCTTCGGCGTTAAAGACAAACTTGCCTGCTTCAATTTCTTTGCCGACTTCTGCGAGACCTTTTTTAATCAGCTCGACATCTTCTGCCTTCAGAATACCGGTTTCGCCAAGCATCGTTACATGCGCCATGCTGCCTTGGATATCGTACGGGCAGAGACGAGTTTCTACTTTGATGACTGCACCGAATTCTTCAACAAATTTAGACGGTACTTCAGAAAAACGACCGCCCCACATTTTGCTTGACATAAATATTTCTCCTACAAGAAGATTTGACTGCTAACAACTACATAACCTATTTGTAAGTTTAGAAATATTTTTATATCGATAAATCTATGAATTCCCTGTATCAAAACCAAGCATATACGATGAGCTAATCTTTATTAACTATTTGTTTTATTTATTTTTAAATATATTTAAATTAATAAGAATATATCGATATATTTTATAAATCTTATTTCCTTTCGCTAATAAATGCCGTTTTTAAGTTGCATGGCAATTAAATTTTTCTGAAATCCAACCGCAAACCGAACAAATCTTGTGCTCTGAAGTCCACTTTGATTGGCCGATGCGATCGGATCTAAATCCCTTCAAATAGACAGAAGGCCGTCAAATTGACGGCCTCCCGGTAAAGAACAGTTTATTAAGCAGGTTCCTGCTGCTTTAAGCCTTGTTCGGCTAATTTCTCCTGTTTTTGAGAAACCTGAACAATATCGCCGCCATCAGCCTTAACTCGGATCTCCTCAATGGCCTGCAGGTAATCCTTGTAGTTTTCCAAGTAGAAAGAAAGCGCCTTGGAGAATTTCTGTCCGAGCATTCCGTCAAGGAAGAGACGTGATACCTCCTGGTACTGAGACAGCGTCTGCTGGAAGCGTACAAACACCAGTCTTTCTTCCGCACTCATCTTGCGAAGCTCGGACATGAAGGCGTATCTTGCGCAGGGCTGGTAGTACCAGATGTACATCAGGTCTAGCGAAATCACAATGCACTGAATCTCCATCGCCTTCGACTTCATCGAAATCATGTTGATGAATTCGGAAGGATTAGAAAGGAGCGAGAGGATGTCGTTCTTCGGGAACGCAAGTTCAAGCTTGGTGAAGCAGTCAAACAGGCCTTTGACGCCCATCTTAAAGTCTGAGGTACGCAGACGATAGTTGTTCTGACGATCCGCGACACTTTCGATCACGCCCGCAACGGTGTCAGAAGCAAACTTGGAAACAATTGCGGCCGCGGGCACTAGAACCGCCGCAGCGGAACCGCCCGTCAGAATTGGAATGATCATTGCCAGTACAAAGTTGTAGACCATCGCCACCGGAATCGCGAGCACGCTTCTGAAGAGATTTCCAACCACCGCGGTTTTCGGGAAGCCTCGGAAGATATTGTGCGAAGAGATATATAAGCCGTTCGCAAGCGCGATGATCGAGAACACCAGAAGCGGCGCTTTATCTACAGTGATGCCGAGCCAATGGCCGAGCAGGATGTTGCGCGTAAAGCCTTCCAGCAGCACGACCGACATGCCTGTGTACATAAGCGAATCACTCACGCGGGACCAGTTCACAACCTGAGTCCAATTAATGCGCATACCCTGACGGAATCCGCCCGCCGCGATCAGCGCCTGAATAATGTTACGGACACCGGTGATACTGAACCAAATCAGCGCGCCGAACCAAGCAAGCACCCACCAGTTCTGCGTCATCATGAACGTGAAGAACGCCGGAACAAAACCGATGGAAACCTTCAGGATGTTTAAAAGCGTGGTATTGGTGTACGCAAAGCCCTGCTTCTTACCGTTTTTTTCTTCGCTCTGCTTATGAACAAAACCGTTGGAATCCGCAGGCGTCTCACCGCCCAACGTAATGATGTTTCCTTTATCAGTGAGAGCGGCATGCGCGTAGCCGGCTTCCCAGACTCGTTCGTGTTTTCTGCCGAGTTTGGAGCATCCGGTCTTTTCTTTGAGCCATTTAATCCAGCCGGGCGAGTGCTCGTTTTCCGAGTACACATCCACGCATTTAACCGGCACTTTAAGTGGTAGGCTGAACGGGCTGAATCGGGATTTTTTACCGATCATTTTCTGCGCGCTCACAGGAAGCGTTTCCGGCACGGCAAGCCCCATGCCAAAATGCGAACCCAAGAGCGTCGTGGAGTCCGTACCGAATCGACTTCCAAGGGGCTGGCGGCGGTAGAAACTCAAGAGCAATGGAATGTTTTCCAGAATCTCGGTAAATACCGCCTTCTTCTGCGGATGCTCCTGCACCTGCGGAAGCGCGAGCATCGAAGAAATCAGACGTTTAAGCTTGATGACGTTTCTTTCATTGATCGCGTGCTGCAGATCATTGATCTCCTGAATATTCTCCTGTGACCCAAGCTTCCACTCCTTCATGTTGAAGACTTCCAAGTGCGAAATAGCGCCTTCCGTATCCCACAGAAGTTCCAGCACATCGACAGCGCTCAGCCGACTTGTCAGCAAAGTGGCGCGCGAATTCGCACGCACAGACTTGAGCATGGAAAGCAAAGACGCGATATCAATATTCAGAAGCTCCGGACGATCGTCATCCTGAGGAAGGCTCAGCGACTTAATCTCGGAGTTGCGGCTTGGTCTCAGATAGTTCTGATACAGATACGCAGACGTGAGCTCATCAAGCTTTGCCAAGGATGCGTTCAAATCGGCTTTTTCGTTTTCGGCCGCGGTGCCTAATGCCTCTTGGATTTCTTCCGCTCTCGCTTCAAGAGCCGGAAGAATGGACTTATGCGTAAATTCAGCCAAACGAACTAAGGAGGTTTGTCCGGTTCCGATGAATGCTCTGAACTGCTCTTCAGAAAGTTTCGGCAGTTTCAGGCCGTATTCCTTTTCGATTGTCGGGGCGTGCTTCTCGTTAAAGGCGGCAAGCGTCTCAAGGACTCGCTCACGCGCCCAAAGTTCGACCTTTCGGCCCTGGGCCATTAAGCGAACAACATCCGGTTCCTGCAGGAAGTCCATCACGCTCTTCGTATCGGTAAATCCTCTGGGCGTCCAGAGAATCTCTACGTATCGATCGTCAAACTTGGCCCTGTATTTAATGCCTAAGCGGACGGAAATTTCCATGATGCGCGCCGCCTCGAACAGCTCGTAAACGGCGTGCGGATCCACATAGTTGTAATACACGACGGACAGACGTCGAATACCTTTTACACGAGCATCCATCACCAGGTAAGTCGGGTTCTTGCGACCCATGGTGTTTGAATCATGAACATGGTCATCCATGGTCTTCTGATTCCACTCTTCCGGCATTTCCAAAAGATAGTACCTAGTGAGAAAGGAGCGGACGATTCGGGGGTTGCCTGCGGCAACCTTTTGGAAGTCGTGGATCAGACGAAGCTGCTCTTCCTCATTGCCGCGGGAGCGGACAATATCTTTCATGATTTGAATCAGCACGCGGGCCGTATTGAACTTAAAGGGCGTCTGAGCGCTGTAAAGCACTTCTTCATGAAGTGTTTTAAGCGCGGACAGGCGCTCATTCATTCCTTCGATGCTGTTCAGTCTCTGCAGAAGGTTAATGACCGCCATTGCCATGCGAACTTCATGGGTGGTGACCATATTCTGGATACCGTGCGGATGCAGACTGGTATTAAAGGCCTCCTGCTCTTCGGATGTCGCGGGGCCGTGGTCAATCACCTCGTTGATGCGTCTGAGCAGTTCTCTGTCTTTTTTATCGAAGTTAAAAGTTTCTCTCACGTCTGATTCTTTCTGGGAACTTTTGAAAACTTTTAATAATACGGGAGGTTATTTATTCGCGTTAGGTGGAAATTACCTACTCGGTAACACTTTTTCCAAGAACGTGGGGTATAGCTGTCGTGACGACGATTTGAAACGAATTCCTCGTTCATTTCTATTAACTAGCTCTCCTTATTCATATCCACGTCACAGGCACTTCATCAAACGGCTGTTTAATCCCAAAACAAATAAAGGAGACCATAAGGTCTCCTCATGCCCGTCACAATCAGACTACTTTACTTTCAGTTCAATTTTGTGACATTGAGAACACATGTTAACTGACGGTTGATGGCCCTTATGACACTCTTCGCAAGACTGATCGCCCATATGCGTATAGTGAGGATTAGGCTTGAGATCCTTAGTCTTTTCTTTCATAGCCTCAAATCCGCCATGGCAGCTTTGACATTTTTCAGTCGGAACCGCCTTTGCAGGGGGATTCTCCGAATGACAAGCCGCACAGTTCTGTCCCTTCTGAACATGTCTGTCCGCTAAAGGAGCGGCGTTCTGAGCAAACACCGAAACCGAAAATAAGGCTAAGAAACCCGCAAAAATAGAGGCTAACAACTTATGTTTCATTTCATTCTCCTTATTTGCCTGTGATTGCATGTCTTGCGGCGATTCTTCCCATCGCCACGCCGCTCGTAATTTGGCAGCCCGGAATGTCTTCCGCATACCAGAGGCCGCCTGCAGCATTACCGGCTGCGTAAAGTCCTTTAATCGGAACATCATCCAAATCAATAACCTGCGCATGCTCATTGATCTTCGGTCCCCCAAAAGTAGCCGCAATACCGCCGCTCATCGGAATGGCATAAAACGGCGTGGTAGAAACAGGGTGCGGTTTCTTTCTGTTGTGAGGGGGTTCCTGTTCAGAACCTTTATTTTTAGCAATTGCCTCGTTGAACTCTTTTACGCTGACAACAAGATTTTTCTCATTAATGCCGGCTTTCTTAGCTAATTCAGCGATAGTGTTGGCCTCGTAAACAGGGCTGTTCAATCTCTTGAAGCGGTCTAAGAGTTTGGTAAGGATATTGTCTTCATCGTTTGTCTTGATGTCGCAAATGATGAACGTCCGATTATCAGGAGTTACCTGCGGCAGAAGCTTAGAGCGTATGGCCTGCCCCAAGCTTTCATCTACACAGCGCTTGCCGTCTTTACCAACAATCATTCCGTATGCGGAGTTGCTGACACGAGCCGGATTTGCATGCGTTTCAGGAACAATCGGACCAGCGTAAAACTCTGTCATGTTTACAAGTTTTGCGCCAAGCGGTCTGGTCATAAGAATATTTTCGCCGGTGTTCCTCATGGAGCCTCTCAAGTTCAGTCTTGCAGCCCACGGACCCATGTACATCACGCGCATTTCTTCATTAGCCGAGAATCCTCCGGTCGCGATAATCACACCCTTGGCAGCCATAAACGACTTGACTCCTTCAGGTGTTTTCGCCTTGACGCCAATGACATCCCCATCCGGATTAGTGATAAGTTCAAAGGCTTTCGTGTTCACAAAAAGTTTGACTCCGTCGTCCTTTGCTTTCTTAAGAAGCCTTCTCATCAGAATAGATCCTCCGGTAGTTCCGTCTGTGGTCATAAAGAAAGCTCTGGACAAATTTGGCGCCGGCAACCCCTTTTTCAGCGTCAGGGGGACGCCCATATCGATAAGCCAGTCAATACTTGGGCCGGATTCCTTGGCAAAAGCCTCAATGACTTTTTTATCTCCAACCCCTTGTGTTTCGTGCCAAGCATCATTGACAAATTTCTCGAGAGTGTCCCCGGTCTCTTTTTGATAGCGGCTTCCTACGCCGCACAGACGTCCGGAAGCATAAAACGTGTTGCCGTCAGGACGGAGCGCCTTTTCAAGAACTGCGACAGAAGCTCCTAATGATCTTGCTTCTATGGCTGCCGCCATACCAGCCGCGCCAGCGCCTATCACGATAAAGTCAAAGTTGTTCGTCTTGGATTCAGACGGTTCCTGTGCGTGAACCAGCTCTGCGGTACTCATGATTCCTAAAGAACCGAGTCCAAGCTTAAATAAATTGCGTCGCTGCATAAGTTCTCCTTGCAATTTTTATTTCAAATGAAGCTGAATGAAATTCTAATTACGTAATAAATTTTTCAAAATTAGTAGTTTTACTAACTAATAATTCCAATTTCTCACAAAACAGAGAATAATTTGTTGATTAAAATGAAATCTAAATTTCAGAAGAAACGAATAATGCAGCAAACTGAATTAGCCAATGTTCCAAATTTTTTAAAGCTTTTAGAAGTAAAAGCTCAGCAGCTGTCTCGTCAGCACAGAAGAATCGCAAATTTTCTTCTGCATAACCATCTGGAAGCGGCTTTCCTTAACGCTTCAGAACTTGCAGAAAGAGCCGGAGTCAGTTCGGCAACAGTTGTGAGATTCGCAACTGCGATGGGGTTCAGCGGGTTCCCTGCCCTGCAGAAAGAGCTTCAGCAAATCGCTCAGGGTTCAATTGGAAAACATGAATTTCTAGCGGTTGAAGCTTCCGACAAAGACGATACTCTGTCAGCAACCATCAGACAGTCGATGAAAGCTTTAAAAACTTTCTCCGAAGAATTGGACAATGAAAATTTTTTAAAGGCCGCCAATACGCTATACAGGGCCCGCAAAATTGTCACCGTTGGCCATAAGGCGAGCTTCGGCGTTGCAGTTCATGCTTCGTATGTCCTCGGTAAGGTTCATAAAGATGTTCGCTACATTCAGGGAACTGATGAATTTGATGCCTTTTCTGCAATCAACGATCTTTCTGAGGAAGACGCCGCTTTAATTTTTACAGTGATTCACTATCCGCGGTCAACGCTGAAGCTGATAAGACTCTTGGCAAGAAAAGGCGTCAAGATCATTGTCGTCTCCGACTACAGAACTTTTGACGAAATCAGTCTTGCTGAAGTGTCCCTGCTGACACCTCTTCTTTTTCAGGGGTTCTTGGATATCATGTCTCCCATGCTCGCACTGACTGACGCCCTCGCCTATGAAATCTACAAGCTCGATGAGCCTGTCGCGAGAAAACGATTAAAAGAATTCAATGAATTTAACGAGCAGGACGGAGCTTTCCTTCAAATCTGCCGGTTCGCCGAATAAATTCAAGCGATAAAGAACCAAGGAGAGACTATGACGATAGGAAGGTTTTTCTTAGCTGCGTCATTAGCACTGCTAGTCTTTTTTGGTAATAGTCGAACAGTTCATGACACATTTAACCGCTTAGGCACCTTCGATTACTTTTTTGCTCCTCTTCTAATCCTCTATTTGGTATCTGTCTTGGAGCGAATTCTTGATCGACTAAGCGTGATCTCGTCGATCGAAAACTATCTGGCGGATCGGAATTTAACTCGTCTGTCCTATGCGTTCATCCCCGGGCTAATCGGTTTGATTCCGTCTATAGGCGGCGCGCATTTTGCCTGCTCCATGTTTCCGTCTTCAGCTGGGAAAAAACTCTCAGGCTGTCAGCTCGCCGCGATTAACTATTTTTTCAGGCACTTCCACGTATACAGCAACCCACTGATCACGGGAACCGTCTTGGCCTGCGCCATTACAAACACTTCTTTGTGGTTTGTCAGTCTAACTTTGCTTCCGCTCACTTTGCTTACTTTCCTATTGGGCTGGAAGTTTCTGATTCCGAGTTCTAAGAAATATTCAAAAGAAACCGGCCACTCAATCAAAAGCTCGATGAGCTTGAAAATAATCCTCGTATTCGTTTCAATCTTCATTGAAACTCTGATCTTTTTTCTCTTGGATATAAAAATCTTCTTCTGGCTGGCAACCGTCATTTTTACGCTGGCATTGGTTTCACCTCAGACCGTTTGGAAAGCTTTCAAGCCAAGCAAAGATAACCTTTTTCTACTCTCTGAGGTCGCGTTCATCCTAATATTTGCTGCTGTTATCAACTCGCTTGGGATCAATCAGCTACTGACAAACTTCATCTATTCGAGCGGTGTTCCTACAGTCCTCACATTTTCTCTTGTTACTGTCTTTTTGGCTTATATAACAGGGATAAGCCAAGCGTATGTTGCGATTGTCATGCCTCTGATCGTCGGCTTAACCGGAAACCAGTTCAACTTAGTGTGCTGGCTGTTAGCGCTGGGATTCTTTATCCAATACTTAACTCCCGCTCATTTGTGCCTCATTGTTTGCGCTAAGTACTTCAAATGCTCGGCATTCCGTCTAATTCAGCAGATCTTTCCGCCGGTTGCTCTGGCTTTCCTCTTATGGTCTCTAGGATTTTTGGCGTTTTGCCTTTTCTAAACCATACAGCCCGATCTTTTCTGCTAAACACTTTCCAATTTGAGTTCGGACGCTTCTACATTAAGTAGAAACCATTATGATTATCGGCAAAGCTTAAAGTTAGTCCCGATTATTTAGAAAAATGCAAAATGCCTAGCTCAATCATTCAGAGGCTTGCCTCACGGCACTCCGTGGGCGCAAAGTTTCTAACAGAACCCGTACCCACAGCAAAGGATTATGAAGAGGCCGCTCTGTGGGCCTCTGCCGCACCGGATCACTGCAGACTGCATCCGGTGCGTTTCGTCATCATAGAAAACCGCGCCAAGCTCGCGGACTTCTTCGAAAGCGGTGAGCTTTCCATGGGCGCAGATGCCGAAGAAGCCGCAAAAGCACGCAGCAAAGCGACTAAAGCGCCCGCTGTCGTCGCGGCTATCGCAAAAATCAGCACCGACAACGCCCGTGTCCCGGAATACGAACAGTGGATGAGCGTTGGCGCCGCGGTTTCTAATTTTCTTTCCGCGCTGGAAATCAAAGGATTCGGCGGCAAGATCGTGAGCGGATCCAGCACCAAATACCCGGATGCGGTTAGAGCCTTCTGCAGAAAAGACGAAATCATCGCCTGCTGGATCATGCTCGGTACACCTAAAAAAGACGCTCCGACTCCCCAGCCTAGGGAACCGATCGAGCAGCTGCTGACCTATTTTTCTTAAACTTTTAATCAGACCTTTAGACACGAGGTGCCTTCTATGAAACGATTTTTCATGTTAGTCGCAGGCATGTTTATGACTGCCACCATGCTGACGGGCTGCGGATACAACGAAATCCAAACGCTCGACGAATCCACTAAAGCAGCATGGAGCGAAGTGCTGAATCAGTATCAGCGCCGCAATGACCTGATTCCTAACGTCGTGAACTCCGTCAAGGGCGAAGCGGATTTCGAGAAATCCACCCTGACAGACGTCATCAACGCCAGAGCTAAGGCCACGTCCATTCAGGCGACTCCGGAATTGATGGAAAATCCCGAAGCGTTCAAGAAATTTACACAGGCTCAGGGCGAATTAAGCAGCGCTCTCTCACGTTTGCTCGTCACGGTAGAACGCTACCCTGAACTCAAGAGCAACGCCGCCTTCCAAGAGCTGAGAGTTCAGCTTGAGGGATGCGAGAACCGCATCGCGATTGCACGCAACCGCTACATTAAGACGGTTCAGGAATACAACACTTATATCCGTCAGTTCCCGCAGATGGTCTGGGTCTGGATCCTCGGCTACAAACCTAAGGCGCAGTACACGGTAGCTGATGAAGCCGCTATCACAACTCCTCCAAAGGTGGACTTCGGTGGAACAACTGCTCCTGCTCCGGCCAAGTAAATGGCTTAGTTTTCTAGCCGCTTTGATCGTCAGCATCGCAGCGCTTTTCTGCGAAGCAAACGCGGCCGATCTGCTTCCGGTACCGGATGTTGCCTATGTCACTGACACGGCAAATATCCTGACACCGGAGCAGAAACGCTCGCTCGAGGCAAAGCTCGCTTCCTTTGAATCCAAAGTCGGCTCTCAGATCGCGGTCATCATTGTCCCCTCCACAAACGGAGAGCCGATTGAGGATTACGCGCACAGAGTCGGGGATCAATGGAAACTCGGACGTAAAAATGTCGGTGACGGACTGCTCTTTGTCGTCGCTGTTAATGATCACAGAGTTCGCATTGACGTGATGCGCGCCTTGGAAGGCATCATCCCGGACGTCACCGCGTCCCGCATCCTTAACGAAGCGGTCCTTCCGGCCTTCAAAACCAATAATTACTATCAGGGCATCAATCAGGGCCTCAATAGAATCTTTGCGCGCATTGAGGCGGGCAATCTGCCGGCGCCCGACGCAAAATCTTCTGATGAAGGCAACTGGAACATCTACGATCCGGATGAAGCCCTTTGGGATCAGCCTTGGGTCGCAGTGATTTTCATCGGCTTTGTGATCACCATGATGTTAAGAGAGCTGATGGGCCGCAAATCCGCGCCCATCGCCGGTCTGGCAGTCGGCGGACTCTCTGCCTTCATCATGCAGTCGCTCACAGCGGGCATTATCATTGCGATCGCAGTGGTCATCATCGCCATGAGTATCCCGACTGCTGTCCTTGAGGCGGGTGCAAGACGCACTGCGCGAATGTACTCTCAGGATCGCCGCTATCGCAGTCGAAATAATGGAGGTGGTTTCGGCGGCTTTGGAGGATTCGGCGGTGGCGGCGGATTCGGCGGAGGCTTCGGTGACGGTGGCGGAATCGGAGGCATGGGCGGCGGTGCCGGCTCCGGAGGCGGAGGAGATTCCGCTGGCGGCGGCGCAAGCGGGAGTTGGTAAAAATGTCAGTCGGAAGAATACTTAAACATTGGGTAATGTCACCAATCCCGGTGACCATGGCCTTTCCTCAGTCTTCTCTGGACGAGGTGTCCCGCTGCATTGAAGAATGCGAAACCCGGACCAGCGCGGAATTCCGCCTGATCATCGAACGCAGCATTCCTTCTAAGGATCTGAGAAGAAACATCACAGACGCCGATCGGGCAAAAGAGCTTTTCGGCCAGTACGGCGTTTGGGACACGGAAGAGAACAACGGCGTTCTGATTTATCTCAATCTAAGCGATCGCGCGATTGAGATTTATCTGGACCGAGCGGCTACCCGCGTCGTCAAGCAAAACGAACTGAACGAGATCGTCAAGAGAATCGAGGAAAGTTTCTCCCAAGGCCAGTTCGAAAGCGGCGTCTGCAACGCGTTCAAAGAACTCGCCAAACTGCTTGCGCCGGCGTTTCCCAATAAGCTCGTTGAGAATCCGGTGCCAAACGAGCCGGTTATCCTTTAATTATCTAAGCCCGCGTCACCGCGGGCTTTTTAATAATTAAAGACTTGTCGTAGCTCTTGCTTACACTATTCAGCAAGGCAAACACCCTCAGCTAGAGTGTTTGTCGTTTAAGAAATTTTCTTAATGCGGAATAGTTCACTCTAAACTCACACATTTCTGTAGTTCTGGTATTTCGCAAAAAGCTCCTCCATCTTGTCTGCGTCGACAAGATTATCAACATTAAACAGATCCTCAATAACCTCGTTAGGCAGCACGTGAGCTTTCTTTGCCGCTTCTTTACAAGTTATGTCTTCATCGAGAGCCAAATGAGCTATCTTTGTGCCGACCTCATAGCCAAACAGCGCGGAAACCATCGTCGCCAAAGAGGTTGACTTTTCCGTCATCCCACGGCAATGCTCTCTATTGGCGGTTATTCCTTTAATACATTTATCCGCAAAGACGCGCATGGTTCTAGACAGCAGATCGGAACTCTCAATGAAGCTTTTAACCGGAATTCCTGAAGAGGTCCCCAATTCCAACCAACCAGAAAGTACGCCGGCAATTAGCCCTGCATGATTAGAGCAAACTCTGTCTGTGGACAAGAAAACCATTTCCGGAATAACTGGGTTAACCTTACCAGGCATAATGGAAGAGCCGGGTGCAACAGCGGGCAAATTGATTTCTCCAAATCCCGCTCTTGGACCGGAGCCTAAAAGTCTTATATCTCTCGCCGTTTTCCATACGACTGTGGCAAGAGCCTGCAGATGAGCGTGAGCAATCACAATACCATCTGTGGCCATCATGCCGTCAAAGAGATCTTCTTCTGTATAGATTGGCCGTCCGCACACGTCTGAAAGATGCCGCTCAATCACTTTTCTAAATCCCGGCATGCAGCCCATACCAGTTCCGACGCAGGTTCCTCCTATACAAGATCTGTTCCAGCGGCTTTGCTCCGATTTCAATCTCTTAACAAGTCTTTTTGTCGCGTGCGCAAAAGCTCCGAATTCCTGGCCTAAAGTCATAGGGACCGCGTCTTGCAGACAGGTTCTCCCCATTTTAATCACGTCTGCAAATTCATCTGCTTTTGCTTGCAGCGCATCAGCAAAATACTCTGCTGCAGAAATCACTTTGCCCAATTCTTCATAGATCACGATTTCTTTTGCTGTCGGAATCAAGTCGTTAGTAGACTGACACATGTTCACATGTGTATTGGGATGAATTCCTCCCTTAGTCTTATCTCCCGTCATTAATTCGTTAGCTCGGTGCGCGATTACTTCGTTCACGATCATGTTTGTCGGTGTACCCGAACCACGGTAAATGTTGACAACAAAATTGCCTTTAAACTTTCCGTTAGCAACTTCCCAAGCAGCTTCTTCAATGAATTTTGCTTTAGTCGGGTCAAGTGCTCCTATTTCAACATTTGCGCGGGCACAAGCTATCTTACACAGTGCAACTGCTCGGATGTATGAAGGATAGTCATCTAATGTCAGCGAACCAACATTAAACGCTCTCTTGTTCCTTTCAGAGACAATTCCCCAATAGGCAGAATCGGGAAGATCCATTTCTCCCAAACCATCATGTTCTTTTCGCATTTGAATCTCCTTAGCCGATTTTTCTCAGATTTGAGTATTTTTTAAACATTTCAATAGTCGCCTTGCGATCTGCGAGTTTCCTGACATCAAATAACTCCTCAGCGACTTCCGGCTCGATCAGGCCCTCACTTAACGCAACTTCCTTACACGATTTGCCTTCTGCATATGCTTTCTTAGCAATTTTGGTCCCGACTGGATAACCATATAAAGCAGAAACCATCGTCGCTAGTGAGGTACTCATCTCTGCGTTATGTCTTGCTAAATCCGCATTCACCTTGATGCCCTTAATACACAAGTCGGTTACTAATCTGAATCCCTTATCAATGAGTTCAAGAGACTCCATGCTGCCCATAAAGCTGCCGCACGTGCTGGAGCACAGGTCCAAATCGGATTCATTTATTGTTAAGGTGGCCATCATGTCATGAGAAATAACTTGCTGCATGATCTGAAGAAGCATCTCCGGCATGTAGGGATTGATCTTGCCCGGCATAATCGACGATCCCGGAGCAATTGAGGGAAGAATAAATTCTCCAATCCCTGTCCGAGGTCCGGAACTAAAGACATACAGATCGTTTCCAATCCTTCCGCCGGCACAGGCGATACACTTTAGCACTCCCATTAAATAAATAAAGGAGTCATTGTTTTGCGAACCGTCAAATAGTGCGGAATCCTCAATAACTTCGCTCTCCATTTTGGCCTGTTTCATTGGGAAACCTACTATTGCAGACAAGTGTTTGTATACTGCCTCGTTATATCCGGGAAGTTCTCCCATACCGGAGCCCAAAACCGTAGCGCCAAGGATCGTTTCCTGATACTCAGGTAAGAGCGCTTCCAGCCGCCTTCTATTTCTTGCGATTAAGGAATGCCATGCGCCAAAGACCTGACCAAAAGTCATAGGAACAGCATCCTGCATGCAGGTTCTCCCCAAGCGAGGAATATCTTTAAACTCAACTGCCTTTTCTGCCAAAGCATCTTCGAAATATTTCACTGATTCGAGAGTTTTGCTGATCATCCGATACAGGACAATCGCTTCAGCAGCCGGGTATGTATCGTTTGAAGATTGACACATGTTCACATGTGTATTGGGGTGAACGGCATCGTAGCCCTTCTCTCCTGTGAGGATTTCATTTGCACGATTAGCAATTACCTCATTGATGTTCATATTGACGCCGGTACCATGGCTTCTCCAAACATTCACGGGGAATTGGTCTGCAAACTTACCTGCGATAATTTCATCGCAGGCTTGAGCAATCGCCTTAGCTTTATCATTTTCTAAAGCACCGATCTCTGCATTCGTTAAAGCCGCTGCCTTCTTAATCTCGGCCATAGCTCGGATAACATGAGGAAGCTCATTGAAAGTATGGTCCGTTACGTCATAATTATTCGCACAACGAACAGTTTGAATACCATAGTAGGCATCGTCCGGAACAGGAAGTTCTCCTAAAGAATCTTTTTCAATACGCATTTAATATCTCCGATTAGAAAACGAAGTATGAGATAACCAAGCCAATAAGAATCGAGCTGATGCAAGTCACGAAGCCGGGCAGCTGGAAACTGTGATTCAATACATACCTGCCGATTTTTGTTGTTCCTGACCTATCGAAAGTTATTGCGGAAATCGCACTGCCTGTCGCTGGGAAGAAGAAGAGACCGTTAACAGCCGGGGCAAAGGCGACGAGAGATCCCAACGGGAGACCAAGCGATACACCCAGGGGCATGATCGATCTTGTGGTAGCTCCCTGACTTAACAACAGAGCTGACATAACGAAGATCATAACGGCAAAGAGGATCGGGAACTCTTGGACTACTCCTCCTAGACTTTCAATAATGAAAGCTTTATGTGCAAGGAAGAATGTATCTGTCATCCACGCAATACCGAAGATTGCAATAACCCCAGTCATACCTGCCGAGAACACGCTGCTTCGAGCGATCTTTGACGGCTGCACGTTGCATGCAATAACCATAATGAAAGATGTAAGAAACGCAATGATCTCAATAGCATTGGGAATAGAGAGATAGGTTGTCTTGCCGTTCACTAGCCACGAAGGCATTAGAGTCTTAACACTACCCAAGAGAACAATTGCCAAAACACCGATTGCAAATAGAACGACTGAAACAATAGCTTCTCTACTCGGTTTGTAGTTCTTTTGCTCTCCTTTGTTAAAAGTTACTTCGCCGCTTTCAATTAATTTCAGGAATTCGGGATCTTTTTCAAGGTCAAGGCCTTTCTTATAAACACTCAGCGCCCCAATCATGATGCCAAGGAAAATGGCTGGAACAAGCACAGCCATTATCTGCCCCAGAGACACACCCTGAGCCGCCAGAACTGCTAACAGAGCCGCTGTGGAAGCTGAAACCGGGCTTGCTGAAATACCATGCTGACTTGCAACCATCGCGATCGACATCGGACGTTCAACACGAATCTTCGCTTCTAATGCCACTTCGCAAATAACCGGATACACAGCAAGTGCAACGTAACTGGTTCCGGTAAAAACCGTGAAGAGGAATGTCACGATGGGCGCCATAAATGTAATTCTCTGCGGTCTGCTGCGCAAAACCTTTTCAGCAATATGGACGAGAAAATCCAGTCCACCGGCAACCTGAAGAGTTGCTGCCATAGAAGAAACTGCAATGATGATAAGAAGAACATTCACCGGCGGTGATGCCGGTTTTAAACCGAATACAAATACTAGTAAGAACAAACCGACACCGCCGGCAAAACCCATTGCAACACCATTCTTTCGGGCTCCCAGCATGATGCAGGCCAGTATGATTATTGCCTGAATCCAAAGCATTTTTATTCTCCCATAAAGATTGAGAAGTGAGCTTAACGCTCAATTGCGAGAATTACATAAGTCATCTTTTCTTATCACTAACCCAAAAACAGTGAATAGTTAGAATTCATAACACTCAACTTATGCACCTACAACAGACTTTTCCTCGCAAAATGGATACAAGGGAAAATGGGAGCTAAAAATATGACGCAAAGTGTTTCCACATCAGAATTATTTTTAAGTCGCCAGGCTCTAATTTTTTTAAAAGCTGCTGAAACAAGAAATTTAAGCGTTACCGGGCAGTTTTTCGGGCTCACACAAAGCGCCGTATCTCGAGCAATGATCGACTGGGAAAAACAATGGGGTTGTTCTCTTTTTGACAGAACCTCAAGACCAATTTCTCTCACCGCTGAAGGAAAAGTTCTTCAACAGGAGCTGAACAAACAGCTTGAAGAATTTTTGAATCTTGCTGAAGAAATCAAACAGAAAAACAGACTGAAACCTATTTTGCGAATAGGCTGTGTTGAAAGCATGAGCGTAGATCTTCTTCCGCAGCTCATCATTAGGCTCAAATCAAAAACAAAACGGCTAACAACTGTTATTGCAACATCAAACTCCTTGTATCGCCAACTTCGAGAAGGCCAGTTAGACATCATAATTTCGAGTGATCCGTCGGCAGAGTTATCCGGTCTGAAACAAGTTCTTATTTTTCAAGAAGGAAGCCTGATAGTTCTTCCAAAACGTTTTGAAGGCGACCCCTGCTGCGAAAGCTGGCAAGGTTTACAGTTCTGCGGCATCCCCTTCATAAAGTACCACCACGCAACAGGGGGAGGAAAGCTAAATGATGTCTTCTTTCGCTCACTTGGTATCTCCCTGACCAATCAATTGGAAGTCGACAGCAACAGCACAATGCTTTCACTGATCGCAGAAGGAGTTGGCTGGACAATTTCTCGAGTCAGTACAATTCTTCAAAATAAGGCATACATGGATAAGATTTTCTTCACTAAGATGCCTAATCCCTTGTTAACAAGAAGGCTTTACGTACTCACAAGGCAAAGCGAACCTGAACTCCTCATGGAACAGGTCATCAAAGAAGTTTGCGACATCTTAAAAACAAAAATCTACCCACAGCTAATCTCCATCGCTCCTTGGATGGAAAAAGATATTTTTGTTCTGGATCCTAAAAAATCCATTTTTAGCTCATCTGAACAAGAACGTTAGTCAAAGGCGAAACCTTTTTAATTTTCTCGTCTCAAGAAGGAAAAAAACCATGAATCGCGGCCCCCTGCTCATCTTGTTAGGAGCACTATGTTTCAGTACTTCCGGAACCTTTCAGAGTTTTGCCCCGAACGGCGCAACCCCTTTTACGATAACAGAAGTACGAATGTTCATAGGCTCTCTGGGGCTGTTCTTTTGGTGTCTCGCGACAAATAGTTTGAATCTGTCATGGAAAAATATTCGTTGGAAATACATTTTATTAGTAGCAGTTTCACTTCTTCTATTTCAGTGGCTATTCTTTTCGTCCACCCTAAAAATTGGAGTTGCTGTTGGAACCATCATTGCAATTGGTTCAACGCCAATCTGGACCGCCATAATTGAATGGTTATTTTTTTCAAAAACTCCTTCCAGACGATGGTGTCTTTCGACGCTACTTGCCGTCGTAGGAATCATTGCATTGAATTGGCAGAGTATAGGATCAGGAATTTCTCCAATATATTCTTTCCTCCCGCTTTTAGCCGGATTAGCTTATGCCTGTGAAATCATATTTTCAAAGAAAGCAATGGAAAACGCTTCGGCTGAAGTCGTCATGATGTTCGTCATGTTATTTGTGGCACTTATAAATCTGCCTACTCTCTTTTTCTTCTCTTTAGATTGGGTTTTCAGTTTAAGAGGAGCATTTGTTGCTCTGGGGCTTGGCTTAGTCACCGCAACATTAGCTTTTTCATTTTTCTTTAGCGGAGCAAGAACGACTTCTGCCGCTGTAGCTTCAACACTTGGAATGATGGAGCCGCTCGGAGCTGCTGTTTGGGGCATTCTTCTGCTTCACGAACCTTGTGGGTTACTTGTATTTGTTGGAATCAGCCTAATCCTTATTTCCATCTTCATACTGATCGAAAAAAATTAGATAAACCTCTCGTGCTGCTTACACTGCAATGGCAAGAATTACTAACGTCTCGCATTGCATACGTATATTGGCTGATAAAATATGGGCTCCCAATTTTTTACTTTAAAAGTAATCATCATGGAATTGTCTGCTTTAACCGCTGTTTCCCCGCTTGACGGCCGCTACGGACGCCAAACTGAAGCCCTGCGCGATATCTTCTCTGAATTCGCATTTATGCGTGCCCGAGTCACCGTCGAAGTCGAATGGCTCATCGCACTTGCCGAGTTCAATCTTCCCGAACTTAAAGATCTCTCCAAAGAGGACAAACTCTATCTGCGCGGTCTGGTTTCCAGTTTCTCCGTCGAAGACTGCAAAGCCATCAAGTCCATCGAAGCAACAACAAACCATGATGTAAAGGCTGTTGAATACTGGATCAAGAGCAAAATGGAAATCAACGAACATCTCGCCGCCGCAAGCGAGTTCGTTCATTTCGGCTGCACTTCAGAAGACATCAACAACACGTCTCACGCCTTAATGCTCTCCGCAGGCCGCGAGCTGCTCTGCTCCCACCTGCAGACCATTATCAATAAGCTCAAAGAATTTGCGCACGAATGGGCCGGCGTCTCCATGCTTTCTCGCACACACGGCCAGCACGCTTCTCCGACCACTGTCGGTAAGGAAATGGCCAACTTCGTCGCTCGTCTTGAAAACGCGGTTCAGGCTATTGAGTCCGTCAAGCTTCTCGCGAAGATGAACGGCGCTGTCGGCAACTACAACGCCCACACCATCGCTTATCCGGACCGTGATTGGCCCGCTTTCTCCCGCAACGTCATTGAAAACCGTCTGCACCTCACGTTCAATCCCTACACCATCCAGATTGAACCGCATGACTACATGGCTCAGCTCTTCAATGCGATCACACGCGCGAATACCATTCTCATTGACTTGGATCGCGACGTTTGGGGCTACATCTCTCTGAACTACTTCAAGCAGCAGCTCAAGGAAGGCGAAGTCGGCTCTTCCACAATGCCGCATAAGGTCAACCCGATTGATTTCGAAAACTCCGAAGGCAACCTCGGAATGGCAGACGCCTTCTTTACGTTCCTCTCCCAGAAACTGCCGATCTCCCGCTGGCAGCGCGACCTCACTGATTCAACAGTCCTTCGCAATTTAGGCGTTGCTTTTGGCTACAGCATCGTCGGCTACACATCGTTAATGCGAGGCCTCAATAAGCTGCGTCTGAACGAAGAAGCGATCTCCGCTGATCTGGATAACTCTTGGGAAGTTCTGGCTGAAGCGATTCAGACCGTGATGCGCCGCTATGGTGTTCCGCATCCCTACGAACAGCTCAAAGCGCTGACACGCGGAAAAGGCATTACACCGGAAACTCTGCACGCCTTTGTTACCCAGCTTGAAATTCCGGCTGATGCGAAAGAATCTCTGCAGAAGCTGACACCGCACGATTACATCGGTATTGCTGAGCAGCTCGCTAAAGACATCTAATCGTCTTTACAGGAAAACCGCCGGACGTTTCGAACGCACGGCGGTTTTAATTTTTTTGCTTTAAATTTAGAGACTTCTAGAGGAAAGTATCCGCAAGAATACTGACCCAAGTAATAAGGGCAAACGTTAGCGCAAGAAGCACCGCGGCGCTCCCTAAGTCTTTTGCTTTTCCGGAGAGCGGATGAATTTCTCCTCCGAAACGATCCACCACCGCCTCGATCGCGGAATTGAGTACTTCAACAATCAAAACAAGAATAACGGAGCCAATCAGCAGAAGTTTGTAAACCAAAGAAACCGGTAAAAGTACTGCGACCGGAATCAGAATGACGGCTAAGACGGATTCCTGACGAAAAGCGTCCTCGGTTTTCCAAGCTGCTTTAAAGCCCTGAGCAGAATAGCGAGTCGCGTTAATTAAACGTCTGAGTCCGGTTTTGCCTTTAAGTTCGGAGGCGTCTTTCGGTTGCGGTTTTGTCATGGATCAATAGTTAAAAAAGACCGCCGAAGCGGTCTGTTCGAATCGGAATTACTTAACCTTCTGCGCCAGAACGCCTTCGCTATAGAGGCGAGCCATTTCCGGAAGCGGCAGCGGGCTGATCTTGGAAGCCTGTCCTTCGCATCCGAAAGCAAGGTATCTGGACTTGCACATTTCAACAGAAGCCTGTTTAGCGGCCTTGAGATAAGCTCTCGGGTCAAAGGCTTCAGGATTTTCTACGAAGTACTTGCGAATTGCGGCAGTCATCGCCAAACGAATGTCGGTGTCGATATTAACCTTGCGAACACCATACTTAGTCGCTTCGACGATTTCTTCAACAGGCACGCCGTATGTTGTGCGGAACTGACCGCCGTATTTGCGGATTTCTTCCAGGTATTCCTGAGGAACAGAGGAAGAACCGTGCATCACGAGATGTGTGTTCGGAATACGCGCATGAATTTCTTTTACACGCTGAATCGAGAGGATGTCGCCTGTCGGCTTGCGTGTGAACTTGTATGCGCCGTGACTTGTACCGATCGCAATCGCCAAAGCGTCAACCTGTGTTTCTTTGACGAATTCTGCAGCCTGATCCGGATCAGTTAAAAGCTGATCACGAGTCATTTCAGCGTCAGTGCCGTGTCCGTCTTCCTTGTCGCCCTTCATGGTTTCGAGAGAACCGAGGCAACCCAGTTCGCCTTCAACAGAAACGCCGACTTTGTGCGCAAAGCCGACAACTTCCTTTGTCACGTTCACGTTGTATTCGAAAGTCGAAATTGTCTTTCCGTCGCTCATGAGGGAGCCGTCCATCATGACAGAAGAGAATCCAAGATCGACTGCGCCCTGGCACACAGCCGGGCTCTGACCATGGTCCTGATGCATACAAACAGGAATATGCGGATAGGATTCAATAGCGGCCTTGATCAGGTGTTCAAGGAATCGTTCTCCTGCGTACTTACGAGCGCCTGCTGAAGCCTGCATGATGACAGGAGCATTGACCTCGTTTGCGGCCTGCATAATGGCCTGAACCTGCTCGAGGTTATTGACGTTAAAGGCGGGAATACCGTAGTTATTTTCTGCTGCGTGGTCAAGAAGTTGACGCAACGACACAAGAGCCATTTTTTTCTCCGAAAGTTAGAAGGGTCCAACAGAACCCTAATCTGGTAATTTTACCTAAAGTAAATCAATGAGGACAATCCTTTTTGTCTTTGGCAGCCGAAGAATTGTCACTTTTCCCTTTAGAGTGAAACCTAAACCACACACTTATTGTCAATCGGCTCAGAGAAAAGATTTGCCTCTGCTCCTCTCGGTTGAAAATAGCTAAATCCCCTGCCCATACGCTTATTCCTGCGGCTCTCTGGAATTGTGAACTCTTTTTCCGGAGTCGGTCGTCTTAAAAGTGGGAACACCAAAAGTAAGCGGTAAATCTTATAATGCTCGTGAAGGGGGTGACTTATGAGCATCATGGACAGCGTTATGCAAAGCACCGTAGGATTTGTTCTTCTTATCTTAATCGGTCTGGTCAGACTCCCGTTGCTTGTCTTGGTTCCGGTCGCAGGCGTCATTCTTGTATGGAAAGCCATCGGAGAGATTTCCAATCCCTTTTTTCGTGACTTACTGCACGGTCTTTTCCTGTGGCTTTTTCTGGTTGTTTTCGTCATCAAAACCACAAATATTAATTGGTTCCGTAAGCACCTCTGGAGGCTTCCTGAATTGAAAGATCCTCAATAAAATGTCAAACGACAAGTTTAGTGACCCGTCGCTGAACTAACCCCATGGGCTGAGACTCTTAGCTTGTAAAAGGGGCTGGAGTGAAAGTTAAAAAAGTCTTCAAGAGAAAGGGAGATTGTAGAGTGTCCACGTTGCGGCTATTTCCCGGAAAAGGCTTTAAAACCCGCTGAATCGTTGAACTACGAAGTCGCTAAAATCTATTCATGCCTTGGCACTCAAGGGATACACAGCGAAGTCGTTTAAAAAATCAAGACGGAATCAGGAAAACGCCTATGCCTAACAAGGTCTCTGTCAGGCATAGGCTAGGTATCATTCAATTGGAAATGTTGTGATTAGAAGCTGTGGCTCACACCCAAACAAACGGTCCAGGAATTAAATGCGGACTTATATTCATCGGTATTAAGAAGCTTATTTGCCTTTCCATAGCCTCCGTACACATAAGTTAGCGTGCGTTTGCTCACAGGGTACTCGTAAGCCGTGCCTGCAGACCAGATATTGTATTTTTTCCCAGAATGGTTAGATTTGCCATGCGCATAGTTACCTTCAAACTTCCATTCTCCGCCCCAGGCTTTACGACCAACCGCCGCTGTCACTGCGTGCTGAGAGACTCCTTTTCTGCCTTGCATCGCATAATTCCAGCCCGGCAGCATCTGACTATTATGAGCATACTGGTAGCCGGCCCAAAACGTCCAATCTCCAAAACCCTGCTGACCTCCTAGAGTAAAAAGCTGCGTAGACTTGGCGCCAAGGTCTTTGTTATCAAGTAATTCCCATATAACGCTAAAGATCGTTTCATTGTGAGAATAGTCCAAGCCAATACCATAGTAATGAGAATTCTTAGACCACTTCTGATTATCCTCTCCCTCACTGTTCAGGCCTGTCCCGTTTGAATACATCGCTGTAATAGACATCCCGGAAAACTCTGGAGATCGATAAACCACAAGATTGTCCATCCTGTCACTCACAATAAACGCGCTGGCTAAATTTCCATCCGTGTAGTATGAGGTCCATAGTGCTCCGCCGTGAAGGATGGTATACGTTCCGCAGTCTGAAGAAAGACCTCCGGCACGACCAAAAGCTAATTCGCCCCACTTGCCTTTGACCTGAAGCAGTGCCTCTCTACTAAAAGCTTTTCCAGCATAGGCTTCTGATCCGTCATCAGCATTAAACCCTTGTTCGAGAATAAACCCAACGGAATTGCCATTGCCTAAATCCTCAACTCCCCTTAAACCGAAACGGCTGCCTGCGTAAATACCGTTATCCATTTTTACAACGGCAGATTCTCCTTTGTGCTTCGTCACAGTGACAGCCTCGTCAATCACGCCATAAAGAGTAACTTCGGAAGCAGTTGCGTTCAGACAGGCAGCAGATATAAGAGCTGAGAGAAGAAGTTTACATTTCATATAAAATTCCTTGTACCCGGCAGCCTGCACAGGCTGCCGAGAGTAATTATTGAAATTAGTGCGTCGTTATCACAAGTTATTTAACTTGTGTGAACTCGATATTTTTGAGCACGCGAAGGCCATTGTTGATATCCGGGGTGTAGAAACGATCTTTAGAAACAAACGGAACAACTTTGCGATACTGTTTCAGAAGCTGTTCAGTACCTTCACCCATTTGCTTACCTTCCTGTTTTCTCATATCCATGGCCTGAGTGGTATGAAGGACTTCATAGGCGTAGATTTCATAACCTATATCAGCCACCTTGGAAAGCCGATCGGCCGTAAGGTTAACATTGGAGAAAGTTTCTTCAATACCGATTGAAGTCGGAACTCCGTAACCAATGGCGCTATTCGTCAGAGCCATCGCCTCGGCGTAAAGACCAGACATTGACTGAGCAATATTGGCAAATCCGTCTCCTCCGTTATTTTCTTTTGCAACGAGGTAAGTCGGCAGGCCGGTCCTGTGGCCGTCTACAAGCTGAGTCGTACGCCAAGCCGAGGTATGAATAACCTGGCCAATCGCTTTAGTAAGAGATTCCAGCTGGAGCGCAAGCTGAGTATTGTCAAAGTTAGAACAGGAGTTAACAAACACATTCGGCTTACCAGCACGCATTTCATCTAAGACCTCAGCGCTGCTATACCAAAGATCATTCCTTGCGTTGGTATTAACAATCGGATTATCCGTAGTGTGATTAATCGCTGTATTTAAGAGGTCTTTAGCCTGTCGAAGCTCTTCCTGTGCCGCTGCAAGGATATAGCCTGCAGAACGGAAGCTAAGAGGATCTTGCAGATAACGTTTTGAATCTTTTTTCCACAAATATGAACCCTTCAGATTCGCCAAAACAGCTTCAGCCGCTTCGTGCCCTTGGGGCCAGCCTTTTGTATCAACCGTATGCCAAAGGTATGGCGACACATTACCGTTCAGAGCTTCAAGACTGGAAGCAATTACGACAGGACTTAACTTCAGATAATGCTCAGCTTTCTTTACTGCCGCAATTGATTGGGCTTCTGCAACATTACTATTGGAAAGAATGGAAATACCATCCATCCCGAACGGATGATAAGGGGATAATTTAAGCTGCTGACGAACCTGAGCAGCGGGAACTCGTTTCCCCTTATAGCTCACATCCCACTCTCCCATTAAAGCCAAACCAATGTGTGTCACCATGCTCAGATCGTTAGCACCTTCGGATCCTCTGGAGGGGATCAGGGGGCAAACATCATTGTTGATGTACTCCATGTAAGCGTTTGCGGCTGCTTCACTCATTCCGGTAAAGCCTGCTGCCATCTGATTCAAACGGATCACCATCGCCATCTTGGAGATACGATCGTCAAAGAATGGTTCTAAACCGGCCGCCTGAATGCGCATTTGTCTTTCGTTAAACTGAATAGAAGCCGATCGGTTTGGTTCATCTTCTACAGATGATCCGGCAACTTTCTGATCTTTCAACGCGCCATAATTCACAGTCAGCCCGTAAATATCTCGTCCGTCTGTGGCTGCGTCAATCGGTGCTTTATATGAAGCCTTAATGCGTTTCCATCCGTCATCAGAAACCTTGACAGTTTCTCCGGGCTCCGAAATTTTCCATAGCTCATCTACAGAAAGGCTCTTTCCATCTAAGACGTGTGTGGCAGCCGACGCCGAAGCTGTTAATAACAAGCCAACCACAGGCACAATGAATTTGCTGATACACATGATTTCTCCTTGGTAAAAATGATCTAGAGTTGTTTACTATCTAAAATTCTGCCATTCAACTTTATGACAGTTACTGCAAAGGTCCTTACTCTGCTTATGTTCTGAGTGACATACTGAACATTCCACCGTATTGCCATAGTGAGCAGATTGATGAGGGTACTTATCTTTTGAGTTCTTTTTGGTCTGTATCTTTTCCATCGGACCGTGGCAAGCAACACAAGCGTCACTCTTGGGCTTCGAGAAATCAGTTTGTGCACCGTGACAAACAGAACACTGCATTTGAGAAGCCATTTTATGCTTCATCGGCATTCCGGCCAGATCTGAGGCAAACGCTCCTTGAATTCCAAGACAAAATAACACCAGACCAAGTATCGTATTTTTTTTCATTTTCTTGCCCATTCCTATTTCTGCGTTCCCACGTTTCTCGTTTCGACTAAAGCTGCTGCGTTCCGTCCGGCCTCCAAACCAAAGACCATACAGTCGACAGAAGAGCATCCGCCAAGACGGTCCATCCCGTGTACACCACCCGTTATTTCTCCGGCTGCATAGAGTCCGGAAATTGGCTTGAGCGTTTCATAAGAAATAACTTCTGCCTTCGGCGTAATAGCCACTCCACCCATGCAGTAGTGAAGTTTCGGAGTCAGTCTCATGGAGTAGAAGGGTGCTTCCAACTTTTGCTTAACATCTAAGGGCTTTTCAAACGGATCTTGTTTTTTCCCAGCCACGATTTCGTTGTATTCTGAAATTTGCTTCTTCAGCGCATCGAGCGGGATATCGTAAGCTTTGGCCAAGTCTTCAGTTGTCGAATGACGAAATACGCAGCCATCCCGATAAGCAGCTTTAAACCCTTCGGCGTGCTCTGTTGTTTTTTCTGAGCAGAACACAATCGGATAGTTAATTTTATCGGCGTCGCTCTGAGTTAGAACTTTCAATTGCGCCTCTGCACGCGTTCTCCTGTCCGCCAACTCATTCATATAACGGTTCCCGGTTTTCGGATTAATCGAGATACCTTCAGCAAAAGCGTAGTAGCGAAGAAACTGGCTGGTCCGGCACCTTTCTCATCGGGAGAAGCCCAAGGTCCCAACTGATACATATCCAGCATTGTAGGAAGAGCTCCGGCCTTCAGAAGAGCTCTGAGCATTTCGGCTGTTGCACCCGGCTGAGATGTGCATTCAAGAAGGGCATAAGCCGGCATCGTAGTCTTAACGAACGAATTGTCCTGTCCCCAGCCGCCTGTACAGACAACCACCGCTCCCTTCGTTCCGATCGTCTTTGTTCTTGACGACTTCCCTGTTTGCCAGTCATATCCCTCATTGACACGCACACCTCTGACCTTCCCGTCAGTCACTATAAGTTCAGTAACTTGTGTGCGATTTCTAAATTGAACCCCTCGGCTCTTGAGCCAATTATGAATCGGCACAACAATACCTCCGCCAGAGGCGCTTGCGGGGACTAGCGCTCTGGGAGTACTGTGGCCGCCTAAACGAATCACCTTGTCTTTGAGTTCTACACCGCATTCATCGAGCATCCCGCAAACACTTGCCGCATCCTCGGCAAATTTCCTGGCAAGAGAGGGATGATTAAATCCTCTGCCAGCCTTGTACATATCTCCCACCATCAGCTCGACTGAGTCTGTAATACCAAGGGCTTTTTGCTTCGGGCTCAATGGAAGTGACATCAGACCACCGCACAGGCACGAATTTCCGCCAAAAGCTTCCATTTTTTCAAGAATCAAAATATCTTTAAGACCTGCTTTCAATGCAGCATATGCAGTAGCTAATCCGGCAAATCCGCTTCCTACAATGACAAGGTCGTGACTTTCAGAGTAATTAGTTTCGGCAGCACTAACAGTTCCTGCAAGGGCCGATCCTATGCTTCCAGCAACTATTCCTTGTAAAAGACTGCGGCGTTTTATTGAGATTGATGGTTTCATTTTCTTCCTTAATTTACTATACCGTCCAGACGGTTTATATATTAACTAACTGATTTTATACGAGCTATTAGTGTTTTCTCGCATATTTATTTTTTTGTGTTAGTCTTCTTGGCAGGATGGATCAAAAAATGATTGAACAAGAAAATCAACTGAGAAATAAGAGTCGGCAAAAAGGCAGAAGAAGTTCCGGCGTCGAAACGAAAGAACTGATTTTGGGCGCGACACGAGAAGTTGCCGTCAAATACGGCGTCTCACAGCTCACCATTGATGCCGTAGCTGAAGCCGCAGGCGTAAGTAAGGGTGGCGTTCTTTATCATTTCCCTAGTAAGAAAAGTCTCATCACGGCCCTTATGCAGCAGTATGTGGATCACCTTTCTCAAGAGCTCGAGACTGCACTCTCTCATCAAAAGGGTAAGTCTTATCCCCTTGTTCGGGCCTTCATCGAGTGGTTCCGAAAAAGCAATGGCATTGAGCCTGAAAATCGTACTTGGGGTGCGGCAATTTTTGCTGTTCAGGCTTTTGATCTTTCCCTCATGGAACCTTTACAGTCTTGGTACCGCAGTCTATTTCAGAGAATACGCGACAGCATCGGGGACAAAAATCGAACGGCAGAAGCCGTTCTCGCAGTAGAAGGCTTATTCATGCTGTCTCTTTACAACATTTCATATTTTTCTGACAAAGAACTCGAAAATTTTCTACAATTTTTAGAAAATTCCATAGACAGTTAATCATCATCTACTTCTCAAAAACTGCGGCCACCTGCTGGGCTGGAGTTTTTCTTGTTTCTCACTTTTTAGCTAACTAAAAGCCTCATGAGCCCCGATGGGCTCTTATTTTTGCGCCTATTTTATTATTTGCTTTTACGTATTAACTATACGTATAACAATAGAGGTTTTATCCAGGTACGTACTCATGCACTACAGAATCGGATTCAGCTCTAAGAAAGAAAGCGCCAGTGTTTACATTGGATGCTCGGTAAGAAAACCAGGCGTCAACCACCCGGTACGGGAGATTGTTAAACGTCTTGGAAAGAAAAAAGATCTTCTGGAAAAGGATCCGAACGCACTTGAGAAGGTTCAGTTGGAAGTCGACGAGATGAACCGCGGTGTTCAAGGCAGGAAAATTGTCTCGACACCGGCCACTCTGGAGAACTTAAACTCTGAGCTGGCCGAGCTGATGCAAAACCAAAGTCTAATGAAAGATGCTCGATTCGATAACCGATGCGCCGGGGATCTTATCCTCAAGAGTATCTACGATGAATTGAATCTGGATTACAAACTGAACTACATTTCTAAGGATGCCGCTTTCAAGTATGACTTGGCAAAGATAACTAAGGATCTGGTGCTTCTCAGAGTCTTAAACCCTGCCTCGAAGCTGCGTTCCTCCGTTCACGGTCCGGCTGAGTATCTAGGCTTTTCCTCGGACAATGTCAACCACATCTATAAGTCCTTAGATGTTCTATGCAGGAACAAATCTGCAATCGTTGATTACGTTAATAAGCAGTTTGGTAAGCAAGTCCCGACAAGAAATACAGCTGTGTGCCTGTACGACATTACGACATACGCATTTGAAAGCACAGACCAGGATGCACTTCGTGACTTTGGATACTCGAAAGATAAGAAGTTCAACGAGGTACAGGTGGTGATGGCTCTTGCCACGGATCAGCAAGGATTACCGCTGGATTACTCTCTGTTCAAAGGAAATCAGGCGGAGGCGGCAACCATGGTGCCCTTCATATCCGAGCTCAAGAAAAAGTTCAAGGTATCAAACTTTACGGTTGTCGCCGACAGAGGCTTAAACAGCAAAGCCAACATTGACGCACTGGTTAAGCTTGGCAATAACTACGTTCTATCCTCAAAGATCCGAGGCGCCAGTGAAGACATCAAAGCTCAGGTACTTGACCCTGAGGGGCGCAAGCCGCTGATCCGTACAGGCAGTGACGGTGAGGTCATTGAAGAAGGCTGGTACAAGGAACTGCATGTTACGGAGCCGATTCTTTATAGATATCCGAATTATGTCTTTGAGCAGAATGATGAGAAAAAGCTGGAGGATTTAGAAAATCAACTCAATCACAAAACAACTAAGTCGGCAAAGAACGTTAAAAGCACGATCAAACGCAGATACATAATCACGTGACTCCGTCCCGCGCCGCCAAAGATAGAATGGATCGAGACAGGCTAATCAGGGAAGCCAACTTGCTGATAGAGCATCCCTCCAACATAAAAGCCAATTTCAAACGAGGCGGAAGAAGCTTTGTAATTGTGGACATGCAGCAGAAGACGGCCGGACCGGGCAGTAATCTCATTGAAGAGCAGGAACAATTTGACGGGATTCACGTCGTGGAAACTTCCTTGGACTCTCCCGCACAAGAAGTCTTAGCGATTTATGGGAATCTGCGGCGCCTAGAAAACAGCTTTAGAAACCTGAAAAGCTCTCTGCAGGCAAGGTCGGTTTATGTTCGACTGCCGGAACATGTCAGAGGCCACTTCTTAACCTGTTATCTGGCGCTGTGCATCAGTAGATACCTAGAGCATAAATTGAATGACGCCGGCAAGCATAGGACTCCGGATGAAATTGTCCATAGCCTAAATTCAGCCAGCATTGCGTTGATTAATCCAACCCAAAAAGTTGAGTTCTACGGGACAAGCGGATTTAATGAGACAGTTGCGGACATTATGTCCGTAGCCGGGTTAACTGTCCCTGACACATTTGAACAGCCCAGTACCCTCAGGAGAAAGCTGAAAGTCTTTGCTGCTATGAGAGACCTATTTACTTCTACTACGACAAAAAATAAAAAAGAAAAAACCTAGCAACATTGATAACACGGGCTTCAAGGTTTTTTATGACTCTAAAAGTGTAGAAAACAGATGTTTCCTTTTTACTTGTCATAGGCACCTCGAAGTAGTGAAGTCATTGTAGCGGCTGCTGCAGCTTCAAAAAAACTGCTCTAGCCGTGCTAACGAAAGGTTACAGGGAATCGACATCTTTAAAGGTTTGGTTTGCCCTAAATGCCTTTCGAAAGTTTTTTCTTAGCAGAAATCGAAAACGAGAACTTGTCAGCCGGATGATACGACAGTGAGGCCACGATGGTTCTGCCCCATTCATCCAAATATTGCCTAAGTATTCTTAACGAGGGGCTTTTAACCGGCAAATTAAAATACTGAGCAACCCTTTCAGGCATTTCCGTTCCACTGAAGGTTTGGCGGACCTCAACACACTCTCTTCCGGTAGTTTGCTCAACTAACGATACGATTAACTCCGAGGGATGATTTTTAATGATATTTAGTACGTTTTTCGCATTAGGAAGAATATAGACAAAGGTAACAACAACCGGTTTGGGGATCTCTGTCTTGTCCTAAAAATAGTTGACTACTTTAAGTACAAGGCAATAGTCGTACATACGGCCTGCCTACATACTTGTTATTGCTGAAATACGGTTGGCAATCATCATTAAGCATCCAAAAGACGCTGGAAAGGTTTCCACGCAGTTGCAAAAAACACCTTGCTTCAGCAGCAGAAAGAAAAGCAGATTGTTAAACTTCCTTGACCTCCGTAAAACCTTCAGGTGCCATAATTGGAAGGGGATAAAAGAAAAACGCGGGCCTACACCTGACACAAAAAAAAGTCTTCGAGAAAAACGTGGTAATCCTATAATGTAAACAGGGGGAACTTGGTATGGATCTCGTTACGTTGCTGTTGGTGGGCATTTTTGGTTCTGCATTTCTTGTTTTTTACAGCTATCTTCTCGGTCTTTTTCTCCTGCCTCTTGTAGTATTGCTTCTATGTGCAGTTCTTATCATATGTTATGAAGGCCTCGGAGCATTGATTGAGGCCAACCCTGCTTGGCTGGAATATTTCGGTTATTTTTTGGGTTACATCATTGCGATTTGGCTTTTCTCAAAAACCAAAATCTATAAACGCATGAATGATTGGTTGATAGAAAAAATAGCGCGAATGTATTGAAGGCAAAGAAGACCTGCTTTCTAGACGTCCATTGTTGGTCCGGGAAGGATCGGTCTTCTGCGTCCCTAATTTACCGTATATGACCATCACTGCAGCGGCATCCGGACTCCGATGACGCTCTTCCTCAAGCTTTCTGTGGTGAAGGCTCTTTCAGTTTCCCGGCGATAGCGCCTTTTCAATGACACCTAAACAAGCCAGCAGTTCACTCTTGCTGTGAACATTAAATTTTTTTGAAAGATTTAATCGATGTCCCTGCACCGTCCGCTCTGAAAGACCTAGCCGTTCCGCAATCTGACGACTAGTGAGCCCTTTGACAACAAGATTCAAAATGTCTTTCTCTCGGACACTGAGCTCATTAAATATCTCAATCAGCTCCCGAGCTGAAAGTCCGGACTCCTTTGCCAGATATTTCCTTGCACACTCGTCTAGAACAGCTTCAAGTTTTTCAGAGGTCACCGGCTTCGTTAAAAAATCAAATGCGCCTCGCTTCAATGTTCGTACCGCCGTATCTACGTCGGCATGTCCTGTGATAATCACAATTTGAAGCTTACAGGCTTCCTCAATCAGCTTCTGCTGAAGAGTAAGCCCCGACATCCCCGGCATACGAATATCCAATAAAACGACACCGGCAATATCGCGGTTGTCCTTCTCTAAAAACTCAGCGGCGCTCGAGTACCCGACCGACTTCCATCCTAAACAAGTCAGAAGAAACTGCAGCCCCGTGAGAACGCCGGGATCATCGTCAACAATTCGTACCAGGAAACGAGATTTAATCTTGTCTTCCGTTGCCATCGCTTTCCTCTTTCCATAAGCCAAAGCAAACTTTGACAGTCAAACCGCCATTGTCATTCGCTCGAAAATCAATCGTGCCGTTCATTGCTTCAAGAATTGAATGAACCACTTTCAGTCCCAATCCCAGACCTTCGCGCTTATCACTCTTTAAGACATTAAGAGATAAATTTTTCACGTCTTGTTCAGACATCTTTCGACCTTCATTTGAGACTGTCAGGCAGGCAGTCTCTCCGGAGGTTTTCAGCTGAATGTCCGTAGCCCCTTGAACCGCAGAACACTCTTCGAGCGCGTTCTTCAATAAGTTCCAGACAAGAATCTCAATTTCAACCGCATCAGCCTCGATAAATACGCTCTCTTCAATGTCAGGAGTATGGAGAGTCGCCTCAGGGAATTTAACTGCCAATGTTTGGCAGATTTCATGAAGGATCGAGGAAATATCCACTTTTGAATCCCGCGATGCCGTCTGTTTGGAGTACTCGCGAACCTTATTAACAATTGACGAGGCTCTGTCTAACTCCTTGTCCATATTACTGACACTGTAAAGAAGCACCGAATCGCTGATAGCGGTTTTGCTCCTAAGCAGCGCTTTTAATCCGTCCACAAAATACTTGCAGGCAGCAAGCGGCTGATTCATTTCGTGAGCAAACATCGACGAAAGCTGAGCGACCAGATTCAACTTCTGCTCTGTTTCCATCTTGGCGGTCAGCTCCTGTGCGCGTTTTTCTACCTCTCGTCTCGTCCTTTCCGCCGCTAAAAGCCGCTTCGTTGCGCGGTCGATAAGCTTTTGAGCGCGCCAGCTGTGGACAATCAATCCTAAAACGCCAAGAATAATGATGGCAAAGATCGGCCAAAACTCTTTCAGAACGCGCTTTGCCGACCATTGATTCAGATATTCATAGGGCCCGACGCGAAGAGATTTGTACAGTTCGTCCACCGGTTTAAAGTCTGTCGCTATTGACCAATGCTGACCGGTCGGCCCCGGTTTCATGGAAAGCAATGCAACTGCGACCTGGCGGGCCAATTCAGACTTAACGCTGAATGTCGCAGCGAAAGTGTTGTTGGGATATGCGCTCGTAGAGTGCAGACAAGCAATCTTTCCAGGTCTGGGCGCTACAACTTTGATTTTGTCGAACACTGCAATGTTTTGGTACTCGTGTTCTTCAAGCCAGCAGGCCCTGATGAAGGCAACTTCCGCCCGGCCCGAAATAACTTCGTCCAGCAGTTTATGCGCTGACTCTCCGACAAAATGCGTCGACGAAAAAAAATTCTTCGGGTCGTAGCCGTGTTTCACCAACTCCGCTATGCCAATCCGATACCCGTGAAAGGCCGATTCATAATTGGCCGCGAAGGTTTTGCCGCGCATATCTTCCAGAGTCTTAATATCGGTTCTGTCCCTTCTCGTGATGAATGCGCCTGCTGTCCCGAAGTTAGGCTCCGGCTTCTCGTTTGTGACCACCGTCGCAATGTCACGGGCACCAAACCTCAGCATTCGATAGAAAAATCCGGAACTTGCGTAGAAGAAATCGATCTTCCCCTCTTTAACCGCATTCTCCAGATCGGCGGAGCTGTAGACCTTCGCAATAACTTTCCTCGGCGCGAAGACTTTTTGAAGATGCTTCAGACTCGGAGAAAAGTCCATATCGTTGCTAAGGGGCGCGGAGAAATGTATCAGACCAATAGTGATCGGCTTCTCAGAAGACTCGGAGAAGCCGACGATGGGAATCAAGAGTAGGAGGATAAGAATTTTCCGCAGCATCTTCACTTTAGTTTAACCGCCGTGACAAGAAGAGCACTTCTTCAGCCGGTAATTATGATGGCATGCGTAACAAGGCTCAAGAGATGCCGATTCATCTTTGTAGCCGGGCTTTGGAGGCATTGAGTGCTGCGCATGACAATCAATACACTCTGTCGCGTTCTTGTCCGGACCTCCTGCATGAGGAATCCACACATGGGGATTGACGGGACCGCTGTCAGAGTTGGCTTGAACGTTTTTCTTGATCAGGTCATCGAACGTCGGACCATGGCAAGCCAAGCACTGCTCTTTTTTCATCATCTCTTCTGCCGCTTGAGCTGAAAAAACTGAGCAGGCAAGAAGAATCATAACTGCAAAATATTTCATGGCTGTTTCATTTGCACCCGGCAGCGCTGCCGCCGGGCTATTTGATTTCTAAAGATGTTTAATTTCCGGCTGCGTGTTCACCGGCCCAGCGGCCCGGCATGATGGCACGAGGCATGCCGTTGCCTACATAAAGACCACCGGCGCTTTCGCCTGCCGCATAAAGGCCTTTGATCGGTTTCATATCCTGACCAAGAACCTGGGCATTATCATTGATCGCAAGACCGCCCGTAAGGTTATGCACGCAGAGTACGAGACGTACCGCATGGAAGGGACCGGTTTCGATCTTCTTCGTCAGGCTTTCTGCGGGCTTGTCGAAATCATCATCTTTCTTTGCATCAACGAACGTGTTGTAGCGAGCAACTGTCTTTTCAAGGTTGGGCTGATTGGTCAGTTTCGCAAGCTCGGCAAGACTATTCGCTGTAAACGCATAGTTCTCTTCACATGTCGGAGCCTTGGTATCCCAGTGATATTTCTTGGCAGTGGCATCGTCAAAGACTGTCCAGAGGAATTGATCAGGCTGAGCCAGAGCGACATCGTAGAAAGAGTAGCCGCCGAGATTTGCCTTATCGACTTCCTTCACAAAACGGCCGCCGCTCTTGTTGGTGAAAATAACTTCTGCCCAGCGCGGACCTGAGATGCCAAGGCCCGGAGCGCCGTATTTGCTGCCTTTCGGGAAACCGTAGTGAGCCGTACCAAATTTTCTTCTCAAATGCGGAGTGTCTTCACAGCGATCGCCAACAAGCATACCGCCGGCGCGTACACCTGCAAGAATGGCACTGCCGTCCGGTGCAACAAACGGATAACCGGTGGAAATCATATTTTCTGTGAATCTCGGATCCGTCAAACGACGGAGTTCAGGATTGGCCTTCCAAGAACCGCCTGCAAGAACAACTCCTTTGGAAGCCTTGATATTCATGATTCCGCCGTCAGGATTCTGAACTTTAGCTCCGATTACCGCGCCTTCAGGAGACACATACACGTCAAGAAGCTTGTGCTCCAACAGAATCTGGCCGCCTTTTCCTGTGAAATATTGGTAGAACGGCATCATGATGCCGCGACCGGTCATGAAACCGCCGCTCGGCTGAGGCTTTCTTCCGCCGACACCGCTATCGCTCCACCAAATGTGGTGGTAAGACTCATGATGCTGAGAATCGTACTTACCGGGTTTTGTGAATGTCGGAAGGAAGCGGACACCATGATTCTCAAGCCAAACCTGAGTTTCCGGACACCACGTGGAGTATTTTGCAATAAGTTCAGGAGTATTTTTACGGTACTCGTGATGAAGTGGGTTAGTCAGCTTCTTGTACAGAAGCTCAGGCGAATCCTCCACGCCGTGTTCTTTTTGAGTGCGAGTGCCGCCGCCCAAAGCGATAATGCCGCCGTTAATGATGGCGCACCCGCCATAGTTCTTACCTTTTTCAAGAACGAGAACTTTGGCATTTTTATCCATCGCTGAAATGGCTGCAGACATACCTGCGATGCCTGATCCGGCGACAAGAACCTCAGTTTCAGCGTCCCATTTTGAGGGAAGTTTGAGTGTCGCTTCATCGGCTGCATGAGCTGTAGAAGCAGCGCTGAGGGCTCCGCCCAGTGAGGCAAAGGCAGAAGCTTTAAGGAAAGAACGACGAGATGTAGTCATTTTGTTTGCTCCTTGGTTTTGAGTTGATTCATTGTTGTTTCAAATGAATTTTCTCCCTTGGAACTGCTCGAGTAATTTGATTTTTATCAAAAGAGATGCTCTTTTTAATTATCCAAGGATGCGGACAAAGACGAATAACGTTTCGTCATGCGGGGCTCCAGAGCAAATTAGCATCTTGCAGGATGAAAGTATTGGGAGTGAAGAAGCGCAGAGTTGAAATGAAAAGACAGTGGCTCCAGGGAGAGACCCTATCAGTCCGCCTACCCCAAGCCGGCTTGGAGCGCACCCGAGGGTTAACTGGGCTGGAGCCACCTCTTTATTTCATATTATCAGGATTGCTGCAAACAGCAAAGGGAAAATTAACTCTCCAAAATAAGTCTCTCAACTTAACAAAAACAAATAACTCAAAATTTCAAAGAGTCGATGATCCCCCTCAACGATTCGAACGGTATTCTCAATGGTTCGAACGGAGTTAATTTAAGCGTTCAAGCCGGTGATAAATCCCTGTGCAACCGCTACGACAATTAGCTTGTTTCGATTGTGAGAGATGGAGGTTGAAACATAGGACAAGAACTGTCGCTATCGAGCGTATAAAGAATTCCTGGAGGGGACGTAAACACTCCAAAAAGCTCAGATGAATACAAAGATCATTTCTTAATTTATTAAAATATTTTGACAACTCAAATGAACGATAGGAACAATAGCATGAGAAGCTCAACACCCATGAGGCTTCACTTCGAAGGCTCCGACCTGGACTCTCACCAAATGAAAGTTCAGGAGCTTGCTCCGTCTTTGGTCGCGCTAAACAAACTCGTTAAAACGCTCAACGATAACATCTATGGGAATAAGGCTAGCGCACAGCTTTATATCAAAGCATTCAAGCCGGGGAGCTTTGGAATTGACCTTCTTCTCGACACAAGCATTCTTGAACAGGTTAAGGACCTTCTTACTTGTAATACGACATCTGCATTCATCAACGCTCACGAAATAATTCAAATTATGCTTGAGTTGTTTGTATTAAAGCGTTGGCTTGCCGGTAGAAAACCAGATCTTATCGAAGAAAAAATTGACAAAGATGATGAACACAAAGTCAAGATCATAATTAAAGAAGAAAAACTTGTTGTCGATCACAGAACATACAACCTCTATTTTCATCATCCTGAAATCAGAGATGATTTAAATAGCGTCGCCTCTCCCCTGGCATCAGCTGGTGTGGACAAGATGCAGCTGTCTTCAACAAGAAGTGAGTTCGTTTTATCAAGAAATGACTACCAATCTTTCATTGCCGATCCGGAGAACAAAGACTTTTCAGAAAACATTCTTCAGAACGTAGCTCTTTTACTAAAATCGCCATACTTTGAAAAGGATAAGAAATGGAAGGTCCTTATGGGCGATCAATCAATATTCGTTTCAATTGAGGACGTGGCCTTTATGAATCAAGTTCTTTCCGGAGACGAAACGTTTGCGACCGGTGATGCTTTGGTGGCAGACATCGTTATGACTCAATCGATTGAAAACAACAAAATTGTGACTTCGTACAAAGTCATAAAAGTTATTGAACATAAAAATGCGCCCCGGCAATTGTCTATGCCGCTTTAATCCGAAGTTCTTACGTAGAGTTTTATAAGCCGGAATCTGGAAAAGGAAAGCTGGAATCTAACAAAATTTAATTGAACAGAAAAGAAGGTCGCTCCAGGGCAAGAGCCATACAAGCCGCCTATGCTAAGCGCTTAGCACGCACCCGAGGCTTAACTGGGCTGGAGCGATCTCTTTGTTTCCTTTTAACAGAATTGCTCCAAGCAACAAAGTGAAGATTGGTCCTCAAAAATAATTCGACTGATCCAACTGCTGATTTCTCCCAACGATTCGAACGTCATTCTCAACAGCGTACACCTGTAAAGATTGTCGATCACATGGACAAGGCAATAGATAAACGACGCCTGCCTACATACTTATTTTTCCTGAAGTTCCGTCAACGACCATCATTAAGCACCGTAAAGATGTTCAAAACGGTTCCCGCACTGTTCTGAGAATTATCCTAATCGTGGACACCTTAAAAATAACTTCACGAGCACATAAATAGAACGGCGACATTCTTATCGCGGACATCAGCTAATGCCAGAGACGAATAAACTAAAAACTCACATTGCCAACTGGAAGGGTTGGACACAAGCAACAGAATTTTGGCGCTGATTCCTAATTGTCTTCCGAAAATTGAACCGGGAATACTTAAAGAAGAACACTATAGGAGCTTTCCAGGGAAAGAATTCTTAGCCAAACTGTTTATCCCCTCCTACCGCTGCGTCGTAGATAAGCTTTTTAAATTTAGCATCGAAGCCGATCAAGTTCTTCTTAGATTGTTCCCTTGTAAATGCTTACCAAGAAGGGATCGCCATCAGCCACTTTCAAAGTTCCTTTATTTTTGCTAACTACAACATCATGCTGCTGCGCGACAAATTGACAAACGCAGATCAACAAGGTTTGTCATTTGCTTAATTCTCGAATTATTCGAAAAGTGAGTTCCAACCGGAGTCAAAAAGCTTGGAGTAAGATCGGAGACACCGAAGTTTGCCGTACCTGCAGGATTTATCTCTTGTAGGAAACATAATTCAGACTGTCGGTTAAGAGTTTTGCCTGCTTAGGCATAACGAACTGAAAAATTGCAGAACTAGAGAACTAAAAATTTAAAAATCACAAAAAAACCTTTTATTTCAGTGGAATAAAATGATTTTTTGTGCTATACTAGATTACCTAATTAGATAATTGATTGTAATTATGCATACGCCAAAACTTCCTCCGCTCATTATTAAAAAGAGCCCTTCGGCTTATTACGTTTACACCTATAAAAATAAGTGGGATTCCGAGAAAAAGAGAAGTTATCGAGTTAGCTTCAAGAAGGTCGGTACTGTTACCTCCGGCCAGAAGGAAGGCCGAATCCGCTGGGACGAACACTTTTTAGCTGAGCGCCCTGAATTAAGGGATTTTATTTGCCAACGCAAGGGCAAAGACTATATCTTCACTGCGGTGAGTGAAGGCGGTTTTACTCTTTCTCAAGCAATGGCTGTCAAACAACTGCATGCGGGAGCCACGTGGGCGCTGGATCAGCTCGTTGCGCAATCTCCTATCGGAGAAGCTCTTAAAAGGGCCTTCCCACAGCGCCGAGACTATCTAACAGTTTTGTCGATTGCCTACTTCATAATGCTCAATCAAGACAACAATATTTCTAAATATCCGACCTTTGCCGAGGCGACTCGTCTTCCATGGGGCGGGGCTTTGCATCCTTCCTCAATAGGCAGGGTTTTTAGGAAAATCAAAAAACAACAAATAGAAAATTACTTTTCTGCCATCCAGGAGGGATTAATAGAGCAGAAGAAAAAAAATGGGGACGACGACAGGCTGACATTGGCTTTAGATTCGACCTCCATTTCGAGCTACGCAAATAAGCTGCCAAATGTAGAAAGAGGCAGGAACAAAGACGAGGACAACCTTCCTCAAATTAATCTGCTGATGTTGGTCGAGTCCAAAAGCGGACTGCCTATCTTCTATCGAACCTACGACGGAAACGTTCCGGACGTACAAACCGTCAGGCGGGTCATTGCTGACAACTCCAGACTAGGCATCCAAAACGTTGTTCTTGTGTCTGACCGAGGTTACAGCGGTACAAAAAACATCAATGACTGCCTGAGAAATAAAGTTGGCTTTCTGTTCAACATGAAGTGCGGGATATCAGGCAGCCTTACCCAAGAGCTCATTGATGAAGAAAGAGTTAACCTCCAGGACTTAAATCGAATGGATTGGTTTACCCAGGTCTTTCAGGTGACAAAGAAGATCAGCTGGATTTATGAACCTAATCCTGTAACGGGTCAGAGATCCACAAAAAAGACGCAGGAAACTGCGGAGCTTTACTGGCATATCTATTTCGATCGACAAATTGCTGAGAATGCCAGACAAGGGATGTTTGAGAGAATCATTCGTATACGCGAAAAGATGGCCACCGGTAAGTCTCTCGATGAAAACGAACAAACATTACTAGAAGAGGTGTTTGTAAAACATGAGAAAGACGGCACGGTCAGCTACAGCGTCGACAATAAAAAAGTGGATCAAAAGCTCCGCCACAAAGGCTACCGGGTACTGGTAAGCGACGAAATATCCGATGCTAGAAAAGCTTGGTGCGCTTACCAGGAACGCTGGATAGTCGAAGATACATTTAAAACACTCAAATCCCGCTTGGGCTGCTCAAGAAATCGAGTCTCGGACAACGAATCCTTGACTGGTAAAACGTTTGTACAGTTCCTGGCAACCTCTATTGCGATGATTGTCAGAACCAGGCTGAGAAAATACAGTGAGGAGTGCAAAAAGAATAATAGTCTGCCGATGGTGTATGACAGTGACTGCAGAGTTCTGGACTCTTTGAACAATGTAATGCAGACCAGATTCTGCGGAGGTTACTATTTCGGTGAAATCGCAGGGAAAAGGCGGATGTTATTTGAAGCCCTCGGAGTTCCGGTTCCTGATGCAGAGCCCGAAAAGGCCCAAGTCTACGAAGACGACGAAGAAGAGACAGACTTCTAAAGAAGATGCCTTCGGATTAAGAGCTGAGCCTCTGCTAGAGGCTCTAGATTCTGCAATATTTCAGCAGTAACGCATTGTATTTATTGAAGATAAAGAAAAACCCCGTAAAGCTACGGGGTCTCTCAGAATTCGGCGTGGTGCCCGGGACTGGACTCGAACCAGCACGCCCGTGAAGGCGCTAGCACCTGAAGCTAGTGCGTCTACCAATTTCGCCACCCGGGCAACCAAGAACCGTAATTCTACATAGACATCTTTAAATATGCAAATTACGGTTCTCGATAAATGTTACTAATTGTTATTCAGGCTTTCTGTGGCCTTCGACCTTGGCAACAAGCTGGCCGAGACGCATCACGTCGTAAACTTCAAACGGCTGATGAATCCAAGGATTATCGCCTAAGTATTCAACGTAATAGTCCGGTTCAACCTGCGAGCAGGACTTCCACCAAAGCACCGCGGTTCTCACTTCCGTAATGCCTTTGTAGTTGTTTCTCAGGTGCTCAGTCACGCGCTTAAACGTCAGACCGGAATCCACCAGGTCGTCAACCAGAAGAACCTTGCCTTTCAAAGAGTCCGGTCTGCTCGAGGCAATGTATTTGCCAATGTCGAGCGTGCCCTGGACAGTACCCGCTGCTTCTCGGTAAGAGCTCGTCGCCAAAATGTTCAGCGGCATATCAAAAATGCGCGACAGAATGTCGCCCGGTCTGAGACCGCCGCGAGAAAGGCATAAAAGAGAATCAAACTTCCAGCCGCTGTCGTAAACATTAAAGGCTAAAGTTTCAATTAAACGGTGATACTCATCCCAAGATACATGAAGGTCTTTCATTCAATATCCCTCAAATAAAAAATTTATTCAGCAAACGGGTCGTGAAGAAGAATGGTCTGACCTCTGTCCGGTCCGGTGGAAACCAGCGCGATCGGGCAGCCGGCAACCTCGGAAAGACGCTTCAGATACTTCTTCGCGTTTTCAGGCAGATCATCCCACTTCGTAATGCCGAAGGTGGGCTCTTTCCAGCCCGGGAAATCTTCATAAATCGGCTTGCATTCGGCAAGCATCTCGGCTCCGACCGGAGTTACGTCAATGCGCTTGCCCTGGTATTCATATCCGACACCAAGACGAACCGTCTCAAAGCCGTCAAGAACGTCAAGCTTCATAACGGCTAAACCGGAAAGGCCGTTCCACTCAACGGACCTTCTCAGCGCTGCGCCGTCAAACCAGCCGCAGCGGCGCGGACGGCCGGTAACAGCACCGAATTCATTGCCGCGTTTAGCGATCTCTGCGCCGACTTCATCAAACAGCTCTGTCGGGAAAGGACCGGAACCGACACGGGTGCAGTAGGCCTTCGTAATGCCGAGAATGTAGTTCAGTTTCTGAGGACCGATGCCGGCGCCGGGGCTAGCAAAACCCGCAACCGTGTTGCTCGATGTGACAAACGGATAGGTGCCGTGGTCAATGTCAAGCATGGTGCCCTGGGCGCCTTCAAAGAGGAACTGTTCGCCGTCGGCCATCAGCTTATTGAGTGTGTGAGAAACGTCGCAGATCTTGGAAGTGATTCTCGGCGCCATGGCAAGCGTCTCGTTAATCATCTTCTCAACGTCAACAGCTTCAGCCTTGTAGAAGTTAACAAGGAGGAAGTTGATCAGTTCGCAGTTAGCGCGAACCTTGGCGGCAAAGCCTTCCGGATCGCAAAGATCTTTCACATGCAGCGCGCGTCTTGCAATCTTGTCTTCATAGGCAGGACCAATGCCGCGGCCTGTCGTACCGATCTTCTTATCGCCAAGTGCGGCTTCGCGCGCATGGTCAAGAGCGATATGGTACGGAAGAACCAGAGGGCACTGACCGGAAACAAAAACTCTATTTTCAGCGTCAACGCCGTGCGATTTCAAATCGTCAATTTCTCTCAGAAGAGCTTCCGGACTAACAACGGCTCCGTTGCCGATGTAGCACTTGACGTGCGCATGCATCACTCCGGACGGGATCAAACGAAGCACAGTCTTGTTGCCGTTGATAACCAGAGTATGGCCGGCATTGTGTCCGCCGTTAAAACGAACCACGCCCTGCACTTTCTCGGTCAGCCAGTCAACAACCTTGCCTTTGCCTTCGTCGCCCCATTGGGCGCCCACTACAACTACGTTCTTACTCATATAGTCCTCTTTTAAATTCGACGACCGACAGATCGCTCCGTCACCGTCCAAGTTCCATCAACAAATAACAATTCTTCATCCAGTCGATAAGCTTCTTCCAGAGATTCAATACTGTCTTCCGGAAGGGACTGGACCACAATTAATCCCTTGCTTCTAAGTTCTTTAATTTTTGCGTTGAGCAAAGGGTCTTCATCGTTAATCGGGGCCAATACGGCATACGGTCTGCGGGTGTCCATCACCGCGACAATTTCTCTTAAATAAAGCGTGAAGCCAACCGCGGGTCTGCGTCGGCCGAATCTTGCGCCGATGTCGTCATAGCGTCCGCCTCTCAGCACCGCCTGATAGCGGCCCGGAATATTGACGCTGTAAGTCACACCGGTCAGATACTGATAGCCGTGAACGTCGGCAAAGTCATAGCTCACGCCGTCGGCTCCGCTCATTCTGCCGAGCCAGCGTACGTGATCCAAAATAGGAAGAATTTCAGGATAGTCGGAGAATTCTTCGGCAATCTTATCCAGAACCGATTCATCTCCAAACATGACGGCAAGTTTTAACAGCGCGTCAACCGTTCGATCCTGCAGTACTCCTCTGAACTCTTCGATCGAGGTTCTGTCTTTGTGGCTGAGCGCAAAAAGAATCTGATCCTGCACCGAGCCGGAAGCCGGATCCTTGTCCAGAATCGCCTTAACGACACCGGTGTGGCCGAGATCCAGCATAATGTTCTGAATATTAAATGTCCTGAGCGCCTCAAGACCGAGACAAATCACTTCTTTGTCACTGTAAGCGCTCGTGGAGCCGAAAAGCTCGACGCCCGCGACATACGGCTGGCGTGAAGCCATCGGATGCAGCGGTCTTGCATGCAGCACGCTTCCGACATAGCACAGTCGCGAGACGCCTTCGCGGTTGAGAATGTGTGCGTCGATACGAGCGACCTGCGGCGTCATGTCCGCGCGAATGCCCATCGTTCTGCCGGAAACCTGATCGACAATTTTGAAGGTACGTAAGTCCAGATCGCCTCCGGTCCCTGTCAAAAGAGAATCTACATATTCCACAAGCGGCGGACGGACAATTTCAAATCCGTGTGAAGTGACAAGGCTCAGAAACGAGCTCCTCATTGCTTCAATAACTCGAGCCTCCCGCGGAAGCATGTCCGCGATGTTCTCGGGAAGAAGCCATACTGACATAATTCAACCCTTCTAAAAAACTAACATTGTCGACCAAACAACAACCAACCCTAAGACTACACTCCCAAAGCCTATGATTCGGATCTTCTCGCTAGGAATTCTGGTCGATTCGCGCACGGCCCTCTTCCAGAAGTCAGGGGCGATAAAAGGTAAAAACCCTTCCAGTACAAGGACAAAGCCTATTGCACAGAGAAGGGTTTCCATTTTCTTACCTAGCGATATTTAGTTTTGAGCGCCGGCCTTTGAGTTTTTCAGATACTGGAAGAACTCGCTGCTCGGGTCAACAACCAGCATATCAGAGGGCTTGTTAAAGGACTGACGGTACGCCTCTAAAGAACGATAGAACTTCGCGAATTCCGGATCCTTGCCGAAGACCTGAGCATAAATCTCGTTGGCTTTAGCGTCACCTGCGCCCTTAATGTCCTGAGCGTCACGATACGCTTCGGACAGAATGACGGTTCTCTGACGATCCGCGTCCGCTTTAATCTTTTCTGCTTCAGCAGCACCCTTGGAGCGCTCTTCGCTTGCGACACGCTTACGCTCAGCTTCCATACGGCGGTAAACCGACTCGGAAATCTCCGGAGTAAAGTCCACGCGTTTGAGACGAACGTCGACCACTTCAATGCCGAGATCCGTTACGCGCTTCTGCAGCGCTTCGGAAATTTCAGCCATCGCCTGAGCTCTGTCGCGCGAAGTGATGTCGTTGACGGTTCTTCTGTTCACCGCCTGGTTCAGCACGTCGCGAAGCAGCGAAGACATACGGTCTTCGGCCGCTCTTTCGCTGCCCTGGAAAGAAACCCAGTAGCGGCGCGGATCGGAAATACGCCATCTGACGTAACTGTCGATCATCAGGTTCTTCTTTTCGCTTGTCTGGACCAAATCCGCAACCGGCGTATCAATCGTCAGGATGCGCTTATCCAAATAAACCACATTCTGAAGCGGAGCCGGAAGCTTCACATGAAGTCCGGGTTTGTCCACGATGTCTCTTAACTCGCCGAGCATGAACACCAACGCGTATTCGCGCTCATTGACGGTGTACAGGCAGGTGCGACCGAACAAGGCGGCAAGAAAAACAAAAATGGCAAGTACGATTATTTTTTTCATCTCTCAATCCTTATCTCAGCGTCCGGGATAAAGGACGGGAAGTGTATGAATTATCCTGAGTCTGCCCCTCAGCGCTCTTTGCAGGCGCAGCGGCCTGCGCTGCGGTGTCGGCTGCCGCAGTATCGGCAGAGAGACGAGTCGAGCTTTCGCTGCGCTTCATCAGCTGATCAAGCGGCAGATAAAGCAGATTGCCGGAGGACTTGGAATCAACCATGACCTTGGAGGTGTTGTTGTAGATCTGCTGCATAGCGTCTACATACATACGGTCACGGGTTACCTTCGGAGCTTTTTCATACTGAGCGTAAACCTGTGCGAAGCGAGAGGAGTCACCTTCGGCCTGAGAGACCACACGGGACTTGTAGGCTTCCGCTTCCTGTCTCAGGCGTTCTGCCATACCCTTGGCTTTCGGCACAACATCGTTGGCATAGGCTTCGCCCTCGTTAATCTGTCTCTCTCTGTCCTGACCGGCTTTAACAGCGTCGTTAAAGGCAGCCTGAACCTGTTCCGGCGGCTGAGCGTTCTGAATCGCCACGGAGAGAATCTGAATACCGCTGTGATAACGATCAAGCATTTCCTGCATGAGGCGCTTCACTTCTTCGGCGATCTCCTGTTTGGATTCAAATAAGACGCTGTCCATCTTCTTTCTGCCGACCACTTCGCGCATAGCCGATTCCGCTGTCTGAATAACCGCGCCCATCGGATCTCGGGTCTTGAAGAGGAATTCTGCTGCGCCGGGACCTTCCTTAATACGGTACTGAACGTTGAACATCACATCCACGATGTTCTCATCATCCGTCAGCATCAACGCTTCTTTAAGGCGCTGAGAGGAACCTCTCATACCGATTTCAGCTTTACGAACGGAGCTCACGTCAACAAGCTGAACATCCTGGATCGGATAAGGCAGATGCCAGCGGAAACCCGCGTTCATGCTTTCGGTATAGCGGCCGAAGGTCGTCACCACGCCCTTCTGGCCTTCGGGAACGATATAAAAGCCCGAAGCAAGCCAAGCGCACACCGCAATCGCAGCGGCTGCCGCGACAAAGCCTGCGGAGAAATTGCGTCCGGCCTCGAACTGAGGCGGACGGAATCCGCCGCCGCCCGTATTTCCGCCGCCGCTCGCGGGCTGCTTAAAGTCGTGGTCCTTGCGAAGCGGAGGTTCGTCAAAGTCATAATCGTCCTGCCGATCCTCGGTCTGAGGACGATTCATGTTCGCCTCAGCGTTGGATCGCGGCTGATTTTTCTGTTGTTTATTGCCAAATAAAGAATTCATACGGTCGTTGAACTGCTTCCAGAGCTCTTCCAAATCAACTTCCTGATCAGAAGCCTGAGGTCTTTTCTGCTCAGGCTGCCTGAATTCATCTTTTCCGGGTTGGACTTCTTGCTGACGATCAGTCTGAGGATTCTTTGCCTCATCTTTGTCGTTGGAAGGGTTTTCTTCCGAGCCTTTACGGCCCCAATGGGGGTCATTCAGTGACATTTATCTAAACAGTCCTTTGTAAACGCTCTATAGTCGGAGCGTCATATTAAATAATTGGACTAAGGATTCTATCACTTGATTATTAAGAACAAATATTGCGATAAATTTTGCAATACTTTTTCTTAATCTTTAATCTTCCGCCCGCAGCCGTTCAGCCCGATTCCAAACTTTACACCGCACGGCAAGACGCCGTCAAAAGCTATTCAGACAACTTCCGCGAAGCGTTTGTTTCGTGAAACGCCTATGCTAAAACCGCCTTGCGGCCGAAACCCTTAAGGATGCCGTTGCCGATCGCGCAGGCTAATTTGCGCTGGAAGGTCTGAGTCCGAAGCTTGCGCTCTTCTTCCGGATTAGAGAGGAAGGCTGTTTCCACCAGCACGGAAGGAATATCCGGCGCCTTCAGAACGGCGAAGTTCGCCTGCTCGACTTTAGACTTATGCAGCTGATTAATGCGGCTCAGTTCATTAAGAATATAGGCACCGTAAATCGTACTGTCGCTCACCTGAGCCGTAAACGACATATCCATCAGGATTCGGGCGATCTGTTTGTCTTTTGTACTAATGTTCGCGCCGCCGATTAAGTCGGCGTTGTTCTGGTTGCGGGCAAGCCACTTGTTTGAGCTCGAGACGCGTCCTTTAGTGTTCAGCACAAAAAGAGAGGATCCTTTGGCTGCCGGCTTAACCCATGCGTCCGCATGGATCGAAACAAAAAAGTCCGCCTTGGCCGCACGAGCTTTCTGCACTCTTCGCTGAAGGGGAACGAAATAATCTCCGTCGCGCGTCAGAAGCGCTCTGAAGCCTTCAAGGCGATTGAGTTCCGCTCTGAGAATTTTGGCGACGGAAAGAACGACATCCTTTTCTCGAGTGCGGTAGCGTTTACCGATCGCACCGGGGTCTTCTCCGCCGTGGCCCGGATCAATCATGATGACCAGCGCTCGGGTGCGTCTCTTGGAAGTTGTTTTTGTTTCCGTTTTCTGAGGCTTTTTCTTTGTCGAGGCGATAACGGGCGGTTTACTCTGAGAAGACGGCTTGGGTGTTTTACCCGCTGAGGGCTGCACTTCCGGTTTTACCGGCACCAGAGTTCCGCTTTCAATACCCGCAAGGATCTGCTCGAGCTGATCCGCATCGGCTTCCTCACGGTTTTCTTCCATTCGCTTCTGACCCTCGGCGACCTGCGCGACGAGTTTCTGGACCGCGTCGGGTTCCTCTTCTTCCTTCTTGAGGATCGCAAGGATCGGATCCTTCTCCTGGACCGGATAGACGTCAAAAACCGTGCGGTATTTATAGGTGCCCGCGGGCTTCAGACTAAAAATCTGAGGTGAGACGTCCTGTTTGAAATCGATCGTGATGCGAACGACCGTCGGTTTGTACTGACCGCAGCGTATCCTCTGAATATACGGATCGTTCGGCTTAACCTTCTGAATGATGTTTTTTAATTTGTCCGTGAGTCTGAGTCCGTCCATATCCACAACCAGGCGGATCGGATCAGCCACGCGGAGCATGAAGTAATTCAGTTTTAGGGGCGCGTCGCTCTCAATCGTCACGCGGGTGTATTCATCCGCAGGCCAAGTACGAACGTCGATGATCTGAGGCGTTTTAGCCGACACGGCCGGCACATACGTAAGAAATGCCGAGCAGAGAGAGCCGTAAATTAGATCGCGGCGGGTAAAGCAGCTCATTATCTTTCCAGACCTCTAACAATCCGCACGCCGTGATCGGTCAATGCGCTCACCTGAACTTCTCTTCCGTCGTCTTTGGGTAAAAGCGAGATCATCAGATCTGCGCCGGGAACGAGCGGCTCGGCTTTCTGAGTCCACTCCGTGACGCATACTCTTCCCGGGCCGAAGTTTTCTCTAAACCCCGCATCCTCAAATTCTTCCGGGTCTTCAAAGCGGTAAAAATCGAAATGGTTGAGCGTGAAGCCGTCAATGGAGTACGGCTCAAGCAGCGTAAACGTCGGGCTTTTGACTCTGCCCTCAAAACCGAGCGCTCTCAAAAGCGCGCGTGTCAGAGTTGTTTTGCCGGCGCCCAAGTCGCCGCAGAGACGAATATTCAATCCGGAAGAGAGAATTTCATCTTTATTTTCTAAGAGAACAGCGGCAAGCTCGGCTCCAAGTTCATTGGTCGCCTGCTCATCGGGAAGATACCGTTGAAAGAATACGTCAGCGTGGTTCATACATTCTTTTTAATGTGAAATCTAAAGATAACACAATGATCTTTTCGATTGTGTGAAAAAATCTCTGTTCACAATCTTTTGCCGCGCTGAATATTTTTCCACTCTCCGAGGCCCGCTCTGAAGGAAGAGCCATATTTGTTCACATGGAGCCGGGATATGAAACTTAAAAACGCTCGGTTAGATCCGACGAAAACCGCCGAATCATCTGCCGCAGGGCCAGACAAACCACTATTTGCCTAATTTTTAAATCTCTATATAATACGTTTTTCCTGTTGCCGGCATAGCTCAGTTGGTAGAGCAGCGCATTCGTAATGCGAAGGTCGGAGGTTCGACTCCTCTTGCCGGCACCATGGGATGCCTAGGTGGTGAAATGGTAGACACAGAGGATTCAAAATCCTCCGCCCTTAAAAGCGTGCGAGTTCGAGTCTCGCCCTGGGCACCATAAACAAAATTAGCATAATGAGCATGATGAGCAAAGCCCGTATTTACGGGCTTTTTTCTTGCCCTACCCCTTCGGATTTTGAGTATTATCCTGAATTCCGTGCCCTCTAGGTGATAAATCTTGGAGGCACGGCTATCTTCAGAGCTTCCATCGTCGCTCTTAGTTTCTTGGGGATTAGGTCCCAGTAAAAAGAGTTTTCTTCGTCAGATTTCCTGCTGGTTACGTCAACAGCCCCCATCATTCTCAGGAAGTCCGGTGTATCGTTCGGCAAGTACTTCGACGATGCGTCCAGCTTCGCTTCGGTTCTCTTTGCTAAGGTAAATCTCATCTTCAGATTCATTAGAAGGATCAGGCTTAAAAATAAAACGAAGACTTTTCCTTCAAGAGCTCTTTCCCGGCAGCGCATTCGACGGCCTGAGCACCGTTCTTTGAGATTGTTGAAGTTTTTTTCGATGATATCTCTCTGTCGATATATTCTGAGAGCTTCATTTGCTGAGCCTACGGTGTTCGAGACAAGAACGAACAGCCCGAGGCTGTGCGCCTTGTTTTCCCATTTCTTCGGACTGTAACTCCATCCCTGAGAGCTCTTTATGAAGAAACGTTTAATTAAATCCTTATCTGAGTCCTTGAGGGCGATTTTCTCTGCAAGTTTGTCTTGAACTTTCTTAATTTGCCTGAGAAGAGACTCATTTTCAGCGGCGGCTCGCGCCGGATCCAAATAGACATGAATGTAAAGAGGCCGCGTTTCCAAATATCCAGTTGCAGGGTCTCTGTAAGACCACGTTGTTGACGAAGTTTTAGCCTGGACGCCAAATTCCTCTAAGAATGTATCAACGCCTCCGAATCGGAGCTGGGGTTCGAAGCTGCTCAGAACAGATTTGCAGTAATTCAGATTAGTTTTAGAGCCACAAATAAATCCTAAATTCTGTTCGTAGAGCCGGTCGAGCAAAGTAGGAGAACTGAAAGCTCTATCCATCACTAAGTTCACCTGAGAGCTTCCTAAATCGGCGGCGTCCGCAAGCATTTGTCTTAAGGCTAATGGATCACTCAGAGAACCCTCCAGCACTTTGTAGTAGAGAGGTTCTCCGGAATATTCCGAGACAATCAACCCTAAATTTAATTGAGGCAATTCCGAGTTTTCTTTGCTATAGCCGTAAGCGACTTTGCGGATCGTTTCGGAATAAGACGATATTGATGTCGTATCAAAGCTCCAATAGACGTCTCCTTTAGTCTCCAGCTGCGAGTACAGCAGCCGTTTCCTCAGAAAAGACATTATCTCCGGGTTAGAGACTTGCTCAAAGAGATCAGAAACATGCTGAGAGGTAGTCGGCGTACAGGGAAGCCATGTTTGGGCGCTGTAAATTTCAAACTCAGAAGCAACTGCACCCGGGTCTGCTGCAAAAAATATAGCCAAAGAAAGAAGATAAGCAGCCCTGTCTTTACCGAAAACCGCTTCCAAATCAGCTTGTAAATGGTTTTGCTTAGCAATTTCCCATAAAACATATGAGGCACCGGCCGACAAACGTGTATCTTGATCAAGTTCATCAAGAAAAGCTTTCCTCTGCTCTGCATTTGGAACCAAAGGCGGCAAAGGACATGCGACGCCGCCAAACAATCGAACCTTCCTTCCAACAAGTTTTGCCTTGCAGTCTTTTAAAGCCGGATATTCAGCGAGAAACCTCCTTCCCAACTCAATTGAATCATCTTCCAAAAGTCTTCCAACAGTCTTTTGGAAAACCTTTTCACATTTATTGTTGTTCCAGCGGTTCTTGTAGAAAATCGCATAACGAATCCCATGATTGTTCTTCACGAACACGGGATGTATGAAACCTGTTTCTAAGAAGCACTGTTCCTGAGTTTTGCTATCCATATTTGTAGGGTGATTGGTTTCTTTCATAGGTTATAATTATCGCCTATGAAGTTAAAGAAGTCCATCCATGCATTGCTCAAAAGGGGTATAAAATCAATTGGTTAAATTGAAGATGAGACTATTTGTAAAAATAGCTCCTAGAATTTTGGGAATTCAGGGTATTATGAGCAGGAATAGAACTTTTTTAGAACTACTCACAGAACTTTTCTTCTAAAAAATTCGGAAAGTTTTACGGCAAAAAATCAGTTCTATCAGACAAAAATTTTTAGAGCTTTTTCTGCTCTGGGCAAGTTCTTTACATCAACAATTTTGTTCTAGGGGAATAAAAATGGCTTCAATTGCTCGCATCCCAAACGGAACATGGAAGGTACAGTTTTACAGAAACGGTACCAAGGCTACAAAAACATTCAAAACCAGAACTGAAGCCAAAAAATTCATGGCCATGTTGGAAATCAGTCCGCAGTCAAGCAGCTCGAAGATCACTTTTTCTCAACTTTTGGAGCAATACATGATGGAGGTCTCGCTCAAAAAGAAAGGAGCAGGCAAAGAATGCCTCCGCATCAAAGCGATCATGCGGCGCCCGATCGCAAATGTTTTTTGTCGGACCTGACTCCAGCCATGATTCAGAAGTCAATACACCAAAGGTTGGAAACACCGTCTCCAAGAGGCGGCACACTGAACCCCGCTTCCGTTCGTCGTGAGTTCGGCATTCTCCGCAGCATTTTCAATTGGGCCGTCAGAATGGAAATGCTCGATAAGCCTCCCACACAAGGGGTTCTTCTTCCAAAAGAGCCTGAAGCTCGCGAGCAGACGGCTTCCAAAAAAGACATTGAACGGTTGCTTTTTTCTTGTGATTGGGACGGGAAAAGTGTCCCTAAAAACAGCACTCAGCTGATAATGCTCACCTTCCTTTTGGCCTGCAAAACAGGGATGCGTGCCGGTGAAACCCTCAACATTGAAGAGAGTTGGATTGACGGCTCGCTCATCCACCTTCCCAAAGAAGCCACAAAAACAAGAGTGAAGCGTGACGTGGCCCTGACAGATTCGGCTCTGCGCCTGCTTCAATTAGCCAGAGCTTATAACCCCGATTCAGAAAGGATTTTCAGCGTGCTGAACGACTATGCAAGGGACGCATTGTTCAGTATGATTCGGGACAAAGCGGACCTTGGCCCCGTAAAGGATTCAAACGGGAAAATAATTTCCGAGGGCTTGCGTTTTCATGACAGCAGAGCAACGTTTGCAACGTGGGCAGCGTCTCCCAACCCGAGAACGGGCGCCCAAAGATTAGACGTGCTGACCCTTGCGAGACAGACGGGTCATAGAAATTTGAAGATGCTTCAGAAGTACTACCGCCCGACCGCCGCAACGATTGTCGAGCGGTTGAACAAGTCAGAAGAGAATGACGAGGACCCGATTTTTTTGACATTCTCTCCGCCCTGAACGACGAAGATTCTCCACTGCGTCAGCAGCTTGCGCTGCCGATCACTTCGGTGGATTCCTGCTGCTGATTCGACGGCGGTCTTTTGGACCGACCCGGATTCACTTGAGCCTGAGCATTTTTCTCAGACTCCCCACAGGGTGACTTCTCCCCGCCCTAATCGGGCGAGGAGAAATCAGTACGCACCCTTCAAATAATTTCGTTGTTTGAGTGTCCTCGATGCTCTGGGGACTAGAACAGGTCACTGTGCGATCCAGTGCGCACAAGAGTAAGAATTAAATTTACTTGATCTGAGTAATAGATCAACAACCAGTCAGGTTGGATATGACATTCTCGAACGTTTTTGTATTTTCGAGAATCTACAAGCTGATGATCTCGATACTTAGCGTCCAAAATTTCGTTATTAATAAGTTTGTCGATAACTATCCGCAGCGCTTCGGGATCAAGCCCCCTTTTCAACGCTCTTTTGTAATCCTTTTTGAACTGCGAACGGTATTTGACTTTAAGCATTTAAGGAATCCATTAGCTCGTCAGTTGTAGAAAACGGGCCAACGAGATCCTTCTCTTCAATGGCTTCATCAATTGCTTTCATGGTTTCCTGTGAAGGTTTTTCAAGCTCTAAGGCAAAAGGAAATCCGTTTCTTCTAATCATCGCTTTTGCAAAAGCATTAATAGCTGCCGAAGGAGAAAGTCCAAGTTCTTCACAAATTCGCGAGAATGCCGTTTTAACGTCTGGATCCATGCGAGCGCTAATCGTTGAGTAAGACATAACAAAACCGTTAATATGTAGTACAAATTACAGCTATTATAGTACAATCATTAAAAAAATAAGTGTCAATCACAACGAAAGAAGTCTGCAAATCGTTTCTCAGATGGCGATAGCCCGGATGTAGTCACGGACTTTATCGAAGCCCCGTCGGTCGTAGCGCTGAGAAGTATTGATCGACGAATGTCCCATTGCCTCTTTCACAATGGAAATGTCCGCTCCGACATCCAGCATTCTTGTCGCAAACGTTCTGCGAAGGTCGTGGGGAGTGAATTTCTCAATTCCAGCGGCCTTTGCCCGTTTTTCAATCATCTTGAAGATGGCCATCGGAGACATTTACTAACTTATAAGCCCTATTGAGAGTTAAATCATGCCAGCCTTCGCATACAAACGAGTTTCTACCGTCGACCAAGCTACTGACCGTCAATTAGCAGATTTAGATATTCACTTTGAGAAAATATTCGAAGACAAGGCCAGCGGGAAGGATACACACCGTCCAGAGCTCGAAAGAATGATCGAGCACCTTCGAGAAGGAGATACGCTTTACATCCATTCTTTAGACCGCTTAGCTCGTAATCTTGTCGATCTTCAAAAGACCGTTGACCTTCTCACCACCAAGGGAGTTGAGATTTACTTTGTTAAAGAAGGTTTAAGCTTCGGAAGAAACAGTCAGCAACCTGCACTAAACAAGCTCATGTTTCAAATGCTCGGAGCTTTCGCAGAGTTTGAACGCAACCTTATCAAAGAACGTCAGCGGGAGGGCATTGAACAGGCGAAAAAAAGCGGTGTATACAAGGGGCGGAAACCGATTGAGATTAAGTTATTTAACCGGACTTGTAAACGGCGGTATGAAAACCACGGAAGCAATTAAACAGACCGGAATTAAACCCGCTACTTATTATCGTTACCTGTCGAAGAATAAGTAGGTTACGTGGTAAGTTACTAAAATTTACATATACACAACTTATTGATTAATAAATATTATTATAGCCCGCCCTGGGCACCAAAACGAATTCTGAGAGACCCCTCAGCTTTACGGGGTTTTTCTTTATCTTCAATAAATACGGGGCGTTAGCCGCTGTAGCTATCCAAGGCTATACGAGACAAGCCAAAAACTTTTGCTATCCTAGATGGTATCTCGGATGGTATCCCTGCTGCTCATCAGAAGAAGCTCTCGAGTCACGACACTTCTTCGAGCAGAAAAAAATCCAAGTTCAGCTGAAGCAGACGCCTGTCTCTTAATTTTCACATTAGCCCATGGCGATATAGGCCTTTACGCATCCTTAGATAAGATAATCGCTGCAGCGATACCCGTATTCTTCATAATCGTTTGTGCATCCTCTAGCCAATACAAAGACGATGACAACTTGATCCGAGCCCCTTCCTAATAGCTCGAAGCCTATCAAGCGCTGCCGTATGGTTTCCTCACCAACCGAAGAATTCACTAAACCGGAAAAGTCAGAGTTTTTGCTCTTTCCGTTTTCTAACCAAATGGTCGGTCTTTTAAATCCGGAGACAGAATAAAAATACTTAATGCTTCCACAGAAGGCCTGTGTACCAATACGAATCGCTTTTTATCTCAATCAAAATAGCGCTTTTTAGCTACAACCTAAAGCTTAGACACGGGATTGCTCGCACCTGGAAAAGCCAATATTCTATAAACTCAGGTGACACAAGTGACTCTCTTAGCTTCGATCAGGCGTCTGGGCCTACCACTCATAATTGCTTCACAAGCTGTTTTTGTGCTGCAGGCTGCCGCGGCCGCCGATGAAGCCGCCATTGTTGTGGCTGTGCAGAACAGCAGCCAAACAGCATTGGAACGCTCATTTGCCAAAGAGACAATACGTTTTCTTTCGGACAGCAACTACGATCGAAGCATCGTCTTCAAAAAACTCCCGCTGGATCAAATAACAAAGCTTGCGCAGGAGCGCAAAATCGACTTCGCTCTGCTCGGACCTGACGCTTACGCGGCAATGGAAATCCATTTCGGCGCACATGCACTGTGCAGCCAGCGCCTGATTTCCGATGAAAGCAAAAAAGTCTCCGGTGCAGCCGTGCTCATTAGCGCAGACAACAAAAACATCAGAGAGCTTTCTGATCTCACCCGCGTCGCTGTCTCAAAAGACGAAAGCCGGGCATTTTTTGTTAAGGCGTTTAAAAGAGAACTCCTGCAGCTCGATTCAGACGCCGACAGAGGCAAAAATATCTCTATCGAGCTCTTCTCTCAGTCAGAAACACAGCTGCTTGATCTTCTTCTAAGCGGTCAAATCTCCGCTCTGCTGCTGCCTGCGGGCGCACTCGAAAAGCTCAAGAGTTCGGATGCATCTGCCGCAAAACTTCTAAAAGTCGTAGGAGAAACCTCTTCCAGTCCAAATTTGGCAAGTTCCTCTTCTTTGTATCCGGGTCTCACTTTCGCGGCCTTCCCGTCCGCAGATTCAGAAACCGCCGCCCGGTTAACGGCTTCGCTGCTTGGAATGCCTACCGCAGACGGCTACGAATGGAGCCTTCCGACAACGTTCGAATTCGTTCATGAGCTTTTGTCCGTGATTCGTGACGCGGACTACTTAAAGCGTCCCGACCAGTCTCTGCTGACACTGCTTAAAGAATACTGGATGTACCTCTGTTTCGCCCTGCTGGCTGTCCTTGCGCTAATTATCCATTCGCTCAGAACAGAGGTTCTGGTTAAGCGAAGAACCGCGCAGCTGACGCTCGCCCTAAAAGAAAGAGAAGCCATGAAAGAAGAAGTCAACGCGTACATCAAACGTTTGGCCTATATGGAACGTATCGGCATGGTCGGCGAGATTTCTTCAATGCTCGCCCACGAGCTTAAGCAGCCGCTTGCAGTGATTCATAACTATGCCCGTGCAATCACTCGAATGCTCGCAAAGGACATCGTTCCTGACAGACCGACAATGAGCTCCGTCATCGACAAAATTGATGATCAGTGCGACAAGGCTGCAAAAATCATCGACCATGTTCGCTCCTACACTAAGGATAAAGAGAAAACGAGGACCGTCTTGGACTTGTCGCTGCTCAGCCTGCTGGCTGTACAAAACTTCAAAATTCTTTTTAATCTTGATGTGCAGCACGAAATTGAGCCGAACGTACGTATTGTCGGCAATCCTTTAGAAGCTGAACTGCTTTTAAACAACCTTTTAAAAAACGCGATGGAAGCGGGAGAGGAAAACTCAGAACCGCAGGTGAAGCTGATCGTCCGCTCAAGCGGCTCTAACGCGTTAATCGAAATCAGCGACAACGGACCTCTTCTAACGGACGAAGAACTCGCCTCTATCGGTGTACCGCTTCAGTCAAGAAAAGCCAACGGTCTTGGACTCGGCCTTGTCATTGTTCAGAGAATCGTCGAATCGGCACGCGGAAAAATCCAATTCCTTAGAAATTCTCCGTGCGGTGTTCGCGTCATCGTGACTTGGCCGTTAAGTCAGAACAATCCTAATGAGAAGGAATAAAAAACTATGAGCGCAAATCCAATGTCAGTTGTCAGAATCGTGGACGACGATGAGGATGTGAGAAATTCACTGAAATTCCTTCTCGAGGCAGAAGGCTGGAAAACGCAAGTTTATGCGAACGCAGACGAATTTCTTGAAAAAGACAATGCCATGATTCCCGGCTGCCTCATTCTAGACATCCGTATGCCGGGGACCTCAGGTTTAATGCTCCAGAATCGGCTGATCGAGGCAGAATACGCGCTGCCGATCATTTTTATTACAGCGTTCGCCGAGGTCGGGACAGCCGTCATGGCGCTGCGCAGAGGCGCTTTGGATTTTCTGACGAAACCGATTAATGACGAACGACTCTTAGAAAGCGTGGAAACCGCTGTCAGCAACGATTGGAAACGCCGCTCCAGTATTGAGCACTCCAAAAAAGCGCATGAACTCGTCAGCCTCTTAACCGTACGAGAGCTCGACGTCGCGCGCCTCGTCGCTGAAGGGCTCAGCAATAAGCAAATCGCAGTCAACCTTGGAATCGCAGAGACAACGGTCAAAGTGCATCGCACCTCAATTTACCGAAAGCTCGAGGTCAAGACTCCGCTAGAAATCTTTAAGCTTCTTGAGCGATAAGAGGTAGTGAGAAGCGCTCTCTGCCGCAGTCCTTCCAAAAACAACCGCCGCAAGCTCCGAGTTGCCCGGCAGGCAGGATTTGCCGTGGACTCCCCCGACTGCTTCTCCGGCCGCGAAAAGCCCCATAATGGGCGAACCCAGCGCGTTCAGAATCTGCGCATGCGGATCTATACGCACGCCGCCAAGAGTCCTCTGCTTCACCAACGTCACTTTGACAAGCATCAGCTTCTCGCTGCCGATCCATTGGGGTAAAGCGGGCGTTTGCCGCTCGTTCATGCGCGTTGCTCGATCGGCATATGCACTAAGGTCCGCAGTCAGTGTCCGCCAGAACTGCTCGGACACAAAACTGAAACTTCCCTCCTGGACGCTTTCGCCTCTGTGCACGCAGACCGCTTCACCGATAGAAAACACTCGCCAGATCGCCTGTGCCTGAGCTTTCGGAAGATTCTCCGTCATACTTGAGGGAAAAAGCGCGTAGGCCGTATGATCAGGAGATGACAGCAGCGCCTCAGTTCGCTCAACGGAGTCAAGACCGGCAGCCAGGAGTCGGCCGTCCCTGCTCACAAGGACGGATGCCTGCGTCGGAAGACGAAGCTGTGTCGGCACGGAGTCATTGAGCACCGTCAGATAATCCAGAAAATCCATTCCTACGCAGCCCGCTCCGTTTCTGACAAGCGCTTTCAGAAAATCCGCGCTGCGGCCGTGCGTCGGATCAATACTCCGCAGTCCTTTATTTCTCGGATCATGAAAGGAGCAGATCCGATCATCGGAAACAAAACCGCCGCAGCATGCAATCACGGACAATGCGCGAACTTCTCTTATTGCACCCGAATTCTCAGCGTACGTTAACTTCCAGACTTCGTCTTTCCGCTCCAATTGTTTGACAGAAGCGGAACATACGCTGTCGACGCCGCCCGCTAAAAGCGCTTTTAATAAACACTCTCTGAATTGAGATAAATCTCTAAAGTAAGCCCCGCGCGGAAATCCCGATCCCGGGAGCTGTACTGTCTTGGGCATAAATTCCGCGCCAAGATTGCGAAGCCAAATCTTCGCATCGTAAGAACGGTAACAGAGTTCACGAACAAGTTCTGGCGAGGCGCGATAACCTGACCTTTCCAGTGTCTGCTGCATAAACAGTTCAGGGGAATCGAATATACCCTGTCGGCCCTGAGCTGCCGGATCAACCGCGTTAATCGCCCCGTCATAGAAGGGTTGTGTCTTTGTGTAAGGAAGCGGTTTTGAGGCGGATTCCAGAAGCAGAACGCGTGTTTTTGGGAAGGCTGCAGCAGAGATCGCCGCACAAACGCCTGCAAGACCTGCGCCTACTACCGCTATATCGTAATAAGCATACTCAGACATCACCCGATACTCCGCTCACCGCACTTCTTCCGGCGATTCTTCCAAAAACATGCGCTTCCGTAATCGCGTTGCCTCCAATTCGATTTGCTCCGTGGATTCCGCCGACGACTTCTCCGCAGGCAAAAAGACCTTTAATCGGAGCTCCTTCCCAATTCATCACACGGCAATACCGATCAATCAGCAGGCCGCCCATTGTGTGATGAATTGCCATATCGCACGAAGCCGCCCAGAACGGCTCCTGTGTAATGGCGTAGCGCATACTCTCTCTGCCGCGTCCGAACTGCCGGTCGTTTCCGCTCGAAACCGATTCGTTGTAATCCTTAATGGTCTTCACAAAAACAGCGGCCGGGATTCTGAGTTTTTCTGCCAATTCCGCGATCGTGCTGCCTCTGAAGACCCTCTGCTTTTTAAGCTCTTCTTCGGCGTTCTCGCGAAATGCGAGCGGACACTGCATATAGCCGTCGTTATCGACAATCACATAAGCGCGCTTATCGGGAAGCGAAAGGACTTTATCGCGAATAACGTCTCTGAACTCATCTTCTCTCACAAAGCGTCTGCCTTTTGCGTCCACAAAAAGCATTCTTTCGGTAAAAACCGCAAAACGAGAGAAGCGTACGGGAGACGGCATACATTCGATGTAATCGCAGCCTGCGGCATAGGCTCCGATCGCGATGGCTTCCAGCATGACCTCTCCGGTGGAACTTGGAGGATTGGTCGTTTCAAGTCCGCGCAGTCTGACGTCGTGCGCCTCGCACAGCGCAGCATTTGCGGCAAATCCGCCGGAAGCGAGAATGAGGGCTTTGCGTGCGCGGATAAATCGAGTTTTAGCTTTCTTGCCGCTCGGACCGGATATGTTCGAGGTCTTAACGCCAAGCACACAATTGTTTTCCGCAATGATTTCGTCCGCGGACTGAGAGTATTGAATTTCGATGCCGCGCTCGAGGCATCGCTCGACCAGAATATCTATATAGCTTTCATTCGGGTCTTGAACCAACGGAATATGTCCCCGCGGGAACATGCCGCCGTAGATTTGCGAGCAATTATCCGCATAGCGAACTCCGTAACCTTCCAGCCAGTGCAGACAGTCAAGCGCCTGAGAGCACAGTATGTGAATCAGCTCCTTGCTGCCCTTTCCGTGCGAGCTTTTAATGGTCTGAGCTTCAAAAAGCTCCAGCGAGTCTTCGATATGCATTGCCCGCTGCCGCTGCGGATCCACCGCGTTGAAGTAGCCGCAGGAGATTCTGGAGGCGCCTCCCGCAAAAGACATTTTTTCCAGAATGAGAATGCTGCGGCATCCAGCCTCATGAGCAGAAAGTGCCGCGGAGAGGCCGGCAGCGCCCGAGCCGACAATAACCACGTCAAAGGACGCGTCCCACCGGTGAGCATCTTTTGCCTGCGCACGAAACACCGGAGCGGCTGAAACTGCTCCGACATAGGTAAAAAACTCTCTGCGGGTGGGATGGCTCAGCGTCATGTTTCATTATCCTAAGCGGGGATAATTTCGCTTATTTAACCTTGAAATCAAAATTATGGCACTGGGCACAATAATTTTCAGGTTCCGCGTGCTGCACGTGGCACAGTGTGCATTCGAGCTGGTTTGAGTAATGGGGCGACGTATGCGGATTCTGAGGTTTCACGTTCTTCGTTTTCTCTACGAGCTCATCCGGATTGTGGCACTTAGTGCACTGGTTAATGTCCGGCGCGGAGATTTCATTTTTCTCTCCGTGGCATGCCGCGCAGGGGACGCCCTTGGCGACATGGCGGTCCGCACCGAACTTTCCTTGCTCGGCTGCCTGAGCGAAACCGGTGAAACACACAGCCAAGAAGCAGCTTAGCAGCATTATTTTTTTCATAGTATCTCCTTAGACAATCGGCCGCAGGGCAATCCCGCGGCCGATTCTGCGACTTAATTCGTTAAGAGTGATGACTTCTTATGATTTAGCGCAGTTTTCACCGGCCATACGACCGAATACGAGGCAGTCGAGAATGGCCACAGAGCCGAGACGAACCGCGCCGTGGACATGTCCGGTCGCTTCGCCCGCCGCGTACAAACCTTTGATGGGCTTGTCGGTTTTAACATCCAGGACTCGGCACTGATCGTCAGTGATAAGACCGCCCATAGAGTGATGAACCTTAGGCTGAAGTTCGCCAATGTAGAAAGGCGCAGTTTCAACCGGAAGCTGTTCATTATTGATGTAGCGGCCCAGAACCGGATCGTTCTTGGACTTCACGTAGCCGTTGAACTCAGCAATGGTCTTCTTCAGCTGTTCAGGATCAATGCCCTGAGCCTTCGCCATGTCATCAATCGTGTCGTACTTCATGACGAGTTTGCGCTCGATCTGCTTATCGAGCATGCCGGGTCGCTGGGCTACAAACGGTTTGATGCCGTTCGCGTCGGCAATAGCGAAGCATTTACGGCCGTTTGCCTGTTCAACCATAATCGCGTCTGCGCGAACTTTACGGTTAGCCAGTTCATTAACAAAGCGCTTGCCGGCGCTGTTGGTCCAAAGACCGTACTCGGCAGCGGCAGTCTGGTTAAACTGCCAGCCGATTCCCATGCCCTTCTCGTGAGGATTGCCCCACGGTCCGCACTGGATCCAATCGTTTTGAGCCTGCATACATCCGATATTGGAGGTTTCTCTCCAAAGCTCTGACGTAGCACCCGGCTGATTTGTTGTATCGAGTGTCGCGTTCAGTTTCGGATCCTGGATTGTTCTGTAGGGAACGTCCGCGGAGAAGCCGCCGTAGCAAAGGACAACGCCCTTATTGGCCTTAATTGACTTCGGTTTTCCGCTGCCCGCTTTCGGGAAGCGGTAGCCCTCGAACACTTCGACGCCCTGAACCCCCTCAGGCGTACGAATGATGCGGTCCACATAAGTTCTTGTGCGGACGGGGATACCAAGTTCTTTGCACTTTTCGAGTTCTTTATTGACGATACCGGCGCCGGAGCCGATCTTAGTCGTCACATAGCGCGGAACGGAATGGCCGCCCTCCTGGCCAATCGCGTCCGGCAGATACTCGACTCCGAGTTCATTAACTGTCCACTCATAGTTGGATAACACACGATCAACCATCTGACGAACTTTCTTCGGATCGTTCATATAGTTGCCGGCGACGAGAATATCTTTTTCCAGAAGTTCTTTAGAGTCCTGGATTTTGTGCATTTTCTGCTGCGGGCAGCCTGTCGCAGTCAGGATGCCGCCGTTAATGATTGAGTTACCGCCGGCCGTAGGCATTTTTTCTAAAACGACAACGTTGGCCCCGGCTTTCTTAGCCTCGATAGCGGCAGCTAGTCCGGCAAAACCGGATCCGATCACGATCACATCAACTGTTTCATCCCATGTCTTTGGCTGCTGAGCGACGGCAGCGGATGCGAAAGAACCGGATGCGACGGCGACAGCGCCGGCCATCGAACCTTTGATGAAAGAGCGGCGAGAAGTATTCTCCATTAATTTCTCCTTGTTTAAGACCTATCAAAAGATAGTGAAATCATTTTAGGATTCCCCTCTCATACGAAAAATAGTTCTATAAGCAAGTGGTTATCGCGTCGCAATGAATATATCCAGTTGATTTATCAGTAATTAATTTATTAGTTAAGCAATACTACCTACGACGTTAGGTGTACTTTACAAAGGGAGGAATCGGGATTTTATCCGAAATATTTTGATCAGTATTTGATCATTTACTTTATAACTTTTTGATTCATAAATAAATGGGTTAATTATATTTAGGGCTAAGTAGCTGAAGAATTCGAAAAATAAAAAAATACTGAAATCCCTTTCTAATTAGGCCGACGCGTAATCGACGAAGACCGCCATGCAAACAGAATTCTCGATAAGAGTCAGTACATTATTCATAACCTATTTTGTTCTTCGATCTTTCACGTTCTTCTTTAACTCTAGCACCGCCACATCTACACCCCTTAATTTGTTTTAAGCGTTTATACGAATTCAAAACTCTTTTACATAGTATCAAAATGTAATAATGTTCAATGGAGGTTATATGGACTCAAAGAAATTACTGGTAATTACAGCTCTAGCTATAGAGAGGGGGGTGTTAGCGGTTGCGCCGTACCCCAACTGCCTTCTCAACAAGCCGAACAACTTACCGTAGCTAAAGCTCAGCGTGAAATTAAAATCGGCATGACATCCGAACAAGTTGTCGAAGCCCTGGGTTCACCTAATATGGTAACAACAGACTCACAGCGCAGGGAAACCTGGGTTTACGACAAAGTTTCTACAAATGTCCAATATTCAAAGAGCAACGGTGGTGTCTGGTTGCTCTTATTCGGTGCAGGCGGCTCTGCTGGATCTCTGTCTCAAAACCAAAGAACTCTCACCATCATCGTTAAATTTAATTCTGACGGCAGAGTAAGAGACTTTGCATATAGAACTTCTTCTTTCTGAGGCCGTCATGAAAAAAACACTATTATCACTTTGCGCAAGCTCTGTGCTTCTTACGGGCTGCACGGTCCATACAGATCATCTTTATGTTCTGAACGAAAATTATCTGCAGGAACGTCAGCAGCAAACAAGGCGATTTGAGACCAAGGACGAGGAACTAATCCTTTCTTCATCCGCTCAGGTCTTGCAGGATCTTGGATTCACCTTAACCGAGAGTGAAACTAAGATGGGCTTGTTAACGGCATCCAAAGAAAGAGACGCCAAAAATGGGGGCCAAATTGCAGGGGCCATTCTTCTAGCCGCCTTAACGGGTGCTCGGATGCCTATGGATACTGTACAAACAATTCACGCCACGGTTGTTTCATCCAAAAGTAAAACTGAAGATGGCTATCTTGTGAGAGCCAAGTTTGCTCGTGTCATATTTAACGACATGGGAGGCGCAAAGATAGAAGTGATTCAGGAGCCGGAGATTTACCAAGAGTTCTTTAATAAGCTCTCGGAGTCCGCCTTCCTCACTGCAAATGATATTTAGGATAAAAAATGAAAAAAATTCTCATCGCCATTGCCGTCGCTTCTTCGCTCTTGACAGGATGTACTACTACTAATCAAGCAGTTTTAGGAACTACAAAATCTCAAGTTGAACTTAGAAGTTTCCAAAGCAGAGCCTTCGACACAACGGATAAAGCTTTTGTCCTGCGTTCAGTAGTTTCTACAATGCAAGACTTAGGCTTCATCATTGATAAAGCCGACACAACATTAGGAACTGTGAGCGGAACAAACTACGTTGTGCCTATCAGTAAGCTGACTGTATCCGTAAGGGATAACAAGGAGAAAAAGCAGATTATAGTGAGAGCCAGCGGACAAGTGGGTGTTAATCCGATCGATACTCCAAAGGCATATCAAAACTTCTTCAATGCTCTTTCTCAGTCATTGTTCCTTGAAGCTCACAATGTAGAGTAAGTTAAAAACTCTTATTCTCTGAATACGGCCCGCTGAGGTAAATCTCCTTCGAATTTTTGCCCCAGCAGGCTTCTTTTGTCTCTGAATTTAGTGAATCCGTAAAGCTATCAAAAGCTCTACCGACCTTCTGAAGATAAGGGGAGGAGCTGTAAGCAGCTTCAGGGTTAGTTTTTACAACCTCGTACAAAACTTCCTGCGCGAAAATCACATTCCAGAATTATTTTTAAAACTTCTTCCAAAGAAAAACACCGCCGGGTTCATTGATTTTTGCGACGGTGTTCTGCAGAGAAAAGAGCTGAAGAAAATAATTAATTCATTCTGTGCGGCGTATCAATTACGTCCGAGATTTCTTCCAGCCCTTTGCACTCGATCTCAATACCGAGCTTTTTGAAGCCTTCTTTTAGGCTTTCAGTAATGACCTGCTGGAGGACCTCGGGCGGAACGTCCTCTGAAAGAGAAAACCCGCCGATAGGAAGAGGCATTGCCTGGCTGCCAAGCTGAGCTTCCGCTTCGGCTACTTCTTCTTCCTTTTTGATTTTTTCAACGGCGTCTCGCAGCAGAAAGGCGCATATACACTGCTCGAGCCAGCTTTTGCGGTCTATCTGCAGCTCGTCAAGAGAGTCAAGCAAACGCTTTTTCAGCTCGTCTTCAATATCAAAAACAATCTTTGCCATTTCTAAATCTGTCTATGCGAAGGAGGATGAGTCTAACAACAAAGGCGCTCCAACAGTGAGCATTTTGTTAACGATAGTAGTTACTCTCTTTATTCTAAAGAACAAGCCTAAGAATTTAGGCCTGTCGACCGCTGATTGCCTGTTCAGGAAAGATGCTGCACCTATCACTTTTAATTTCTTAATCGAGCCCATAGTCTCTTAAAACGCTTCTAGCTCATCTGCACTCGGCTCGTAGCACAAAAGCAACTTCGCAAACTAAAAATTTTAAAATCATTCGCAAACGACGATTAACCTTTTTATGCGATTATCCAAGAAATTGAAACCTTACCTCAGGAATTGTCTGTTTATTTACCCTGCTTTCAAAGCAGCGTGTTAAGTCTAGAATAAATCTAACCCTATGATTAACAATAGAGTATTCAAGGAGAACTTATGAAACTTACAACACTTGCACTTTCAATTAGCGCCGCCATTTGTTCGACTGCAGCTTTTGCCTACACACCCGGAACCTACACCGCTTCCATCGCCGGACAGAACGGTCCGGTCACCGTCGAAGTCCAGACTTCTGCGGATAAAATTCTTTCCGTTAAAGTGCTCAAGCAGCAGGAAACTGAAGGCATCGGCTCTAAAGCTGTCGTACAGCTTCCGAAGGAAATCATGACCGCTCAGTCTGCCGACGTACAGGCTGTTGCCGGCGCCTCTGTCACATCTGCCGCCATTAAGAAAGCTGTTCAGGAATGCCTTGACAAAGCCAGCGGCAAAAAAGCCGCTCCGGTCTCGTTAAAGAACGGCGTCTTCGAAGGCCAAGCATACGGCAACAACGGCTGGCTCAATGTTGAAGTGACCATCAAAGACAACAAGATCACCGATATCAAGACACCCGGACAGCGTGAAACACGCTTCCTTGGCGACACTGCGATTAAGACCATCGGTAAAGATGTTATCGAATACCAGACTCTGAACGTGGACAATGTCGCAGGCGCAACCGTCACCAGCACCGCATTCAAGACAGCCATCGGACAGGCAATTGAAAAGGCAGGCGGCAATATCGCCAACTTCCAGAAACCGGTTCCTGAAAAAATTAAAAAAGTCGCAGGCTCCATTAAAGATCATGCCGACCTGATTATTGTCGGTGCGGGCGGCGCAGGTTTATCCGCAGCGGTAACCGCGAAAGATCTCGGCGTTAAGAATGTTCTCGTAATCGAGAAGATGCCGGTTGTCGGCGGCAACACGCTCCGCTGCGCATCCGCTTTCAACGCGGCTGATCCGGAACGCCAGAAAACGCTTCCGATGACGGATACACTCAAAGACGCCATTGTAAAAGCGATCAGCGAAAAACCGGCCAGCGAAGAACACAAACAGTTAATGGCTGACGTTAAAGCCAAGTACGAAGCCTACTTAAAGAGCGGTTCCAAAACACTCTTTGACTGTCCGGAATGGCATGCGCTTCAGACCTATAACGGCGGCGACAAAGTCGGCAAGATTCCTCTGATTCGCGAGTACGCCAACAACGTTCTCGACACGCTGCACTGGATGCAGTCCAAAGGCGCTCCTGTTATGGATCGCGTCAGCCAAGGCGCGGGCGCGCTTTGGCAGCGTACGCATCAGCTTGATGCTCCGGCGGGGCTCGGCTTAATTTCTCCGCTGTATGACAACGCTGTCAAGCAGAATGTCCGCTTTAAACTCGGCCTGAGAGTCAATGACGTCATCATCAATGACAAAGGCCGCGTCATTGGCGTCACCGCCACTGATAAAGTCGGCAACAAGTACGAAATCACCTCCAAGGACGGTGTCATTCTTGCAACCGGCGGCTACTCTCAGAATAAAGAGATGCGCCAGAAGTCTGCTCCGCACCTTACACCTGATATGGTCTCCACCAATCAGCCGGGTGCAACCGGCGACGGCATTATCATCGCGACCAAACACGGCGCAGATACAACCGGCATGAATTATGTTCAGGTCTATCCGCTTGCCACACCGGGTACCGGCGCTCTTCAGGGCCGCGCCCGCAAGATGAGCGGTCTTGATGATGTCATTGACGTCAATAAGAACGGTGAGCGCTTCGTTAAGGAAGACGCCAGACGAGATGAGTTCGTTGCCGCCATTAAGAAGCAGCCTGACGCGATCTGCTACGACATCAATGACTCTTCCATTGTTAAGCCGCTCAACAGCTTCAATGAAGACGTTGAAACTCTCGTCAAGATCGGCCGCATTTATAAAGCCGATACACTTGCGGATCTGGCAAAGCAGCTGGGTATGCCTGCTGACAAACTGGAAGCGACTGTTGCGGAATTCAACAAGATGGTCGAAGCCAAGAACGATCCGAAGTTCGGCCGCAAGCTGTTTGACCGACAGATTATTAAACCGCCGTTCTACGCGACACCGCGCGCTCCTTCCATCCACCACACGATGGGCGGTCTGATGATTTCTCCGAACGCTCAGGTTTTGGATAAGAACGGCAAACCGATCCCCGGACTCTTTGCTGCCGGCGAAGTTACGGGCGGCATCCACGGTTCTAACCGTCTCGGCGGAAACGCCACTGCGGACGTCTTAACCTTTGGGCGCATTGCCGCTAAAAGCGCTGTTTCGCAGAAATAGAAGTTAGTTGACGAAGGCCCGCTTTCACGCGGGCCTCTTATTTGGCTGTATGGCTCTCAGAGTTAATACAATAATTTCAGCGCTGCCGTCCTCAAAGTCTATGAAGCTCAGCTCGTGTGCTTTTGATCTTTCAAGCTTTCATTAGAGATCGAAGGACATTAGCTAAAGTCTGAATTTTTGCTGGTCCAAATCCAGCTGTTCCGAAAGGTTTTTTAGATCGATAAGCATGTCGTTGACGCTCATAAGCGTACTCTCAGGCACATCTGTCACTTCAGAAATCAATTCGATAGGCATCTTCGACTCATGCTGCAGCAGCTTTACTGCCTCCTCCATTCGGTACTTGACTAACCGCTTTTGCGCTTCCGCCCATCCTTCTATCCAGCCCATTATCCAGCCTTTCATCCAACCTTCCAGCCACGCCCTTTCATAAATATCCAACTCAATACCTTAACATTTTCTGCAGACGTCTTCTATGCTGTCACAGGAATTCTCTATTTCGCGCAGAACTTCGCTTTTCATTCTTGGAACCTCCTAAACAGGAGACCTTTCACGAACAAGAAAGATTTTTCTTAATTTCTCGGAGCTGCTCTATAGACAATCCGCTCACTTCAGCAATCGCTTCAAGTGACATCTGTCCGAGCCGAATCAACTTTGCAGCCACCTCCGTTTGAGCTTGTGCCCAACCTTCGGCCCAAGCTTCTTCAGCTATCTCCAGTTCAACACCTGAAAGTTCGCGGCCGCTTATTCCTGTTTCTTTAAATAAACGCATGCGTTCTGCCAGAGTATCTTTTTGCATTCTTTGAACCTTTTAATCCGAAAGGCGTCTAGGTCGGATGTGAAAGATTTTTCTTAATTTCTCGGAGTCGCTCTATGGGCAAGTCGACTACTTCAGCAATCGCTTCAAGCGGCATCTGCCCGAGTCGAATCAACTTTGCAGCCATCTCCGCTTGAACTTGTGCCCAACCTTCGGCCCGACCTTTGGCCCAAGCTTCTTCAGCCATCTCCAGTTCAATACCTGAAAGTTCACGCTCGCCTTCTCTTATCTCACGACGTAGACGATCTGACCATGTTTCTTTTTGCACTCTTTGGATCCCTTAAAGCGGAGAACGTCTAGACAGAAAGAGACAGATTCGACTTAATTTCTCGTAGCTGCTCTATAGGCAATCCGCTCACTTCCGCAATCGCTTCAAGTGACATCTGTCCGAGCAGAATCAACTTTGCGGCCATGTCCGTTTTAGCTTCTTCCAGACCTTCCTGCCGACCTTCTTCCAGACCTTCTTGCCGACCTCCTTCCCAATTACTTTCAGCTATATCCAGTTCAATACCCGAAAGTTCGCGCTGGCCCATTTTTGTCTCTTTAAAGAGGCGCATGCGTTCTGCCAAAGTTTCGTTTTTCATCTCGTCAGCTCCTTTACAAGAAAAATCATGCATTAGTTTGCCGATAGGATCTTCACCGCGATATTCACCATTTACAAAAATTATTTGCGTTCCATCTCTGAAATGAGTATTGTCCTGAACGCAGATCCTCTCAATTTGATACGCGGGCAATCCTTTTCTTTTGAAGTCTTTCTCTGTAATAAATATCACGTAACACTCATTCAGAGATGAAAAATCACTGTTCTTTTCCAAACTGTTCGTATCAAGCAGCGCAGAATGGTAACGTGCGCGCCTTTCCAAATTACTCGAAACGACGCGTTGAACCTCGATGTTGATATGATTCCCTTGTTAATCCACGGCCAATGCATCGAGCCTCACTGTTCTTTTATCCAGTGCATTAAGGTTTTTCTGAACCTCGACTTTCTTGACTTTAACCAGCGGATACCCTAACTGCTTGAAAATTTCGTGAATCACAACCTCTATACATTGCGGTTGATCTTTGAAAAAAACTTCAAAAAAGATATCGTCCATCAGACGAACGTTTTCGATATATCTCCGGGCTGATTTTTTCATTTTCGTTATGTCTTAATTTTATCGGCAGAGGCAGAAGAAAGGAAGGGTAAATTATTTTTAATAAGCTCAATAAGATAGGACTTTAATAAAACTTATCGTCTGCTCCGGTAAGACAAAAAACGTCAAAACAGCATTTGTTTGTTCGCAGAGAAACAATCTCAGGACAAACCCAAGTGGACTGCTGAAACAGTCATAAAGTGGACTGCTCTTCAAAAAGATTGTTTTGGAAAATGAAGTCAATCTTAAGGAGACAAAAATGAAAACAGCAAAAATACCCAGCTTGCTTTTATTAAGCCTCAGTTTGTTTTCGCTTTCCGCTGTCGCCGCGGACACCCTGCCTGCAAAAGACCCGGTTAACACAGACCAGTGCTTCGGATGTCATGCCTCAGCAATTAAAACGCTTTCAACAAGAGGCGCCCACAAGAACGTCAACTGCGTCACCTGCCATGACATTCCTAAGGAGCATATGAGCGCTCCAAGTAAAGAGAATCGGCCGACGACTCACTTTGAATACGCAGCATGCGGACAGTGCCACACTGAGCAGCACAAAGACATCATGGACCCGAAATATCACTATGAGTGGGCCCTGAAGAACACGCCGCCTACTTATGCTCAATTCCGAGATCTCACCGGCGACAACTCATTCCGTGATGTTCAGTTCAGGCTGCCGAGATTCCATTCCAGCATCGTGACCGACCTTGCCAACGTCCGCTCTGACGGAAGATATCAGTACAAAAAGTACACCGATCTTTCCAAGCCCGGCGCTCCGCTCTGGGAAGCACTCACTGACACCCGCCCCGAGGAAGGTGACAAGATCAAACCCTCCAAGACGCTTTCACTCACATGGCGTCCGCAAAAGGGCCGCGAAATCATGGGCCGCTCGGACTGCTTAAAGTGCAAGACGAATGACAACATGCTCGATTACGCATACCTCGGAAAGAGAGATCCGAAAGCGCCCTTAGCGTTCGACGATCCGGACCACAAGGTACTTAAGACTGTCAACAACAGCTTTAACTGTATTACCTGCCACGATCCTCACTCAGCTGAACCGCGCATTGTGTTCGATCATCTGATCGAGGCTATGTCTCATAAAGACTTTAAGGATTCCAACTATCAGAAAAACGTCGGCAAAACCGGTTACCCGAAGATTGAAGTCATCGAAATGGGTGTACGCGGATACCCGAGAAAGATTGCGATTCTTGATAAGGCAAACTCTAATTACATGTGCGGACAGTGCCATCAGGGCCACAACCGTTCGGAAACTTTCTACAAGGACAGCGACGGCTCTTTAGCGCATGAAAAGAACGCGATCGACAGAAACGGATGGTCCGTCGGTACGTATTTTGCCGGCAATCCGCTGGAGCGCTGGAATCTGGTTCGCGGCCTCGGTCTTTATAACGGAATCGATAAAGCGACCGGAGTTAAGACTGTTTCCACCGACCACTACCATATGGAAACTGTTGTTGCATCCAAGCACGGCCAAGCAGGCGTCGGATGTACAGACTGCCATTTCGCTAAGAAAGAAAACGGCACTCTCGAGCATCAGCCGAGTCTTCCGACCCTGAAGTATAAGAACACCTGCGCTCGTTCCGACTGCCATGGCAATCCGAACGGAGATAACTGGAGTGAAGGACAGGCCGCTTATATGGTCGCCACAATTCAGCAGCGCTACCGCATCCATAAGGAAAGATTAGAGCGCTACGGTTTGGCAGCTCGCGACCTCCTTATCAAGGCTAAAGTCGGTGAAGTTAAAATTCCGGACGACCAGTACAAGAAACTTCAGGACGCTTACAGTCTCTATCTGCACACCACCGGTTTCTACTTCTCTGATTACTCCAAAGGCGTACACGATCCTTCGGGATTTGAAGAAACATCTTCATACGTCATCAAGAACCTGAGAACGGCAACTGCAGAAGCTCAAAAAGCCGTAAAGTAAATCGATAACTCGTGTCGAGACCGGACGTTTGTCCGGTCTCATGCTTTTACAATTTCGATATGGCAAACAAAGTGCACCCGAGACTCGCTTCTCTGTCTTTAGACAGAAGCGAGAATTCAGAACCTCTGTCCGAGCAGCTTTACAAAGCGATATGCTCGCTCATTGAGTCCGGCAATCTGCTTGCAAATGATCCGCTGCCCTCCAGCAGGCAGCTTAGCGATCTGCTCGACGTATCCCGAAGCACGGTTTCGCATGTATACAAGCAGCTTACTGAAGAAGGTTTGATCAATTCGCGCAAAGGAAGCGGCACTTTTGTTTCCGAAACAGCAGACGCGCTCACCGAACTCTCTACTGACAGCGCAAATGCACACTCCCCTCTTCGTTTGGCCGAACTTCCAGCTTCTGCCAGAGTCGCTTCCGACGCAAGAAGTTTCAGCGTTCAGAAAAATCTGCCTTTTGCAGTTATCGCACCCGACCACGAAAGTCTGCCCGGGAAAAATTGGACCACTATTGTCAGCCGCATATCCAGAAGTCCCTGGCTGCACAACGACTATTGTGAACCGGGCGGTTTCATGCCTTATAAGGAAGCCGTCGCAGACTATCTCCGCAGATTTCGCGGCATCTCCTGCAGCGCGGATCAGGTCATTGCGACAACCGGCATTCAGCAGGCGCTCGATTTATGCGCCTCTGTCCTCTTCAAAGCTTCGGACTTAGTGGCAGTCGAAGATCCTTACTTCCAGCCGCATGTGAACCTGCTTGAATTCCGCGGTTTGAAGCCCGTACCGATTCCCGTCACTCAGGACGGCATAGACACTGACTGCTTGGAAAAACACAGCGACATCAGAGGCGTACTTGTGACGCCGTGCCACCAATACCCGCTCGGTTATGTCTTCTCCTCCCAAACAAGGGAAAAGCTCCTGGACTGGGCCGCCAAAAACTCGGCTTGGATAATAGAAGACGATTACGACAGCGAACTGCGTTACGGCAAGAAACCACACCCGGCGCTCGCGTCTTTGGACCAAAATGAATGCTGTATCTATTTAGGCAGTTTCACAAAAGTCATTTATCCGGGCTTCAACATGGGTTATATGGTCGTACCAAAGCCGCTGATCCGAGTATTTGAAGGCGCGAAATTTTTGACAGACCGACACTCGAGCGAAGTTCATCAATGTATCTTGGCAGAATTCATTGAAAGAGGCTTCTACGATTCGCACGTCAGACGCCTTAAAACTATGTATGAAAAGCGCAGACAGGCTCTGGTCCGATCAATCGGCCGACTCCTTGGCCGCTATGGCAGTATTGAAGGGGAAAATGAAGGTACGCATGTGACATTCCTTTTTAACCACCCCGTCAACGACATTGAAATCTGCAGATTTCTTGACGAAAAGTATCGAATCGAAGCTCGTCCTCTTTCTGAGTGCTATCGACTGGCAAATTCTCGAAGCGGTCTTATCCTTGGCTATGCGCACTTCACGGAAGATGAGCTTCGGGAAGCGGTTTCAAGACTGCGGGACGGCTTGGAAGTGTTTTTTAATCGGTAAGAGAGGGAAAGATAATGCGAAAGGAATTAGTGAGAACCAAACAGACTCTGTCAGAAGAGAAAACTCAGGAAATACTCAGGGACGGCGTGTACGGAGTGCTTGCGCTGAACGGAGACGACGGATACCTTTACAGTGTGCCTCTGTCCTACGTCCTTTATGACGGGGGCATTTATTTCCACGGATCGCCGCGCGGCTACAAGCATGACTGCTTTGCCAAAACAAAGAAAACGAGTTTTTCGATTGTGGAACAAAGTGAAGTGGTTCCAAAGCTTCGCGCGAATAATTACAAGAGCGTGACGGTATGGGGAACACTCGAACCGGTCACGGACCTAAATGAAAAACTGGAAGCCCTGCGCGCAATGGCGGACAAATACAGCAAAGGAGTCGAAGACAATGAGGAAGAGATTCAGCATTCACTTCAATATGTCTTTATGATGAAACTTGTGCCCGAATGCATCACCGGAAAAGAGGCTGACGAAGAGGTTCGCAGAACCGGCAAACTCGGCTAAGTACACAAGCGCTGCTTCGTAAATATCAAAGGCTCCGAAGCTTATTATCGCTGCGGAGCCTTCGCATTCCGCCGCCAGAACCCGTGGATGCGGCGGATTTGCGGAAAAATCAGATGTCTCGACTGTTAAGGTTTAGTCAACAACGTCCAGTGTATAAACATCGACCGTGTCAGGCTGAGCCATATCGGGTCTGACTTCACCCTGAATCTTTACCGGAGTGTTGGCGTTGACAACCTGACCGACAAAAACTTCATCGGGGATGTTGACGACAACTTCACCGGTCTTATCCTGGAAAACATATGTTTCACCGGCGATTCCTCTGACCAGGTTCCCGTCAAGTTCGACTAACTGGAACGGTGCCGCGTCTTCTTTGATTTCGCTGACCGTATGATCGACAGGGCCGCTTCCGTTGAACCAGCCGTTGTACTCATCATTTTCCATATTGTTAGCCTGTGCAGCTCCGCAGCTCAATGCGAAAGCACCGGCGAGAACGCATAGTAATTTGTTCATCTTCATAACTGTCTCCTTTATCAAGACAGTTTGAATTCTAATGGTTAATACCTATTTAAATTTGCAACATTTAACCTAATTTGGTTATTGTTGCAAATCATACAAACAGTTACATGAGCCGTCACAAAGGATGTGACACATGAAAAAGAACCACTAGTCGCCAGCTAAATCATTCCTATTGCTGCTGCGCCAAACAAAGTAAAACAGGACCGATGACACAAATCCCAGGAGCAAAGAAGGAAGCGCGCATTCGGACGCGATACCGCTCACGTCGATCGCGACTCCGCCTAAATAAGCTCCGATCGCGTTGGCGCCGTTGTAAGCGATCTGTCCCAAAGCGGCAATAATGACCTTGGCGTCGCCCGCCCCTTTAATCACCAGCGCTTGCATGGGACCTGCGATAAAGAAATACCCGAAAGCCGCAAGAGACATCATAAATATCGAAGTGATTTCATCGCGGGAAAGGAAATAAGCGCCGAGCGCTGCGAAAGCAATCAAAAGCTGACCAGAGAAGACGAGCGTCTCATCGTTAAAATGCTTTGTGAGCGGCGCCGATACGACATTGCCCACAAACATTGACAGGCCTGCCAGCGCAATCACCGGAGTCATCATCGAAGCAGGCAGTCCTGAGACTTTACTCATAATCGGATCGACATAAGAGTAATAAGCATAGAAGCCGCCGCTTCCGATCGCGATGCCGGCAAGAATGATCCACGGATGCGGATAACGAAGCGGCTGAATCAATTCCTTTAACGTTTTTTTCTGTACCGGAAGGCTTGGCAACCAGTAAATCAGCGCCGCAATTAAGAGAAGCGACAGCGCGGCAATCGTCATAAAAATAATCCGCCAGCTGAAGGCATATCCGATCCACGAGCCAAGCGGCACGCCGACGAGATTTGCGCTCGTCTGACCCAGCACCATCAGCGTAATATCACGCGCCGATTCGCCTTCTGCTGCGAGCCGCTGGGCGGCCACCGCGCCAAGCGCAAAGAAAATTCCGTGAGGAGAGCCGGAAATAAACCGTGCGGCAAGCATCATATAGTCGTTCTGAGCCAAGGCCGCCGACGCGTTGCCAACCAAAATTAAAACGGCCGCCGCAAGCAGCGTGTACTTTAGATTTACGCTGCGGGCAAAAACAAGAAGCACGATAATGCCAGCGCAGACGCCTGCGGCGTAAGCAGAAATATACAGACCCGCCTGAGGAATGGAGACATGCAGAGAATGAGCGACATCCGTCAGGACAGGAACAATGCCAAGTTCAGCCACACCTAGGCAGAATGTGCCGATGCACAGAGCTGCAATATGTTTATTAAGTTTCATAGAGGCTAAATCCTTTGTCAGTAACGATACTTTAAATATCGTTCGGGCTGCCTCTATAAAAATTCAGCCCAAATTCGGAAAGAATTCGGGCCTAAACCAAAAGGATAAAACCGAAGTTAAACTGCCGCCATCAACTCAACTTCCAAGCGATAGCCAAAGTGAAGTTCCTTTACCGGAACGACAACTCGGGCGGGTTTGTGCGCACCAAATCTTTCCGCGTAGAGCGCATTAATTTCCGGCCAGTCCTTCAGATCAGCAATGTAAATTCTGCAGTTAACCACTTGATTGAGATCACTGCCGCATTCGCTGAGGATTTTCTCAATCACATCAAACACAGCCTTGAACTGAGCCTTCACACTGTCTTCCGGTTTTACACCCATAGGCAGAATTCCGGAAAGATAAGCCGCACCGTTAAAAACGACGGCATGAGAATAGTGCCCGTTGGGGGCGGGAAGATCTGAAACAATTATTTCTTTCATAAAGAGAGCTCCTTAGGCTGCCAACCGTAAATACGGTTCCAAATAGCGTCAATTTTGCCGTCTTTGACAACGAAGTACTGAGGATGCTGAGCGGCCATCGCGCATGCATGATTCGGCAGAATACGAAGGCGAGTACCGACCGGGAAATCTTTCGGATCAATCAGAGAACCGTCGCGGCGAACAATGATGCCGTGTTCCTGATTGGCGGATCCGACAATCAGATCGTCATAGATCTTTCCGCTGATATCGCAGACAACGCCGTAGCCCTGGTCAACCGCCTGAGCGGAAGTCCCTCTGTCGCGCGACATGGACATCCATCCGCCGTCTGTGATAACCCAGCCTTTCTCTTTCTGATGTCCGATCACTTCAACCAGCAGAGAAAGCGCGATCTGCTCCTTCGTGCAGACGCCTAGTCCGGCCATAACCAAATCAAAAAGACAGTAAACGCCGCATCTCACCTCGGTGACGCCTTCCCAAGATTTAGCAAACACTGCGGTCGGCGTAGAACCGGCTGAAATGATGCGGCATTCAAAGCCTGCTTTTTTCAGTCGATCGGCGCAGCGCACCAGGGAGTCTCTTTCATTTTCCTGAGCTTTCTGACAGGCTTGCTCGCCGACACACTTATAGGAGTCTCCCGCATGCGTCAAAATACCGGCGAAATAAGCTTCGCCTTTGATCGCACGGGCAATTTCAATAAGATCATCCGAGTCGGGCTTAACACCGGAGCGATGGCCGTCGCAGTCGATTTCAATCAGCACTGGGCACGGAACTTTCTTCTGATCGCAGTATTGACTGAACATAACGGCCGTCTCGACATTATCGAGAATAACCTTTACATCGCAGCCCGCACTTCTGAGCGCAAGCACGCGATCAAATTTCCCAAGGCTGATGCCGACCGCGTAAATGAGATCATTAACGCCGTGCGCGAAAAAATACTCTGCTTCAGCAAGCGTGGAAACAGTGGCCGGACCTGAGGCAGAGGTCATCTGGGCCTTTGCGAAGTTAATGCTTTTACCTGTTTTTAAATGCGGCCGAAGCTGCACGCCAAGGCGGCTGCATTTGTCTTTCATAAATTCGCAGTTTGCCGTGAATTTATTCAAATCCAACAAAAGGGCCGGGGTCTGAATGGTATTGAGGTCCATAGATTTTTATCCTTCCGCACTTAGAAAAAAGGTCGGAAACTCCGGCCTCTCAGATAGTCCGTACAGCTATTGTACGGCTGTCTCTAGTCAATAGCGACTATTTGAACTTGTAGCCCTCTCGGATCAGCAGCTGCTGCCAGGGATAGGACTGAAGCTCATCCTGAATAAACTTGCCCGGGGTGCATTTAAACACCTGCTTGAACTGAATAATGAAGTACGTCAGGTTGTCGTAGCCGAGTTTGTAGCAGGCCTGTGTCGCGGGCAGCCCGTCCTCAATCATGAGACGGCGTGCTTCCGTGACTCGGCACCACTTTCTGAACTGTCCCGGCGGAACGCCCATCACTTCCTTGAAATAGTGGTGGTAGAGCGACGGTTTCAGATCAATCTGCTCAGAGATGACGCTTGGTTCCTGTTTATCGGCAATGTGATCCACAATGAGATCGGCCGCAATGCGAACCTTAGACTCCACTCTGTCAGGACGGAAGAGCTGCGAGAAAGAGGAACCCGCAGGCGTCATGAAGATGCGAAGGTAGAGGAAGCGCTTCATAAACTGACCCGCAATGCGTTCTTCAAGATCGGATTCGGCGAGCGCCGCAAGATCCTGGAATACCGTCAGCACATTGGCATCGGCCTTTGTGACAGTAAAGGCTTTCGTCGGCTGGTTCGTAATGAACTGGAAGTATTTCTCGTCCAAATATTCCAGCACATTTTCAATATCACTGACATCGATGTCGACCTCGATCGCAAGGAAAGGTTCCTTGCCCTCGGTGACATGTTCGTAGGAAAGCGGAATAGAAGTACCGGCAAGGAACAGATCGCCGGGCCCGTAAACTTTCTCTTCACCGCAGAAGAGAAGTTTCAGACCTCCGGAGACGATCAGAAAAACGGCGGCTTTTGTAATAAGAGAACCAAATTTTCTGGTTCCGTACTCATCACCTTCTTCCCAACGTATAAAGTGAACCCCTTCGAGTTCTTTTGCACATTTGCTGTCGATGTCGGTAATGGCCAATAGCTGTTTCTTAATATCGGACAAAACGCAATCTGGCTTCCTGGATAGCTTCATGGCTTTACCTCTGATGATTTTAATTGTTTTAAGTATAGTCTGTTTACATGCGGAAAGATACTAATTAATGACAAAAGACAGTATAACTTCTTAAAAAAACTGTATTTTTTTACCTTCAAACAATTCGATTCCGATTTATTTATAAAAAACAATTACCCAATTTTTGAAAACTTATTAATACCAAATTTTTAATACAACTAACCTAACAAATTGCTATTTGTTCGTAGAATCGGTGATTTTTATTAAGTTTCTCCTAAAAAGATAACTCTCTCTTTACTAATTCTGCTTGTCCATAATGAATATAGGGGTGTTTATCTAAAAGTGATCTGACGGTCCCGTCAGCAATTTAGGCGATGATGGCGTTTAGCCGTCTTTGATTTTTTCTTTAAAGCAGGGAAAATCATCAGCCCAAAGAAGAGCTGATCGCCTTTGTATTACTGTTTCTTTGAGCGGCGGTCTTGCCGGGCTTCTTAGGGTCATTAACTTTAACCCGTCTAGCCGGTCAATTAAGTTTTGCATCGACTGTTTGTTCAGCCGCTTGTACAAGTGAGCTCTTGCTCTCAGTCCTTATGCGCAAGACTTTCGTCCTCAGGATTGGGCTTCAGCGGCTCTTCCACTTGTTCAATCTGCAGTACAAATCAAATGGGCTTCAGTTTAATTCTGACTGTTTTTTTGAACAGATTTCAATGGCAAACCAACTAAAAAATTTGAAAAGTGCAATTTTCGGCTTTTTTTTATTGAAAAGTGTAGTTTTGATACCTGTTTTTCTATTGAAAAGTGTATTTTTATTGCTTCTTTTTATTTGAACCCTGCCCTCAATAGAGAACCCTTGTTGACATGTTGTTTAGGAAACTAGAGAAAAAAGTTGCTGACTCTTTGAAAAACAGCGACAAAATATTGATACTCACTGGTGCCAGGCAAATAGGAAAATCATTTCTTATACGACACGTAGGGAAAAGCTTTTTAAAAATTTTATCGAGATTAATTTAGTCGAAGACTCAGCGGGTAACAGGCTCGTTGGCAAAGTTAAAACAACTCAGGACTTTTATCTCACCTTAGCTTCTCTTGCCGGGACATCATTTGGCACGCGCGATGACACTCTAATTTTTTTAGATGAAATTCAGCAATATCCGGAACTTTTAACTCTTTTAAAATTCCTCAGAAAGGAAGGTCGCTTCCGCTATGTTGCAAGCGGGTCACTTCTTGGAATCACTCTGAAGAAATCAACGTCAATACCTTTAGGCTCCATTGAAATCGTCAGGATGTATCAGCTTGATTTTGAAGAGTTTTTAATTGCCAATAGTATAAACAGCACCGTTATTGAATACCTACGGGAATGCCTAATTACGGAACGGAGTCCGATATCTTCAATTCATGAGCGTCTCTTGGATCTATTCAAAAAATACTTGCTGGTCGGAGGAATGCCTGACGCAGTTCATGAATTCCTAGAATCACAGAACATTGTGAAAATCAGAGATATTCAAAATGCAATTCATGAGCTGTATGAATTGGATGCAGGGAAATACGACGAGGAACACCGCCTAAAAATTAAACGCATTTATGAAATGATCCCGTCAAACATGGAAAACAAAAAGAAACGACTCTTTTTTAATGCTATTGAAGGGAAAAAGGCAAGAGCTTCAAATTTCTTAGAAGAAATAGATTATTTGACGAACTCCGGAATATCTTTGGAAGTCCAGTCAAATACAGATCCTACATTCCCACTTATACAATCGAGCCGAAAAATCTCTTGAAGCTTTACTTAAATGATGTGGGAATCTTAACTTCTGTTTTATACAAAAATAACATCAATGCAATCTTAGGTGATGCAAACAGTATCAGCCTCGGCTCTGTTTACGAATCTACGGTTGCCATGCAGCTTGCCTCCCTTGGTCACAGCCTGTTTTATTATGACAATCGACACAAAGGAGAAGTAGACTTCCTGATTGATGATTACAACAATCTGACCGTTGTCCCCATCGAAGTAAAATCCGGCAAAGACTATACGATCCACAGTGCTTTAAACTCATTGCTTAACAATGCCCACAGCCGAATCAGAATGGGAATTGTTCTGTCTAACTCAGGCGAGATTAAGCGGGACGGGAAGATCCTGTACTTACCGGTGTATATGGCAATGCTGCTGAAGTTGTCTGGAGAAGAACCTAAGAAAATCACATTGTAAGAATCCCGCGTGCGATCCTCTTAATTCAGATTTTGGATCATCGCTGTTCAGCAATTTTTAACAATATGACATCGGGCTCAGTGTAAAAACAAGATCATGTCCCTCTGTCTCTACGGAAAAATATTCAAAGCAGAGCTGGAGAGGAGTAAAAGCTACTCAGTTGATCGGAAAACTGCCCGAGTTGTTTTCTGTTTTTGCGGTTTTGGTCAAGAAAAAAGGCCGGCGAGCTGATTAAAACTCGTCGACCCTATTTAGACAGCGGTCAAATTAGAAGCGATAGGTCACAGAGGCGCCTGCCATCCATGCGTTCATCTTTTCGAATTTGCCGATCTTCTGTCCGGAGTGATTGTAGAGATCGCGATCGCCGATACCGCGGATGTGGCCGTAAGCGGCATCAATCTGCCAGTTAGCAGTCGGTTTCCAAGAGAAGCCGCATGTCAGCCAGAGACGGCTGGTATCCGGAATCAGAGCGGTACGAAGTTCCTGATGTTTAATCGGGTTGGTTTCATAAGCGATACCGCCGCGAATCGTCCACTGCTCATTGATGTCGTAGTCAGCGCCCAAAGAGAAGAGCCAAACGGACTTCCAATTGTTTTCAAGAGGCATGTGGCTCAGTCTGCCCATGATCGCAGCGCCGGCAACGGGATTAGAACCTGCCGCAAACTGCCCCAGAGGGGTAAAGGAAAGATTGTCCGGATCATCCATGGTGAAATCCATGGTATCGAAATTCTTCCAGTTGGCCCAGCGCGCTAAGGCGGAAAGACGGAGGCTTTGAACTGGTTTCCAAGTACCGGTGATGTACACGGTTTCCGGAGTTTCGAGTTTGCCCTTGCCGCTTCCGGTACCGTTGGCTAAACCATTTCCGCGGATTGTGTAATCGCCGCGTGCGGTCACATGAGCGGCGGAGCGATAAGAAAGACCAAAGCGCAGATCTTCCGTCGGCGAGAACATCATGCCGAGGTTATAAGTAAACATCCAGTCACTGCCTTTGTACTCAAACTCGCCGCCGAGAGGCACAGTCATTCCCCCCATAGAAAGACTTCCGGGAAGGCCGTTCTTAAGTTTTGAGTGAGTGTACAGAGCGGAAACACCGAAGCCGAAACTAAACATTTCGTTGGCTTTCCAAGCGATATTCGGGTTGATGTCGACTGTGATGATAGAACCGCTGATACCGCGTTCCCTTGCGCTCCAGTCGTTGCCGTAGCGAATCTTCATGCCGTAGGGCGAGGTAATGCCAAGACCGGCCCAAAGAGAATCATTAATCTGATAGGTAATGAAGGTGGCCGGTACCGCTGTAGGCTTATCGCGACCGTTTTCTGTTGAACCATCAAGGCCTTTGTAGTCAATATCGAGGGCGACGTATGTGCCCGCAACCTGCATCTGCAGTCCGGGAAGAAGCGTCATACCGGCGGCGTTGTAATGCACGGCAGAAAGGTCGTCTCCGACAATACCTGCACCGGCGTGAGAACGGCCCATACCGGCAACGCTCTGCTCAGTCAGCTGAAAGCCTGCAGCGTTCGCAGCGGATGAAAAACTTAATGCTGCGCAGCAGGATAAAAAGACACAGCTCAGACGGGTATTCAGTTTATTTTTTACGATCATACGAAGAAAAAAATACAAAATTAAATGGGATGCAAGCATTCTGAAGAAGTATTGGTGAATAAAACGAGCGATTTTTTAGGTAGTTTCCCTAATTATTAAGCGTGCTCTAAGTTTATTCGCAACTACTGTTATCTCCTGCTCAGAAGCTTATTTTTTAATTTGAGGCATTTTTCCCCTACACGGCGGCTTTATGCGTCCCGCTCATACGAAAAAATCTGTATTTCTTTGCGTTTGTCTGCCCAAATCGAAAAAAGCAAAAAAATTATTTAATTTTTAAGCTACAATCCACTCAAAGACTAAGCCGCAACTCTTGAGAAAAGAGTTAATTCCACCGTTTCGGTCTCATTCGTCTTTTCATATTCCTTACCCGACCGAAACCCTTCAGGCGCTTCTTGCGAACTTTGAGGTTCTTTTATGGAATTTTGCGGTTACTTTCTATTCGTTATTTATGGAAACTAAGAGAACACGTCGCACATTCGACCCGGCATTTAAAGTTGAAGCGGCCAAAAGAGTCGTTATCGGTCATGAAAAACCGGCTGTCGTCGCTGCCGAACTTGGCGTAAACGTCGTAAGCCTGTATCAGTGGGTCAAAGAATTAGAGAAACATAAAGCGGCCATGCAGAATAAAGAAGGCCAAGCCGCTGAGAACTCGGTCCGGCCCGCTGAGAGTGTTAATCCCGTCGCTGCGTCGGAAAAACCCGCAGAGCCCCCTGCACAGACTATCAGTGAAGCCCCGACAGACGCACCTCAGGTCAATACTGCTCCGACTCAGGTCAATACCGCTCCGATGCAGGAAAGACCAAGACTGCGCCTTCCGAGAAAAAGACACGAATCAGTCGAAACAGAAGCTCCAGCCGTACAGATTGAAACCAAGCCCGCTCCTGACACACAAATTCCTACTGCTTCGCTGACAGAACCCGAAACAGTGCAGACACAGAATGCCGAACCGGCAGTTCCTGAGGAATACAACCCGCACGAATCTCGCCAGACCAACAAATTTAACCGCGGCAACCGCAAAGATCGCCAAAGAGACCGCCGCAAAGACAACGCTCAATACGCGTCTCAGCGTCAGCAGCAAATGAATTTCGAAGCGGAAGACGAGTCTGTCCAAACCGCAGCACCAGTTCAGGAAGAAATCGACAGCCGCTGGCCTCAGCCGAGCGCCGCACAGGGCAGACACTGGAAAGTGATGCACGCGCTTGATCAGCGTCCGAACTACAGAGCTGAAAGCGAAGCATACGGATACTGCGATGAATTCGATCTGCCCGCGCAGAATCTTCCCGAAGTCTGGTCAATCCTTGACCAAATGCAGAAAATCGCCGATCGAAGAGCTTTTGACAACATGGTTCACAGCAAGGAACTCAACGTTCCGCCCGAGGTTCTCGCCGATCCTCGAATCATGACGGTCCAGGGCCCGAATATCCCGAATAAACCTTGGCTCAGAAAACCGCGCCTTAACCCGATCGCCGAAGAATTCTTCCAAACAACACCGGATTACCTTAAGTCCGTTTACGAAACTTACGGCGGCCTGGTCATCCGACTCGGCAAATACAGCAGCGGCACTCCGATTCTCCTGATTGAAAAAGCCCCAGAAGGCGGCCGCAATATCACAATCAACTTCACGAAATTCGATCGCTTTGTTGATGACTTCTACGGAAACTTTGTGAGCGACTGCAAGAAGATCATGATGAAGCTCAATCCGAAAGAGTACCCGAGCCTGAACGCGTTTATCCGTATCCCGGATGAACCGATGTGGAATCCGAAACTTTGGGCCGGCATCCGTACCTTCAATTGGAGAGACGATGAAACGCTTCCTGAGGCTTGGATTCGTTATGCGTCTTCACTCAAGCGTTCTCAGAAAAAGCGCTACGTACCTGAATACTAATTCAAAGCATTAATAAGCAAAACCTTCCGAAAACGGAAGGTTTTGCTTTATTTAGAGGGCGCTGTCTTATTCAGAGGTGTTTTCTTCTCTGAAATAACGCCCGCTTTTTCCCGCCACATCGCAAGCCAGCCTTTTAAAGGCATCGAGTCTTCGATATCAACGGTTAATTTATAAGTGCCGTCGGGCAGTTCCTCAATGAGCTGATCTCTTTTAAACGGAGTCTCGCGAAGATTAACGGCTGTCTGTTTGTTGGTAAAAATCAGTTCCAGCCGAACCATCTCGGAACGCCCGTAATTGAAAGGCCCGGCGTCCACATAACGGCGTAAATCAAACCCCTTGGGCTCTTCAGCCGCAAAATCCGTGAGTTTTGCGCTTCGAATACGATGAAGCGCAAAATTTCTAATCTGAGTCGTGTCGTCATAGCAGCATACTAAATAGAGACGTACGTCCTGCTGCACAAGACCAAGCGGCGAGATTCGGCGCTCGAACTCTTCGCCTTCACTCGTGCTGTAAAGCACATCAAGTTTTTTCTGCTTAAACAAAGCCTCAGATACCGTATTAAAAATCTTCGGACGGATCAGAGGCGGAAGCTGCGGCAGCGTCCCGCTCACAAAACAGACTTTGCTGAGCCACTGTTTCTCCGGAGCGGATTTACTGTTTTCCGTCATAAAGCGCTCTGCGGCGTCAAACAGATAGGACATGGAATTTGTCAGATCGGGCGGCATTTGATAGCGCAAATGCTCACGCGCCAAAAGCAGAAGAAGAGATCCGTCAGCACCGATACCGACACGGTCCAGATCATTCGTACTGAGGGTTCGACGATAGCCGAACGGAATCGACTTTTTATCGCACTCAACGCCCATATCCCCTTCAGTGAGCGCCTTTAAGTAACGCTGCAGCGACCTGCGGTGCATCTTAAAGCCGGCCGCGGTCAGCTGCTCATAAATCTCGGAAGTCGTAATTTTGCGATTCAGAGGAATTCGCTTTAAAACGTTAAGAAGAAGCTTCGCTTCATTCAAAGAAGTCGATTCACGCACAGCGTCGGATCCTAAAAATTGCACGAAAGAAGAGCTGCATTTTAAAAAATCTCTCTTCCGAAAACCGAAAGAGAGATTTGCGTCAGACAAAGATGGGATTACTTCTTCATCAGGTTCAGTTTGCGGACAATCTCTTCCTGACTGTCATACGCCTTCTCTCCCTTCTTCGGGTTGAGCTTGGTGTAGGAACCGTCGGAATGCATTACCCACGCGTGAATATTGTCTTTGAGCTGCGGCTCAATAATCTGGTTCATGATGTTCTTGCGCAGACGCTCTTCAAGAATCGGTGTCAGAACCTCGATTCTGCCGTTGAGGTTGCGGGTCATCAGGTCAGCACTGCCGAAGTACATTTCCTCTTCGCCGTTATTGTGGAAGTAGTACACGCGGGCATGCTCAAGCAGCCGTCCGACAATCGAACGAACGGTAATCGTCTCGGATACGCCGGGGACTCCGGGACGAAGACTGCAGATGCCGCGGACGATACACTCAACTTTCACGCCTGCCCTGCTTGCTTCATACAGGACCTTCACCATTTCAAAGTCAACCAGCTGGTTGCACTTAATGATGATGTGACCGTTGCCGTGCTTCTTGTGCTGCTCAATCTCACGCTGAATCAGCGCGGTGATCTGCGGACGAAGCGTGTGCGGAGAAACTAAAAGTTCACGATACTTCTTCACAAGGCCGTATCCGGTCATGACGTTGAACAAATCCTGAACGTCATCATTAATGGCCTTATTCGACGTAAAGAGTCCAAGGTCGGTGTAGATCTTCGCGGATGCGGCGTTGTAGTTGCCGGAGCCGATGTGGGTGTAGCGCGCCAGTTTGTCTTTTTCGCGGCGCACCACAAAACAAAGCTTCGCATGAATCTTCAGGCCGGCAAAACCGTAAACCACGTTCACGCCGTTGCGTTCCATCTCTTCGGCCCAGTTGATGTTCTGCTCTTCGTCAAAACGGGCTTTGAGCTCAACCACCGCAGTCACCTGTTTGCCGCGGCGGCGCGCTTCGAGCAGATACTTGGCGACCGGAGAATCGCTTCCTGCGCGATACAGCGTCTGCTTAATCGCGACAACGTTCGGATCACGAGCAGCCTGCTTCAAAAATTCAAGCACGCAGTTGAAAGAGTCATACGGATGGTAGACCATGATGTCATGCTTGCGGATCTCGTCAAAGCAGCAGTGGTCCGAGTCAAACGCCTTGAGCATCTTCGGATGGTCGGCAGGATATTTGAGCGAGGGACGATCCTCTTTCATCAGACGGCCGAATTCAGAGAACGCGAGCGGAATTCTGCAGCGATAAACCTGGCTCGGAAGCATGTCCAGATGAGAGTAAAGGAAGTCCTGCAAACGCTGCGGCATGCCGCGCTCAATCTCAAGACGAACCACAGAGCCGAAACGGCGCTGTTCAACATAGTCACGAACCGCTGACAGCAGATCGTCGGCTTCATCTTCTTCGATCTCGCCGTCCGTGTTGCGGGTGATTCGGAAAAGGCCCTGGCTGGTGACCTTGTATCCCGGGAAAAGCGTGTCCAGACAGTTCCCGATTAAATCTTCAGAAAGAACAATCACGCCGTCGGAGGTCGCGTACGACAGATCCGGCGTCACAGAGTTGTCTTTATTGGAAACAAAAAGGAAGCGCGGCACGTTGTTCGGGCACTTCAGACGCGCAAAACGTGTTTTCACCGGAGCGTTCGGAGTCGTCGCCTGAAGTTCCATCACAAAGTTCAGACTGGTGTTGGAAATCATCGGGAAAGGACGACCCTTGTCGACCGCCTGAGGCGTCAGCACCGGAAGAATATCTTCGTTGAAGAAAAGATTCAGCGTTTCTTTCTGCGCCGCAGGAAGCGTCGAATACTTAACAATGCGAATATTGTTCTTATCAAGAGCGGGCTTCAGGGTATTGATCCAGAGATTTTCCGCAACCTCAACAATTTCCGAAACTTTTCTGCGGATTTCAGACATCTGCTTGGCGGGCGCCATCTTATCCGGACCTGTCGGCTCTGCACCCATGCGTGCCTGTCTCTGCACGTTCATCACGCGAACCATGAAGAATTCGTCGAGATTGTTGAAGAAAATCGAAAGGAAAAGAACTCTGTTGAGCAGAGGAATGGACGGGTCCATCGCGGTCTCAAGCACCTTGCGGTCGAACTCAATCCAGCTGATATCTCGGTTAATGTAGAGAGAGGGATCATCAAGCGAGATGGGGGCGGACGCAGCTGCCGGCTCTGCCGCTGCGGATACAGCCGCCGGACGACGGGTGCGCCGCGCGGGAGCGGCCTTCTTCACTGTCGAGGCGGGGATTTTCTCTGTTTTCTGCTCAGTCGCTTCAGACTGATTTGTCTTTTCCATTGCCATAATTTTTTTAAACATCTGTTACGAAAAAAAGTCAATAATTTCAAATGACTAATCTATTAATTTTCCCATTAAGGGGTGGGTTTTGTCAATATCTGAAAGAGACAAAACCACACTCGTATTCACTTAGATATTCCCGTATTTGAGTGGCGTTTTGTCCATAACCAGTAAATAAACAGACCAACCGAGGCGCAGCCTGCGCCTAAAAGCGTGTCCCAGATACGCCAGATCAGAATGGAATGGTCTCCGCCGTAGGCGTACATCAGCCAATCAAGGACGAAGAGGATGTACATCGTGATGAAAAACTGCATCAGCGCGTAATTGCGTCCGACGAAGTAAGGTATGCCCAGAGAGGCCAGCACCACAACCGTTCCGAGGACATAAAGATTTGGAATATGAGGCATCAGAAGCACTACGGCGAAGTAGCCGGCAACGGTACCCAGAATACGAAGAAGAATGCGGATGAAGCCGGAACGAACGTCCGAATTCAGAATATAAATAATCGTGATGCCGACCCAGCCGGGTTCTGACATATCAATAAACGTGGACAGCCAGAGGCCTGTCACCATAGTCAGCGCGGAAATCAGTCCGTAGGCGGTCGTATTGCGCGTTCCGCCTTCGACCATCCTGAGCTGATCAAATAAGCGGGGACCAAGCTTTTCGATGCGCCAGACATAATGGTCCGCAACGACCACCAGAGCCGCCAGCGAAAAACCCATCGCGTATCCGATGAATGCCGACAGGTTCGGCGAGAAATCAAAAACGGAGATCAAAAGAAAGACCAGGACATACTTGCCCCAAAGCCACCAGAACTTCTCCGCAAAAGTCATGAGGCTCTGCCCGAAGCACGCTGCGGCAAGAATCAGCCACTCCCCGAAAGCCAAGTGCTTCAAAGCGAGACCGACGCCGGCTGCGGCCAGCACTCCGAGAAAAGTCAGCAAAAGACCGCCCAGTCGGCTCTTTAAAGTAGACTCCGTATCACTCAGAAGCGCCATAAAGGCGCCCAGAGCCGCGAAACCGCCGATCTTCTGATCTCCGATCAAAGCGGAGATACCCAGCGCAAGCGATATCGTTATAAAAAAGCGCAGAGTGGCCGTAAGCCTCGATTTCCTTTCGAGCTTCGGATCCTGCGCGGTCACTGCCATTTTGCAGCCGCCTTAAAATCAGCCTCCGGTAACCGGCGGGAAAAAGGCGACTTCGTCTCCGTCTTTAATCTTCGTCGATTCCTTGGCCATTTCCTGGTTCACGGCAAAGCGAAGTCTCGGCATTTCTTCAAATGCGGCTTTCAGCGCTTCGTCGTTTTCCGACAGGTAATTAATCAAATCCTCGACTGTCGTGACATCTTCGGGCAGTTCAAGACTGTCTTCGCCCTTCAGAACCTTATCTTTCAGGGAAGCAAAATACAAAACTTTCACGCTCATTTATTTCTCCTTTGCGCAGCAAGGGCAATCTTCACTTCGGCTGTACTTCATATGCCACCAGCTCCAGCTGCGGGCATCCACCATTAATAGCTCACCCGTCAGCGGCTTGCCGAAACCTCCGATAATTTTAAGAGCCTCTGAGGCCTGCATACATCCGAGCGTACCCACTAAAGGCGCAAATACGCCCTTAGTCGAAGCCTTCTCGTCGGCCCCGTCATGATTTGGGAAAAGACAGGCATAACAGGCAGAGTCCGGGTCCCGATAGTCAAAAACCGTAATCTGTCCGTCAAACGCGACCGCGCCGGCCGTAACAAGCGGCTTTTTATGTCTGCGGCACAGTTCACTGATCGGGTAGCGGGAAGCAGTGTTGTCGGTGCAGTCCAGCACTACGTCATGATCTGCAATCAGCTCTTCGAGCTCTTCAAGCGAAGGACGATGCGTAAAGGCTCGAATATCAATCTCCGAATTCATCGCCTCAAGCGAAGCCTTCGCGCTGGTCGCCTTATTCATACCGATGCGGCTCATGTTGTGAATCACCTGACGCTGCAGATTGGTGAGATCCACGGTATCTCCGTCGGCGATCGTGATGCGGCCTACGCCGGAAGAGGCCAAATACAGAGACGCAGGGGAACCTAAGCCGCCCGCACCGATGATCAGCACCTTGGAAGCGCTGATTTTTTCCTGAGTATGCGCGTCAAATTCCTTTAAAAGCTCATGACGCGAATAACGATTTTCTTTTTCCATTAAGGTCCTTAATAAGGGTTGACAAGGCAGCCGCCAAGAAGCGCCGCGCGTTCAAATCATAATCAACTAAAAACGAGATTTAGCGCTGTGAAGTTTTTCCTGCAAAAACCAACCGTCTGAATCCTCGTAAACGGGTCGCTGACCTAATATTAACCCTAACAACAGAGAAACTCGTTCCTTGAAAAGACATCCCAATCGTCCTACTATGGCATGATTACAGTAATGTGCGTCTTTCAGGGCCACTCAACCTTATTGGAGATCAAGAAATGCCTTTCAAAAAGCTGCTGTGGGCGGTCTGTGCTGCCGCAGCCCTTACTGCTTCAGCCGGCGTCAGCGCTGAAGAATATGTTGTCGGTACCGGTGCTACCTATCGTCCGTTCGAATACGAAACTCCTCAGAAAGAGCTCGTCGGCTTTGACGTAGATCTGATGCGCGCCATCGCTAAAGCCGAAGGCTTTGATGTCAAATTTATCAACACTCCTTGGGAAGGCATTTTCGCTACCGTCGATAAAGGCGACAGAGACATCATCATGTCGGGTATCACAATTACCGACAAGCGCAGAGAAGCTGTCGATTTCTCCAAACCCTACTTCCTTGCCCATCAGCTCATCCTGACAGACAAGAACACCAAGATTGAAAAGCTTGCCGATCTTAAGAAAGGCAATGTCGCGGTTGTCAGCGGTTCCGCCGGTGACGTAGCCGCTTCCGAAGCTTTCGGCAAAGCCTCTACCCGCATCCGCCGCTTCGACAACACTCCGCTCGCTCTTGAAGAACTGAACCAGGGCGGTGTTGTTGCCGCGATCGGTGACGTCGGCGTTCTCGCTTTCTACGCTCGCAACAATCCGGACAAACACTTCAACATGACCCGCGATCCGAACTTCAAAGAACAGTATTTCGGAATCGCCGTCAAGAAAGGCAACAAAGCACTGGCCGAAAAAATCAACGCCGGTTTGGATAAAGTCGTAAAGAGCGGCGAATACAACAAGATTTATCAGAAGTGGTTCGGCACCGACGCCCCGAAACTTCCCGACTAATCTTTTCTTCCCGATAGAACCCGATCTTTTACAGGTCGGGCTCTTTTTAACCTAACTCGAAGGAGTAATCGTGGGCGGTTTTCGCTATGAGGTAATTACAGAGTATTGGCCCTTGTTTATGGAAGGCGCCAAGATGACGATTCAGATCACGATCATCTGCGTGGTCTTGGGCGTTATCCTGGGTATGGCATTAGGTATGGCGCGTCTTGCGGACGCGCGTCACGCACCGTGGCGGCAGATTTTGAAATATTGCGTACGCTGGCCTGTGACGGTATACGTGAGTTTCTTCCGCGGAACTCCGCTCTTTGTGCAGATCCTGCTGATGCAGTTCGCGATCCTGCCCTTCTTTATCCATCCGACCGAGGGACTGCTGATCAGCGGCGACTTAGCCAGAGAAATCCGCTCAACATACGGCGCTATGCTCGCCGGTATCATCGCAATCACTCTGAACGCCGGCGCCTACCTCTCCGAAGTCTTCCGTGCCGGTATCCAGTCTCTGGACAAAGGCCAAATGGAAGCGGCCCGCTCTGTCGGCATGACCTACTGGCAGGCAATGTTCCACATTATCCTTCCGCAGGCTTTCCGCCGCATGCTTCCGCCTTTGGGCAACAACGCGATCGCCATCCTGAAAGACTCCTCGCTGGTGTCCGCAATCGGTCTTGCCGAACTTGCCTACGCTGCGCGAACAGTCGCCGGCGCATCGGCTCGTTACTGGGAGCCGTACATCACCATCTCTCTCATGTACTGGGTCATGACACTTGCCTTGGCTTATCTCGTTAAGAAGATGGAAGAACACTTGGGTAAAGGAGATGACAACCGATGAGCGAACAGAAGCCTATCATTCGTATCTGCGATCTGCATAAGTACTTCGGCGACAACCAGGTGCTTCGCGGAATCGATCTGGACATTATGCCCGGCGAAAAGGTCGTAATCCTCGGACCGTCCGGCTCCGGAAAATCGACCATGCTTCGCTGCATCAACGCGCTTGAAGAAGCAACGAGCGGACACATTTATGTCAACGACGTCGATATCACATCGCCGTCGACCGACATCAACAAGGTACGCGAACACCTCGGCATGGTATTCCAGAGATTTAATCTCTGGCCGCACAAAACGGTCCTCGAAAACGTCGCGCTGGCTCCGAAGCTCGTCTCTAAAGTCGACAAGGCTTCCGCTGAGAAAAAAGCGCTGGAAATGCTCAAGCGCGTGGGCTTGGCCGATAAAGCAAACGCTTATCCCGCAAGTCTTTCCGGCGGTCAGCAGCAGCGCGTCGCGATTGCCCGCGGCTTGGCGATGGAGCCCAGAGCGATGCTCTTTGATGAGCCGACCTCTGCGCTTGACCCGGAACTCGTCGGCGAAGTGCTGAAAGTCATGACCGATTTGGCCAAGTCCGGTATGACGATGGTCGTCGTCACGCACGAAATCAATTTCGCGCGCGAAGTGGCCGACCGAGTCATCTTTATGGACGGCGGCGTGATCGTCGAACAGGGCAACCCGGAAGATGTTCTGATGCACCCGAAAGAGGAACGTACCAAGACATTCCTGAAGCGCGTGCTTCCTAAAGCCGAATAATTAGGTCTAAGATTTGAAAAGGAGCTGCGGCTCCTTTTCTTTTGTGCCGAGCCAATCATGGACTTCTCTCATTTCTTTTCTTCTATTCCGGTCATCTATAGGACCGCAGCACTTTTGGTTCTCTCCAACCTCTTCATGAGTTTCGCATGGTATGCGCATCTCAAAAATCTCAGCAGCGCGCCGATTTGGATCGCGATCCTCTCAAGCTGGGGCGTGGCGCTCTTCGAATACTCGATTATGGTGCCCGCCAACCGACTCGGATTCACGGACCTCTCACTCGGTCAGCTCAAAATCCTGCAGGAAGTTGTCTCGCTGTCGGTCTTCATTCCTTTTGCCGTCTTTTACATGAAGGAGCCGCTGAAACTGGATTACCTTTGGGCCGGACTCTGCATACTCGGCGCAGCCTACTTCATGTTCCGCGATAAGCTTTAACGCAAAAAAAAGCCTCGATCCGTTTTGGAAAGAGGCTCTTTAATAATTTTATGAAACCGTTCGATTAGAACACTTCAATATTGTCAATGAGACGCGTCGTGCCGATCTTAGCGGCCGCAAGCACCACCAGCGGCTCTCTGGTAAGCAGATCGTCCTTAGTCGGCGCAAGTAAGTCCTTTCTGCGGACAACCGCGACATAATCCGGCTGCCAGCCGTTCTGTCTCAGCGTCTCCATCGCCTTTTCTTCAAGCGCGTCGGCGTCCGAGCTTCCTGCTTCAAGCGCTTCTTTCACGCCTTTAACCGTACGATAGAGCAGTGTCGCCTCTTCAAGCTCCTTGTCATTCAGATAACGGTTTCGTGAGGACAGCGCAAGACCGGTCTGCTGATTTCTCTGCAGCTCCACCGGGATAATTTCAATGGGCATTCCAAACTGCTCTACCATCTTCTGAATAATACGAAGCTGCTGATAGTCTTTCTTGCCAAAAGCGGCTTTGTTCGGACGAACGATCGAAAAAAGCTTCATCACGACGGTGGCGACCCCGGTAAAGAATCCCGGACGATAAAACCCTTCAAGAATGTCAGCGAGCTTCGGATCCGGCTGAACGGTAAAAACCTGAGGCTCGGGATACATGTCTTTTTCGCTCGGCGCAAAAACAATATTCACAACGCCCTGCGCTTCGAGTTTGGCACAGTCCTCTTCGAGCGTACGGGGATACTGATCAAAATCCTCGTTCGGTCCGAACTGCAGACGATTGACAAAGACGGATGCGACAACCGTGTCGCCGTGCGCTCCGGCGGTTTTCATCAGCTGCAGATGGCCGTCATGGAGATTTCCCATCGTCGGTACTAAAACAATGTTTTTCTTATCCGCAAGCTCAGCCTGAAGATCTTTAATGGTATGAACAACTTTCATGACGTCCGTTTCCTAAAAAGAGTGCTGATCAGTCGGGAACTGTCTGCTTTTCACCGCCTGAACATAGTTGGCTACAGCCTGCTGAATGGAAGAAGCGCCTTCCATAAAATTCTTAGAGAACTTCGGCTTGCGGCCGGGGAAGATGCCGAGAATATCCTGGAGCACGAGCACCTGACCCGACGTTCCGACACCGGCGCCGATTCCGATCGTCGGGATACGGAGCTCTTTGGTGATCTTCGAGGCGATCCCGGCGGGAACCATTTCAAAAAGCACCATGTCCGCGCCCGCTTCCTGAAGCGCCATCGCTTCCTGATAGAGCTTTTCTTCGCCGCTTGCGGTTTTGCCCTGCACATAATATCCGCCGATCGCGTTGACCGACTGAGGCGTAAAACCGATGTGCGCGCAAACTGGAATACCAATCTGCTTTAGGCGGCCAACGAGCGGACAAACTTCAAGGCCTCCCTCAAATTTCACCATATTGGCGCCCGCTTTCATCAGCTTGACCGCGTTGCGAACCGCTTCGTCTTCGTTCACAAGGTAAGAGCCGAAATTCATGTCGGCAAGCACGAAGGCGTTTTTGTTTCCGCAGGCGACGCAGGCGGTGTGATACGCCATGTCGTCAATTGAAACCGGAATCGTGGTGCCGTGACCCTGAACTGTCATGCCGAGAGAGTCTCCGATCAGCATGATATCCACGCCCGCTTCATCTTCGAGCGCAGCGAAAGTCGCGTCGTAGCATGTCAGCATGACGATCGGTTCGCCCTCCTGATGCATCTTTCTGAGCGTGCCGAGCTTAACCGGCTTTCGGGTTTTGTTTTCTTCCATGAGTACATTCTCCGTTGAGATTGAGCCACTGCTTAGGGCTCTTGTATTGTTGGATTCTCTGATCTTTCACATCCGCTAAATAATCCGCGGCTTTTGTTTTGGCAGTTATCTTACACTGCGGCGCCGCTTCATTTAGAGGCACAAGGACAAACGCGCGTTCTGTCATTCTCGGGTGCGGGAGTATGACAAAGGGATCATCACTGACTTCTTCACCATAGAGAAGAAGGTCGAGATCAACGGTACGCGGCGCGTTGTGAACACCCGCGGGTCTGACGCGGCCGAGTTCGTTTTCGATACGGAGGAGTTCTGTTAAAAGCGCCCTTGCGCCCATCTCTGTTTCGATTACAAGAACGGCGTTTAGATAATCCGGGCCGCTCGAATCGATCGGCTCAGTGCGGTAAAGAGAAGAGACCGTGCGGAAGCTGACTGAATCGAGCGCACAAATTCTTAAAACGGCTTCGGGGAGCGCTTTTTCAGGCTCCCCGATATTTCCGCCCATTCCAATCACGGCGATCGTCATTCTCGGGATCTTCCGCCTAAAAGTGCTGATCTCTGCGGCGCTCTGCGGCGTCTGACCGTTCTCGGCGCACTCGGCTCGTCAGAAAAAGCTTCGGACTTTTCGGCTTCTGAAAATTTCGCCTGAGGCTTTGCCTCGCTCTTCGGTTTTGCGGCCGGAGATTTTCGTTTTGCAGCCGGTTCCTGAATAGTCTCCACAGCGGGAAGCTGCGGCGGTTCAGCCGCTGCGGCCGGCTCTTGGGGCTCGACGCTTTCGCTCTGCAGAGCGGCATTCGCGGGCTGAGAACCCGTTTTCTTCTTTCTCTTCCTTCTCGTCTTCTTCGGTTTGTCCTCTGCTCCTTCCTCTTTTGCAGAAGTCTTCCGGACACGTGCTGCGCGCTCCATTTCCTGAATCATGATGTGGCGGTCATCCTCGGAAGCGCTCTCAAACGCGGTCCACCAATCCGCCAGCTCATGCGGCACCTCGCCGCTCGAAGCTCGGATCAGCAGAAAGTCGTACGCTGCGCGGAATCGCGGGTGATTCAAAAGACGGAACGGAAGGCGGCCGCCTCTGCGCTCGAACTTAGGCTGAAGCTTCCAGATTTCCTGCATATCATTGATAAAGCGTCCCTGGACACCGACCATCACAGGGCTGTGGCTGACTTCGGCGGCAGCCTTTTCCCAGCACTGCGTCATGCTCTTAGCGTTCGAGTTCTTCTCAACATAAGATTCCACATCACGCCATAGGAGTACGGCGTAAAGGAAACTCTGAGAAATGGATCTGCCCTGACGCACACGTGCGTCGCATCGGTCAAGCGCCTTGCGCACAAATACATTCTCCCGCTCTCTCATCAGAAGCTTAAAGATCGGAAGATGCACTTCAATCTTGTACTTCGCCATTAAATCCACACACTGCAGCGCAGCCCCGCTCATCAGCATCTTGAGCATCTCATCGTTCAGTCGGGCCGCCGGAACGTTGTCAAGATACTGCTGCATTTGTGTCATCGGATCCGCGGTTTTCGGATCAATGGTGAAGCCGAGTTTGGAGGCGATTCGAACGGCGCGAAGAATACGAACCGGATCCTCCTGATAGCGAATCTGCGGATCTCCGATCATGCGAATCCGCTTTTTGCGGATATCGAGCATACCGTTGTGGTAGTCCAGCACGTCGCCGCTTGTCGGATCGAAGTACAGCGCGTTTACGGTAAAGTCGCGTCGTGCCGCGTCTTCGTACTGCTCTCCGAAAACATTGTCGCTGATCACTCGTCCGTTCTTATCTTTTTGGACGCCTTCGGCGGTCAATCCGCGAAAAGTGGAAACCTCAATCGTTTCCGCTCCTTTGATGACATGAACCAGACGAAATCTGCGTCCGATGATGATGGCGCGTCGGGTTATCTTGCGCACCTGCTCGGGCGTCGCATCGGTGGCAACGTCAAAGTCTTTAGGCGTATGCCCGATCAGAAGATCGCGGACCGCGCCGCCGACAATGTAGGCTTTGTAGCCCGCCTCCTGCAGCCTTTTGCAGACAGAAACCGCAAACGGGCTGACCTGCCTGAGGTCGATCTTATTTTCTTTATGCGGAATGACCCGCGGCTTGCGCCTGATTTTTCGGGTCCCGAAAAGATTCTGTACTGTCTCAACTATTTGGTCGATCAATTTTTTTCCTCCGCGGGGCGCCTACTGCATTTCATCTTTGGAAAACAAATCCAAAATCTCCCAGCCTCTTGCTTCGGCCGTCTGCCGAAGCAAGTCGTCAGGGTTAGTCGCCACCGCTTTTCCTCCGTTGTCCGCAATGAACTCGAGCAGCGGAAGATCATTCTTCGAATCCGAATAGAACACGCATTGCTTAATGATGTCCGTCGGTTCACCTCGCTCGAGCAGATAGTCCCTCACGCCGGTGATCTTGCTTGCCGCAAAATTTTCTTTCGCGCACCGGCCTGTGAACTCGCCGTCTGGCCCTACCTCAGGCTCCGCACACAGCAAATGATCCATATTAAAAAGCTCCGCGATCGGCTCTACCGGATATCGGTACGAAGCGGTCACCATGACAACTTTAGCACCGCTTCTGCGATAGGCCTCCACGAGTTCAACCGCTTTAGGAAGAATATGCGGTTCAATCAAATCACGCATGTATTCGACTCTGAGCCGATCCAGCTCGCTGCGCGGAAAACTCGCCAGCAGCTGCATCTCAAAATCTTCAAACTTGTGAATATCAAGACAGCCGTTGTGGTAGTCCACGTCAAACTGAAGCCTTTCTTTTCTCAGTGCCTCGCGGCTATCCTCTGCGGCGTGATCCAGCAGAGTTTCTGCCCATCGAATAGAACTGTCGACGGGAATAAGCGTCCCGTCTAAATCAAAGAAAGCGTATTTCACTTATTTTTCCTTGGTGTCATCCTGCTGAGAAAGACATTCTTTGATCAGCGGAATCGTAATCGGCCGCTTGGCGGCCATCGCGTAACGATCTAAATTATTAAGAAGCGTGGTCATGCTGTGCATGTCGCGCGGAAGATTGTTCTCCATCCATGAGATCACTTCGTCACTCACGGTAAGGCCGCGATTAGCCGCCCGCTCCAAGATAATGCGCCGCTTGTCTTCTTGAGAAAGCGGGAACAGCTCAAATACCGGACCCCAGGAAAAACGACTTGTCAGATCTTGGCGCCAGCCCTCCGCTTCAAAATCCTTAGGACTGCGGTCGGAAGCCGCGACAAGGTGTGTACCGCTATGCGCGCGGATTTCGTTATACAGCTCAAAAAGCTGATGCCGCTCACTGTCATTCAGGTTCTGAACATCGTCAACGGTGTAAAGGGAGACGCCTTCCGTGAATTTCGGCACGCGCTCCGATTGAGTCGCCAGCGCCTTCAGTAGATGTGTCTTCCCGGCGCCCTGATCGCCCCAGATAAAAAGAAACTGCGGGCCTGTCCCTGAGGCCACTTCGCGCATCGCTTCGATGATCCCCCGGTTTGAAGAAACGCCGAAAAACTCCTCTCCGCCGTCGGCGGGAACGATAAAGTTATCAAGTGTCGGCTTGTTATCCTCAAAAAAAGCCAGAGGAAGCTGTGTTTTTCTTTCTAAATTCATACGTCTGCAAAATTCGTCTTCCTGAATTTTAACCATTCGCAAGGCGTTTCACTAAGGTTCGCACAATTTGTTATTTGCTCAATACGAGAGCCGGACGTCTTCCTTCCGACTGAGATCGTTTTATCGTGGTCGGCATGTGTTAGCAAAAAGGCGGTGAAAATGAATCATCAGTTTAATGAGATGGATTGGCCTGAAGAGACCGCGGTTAAAGTTGTGAAAGGGGCGGGCGACAAGAAACTTGCCGTCTTCATGGATCCTTTCTGCGTGTACTGCAAAAAACTCAGCAAGGAAACGCTTGCGAACATGAACAACATCACGATTTATGTCTATCTTTGGCCGATTCTCGGTGAAGAGTCCGAAGAGATGGCAAGCGCCATCTTATCGAGCTCCAACCGAGCCAAAGCTCTGGTGGACTGGATGAAGTTTGATCAGATGCCCAACGGACTCTCCTCGGAAGCATCCGACCAGATCCTTGATAAAAATCGCCGCTTGGCTGAAAGACTCGGACTGCACGGCACGCCCGCGATTTTCCTCTCCGACGGCAGAGGCCCGTTTACCGCAATGAGCCCAACCGCGCTCGCGGCCAAGCTTTCTACAGAAACCGCCTAAATCGGTTCTGTCCCAAAGCCATCCTCCCCAACGCTAGCGGCACTTGAATCCGCAAGCGCTGCGGAGGATTTTTTCAGTCTGTATTAAGGCTCCTCCGAAATTCGAGTTCCTAAGGGGCTTTATCCGCTAAAATTGCCGCATTACATCCTCACTTCTCAGTACTGCCAGCAATGACTAAACCTCTTTCCTATGCAGACTCCGGAGTCTCTATTGACGCCGGCGATGAATTAGTCGAACGTATCAAACCGCTTGCTAAAAAGACATTGATTCCGGGTGTGCTCGGTTCAATCGGCGGATTTGGTGCGCTCTTTGAAATCTCTAAAGAATATAAGAACCCGGTTCTCGTGACCGGTACAGACGGCGTCGGAACCAAGCTCAAGCTTGCCTTCCTGCTGAACCGTCATGACACTGTCGGCCAGGATTTAGTCGGCATGAGCGTGAACGACATTCTGGTTCAGGGCGCCCGCTCCCTCTTCTTCCTTGATTACTACGCATGCGGCCACTTAGATGTGGACGTCGCGGAAAAAGTGGTCGGCGGCGTCGCACGCGGCTGCGAACTCGCAGGCTGCGCCCTTATCGGCGGCGAAACCGCTGAAATGCCCGGCATGTATCCGCAGGGCGAATACGACCTCGCCGGATTTGCGGTCGGTATCGTCGAAAAGGATCAGATCATCGACGGAACGACGATTAAACCGGGCGACGTTGTGCTCGGTCTTGCCTCCAGCGGCCCGCACTCCAACGGCTTCTCTCTGATCCGCAAGGTTGTGGAAGTCTCCGGAAAATCCTGGGAAACACAGCTTTCGGACGGAAAAACTCTTGCCAACGCCGTTATGGAACCGACCCGTATCTACGTCAAACAGATTCTTGAAGCGATGAAGACTGTCACGATCAAGGGTATGGCGCACATCACCGGCGGCGGCCTTCTGGAAAATATCCCGCGCGTGCTGCCCGAAGGCACACAGTGCGTGATCAAAGCAGGCTCCTGGAAGAGACCCGAAGTCTTCAACTGGCTGCAGCAGGAAGGCCATATCGAAGATCACGAAATGTACCGAGTCTTCAATAACGGTATCGGCATGGCTGTGATCGTCGCTGCTGGAGACGCCGAAAAAGCTAAAGCCGCGCTGGAAAAAGCGGGTGAAACCGTTTACACCATCGGCTGTATCGAAGCGCTCCCCGAAGGCGAAGCGCCCTGCGTCGTCAGGTAATTCAGACGCATTGACCACTAAAAACCGGAGCCCATCGACTCCGGTTTTTTGTTTAGCGATTAAAACTCTGTCTTTTTCTCAAGCCACGAGAATTCTTCATCGTCCAGGTAAGGACGCAGTCGTTTTCTGCACTCGGCGTAATAATCCCGAATCCAGTTCACTTCGAATTCACTCAGTTTTTCCGCAAGAATCGCCTTGTGCTCAAACGGCAGGAAGGTCATCACTTCAAATCCGAGGAAAGTACCAAACTCCGTCTCTTCTTCTTCGCGCACCACGATCGAGTTCTCTATGCGGATGCCGTAACGGCCGACTCTGTAAATACCGGGCTCGTCAGAAAACAGCATGCCTTCCTCAAGCGGCGTATTTCGCGCGTAAGGGAACGCAGGCGCATATTCAACGCAGATTTTTCCGGGACCTTCATGGATATTGGATACATAGCCGATGCCGTGACCGGTGCCGTGGCGGAAATTCTTTCCCTTGTTCCACAGATCGGCTTTTGCGATCGCGTCCAAAAGGTCACCGGTGGTTCCGAGCGGGAACTTTTGAGAGGCCAATCGGATGTTGGCTTTCAGCACGTCTGTGTAATCCTCTTTCATTTCTTCAGTCAGCAGACCCAGTGCGACCGTTCTTGTTAAATCGGTCGTGCCGCACTTGTACTGAGCGCAGACATCAAAAAGAAGAAAACCTTCGGCGACCACTTTTTTACTATCCTCTTTACGCGGACGGTAATGAATCACCGCGGCGTTATCCGCGAAACCGACGATCGGAAGATTCGCGGGCTGCAGGTACAGTTCTGAGCGCGCGCGAAATTCATTCAGCTTTTGACCGACGTCGTATTCGGTAATCGTTTCTTTACCGACAGTCTTTTCAAGCCAGCGCATGAGCCGAATAACCGCTGCCGCTTCCAAATCATTCGCCTTATGGATGTTCTCGAGTTCACGCGCGCATTTTTTAGCTTTCAGCGCAGCGGTTAAATCCGGCCTTTCGACAATCTCCACCGTGTCCGGCAGCGCCTCAAAGAGCGCGACCGGTGTCTTATGCGGATCTAAAACAACTTTAGTACCGGCGGCGATATGCGAGAGAAACTTCTCCGTCTCGCGGTACGGAACGAGGAATATTCCGTCCGCATCCAGCCCTTCGGCCTGCTCGGCGGTGACTTTTCTCTGATCCGTCATGAGAAGCGCAATGTCCGGCCCGACCACCATATAGGCATGAAAGAACGGATAGAGCGGATTATCGTGTCCGCGAAGGTTGGTGAGCCAAACCACATCGTCGAGTCCGCAGACAAGCGTCACCGCGCCTTCTCCTGCCGCCTCTCTGAGTTCTTTTCTGAGCGCCGTCAGCTTTTCTCTTCGGGTTCTGACAGTGAATTCCTCTTCAAGCTGATAAAGCGAGTCCTGAGGAATCCTCGGACGATCGGTCCAAATATTGAGGAAGGATTCAAGGTTCAGTTCAAAACGAATATCTCTGCTTTTCATCGCGGATTGGATGTTGCGGAAATTCGCTGTCGACAGAACGCTCGCGTCAAGCGCGAGACAGCCGCCCTGCGGAATATGGTTTCTCAGCCAATCGAAACGATCCGGATCTTTCGGATCTGAAATGCTGTAAAGCGCAAATAGTGTCGCATCCACCTGACGTTTTGCCTGTTCCGTGTAGCGGCCGTCTGTCCAGAACGCCGCTTTATCAGCGGTCACAATCGCCCAGGCGACACTTCCGGTGAAACCGGTAAACCACTGAACGGTCTTCCAATGATCTGCCACGGATTCGCTTTGGTGCGGATCGGTACAGGTCAGATAAACGGCGTCGACTTTCTTCGAAACCATCCATTTTCTTAACGCACTGAGATGTTCTGCTGAATTCATAATCTGTCCGCAAAATAAATCTAAGAATACCGCTAAAAAACGAATCATCTCAGTGTCAGCTTCCAGAGCGGACAAACCCCGAAATCCGAAAATCTTTAGCTGGCGGCTGACACGTGGCAGCGGTTTTGTCAAACCTGGGTTATCTCTATATCGAAAGCGGCAGAAGTCTGAAAGAATGGATAGTTGCTACTTACTTGTTAGCACAAATAACCAGCAAAGGAGAATTTAATGACCGACCCGAAGCCCGTATGCACCGATAAAACAAAGGCCGTCATCGCCGCCTTGCGTGCCGATCCTGTTATCGCCAAAGCGATTCAGCAGTGTGAAGAGCAGCATCAGCAGCGTATCGACGATCAGGTCAAGCTGACAGAAATCCCCGCGCCTCCCTTCCACGAAGAAGTCCGCGCTGACGCCCTGGTAGAAATGTTCAAGCAGTACGGCGTAGAAAACGCGCATAAGGATACGATCGGCAATGTTATCGGCCGCGTCAAAGGTTCCGGAAACGGCCCTGTGCTTGTCATCGGCGCGCACATCGACACCGTGTTTAAAGAAGGCACCGACTGCACCGTCCGTAAAGAAGGAAACGTCTACTACGCGCCCGGCATCTCTGATGATGCGGGCGGTCTTGCCGGCATGCTTCAGGTCATGCGCTGCGTGACTCAGAACAACATCAAGCCGGTCGGCGACATCGTTTTTGTCGGAACGCTCGGCGAAGAAGGCAACGGCGATCTTCGCGGCTGCAAAGCGCTCTTTAAGGAAAAGAACGATTATGACGGCATGATCGCAATCGATTCGGCCAATGTCCACCGCATTCTTCGCGGCGCGGTCGGCTGCAAGCGCTTCCGCATCATCTTTGAAAGCATGGGCGGACACAGCCTGCATAAATTCGGCATCGTGGGTTCTGCCATTCACGGTCTCGCCCGCGCAATCACGATGGTTGACAACCTCGAAGCTCCGCAGGATCCGAAGTGCACGTTCAATTTCGGCGTCATCAAGGGCGGCACCAGCGTCAACGCGATCGCGGCCCGAGCCGAAGCCGAACTCGACATCCGCAGCTTCAACCAGCCCTCTCTCGAAGCGTTCGTCGAGAAAATCCTCGCCACCATCAAACAGGCCTGCGAAGATGAAAACAAACGCTGGAATCTTGAAGGTGAAAACGCAGTCCGTCTCATCATCGAGCAGATCGGCGACCGTCCTGCCGGTATGAACGCTGACGACGCGTCCGTCATTCAGGCCGCTTACGGCGCACTGCTTTCTCTGGACATTTCGCTCGACAAGTACACTCTTGCCGCGACCGACCAGAACGTTCCGCTCTACTACGGACTTCCCGCGACAACGCTCGGCGCAGGCGGCACAGAAGCCAACAACCATGCGTTAAGCGAAAGCTGGGACAGCACCGACGCCTTCCAGGGACCGCAGGTCGCCTTCCTTACCGCCATGACTCTTGTCGGCGTACAGGGCGTGACCGAACCGATCCTTGAAAAAGCCAAACACGAATAAAAATTTCCTCTTGGCCGGCGTTTTGTCGGCCTCAAAATGCAGCGCCTCCTCGGAGGCGCTTTTTTTACGGTTTCTTTTATCGCACTTAAAGTGAACTTTAAGCAGAAATGCCTCGAAAACGGTAAAAATCACCGTATTTACGATAACACCGATAAAAAAAATATCTTTAAGCGAAAAAAGTCAAGATTTTTTGCGTTAATTTATTTTTAAACAACACCAATTACATCATCGGAGTTTTCAATGGAATCCATCGTATCGGCAGTAAACGACGTCGTGTGGTCGCCGGCGCTCGTTTACCTGTGCCTTGGCGCAGGCCTTTTTCTTTCCCTGCGCGGAGGCTTTCTGCAGCTGCGCCACTTAAGGCACATGTGGCAGCTCCTTTTCCAGCCTAAGGACAACGTCACAGGCGTCTCTTCCTTTCAGGCCCTCTCTATGACACTTGCCGGCAGAGTCGGTACCGGCAACATCGCGGGCGTTGCCACCGCGATCACGTTCGGCGGCCCCGGCGCCGTTTTCTGGATGTGGATGGTTGCGTTCCTCGGTGCAAGCTCCGCATTCGTAGAATCCACGCTCGGTCAGATCTACAAAGAAAAGATTAACGGTGAATACCGCGGCGGTCCCGCCTTCTACATCGAAAAAGGCCTCGGCATTAAATGGTTCGCCTGGCTCTTTGCGATTGTGACGATTTTCTCCTGCGGTCTTTTCCTGCCGGGCGTACAGGCTAACGCCATCGCGACCAGCATGGAAAACGCCTTCGGCATCACTCCTGCGATCTCCGCCGGCGCCATCGCGGCTCTTCTCTCCTTCATTGTGTTCGGCGGCTTAAAACGCATCGCGGCGTTCACAACTCTGGTCGTGCCCTTCATGGCTCAGGCCTACGTGATCTTCTCGCTTGTGATTGTGTTCATGCACATCGACATGCTCGATGACGTCGTCTCTCTGATCGTCCGCTGCGCCTTCGGCGCTGACGCGGCTTTCGGCGCGATTGTCGGTATGGCCGTATCCTGGGGTGTTAAACGCGGCATTTACTCCAACGAAGCCGGTCAGGGTACCGGACCGCACGCTTCGAGCGCGGCTTCCGTCAGTCACCCGGTCAAACAGGGTCTTGTGCAGGCCTTCTCAGTGTACGTTGATACACTGCTCGTCTGCTCCGCAACCGCTTTCATGATCCTGATCACGGGCAGCTACAACGTTGTTGGCCCCGATAACGCCAATCTCTTCATCGGTCTTAAAGACGTTGCGACGGGGCCTGCCTACACTCAGGCCGCGGTTGAAGGCTTAATGCCCGGATTCGGTCAGGCCTTTATCGCGATCGCGCTTTTCTTCTTCGCGTTCACAACCGTACTGTCGTACTACTACATCGCAGAAACCAATGTCTGCTACATCAACAGAAAACTGAAAAGCCCATTCCTCTTTGTCATTCTGAAAGTCTTCGTCATGAGCTCATGTATTTTCGGCGCGGTTAAAACCGCTGATCTTGCGTGGGCGGTCGGTGACATCGGTGTCGGTTTAATGGCCTGGCTCAACATCATCGCCATCATTCTGATGCATAAGAAGGCGTTCCTGTGCCTCAAAGACTATGAGAAACAGCTTGCCATCGGTCTTGACCCTGTTTTCCACCCGGAAAAGCTTAGAATCCGCGGCGCCGATTATTGGACAGGCGGCAGAGCCGAAGAAATTCGCGACAAAGAACGCGCGAAACTGAGCAGCGGCTCAAGAACGGATTTGGAAGGCGGAAATATTCTGAACGTCTAAGTCTGTAGTGCTCAAAGAGGCTGCCTCGGCAGCCTCTTTCATTTTCAGAACTTTCTTATAAAGCGGCGTGTGCGGCGCACTCCCATACTTCAAAACTCTTCGGATCCGTCGGATCTAAAAGCTCGGTATCCTTCATCGAACGCATCCATGTCATCTGCCGCTTCGCAAGCTGCCGAGTCGCCGCAATGCCGCTTTCCCGGAACTCATCAAACGTTTTCTTACCGTCGAGGTATTCCCACGCCTGACGATAACCGACGCACCTCATGCTTGCATAGTTTGTCGTAAGGCCGGGAATCTCTCTCAGACGCTTCACTTCATCGATAAATCCCACCTCAAGCATTTGATCAAAACGCAGTGCGATCCTGCGATGCAGCTCGGCTCGATCCGGAGGAAGCAGCGCAAAGGAACGGAGCTTCAAGACGGGCGGCTTTTGATCGGCATAGAAAGAAGAAATCGGTCTCCTCGACATCTCATACACTTCAATCGCTCGCGATATTCTCTGAGTATCCCCGGGTTTCAGGCGCTCGGCCGTCTTCGGATCAACCGTTTTCAGGCGCTCATAGAGCGATGCGAGCCCTTTTTCTTCAAGCTCTTTTGCGACACGGTCACGGACTTCGAGCGTGGTGGTCGGGACTTCGGATAAGCCGTCGCGAATCGCCTTGGCGTACAGCATCGTACCGCCTACGATCATAGGCAGTCTGCCTCTGCCGCGGATCTCTCGAACCAATCGAGTGCAGTCCTCTGCAAACTGAGCGGCTGAATAACTTTCCAACGGCGTGATGATGTCAATTAAATGATGCGGGACTGACGCGAGCTCTTCTGCGGTTGGTTTGGCCGTACCGATATCCATTCCCTTGTAGACGAGCGCGGAATCCACCGAAATAATTTCGATCGGAAGTTTTTTTGCCAAGTCGAGTGCAAACGCGGTCTTTCCGCTTGCGGTCGGACCAACCAGCAAAATCGCGTCGGGTTTCTCGTTCATTATTTGCCCCGCATAAAGAAACTGTCGAGCTCTTTAGCCGAAAGCTGAATCCATGTCGGCCGGCCGTGATTGCATTCGTCCGCTCGGTCGGTCTGCTCCATCTGACGCAGGATCGCATCCATTTCTTCAATGGTCAGGATACGGTTGACGCGTACTGCCGCATGACAGGCCATACGCGCAAGGACTTCATTACGTTTTTCAGTCATGACCGCGCTTTTGCCGAATTGCCGAATGTCGTCGAGGACGTCTCGAACAATGGTCGGACCGGACTGCGCCATCTGTGTGTCCAGGAACTGCGGCGCGCCGCGCAGACTCAGCTGAGTCGGACCCACCGCGCTGAGTTCAAGACCCAAGCGCTCAAGCTCCTCGCGGCTCTCCTCAAACACCGCCATCTGCTCGGCCGTGACCGTAAACACGAGCGGAATCAGCTGCGCCTGAATCGGCATATTTCGTTCGTCAAAACTCTTTTTCAGGCGCTCATAAAGGATGCGCTCGTGGGCGGCGTGCATATCGACGAGCACCATGCCCTGGGCGTTCTCGGCAATAATAAAGGTACCGCATACCTGTCCGACGGCCCTGCCCAACGGCTGCGGACCCTGAGGAAGGCTCTGATCGGAGTGATAAACCGCGGAAAGTCCCTGTGTTTCCGTCCTATCGACGCGCATTGCCGCAATCGTTGTCGGAAATGGTTTTGCGCTCGAAGAATGGGGACGCGACCCCGGAGAAGCAAAGTCTAAGAAAGCTTCCAAAGAACGCGCGGTCCCCTTGTGCGCGGCAGGCTGCGGAGGAAAGTCCGTGCGAGCAGTATGCTCAAGACGATTGACTGCCGACGGATCTTTTTGTTCGACAATCTCACCGCTGGAAGGATCCACAATAGTGGTTCGCGCAAGCGCTTCTTCCACCGCATGGAATACAAACTGATGAATCGCCTGTGAGTCTCTCAAACGAACTTCACTCTTTGTCGGATGGACATTGACGTCCACTCGTTTGGGATCCATATCCAAAAACAGGCAGTAGCTCGGCTGGCTTTGTCCGTGCAGCACATCGTTATAAGCCTGACGTACCGCATGGGAGAGCACTTTATCGCGTACAAAACGACCGTTAATGTAGAAATACTGGTTGTCCGCTCTTGCCCTTGCGGCGGTTGGAAGACCGACCCAGCCGTAGAGATTACCGATCGGCACAGAGGCGTCCACCGCCCGATGCGCGTCTCTAAAGTCTTTGGGCATAAGCCTTGAAAGGCGTTCCTCGGTTCCGGAAGCAGGCAGATTGATCACAGACTTGCCGTTCACAATCACACTGAAAGCGATATTCGGATAAGCGAGCGCGATCCGCTCGATGCATGTAAGACAGTGTGCAAGTTCCGTGGATTCACTTTTAAGGAACTTTCTGCGTGCCGGCGTCTTATAGAAAAGATCACTAACTTCAATGCGGGTTCCATGTGTTCCGGATGCGGGAGAAATTTCTCCGTCCATTATCGAAAAGGCGTCCGAGCCCTCGACCCTTGAAGTGAGTTTAAGATCCGCGACACTGGCGATAGACGCAAGCGCCTCGCCTCTAAACCCTAACGAAGCGACAGATTCCAACTCATCCAAATCGCGTACTTTACTCGTCGCATGACGCTTTACCGCAAGCGTCAGTTCTTCGCGCGGGATACCGCATCCGTCGTCCGCAACGGAGACGCGTTTGATGCCGCCTCCGTCCAGCCGCACTTCGATTGAAGTCGAACCCGCGTCGATCGCGTTTTCCACAAGTTCCTTCACAACGGACGCAGGACGGTCCACTACCTCTCCAGCAGCGATCTGGCTCACGAGCTGATCGGAAAGTTCACGAATTCCGCGCCCGGTGTATATATTTTTGGCTGTATTGTTCATATGATTATTTTAGATTTTCGGCGCTTTGACGCAACCAATTAATCTGTTTCGCTTTATTCATTTTCGTCTTTAATTTCCTTGTTTTGGGCCTTTCCGGCGCCGATTCTCCTTCATCTTTCTAAAATTATTTTCGGATGATTGTTTGAGCATGAAGAGATGGATTTTTTATCGGTATTTCTGGAACTTTTCCGAAACAGCGACCAATTTATCGCGCATATGGCTGCTCAGTACGGCGCCTATGTTTATTTATTCCTATTCACCGTCTACTTTCTTGAAACCGGTGTCGCAATCTGCGCGCTTCTGCCGGGAGACTCTCTGATCTTTGTAACGGGCGCTGCGGCTGCCGCAGGAATCCTGAACCCTGTCGCGGCGTTTTTCGCGATCGCGCTTGGCGCCTGCGTGGGCAACACTGTCGCTTACGGACTTGGTTACTGGCTCGGCAATAAAATTTACGACGGGTCGATTAAGTGGATCGATCAGGACTCCATGGCGAAGACAAAAGCGTTCTTTGCCAAGCACGGTAATCTGACCATCCTGCTTGCTCGATTTGTGCCGATAGTTCGGTCCTTTGCGCCGCTCGTCGCCGGTGCGGCCAAGATGAATCGACTGCGCTTTGAAGCGAGTGGAACACTCGGCGCCGTTCTCTGGGCCGGGATTATCGTGACGGCCGGTTACCTCTTCGGAAACATCCCGTTCATCAAAAACAATCTGTCGCTCATCCTTGTCGGCGGTATTGTGCTGGGACTCGCGCCCTTTGTGATCGGCTTTATTGTCAAAAAGTGGAGACAGCATCCGGACCGCTAGACTTCAGCGAAAGGCCGAAACCTCCCTAGGTTCTTCCCGTATGCGGCAATGAAACCCCTTGGGATACTGTAGAATCACTTGTTTCATGAGTCAGTCTGCCTTTTTGAATAACATGGATTTTTTCTCTCTTGCTTTAGAGCTGTTCCGCAACGCCGACCACTTTATTTTTTACATTGCCGAGAACTACGGCTGGTGGGTCTACTTTGTCCTTTTCTCGATTTTCTTCAGCGAGACAGGGCTGGTCATTGCGGCTTTTCTTCCGGGAGACTCTCTGTTATTCATCTCCGGCGCCGCAGCTGCGGCGGGCGCGCTTGAAGTATCGACGCTGATTCTTCTCATTACCCTCGGCGCGATCCTCGGCAACACACTGAACTATTACATCGGCTCTTGGCTTGGCAATAAGATTTATGACGGCTCCATCAGCTGGATTGATCAGTCCGCCCTTCAGAGAACTCATGACTTTTATGAAAAGCACGGCGGGAAAACTATTGTTTTAGCGCGTTTTATCCCGATCGTTCGCTCTTTTGCCCCCTTAGTCGCAGGCGCTGCCAAAATGGAAATGGGCAAATTCCAGCTCTACAACTGCACCGGCGCGTTTCTTTGGGTCACATCTATCGTCGGCGCGGGCTATCTGTTCGGCAACATCCCGTTCATCAAAAACAATCTCTCCCTGATTTTGATTGTCGGCATCCTCGCTGCGCTGGTACCTTTTACTTTCGCAGTTATTGTGCAGTTTGTTCGCAAAAAAATCCTGCAGAAATAAAAACATTTCCAGATGCGAAGACCCGGGCAATGTCCCGGGTTTGTTTTTATCCAGACCTCTGAAAAGAAATTATCGGGCTAAACAGTACATCTTTTCTTTCGGAACCAAAACGTCTGTTCGTTCGGTCAGACGAACGCTTTCAGCAATTCAAATCAAATCGAACAAACCCGTTGAGGCTCTTAAAAAGCGTGAGTATTTCTGAGCTCATTCTTATAATTTAATAATGCATCTCAAATGCATTCCGGAAGCTCTGTGGGAGCTATCCGACGGTCTACATAATTAAAAAAACTCTCAAGGAACTTGAAATGACGAAATTCAAAACGCTTTCGCTTTCTGTTGTACTAGCCTGCCTTCCCTTTGCAGTCTCCGCAGCTGATATCGAAAAAATCAACACCGATGTTGTCGTGGTTGGATCAGGCGGAACGGGCTTATCTGCTGCCGCGTCGGCCCATCAGCACGGCGCTAAAGTACTTCTTATTGAAAAGCAGGCATTTGTCGGCGGCAGTTCCGCACTTGCAGGCGGCGCTATAGCGGCGGGAAACACAAACCCGCAGAAGCGAGCCGGTACGCAGAATGTTTCAGATGACGGTTTCGTCAACATTTGGATTAAAGACCAGGATCGCTCCTTCCCGGGCGCCGATGAAAGCATGCCGGATGAAGCCCGCATGCATAAGATCATTAATGAATTCGACAAGACCGTCAACTGGATGGAAAAGGATATCGGCCATAAGTTTGCCGTTCCGCGCCCCTTCGGCTACGGCGGCCCGAATTATGCGCACGCACCGGCAGAATCTCCGATTCCTGCTTCCGGCAGAGGCTCTTCTCCTGCGGGCGGCCGCTTTGTCGTCAAGGCATTCACAACTTATCTCGACAATGCCGGTGTTCCGATCATGACCGGAACTAAGGCTGAAGAATTAATCACGGACAGCAAGGGCAATGTCGTCGGCGTCAAAGCCATGAAAGGCAAACAGCCAATCGAAATTCGTGCAAAAGCCGTTATTCTCGGTACCGGCGGATTTGCCAGAAATAAAGAACTCCTTGAAAAATTCGTTCCTTCCTACGCACCCTACACGGATGTGTCCAATGCGACGCCCGGCGCCACCGGTGACGGCATTATCATGGCTCAGAAAGTGGGCGCCGCAGGCTTCAAAGACGGCTGGGTCATGGGTATCAGTCCGGTTTCTACAAAGAGGGAACTGAACAATACCTTCAGAACCAAGAATGTGTACAAAGATGACGTCTTTGTGAACCAGGACGGAAAACGCTTCGTTAAGGAAGACCTGCCTTACATTGTTGATCCGATCGCCAATCAGAAAGCCGCTTGGGCAATCCTGGACAGCAAAGACACGAATAAGGCCGCTCTGCTTGCCAAATACAACGATCCGGAAATCGTTGTCAGCGGTAAAAACTGGGAAGAGCTCGCCAAAGCGATGGGCGTTCCCGCTGCTCAGCTGAAAGCCACGATGGATCAGTACAACCAGGCCTGCAAAGACAAGAAGGACCCCGTTTTCGATAAAAATCCTGAATTCCTGGTTCCGTTCGAGCAGGCTCCTTTCTACGCAGTTCGTGTCATTCCGTCAACGATGGGAACCATCGGCGGTGTCAGAACCAATGACAAGTTCCAGGTTCTTCGTGCGGACGGCTCCGTGATCAAAGGCCTCTATGCGGGCGGTGAAACAGCCAACAGACCTTTCTACCGCAGAGTCTATACATCCGGAACCGGTCTCGGACTGGCCTACACCTCCGGCCGCATCGCAGGTGAAAACGCCGCACAGGAAAAATAATCTTCCCCTGACCGGATAAGCTAAACCCGCTCTCTAACACCTCCTGAGAGCGGGTTTATTCGTTTCGAAAGACATTAAAAAAACCGGGACAAGCCCGGTTTCTGTTCTAGAACGAATTACTTCGTTCTTTCCTGCAGCGCTGCAATCGCAGGAAGCGTCTTGCCTTCGAGGAACTCGAGGAACGCGCCGCCGCCGGTGGAAATGTAGGAAACCTTGTCGGCAACCTCGAAAACTTTAGCCGCAGCAATGGTATCGCCGCCGCCAACGATCGAGAAAGCGCCGTTTGCGGTCGCATCTGCAATGTCCTTAGCCAGGTTGCGAGTGCCTTCCTTGAAGTTGTCCATTTCAAAGACGCCGAGAGGACCGTTCCAAATAATGGTCTTGGCTTCTTTGATGTACGGTTCAAGCAGCTTGCTGGTCTTCGGGCCGATGTCCAGAATCATTTCGTCGTCTTCAATATCATCGAGATCGCAGATACGGAAGCCGGCGTCATAGCCGATGTGGTGCGCAACCACGACGTCAATAGGAAGCGGAAGATGCGCGCCCTTCTCTTCCATGATCTTCATCACGGCTTTGCATTCGTCAACCAGGTCCGGTTCGGCAAGCGACTTGCCAATCTTGTGACCCTGCGCCAAAAGGAATGTGTTGGCGATACCCCCGCCCACAATCAGAGTGTCAACCTTCGGAGCAAGGTTTTTAAGAATGGTCAGCTTGGTGGAAACTTTTGATCCGCCGACAACAGCGGTCAAAGGATGCTTGGCTTCAGCAACCGCTTTCTTCAGCGCATGGATTTCTTTGGCAAGCAGAGGACCCGCGACGGCAACTTCCGCTTCTCTGGCAAGGCCGTCAGTAGTCGCCTGCTCACGGTGCGCGGTGCCAAACGCGTCATTGACATAAATATCACAGAGCGCAGCCATCTTGGCGACAAGTTCGGGGTCGTTCTTCTTTTCGCCCACGTTGCCGCGGCAGTTCTCTAATACCACCACTTCACCGGGCTGAATGTCCACACCGTTGAGCCAATCCTTCTCAAAGCGAATCGGCATGCCAAGCATGCGGCCGAAGTGCTCGGCGACTTTAATCAGACTGTCTTCTTCCGTCAGAGCGCCTTCTTTCGGACGGCCCAAGTGAGAGCAGACCATAACAGCGGCTCCGCCTTCAAGCGCCATCTTAACCGCGGGCATCGACTCTCTGAGACGATGGTCGTCAGCGACGTTGCCTTCGGCGTCACGCGGCACATTCATGTCGGCACGGATGAAAACGCGTTTTCCGCGCAGGGCGTCTTCCTTGAGAAGTTGTTCCAATGTTCTAACTTGCATACTTTTCCTTTTGCAAAAGGCCCCGTAAACGGGGCCTCGAGATAATCAAAGATTACTTGGCGTTGTACATCGCAACAGCGGTGTCGAGCATTCTGCAGGAGAAGCCCCACTCGTTGTCATACCATGCGACCGCTTTAACCAGTGTTCCGTCAATGACCTTTGTCAGAGTTGAATCGAAGATCGAAGAGAAAGAAGTATGGTTGAAGTCTGTGGAAACCAGCGGAAGTTCGTTGTAGCCGAGAATGCCTTTGAGCTCGGCGCTTTCGGAAGCTTCGCGGATGATCTGGTTGACTTCTTCAACGGTTGTCGGACGAGCGGCCTGGAATGTCAGATCAACAACGGAGACATTCAGAGTCGGAACACGCATTGCATAACCGTCAAGCTTGCCCTTAAGTTCGGGGATCACCAGGCCGACAGCCTTAGCGGCACCGGTCTTGGTCGGGATGATGTTGTGCGCGGCGGCTCTGGCGCGGCGAAGATCCTTATGCTTCACATCGGTAAGAACCTGGTCGTTTGTGAACGCGTGAATCGTTGTCATCATGCCGTCTACAATACCGAGCTTGTCTTTGAGCGGCTTAACAAACGGGCACATGCAGTTGGTGGTGCAGGAAGCGTTGGAGACAACCACGTCGCTGGCTTTCAGAACGTCCTGGTTCACGCCGTAAACCACTGTCGCATCAACGTCTTTGCCGGGAGCGGAGATCAGAACTTTCTTGGCGCCCGCTTCGATATGCTGCATCGCGCCTTCTTTATCACGGAACGCGCCTGTGCATTCGAGAACGATATCTACGTCAAGATCCTTCCAGGGAAGCTTCTTCGGATCGCGCTCGGAGCACATGAAAATGCGGTCGCCGTTGACAACAAGATGGCCGTCTTCCCAATAAACATCGCCGTTGAATTTGCCGTGCGCGGTGTCAAACTTGGTCAGATGAACGGTCGCTTCAGGCTTGGCAGTGTCGTTAATGGCAACGATCTTAACGTCAGGCCACTTGTTTTCTTCGTAGAAAGCACGAAGTACATTGCGGCCGATTCTGCCGTAACCGGTGATGGCAACACGAATTGTCATATCTTATTTCCCTTGATTAAGTAGTTGCTGAACAGTGGCCACGACATTGTCGACCGTGAACCCGAAAAGTTTAAAGAGCTCACCGGCAGGAGCCGATTCACCGAATGTATTCATACCGATAACCGTTCCGGCACCGCGGATGTATTTCCACCAGATGTCGGATGTTGCCGCTTCAATCGCGACAACCGGCTTGCCTGCGCCGAGAACAAAATCTTTGTATTCCTGCGGCTGACGATCAAAGACCGTTGTCGAAGGCATCGATACCAGACGAGTCTGGATGTTCATCGCAAGAAGCTGCTTGCGGGCTTCAGCAGCCAGCGCAACTTCGCTTCCGCTTGCAAGAAGCGTGACCTGAACGGAGGCGGCTCCTTCAGGCGCTTCAAGCATGATGTAGCCGCCCTGAGCCATCTCATCGGCATTGTATTCTTCGCGCTCCACGAACGGAAGATTCTGTCTGGAGAGAATGAGCGAAGTCGGACCGTCTTTGCGCTCAATCGCGCTTGCCCAGGCGGTCAGAGTTTCACAGGTGTCGGCAGGACGCCAAACGTCCATGCCCGGAATAATTCTGAGGCTTGCGGTGTGTTCGACAGGCTGATGCGTCGGACCGTCTTCGCCCACACCGATCGAGTCGTGCGTAAAGACAAAGATGGAACGAATCTTCATCAGAGCGGCCATTCTCAGTGCATTGCGGGCGTAGTCCGCAAAAGTAAGGAATGTCGCGCCGTAAGGAATAAAACCGCCGTAAAGCGCGATACCGTTCATAATGGCGCACATTCCAAATTCGCGGACACCGTAGTTAATATGACGGCCGAGCATATTGTCAGGCCTGAGCGCCTGAACGCCTTCCCAGTTGGTCAGGTTCGAACTTGTCAGGTCAGCCGAACCGCCAAGCAGTTCGGGAAGCGCCGGAGCAAAAGCGTTAAGCGCCATCTGACTTGCTTTGCGGGTTGCAACCGTCTTGGCTTCGCCTGCAGCCTGAACGATCGCGTCAAAAACGATGTCATCCCAGTTTTCAGGAAGTTCACCGCTGAGACGGCGTTCCAGTTCAGCCGCTTTTTCCGGATAACGGGCGCGGTATGCGTCGTATTTAGCCTGCCATTCGTCTTCCATGGCTTTGCCGGCCGCTTTGGCGTTCCAGGCGTCATAAATTTCCTGAGGAATTTCAAAGGGACCGTATTCCCAGCCGATCGCTTCTCTTGCTGCGGCGATTTCTTCTTCGCCAAGCGGAGAGCCGTGCGCTTTGTTGGTACCGGCGCGGTTGGGAGAACCAAAACCAATCACGGTCTTGCAGTCAATCAGTGTCGGCTTGTCGGACTTCTTAGCAAGTGCGATCGCGTCGGAAACCGCTTCGACGTCGTGGCCGTCGATCGGACCGATCACGTTCCAGCCGTAAGACTCGAAACGCTCACGAACGTTTTCCGCGTACCAGTTTTCAACCTTGCCGTCGATGGAAATACCGTTGTCATCATAAAGGGCGATGAGCTTATTGAGCTTCCAAATTCCGGCAAGCGAGCATGCTTCGTGCGAAATGCCTTCCATCAGGCATCCGTCGCCAAGGAACGCATAGGTGTAGTTGTCAATAATCGTGCAGTCTTCCGTATTAAATTCTGCTGCGAGCATCTTTTCTGCAAGCGCCATGCCGACTGCGTTGGCAATACCCTGTCCAAGCGGACCCGTAGATGTTTCAACGCCGGGTGTTACACCGACTTCAGGGTGCCCCGGCGTTTTGCTGTGAAGCTGACGGAAATTTTTAAGGTCGTCGATCGTGAGATCGTAACCGGAAAGATGCAGCAGCGCATACTGCAGCATGGATCCGTGACCGTTGGAAAGAAGGAATCGATCGCGGCCGAGCCAGTGCGGATCAGCGGGATTGTGTCTGAGATGTTTTGTCCAGAGGGCGACAGCGATGTCTGCCATACCCATCGGCATGCCGGGGTGACCGGAATTTGCCTTCTGAACCGCGTCCATTGCCAACGCACGAACGGCGTTGGCCATTGTCTTGCAAGAGACTGATGATGACATGATTTAAAAGAGTTTTAAAAATAAAAAAAGCGCGGGCCGACAGGGCCAGTACCTGAGGTTCGATTTTACCAACTCTCGAGAGTACGAACAAAATTTAATTTTTGGAGGCGTTTGGGATTTTTCCTTAATAATTCGGCAATTGGGTTATCATCACAAAAATTCTGAAAGCTGTGTTAACAATATATGCCTCGTTTTTACGTTCCGTTTCCCGACGCAGAAGTCGGAAAGCCAATTGTTTTACCCTCTGAGTCCGTTCATCACGCGATGCGCGTGCTTCGTCTTCGTCAGGATGACACGGTCGAAGTTTTTAACGGCAGAGGACTTTGCGCTAAAGGACCGATTCACTTTGCCGCCGATTACGCGGAAGTTGTGCCTGAGGAAATTAAACAGTCCGAGCGCGGGTTGCGTCTTATCCTTCTTCAGTCGCTCGTCAGCAATGAAAAAATGGACTGGATCGTAGAGAAAGCCTGTGAACTTGGCTACAGCAAAATTGTCGTCTTTCCCGCTGATCGCAGCGAAATTCGTCTGACCTCGGAAAAAGCCGCAAAGCGTCTTGAGCGCTGGAACAAAATCGCGGTCTCAGCCTGCAAACAGTGCGGAGAAGATTTTCTGCCGGAAATTGTTTTCAAGTCGAGTTTAAAGAGCGCCGCAGAAGAAGCCGAGGGACTGCGAATTATGCTGAGTCCGTCTGCGCAGACCCGCTCTGAAGATGAAGAAATCCGCGCCGTCACCTTTGCTGTCGGGCCCGAGGGCGGTTTCTCCGACGGTGAAATGAACACACTCCTCGGTGCGGGCTTTACAGGAAAGCGTCTCGGCGCGCGCGTCTTAAGAACAGAAACGGCAGCTATCGCTGCCGCTTCCTACGCCCAAACGCTCTGGGGCGATTTTAATTAACCCTGATTCTGAGAATCTCCCGCAAGCGACGGGAACTTCTCAAGCTTCATGTTGGCTGAGTAAGTCGCAAAATCCTTGTGATCCTGATGATCTTCCGGGAATTTGCTCGGACTGCGGGCCTGAATTCTTGCCGCCTGAATTTCTCCGTTTGCCGCCATCTGCAGATGGCTTCTCATCGAAAGAACCTTGCGGCTGTATCCGCCGTCCGTCTTGTGGTTAGCCGCGCCAACATAATATTTGAGCGCGCCCTTGAGTGAGCCGGTTTTATTCAGATATTCCTTAAGAATCTGAGTGCCGACTTCGATACCTGCTTCAATCTCATGAACCGCTTTCACGCCGCCGTACTCTTTAAAGCGCTTGGCATGAACTTTGGCATGAACCTGCATGAGTCCTTTGGCTCCCGCGGAACTGCCGGCATTCGGATTAAATGAAGACTCGGTCGCAATAATCGCAAGAATCAGCAGAGGATCGATATCGTGCTCTTTGCCGGATATGAAAGCCTGATGAACGATTTCAAGTGCATCTTCTTCCGATACCTTGGCATAGTGCTGTGAAATAAACGCGGCCGCGTTTTCCTGCATGCGTTCCAGCACGTCGTCAATCGTCTGACTTGCGGTATCACGCACATCCTGCTCTTCGAATGTGTGGTAACTTAGAGCCTTGATGCGAAGCGGCGCTTCTGCGGCTCTCAGCATCGGCTGAAAGTGTACGGAAGCAGCGCCGACAAGAACAGCACACGCGGCGGAAACACTCAAAAGGATCCTTCTCAGATTCTTTGTTTTATGCTTCGGGCAGTAAGAATTAAAGTCGGAAACCAAGGCGGCTGCCGACTCCTGTTTAACGATCTTTTGTTTAGTCATCCCGTAATAATGCCTCTCAAGATTTGGGTTGTCCAACCGAAATAGGTGTTAATACGTGACTGACTGTTAAAAACTGCTTGTCAGTGCAAGAATAATTATGCCTTAAAAAATACTCGGAAATATGAGACAGATATTCCATGCCCTCCCCTGGATTCCTCCAAAGGAACCCGACACCGTCATCAAACTCTTTCATGAGTATGGAGTCCCGCTGACATTTCATTCACGCCAGCTTTTAAAGGCCAAGGGAGAAAATAATAAGTTATATCTTGTTACAAAAGGAGCGCTGGCTTATTACATTGCCGACCAATATAAGAGCCATGCAAGTGTGCTCAATCTACTGATTCCAAATCGTGCTGCGTGCGACCTCTCTGCGCTCACTGGAACCAGAGTCAATGTGACCACTCGCGCCATCGGCACCTGCGAAGTTCTTTCCATGTCTCCGAACATCATTCCGAACTATATGCTCGAACACGCGGAGTTTGGTTTGGAAATGGCCAAGCACGTAACTATCAAACAGGAATGCTCCATTGAGGCGATGGTCGCAAACTTTACACTTGAACCGGCTGACCGCCTGCGCACTCTGCTTAAAGTGCTGCTCCTAAGCTATGACAAGCCGATCGTCGACGATCAATGGATGAAAATCCCGCTTGATCTCACCAATGAACAGTACGGATCGGTCGTCAATCTCACACGAGTCTCAGTAAGCAGACTCTTTTCCGACTGGAGCGCTAAAGAACTCATAAGAAAATCCGGCCGTAACGTCTTTGTTCGTTCAGAACTCTTTAAAGATATCTACGACTGGGTTTAATCAAACGATTAATTACGAAGAAGAAGCCTCGTCATCCTGATTCTTGTCTTTGCCTTCCGAAGCCAAATACGCAAAGATAACCATCAGGATCATCGCCAAAATAGCGCATGCCCTGACTGAATGGACTGCGCCGAACTTCTCGGAAGCCAGTCCGAGAATAAACTGCCCGATCGGAACAAAACCGAGCATCACAGCTAAATACATCGCCGAAAAGCGCCCTCGATAAATATTGGGCGCTCGGCTCTGCACCAGATTATTCGCGCTCGCCAAAGAAAATGTCAGCGATGCGCCGGCAACCAATGCGCACAGCCACTGCGAAGTCAGTGAATCCAAGGCGGGAAGTGCCGCAAAACCGATACATGTGACCCAGCCGCCCATCCATACGGTTGTTACATGGTCAATGATTCCGCGGTTTCTCTGCATCAGAACCGCGGCGGCCACCGCTCCGAAACCTAAACCGGAGGACATGGAGCCGAAACTCAGCAGCTCGCTGCCTTTCAGAGAAATCGCCGGCAGCAGTGCGACCGCAGGCATCACCAGAATGGACAGACAGGCCACCTGAGGAAGGATGTCGCGCAAGATTCGATACCGCATAAAGAGTTCAACTGAACCCATATTGACGCTTTCTTTGCGTTCCTCCTCCGTCGTACGGTTCGGAATTCGGACAATGCGCATCAAAGCGATCATCGGAATAAAGCAGACCGCGTTCATCGCAAAGCACCAGGTTGCTCCGACGCTTTCAATGATAAATACCGCAAACATCGGCGCCACGGAGCGTGCGATATTCATAATCAGAGACTGCCGCGCAATCGCTTCCGAAACGGTTTCACCGGTTTCCACAAGCATCGCGTGCATGCACGGGCCGTCAATGGATGTAATGATACCGAAACAGAGCGCGAGCAGTGCAAGCTGATACGGCCCGAGATCGCCCTCATAAGACAGCCAGGCGGTCAGAGCGGCAATCACGCAGCCGAAGGTCTGTGTGATTAAAAGAATATGGTGGCGGTGAAATCGGTCGGCGATTTGGCCCGCAATCGGAGCGAGCGGCAGAGAGGGAAGCGCAGACAGCAACGCAATCGCGCTTAGCCAAAGCGGAGACTTGGTTAACGTCCAGACAACCCAGGAGAGCGCCATGCCGTGTACAAAACGGCCGAGCGTAGAAAAACTGTAGGCGCTCCAAAAATAGGTATTTGTTCTGTGGTTGGTCTTTTGCACACTCTTCTCCCGACTGAGAGATTATTTTAGTCGTCGATAAAGTATACGTGAGCGGCTTTTGCGTTCTGAGAAGCCCGAAACGGCAAAACCGCCCGAAGGCGGTCTTGTCTAAGTTATCGCAGAAATATTACTTCTTAGCAGCGATGTTGTGATCCTTGATCGCGCTTTCCGCAGCGATACGAGCGGAGTTGACGGCGAAGCCGATTGTGGAGCCGGCCATCAGGAGGTCATAGGAGTCACCGTACATACCGCCGACGTCAGAACCGGCAGCGTAGAGGTTCGGGATTGCCTTATCTTTGTCGGTAACAACCTGCAGACGGTCGTTAACCTTGATACCGCCGAGTGTGCCGAGAGAGGAGGCAACGCTCTTGATCGCGTAGAAGGGACCCTGTTTGACCGGGAAGATGTACTGCGGATCTTTAGCAAAGAGGGCGTCATGACGCTGTTCAGCAGCCTGGTTGTACTGTTCAACACTGGCTTTCAGCTTGGCAGGATCCATACCGGTCTTCTTGGCGAGTTCGTCAAGAGTGTTGGCTTTGACTGCCCAGCCGGCCTTTTCAGCGGCATCCCATTCTTTGTCGAAGTTGGTGAGCTTGGCACCGATCGGAACCATAACGCCAACACCCTGAACAATACCGTCGTGCTTCATAGAGTCGAGGTTCTTGTTGTCATAGACAACCCACATCTGGCCGCCGATTCTTTCAAGAGCGTTACCAGCTGCGGGCCAGTCACCCATGATTGTTTCGTCGGTGAAGCGTTCGCCCTGCGGTGTCAGCCAAAGATGCGGCTGCTTAGCTGTAGCGGAAACGTGGTTTGTTGTTCCGACGGCTCTCGGACCCGGACGGTAGGACTGCTGAACTTCCAGACCTTCTTTACCGCCGCCTGCGGACCAAGCCATCTGAATACCGACACCGTTCTTGCCGGACTGAGCCAGACCGTCTGTATCCGGGAAGCGTGTGTACTTCTTCATCATTTCAGGATTATCAGCGAAACCGCCGGTAGCGATAATCACAGCCTTGGCGTTAACAGTAACGGTGTTGCCGTCTTTGTCTTTAGCGATAACGCCGGCGACCTTGCCGTCTTTCATGAGAAGCTTTTCAGCCGGTGTGTTGAAGAGCACTTCCATGCCGTATTCTTTTTGTCCTTTTTCCTGGAAGAGCTTGATCCAGCCGGCGCCGCGGCCTTCATAGATGTGCCATGTGTAGAGACCGCCCGGGTAATTGGTTGTCAGTTTTTCGAATTTAACGCCGTGTTTCTGCATCCAGTCAACGGTGTCGGCGGATTTGTCAACGAAGGCTCTGACGAGGCGGGCGTTGCTTCTCCAGTGGCCGTAAGCCATGATCTTCTTAAACGCTTCGTCCTTTGTCAGAGGAATGTAGTAGTCGCGCTGCATCTTGGAGCCGACAGCGAAAATACCTTCTGAGAAGTTGCCTGTGCCGCCGGCGATCGCTTTCTTTTCAAGACCGATAACCTTCGCGCCTTTTTCAGCGGCGGCGAAAGCAGCGGCTGTACCGGCTGCGCCCTGACCGACGACGACGATGTCAACGTTCAGAACCTTGTCGGCAGCATAGGACATTGTTGAGAAAGCAGCTAACACTGCAACAGCTAAAAGTTTTTTCATTCTTGAATACTCCTTGAGAAAAACAGCCTTTATCGGCTTTTATGAAACTATTTCTAGGACCTGTGGTGAGGTGGTCCGTGTCTTTGTTTCTATGGAGAAAATTATCGCCTCTCCCCATTAATCATGTCTGTAATTACTGTTACAGCTAAATTAGAAAAAACGTATACACGATTACATTTATAGGAAAAACCCTCCTATTTGTAGACAAATTCCCCTACACGAACAAATACCGGGTTAAATCAGCCCGCTCCCCATGAGTTCGTCATCTGCAGCCCTTGTCCGCCAAGCGATTTTTCTAATTCTATACCCCCCAATTCGTATTTTTCCCAGCCCAAGAAAACTATCTGAGCAAAGAAACCAAATCTGTCGGATCTTCCTTCCGGGCACAAAAAAGCCAGAAAATACAGATCCGGCTCCTGGTGTATCTCAGCTAAAAAACTGAATCTTAAAATTCAAGCGTCTCTCCATCCTCCGGAATAAGAGCGCTCTTCTCCATCTTGTGCTCTGCGACAAACTTCCGCATACCTGCTCTGTCTACCGTTGCGTGCGCAACTTATCCATATGGCTGATGATGGTCTTCGCATACGGCGCTTCCTTATGAACCTCTAAAACATCATGGGCGTCCATAATCAGTCTGCCGAAATACTGAAGAGCGGCACCGCAGGCATTGAGAATGATGACTTCCGGACGATACTTTTCCAGAACTGCTGCAACTTCATCATAAAAAATGGTGTCTCCTGCAATATAGAGAGTCTTCTCGCCGGGAGCCCGGAACAAAACTCCACACGCCGGTCAAGAAATAAAACTCTTCGTCGCAAAATTGGTCGCCAGCGCCTACTTCAAACTAACCCGCTCATTCTCAGCCCTGAAGCCGCTTTAGAGCCAAGAGTTAATTGCTTATACCCAAACAATGTCTAAAGCAGATGTCTTACTGAAAAAACTTTCGCAAACGGGACGACTGCGGAAAATCAAAGCCGGTCATAAAAATTAAAGCCGAAGTTTTTGGCTCCGGCTTCAATCAGACAATCGCGCTTTAAAGTGCGCCGTCTTCAATGCACTTACTAAACAAGAAGCGGCTGCTTGCTTTCTTCCACTCGTCAAACTTAACGCCGCGAGGCAGAATCTCAAAGTCCGCTGTCGGCTCCGTAACCGTTTCCGCGTTCATCTGTTCAGGTGTCAGCGCGGAATAATAGACTCGGATTTCAGCTTCGCCGTTCACCAGCCACTTTTCAAATGTTAAGTAACCGCCAGGCGTGTTCTCGTTCTTTGCGCGGTTCGGAAGCTTCCAGTTCAGATCAAACAGCGCCCCGAGATTTGCAAGGTTCGTGTCGTGCCCGACCAAATAGGTGTATTTCGGACCATGATCCAGAGAGTCAATAATCTTTTTCGCAAGCGCAGAGCCTTTATAAGCGGCAACTTCCATATCGCGGTTCAGCGCGGTAAATACACCGACTCGAAGCGGCATCAGCTGCATAATGCCGGGCCAGTCCAATACGCCCCAGCCCGCCTTTTGTCCGGGGAACTGTCCCCATTCCAAAGCAAAAATCTCTGTGATGCTCGCAGCGGAATACGGCGCGCCTTCATAACCGACTTTATGTTTGCTCGCTTTACCGCGCATTTTCCCTGTGAGCTCCCGCCCTAGGATTTTTTCGACTTCGGCTATCTCGCTGCCGTAAATCTTCGAAAAGCCTGCGGCCCGTTCCGTCAGCTTCTCGGCAAGCTCTTTCGGATACTCAATCTTGCATACTTTGGCTTTCAAAGGAGAAAAAAGGGCGGAATGCTTTTTATCTGTCGTTCGTACCTGATAGCCGCATCCCGGATACAAACCTTCATTCAGCGCTTTGGCGGTCGCGATGGTTCGCTCATCCGTATCGGCGATGATCTGAACATCATCCGGTTTAGGACAAGTCCCGTATGTAAAAGGCGCACGAGTGCGATTCAGCGCCCAAGTACGCTCTACCAGATAGTAGCCGCGCTTTGTGAGAATGCCGGGATCGACCCCGAAATTCGGCCACTTCTTCGAAGACCAGGACTCCAGTTTCTCTGCCGACTGCGTCGGAGAACGAACACCGTGTCGGGAAACCACGACGACGTTCATCAGTTCTTCGGAATGTACGCCGGGAAGCGGGCCGGTTTCAGCTGCCGACGCCCCGGCCGATGCGAGAATAAAAAGAGATACTGCAGCGGATGATGCAAGCGATGTTTTCATTTTGTCTATCCATTAGGAAGATAGTCCAAATATATACGTCGCAAGCGCCAGGAAGATAAAAAATCCGCCTGAATCGGTAATAAAGGTGAGAAGGACAGATCCGCCCATCGCCGGATCGCGGCCGAGTTTTTTCAGTGTGATCGGAACAAGAATCGCAACAATCGCACCCATCAGCATGTTCAGCAGCATCGCCAGGAACATTGTCAGCCCCAGCAGTTTGCCGTCCGGCGTGTTGTAGTAAAGCGCCCAGGCAAAAAGACCGGCAACAATGCCCCAGATGAAACCGTTCACAATCGCGACCAAGACCTCTTTCTTCACCACGTCGATTTGGTTGGCGTCCGTAATCTGACCGGTCGCTAAAGATCGAACCAGAAGCGTCAGAGTCTGGTTGCCCGAATTACCCGCAATACCGGCGACAATCGGCATCAGCGCCGCCAGAGCGACAACTTTCTCGATCGTTCCGTCAAAAGCGGAAATCACGCGGGAAGCAAAGAAAGCGGTAAAGAGGTTTACACCAAGCCACAGCCAGCGGCCTTTCGCCGATGACCAAACCGAATCAAATAAGTCCTGATCATCATCCAAACCGACGGCACCGTAAGCTTCTTCATCACTTTCTTCACGGATGACGTCAACAACTTCGTTAACCGTCAGACGACCGACCAGTCGTCCGGTCTCGTCCACCACCGGAGCACTCACCAAGTCATATCGCTCAAACGCCTGAGCGGCGTCGCTCACATCTTCCAGAGGCGAAAGCCGCAGCACTTCCGTCAGCATCACGTTCTTAACGGAATCCTCCGGATAGTGCGTAAGAATTCGATCAACCGGCAGCGTGCCCATAAGCTTCTCGTCCCGATCAATCACAAAGACCTGGTCCGTATGATCCGGAAGCTTTTTCAGCCGTCGGAGATAGCGAAGCACGATATCGAGCGTCACATCCTGCTGAATCGAAACAATTTCGAAGTCCATGCGGGCACCGACCGTGTCCTCGGGATAACTCATCGCCGCACGAAGCTGAGCTCTCTCTTCGTGCGAAAGTCCTTCCTGAACCTCCGCGACAACGTCAGGCGGGAGGTCCTCGACCAAGTCTGCGATTTCGTCGGTATCCAGTCCTTCGACCGCGTCCACAAGTTCGTCGCGGTTCATCGCGTCGATAAGCGTTTCTCGTACGCCCTCGTTTACCTCGACAAGGATCTCACCGTCTCGGCCCGCGCGCACGCAGTCCCAGACGATGAGACGCTCATCCAGTGGGAGCGCTTCAAGAATGTAGGCAATATCCGCAGGGTGCAGCCCTGAAAGCGTATCGCGGAGCAGTGTCCTGACTTCTTCGCCGACCCTTAGGTCTTTGCGCTCCTGGGCCTCTTCTCCTTCATCAAGCAGCTGCTGAATAATCGCTAAACCGCGCGCAGCCGCCTCCGGATCACGTACAGCGATGTCGTAATCCGGATCGTGAAGAGGTGTATCTGGATTGATCGTACCCAAATCAATCTCCTTAGAAATTCAAACGCGGGGTTTGAGAGGAGTTAAGCCGCAGAAGCCGTGAGCATTTTGCGAAGCGCTTCGTAGACGGAAGCGGTTTGCGGACGATGTCCCATCCAAATCTCATAGGAATCGGCGGCCTGCTCGACCAGCATGCCGAGTCCGTCAGAAGCCTCTTTTGCGCCGCCGCGTTTTGCGAGCTCCATAAAGGGAGTAGGCGCAGCCGCATAAACCAAATCGTACGCCAATGTACAGCTGTCAAAAGCAAAGGGAGAGACCAAAGGCGCTTTATTCTGAAGACTGGTCGGAGTCGCGTTGATGATGAGATCGTAATTTTCCGAACCGGTTTCATCGTAAAGAATGCTCTGAATGCCAAATTCGTCACAAAGTTCAGAAGCTCTTGCAGTACTTCGGTTGGCAACCGTCACGGATTTTGGCTGACGATCCATCAGCGCGGGAAGAATACCGCGCACGCCGCCGCCCGCACCCAAAATCAAAATCGACGTCCCTTTGACGGTAAACTTCAGACGTTCTTCAAGGTCGCGAATAAAACCGCTTCCATCCGTGTTCTCGCCTAAAATCTTGCCGCCCTGAAAAGTCAGTGTGTTCACTGCTCGGGACTGTCTGGCCTGAGAGGAGCATTTCGTAGAACAGCGATAGGCGTCAACTTTGAACGGGATCGTCACGTTGATTCCGAAATATTCTTCATCAATCAGATCTCCGATGGCACTTTCAAATTCCCCCATCGGAATCTCTATTTTTTCGTACGAAATATTGTCTCCGAACTGCTTGGCAAATAATTCGTGGATCGCGGGGGAGTAGCTATGCGCTACCGGGTTCCCAACAACTCCCAGTTTTGTAAGCTTTTTCATCGAATATCTCCTGCTCCTCTGTTTTTGTAATCTTAACTCATGCATACAGCGCTTGAATATCTATTGATTTTCAACCGCTGCAGTCTGATTTTCCCCTTCCTCGGAATCAGCAGAAAGTTTCTCCCCTGCCTCTTCTTCCTGTTCTATTTCGTCATCAAAGTCATCTTCATGCGTTTCATCGAGCACTTTGACGAGACTGCATTCCATCACCAGTTCGACATAGTCCAAATTCAAAACACGCATCAAAACCGACTGTCCGCGCGGAAGCTCCGGCAGTCCGGGCACGCGCTGAGCCATCGGAAGGCCTTCGACGCGAACCAAGTCTCCTTTAACAACACTTGCCTTAACTTCCTTAATACCTTCCTGCTCAATCCAGCGCATCGACCAGTAACGAGACATTCTTGACTGGAAGTCATTAAAGGCCGAGTAGTTGCTGTCAAAGAGCGAAATAATCGAAAACAGTTCGCTGTCGTTGCTTCGCAGCGCCGGAGTCTCCCCTTTCAGTGTCGAGATGATCTGACGCTGATTGATCAGGTCCACATAGCGTCTCAGCGGCGAAGTCGACCATGCGTAATACGGCACGCCGATTCCGTCATGCGGTCCGGGCACGCTGGTCATTTTGACGCGGCCGGCGCGCTGTGAACGATAAATTCCCGCGGTACCGCGCTCTTCAAGCCACGCGCCCCAAGTGCAGTTCGCAAAAATCATCATTTCCGCAACCAGCAAATCGAGCGGGTCGCCGCGGCGGCGGCCTTTCAGCTCGATCTCCGCATTCTCGTCTTCGCCCTTCAGACTGAAGTACCAGTCAATGCGGCCGACAGGCTCGGGTCTGCCCCGAACTTCTTCACGATTTTTAAGAAGTACCTTGGCAAAGTTCCACAGCCAAATAATCTCACTGCTGAAGGGCACATCCAAAGAGCCGCTTTTAATCGTTTCTTCCGTGACTTTGTCGGCAATCAGGTCATAGCGCAGATTCTTTTCCACACGCACCCGTTCAAGCCGGGTTTCGGTCGAAATCACGCTGAAGGTCTCGTTGTCCACGACCGCGTATAAAGAAACCGCAGGAGACGCTTTGCCCTCGTCCAGCGTAAACGCTTCAATCCAATTCTTCGGCAGCATCGTGGTCTTCAGCCCCGGTGCATAAACCGTGGACATGCGCTCTCTTGCAGCCAAATCTATAGGAGAGTCATGTGTGATGCCGAGTCCCGGTGCGGAAATATGAATGCCGACTCTTGTACGGCCGTTGTCAAGCGGTGTCACGGAAATCGCGTCATCAATCTCGGTCGTTTCCGAATCATCAATAGAAAACGCGACAGCGTCCGAAATCGGAAGCTCCTCATGAACATCTGCGGGAGGCGTGCCTAAATTTCCCGGGAAGTTTTTGCCATGCGGAAAATTGACCGTGAAGAAGCTGTCCACGTGCCAGTGCCAGGCGTTCTTAATCGCTCCGACATTTAAAAGCATGCGCAGCGGAGAAGTGCTGATCTTGTCGCTTGCTTCCTTAACCGCTTTCCATTCCAATGAATTCTTATCAGGCTTGGTTAAAAGCTCAATCGCCTTGGCTGTGATTGCCTCAGGAGCCTTATGCTCTTCAGTAATCTCGCGCACATACTCGTCTTTGACGCGTTCCTGTTCTTTCTTGCGCTCGATGGCGGCCAAAGCCAGTCTCAGAGTCTCCTCCGGCGCTTTTCGGTAGGAGCCTCTTCCCTTACGGTAGAAGTAAACCGGATTGGCATGCAGTTTGAGAAGAATCGCCGCTTTCTGCACCGCCGTAGGCGCAGCGCCATAATACTCGTCGGCAATCGCACCGAACGTGAAGTCGCCTTCGGGAGAAAACTCCCAGAGAAGATCCACATCGATTGTCTCAGCCTCTTCCTGAGCACGTCTAAGAAATTCTGTCGGACTCGGGTTCTCAAACGTAATCAGTATGTGAGAGCGTTTTGCTTTAATCCGCTTACCTGTCGGAAGTTCCACCTGACAGGCGGACGGAGTCGAACTCTTTTCCGTTCCGACTTTAAATGCTCCGTCTTCTTCAAAAAATAAATTCATGCCGGCCTTTCAGTCGCCAAGCAGGAGTTAACTCAGCGACAAATTTTTTAAATCTCGTTCTGCTGCAATTCTAAGCGAGCAGATATGTTTTCAGCTTCTTCTGCGCTTGCCGCACAGAAAACTTCTTCAGCGCGTCTACTTTAACCGTTCTTACGAGCGAAGAAACTCAAGAATCGGCTCAACATAGGGCGTAAAGTCCGAAATTCTGTGATCGCCTTTCGCTATCTCGATGATTTTGGTCTTAGCAAGCATCTTCGCTGTGACAGTCGGATCGAGAACCTCGTCCTTCAGACTCAGCAGCGTGAGGCAGCGCTCGGGGCGCGTCACTTCGCGCACCAGCATCTCATTGAGCTCATCCATGAAGGATTCGCACACGTACATCTTTTTATCAATGCCGCTGACCTGCATCCAGCCCGGGCGAAAATCCACTTTGCCCCAATTGCCGAGCGCGGGGTTCAGCAAAACCGCCCGATTAATATCAAAATGCTCGGCAAGCCAAGCCGCGTAAAAGCCGCCCAAAGAAGAGCCGACGACATTGACGTTTTCCGCGCCGAGGCGGCAAACCGTTTTTGTCAGCAGCTCTGCGACTTCCTTAGGCGACATGTAAAGCTCCGGCGCCTCAAAGGGGATACCGGCCTTTTCATGTGCCAAGCGCAGAAGGCTGCCTTTATTAGAATCCGGATGCGATAAAAATCCGTGCAGATACAGAGTGGTTCTCATCGCAGACTCTTTAGGCTTTCTGACCAAAACGAGCCTTCAGCTCATCGAGGATCATCCCATGAACCCCACCGAAACTTCCGTTGCTCATAACCAAAATAATGTCTTTCGGATTCACAGCAGCGGCTGCCTCGTGCGCAAGCACGTGCAAATCTTTATAGACATGTGTTTTGTCTTCGATCGGCCTGAGCGCTTGCTGAATATCCCAGCTCACGGACGGCCCCTGGAAAGCAAATACCTGAGCCGCCTGAGACAGACTCGGCGCAAGCGCCTGCTTGACCGCTCCGAGCTTCATAGTGTTGGAGCGCGGCTCAAATACCGCAATGACTCGCCCTCCGTCGGTCTTGGCCGCAACCGCTCGAATGGTTTCTTCTATCGCGGTCGGATGGTGCGCAAAGTCATCAATGACGCGAATTCCGCCGACTTCGCCCTTAACTTCCATACGACGCTTGACGCCGTGGAAGCGAGTGAGCGCATCCAGCGCCTCTTCCGCACTCACGCCGGCGGTCGTCGCCGCGGCTACCGCAGCGAGCGCGTTTAGACGATTGTGCTCTCCGGGCAGATCAAGCTGCATCCGGCCAAGCTCTTTACCGCCAGCCGAAACTCTCCAGCCCTCATGATCAACCAGACGCCAATCCGCGTCTTCTTCCAAACCGAAACTTTCCGCCGGCGTCCAAAGGCCCATCGCAAGAACCCTGCGCAGCGCTTCGCTCTTATTATTAAAGATGACCTTTCCTTCCGAAGGGATTGTCCGCACCAAATGATGGAACTGCCGCTCAATCGCCGCAAGATCGGAGAAGATATCGGCGTGGTCATATTCAAGATTATTCAGAATCGCAGTTCTCGGACGATAGTGAACAAATTTGCTTCGTTTATCAAAGAAAGCGGTGTCATATTCGTCGGCTTCAATGACAAAGAACTTAGAATCCGTCAGTCTTGCCGAGCAGCCGAAATTCTGCGGAACGCCGCCCACCAGGAAGCTCGGATTCAGACCCGCGTCTTCCAGCATCCATGTGAGCATGGATGTCGTTGTGGTTTTACCGTGTGTCCCGGCAACCGCAAGCACATGCTTATTCACCAGTATGTTTTCAGACAGCCATTGCGGACCCGACGTATAAGGAAGGCCCTGATTCAGGATCGCTTCCAAAAGCGGATTGCCGCGGCTGATAGCGTTGCCGATCACATATAAATCCGCGCCGAGTGTAAGCTGATCCGGGCTGTAACCTTCAATTAAATGAATTCCTGCCTGCTGCAGCTGATCCGACATCGGAGGATAAACACCTGCGTCACAGCCGCTTACTTTAAAGCCCATTGCCTTTGCCAGCTGGGCAATACCGCCCATGAAGGTTCCGCAGATGCCGAGAATATGAATATGCACCTTATGCTCCGTCAGAAAATAGTTCGGGGTCCAATATACAGCGGAGAGGACTCAGAAGAAAATACCTGAAGAAAAACTTTAGTAAGCGAGTCCTTACTAACAAATACGGTGCCATTAATTAGAAGCAGATCGTGATAATTTGATACTTTTTAGGTGCGCACAATTTTTTTGCACTCGTTATGATTGCTCTTCTTAGAGAAATAAAGAAAAATCGGTCTGAGTATCGATAAATTTCATGAAAAATAGAAACAAGTTAGAAGAATTTAGTGAATTAGCGGCAAAAACCGCCGAACTCATTGCCGAAGGTCGGGATTGGAGCGAGGCGAGAAGCAAAATCGCGGAGTTTTACGACGTACCGGTTTTCCGTCAGCCCTCAGACGAAGAAATTGAATCGGCTCTGCGCTGTCACTACAGCATTTACGACCCGCAGGGGCATGCCCTTCGACTGCTTGAGCTCAGAGAAACGGCGCTCTTTATCATGCGCGAACTTTCTGCGTTTCAGCCTCGGCTCACCAAAGGCGTTCTCAGCGGGTGCGCCGATCAATATTCCGATATCTGTCTTCAGGCGGTGAGCGAGGACTTAAAAGCGTTCCAAATCGCCCTGCTTGATCGGGATGTCGACTTTACCGTTCTGCCTAATCCAAAATCCGGCAGGAAAGAATTTGCGGAAGAAGTCGTTTTTGAGGCGCCCTTAAAACCGAACGGATACTTTGCGGTCAACCGCATGACCGTTTGGGTCCGAGTCAAGGTATTTGAAACACAGCCCCCTGTCAGACAAAAGAGCGAAAAAACTCCGGACGCATGGCAAATTCCGCTCGAAGCGGCAAAATCCGTCGACATTGACGGACTCACGCGTTTAATCGACTCGACACGAGTCTAATCCTGTATTTTTCATTATCTTCGTCTATCTTTTCTCATCGTTTTCCCAAATAGTCTTTAAGGTTATTTGAAAGAAAATCATGCAAAAGAGAAGATTTTTAATGTTTTAAATACAGTTAAGCCCTATACTTGCGAAATATTGACTTATTCCCGCTATAGCTCGGGATATAACTCTATGAAAAAAATATTATTGCTTAACGGGCCGAATCTCAATTTGCTGGGAACTCGTGAACCGGACAAATACGGGAATAAGACACTCGCGGATATCGAGTCGTCGCTTTCAGCCTACGTATCAGAAAAAGACGCGAAGCTGAGCTGCTATCAGAGCAACCATGAGGGAGACCTGGTAGACCGTATTCAGCAGGCCAAAGAAGAAGGAATTGACGCCGTTATTATTAACCCCGGCGCCTATACGCACACCAGCATCGCGATCCGCGATGCCTTTTTGTCTGTGCAGATTCCTTTTGTCGAAGTGCATCTATCCAATATCTTTAAACGCGAAGCGTTCCGCCACCATTCCTATCTGTCCGATATCGCGCAAGGCTGCGTGATCGGTTTAGGCGCCAAAGGCTATTTTCTGGCTGCGGACGCGCTTCTCGACAACTAATTAATTTATCTCTCTTATATAAAGAGGCTTTTCCATGGACTTGAGAAAACTTAAAACATTGATCGACCTCGTTCAGGCTTCAGGCATTTCTGAAATCGAAATCACAGAAGAAGGCGATCATGTCAAAATCGTCAACCGTCCGGCTGCAGCTGCCGCTGCGCCCCGCGCTCCGGAGCCTGTTGTCTACGCGGCTCCCGCTCCGGCTCCTGCCGCACCGGCTGCTCAGCCCGCAGCTCCGGCGCCCGCCGTCACCGCGAACACGCCTTCCGGAACTCAGGTCACAAGCCCGATGGTCGGAACTTTCTACCGCGCCCCGAGCCCCGGCGCCGACCCCTTTGTCGAAGTCGGCACTCAAGTCAAAAAGGGCGACACTCTGTGCATCATCGAAGCGATGAAGCTGCTTAACGAAATCGAGGCCGAAGTCAGCGGCACCGTTAAGGAAATTCTCGTTGACAACGCTTCTCCGGTTGAATTCGGTCAGCCGCTTTTCGTCATTGAATAACCAGAGAGATATCTATGTTCGGTAAGATCCTTATCGCAAACCGAGGAGAAATCGCGCTCCGTATTCAGCGGGCGTGTAAAGAAATGGGCATCAAAACCGTTATCGCCCATTCTCTTGCGGACACAGACGCAAAATATGTTCGGCTTGCCGATGAGTCCGTATGTATCGGACCGGCGCCTGTTCATCAGAGCTATCTGAATATGCCCGCGCTCATCAGCGCCGCTGAAGTCACCGATGCTGAAGCCATCCATCCGGGCTACGGATTCCTTTCTGAAAACGCCGATTTCGCTGAACGCGTGGAATCAAGCGGCTTCGTCTTTATCGGCCCGAGACCGGAAACCATCCGTCTGATGGGAGATAAAGTCTCCGCGAAGAAAGCGATGATCGAAGCGGGCGTGCCCTGCGTCCCCGGCTCCGGCGGCGCGCTCCCGGACGATCCTTCCGAAATTATCAAAATCGCTCGTCAGGTCGGCTACCCGGTCATTATTAAAGCCTCCGGCGGTGGCGGCGGACGCGGCATGAAGGTCGTCCACACGGAAGCGGCGCTCATCAATGCGGTCCAAACCACCAAACAGGAAGCAAAAGCCGCCTTCGGCAATGACACCGTCTATCTTGAGAAATTCCTCGAGAACCCGCGCCACATCGAAATTCAGGTACTTGCGGACTCTTTCCGCAATGCCATTTGGCTCGGAGAGCGCGACTGCTCCATGCAGAGACGCAATCAGAAAGTCATCGAAGAGGCGCCCGCTATCGGTATTCCCCGCCGCCTGGTCGAGAAAATCGGCGAGCGCTGCGCAGAGGGCTGCCGCAAGATCGGTTACCGCGGTGCCGGCACTTTCGAATTCCTATATGAAAACGGCGAGTTCTACTTTATCGAAATGAATACCCGTATTCAGGTCGAACATCCCGTAACTGAGCTGATTACGGGCGTGGATCTGGTGCAGGAACAAATTCGAATCGCCGCAGGTGAAAAGCTGCGCTATCGCCAGCGCGATATCCAGATTAAGGGACACGCGATCGAATGCCGTATCAACGCCGAAGATCCGTTTAAGTTTATTCCGAGTCCGGGCCGCATCACAACGCTGCATCAGGCGGGCGGCCCCGGTATCCGCGTGGACTCTCACGTCTATCCGGGCTACTTTGTTCCGCCTTACTACGACTCCATGATCGGCAAGCTGATCGCTTACGGCGACACTCGTGAACAGGCGATCGCCAGAATGCGCACCGCGCTTTCTGAAACGGTCATCGAGGGCATCACGACCAACCTTCCTCTTCATAAGGAAATGATGATCGATCAGAAATACATGCAGGGCGGCACCAGTATTCATTACCTCGAAGAAAAGCTTTCTCACCGGGCTTCCGTTCAAAGTTAAGGACTCATATGCTGCACGAGTTTTCTCTATTAGCCACAAAACAGATGGCGGAACCGCTCTCTGACTTTCTGATGGAGCACGGCGCTTATTCCGTCTCCATTGAAGACGCAGACGCCGACACCGATCAGGAAAAACCGATCTTCGGCGAACCGGGAACCGAACTTGATGACTTCGCGTGGGACCGCTCTCTTTTGAAAGTGCTCTGCCCTGACGACTTCAACATCAAAGCAGTCGTTGAACTCAGCGCACAGGAACTGGGCATTGAGACACCCACCATCGAAAACGTCGTTGAGGTCCCGAACAACGATTGGGTACGCATCACACAGGCGCAGTTCACGCCGACCCGAATCGCAGGCGACCTCTGGATCGTCCCCTCCTGGCATGAGCCCCCCAACCCGGATGCCGTCAACATTCGTCTGGATCCGGGTGTCGCGTTCGGCACGGGTACGCATCCGACAACGCGTCTTTGCCTGGAATGGCTTCATGATCATTCGCTCAGCGGCAAATCCGTTCTGGACTACGGCTGCGGCTCGGGCATTCTTGCGGTTGCCGCTAAAAAACTCGGCGCCTCCGAGGTGCTCGGTACGGACATTGATCCGCAGGCGATCGAAGCGGCCAACTATAATGCGGAAGTAAACCAAGCAGACGCGCACTTTTACCTGCCCGAACAAATGCCGGAAGGAAAGTTTGATGTTGTGGTGGCCAATATTCTCAGCAACCCGCTCAGAATCCTTGCACCTGCTCTGCTCGGCAGAGTAAAGTCCGGCGGTCATTTAGTGCTCTCCGGAATTCTGGAACGTCAGGCTGACGAGCTGATTGAAGTTTATCGCTCGTATCGCCCTGATTCTCCGCTCTCCGTATGGAAGAGCATGGACGGCTGGATCTGTCTGGCAGGACAGATCGCGTAAATACAAAGTGAGGATTTATGGAGCCAAAACTCAGCGACACTAATGTTTCTTACCATCTGCCTGACGAACCGTCTCTGACGCCGTTCGGCGAGCAGAAGTCCGACATTCCGAAAATTGTGCCGGCTGATTTTAAGGCTCCTCCGCGTGTGGTTCCCAAGCAGGAAGCAGGCGCGGTAAAGCCTGCGGCGGCAAACCCCGCTCCGGCACCCGCTGCGCCTCAGGCTGCGGCGCAGCAAAGCGCGGCACCGTCGAACACGTCCGGAACAACCTACAGCGCAAACGATCCTCGAGCCCTCATGGCTTCGCTCTCTAAAGACATTTCCGAGCTTTCTCAGCCGCGTAAAAAGGAAGAGGCGCCCGTCACTCCGAGCGAACCGGAAATCGGCGTTAAAGGAGCCGACGGCATCATGTATCCGCCGGAAGATGATCTTGGAGACCCCGAGGTTCCGCCCTCTTCCTCCGGTTTCTTCCGCTCTGTCATGCTGCTGATCTGTCTGTGCTGCGTCATTGTGGCCGCTTGGCAGGTCACACTTTTCCTTCAGCCGGAAATTCTTCAGAAAGAACCGTTCAACTCCATTTCGGAAAAGAGCTGCGACTATCTGTACTGTCCGCCTCTGAGAACGCCGGTTATTCTCAAAAGCGGCGTGGATGCTGAAGGCCCCAACAAGTGGATGCTTTCGATGCAGATTCAGAATCAGGACATGCGCTCACAGAAACTTCCGAACCTGCAGCTAACGCTCGAAGGTACGGACGGCGCAAAGACACAGAAGATTTTTGAACCGAGAGAATATAAAGTCGTTTCCGGAGAAAAAGCCATTAAGGGCGGCGGCACTATCGAAATTCAGGTACCGTTTGACTACACGGAAAGCAGACCGAAGTCTTTCAGAGTCAAAGTGTTGGAAGATTAAACATGGTGCAGAGCTACGCTCTTCACTAAAAGCCAGACCTCAGAGCCCTTCCGGATTGATAAGTCCTGAAGGGCTTTTCTTGTGAGCTTGGCGACGATCGTCTGACCCGAACATAAAACCTGAATCAAAGCGCCTGAGCCGTCAGCAAGATCGGTCAAAGCGGACACAGTGCCTTTGAGTCGGTTCTGCACCGACAGATGTGCGGGATTTTCCAGCGAGACCACAATGTCCTTTGCGGGGATCGTCATCGAAATCTTATCGCCGACCTTCAGGCCGTCAGCGCTGACCCAAAGCATGAGATCGCCTGAGGAGCGCACCGCGGCAAGATTCCACTGTTCATCGATCGAATCCACAGCGCCTCTCAGAAGCGCGCCGGAATCTTCTCCGACTTTCACCGGAATATCAATGTTGGTCAGAACCGACTGTAGCTCTCCCGAGGATTTGATTTTGCCCTGCTCCATCACAACCAGATGATCGGCCAGACGCATAACCTCTTCGGCCGAATGCGTCACATAAAGCATCGGGATATTAAGACTCTCGCGAAGTCGCTCCAGCCAGGGAAGAATTTCATTTTTTCGTTTGAAATCGAGCGCCGCCAACGGTTCATCAAACAGCATAATTGCGGGCTCTGTCGCAACGGCGCGTGCAATCGCGGCGCGCTGTCTTTCGCCGCCTGAAAGCTCCGCAGGACGGCGATTCATGAGGTGACCGATTCCAAGCAGATCGATGGCTTCGTCCATTCGCCTGCGCGCATTCTCGCTCTTTGAGCGGCGCACGGCGAACTCGATATTCTGCTTTGCGGTCAAATGAGGAAAAAGGGATGCCTCCTGAAAGACGTACCCAAGCGGCCTGTCCCATGTCGGCAAAAAGATATTGCACGCATCATCCTGCCAAAGCTGTCCGCTGATCCGAACTTGCCCGAGGGCTCTCTCCAGTCCGGCAACGCACCGCAGCACCGTTGTTTTGCCGGACCCCGACTCTCCGAATAGGACCGTGATTCCTTTATTCGGAAAGCTGAAAGAACAATCCAGCTCGAAACCGTCTGCACGCTTGAGAAGTAAAGATGCGCTACAATTTTCCGTCATAGCATTACACGCTCATTTTTGCGATTCAGAAGTGTCAGCCCGAGCAGTACGATAAAGCTGAAAGCTACCATCCCACCGGCAAGCCAATGCGCTTTCCCGTACTCCATAGCCTCGACGTAACTATAGATCTCGGTTGACACGACCTGAGTCTTTCCGGGAACATTCCCGCCGATCATTAGAACCACCCCAAATTCGCCGATCGTATGAGCAAATGTCAGAAGCGCTGCCGTCACAAAACCCGGACGCGCCAACGGTACGACAACATTCCAAAAGGCATCCCATGGACGAGCGCCTAATGTCGCCGCCACTTCCAGCGGCCTTTTTCCGATCGACTCAAACGCAGCCTGCAGCGGCTGGACGGCAAAAGGCATTGAGTAAACAATGCTGCCGATCACAAGTCCCGGAAAAGTAAACGTCAGAATGCCGATACCGAGCGCTTCCGTTAGCTTTCCCAAGGGACCGTTCGGTCCGAGTGCGACCAAAAGGTAAAAACCTAAAACACTAGGCGGTAATACAAGCGGAAGCGTCACAATCGAACTGACTGGCGCACGCCACTTTGAATTTGTGTGCGAGAGCCACCAGGCAACCGGCGTCGCGACAGCGATTAAAAATACCGTCGTGATCAGTGCGAGCTTGAGCGTCAGCCAGATCGGGAGAAGTTCTTCCGCTGTAAACATAATTACTGTTAATTATTCAAGACCGTAGCCATAGGAAAGGATAATGTCCCTGACCTTCGGGCTGGTTTCCATAAATTTCATAAATTCGGCAACATCCTTGTTGTCCTTACCGGGGTTCAGGACCACTACGTCCTGACGAATCGGCGCATACAGATCCGACGGGATAACCCAACCGGAACCGGATGTCATCTTACCGTCTTTATACACCTGGGAAAGCGCAACAAAACCGACATCTGCATTACTCGTCTTGGCAAACTGATAGGTCTTACCAATATTATCGCCTGTGACAAACTTGTCTTTAACCTTGTCAAGCATGCCCCACTTCTCAAGCGTTTGGTAAGCCGCCTCACCATAAGGCGCAAGCTTGGGATCGGCAACCGCAATCCTCTTCACCGCAGGCTCAAGAAGAAACTTCTTGCTCTCCTTTACGAAGTCAGGAGCAGCACTCCACAGCACCAACTTGCCGTAAGCATATGGTTTTGCGCTTCCCTTAACACCAAGACCCTCTTCTTCAATCTTCTTGGGTGTTTTAGCATCAGCGGCAAAAAGAACCTGGTAAGGTGCGCCGTTGCGGATCTGAGCAAAGAACTGACCAGTCGCGCCAAAAGAAGCAAGAACTTTATTTCCGGTTTCCTTTTCATATACAGCGGCAATATCTTTCATAGGAGCTGTGAAATTTGCAGCCACAGCAATATTGATATCTGCTGCCTGCGCAGAACCGCAAAAGATAAGCGCAGCGATGGAGATAAATGTGAAAGTTTTCATGGAAGCAAGTACAATAAGTAATAGAATATTTCGCTATTCTAATATGGAATAGCGAAAAAATACAACACTGCTAGTCTTAATTATGATGCTCAATATTTCGAACGCTTTATCTCAGAACGTTGTCGACAAGCGCGTGGACGTGCTTCGCAAAATCAAGCAGTGCGGGAGCATTTCTGAAGCCGCCCGAAGTGCCGGCATCAGTTATAAGGCCGCATGGCAGGCTATTGAAAATATGTCCGCGCTTGCGGGTGTTCCGCTCGTTGAAAAAATCGTCGGAGGCTCTTCCGGAGGCGGCGCGCGCCTGACGGAAGCCGGAGAATCCGTACTTGAAGCCGCGGCCGCTCTGAGCAAACTCAGAGACCAGCTCATTATCGATATTGAAAACAAAGGCAGCAGCGGACTTGCGGCGCTTGCCGCAAACACTCTGAAAATGAGTATCCGCAACATCATTCCCTGTGTTGTGGAAGATATGCACGGCGGAATGTCGATGACCAAGGTAAAACTCAAAATCTGCGAAGGAGAATACCTGCGGTCGAGCATCACGATAGAAAGCCGGGAACTGCTGGACCTTAAGACCGGGGACAAAATCTTAGCTTTATTTAAGGCCTCCGGCGCAACGATTAATTTGGACCCGGAAGCGGAACCCAAAAGCTGCTGCCTGAAAGGCCAAGTGGTACGACTTCCTCCCAAAGAAAAAGGAGGCGAAGTGACAATCCGCCTTCCCAATGGGTTTAATGTCGTTGGTTTTGCTCATAAATCCAATGGGTTATCTGTTGGTTCAGACGCCTACGCCCATATCCCCGAGCAAGCTGTTGTGCTCGCACTTTTTGGGTAATACGTCTTCATGACTCCTTTAATTCTTCAAAAAATTATCAGGGAAAATTCTAAGAAATAATCAAAGCGCCATACTTGTTTGTATAATCCTTAAAATAATATTATGAGGTTACGATCAGATACACCTCATCTGCTCGTCCTCACAACCGCTGTAAAGAGCGCTAAAAACTGCTCAATAGAACAAAGGAGTTGATCATATGTCTCAGGCCAGTAAATGGGGAACCTTTTGGCTTCTCGTCATTGGTGTCGTTGTCGGTATTCTTCTTACCGCCGCCACCGTCGGTGTCGTCCAGTGGGCGGGCACTGACAAGTTCTGTACCGGCTGGTGCCACTCTATGGACGGCGTAACTTACGCCTGGAAACAGGGCCAGCACGCCCGTACTCCCTCCGGCTATACCGCCGGCTGCTCCGACTGCCACCTGCTTAACGAAACCAACCGTCCGCTGACCCCGGTTGCCTACGTTGAACTGCTTTTCGCAAAAGCTAAAGCCGGTTCCATTTCCGGTTTCGGCGAACTTCGCGGCACTCTCAACACACCTCAGATGTGGCTCGAAAAACGTGCTGAACTCTCCAAGAGAGTGGTCGACACAATGACCGGCAACAACTTCAGAAACTGCCGCGGCTGCCACAATCTTGCTGAAATGTATGACGCTAAGAAACCGATGATTGCTGCAATGCACAAGGGCTTCATTGACAAACCCACCAACTGCGTCATGTGCCATAAGATCGCCGGCCATAACTACAAACAGGCTGATGAAATTATCAAAGAAACCGGCAAATGGCCTGATCCTGCCAAAGCTTGGGAAACCGCTGAAGCTAAGAAATAATTATGTTCCTAATCAAAAAACGGAGCGCGCAAGCTCCGTTTTTTGTTTGCATGAATTCTTCGCCGACAAAAAAAGCCCGCAGAGCGAATCTTGCGGGCTGATTTTTATGCGATGACTTAATTAGTCTTTCTTGGAACGATTGGCAAAGAAGATGTCCTTCTGAATCGTTTCTGTCGCGAGCGTGAAGACCTGGTTGGTCAGTTTTTCACACAGAGCTTCTGTTTCGGCAAGCATTTCAAGGTTGACCTTCTGCAGCAGAGCTGTCGCAGCCTCTTTGTCTGTCTTAACAAGAGCCATGTATTCTTCTTCCAGCTTGGCCTGTTTGGCGCTGAGCGCCTGTTCCTGTTCGGCAAACGCCTTCTTAACGAGCGGCGCATAAACTTCATAGTTCGTCATAACGAGTGTCTGAAGTTTGCGGAACTTCCAGTAAACAGAAGCGCTGTCAGCCTGATCCGTACCGATCTGATAGTGTTCCGGAACAGATTCGAGACCCTGATAGAACGGCATGAAGCAGGAGAGATCAGCCATACCGAAAGCGATATAGATCACATCGCCGATCGCATGCGGCATCCAAGGACGAACCTGAACCACATGCGCTTCGTATGTACGGAAAACGCTGACCGGACGCCACGGTTCTTTACCGTTAAGGCCGTTTGAATACGGATCGTGTTCGGAACCGTCAAAATGGTCTCGCATCACGCGCTTAGCGTCTTCAACGCTGAGTTTGCGTTCCGGCTTCATAAAGACTGCAAATTCTCTGCCGTCATCAACCGGCTGAATCACAGACGGATTAAAGAGCTTCTGAATCTGCCAGACGCGCGGGTCATTGTAAATACGGTCGCGCTCGTCATTGCGGGTGTAAGCGGCTGCAAAATCAAAGGGACCTTTGGCCGGATCATAGAAGCCGTTCTTTTCAGCGAACTCAACCAATGTCGGGCTTGCGAGCTGATCCTGAGCTTCAGGATCATAGAAGCTCAGACGGCCCTGGTTGCCGGAAGCAAAGTAAACGTCATCAGGAATACACTGAGCAAACCACTGATGGCCGGTACCGGTTTCGAGATACCAGATTTCTTTGTCGTCGCAGAAGCCGACACCGAAGCCTTCGCCGGCGCCGTGAGTTTCGATAATCTTGCCGAGGAGCTCTACGCCTTCCTTAGCGGTCTTGGCGCGAGGAAGAATGATATCGATGATGTCATCTTCGGTAATGCCGGACTCTTTGTTGTACGGGTCGATCGCGAGCGCATCGTCACGCGCAAAAATCGACTCGGTTCCCGTAACGGCAAGACCGACTTCGTTAAAGCCGACAGCGCCGTGCAGTTTGGTCTGCCAGTTCGGAACGGAGGTGTAGCGCATCGCGTGAGCGGGCTGCGGGTAAACAAAATCCGTTGCGCCATTATGATCCTTTGTGCGATACATTTCGCCGGCGGCATAATCCTTGGCCGGGTGAATAAGAAACAGCTGGGCCTTAAGGGCGGAGCTGTCCGCGCTGCGGGCCATGATGAATGAACCGTCTGCAGAACATTTGCCGCCAACAATAAAAGTAGTACACATATTCGGATCCTCCTTAAAAAAGTTCACGACATTCTAAAGCCGAGGACCGTTTGAGGGAATACTCAAACTCACTGCTTATATAACAAAAATGTGAAGATTTTCGACAAATAAAATATTCTCCGCTAAACACTCCGTCCTGGCTTCAGAAACAAATTATTTTGCGGTCTCCTTCGTAGACTGAGCTTTCCTCAGTTTGGATTCCTCTTTAGAAGCGGAGCTCCCACTCGTTTCCACTTTAGTGATACTCATCTGGCAGCAGCACTTCTTTTCGGGTGCAATGAAAATTTTTTTGAATAGAGATTTCAAATCCGACATAACTAATTAACCTAATAGCTGATTGAAAATAAAGCCTGTGGTGCAGGCAACAATAAAAACCGATAACAGAAAGGCGGTAAGCATCTTTTTCGTAAAGATCGAACTCAGTAATGAGACTTCCGGGATACTGGCTCCTCCGCCTCCGATCATCAATGAGATTAAAACACCCGGACCTAAACCGCAGCTTTGAAGAATGGTCGCCGCCGGAATAATTGTTTCGGTCCTTAGGTAAAGAGGAATACCAACGACAGCTGCAACGGGAATACTTAGCCAGCCGGGGATCGAAGAAAGTTTTTGAACCACGGAAACCGGAAGTACTCCGTGTATGACGCTTCCAATGGCAGCGCCAAATAGAAGATACGGAAATACTTTTCTAAGCAAAAGCAAAGAACCAATCAGAGAATTTCGAAGAGCAGTACGGATTTTCTCTCCGGTCGTTCCGCTTAACTCTGCCCAACTGAGAGACTCCTCACTTCCGCCCGTAATATTCACGTCATAGACTTCCTTTTCAAAACCAAGACGCTCCAAGAGAAGACCAAAGAAAACCGCAAAGAAAAAGGTGCACAAGCCATAGAGCACCGCAACCCTAGCTCCGAAGAAAACTCCCATAAGTGTAAGGATCGCAGGATTCAAAATGGGAGAAGAAATAAGAAAGGCTACCGAAGTTGAAAACGGCACTTTTGATTTGATAAAACCCACAAACAATGGGATCGTAGAACATGAACAAAAAGGCGTGACTGCCCCGACAAGAGCTCCGCAAGCCGCCGAAAGCAGTTTGTTTTTCCCTGCATACTGAAAGAGTCTGCTTCTGGGATTTATGAAGTATCTGCCAAGTCCGACTAAAAAGGAAATTGCAAAAAAAAGACCGACAAGCTCAGCGGTCAGCTTTAAAAAGTACAGCAAATAAGACAACATAGATGATACAAATTGCGTTTATGCGTTATCTATACGCATAATTAAACAGGTTTCCTCAGTACAGACTTCAGAGTTTTTTTGTGATTCGGCTCATTGAGATAAAGTTTTTTGAACACTGCAGGAAGCTTTTCAGGCAAGACATTTCAGCAGAGTAAATAATGGAATTGGATTTTTTCTCTGACTTAACAATCTGGGCCTCTTTCAGCACAGCCAAATGACGTGAAACAGTCGGCATTTCCAATTGAACTAAGGCGGCAAGCTCCGTTACAGTTTTTGGTCCTTCAAGCAAAGCTTCAGCCATCATTAACCGTGCAGGGTGACCAATGGCCTTAAATATCTTTGCCTGCCCCTCGTATATTTCAGGAAATTTTGCCATATTTTTTTGCCTCCAAATTACCCCATTCAAAAAAGAACTTTCCTAACTCTTTATAAAATTTATGTGTTGTCTCTTCCGTTAGAAGGCTAGACCATTTTAGGATGAAATTACTCAGGAATTTTTCAAAGAATTCCTGCTTTTCTTCTTCGTCTAATAATTCATACACTTCAAGAACGGGAACAATATGCTCCGGAAGTTCTCTGACATCCTCTTCTATCTCAAATCCCTTGCTCTGCAAATAAGATAAGTAGTCCTCGAGAACATTACTGCCCAGTTCGTTCTTCCAGCACGTTAAGTAGTTTCTTGCCAGCGGCTGCCCGGGACTGAGAAATAATCTGGTGTACTCCAGCAGCATTTCTTCAAAAGCCTGTTTGTCACGAGTCCCCTGGCTATACAGCGCATCTAGAAGACGTGCTTTTTCGGCCAGCCCATCCTCCAAAGATTCCGCGGCTCTATTAAACACATGTAACTCTCTAATTTCGTCGCTTGGCTCAAACAAGCCAACAAGCACAAGATTCAGCGGTGAAGTTTGCATAATTAAACTTAAATCGGACGGAAGAGGCACAAAGCCTCTTCCGTGTTAAAACATCAAATGCTTATCCTCGCGGAGAATACTGACCCATATAAAAGACCTTCGGAGATGTTCCTTTATCTTCCTTGAGCCTCCAAACCTCCTGTCTTTAGCCTCGTAAATTCTTCCCCAACCCCCGTGGTTGCTTAATTGTTCCCATTTTTTTAGAAGACAGATTTAACTTATATTTACTTTATATTATGCTTATGTTTTACTTTTATGATATAATGAGTAAAAATCTGATTCCGGAGAGTCTATGCCTACAATTACTCTGCAGCACTATAAACGAGGTTCTCACTACTACGCCAGCATCATCGAAACCTTTCGAGACCCGGTTACCCGCAAGAACTCTTCTCGGACTTTGGAAGCTTTAGGAGATATTTCTGAAAAAATGAAGGAGGATCCAAACTACCTTCAATCTTTAAAAGACAGAGTCAAAGCTCTGCGCTCGGATGCCTCACGTGCAGAACAACTCCAAGAGGCTGCGGTTCGGCGGATTGCGCCTGCGGTTTCTGATTCTTCGGCAGCTGCCTCAGCTCCTCGGCTGCATTACGGGATGGCTCCCATACGAAAAGTCTGGGGAAAGCTTGGCTTAAACGCATGGTTCCGTAAGGCCGGATACAACAGAAAACTTTCTTGGGATTTAGATTTGGCCGTGTTCTATCAAGTGGCCAGCCGTATTCTCAGTCCCATGAGCCGGCGGGGAATGAGAAGACAATGTCCGCGCCATTTGTTCAAGTTTGACTCTGTATCACTGGATCAACACTACGAAGCTTTAGACATTCTTGCTGCTTCTAAAACGACCATCATCAAAAAACTTGATGAAGCTGTATCCAAGGAAATTGCGCGGGATTGTTCCTTAGTCTTTTATGACGTAACCACTTTCTATTTTGAGAGCTTTGAACCTGATTGTTTACGCGAAAGAGGCATGAGTAAAGAGCACCGGACTCATGAGACACAGGTTCTTCTCGGTTTATTAATTGATCGCTGCGGCATTCCTCTGGACTATGAAGTCTATCGCGGCAATACGGCAGAAGTTAAAACTTTAATGAAGGTTGTTGAGTCGTTCCGGCAGAAATGTCCGCAGGGCAAACCCATCGTTGTGGCTGACAGAGGACTTAACAGCAAAGAGAATCTTTCCAAGCTGATTGAAAACGACTGTGCCTTTATCGTGGCGCACAGTCTTCACCGGCTCAGCAGCAAAGAGTTGGATAACTTGTTTAGCGAGGACGGCTGGAAATATAAATTTGATTCAGAAACAGGCGAGATGTCATGGAAGATGAAGACAATGGACTGTCCTGAAGCGGTTAAACAAAAAGAATCACGAGAGGTTGTTAACCCGCGTTTGATAGTGACTTGGTCGGCTAAGCGGTATGCCCACGACATGAAGGAATTAAATTTGCAATGGGAGCAAGCCAAGAAGATGATGAGCGCCGGCAGCGGCAGAATTGATGCCTCATTTAAACGAGGCTCGAGACAATTTCTGAAAAGAGTAAAGCAGTCGGATCCGGATAAAAAAGCTCAAGAGGAGCGTTATGAACTAAACCGTGAGCTTTATGAACGGAAAATAAGATTTGCAGGCTATTACGGGTTGATTACTTGCTGCGAAGACTTAAGTGATGAGGAGATTTACTCGAGACTGAGAGAATTATGGAAGATAGAGAACTGCTTCCGAGTAATGAAGTCAGTACTGTGTACGAGACCGATTTATGTAAGAACAGAGGCACATATCAGGGGTCACTTTGTTGTTTGTGTTCTGGCATTGGCTTTGGAGAGGTTCATGGCATTTAAGCTTCGTGAGGCAGCTATAGAGTACTCTCCGGAGATGATGGTTGAATTACTGATGTCTCCGACAGTCTCTCCGATTGAAGGGGTAAAAAACAAGGTGAAGCTGTACCTTAAAACGGGAGAACAAGCTGGAGAAACCGGAAAGCAGCTACTCTAAGAGCGTGGATCTGAACCAAGAAGCCGAAAAAGTGATGGCTGTCTTTGGGGTTGAACCACTCCCAACACTCACCACCGTGGTTGACATTACAAAGCGTCTCGGAGTCAGATTGCCAATATAAGTGACTTTTGTCTGCTCAAAAAATGATATAACCCTCTGAATTAAGAGGGTTTTGTTTCATTTTTACAAACTAAAGACGAGAATAAGATAAGTAGTCCTCGAGAACATTACTGCCCAGTTCGTTCTTCCAGCACGTTAAGTAGTTTCTTGCCAGCGGCTGCCCGGGACTGAGAAATAATCTGGTGTACTCCAGCAGCATTTCTTCAAAAGCCTGTTTGTCACGAGTCCCCTGGCTATACAGCGCATCTAGAAGACGTGCTTTTTCGGCCAGCCCATCCTCCAAAGATTCCGCGGCTCTATTAAACACATGTAACTCTCTAATTTCGTCGCTTGGCTCAAACAAGCCAACAAGCACAAGATTCAGCGGTGAAGTTTGCATAATTAAACTTAAATCGGACGGAAGAGGCACAAAGCCTCTTCCGTGTTAAAACATCAAATGCTTATCCTCGCGGAGAATACTGACCCATATAAAAGACCTTCGGAGATGTTCCTTTATCTTCCTTGAGCCTCCAAACCTGACCGGACTTCATTTTCTTTGAAATCACAGAATTCGGATCATCTAAATCACCAAAGACTCTGGCCCCGGCAGGGCAAGCGTCCACACACGCGGGATTTAATCCGTTAGATGTGCGGTGGTAGCAGAAGTTGCATTTTTCCACAACGCCCTCTTTTCTCTGCGCAGCGGAATCACCGGCTTTAAACAAATTGGCATAGGCAGGAAGCGCCCCTGCTTTGCGAGCGAGTTCCTGAGCTCCGCCTGTGACACCCTCAATTAGAGTAGGCCTGGTCGAAGCATCTCCTCTCGGATCAACCCCCTTTGGATTAAAACTAATCACCGAATAGGATTTCCCGTCGAGACTTTCTACTCCCAATTCCGCTGCCGAGTAGGGACAGGCATTCTGACAAAGACGACAGCCGATACAGGCTTCATCATTGTGGAGAACGACTCCCTCGGGGCTGATAAACATCGCGCCCGTCGGACAAACCTTTACACACTGCGGATTTTCACAGTGGTTGCACAGCACAGGAATAACTGCCTGAGTAGTATTTGGGAAAGCTCCTTTGGTTTCCTGAAGGAAATCGGCCCAGTTGAAACTCTGACCTTCTCCTCTTGTTCGGGTGTTGTTTTCCGCTTTGCATGCGAGCGCACACGCCCCGCAGGAAGAGCATAAATTCAAATCAATGATCATTCCAAATTTCATTTTTCTCTCCCTGGTTAGATGATTTTGGAAACTTTCTTAATGCTGACTCTTGTAAAACCACCGTTTCTGCACGAGGTTCCGGACAATCTATCGTAGTCATCAATAAGAATCTCATTGTTGTTTCCGCCGCGAGGGACTTTTCCATATTCTTTCGCCGCCACCTGACCGTATGCCCAGTGACCCTGTCCGTAGGCTTTGGCAACCGTTCCCGGCCCTACTCCTTCCCAGACCTTAATCTCTGTAACAATGGTGCCCGCCGGCGACGTAATTTCGACAAGATCATTGTCCTTTAAGCCGAGAGTCTTAGCGTCCGCAGGATTGATCTTCAACACATCTCCCCATGAGCGATCACCAGCGTCGCATTTTTTGAATTCCTGCATCCAAGGAAGGTTCGCAGAACGTCCTTCACGATTTAAGCGGCTCTTGTGATCGATAAACAGGAACGGGAACTGTGCTGCGTCGCCGTGACGCAGAGGTTCTTCATAATGAGGCATCCAGCCTTTAATTCCTCTGGCTGTGTAATGACAGGCTTCAAGGATCTGATCGGGTGTGGAATTGTATTTGGCTGAATGGTCTTCGAGTACTTTTCTTAAGGCGCCCGAAACAAATTCAAACTTGCCGCTGGGTGTGGGGAATTTACCGCCCCAATGCTTTTTGTATGCCTGAGGCGCTGAGTTATGCATGCCTTTTTGTCTAAAGTCTTCCCAGCCGTTGATCTGGTCACCGGGGATCGCTTTGGCTCCTTGTTTCCAGCAAGGCGCAGAAGCAATCTTAGTCGTGATTAGCTGGAACTCTTTCTCATTTGTCGGCTTGGCTCCGGTCTCAGGATCCGCAAACTCATTAGCATAGTAGTTCAGCAGAGCCGGCCATCCTTTCTGAGCCAACTTCTCAGCCAAGAGCCATGTAACTTCATTCTCTTCCTGTTTAACATCCCAGATTCTGTTGCAGGTCGGCTGCTGTATTGAAGTCCACGCGTGCATTGCATTGAGCCGAAGCCGGTCACTGTACCCATTCCCTCAGCCGCATTAAATGTCGACGGCAGAACGATATCTGCAAATTGTGTCATTTCAGAAGGGAACGGAACCATATGAACGAAGAACGGCACATTAGCAAGTGCTTTTTCCCAGCGCTTACCGTCGGCCGCGGCAAACGGCGTGTTCGTCCACGAACTAATCATGATCTTCACAAAGTCAGGATGGCTGAGCATGTAGTTAGCAATGTTGTTCGTAACAACACCGCTTCCGAGTTTTGCCTTCATTGCGGCAGGCATTTCTTTATCCCCGCGGCCGTCGATTTTCTTGCCTTTACCGTGGGATTTAGCCAGTTCATCTACATACTTATCGGCTGACGGATAACTGTCTTTTAAGGATTTGGCCGGATCATGGGTACCGCCGACATTGTCAACGGATCCTAAGATACCGTTCAATGCATGCACGACCATTGCGGTGTAGGTTCCTCTGGGATTCATGCAGACGCCGGGTCCCATCCAGACAATTACATTGGGTGCGGCTTTACCGAGAGTCCTTGCCACTCTCTTAATCTGTTCAGCGTCAAGTCTGCATTCCTTGGCCGCTCTTTCCGGTGTCCAGTCCTTCGCCTCCTCGTTCCAGTATGTGACTAGACCAAGAGTGTTATTTTCCTTAAAAAGAGCGGGATCGACAGTCTTGCCGGAAACAAATAAGTTTTTCCCGTTTTCAAAGTCGCCCACAAATTCTTTATGCCAGAGTCCTTCTGTGAGAAGAACATGCGCAATTGCGTTAGCGAGGGCTCCATCAGTTCCCGGAAGAATCGGAAGCCACTCTTTTGACTTGGCTGCTGCAGTCGAGAGTCTCGGGTCGACTGTGATTAATGTACCGTTTTTCTGGAGAACACCGAGTTTGGAAATGACATTGGGAACCTGACGATTTGAGGAGAAAGGATCAGTACCCCAGAACACCACGCACTTAGTATTTCCGAGATCATAATCTCTATAGGAGAATAACCCTTGTGTATAACCCGGACCCATTTTTTCAGTCTCTGCACAAAGAGCAGAAGTTGAAAAGTTGTTCGGAGAACCGTAAACCTTAGTTAAAGTTCCATAAAGCAGACCGTGAGAAGTATTTCCGTATCTGCCTTTTAGATAAAGCAGTCTTTCGGGTTCACCGCTATTGCGGAGCTCAATCATCTTGTCTGCGACTATGTCAAGAGCCTCATCCCAGGAAATTGGAACCCATTTAGGATCAACTCCACGGCCTTTTTGCGGATTTGTTCTTTTAAGCGGCTGCTTGATACGATCAGGATCGTAGTTTTCCTGAGGAATCAAATGTCCTCGCGGACAGCAAAATCCATGATTACCTTTGGAATTTTGATTGCCGCGTACACGAGTTGCTCTGCCATTTTGGTTAAAGATTTCAATCGCACAATATTGAGTACATCCTTGGCATGTCGTACCAATCCACTTGCCTTGCGAAGGGCTGCAAGGGAGAGGAAGTCTTTTCACGGACAAACCCTGAGCTTTCAGTAACGGCGAAGAAGCTATGAAAGCAGCACTGCCGACAAGCTGCACGAATATTCTTCTTGTAAGTTTCACGAGATGGTCTCCTTGAAGGAAGAAGTTGAGGTGTTTAGCTAATTTGCTACTTAGCTATATTGCTAAATATATCCCATATCATACCTCTTCAATAGAGCGTTTACCCTAATATTTTCTTACTAATTTAAGAAAGATAAACAAAAAGTAATTTTCCTCAAATGTACTTAATTTGTCCTAAACCTGCACTGATCAGACGCAGTAAATTAAAAACCATGAGATAACTTGTTTCTTTGCGCCTCTGCCGGCTTCTTTAACCCAACAATGGAGAGCTCTCAAACAGGATTTACATTACTCACTTCCCATTGAAAAAAAATCGGACGCGCTAAAATTGCAAAATCTTATATAAGAGGAAGCTGATGACAGCCAATACCAACAAAGCCGGGACCGAATCTATCGTTCATCGCGAAGATTACGCCGCTCCCGACCACAATGTGGAATCCATACACCTTACTTTTGATCTGGTACCGAATCAGACGACCGTCACGGCAAGAATGATTGTTATTCCGAAAGACGATCGTAAAAGCGATGATTTCGTCCTCTACCGCGACGATGTCTCGATGACTTACCTAAAAATCGGCGGAAAAGATTCGCTGCCGGGTCAGTACGCCTTTGTCGCAGATAAACTGATTATTCACGACATTTCAGAACCGATCGAAATCGAAATTCAAACCCGCATCAATCCGCGCACCAATCTGCAGCTCTCCGGTCTCTACATGAGCCGCAATAACTACATCACACAGTGCGAGGCCGAAGGTTTCCGAAGAATCATGTACTTCCCGGATCGCCCGGACGTGCTTGCAAAATACCGCGTCGTGATCCATGCGCCGAAAGACTACAAAGCTCTGCTCTCAAACGGCAACCTGATGGAGCAAGGCGAGCTTCTCGACGGCAGAAACTATGCGATTTGGGATGACCCGTTCCCCAAACCCTCTTATCTCTTCGCGCTGGTGGCCGGAAATTTCGTCGCACAGGAAGAGACCATCAAACTCGCAAACGGCAAGGAAGCACTGCTGCAGATCTGGACAGAACCTTCCAATCAGGGCAAAACAGACTTTGCCATGCAGAGCCTTATTAAGGCCATTCGCTGGGACGAAGAACGCTTCGGTCTGGACCTTGACCTCGATCGGTTCATGATTGTCGCCACCGACGACTTCAACATGGGCGCGATGGAAAACAAAGGTCTGAACATCTTTAATTCCAAATGCGTCCTTGCCGACAGCCGTATTGCTACAGACGAAGACTTTGCGCGCATCGAATCCGTAATCGCGCACGAATACTTCCATAATTGGACCGGTGACCGCGTCACATGCCGCGACTGGTTCCAGCTTTCGTTAAAAGAAGGCCTCACGGTTTTCCGCGAGCAGGAATTTGCGGCCGACATGCTCGGCACTCCGTCCGCGCGCGCCGTTAAGCGCATCCAGGACGTCCGTTATCTGCGCACTAACCAATTCCCCGAAGATGCGGGCCCGATGGCGCATCCGATTCGCCCGGAATCCTACCGACAAATCGACAACTTCTACACCACCACCGTCTATGAAAAAGGCGCGGAAGTGGTACGCATGTACCAGACGCTTTTCGGCAAAGAGGGCTTCCGACGCGGTCTTCTGGAGTACATCAACCGCTTTGACGGAACCGCCGCTACATGCAGCGACTTCTTAACCGCTATGGAAGAATCCAACGGCGAAGACCTTTCGCAGTTCGAACTGTGGTACTCGCAGGCAGGTACGCCGCGTGTCAGCGTCAACAGCAAATGGGATGAGAACGAAAAAACTCTGACCCTGACGCTGCATCAAAGCAACCGCTCCTTTCCCGGAAGAGCCGCGCCCAAGCCGCTTCTGATTCCGGTCTCCATCGGTATTCTCGGCGACGACGGCAAGGATATCGAACTGCAGCTGCAGGGCGAAGACAATCCTGACGGAACAACACGCACGCTGCTCTTTGATCAGCAGGAACAGACCTGGGTTTTCGAAAACATCAACAGCCGTCCGATTCTCTCGATCGGCCGCGGATACTCCGCCCCGGTTATTTTTGACATCGAATACACGAAGGATCAGCTCGCGTTCCTCGCGAGAAATGACTCGGATCTCTTCAACCGCGCTGAAGCCTTCGATCGTCTGACACTTTTGATGATCGATCAGTACATTCTGGATCTGCAGAAGAAAGGACCGAACCAGGGCCGCGACCATATTCCGGTCTCGGAAGCCTATCTCTTTACGTTCGAAGATATTCTGAACGATGAGTCACTCTCTCCTGCTTATCGGGCTGAACTGCTGAAATTCCCGGACGAGAACTACATCGCCGAGCATCGCATTCTTATTGAGCCGGCGCTTGTACGTGAAGTCTCTGATCAGATTCGCAAGAAGATCGGCACACGTCTTCGCGCAACGCTGGAAGACAAAGTCCAAAAGATGGCGACGCCCGGCGCCTACCGTCCGAATCCGATCGACGCCGGCAAGCGCGCGCTCAAGCATGTCTGCCTGAGCTATCTAGCCTTTGCGGACAACCCGAAAGCAATTCAGCAGATTCGTGCGCTTTACAAGACCGCCAACAATCTGACCGATCAGCTTGCCGCACTCAAAATTTCTGTCGAAGCCTCGCTTCCGATCGCACAGGAACTTTTGAATATGGCGGAAATCGAATGGCAGAGAGAGCCGCTACTCATGAACAAGTGGCTCACGCTGCACTCCCGTCTGCGCCACAGCCGCGAACAGAGAACCGTCGTGGAAAAGATTCACGCGCTGACTCTGCACGGCAGCTACCAGCCGAAGAATCCGAACTGCATTTACTCTCTGCTTTACGCCTTCTTCCGCAGCGGCGGCCCCGAGTTCCACCGCCCCGACGGTATGGGCTATCAGCTATGGGTGAACAGCGTCCTCTCAACCGACCAATTCAACCCGCAGGTTGCGGCTCGCCTCGCTCGTGTGCTGGAAAACTGGCGCCGCTACGAACCGTCTCTCTCTCGTATGATGTACAAAGCGCTTCGTTTCGTGAATTCCCACCGCGAACTCTCTCCCGATGTTCGCGAGATCATTGAAAATGCGCTTTACGAGCCCGTTTGATATATATTGTGAGTACTTCCTAGTTAGAGGAGAACATAAATTGTCCAAAACCCTACAGCAGTTCCTTGCGGAACAGCTCTCTGCAGGCAATATCGATCAGCAGCTCAGCGACCTGCTTAACGCGGTCGCCGACCTCAGCAAGAACATTAATGACAAAGTCACGCACGGCGCTCTTGCCGGTGTTCTCGGCTTTGCGGGCACTGACAACGTTCAGGGCGAGCATCAGAAAAAACTCGACATCATCACGAACGAAGTCTTCATCGACGGCGTGGAATGGACCGGCTCCATCGCCGCTATGGCCAGTGAGGAAATGGACCATTCCCTCAGCACGCCGGCTGAATTCCGCCGCGGAAAATATCTGATCATGTTTGATCCGCTTGACGGCTCAAGCAATATTGACATTAACGCGCCGATCGGCTCGATTTTCTCGATCTCCGAGGCCCCCGAAGGCAAAGTTACGGACGAAAGCTTCCTTAAAAAAGGCCGCTCTCAGGTCGCTGCCGGCTATGTCATGTACTCTCCTCAGACCATCCTGACACTCACTGTCGGTCACGGCGTCTATATGTTCACGCTGAACCTCGGAACCGGTCAGTACATCCTGACAAAAGAGAACATTCGCATTCCGGAACAGACTCAGGAATTTGCCATCAATATGTCCAACATGCGTCACTGGGAAGCCCCGGTTCAGAAGTATGTCAAGGAACTGCTTGAAGGCGAAACCGGACCGCTTGGAAAGAACTTCAATATGCGCTGGGTTGCGGCGATGGTCGCCGAAGTCCATCGCGTACTCTGCCGCGGCGGCATCTTCATGTATCCGCGCGACAACCGCGATCCGTCCAAACCCGGCAAACTGCGTCTCATGTATGAAGCCAACCCGATGGCGATGCTGATTGAACAGGCCGGCGGAAGAGCCACAAACGGACATGAAGACATCCTTGATCTGCAGCCGGAGAAGCTTCATCAGCGTGTTGCGGTCTTCCTCGGAAGTAAGGAAGAAGTTGATCGCGTCACAAGCTACCATAAGAACTAAGCGATGCTGATTCAGTCACAGCGGGCGGCCCAGGCCGCCCGTTTTTCATCCCGGAAGATCTGAACCTCAGTGACGCTGAATTGAAGTTAGTATTCACTTCTAAATAAAAACCTGCATTTTCATTTCGTTTCTTACATCAATGTCCGGCGCATAGACCTTGGAACCTATGTACCCGAAATGACCGCTTCTTTTTCAAAATTAATATCTCATCACTGAGTCAATAAACATTTTAAATTCAATATATTACGAATACATTCATCTTAAATATTTTTAGCAAATGTGTTCTTTCGATTCGTAATGTAAATCTTCAAAACATATCCCCTCTCGGTCTTCTTATAATCGACTGATTTAATTGTTAAGAGGTCCGCATGCTCCCACTCGATACGGCGCTGAATGATTTGCTGAATCAGCTTTCTTCAACGCTGCCCGACGCCCCCGGCTTACGGGTTTTCGAATCTTCTTTTGCGCTGAACGACAGCTTTGATGCCCTGACTTGGCTCTCAAGCCAGAGCGCCTATCCGCAGTTTTACTGGCAGCAGAGAAGCGGAAGCAAGGAAGCTGCAGTCCTTGGTAAAGCAGTCGCATTCACTTCGCTTGAAGATGCTCAGAAATTTATTCGTCAGTATCCGGATGAAGACTTACGTGTGTGGGGACTGAATGAATTTGATCCGTCCCGATCAAGCCTGATTCTGCCTCGTCTGGAGTGGAGACGAAACGGAGAAGATGCAGCTTTACGGCTGACGCTTTTCAGCGAAAATTCTCTGCGCTCTGACAGCGAATTCGCTAAGGCTTATATCGCAGCCCTCAAGTGCGCAAAACCTTTGCCGCCGCTTCAATCTAAGATGATCCGTGAGGAGCATCGACCGGATAAAGAAGAATGGTGCCGTTTAATCAAGCTTGCCACCGACACGATCAGTAACGGCAAACTTAATAAAACCGTACTTGCAAGAGCGACCGACCTGCACTTTGAAAAGCCGATCAACCCGGCATCCATGCTGAACGAGAGCAGAAAGCAGAACCTTCACTGCTATCACTTCTACATGGCCTTTGACCCTGACAGCGCCTTTCTCGGTTCTTCCCCGGAAAGACTTTGGCGGCGCATCGGCAAATCACTGCAAACGGAAGCTTTAGCCGGCACCGTCGCAAACCATAATGATGATCAGGAAGCGCTCAGACTTGGCAGATGGCTCATGTCAGATGATAAGAATCAGCGTGAGAACATGCTGGTAGTCAAAGACATCTGTCAGCGCCTTGAAGCTGAATGCGAAAAGCTCGAGGTCCTGCCGGAGCACATTCTCCGCCTGCGCAAGGTGCAGCATTTGCGCAGACAAATTCAAACATCTCTGCATAAAGCCGATGACACGATATGTCTCTATCAGCTCCAGCCGACTGCGGCTGTGGCGGGACTGCCGCGAAATGCAGCACGAGAATTCATTGCTGAGTACGAGCCTTTTACCCGTGAATGGTATGCGGGTTCCGCAGGCTACCTTTCCTTAAAGCAAAGCGAATTCTGCGTTTCTCTGAGATCCGCAAAGATCAGCGGCAATGTCGTTCGTCTCTATGCAGGCGCGGGCATTGTTCCGGGGTCGGATCCGGAAGCTGAATGGATCGAAATCAATAACAAGGCTGCGGGTCTCAAAACCCTGCTTCAGCCTGAACACAAGTAAACAATAATCTGTCATGTCGCTAAGTTCATTTAACCGCCGCTGGGCGTCCGTTATTCTTGAAGCCGTCAGACGTCACGGCGTCAAACATGTCTGTATTGCGCCGGGTTCCCGTTCCACTCCGCTAACTTTGTCTGCGGCAGAAAATCCGGGTTTTACTCTGCACACACATTTTGATGAACGCGGACTCGGACATCTTGCGCTCGGCCTTGCCAAAGCCGGCAAAGATCCGGTCGCTGTCATTGTTACCTCCGGCACCGCGGTCGCAAACTTGTACCCGGCTCTTATTGAAGCCGGGCTCACCGGAGAAAAACTCGTCCTGTTAACCGCGGATCGCCCGCAGGAATTGATTGACTGCGGCGCAAATCAGGCTATCCGACAGATAGGAATATTTGCGTCGCACCCGGCTCGTTCTCTTTTTCTTCCGAGCCCGACTGAGCGGATTTCAGCTCGATGGCTCGTCTCTTCCATTGATGACGCGATGGGAACGCTGCATGCGGGAGCTGTACACATCAATTGCCCGTTTACGGAGCCCCTTTACGGAGAAATGGACGACACCGGTCTTAGCTGGCAGCAAAGCCTCGGAGATTGGTGGACCGATGACAAGCCTTGGCTTCAGGAAGCTACTCCGATCGAAGTTTTCAAGGAGCGTGACTGGCCGCTCATTCGTCAGCAACGCGGCGTGGTCATCGCCGGCCGCATGAACGCAAAAGACGGTGTAAAGGCGGCGCAGTGGGCACAGACTCTTGGCTGGCCCTTGATTGGCGATGTGCTCTCTCAAACGGGCCAGCCCCTGCCTTGCGCAGACCTTTGGCTCAGCAACCCAAAAGCCGTAGAAGAACTCAACCAAGCCGAAATTGTGATTCAGCTCGGAAGCGGACTCACCGGAAAACGCCTGCTGCAGTGGCAGACTAAATGCGCGCCGAAAGAATATTGGATCGTTGATCCAAACTGCGGCAGACTTGATCCTGCACAGCATCGGGGGCGCCGAATCATCGCAGATATCAGCCGCTGGCTGGATCTGCATGAGGCTGAACCCGGAGCGCCTTGGTATAAAGAATGCGTCCAATTATCCAAAGAAACCGCAAAAATTGTGGAATCAAAGTGCGTCGGTTTCGGAGAAGCTCAGCTTGCGCACCGAATCGGCAAATATCTGCCGGAAAACGGACAGTTCTTTGTTGGCAACAGCCTTATCGTGCGGCTCATTGACGCGCTTGGGCAGCTCCCCGCCGGATATCCGGTGTACAGCAATCGCGGCGCAAGCGGCATCGACGGCTTGATTTCCACGGCGGCTGGCGTTCAGCTCGACACGGGCAAGCCGACGCTTTCGATCGTCGGTGATCTCTCCGCGCTCTATGACGTAAACTCTTTGGCGCTGCTGCGGCACGCAACCGCACCGTTTGTTCAGATCATCGTGAACAACAACGGCGGACAGATATTCTCGCTTCTTCCGACGCCTCAGGCAGAAAGAACCCGCTTTTATCAAATGCCTCAGGATGCGGATTTCGCGCACGCTGCCGGCATGTTCTCTCTTAGATACTGCGCCCCTAAATGCCGGGAAGATTTAGAAACCGCGCTCGCTGAAGCTTGGAAAATTCCGGCCGCAACAGTTATAGAACTTAAAGTCAATGAAACCGAAGGCGCTCAGATGCTGAGAAGCCTTCTTAAAGAAGTCAGCCGCTTATGATTCTCAGCGCTCAGATTAAAGAGGGACAGTCGGGTCGACCCTGGCTTGTCTTTCTGCACGGTTTCTCGGGAGACCGTCGCGAATGGCAGCCGATCGGAGCGTCTTTTTGCGAACATCCGCAAATGTATATCGATCTGCCGGGCCATGGCGGTTCTTCAGGAATACACGTGAACGGGTTTGAGGACACCGCCCTGCTCATACGTCAGACTTTGGCGCACTATGGTGTGCGGGAATTTTTTCTCATCGGATATTCTCTTGGCGGGCGCATCGCGATGTTTACTGCCTGCAAAGGATTGGTTGGTCTTAAAGGACTAATTGTAGAAGGCGGCCACCCCGGCCTGCAGGACCAAGAAGCAAAAGAGCAGCGGCGCCTATCCGACCAAGCTTGGGCTAAGCGGTTCCGTTCGGAGCCCCTGCCGAAAGTTTTTACCGACTGGTACCAACAGCCGGTTTTCAGCTCTCTGACTCAAAAAGAGCGAAGCGCGCTTATCGCTTTGAGAAGCCGCAATAACGGAGAAACTTTAGCAGCGATGCTTGAATCCGCATCGTTATCAGCTCAGCCGGATCTGCGGCAGGAGCTGAAAAACAGAACTTTCGCCTTCCATTACCTTTGCGGCGAGAAAGACGCAAAGTTCCGAGCGCTTGCTAAAGAGCTCTGTTCTGATGTCAGAGTCATCGAGAACGCAGGACACAATGCTCATCGAGAAAATCCCGAAGCCGTCGCAAAAGCGCTTGCCGACATTCTTCGTTCGTAACGGACCGCTCATCATGAATTCTCCAAAAACAAATCGTACAGCGCGCGTTTATAAATGGCAGATACCTATGGATGTGGGTGTTGCACTGCGCGCCAAACGAATCAGCTGCCGAGAGGGCCTTTATATTGAGCTTCGGTCTGAAGATCGCTGCGGATGGGGAGAAATCAGTCCGCTTCCCGGATTCAGCGCCGAATCCCTTGAAGAGGCTCAGGACGCTCTGCTTTGCTGGACAAAGCTGTGGCTGAGCGGCGAAGAAGAACTGCCGAAGCTCCCATCTGCGGCTTTCGGAATCAGCTGTGCGCTCGCAGAACTCAACGGCACGCTTCCCATGAAAGCAGACTACCGTACGGTTCCGCTTGGAGGCTGCGAGACAGAAAAGCTGGTTAACAAACTTGCCGGCGCCAAAGGAGAAAAAAACGCGAAAGTCAAAGTCGGTTTCTCTGGCGCCGCCAATGACGGGATCACTGTCGATACAGTACTTCACGCTGTTTCGGACGTACGCCTGAGGCTTGACGCCAATCGATCATGGACGCTTAGTCAGGCGCTTGACTTCGCTCAGAACATACGGCCGCATTATCGGGAGCGAATCGCCTTTATAGAAGAGCCTTGTCAGAGCCGGGAAGAATCGCGCATCTTCGCGAGACAGACCGGGGTTGCGATTGCCTGGGACGAAAGCCTGCGTGAGTCGGACTTTACATTCGATTCGAGCGATATCGCCAAAGCGGTCGTCATCAAGCCGACTCTGACCGGCAGTTTAGAAAAAATTAAAAGTCAGACCGAAGCCGCCCGAAGGCTTGGCATGACGGCTGTGATCAGCTCTTCACTCGAATCAAGTCTCGGACTCACTCAACTCGCCCGCATCGCAGCGTGGCTCACGCCAAATACTATCCCCGGGCTCGACACGCTTAACCTTATGCAGTACCAGCAGATTCGTCCGTGGCCGCAAAGCACTCTTGAATTAGTTCCCGCAGAATCGCTGCAGCGGCTGCTTTAAAGACAGAAAGCAAAACCGCCGTTCTTCGCATTCAGCGGAGCAAACGGCGGCAGTCAACAGCCGGAAGAAACCCGGCTGTCAAAATTTACGGCGTTATTTACTGATCAGAATCTTTGTAATCTTGTCGTCCATTGTGTCCAGGGAGCCGGTAATCGAGTTACTGAGATCTTTATTTGCGTTCGAGATTTGATCCTGAGTGTCTTTAAAAGCGCTCAGAATCTTATTCTGGTTCTCTGTCAGACGCTGCTCTGTCTGAGCCAGTACATCTCTCTGCTCCTGAGTCCATTTCTGCCACTTAGCCTCGAAATCCGCTTTAACGTCGGAAAGACGGGAGTCTTCACTGTCGGAAGCGAGTTTGCGCTGAGATTCCAGCTCTTTTGTGAGTCTGCGCATGGTCGCAAAAGCTCCGGTCTGCTGTGCAAACAGACAATAGAGAACGATTAGGAACAAAATCGCAAACCAGAACAGCAGCATCAGCGTCAAAGGAGCCTTCGCTGTAGTGACTATTAAATCGACATCAACCGGTGCGTTCACTGCGGTCCAATTGAGAAAAGTGAATCCGGCACCGAGCAGAAATACAATGAGCAGAACGATATAACGCATGTGAAATCCTTCAGATCAGCTATCTATTTGTAACTAGTCTAATCCATTCCTCAATGGCACATGTAAACGCGATGCCTAAATGAGTGCAATAATTAAAAAAAGATTTTTTGGAGAAATATAGATGAAAACTGATCCGCGTTTTCCTAAGCTTCACATCGTCGATCATCCTTTGGTCACCCACAAACTCAGCACGATGCGTGAAAAGAAAACTCCTTCTAATTCTTTCCGCCAGCTTCTGAGAGAACTTACTTATTTAATCGGCTACGAAGTCACACGCAACCTGCCGATGGAAGTCCGTACGATTGATACACCGCTCGGAAAATGCAAGGCGAGTTTCCTTGCCGGGAAAAAGCTGGTCATTGTTCCGATTCTGCGTGCCGGTCTCGGCATGTCTGACGGTCTCCTTGATTTAATGCCTTCCGCACGCGTCGGCCACATCGGCCTCTATCGCGGTCCCGATCATATGCCGGTTGAATACTTGGTTAAGCTGCCGTCCAAACTGGACAAGCGTCAGATTATTCTTTGCGACCCGATGCTCGCGACAGGCAACTCCGCTGTCGCTGCGGTTGACACACTGCTCAAACGCGGTGTCTGCCCGGAAGACATTAAATTTGTCGCCTTAGTTGCCGCACCTGAAGGTGTTGAAACCTTCCAGAAGGCACATCCGGAAATTGAGGTTTTTGTGGCCTCTCTTGATGAAAAATTAAATAAGAACGCCTACATTGTTCCGGGCTTAGGCGATGCCGGCGATAGAATCTTTGGCACCAAATAAGTGCATAAATATTAGTTTCTAGGTAAAAACCCTTAATTTAAGAACGAATTAAGGGTTTTATTTTGTCTTTTATCAGTTTTAGGCAAAAATTTAGGCGACTTTTAACGTGCTCTGGCGCATGATACGTTCAGTCGTTGAGACAATAATTTCACCCAAATATTAAGGTTTATCATGTCCGATGAATTTAAAGACGTATCTCACCTCTACAAGGTGACACCTTCTGCTAAGACCGTGATTGACGGCGAAGACTTAGTAGAGACAAAACAGAAATCTAAGGCTTATGCCTGGTGCGACGTTCTCCAGTCTGTCACAGGCCTTATCCTTGGTCTGTTCCTGTTCTGCCACATGGCTTTCACCAGCTCCATCCTGCTGGGCAAAGACACCTTCTGGTCTCTGGTTTCTTTCACCGGCGGCTACTTCATTGACGGTGTTGACCACCTCTGGATGCACGTTGTATTCGTAGGATTCATTTTCATCCTCGTTATCATTCACGCCATTCTGGCTCTTCGTAAGTTCCCGAGCAACTACAAAGCCTTCCGCATTATGCGCGGCCACTACAAGCTGCTCCGTCACACTGACACCACAATGTGGTGGGTTCAGTTCATCACCGGTGTGATCCTTACAGCTCTTGTTTTCCCGCATCTGCTTCCGATGCTCATGAACCCGGGCGCTATCGGCCCTTATGGCAGCGGTCTTGAGGTTTATCACTCCTGGCTGTGGGTCATCTTCCTGTTCCTCATCGTTACAGAACTTCACGGCATGATCGGTCTCTATCGTCTGTGCATGAAGTGGTGCGGTCCGTCCAACGCTACACGCAGCTTCCTGCGCAAGCTTCTCTACGTTGTCATCGTTCTCATGATCGCTATGGGCTCCTGCACAATCATGGGCTTCTACAACGCCGGCGAAGAAGCTTCCAAGCTTGATCCGGAAACACACTATGTTCCGGGCTGGCTCCAGACTCCTCAGACTCAGCCGTATCCGAGCTGGTGGCCTGACCGTCTGAAGAAATAATCAGATATAGGTTCATCTCCTATAAGGGCGTCGCAAGGCGCCCTTTTCTTATGCCTGCTGTCTATCTTGTCTCACAAGCAACTAACGCACCTTCAAGCTAATGCTACGATCTACATCTCGAGACGACCTCAACCATCTCAAATCTGCTCACTAGTTTTCCTTCAAACAAAATAAAAGTGGACGGCAGTGACGGTACGAATTGAAAGGAGACGATTGCATCAAACAACGTTTTAGAACTTGTAGCTCTATCCATAACACAATCCGCTTTTCAATACTCCTTTACCACAAAAAATAATTTTCAAATGCTTATAAATGCACGCTTAAAAAACGCGTCGTACAGATGTTTGTGATTTCTTGCGATTCTAAGTAGGGCTTTGTTTTTTTAATTTATCCTGCCGTTTATTTTTTATCATTCAATAAGAAGCCAACCTCTTCTTTAGGTATTAATCCGTACTTATAACGATTACACCGGGATCGCATTTCCCCTTATATCCCTTACCCGGACAATTCACTAAAGCACATCCCGAGGGTTGTATTTATTTAAGTCCCTTCGATTCAGAATTTACCCATCGAGGAAAGAGTTAGGAGGCGTCCTATTTAATTTCAATTGCAGCAAGGAAGTTCAGCAGAAACCTTTCACATCAATGGAGTAAATAATGCTTAGAAGAAATTTATTTAAAACAGCAGCAACAGTCGCAGGATCAAGCTTGTTATCTACAGTCCCTGCAGCGCTCGCCATGGAAGCGGGGAAACGGCCTTTACAGGCAATCGCCTTGTGCGCCATCGAGCTTCCTCCGGAGGAGTTCGCTAGTCAGGCTAAAAAAGCCGGCTATGAAATGATGGGACTTAGAATTCATCCCATTGTTCCCGGAGCCCTTGCTCCCGAGTTTTACAGTTTACGATTGAATAAAATCCCTGGAAGCCCCGTATAGCAGGGCTTCTCCGATCTTACGATTTCCACGCCGTGGTAGCTACAACTTTCAGCCCCGGTAAATGAAGTTTCTTTTTTAGGCCTACGGGCTTCTCTACGCGACTTAGGACCTTCAGACCAAAGTGCTTACTCATTTCATCAAACAGCCCCGGTTCGTATAACCTTAGAAATAACGGCAGCTGTGGATTGATATCATCGTAGACGACTTGGGACTGACGTAAGGCAGAGCACATCTTCCCATGAGTGACTTGATCTCCGAGTTCCTGCTTGAGGCTGTAAAGCATATATTTTTCCAGCACCAAGCTTATGAAGCAGCTCAAGAAATGGCCATATATGTGAGAATCTGTCCATACAAAGCATGGCCGAGTCTCCAATTGAGATTTGCTGACCCGGAAACAATCTTCAATTTGCCAGAGCTTTCGATAAATCTCAGTGGCTCTCTCAGGTGATATTTCAAGATTCGTGCAAATAACGTAATACCCATCCCATTGAGATTGTTCTTCTATTTTTTCGGTATCTAATTGCGGTGCACCGTCTTTTCTTGGCATTTTAACCAATGACTTATAGCCGGTTAGACGTAGTTTGCCCGGATTCTTAATTGCATCAAGCGCCTTATCAATCGCTCTATCTCTGTCTGCCCTATCTTTTTTTGCTCTGCGCGGACTGTAAGAGACGATCCAATGCAAATTCATAGTGTCAATTACTTTTTTTGTCTTGTAGTTGAGTTTTGTCGTAGGGCTGGTTCTGGTTTCGTATAGCGGTTTATTAACCTCTATCGTCTTATAGCGGCAAAATATCTCTCCGTTTTCGTCGCATGTACTCTTCTGCCAATTGTTTTGGTCTAGGATTGCCTTTTTCTCATCGGCTGAGGCATTCTTAAACTTTTGTGCAATTACGAAATCACAGCCTATTTGTCTGAGCGCAAATAGGTTCTCACTTGAATTTAACCCTCGGTCAGCAACTACTATCAATTGATCGATCCCGTAAGTCGTTTTGATCTTCTTAATCAACGGCACCATGGTTCCGAATTCATTAGTGCTTCCGTTGAAGAGCTCATAATCAATGGGAATGCCATTCTCATCCATAACCAGTCCAAGCACCACTTGGACCTCATTGACCTTATGATCCTTGCTCAGACCAAAGTCTTTGTAATCAGAAATGTTGCGGCTTTCAAAACTGTAGGTGGTTACATCGTAGAAGGCGGCAGTGATCTTCCTTTTTGTCCTCTTTTGAATTTCTCGGTTGAGGTGTTTGACGACGCTCTCTTTGTCCTCTTTCAATAGATCAAGAACTCGATACAAATCCTGAAGATGATCAATCTCGGAGTGATCAATAATGCTTGAGTCCTTATTCTTGAAATTCTGAAGCTTGCTGGCCGGAGCCAACAACCGCTGCTCGGTGAGTAGATAGGCAGCTTTGTCATACGAATAGCCAATGTTACGATCCTTTTGAAGATACCGAAAAAACTCCGGCATCTTTAAGTCGCACCAAACTTTACGGATAATCGCGGCTCCAACGTTGTAGAGATGGAAACAACCCGGCAAATCATTGTTTGATCGAGCCAATTCAGAAAGTTTGTCCATCCTTTTACGAGCCTGCAATTCGAGCTCCCGGTCTTTAGCCAATTGTTCCAGACGGTTCTCTTCAGCAATACGAGCCTTGAGCTTGTCAAGAAACTCCGGGTCTTTTTCTAAAGCAGTTTCGAGCCTGCCGTGGTTTTCAATTACCCGAGTCCGTGGTTTGCCTTCGGCATTGCGGTAACTGGAGCACACGCGAATGTACTTGTGATTCTTAACAGACACTATGGACACATGCATTGGCATAAGGAACTCCTCATAAGGTTCTCAATTATACCATAATGTACTACATTAGTGTTACTTAGGCGTTAAAAAAATTTGGCTGTTAAGCCAATGTGGGCCGAGCTTTATTCAAAATTTAACTGTAAAACTCGGGAAAAAGCCGGCTATGAAATGATGGGACTTAGAATTCATCCCATTGTTCCCGGAGCCCTTGCTCATGAATTTAAAGCCGGTACAAAAGAAATCAAAGCATTCAAACAGTACCTTGCTAATACGGGCATCACATTGCACGGCGTCGATGGGTTTGCCATCAACTCTGATACTAACCCTGCTGAATTCCACTCTGTGATGGACGCCTGTGCGGAGCTGGGTGTTAAAAATTTGACACTCTGCGGAGATGCCCCCAATAAAGAAAAGTTCGCTCGTGTTCTGCAGGATATGGCTGATTATGCTGCACCAAGAGGATTCAATATCGACGTTGAATTCATGATCTGGAGAACTGTAGGTACTTTGGAACAGGCTTATGAACTTGTGAAATTGGCCGACCGTAAAAACTGCACCATCGCTGTTGACGCTCTGCATCTTTATAGATCAGGTGGTTCACACAACGACCTTGATAAAATTCCGCAGCAGTATTTAGGCGAAATTCATCTTTGCGACGCGGTTATCAATGGTCCGATTGACAAGAAGCTTGTTGCTGCACAGCGCGCCGGACAGCTTAAAGTCGAATCGACATCCGGAACCCCAAAAGGTTTTGAAGGAGTTGTAAGAGAAGCTCGCGAAGGCCGACTCATCCCCGGTGTTGGCGAACTTCCGCTGGTTGAATTCCTGCGCCATATGCCGGAAAGACCGATAGGTGTCGAAGTACCGTTACCTGGTTATCAGACACAAAGAGTATTCGACTTAACCTATAAATACAGTCAGGACCTGCTCCGGCAGCTTTAAAAGTTAGTCCTCATCTGGGATAGGTATTATGGAAAATAAGCCTCGCACAAAAACGGCGAGGCTTATTATTCTGCAAGCGACATAGCTGAAATTCTCTACGTAAAAGTCCTTTTTCTGCCATTGAAAAGAGCTGCCAATCAACCGACGGCAGCTCCCTTTCTTATTAGCTCAGGAAATTAAATTCCGTTCACTTTCTTAGCAATACCAACATACATGCCTAACGCAGTCTTCAAAGCGTTTTCGTCAATGTCGAATGTGCTCTGATGATGACCTGCGGCTCTGTCCGCACCACAAATGAAGAATGCGGCTTTACCGCCGTGCTGCTGGACTCTTCTGCCGAGAATCGAAATGTCTTCAGAGCCGCCAAAGTTTCCGTCGGGAATAATCTTCTCAACACCTTCAGTTTCTTTAGCAACTTCAGCAATAAGCTCGCTCAGCTCAGGATCGTTTGTAAAGTCAACAGCGGCACCCATCTGGGAAATTTCATAAGAAACGCCGAAACCCTTGGAAATGCCTTCCAAAATGTTCATAACCTGCTCGGACATATAGTCGTTGATCGAACTGGTTTCACCGCGAACTTCAAGCGCCATGTGGGCGGAGCTCGGAATCACGTTGCGGCCTTCGCCGGCACGAAGCGTACCGATGTTAATGCGAGTCATGCCGCCGCCGTGACGAGGAATACCAAGCATCTGAACAACGGCATTGCAGGCTGCAGCCAGTGCGTTATGGCCGGCATTCGGCTCTTTGCCTGCGTGAGCGGGCTGACCTTTGAATGTCACGTCATACTTGGAAGTGCAGAGCAGACCATACGGAGCGGCAACAATTTCACCGGAATCGGCCATGAACGAAATATGGCTTCCAAAGAAAAAGTCTGCATCATCAACAATACCGGAGGCGGCAACGGCTGAAGCGCCGCGAACGCCTTCTTCAGCAGGCTGGAAAACGAATTTAAATTTGCCTTTGAGCTGGTCCTTGTGGTCAGCAATCCAGTGAGCAAGCGTCAGGCCGATGGAAGCATGCGTATCGTGGCCGCAGGCATGCATATAACCGTCATGCTGGCTTCTGAAGCCTTCTTTATTCGGTTTGTGTGCGGGATCGTCCGTTTCACGAACGCATACACAGTCAATGTCAAAACGGAAGGCGGTCGTAGGACCTTCGCGGCCTGTGTCAAGCACACCGACGCAGCCGGTATAACCGCCCATTTCTTCAATCAGCTTGGGATCAGCGCCTCTTTCGAGCGCGTTCTTGATACCGAGATCAACCAGCTTCTGATTGCGGCCGAAAACCTGTTCAGGGTTAATTACCTTGGTTCCGACGAGAACTTCATAACCGTAAGCCTGGAGCTTCTTCACAATGTAGGAAGTTGTCCAAAACTCAGTCCAGCCTTCTTCGGGCCACTGGTGAAGTTCTCTGCGCTGCTCGATAAGCTGTGTGTTGTAATCGGTCATGGTGTAGGTATCTCCTCTATTCGTTGATGCGCAGCCGATATGAGTCAGATGCGCAGGTAAAATGCGCTTGCAGACGACTGATTTTTAATGGTTTTATCAAACCAATACGGGATGTCATAATAAATCATCCCTAATCACAGAAACGTCCGTAATTTGAACCCGCTGCGGCTCTTGCCGAAGCGTCGCATTGAAGGTTTATTCTATAAGCGGGATACCTATATTGCAATAAAAAATTAATACCAAAAGGCGCCGAACCACGAGGTTCGGCGCCTTTTTGTTAACTATTCAGCGGGTCCTGATTAAACCATGATCAGAGCGAGGGTGAAAACACCGACGATCATCGGAATCGCTGTACGTTTAACCAGCTGCATCGGCTGAACCATAGCAAGACCGGAGATCAGAATCACAACGCCGGCAATCGGGGACATTGTACGTCCGAGAGAACCGGAGATGAGAGCCAGAGCACCGAGGTTCGGAACCTGCATGCCGAAGTCAGCAGCGTGCGGTGTAACCGCTTCGTTGAACGCGAAAGTTGCAGCGTCGCCGGAACCGGTAATAACAGCAAGGACGAACGGGCCGATAGAACCACCCCAGCGAGCGAGTTCGTTGGAAGCCTTGAGCGCTGTAACGAAGGCGTCAATCAGGCCGGCAGTACGCAGACCGGCAGCGAAGACACCGGCGGCAATGATGATGCCCATCACAGAGCCATAACCGTCGCCCATACCGCGGAAGAATTCTTTGGAGAACTTCTGAGGATCGGTCCAGGAAACAACCAGTGTGAAGATGGCGCCAAGGACCATAGCCTGAGCAACACCCATCTTAAGAGCGGGAACCCAAGAGTTGCCGACAACAAGAATAATAAGCGGAACCAGCGGAGCCAGAGCCTTGAGCGGATTGATCTTGGTAATTTCAGAACCGCCTTCCTTGGCTTCATAAGCAGTAAGCTCTTCAGCTGTAGGTTTGTTGTCGCGGAGAACCAGGCAGACGATCGTAATACCGACAAGACCGATACCCATCATGATGAGGGAGAACGGTGTGTGCAGAGCGATAAAGTCCATAACACCCATGTTCGAAATCTTCGAAACGAAGTTGTTATGAGACATACCCGGAGAGAGAATAGATCCGTAAGTACCCATCAGAACGGCAGCGCCTGCGGCGGCTGGACGAATACCGGAACGAATCATAACCGGAATGAATGTCGCGCCTACAGCAGCGGCACAGCCGGCAGCGGAAGGAATCGCGATATTAACGAAGAAAGTAACCGCAGTACAGGCCGGGATCAAGAGAATTCCAAGCTTCTTGAGCGGAGCGGCCAGCAGAGAGACTAAATGACGGTCGCAGGAAGTGTGTGTAACCACAAAAGCAAATCCCATCGCACCGCAGATTGCCATGATCAGACTTGCATTGGTCATGCTCTTTGCGAACTGATCCAGTGCTGCCATCGGCTTCATAGAGATGCAGCAAAGAAGTAAGCCGGCTGTAAAGAGGACCAAGCGTGTTTCATAGCGCTTAATCAGGCAGTAAACCGTTGCGATAACAACGACGACTGCAATCCAGGCAGTAATTGACATTGAAAAACACCTTAAAAATATTAGATTTCCCCTTTTGTCAGCTACCTGACAAAAGGGCCTTCTCCCCGACAGAAATAGGCATTCCTGTCGGTTGCTAGTCTCACACAATACGTTTTTTTACGTAATGAGGTAAACCCTTACAAAAATGTAAATGTCGAGTTTACTCAAATATTGGCTTAATGACATACCTATAGGTCTGCAGGTAAACTTTGCCCCTATACAAAACCATTACCAACCAATCTGATTAAGGAGAATCTTTTCATGTCTACAGATTTCCAGCGTGAAGGCCTTGAATTCGCGCAGAAGTGTTTTGACGATGTTCGTGCAATGTCGCTTGACAGCCAGGGCGTATCCCGCCAGGGCTACAGCGAAGTAGAAACTCAGGTTCTTGAGTACTTCAGAAAAATCGGAGAAGAACTCAGCCTCGAAATTTCTGAAGACAAGGCCGGCAACGTCTGGATGACCGTCCCAGGTAAAAACCGTGATCTGCCCGCCTTGGTCAGCGGCTCTCATGCCGACTCCGTTCCTCAGGGCGGAAACTTCGACGGTCTCGCCGGCATCGTTGCCGCTCTCTGCGTCGCCCGCTGGATGCGCAAAACCAACTATCAGCCCGAAAGAGATTTCACCGTCCTGATGATGCGCATGGAAGAAAGCTCTTGGTTCGGCAAGTGCTATGTCGGCTCGCTCGGCATGACCGGACAGCTCACCGACAAGGACCTCGCTCTGAAACACCGCACAAGCGGCAAGACTCTTGCGGAAACCATCAAAGCCTGCGGCTTTGATCCCGATGCGCTGACAACCGGAAAACCTGTGGTGGACCTCTCCAAGATGGCCGCCTTTATTGAACTTCATATTGAACAGGGCCCAACACTGGACTCTTCCGATACCCTGCGCGCCGGTATCGTGACGGGAATCCGCGGAAACGTCCGTCACAAAAACATTCGATGCGTCGGTCAGACCGCTCACTCCGGCGCCGTTGACAAACAGTTCCGCCATGATGCTGTTCTGGCATTTGCTGAACTGGCCTACCGCATGGACTGTCTCTGGGACGAATGGCTGAAGGCAGGACACGACCTCGTATTCACGATCGGTGTCGTTCACACCGCGGCAACTTCCGCAATCGCGGTTGTTCCGGGCGAAGTCACTTTCTGTGTCGACATCCGTTCTCTCTCTCAGGAAACCCTTGACGGATTCCACGCGGTCCTGGTCAAAGAAGCCGAAGAAGTCGCCAAGAAACGCGGCGTTAAATTTGAGTTCGACGGACTGATCTCGAGTAAACCGCTCGCCATCCATCAGGCGCTCAGAGAGCATCTCTCCAAAGCCGCCGCTGAAGCCGGCCTAAAAACCAAAGAGCTTCCTTCCGGAGCCGGCCACGACACGGTCACATTCGGCGGCCTCGGCATCCCCGCCGCGATGATCTTTGTCGCCAACCAGAACGGCTCGCACAATCCTCATGAAGCCATGAAGACAGAAGACTTCATGCAGGGCTCCGAGGTCCTCTGGCACGCGGTTAAAGACTTCCCGCACGAAGGCTTTAAGTAAGATAAACACTGACAGGAGGCGGAAATCATATGAAAAAAGTGCTCCCTTTTAGAAACTCTCTTTTCACTCAGATTTCCGCCGTCTTGATCGCGATTACCGCGGTCGCTTTTATCGGCCTCTTCTCTTTCCTGCAGGTCACGCAGGACTCCACGGGAAAGGGAAGCGCCATCAATATCTCCGGCTCTCTTCGTATGCAGAGCTATGTCTTATCGCTGACAGCGGCACGCTCAGCGCGCCTGCCCGAAGCTCAGAGAGCTGAAGAAATCGGCGGCGCCCTAAAGGAATTTGAACGGCGCCTCTCGAGTCAGGGTCTCACTGATGCCATCCCGAACGACCCTAAGGACGATCTCAGAAAAACATATGACGCGATCAGCGGTTCATATTTTTCAACCATCAAGCCGCTCGCCGAAGAGGTGATCCATTCGCCTGAAACCGAACTGACCCTATTCCTCGACACCATCCCTTCCTTTGTTTCCAAAATTGATCAATTCGTTTTGGACTTGGAAAAAGATCTCGAAATTAAAACCCGACAGATCCGCATCGGTCTTTCGCTGCTGATGCTCTTCGCTTTGCTGCTCTTTATCTTTGTCCGCGTTTATTTAAGACGAATCCTTTTTGATCCGCTTGAAGAGCTCTCCAATCTTTCCTCCTCCGTACGCGCCGGGGACTTCTCCCGCCGAAGCTCTTACCGTAAAGACAATGAGATCGGCAATCTCTCCGACAGCATGAACTTCATGATCGAGGACCTCTCTCGTCTGTACACAAACTTGGAAGAGGAAGTCAAAGAAAAAACCGCGGATCTGAATCTTCAGAAAGATGCGATCCAGCTTCTCTATGATCTGAAAAACATCCTGTTTACCGCGCAGCTTGAGCGCGAACACCTCGATAAAGCCCTTCTGCTGATCACCAAGCGACTAGACGCGTGTTCAGCCGCTCTCGGCCTGCGCTCCGCGGGCTCCGACACGCTCCGCTTCATTGCAGAGGCCGATCAGACGAACTACCCGCCGGTACAGAGCTTTGATATCAAACTTAATGAAGTGCTTAAAAAAGAATATTCCATACTGCACTTCTTGCGCGACGAACAAAAATACAGCCTTGCCTGCATACCTGCGGACATCAATACCACTCAGCTCACGCTTCTCATACTTTTTAAAGAGGACGCGAACGTTCGCGTCGACCGCGAGTTCACCAAAAACCTCGGTCAGGAATTTGCTCAGGCAATCGATAATTCTCAAAAAAGTGTGGAAAGCCGCCGCCTCGCTCTTTTCGAAGAGCGCTCCACGATTGCGCGTGAACTGCATGATTCCATTGCTCAGTCGCTCGCATTCTCCCGAATTCAAATCGCTCGCCTGAGCACAGAACTTCACAAAGGAACGGTAAGTCCGGAAGTTGAAAGCATTCTTGATGAGCTCAAGCTCGGCGTCCAAACCGCCTATCAGCAGCTGCGCTCCGTGCTGACCACGTTCCGACTGAAACCGAAGTCATCCGATCTGAAACAGAACATCCTCTCCATTCTGGACGAGTTCAAGGAACGCGACGGCTTCCATTACACCACTGATGTCGAGCTTCAAAGCTTTGAGCTTGACGCAAACAAACAAATTCATCTCCTGCAGATTCTTCGTGAAGCCCTGACCAACATAGAAAAACACGCCAGAGCCGACCAAGTCTTCGTCACGCTTCGCCCGATCGCATCAGGAAAGTTCCGCCTCGTTGTTAGGGATAACGGATGCGGTATTAAAGGCGTGAAAAAGGAGGGCCATTACGGATTAGAAATCATGCATGAGCGCACTAGAATATTGGGAGGAGTCATCTCAATCGAGCCTGCCGTGCCAAACGGAACACAGGTGGTTGTAGATTTCACACCATAGTCAATAAAATAATTTCACGATAGGAACGGTATGGCAGAAACTTATCGAGTTGTCGTCGTTGACGACCATCCTCTTTTCCGACGAGGCGTTGTCCAGCTGCTGGGAATGAACCCGATATTTGAAGTGGTCGCCGAAGCCGGCGATTTTGAAAGCGCAATGGCTGCCGTTCGCCAATCCGAACCGGATCTGGTACTCCTTGACCTGAATATGAAAAACACCAGCGGCGTGGAAATCTTAACGGCTGTAAAACAGGAAGACCCGTCCATTCGAGTCATTATGCTGACGGTTTCCGACTCCTCGGCCGATTTGCTGCAGTGTTTCCAGAACGGCGCCGACGGCTACCTCCTTAAAGATCAGGAACCTGATCAAATCTTAGAAGACATCCGACGCGGCCTTAACGGTCAAACGGTCCTCTCCGGACCCATGAATCAGGTGCTGGCCGAATGCCTGAAAGAAGACGGATTCGGAAAAGAAAGAAGAATGTCCGATTTGACCGACCGGGAACTCGAAATTCTGAAACTTATCGCGCATGGTCAAACTAATAAGGAAATTGCGCGAGTCCTTTCCATATCGGACGGAACCGTAAAGGTTCACGTAAAGCACCTGCTTCGCAAACTCTCCTTCCGATCACGAGTCGAAGCGGCGGTCTGGGCCAGCGAAAACAACCTCTAAAAGAAAAATCCGAGCACTCGCCCGGATTTTTCTTTATGCGTTCATGCGATTACTTCTTCGCGGGAAGAACTTCCGCATGGCAAAGCATGCATTCATAGCGATTCGGATTAACTTTATCTCCGGTCACATGACTGGCAGGAAGCGGTGTCGGCTGGCCCTTCTTTGCCTCAACTCCGGGTTTAGCCGGCTGATGGCACATCAGGCAGGCATTTTTCGTCGGTGTAATCGGCAAGAAGTTTGCCACCGGATGAGGAATCATCGGCGGAACAAATTTATCTTCTATCGCGTTATCCGAAGGATTCTGAGCCATTGTCGGCGCGGCAGCCATCAGGAACAATGAGATGAATAAAAGTTTTTTCATAGGAACTCCTATTGAGTTTTCTTTGTATCTTTAATAAATCGAATTCCGAACTTCAAGCTATTTTCCGGACATACACTTACGCATTTTCCGCAGTTTGTGCATTCTCCCGAGCGAATCATTCCGACCTTGGCGGCGTCCTTAAAACTGATCACCTGAGGCTCCGGACACACCTTTAGGCAGTCGCCGCAGCGAGTGCAGGTATCGTTGTCAAACTTAACCTTCGTCGCGCTGAGGCGGCCCCACAACGCCCAAAACGCTCCAAGCGGACAGAGATGGCCGCACCAGCCGCGTTTCGATACCGCTAAGTCCAGAGCAAAGATACCGAATATCACACTCAGCAGACCATAGACTCCGCCAAAAACGATCTCGCGCCAAAGAACTCCCTGCGGGCTAATCGCCTCAAACGCCGCAATGCCAGTGCACAGCGAAAGAATCAATGACACCGCCAAAAGCAAATAACGCAGATTTGAACTGAGGGACAGCACATTGGTTTTGATACCGAGCTTTTCCCGACACCAAAATGCAAAGTCAGTCACGAGATTCATCGGGCATACCCAGGCGCAGAAACTTCTGCCGCCGACAACCCAGTAAAACGCAAGAACCAAACCTGCACCGATCAGCGTTTCCGGAGAAAGCCAGTACTGTGCGCACAGACGCTGAAGCGCGGCAAACGGGTCTGCAAGCGGAATCATGTCCAAGATTCTGGAACTTGATAAATCACCGGATAGGATAAATTTATCCGCGACCTTGAATCCGAATCGAGCAGAACCGAAAAAAAACGCCAGAAGACAAAACTGCACGAATCTTCTCGCGATCGTAAACCGAAGACGATAAATCCATTCGGCTGCCGTTTTCGGCTGAGAAAGGTGGCGTATCTTTTTCTGTTTTTCCGTCATGGCAGCTCCGAATTCAGAAAATCAAGACCGCCGGGCTTTCCTGCGTCCTTCATCGGAGCCTCGGGGACTGCTCGAGCATCCAGCTTCTCTTTCCAGCCAAGACGGTAGTGATCACCAATCTTGCCCAGGAATTTTTCCGGATCGACGATGTTGATAGAGGGCCGATCCGTCGGACAGCTGTGCACGCAGAGACCGCAGCCCGTGCAGCTGTCAGGCATCACAACCGGAACGAACATCGCATGCTTGCTGAGAAGCCTCGGATGGTTCTCAATAATGATGGCCTTATTCTGTTCGGGACAGTCTCGGTAGCAGATCTCGCAGCGAAGCCCCTGCCAGGAAAGACACGAATTATGGTCAATCGCCGCGACGCCCATTTTTGCTTTGGTAATGTCTTCGAAAGTATGAGGAAGCGCCCCGGATGGACACGCTTTCACACAGGGAATGTCCCTGCACATATAACAGGGAATTTCTCGCGGCTCAAAGAACGGAGTTCCCGGAGCAGCGATATCCTTAAAGCCTGCAAGTTTCAGTGTGTCATAGGGGCACGCTTCCACACAGAGCCCGCACTTAGAGCAGGCGGTTTCAAATTCATTCGGCGGCAAAGCTCCGGGAGGACGAGGAACAAAGCCTTGGGCCCGCCCCGTCTTCTGCAGAAAAAGTCCCCACAGAAGACCGGCGCCGACTCCGACTGCTCCGATCTGCACGCCCTTTCTGAGCACATCGCGTCTCGAGTGTGTAGTCATAGAAAATGAGCTTGGGAGGACGCTTTAGAAGCGCCCTCCTCCGTTAAGGAATTAACCTGCTTTGTAAACCTTGACCGCGGACTTCTTGAAATCCGGTTCTTCAGAAATCGGATCCGTCGCGTCGATCACAACCTGGTTGGTCTGAACCTTACGGTCAAAGAACGCAAGCCAGGTGGTTCCCTTCGGCATGAAGTTGCGCTGGTTAGTCTGAACAATCGCGCTGATCTTGCCGCGGCGGCTTTCAACCGTGGCGTAATCGCCGTTCTTGAGGCCGCGCTTAGCCGCATCATCGGGGTTCATATACAGGAACGCGTTCGGCTGAGCTCTTTCCAGTTCCGGTACGCGCATGGTCATTGAACCGGTATGCCAATGCTCAAGAATACGTCCGGTACAGAGCCACAGATCATAGTTCTGGTCAGGCTGCTCAACAGGTGCCGCATACGGACGATAGAAAATCTTCGCCTTATTGGGCAGTGGAACCGGTTTCGGATCGGTCACTCCGTACAGATTGCCTGTCGGAATCGCTTTAAAGAGCTTGCCGTAGAACTGATAACCGTCTTCCTTAACGTACGGATCATAGTCCTGGTTAAAGCGGTACGGTGTTTCCTTGCCGTTGACGACAGGCCACATCAGGCCGCGCGTTGTCGAATTCATGTAGGTATTGAAGTCAGCCAGGTCATGGCCGTCTCCAAGTGTGAACTGACGGTACTCGTTAAAGAGCGCTTTTTCCGGGAACCAGTTCAGTTTGGCAGGAGCAGCTGTACTGTTGATCTTGCTTTCGAGATCGGGATCAGGCCAGGCGACTTTGGTGTAGTCGTCACGAGCGTAAAGAACATCGTAGAGCGTGGCTTCCGGATCGATGCCCATTTCTTTCGCTGCGTCAAGAACGCTCGGCAGCTTGCCGTCTTCATATCCTTCGACCTTAAGGCCCGGGACAGGCTGTTCGCCCCAGCAGTCTTTGATCTTGATGCGTTTGGCAAATTCCATCATGGTCCAAAGGTCGGTTCTTGCCTCTCCCGGAGGATTAGCCATCTGCTGCCAGCCCTGAGTACGTCTTTCGGCATTGCCGTAGAGACCCCATTTTTCAAAGATCATGGCAACCGGAAGAACCAAGTCGGCATACTGGCAGGAGAATGTCGGATAGGCATCCGCTACGACAATGAAATTGTCCGGATGGCGGGCCGCTTTCAGCCAGTGGTTGGAGTTCGGAGCCGCCTGGAAGGGATTCACAACCTGAGTCCAAAGGAAGTTAATGGAATCGTCTTCCAACCCGCGAAGAATTCCCATAAAGGCCTGACCGACTTTCGGGTTAATAGTCTTTTCAGGAACACCCCAAATCTTTTCACTCTTGACGCGCGCCGGTTTTGCGGCAACGAGCAGGTCAGAAGGCAGTCTGTGGCAGAACGTTCCGACTTCGCGTGCAGAACCGCAGGCAGAGGGCTGACCGGTAAGAGAGAACGCGCCGTTGCCCGGGCGAGCATGTTTGGCAAGCAGCAGATGAACCGCATAGATCTGCTCGTTCACCCATACGCCGCGCTGATGCTGGTTGGCGCCCATGCACCAGAAGCTGAGGACATCGTTCTTCTTGTCGATCATTGTGTCGGCAAGGTTAACGAGTTTCTTCTTATATTCTTCCATCGGTTCGTCCGGATCTCCCTTGGAGAGTTCCGCAACGAAGTCAAGGGTATAAGGCTCCAGCCCTTTCTTGAATTCTTCGAAAGTGATGCTCCAGTGGGCACCGGCTTTTCCGCCCTGCTGAGTCTGTTTAACAACCTGACCCTCTTTACGGCCCTGTGCGATGGCTTCCCACTTGTCGAGTTTGATTTCGTTCTGTTTGGCCTGAACATCTTTTTCTGCTGGGAATGCGTACTTGTCGGTCGGACGCATGCCGTAGCCGATATCCATCGCGCCGGCCGCGAAAATGCAGTGCTTATTCACGAAATCGTGATCGACCGCGTCGCGCTTGACGATTTCTCTCAGGATGTAGTTCAGAATCGCAAGGTCGGTATTGGGTTTGAAAATGATGGTTTGGTCAGCGAGGTTGGAACTCATGTTCCTGTACGTCGTGACGTTGATAATCTTCGTATCTTTGTGCGTAAGCTTACGGTCGGCAACACGTGACCAAAGAACCGGATGGGCTTCGGCCATATTGTTGCCCCACAGGATCATGGTGTTGCACTTCTCAATATCGCTGTAGTTGTTTGCAGGCTCATCAATACCGAACACCTGATAGAAACCGACGACCGCGCTCGCCATACAAAGACGAGCATTCGGATCGAGGTTGTTGGAGCGCCAACCGGCCTTAACGAGCTTGCTCGCCGCGTAAGCTTCAGGGATGGTGTACTGACCGCTGCCTGTGATCGCAACACCTGTCGGTCCTTTTTTCTTGTAGACACGCAGGAACTGTTTTGCCATCTCATCGAGCGCTTCGTCCCAGGAGACTGCTTCGAACTTACCGTTCTTATCAAACTTACCGTTTGTGCGTCTCATCAGGGGCTGAGTCAGACGATCTTTGCCGTAGAGAATTTTTGCGTTGAAGTAGCCTTTAATGCAGTTAAGACCGCGGTTGACCGGCGCATCCGGATCGCCCTTTGTTGCGATTACGCGGCCGTCTCTGGTTCCGACCAAAAGACCGCAGCCGGTTCCGCAGAAGCGGCAGACGCCTTTGGTCCATACAACGGTGCCTTCAGTCGACTGTACTGCTGCCTTAGCTATTTCTGATACCGGGATACCGACGGTCATGGCTGCCGAGGCTGCAAGACCGCTCTTCAGTAACTCACGACGTTTAATTTGGGGTGTATTAATCGTCATTTTCGCTCCTGTATTTAACTCTTTGCGAGTTAGATTAAAAATGAACCCTAGTTGAGCCGGGTTAAATCTTGAATGGGAGTAATCTCCGCGCTCTCTTCAAAGTTATGTGCGACAAGGGACGCGTCGACGACCTCGTCTAGTGCGGAAATTTCCTTAAATTTGTCCATTTCAACGCCGATATCTTCGCCTTCAATAATGACAATGCAGCGGCATGTCTTCTCGTCTTTATGGTGGATCTCAACGTTGGAAAGAGACTCAATCGCCTTCAGCATCTCGGGAAATCGACCGGGAGCACTGGAAACAACGAGCGCAGAATAATTCATGAAGCTGTTCCTCTGTTATGTATTCTCCGACTGAGCCTCACGTTATCAACGGGCGGTGAGGATGTCCACGGAATACCACTATAAGATTAATAAAAACTTGGGGGAAGCCCTTACGAGCTTCCCCCAAGTTGAGATATTACCTGAATTCCCAAAATTCTAGGAGCTATTTTTACAAATAGTCTCATCTTCAATTTAACCAATTGATTTTATGCTCCTTTTGAGCAATGTAGGGATGGACTTTTTTAACTTCATAGGCGATAATTATAACCTATGAAAGCAAGCAATCACCCTACAAATATGGATAGCAAAACTCAGGAACAGAGCTTCCTAGAAACAGGTTTCATACATCCTGTGTTTGTAAAGAACAATCATGGGATTCGTTATGCGATTTTCTACAAGAACCGCTGGAGCAACAATAAATGTGAAAAGGTTTTCCAAAAGACTGTTGGAAGACTTTTAGAAGATGATTCAATTGAGTTGGGAAGGAAGTTTCTCGCTGAATATCCAGCCTTAAAAGACTGCAAGGCAAAACTTGTTGGAAGGAAGGTTCGGTTGTCTGGCGGCGCCGCATGTCCTTTGCCGCCTTTGGTTCCAAATGCAGAGCAAAGGAAGGCTTTTCTTGATGAACTTGATCAAAATACACGTTTGTCGGCCGGTGCCTCATATGTTTTATGGGAAATTGCTAAGCAAAACCATCTGCAAGCTGATTTGGAAGCGGTTTTCGGTAAAGACAGGGCTGCTTATCTTCTTTCTTTAGCTATATTTTTTGCAGCAGACCCAGGTGCAGTTGCTTCTGAGTTTGAGATTTACAGCGCCCAAACATGGCTTCCCTGTACGCCGACCGACTCTCAGCATGTTTCTGATCTCTTTGAGCAAGTCTCCAACCCGGAGATAATGTCTTTTCTGAGGAAACGGCTGCTGTACTCGCAGCTTGAGACTAAAGGAGATGTCTATTGGAGCTTTGATACGACATCAATATCGTCTTATTCCGAAACGATCCGCAAAGTCGCTTACGGCTATAGCAAAGAAAACTCGGAATTGCCTCAATTAAATTTAGGGTTGATTGTCTCGGAATATTCTGGAGAACCTCTCTACTACAAAGTGTTGGAGGGTTCTCTGAGTGACCCATTAGCCTTAAGACAAATGCTTGCGGACGCCGCCGATTTAAGAAGCTCTCAGGTGAACTTAGTGATGGATAGAGCCTTCAGTTCTCCTACCTTGCTCGACCGGCTCTACGAGCAGAATTTAGGATTTATTTGTGGCTCTAAAACTAATCTGAATTACTGCAAATCTGTTCTGAGCAGCTTCGAACCCCAGCTCCGATTCGGAAGCGTTGATACATTCTTAGAGGAATTTGGCGTCCAGGCTAAAACTTCGTCAACAACGTGGTCTTACAGAGACCCTGCAACCGGATATTTAGAAACGCGACCTCTTTACATTCATGTCTATTTGGATTCGGAGCGAGCTGCCAGTGAAAATGAGTCTCTTCTCAGACAAATTAAGAAAGTTCAAGACAAACTTGCAGAGAAAATCGCTCTCAAGGACTCAGATAAGGATTTAATCAAACGTTTCTTCATAAAGAGCTCTCAGGGATGGAGTTACAGTCCGAAGAAATGGGAAAACAAGGTACACAGCTTCGGGCTGTTCGTTCTTGTCTCGAACACTGTTGGCTCAGCAAATGAAGCTCTCAGAATATATCGACAGAGAGATATCATCGAAAAAAACTTCAACAATCTCAAAGAACGTTGCTCAGGCCGTCGGATGCGCTGCCAGGAAAGAGCTCTTGAAGGAAAAGTCTTCGTTTTATTTTTAAGCCTGATTCTTCTAATGAATCTGAAGATGAGATTTACCTTAGCAAAGAGAACCGAAGCGAAGCAGGACGCATCGTCAAAGTACTTGCCAAACGATACACCGGACTTCCTAAGAATGATGGGCGCTGTTGACGTAACCAGCAGGAAATCTGACGAAGAAAACTCTTTTTACTGGGACCTAATCCCTAAGAAACTAAGAGCGACGTTGGAAGCTCTGAAGATACCCGTGCCTCCAAGATTTATCACCTAGAAGGCACGGAATTCAGGTTCCATGGAGTCAGAGGCTTTTTTCTTTTAGGGCATCAGCGCAATCTGATCCAGCCCTGTGCTTTCAGGCAGTCCCATGAGCAGATTCATCGCCTGCACAGACTGTCCGGCAGAACCCTTAACGAGATTATCTTCGACCACAAGGATCACGAGCAGATCAGGCTCCTTGCGGTAAAGCGCGATGCGAACCATGTTGGATCCGCGTACCGACCTCGTCTCCGGTAGCGATCCAGTCGGCAGAACGTCCACAAAGGGTTCGTCACGATAGGCGTTTTCATACAGAGACTGGAAATCCACTCCCGTGCCTTTTTCCGTCAGACGCACGTAAATCGTCGAGAAGATGCCTCTGATCGTCGGCAGAAGATGCGGAATGAACGTGAGCGGAACCTTCTCGCCCGCGAATTCGCTCAGCTGCTGAACCATCTCGGGCTCGTGGCGGTGGCCGCCAACGCCATAGGCCTTAAAGTTGTCGGCAGCTTCTGCGCAAATCAAACTCACGTCGGCCTTTCTGCCGGCGCCGCTGATGCCGGACTTGCTGTCGGCAATGATCGAGACATTGAGATTCACAATGTCTTTTTCCGCGCTGTGAAGTTTTAAAAGCGGCATAAGACCGAGCTCAATCGTTGTCGGATAGCAGCCGGCCATACCGAGAATATCCGCTTTCTTCATCTGCTCGCGCATTGTCTCAGGCTGACCGTATACGGCCTTAGCAAGCAGATCAGGGCAGCTGTGCTCCATCTTGTACCATTTGCTAAACACTTCCGTGTCTTTAATACGAAAATCCGCCGCCAGATCGATAACCTTGACGCCCTTGGCGGTCAGCTCCCGCGCCATGGACATCGCTACGCCATGCGGCGTCGCAAAAAATACCACGTCACACTGATCGAGCGGAGCCTCGGAAGGATCACAGAATGTCAGATCCAAACGTCCGCGAAGATTAGGGAACATCTTCGCCACATGCGTACCGGCGTCTTTTCTTCCGGTAATGGTGACGATTTCCGCATTCGGATGCTGCGCAAGAAGACGAAGCAGCTCAATGCCTGTGTAGCCGCTTCCGCCGACAATACCGACTTTAATTTTTTTCATTTCGGACTTCCTGTTAGGTTGAGGATTTTGAAAGTTTGACATCCTTCTCGTCACCAGTGACGAGAAATCCCTGCAGCGGCCGCACAGCATCGCACGACGCTCTTTCTCCGTTCATTTCGAAGACTCACCGGAGCTGCTCGAAAAATTATACTTTGACCGTAAACAAAAAACGGATGTGAAATCCCTGCCGGAAAGCGGCTTCTGACAGATTCTGCCGCTAGACGAACTGAACTGTATGCTCAAGCAATAAAAAAGGCCGCCGAAGCGACCTTTTCTGCGGTATTTCGATCGAAGACCGAAATTTCCAAAAGCGAATTAACGCTTGGAGAACTGTTTACGGCGACGTGCCTTACGCAGACCGACTTTCTTACGTTCAACTTCACGGGCGTCACGTGTAACGAGACCAGCCTGAGACAGAACGGACTTCAGTGTTTCATCATAGTCGATGAGAGCACGAGTGATGCCGTGGCGGATAGCGCCGGCCTGACCAGACTCACCGCCGCCTTTAACGTTGACCTTGATGTCGAATGTTTCGACATTGTCAGTCAGAACGAGAGGCTGACGAACGACCATACGGCCGGTTTCACGGTGGATGTACTCGTCAAGAGTGCGACCGTTGATTTCGATTTTGCCAGTACCGCGCTTAATGAAGACACGAGCAACAGAGCTCTTGCGGCGGCCTGTGCCGTAGTTGTAATTTCCAATCATTTTTAGATCTCGAGCTGTTTAGGTTGCTGTGCGGAATGCTTGTGTTCGGAACCGGCGTAAACGAAGAGTTTCTTGAACATTGCGTAGCCAAGGGGGCCTTTCGGGAGCATACCCTTAACAGCGATTTCCAGAGCACGACCCGGATGCTTTTCCTGCATCTTGCGGAAAGTTGTTTCATAAACACCGCCGGGGTAACCGGAGTGACGGAAATACTTCTTGTCTTCCGTCTTGTTGCCTGTCATCACCAGCTTGTCAGCGTTGACAACGATAATGTAGTCGCCCGTGTCGACGTGCGGTGTGTATTCAGGCTTGTCTTTGCCACGGAGTCTGAGAGCGATTTCAGCGGCAAGGCGGCCGACAACCTTATCGGTTGCATCAACCACGTACCATTCGCGCTTTACTTCAAGCGGCTTGGCCGAGAAGGTTTTCATTACTTTTCACCTATAAATTAAGTGTCCAAAGGACACTCGACATTTTTTCTAATACCCAGAGCCGTCAGGCCCTGAGATGACATTTTTACAACGGACGAGCGATGACGAAAGGACAACGCTCCAACAGAGAGGACAGGATTATACGGAAAAAATCACAGAGATTCAACTTGATAAGATAGGGATGTAAAACTTTGTTATACCTGAGTCTCATTCCTTCCCCGACGACGGCCTTTAAAACAGCCTTTTTTGAATCAGCCGCCGACTTTTCACTCCCGTTCCCATATACCGCCTAAAAGAAGAAAAGCCGGAATTTTTGTCCGGCTCTCTAAAGTTTATTCGGCTTGCTCAAACACCGGTTTGATCTTCGGCAGAAGCTCTTCAGTGCGCTTAGTGCTCATCTGGCCGATTCTCAGGCGGCGATACAAAACATCTTCAGGATAAACCGCAAAGGCGTTGTCTCTGCAGTGACGCGCGAACGCGAGCAGTTTTTCTTCCTCAAGCTCGCCTCTAAACGCCGCCTCTTCAATCGTCTCGGCGTCAAAGGCCTCGTCTCGGTAAATCGACATGTATTTTGTAGGACACGGACGCTTATAGATCAACCCCTGATCCACCGCGACCGACATCGCGTGTTCGGCCATCGCTCGATAAGCCGTCCATTTGCCGCCGGTAACGGTAACCATATTCTTAAATTCCGGGATCACCGAGTGCTCTCGGGAAACCGCTGCGGTGGAACCGCCCGCGGAAGGATTAAAGAGCGGACGAAGTCCGGAGAAGGATGCAAGCACATCCTTGCGCTCAATCGGATAATCCAAATAGCCTCGCGCGGTTTCAAGCATGAACTCAATTTCTGCTTCGGTCGCCTCGGGATGGAAAGTAATATCCTTTTCCTCAACGTCTGTCGTGCCGATTTCCAGCACTCCGTGCCACGGAATACAGAAAAGCACACGGCCGTCCTCCGTCTTCGGAATAAACATGCCGGTCTTTCCGCCAAAACGCTCGAGACTCACAATAATATGAGAGCCGCGGGAAGCGCGAATCAGCGCTCTTGCCTCCGGATTGACCATGCGGCGGATTTCATCGGTCCAAACTCCGGCGGCGTTAAAGACCATGCGGGTCTTCACTTCATACTCATTGCCGCTCAATTTGTCCTGAACACGAACCGTCTGAATCTCACCGCTCTTGCCGCGGCCGAAACCAATCACCGGCGCATAGTTCAGCGCAAGCGCGCCTCTGGCTTCCGCGGTTTTCACGAGCGCGATATTCAGACGCGAATCATCAAACTGCGCGTCCCAGAACTGAACGCCGCCTTTGAGGCCCTGCGGCTTGACACCGGGGAGACGGCGAATCGTCTCCGCCGCCGATAAGTATTCTGTCTTGCCGATCTGATAGCCGCCGCTCGCCATTGCGCTGTACAGGCAGAGGCCTGCCATGTAGTACTCACGCTCAAAGTTCTCGTAGCACGGAAGAATGAACGGTTCCGGATGCACTAAGTGCGGCGCGTTGCCTAAAAGCAGCTTGCGCTCGATCATCGCTTCCCGAACCAGCTTCCAATCACGGGGATTCTTCATATAGCGCACGCCGCCGTGAATGAGTTTCGTCGAACGGCTTGAAGTGCCCTCGGAGAAATCATGCGCGTCCAGCAGCAGTGTCGTAAATCCGCGCGCTGCCGCATCGACCGCTATGCCCGAGCCTGTCGCTCCGCCGCCGATTACGACAACATCCCAGACCTTGTCTTCGCTCAGTCTGTTAAAGCGCGCCGCGCGCTCCGGATTTGCCTTTAATTGTCCTGCCATCACTGCTCCCATCCTCTTGTACGAGCCACTGCTCGATGCCATTGCTTGGTTAAATATTCTCGTCTGTCCTGCGACATCTTCGGTTCAAAAATTCTTTCCCGGCGCCAAAGCGATTCAATCTCAGAGAAATCCTCCCACAGACCGATGCCAAGGCCGGCTAAATAAGCCGCGCCGAGCGCGGTTGTTTCGGTCACGACCGGACGGACTACGGGCACATTGGCTAAGTCGGCCTGAAACTGCATCAGCAGATCGTTCTCCGCCGCTCCGCCGTCAACCCGCAGCTCTTCGACCGGCGCGCCGGTGTCGGCGGCCATGACTTGAAGCACTTCATTGCACTGGAACGCTATCGATTCTAATGCAGCCCGAGCGATATGAGCGCGGCTTGTGCCTCGAGTTATACCGATAATCATGCCTCGCGCAAAAGGATCCCAATACGGCGCGCCTAAACCGACAAACGCGGGCACTAAATAGACTTCCCCGTTATCCTGAACCTGGGAAGCCAGAGTCTCAATTTCTGCGCTGGTTCTGAAAAGTCCGAGCCCGTCTTTCAGCCACTGAACCACCGCGCCTGCAATAAACACACTGCCTTCAAGCGCGTATGAGCGATCGCCTCCGACCTCCCAGCCGACCGTACTCAGCAAATGATCCGACAGCGGCGCGGTTTTTCCGGTGTTCATCAGAAGAAAACCTCCGGTTCCGTATGTATTCTTGGTCATGCCGGGACGGAAACAGGCCTGTCCGATGGCCGCACTCTGCTGATCGCCCGCCGTCCCGCTAATCGGAATGCACGCGCCAAGCACCTCAGGATCGCTCTCGGCAAGCGCGCCGCAGCACGGCGTGATTTCCGGAAGCATCGAGACGGGCACGCCAAACATGCCTAAAAGTTCCTCATCCCAGCGGCCGGTGCGGATATTGGCTAAAAGCGTGCGCGAGGCGTTGGTAATATCCGTCATGTGACGCCTGCCGCCCGTGAGATTCCAAATCAGCCAGCTGTCCACCGTCCCGAAAAGCAGCTCTCCGGCCTGAGCCTTTGCACGGGCGCCGCTCACATGATCCAAAATCCAGCGAATTTTCGTAGCGGAAAAATAAGGATCCAGTTTGAGCCCTGTCCTCTCTCGGATCATGAGACTGTGCGCGCCCAGCGCCTCACACTGCTCCGTTGTTCGATGATCCTGCCAAACGATAGCCGGATAAATCGGCCGCCCCGTCGCTTTCTCCCAAACCACCGTCGTCTCACGCTGATTGGTAATGCCTATGGCGGAAATATCGGAAGGCAAAATATTTAAATCGGAAAGCGCCCCTTTAAAACAGGCAAGCTGCTGCCGAAACATCTCCATGGGGTCCTGCTCGACCCAGCCCTCTTTCGGGAAAATCTGAGTCAGCGGTCTCTGACAGGCAGCCTGCGGACTGCCGTACTCGTCAAAAATAATGACACGCGCGCTAGTCGTGCCTAAGTCAAACGCGGCAACGTACTTAGAGCTTCCCAAAGGCATCTAAAGAGTCCCTCCTAAAGATATAAGCTGATCGGAGCACATTTTTTTGATTGTGACTCAAATTCTCTTTTTTTTCGAGACCCCCTGACATAAATTAAAAAGTATGAAACAATCACCAATAGAAGTTTTAAAAAGAAAGTGAGGTATATATGAAGCTTCCCCTCCAAGTTAGTTTCCACGGTATCGATCGTTCCGAAGCTCTTGAAAACCTGATTGCCAAAGAAGTCGAAGGTCTGCATAAATTTGATGCTGATCTGATCAGCTGCCGCGTCGCGATTGAAAGCGAAGGCCGCCATCAGAATCAGGGCAGAGAATGCAGCGTCAGAGTTGCACTCAACGCCCCCGGTCATGAATTCATCATGAACACAAAGAACGAAGATGCGCACGCAGCAGTCCGTGCCGCTTTTGATTCCCTTGCCCGTCAGGTCAAGGACAATGCAGCAAAACGCAGAGGCAATTAATTTGCTTTCTTCTCTGTAAGAAAAGGGCCCTTCGGGGCCTTTTCTGTTTACCAAACAAAACGATACACATTTACTCTTTTTTCTTTTCCTTCCATAGAGTTATAGTTACGATCACCAAAGTGTCGGTTTTAAAAACGACGTAATTTTTCTCTATAGGACCTCGTGTCCGTTTAGTACGAAACAGATGCAAGCTGAAAAGAAAAACAACGACTCAATCCGCATCCGCGGTGCGCGTCAGAACAACTTAAAAAATGTCAATGTCGACTTCGAACACGGAAAACTCACCGTGGTCACCGGCGTCTCCGGCTCCGGTAAATCGTCTCTGGTTTTCGACACCCTTTACGCCGAAGGCCAACGCCGCTATGTAGAGACGTTCAGCCCCTACGTGCGCCAGTTCATGGACCGCATGGACCGCCCGAAAATCGACAGCATCGAAGGCGTGCCGCCCGCGATCGCTATCGACCAGACCAATCCCGTTCGTACCTCAAGATCAACCGTGGGCACGATGACCGAACTCAACGATCATCTGAAAATGCTCTTTGCACAGGCCGCGAAACTCTACTGCCGAGGCTGCGGAAAAGAAGTGCGCGAGCAAAGCGCTCAGGATATCTGGGAAGAACTTTCGCAGCGCTTGGAAAGCGTCTCGCCCGATGCGCGCCTGTACGTATGCTTTCATATGCCGGTGCCCCCGTCCCTTCCGGTTGAAACCGCTCTTTCCGGTTTAGAGGCTCAGGGTTTCACTCGCTGTACTGTCGTCCGAGAGGACAGGGACGGCGCGCTGATCGAAGTCGTCGCCGACCGTTTTAAGCCCAACGTGACCAAAAGCCGAGCCGTGGAAGCGATTGAAACAGCCATGAGACTCGGGAAAAACGCCCTTGAAATCAAAGTGCAGGTTCTCGGCGCCGAAGAACAAATCTGGAAATTCACCGCTTCTCTCTCCTGCCCTGACTGCGGTATCACATACGCGCGGCCGCATGACTCAACCTTCAGCTTCAATTCTCCGCTCGGCGCCTGCGAAACCTGCCGCGGATTCGGCCGCGTGATCGGTGTCGACTACGGCCTTGTCATACCGGACGAAAGCAAATCACTCGCTGAAGGCGCGGTTAAGCCCTGGAATACCGAGTCTTACGACGAATGCAAACAGGACCTGCTTCGCTATGCGCGCGAACGCAGCCTCGACGTCGAAAAACCCTTCCGAGAACTCACAAAAGAAGAAAAGGATTGGGTTCTTTACGGCGATCCTAAATGGACAAGCTTCCGCTCCAAACGCTGGTACGGAGTTAAACATTTCTTCGAGTGGCTCGAAACCAAAGCCTACAAAATGCACGTCCGAGTTCTGCTTTCTCGCTACAGAAGCTATTCGGACTGCCCGGACTGCCACGGCGCGCGCCTCAAGCCGGAGGCGCTTCTGTGGCGCTTGGGCACGCTTGAAAACGCCAAGCATGCGAGGCAGTCCGAGAACGGCAGCTACAAGCGCTTCCGACCGAACGGAACACTCTTTTCCGAAGAGGTGCTGGAAAACCTGCCGGGTTTACATATCCGCGATCTGATGCTGCTGCCGATTGAAAGACTTCAGACTTTCTTTGATGAGCTTGTGCTGCCGCGCGCTCTGCAGGAAGGCTGCGAGCACCTGCTTGAAGAAATCAAAACGCGTCTTCGCTTTTTGAATGAAGTCGGTCTCGGATACTTAAACCTCGATCGACAGAGCCGCACGCTTTCGGGAGGCGAGGTTCAGCGCATTAATCTGACAACCGCGCTCGGCACGTCGCTCGTCAACACGCTCTTCGTACTCGACGAGCCCTCTATCGGTCTGCATCCGAAGGATATGGACCGCGTGAATTCAGTCATGCGCAGACTGAGAAAAGCGGGCAACACACTTGTCGTTGTGGAACATGACCCGCAGGTCATGCTCGCGGCCGACCGCGTCATTGACATGGGACCTGGACCCGGCGCCAAGGGCGGAAAAATCGTCTTTGACGGAACCACGCAGGAGCTGAAAAAATCCCGAACGCTGACCGGTTCATATCTTCGCGGCGAACGACCCTTCCCGCGCTCCAAACACAAACGGATCAATCCGGCTAACCCTGCGCTCGTTCTGCTCGGAGCACGCGAACACAATCTGAAGAATCTGGACATTCGTATTCCGCTGCACTCGATCGTCTGCGTTGCGGGTGTCTCCGGATCCGGCAAGTCCACACTCGTTCAGGACGTGCTCGTCCCTGCACTGATGAAAGCCAAGGGCAAACCTACAGAAGCGCCCGGCGCCTTCGAGAAACTCATCGGGGCGGATCTCATCACTGACATCTCCTTTGTGGATCAGTCGCCTATCGGAAAAACGACGCGAAGCACACCTGCGGTGTTCATGGGCGCATTCGACACCATCCGCAAACTCTTTGCGGCCGCTCCGACCTCGCGTCTGCGTCGTTACGAACCGAGCATGTTCTCTTTCAATTCCGGCACGGGACGCTGTCCGTCCTGCAGCGGAAGCGGTTTCGAACACATCGAGATGCAGTTCCTCTCCGACGTGTACCTGAGCTGCGCAGAGTGCGGCGGCACTCGTTACCGCCGCGAGATCCTTGAAGTCAAACTCAAGCGCAAAGACAAGGAAGCTTCTATTGCGGACGTCCTCGACATGACTGTGGATCAGGCGCTCGACTTCTTCAGCGAAAACAAAGAAATCGTCCGCACCCTGACCCCGTTGGTTAAAGTGGGCTTGAACTATCTCAAACTCGGTCAGCCGATTCCGACGCTCTCCGGCGGAGAAGCCCAGCGGTTAAAGCTCGCCAAGCATCTTGCCGACGCGCTGAAAGGCGAAAGCAAAAATATGCTCTTCGTCTTTGACGAACCGACAACCGGCCTGCATTTTGACGACATTTTCAAACTGATGACCTCTCTGCAGGAGCTGGTGCAGGCAGGACACTCCGTGCTGCTGATCGAACACAACCTTGACGTGATCAACGCCTCGGACTGGATCATTGAACTCGGTCCCGAGGGCGGAGAAAAGGGAGGAGAAGAACTCTTTGCCGGCACTCCGAGAGACTTTGAACTAAAAGACACGCCGACCGGCTTGGCCTTGGCCGCGTACAACCGAGCGATCCGCGATAAGCAGCCGTCGCTTTTCTTCACCGATTTCAAACCGGAACCCGTCGCAGAAACCACACCGCCCTCTTCAGACGCGATCACTATCGTAAACGCGAGAGAACACAACCTGAAGAATTTGTCGCTGAGCATTCCGCGGGATAAATTCACCGTGGTCACCGGTGTCTCCGGTTCCGGCAAGTCAACGCTCGCTTTTGATCTGGTCTTCAACGAAGGTCAGCGCCGCTATCTGGAGTCGCTCAACGCCTTTGCCCGTTCTATGGTGCAGCCTGCGGGCGCACCTGACGTGGACGCTATCTACGGCATTCCTCCGACTGTCGCGATCGAACAAAGAACCTCTCGAGGCGGACAAAAATCTACGGTCGCCACAATGACGGAGCTCTACCACTTCCTGCGCCTTCTCTACGTCAAACTCGGCGTTCAGTATTGCCCGGACTGTCATGTCCCGGTGCTGCCTCAGTCCTCGGGAGAAATCTTCTCGTCGCTGATGAGCGATTTCCGCGGAAAAAAAGTTGAGTTCATTGTCCCGCTCATTAAAAACCGCAAGGGTCTTTATAAGGATTTGGCTCAGTGGGCCAGAAACAAAGGCTTTAATGAACTGATTGTCGACGGACAGCGTGTCAGAAGCTCGCCCTTCCCCAAGCTCGATCGCTTTAAAGACCACACCATCGAACTTCCGGTGGGCAAGATCGAAGTGACCGCGGAAAATGAGGCGGACGTTAAACAGCTGATGGACCGCTCACTCGAACTCGGTGACGGAGTTTTTGAGACTTCCGACGGCAGCGCTGTCCGCACCTTCTCTACAAAACTCAGCTGCCCGAGCTGCCGCAAGAGCTTCCCTGCGCTTGATCCGCGCCTCTTCTCCTACAACTCCAAGCTCGGCTGGTGCCCGACATGTATGGGCAACGGATTCAAACCGTTCCAGAACGCGATGTCTGTGGACGAGAACACGGGGGAACTGACCGCCGATTCGATGCAGGAACTCGTCGAATGTCCCGACTGCCGCGGAACACGTCTGAACGCGATCGCAAGGAATGTTTTCTTCGCCGGAAAATCCATCGCGGACGTCAATAAGATGACCATCGAAGAGGCTGAAGAGTACCTCAAGGGAATTAAGCTTCAGGGAAGAGAAGCGAGCATCGCCCGCGACGCCCTTAAAGAAATTCTCTCGCGTCTTTCTTTCCTCAAGGAGGTCGGTCTTTCCTACCTCACCTTGGATCGAGCCGCGCCCACACTCTCAGGCGGTGAAGCGCAGCGAATCCGTCTGGCTTCGCAGCTCGGAACCAACCTTCAGGGCGTGTGCTATGTGCTGGATGAACCAACGATCGGTCTGCATCCGAGAGACAACCAAATTCTTTTGTCCGCGCTGAGCAAACTCACTTCCAAGGGCAACTCGCTTTTGGTGGTCGAGCATGACGTCGACACCATCCGCGCGGCGGATCACGTGATTGATATCGGCCCGGGCGCGGGCGTAAGAGGCGGAAAACTGATCGCTCAGGGTACTGTTGAAGATATCGAAAACGCTCCGGATTCTTTGACCGGCCGCTACCTGAAGAACCCGCTACAGCACAATGGGAAATCAAGACGCAAAACAACAAAAGCATCGCCGGCAATCCTCCTTAAAGGTGTCAGCGCGCACAACCTCACTGACGTGGAGGCGTCTTTCCCTCTTAATCGTCTGACGGTTCTGACGGGCGTTTCAGGTTCCGGCAAATCCACCCTTGCGCGCGAAGTCCTGCAGACAAACCTGATCAACGCAGTGCATCACAAGAAAGAAGGAGGTGCTCCGCTTGAAGGCTGCACGGAACTTTCCGGCTGGGAATCCGTGGACCGTGTGCTTGAAGTCGATCAGACGCCGATTGGCAAGACCCCGCGTTCGTGTCCGGCGACCTACATTGGTTTCTGGGACGATATCCGCAAGCTTTTTGCAGGAACCGAAGAAGCGAAAGCACGCGGCTATACCGCCTCGCGCTTCTCCTTCAATGTAAAGGGCGGCCGATGCGAAGCCTGTGAAGGACAAGGCGTCATCACACTCGAGATGAACTTCCTGCCGAACGTTAAGGTCCATTGCGATGTCTGCGACTCGATGCGCTTTAACGACGAAACCTTGGAAGTCAAGTGGAAAGGCAAAAGCATCGGGGAAGTTCTGAAGATGGAGGTCGACGAAGCAGTCGAGTTCTTTGCTTCGATTCCCTCGATCCACCATCCGCTCAAGCTGATGCAGGAAGTCGGACTCGGCTATCTGACGCTCGGGCAGCAGTCCTCCACCCTTTCCGGCGGAGAAGCGCAGCGCATTAAGCTTGTCACTGAACTTACCAAGGTCAAGGATGACGTCCGCAAATCCGGTCGCAAACTGCCTGAGACGGTCTACATTCTGGACGAGCCGACTGTCGGTCTGCATATGGCCGACGTTGACAAATTGATCAAAGTGCTTCATCGTCTGGTCGACGCCGGCAATACCGTCATCGTGATTGAACACAATCTTGATGTGATCGCGGAAGCCGACTGGATTATCGATATGGGACCTGAGGGCGGCTCCGGCGGCGGTACCGTGGTTTACAGCGGAACGCCGGGCCGCATGTGCAGAGCCAAGACCCATACCGCGGAGGCGTTAAGGAAATTTCTTGAGGAAACCCGCCCAAAAAGCGCACGTTAAAGCCTGAAATTTTTCCTCCACCTCCCACTATAGGCGCTTGAAAGGGAGCATCAAAATCCCTCTTTCTATAATCACACCCATCAGCGGCGAGTTGATTCGCCGCAGGGAGTGTGGAGGTAGCAGTGAGCGAAAAGTATGAAAAGGGGACACTGCGCATTTTGCGCTATGTCTACAATCAGATGGAAAGATGCAGAAATGCAGACTTTGACGCGCTGGGCATTACCTCCTCTCAGGCAAGCGTGATGATGTACCTGTTTAAGAATCGGAAGCTTGAGGTGACCCAGCAGAACGTGCAGGCAGCCCTCAAGCTGTCCCACCCGACCATCACAGGACTCATGCAGCGTCTGGAGGCAAAAGGATTTATCAGCCGCTCAACCAATCCCAACGACTGCCGACGCAAATGCGTCACGCTGACGGATAAGGGATGCGAGATTGAACGGAGCCTAAAGACCAACACAAAAGGTATGGAAGACAGAGCGCTTGTCGGCCTTTCCGGCGATGAAATAAAGACATTCGAAAGATGCCTTTGTACGATCGCCGAAAACTTGAAAAAAGAAGAGGAAAACATTTCTACCCAGCGGCTCATTAGGGAAATGAAGCATCGAACACAAAGAACCCGATAACAAAAAACTCGAACCCATATAAAAAAGGTTCGAGTTTTTTATTGGCGGCTCCGCCGCTCTTTTTTATCTACGTCCTGCGCTCTACAAACCACATCGCGGCCCCCGCGCAGCTCAGCATCAGTATTGAAGGCATCATCGCTGAAAGCACCGACGGGACACTGTCAAGCACACTCATAAACGCAAACAGGTTATTAAGCGCATAGTAGAAAATACCAATCATAATGCCGCCGAAAATCTTAATCGCCATGCCTCCCGAACGCGCGTTCTGATAGGCAAACGGCATCGATAAGGCCAGCATGACCAGAATTGCCAGCGGATAAAAAGCTTTCGACCAAAAAGCGGTATCAAAGCGTTTATAGGTCTGTCCGTTATCTTTCAGGTACTCAATGTAGTGATGAAGCTCCTGAAGCGACATGTCCTCGGGCTTGATCATAAGAAGACCAAAAATATTGCCGTCAAGGCTCTTGCCCCAGACCATCTCCTTCATGGCCTTCATTGTGACCGCCGCGTCGGTCTGTGCTCTCGAATCCTTCGGAATGGTCGGAACCGCTTCCTGCGTCACATCGTGCAGTATCCAGCCCTTTTCTTCGGAATAAGTTCCACTCTTTGCCGTAATGATAGAACCGAGGTGATTCGGTTTATCAAAAACGTATATGACCCAATCGTAAGCGGCTTCTCCGGGTTTAAGTCTCTTAACATTCACGAAGCTGACCTGAGAGGCGCGCCCCTGCTCATTTCTCTGAACGTCACGCACCCAAATGCCGGAATCCAATTCCTTTCCTGTAAAATCCGAACCGCTGACATCCAGTTTCAGCTCCTTGGCAAGGCGCTGCGCCGGCGGAGCGACCATATTTCCAAGTAGATAAGCAAAGATGACCAGCACAATTCCGGGCGCGAGCAGCATCCCGAAAAACTTCCACGGACCGATGCCGGAAACTCGAAGCACCGTGAACTGACTTGTTTGCGCAAATCGAGCCAGCGTAAAGATCGCACCGAGCATGACCGCGATCGGCAGAACTTCATAGCAGCGCGACGGAAGAATAAGCCCGGTCATGATGAAGGCCTGAAGCAGCGAGTATGTCGTCCCGATGTCGCCTGACTGTCCGATCAGATCAAAGAAGGCAAAGAGCGCGACCAGCGTCAGAAGAACAAAAAGCGAGTTCTTCATGATCTGCTTAAATACCATTCGAGAGATGATGGTCATTTTTTATCCTTCTTTTCAGCCCGTTTCGCCGCCGCGACACGAAAAGGCTTCGTTAAAAAGCCCCAAATCCTTGCATCAAAATGACCGACATTCAGCGTCATCAGACGATAGAAAAGATAAGCCGACAATAACGCCACCGGAACATTCATATAGAGCATCGCCGAGTAAATACCGACCTTGCCCTGAGTGATCCATGTCTGGAAAATAGACAGTCCGTTCAGATAAAGAATAAAGATTAAAACCGCCGCCGTCTGACCGTAGTACTTTAGCGACCGCGGATTGTTGTATGAGAGCGGAATACCAAGAATCGCCAAATTCAAAGCGATGAGCGGCCAGGACAGACGCCAGAAAATTTCGGCAGGCGCCTTTCTGTTTTTGCTTTCCAAAAGCTCCTTAAACGGCATCGCGTTCACGCGGGCGCTGCTGACCTGAGACGTGGGAGAGCTGTCGAGCCGAACTTCATATTCGCCAAAATCGGATACCGACGCACCCAGCCCGCTCGGATCCGTTTCATACTTTCGGCCGTCCTGCAGAATAACGTAGCGATCGCCGTTCGGTTTAGTCTCCAGATGGCCTTTCTTGGAAGTCAGCACCGAACGTGAACCGTCTTTTTTTAACTCTACCAAAAGAAGCGTTTCGACGTTCCCGCGCTCCTGATCCACCTGCTCCAGAAAGAATACCTGACGCCCGCTCTTAGCTTCAATAAAGCGGCCGGAAGAGAGTTTCGTCACGTCTTCTTTCTGAGCAAAACGGTCACGGTAGGACTGAATCTGACTGCGCGACCACGGCGAAATCACAATCGAGCAGGCCGCGACAAGAAATACAATCGGAATCGTGAATTTCAGCACAGGCCGAATCCATGAGGCAAGACTTAAGCCGCCCGCTGAGAACCAGACAAACATTTCACTGTCGCGCCAATAACGATTCAGCGTCATCAGCACTGCCAGGAAAAGCGCCAGGGAAATCAGCGCCGGAAGGTTGACCAGGGACGTGTAGGCAACAACCTCCAAAATAGATCCGGTGTCATAGCGGCCGCCCGCCGTTTGGTTTAGGATTCGCACCAAACCAATGGTCACGACGATGGAGAACAGCACTGTAAACGCGCCGCCCGCCGTATTGGATAACTCTGAGGTAAGTGCCTTTCTATAAATCATCGCCAGCTTCGGTAATCTAAGCGCACCTTAAAGGTCCGCAAGATCGCTAGTTTATCAATTATTGATTTGTTCAGTAAATCCTCAGCATCAATCAAAGCAAATTAAATTCTTCGCTCCTCAACTGCGTGACAGGCAACTTCGGCCGTCGAGCCGTGCGAATCGATGAACTTCATCTGCGGAACTTCCCTTTTACAGCGCTCCGTCGCATAAGGACAGCGCGGGTGGAAGGCGCATCCGCTCGGCGGTTTGAGCGGATTGGGAACCTCTCCCGCCACAGGCGTGCGCTTCTTATGCATCTGTGTCATGTCGGGAATCGCTTCCAGCAGCATCCGCGTATACGGATGTCTCGGTTTCGTAAACAATGTCCGCTTATCAGTAAGTTCAACCAGGCGCCCGAGATACATGACGCCCACGCGATCGCTGATGTGATGCACAACGGAAAGGTTATGCGAAATAAAGAGATACGTCAGGCCGACCTCCCGCTGCAGATTCTGCATCAGATTTAATACCTGAGCCTGTACCGAAACATCCAGTGCCGAGGTCGGCTCATCACAAACCAAAAACTCCGGATGAATTGCAATCGCTCGAGCGATTGATATTCTCTGCCGCTGACCTCCGGAAAACTGGTGCGGATACTTCGCCTTATCTTCCTTCGACAGATTCACAAGATGCAGCACCGAGTTCACACGATCGTCAATTTCCTTTGCATTTCGCATCAGTTTTTGCGCGCGGATCGGTTCGGCCACAATTTTCCCGACGTTCCATCTCGGGTTGAGACTTGCATAAGGATCTTGGAAAATCATCTGAATTTTCCCTTTTGCAAGTTTTTCATCCTCTCCCTTCGAGTTAAAGAGATCTTTGCCGTCAATAACCACAGAGCCCTCCGTCGGCTTATAAAGTCCGACCAGCATTCGGGCGGTGGTTGATTTTCCGCATCCGGACTCACCCACAAGCGCCAGAGTCTCTCCGCGGCGAATATCAAACGAAACTCCGTCCACTGCCTTCAGAGTCGCTTTAGGCTTGCGCTCAATAAGCCGAGCCAGCAAAGACGGCGAAGCGTCAAAATATTTTTTTAAATTTCGAACGCTTACCAGAACAGACTGGGAAGCTTTGACATGCTCATTCATCATCTCGGCATATCCTCAGGCGCACGAATCGTAAAGGGCTCCGGCGGGAATACAGGAACATCCGCCTTTACTTCACCGGCTTTCCAGCATGCGCACAAATGGTTGGTTTCTCCGACAAGATTGGGTCGTTCACGAACACATTTCTCGTCTGCGATCGGGCATCTCGGATGGAACGGACATCCCTTCGGAACTTTCGAAAGTCTCGGCATGGAGCCGGGAATCTGCTGGAGGGTGTCTCTTTGGTCGCTGATGCGCGGAATCGCATTCATCAAGCCGATGGTGTAAGGATGGCGCGCTTGCCGAACCATTTCTTCGACCGGCCCGATTTCGACGAGCGTTCCGGCGTACATAACCGCAACACGGTCTGCAGTCTCCGCTATCACGCCCATATCATGCGTGACCAGCATCACGGCCGTTCCGTTCCCGACGCACAGTTTTTTCAGAAGCTCGATGATCTGAGCCTGCACCGAGACGTCGAGCGCGGTCGTCGGTTCGTCCGCGATAATCAGCTTCGGATCCGCCGAAAGCGCCAAAGCAATCACGACTCGCTGACGCATACCGCCCGAGAACTGATGCGGATAATTGTCAATTCTTCTTTCAGGTGCCGGAACACCGGTCTGTGCAAGCAGCGAGATCGCTTTTTCCCGTGCCTGCTGTTCGGAAAGATTGGAATGAACCCGAATCGTCTCAATCATTTGATCTCCGATCGTAAAAAGAGGATTCAGGCTCGTCAGCGGATCTTGGAAGATCGCACCGATTGAAGCGCCGCGAATTTTTTCTTTCTCGGACTCCTTCAGATTATCGATTCGGCGTCCGTTTAAAAGAATCTCTCCGCCGGCCACATGAGCCGGAGCCCCCAGCAGACCGATAACCGAGTTGCCGACCATCGACTTTCCGGCACCCGATTCGCCCACAACGCCCAGCACTTCTCCCGGATAGATCTCAAAACTGACCTTATCCAGGGCTATGAGTTTCTCACGCCTCGTCGGGATCTCTACGACAAGATTTTTAACTTCTAAAAGCGGTTCTTGTTTTGTCATATTACGCTCCTACTGCAGTTTCGGGTTCAGTGCATCACGCAGCCAATCGCCAAGCAGATTGATCGTGAGCACAAAAAGGATCAGAGCCACGCCGGGAAAGATCGCGAGCCACCACTCTCCTGAAAAGAGAAATTCATTTCCGACTCGGATCAGCGTTCCTAAAGACGGCGTTGTCGGCGGAACGCCAACGCCGAGAAACGAAAGTGTCGCCTCGGTAATGATCGCGGTCGCAACCTGAACAGTCGCCAAAACCAAAACCGGTCCCATCACATTGGGCAGAATATGCGTAAACATGATTCTCATGGAACTTACGCCAAAAAGCTGAGCGGCCTGAACATAATCCCGCTTCTTTTCCGTCAGTGTCGCGCCTCGAACCGTTCTTGCATAACGCACCCATCCGGAAAGAGAAATCGCAAAAATCAGAACCCCATAAGCGGCCTGATCATGAACGCTTTCAGGAAGAATCGCTCGGATGACGCCGTCAATGAGAAGCGCAAGCAGAATCGCGGGAAAACTCAGCATCACGTCGCAGAAGCGCATGATGAACGTATCGGTCATACCGCCCGCATATCCGGAAATGAGCCCCAGCGACACGCCGATCACAATGGAAATCAATACCGAAGAAAGGCCGATTTCAAGAGATACGCGCAATCCGTACAGGATGGCTGAAAACATATCTCGGCCCTGATCATCCGTGCCCAAAACAAATTTCCAGTTTCCTCCTTCCATCCATGCCGGCGGCAAAAAGGCATCAGAAAGATCAAAAGAGGCCAGATCAAAAGGGTTGTACGGAGCGATCGCTCCGGCAAACATTGCGGACAGAACCATCCCGAGCGTCACCATAAAACAGATGATCGCTACGGGCGCGTGTCTGAATTTCCAGATGAGATCGCTGTCCCAAAATCGGCTGAAGGCAGTGTTTTTCTGACTAGACGTGCTCATCGGCGGCCCCGTTCAGCGCATGCAGGCGCTGCTCTGCCGCGGCGGCAAGAAGTGTTGCCGCAAGCGGTGTGACATCGTCGTTGTAATCAAAATAAGGGTTATGCGCCGGAGCCCCGCCCTGACCGATGCGAATGTAGGCGCCCGGAACCTTCTCGAGCATGAATGCAAAATCTTCTCCGCCGGCCATCCGAGGATAGCTGCGGTCGACATTTTCTTCGCCCACTAAATCAGCAGCGATATCAGCCAGAATCTTGGCCTGAGCAGGCGTATTAATGACCGGAGGATAGAAGCGTTCATACTTTGTCTGAGCTTCACAGCCGAGACCCGCGGCGATGCAGGCGCTGATTTCACCGATTCTCTTTTCTACCAAGTCTCTTACTTCAGGTGAGAAGGTTCTGGCGGTTCCGACAATCTGGCAGGTTTCCGGACAAACGCTCTGCGCTCTCGGGTCTCCCGCCTGGAGCGAGCAGCATGAAACCACAGCGGTTTCCAGCGGATCAACCTCTCTGGAAACAATACTCTGCAGAGCCACAATCACATGAGCGGAAGCAAGCACCGGATCATGATTCATCTGAGGACGCGAAGCATGACCGCCTTTGCCCTTAACCGTAATCGTAAAGGCGTCTGCGGCGGCCTGCATCGCTCCGTAGTTCAGTGCGATCTTTCCGGGCTCCAGCGCTGATGAGTTGTGCAGCGCATAGACTTCAGCAACAGGGAAGCGATCAAACAATCCGTCATCGATCATATGTTTTGCACCAGACCAGCCTTCCTCCCCCGGCTGGAAAATCAGGACGACTTCTCCCGGAAAATCACGGGTTTCCGCGAGATATTTCGCGGCGCCCAGCAGTACCGCAGCGTGACCGTCATGTCCGCAGGCGTGCATACAGCCGCCGATCTGTGAGACATGATCGTGAGAAGAAAGTTCCGCCAAGGGGAGCGCGTCAATATCTGCTCTGAGACCTACTCTCAGGGAGCCGGGACGAGCGCCTCTGACAACACCGACAACACCGCAGCCGCCGATACCCTCATGAACTTCATCGACACCAAAACTGCGAAGCAGCGATGCAATTTTGCCGCTGGTCTGAGGCGTCACCAATCCGATTTCCGGATTCTTATGGAAGTCACGACGAATGTCTCTAAGCGTTTGCGCATATTCCTTAATCTGAGGAAAAGCGTTTTTATTGAAATCAAAAGATCGGGCTGACATAAAGATTCCTTAATCGGCCTTCAGTCTCGGATCTACCAAGAAATAAAGAAGGTCGACAATTAAATTGATCACAACAAATATGAGCGAGATGAGGCACAGATAAGCTGCCATCACCGGAATATCCGCAAACTGAACCGCCTGAATAAAAAGCAGTCCCATTCCCGGCCACTGAAAAACCGTTTCAGTCACAATCGAGAATGCGATGATCCCGCCCAGCTGAAGTCCGGTAATAGTGATGACCGGAAGGAGCGTATTCTTCAGCGCATGTTTATAAAAGATTTTAGATTTTGGTATTCCTCGGGCGTGCGCAAATCGGATGAAGTCTGATCGAAGCGTTTCGAGCATTTCACTTCTCACCAGACGCATAACCAGAGCGATTTGAAATATCGCAAGCGTCGCCGCGGGCAGAATGATGTGTTTTAATCCGTCTGCCGTCAACAGACCGGTCGTCCATTTGCCAAATGCGACAATCTCACCTCTTCCGTAAGAAGGGAGCCAGCCCAGCCAAACGGAAAAAACCAATATCAGCAGAATACCGATAAAGAAGGTCGGTAAAGAAATCCCCAGAAGCGACAATCCCATCAGCCATTTGGCGATCATGGAGTCTTTATGGAGCGCGACAAACACGCCCAAAGGAATACCGATCAGCGTCGCAACAAAGGCGGAGAAAAATGCCAATTCAAGCGTTGCCGGCATTTTCTCTGCGAGAAGCTGAGCCACCGGTGCGCCTTGCCGCAGCGAAGTACCGAACTCGCCGTGAAGCGCATTTACAACAAACGTCCCGTACTGTTTCCACAGCGGTTCATCCAAGCCGAGACTCTGCCTCAGAGCAATCCTATCCGCCTCAGTCGCTTCCTGACCGAGCATTTGGGTAACCGGATCTCCGATAAATTGAAAAAGCAGGAATGCGATCAGCGTTACGACAAGCATAACGATGACGGCTTGGAGCAGACGTTTCAATACGAAAGTTAACATCTACTTTTTTCCAAGGTTGACGCCGGAGACAGTGCTCCGGCAAAAGCGGCAATTTTACTTGACAGTGACCTTATCAAGCTCTAGGCGATTATCCGCACGCATCGGTGTATCAATGTTCTTTTTCATTGCCCAGTTAATGATCTGGGTATGCAGCGGAAGCTGGTAAACATTATGGTTCACCATCAGCAGAGCCTGCTCGATTAAAGCGTTTCGCCTTGTCGGCTCTGTTTCTGCCTTGATCTGTTCAATCAAAGCGTCCAGCTTGGGATCAGAGACTCGGCCGATATTGGAAAGCCCGTTGCCTTTCTGCACGTCGACTGTTTCGACCAGGGACTGGAGCGGGAAAAGCGCATCCTGAGTTGTTGCACCCCAGCCAACCATACCGGCTGAACTGTCAAACTTCAGCACTTTCGGGAAATAGTTCGCCCGAGGCATCGTATTAACGTTAACCTTGACACCGATTTTTGCCCACATGGCAGCAAGCGCCTTTGCGATTGCTTCGTCATTGACCCAGCGGTTATTCGGTGCATCCAGCGTGAATTCAAATCCGTTGGGATAGCCTGCTTCTGCGAGGAGTTTTTTTGCGGCAGCGGGATCATACGGCAGTCTTTCCGCCGCTTTTTCCGTCCATCCGTTTGTCTCGGACGAAATAATTGTGCCGTTGGGAATCGACATACCCCTCATGACAGTTCTCTTGAGGGTGTTCACATCAATTGCCTGATAAAGGGCTTTTCTAACGCGAATGTCTTTAAAGGGATTCTTAGTTGATTTTTTCCCGTCAATGAGAATATACGGCGACTCATCGCGCATCTGATCTAGAGAAATCATCAGAACGCGAAGCTCAGGACCTTCTTCAACCTTCAAGTCCTGATTTCTTTTCAGGCGGACAACGTCCTGCGTCGCAGGATCAAGCACGAGGTCAATTTCGCCCGATAAAAGTGCGGCCATACGCGTTGCAGCTGATTTAATCGGCGTGTAGACAGCCTCTGTCACATTGCCAACTTTATTTGCCTTATTCCACCAGTCCGGATTTTCAATAAAAACAGTCTTGATATCGACTTCTCGAGTCTGCAGTTTGAACGGTCCTGTTCCGTTTTCGTGTTTTGCCGCATAAGATTCTTCTTTACCGACAAAGTTCTGCGGTGCTGTGGCACCGTGTTTTTCAGCCCAGGCTTTATTCAAAATTCGAAGATTGGTCAGCTGAGTCATCAGCACCGGAGAATGAGTGTTCGTTTTTACGAGAACCTCTCCGTTAGGCAATTCTTCAGCGCCCAAAATACCGGCGGTATAAGTTCTAAATTGAGAGATAGGGTGAAGCGCTCTGTTAATAGAAAAGACGACATCGGCAGGAGTCAGCGTCTCGCCTTCATGGAATTTGACGCCCTGACGGATCTTAAACACATAGCCTTCAGGAACGGATCTCCAGCTTTCGGCAAGACAGGGAACGATTTTCCCCTTGGAGAGTTCCACAAGCGGCTCGTACACGTACGAGTTGGCTGAATTATTAAGATTTTCGTTCTGAGCGTGCGGATCAAAAGTTAATATGTCCCCTTGACTTGCCCATTTGAAAGAGGCTGCATAAGCGCCAGAAGAAATACCGATACCCAAGGCCGCGCAGGCCATTGCAACTGCAACTAAACGACGCATATCTATCTCCTATAAAAATTAACGGTATGCCATAACTTTTATATCATGCAAAAACCGAAATTTATCGAAGGAGAGAGAAAAAATTACTACCCGAAAAAACACTCATTGGATCGGTACAGCCTCGAAACTGTGCACGGAAGTAAAAAAATAACAATTTGATCTGTATAAATTTATTACCCCTTCACGCGGACAAAATAAAACCTCTCACCGCATTCGCAGCAAGAGGTTTTAAGAATGGAGAGCCCGGAGACTACCTACTTTCGCAAGAAATACAACTCACTATCATCGGCGTGGAGGCGTTTCACTGTCCTGTTCGGGATGGGAAGGAGTGGTTCCGCCCTGCTATGGCCTCCGGGCTTAAAACTGTCCGCTCCGGTTAAGGAGCCAATTCGGATCGATTTACTTCATCTTGGCAGCGCCTTGGATTTCTCTCAAGCTCAGCCTTCACTTTGTTCTTTCTCGCACGGACCTCACAGCCGGTCACAAGCAACACGGTTATAGGATCAAGCCTCACGAGCAATTAGTATCAGTTAGCTCAACGCCTCACAGCGCTTACACACCTGACCTATCGACGTCCTGGTCTCGGACGACTCTTCAGGGAGGTTTTACCTCCGGGAAGACTTATCTTCAGGAAAGTTTCCCGCTTAGATGCTTTCAGCGGTTATCTCGTCCGCACTTAGCTACCCGGCAATGCCACTGGCGTGACAACCGGTACACCAGAGGTGCGTCCACTCCGGTCCTCTCGTACTAGGAGCAGCCCCCGTCAATCTTCCAACGCCCACGGCAGATAGGGACCAAACTGTCTCACGACGTTTTAAACCCAGCTCACGTACCTCTTTAAATGGCGAACAGCCATACCCTTGGGACCGACTACAGCCCCAGGATGAGATGAGCCGACATCGAGGTGCCAAACACCGCCGTCGATATGAACTCTTGGGCGGTATCAGCCTGTTATCCCCAGAGTACCTTTTATCCGTTGAGCGATGGCCCTTCCATTCAGAGCCACCGGATCACTATGACCTGCTTTCGCATCTGCTCGAGTTGTTGCTCTCGCAGTCAAGCACGCTTTTGCCATTGCACTATCAGCACGATTTCCGACCGTACCTAGCGTACCTTCGTACTCCTCCGTTACCCTTTAGGAGGAGACCGCCCCAGTCAAACTGCCTACCATGCACGGTCCCCGAACAGGGTCACTGTCCCGGGTTAGAACCGCAAACAAATCAGGGTGGTATTTCAAGGTTGGCTCCGCGCGTACTGGCGTACACGTTTCTCTGCCTCCCACCTATCCTACACAAATCGGTTCACAGTTCAATGCAAAGCTGCAGTAAAGGTTCATGGGGTCTTTCCGTCTAGCCGCGGGTAGATTGCATCATCACAAACATTTCAACTTCACTGAGTCTCGGGAGGAGACAGTGTGGCCATCGTTATGCCATTCGTGCAGGTCGGAACTTACCCGACAAGGAATTTCGCTACCTTAGGACCGTTATAGTTACGGCCGCCGTTTACTGGGACTTCGATCAAGGCCTCTCAGCCCATCAATTAATCTTCCAGCACCGGGCAGGCATCACACCCTATACGTCGTCTTTCGACTTGGCAGAGTGCTGTGTTTTTAATAAACAGTCGCAGCCACCTATTCTCTGAGACCTTTTCACGCGAACGCAGTCTCTGCGCCTACGTTACTCAGGCACACCTTCTTCCGAAGTTACGGTGTCAATTTGCCGAGTTCCTTCTCCCGAGTTCTCTCAAGCGCCTGAGCATATTCAGCTCGCCCACCAGTGTCGGTTTGCGGTACGGTCCCGCCGAACTGACGCTTAGAGGGTTTTCTTGGAAGTTCGTCCAATCACTTCTCTGCCTTAGCAGATCGCGGCTTTGCCTCGGAGATGCGTCTGCGGATTTGCCTGCAGACCTCCTACACTCACCCACCGGGACATCCAACACCCGGCTGACCTTCTAAACTCCGTCACCCCATCGCATTCGGCGGCGGTTCGGGAATATTAACCCGATTCCCATCGACTACGCCTTTCGGCCTCGCCTTAGGGGCCGACTCACCCTGCTCCGATGAACGTAGAGCAGGAAACCTTGGGCTTACGGCGAGCGGGCTTTTCACCCGCTTTAACGTTACTCATGTCAGCATTCGCACTTCTGATATCTCCAGAATCCTTCTCAAGACTCCTTCGCAGACTTACAGAACGCTCCCCTACCACGCAGAGAATAATCTCCGCATCCGCGGCTTCGGTTAATGGCTTAGCCCCGTTACATCTTCCGCGCAGAAAGACTCGACCAGTGAGCTATTACGCTTTCTTTGAAGGATGGCTGCTTCTAAGCCAACTTCCTGGTTGTCACGGCCTTTCCACTTCGTTTTCCACTTAGCCATTATTGGGGACCTTAGCCGGCGGTCTGGGTTGTTTCCCTTTTGAGTCCGGACGTTAGCACCCGGTGCTCTGTCTCCCGTGCTCACACTTCCAGGTATTCGGAGTTTGCCTTGGTTTGGTAAGACTCCATGTCCCCCTAGCCAAAACAGTGCTCTACCCCCTGGAGCGATACACGAGGCACTACCTCAATAGTTTTCGGGGAGAACCAGCTATCTCCAGATTTGTTTGGCCTTTCACCCCTATCCACAGCTCATCCGCTAATTTTGCAACACTAGTCGGTTCGGTCCTCCAGTGTGTGTTACCACACCTTCAACCTGGCCATGGATAGCTCATCTGGTTTCGGGTCTACACCCTGCGACTGTTCGCTCTATTCGAACTCGCTTTCGCTGCGCCTCCCCTAGTCGGTTAAGCTCGCCACAGAATGTAAGTCGCTGACCCATTATGCAAAAGGTACGCAGTCACTCCTGACGGAGCTCCTACTGTTTGTATGCATGCGGTTTCAGGTTCTATTTCACTCCCCTCCCGGGGTTCTTTTCGCCTTTCCCTCACGGTACTGGTTCACTATCGGTCGATCACGAGTATTTAGCCTTGGAGGATGGTCCCCCCGTCTTCGAACAGGATTCCACGTGTCCCGCTCTACTTCTCACTGCCTTAGTACCATCCAAAGCGTTTCGCCTACGGGGCTATCACCCGCTATGGCCGGACTTTCCATTCCGTTCGACTACGCTTCAAACTATCAGCTGTTAGGCTCTTCCGGGTTCGCTCGCCGCTACTGCCGGAATCTCGGTTGATTTCTTTTCCTGAGGATACTTAGATGTTTCAGTTCTCCTCGTTCGCCTCTGCACCCTATGTATTCAGATGCAGATACACCTTGCGGTGTGGGTTCCCCCATTCAGATATCTGCGGATCAATGCTTGTTTGCCAGCTCCCCGCAGCTTTTCGCAGGCTGCCGCGTCTTTCTTCGCCTGTGATCGCCAAGGCATCCGCCACATGCACTTAGTCACTTGATCCTATAACCCTGCCGCCTATTGCCCGGCCGGGTCACAAGTAACTTGGTTCTTTGTGCCCATATGCTGTCAATGTCTCATGCTTGAGAAATCTCAAAGTTTTAACTTTGCTTGATTTCCAATCACTACCCGTCTTGACTGACTCTCATCAAATCAGTCTTAACGTTAGATTTTTCAATCTTTCCGAATTGTTAAAGAACGTATTGTCAAAAGACAATATCAAAGCGCGTCAAACGCGTTTTCATCTTGTCTCTTGTTGGTGGAGGTAAACGGGATCGAACCGTTGACCCCCTGCTTGCAAAGCAGGTGCTCTCCCAGCTGAGCTATACCCCCGTCTCAGAACTATGGTGGGTCTTGATGGACTTGAACCATCGACCCCCGCCTTATCAAGACGGTGCTCTAACCAGCTGAGCTAAAGACCCATCGTCTTTTCATTTATCGACTGCCGATAAGAGTGAGCGCTGAATGAATTCACGCGTCTTCTAAAAGCTTTCATTCGCTTTCTCTTGAAAGGAGGTGATCCAGCCGCACCTTCCGGTACGGCTACCTTGTTACGACTTAACATTAGTCACGGTGCTCACCGTGGTCGCCGCCCTCCTTGCGGTTAGGCTAACGACTTCTGGTAAACACCACTCCCATTGTTTGACGGGCGGTGTGTACAAGACCCGGGAACGTATTCACCGCGGCATGCTGATCCGCGATTACTAGCGATTCCGACTTCATGCAGTCGAGTTGCAGACTGCAATCCGGACTACGATCGGTTTTCTGGGATTTGCTCCCCCTCACGGGTTGGCTGCCCTCTGTTCCGACCATTGTATGACGTGTGAAGCCCTACCCATAAGGGCCATGAGGACTTGACGTCATCCCCACCTTCCTCCGGTTTGTCACCGGCAGTCTCACTAGAGTGCCCTTTCGTAGCAACTAGTGACAAGGGTTGCGCTCGTTGCGGGACTTAACCCAACATCTCACGACACGAGCTGACGACAGCCATGCAGCACCTGTGTTCAGACGCCCTTGCGGGCACACTCTCATTACAAAAGCTTCTCTGACATGTCAAGGGTAGGTAAGGTTTTTCGCGTTGCATCGAATTAATCCACATCATCCACCGCTTGTGCGGGTCCCCGTCAATTCCTTTGAGTTTTAGTCTTGCGACCGTACTTCCCAGGCGGTCAACTTCACGCGTTGGCTGCGTTACTGAGAATTTTAATCCCCAACAACTAGTTGACATCGTTTAGGGCGTGGACTACCAGGGTATCTAATCCTGTTTGCTCCCCACGCTTTCGTGTATGAGCGTCAGTTGCGTCCCAGGAGGCTGCCTTCGCCATCGGTGTTCTTCCACATATCTACGCATTTCACTGCTACACGTGGAATTCCACCTCCCTCTGACGCACTCTAGCCAAGCAGTCACATATGCGGTTCCCAGGTTAAGCCCGGGGATTTCACATCTGTCTTACTCAGCCGCCTGCACACCCTTTACGCCCAGTAATTCCGATTAACGCTCGCACCCTACGTATTACCGCGGCTGCTGGCACGTAGTTAGCCGGTGCTTATTCTTAGAGTACCGTCAGCAGAGCTATTTATTCGATAGCTCCTTTTCGTTCTCTACTAAAGTGGTTTACAACCCGAGGGCCGTCATCCCACACGCGGAATAGCTGGATCAGGCTTGCGCCCATTGTCCAAAATTCCCCACTGCTGCCTCCCGTAGGAGTCTGGGCCGTGTCTCAGTCCCAGTGTGGCTGGTCGTCCTCTCAGACCAGCTACTGATCGTTGCTTTGGTGAGCCGTTACCTCACCAACCGGCTAATCAGTCATCGGCCGCTCCGCTCGCGAGAGGCCTGCAAGCAGGTCCCCCTCTTTCTTCCGTAGAACTCATGCGGTATTAGCCATCCTTTCGGATGGTTGTCCCCCACGAGCGGACACGTTCCGATGTATTACTCACCCGTTCGCCACTCGTCAGCCGAAAAAAGCAAGCTTTCCTCGCTGTTACCGTTCGACTTGCATGTGTAAAGCGTTCCGCCAGCGTTCAATCTGAGCCAGGATCAAACTCTTTTGTTTAATCTCTGTTGTCGCTCGAATCACTCTCTTGGTGTTTGACGGAGTATTTCTACTCCTTCATCCAATAAGTGCGAGCTAAAAATTTCTTCGCGAATTCAATCTTCTAAATCCGCTTAAATCTTCAGCGCCCGCTCTTATCGGTCGTCGATAAATTTTTAAAGAACTTTGTTTTCGCTGTCGTGTTGATCAGCGAGGATGCGAATTATGAAGATGATTTTTATAGCTGTCAACCAAAACTCTATATTTTTACAATTAGAAACATTTGTCGGTTAACTTTTATTGCTTAATCAACGGGTTATAAATGTTTCTTTTTAGGCATCGGTATTCAGCCAGTCAATCGTCGGCTGATTATGCTGCTTCAGCCATTCGTTCGCTTTTTGGAAATGACCGTTCCCTATAAACGGCTCAGGCGCCTTTGTCGCTGACAATGGCGAGGGATGGTTGCTTTCGAGAATCAGAGCACTTCCGCCGCAGCTTTCTATGAGTGCGCGCTTTTTCTTCGCATGGTTGCCCCAAAGCATGTACACGATCGGCCTGCCCTGCCGGCTTGTCTCACGAATAATTTCGTCGGAGAGAAGTTCCCAGCCCTTCTTCGCATGTGAGCCCGGCTCCTTCATTCTCACTGTAAAAACAGAATTCAAAAGCAGAACACCTTGCTTTGCCCAGCCGGTCAAATCTCCGCTGACAAAATCATGCGGACCGTATTCTCTCTGAATTTCCTTGAAGATATTCCTGAGGCTCGGAGCCGGACGATTCTCGGGGCCAACAGAAAATGCCAGCCCATCCGCCACTCCGGGCGTATGGTACGGATCCTGGCCGAGAATAACAACACGTACGGATTCCGGTGAAACCAGCTGCAGCGCGCGGAAGGGATTCGGCGGGTAGACTTCCGCACCGCGTTCACTTTCCTGACGCAGAAATGCCTCCAGCATTCGGCCTTTCGGTGAGTTGGCGAATTTTTTGACGGTCTCTTTCCATCGATTTTGTATTTCTATTCCAAGCATAGTTATCCGATGAATTTAGAAACTTCGGATAAGGTCGAAATAATCGCCTCTGCCCCGTCCCGTTTTGCGATTTCTGACAGCGGTATTCCTTCGCTCCAGCCCGTGGACACTAGCAGACACGCAACACCGGCAGCCTTGGCAGACTGACTGTCATTACCGGAATCTCCAACCATTATTGCCTGCCCCGGCTCGACACCCAGTTTTTCACACGCAAGAAGAACCGGTGCCCCCGAGGGCTTGGGAGAAGAAGCGGAATCTCCTCCGATAATGACGTCAAACAAATCTTTTATGCCCGCCTGTTCTAAAACTTCAAGCGTCATGTTGTAGGGTTTGTTTGTCACCACTGCAATCTTCAGTCCCTTTTTCTTAAGAGACTGAATCACCTCTTTTGTTCCCGGGTAGATGGTTCCTTTGTCATACTCCCCCTTCTCGGTATGCAAAAAAAGACTCTTCACTGCGAGTTGGTAAATTTGATCGTCCAGCGGAGCATCCATCGATTCCGTCATTGCCCGGCGCACTAAAACAAGCATGCCTTTTCCGATATAGCGTCCCACGATTTCTTCGGACAACGGCGGTTTTCCAAAGTCTTTGCGCATAAGGTTGACCAGCTGTGTCAGACCTTTAACCGTGTCAATCAATGTCCCGTCAAGATCGAATAAGACGGCTCTTACGTCTTTCACGTTCATTCGGAAATATTCTCCAGCTCTTTACGCATTGAATCGATAACGGACTTGTAATCCGGCTGATTAAAAATCGCGCTTCCGGCCACAAATGTATCGGCTCCTGCTTGTGCGATTTCTCTAATGTTCGAAACCTTAACACCGCCGTCTACTTCCAAGAGGACTTTCCTGCCGGTCGCCTCTTCATAGGTATCCAATAAAGCACGGCACTCTCTGAGCTTGCCAATCGTCGTAGGAATGAAAGACTGACCGCCGAAACCGGGATTCACACTCATCAGAAGCACCATATCGACATTGTCGAGCTCATAGTGCAGATACTCCAGACTTGTTGCAGGATTCAGCGCCAAACCTGATTTGCATCCGTGCTCGCGAATCAGGTTCAGAGTCCGATCAACATGTCGGCTCGCTTCCGGATGGAAAGTAATGATATTAGCTCCGGCTTTTGCAAACATCGGGATCAGATCATCAACCGGTTCAACCATCAAATGAACATCAATCGGCGCCTCTGTATGAGGACGCAAAGCCTTACAGACCATCGGGCCGACCGTCAGGTTCGGAACATAATGATTGTCCATCACATCAAAGTGAATCCAATCAGCTCCGGCCGCCACAACGTCTCGAACTTCCTGACCGAGACAGGCAAAATCCGCTGAAAGAATTGAAGGTGCAATACGAAATTTCGACTTGTCCATATAAAACTCCTTTTTCGCAATTTTATCGCTAAGACAGAACGCCTTTACTCGCTGTACGGCATAGGTTTTGTTGTTGAATTTTTCTGATAGCCGCAGTGAACGAACCTGAATCTTTGGCCTCAAATCGCTTTTTGGTCTCGCGTTTTAAACGAAATGTTCATACAATCCCTACAAATCACTGCGTTTACCATGCAACCATGACATTCGAAAGAAAAACTCTTCTGCCCGTCTCTATCCTGGCGGCACTTCTGCTTTGCTCCTGTTCAAGCACGACGAAGAAAGAAGATATTACGGAACCGACTGAAGAAGCGGTTCGTTATGAGATCAGCTCTTTTGACGAGTTGCCTTCGTCAGACTCGCAAGATTGGGCCACCGCGCTCTCTGCATTCAAGGTTTCATGCCGATCTGTCGGGAAGAAGGCCGACTGGAAAGATGTCTGCTTCAAGGCTCAAAGCACGGACAGCTCGGAGGCTGAATCCTTTTTCAAGAATAATTTCACTCCCTGGCAAATCTCCACACAGGTTATCGGCAAACAAACCGGAACGGTTTACTCTAAATCCGACAAAGGTCTGATGACGGGATACTACGAGCCGATGCTCAAAGTTTCATCTGTACGCACCGCCAAACATACTATTCCGATCCTTTCAACGCCGGATGATCTGATTATTGTGGATCTCGCCTCTCTGTATCCGAAATTAAAAGGGATGCGTCTGCGCGGAAAGATAGAAGGCAGAAAACTCGTTCCTTATGATTCACGCGCTCAAATCATCAAGCGCCACGATCTGGATAAAAACGCGATAGCCTGGAGCTCAGACCCTGTCGCCGTCTTTTTCCTGCAAATTCAGGGTTCGGGAAGACTGCAGACTGAAGACGGAAAAATGATCCGCGTCGGTTTCGACGATCAGAACGGCCATCCCTACAAGGCCGTAGGTTCATGGCTGGTTGAAAAAGGCTATCTGAAGCGGCACGAACTCTCTATGCAGAATATTCGAGCGTGGGCGTTCCAAAACCCGGATAAGGTCGACACACTCTTAAATCAAAATCCGAGTTTTGTCTTCTTTAAACCGCGTGAGGCAGATAACGCAGATGAAGGACCAATCGGCGCTCAAGGACTGCCGTTAACTCCCAAAGCCTCCGTCGCGGTTGACAGGAAATATATCCCTCTGGGTACGCCGCTTCTCGTGTCTGTTTCCCAAAGCTCTCCCGCTCTTGAATTCGTCCGACCGGTTGTCGCACAGGACACGGGCGGCGCTATCAAGGGCCCTATTCGGTTTGATTACTTCTGGGGCTTTGGAGATGAAGCAGGCAGCCAAGCAGGGCGGCAAAAGAGCTCCGTCAGCGCTTGGCTTCTTCTTCCTAAAGGTGTGAGACCAAATTAGAGTTTTTTACAGAGATGCTCAATCTTGGAGACAAGCTCTAAAGCAGTCATAAAACCAAACGGGCCGTCCCCGTTGCCAAGATAAACGGCCGGGACGGTTTCGTTTTTCAGCTCATCAAAAAGTTTGGTGTTGCGGTCAACGATCTCGCGCAGCGCCTCTCCGGCTGCGGCCTTAGGCTTTTCTTCATTCATGATCCAGTTTTTCCAGGCTTCATGCGGATTCTTCGAGGCGTAAATCGCTGCTGAAAGCTCTTCCGATTCTTCTCCCAACACGGATGTTAAGAAAACATAGAAATCGATGTCCGTCAGCTTGTCGATGTCCTCTTCAAAAAAACGCTTGCACCATGGGCAGTTAGGATCAACAAAAACCGCTACCTTGTACTGACCGGCACCGAGTTTGATCTTAATTGAGTCATCTGTCGGCCAAGCATCAAAATCAAATTTTTCCATATAAAAAACCTCCCTTTGCGTTTCGTTCAAATATAAAACGCTTGGGAGGTTTAGCTGTTCAAATCAGCCCATACCGAGAGTTAATTTTTCTTAGGCTCGACTGCCAGCATCTTTTCTAAGTATTCCAGGCTTACCGCCCCCGGCGCTCTCTGCCCGTTCGGAACAAAGACCGTCGGAGTTCCGGTGACCTGAAGTCTTCCGCCTAAATCAATGTTTCTGTCCAGAGCCGATGTGTCGCACTTCGGATCTTTAGGTGCGGCAGACTTGCCTTCAATCATTTGCGCGCGCCAAGCGGCTCCTCTGTCCTTCGCGCACCAAATCGCTTCGCTCTGCTCACGGGAATTGGCGCGAATCACAGGATAAAGGAACGTATAGATGGTCACATCGTTCATATCCTTCAGAGTCGCTTCAAGCTTTTTGCAGTATGTGCAGTAAGGATCGGAGAAAACCGCGATCTTCCTTGACCCGTTCCCCTGTACGACTTTGATCGCGTCATCCAAGGGCAGCGCTGAGAAATCGATCTTGTTAAGACGGTCTTTCGTCTCTGCAGTTAAGTTTCTCTGCGTCTTGGTATCAAAAAGCTGCCCCATGATAAGAAAATCTGCATTCTTATCCGTGTAGAGAATATCGGGACCTACAATGGCCTCATACAGCCCGGGAAACGCAGTCTCCGACACTTCGCTGACATTCGTTCCGAGCCTGCCGATCAGTTTTTTTCTTAAACCTTCCAGTGTGAAGGGCTCCTCGGATGACTGCTGCTGCGAAGCGGCATCAGTCTGGACCGCGGGAGTCGGTGCCGCGGACTGCGCAAGGGCCGCTCCGCAGGCAAGAGAACCGCTGAAAAAAAGAGCGGCAGAGATTTTCCTAAGTGTAGTCATGTGTTCTCCGATAAATTTTCCGAATTTGTATCCCAACAAGCTGAAAGCTCCATTAATGGAACCGCTTTGAAATCAGTTGATACACTATACAAATCTTTTGCTTCTCTTTCTCAACACAAAAGATAGATTTCGTGTATAGTTTGCGGCTCTGAAACGAAAAACGGCTAGATAGCTCAGTTGGTAGAGCAGCGGATTGAAAATCCGCGTGTCGGTGGTTCGATTCCGCCTCTAGCCACCAACTCTTCTCTTTGTTGCACAAAAAAGAAAAGTCATGTATATTTCGTTTCTCTCGATTACGAGACGGCTAGATAGCTCAGTTGGTAGAGCAGCGGATTGAAAATCCGCGTGTCGGTGGTTCGATTCCGCCTCTAGCCACCAGATTTCTGAAGGCTTCGCACTGATTGCGAGGCCTTCTTCATTTCCGCACAAATTCCTCCCCCGGCTTGCCGAAACTCATCGGCCGCTTCATTCTCAAAATAGAGCTGAAAACGGCACTAATCACTTCGGAAGCGGCACTATAGAGGCATATTAAAGATGGAATCTGCTATGAATCTGTTTACGCTTCGCTTAAAGACCGCAGCAATATGCCTGTGCAGTATGGCTACAGCCCTTTTGTCCGGCTGCGCGATCTCTCCGCAGGATTCAAATCCGACAACAATCGATGCACAGTGGGTGAACCCTTCAGCCACATTTGAACAAAAGACGATCACCGGAATCCTGGTCGCAGATCTTTCTGACAATCCGACCAGCCGCAGAATTTTCGAGGATGTCGCATCGAACGTTTTAGCATTTCACGGAATACCGGCTCAGCCAAGCTATCAGTATTTATCTGACCCACAGTCACTGGTCAGCGGAAACTCGCTTAATGTCTCCTCCCTGATGAAAGCGGCACGCAAAATCAAGGCGAGCGATATTCTGGTCGTGAAAAGCAGAGGCATTAAAACCAATGTGATCTACAACCCCGGAATGACTTGGGGGCCAGATCCTTTCTGGGGGCCTGGTCCCTGGGGCGGACCGTTTGGTCCGGGCCCGTTCGGTCCTGATCCCTTCTGGGGCGGCTGGGCGATTCCGCCCTCTGTGACTCAGCAGCAAATCGCTGAAACCAACGCCGAACTGATGAGTGCTCAAACCGCTGAAGTTCTTTGGACAGGATCTTTTTCTACCGTACTCGGAGCAAAGCCTGCCAACACGACATTCCAGGAATACGCTGAATTGATCGTGCAGGCCTTAATCCATAACGGATTCTTAATCCCTGTCAGCCAGCCTGACTATCAGATTAAGCCCGCTGCGAAGTTTGATCCCGCCGCGTCTCAGCCCGCGCAAAACCCTGCTCGTTAAACCTTTTGGCAATATTGACGCAGTCCTTAATGTGCTGGTCTCCAACCCATTTAAGGGCTGCAAATGATATTCCCGCGGAAGCGGCCAAACCTAAGGCCGGCACAAGTTTTGCCGCCTGAGCGGCGGTCAGACGTATGCTGAGTTTCTGCAGGACTGCCATCACGAGCGGCTTTGTGATCCACTTTCCGGCAAATGAACTTCCCGTCGCAGTAATCATTTGAAAAAGTCTGAGCCGTGAATCCGGAGTCAGATGCCTAATCTGATTAGGCGTCAAACCGAATTCATGATTGATGCTGTTCAGAATTTCGAGCATTAAGCTCACATCGACCGCAACGCTGGCGCCCGGGATCGGAAGAAGATTCAGTCCCGCGCTCATCAGCGCCCGCTCCGTCACAAGTTTTTTGCAGCGTTTCGCGGCATCGAGGATCGCGGCTTCGTCCGCCGGCATTTCATATTCTGTGAGCGCCCCCTGATGATTTTCTCGTGCAAATTCGTTATCAACCGTCATGGTTCGCCTCCGAATATTCCCTTGTGTCCGTTAAACTTAAGTTCTGAATAATTCTATATTTTTAATATAAAAACGAATCGCGAGTATAAAAAGGGCCTATTTTGGTCTTTTCAGAATACAATTTCGCAAATTTTCGACTAATTACGATGAATCTGCTCATCCTTGGTTTAAACCATACAACGGCCCCGTTATCTTTAAGAGAGAAGCTGGCTTTCGGTCCCGAAGAACTGGAATCGTCCATCAATATGATTCGGGCGATGTTCGGCGCGCCTGCCTGCGGGGGCATCAAGGAAGTTGCCATCCTCTCCACCTGCAACCGAACGGAAATTTACTGCGCTGCCGAAGAGCCTTCTGCCGCATTCCGATCTCTTCAGGACTTTTTAGTTCAGAGCAAACATGTCAGTCTGACAGAACTTGAGGAGCAGCTCTACTTCCTTGTGCAGGACGACGCCATTCGTCACGCTTTCCGGGTGGCTTCCGGTCTTGATTCCATGGTGTTGGGCGAAACGCAGATCGTCGGTCAGATGAAAAAAGCCGTTAAAACCGCTTCGCACGCGGGCGGTCTCGGTCTCTTTTTAAACCAGCTTTTCCAAAAGACCTATGCCGTCGCAAAAGAGGTCCGCTCATCCACTGAAATCGGTGCGCATTCCATCTCTTTAGCAGCTGCCGCTGTCCGTGTCGCCAATCGTATCTTCGGCTCGCTCTCTGAGTCGAACATTCTTTTTATCGGCGCAGGCGAAATGATTGAGCTCTGCGCTGCGCACTTCGGCGCTCAGAACCCTCAAAAGGTAACCGTCGCCAATCGAACCGTCGCACGAGCTCAGGCTCTGGCTGATCAGGTAGGCGCCAATGCGGTATCACTGGCTGAACTGCCCGAGATTCTGCATAACTACGACGTGGTTGTTTCCTGTACAGCAAGCACACTCCCAATCCTAGGTCTCGGTATGGTGCAAAGCGCGGTTAAAAAGCGCCGCTACCGTCCGATCTTCATGGTGGATCTTGCAGTCCCGAGAGATATTGAACAGGAAGTCTCTTCTCTTGATGAAGTCTATGTCTACACCGTCGACGATCTGGGCAAAGTCGTGCAGAGCGGCATGGAAGGAAGAAAAGCGGCCGTTGCTCTTGCGGAAGAATTAATTGCCAAGAGAGTCGAGGAATTCAAAAACTGGTTCTCCTCCCGCGAATCTGTACCGCAGATTCTGTTGCTGCAGAAGCGGGCAGACGATCTCCGAATGATGGAACTCGAAAAGGCAAAGAAAGCGCTCCACAAAGGAGAGTCCGTGGAAAATGTGCTCGAAACGATGTCCAAAGGTCTGATGAAGAAATATATTCACGACCCTCTGACCGTTATGCGCAACACACAGAGCCTTTCGGAAGAAGACTACGAGAAAGTCCTCGATCTTCTTCAGCGCTTCTACCATTACCACGGCCGCTAGCTGAAAAATCACCCGACTCATTGAAAACCTTCACCATTTTGAAGGTTTTTTGTCGTGCGTAAATGAGTTTTTTATTTAGAATCACAAGAAATTTTTTACTGTCTTTTTTATGAAAGAATCTATGCGCTCCAAGCTGGCACAACTTGCCAGAAGATTGGAAGAAATTGATGTAACACTCCAGGACCCGGATATCGCCTCCAATATGGATCGATTCCGCGCACTCTCCAAAGAAAGGGCGGAAATTGAACCCATTGTTCAGAAAACCAAAGAATTTGAAAAAGCCGAGGCGGATCTTGAGGCTGCTAACGAAATGCTAAGCGACCCTGAGATGAAGGAATTCGCGTCTGAAGAAATCGGCAATGCAAAAAAAGTGATTGAACAGGTCTCCGCAGAACTTGAAATTCTTCTTCTGCCTAAAGACCCGAATGACGATAAAAATATTTTCTTGGAAATCCGTGCCGGCACCGGCGGCGATGAATCCGCCCTTTTTGCAGGCGACCTTTTCCGCATGTATTCACGCTATGCGGAACGCCAGGGCTGGCAGGTTGAATTTGTCTCGGCCAGCCCGTCCGATCTTGGCGGATACAAAGAAGTCGTTGTCAGAATCATCGGACTTGGCGCCTATTCCAAGCTCAAATTCGAAAGCGGCGGACATCGCGTTCAGCGTGTTCCGGAAACCGAGTCTCAGGGACGCGTCCATACGTCCGCATGTACAGTCGCGGTTCTTCCTGAAGCCGACGAGATAGGAGACGTTGTGATCGATCCCTCGGATCTGAGAATTGACGTGTATCGAGCTTCGGGCGCCGGCGGTCAACATATTCAGAAAACAGAAAGCGCGGTTCGAATTACGCACATCCCGACCGGAATCGTCGTGGAATGTCAGGACGAACGAAGCCAGCACAAAAACAAAGAACGCGCGATGGGTGTTCTTGTCGCACGTATCCATGCCGCACAGGTTGCCGCTCAGCAGGCTGAGGAAGCTTCCATGAGAAAATCTCTGGTGGGTTCCGGCGATCGAAGCGAACGCATCCGTACCTATAATTATCCTCAGGGCCGTGTCACCGATCACCGCATCAACCTCACGCTTTACAAGCTTGATCAGATCATGGACGGCGATCTTGACTGCATCATCACGCCTCTGACCTCAGAACACCAGGCCGAACAGTTGGCTGCCTTGAGCGAAGGCTCGGTCTAACCAGGCATGACGACAGTAGAACAATGGCTTGTCCAAAGTCCGCTTGAGGCTGCGGATAAGCGTGTTCTTTTTGAATTCGTGACAGGACTGGATCGAATCCGTCAAATGACGCATTCCAAAAATGTCCTATCGCCTCAGGCGTTAGAGAAACTGCGCGAAGTCGAACAGAAAAGGCTGGCGGGAATTCCGGTCCCGTACATTACCGGTGTGCAGGAGTTTTACGGCAGAACCTTCTCAGTCGGTCCGTCTGTGCTCATTCCTCGCCCGGACACCGAGTGTTTGGTTGAGTGGCTCATTGAAAATCTCCCTCACGGCATACAGGTGTGCGATCTGGGCACAGGAAGCGGCTGCATTGCCGAAACACTGAAATTGGAACGCTCTGATTTGGATGTCCTTGCCTCGGATCTCAGCAGAAGCGCCATTGAAACGGCCCGCAGAAACGCTGTCAGCCTCAAAGCAGACGTGCGTTTTCTGGAAGGAAGTTGGCTGAAGCCTTACGTCGGTCATTTCGATCTGAAAGCAATCGTCTCCAATCCGCCCTATATCCGCAGCCGGGATCCGCATTTAAAAGCGCTGACTTTCGAGCCGCAGAACGCGTTGGTTGCGCAAGAAAACGGCCTTGCCGCCTACAGAGAGATTCTTTCCGAAGCTAAGTCGCTGAAATTCAATCCGCATATCATTGCCTTCGAGCACGGATATGACCAAGGCGAGTCGGTTCGCAGTATCTTTTCTGAATTTGGCATGGAAGGCAGCAAAACGCATAAGGACTACGGCGGGAACGACCGTTTCACCGTCTGGTGCAGGACCTAAACGGCCGACAAAGGCACCTTTTTAGGTACCTAACATCTTATTTTTATTTTGGATTCTTAGACGAATCGTTTAAAATTTCAAAAGCTTTTTTTATTTTTTTGCAGAGAGACCCTAGATATGATGGTTCTTTACTCCGGCAGCACTGATCCTTTTTCCCAGCGCTGTCGTTTTGTCCTTTTCGAAAAAGGAATGGACTTTGAAATTCGTGACATCGATTTATACCATAAGCCTGAAGACATCAATGTCATGAACCCGTACGGCGAAGTGCCGATTCTCGTCGAGCGCGATCTCGTGCTTTATGAATCGAATATCATCAACGAATATATCGACGAGCGCTTTCCCCATCCTCAGCTGATGCCGCCTGACCCGGTTGAAAGAGCAAGAACAAGACTGCTTCTCTTCAATTTTGAGAGAGAAATTTTCAAGCACGTACATACCCTTGAAAATCGCAACAGCCCTGATGAAGCGCGCATCGCCGCCAGAGAAACCATTCGTGACCGTCTGACTTCTCTTGCCCCGCTCGTAGCTAAGAAAAAATATTTGAACGGCGACGATTTCACAATGCTTGATATCGCTTTGGCTCCCCTTCTGTGGAGACTGAACTACTACGGCATTGAACTTCCGGCAGCCGGTATGCCTGTCCAGAAATACGCCGAACGAGTCTTCTCCCGCCCGGCATTCATTGAGGCGCTTACTCCCTCTGAACGGGTCATGCGGAAGTAATCAATGGAAGAAACAACCTCTTTAACGCCATATTTTCTTCGCGCGTTTTACGACTGGAGCATGGATAACGGTCTGACTCCGCAGATCAACGTGATCCTCAACAACGATCCGCAGCTTTCCGTGCCCAGAGCGTACGCAAACGGTTCGCAAATCACGTTCAATATCGGACCGTATGCCGCTCGGAATTTGGAGCTTGGCAACGATTTCGTTAAATTTGACGCAACGTTTAACGGTGTCGCTGAAAGTATTCAGGTTCCCGTCAGCAACATAGAGGCGGTGTTTGTCAGAGAGACCGGCTTTGGCATCCCGTTCGAGGTCAAACTTAAACCTGACCAAGAACCCGCGCCCCGCCGCGGTTTCACTCGTGTGGACTGATTAAAAAAGGAGAAGCTTTCATTTTGTTACGCTTCTCCTTTTTTTCAGCACACAACTTCAAAAATTTGTGTAAAATTCACGTCTCGGTTAGCCCGCTTAGCTCAGTGGTAGAGCAACCGCCTTGTAAGCGGTAGGTCGTCTGTTCAAGTCAGTCAGCGGGCACCAAAGAATTCCTTCGATCATCTGCTTTGATGGTTGAAAACAGTTAATGTGGAAAGCTTCGCTTTTCCGATGCCCGCTTAGCTCAGTGGTAGAGCAACCGCCTTGTAAGCGGTAGGTCGTCTGTTCAAGTCAGTCAGTGGGCACCAGTTTCGACGGCTCCTTTCAGGAGCCGTTTTCTTTTACCCGCAAAGGGCATTGTCACTTTCAAAGATAACGTACTTCGGTGATAATTCGTCTTATTCAGTAACGTTTAAGGCGGTCATCATGGCTAATGTCCAACAACAAGCTTCAACATTCTTCAGAGAGTTTCAGGCCTTTATTTCCAAAGGAAACGTCATCGATTTAGCGGTCGCTGTTATCGTTGGCGGAGCTTTCAACTCGATCATCGGTTCCCTTGTTAAAGACGTCATCAATCCGATTCTTGGCGCGCTCATCGGAAAACCGGATTTTTCCAACCTTTTCTATGTCATGAAGATGCCCGCCGACTATACAGGGCCGATGACTTATGATGCGCTCACCAAAGCTGGGGCCTCTGTCCTAGGCTACGGCGCCTTCCTCACAGCGGTCATTAATTTCATTCTTCTGGCATTCGTTATTTTCTGTATGCTCAAGGCTCTGACCTCTCTGAGAAAACGCATTGAAGCTGAGGCTAAAGCCGAGGCTGCGGCTCCTGCCCCGACACCGGAAGACACTCTGCTGCTCAGACAGATTCTTGATGAGCTTAAGAAAAAGAATTAATTTGATCTCCAAAGACAGAGCCCTCCGCAATGGAGGGCTCTGCTTTTTACCTGAATTCCCGCTCCTAGATTACAAAAATCGGGGCGGGGATTTTTATTTTCAACTTCTGCATAAGTTCCTTGTAACGCTTTGGGATCTCGTGCCAGAGATATGTGACTTGGCCCTCAGGAGCGAACTTATAGACAGTTAATGCATTAAGCTCACTTATCAGGCGTGGAGCTTGCTCAGGGTCAATGTTGGCGTCCTGCATCCGCTTATGCAGCATCAGTCTTAAACTCAGAGCTAAATACGTGACAAAGACCTTTCCATCTAAAGCTCTCTCCAAACACCTCAATCTTCTGCCGCCGCATCTATCTTTGTAGTTATTAAACGCTTTTTCGACGGTGTCCTTTTGACGGTAAATGTTTAGAGCTTCATCCGGTAAGGAAATTCTGTCAGAACCAAGAAAGAAGAAACCACAACTCTGGCAGAACTGAGCCCAAGCCGGAACATTAAAATCATATTTGACCTTGCCGTCGTCATCTTTTCCGCGTTTGAAGAATTGCCTGAAATACGGAGAGTTAGGCACTTTCCCATTTTTCAGACGCAACTTAAAACTTTCGACTAATTGAGTCATATTCATGACATAGTCAGCTTCTCTTTCTTTGCTGTAATAGACATGGATAAACAACTTGTCCTGTTCGGCGCCATATTTTCTTGTGTTGGAATACCATTGAATTTCGCGCGTTGCACAAAAGCAGTTAACACTATTTTTAAATGCTGCCGGCAAGCATAGTCTGAGTGATCCGGCTACCTCCTTAAAAGTTTGCTCAACAATTTTTAGCTCTGAACGAAGTCCACAGACAAAGCCTACGTGATTGCGGAACATAATTTGCAGATTATGTTCAGAGCAGAACCCTCTATCCAACACCAGGTTGACATCTTCCGCATCAAGTTTAGCCAGCTGGATAAACAGGTTCTTCAATAAAACAACATCAGCAATAGAACCGTCCAGCACCTTGTAGTAAAGCGGCTCGGCTGTCTTCTCATCGATCAGCAGCGCCAGCTTTAGCATGGCCATGTCAGGGTCTTCTTTGTTATGCCCATAGGTAACCTTATGAATTGTTTGTGAGAAAGAAGACACTGAAGTGGTATCAAATGCCCAGTAACTGTTCTTGTCCAATGCTTTATTAGAGGCAAGACGCAGCTTCAGATATTGCTCGACAGAGGGTTGATAATCGATGGATTCAAATATTTCGGAGATTCTTTGAGAGGGTATAGCGGCAGCCGGATAGAGAGAGTTTTGCGCTATTACATCGTAGTTGGAGACAGTGGCGTCAGGATGGATAACTAAGAATATCGCTAAGGATAGTAACTCTTTCCAATGCTCAGGAAAGACGACCTTTAAGGCTTTAGTTATTCCCGATTGCTTGGCAATTTGCTCTAATACATAGCTGGCTCCGGCATTGAGTGCTTCCGACCGGTTCAAAACAATTTGTGCCACCGGAAGACTGACCTCTGCAATACCAACCGGACAGAGTTTGTTATCGGTAAAAGTTAGTTCAACATCCTTGTATTGAGGATTGTTTCGAAGAAATTTCCTTCCCAATTCCACCTTGCCGTCAATCAGGCGCCCAAGGGTGATTCGGTGTTTGCTATAAGAACGCTGTTTGACCGGATCCCAAGCATTTTGAAATTGGTACAGATAGTCCTTGCCCTTGATATTTACCTTGATGACATGCTCAATGGTCTTCGCAAGCATATGAATCCCTCCAGGTAGATTATATAATTATAATCTATTAAATCAGTTAAAATAATGCCCAATGCCCGGTTTACGGGCAATTTGGACACTGTGTGTAACTACTAGTAATATTTATGATCTAGTTTTTGGGAATTCAGGTTTTTAGAATTTCCAGTCGGCTTTAAATATGACCTGACTGTCGATTCTTCCGTCACCTAGAGCTGCTTTTGCAGCCAGCGTCGCTTCCGCTGAGCCACTCCTAACCTTCAGGCCGGCGCCTGCAAAACCGCTCCAGCGATTGATTTCTTTCTGAGAAATCGATTCTCTGGCCTGAGTACCAACCGCCCGCAGCTCTCCTTTCTTATCGAGCTGCCCGACTCGGATGCTGCCGCCTGCCTCTCCGTTGAGGCTAAACCGATATCCGCCAATAGAGCCGATCTCCACACTGCCTCGCACTACCGCCGGAATCTCGGCAAAAACCTGCGCCCTGCTCTTAAATTCAAACGCCTTCTGAGAACCGATCTTCGTGTGCTCAGTAGTCTTTAGAAGAGTCCAAATCTGCGGCTCAATTGCAATGCTGAGGCCCTCAATGATTCGATACGACCCTGAAATGCCTCCGGTCAGATAGTAGTCATCAACCTTCGCCTTCATGCGCTCAAGCTGCATAGCGGCAGGCAGATCCGCGGTGATATTGCCGCGCGACAGGCCCGCGCCGGCATTCACGCCGACAATAAAATCGCCGAAGTCTTTACTGATCATGCCGTTAACCGCCGTCACATTTTGCTTGCCGCTCGCTTCAAGCACAGCATGCCTGCTCTTCGAAGAAATATGGGTATATTCGGCCGCTGCGACAACTGAGTAACCGGATTCGGTTTTATGCGCCATGCCAAGACGAACATTTTCCGAATTCGCTCGATACGCTCCGCCCAGTAAATATCCGCCTGCCTTCCGGGAAGAGAAAAAACCGCCTTCAGCTCCACCGAAGATATGCGTGGAACCTTCGGGCTTGTCATAGAGTCGGATCGCTTCCGTTCCAATCGCGCTGCGCAGACCTTCTCCCGATCGGAACATATTTAAACGTGTCCCGAGAAGACTCGGCAGCAGCGTGGCCTGACCGATAAGCGCAGCAGAATAATGGGGCGCCATAAAGGTCTCGTTGTCCACTCGCGCAAAGAATCTCTGCGCCGCATTGTCGGAATCAATCGTAAAGCCTTCCGTATTGCTGTACAGCCAGCCCTGAAGCTGAGGATAGACAAAGTTCGTTGTGATAACGACCGCTTTCTCCCGATCGATAAACCAGCCGTCCTCGCGGTTCTCCAGCACCAGTGACACATTTCTGTTCGCGGAGATGAGCTGAACCGTATCCGAGCCTTCAAATTCCTGAATAGTGGAATCGGTCAGCTGATTGGTTCCAAAGGGATCAAGCACGAAAATACCGCTCCCTTCTTTGAACACCGGGGCCGTTCCATCCTCAGAACTGAACGCGGGACGCCCCGTACGATGTTTAAGAATAAATACGGCACCGCTCTCAAACGTTAATCCGGCGTGAGCCTCTCTCTCATTGGACAAGCCCACGATAATGGAGTTTTCTTTAGAAAGCACGAACGTGTCATTGACAGCCAGTACGCTCGAGAACTTCTCCTGAGCCAAATCGAAAATCTGGAAAACCACATCTCTCGTTAAATCAATTGAGTCGTCCTTGCGGCCGTCACCCAAAATTAGAATTCCGTTGCTTCCGACTCGAAATTCGGTGCCGCTTCCGCTCCAGTTCTTGATCGCCAGAGAGGCGTATTCACCTTGCTTTTCGTCGCCTTCGATCAGAATAGAGGCGTTTGCGCTCTCCGCGTTTTCAAACACAACATCCGCGTCTGAGCTGAGACGCAGTGTCGGAATCACGTCTCGAGAGCTGCTTCCGATTGAAAAGTCTTTCGCCCTCACCTGACTGCTGATTGAGGTTCTGCCGCCTTCAAGCTGCAGAGACTGAACGGTAAAAAGCCCTTCAATGTCCAAAGTCCCTCCGCGGACGATCACGCCCTGCGTCGAGTCAAAAGATGTATTTTTGTCAAAGCGCGCCGAGCCGTCCAGCTGGAAGATATCCGCGTAAACGTGTGTCTGGGCGCCGTTTTTAATGAGAAACTCACCGGTATTGACGATCGCGGAATTCGGACCGACCGTTACTTTGCCGGTAAATAAAAGACGTCCCGTGTCGGACACAAAAACCTTCGAATCGATTTCTGCCCGCTTCTGGACTTCTCGCGTTCCCTCGTAACTTAATCCGTGCAGCTCCAGCGTACTGAATTCTCCGACGGACAGCCAATTATCTGTCCCCGACATCGGTCCTCTGCCTGTACCATAAAGAACAAGCGTGGAATTGTTCAGAGTCAGCACTTCGCTCTTTGTGTAGATCGACCCGATGCAAAGGCGCTCCGAATTTAACTCGGACATCTCTCCTAAGTTGAGATTGACGGATGCCAAACCGATGTTCTTTCCTTCGAGATAATTCTTATAGTCGCTGTAGTTGATCCCTGTCACAACAGAATTATCAATCAGCAGCTCACCGGTGTACGTAACGCCGATACCGTAGTATTCGGAAGCGAGGCTGAGATATTTCAGATCGACCGCTTCATCGGTGAGGATAATTTCCGAAAATGAGGTCTTAGTGAAATCGGTGATTTTGCCCTGAAGCTGACTCTCACGATTGAAGTCCTGGGCTGATATTTCAAACAGATCCTTGGAGGCCGCTGTAATGCTGACCTCTTTAAAGTGCCAGTTGCCGTCGTTGAGATTGGTGTCGCCCGACAAAGTTAGCGAGCCGCCGTTTTGACTGTACTGACCGGTAAAGGAAAGCGTGCTGCCGTTCAGGACAACCGATGAATCCTGCACCTTGACATTAAGCGCTCCGCTAAAGACCTGATCGGCATTCACGGTTAATGATGCGCCGTTTTCCAGAATCAGAGAGCCGCCCTTTGCTGCGGAGAAAGCACTCCCGCCGGCATTTACCGTCAGCTGCTTTCCTTCTGAGACGGTGATTTTGGAGTTCACGGAACCGAGAACAAATGCGTCCGCTGAGGCGCTGATCAAAGAGTCTCCGCCGATCAGCAGCGAAGCTTTATCCTGCAGTACGGCAAAAGAGGCAGAACTTCCTGTGACCGCCCCTGTGAGGCCTTCGGAAAAAAACACCTGAGATGCCGAAGCAAAACCTTTGATTCGTATCGCTGTGTTCTCTGAGCCGTCCTCAATAGCGGCGCTCAGAGCGGCGTGATGCCTGAATGTGACATCAGCGCCCTCTTCTGCGACCAGGACGGCAGCGGATCCGCCCTGAGCATCGTTAATCGAACTCTTAACTTTGATATCAACAGCTCGCAAAATATCCGCCTGTTTGCTAAAGCGCGCCGCCGGATCATTCGAGCTCTGAACCATGCCGAAATTCAGCGCGGTTTCAGACAGCTCCGGTGCGTTCCATATTTCTTCGGCGCCTTCCATCGTCAGAGGAGAGCTGCCGACAAACGGTGAATTTTCTGAGATGTGGACAAGAATCAGATTTTCTTTAGCGAGATCTTCAATATATTGGTTAATCTCTTCATCCGTTTCAAGGTAATTGGTTTTGGTCTCCCCGAAGAAAGGATCCTCCTGCGAGAAAGAAGGTACCGCATGCAAGGCGATAACCAAGGCGAGTGCTGCCCTTTTGAGAGACAGTGGGCGTCTGTGTCGATATGTCTTGTTTGCCATCGGCAACTCCGGGTGCGCAGCTGCCGATGAAAAGATCCGGTTACACCGGGTTGTCAATTCCGACGAAGCTGACGTTTATTTCTGGGAAATGGTTTCCAATCCAAACGGCCATGGCCCGTATTCCTAACGTTTCTCCGGCATGGTGGCCGACTGAGAAATAAGGAATTCCTAATTCACGAGCTTCCAGAACTGTTCTTTCGCTAATTTCCCCGCTAAGGTAAGCGTCCGAGCCTTCGGCTGCCGCGTCTTCTAAAAAATCCTGAGCCGCGCCGCTGCAGAAGGCGACCGTCTTAATTAAAGCGACGGAGTCTACAGGCACCACAAAAGGAGGTCTATGGACAACCCCCTCTATTTTGTTAGCAAGTTCTTCCGTAGTTACAAAGTCATGGAATTCCCCCATAAGCACCAGAGGATTAGACTTTGTCGCTCGGACGTTCTGCAGCTTCAGCGCACGCGCCATTTCATAGTTGTTGCCGACAGTCTCATTGGCATCCAGAGGTAGATGGTAGGCAATCAGATTGATATTGTTGGCGAGAATCTTCGCGATTCGATTCCGTTTGATACCGATAATCCGTGAGTTCTCGTTTTTCCAGAAATAACCGTGGTGAACAATAATGGTGTCCGCACCGCGCCTGATCGCTTCATCAATTAGCGCCTCAGAGGCGCTGACACCGCAGACAATCCGCTGAACATTATCCGCACCTTCTATCTGCAGCCCGTTCGGGCAGTAGTCTTTGAAAGTCTCAGGTTTCAGTAATTCATCGAGTGTGTTCAGAAGCTCTGCTCTTTTCATAGTCAGTCCATATAGAAACTGCCGGCAAGCCGGCAGTTCAGTTCAATTAAATCTTTGTGCGGATTAAGGCATGACCAGTCCGCTTCCCGAAGCATCCGGGCTGCTGAAGCCGGGCTGACCTGGGACAACCAGCTTGCTTGCGGCCTGACGACGAAGCTCCTGAAGCTCTTTCATCGTGCGTTCCACACCGGCCTTCGCCGCTTCACGATAGCCCTTGACTGCGGCTTCCAGACTGTCGGCTTCGATATCAAAGGAAATCGGAAGCGCGCCCATCTGGGTCATAATCTGAGCTTCACCGGTATAAATCACCGGACGCGACTCATCTTTATTGCCGTCGGCAAGAACGGGAACCAGACAGCGAATCACGCCAATCTTTCTATCGGTATAGATTTCTTCACGGTACAGGTTGGTGAGCTCCATCTGAGCATCAGCCTCTTCCTTAACCGGTTCTGTTTGTTCTGACATTACATACTCCTTCTTTTATTGAATTCAGTCATTATCCGCTCGTGCGCCTCAGATGAAGCGAGGTCTGCCCCCAATCAGGGCCCCTGATTAGCGGTACACCATGACAGGAATCTTCGAATGCGTCAGTACTTTCTGTGTTTCACTTCCAAGCAGAACGGCCGCAAGACCTTGTCTGCCGTGAGAAGCCATAAAAATCAGGTCGCAGTTGTACTCCGTGGCTGCGTCAATGATCGCTTCGGCGGGAGAAAAAGACTTAAATGCGACAACTTCGCATTTCACGCCCTTTCGCTCAACCGCTTCTCTCGCGATTTCCAATCTTTCCTGAGCCATTTCCTTCACACGAGAATCGTATTGATCAATGCTCTCAGGACGATATTCGGACAGATTGGTGTAGCTGTAAGGCTCAATCACGGTGACGGCAACAATTGAGGAGTCCATTGCCTTTGCGAAATCAGCGGCTGCCTCCAGGGCTTTATCAGAAAGCTCCGACCCGTCGGTCGGTACCAGAATACGGCTGTACATTAGGCGTTTCCTTTATTTAAGTTATTTAATCTAGTTTAATAGATTCGTATGCTTACGGTTACTATTTTTCCTTGTTTTACGCTCCTCTACGCTCCTTCTGAGAAACGGTTCTTCATTTTTGTATGCCGGCGATCCGATTAATAGCAACTGAAGCCGCCGCAAACCCGATTGCGGCAGTCACAACCACGCCGGAACCGTAACCGGAACAGGCCAAGCCTCCGGTAATGTCGCAGCTGCCTTCCGGACGAACGACCGGATCGGCGGTGTATACAGCGGTTATGCCGAACTTCTCAATCCGCTTTTCTTCCTTTGGCCGCGGATACCCGTACTGCTTCCGAAGACGATACCTTAGGTTGGAGAGCAGCGGGTCTCCCTTGGCCTTTGCAAGATCATCGACGAGGATATTAAGCGCGGAGGTTTTTCCTCCGGCAGCGCCGCATGTGATAAATAAGCCGCCGCTTTTCTGCACAAAAGCTGCCATTGCCGCCTTTGCCTTGACCTGATCCGTACAGTCCAGCACGACAGGCGTGTGCAGCATTTCCGAAACATTCTCCTCATCAACGAAATCCTCGACCATCGTCACTTCGCAAAGAGGATTAATCAGGGCGATTCGTTCCTTCAGGGCTTGCGCCTTCGGCTTTCCGTAAGCGCCGGTGAGAGCCTGAAGCTGTCGGTTGGTATTGCTTTCGGCGATATTGTCCAAATCTATCAGCGTCAGTTTGCCGACAGCCGTGCGCGCAAGCGCTTCCGCTGCCCAAGAGCCGACGCCGCCTAAGCCGACGACCGTGACCGAGGCCTGAGCAAGACGTGCTGCGCCCTCCTTCGTATAGAGTCTCGCGACCCCGCCAAACCTTCTCTCATAATCCAGCGGGTACCGTTCCGTCTGACTAAGCGTCTCGCCCATAGCGTCTCCAAACCTCACTCACAATAAGGATAAAAAATGTTTGCATCGTCCTCGTCCTCCGTTAAACTTGACAGGGGATGGATCGGAAAAGAACCATATTACTAACCGCGGACAAATTTGTTAATTCGTACCTTGCGAAGGCTGATTTCGATCTGATAATTTAATCATCAAAAAGGCAGTTTCAAACAATTGTTTCTTAGGCTGCGAGAATATTCTGACCCGGAGGAATTATGAAGATTTTAGTACCCATCGACGGCAGTGAATTCAGCAATCACTCGCTTGAATTTGTCGCCTCGCGAACAACACTTCTCGGCTCCAATCCCGAAATTGAGCTGATGAGTGTTCAGGCGCCTGTTCCGGCTCGCGCCTCCCGCCTGATCGGCAGCGGATCACTCCGCGGCTACTATGACGAAGAAGCCAACACTGTATTGGAACCCGCCGTCAAGGAGCTTGAAAAAGCCGGTGTTAAAGCCGCCACACGTTTCGCGGTCGGTGAAGCCGCTCCCACAATCGCGAAGACCGCGGAAGAATCCGGCGCCGACCTGATTATCATGGGTTCGCACGGCAGATCCGCGCTCAAAGGACTGCTGCTCGGTTCCGTCACAAATTCCGTTCTTGCGCTTTCAAAGAAGCCGGTGCTTATTCTGAGAAACAAAACCGCTCCTCAGACGGACTCTCTTAAAGTCGGCGTCGCGGTTGACGGCTCCTCCTACGGCGAAAAGGCCGTGGAGTACATCCTGAAGAATCACGACCTCTTCGGTAAAGACCCGGTCTTTTATCTGATGAATGTCGTCAGCGACTATGCCGGCGTTGTGATGCCCGACATGGCAGGCATGGCGCTCCCGACACTGAATGAATCCGAGGTTCGCGCAATGCAGCGCGAAGCGTTCGATGAAGCGGTCGGACCGGTTCGCGACAAATTCACTCAGCTCGGCTTTAAAGTTGAAGAGATCTGCCTTGTCGGCAACCCGGGCGATGAGATCGCCGCCTTCGCAAACAAGGAAGGGCTTGACGTGATTGTTATGGGCACCCGAGGATACGGCGCATTCAAAGCTGCCGTTTTAGGCTCAACAGCAACCCGCATCGCCGCCATCAGCGATAAGCCCCTTCTGGTTATCCAGGCGTAGAGAAAGCATTCGGACGTTCGTCCCTTACGGTAAAAAAGAAGCGTCCGCAGACGCTTCTTTTTTTGAAGGAGAGATATGCAGCAGATTCTAAAAATAATACTTTTCATGGGCCTTCTGCACTGCGGTTTCATCTCCTCACGCGTGATTACAACCCTTTACGCGCTTCACAACGGGCAGCCCGCCTGGATTGTCGGCGTGATTCTTTCGGTTTATGCGGCGGTCCCCGCGCTGATTTCGATTCATGTCGGCAAATGGATCGACCGCATCGGTGTCAAAATTCCGATCATTATCGCCTGTCTGCTCATATGCGTTGCCTGCGCCGTACCAATTTTCTTTCCTTACGAAACTTTCGGCATCAAACCGATCTATATCACCTGTCTGCTTGCAGGCACCGGCTTTGTCTTTGCGCTCATCAGCGGTCAGGGACTCATCGGGCACCTGACCACAAATAAAACCCGAGCCACGGGATTCACGTTTCAGTCCATGGCTTTTTCCGCCTCGGGCGCCGCCGGCCCGGTCATTGCCGGTTACCTGATTGATGAGAAGAATTACTACTGGGCCTACGGCGGAGCGCTCGGCTTTGCGCTTGCGGCTGCCTTAGTCTTTCTTCTGATTTCACGCGGACTGCCTTCGTCGCTGAACGCGAACAAGCAGAAAAAAGTCGAAAAACACAGCTTATTTGAGCTCTTTAAGCATCCCCTGATTCGAAACGTACTGCTCGCCTCCGCCCTAGTCTCAATGGCATGGGATCTTCAGGCCTTCATGATCCCGGTCTACGGAACGGAAATCGGTCTTGACGCGGTAGCGATCGGATGGCTGCTGAGCGTATTTTCCGTCTGCTCTTTTGCGGTTCGAGCCCTCATGCCGATTCTTTCGCACCACTTTAAAGAGTGGTCCATTATCATCTTCGTGCTCGTCTCTACCGGCGTCTCCTACCTGATATTTCCCTTCACAACTAGTTTGGCGGTCCTCTTTGTCCTCTGCGGATGGCTTGGCGCGTCTTTGGGCGCGTCTCAGCCCAACGTTCTCTCTCTGCTTCACCAAGTCACACCGGAGGAGAGAATCGGAGAGGCGATCGGTATACGAACCATGCTGATGAACTCAAGTCACACCGTTCTACCGCTTCTTTTTGGTTTTGGGGGCTCAGTTATCGGTGCCGCAGCCGCTTTTTGGTCTCTCGGCGCAACGATGATCCTCGGTGCATTCGGAATTCAGAGGTCCAACAAAAATATTGCTTCGGATCGCGGGATGCCGGATGAGGAAAAAGCAATAGAAAGATCACTAATTGATGCGAAAAAACAAAAAATACACCATAAATAGGTGATTTTTTCATGCCATAAAGTAATCACTTATGGTCATTTTGCATTTATCTCGTTACAATCAGTAATGAAAGCTGCGGGACTACATTGATTGTGAGCAAAACTTTAATTACAGCAGCAACTATTCATAAATAAGCTCTCGTTTGAAAGACAAGAGCTTGGAGGGTTTTATCTTGAACACAAGGGAGACAACCGTATTGATTGTTGAACCGGATCTTGATACGCAGCGTGTTTACCGCCAGCGTCTGATCCATGATCCGGGTATCCGTTTGATTGGCATCTGCTCCAGTATGGAATCCGCAACTTCCTTACTGCTTCAGACTCGCTGTGACATCCTTTTAACGGAGCTTAATCTGGGCCAGCGGGATGGTTTGGAATTAATTCACCAAGCTCATACCGAGTATCACATTCCGAATATCGCTGTTATTTCCAATCGTTCCAGTCCAAAAGATATTCTTGCCGCCATTGAAAACGGCGCTATCGGCTACATTGTCAAGACTGAGACTAATCTTCAGTCGATTGCTGACTATGTTCGTTCCATCATTGTCGGAGGAAGTCCGATCAGTCCTATCGCGGGGCGCGTTATTGTTAAGACGCTTCAAAACCGCATTGAAAACGAGCAGGTTTCTGAGATTCAGGGGATGCATTCCAGTTCAGTTCCGAATCCGCTATCGCCCAGAGAGACAGAAGTCCTCCATTTGCTTGGCCGAGGCATGAGCTTTGCTGACATCAGTAAAGTGCTGGGCATCTCCACGCACACTGTCACCGCCCACATCAAGAAGATTTACCGCAAGCTCAAAGTCCACTCGCGAGGCGAAGCGGTTTACCTCGCCTCTCAGATGGGCATTCTCTCGGATCGCTAAAGTGATTCGAAAAGGGACGGTTCAAACCGTCCCTTTTGCTTGTATTTTCAGCTAAGAAGCCGCGGTCCATTCTCCGCTCTTGCCGCCGCTTTTCTTCAAGAGGCGAATCCCGTCCATCTGCATTCCGCGGTCCACCGCCTTGAGCATGTCGTAAATCGTCAGCAGCCCGACCTGAACCGTAGTCAGCGCTTCCATCTCCACGCCGGTACGGCCTTTACATTCGCAAGTCGCAACACAGCGAATTCGACTTTCCTTTTCAAAGAGCTCAAATTCGACCTCGACATGCGTGAGTGCAATCGGATGACACAGCGGAATCAATTCCGGTGTTTTTTTCGAACCCATGATTGCCGCAATTCGGGCAACCGCCAGCACGTCGCCTTTCTTAGCCTTTCCCTGAGCGACCAGTTCAAAGGTTTCCGGCTTCATCGAGATCCATCCCTCGGCAACGCCGACTCGGCAGGTTACGTTTTTTTCACCCACATCAACCATGTGTGCGTCGCCCGATTCATTAAAGTGCGTCAAAGCAGACATTCGTTTCTTTCCTATTAAGAATTCGTTACAGCAAAAAAAATAATAACTGATATATTTTCTTTTAGATGTAAATAATAACGTCGCCAAAAATTCGGAGCTGACATGGTCGCTAAGCGCATAATTTCCTTACTTTTCGCATGTTCGATGGCCCTTGAGCCGGCTGCTCATGTCTATGCGCAAAACTATAACCTTCCTAATCTCGGCGCAGCCGGCGGCGCTACGCTCTCTCAGCTGCAGGAGCGTCAGCTTGGCGAGGAGATTATGAATGAGGTTCGCAGTGATCCGACCTATCTTGCCGATCCTGAAACCATGGAATATCTGAATCGGATCGGATACCGACTCGTCTCAGCCGGTCCCGGCTCCCCATACAGTTTTGAATTTTTCCCGATCCGCGACAGCTCAATCAACGCTTTCGCGCTCCCGGGCGGCTTTATTGCGGTCCACACCGGGCTTGTCACCGCGGCTTCTAACGAAAGCGAACTTGCTTCCGTACTCGCGCACGAAATCGGGCACGTTCAGCAGCGTCATATTGCCCGCATGCTGGAAAATCAAAAAGGCAACTGGGCCATGACGCTCGGTTCTATTTTGGTCGCAATTCTTGCCGCTCGAGCGGGCTCCGGGGACGGCGCAGCGGCTTCTGTCATCGGTGCGCAGGCCGCCATGGCGCAGAACTATCTTTCTTTTTCCCGCGACGCGGAAAGAGAAGCGGACCGTGTGGGTTTTAATTCGCTCGTTCGCGCAGGTTTTGATCCGAAAGGCATGGAGCAGTTCTTCGAGCGTCTTGACTTCAACAACCGCGCTTATGAGGGCGCGAGAGCCGCCCCTGCTTATTTAAGAACGCACCCGATGACCGTGGACCGTATGAGTGAAGCCCAGGTGCGCTCAAGAAGCGTTAGAGCGCAAAAGCACAAAGATTCTCTGGACTTTTATCTGATTCGCGCGCGTCTTCGCGTCCTACAGTCCAACCGTTATCAAGGCTGGTCCGATGCGATGGACTACTTCAAAGAAGAAGCAAAGACCGCAAAGGGCTATGAAGCGGCCGCCGTCCATTACGGCATGGCGGTCGCCGCGCAGCGCATGAAGAACCCGACGCTTGCGCTTCAGGAAATCGAAAAAGCGCGCCAGATGACGGGCGGAAATTCCGCGATCATCAATAAGCTGTACTCTGATCTTGTTTTTGAGTCTTCCCCGAACCAGCGCGCCCGTGGACTGCAGCTGGCGAAACAGGCTTATGAGAAAAGCCCGCTTTCAGCCATGCTCTTAGAAAACTATGCAAGTCTGCTGCTTCGAGATAAGAAATACAGCCAGGCCGTTGAGCTTATGCGAAAGCAGCACGCGATTTCCAAATCAACGGTCACCTATCAATCGATTCTCGGACGCGCCTATGAAGCGATGGGCAAACGAAGCCTAAGCCATCAGGCAATCGGCGAGATGTATGCGCTTCAGGGGCAGAAAGTTGCTGCCATTCAGCAGCTTACGCTCGCGCAGAAAGCCAATGATGCGGACTTCTATACCATGAGTGAAATTGACGCGCGTCTCAGAGAACTCAGAGCTGATGTTGAGTTTGATAAGAAACATCAGTAAACCAATTCACGATTTTAGAGCTGATTTTTAACATCATTTAGTGAGAAAATTTAACGATTCTCATTAAAAAGAAAAAAAGGTTGAAATTGACTGAAACACAGCAAATCACAAATCCGATCGAAACAGATGCCGTGATCATCGGTGCAGGTCCGGTCGGTCTTTTCCAGGTGTTTGAATTAGGGCTGCTGGAAATGAAAGCCCACGTGCTTGATTCTTTAAACCATCCGGGCGGACAGTGCGTTGAGCTGTACCCGGACAAACCGATTTACGATATTCCCGCAGTTCCGGTCTGTTCTGCTACCGAGTTAACAGAAAATCTGCTCAAGCAGATTGAACCGTTCAAGCCGGTTTTCCATTACGGTGAAGAGGCGCAGGTTCTGAAGAAACTTGAAGACGGCCGTCTCTACGTAAAGACTTCCAAAGGTACCGAGTTCCTTGCTAAAGCGGTGTTTATTGCTGCCGGCGTCGGAAGCTTCCAGTCAAGAACACTGAAAGTTCCGCACATTGAAAAATTTGAAGGATCACAGCTTCATTACCGCGTCAAAGATCCCTCCGTTTTTGAAGGAAAGAACATTGTCATCTGCGGCGGCGGAGACTCTGCCCTTGACTGGTGTCTGAATCTTGTCGGCAAAGCCGAGAGCGTCGTTCTGGTACACCGTCGGGACGGATTCAGAGCCGCGCCTGCTTCCGTCACAAAGATGAAAGAGCTGTGCGATCAGTGGGAAATGCAGTTTGAAGTCGGACAGGTCACCGGCTTTACGGAAGAAAACGGTAAGATGATCGAGGTTAAAGTTACCGGCGCTGATGGTGTGACACGTCGAGTTCCGATGGAACACCTGCTGGTCTTCTTTGGTCTGCAGCCTAAGCTCGGACCGATCGCAGACTGGGGTCTACAACTTGAAAGAAAGCAGATTGTGGTCGATACCGCTCGCTTTGAAACGAATATCCCGGGTGTTTTTGCTGTTGGCGACATCAACATCTATCCCGGCAAGAAAAAGCTCATCCTGTCGGGCTTCCATGAATGCGCGCTTGCCGCTTTTGCCGCAGCCGACTATGTATTCCCGGAAAAGCGTGTCCTTCTGCAGTACACAACCACCAGTCCGAAACTTCACAAAGTTCTCGGCGTTGAAACACCGCACTTTGATTAATCGGTGCTGAATGCAGCAACGGAGCCCTCGGGCTCCGTTATTTTTTTGTTGCTTTACTGATGCGTTAGGTATCAGAAATCTTGATCGACGGCATCTTTCGGCTGTAGTCCTTATTCTTCTTCGCTACCGCAATTGCCAGTTTACGGGCGATTTCACGATAGATCTGAGCGATCTTGCCTTCCGGTTCGGAAATCACAATCGGCTCGCCCTTATCCATGCTCAGGCGAATATTGATGTCGAGCGGCAGTTCTCCGAGCAGATCGACGCCATACTGCTTGGCCATTTTTTCCGCACCGCCCTCACCGAAGATGTGTTCTTCGTGGCCGCAGTTAGAACAAATATGCGTAGCCATATTTTCAATAATGCCAAGAATCGGCACGTTGACCTTTTCGAACATCACGAGACCCTTACGAGCATCCATCAGAGCGATGTCCTGAGGAGTTGTCACAACCACCGCACCGGTCAGCGGAACTTCCTGAGAAAGAGAAAGCTGGATATCTCCTGTTCCCGGAGGCATATCGACAATCAGATAATCCAGATCTTTCCAATTCGTCTGCTTCAGAAGCTGCTGCAGGGCGGATACGGCGAGCGGACCTCTCCAAATCATCGGCTGATCCGGATCGATCAGCACGCCGACAGAGGCAACCTGAAGACCGTGTCCGATCATCGGCTCCAGACTCTTTCCGTCAACCGAATACGGTTTATCGGTGATACTGAGCATCGTCGGCTGGCTCGGTCCGTATACATCCGCGTCCAGAAGACCGACTTTGGCACCTTCCTGCTGCAGGGCAAGCGCAAGGTTAGCGGAAACTGTACTCTTGCCTACGCCGCCTTTTCCGCTCGATACCGCAATGATATTTCTGACGTTGTCAAAAACCTTGACGCCGGGCTGCACCGAGTGCGCGATAATATTCTGACCGACATTGACATCAGCATCGATGCCGGCTTCCGTCAGTTTTGCTCTAACCATCGACGCAATGACGGGACCCTGTGTTTTGGCCGGATAGTCCAGCTCAATCTGAACCGTTGTTTTCCCGTTTTCCGTCGTCACTTTTTTCAAAGACTTGGACGCGACCAGATTCTTGCCTGTATTCGGGTCCACAACTTCTTTGAGAAGTTCTGTAATCTTTTCCTGCATTAAAACAACTCCGTTGTATTTTTACGCCGTCTAAACTATCACATCGGAACTGACTTGCATACCGTTCTCAGATAAATACTTACCAGGAAGTTCGGAACCACGAAAACAAAGTAAGAAATCCTCCGCGCATTGACTTATAGACGCTTTCTCCTTAATTCGGTCTGTTAAAATTGACGTTTGGTCTTTTTCAACATATGGAAAAAATATTCATGAGTAAACGCACCATTTTCCTGACGACCGCGCTTCCTTACGCAAACGGAAATTTTCACATCGGTCACATCATGGAATACATCATGGCCGATATTTGGGTTCGCCATCAGCGAATGCTCGGCAATACGGTTCATTTTGTGGGGGCTGACGACGCCCATGGCGCGCCAATCATGATTTCCGCTCAGAAGCAGGGCGTCACGCCGCAGGAGTACGTCGCGAAAATCGCGGCCGGAAGACCCCAGTACCTGAACGGCTTCTATATTAAATTTGACCACTGGCACAGCACCGACAGCAAAGAAAACACGGAACTTTCTCAGGAAATCTACCGCCGTTTGAAAGGCTGCGGGCTCATCTACAGCAGAGACATCGAGCAGTTCTACGATCCGGTCAGAGGAATGTTCCTTGCCGACCGCTACATTAAAGGAACCTGTCCGAAGTGCGGCGCGCCCGATCAGTACGGCGACTCCTGTGAAGTCTGCGGCGCTGTATATCAGCCGACAGAACTGGTCAATCCGTATTCTTCTCTTTCCGGCTGCAAGCCTGAACTCAGAAAATCCAAGCACTTCTTCTTCAAGCTTTCCGACCCGAGCTGTGTCGAATTCCTGAGAAGCTGGACCAAGGGAACCGCCACAGACGGAACTTCCCGCCTGCAGCCTCAGATCGTTGCCAAGACCGAAGAATGGCTCGGCAAAGACGGAGACTTGAATGACTGGGATATTTCCCGTGACGCACCTTATTTCGGCATTGAAATTCCGGATGAACCCGGCAAATATTTCTATGTCTGGCTGGACGCTCCGATCGGATATCTCGCCAGCCTGAAGTCCTACTGCGAATTAAAGGGCATTAATTTTGACGGACTGCTGGAATCGTCCACAACCGAACAAATTCACATTATCGGTAAGGATATTGCCTATTTCCATACGCTCTTCTGGCCCTCCATGCTGCACTTTGCAGGCAAACCTTTTAAAGTTCCGGATCATGTCTGGGCGCACGGCTTTGTCACGGTCAACGGTATGAAGATGAGCAAGAGCCGCGGTACCGGCCTCAACCCCCTGGTTTATCTGGATCTGGGTATGGATCCTGAATGGCTGCGCTATTACTTTGCCGCCAAGATCAATTCGAGGGTCGAGGACATCGACTTCACAACGCACGCATTTGTCACCATGGTGAATTCCAATCTGGTCGGCAAATACGTCAATATCGCAAGCCGCTCAAGCGGATTCCTTGTTAAGCGCTTTGAAGGCAAAGTCAGCGATAAAGCGATTGCGGAGAGCCCGTTGCTTCGCGAACTTAGAGAGCAGGCCGGCGCCATCAGCAAACTTTATGAAGATCGCGAATACAGCCGTGTTCTCAATACTGTTTTTGCGCTTGCCGATAAGACAAATGAATATGTCGACGCCGAGAAACCTTGGGAACTTGCTAAGAATCCGGAAGCATCCGAAAAGCTCCATGAGGTTGCTTCTGTCACACTCGAAGCGTTCAGACTGCTCACCATCTATCTCAAACCGATTCTTCCGAGAACCGCTGAAAACGTTGAGAACTTCCTCAATTGCGGAGAGCTGAGCTGGAATTCCATCTCTGCTCCGCTGAACAGCGCCGCAGCAATCTCTCCGTTCAAACATCTGATGCAGAGAGCCGATGAGAAAGTCGTTGATAAACTCTTTGAGCTCAGCAACAAGAACGCTCCGGCAAACACGGAACAAAAAGCGGAAGAGGTAAAGAGCGAAGCTGCATCCTCTGAAGACATGGTTTACGAGGAACTTGCCCCGACAATTACTTTTGATGATTTTGCAAAAGTTGACCTGCGTATCGGCAAGATTCTCAACTGCACCGCAGTGCCAAAGAGCAAGAAACTGCTCCAGCTTACGATTGACGTCGGCGAGGAAAAACCGAGAAATATCTTCTCGGGTATCGCGGCTTATTACAACCCCGAGGATTTGATTGGAAAACTCACACTTGTAGTTGCGAATTTAGCGCCGCGCAAGATGATGGGTTCAGTATCTGAGGGCATGCTGCTTTCCGCTTCCGACGGCTCTGACAAGCCGAACGGCCTGTATCTTCTCGAACCTTTCCCCGGCGCAAAACCCGGCATGAAAATCCATTAAAGCCTTCTGCTGAAAAAGACCGCGGGTTCTCACAGATCTGCGGTCTTTTTTGTTTACTTCAGCCTAAAAACGCTCATCGTACCGTTCTAAGGCGCATAATGACGAGGTCGAAAGACATTCCCGATTTCTATTTATTAATAAAAACAACTTTCTTTACCTATCTAAGCATGAGTGTCAGATCCCATATCGTGGAAGCGCTTCATAGTTTTCCAATTGCGAAGTTCCACCCGGCTTCTTTATCGCTGCTGCGTCACTATTCGTTTAACGAATTTACGAATGATTTATCCGCAGGTCTTACCGTCGGCGTTGTTGCGCTCCCGCTTGCGATGGCTTTTGCCATTGCTTCGGGCATGACACCGGAATCCGGTATTTATACTGCCATTATTGCCGGCTTCTTTATTTCCCTGCTCGGCGGCTGCCGAGTCCAGATCGGCGGCCCTGCCGGTGCCTTTATTGTTATTGTTTACGGCATCATCGCGCAGTACGGCGTGGGCAATCTGCTCATTGCGACCTTCTTTTCAGGAATATTCCTGTTCCTGATGGGGCTCTTTAAGATAGGCAGCTTCATCCGCTTTATTCCGGTCTCCATCGTGATCGGCTTCACAAACGGTATCGCTGTACTCATTGCGCTCTCGCAGGTGAAGGATTTTCTCGGTCTTAACATCGCCAAGATGCCGGCTGACTTTTTCCATCAGATCGAGACTCTGTGGGGTGCCATTGACACGGTCAATCCCTATGCGGTTGCAATGGGACTTCTTTCTCTTTTCATTGTCTTTATCTGGCCGCGTTCCTGGACGATCGGCGGGGCGCCCTGGCGCAGATGGCTTGCGCGTATTCCGAGTACTGTCGTCGTTTTGATCATCATGACTTCGGCCGTAACTTTCTTCAATCTTCCTGTTGAAACGATCGGCTCCAAATTCGGCGGTATTCCCCAAGGCCTTCCTGAATTCAAAATTCCTGAAATCTCTTGGGGTAATATAAAACAGCTCTTTACGCCTGCGCTCACTCTCGCACTGCTCGGCGCGATCGAGTCTTTGCTCTGCGCTCGTGTCGCTGACGCGATGATCGATGACCGGCATGATCCCAATCAGGAACTGATGGGACAGGGAATCGCCAACTGCATCGTGCCTTTCTTTGGAGGTCTTCCTTCAACCGGTACTATCGCAAGAACCGTCACCAATATTAAGAGCGGCGCCGTCTCTCCGGTCGCAGGCATGGTTCATAGCCTAACGCTGCTGATCATTATTCTGGTTGCAGCTCCTCTGGCGATGAACGTCCCGCTGTGCTCACTGTCCGCGATTCTGCTCTTCATGGCTTTTAATATGGGCAACTGGCACGAGTTTGTTCGACTCAGACAATTTACGCTTTCCTATAAAGCCACTCTGCTGCTGACCTTCTTCCTGACCGTTATTTTCGATCTGACAGTCGCGGTGGAAATCGGTCTGCTCTCGGCCGCGCTCTTCTTCCTTTACCGCATGAACACGCTTACCCGAGTGCTTCCGAAGACACTGCCCTTTGACGCTCCGAAGGAGATTGAGGCTTGGGTTATGGAAGGCGCGCTTTTCTTCGGCTCTGTATCAAAGCTTGAAATTGTCACGGACCCGAAGCATATCAATGCGCCGGACGCTCCCGATGTAGTTATCTTCGATTTCTCCGAACTGCTGTCAATCGATAACAGCGCGCTCGATATCATAGAGAATTTCCAGCGCAATCTGGTTAAGCATGAAAAGGTACTCATCATCGCCGGCGCAAGTGACCACCCGCTGCGGCAGATGCAGCGTCTGGGGCTGGCTCAGAAACTCGGCAAATTCCTGTGCCCGGATATGGACTCTGCCATACGGACTGCCTGCGATGTGATTCATAACAAGAAAACGCCCGCAGCCGACTCGAATGAGATACCGATTATCGAACGCTGACACCGACTGTTGAGGTACTAAGGCTCAGAGTTGCTCTGAGCCTTTTTTAGGTCTTGTCGACAGAATTTTCATTAGGCATTAATACCTAATGCATAGACCAAAGTGTATTAGTAGCCAAGCTTTAACTCATTAAGTAGACTATATCCAAACGGATTAATCCGACTCAAACTAAGAAAAATTATCTTTCTCACACTGACGAGGGAATCAATGGGGAACATTTCTGCTGAGTGGCTTTCAGCTTTGCACAGAAAAAGATTTTATGACATTGATATCAAAGACAAAGAGAATTCTGTGCCCATTGTCCCCTGGATCCATCCCCCGCTCAATCAGGACATCGTCAGACTGCTTATTAAAGTCGGCAAAAAAGTCTCTCTAAAACGTCAGGAAAAGCTTATCTCTCTCGGTCAAAGCATTCATCACCTCGCAGTTGTGACCAACGGTGTCACGGCCAGAAACTTCGGCAATCCGACAGTTGCCACAGAAAAAGCAGCGGCTATTTCTCCGGTGGGCCATCTGGCCTTAGGCAACCTCAATTTCTTTACCGGCAGACCTGCTTTCGGCCACTATTTCGCTCTGACCAATGCAGAAATCTACATCTGCGATCGTGAACTGATCATGCCGATACTCAAGACTGAACCGACTCTGCTGGCATCTCTGATTCGGCATTTCGAAAGCTGTGCGCTCTCTGATCGAATCGGTCTTGCCCTAATGGCATTCTCCCCGGTTGAGCAGCGTTTAAAGGCTTTTGCGATAAGCTGGGCTATCCATTTTGCAGACTCTTTCTATAAGGATGGGAAGATGTGGCTCAGAATGCCTGTCCCCCTGACGCGCAGCAACCGCTGTCTTGTCGCGAACGCATCTTCTGTATCAACAGATAATTATCTAAAAAAATGGAAGGACGAAGGCGTTTGGATTAGAGAGGGAGACTACATCACCTTCCCCGTCGATTTTTTTGAAGATGCGTATAAATGGATGAGGCATTCTGAAGAACAGAGCTCTTACACTTACGCAAGCAGCCTTAAAGAACTTTTTGAGTTAATGCCTCGTATACCTCAAACAATAAATCCGCTAGCATCTCTTTGATTTAAATAGTAATTTTTAATCTAAAAGCCCTGATTCCATTCAGGGCTTTTTCGTCATTGCCGCGCAATAAATCAGGTGGAAGGATCATCATTTCACCCATTTATATTCTTTGTTGAAATTCACATCATTGAAGCGACATTCAGACAATATTTGATAAAACTACCTAACTATTTAATAACATGCGCTAAGGGTTAATCATTAGGAGGGGAACTAAAACAGTTTAGTGGTCATGATTTCGGATGATTTTTAGAATGGATCCTGTAATTGCTTCATTCCCTTCAAACTACGGAGAACATAAACATGACCCTAACAAGACGCAATTTCCTTCGCTCCTCTGCCGTTTCTGCTGCCGCGATTGCCGGCGTCGGTGCTTCTCATGCAGCAGAACTTCCGAAAGGAGCCGAATGGAATGAAACTTGTTCACTTTTAGTCATCGGAACCGGGTTTGCCGGTCTTGGCGCTGCCCTTGAAAGCCATTATCTCGGCATGAAGGATATTCTTGTCGTTGACAAAATGCCTTCTGCAGGCGGCAACTCCATCATTAACGGCGGTGCCATCGCTGCTGCCGGTACCGACATGCAGGCTAAAGCCGGTATCAAAGACAACGCCGACCTTCTCTATTCAGATATTCTGAAAGCGGGCGGCGGTATCGCTCATGCAAACCTTGCACGCAGAATCGCTGACGAATCCGTTTCCAACTATGAATGGCTCCGCGATGAAGTTGGCGTAAACTTCAAAGCCGTTACTTACCATGGCGGTCACTCTGTACCCCGCAGTCATGCAGTCCAGGAAAACACCGGCGCCGGATTCATCAACCCGATGCTTGCCAAGTGCAAGGAATTCGGCATCAAGATCCAGCTTCGCACTATTGTTGATGATCTGATCGTTAACGATAAAGGCTGCGTTGTCGGCGTTAAAGCCCGCATCAACCATCGCTTCAATCGTCCTGACAGCGGCAAAGTTGTTTACATCCGCGCCACTAAGGGTGTTCTGATCGCATCCGGCGGCTTCAGCCAGAACGTTCGCATGCGCACAAGCCACGATCCTCGCCTCACCAAGGAATTCACTTCGACCAATCATCCCGGCGCAACCGGTGAAATGATTCAGGAAGCTCAGCAGGTCGGCGCAAATACCATTCATATGGACTGGATCCAGCTCGGCCCGTGGACCTCTCCGGACGAAAACGGCTTTGGTCTGGCTCCGCTCGCAGTTGAATCCATGGTTGGCTACGGCCCGATGATCAACCCGAAGACCAGCAAGCGCTTCATCAAAGAAACCGGCAACCGCAAAGTTCGCGCTGACGCTATCGTCGCCATCGGTGCCCCGGCCGTCATCTTCACGAATGAACAGAACTTCATGAACAAGGTTGTCGGCAAGAACATGAAGCAGGAACAGTTTGAGCAGGCCCTCAAGAACGGCGTTATCCGCAAGTTTGACGACCTCAAGAGCCTTGCTGAGTTCTATAAGCTTGATTATGCAGTTCTCGAAAAAGAAACTGAAAAATTCAACGGTTACATGAAGGCTAAGAAGGATCCGGAATTCGACTGCATGTTCTTCGATGACGGCGTGCCCAATGAAAAGGGCCCCTTCTATGCAATCCGTCTCTGGCCGCGTGTCCACCACACAATGGGCGGCATTGAAATCAATGAACAGGCCCAGGTTCTGAACGTCAAAGGCGAGCCGATCTCCGGTCTATACGCTGCCGGTGAAGCAACCGGAGGTGTCCACGGCATGGTCCGTCTCGGTACCGTTGCTGTTGCAGACTGCATTATCTTCGGCCGCATCGCTGCTCGCACAGCGAACAAGTGGGCCGGCTGCTAATCTAATCTAACCTTTCCGGAGACGTCCTTTCACGGAGTCTCCGGTTCGGAGACACATCTTGAGAACAAAAATAAATTTGGACTGCGCTACGGCGGCTGTCCTTAGCGCCGGGTTAATGTTCTTCGCCTCATTTGCTTTAGCTGCCAATCCTCCGATGGGCGCCGATCGTCATGTTGCAAAAGGAGTTACCTGCAACAGCTGTCACGGCGAAGACCTCAAGAACCCGAAATTCCCGGATGACGCAACCTGCACTCAATGCCACAACAAGGACGCATTAGCGGAAAAAACAAAGGAACTTCCGGGTGCCAATCCTCACAAAGCGCCTCATAACGGAGAATGCATCAACTGCCATCTCCAGCATGAGCCTCCTGAAAATTACTGCGCTCAGTGCCATAAATTTGACTTTAACGTCAAATAGCTTTGAGTGTTTATCAAATTCCAAAGAGATATCTCTATGAAACTTAGAACTCTTATGCCTGCAGTCTTGGCTGCATTCTCTACTACTGCCTTCGCAGCAAATGTTGAACTGTACGGTATTGTTGACGCTTATGTACAGGTCTATAACGGCGGCAACGGAACCGTTGTCGATCTCGGCAGCGGCGGTAAAGCCGGCTCCAGATGGGGTATTAAAGGAACCGAAAATCTCGGCGGCGGCAACTCCGTATTCTTCCGCTTAGAAAACGGCTTTATGCTTGATAACGGTACCAACAGTCCTGCGACTGGCGGCGACGGATACGCCTTCCAGCGTGAAACCGTTCTCGGCGTAAAAGGCGGCTGGGGTGCCCTTTCCTTCGGTCGTCAGTACACTCTCAACTTCGGCGGTATCGCTCAGTTTGACGCTTTCGGATGCAGCCTCGGCAGCACGATCAACAACTTTATGGCCCCGGCGCCTTATATCCCGAGCAATCATGTCTCAGGCATTAACGGTTTGTCCGGTATTGACAACATGACTCGCCGCGACAACTCAATTATTTATGAGTCCCCGAAATTCGGCGGTCTGGTGATGTCTGCGATGGTTTCTCTCGGTGAACAGAAGAAGCTGAATCGTGTGACTCAGGAACTGAGCAGTGAACAGTCCAACAAACTGGGCAACACCTATGCGGTGCAGGCGGTTTACCGCAGCGGCGCACTTGGCGTCGGACTGACTTACACCTATCAGAACCTTGCCGGCTTCGCGCCTAACAACTTCCGCACAATCAATGCGCATGAGTCCCTTTACAACCTTGGCGCCAGCTACGATTTCGGCGTCACAAAGCTGTACGGCAATCTTATTTACCGTCAGGGCTCCAAAGCGGTTGATCGCAACGCCAACCCAAATCTGATGGTATACAGCGTTTCCGCAAAGACACCTTTGATGGGCGGCTACCTCTTGAACGGCTTTGCCTTCCTCAAGAACAATACGACAGACGACTCCAATGCGTGGAACATCTCTGCTCGCTACGACTACCCGCTCAGCAAACGCTCCACCATTTACGGCGGCGCAGCGTACATGCATAACGACGACAACGTCAACTACACTATCAATGGCGGCGGCGGTTCTTCTTCTGCGCCCGACACCAAGATCGGCAAGAGCCCGTGGACGGTTTTTGTGGGTCTGAGCCATGCGTTCTAACCCGCTTTAAAGTCTAAGTTCTCCTTGTAAACTTAAAGGCCTCTTTCAGCACATTGAAAGAGGCCTTTTTTCTTTATGAAAGATCTTTTGGAATCGGTGCCGGACCAAGGACCTTAACACCTTTTTCCTCCAGGGCTTTGACCTCGGGAATACGAAGCCTCAGAGCGGTATATACCGGCATGCTCTTCAGCGCCTGAGAGGTAAAGAACGCAAGCGCTGAAGTAATCATCATGGGAAGCGTCAGATCCCAGCAGGCCGTCATTTCCAGAATCAGAAGCACCCCGGTAATCGGCGCACAAATTGTCGAGGCGAAGAACGCGCTCATTCCTACGGCGCAGAAAGCCATCGGATTCAGATTGAGGCCGAACAGATTAAGTATCCAGATGAAGAACTGACCTAGTATGCCGCCCATCAGGAGCAAGGGCGAGAAAAGTCCGCCCGGTACTCCGGTTGAATAACAAAGCGGAGCGAAGAACCAACGAATCAGGCCGATGGCGAGGATGGTCATGATCGGGAAAGAGTAATTGAGCATCTGCTGAGCAAGCAGGTCTCCGCCGCCGGAAAGACCCGGAGCAAAATAAACCAAAGCCGCAACCACTACTCCGACTAAAGCCGCTTTAACCTCCGGAAGAAGCGAAGAAAAATACTTATTGGCGTCCAGAAGCCAAAGAACCAGCTTGTTATAGAGCGGGCCCATCGCGCCCATAAATACACCAAAGCAGATATAGGCGGCAGCCTCCTTAAAATTAGGAAGCGCGAATGCTCGAGAGATCACATGATAATCCGGCTGCATGCCGAGAATGGTCATGGAAACCGTACAACCCGCAAACGCGCAGATCAGCGTTGGGATGACCAAATTCATACGAATGTCCTTGGTCACTTCCTCAAAGGTAAACATAGATCCGCCAAGCGGAGAAGAAAACGCCACACCCAGGCCGGTGCCGGCCGAAGCGATCGTGAGAAAACGCAGCTCTTCAGGCGTAAATTTCAGCCATCGGCCAAGGGTCGCTCCAAGAGCAGCTCCCATCTGAACGGTCGGACCTTCACGTCCGAGAGCCATACCGCTGCCAAGTGTCAGCAGGCCGCCGATAAACTTCACAAACACGACACGAAGTCTTGCCGGCTCCACTTCCTGACGCCATGCCGCTTCAACATATTGAATACCGCTGCCGCCTGCGGTCGGGGCAAATCGTACCAGAGCCCTGCCAATCACAGCTGCTCCGACACAGATCAGGAGAATGAGACAGAACCCTTCAAAAAATCCGATTTGATGCGCCCATGCGGATAAATACAGCCTAAGATGGTCCGCTCGATGAAGAAAGACCTGAAAATAGCCGCCCACAAAACCGGTCAGAACACCGGCAATTAAACATACGAAATAGAACCAGCACGTGCGCAGCAAACTCACGGTGACCTCCTAAAATTTTTTTCTGAGCGCAGGATCCCCGCGCTCGCTGTCTCTTTTTCTGTAGCTTAATAAGCTTTAGGAGGTCAGCCGCCTGAAGCGTCACAAAATGAGAATACCCTTTCCCCCGTCTTCAGAGCCGGTCAAAAGAAAACCGCGGAATCCGCGGCTTGTATTCGTTAGGAACCTAACTGCTTTTTCGCAATTGCGGCGGCGCCGCTCTTTGGGAATAACTGAATCAGCTTACGGAAGGTTTTATTGGCTTCATCCGTTTTCTTTGAGTCCATCTGAGCCATACCGACCAGAAGATAGGCTTCGGAAACCTGCTTATGTTCCGGATAGCTTGCGATGAACTTATTCTCAGTCTCAATAGTCTTAGCGAAATCGCCTTTCATGTAATAGCTGCTTCCGAGCCAATACAGTGATGTCGGATAGGTTTTGGTCGCACGGTACTTAGTTGTGATCGTGCTGAAGCAGGCGATTGCCTTATTGGCATCTCCCTTCTTAAAGACTTCCAGACACTTATTGAGCTCCTGTTCGGCAGCGATTTCCTTATCGGACACCGCCTGAGCCGCCTTGGCTTTCGGGTCCATTTCGTCAAGACGGCTCTGCAGACTGCCGTAAATACTTTGAGCGTTCTCGCGTTCCTTGCCTAAGGAGTTGTTCAGCACATCCACTTGACCGCGAAGAGTCTGCACTTCTTTGGTCAGGCTCTCAAGACGGTCGTAGAGATTCATCTGAATATCCTGCTGCGCCTTGAGCTGACTGCGAAGTTCAATAATCGCTTTGCGTGCCTCATCGTCTCCGAAAAGGGCATACGCTGAAGTATTAACAGTGAGTAAAACGGTGCCGAGAACCGCGAGAACGACTTTTTTCATTACGGATTATTTGATCTGGTAGTTAATGTCAACACGACGATTTTCATAGTATGAAGATTCGTCGTGGCCGAGCGCTTTCGGTTTTTCCTTACCAAAGCTGATGGTTTCGATCTGTTCGGGAGAAACACCCATCAGAGTCATACGCTGTTTGACCGCTTCTGCACGTTTCTGCCCTAAAGCGAGGTTGTATTCACGGCCGCCGCGCTCGTCAGTGTTGCCTTCGAGGCGAACGTTAAGGTCCTTGTGCGCAGCGAGGAACTGTGCGTGATTTGTCACGACCGGCATCTGGTCGGCGCTGACAGAGTAACTGTCGAAATCGAAGTGAACCGAGCGGTTGGCAAGAGGACCGTCCTTGCTGTTCAGCATTTCTTCAACAGAAGTCCCGTCGGCGACATTGCTGCCGTCCTTATCTTTATCAAGATCGACTGTCGAGCAGGCAGTCAGTGAAAACAGAACCGCGGCTGCGGATGCGCATAACGCTAATTTTGAAAACTGCATTTCAAATTCCTTTTAACTAATCGTGGGGCCCCAAGCTGGTTCTCTGATATCCCCACTCAAACCAGAAAGCCGGGATTTTGCGCTGCCGTCTGTAGAGACTGTAGACAAAACACCTTTTCCGCCGACTTCTGCGGCGTAAATAATCATATTCCCATTGGGAGAATAACTTGGAGATTCGTTCTTACCGACCTGCGACAGCGGAATCACATTGCCGGTTGCCAAGTCCTGCTGGACCAGCTGGAAGGTTCCGCCGCTGCGTACGATGTAAGCAAGCTGGTCATTCTTCGGGCTGACTGCCGGGCTGACCGCATAAGCGTTGCCGAAGCTCACGCGCTCGGCGCTTCCGCCGACCACCGGCTTGCGATAGATTTGCGGATTTCCGCCTCTGTCGCTCGTGAAGTAAATGTACTGTCCGTCCGGGCTGAACGCGGGCTCGGTATCAATGCTGCTGCCTTCGGTAAACGGACGAACATTCTGACCGTCGACGTTCATCAGATATATCTTCGTAATGCCGCCCTTGGAGAGTGCCACCGCAAGCGTGTTTCCGTCGGGGCTGAACGCCGGAGCGCTGTTGTTGCCGCGGAAGCCCGCGACCTGACGTCTTTTGCCGGTGCTCAAATCGTGAATCCAAACCGTCGGCTTGCCCGTTTCAAAAGTGGTGTAGGCAATCTGCCGGCCGTTAGGAGACCAGGCGATCGAAATGATGGGTTCCTTGCTGCGCAGCGCCGCCTGAGGATTATGCCCGTCACTGTCGGCGACCATAATCGCGAAACTCTTGCGTCCCTGCTGTGCCACATAAGCGATGCGGCTGGCAAAGTCTCCCTTTTCTCCGGTCAGTCGTTCAAAAATACGGTCTGCGATTTTATGAGCATATAGTCTCAAATCGTCTTTGGCACAGACAAAGTTCGCCTCGTCGGTTTCCTGCCGTTTGACCGGATCAAAGAGTCTGAACTGCAGATCATAGCGTCCGTCAGGTGTCTTTTTTACCTCTCCAATGACGTATGCTCCGGCTCCAACAGCGGAAATTTTGCTCCACTCGGGTGTCATGTCATACGAGGTCGGAACAGGTCCGTCCACAAGACGGAACGCTCCGCTTCTCACTAAGTCATTGCCGACAATCTCCGCGATGTTCTCGGGAGCACCTTCATTGCCAATGAAGGCGGGAATGGCAATTGGGAACTGATTCGCCCCCACGCCTAAAATATCCACCTTCAGCTGTGCAAAAGAGGAACTCATAGTACCGGCAACAGCTGCCGCGCCCAATGATTTAAGAAACAAACGTCTCCTCATTTCAATCGCGTTTGCACTCATAGAATTCCCTCTCTCCTTACTTCTTGTCTCCTGCCCGAGCAGCCCGTTCCGAACCATGCGGACAAAAGGAAAATACTTTCAGTATATATTTGAATTCTCTATCAAATCGAAACCGAATTGCTGAATTCTCAGCAATTCGGCCCAAATTTGGTCACACTTTTTAGTGGCGGAAATGACGCTCGCCCGTGAAGACCATTGTAATTCCGCGTTCATCAGCAGCGGCGATCACTTCGTCGTCGCGAATCGATCCGCCCGGCTGAATAATGGCAGTGGCACCCGCGTCAACAATCACATCAAGACCGTCACGGAACGGGAAGAAGGCGTCGGAAGCGGCAACGCTGCCCTTCAGGCTAATACCGGCTTCTTCCGCTTTGATCGAGGCGATTCTTGCAGAATCCACGCGGCTCATCTGACCGGCGCCGACACCAAGGGTCATGCCATCGCGCACAAACACGATGGTGTTGGACTTCACAAATTTCGCAATCTTCCATGCAAACATCATGTCGGAAATCTGAGCACTCGTGGGCTGCAGTTTCGTTACGCACTTCAGAGCATCTTCTTTAACCGTCTGAGTGTCCGGTGTCTGAACAAGCAAACCGCCGCCGACGCGCTTCATATCCAAATCGTTGTGCGCATGTCCCATGGCAACCGTCAGCAGACGAAGATTCTTCTTCTGACCGAATACCGCAAGCGCTTCCTCTGTAAATTCCGGAGCAATGATCACTTCGGCGAACTGCTTGGAAATCTTTTCAGCCGCTTCTGCGCCAACCTGGCAGTTAAAAGCGATAATGCCGCCGAATGCAGATGTCGGATCGCACTTAAACGCTTTACTGTAAGCCTCGGCCGCGTCAAGTCCGATAGCGGCGCCGCAAGGATTCGCGTGTTTGATAATGACGCAGGCAGGTGTATCAAAACTTCTCACTGCTTCCCAAGCCGCATCGCTGTCAGCGATATTGTTGTAGGAAAGCTCTTTGCCCTGATGCTGAACATAGCCGGCCAGAAGTCCCGGCGCAACCTGACGTTCACGATAGAAAGCGGCTTCCTGATGCGGATTTTCGCCGTAACGCATATCCTGAACCTTAACCCACTGGCGAGTCAGACTGTCCGGGAACTTCGAACGTGTGGTCACGTCATTGCCTTCGATGCTTGTCAGGTAGTTCGAGATCATGGCGTCGTAGTGCGCGGTATGGACGAATACCTTTTTGGCAAGCGCAAGGCGAGTCTCGGCGGAGACTTCACCTTTTCCCTTAATTTCTTCGATCACTTTGCGATAGTCGGCCGGAGAGACGATCACCGTGACGCTTTCATGGTTTTTCGCCGCAGCGCGGATCATTGTCGGACCGCCGATATCGATATTTTCAATCGCGTTTTCAAACGTGCAGTTCGGGTTCGCAATGGCCTGTTCAAACGGATAAAGGTTCACGGCAACGATATCAATCGGATCGATATCGTGAGCCTTGAGCGCCTCCATATGCTCCTCCACGGGTCTGCGGGCGAGAATTCCGGCATGAATCTTCGGGTTGAGTGTCTTAACTCTACCGTCAAGCATTTCCGGGAAACCGGTGTAGTCAGCGACTTCCTGGACAGGAATGCCGGCTTCGCTAATCAGTTTGGCCGTACCGCCGGTGGACAAAATGTGATAGCCGAGTTCCGAAAGTTCTCTGGCGAATTCAACAACGCCGGATTTGTCAGAACAGCTAATCAACGCCTGTTTTTTCATCTTTGCTTTCCTCATGGTGTGGGAGATGTGGTTTTGGCTCTAATGGAAAGAGAACGCCTGCCATGGCTGATTCACCGTCCGGCAGCTCATCCTCAAGTATTCGGACAAGCGCCTGCTGCAGCCCTGAGGGCGTGTTTTCTTCATAAAGCCGCTTTAAATAGTCTGTGCATAAGTCTAACCGTTTAAAGTACCAACTTATATGTTTGCGAATTGTCTTAAGACCTCGTTCGCTTCCGTAAAAAGATAAGTGTGCCTCCGTGTGTTCGGCAATCACGTCTATAACGGCTTTCTTGGACGGCGGAACATAGCGGCGCCCATCAAGCGCGGCGCTGATTTCTTCAAAAATCCATGGGTTGCCCATTGCCGCTCTGCCGATCATTACGCCGTCCGCCCCCGTCTCTTGCAAGACCTGAAGCGCCTTGGCGCCGCTGTCTATATCGCCGTTGGCAATGACCGGAATGCCGACCGCCTGTTTTACCTGTCTAATCGTTTCATATTCAGCTTCACCCCGAAACGCCTGCGCCCGGGTTCTTCCGTGAAGTGTCAGCATCTGCACGCCGACGCTTTCAGCCATTTTGGCAATCCTAACCGCATTAATGTGCGCTTCGTCCGTTCCGGTCCGATATTTAAGCGTGACCGGGCCGCTAACGGAGGACACCATGGCTTCAAGCAGCTCCTTCACTAAATCTTCGTTCGCGAGGAGCGCCGCGCCGCTCGCCACACTGCAGACTTTTTTTGCGGGACAGCCGCAGTTGAGATCGATAATCTGAGCGCCGCACTCAGCCGCGTAACGCGCGCTGTCGGCCAAGTCCTGCGAAAAACAGCCGAGAAGCTGGATTCCCCGAGGCGCCTGCTCGCCCTTGAGATTAAACCGCTCCTGCGACTTTCGGGATGTCCTCAGCTGCGCCTGACTTGCGACCATTTCCGCAACCGCATAGGCCGCTCCGTGCGCTCTGCAGATTCGGCGGTACGGAAGATCCGTGATTCCGGCCATAGGCGCAAGAAAAACACGCCCGGGTATTTCTACATTTGCAACATTCAGCACCGTGCGCGAATCAAAATTCTCCATCTCAGGCCTCTGTCACCGCAAAATTGCGTTCCCGTCCGAAGTGCGCTAAATCCTCCGGCGTTCCGACATTTGCCCACGGCCCGCTGTAAAGCTCGCCGCTCACTCTGCCCGCATCAACAAACTGATAGAGCCAAGGGAAAAGAGGCGCCTTTTCAGCTGACTCCTTCTCAAAAATACGAGGAGAAAAAACCGCGATATTGCCATAGGTCAATCGCTTAGGCTCCCGATAGACGAGTCCTTCGCGCACATCCATGTCACCGGTATCTTTAAAGTACGGATTCGGAACCAGCACCAGATGCGCGTCAAATCGGCCGCAGCGAACTGCTTCAGCAGCCGCTCGCAGCTGACGGTAATCGTAGGCCGTCACAATATCTCCGCTCACCACCGCAAAGGGCTCTTTACCGTCACTCAGCAGCGGAAGAGCCTTAACGATTCCGCCTTTGGTTTCAAGCGCGCCGGAAAAATCCTCGCCTTCCTTGGATATTTCAATATTGAGTCCCGGCATAACTTTTGAGCCGGCGTAACGGTCAAATAATTCCGAATGGTGCGCTGTGTTGATGACTGCGCCGCTAAAACCCGCTTCCTTAGCTTTGAGCAGCTGCCACTCGAGCATCGGTCGGCCCCACAGAGAAAGCAGCGGTTTTGCCGTCTTCTCCGTCAGCTCTCTCATGCGTGTGCCTCGGCCCGCGGCTAAGATCATGATCTTCAATTCCGAGACTCCGATGATCAGAAGGTATATCCGACCTGTTCCTGCTCTCCGATAATGGTATCGATAAAGCGGGAGAGCGGTCTCAGCGCGTCGAAGCGACGGCTGGTCGCTTTAACGTAATTGAGGAACCGAGGAGTATCGCCTAAATATTTAGGCTTGCCGTCGCGATAGTTAAGACGCGCAAATATTCCGAGAACTTTTAAATGTCTCTGAATCGCCATCCATTCAACGTCTTCCCAGAAACGGCCGAAGTCAGAGGGAACCGGAACACCTGCTTTGCGGGCCTTTTCCCAATAGCGGATCGTCCAATCCAGAGTCTGTGTTTCTTCCCAGGAAATAAACGCGTCACGGCAAAGACATGCGATGTCGTAGCTCACAGGTCCGTAAACCGCGTCCTGAAAATCAATCACGCCCGGATTGCCTTTCTCTGTGAGCATCAGATTGCGCGGCATGAAATCCCGATGAACATAAACATTGGCCTGATCCAGATTCTTCGCAATAATCAGCGCGAAGGTACGATCAAACATGCTTCTAAGCTCAGGAGTAATTTCCATCCCCAAATGACGCTTTACGAACCACTGCGGAAAGAGTTCGAGCTCAGAGCGAAGCAGTTCAGCCGAATACGCAGGAAAAACATCCGGTTTGCTTGCGGCCTGAAGTTTAACCAAGGCATCTGTCGCCTGCCCCATCAGCCGATCGGCGTTGTCATGGTCCAGAACATCAAGATAAGTTTTGGTGCCTAAATCCGAAATCAGCATGAAGCCGAGTTCTCGGTTTTCTTCATAGATCTTGGGGACATTTAAGCCTGCCTGAGCAAAGACTTCATCGGCGTGGATAAACGGCGCGATGTTGTCCGCTTCTCCGGGAGAGTCCATAACGATATAGGTCGTCTCTTTTCCGTCGATTCGGAAGTAGCTTCTGAAGCCGGCGTCCGCAGATGCCGTTCTCATAGTGTCAAGCTTTAATCCGTACCGATCCGAAAACCCGCTAAGCCAATCCTTCAGCCGCATTTGTCTTTCAGTCATCTTTAAGCACCTCTTGTTTATTGGGAGAGATTCAAGAGAGTCTCTTCTTTGCCCTTATAATCAATCTTCTCAGATCCAAGCAATTTTAATGTTTAGCTGTTTATTTCGCAGAAAAAGACGTATGTCTCGAATTCGTGTTCTCCCTTTGTGCTCCGCTGTAGCGCTGGCACTCCCCCTTTGTGTTTCCGCCGCTGACTCAAAGGATGCTTCCGACGCGACAGCTCTTTCCAATGAAGGCCTGCGTCTGCGCCTATCCAGAGGTTTGAACGAGCAGGCGCCGACCGAAAGAGATGAAGCTCCGACCTATCTGAGCGCCTACCGCATGGTCGGGCGGACCAACGAGAAGATTGAACTTTACGACGATGCGGAAGTCCGTCGCGGCGGCGCCGTTCTTCGCGGAGATACAATCACATACACTTTTTCCACCGACGAAGTTTATTCGAAAGGAAACGCGCTCGTTGCAAGAAACGGTACTGTTTTCAAAGGGCCGGAACTGACTTATCGGCTTGACGCCGAAACCGGTGAAATGCCTGATGCGACATTCCGTTACCTTCCGAATGAAATGAGAGGCACCTCCGATAAAGTCGAGCTGCTCGGAGGCGGCAGAGCCAAGATGTGCAACGCGGTCATCACAACCTGCCGTGAAGGAGAGGAAGCCTGGTGGATTACTGCGGATTCCGTGGACTACGACCAGCTTGACGAGTCCGCAGTCGGCAGAAACGCGACGCTTTATCTGGGCGGAGTTCCGATTTTTGCGAGTCCCTATTTCAGCTTCCCTGTCGGAAGCGAGCGCAAGACCGGTTTCTTAACACCCAGATTCGGAATCAACTCGACGCTCGGCGTGAATCTTGAGCTTCCGTTCTATTGGAATATCGCGCCTAACTACGATTACACCTTCACGCCGAAACCCATGTCCAAGCGCGGCGTGCTCCTGGGCAATGAATTCCGGTATCTGCAGCCGTCCTTCAGCGGTGAACTTACCTATGACGTGATTTTCAAGGACAAGGAAACCAAGGACAGACGCTACGCGCTGTCGTGGAAGCACTTTCAGCGTCTGGGCAGAGGCGGTCCGACGCTCGGCGTAGATTACCAGCGCGTATCCGACAACGACTACATTTCGGACTTTTCCACGACCATTCGTGAGTCCAGTGAAAACATTCTGAATCAGAAAGTTTGGTTAAGTTACGGAAAGACATACTGGAGTACATCTTTAGGCGTCTACAAAAATCAGACGCTTGCTCCGGGCGGGCGCAGACAGACCGAAAAGCCCTATGAAAAAGTTCCTGAGTTTAATCTCAGCGGCAACGTCGCAGATTTCCACGGCTTTGCACTGACCTCCCGTCTGACAGCGACCCGATTTGACCGAGGCGCGGGCTCCACCGTGGGCCGCCATCATTTGAGCGGCGACGGATATCGAACCCTTCTTGATTCCTCAATTTCTTATCCGCTGATGGGGCCGTTCTGGTTCATCACACCCAAGTTCCAGTACAACATGGCTTGGTACCGTGACATTCACGACGCTGCTTCTTACGTCGACAGATCCGGTTCGCGTCTTGTTCCGATTTACTCCTTGGATTCCGGACTGGTGTTCGAGCGAAACACTACATTCTTCGGACGAGAGACAGAGCAGACACTGGAGCCGAGACTCTTTTACGCGTATATCCCTTATCGCGATCAGAGCCATCTGCCTAACTTCGACAGCTCGGAAGCCGACATGAACTTCGCCGAACTTTTCTCGCCGAATAAGTACACCGGAAGCGACCGAATTGCCAACACCAACCAGCTTTCTGCAATCCTGACCACGCGCATGCTCGATGCCGGAACAGGCAAAGAATGGTTTACCGCCAGCGTCGGTCAGCGCTATTACTTTGAAAACAATCAAGTCGGGCTGTATTGGTCGGATCCTGCGAAAACGAAGAACCGAAGCGACCTGCTCGCCTCTGCGCAGTTCTCTTTCTATCAGGATTGGCGTATCGAAGGTATGGTGCAGTATTCCTCGGAATGGTCTAAAGTTTCCAAGACAACGGCAGGCGTTCGCTATAACCCGAGAAAATTCTCCACTGTTTCTCTTTATTACCTTTACAACTACAACCCCAACGATAAGCGAGACGCTTACTACAACACCAACATCAGACAAGTGGACTTCTCTTTCCAGTGGCCCATTGTTAAGGACCTTTACGCTTTAGGCAGGTACAATTACTCCTTGCGTGACCATCGAGTCGTTGACTCTTTGGCCGGATTGGAATACCGAGCCGGCTGCTGGATTCTGCGCGGAGCAATTCAGCGATATATCCGAAGCAAAGGCAGAACAACAACAAACTTCTTCTTTGAGCTTCAGCTTGTAGGACTCGGCACCGTCGGTTCCAGCCCGATTGAGGCCCTAAGTGAAGGAATTTCAGGCTATCAGCCTCTGGGACCAAGGCCCGTTGAGGTAGGTCGTTACGATTATTACGAATAAAGATATATGAAAAAACTTTCTGTTCTCACTCTTTCTGTCAGCTTGGCTTTTTCCGTCGCTGCTTGTGTTTCAGCCGCACAGGCCGCGCCTAAAGCTAAAAGCACGGAAACCAAAGCGGCCGCTCAGCAGATTATTCCTGTCGACCGCATCGCCGCGGTTGTCAATCACGACGTCATTACGGAAATCGAGCTTCAGCAGCGGGTGCATCAGGCCGCTATGTCTCTTCGTCAGCAGAAAATTACGCTTCCGCCGATGAACAATCTGAGAAATCAGGTTCTTGACCGTATGATTCTTGAACGAATCATTGAGCAGAAAGCTCAGGCCTCCGGCATCCGCATCGACGACAATATGATGAACGGCGCCATTGAGCAAATTGCTCAGAACAACGGTCTTACAGTTCCTCAGCTTGAAAAGAAACTCGCGCAGGACGGTGTTTCTTTCAGAACCTTTAAGTCCGGAATTCGTAGCGAACTGATTACCCAGAGACTTCGAGAGCGAGAAGTTGACGACAAAATTCAGATCCCGGAAAGCGAAGTTGATCAGTTTATTAAGGATCAGCTCGGACCTGAAAAACGTATTCAGTACCGTCTCGCCCGCATCGTCATCGGATTGCCCGCCAATCCGACACAGAAAGACGTGGATGAAGCCACTCGACAGGCAAACATCGCACTGACGCAGGCGTCCAAAGGTGCGGACTTCGGTCAGCTCGCAGCTCGCTACTCCAGAGCGCCCGAAGCGATGGAAGGCGGTGTAATGGGCTGGATTCCCGCAGGCAGACTGCCGAGTTTTGTTCTTGACGCGGTAAAAAAACACAAGACCGGCGACATTATTCCGGTTCGTACGCCCAACTCATTCCAGATTTATAAAATCCTCGGCGTACGCGATCCCGGCGACACCGCCTCTCAGACCGTCACTCAGACGCACCTGCGTCAGATCCTGATGCGTCCGACCAATGTCACGCCTGAGAATGTCGTCGTCACGCGTCTGAATCAGCTTAAGGACCGCCTTGATAAAGGTGACGGCGATTTTGCCTCTCTTGCCCGTCTGCATTCTGCTGATCCCTCAGGTACCAGAGGCGGCGATCTCGGCTGGCTTTACCCGGGAGATCTTCCTCCGGAAATTGAGCAGATGCTGTCGAAACTCAGCCCGGGCGAAGTTAGCGCTCCGGTAAAAACTCCCTACGGCTGGCACATCTTCCAGGTACTGGAACGCAGAAACCAAAGCGGTGTCAACGAACGCCTGAAACAGCAGGCGAGAGACATCCTCAGAGAGCAGAAGCTCGATGATGCGATGCTTGACTGGGAACGCAAACTGATGAGCGAAGCTTATATTGAGAAGCGCGTCAATAAACCCGCTGAATAATGTTTCATACTAAGACGCTTAGAGAACCTAAGCGTCTTTTTTCCTATGGCAGAAGTCTTAAAACATCACAAAGCCCGTAAAAGATTCGGGCAGAACTTTCTCAACGACGACTACTGGATTCAGAAAATCGCCGATGCGGTTGATCCGCAGCAAGGTCAGAAAATTATTGAAATCGGACCGGGCCAGGCCGCCCTCACCCGACAGCTTATTGCCGGCGCCTCTCACATTTTCTGCGTTGAAATTGACCGTGACCTGGCCGCATGGCTGCGTACGCAGTTTTCTTCAGGCGCGCTGACGATCATAGAAGCCGACGCGCTGAAGTTTGACTGGAGAACGTTTTCCGAAGGAGAAAAACTTCGTGTTGTCGGAAATCTGCCCTACAACATTTCTTCTCCGCTGCTGTTTAAGCTTGCGGAAATCTCCGACCGTGTAGTCGATCAGCATTTCATGCTTCAAAAAGAAGTCGTCGATCGAATGACAGCCGCGCCGGGGAGCAAAACCTACGGCAGACTCTCCGTGATGCTTCAGCACAAGTACCGCATGGCCAAGCTCTTTGACGTGCCGCCTGAAGCCTTTACGCCTGCACCGAAAGTCGTCTCTTCCGTTGTGCGAATGATTCCGCTGGAAAATCCTGCGGAAGTGGATGAAAAAGCTTTCCATGACGTTGTCGCGGCCTCATTCGCTATGCGAAGAAAGACCCTGCGCAACAACCTCTCTAAATGGATTTCCGACGATATGATCCGAGAAGCCGGGATTCAGCCCGAGCAGCGCGCGGAAACCATTCCGGTTGAGAATTTCATACGCTTGGCGCGCTTGGTAAGCGAAAACAATGTTTCGATCACAATCCCGGGAACCGTGGTCGATTAAAGGACGCTGTGACTGATTGAGTAGCCTTTAAGCTTTCTCTCAAGCTCGCGATAGTTCGGACAGTACATTTCCACCCTGGCCCAAAAGTTCTTTGAGTGGTTCATGTGCTTGAGATGCGCGAGCTCGTGACAGATAAGATAATCGATCACGTCCTTAGGCAGAAATACCGCCCTCCAGTTCAGTCGAACAATGCCTCTCACTGAGCAGCTTCCCCAGCGTGTCTGTGCCGAAGAAATGATGAGCTTGGAAAACGGAATGCCTAAATCATCAATCGATGATGTCTTCAAAAGAATCTGCTCCAGAGCGTACTGTCTAATCTCTTCTTTCAGCACTCTGGTAATCGCCGTCTCCCATAGTTTGTCGTCATTTGTGTCTTTAGGAGGACAGACGCGAATCTCTCCCGCACCGACGCCCTCATCTCTTCGATTATTGACAAAAACGAGTCGGTGTTCTTCGCCGTAGATAGTGACTTTTCTGTTCACTGAAAGCTGACTTGAAGCTTCCTTCTGCTTCTGAAGCTGCCGCAGATACTCCGTATGCCATTTCTCCAGGGCTCGCAGATTTTCGTCCAGCCAAAGCAGTCCGCGCTCCTTTGTTCCGCCTGTAGGAACCGTAAGACGCACTTCACCGTCTTTGAAAGAGGCGCGGTATGACTTGGCGCGTTTAGATCGAATGACCTGAATCTGCACCGTTTCTCCATTCAGATCAACTTCAGCGCCCCCTCTCCTGCTGCGGATATGCTGCAGCTTGGGACTCAGCTCCCGCTCAATCTCTCTGTAGAGCGCCGCAAGCACTTGATCGGAGCGCATATTAAAAGGCACCAAAAGCGCATAATCCATATCCTGATCGTCACACGGAGAAAGAACCGACTTTCTGCATTTTTTCCCGTAAATCACTCTCACGTGAATCTTCCTGCTGCCATGGATAACTTCCAGGACTTCACCCAGCTTATAGGACGAGAACAGCGAAGAAAGTGAGTCATTGATCTTTTTGGAAACCCTGTCTATGAGTCTGTCGAAATCAAACGGATCATTCACGTCGTCAGCCTTTTTGTATTAACTTTTTATTATGCAAGCAGCTTACACAGGCAAGTCTCACTGCTGTTCGCCGGATTTTTTTCGGTAAAACTTCGGCGAGATTTTGGCCATTTCGTTTTCGATAATCTCAAACACCTTCTCGTTGAGTTCGTGCGCACTCATACCTTCCGGGTTAATCGGAGAGTTAAAGACAACATTAACCAGTCCCGGACGAATCACAAAAGAGTGTTTCGGCCAGCATTCACCGGAGTTAAGCGCAACAGGGATCACCGGAGCGCCGGTGCATTCTGCCAAGCGCGCCCCGCCGCTTTTATATTTCACCACTTGTCCCGGAGCCGTGCGTGTGCCCTCAGGGAACAGGATAATGCCCCAGCCCTTTTCAAAGAATTTAGGAACTTCCTGCTTCATCAGAGCAAAAGCATTGCGCCCCTGAGCTCGGTCGATGCTGAACATGCCCAATGAAGCCAAACCCCAGCCGAAAATCGGAATCTTGTGAAGCTCTTTTTTATAGATATAGCTCAGGCGGCGCGGCACAAAGGCGGTGAGCGCCAATGTCTCCCATCCGGACTGATGCTTTGAAAGAAGAATAAAAGGACCTTTCTTCGGAATATTTTCCATCCCGATAAAGCGATAGTCCACGCCACATATAGCCTTCATCAGCACTACGATGACGCGGCACCAGGATCGGATAATGGCATAGCGTCCGCTTTGCCAGCAGAACGGAATACACACTAAGAGCGCAAAACCGTAAATGAAAAGGAGCACTACAAAAAACAGCCAGAAGACTGCAGAACGCAAACCGTAAATTACTTTCATTCTGATTCAATATAAATTTGAATGTCTCAGAGACACGAAGGGCCGCATACGCGGCCCTGATTCAGCGAATTAGGAAGCCAGGCACGAAAGCTTCGCTACCTTATTCATCGCTTTGTGAAGCTCATTCAGAAGCGTCAGACGATTCCTCTTGAGTTTCGGATCCTCAGCATTGACCATAACTTTATCGAAGAAGGCGTCAACCGGCGCTTTAAGCGGCGCAAATTCCTTCAGAACGGCGTCGTAGTGACCGGCGCTGTAATCTGCGCCGAGTTTCGGTTCGACCTTGGAAATCGCCTCATAAAGCGCTTTTTCTTCGGGTTCGACTAAGAGAGTCGCATCCACTTCGCTGCCGGTTTCTCCGGAAGACTTCTTGAGAATGTTCTCAATTCGCTTATTCGCGGCGGCCAAAGATTCGGCTTCAGGCATGCCCATGAAGTCGTGTACCGCTTTAAGTCGTTTGGGAATATCGCTGAGAAGTTCGGGGCGGACTTCGATAACGGATTCCACTTCGTGTGCGGAGTAGCCTTTATCCTTGAGCATGACGCGCAGACGGTCGGTGAAGAACTGACGAAGCTCGTCAGAGGTATCTTTCACTCCGGGAGCGGTCATCTCGATCTGCATCGCAATCTGAATCAGATCATCCAAAGAAAGCGGAAGCTCTTTTTCCATCAGCATTCTCAGAACGCCCAGAGCGTGACGGCGCAGAGCGAAGGGATCCTTCTCTCCGGTCGGAAGCTGACCGATACCAAAGAGTCCGGCCAGAGTTTCCATCTTGTCTGCAAGCGCAACCGCAAGACTTTCTCTGGTGGAAGGCAGCTCGTCGCCGGCGTATCTCGGCTGATAATGCTCGCGAATCGCCAAAGCGACTTTTGCGTCTTCTTTATCATGCTCGGCGTAGTACTCGCCCATAATGCCCTGAAGCTCGGGAAATTCTCCGACCATGAGCGTACGCAGGTCAGCCTTGGCAAGCATCGCAGCGCGGTCGGCAAGTTTCGGATCCGCATCAATCTTCTTGGCGACCTGTTGGGCGATTTTGCGAACACGTTCGCTTCTTTCGAGCTGTGTGCCAAGCTTGTTGTGGTAAACCACATTGGAAAGTCCGGAAACTCTCGACTCAAGCGGCTGAAGCTTGTCCTGGTCGTAGAAGAATTTGGCGTCCGCCAGTCTTGCGCGCACCACGCGGGCGTTGCCGGAGCGGATAGCGTCTCCGCCGTCCGTTGCCTCAATCTGTGAGACCAAAAGGAAGCGGTTCTTGAGTTTGCCGTTCTGATCACGCAGCGCAAAATACTTCTGATTCTGCTGCATGGTAAGAATCAGACATTCTCCCGGCACGGAAAGGAATTCTTCGTCAAAGCTGGAGTCGTATACCACGGGCCACTCAGTGAGCGCAGCCACTTCGTTCACCAAATCCTGCGGCATGATGATTTCAGCATCAAGACGCTTAGCGGCGTCTTTGAGTTCCTGAACCATCTTGTTTCTTCTTTCGTCAAAAGAAGGAATAACCTTGGCGGCTTGCATTTCTTTGGCGTAGCTCTCGGCGCTCGTGATTTCGACCGGCGCCTTGCAGTGGAAGCGATGTCCGCGCGTGTCTCTGCCGGCCTTGAGACCGAAGAGTTCAACATCGACAACCTTATCGTCAAGAAGCGCGACTAAATGCTTAACCGGACGAACGAATTCAACGGTTCTTCCGTCTTCAAGCTGATAAGACATGACCTTAGGAATCGGAAGCTGTTTCACCGCCTTATCCAAAGCTGCCTGCAGACCTTCGGCAAGAAGAACGCCCGGCTTGATACCATCGTAGTAAAGCTGATCCTGCTTGCCGTCATTGACAACCGCAAGCTGAGACGGTTCGCATTCGATACCGAGCGCAGCCATTTTCTTTTTGAGCGCAGCTGTTGCGTTTCCGTCGGCGTCCAGACCGATCTTGGCGGGAACCAGTTTCTGACGGAAAGGTTTATCAGGAGAGCGCTCGGAAATCGCGGTCACTTCCGCCGCGATTCTGCGAGGCGCACCAAAGGCGGTCACTTTCGAATCCTCGGCGGTAAAACCCTGCTCTTTCAAGCTGTCGAAAAGAGAAGCGGCAAAAGCGGAAGAAAGATTTTCCAAAGCTTTCGGCGGCAGTTCTTCTGTCTGAATTTCAATCAATAATGTAGCCATTTTCCAACCTCTTCTCGTTATGCTTTGGGCTGACACATCGGGAAGCCCAGACGCTCTCTCGAGTCGTAGTAGCTCTGCGCGACTGCCCTGGAAATCTGACGGATACGGCCGATGTAGGCGGCACGTTCAGTCACACTGATCGCGCCTCTGGCGTCCAGAAGGTTAAATGTATGTCCCGCTTTCAGAACCATTTCATAGGCGGGAAGCGCAAGATTCAGATCCATTAGTCTCTTGGCTTCGCTTTCGAAGTAGTCAAACTGCTTAAGCAGTTTCTCGGGATCACTTGCTTCGAAGTTGTAGTGACTCTGTTCGACCTCATTCTGATGGAAAACATCGCCGTAGGTCAGAACATGATCTCCGGAGGCGTCCTGCCATTTGGTGTAGACCAAATCGAAAACGTTGTCGCAGTTCTGCAGGTACATCGTCAGACGTTCCAGACCGTAGGTAATCTCACCGGTAATCGGTTTGCATGTGAGGCCGCCGACCTGCTGAAAATAAGTAAACTGAGTGACTTCCATGCCGTTCATCCAGACTTCCCAGCCCAGACCCCAGGCACCCAGCGTCGGATTTTCCCAGTTATCTTCCACAAAGCGAATGTCATTGACTTCAGTGTCAATACCAAGCGCTCTCAAAGAACCCAGGTAGCGGTCCACGATATCGGTGGGAGCCGGCTTTAAGACAACCTGAAACTGGTGGTGCTGATGCAGACGGTTCGGATTCTCGCCGTAACGCGCGTCTTTCGGTCTGCGGGACGGCTGAACATAGGCGGCTCTCCACGGTTCAGGACCGAGAGCTCTTAAAAACGTGGCCGTATGAGAGGTACCGGCGCCGACTTCAATGTCGATCGGCTGAAGCAGCGCGCAGCCCTGGCCGTTCCAATATTCCTGCAGGCGCAGGATCACTTCTTGAAATGTAAGCATGGTAATTTTTATCAGTATGAGAGAACTGAAAACAATTTTTCTATTGTAAACGGTTAAGTTTAGTCTTTCGCGTAATCGCAAGCGCAATTGCGGCAAAGAAAAGCAGGAACATGAAGATCACGGAAGGAAGATCTCCGTTCCGCGCGTACGGGGTCGGTGCTCCTTTTGCGGTTGTGACCGTCACATCGAGTTTGCCCGGCGCCATGAACGGCAATTCCGCCGCCACAGTGCCGTCCGGCTCCACATACGCTGTCGCTCCCGTGTTGGAAGCACGCACCACCGGACGAGCAAATTCAATCGCCCGCATCCTGGATATGTTCAGATGCTGCGGCAGCGCAAGCGAGTCTCCGAACCAGCCGAGATTGGACAGGTTAATCAGAACATTCGGACTCGAAGCGTCTGTCCACCAATCCCGCACTTCTTCAGCAAAGAGATCCTCATAACAAAGCAAAAGCGCAGCCTGGGCATTTCCGAGATTAAACGCGGCCTGAGAGGACGAACCTCGAACCAGGTCTCCCATCGGAATGCCGAGCATGTCGATAAACCAGCGGAAACCGAACGGGACGTATTCTCCGAACGGAACAAGATGCCTCTTGCTGTAGCTCTCGATGATCCTGCCCTTGGACACCTCAACCACCGAATTCGCATATCCGTCTTTCATTCGTGTGAATCCGCCGAAAATCATGCGGCTTCCGTTATCCGTGCCCTCTGTAAAACGCTTCCAAATGTCCTTCGGAAGACGATCCAAAGGAATAGGGAAAATGGTCTCAGGCAGCACCGTCACCGTTTCCGCAGCGGCTCTGCCCTCTTTCATCAAAGTGAGATAGCGTTCAAAACTCGTTAACGTCCCCATCGGAGAAAATTTCTCATCCTGTAGGACTCCGCCCTGAATCAGCTGAAAACGAACCTGCGCAGCCGGCTCATACCATTGAATTCGTCCAAAAAAGATCCCGCCTGTGATTACCGCAAACATCGCCGCCAAACAAACCAGTCTTCTTGTCGAATCTCTGAATGAAAGAACGAAGACGGCAATAAGCACTGCAACCAATGCGGACAGAAAATTAATGCCTGTCGCTCCGACAATCGGCGCATAACCCGAGAGCGATCCTTCAACATGCGCGTAAGCGGAAGCCGCCCACGGAAAACCGCTCAGTACCCAGCCTCTCAGCCACTCGAATATACCCCACGAGGCGGATGTCCCTAATACGAAGGCAAGAGGGAATCCTTTCTTTAATGCCGGAGTGAAAAGAGCGGAAAACGCCGCGGCCGCGGCCGGAAAAATCGAGAGAAAAGCCGCGAAAAAAAACGCTGCCGCTGCCGCAAAAAAAGCGGGCTGATATCCGTAGGTATGAATCGAAACATACACCCACGAAATGGCATAACAGAACCAGCCCAAGCCAAAAAGAAAGCCTTGCGCAAACGCCTGCTTTACGCCATGAGACTTTGATAGACAGATAAATAGAACGGATAAGGCAATCAGCTGCAGAATGGCTCTGGCCGGCGCAAATGAAAAACCCTGAAGTACCCCGGCTGCCAAGGGAAGAAAATATAAGAGTGCTTTTGTTTTCACGTTGACAAATAAAAAACGGGACGATTCCTCATCCCGCTGTTATCAAAATTAGTTTGGTTCCACCGGTGCCGGTTCCGCAAGTTTTTCAACATTCAGCATCTGAACCTGCCGCGCGACTGCTTTCGTGACTTTGAACCGATAGCCGTCGAGATCCACAAATTCACCTGCGTGCGGAACATGCTCAAGTTCATCGCTGATCAGACCGCCGACACTGTCGTACTTATCATCAGAGAAATGCGTACCAAAGACGCGGTTAAAGTCATCAATCCGCGTCGCGGCTTTAACTCTCCAGCGATTTCCTCCGACAGAGACAATGTCGCTTGCGGACTTGTCCGTGTCGTACTCGTCATCAATCTCGCCGACAATCTCCTCAAGCACATCTTCAATCGTAATCAAGCCGGAGATGGAACCGAACTCATCGACCACGAGCGCCATATGGTTTCTTTTCAGGCGGAATTCTTTCAAAAGCACGTCTGCGGGCTTTGATTCCGGCACATAAACCGGCTGTCTGAGATGCTCTCGAATCTGATACTGCGGATTCACAAACAAGCGAAGCAGATCCTTAGCCAAAAGAATACCGAGCACGTTGTCTTTATCTCCGTCGACCACAGGAAAGCGCGAGTGTCCGGCTTTGACCACGTCTTTAATCCAACTCTGCGAGTCTTCCGAAATATCGATCACCGTCATCTGCGCTCTCGGGATCATCAAATCCTCGGCGCGAAGCTCATGAACTCGGATAACGCCCTCGATCATAAGCATGGCGTCATCGGTCAGGATTTTCTTGTCATGGGCCTGATGAAGGTCGTCAAGGAGCTCCTGAGTATTTTCAGGCACATCTTCATGGAAAAATTTTTCAGAAAGTTTCTCAAAAAAATTCTTTTTACTTTCTTCCGGATTGTCTGACATAAAACGGTTTCTTAAAAAGTTTCAGCGATCTAACGCAGCTCTCGCGGCACATAATTCCGATCGGGGTAAGGAAGATCATAACCGAGATTGTTCAGAATATCAGTCTCGAGCTGTTCCATCTCCTCGGCCTCGTCCTGTTCGATATGATCGTAACCTCGGGCGTGGAGGACTCCGTGCACCACTAAATGCGCCAAATGCTCTTCAAGCGACTTGTTCTGTTCGGCCGCCTCACGCACCAGAACCGGAAGACAGATCGCGATATCTGCCATGATCGGATTTGTGCAGTAGACGAAAGTCAGAACGTTTGTGGGTTTTTCTTTGCCGCGGAAACTCTTGTTCAGCTCAAGCCCCTCTTCCGCATCGACAAAGCGAATCGTCAGCTCCCCGGGCAGGCCCTGCGCGGCTGTGCGAATCCAGTGCTCAATATTCTCTTTGGCGGGAATTTCGAGCGCTTCGTCTTCCTCTTCCTGCAAATGGATTAAAAGTTCTCCGTCCTGAGGGCCTTCGGATTCGATTTCCGCAAGCGCCTCCGCCAATTCTGGATCTTCTTCAGCTTCTCTGTTCAGAACCTGATCAGTTGTTTTTTCCATTCTGATACTCCCGTTTCTCTGCTTTTTCATATGCTTCGACAATACGGGCAACCAACGGATGGCGCACGACGTCAGCAGCCGTAAAGTATGTGATCGATATGCCCCGAACTCCGTTAAGGATATTGGCTGCCTCAACCAATCCGCTGCGCTGTCCGCGCGGAAGGTCAATCTGCGACGCATCTCCTGTGATAACGGCCTTAGAGCCGAAACCGATACGCGTGAGGAACATCTTCATTTGTTCCGGCGTTGTGTTCTGAGCCTCATCAAGGATCACAAAAGAAGAGTTTAACGTTCTGCCTCGCATATATGCGAGAGGCGCAATCTCGATCTTTTGCTTTTCGAGAAGCCGCTGAGTTTTTTCGGTTCCGAGCAAATCGAAAAGCGCGTCATAGAGCGGACGCAGGTACGGGTCAACCTTCTGACTTAAATCGCCCGGGAGAAATCCGAGTTTTTCGCCGGCTTCGACCGCGGGACGAGTCAGAACAATACGCTCGACCTCTCCCTTCTCAAAAGCGCTGACCGCGGCGGCAACCGCTAAGTAGGTCTTGCCTGTGCCGGCCGGCCCGACGCCAAAAGAGATGTCATGTCCGATAATACTGCGGATATAGTTGCGCTGCATCGGTGTTCTACCCTGCAGGCCCTTACGGTTTGTCCTAAGCTCGGGCACCGGCTCTTCGGCCTGAACTTCTTCAGGCACATCCTTCTGACCGACTAAGTACAGCTGAATATCTTCGGTTGTCAGATCTGAATTCTTTTTTTCGGCAAAAGCGGCCAGGTCCGAAAGCGCTTTAAGCGCTTTGCGCGCAGCTGCGGTTTCTCCCCGAATCTGAAAATGCGCGCCTCTGCGCGAAATTTCCACATTTAGGAAAGTTTCCAGCTGCGTTAGGTTTGAATCCAGCGGACCGACTAAGCTCGCCAAATCGCTGTTCGTAATCTGAAGGGACAGGTTTAAGGACGTTCCAACATCCTTTTGTGCTTTATCCGGCATCAAATAATCTCGCCTCCAAGCGTGTGGGGATATACATCTGTAATTTTCAGATTAATCATTTGCCCGATGAGGTTTGGCTGCCCATTAAAAGTAACGATACGATTATTGTCGGTGCGTGCAGACAGTTTTCCTTCACCTCTTTTTGCCGCGCCCACCACCAGACATCTTTGGACCGTACCAACCATTTTCTGAGAAATTTCCTGAGCATGTTCAGTATTCAGAGCCTGAAGGCGCTGCAGGCGTTCCAATTTAACGGACTGCGGCGTGTCATCCGGCATGTCGGCCGCAGGTGTTCCCGGGCGCTTGGAGTAAACAAACGAGAAGCTTGCGTCGAATTTGACGTCCTGAATGAGCTTCATTGTTTTCTCAAAATCTTCCTCTGTCTCATTGGGGAAGCCGACAATGAAGTCTGTCGCGATACTAATGTCGGGGCGCACCGCGCGGAGCTTGCGCACAATCGACTTGTATTCAAGGATGGTATAGCCGCGTTTCATACCGGCAAGCACACGGTCGCTGCCTGCCTGCACCGGCAGATGCACGTGATTGGCCAATTTAGGAAGCTTTGCGTAAGCCTCGACAAGGCGATTCGTGAATTCTTTCGGATGAGAAGTGGTATAGCGGATTCGTTCAATACCCTCAATTTCCGAGACGTACTCAAGAAGCAGGGCAAAGTCGACGATCTCTCCGTCGGGACCTTCTCCGCGGTAGGCGTTCACATTCTGTCCGAGAAGCGTCACTTCTTTGACGCCTTGCTCTGCCAGCTGCGCGACTTCAAGCAGAACGTCTTCGAGAGGACGTGAGAACTCTTCACCGCGGGTATAAGGCACGACGCAGTAGGAACAGTATTTGCTGCAGCCTTCCATGATGGAGACAAACGCAGTGGCCGCTTCCGAAGTCGGTGCGGGCAGATGGTCAAATTTTTCGATTTCCGGGAAACTGATGTCTACCTGAGGACGATGCTCCTGTTCATTCTTTTTCAGAAGTTCCGGCAGGCGGTGCAGGGTCTGAGGTCCGAAAACGACGTCCACATAAGGCGCGCGACGAATGATGTTCCCGCCTTCCTGGCTTGCAACACACCCTCCGACGGCAATTTTCAGCCCGGGTTTTAATTTTTTGATTTCACGGGCGCGTCCAAGATCTGAGAAAACTTTCTCCTGAGCTTTTTCTCGAATGGAGCATGTGTTGAAAACAATCAGGTCCGCTTCTTCGATGTTGTCTGTAACCTGATAGCCCTGTGCTGCTTTGGCGATGTCAGCGATTTTGCCGGAATCATATTCATTCATCTGGCAGCCAAAAGTCTTTAAATAAATTTTTTTCGCGTTCACGGTTTATGTCCGGTGGCGGTAGAAATAAAAATAAGTTATGCGTACAAAAAGACGCACTCATAGAAATGAAATTCTATGAGGACGGCTATTCTAACGCAAAGATTCTTAAAGAAATTATTACACTTCCGACTTAGGAGAGCGGTAGAGCGGCGCCTTCTCCCGGATGTATATGGGATGCTTTGAAAGTTTCATCGCGCTAAGGCTCCCGCCCCAGAGGCATCCGGTATCCAGCGGATAAATATTGGGGCAGTCGGTCTCCCCCAAAGTCGACCAGTGCCCGAAGACGATTGGATCTTTTTCGGTTTTGCGGCCGGGGTAGTTAAACCAGGGAATGAACTGCGCCGGCGTGTCTCCCGGTGAAAGTTTCTGACTGAAATCCATCGTACCGTCTTCATTCAGATAACGCGTACGCGTCAGCACATTCACGATCGCTCTGAGCCGATCAAGTCCCTTCAGACCCTTCTCCCACTGCTGTTTACCGAAAATTTGACCGATTTCAGCTTCCCACTTATCGGAGCGAAGGAACTCCTCAACTCTGGAAGCCTGCTTCAGACAGTCCTTCACGCTCCATGAATGATGCACTGCGGCATGAACGCAGAGGAAACCCTTGTCGTAGAGCGCCATCGGGCGGTGACGAAGCCAATCGATGATTTCATCCAAATCCGGGGCCTGAAGAATCGGGTCAAGCGTATCGCTTGGAGAAAGTTTTCTTTGACCTGCGCAGACCGCAAGGAAATGCAGTTCGTGATTACCGAGCAGGCATTCGGCGTTCTTCATGCGCATCACGGCCCGGATCGTCTCCAAAGACTTCGGACCGCGATTGATGATATCGCCGATGAAAATAAGACGACGCTGAACAGGCAGCTTCTCGAGCAGCAGGTTCAGCGTATCAAAACAGCCGTGAACATCTCCGATTGCAAAAGTTTTCAATCCATTCTCCGATAAGTGTCGGCGCGCCCATACCCGGTCTGATCCGGTTTTGCCTAGCGCCCTAAAAACAAAATATCGGTCTTCTGTACGTCTATAAAACTTCCCTTGGTTTTGCTGTACGTATATCTATATGTCAATAAAAACCCCATTGGGGGCCGTTAAGCGTCGTAGAGATACAGCAGGGAAAAACCGCAAAAGCCCCGTATTTATTGGTTCGGACAAAAAAATATCCGAGAGCTTTTTGGCTCTCGGATGGGTATCTGGTGGCGAATCAGGGACTTGAACCCCGGACACAAGGATTATGATTCCTCTGCTCTAACCAACTGAGCTAATTCGCCGTGCTAACGCTGTTTCGTTAGGAGGTTGAATATTACACACGAAATTCAACTTCGGCAAGTCGAGAGTCTTTTTCTATGTAATTATTTGTAAAACTATCTCCACTGAGCGTAGAAATGATGCACCGGTCCGTGACCGTGACCGATGTGCAGTTCGTCCGCATGAATGATCGCCTGAGTAATGTAACGCTTGGCTTCTCTTGCCGCCATTGGAATATCGGAAGAAACCGGAAGGAGCGCCGCTAATGCCGAAGACAGCGCACAGCCGGTCCCGTGTGTGTTCTTCGTATTCGTTCTCTCAGCGCTGTAGCGAATCATGTGGCGACCGTCATAAAGCAAATCCATCGAATGATCCACATTCTCCTGATGACCGCCTTTGAGATAGACCCAGCCGGTGCAGCCCTTCATCTTCCAAAGATCATTGGCAGCCTCTTCCATCTGATCATCATCCGTAATATCAACCGCCTGAAGAAGCTCTGCCGCCTCCGGAAGATTCGGCGTAATGATTGTGGAAATCGGAAGAAGTTCCTCTCTCAGTGTGGAAATCGCTTCTCTTGTCAGCAGCGCATCGCCGCTCTTAGCCACCATCACCGGATCAAGGACGATAAAGCGCGGCTTCCAGTAACGAAGACGTTCCGCAATCGCTCGAATCAGATTCGAATCAAAAAGCATCCCGATTTTTACAGAGTCAATGTGGACATCTTCAAAAAGCGTATCAATTTGACGCACTACAAAATCGGTAGGGATCGGAAGCGCCCCTTGAACTCCGACGGTGTTCTGCGCAGTCACCGCTGTGACAACACCCGTCGCATAGGCACCAAGAGAGCTCATCGTTTTAATATCAGCAAGAATACCGGCGCCGCCTGAAGGGTCAACACCTGCGATAGTCAGAACGGTAGGATGCTGAGTCTGCATCATTTCTTCTCCATTGTTTCTGCATTGAATTTATTAAGATTCGTATCTTTCTTCTGCGCCATAAGCTCATCGATCACCGCGATCGTCCGCTCAGCCGCACCTCTTTGGGCCTGCGCGAATTTGGCCGCCGCAGCGCCAACCGAAGCCGCTTTACCGCTGTCCGAGAGAAGCTCGTCAGCGCGCTGCAAAGCCTGACCCAGATCCTGAACGCTCAGAATCGCACCCTCTTCACGGGCCTTTTCGATAATGTACTTAAAGTTATAAATGCTCGGACCGACAATCACCGCCTCTCCAATGGCGCAGGGCTCAATCACACTTTGCGATCCGTAGTCTCCAAAGCTTCCGCCCATAAGGACAACGTCTGAGAGCGCATAGTAAAAGGCCATTTCTCCCATACTGTCACCGAGCACCACGTCCGGGCCTTCGCTCAGTGAAAGAACTTTTTTCCAGTCACGGATATCCGACCGTTTTTCTACTGTGAAGCCCGATTTTCGAATGAGTTCCAGCACCTCTCCAAAGCGCTGGGGATGACGGGGAATCAAAAGGAAAACCGTGTCTTTGAGCCGACCGTTCGCTTTCGCTTCCTTAAGCGCGGAAAGCATGCTTGCTTCCTCGCCATCGCGAGAACTCGCAAAGGTCAGAATTTTGCGCTCGGAGAGCTTTCTAATCTCTCGTCCGGTGCGCACATGTACAGGATTGGGCTCGTAATCAAATTTCAGATTGCCGAGTACTCTAACCTCTCGGCATCCGGCTTCCTTCAGTCTGGCCGCATCTTCTTCCGATTGAGCAAGCGTCAGTGTCAGACGCGACATCGCGTCACGAATCAGACTGCCGACCTTTTTACCTTTATCTAAAGACTGCTGAGACAGGCGCGCGTTTGCCAGCACAACAGGCAGCCCTGCCTGCTTTGCCGCATATGTCAGGTTTGGCCAAACCTCTGTTTCCATCAGCAGACAAAGCGAGGGCTGAGTCTGACGAATAAATTTTCTCATCGCGGCCGGCGTGTCATAAGGCAGATAGACCTGACTAATGCGGGAGCCGAATTTCTTGCCGAATTGTTTACTAACCTCTCTGCCGGTCGGCGTCATATGAGTATATAAAACGTCAACCTGAGGCCACTTTCGGAGAATACTTTCCACAAGGGAAAATGTCGCTCTTGTCTCGCCCACGGATACCGCGTGAATCCAGATGCGCGTGCGGCCCGGCGTGACCGGGGGATAATGGGCCGTTCCAAAGCGCTCATCCCAATGCTCGGAATACTCCGGCTGCTTCTTTGCGCGCTTGGAAAGATAAAACATCGCAAAAGGCGCCGCTATATACAAAAGCGCACTGTAAACAGGACGCGGAATCATCATGACAGCACCTCTTCAAAAGCTTCAGCCACCTTCTCAATGCTCGGGCAGCTTCCAACGCCGCCAAGCGCTTTCTTCTTCGCTTCTCCCATAAGCGGCACGAGCTCTATCGGATAATCACGGAAGATGCCTACCGTCGGAATACCCATCGCGGACGACAGATGCGTCATCCCGGTATCCAATCCGACAACCGCTTTTGCACCTGAAGTTTTATTCATGAGCTCACCGATGGACATCCTAGGAAGCACGCAGGATGTACTGCCGATTCCCTGACTGATTCTTTCAACGCGCGACTTTTCCGCTTCGGAACCCCAAGGCAGAAGAATTCGATAACCGCGCTCGGAAATGATTCGGCCAAGCTCTATCCAGTAATCTTCCGGCCAAAGCTTAGTCTCTCGGCTTGTGTTGCAGTAAAAAACGACAAAGGGCGCTTCACTCTTCTGTTCAGTGAACTGAAACAGGAACTGAGGAGCGTCAGACGGGATTTCGTAACCGAGCGCAAGGGCAGCCAGACTGCGGCACCGCTCTACCGCGGAGAGCTGTCGGCTGACAGAGAATTTAGAGTGATAAAAGAAGCTCGCCAGCGGCTCCTTAATCGATGATCGGTCATAACCGGCAACCGGAGCATGAGTCCAGGAGGCCAGAACAGCACTTTTGATCAGGCCCTGCAGATCAATGACTAAGTCATATTTTTTTTGCCTTAAAGCGGACTTTAAGGCGGAAATCTGTTTTCGAGTTTCTGAGTTCAGCAAACTTTTTTTCCATTTGCGAACAGAGCAGACGAGCACCTCATCTACTCCTTTCGTCAAACGGGGAATGTCCGCAAAAACATCTTCGGCCAGCCAATCGATTTTCGCCTCCGGGAAATGCTTCCTGATATCCGCTATGACGGGTACCGCATGAACAACATCTCCCATGGAGGTTGTCTTAACAATCAGAATTTTCATGACCGGCCGTGAAAATCAGAAAGGAATTTTCGCTGTGGGAGCGACTTTCAGAATCTCTTCTTTAAAGCGCTTCATGATGCGTTCAAGCGCTTCCTTAGTGTCGGCCTCAAAACGAAGTACAACAACCGGAGTCGTGTTGGACGGTCTTGCTAAAGCGAAGCCGTCATCCCACTCAACGCGAATACCGTCGATACGAATAATGTCCTTCGCATCATCAAACTTCGCGTTCTTGCTGAGTTTCTCAACCAGCGTGAAATTCTCGCCTTCTTCGGTCGGAATCTGAAGTTCCGGAGTAGAAACCGCGTTCGGGAGATCTTTGAGCGGCTTATTCGCGTCATCAAAACGCGTCACGATTTCAAGCAGTCTTGTCGCGGCGTAAACACCGTCGTCAAATCCGGGCCAGCGGTCATGGAAGAAGATATGGCCGCTCATTTCACCGGCGAAATCCGCATTCACTTCTTTCATCTTCGCTTTAATCAGCGAGTGACCGGTCTTGGACATCACGCAGACGCCGCCTCTTGACTCCACGAACGGACGGATGTTTCGTGTGCACTTAACGTCGTGAACAATAACCGAGCCTTTCTTATGCGCAAGAATATCACCCGCAAAGAGCATCGCCTGGCGATCCGGGAAAATGATTTCTCCGTCTTTGGCTACAACACCGAGACGATCACCGTCTCCGTCAAACGCAACACCGATCTCTTCGTCTCCGGATTTAAGCTGAGCCTGAAGATCCACCAGATTTTCGGGCTTGGACGGATCCGGATGGTGGTTCGGGAAGTTCCCGTCCACATTAGTAAACATTTCGGTGACTTCCGCGCCAAGCTTGGTTAAGAGTTTCACCGCAAGAGGACCGGCAATACCGTTGCCCGCATCCACCGCGACTTTGATCGGACGGGAAAGTTTTACATCGGAAAGAATCTTTTCAATATAGGCGGGAACAACATCCACTTCTTCGTAAGAGCCCTCGTTCGAAGCCGTGTAGAGGTCGCCGCTAACGATGCGGTCATATAAAGCAGCGATACCGTCTCCAAAGAGCGTCTCGCCTGCAAGCATCATTTTCAGACCGTTGTACTCGGGAGGATTGTGACTGCCGGTAATCGCCACGCCGCTTCCTGTATTCAGGTAAACCGTGCTGAAGTAGAGTACCGGAGTTGGAACCGCTCCGATGTCATAAACACCGACTCCGGCCTTGCGAATTCCTTTAATCAAAGCCTTCTGAAGCCTTGGGCCGCTGAGTCTGCCGTCTCTGCCGACACAAATTTTTTCAACTTTTTTCTCATGGGCAAGCGTTCCAAGCGCCTGACCGATCTGCTCGCAGGCCTCCTCGGTAAGTGTCTTGTCAACAATGCCTCGGATGTCATATGCCTTGAATATAGAGCGTGAAATTTTTTCAGTCATTTGTATGTTCCCTAACGGTGATACAAGGATTCTAATCTCGGAATCGGTCTGATGAGAGCTCAGGCCGCAGTGAAGGCGCTAAAATCAGCAAATTAAAGTGTATCAAGACAGATAAATCATGGAACTTCGGGACATTAACCTAGACGCCATTAAAAATTCTTCCGTGCTTGTCGTAGGCGACGCGATGCTAGATCGATACTGGTTCGGAGACGCGTCTAGAATCTCTCCTGAAGCACCGGTCCCCGTTGTCAAAGTCACTCGTTCCGAAGATCGTCTCGGAGGAGCCGCCAATGTGGCACGAAACGCCGCAAGTCTGAAGGCGCGGACGTCCCTTCTGACAATCATCGGGGAAGACGAAGCGGGCAATAAGATCATGGACCTGCTTGAAGAATGCAGCGTTCGTCCCTGCCTGTATCGGGTTGCGGGCTTTACCACTACGCTGAAGCTGCGCATTCTCGCGCGCCATCAGCAGATGCTGCGTACCGACTTTGAGTCAGAAATCGCTCCTTCCGCACTTGAACAGCACTCCAACCGATTTTCAAGCCTTCTCCCCGACCATGATGTTGTCATCCTTTCCGACTATGGCAAGGGCGGACTTGACCGCATTAAACACATGATCGCTGAAGGCCGCGCGTTCGGCAGAACCATACTGGTCGACCCGAAAGGCTCGGACTACTCCCGCTACGCCAATACCACCGCGATCACACCAAATCGCAACGAGCTGGCGCAGGTCGTCGGTCAATGGAATTCCGAAGAAGATCTGATGAACCGCGCGCAGAATCTGCGCCAAGAGCTCAATATTGAGAAAATCCTTCTGACACGCAGTGAAGAAGGCATGACGCTTTTTGATGACAACGGCGCTTGGTCTGTTCCCGCACGTGCTCGGGAAGTATTCGATGTTTCCGGAGCCGGCGATACCGTCATTTCCGTACTCGGCGTCATGCTTGCCGCCGGATACGATTGGCACACTGCCGTCAAGATCGCCAACAAGGCGGGCGGCATCGTGGTCGGCAAAGTCGGTACGGCCACGGTTACACCCGAAGAACTATTTCCAAATCTCTAAACGAAGAGGCTAAACATGAGTTTTATTGTCACCGGCGCCGCCGGCTTTATCGGAGCAAATATCGTTGCCGGACTGAACAAAAGAGGCTTCACCGATGTTGTCGCAGTCGATCATCTGAAAAAATCAGACAAGTTCACTAATCTTGCTGACAATCGGATTTCCGACTACTTCGATAAGGCCGAATTCATTGAACTCGTCAGAGCCGGAAAGATCACCAAACCGGAAGCCGTTTTCCATGAAGGCGCATGCTCGGACACAATGGAACTCGACGGCCGCTACATGATGGAGAACAATTACCGCTACACCGTGGACTTATTCCGCTGGTGCCAGCGCGAACGAATCCCGTTTATTTACGCGTCCTCGGCGGCAACGTACGGCGCCTCCAGCATCTTCAAAGAAGACGTCCGCTACGAAAAACCTCTGAATGTTTACGGCTACTCTAAATATCTCTTTGATCAGGTACTTCGTCGTGAAATGCAGTACGGTCTGAGAGCCCCAGTCGCAGGACTCAGATACTTCAATGTCTACGGTCCGCACGAACAGCACAAAGGCCGTATGGCTTCCGTCGCATACCATCAGTTCTTCCAGTACCGCGCCGAAGGCAAGGTAAAACTCTTTGAGGGCTGCCTCGGCTACGCGAACGGTGCTCAGATGCGCGATTTCGTGTACGTGGACGATGTGGTGGAAGTGAACTTCTTCTGCCTCGATAAAGAAATCACCGGAATCTACAACTGCGGTACGGGTCTCGCTCAGCCCTTCAACGATGTCGCGCTCACTGTGGTGAACACACTGCGCGAAGCCGACGGCAAACCCGCACTCACACTTGAAGAAGCCGTGATGAAGGGAGAAATCGAATACATTCCCTTCCCGCAGGCTCTGGTCGGCAAGTATCAGGCCTACACACAGGCAGATCTGACAAACCTTCGTGAAGCCGGGTGCGAAGTTCAGTTTAAGTCCGTTCAGGAAGGCACACGCGCTTACATGCTGCATCTGCTCGATAAAGTGAAATGAAATATCGTTTTATCTTCACCAAGCGTTCCGAAAACCCAATAAAAGCCGCTTTTTTAGACCGAGACGGCGTGATCAACATTGATCACGCCTATGTCGGAAACCGATCAAACTTTGAATTCATTCCCGGCGCGATCGAAGGCATTCGGCTTCTTAGGGATAAAGGCTTTGTCCCGGTTATCGTCACCAATCAGAGCGGCATCGGGCGCGCAAAATACAGCCTGCATGAATTTTCTGAACTGACGTTTTGGATGGCTGGCGTGCTGGAAGCTTCCGGCGCCGCAATCGGTGCGCTCTATTTCTGTCCGCACCATCCGACAGGTGCATTTGCTCCCTACCTCAAAGCATGTACCTGCCGCAAACCGGAACCAGGAATGATTCTTGCCGCCGCGCAGGACCTGAATATTGATCCTGCCGCGAGCGTCATCATCGGAGACAAATGTTCGGACATCGAGGCTGGAGCCAGAGCCGGTGTCCCCCGACGCATTCTTGTCAAAAAAGACGGCACGCACCCCTTCCCCGACTGCAGTACTGAACACGAGACCGCAGATAATCTGCTTTCCGCCGCTAAATTATTATGAGTCAACATCTTCCGCCACCCGCATTCGAACAGAAGATCGTAACCACGGATCAGCTCGAAAGTCTTCACGAACAGCTTCCGCACCCCATCGTTATGACAAACGGTGTGTTTGACATCCTGCACCGCGGACATGTCACCTACCTTGCGCAGGCCAGAGCGCTCGGCGCAAGCCTGGTCGTCGCAGTCAACAGCGACGCATCGGTTCGTCAGCTCGGCAAGGGCCCGGATCGTCCGATCAACCCTGAAGCGGACCGCGCTGCGGTCCTCGCCGCCCTGGAAAGCGTGTCCAACGTCGTCATTTTCAAGGATAAGGTGCCGCTTGAAATCGTAAGAAAACTCCGCCCGGACATTTACGTCAAAGGCGGAGATTACAGAATTGAAGATCTGCCGGAAGCAAAGATCGTTCACAGCTACAGCGGCAAGGTTGTCACCGCAGCGTTCGAATTTGATCGGAGCACTACGAAACTGCTCCGTAAAGTAAGAGAAAGCTAGATAATTCGATAGCCTTCTTTTCTGGCGTAATGGACTGTGGCGTTCAGGAACCCCTGCTTGGAGCCGCAGTCAAAGCGCTCGCCCTCATAACGGCAGGCCAGAGTGTTTCCCTTCGGGATTTCTCTTCCGATCGCGTCCGTCAGCTGAATTTCACCGCCGGCGCCACGGTCAATGTGCTGAAGGCTGTCGAAAATTTCAGGTTCAAGAACATAGCGTCCGATCACCGCAAGAGTGGACGGTGCCGTCTGCGGATCAGGTTTCTCAACAATTGAAGAGATCTTCGGACAAACTTCGTGTTCATCGTCGACTTCAACAATACCGTACTGCTTCGTCATCTCGCGGGAAACTGTCTGAACAGCCAGAACATTGCCGCCGTTGTTTTCCGCTCTTGCAGCGATGAGCTGAGAAATCGCCGGTTTCTTCGCGTCAATCAGGTCGTCGGCCAAAATAACGGCAAAAGGTTCGTCACCGACCACGGGTTTTGCGCACAGAACCGCGTGACCAAGCCCGAGCGGCTCGGGCTGACGAATAAAGATGAAATTGATTCCCGGCGGAACCACCGCTTTCAGGGTCGCAAGCAGCGCGTTCTTTCCTTTGCTCTTCAGATCGCGTTCAAGCTCGGGAGCGCTGTCAAAATGATCTTCGATCGCTCTCTTATGACGACCCGTGATGAAAATCATATCTGTGATGCCCGCAGCAGCGGCTTCCTCAACCGCATACTGAATAAGAGGCTTATCTACTATGGGGAGCATTTCTTTAGGCATCGCCTTAGTAGCAGGAAGGAAACGGGTGCCAAGGCCCGCGACAGGGAATACGGCTTTTCTTACAGGTTTCATATCGGTATTAGGTTTACTCAGTTGAGCTAATCGAATTCTAATATCATTCGGCTTCTGTTCCAAAGATTTTCTCTGGTTCAGCCGTTCGCAATCGCCTTGGCAAGCACGGACGCACCGTCTGCGTCGCCGTCCTTGTATTCGTTGCCCCAAATTTCCTTGAGTTTGGCCCGCATTCGTTCCTGGCAGAGCCTGCCGATGTCATGGCGCGTCATTTCCGGTGTCGGAACGATCGGTTCCAGAAAATGCACAACCGCATGCGCATCCTCCATAGTGACCACATTCCACAGTGAACCGAACAAGGTGACGTCGCCGGCAAAAGCCGCTTGTTTTGCAGGCTTGCCTTTATCCATATAAACCAGCACGACCGGACGAACCACCGCGCCTATTTCGGCCGCAGGAGCTAAAAAGTTGGATTTAATCGGCAGCAGCTCATTGCCGAAAGTCGTCGTACCCTCAGCAAAAATTGCCACCGTTTCGCGATTGCAGAGCGCTCCTCTGATGTCGTCGTTAATCTTGAGAATCGCCCGCTTGCTCGAACGATTGATAAAAAGTGTTCCGATCGCGCGCGCAATCAGCCCGAATATCGGCCATTTTGCGATTTCGGCTTTCGCAATAAACCGAGACGGAATCTGAGAGTCCAGCGTGAAGATATCCAGCCATGAGACATGATTGGACACCACAATGCATGCGGGCGCTTCATCGGATACACCGCACTCGTGCAGTGACTCGGGCACGCTGCCTTCGTAGCGGCACTTGACGCCGGCCTTCTCTAAAACACGCCTTGTGTAGAAAGCGAGCATCCTTCCTTTGCTCTTTTGATCCGCTTTTTGAAACGCGGTATAGGCCTGAAATAAACAAACGAGCGTATACATCACCACATTCAGGAAGCGAGCGCTGCCTTTAATTTTTTTCATTACTGTTCCTTTCTTCTCAGCCACTGTTCCAGAATAACAGCCGCGGCCTCATCATCAATATAGTCCGCCCCGGAGTTTTCTCTTTCTGCCTCAACTGAGCTGAATCTTTCATCTTCGCGCACGACAGGAAGATGGAATCTGCCTTCCAGCTGATTGGCAAACTTTTGACAGGTTGCTGTCATCGAGTTCGGTTCTCCATCCGCATGCCGAGGCACGCCAACCACGATCGCCGCAGGTGTCCATTCTGAAAGCAGACTTGTGATTTCTTTCCACTTCTGCTCATTTGTTTTCCAGGAAATGATCCTCAGGGGCCGAGCTGTTTTTGTCAGCATATTGCCGATAGCAACACCGATCCGTGCCAGACCGTAGTCAAAACAAATAATAATGGCGTCCTGAGAGAGCCTCTCCAAAGCTGATTGGGTCATGTAAATTGAGTCGGATACAAATTAAATAATTCGATATTTTAGAGTTCGGGCGCCTCACCGCTCAAAGTTCGTCATCAAAATAGTGACGGTCATAGGAGGCGGGCTTACAATTTCAGCAGATTCTTTGGAGAGGATAATGCTCGAATTCAGTGCAACACTTTCGGATGCTCTGGCGCCCGTTACTTTGATTTCCGGAGTAGGACTCCTCCTGGTCTCAATGTCGGCGCGCTACTGCCATGCCGCCTCACGGATCCGACAGCTCCTTGCGGAAAGAGCGGCCGAACCCGAAGATCTTCATGAAGAAATCGATCAATCCATAGACCTGATTTTCAAGCGCGCAAGTCTTCTGAAAAACGGAATTCTGACGCTGATGATTTCCGCTGCGTTCAGCAGTCTGCAGATTCTGGCAATCGTCATAGAACGTCTCTTTGATTTTGATCTGTCTCTGACCAAATCTTTGATGCTTTTAGCCTCCGTTATTTTCATTGTACTTTCGAGCTGCATTTACGTTGGCGAGGTTCAAATTTCCGTCAGAGCGATCGGGCTGTCCGTTCACCACCATGACCATCCGCAGTAGGAGTGCACAATGATTTCGTATGCCGTTACGCTCTCCGATGCTTTAACACCGATCACGCTGATCTCAGGCGTCGGTTTACTGCTGCTCGCCATGACTGCCCGCTACAACTACACCACGGACAGAGTCAGAGCGCTTTTAAAAGAACGCCGCAAACTAGCGCCTAAAACCGATCCGATTCTTGAGCAGGCGATTCGACTTACTTATGAAAGAAGCCATTTGCTGAAGAACGCCATTCTCGCAGTGACCACCTCAGCCGCATTTGCCGGAATTCTGGTTCTTGTCACCATTTTGGAACATCTCTGGAATCTGAATTTTGAAGTTTGGAAGTCAACGATCCTTCTGACAGCCGTCGTATTTATCGTGGTTTCCACGGTGTTTTTCGTCCTAGAAGTTCAAATTTCTCTGCGGACACTCAAGACTTCCATCGATCAGATTAGGCGCCCATAGTGGTCCGATAATCCAACAGCCTCCCTCTTGTTTGAACCATCATTACCTCATCAAACATTAGGAGGCTATAAATGTCTGACAACAACAATATCAACGATCGCGTCAAAAAAGATTTGGTTCTTCCTCTTAAGCTGCATGCGAACGGGATCATAGGCTGGGGTATCTTCAGCATCGTCCTGGGAACTATCGGTCTGTTTGCTCCGATCGCCTTTTCCATCGGTGTCACGATCTTCATCGGCGCCATGCTTCTGGTGAGCGGCGGCACAGGACTCGCCCTTTTCTGGAAGGCTGAAGGATGGGGCGCAAGAACGGCAGCGATCATTCTTGCACTGCTGACCGCGTTAACCGGTTTGCTCTTGATGTTCTATCCGGTCGCCGGTACTGAAACACTCACGCTGTTCCTCGCTTCTTACTTCATTGCCGTGGGCTTGATTAAGTGCTGGGTCGCGTTCAGAAATACCGATGCGAAAGGCTGGGGACTGATGCTCTTCTCGGCAATTGTCTCTTTGCTGCTTGGCGTCTGCCTGTGGTGGGGATGGCCTCAGAGCTCCGTTTGGATCTTCGGTATCTTCGTCGCAATCGAACTGATCTTCGACGGCTGGACAGGCGTTATGTTCGGTCTGGAAGTTAAATCCATCGGCAACCAGTCTGAATCGTAAAAAGCTGAACCGCACTTTGCGCTTCTGACTGAATTAACCGGCGTTGTCTCAGCGCCGGTTCGGTTTTTTGTATTAATCACCGTAAAAACAAACGCCCACTGCTTTCTTTGCAGTGAGCGTCTGCTGCATTCTCTACCGGCCGCTCTGCGGTCGGCCGCTAAATCATCCGCTACTACTCCGTGACGATTCTTGGCTTTTCTTCGGCCTTGCGCTTAGCTTCTTCCACGTCGGCTGACAGCTGATCAAGAATGGCGTCTGAGAACTTTTCCAGGCGATCAATCTGACTGTTCGAATCCAGTGTCAGCAGATCGTCAAGCGCGATCTCCGGAGCAAGGAAGGTATACGTCACACGAATTCCCTGAATCGTATCGTCAAGCGTGAAGGAATTGAGCTTTTCAGGAAGGCCCTGCGGCGACACAACGGGGAGCAGGTCGCGGCGGATCGGCGCGTCCGTACGCTCAATGATCGGCATCGGACTCTCAGAGAGCTTCTGAAGCATGTCTCTCATTCCGGCAAACGGCACAAAGACGTGAAGCATCATCGCGTCGCGTACCAGATGATTCCACTGAGCGCCTTCGATCTCTTCCGTTCTCGGAATATCCTGAGGAATCAGACCGGTTTCACCGATCGACTGCGTCATGCACATGGCAATGTCTCTTGTCCAGTCAGGAGCTGTTCCGAGTTTGTAGTACACATCCTGCTGCATGAGGGTCGCAGTCGCAAAGAATCCGTAATTCGGCGTTTCCGCAGAAATGTGTTCAAGGATGGTACGGGCGTGTCTCAGGTTCTTGATCATCACCGGGAAACTGATGACACGGAACACTCCGTCGGGAGCCGCGAAATAAGTCGGAAGACGCTCGTTCCCTTCAAGCCAGGTCAGATAGTACTTCCCTTCGAACTGCTCTTTTGCTTTCGCGTCCCAGTTCTTCGGAAAACCGTCTTCGTAAAGCATAGCAAAAACCTGAATCAGAGGCGTTGTGTCATCCTGCTGTGTGGCGCTTCCCTCTTCACCGTCCCAAACCTGAGAGGCGGTGTACTTGTGCGTCTTCGAGTTCCAATTCAGCACAATCTTCGCCTTCTGCTCAGGATCGGACCATTCCGCATTGAAACCGTCCGCATTGATAATCAGAGTGCCGTGATTGAGAGGTCCGAAAACCAGATAGGAAGGAAGATCCTCTGCAGACTTCACTGCCTGCGGTTTGAAATTTGCCCAATCGAATTTTTCGCGTTTCGGCGGTTTGCTGTTGATCACTGCGAGCTGGAAAATCTCGCCAAGATTAGGATCATTCAGAATGTTGTCCTGCTCAGTTTTTGTTTCGTCCATTTAAATTCCTAAACAAGCCTGCTCCTTAAAAGCTCCAAAGCTCTGTGCAGGCCTGCGTTATTGATAATGCTTTCCGAAAGTTTACACGCAAAGAAAGAGGGCGGCCTATTTGACCGCCCGCTCTGAAACACCTTGTGCGTAATGACCCGTAAAAACGGGACTTACGAATAGTTTTGACTTAACCGACCCAAACTCGTGCGTTCTGGAAGATGCGCGCCCACGGCGATACATCCTCCAGCAGAGGAGAGCGCCATGAGAGCTGCACCGCACGCCAGCTGCGCTCCGGATGCGGCATCATGATCGTCGCGCGGCCGTCCGGTGTCGTAAATGCCGTCTTACCCATGGGCGAACCATTGGGATTCAGAGGATAAACTTCTGTCGGCATCTGTTTGGAATCCGCATAACAAGCCGCTGCAATCGCCTCAGCCTCGTCTTCCTGATTTTTCCAATACGCGCGCCCCTCACCGTGAGAGTTGACAATCGGGAGCATCGCTCCGGCCATTCCGGCAAAGAAAATCGACGGAGAATCCATAACCTTCACATTGACCAGACGCGCTTCAAACTGCTCTGAATAGTTGCGTTCAAAAGTCGGCCAATGAGCGGCGCCCGGGATTAAGTTCTTGAGCTGAGAAACCATCTGGCAGCCGTTGCAGACACCGAGCGTAAATGTGTTCGGGTTTTCAAAGAATCTGCGGAACATGTTCTGAAGTCCGGCATTGTGCAGAATGGTCTTAGACCATCCGCCGCCTGCTCCGAGAACGTCGCCGTAGGAGAATCCGCCGCATGCGGCAAGGCCGACAAATTCGGCAAGGTTCGCTCTGCCGGAAAGCAGATCAGTCATATGGACGTCAACCGGATTAAATCCGGCCTGCATAAACGCGCTCGCCATTTCATTCTGGCTGTTTACGCCCTGCTCTCTCAGAATGGCAACCTTCGGACGGACGCCCGTATTGATATACGGGGCCGCAATGTTCTCTTCAGGATCAAAACCCACCGCAAGTGTAAGACCGCCGTGATGCGGGTCGGAAATCAGATCATTTTCACTGTCAGCGCATTCCGGATTGTCCCGCATACGGGCAATCTGCCAGCTAACCTTGGACCAGGCCTTCTGCAGATTGGCTCTCTCTTCGGAGAGAACACACTTGCCTTCCAGGTAAATATTGAGATTTTCTTCCGGAATCAGGTTGCCAAGATACATCAGAGTATCCTGAAGGCCTTCAGCTTCAAACGCTTTCACGACTTCGGAAGAACGCCCGCGGGTCACCTGAATCACCGCGCCGAGCTCTTCATTAAAGAGCGCTTCATTGAGCGTCTTGCCGTCTTTCACAAGACCGTCGGCAACCACTTCGACACCGACATGGCTTGCGAACATCATTTCGCACAGCGTCGCCGCTAAGCCGCCGTCGCTGCGGTCGTGATAGGCAAGAATCGCGCCTTTTTCCGCAAGAGAGCGAATGACACGCATAAATTTCTTTAAGTCTTCCGCATCGTCCAGATCCGGCGTAACGGAATCAAATCTCTGTGTCACCTGCGAGTAAACCGAACCGCCAAGTCGATCCTGACCGCGTCCGAGGTCAATCAGCAGAAGCGAGCTGTCAAGAACATTCTCGGCAAACATCGGAAGCAGATTGTCACGCACGTCATACACCGGAGCCGCTGCCGAAACCACCAGGGAAACCGGAGAGATCACATTCTTATTTTCTCCGCTTTCGTCCTTCCAGGCAGTCTTCATCGAGAGAGAATCCTTACCGACGGGAATACTGACTCCAAGTTTCTGGCTGAATTCGCTTGCCGCCTTAACCGCGTCAAACAATGCCGCGTCCTGACCGGGAACGCCGCAGGCGCCCATCCAGTTGGCAGAAAGAATAATACGGTCAAGATCCACATCCGCGCTGACGATATTGGTCATCGCTTCGCCGATTGCCATACGGCTCGCCGCTGCCGCGTTGGATACCGCCAGAGGCGTTTTCTCGCCCATGGCCATCGCTTCACCGCGGAAGCTTTCATAGGAAACTGCGGTCACTGCGGCGTCGGATACAGGAACCTGCCAAGGCCCGACCATCTGGTCTCTGACAACAAGACCGCCGACGGTTCTGTCGCCGATAGTAATCAGGAATTTCTTACTGGCTACGGTCGGGTGCTCCAGCACTTCGTAAAGGGCTTTTTTCGTATCCGCGTCTTTCAACGCCTTCATCGACTGAACTTTTTCATGCTCTGCGACTCGGTGCATCTTGGGTGTCTTGCCTAAAAGCACGCTCATCGGCATATCGACCGCGGGCTCCTCTCCTTCCGAGCGCGTCACAACAAGTTCATCATCTTCGGAGATCTCGCCGAGAATCGCATAGGGGCAGCGCTCACGCCTGCAGTACTCTTCAAAAGCTTTCAGACGGCTCGGATCAATCGCAAGCGCATAACGCTCCTGCGACTCGTTGCACCAAATCTCCAGCGGGCTCATGCCGCTTTCTTCGATCGGCACCTTATTCAGATCCAGCTTCGCGCCCTTACCGGAAAGATCGGCAAGCTCAGGCATCGCATTGGATAAGCCGCCTGCGCCAATATCATGAATCGCAAGAATCGGATTCTCAAGACCCGCTTCCCAGCAGCGATCGATCACTTCCTGAGCTCTTCGCTCCATTTCGGGGTTGCCGCGCTGCACACTGGCAAAATCCAGAGATTCACTGTTGGCCCCGGCGCCCATCGAAGAGGCTGCTCCGCCGCCGATGCCGATACGCATTCCCGGGCCGCCCAGAACCACAAGAAGCGTTCCCGGAGGAAGCGCCAGCTTGTGTGTCTGATCGTCTCGAATGTTGCCGATACCGCCCGCAAGCATGATCGGTTTGTGATAGCCGTAACGGCGTCCGCCGACATTGGCTTCAAATGCGCGGAAGTAACCGAGAATATTCGGACGGCCGAATTCGTTGTTAAAGGAAGCTCCGCCGAGAGGCGCTTCGACCATGATATCCAGAGCCGAAGCCATGCGTTTGGGAGCGCCGTAATAGGGTGCGTCCTTCGAGGGGCCGCTGACGTCTTTGTCATTTTCCCAACCCTGCACCGCGCCGGGAATTCTCAGAGAAGAGACGGTAAATCCTGTCAGACCCGCTTTCGGACGAGCGCCTCGGCCGGTCGCGCCTTCATCTCTAATCTCTCCGCCCGAACCTGTAGAGGCGCCCGGGAAGGGAGAGATCGCCGTCGGGTGATTGTGCGTTTCAACCTTGAAAACGGAATGAGTGCGCTCGTTTTGCGTAATGTACTCGCGGCCGCCCTCGGAGTTTTCGTTTCCGCGGGGATACATGCGGGGAACTTCTTCGCCTTCGAAAACCGCGGCATTGTCAGAGTAAGCGACAATCGTGCCCTGCGGATGATTCTTGTGCGTCTCGCGAATCATGCCGAAAAGACTCTTGTCTTCGTCTTTGCCGTCAATCGTCCACTTCGCATTAAAAATCTTGTGTCGGCAGTGTTCGGAGTTCGCCTGAGCGAACATCATCAGCTCGACGTCCGTCGGGTTGCGTTTCAATTTCGTAAATGCGTCGATGAGGTAATCAATTTCATCATCATTGAGCGCAAGACCCAGCTCAACATTGGCCTTCTGCAGCGCAGTTCTGCCTTCCGTAAGAATGTCAACGCTGCGCATTGGCTGTCCTTCAGCCTCAGCAAAAACCACTTCCGGAGCCACGTCCGGAGCCACCACGCTTTCAGTCATGCGGTCGTGAATCACGGCTGCGATTTTTTCTCTCTGCTCTTCGCTCAGGCGCTTATCGTCCTTCATGATCAGCTCAAAGCAGGTGCCTCTTTCCACGCGAAGCACATTTGTCAGGCCGCAGTTGCGGACAATATCGGTCGCTTTGGATGCCCAGGGAGAGATTGTTCCGAGACGGGGAATCACCATGAATTTCTCTTTTGCGGAAGTAAGAATCGCCTCTTCCCCGTAAGTGAGAATGGACTGCATGGTTTCGAACTGAGAAGCCGACAGGGTGCCGTCCGTTTTTACAAAATGGATGAACCGAGTGTTCAGTGTGACCGCGTCAGGCGCGATACGGCGAATTTTCTCAAGAAGTCTTTCAGTACGAAAATCCGACAGGGCTCTGGATGCGTCTAAGCGAAACATGGACGTCTGACTCATTTTTTTATGCTGCCGCAGTCATCAGGGCTGCAATGCAGCTTCCTCCGAAGTTAGGTTAGTTGAGGTTAAAGTAATTTCGTCTATTCTAAATTGAAGTGCGCGAATTTCCCGAACTCTTGCGTGCTCAGGCATCGAACCTTCCGCAATAAGCAAAACACCCGGGAGACTGCGCTCTCGGGTGCCTGAAAATTTTTCCTCTACGGGATAAGAACCACACGATAATCATTAATGTTGGTTCTCGTAGGACCGGTATCAAAGAGATCGCCCAGTTTTTCAAAAAACTCCTGAGCGTTATGCTCTTCAAGATACTTCTGCGGATCAAGTCCGAGTTCCTTGGCTTTTTCCATCGTGTCCGGTCTGAGAATTGCGCCTGCGGCCTCTCCGTTGCCGTCAACGCCGTCCGTATCAGCCGCAATGGCGTATATCGGATTGCCTTCAAGCTCGAGCGCGAGCGCAAGCAGAAATTCCGAGCAGGGACCTCCCTTGCCAATGCGTCGTCCCGTCAGCGTCACAGTGCACTCACCGCCGGAAAGCAGAACCACCGGCTTGCGTCTCGGCTTGGAGAGTTCAAGACGGATTTTGCGGGAAACCTGCTGAGCGACTTTTTTCGCTTCTCCCGAGATTCCGTCTCCGACAATAACCGGACGCATTCCTTTTTCCTTAAAGAACGCCGCAGCTGCCTGCAGTCCCTTAAAGGAATTGGCGATAATCTTGTTTTTCACGCCGCGCATACGGACGTCGCCAATCTTCGGCGTCTCGGGGATGGCGCCGCGGGCACCGTTGCGCAAGTGCTTGAGAATGGATTCCGGCGCCTCAACTTTAGCCTGACTGAGATACCAAAGCGCATCCGCATAAGTGGAAAAATCTTCCGCACACGGGCCGGAAGCAATATCTGACGGATTATCTCCGACGGTATCGGAAATGATCAGTGAGAGAACCTCGGCACCCTTGGCTCGAGCCGCCAGCGCAAGCTGTCCGCCTTTAACTTGGGACACATGCTTGCGTACCGCATTAATATGATCGATGCTTGTTCCGGACTTCAGCAAATCTTCCGTCACTTTGCGAATGTCTTCAATCGTGACACCCTCCACCGGAAGCGAAAGAAGGCTGGAGCCTCCTCCGGAAAGAAGCGCCAGCAACATGCTGCCTTCTTTCAGCCGATCAAGCTGATCCATCATGCGCTTTGTCGCATCCAGATTGGATTGATCCGGAATCGGATGAGATGCCTCAAGCACTGTGATCTTCTTGGTTTTTTCCGAATGTCCGTGACGGGTAATGACAACGCCGGACAGTTCTTTTTCCGGCCACGCCTCCTCTACAGCCGCAGCCATGCTGGCAGCCGCTTTTCCCGCCCCGACCACAATGACATCGCCGGCGAACGTTGTTGGAATATGAGGCGCAACCACCTTATGAGGATCTGCCGCGTCTATCGCCGCGTAGAAGGACTCCATGAGGAGCTGCTCAAACTTGTCTTTTTCTCGTTTCAAGGGAACCTCTAATTTTTCTTTAAGTTTCCTAAATATGTACCGGTTTTACTAGAGGGGATTCCTCTTATATGCTCCGGCGTGCCCTCCGCAACAATCATCCCTCCGGCATCTCCGCCTTCCGGGCCGATATCTATAATCCAATCAGCCGCACGAATCACGTCAAGATTATGTTCAATAATCAGAAGCGTGTTCCCTGCGTCTTTAATTCGCTCAAGAACCGATAAAAGCATCGAGACATCATGAAAATGAAGCCCCGTCGTCGGTTCATCTAAAACGTACAAAGTTCGCCCCGTCCCCTTCTTCGAAAGCTCATGCGCAAGCTTGACCCGCTGCGCTTCGCCTCCCGAAAGAGTAACGGCACTCTGACCGAGTTTGATGTATCCCAGCCCCACATCGGAAAGCACCTGAAGCTTCTTAGCGACCGCAGGAATATTTTCAAACACATTCAAAGCCTCATCCACCGTCAGTTCCAGCACGTCGGAGATGCTCAGACCTTTGTATTCAATTTCTAATGTTTCTCGATTGTAGCGGCTGCCGCCGCAAACGTCACATGGAACATACATATCCGGGAGGAAATTCATCTCCACGCGAACCAGTCCGTCCCCCTCGCAGGCCTCACAGCGGCCGCCCTTCACATTGAAAGAGAAGCGCCCGGGACCGTATCCCCGTTCCTTAGCCAGAGGCGTTTCCGCGAATAATTCACGAATCGCAGTGAAAAGTCCGGTATAGGTCGCAGAGTTCGAACGCGGAGTTTTCCCTATCGGGCTTTGGTCCACCGCGATGACCTTGTCAAAAAATTCCAGCCCCTGCACTGACTGATACGGCTCAGGCGTCGTGTTAGCCCGATTCAGTTTTTTTGCGGCCGCCGCATATATCGTTTCATTCACCAAGGTGGATTTGCCCGAACCGGAGACGCCTGTCACGACCGTCATCAGCCCGACCGGAATCGACACATCAATATTCTTCAGATTGTGTCCGCTGCAGCCGCAGAACTTTAGGAAACGACCGTCCGGCTCCAGCCGTTTTTCCGGAATCCCAACCTTAAGCCGACCGCTTAGATACTGCCCCGTCAGAGAAGCCGGATCGGCCGTAATCTCCTCAGGAGTCCCCTGAGAAATAACTCGGCCTCCGCCAACGCCCGCACCCGGTCCCATATCGACAACATAATCGGCTTGGCGAATCGTATCTTCGTCATGCTCGACGACAATAACTGTATTTCCGAGATCTCTGAGCGCATGCAGCGTTCGTATCAGCTTCTCGTTATCACACTGATGAAGGCCGATCGAGGGCTCATCGAGAACATACATCACGCCGGTCAGTCTCGATCCGATCTGGCCCGCCAGTCGAATCCTCTGCGCCTCTCCGCCGGAGAGCGTATCGGCTCTGCGACCGAGCGTAAGGTATGAGAGACCGACATCTTCGAGAAACTTAAGCCTCAGCACGATTTCTTCAATGAGCTTTGTACCGATTTCCTGTTTCGCTCCGCTCAGACTCAAATGCTCAAAATACTCTTTCGCTTTGTTCAAGGGCATTGACGAGACGTCCTGCACCGTCTTCTTCTGCCCGTCTTCTCCGATATAGGTGTTTCTTGCGGCTTCGCAGAGGCGCGCACCCTTACAGGCGGGACATACACACATGGAACGCCATTTTCCGAGCTCACTCTTAACCGCAGGGACATCCGTCTGCTCGTAGCGGCGGGCGGTCAGCGGAATAATGCCTTCAAAGGGACGATCACTGCTTTCAAAAACTTCCCCTTTCCCGCTGATGAATCTGAGTTTCACCGGGGCATGCGTACCCCAAAGAATCTGACGCTGTATCGATTGATCAAGATCCTTCCAAGGCGTCGACAAAGAAAAACCGAGCGCGCGGGAAACATCTTCCAGCATTTCGTAGTTATAGCGATGAACCGGGTCCCAATCTTCAATCGCTCCGGCCGCAAGAGAAAGATCATCCGAGGAAACAACTTTCGCTGGGTCCCAGTCTTCGATCTCTCCGAGACCGGAGCAGGTCGGACAGCTTCCGCTCGGGCTGTTGAACGAGAAGAGCTTGGGCTCCATCACCGGAACAGAGTAGCCGCAGTAGGGGCAGGCGAACCGATCCGAGTAGATCTCTTCGCTCGCCTCTTCCATATCAAGCGCAATAACTTTCCCGCCGGAAAGCTTCAGCGCGCTTTCCGCCGCTTCGGCAATTCGCTGCCTAGAGTCAGAACGCACTCTGAGACGATCCATCACAACGTCAATATCCGAATGATTTTCCGAGAGCTCCGGAAGCTCATCAATCGTATAAATTTCTCCGCCGATACGAAAACGCGTAAAACCCCGAGCCTGCAGATCTTCCAGAATTTCGACCGAGGGCCGTTTGGTGCTCCGATCGATCGGTGCAATGATCATCATGCGCTTATCCTGACCTCGAAGCAGAATTTTGTCCGCGATTTCGGAGACGGTCAGTGCCTTGAGCGCGATATGATGATGAGGACAGTACGGAGTGCCGATCCGAGCAAAGAGCAGCCGCAGATAGTCATAGATTTCCGTGTTGGTGCCGACGGTAGAGCGCGGGTTGCTGTTCGTCCCTTTTTGCTCAATAGCGATCGCCGGAGAAAGACCTTCAATCAGATCAACATCGGGTTTTTCCATCAGTTCAAGGAACTGACGCGCGTAGGACGACAAACTCTGAACATAGCTTCTCTGACCCTCTGCGTATAAAGTGTCAAACGCAAGGGAACTCTTTCCGGAGCCGGACACTCCGGTCAGCACAATCAGTTTCCCGCGGGGCAGATCAAGATCGATATTTTTCAGATTATGAGTCCTTGCACCGCGAATTCGAATATCAGACATACGCGACCCCAATATTTGTACCGACATATTACATATCTTTTGAAAATCCTTCAGAAACAGTACGGCAGGGCGTACGCATGAATTTATTTGTTAATTAGTGAGGTTAACGCCTCCAGAGCTGCTGTCGGAGACTGCAGCTTAGCCATGATTCGCTTCACGCTTTTAGCCTCTTTGCCGGTTTCGGTTTCCTCTTCTTTTTGAAGTTTTCTGATCATCCCGAGCGCCCATTTATTCAAGAGGACTCTGTTTTGCAGATAGTTGGCGTTTTTGCACTGTGTTCTATCTTGGTAGAAGTTAACATCCAGGACGTAGTGGAGGTCATTTTCAATTCCCCAGTGACGTCTAACGGCTCTGGCACATTGTTCTGCGATATGGGCATTCAAGAAGTTCAGGGAGCTAATGTAGTAGCGATCAAGAGAACTGATCTCGCCGGTTGTCTTGTTAACGCTCTCTGTTGTAGCTTTAATGATCGTGCCCTCATCCAGCCCTATCCACTTCTTCAATAAGGCTGCGGGCAGGCAACTTCCGGGAAGGACCGAAATCTTTCTTGTCTCGATTCTTCCATGTCCGAGTTCAACTTTTTCGGTCTCCAGCGTACGGGTTTCGGTGCGGTCCACGAAGCTTAACTGCATGTCATAAAACAACGATTTGTGGTTCTGTTTCACCGCAAGGCAGTAGTCTGCCTTTCTTTGGATTAAAGCTGAAGCAAACTTTTCCTGCGTATTGAGTGCATCGGCCGTAACAATACATCCTGCCAAATCGAGTCCCTCAACCATGGAGGCGGCGTGCGTGATCTCATTTTCCTTGCTCCCGATGAGCTTTTGTCCTAAAGCAATTCCATTTTCAGTGTCATAGAAGGTAAGGATGTATTTACCGGCTCTTTCTGCGCTTTTTCTGGAGGCTTTGACCGCTTGACCGTCCACTGCAACAATTCGAGAAGTAAATTTATGAAGCAGAGGTTCTACAAGTCTGCCGTAAAAGCTTTGGAATTGTTCAGGATCTATCAGCATAAGAAGACGCCGAACGGTATCGTGAGAAATATCCTGCTTAGGAAAGTCTTCAAATGCTGTTTCCAGGGCTGCCCGATGGTTGCTCCAATAATCTGCGATTTGCACACAACTTGTCTGCCCGGACAAGGAGCTGAGCAAAGCGACTAAATACACGTACGCCAAAGGATATTGAACCTTCGCAGCCTGACGAGGGTCAACGACTTCATTGGACAGAATTTCAGAGGTTTTGTTAACGATTTCTGCAGTTGAAGACTTAACCTCCTGCTTCAAGTCCTTGATTTGTTGTTTGAGAAGGTAGCTTTTGGCATAAGTAAATACGCCGTTAACGATCGTACCGACCTGGGTGCGCTGTTCACGAGATCTTTTGTGTTCCTTACTGTAGTAATAAGTGGACTTATAAACATAGAAGCGTTGTTGTTTCTCGTTCCAGTTGACCTTGCAGCCTTGCGGGATAAGGTCGAGGATTTCCTTGCTGACAGCCATCATGCCACCTATTAAATTATAGACATATATATTATATGCTATATTTCAAAAAAAGTCAACCGTTTTTGTCGACTTTTTAACGAGTTAAGGATGTTTTGTTAAAAATTTTGTGCGTTCGCCCTGACAGTACGGAAGCGAGCACAAAGCAATTTCAGCGTATCGGTTTGTACTTCGGTAGAATGAAAAAATTAATGCGCTAAGGAAACGAAATGGCATCAGTCAACAAAGTCATATTGATCGGGAACCTCGGAAGAGATCCGGAAACCCGCTACACCACAGACAACTCGCTCCAAATTACAACGCTTGCGTTGGCAACGACGACCTACAGACGTTCTCAGGACGGCGGAAGAAACGAAGAAGTTGAATGGCACCGCGTTGTTTTATTCGGCCGTCAGGCTGAAATCGCACAGCAGTACCTGCGCAAAGGCTCTCAGGCCTACATCGAAGGAAGACTGCGTACCCGCCGCTGGGAGAAAGAAGGTCAGACGCATTATTCGACGGAAATCATTGCTGATTCTCTTCAGCTTCTTGGCTCCAGAAATGCTCAGAGTGAACCTTCCGGAGAATTCGAAAGCGTCTCCGCCTACAAAGGCGCCCCTGCCAGTTCCGATTCTTCTTACTCGAGAGGCCGTCCCTCTTCCGCTGATGAATTCGAAAGCCCGCGCACGCCCCGTCAGAGCGCACCCTCTGCTCCTTCTGCCCCCTCCGCGCCCGCCGCACCTATCGGCAGACCGGCGGAAATGGACGATCTGGACGACGACGTTCCGTTCTAATAAGAATAAAACCGCCTCGAATAAGCGTCGCTTATTTTCCAAGGCGGTTCAGATTTTTTCTCAGGCGTCGGGCTCAATGCCCGACGTTTTGTTATTCGTGGCGTACCGCCTCAATCGGATCAAGCTTGGCCGCCCGTCTGGCCGGGAAGTAGCCGAAAACAATACCAATGCACGCGGCAAACCCGAAGGCAAGAATGTTGATGGACGGACTGAAAATAAAGGGCACGTTCATGATGTGTGTCAGAAGAAGCGAGGCGCCAAGCGCCAACGCGACCCCAAGCAGACCGCCGAAACAGGCCAGCATGACCGATTCGATCAAAAACTGCAGCAGCACTTCACGCTCAAGCGCCCCGATTGCCAGGCGAACGCCGATCTCGCGGGTACGCTCCGTGACGCTCACGAGCATGATGTTCATAATGCCGATGCCGCCGACAAGCAGACTGACCGCCGCCACGGCACCCAAGAGCATAGTCATAACCTGACTGGTCTTGGAAATCGTCTCAATCAGCTCAGACGTATCCAAAATATTGAAATTGTCCATTTCTCCTTTGGAAAGAGACCGTCTTTCGCGCAGAAGCAGCCTTGCGCTCTCCTTGACACGTTCGATATCACTGCCCGCTTCCACCGCGACCGTAATCAGAGGAACTCGGACATTGCCGCTCAGCCTGCGCTGAAACGTGTTGAGCGGAATAATCACAACGTCGTCCTTGTCCATCCCCATGCCCGACTGTCCTTTCGGTTCAAGCAGGCCGATGATCTGACAGGAAAAACCTTTAATACGCAAAAGCTGACCGAGAGGATCCACGTCGCCAAACAGCTCTTTGCGTACCGTTTGACCGATCACGCAGACAGCGCTGCCCGCGCGAAGTTCGGAAGGCTCAAACTCTCGTCCTTCCTGAACCGTTAGACTGCTGATGGGAAAGTATTCATTGGTTGAGCCGATTACCGACGTAGACCAGTTCTTACCGTTGGCAACGACCACCTGAGTTGATGTGCGGGAAGGGGCCACTGCTTTAATACCGGCGATCTGCGTCGCAAGCGCTTCCGCATCCGACTCTTTAAAGGAAGGGGCGCCGACTGACTGACCGGGCCCGAGCCTCTGACCCGGACGAATCATAAGACTGTCAGAACCCAAGGACGCAATCTGATCTCTAACCTGCTGCGTCGCGCCGTTGCCGATCGTCACCATCGTGATCACCGCGGCCACGCCGATAACAACACCGAGAACCGTAAGAATGGAACGCATCGGATTTCTGAAAATCTGGCGGAGCGCCAAAAGCAAAGCGTTGCCGATCATACTTTCATCTCCTGCGAGTCAGACTCTACATTCCCATCCACGAAACGGACCGTTCTGCGCGCGTATGCCGCCATATCCGGTTCGTGCGTCACTAATGCGACCGTAATGCCTTCGTCTTCATTGAGTTTCTGGAGCAGTTCCATGATCTCCACAGAGCGATGCGAATCCAAGCTTCCGGTCGGTTCGTCCGCAAGAAGCAGCTTCGGATGCGTCACAATCGCTCGCGCGATGGCCACACGCTGTTGCTGACCGCCGGAAAGTTCTGCGGGCGTGTGATCCTTCCATTTGCAGAGCCCGACCTTATCGAGCGCTGCGAGCGCCAAATCGCGTCGGACTTTTTTATTCTCTCCGCGGTACAGCAGGGGAAGTTCCACATTTTCAAGCGCGCTCGTTCTTGCCAAAAGATTGAATCCTTGGAAGACAAACCCGAGATACTTTCTGCGAAGCAGCGCCCGCTGATCCCTTGTGAAATGTTCGACGTGATGTCCTTCAAAGAGATACTGGCCGCGCGTCGGGGTATCCAATGCGCCGATCAGATTCATGCAGGTCGATTTCCCGCTCCCGCTCGGACCCATAATGGCGAGAAACTCGCCGTGAGAAATCTTGAGATTAATATCATGCAGCGCGTCAAAAGCTGTTTCCCCGCTTCCGTAGCGCTTACCGATACCGATCAGCTCAACTAAGGGGCGTTCTTCAGACATTATTTGGCTCCGCGTCTTTGATCTACTATGACCTCGTCTCCGGCTTTCAGAGGGCCGTCAACCACCTGTGTTCTCTTGCCGTCTGAATAACCAACCGTAATCTCCACAGGCGCGGCTTTGCCCTCACGCAGTACGTATACCGTCGCTTTTTTCTGACCTGCGCTCGGACTCAGCACGGTTCCGGAACTCTTCTGTGCTGACGGGCGGCGCATCGGAGGGCCGAACATCCCCATTGCGCTTTCTTTCTTTTCAGTCGCTTCGGAGGGCTGGAAGCGAAGCGCGGTATTGGGCACTAATGTAGCGTCTTTCAAAGACACAGTCCGAATGCTCGCTGTCGCTGTCATTCCCGGCAGCAGAAGCATGTCGGGATTGTTCACTTCCAAATACGTGACATATGTGATGACGTTGTCCGTTTGCGTCGAACCGTACGCAACCTTCTTCAGTTCAGCCGGAAACTTTCGATCCGGATACGCGCTCACCGTGAAACTGGATTTCTGTCCGGGTTTAACCGCGCCGACATCCGCTTCGTCCACGTTAATGCGCAGCTCCAAACTCTTTAGGTCTGTGGCCAATTTCAGCAGTTCAACCGCCTGCAAAGTCGCCGCAACGGCATAACCGGGTTCCACGGAACGCGCGAGCACGACTCCGTCGATCGGAGAAACGATCTTCGTTTTCGATAAGTCGGACTCAGCGGATTTGAGTGCCTCTTCGCTGTCCGTGATTTTCGCTTTAGCGCTGTCCACTGAGGCCGCGCTCTTTGCCACTAAAGCCTCCTGAGCGTCAAGTTCCGTCTTACTCGGGCTCTTGCCTCCCGAAAGACGACGCACTTCCTGAAGTCTGGCAAGTTTCGCCTTTGCTTCCTTCAAAGTCGCCTCGGCTTCAGCCAAGCTCGCTTTAGAGAGCTGCAGCGTCGCCTTGGCGCGCTCGACAGAAGCAGACAGCTTAGTGTCGTCAAGCTCAATAAGAATCTGCCCTTTTTGGACCGGATCATTCACATCCACGTTAACTTTACGGACGATGCCGGAGAGTTCGCTGCCAAGGGAAACCGTTCTGATCGGATTCAGTGTTCCATTTGCCGTGACGTCCACACGCAGACCGCCCTTTTCCATCGGCGCGGTCACAAAAGAGACCTTCGAATCGGAACGCGAGCCGTAAAGATAGTAGCCGCCATAGCAGCAGATGCCTATCACAGCCGCCGCGGTCCAAAAAGATGCCCGTTTATAGAAAGGACGAGGCTGTTTCTCTCCGAGAAGAGCCTGTGTATCCGCGTCCAACGTCTTTTTGCTGTCAGTTTTATTTGTCATTTTCTTTGAACTCCTGAGGAACAGGCCAACCGCCGCCAACTGCTTTGTATAGAGCGACATAACCGTTTGAAATTTCTGCTTCCACGCTCGCAAGCGCTTCCTGAACCGTCAGCAGGGTGCGCAGAGTCGTTAGAACCACTGTGAAGTCCTGCAGCCCGGCGTTGTAATCCTGCTGAGCGGAAATCGCCGCGCTTCTTGCCGAGCGTTCCGCTTCCCGAAGTGATTTCTCTCTGAGCTGCTGCGCCCAAATGGTATTGAGCGCGTCTTCCACTTCCTGAACGCCCTTTAAAAGGCTCGCCTCGTAGTTAATACGAGCCGATTCAAGCTGAGAATTGCGCTGCTCGAGCTGAGCGAGGAGTGAGCCGGCATGGAAGATCGGAATGTTCAGCGTGCCGAAACCTGAAGAGGACTGTGTTCCGGCGTCCCCCAAGGCGCCAAAGGTCGAAGCGGAAAAGCCGAATGAACCGCTGATCGTAAGGCTCGGGAAAAGTGCCGAGCGAGCCTGTGTCACGCGCGCCATCGCCGACATCACCTGAGCTTCCGACGCCCTCACATCCGGACGATTGCGAAGCACTTCTCCGGGAATCGACAGCGCAAGATTTTTCGGCGGCTGAGGAATCTCTTTTACCTGATGCTGCCCGACTTCATCGGGACGGCTGCTGGTGAGCACCGCAAGAAGATTGCGGTATTGATGAACCTGAGCCGCGTATACGGGAATCGACGCTTTTGTCTGCTCAAGCGAAGTGATCGCCTGATCGACGTCCGTGGAGGAAACCAGTCCCGCTTTGTAGCGCCAATTTGCCAAATCGTATGCTTCCTGCTGGGTTTTCAGGTTCTGCTCGGCAACGGATACTCTTCTTTGAGCCAGACGCAGGCTGATATAAGCCTGAGCCACACGGGCGGCAATCGCAGTCTGCACCTGACCTAAGGAAGCCTTACTGTAGAGATAATCGGAGAAAGCGGCCTGCGCAGCGGCATAGCGGCCGCCGGCGTCAAGCGTTAAGCTGAGATTCAGCCCTATCTGAAAAGAGTTCGAGCCGGTTCCGCCAAAATGGCTTCTTCCGCCGCGAAATTCACCGTCGGCCTGAGGAAACATCCCGGCGTTAGCGATCGTCATCGCGGCATCGGCCTGTCTGAGATTCTCCCGGGCGACTCGAATATCCGTATTGGCGCTCTGGGATTTCTCCACTAAAAGAGCGATCTCGGGATCGGACCAGGTGGCCCACCACTCGGCTAAGTTGTTGATTGATTCCTGACATTGAACACTAGGTCCCAGCCAGCGCTGCGGAATCACATTTTTCTGCTCTTCCGTCATCTGAAAGTCCGGTGTCGTGACGCAGCCCGTCAGCGTCGTCAGGACCACGGCTGTTGCGAGAATAGAGGCGGTGGATTTCATATTTTTCTTTTCAGAGATGTCCTGTAAGTTAGTTTCTCAGAAAAGAATTATTTGCAAATTACAAAATATTTATATTTGAAAACGAGTGTTTCCTGCGCTCTAATCTCGAAACAACTTTCAATAAATTAAGTAGCTAGCGATCTTTTTCCAGGACCTGCAGAACCTTAGGCAGCAGATGTTTATTAGAAGCGACCGCGGATAACTCTTTCAGCGGGTTTCCGCCATTTGTGCTGACCAGCGCTCCGCCCGCACCTTCAATAACCGGTACAAGCGCTGCCACATCCCAATAGTTGAGATCCGGGTCGATCATGATGTCGGCTCCTCCCGTCGCTACAGAGAAATATCCGAAGCAGTCGCCCCAGGTGCGGTAAAGCTTGGCTTTATCAATCAGTTCCTGAAGCTGATGGCCGCCTTTCTGTTCCGGAGTTGTCCAGTGAGAAGTCACAAGAAGCGTCGCGTCTTCGAACCGCTCTGTGTCGCGAACGTGCTCCTCACGCACGGATCCGTCGCGAAGATGAAGCTCTGTCTTCTTTCCGTCTCCCATCAGCCAAACGCCGACGTGCGGGTGCGAAATCACTCCGATCATCGGGCGGAACCCTTCGCCGCTGTCCTTCTCGACGGCGATCAAGGTACCGAAATGAAATGCGTTGGTGATAAACGCGCGCGTTCCGTCAATCGGATCAAGAATCCAGCGGTATTTGGGATACTGCAGAGCTCTCGCCTCTTTAATGCCGTATTCCTCTCCGAAAATGCCGTGCTCGGGGAACTCTTTTTCAATCCACTCGCGCATGATGCGCTCTGCCCCTTTATCCGCTTCGGTCACCGGCGTATGGTCTTTTTTGTCAAAGACTCGCGTTCCGGAGAGAAATCTCGGAAGGATCTCTGAGTTTGCGAGCGAAATTAAGTGCTCGATCGCCGGTTCAAAGAGTTCAAATTCTTCTTTGGTGCACTCGGAACAATATGACTGAAATTCCATGTCCATTCCTCACAGGGTATACGCCCGGCGTCCGTCAGGCAGAAACAATTAAATAATTTGTTTTTTTACCATAAAAGCATCTCGACAAAGCGGGATGAATGTTTCACAATCAGAAATACTTTATCAATCACGAGGAAAGGATTAGAGCATCATGCCTATTTTTAAAACAGAAAATCTCCGAACCGTTGCGTTAGTTGGACATGGAGGGTGCGGCAAGACCACTCTCGCTGAAGGGATTCTTGCTAAAGCTGGCATGATCATCACCTGCGGTTCTGTCGAACGCGGCACCACCGTCTGCGACTCTGATCCGCTTGAAAAGGCTGTGCAGCACTCTCTGCGCGCTGCCTGTACGCATTTTGAATGGGACAATGTTGACGGCACCGAAGTTCGCGTGCACATGATCGATACCCCGGGATACCCGGACTTTGTCGGACAGGCTCTCGGCGCACTTGACGCGGTTAAGACCGCGGCTGTCGTTGTCGACGCGACCGCCGGAATTCAGCTGATGACACGCCGAATGATGGACTGGGCTAAAGAACGCAAGTTAAACCGCATGATCATTGTCAACAAGATCGACGCCGAACATCTGGACCTGCCAAAACTGATCGAAGAGCTCAAAGAGGCTTTCGGTAATGAAGTAATGCCGATTAACCTGCCCGCAAACAACGGCTCCCGAGTCATCGACTGCTTTGCTAAAGATCACGGTGAAGCCGATTTTCTGAGCGTCGAAGAAGTTCACCGCGCTTTCGTAGAACAGGTCGTTGAAGTGGACGACGAAGCGATGGAGCGCTACCTCGAAGAGGGCTCTGCCGATCCTTCCACGCTGCACGGTCCGCTCACTCAGGCCCTGCGTGAAGGCCACATCATCCCGATCTGCTTCGTTTCCGGCAAAACCGGCGCCGGCGTCGACGATCTGATCAATGTGATGGTCCGCCATCTGCCGAACCCCTCTGAATCCAACGCTCCGCTCTTTACCGACGAAGAAGGCAACGACGTCAACATTACCGCTGATCCGGAACTGCCGCTTGTCGCTCATATCTTCAAAGTCGTTAATGACCCGTACATCGGCAAGGTCGGCGTCTTCCGCATTCATCAGGGTACCCTGCACCGCGATGACCAGCTGTTTGTCAACGACAACAAAAAAGCGATCAAGATCAGTCATCCTATGATTCTTCAGGGCAAAGAAACAACCGAAGTCCGTGAATTGGTACCGGGTGATATCGGCGTCGTTTCAAAGATTGAAGAACTGGTGTTTGACAGCGTTCTGCACGCCTCTCATGAACACGACAACATTCGCATGAAGCCGCTGAGCTTCCCGAAACCCATGTTCGGTCTGGCGATCTCTCCGGCACGCCGCGGAGACGAAGGCCGCTTGTCCGACATCCTGAATAAGCTCCTGTCCGAAGATCCGACACTTGAACTTGAACACGATACGACGCTGAACGAAACCGTGCTTCGCGGTTTAAGCGCTCAGCATCTGCGCAGCGTTCTTGAAAGAATGGCTGCTCAGTTCAAACTCGAAGTCAACACACGCACTCCGAGAATTCCGTATCGCGAAACGATTTCTGCCAATGCGGAAGGTCACGCCAGACATAAGAAACAGACCGGCGGTGCCGGCCAGTTCGGTGAAGTTTATCTGCGCATCGAACCGAAAGAAAGAGGCACAGGATTCGAGTTTGTCGACGAAGTTAAAGGCGGCGCTATCCCCTACAACTTTATCCCGGCTGTGGAAAAGGGCGTCAGAGATGCGCTTTCAACCGGCTTCGTCGCAGGCTACCCGATCCATGACGTTCGCGTCGTTGTTTATGACGGTAAGAGCCATCCGGTTGACTCTAAGGAAGTCGCGTTCGTTTCAGCAGGCAGAAAAGCCATGCTCGATGCGCTCTCCAAGGCAAAACCGACTGTGCTTGAACCGATCGTTGAAATCGAAATCGTCGCGCCCGACACCTGCATGGGCGATATCACCGGCGACCTCTCCAGCAGACGCGGTCAGGTGACCGGCACAGCCAACTTAGCGGGCGGCATGATGCTTATCTCCGGTACCGCTCCTCTCTCCGAGCTCGACGGCTACGCTGCGCGTCTGAACGCCATTACTCAGGGCGCGGGAAGCTACTCTATGGAACTCGCGGGCTACGCTCCTGTTCCGATGCAGCGCCAAATGGAGCTCGCCGCGAACTATCAGCGTAAAGATGACGATGAATAACCTCGGCTTCTGCTTCTAATCTGACAGCAACGGCCGGAACAGGAGTTCCGGCCGTTTTTATGTCATACAAAACCGTCTTTTACTCGGAATGTGCCATAATGATCGATTCGAATTAGTAACGAGACAGTTCGAGCAAAAAATGCCTATTTATTCATATAAATGTTCTAATTGCGGTTACACAAAGGACGCTCTTCAGAAATACTCTGACGCTCCTCTGACCCACTGCCCTAACTGCGGAAAAGAAACCCTGGTCAAACAGCTCTCCGCTCCGGGCTTTGAGCTCAAAGGCAAAGGCTGGTATGCAACCGACTTTAAAGGGGGCTCCTCTGCCGCACTTCCAGCCTCGCACGCACGCGACGACAGCAGCGGAAAGAAATCTTCCTAAGGCCCCGCCTTCGGCATTTTAAGAATCTTCCTGCACCGGTTTCGTATATTTCTAATCACATTGTTTAAAATTAACCAATCACCATTTTAGGCATCTCTGTGATGCCTGAGTTATCGGAGTTTTTGAATGCGTACACAATATTCCGGTCTGATTGACGACAAATATATCGGTCAGACTGTTACCCTCTACGGCTGGGCGCACCGACGCCGCGATCACGGCGGAGTTATCTTTATCGACCTCCGTGACCGCGAAGGTCTCGTTCAGATCGTTTGCGACCCTGATCGACCCGAAGTTTTTGAAACAGCCGACAAAGTCCGCAACGAATTTGTTCTTGAAGTGACCGGTTTGGTCCGCGCACGCCCCGAAGGAACCAGAAATGAAAACCTCATTTCCGGCGCCGTTGAAGTTCTGGCTCAGGATCTGAAGATTCTCAATCCTTCCGCTCCTCCGCCCTTCCTGCTTGACGATGAAAATCTTTCGGAAACCACTCGTCTCACATACCGAGTTCTCGACCTTCGCCGCCTGCCGATGCAGCGCAACATGAAGCTTCGCTACAAGGCCGCTATGGCCTTCCGTCGTCACCTTGACGAACTCGGCTTCATCGATATCGAAACTCCGATGCTGACAAAGAGCACTCCGGAAGGCGCTCGAGACTACCTCGTCCCTTCCCGTGTTCATGACGGCCAGTTCTATGCTCTTCCGCAGTCTCCTCAGCTCTTTAAACAGATGCTGATGTGCGCCGGCTTCGATCGCTACTATCAGATCGTTAAATGCTTCCGCGACGAAGACCTCAGAGCAGACCGTCAGCCTGAATTCACACAGGTCGATATCGAAACCAGCTTCCTTAACGAACTCGAAATCCGTGACATCATGGAAAACCTGATCCGTCACGTGTTCAAGGAAACGATTAATGTTGACCTGGTCAATCCGTTCCCCGTCATGCTTTATAACGACGCAATGAACAACTACGGTTCGGACAAGCCCGACCTTCGCGTCAAGATGAAGCTGACCGAACTGACCGACCTGATGACCAATGTTGACTTCAAGGTCTTTAAGTCCGCTACAGAACTTCGTGACGGCCGTGTCATAGCCCTTCGCGTTCCGCACGGCGCTTCCATGCCCCGCAGCGAAATCGACAGCTACACCGAGTTTGTCAAGATCTACGGTGCCAAAGGCCTCGCCTATATCAAAGTCAATGACGTTAAAGCCGGACGTGAAGGTCTTCAGAGCCCGATCGTCAAGAATATTTCCGACGAAATCCTCCAGGCCATCATCGAAAGAACCGGCGCTCAGGACGGCGACGTTATCTTCTTCGGCGCTGACCGCAAGAAGATTGTTTTCGACTCTCTCGGCGCACTTCGCCTGAAAGTCGGCCACAGCGAATTCGGCAAGTCACACGGCCTGTTCGAAGAAGGCTGGAAGCCTCTCTGGGTTGTTGAATTCCCGATGTTCGAATATGACGAAGAGGAAGAACGCTGGGTCGCCTGCCACCACCCCTTCACCAGTCCGAAGGACGGCGACGAGGACAAACTCGAAAGCGATCCCGAAAACTGCTACGCCAAAGCCTACGACATGGTGCTGAACGGCTGGGAAATCGGCGGCGGCTCTATCCGTATTCACAAGGCCGACGTTCAGAGCAAGGTCTTCTCCGCGCTCAAGATCGGTCCAGAAGAAGCTCGTCAGAAGTTCGGCTTCCTGCTTGACGTCCTCCAGTTTGGTGCGCCTCCGCACGGCGGTATCGCATTCGGTCTCGATCGTATCGTAACGATGATGACCGGAGCAGACTCGATCCGTGACGTAATCGCGTTCCCGAAGACTCAGAGAGCACAGTGCCTGCTGACACAGGCCCCGTCTCCTGTGGACGAAAAACAGCTGCGCGAACTGCACATCCGCTTGCGCAACGAACACAAGCACGAGTAGTAAACAAAAGCGGGAGCTCTGCTCCCGCCTGCTTAACTTTGAGAAAACCGCCGCTTTTGGGGCGGTTTTCTATTTTTATGAACGATGTTTTGCGCCCAATACCGCTGAACCGGTAAAACAGAAAATCAGGCTGCATGCAAGTGCGCAGACTCCGACGAGACCCGCACCCACATAAGGAACCGCTGCAAAACCCAAAGCCACGGAAACCTTGCTTCCGATAAACGCGCCGCCGCCAATGCCAATATTGAAGATCCCTGAAAACATGGATGTAGCAACGTCAGCCGCGTCTCGCGCGGTGTTCAGAAGCAGCGTCTGAAAGGCCATGCCCACCGCACTGATACAGGCGCCCCAAACGACAACCAATACATACATCGTCCATGTCTGCCGCATCGAAAGGACAAAGAACCCCAGACACAGCGTCAAGAGGATCAGCGGCACAAGAAGCGCCATAGAGTAATGCTTATCCAGCGACCGGGTGCTCAAAATCGTCCCGATAATCCCCGAAATACCGAATACGAAAAGGACCGTAACCGTCTCAGATTCAGCCATACCGGTGACCGTCGTGAGAATCGGGCTGATATAGGAGTAAACCGTAAACTGACCGAGAATGACCACCAGTGTCAGCAGATACAGCTGTACCAGAGCAGGCCTGCGGAAAAGATCCGGAAGGCTCTTGAGAGAACCGGCCCGGTTGCTTTCGCAAACGGGCAGCACAAAGTAAATCACAAGCCAGATCACAGCCGCAGCCAGACCGATGATAAAGAACGCGCCCTGCCACCCGACAATTTGTCCGAGTCTGGTACCCAGCGGTACGCCCATAACTGTCGCGACAATCGTGCCGCCCATGACCATCGCCAGCCCGAGCGACTGCCGTCCAAAGGGCGCCACGCGCGCCGCGAGCGGCGTCATAATCGACCAAAAGACGGAGTGCGTTACAGCCACGCAAATTCGCGCACCCATCAGCTTCTCAAAGGTATCGGCCCATAAAACTAGAAAATGGCTCAGCGCGAAGATAAAAATCAGCCATAGCAGAAGCTTTCTTCTCTCCAGCTTTGCCGTGACGATCGTCAGCGGAAGCGACAGAAGTGAAACCACCCAGGCATAAACCGTAATGATCAGACCCGTCTTGGATACCGACTCTCCGATCGACTCCGCAATATTGGGCAGCAGCCCGACCGGAAGAAACTCAGAAGTATTGAAAACAAACGCCGCAAATGCCAGTCCGATCGTCGGAAGCCAGGCCTGCAGTCCGAACTTGTGTCTCTGTGGTGCAGACATGCTTAGCTCTGCTTTATTCCATTAGTTCAGATCCCAATCCGAATCCCGCTGAGACCAAGGATCGATACTCAGCACATAGCGAAGCACCTTGTCATCCTTGTCGTCAAAATCAACCCACAGTGCCATTGGAAAGCCGGCTTCATCCTGATAACGATACATGTAGGTGTGTTCGCCAAGCAGCTTGTAGTGCCATGTTTCGCAGGGCCGGCCGAACATGACGTAAATGTCTTCGCTGTCCATCACTTTCGGCTTGATCTGATTGAAGTACTTCTGCTGCAGCAGCTGATCTTTGAATACCAGATGTCCCTGCGGATCAAAAATCATCAGGTAAGACCTCTGTTCCATCGGCTGCATCGAATACACAACGCGTTTTGACCCGTCCGCGAGCGTCACCTCCGAATCCGGTTTGCCAAGCTCGGAAACCGTGTGATCATAGGTGTCGTTCATCTTGATCAGGTCAGGATGCGCGCACGCCGAAAGAAAAACGATCGCGAGCGCACCCAAAAAGATTCTCAAATAATTCATCACTGTTACTTCTCCTCGTCTGACTCTTCGGTCTGCTCCGGATAGTTCGAATGCAGCTGATTCAAAAAGCCTAAATAAACCGCTTTAAAAGCCTTCTCCGAACAGCCCATCAGAACGGCATCGTCCAGCGCTTCTCTAAGCATCTCCGAGATTTCCTCGTAATTCTCATCCATGACTTTTATTTTTTCCGTACAGGACACGGGAGAGCCGTCCGGCTTTCGCCACAGACCTTTACGCTGTTCACTGATTATTTCTGCTTCTTTGGCCATAATTCTCAAACTTTTTCAGAACTTTTTTCATCTCAGCGGAGTCTAATAACTTACAGCCGCCAAGCTTCTGTATTTCAGCCCACATTCGGGCCAAATTTTCGATTTCCCGAGCCAGCCCTTCTGCCTCTTTCGCATTGGCCCCGCAGGCGACTGCTCCGTGGTGACTCAGAAGACAGGCTCTGCCGCTCTCGCCCAGTGTCTTCACGCAGCCCTCGGCGAGCGCCTCTGAACCAAATGTCGCATACGGCGCACACGGAATGCTTTCAGTTCTGCTCACCGCCGTCATATAAGTAAACGGAGGAATGCTTTCATCACGACAGGAAAGCACCGCCGCAAACGGCGAATGTGTGTGCGCAATGGCTCGCAGCTCAGGACGAGCAAGGTAAATTTCCGAGTGAAGACGCCACTCCGACGAAGGTTCGCGAAAGCCAAATGAGCAGCCGTCAGACAGGCGGACAAAGCATATATCTTTGGGCTTCAGACTGTCGTAGCTCATGCCGCTCGGCGTAATCAGAAATCCTTCTCCCTCTTCTGAAACTGTTCGGATAGAGAAATTCCCGCTGCTGTTGATGTTCAGCCCCTCGTGAGCTAGGCGTCTTGAACACTCAATCACCATACGGCGCAGTTTTTTATTGCTCGGCATCTTTTCCGTCCTTCCATATTTCTTCAAGCTCATTGGCTGCAAAAACTCCCTGATCCGTCACAAATGCGGTAATCAGCCGCGAGGGCGTTACATCAAAACCGGGATTCATAACTTTCTGCGAGCGGCTTGTAATGAACACCGAAGCAGGAAGACCATTCTCATCTGCGCCGTAAACGCGCCGGATTTCATCTCCGCTTCTTTCCTCGATTGGGATCCCGCTTCCGTCTTTCAGCGACGCGTCAAATGTCGAAACCGGAGCCGCAACGTAAAAAGGAATATTGTTGTCCGCCGCACTGAGCGCTTTGAGATACGTCCCGATCTTATTGGCCGTATCTCCGTTTGCTGCGATTCGATCTGCGCCGACAAAAACCGCGTCAATAAGCCCTTCGCGCATTAAGTGCCCGCCCGCATTGTCCGCAATCAGACTGACCGGTACGCCGCAACTGCATAATTCCCAAGCGGTCATGGCGCCCTGAAGTCTCGGTCGGGTCTCATCTGCGTAAACTTCAATCGGTATGCCTTTCTGATGCGCCGCATAAAAACCCGCAGTCGCAGTTCCCGGCCCGACCGTCGCCAGAGCGCCTGCGTTGCAGTGCGTCAAAAGCCGAACCGGACGACCGAGCTTTCGATAAAGCGCTTCGATAATGCCTAAGGCATATTTGCCGATTTTCAAACTCATCCGGCGCTCCTGCTCAAGAATACTTTCCGCTGAATCCCACGCGGCCGCTTCCCTTTGAGAAGCAGGCAGAGAAAGAAGCGCTTGCAAAACCTTATCTACCGCCCAGGCAAGATTGACTGCAGTCGGCCGGGCAGATTTAACCCTTTCGGCCGCTTCATTCAGCGCCTTATTCGAAGAGTCTTTGCTGCAGGCGAGCGCCATCGCGGCGGCCCCGGTGATGCCGATCAGCGGCGCGCCCCGAACCGCCATACTGCGAATCGCCTCACAGGCCTGCTCCTCGTTCTGCAGAGAGAGGACCGCGACGCAATGCGGAAGCGCTCGCTGATCCAGAATTTCAACGCTCCGATTAACTGAATTTATGCGGATTGTCTCCCGCTCGAGCGGCTGGCTAAGCTCAAACATGCCTTTCTCCGAATGTTTTCGTCATGAATCAGTAAAATTGTAAAGATATCCGAATATCGGAAACTGATGCGTTAATTTCTGAGAATTAACGCGCCCTGCGGTAAATTAGTCCGAATAGTCTGCGCCTAGAGGGCTCATTAAAATGGATTTCAGTCACTATTTAAACGGTCTGCTCAGCCCGAAAAACATTGTCGTCATCGGAGCCAGTGAGCGGGAAGGCAGTTACGGGACCCTGATCTGGAACAATCTTCAGGCAGCGTCGCCGAAAGCCAAACTGTACGCCGTCAATCCGAAATATAAGAAGATCGGCAGCGCACGCTGCTACTCGTCCGTGACTCAGATCCGCTCTGATGCCGACCTGGTCATTATCGTCTCGCCGCCTGAAACTTATCTGAAAGCCATCCCGCAGGCTGTAGAGAAAAACTGCCGCTTCATTATGCTCTGCGGAGGATTCTCAAAATCAGAGCTGACCGACGAAATCACCCGACTGATCGATGAAACCGCGGCCTCGGGAATCAAAATTATTGGCCCCCAGTCCCTCGGCTTTATCTGTCCGAGAGCCGGAATCAACGCATCCTTTTTCCCTCAGATGCCGACAGCCGGCTCCGTGGGACTCGTCAGCCAGTCGCCCGGTCTCTCCTGCTGCATGATGAACATCACAGACGGCTTCTCTTTCGTGATAGACCCCGGTTTAGAGCGCACTTTAAGCGCGGCTGATTACATCGATATGCTGGCGCACGACAATGCGACCAAATGCATCGCCCTTTACCTGGAATCGTTCTCCGAACCGAGAAAACTGCTGTCCGCTATACGAGCCGCATCGCAGAAAAAACCGGTCATCCTGCTCAAGGGAGGTCAAACTGCGGGATCGGCCGACATTGTGATCAACAACAGCGGTGCCAGAGAAGATGAAGACGGAGTGATGGAAGAGGCACCGCGCCGCTCCGGCGTATTGCTGGTCAATTCATTACGGGAACTCAATTACGCAATTCAAGTCTTCACGGCCGGACGTGAGCTAACTCAGGACACCTTATTCGGCCTCGTCAACAGCAAGGGCCTGGACTCGCTTTTGGCGGATCACGCCTATCGAAACGGACTTAAATCTGCGTCCATCGACAGCGATACCGCCCAAAAGCTCCGTGACGATTTCCATGTTTCTTTCCCGTTTGCGAATCCGATCAATGTCGGTCTCGGCGCTTCGGCTTCCGAAACCGCGGAAATCATCCGGCTGCTCCTATCGCTGCCTCAGTGCGGCGGCATGATCGCAGGTATTGTGATTACACCGGCTTTCAACCCTGAGGAGTTTACGGATCTCATCATCTCGACTGTCGAAAAATCCCGCAAGCCGTTCATCATGACCTGGATCGGCGCGGAAATTAATATGCCCGCGATCCAAAAACTTCGTGCGGCGGGAATTCCTGCCGTCTCCGATATGAGAGGCGCCTGCATCGCCCTGAGACTCCTTAGCGAGTACCGACAGTCAAAGCAGGACAGCCTTTTCGGCACCTTCTCCGTCAAGCCGATTAAAAGTGAGGACTTCGAAGGCGCGAGGAAAATCGTGCGCACAGCGGTCTCTCAGAACCATCGCCTTCTCTACGAGGAAGAAGCGAAAAAACTGCTCGCGAGTATCGGAATTGAAACGACGGCCGGCATTTCCGCCGGCTCCCTCGGAGAAGCCATTGAAGCGTCCAAAGCCTTGGGCTTTCCGCTTGCAGTGAAACTTCGAATGGACGGCCTCGTGTCAAAGAGCGAAGCGGGCGGCGTCATACTCGGCGTGCGCAGCGAACGAGAGCTCAAAAACGCTTGGAAAAGCCTTAAAGAACGAGTGGCCTCAATGTTCAGCGCGGAGGAGCGCTTCGGCGTCTTCCTCCAAAAAACATTAGACACAAACAATAAGCGAGAACTTAAAGTCGGCTTGAAGATCACTCGGCACTTCGGCCCGATCGTTTACCTGCAGGTCGGAGGCCTCTACGGACCGATCTGCGGCGCAAGTGTCTTCAGTTTTGTTCCGCTGTCGCTGAATGATGCGAAGCGGATGATCGCGCAGGAACCTTTCAAAACCTTGCTCGGCGCATATAAGGGCTTAGGCAGCTGTGATACCGAAGCGATTATTCGTATCCTGATCAGACTTTCTGAACTGGCAGTGGAAATTCCCGCACTCCGGTCCATAGAAATTGACCCTCTGCTGTGCGGACAAAGCGATGCCATCGTGCTCGATGCTCTTTGTGTCATCGGCTCCGACGAGCTTCGCTCTGACGAAAAGGCTTCTCATCTCATTCTGCCTTACCGGCGCCCGACTGAGAAAAAAGAAACCGGCAGATTCGGACTCCTGAAGTTCTGCTCCGCCTCCTTGGCAAATAAAGAGGCTTTCTTAAGCTACCTGACCTCGCTTTCGGACAACAGCCGCCGACTTCGATTCCACAGCGCGAACACTTCCCTGGAAATCGCTGCCGCATCCTCGCTCAGTTACGACCCGGACAGAACGTTCTCAATTCTTGCACTGGAAAACAAACAGGACAGAGACGAAGTCGTCGCTGAGGCGCGCTTCTCTTTGCTTCCGAACGGAGAGGATGCAGAATTCGGAATCTCTGTCCGAGAAGATAAACAGGGGCAAGGCATCGCCTCTGCTCTGATGTCGGAACTTGAGGCTGAAGCAAGGGCTCGGGGCGTTCGTTCACTCATCGGATATGTGCTCAAAGGCAACGACAGCATGGCCTATATGATGGGCAAGCGCGGCTATCGCAGAGAAACTGACGAGAACGATCCGCATGTGGATCTGTTTGTTCTGGATACGTCTGCTGACTCGAATTAGTCAGAAAACGGAGTCTTTCAGACAGTTTTAACTCAGAATAAAAAAAAATCGGCCGCGCCGCAGAACTTTGCGAAGGCGGCCTTAACGTTATTGGAGATAATTGATTATGGCTATCGTCACAACAATCGAAGGAAGCATCGCGAAGATCTCCATCGATCGTCCGGAAAAGAGAAACACACTTGACACAGAAATGTGCCAGGAACTCAGCAGACAGTTAATCGACCTCAGCGAAGACAATCGCGTTCGGGTGATCATGCTCACCGGACAGAACAACGTGTTCTGCGCCGGACTGGACATCGAGGCTCAGGTCAAAGGCGACAAGGAGCTCTTTGAGTCCTTCCGCAGAGTCATCGACGCATTGGATGCCTGCACCAAACCAATAGTAACCGCTGTTTGCGGACCGGCTGTGGCCGAGGGCGCAGCTCTGCTCTACCACTGCGATCTGATTTTCTGCGGAGAACACGCAATGTTCTCTCTTCCCTCGCTAGCTCTGGGTAAGACTCCGGAATACGGCATCAGCCTGCTTGCGGTAAAAAGCGCCGGCTACAAACTCGCCGCGCAGAAGCTGCTTCTCTCAGAACCGATCAGCGCAGCAGAAGCCGTTGCTATGGGCATTGTTAACCACATTGTCAGCGACGAGAAAGTCACCGCTGCGGCCGACGCGGCAGCTGCCCGCCTCGCTTCGCTTCCGCCAACCGCTCTGAAGGCGACAAAGCGTCTGCTCAAAGCGGCTTATCTCAGCGGATTGAGCGAGCAGCGCAAGCTTGAAACGGAAATTGCCGATCAGCTCGAAGGAAATGCTGAAACGATCGAAGCGTTTAACGCTTTCCTGGAAAAACGCAGCCCTAAGTTCGAAGACTAAAACCAAAACGTGCCCTCTTCCGGATTAGGATTAGAATCCGGATTCGGATTATCAGGACGATAAACCGGCTGAGGACGCCCGTTTTTATCGAGCGCAACAAAAACAAGCTTGGCCTCCGTCACCTTTACGATGCGGTGATTGTCCTTGTGCAGACGCTCCGCATAGACTTCTACGTCAACCGTGATGGAGGTGTTGCCTACTTTTATCACCGTCGCATAAAAAGAAACAACATCACCGACCCAAACCGGCTCTTTGAATGTGAAACTTGTTACCGCCACAGTCGCGGTTCTGCATCCTGCTGTGCGCGAAGCGATGGAAGAGCCGGCCAAATCCACCTGACTCATAATCCATCCGCCGAAAATATCCCCATACTGATTTGTGTCGGGCGGCATCGCAATGACTCGGATTGCAGGCTGTTTATTGGGAAGCGCATCGACCTGATTGGGCATTTTTTCTCCTTTTGTTTGAAATTTGCTCGAGATTGTAAAACCGAAAACGCATCAAAATTAATTCGAAGAAAGTATTCGATACGCCGCCTAGGATTACACGGCTTTCTCAACGGTATACTTTTCTAAAAGAGAAAAGAGAGATTCAAATGCCAATGATTCAAATAGATAACGTGAGTAAATGGTACGGCGACTTTCAAGTACTGAAAAATTGCTCCGCAAAAGTAGAAAAAGGAGAAGTTGTCGTCATCTGCGGGCCCTCCGGATCTGGAAAATCGACTCTGCTGCGCACTGTCAACGGACTTGAAGATTATCAGGAAGGCCGAGTCATTGTTGACGATATCGACATCGGCGCCCCGGGAACCAACCTCACGCGTCTTAGAGCAAAAGTCGGTATGGTGTTCCAGCATTTCGAACTCTTCCCGCACCTCACTGTCAGCGACAACCTGACGCTCGCTCAGATGAAAGTGCTGAAAAGAAGCCGCGCAGAAGCTGAAAAGCGAGGTCTGGAGCTGCTTGCCCGCGTCGGCCTGGAAAAACAGGCGTCGAAATTCCCCGCACAGCTCTCGGGCGGTCAGCAGCAGCGCGTCGCCATCGCCCGCTCTCTGGCAATGGATCCTGTCTGCATGCTGTTTGATGAACCGACTTCCGCGCTTGACCCGGAAATGATCAACGAGGTGCTGGACGTAATGATCGGCCTCGCTAAGGAAGGAATGACCATGATGGTCGTCACGCACGAAATGGGATTCGCACGGAAAGTCGCAAATCGGGTTCTGTTTATGGATGCGGGAGAAATTGTCGAACAGGCCCCCGCTGAAGAGTTCTTCACGAAACCACGAAGCGATCGTGCCCAGAAATTCCTCGCAAAAATTCTGCAGCACTGAGACATACACAGCACAATTTTGCAGTCCGAGAACCTGCACAACCTTCTATAATGATCTATTCCAATAAATTACTGCCTGCGCTGATGTGAGATGGGCGGGCTTAGATAAGGAACGATCAATGAACGTGGTTTCTGAAGAAGGAATTCTGAACTTAGGCCGGCAGGTGCTGATCGAAGAGGCTGATGAAGTACGAGCTCTGGCCGACAGACTCGGAGAGCCCTTTGTCAAAGCAGTGAAACTGCTTCTTTCTTGCAAAGGAAGAGTTGTCGTCAGCGGCATCGGAAAAAGCGGCCATATCGCACGTAAAATCGCCGCGACCCTGGCTTCTACCGGAACCCCCGCTTTCTTTGTGCATGCCGCAGAAGCCGCGCACGGCGACCTGGGAATGATTACCAAAGAAGACGTTGTCATTGCGATTTCCTACTCCGGCACCTCCTCTGAACTGCTGGCGATTATCCCGACGGTAATTCGCGAAGGCGCCCCGGTTATTTCCATCACCGGCTCGGACGACAATACACTTGCCCGTGAAGCAAACGTCAATTTGAACATTCATGTCACACGTGAGGCCTGCCCGCTCAACTTGGCACCTACATCATCGACTACCGCGACGCTTGCCATGGGCGACGCACTCGCCATCGCCTGCTTGGACGCTAAAGGATTCGGTCCGGAAGATTTCGCGCGCTCTCACCCGGGCGGCGCACTCGGCCGAAGACTTCTTATCCACGTATCCGATCTCATGCGCCAGGGCGATCAGATGCCTGTCGTCTTGGAAAACGCTTCCGTAATGGATGCGGTTAAGGAAATCACCAAAAAACGCATCGGCATGACCGCGATTGTCGATTCGGACAACAAGGTCAAAGGAATCTTCACTGAGGGGGACCTCAGACGCCTGATCGAGAAGGTCGGAGACATCCGTTCCGTACCGATCGCTGAAGTCATGACCGCAAACCCGACAACCGTTGCCCCTTCCGCTCTGGCGGCAGAGGCGGCCAAAATACTTACATCCACGCTTCGCAACCAGCTTTTGGTCGTGGATGAAGCCGACCACCTCATCGGCGCTCTCCATGTGCACGATCTGATGACGGCAAAGGTGATCTAATGAAACCGACAGATATCGCGAAAAATATCAAACTGGTCTGCCTAGATGTGGACGGAGTCCTCACAAACGGCTCCATTGTGATTTCCGGAGAGGGAGAACTGTTCAAAGAGTTCTACGTCCGTGACGGACTCGGCATTAAATTCCTGCAGGATGCGGGAATCCAGGTCGCAATCTGTACGGGCCGCACCTCCACAATTGTGACGGAGCGCGCTAAAGAACTCGGAATAACACTTCTGATGCAGGGCCAGAAAGATAAGCGTGACGGCTTGGCAGACATCTGCGCTCGCGCAGGCGTCAAGCTTTCTGAAACCGCATACATGGGAGACGATATCCCTGATCTCTGCCTTTTCCCGCTCGTTGCCCTTTCAGCCGCGCCTTCAGATGCTGTTCCTATGATCCTGAGAGAAGCTGACTGGATATCCGCTCAGCCCGGCGGCAGAGGCGCCGTCCGCGAACTCGCAGAATTCATCCTCGAGGCTCAGGACAAAATGGAATATGTCGTCCGCAAAAGATTCAACACGGAAATCTAAATGAAAGACCACTTTATCTCTTGCATCGCTCTTGGACTCTTGGTCCTGCTTTGCGGATTAAGCTACTGGTACTCCGTCAAAGCCGAACTTGAAAACATCACGCATCTGTCAGACTTGGAGTCTCCGGACTTTATCGCCCGCGACATTACGATTACCAAGTTTGACAAGGACGGCAAAGCCAGCGCGAGAGTTTTCGCCAAAGAAGTGAAACATTATTCGGACGGACATGCCGATGCCGTTCTTCCGGAATACGCCTCCCTTAATCCGAACGAGGCTCAGGTCACAGCCAGAAGCGATACTGCCAAGATGGTGGAAGGCGGCGCCGTGATTCACTTCTATGACAATGTGGACATCCGCCAGGCCGCAAAGAACGGCTCTCCGGCAAGCAGACTTACCACTTCTCAGCTCGACGCCTACCCGGATGACAATATCTATTCGTCAGACAAACCTGCAACGCTTTATCGGGGCGAAGACACCTCCAACGGCGTCGGATTTGACTATGACAACGTGGACCGAACATTTAAACTTCGCTCCAGAGTTCAGACAACCCTCCAGCCGAACACAGTCAGGAACGTTCAGCGATAGAAAAACGCTTCTTCTGCGCCTGTCTTTTCGTTATTCTTTCTAAGACTTGTAGTAGGATACTAAGTTAACTTTGAAGTGACTTTCTTTCTGAATAAAATGAAAAAACTGCCCCTCTCCATCCTTCTTGCCTTATGCTCAGTTCTGCCGGGAATCGCTTCAGCCGAAAGCGCCGACTCGTCTCAGCCGATCCAAATTTTCTCTGACAAGTTCGATGGCGACGATGTGAAACAGGTCGCGGTCTACACCGGCGACGTGGCCGTCCATCAAGGGACCTTGGAAATCCGCGGTGCGAAACTTGTTTTGACAATCGATCCTCAGGGCTATCGCCACGCGGTTATGACGCCTCAAAAGGGAAAGCTCGTCACATTCAAACAGCGTAAAGATGAAAAAACACCCGGCGTCGAAGAATGGATGCACGGCAAGGGCGACAAACTGACGTACAACGAAAAAACCAATGAACTCACTCTGACCAACAATGCTCAGGTCTCGCGCTCGGAAAACGGCGTCATGAAAGACGAAAGCAGAGGAACTGTCATTACCTACAACATGACTACATCCACCGCTGACGTTGTCGGCAGCAAGAATCGCGGCTCAGCCGGCAGAGTATCCACTGTGATTGCGCCGCGCGACAGCAATTTCGACGCGTCTAAACCGATCGAACTTCAGCCGAGCAAAGGAATTAAGAGATGAGCGAGAAACACAGTCTGGACGGAGCAAATGTCCTTGAAGCGCTCAACCTAAAGAAAATCTACGGACAGCGAACGGTTGTCAAAGACGTCTCTCTGCGGCTGCACAGCGGCGAAGTCGTGGGACTGCTCGGACCGAACGGAGCCGGCAAAACAACTACGTTCTATATGATTGTCGGACTGGTCGCATCCAACGGCGGCCAAATCCTTCTGAACGGCGAGTCGATTCAGCACCTTCCGATTTATAAACGCGCGCGTATCGGCATTACGTATCTGCCGCAGGAAAACAGTGTATTTCGTACGCTCACGGTCGAAGAAAATATTCAGGCGATCCTGGAGCTTCAAACTAATCCGGACGGCTCTGCGCTCTCAAAGAAACAAATTAAGGAAGAACTGGACAACCTGCTCAACGAGCTTCAGATCACGCATATCCGAAACAATCTGGCTCCGACCGTCTCTGGCGGAGAAAGACGCCGTACGGAAATTGCCCGAGCGCTCGCCGCAAGACCGAGATTTATTCTTCTCGATGAGCCGTTCGCCGGCGTAGACCCGATCGCAGTTATCGAAATCCAGCGCATCGTTCACTACTTAAAAGAACGCGGCATCGGCGTCCTCATTACCGACCATAACGTACGCGAAACACTCGGCATCTGCGACCACGCCTATATCATCAGCGACGGAAGCGTACTAGCCAGCGGAAAACCTGAGGCAATCGTGGAAAATCCGCTCGTGCGCAACGCATACCTCGGCGATAATTTCTCTATGTAGGAGCTATGGCTCAGACGCTTTCACTGCAGCAGTCTCAGCGCATGGCGCTTACGCCGGAACTGAGACAGGCCATATCCATCCTTCAGCTTTCAACCGCTGAGCTGACACAGCTCATTAACGAAGCAATTGATCAAAACCCCCTGCTTGAAGTCTCCGATACGAGTGAAGAGGCTGCCGACAGTTTCGACTCGGATCAGCAGCTGCGCTGGGAAGGCACCGCCTCCGATCAGGAACCCTGGGAGGGAAAAGAACATCCGGAAAGTCTGGCTGAGCATTTACTGCGGCAAGTCGGCTGTCTTTCTCTCTCGGATAAAGAAAAAAGTCTTCTTGCCTGGCTTATCGGCTCATTGGACGACAACGGTTTCCTTTCCGCGCCTATTGAACGGCTCGCAGAGGAGGCAAAGATGCCGGCTGAAATCAGGCTCTCCGATTGGAAGGCCGCTTTGAAACTGCTGCAGAGTTTCGAGCCCTCCGGAATTGGTGCCCGCGACTACAAAGAATCTCTGCTAATCCAGCTGAATCATCGCAGATTGTCAATGCAGTCTGATCCGGTAATCTGCGCGCTGGCCTCTCAAATCGTCCAAGAGCATTTGGAGCTGCTCGCGAAACGAAGTTTCGATAAAATTCGCCCGCTCCTCGGATGCGCATCCAAGGAGCTGGAAGAGGCTGTTCGCCTGATTGCCGCTCTAACACCGCATCCTGCCTCAGAATTTTCAACGGATTCTATTAACTATGTCACTCCGGAAATTCTTGTTCGCAAGACAGGCGAAGGCTGGTGCGCCGAACTGATCGATGCTTCGCTGCCGAAAGTCAGGCTTAACCGAATTTATGCTGAGGCCGTCACCGACAGCTGTCATGACCAGCTGTGGAAAGACAGACTCCATGAAGCATCCGAGCTGATCAAAAACATCGAACATAGGCGTATCACACTGCTTCGCGTCACTCAGGCGCTCGTGCGGCGGCAATCCGATTTTTTTGAATCCGGACCGCTCTGCATGCGCCCTTTGGTCCTTCGCCAAATTGCAGACGAACTTGAGCTGCACGAGTCAACCGTCTCCAGAGTCGTTTCAGGAAAATACCTGCAGTGCGCAAGAGGCGTCTTTGAGCTGAAATATTTCTTCTCTTCGCAAATCGGTAACTCCAATGAAGCGGTTTCATCAATCGCAGTCAAAAACGAAATTGCAAGACTTATCGCCTCTGAAAATCCTTCTAAGCCACTCTCAGACGCGAAGATCACCGAGTTTCTCTCTGAGCGAGGGTTCTCCGCCGCACGGAGAACGGTCGCTAAATATCGCGATGCACTTGGAATCGCACCGGCTTCTCAGCGTAAAAAAATTCGCTGATTCACGTTTACAATAACTGATTGATCAAATCGAGTGACGCATTATGAATGCACTGTGCCTGCTTCTAAAGCCCGAAAATATTCTGCTTGGTATTTCACCGAGCAGTAAGAAACGTGTATTCGAACAAGCCGCTCAAGCTCTGTCGCTGATTTACCGACTGGATCGCAAGGAGGTGTTCGACGCACTCATCGCGCGGGAAAAGCTTGGCTCTACTTATCTCGGCTACGGAATTTCTCTGCCGCACTGCCGCCTTCCAAACCTAAGTCAGCCATGCGCCCTTTTCATCCGGCTGCACGGGCAGCTCGAACCCGCCCGCGCCGGAGAAGAACCGACGCACAGTCTGTTCTTTCTCTTGGCTCCGGAAGAAGCCTGCAGCGAACATCTTGAACTTCTGGCCGGCGCCGCGGAAATTTTTTCCGACGAATCCATCCGAACAAAATTATCTCAGGCCAACACTTCGGAAAAATTTTGCGAAGCTCTGAATAAATGGTGCGCTGAGAAGTACGAATCGGATAAACGTGAGAGTTAGATTTTTATGGCAACTTATCAGCAGCTCTTCACCCTCTGCAAGCGAAAGTTTGATTTCAACTGGCTCTACGGCCAGTCTCATGCGGGAGATTCGATTGAGCTCTCGCCCAACGCTGTTAACTATCCGACACTCGCAGTCGGATTCCTAAACATTATTCACCCGGATCGACTACACATTCTCGGACCGGCTGAAATCGCATTCTTTGATCAAATCGGCTCAGAATCCCGAAAGAGCTTGATCGCGAAACTTGCCTCAGACAAATCTCTCGGCTTTGTCCTCTGCGCTAACCTTAGCCTGCAGCCGGATATGGTGCAGGCGCTGATAGAACACGATCTGGTTGTTTTCAGCACTTCGGAAACGCCGGAGCGGGTCCTGACACTCGTAAGACAATACATTGTTCGCCTGCTTGCGCCAAGCTGTTCAATGCACGGCGTTTTTATGGATGTATTCGGCATGGGCATTCTCCTCTCCGGTCAAAGCGGCATCGGCAAAAGCGAGCTTGGCTTGGAATTAGTCACACGAGGACACGGTCTGGTCGCAGACGATGTGGTCGATTTCATTCAAAGAGCGCCTGATTGGGTCGAGGGATCGGCGCCCGCGTTACTTGCGAACCTCCTGGAGGTCCGTGGAATCGGTCTGCTCGACATTAAAACAATCTTCGGAGAAACTGCGGTACGCCGCAAAATGCGGCTTAACCTTGTGGCTGAACTCAAGCAGTTTGATCAGGGCGAACTCATGGAAAGACTGCCCGAGACAGAACTGTTCACCGAAGTGCTCGGACAGCCGATCAGAAAAATGATCATTCCGGTCGGCGGCGGACGAAACCTTGCCGTGCTGGTCGAAGCCGCCGTTCGAAGCGCGATCCTTCAGCTGCGGGGAATCAACACAATTGAGGAATTCTTCCAGCGGCAGCGCAAACTTATGATGGCCGAGGACGGCTTGTAAAAACGGGGACTTGAAATGCAGTTAATCTTGGTGACCGGCCTGTCCGGAAGCGGTAAATCAATCGCGCTGAAGCAGCTTGAAGATCTGGGCTACTACTGTATCGACAATCTGCCCGGTAAATATGTCGTGCCTGTCACAAAGCATCTTCATTCCGTCCGAAGAGAGCATCTTGCCGTTTCACTGGATGCACGCAGCGATGTTTCACTCTCCGAGCTCAGCCGCGATCTTGAAGATCTGGTCGCTTCCGGTGTGCATTTAAGGATACTGTGCCTGACAGCTTCAACAGATGCGCTTGTCCAAAGATATTCCGAGACCAGGCGTCAGCACCCTCTAAGCCAAGCCGACTCAGATTCTCCCGAAACGCTGGTTGAAGCGATTGAAAGAGAAAGGAAACTGCTCGAGCCGATCATGGATGACGCGCATATCATTGACACCACAGGAATGCTCCCCAACACACTGAAGCATTGGGTGCGCAGCTTCGTCAACGCCAAAAAAGGCGCCATCCTCCTCACTTTCGAATCATTCGGGTTCAAAAAAGGACTGCCGATCGCCAGTGACTTGGTCTTCGACGTTCGCTGCCTTCCTAACCCCTATTGGGTTGAAGAGCTTCGGCCGCTAAACGGAAAAGATCAGCCGGTTATCGATTTCCTCAGCAAGGAACCTCTCGTTCGAAGCATGTTCGAAGACATCCGTGGTTTTGTGGAAAAGTGGCTTCCCCACTACGAAGCACAGAATCAGCACTACCTTACGGTCTCAATCGGCTGTACGGGCGGACAGCACCGCTCCGTCTATATTTGCGAGCAGCTCGGAAAATATTTCTCCGAGCGCTGTGAGGGCGTCATTACGCGCCACCGCACGCTCGACGCCGCAAAATAATTTTTCCTGCCTAAGCAAGAAATTCCAGTAAGAACGTCTTTAAAGGCGTCGCAACAGCTGCGTTTGTCAGCTCTTCCAATGTGAACCATCGACCTTCGGGGGGAGACGAGAGCGGAACCGTACTGAGCGAAATCATCAGTTTCAGGTGCGTCAGCCGATGCGTGATGAATCCGCATTCGCGGGCGTCTGAAGGCAAAACCTGCGCCTCAGGAAGGACCCAAAGATTTTTCCAGTACCGACTTTCTCTCTTGATTAGAAGAACTTTTCCGTCCCTGACGTAGATCAGCATATGGATCGGTTCTTCCGGCACAGGAGCGCGTTTCTTTTTGGGCGGATAGCTTTCCTGAAGTCCTTCGGCACATGCTCGGCACATTTTCTGAAGAGGACAAACTTCACAGCGCGGTCTGTTTCTGACGCAAACAGTCGCGCCCAAATCCATCATTGCCTGTGCATAGGCTCTTCCCTCTTCCTTAGGCTGGATCTCTTCGGCTGCAAGCCACAGCTTCTTATCGAGTGCTGATGCACTGAGCCCGTCACCAATAAGCAGCAGACGGGATAAAACCCGTTTGACATTACCGTCTAATATCGGAGACGGAATGTCCGTACATGCGCTGCGTATCGCTCCCGCTGTTGAACGGCCGATACCTGAAAGTGTCACAAGATCCGATATCTCTGTCGGGAAAACTCCGTTGTATCGCTCTGCGACCTCCTGTGCGCAGCGATGCAGATTCTCCGCCCGACTGTAATAACCGAGCCCTGCCCAAAGCTGAAATACTTCCTCCCGGTCGGCTTTAGCAAGCGCTTTAACTGTCGGGAACCGCGACATAAATTTCAAATAGTAAGGAATAACAGTCTTTACCTGAGTCTGCTGAAGCATGATTTCAGCAACCCAGCGCGGATAAGGTTCAGTGGTTTGCTGCCAGGGCAAATCATGTCGGCCGAATTGCTTCTGCCACTCAATAATCGCTCGTGCGGGATCGCTCTTTTTCATTCAAATCAAAAAAAATTAGCCGCCTCAATGAAACATCGGGCGGCTGAATAAAATTAAAAAATGATTAGGCCGACTGCTTTCTGTCTTCCATAATGAGGTTGAGCAGAATTGCGGCAAGGGTCGCTGTACCGATGCCTCCAAGTTCAAAACCGCCAATCTTCAGAGAGAAATCGCCTGCGCCGATAATCAGTGTAACCGCAGTCACGATTAAGTTCTTGCTGCTGGCAAGATCAATTTTGTTTTCAATCATGATGCGCACACCGGCAGCGGCAATAAATCCGAATACCACCACAGAAACCGCTCCGAGAAGCGGACCTGGGATAGTTTGAATGACCGCACCAAACTTCGGCGAGAAGCTTAGCAGAATCGCAAACAGACCGGCTACGGGGAAAATCAAGGTAGAGTAGACGCGGGTAGCCGCCATCACGCCAATGTTTTCTCCGTATGTGGTCACGCCGGGGCCGCCGCCGAAACCAGCGATGATAGTCGCTAACCCGTCACCGAAGAATGATCGTCCGATATAGGGATCCAGATTTCTATGCGTCATGACATTGACCGCTTTGATGTGTCCTAAGTTCTCTGCGATCAAAATAACAACCACCGGAACAATGAGGATCATCGCTTCAGGCTGGAAAACTGGAGCGGAGAAATGCGGAAAGCCAAACCAGCTGGCGTCATAAAGCGGCTGAAAATCAATCGGCTTGCCCAGACCCATTAAGTTCGTAAGGATCCAGTAGAAGATATACGCGATCACAATACCGACAAGAATCAGGAGCTTTTGCAGGAAACCGCGAAGATAAACAGCGACAAACCCCATGATCAGAACCGCTGCAGAGGCATACCACTGTTCAAAAGTCGTTGTACCCATCCCTTTTACCGCCACAGGCGCCAAATTAAGGCCGATCGTCATAACGATGGAACCCGTGACAACCGGAGGCATCAGCCGCTCAATCCATTTGATTCCGGTAAACATAACAATGAGACCGACCAAGGCATACACGACACCGCAGGCGATAACACCGCCCATCGCAACCGGAATATTCGGATTCGGTCCGCTGCCGGCATAACCGGTAGCCGCAATAACGACCCCGATAAACGCGAAACTTGAACCCAGATAACTCGGGACGTGACCGCCAACCACCAGGAAGAACAGCAGCGTTCCGATACCGCTCATGAAAATCGCAACATTCGGGTCCAAGCCCATAATTAATGGCGCTAGAACCGTTGAGCCGAACATAATCACAACATGCTGAATGCCCATGGCAAGCGTTTGGCCTAAGGGCAGTGTTTCATCAGGCGCAATAACGCCTGCCGTCTTCACGGACCATTTTGGAAAGTATGAATTTTTCATTTGATTTAACTAGATGGATGCTCCGTACATTCTAATTAATAAAGTCTTAACAATCACATTTAATACGTTCTTTTCTTCTTTTCCTGTTACGAAGATAAATAATTCCGTCGGTGCGATAATAGAGCTCTTCGAAAATTGACGTAAAATTCGTGACTTATCGATAAACAGGACAACAAAATGCCGGAGCTGAGCTCTCAAACGCAAAAACAAATTAAACGCAGAAGAACCTTCGCGATTATTTCTCACCCTGACGCTGGTAAAACAACTCTTACCGAAAAGCTGCTTCTTTTCGGCGGAGCAATTCAGCTCGCAGGTGCGGTCAAGGGACGTAAAGCCGGCCGTCATGCAACGAGCGACTGGATGGAAGTTGAAAAACAACGCGGTATTTCCGTCACCAGCTCCGTTATGCAGTTTGAGTACGACGATCACGTAATCAATCTTCTCGATACCCCGGGACATGAGGACTTCTCGGAAGATACCTATCGAGTACTGACCGCCGTTGACTGCGCAGTCATGGTTATCGATGCCGCCAAGGGCGTGGAGGCGCAGACAATTAAACTTTTGGAAGTTTGCCGTCTGCGTAAAACTCCGATTATTACGTTCATCAATAAACTGGACCGCGAGGTCCAGGACCCGATCGATCTGCTCGGAGAAATTGAAAACGTCCTCAAAATCGAGTGTGCCCCGATTACATGGCCGATTGGAATGGGAAAAACTTTCCGAGGTGTGTTCTCTCTTCTGGACAATAAGCTTGTCCGTTTCACTCCGGGCGGCGAGAAACTTAGCGACGATGTCGAAGTTATTGAGGGACTGGATAACCCGAGGCTCGATCAGCTGTTCCCGCTGGAAATCGGGAACGTCAGAGAAAGCATCGAGCTCATTCAGGGCGCTAGTGAACCTTTCTCCTTGGAACGTTTCCTTGCCGGTGACCAAACGCCTGTCTTCTTCGGCTCCGGTGTCAATAACTTCGGTGTGCAGGACGTCCTGGACGCGCTCATTCGCTGGGCTCCGACTCCGCAGCCTCGTGATGCCGGCAAACGCATGGTTGAACCGGATGAAGCCAAATTCAGCGGCTTCGTCTTCAAGATTCAGGCCAATATGGATCCGAAACATCGTGACCGCATCGCGTTCTTCCGCGTCTGCTCCGGCGAGTACAAACCCGGCATGAAGGTCTACCACGTTCGTGAACAGAAGGATATGAAGATTCCTAACGCTCTGACCTTTATGGCCAACGACCGTGTCCTTATGACCGACGCTGTTGCCGGAGATATTATCGGTATCTATAACCACGGACAGCTTCACATCGGCGACACCCTAACGCAAGGCGAAATACTCGGCTTTACCGGTATTCCTTACTTTGCTCCGGAATTGTTCAGAAGCGCACGCGCCAGAGACCCTTTCAAAGCAAAACAGCTTCATAAAGGCTTGAAAGAACTCGGCGAAGAAGGCGCGATTCAGGTGTTCGAAGATGAACTCGGCAACCTTCTTCTCGGCGCGGTCGGCGCACTTCAGTTTGAAATCGTTGCTCAGCGTCTGGCGACCGAATACAACGTCGACGCTATCTACGAAAACACTCCGATCTCAACCGCCCGCTGGCTGACATACCCGGATGAACAGACGAAAAAAGATTTTGAGCGGGAACAGGCTCTGCGCCTTGCAAAAGACGCGGAAGGCAATCCGGTGTACCTTGCGACAAGCGTATACAACCTTCAGACCACACAGAAACACTGGCCTCAGGTGACTTTCCACGTCACCCGAGAACACGGTCAGAAGCTCAAACACACCGACACGGATATTGCGATTTAATCCGATCTGCCGGGAAGCCTTTACGAAAGCGCTTCCCGTGCTTCCGGGAAGGGAGAAAGCACGCGCTTCAGTATTCCCTTTATATACGCAATCAGAACTCCGTAGTTCACGATCGGCACACCTGCCTCTCTGCACTGCCGCTGTCTGGAAAGCATCGCTCTGCGGTTGATCATGCAGGCGCCGCAGTGAATCACAAGTTTATAGTCGCTGACATCTTCCGGAAATGAGTCTCCGGTATACCATTCAAAAGACAGCTCTCCGCCGACATGCTCCTGCAGCCAGGCGGGAATTTTGACACGTCCGATATCTTCAGCCTGACACTGATGCGTACAGGCTTCCGCGATCAGAACTTTGTCTCCCGGTTTAAGTGATTCAATCGCTTTGGCACCTTCGACAAGCCCTGTCAGATCGCCCTTATTTCTTGCCATCAAGATCGAGAAAGATGTTAGAGGAATTTCCTTAGGAACGATTTTCGCAGCCTTGCCAAACACCTGACTGTCGGTAACGACAAGGGCAGGCGGAGTTTTCAGATTATCCAGCTGAGCGGCAATAAGGTTTTCTTTTGCGACAATCGCGTTCGCGTTGGCATCCAGAGTGTCTCTAAGCGCCTGAACCTGAGGCAGAATAAGTCTGCCCTTGGGCGCCGCTGTGTCGATCGGCACGCAAAACACAACGGTATCGCCCGGGTTCAAAAGGTCCCGAATGAGCGGCCTGTCTTCAAAAGCGCGCGGCGCCGCAGAGAGAATTGCCGAGCGAAGTCGGTCAAAGCCGCTTTTGTTCAGCGCGCTGACGACTATGAATTCTTCTTTAACCTCCGCCTGAAGTTTCTCAGCAATCTCGTCTGCAGACGGCACGGTATCGCACTTATTAAGAACCAGTAAATAAGGCGTTCCCAGTCTTTTGAACTCTTCAATGAGTTTTTCTTCGAATTCGGAAAAAGGGTTTGCCGCATCCATCACAATGAGCGCGACATCTGTCTTAGTCATGACTTCCCGCGTCTTGCCGATGCGCAGCTTTCCTAAATCGCCGACATCATCGATACCCGCAGTATCAATAAGCATGATCGGCCCAAGCGGCAGTAGTTCCATCGCTTTGTAGACAGGATCGGTCGTTGTACCAGCAATGTCGCTGACCAGCGCAATTTTCTGTTTCGTAAGCGCATTGATCACACTCGACTTTCCGGCGTTTCGTCTGCCGAACAAACCGATGTGAATTCGTGTCCCTCTGGGACTCTGATTCATTTCTGCCATGATAAGCACCTTGCTTGAAGAACTTTCAGTATAAAGATTAAAGCCATAAAAAAAGGGGCCGAAGCCCCTTTCTTGAAATCAATCCGACGAGAAATTATTTCTCAACGACCTTGATAACGTCACGCTGAACCCATGTGGGAGCGTGGTGTTCGGCGGCCTCGTAGGAGATGTCGCCGGAACCGATGCGCCAAATGCCTTTGAAGTGTTCCATGGAAAGGAGCGCCAGAGGAATATGAGCGCAGGTGACCATTGCTGTCACGATGAAGCTGCCCCAAACGTGGGTCATGAAGAGCCAGTAGAAGACAGTTTTACCGAGAAGAGGTGCACCCATCCAAAGCAGCCAGCCGGTGACGATGAGGTAAACAACCGCAGCGATGAAAATGAGATAGCTCATCTTCTGGCCGCCGTTGTAACGGCCCTGGGGCGGAACTTCAACCGGTCCGAAGGGGATCTTGAAGAAACGACGCGGATAGCCGCCGAAGTTTCTGAACCAAAGAATGGTGTTCTTGTCCCACTCGAGCAGGTTCTTCATCGTCACTGCGAAGCGTTCCGGAGCGAACAGAACATAGCCGATGAAGTTCAGCGTGAACAGACCGCCGAGCCAAATGTGCCAAACCATCAGAAGATTGGCTGTTTCATCGGAGATCTTGCCCATCATGTTACCGAAGTAAACGATGGCGCCTGTGAAGAACAAAGCGTACCAGCAGATCGCGTTGATAGAGTGGAATACTTTGTCGGAAGTGTGGAAGCGCAGAATACGTGCGCCTTGCATTTCAGCGTTAGACATGATGTTCGGCCTCCGTCATAGCGAGTTGAGAGCGCGGTGTGTAGTGCGTATGGTTGAGTTTGTACATTTCGCCTTCAACAGGTTTACCGTTCATATCCTTATAAACCTGCCAGCAAACATCGTTTTCATGAGAAGAAGTCAGCTTCATCTTCTGAAGACGCTTGTCATCGGCATACAAACCGGCCTGACGGTCAAGAATCACCTTATTTCTGGAAGTGATCAGCTTCGTGATCGCTGCGCCGGCAGCGACAACTGCGATCGCACAAAGACCGATAACCTTGAGGAATCCACGACGACCTAACAGGGCAGGTACATCACGTTCGGTATATTGATATTTGCTCATTTGATATTCACCCTAGTTAGAGTTTGACAGGCAGCGGAGTTGTCGGAGCGAGCCAAGCGGAACCGGCGCCCTGGAGCGGCTGACCGCCGCCGTTGACACAGCCGCCGGGGCAGTTCATAACTTCAATGAAGTGCCAGCGATCCTTGTCTTCGTTGATAATCTTCATAACTTTGTGCAGATCCTGCAGCGCGCCGTTTACAACCGCAACGCGAAGTTCGAAGATCTTTCCGCCCTGAGCTTTCAGAGGAATCGGAATAGTGGCTTCAACGAGGGAGTTGTTCATACCGCGAACTGTGATGATGTCCGGATCTTTGAGCTCTTCTCCAGAGAGAATTGCGTAAGCTGTACGCAGAGCCGCTTCCATAACACCGCCGGAGCAGCCGAAAATCGTCCCGGCACCGGTGTATTTTTCCATTGTCTTGACTTCATGAGTCTTGGGCATTGTGAGCGGATTGATACCTTTGCGGCGCAGAAGTTCGGCGATATCACGAGTGGTCAGACTGTAGTCGATATCGGGGAAGGCGGGAGTGTCTTTGGGCAGATAGCCGTGTTCCACGTTCCACTTCCATGCGTCGACAAACTCAGGACGGCTCGCTTCGTAAATCTTGGCTGTACAGGGAGTAACAGCAACCATCACGACATCGCGGGGATCCTTGTTCCAAATGTGCTTGGCAGCCCAGCTCTTGGCGAGCGCGCCGCCCATCTGAACCGGGCTCTTAGTTGTGGAAACATGAGGAATCGCAGAAGCGAAGTTAATTTCCATGTTTCTGACCCAGCCGGGGCAACAGCTGGTGAAATGCGGCAGCGGATGATGAGCCATCTGGTTCACTTCAGGGCTTCTTTCGCCTAAGCACCAGTATCTGACTTTCTTAATGAATTCCGTACCTTCTTCCAGAATAGTCTGGTCAGCGGTCTGGTTCACGTCGTAAACAGTGAAACCTGCTTTTTCGAAAGCGTTAAGCATCTGCTCGGTGCAGAGATCGCCGGGCTGGCCGCCGAATTCTTCAGCAAGCGCCACGCGAACCGCGGGAGACGGGTGAGCAACCACGAATTTCTTCGGATCGTCCAAAACCTTGAGAACGTCCTCGACGAAGGACATCTGTTCAATCGCGCCGAAGGGACATGCGCTCAGACACTGTCCGCAGCTAACGCATGCGTCATCACGAATCTTATGAATGCTGCCGAGACCGCCGGTAATCGCATCAACCGGGCAGAATTTGCGGCATGTATCGCAGCCGACACAGTTGTCTTTGTTAATCTTAATAATCCCGCGCAGTTCGCCTTTGCGGAAATTACCCTGATATTCCGGTCCGTCTTCACCGCGGCAGCCTTGCGGCGGACGGAAAGTCACTACGTTCATAGTAGCCATCTTTCAACTCCAGAGCTTGAAATGGGAAATAAAAATTTGATCCGAAAAATTCTTGTTTACGCTGTACACAAAAGTGACAGCCGGACCAATATAAAAACCTTATACATCAGTTTACGGGCTGAGTTACATCGACTCAATTGGTCTAATACGTAAAGTCTAGGTAGTTACCCTTGGAAAATGGGGAAAATAAGGGTTTATCCGATAAGACATATCTCTTAATCGGACATTTCGTCTTACATATCTGATTCTTTGAGAGGTTTTCTCAGTTCTGCGCGAATATTATCCATCGCCGAGTAAAAATCTTTCATCATGACCAGTCCCAGCAGTTTGCCTCTGTCAGTCACAATAAACTGGTTGGGATCGTCCGGATTCTCTTTAATGGCACCTGCCAGCTTCAGTCCCAGAACTTCTTTAAACAAAGCTCTATCCAGATTGACGCCGTGCACTTCTTTGAAATAGCGGCGGTTCAGACGCCCTGCGAAAAGACCTAAAAGAAGACGATACTGAAGTACATTGAACTTATCAAACGTCCGCTTTCTTTCAACACCGTTTCTTCCCGATCCGATGCGCTCGTTATAGCGTCTCAGTGAGAATGTATTCACATAAAGCGTGTCACCAAGAAAACTAAACGCTCCGGAGCCTACGCCGAGATATTCGTCGTTATCGATAACGTATTCGTCAAATCCCTCGTTGTTGGACTTGCCGAACGCCCAGCTTGAAAGCTGCGTGTAGTCATGGCAGAGCGTATCAAGAATAATTCGATACTGCTCAGCCATAATTTCCGGGGGCGCTGCGATCTTGTCCTTGACGCTGCGTTTTGTCTGGCTCGTCACCATCAGAGGATAAGTAGTAATCTGACGCGGCGACAGCTCAAGCAGTTTGGCTAAATCCGAACGAAGAACTTCGTTGGTCTGTCCGTGAAAACCGAAGATCATGTCAACGTTGCAGATCGGGAAAAGCTCCTGAGCCTTTTGGATGTAGTCGAAAACCTGCTTGCCGGTACCGAACTTATCACGCTCGGTCATCTTCAGAATTCCGTCGTCAAAGCTCTGTACACCGATCGACATGCGGTCTACTAATCCTTTAAGCATCGAAATGGACGGATCGCCCATTACCTGAGGATCCGTCTCGCAGGAAACCTCCTTGATGCCGGGAAAGAGCGTACGGGTGAGCTCGATCGTCTTAACAAGCTCATCCATCAGAACAGTTGTCGTACCGCCGCCAATATAAAGCGAAGTAAAGTTGTACCCCATGTCATGAACCGACTGTATCTCTTTGCGCAGGTTCACAAAGTATTCACGGGCTTTGTATTCTTTAAACAGAAAACGATGGAATGTGCAGTAAGAGCAAAGCGTCTTGCAGAAAGGAATGTGCGCGTACATCATGTACTGATGACCTTCCTGCGGTTTGGGAAACTCCTGAAGAATGCAGGGATCCAGAGTCAGATTTTTGTCCAGGTAGTACTGCATGACCGCTTCGGTCGCCCTCAGCATCCAGCCCGGTGCAATTGCTTCTGATTTCTCGTGCTTTGCGTTTCCTTTGTACGCAGTGCGGATCGTTTCCGTTGATTTTTCCATGATGACTCTTACTACGTTAGTTCGACCGAGAATTATAGGTTATTCGCGGCATGTGAACTTTTTTTGGCCCCCATATACATGTCATCAATCAGCGATCCGTATTTTTCGTTCATGGGCTTTCTCTTCAGCTTCAGCGTCGGTGTCAGCAGACCGTTGTCAATCGTCCACTCGTCCAGCGTAAGCGTGACATTTCGCGGCACAGCGTATGCCGGAAAGGTCCTGCAGGCCTTTTTTACCTGCTGAAGCACCGCGCTCTTGGCGCTGCTTGCGGTGAGCGAAACCTGATCCTTCGGATCCAAATGCAGCGAAGAAGCAAGAGCGCTCCACCGCTCGCAATCCAAGGAAACCAATACTCCAATATAGGGCTTCCCGTCTCCTACGGCATAGCACTGGTTCACCAAAGGAAGCGTTTCCACCGCACTCTCGATATCCACCGGAGAAATCTTTTCACCGGTCGACGTCACAATAATCTCTTTGATTCTGCCGACAATTTTCAGACGCCTGTCCTCATCAAAACGGCCCTGATCTCCTGTGTGCAGCCAGCCGTCCTCCGTAAAGGCTTCCTTGGTCTCTTTTTCGCGATTCCAGTATCCGCGCATCACCAAGTCGCCCTTAATTTGAATCTCGTCCTTGTCGCCTAAACGAATTCCGACATCCTTCAGCGCTCTTCCAACCGTGGCCGGATCGTTATCCGTTACGTTATTTCCGCTGATAATCGGAGAAGTCTCCGTCATGCCGTAACCTTGAATGACGGGAAGACCGAGTCCGCAAAACACTTTTGCCGCTTCCGGATTCAAAGATGCCCCGCCGCTGATCGCAACACGAAGACGGCCGCCGAACTGGGATTTAAGCGTCCTGGAAATTTTCCCGCCGATCAGTTTGTTCGTCACTGAATCAATCAGCGGGGGCACTGACGACGCCACCCGAATTCGATTCTTTCTGCAGAACACTCTCCAGCCGGCGTTCACTGCCGTTTCGAAAACCTTCTTGGCGACAGGACCTTTATCCAAAAGCACTTTATTGAGCTTTCCGTAGATACGCTCATATACGCGGGGAACGGAAATCAGAACATTGGGTTTGGCAATCCTGAAGTCCTCCGCCAAGTACTGAAGCGATCGATTGAAAACAATCGTAGAGCCGGTTGCCAGCGCGAGATAGTAGCCCGCCGTCCTCTCAAACATATGGGAAAGAGGAAGAAAAGAGAGGAAGATATCACCGACTTCCGGCTTCACGTGAGCAAGCGTAGAGCGAACATTGCTCGTAATGTTTTTGTGTGTCAGCATGACGCCTTTGGGTCTGCCGGTCGTTCCGGAGGTGTACACAATGCAGGCTAAATCCTGCTCGGTCGGAGAGTCCGGAAGATCGGCATTCTGAGAGGCCGACGCAAGCCAGGCCGCAAGCGCGCTGACCATACCGCCTGACGGCGCTTCATCATCGGTAATGATGACCTTCTTCAGCGCCGAAAGGTCAAATCCGGCTTCTTTAATTTTTTCCCACTTGGAAACTTTGTCGGTGACAAGAACGGATGCGCCGCTGTCCTGGAGAATATATGCGCTCGATGCGGGAGTATCAATTGCGTGCAGCGGGACCGGGACAAGAGTATTGGCCATCGCCGCCTGGTCAAAACAAACAGCATTGACGCCGTTGGGCAAAAGCATCGCGACACGATCGCCTCGCTTCAGGTTGAGAGCGGCAAAAGCTTTGCGCCAGCTCAAAACTTTTTCTCCAAGCTCGCTGTAGGTAACGGAAACCCATTCCTTTGTCGATTTGTTGAATTCCCGTAAAGCCTCGTCCGAAGGCCCTTTGCAGACCCGATTCTGGAAAAATTCACACAGTGTTGTTAACCCGTCAAGAGCCCTAGCTCGCTCTTCCTTGCTATCTGTCACGATACTATCTCCCATAATACCTGCTAGGCTAAACATAAAAATAAGTATTTAACGACGTAAAAAATCCGTGTTTACCCTAACAAATCCGCAGCGAAAAAATTTCTTCTTTTTTCGAAAAATGCGCAATCAAGCGGGTGCGGCTTGATGTCTGCCGGCAAAGGTCAATAAAAAAGCCGCTGAACGCGGCTCTCCAAGAGAGGAATGTTTCGGCTAATTGGCCGGCATAATCCTAACCTCCCAGCCGGAGCTGCACTCCGTCACGAAAGGATAAAAATTCTTGCTGGCCTGGCACCAATACATCGTATTTCCCGACGGCGCAGGTGAAACAACAACAGGTGCCGGGGCTGCAACAGGCGCAGTCACAACCGGAGCCGGAATAACCGTCGGCGCGGTCACGACAGGCGCCACCACTGGTGCTGTGTAAGTCGGTACGGCCGCAGTGACCGGATAAGCCGGAGGAACATAGCTTGGCGCAACATACGTGGGCGACAAAGCATTGCTAATGGCTCCGGCCACACCGAGTCCGAGCCCTAATGTCAAAGCTCCGCCCAAGACATCTCTGCCGAAGTGGCGCCAGGGTCCGCCGTGGTGATAGCGAGGCGGAGGGGCCGGTCGAAAACCGGGGACCTCCGGGAGGAGGACCGGGACGGAAGCCCGGACCGCCGTGGCCGGGGCCGCCGGGACGAGCATCAGCAAGCGATCCGCTCAATACAAGACACATGATGGAAGCGGTAAAGACCCCTTTTAATAATTTAGATTTCATAGAGACCTCCTCTTTTGCTTCTGTTCTATACGAATAGTTTGGACTTTATCAGCCCGAAAATCTCAAATTATTTTGCAAGAGATTGTTTTTCTTCCAACTGCTCCCAGAGCTGATACTTCTGCTCAAGACAGCTGCCGACATCCGTAAGTTCGTCCCCAAGCTTCAGTTTGTCTTCCGCACTCTTTGCGGCATAGTCGGGGGACTGCATTTGTTCAATCAGCTCGTTCTGCCGTGTCTCAAGCGCTTCAATTTCCGCGGGCAGCGCCTCCAAAGCCTGTCTCTCCTTATAGGTCAATCCGCCCTTGGGCTGCCGTTTCGGCTTAACAGACTTTTCTTTCGGAGCCTCTTTTGCCGCTTCCGTCTTCTTCTCTTCTTTCCCCTCTTTTGCCCGCCAGCGCAGCCATTCTTCATAGCCGCCCGCATACGAGGTCCACTTGCCGTTCTTGTCCGGCGCAATCGCAAACGTAGCGACGTTATCCATGAACTGCCGATCGTGAGACACAATCAGTACGGTACCGGGATAACTGCTCAGCGTATCCTCAAGCATCTCGACGGATTCAATATCCAAGTCATTGGTCGGTTCGTCCATCACAAGAAGATTTGCCGGCTTGGCAAACAGTTTCGCAAGCAGCAGTCTGTTGCGTTCACCGCCTGAGAGACTGCCGACTTTGACGTTCATTCGATGCGGTGGGAAGAGAAAATCCCCGAGGTAGCCGACAATGTGCTTTTTCACTCCGCCGACTTCAACCCAGTCGGAGCCCGGCGAAACCGTCTCCTGAAGCGTTTTATCCGGATCCAGTTCCGTTCGAAGCTGATCAAAATAGGCGACTTGGAGATTGGTTCCGGGTTTGACCGTGCCCTCATCCGGAGCAACCTGCCCGAGAATAATTTTAATCAGCGTACTCTTTCCAACCCCATTGGGTCCGAGCAGTCCGAGCTTATCGCCGCGCATCACGCGCATGGTCAGATCATTAATCAGGCAGCGGCCGCCGTAACTCTTATAAACGTCAGTCAATTCGGCAACGATTTTGCCGCTTCGCTCACCTGCGTCGATGTTCAGATCAACCACACCCAAACGGTCTCTGCGGTTTTCTCGTTCAACACGCATCTTTTCAAGCCGTCTGACGCGGCCTTCATTGCGCGTGCGCCGCGCTTCAATGCCTCGGCGAATCCAAGCCTCTTCCTGCGACCACACTTTGTCAAAGTTCTGACGCGCCTTCTCTTCGTCCGCAAGCTCGGCCGCTTTGCGCGTCTGGTATTCTTCGAAATTTCCGGGATAGCGGCGCACAACGCCTCGATCAAGCTCCCATATAGAGTCAACGATACGGTTCAAAAAGGCTCGGTCATGCGTAACCGTTACCAGTGAGCGGGATTTTTTAAACTCGGAAAGAATAATCTCTTCAAGCAGCTCGATCGCGTCAATATCCAAATGGTTGGTTGGTTCATCCAGCAGAAGAAGATCCGGCTCAAGGGAAAACGCCAGCGCAAGCGCCGCTTTTTTCTTCTCTCCGCCTGATGCCTTGGACAGATCCGCATTTTCATCCAGACCGAAGCGATGCAGATATTCCGATAATCTGCTCTGCAGCTGCCAACGGTATTTACTGTCGGCAATGTCATCAAAGCGACCGCGAAGAACAAGCGACTCCATCAGCGTCGGAGCCTCAGGAAAAAAGGGTTCCTGTTCCACATAAACCGCGTTTAAACCGTTTTGTATGTGAAGCGTTCCGTCGTCAAGTTTCTCCAGCCCGGCAAGCACTTTCATCAGGGAGCTTTTTCCTGTCCCGTTTCGTCCGATCAATCCGATTCTCTGCCCTTCTTCAACCGTCAGATCGACAGAATCAAGAAGAGGCTTGTCCCCCCAGGCCAGGTGAGCCTGCAATATCGAGATCAGACTCATAATCCTGCATCTCCGGCATCTTCGGTGAACTGCACTAAATCTTCTTCCGCGGAACCGGTCTTCGAAGGATTCACCACCGCCTTGTCAAGCTGACGAATAACACGCTGTCCGTCTTCACCGGAATAGGTCAGTCTGCCGCTCATGCTTTCCGAGAATGAAAAATCTTTGGCCCACTTCAGCCATTGCTCTCCAACCTGCCAGGCATCAATGCCCACGGCAAACATCTGCCGCTCTTCCTGACTCATCTTGTCGTACACCTTCATATAACCGGAGTAGGACGAGAGCGGAAGTTTTGTTTCTGCGGGAAGTTCAAGCGTAACCATGCCGACAAGATCATTGGCTTGGGTCTTTGCCTGCATACGATCCTGCAGATGCAGAGGACTTGTGTACGTTGTTCCGAATACGGGAAGTTCCGGCGGAATATAGGGCCTTAAAAGACTTGCCTGCTGTGCGCTCATCGCAAAGAAAACGCCTCGGAAGCTCTTTCCGCGCATTTCCTGACGAAGATAACTCAGCTGCTCAGGGGAAATACTTCGGCGTTCAGCGGACACGCCGGACTTTGCAAGCTCTCGCTCAATTGTTCGGGCAAGCTTGTCGTCATAATCGCTGCCAGTCGTGAAAATCACAAAACTCTTTGCCGCGTTCTGCTCCGAAGCAGTGTTCTCAAGCGCGATCTTAACCAGCTGCTCGGCTTCGCTTTCAACCGACATGTCCAGCGTGAGCATCAGCTCGGGGACGCGCTCCGTGTGCGCTCGATTAATCGCGACCACCGGGAGAGGAAGATAACTAAGCTCTGAAACCGCCTGCACCGCCGGCTTTGAAACCGGACCGATCGCAAGCATCGCGCCTGCGTCCGCAGCGGAGTTTAAAACATCACGTACGGCCGACGGTTCACTCAAAGTGAACTCCACCAGCTCATACTTATCCTTTACTCGCTCGTAGGCTGCCCGGATACCTGCCCGCAAAGGGGTCGTAGCCTGCCACAAAGGGCTGCCCTTCGGCGATACAATCAATGCCACTTTCTGTCTCTGCACCGCTTCATCCGTGTGCGCAGAGCCTGAACTTTCCTGAGCGACGGCATTCATCGATAAGGAAACCGCCAGGACAGCAGTTAAGCTAATTAAACGGCATCTAACCAATGAGGTCAAAATGGACTCCTCGAAACCTTGCTTCGAAATTGAAAAAATACTCGACAGCATTTCTCTTGCATCTCAGGATCTTCCCGCTCCGGCCCTTTATATCGTAGGACTGCCAATCGGCAATCTCGGCGACATCACGCTGAGAGCGCTTTGGACGCTCTCTCAGGCAGATTTCATCGCGGCTGAAGACACCCGAGAAACTAAGAAATTACTTGAGAAGTTTAATATACAGGGACGGCTCTTCCCAGTGCACCAGCACAACGAGCATGAAGGAACGGAAAAAATCCTCGAGTACCTCTCTCAGGGACTGAGAGTCGCACTGGTGACGGACGCGGGCACGCCCGCAGTCTCGGACCCCGGCTCAAAAAGCGTCGCAATTGTTCGTGAGCACGGCTATCGCGTCATTCCGGTTCCGGGCGCAAGTGCCGTTGTCACGGCCATGTCCGCTGCCGGTATGGCGCCTGAGGGCTTCGTTTTCCACGGCTTCCTTCACGGCGGTAAAAAGGAACGTCGGGACGAAATCGCCAAACTCGTTTCCGGCGGACGCACATTCATCCTCTACGAAGCGCCGCACCGTATCCTTAAACTCGCGGAAGAACTCGCCGAAAATGTTCCCGCGCAGAGAAAAATCGCCATCGCAAGAGAACTGACAAAAAAATTCGAAAATATCGAATCATTAACCGCTTCCGAATTGACTGACTGGTCAAAGCATCATGAGCCTAGAGGAGAGTATGTAGTTTTAGTAAATGCGGAAGAGAAAAATACCGAAGAGGAGTTAAGCCAGGAGCTTAGAGAATGGTTGGATAACCTTATTCCGCTGCTTCCAACTGGACAGCTTGCGGCAGTTGCCAGTAAGATTTCCGGTTTATCCAAAAAAATTATCTATAACTATATATTGAGCAAGAAAAATTCCTCTTAACCGTCGCGAGCGGTCAGGACGGAATTTCTGCAGAAGGAGATGTTAAATGTCCAGTAAGAAGAACAAGGTCGAGACACCCGAACCGAACCAGCAGGCTGCCGTTCAGCCGGAAGCTGACGAGAAAGATCCTTTCCAGACAGAGATCGAAGGAATCACGTCTTCTCCGATCACCTCAGAGGCCGAAGCCGAAACTTACGTCACCAAACAAATGACGGCCGCCGCCAATGAGCATGAAATGGCGGCTCTGATCTCGATTCTCGACGGAGAAGCTCCTGCCGACCGCAAAGCGATTCTCAAGGCTCTGGTGCAGCGTGAGAAAGTTAAAGACGCCTCTTCCAAGCCTGAACCTGTCGTTAGCGAGAACGAACTGAACGAAGACTGGAAAAACGGCGGCTATCCGTACAAAAACCGCATGAGCCGCAAGCTCTACGAAAAAGAAAAGTATCTTCTTCAGGTCGAACTTCTCAAGCTGCAGACTTGGGTTAAGGAAACCGGACAGCGCGTTGTAATCCTCTTTGAAGGACGCGATGCTGCAGGCAAAGGCGGCACAATCCGCCGCTTCATGGAGCACCTGAATCCCCGCGGCGCACGCGTGATCGCTCTGGAAAAACCGACTGAGAGAGAACTTGGTCAGTGGTACTTCCAGCGCTACGTTCCGCATCTGCCGACCGCCGGCGAAATCGTCCTTTTTGACCGTTCCTGGTATAACCGCGCCGGCGTAGAACGCGTTATGGGCTTCTGCACCGATGAACAATACCTCGAGTTCATGAGAGAATGCCCGGAATTTGAGCGTTTTCTTACAAGAAGCGGTATTTATCTGATTAAGTTCTGGTTCTCCGTCAGCCGTAAAGAACAGAGAAGACGCTTCAAAGAGCGCCAGGTTCATCCGCTCAAGCGCTGGAAGCTCTCTCCGATCGATATGGCCTCCCTCGATAAATGGGACGACTACACAAAAGCCAAAGAAGCGATGTTCCTGAACACCGACACGGTCGCCGCTCCCTGGACCGTCATTAAGAGTGACGATAAAAAACGCGCACGCCTGAACGCGATGCGCTATGTTCTGCACTCACTGCCCTACACCGACAAGGATCTTGACGCGATCGGCGCCATCGATCCGTTAATCCTCGGCCGAGCCAACACCATCTACGAAAAGGGTGAGCACAGCGATATCCTTCTTCAGCTTAGCAACAGCCTCGTCGGCGTGCAGAGAGATTCAAAGAAGAAAGGCAAATAAGCCTCTTTGTCTCTAAAAATAAAAGACCGCACCGTCACTGCACTGCGGTCTTTTTTATTGTCTAAAAACAGCAAAAGCCGCAGTACGCGGCTTGATCATAAACAGATCTGCTTTACAGCAGCTTGTAGCGTCCCATGTATTCCGCCATGGCCACGACACGACCGTCCAGACTGTAGTAGATCTCTTTGAGCGAGGGCGTCTTTTCAAACTTCAGCCAGCAGTCCGCCGCAAACGCTTTGAAATAATAGCGGTGTATTCCAATCGGCGGCTTAGGCCCTATATAGCCCACTTTCCCACGGTCGTTCAGTCCCTGAAAACAATTGGGATAAAGCACCTTTGGGTCGGCTCCTTCAGGAAGATACAGCGGAACCGCCGGCAGGTTGTAGACAATCCAATGGATAAATGTCCGCTTCGGCGCCTGCGGATCCGGCGCATCCGGATCCATGCAGACCAGAACGATCGATTTGGCTCCCTCAGGCAAATCCGTAATCTCAATCGCAGGAGAAATATCTTCTCCCTGCTGAGTGAATTTTCGAGGGATCATCCCGCCGTTGCTGAAGTTGGGACTGCTGATCAGCATATCGTCCTTCTTACGGGCGCTGAGCCTGTTCTCTTGTCTTGGAAGACTTAACCGCACGAACCACGCTGTCAAGCTGTTCGGAGATTTCTTCCACAATATTGTTGGCCGTCACAATCCCGCAGAGACGTCCGTTGTCGTCAACCACCGGAAGGCGGCGAATGCCCTGCTCTCTCATGCGGGCAAGCGCGTCAACCACTGTTTCATTGGAGTTGGCGGTGCAGACCGGAGAACTCATCACGTCATCCACACTAAGGGCCTGAACATCTTTTTCCAGCGCAACGACTTCCAGAGTAATGTCGCGGTCAGTCAGCATGCCAAGGGGATGATAGTCTTTATCAACAACGACTAAACTGCCGACATGCTGCGAACGCATTTCCTTTGCCGCATTTAAAAGCGGAGTTCCGGCAGCAATCGTTGCGACATGATGCACCGCCAAGTCAATAATCTTTAATGAGCGAGCTCTCATTTGTACCTCTAATCAAATCAACCGGTTTAGAACCCGGCTTCTCAAATAAACTCTATGTCTCATTTTTAGTTTAGCAAAGAGACAGCGCCTCTCACGCAAGTAGCGACAGTCAGCAACCCGACAGCAAAAGGCTTCTCATCGACTTGGTTTCTCTATTGTTCGTCCTCAAAAGGAGACGCTTTGAGATCCTTAAAGTCAAACAGGTTTTCATCTACCAGATGCGACGGAGCGACACGGGTAAGACTTCTAAAGATGTTTTCCACCCGACCCGGCGTCTGCCGATCCATTCGCTCGATAATCGCCTTCATTTCACGACGGCAGACGTCATCAGCGCCGCACATCTTCGGAATAACGTCATAACCATTGACACGGCACCAGCGGGCTAAATCCTTTTCTCTTAAATAAATCAGCGGACGAATGACAATATGCTCCTTCGCGTCGCTTAAAAGCTTCGGCGGCATCGCTTTCAGCCGCCCGCCGTAAAACATATTCAGCATCAGCGTGCTGACCACATCGTCCATATGATGACCAAGCGCAATCTTTGTACACTTCTGCTCACGCGCTACCCGGTAGATAATGCCGCGTCTCAGACGGGAACACAAAGAACACAGATTCCTACTGCCCGGATATTTCGACTTCACAATCGAAAAAGTATCCTGATCCTCAATGTGATAAGGAACACCGCTCTTTTCCAAATGGGCTTTCAGCCGATCCAGCGGAAAATCCGGAAGATGCTGATTCAGACTGAACGCAAGCAGATCAAAGTGTATCGGCGCTCTGCCGCGAAGACGAATCAGAGCGTCAAGCAGCGCATAGCTGTCCTTGCCGCCTGAGATGCACACCATAACTTTGTCACCGTCCTCAATCAGGTTGAAGTCGGTAATGGCCTTGGCGCAAAGACGCACCAGACGCTTCTCGAGCTTTCGGTTCTCAAACGAGAGACGCGCCGGTTTATCTTCCTGTCCGCCCTCGGACTCTTTAAACTCTACTTTCTGAAATTCTTCGGCTCCCATCAGCACTCCTTCGGTCTCTGCGAATCATCCTGCACAAAAAACTCCTCTATCCCCGCCGACTCCGCATTCGGATATACCTCAAGTTTTTCACTTCGGATGCGCAGCGCAGCAACTTCCTGATCCTTCAGCAACTCTCGGGCAATCTCCCCGATCAGCGTTTCCTGAAGATCAAAATGCCCACGCGCTATTGTCTTTTCAATCACCTGGGGAACTAAGTCATAGTTGTATACCTCGCTGAATTCACGAGGAATCCCCGGCGCCTTTCGCACATAAAGATCAACATTGAATCTTACTTTCTGGACTTTGTTTTTCTCATGTTCATAAACACCGATTTGGGCCTGAGCAATGTAATTCTTTATGATGACTTTTCTCAGCTGTCCGCTGAACATTAAATTGTCGAAAACCACAGGATGTCCTCACTGCACGGATGTGTAAAATCTAACTATGCGATGGATATTAACTATTTTTATCGGGCTCTGCGTTCTGACCTCAGCAATCCCCTGGCTTCAAAAACTCGGCATTGGAAAACTGCCGGGCGACTTGAATCTTTCTGTTTTCGGCAGAAAGATTCAGATTCCTATTGCCAGTACCATGCTGATCGCAGTTGTCTTAATGTTGATCGGCAAATTCCTTTAAGTAAGCTTCAATTGCCTTCAAAGAAGCCGCACGAATCGCCTGCGGGATTTCCTTTCTATCCTCTGCCACCTCTGCCGCGGCCTTCATATCCACACTCATAAGCGCCTCAGCGGCGCCCAGCCAAAACGCCTGATCCTTTATGGCCGAAGCGCTCTCCAAGAGCTTCATCAGAGAAGCAAAACGCTTGGGACGGCGCAGTGCGTCCTTTCGCTTTAACGACTCGAGCACCTCCTCTGCAGAACCGCTTCGAAGCTCGGCGCCATGAAGCGTTCGACTAAACTGCAACGCCAAGTCCTCATTTTCTGAAGAGACGCGTAAAAGCTTAAAGATCTCTCCAAGAGCGCTCGGATCTGTGTCGAGAAAAAGCAGCGCGAAGCGCTCCGACTCTGTATAGGAGTCATCTGCCGCATCAGTCAGATCCATCGTCTTAGATGTCAGACGCCACTTGGGAAAGGAGCTTGAGAGATAACCGCAGTCTTTCAAAACCTCAAAGAATCGTGAAGGCTTTGCCTCATGCAGCGCTTTCATGAATTCCCGCCCGACACGCTCGGCCACGAGATAGTCCGTCTCTCCGCTTTCAACGATGGATCTGAGCAGGCGCTTCGTCTCGTCGGCGATCGTGAAATCCGGCAGCTTCGCAGCAAAGCGCGCCGCGCGCAGAACTCGAACCGGATCCTCTTTGAACGCGTCGCTGACGTTTCGAAGCACTTTTGCCTCCAAATCCCGGCAGCCGCCGTAAGGATCGGTCACATGCCCGTTCTCATCCATCGCGATAGCATTGACAGTAAGATCGCGCCGATACAAGTCCTGCTCCAAAGTGACGTTCGGCGCCGTATAAAACACAAAGCCCTTATAACCATTGCCGCTCTTGCGTTCTGTTCTCGCCAAGGCGTATTCTTCATGAGTTTTCGGATGCAAAAAAACGGGAAAGTCTTTGCCCACGGGCGTATAGCCCTGACAGATCATTTCCTCGGGCGTCGCTCCGATGACAACCCAGTCACGATCGGAGGGCCGAACCGCAAAGCCTCTTTCCTGAAGAAGCTTATCCCGTACCCAGCCGCCTACAATATATTTTTTCATTCCGAACTCTGTCGAATCCTATGCTGTCAAATAAGAAAACTGTCCGCGCCGCACTGCTCGAACAGAGAAACACACTTAAAAAATCAAACCGGTGGGCCGAACTTAATGCCGAACTTTGTCAGTCCGCAGCAGATTGGCTGAGCCGGGCGACGACTCAAACCATCGGACTCTTCTATCCTATCGGAAGCGAACCCGATATTCGGCCGGCTGCCCTTCGACTGAGCGCTGAGAAAAGCGGGCTAAAACTTTACCTTCCTGTCACGGTCGGCAAAGAAATGATTTTCCGCCAATGGCTGCCGCAGCAGAAGCTGATTCAGGGGAAATTTGGAATTCCCGAGCCGCAAAACACGGAGTGCGCCGCTCCGGATCTTCTGCTGGTCCCATGCGTCGGCGTCGATCCTCTCGGGCACCGCCTCGGCTACGGAGGCGGTTTCTATGACCGCTATCTCCAAAAGGCCGATCCGCGCCCGTTAACCGTCGGGATCTGCTTTTCACAGTTTGCCGCCGCGCAGTTTCAGACGGAACCGTTCGATGCCGCAATGGACTGGATCATTACGGAAAAAGGTGCCGTCAAAGCAGCACCTCTTCACACTATTCCTCCGCAAGCTCTCTAAGCGCTTCCTGCACCTGCTGCTCGGAAACCGACTCGGCAAGTTCATTAAAGACGCCAGTCAGCGCCGCCATTCCCTGAGCCTTAAACTGCTTAACCAGCGCTCCGGTCTCCTTGCCGGAAGCAAGGCCTCCCGCTGTCACCAGAAGATTTCCGCTGGCATCAACCAGCTTGAAGTAAAAGAGTCCGTCTTTCTCCCGATACTGCTTCACCACACACTTGCCCTTGCGCGTCTTAACTTTTTTCGCTTTATTTTCAAGAGCTCGGAATGCTCTCAGGCCGACCGCCTCACGCACCTGAGCGACGAGTTCTCTGGCCATCGGACGAATCCTCTCCACGCCTTCGATAAGAATCTTCTCTACGACTTCCGGCTCCCGCATATACATTTCATATTTTTCGCGCATAGGACCGATTTCACCGTTAATTGTGTTAAAAACGATCTCTTTGGCCTCTCCCCAGCTCAACCCTTCACGAAGCGCCTTGCGGAACGCCTCACGCTCTTCATGCGTCGCGAACGCCTCATAGAGCTGAGTCAGCGATGTGGAATCCGGATCCTTCGGCTCGCCCGGAAGTTTGGAATCCGTGACCACTTTCATAATCGCTTCTTTCAGCGCCTTCTCTCCGCCCTCAAACAAAGGAATGACATTGTCATAACTCTTGCTCATCTTGCGCCCGTCAAGACCAAGAAGAACCGCGACCTCCTCGTCAATCAGCGCCTCGGGCAGCGGAAGGATTTCTTTGCCATTGCCGTAAAGCATGTTAAAGCGAGCGGCAATATCACGGCACATTTCAATGTGCTGAATCTGATCTCTTCCGACCGGAATCAAATTTGCTTTGAAAATCAGAATGTCGGCCGCCATCAGAATCGGATAGCAGAAAAGACCCATTGTGACATTATTGTCGGGATCTTCTCCGTCGCGTTCATTCGCTTCAACCTTGGCCTTATATGCATGCGCACGATTCATCAGCCCTTTGGAAGTCAGACAGTTAAGAATCCAGTCCAATTCCAAAGTTTCCGGCAGATCGCTCTGTCGATAAAAGTGAACGCGATTCGGATCAAGACCGCAGGCAAGCCATGTAGCGGCAATCTGAATACGGCTCTTTTCAATTCGATCCGGATCCTCGATCGTCTTGATCAGGGCGTGGTAATCAGAAAGAAAATAAAAACTCTCCGTACCGGCTGCAAGACTCTTTTGAATCGCGGGACGAATACAGCCCACATAGTTGCCCAAATGAAGAGTACCACTTGGCGTAACACCTGTTAAAACTCGTACTGTCATCGATCTTTCCTTACTTCGATCTGTTTCACTGAATAGTTGGATTTTAATTAGTTGTTCGCTAAAACAGAAAGAGGCGGATTTCGTCCGCCTCCCACTGAACGCTTATCGCGAAATTTTAGTCTGCCAAGCCGGCAGCTTTGCGCAGCGCTTCTGCTTTGTCCGTTCTTTCCCAAGTGAATTCTGGCTCTTCTCTGCCGAAATGACCGTATGCGGCAGTCTTAGAGTAGATCGGACGCTGCAGATCAAGCATCTTGATGATGCCTGCAGGTCTCAGATCAAAATGTTCACGGACGAGTTCGGCAATCTTTTCATCAGGGATGACGCCGGTACCTTCGGTATAAACAGTGATATTCACAGGGTTGGCAACGCCGATGGCATAAGCGACCTGAATCTGGCACTGCTTGGCAAGTCCTGCGGCAACGATGTTCTTAGCCACGTATCTGCATGCGTAGGCAGCTGAGCGGTCAACCTTGGTCGGATCCTTGCCGGAGAAGGCACCGCCGCCGTGCGGGCAGGCACCGCCGTAGGTGTCCACAATGATCTTACGGCCGGTTAAACCGCAGTCGCCCTGAGGGCCACCGATTACAAAGCGGCCTGTCGGATTGATCAGATACTTGGTGTCGCGAAGCATTTCCGGAGGAAATACCGGCTTCACAATCTTCTCAATCACGGCTTCGATGAATTCGGGCTTCATCTTGTCTCCGTCGCTCATCTCAGGCGCATGCTGAGTAGAAAGAACCACGGTTTCTACCGAGACGGGACGACCGTCAACATAACGCATCGTGACCTGGCTCTTGGCATCCGGACGCAGGTAAGGCATTTCGCCGGTTCTGCGCATCAAAGACTGCTGTTCAACTAAGCGATGAGCGTAATAAATCGGAGCAGGCATCAGCGCGTCAGTTTCGTCACAGGCGTAGCCGAACATCAGACCTTGGTCGCCGGCGCCTTTTTCCAAAGGATCGTCCTGCGCGGAATCAACACCCTGCGCGATGTCGGGAGACTGCTTGTCAAAGGCGACGAGAACAGCACAGCCTTTATGATCAATGCCGTAGCTGCTGTCGTCATAGCCGATTCTCTTCAGCGTGTTGCGAACCACTGAGGGAAAATCCACATTGGCTGTCGTGGAAATTTCGCCTGCCAGCATCACAGTGCCGGTCGTACACAGTGTTTCAGCCGCAACGCGTGCCGTCGGATCCTGTTCCAAAATGGCGTCAAGGATCGCATCGGAAATCTGATCGGCTACTTTATCGGGATGTCCCTCCGACACAGACTCGGAGGTAAAAAGATATTCTTTGGCGGATTGTTTCATGTCTTGCTGTACTCCAATAAAAATTTAACCAAAGGAGACAGCGTCGCGGAAGCACGCTTCCGGACGCTTTAGCGGAATTTCGATATCGCCCCGCAAGTTGTCCTTTAACTCGGCGAACTCAGCACTATAATCTTCGAGCATCGGCTTTTCAAGTCCAATACCCTAGCTTGGAAAGAAAATTTAGCAAATTAACATTTTTTTATCTTAAAGACTGACGTGGCGAAGAAATCTGCACTTAATCAAATCATTTCCCGCACCTGTGTCGGGATTGTGAACTCGATGGTCAGCTGGAAGCAGTCCTCGCGGACCGCTCTGGCCGATTTCCTCGGCACGGTCACCTGGTACGTGCTTGCGCGCCGACGCCATATCGCCCTTACAAACCTCAGGCTGTGTTTCCCGGATTGGACCGAAGAAAAACGCACAGCCACAGCGAAACAAGTCTTCAGGAACCTCGTGCGTGCCGCGCTTGACCACAGCGTACTGGCCAAGGGAAGCGCCGAGCAGGTACAGGCAATGGTCAAATTCACCGGAAAAGAGAAATTCCTGGAACTGTGTGATGAGGGTCCGCTTATCGTTGTCGCCCCGCACTTTGTCGGTCTGGATGCGGGCGGTATCGCAATCAATACCTTCAGACGCGGCGCTTCGCTTTATCAGACTCAGTCCAACCCCATTTGGGATAAATGGGCTTATGACGCCCGCAAGCGATTCTCCGATCCGGTCCTGATTCCAAAATCCAACTCCGCGATGAAACAAGTCATCCGTGTCATTCGTGAGCCCCTGCCTTTTTATTACCTTCCCGATATGGACCACGGAGAACGAAATTCCGTCTTTGTCCCGTTTTTCGGAGTTCAGGCCGCGACACTGCCCATGGTCTCTAAATTGGCAAAGCTGACTAAGGCAAAAGTGATCTGGGGCATCGCTGAAACAACCGACGAGGGCTACATCATGCATCTGTCGGACCCGCTTGAGAATTTTCCGACGGATGATCCCGTCGCGGACACCGAACGCCTCAATCGGGAACTCGAACAATTTATCCTCAGACATCCGGACCAATATCTGTGGACACATCGCCGCTTTAAAACGCGGCCGCAGGGAGAACCGCCTGTTTATTAGGCTGCTATTGCGAAAAATACGCGGATTGCGCTTACGCATTAGTAGAATGATGAGATTAACTATCCGTTGAGGACGCTGTGAAAATTAAATTCACGAAAATGCACGGAGCAGGAAACGACTTCGTGGTGCTTGACTGCACTGAAAAACCGTTTTCCCTCACAGAAAAGCAGCTGAGACATTTGGCTGACCGCCATTTTGGCGTCGGTGCCGATCAGATTCTGGTTGTTGAAAAACCCGATGATAACTCTGTCGACTTCAAATACCGAATCTTTAACCAAGACGGCGGAGAGGTCGAACAGTGCGGCAACGGCGCGCGCTGCTTCGTTAAATATGTCAGCCAAAGAAAACTGACGGACAAGAAAAAAATCCGCGTCCAAACGATGAAATCCGTCATTGAGCCCGAACTGCTCGATAACGGAACGGTCAAAGTCAATATGGGAATGCCGTCTTTTACCCCGGCAGACCTTCCGTTTAATCCCGCCGGACTGCCGACAAGAGAAGTAAATGGTGAGCCTCAGTGGGCAATCCGCTTCAAGGGCGAACTCTGGTGGTTCTCCGTCAGCTCAATGGGCAATCCGCATGTCACGATCATTGTCGACGACGCTGCCGGCGCGCCGGTTGCTGAGCTCGGCGCGTTTATCGAAAAACATCCGGCCTTCCCCCGTCGCGTCAATGTCGGCTTTTTGGAAATCATGAATCCCCATGAAGGCAAAGTTCGGGTCTGGGAACGAGGTGCCGGAGAAACACTCGCCTGCGGAACCGGGAACTGCGCGGCCGCAGTCACCAGCATTCACGCTCAGTTCATGGAATCACCCGTAACGCTTCACAACCGAGGCGGCGATCTGACGCTTCAGTGGGAAGGAGAAGGTGAAAACGTTGAACTTATCGGCCCTGCCGTTTACCTATTTGACAGCGAGATCGAACTTTAATGAACTACTCACTTGAAGATAATCAGAAAGCTGTCCGATTTGTCATCGATTACCTGACGGACAACCCGGATTTCTTTCGACGCCACCCCGACGTCTTCTCTCATATGAGCTTCCCGAGACAAAATCGGGAGGGTACACGCTCTATTATCGAGTGCCAGAACGAAGTTCTTCGGGCAACGCTCACGACCATGGAAGTTCGGGAAGAGGAAAATAAGCTTCGGGAAAAGGCGCTTTCAGAAGCAAAAGACACCGAATCCGTTTTGGATCTGGCAATTTCACTGCTTGCCTGCGAAGACAATATCGGACTTCCGGATACGGCACTCGAGTTCTTCAAGAATGCCTTCGACGCTTCGTACGGATTAATTCGACTTTGGCCGGCACGTCCAAATTTTGCCTTCTTCCCCTATGCGGAGCGTCTCGGACCGGAGATTGAGGAGTCCATTGCGCAAATGGAAGGCCCCTTTGCCGGGAAAAATTTTGGAGATGAGATCGCCGCATGGCTCAAGGTAGATCCGTCAGAGACGCGCGGAGTTCTTCTTCTTCCGCTGAAGAAACAGGACGGCAAAGCCTTCGGGCTTATCTGTCTTTGCGATCCCGACGAAAAGAAATTCTCCGCAGCTCAGCGGGAGCCGTTCCTCAGAGGCGCTTCCCGAGTCTGCGAGGCCGCCCTCGCTCCACTTACCGAATGAAACTCAAATGACACAGTCTATTGCTACTATTACATTGAAACCCGGTAAAGAACGCGCCCTGCTGCGCCGTCATCCTTGGGTGTATGCGACCGGAGTCGCGTCTGCATCCGGACGTCCCAAGAGCGGTCAGACCGTTCGCGTCCAGGACAGCAAAAAGAACTTCCTAGCATGGGCGGCATTCTCTCCGGAGTCCGCGCTGCGCGCCCGCTGCTGGTCCTTTAACGAAACCGACGTTATCGACGAAAACTGGATTGATGAAAAAATCCGTCTGGCGATCGCCGCAAGAGAACCTCTGCGCAGCAGAACAAACGCGATTCGTCTGATCTTTGGCGAAGCTGATTTTCTGCCCGGACTCATCGTCGATCAGTACAACAACCAGATCGTGACGCAGTTCCAGTCTGCCGGGGTCGAATACTGGAGAGCTGAAATCGGCAAATCGATCGTCAGGCACACCGGTATTTCCGAGGTCTATGACCGCTCTGACGCGGCAACACGCGCCAGAGAAGGCCTGCCAGAGCGCAAGGAAGTACTCGAAGGGAACGAACCGCCCGAAGAAGTCGAAATCGTTGAAGACGGGATCAAATACGGCGTGGATGTACGCAAAGGACATAAAACCGGCTTTTATGTGGATCAGCGCGACAACCGTCTGCTCGCCCGTAAACTTGCCGAGGCGTTCCGCCGTAAACACGGCAGGGGCCTGAGGGCTTTGAACTGCTTCTGCTATACCGGCGGCTTTTCTCTGGCGCTGAAAGCGGGCGGCGCCGACGAAGTTGTCTCGATTGACTCCTCAGCAGATGCGCTGACCATGGCTAAAGAAAATGCCAAGCGAAACGGCTTTGACGACGGCAGTATGAAATGGATCGAAGCGAATGTTTTCGAAGCGCTACGGAAATTCCGCGATGAGGGAGAGAAGTTCGATCTGGTCATTCTTGATCCTCCGAAATTCGCCTCCAGCCACCACCATGTTGAGAAAGCCGCCAGAGCGTACAAAGACATTAACCTTAACGGGCTGCGCATCCTTGGCGATGACGGCCATCTGCTGACTTTCTCATGCTCCGGCGCCATTGACGTGGACCTCTTCCAGAAAATTATCGCCGGCGCCGTCATTGACTCCAAAGTGGACGCATGGATGATTCAGCGTCTTGGCGCAGGTATGGATCACCCGCTTTTGATGACTCACCCGGAAGGAGAATACCTGAAAGGTCTTCATCTGCTCTCCAGAGGTCCGGCTTAATTCTGACAAACGCTTTTTTCAGGCTTGATAAACAAAATTTCGAGCCTGTTTTTTTGTAAAGCTCAGTGACATGGAAAATACCTAATTCGTTTAAAACACCGGCTCAATTTAAGTTTTCTCTTTCCTTAAGCCCTGAAAACTAAAGCGGCTGAATCGGTTTTCTTAAGGATTGGGACTTGTTTTAAATTTGGTTTTCTCAGCTTGGTTTTTTAACTCTTGCATTAATAAGAATGTTGCTGTATAACCCACTGTTCAAATTAAATGGCCTCAAAGATTTTTCTATTTTGTTCAAACGATTAAGGGGGAGCTATGGACAAGTTGATTCCGGTAACAATCATCACCGGCTTTCTTGGCGCCGGAAAAACGACGCTTCTCAACAGAATCCTTACTGAGGAACACGGACAGAAAATCGCCGTCATCGAAAATGAATTCGGCGAAGAAAGCATCGACAACGATCTTCTGGTTCGCAATGAGGACGAAGAAATCATCACGATGAATAACGGCTGTATCTGCTGCACGATTCGCGGTGATTTGGCTGAAAACCTTATTCGTTTAATGGAAAAGAAAAAAGAAGGCTCAGCACAGTTCGAACGCGTCATTATTGAGACGACCGGATTGGCTGATCCGGGCCCTGTCGCACAGACGTTTTTCATGGATGAAGAAGTCAGCCAATTCTATATGGTCGATGGAATCATCACCGTCGTGGACGCTCTGAACGGAGGACGTACTCTTGATGAGCAGGAGCCCGCACAGGCTCAGGTTGGATTTGCCGACCGCATCCTTCTTTCCAAGGTCGATCTGGTCGACTCGGAAATTGTTGATGATCTGTGCGCGCGTCTGCACCGCATGAACCCGCGCGCTCCGATTATCGAATGCAACATGGGCAATGTTGACATCCGCGAAGTGCTCGACATTCACGGTTTCAACCTTGACGCTGCACTCGAGCTCGACCCGGACTTCCTCAAGGAGGCTCAGGAAGAAGGCGAACACCACCATCATGGCGATCATTGCTGCTGCGGCCACGATCACGACCACAATCATGATCATCACGACCACGACGGAGAGTGCAGCTGCGGACATCATCACGAGGAGGGAGAGACATGCAGCTGCGGTCATCACCATCATCATCCGCGTCATGATGACGAAATCGCAGCGTTCGTATTTGAATCCGACAAGCCGTTCGATCCGGCTCGGCTTGACAGCTATATGCGGACTCTGACACAGGTATACGGTCCGGACATGCTCCGCTACAAGGGTGTGCTGTATATGACCGGAACCGACAGACGCATGATTTTCCAGGGTGTGCATATGCTGATGGCTGCTGATCTGGACAAGCCCTGGGGTGATCAGAAACCGACAAACAAAATTGTATTCATCGGCCGCCGCCTGCCTAAAAAGGCGATTCTGCAGGGACTCGAAACCTGCTTGGTTTAATTAACTCATCTAAAAACCGCTAGGGAGAAGAAACATGGCGACTAAACGTAAATCTGCTGCTCAAAAAGCGCTCAAAGAAGCCGCTGAGCTCGCTCCTCTTGTACAGGCCGATCAGAACGGAACGGACGCAAAAACCAGCGAAAAGGCTGCGCAGAAGGCTGCTGAGTATCTGTTAAAGACGATGGGCTCCCAGACCGGAGAAAAGATTGTCGTCGACGGAATTACTATTCCGACTCAGGCAGAACTTCTGAACATGCCTGAATCCGACTACATGAACGAGGCTCAGCAGGCTTTCTTTAAGCACCTGCTCAAAGAAAGAGAAGCTCAGCTTCGCAGCAACGCCGGCGAGACAGCCGAACATCTGCGCGAGAACAGCATTGTTCCCGATCCGGCAGACCGTGCCACGATCGAAGAAGAACATGCACTTGAGCTGAGAACCCGTGACAGAGAACGCAAGCTCCTTAAAAAAGTTCAGGAGGCGCTGCGCCGACTCGAAAACGGCGAATACGGCTGGTGTGAAGAAACCGGCGATCCGATCGGTATTCCTCGTCTTCTCGCCCGCCCGACCGCAACGCTCTCGCTTGAGGCTCAGCAGAGAAGAGAACTTCGTCAGAAGCTCTACGGCAACTAATAAAAAAACCGGGTGCCCAAAAGACATCCGGTTTTCTTTTTGTCCAAAAGTACGAAAATCAGTTCAGAGGCTGAGCAGAGTAATCTCCGGCCTTTGAAAGGGCCTCGTTGACTTTTTCCGTTGATACGGGTTCTTTAACTGTCAGAACTGCGATCGCGGGGGAAAGCGTAACTTCAACTTTTTCCGCAAGAGGTTCAAGTGCTTTCTTGACACGGGCAACACAATGCATGCAGTGGACACCGCTTAACTCAAAACTTTGTTCCATCGTTTTAGACCTCCAATAATGGATTATTCGTGTTGCGATTCTAGCGCTCCGAAGTGATACTATTCAGAACCGCCAATAACTTACAGCCCGATTTGTTGGAAGAAATCAATGACAAACCTCAGCACAAAATCCGTTCCGGCTCAGCTGAAAGCAGAGATACTGTCGGAAGCCCTCCCGTTTATCCAAAAATTTCACGGCAAAACAATCGTCATTAAATACGGCGGCAATGCAATGACCGACGAACGCCTTCAAAGAGCCTTCGCCCGCGATGTCGTTCTGCTGAAATTAGTCGGCATGAACCCTGTCGTCGTCCACGGCGGCGGCCCGCAGATCGGCGAGGCTTTAAACCGGGTCGGCAAAAAAAGCGAATTCATACAGGGTATGCGCGTCACTGACGACGAAACAATGAAAGTCGTGGAATGGGTGCTCTCCGGACAGGTACAGGGCGATCTCGTAACACTCATCAACAGCTTCGGAGGTCAGGCTGTCGGTCTTTCCGGTAAGGACGGAGGGCTCATTAAAGCCAGAAAACTTAAACTGCAGGATATTCAGGATCCCACAAAGTTTTACGACGTGGGCCGAGTCGGTGAAATCGAATCCGTTAATCCGTCCGTCGTTAAAGCTCTGCAGGATGACGCTTTCATCCCGATTATTTCTCCGATCGGAGTCGGCGAGGATGAACTTTCCTACAATATCAACGCAGACGTAGTCGCCGGAAAAATCGCAGAAGTTCTTCACGCAGAAAAGTTAGTCATGCTGACTAACACCCCGGGCGTCCTCGACAAGGAAGGAAACCTCATTACCGGTCTTTCTTCCGGAGAAATTGACGCTCTGTTTGCCGACGGAACAATCTCAGGCGGAATGTATCCGAAAATCTCATCCGCTCTTCAGGCGGCCAGAAACGGAGTCAAGGCTGTCCACATTATCGACGGACGGGTTGACCACTGCCTCCTCTTGGAAATCCTGACGCCTCAGGGTGTCGGAACCATGATCAGAGCAAATTAGCATCAAACAGAGATGGAAGAAAAGAAAAGTAAAAGAAAAACCGGCGCCGAGCGCAAACTGGAAATTCTCAGAGCGCTCGTCAGCCTGATCAGCGAGTCCGAATCCAAACACATCACAACCAAAACGCTCGCACATCGTCTCGGCATTTCTGAGGCCGCCCTTTATCGGCATTTCCCCGGAAAAGCCGAGATGTATCGAGAAGTCATTAAATACGCGGAAAATTTTATTGTTTCGTGGATCAATAAGATTGTGTCTGAAAACGCTTCCGGCTCGGATCAGGTGAAAACGCTCTATAAGCTGCTTTTATCCCTGCGCAGCGCCGAACCGGGTCTGATCTCTCTCCTGTGCGGAGAGGCGCTCGCGCTCGAAGATAAATCACTGCAGCAAAACATCAATAAGATCTACGGCTACATTCAGATCGCGTTTAAACAGTCGCTCAAACTAGCGGCCGCCCAGGGAGAAATTTCCGCTTCGGCTGATGCGGCCGAGCGCGCTTCATTTCTGCTCTCCCTGCTGCTTGGCCATTGGCTGAGATTCATCAAGCAGGATCCTTCTGAAAAAGATGCCTATACCGACTCGGAACTCGCGCTCGTCCTTGCCGGATAGAACGCTTCTGCGGCAATCAGATAACGAAAGCCCGGGCTAAACCCAGGCTTTCCGCTTAGAGAACTGTTATTTCTTAACAGGCTCCACTTTCATCTTAATACCGCTCTCAAGCTCAATCACAGAAGCTTTGGCATTTTTCGATACCTGCTCCTTGTCAACCTTCTTGAGATAATCGATCGCCTGATTCAGCTGATAATCATCAGCGTCGCCGTAACGATAGAACTTCGGACGCTTCTTCACCGTTTCAGACTGCGCCTTCACCGGTTCTACCTTTTCGGTAATGCCGGATGCATCTGTCTTCACAGGAAGCGGTGCCTCGGCCTTCTTCGGTTTTTCAGAAGCCTTCTTGGCATCTTTGGCGGCCTTATCCTCCGGAACTTCCAGATGGTTGGAGAGGTCCGCTTCGCGAATATCGAAGTCAAGGAAATTGCCTTCGGCCGTATCTTTTACTTCAACATCCGGAGAAATGCCTTTGGCCTGGATAGAGCGGCCGCTCGGCGTAAAGTAACGAGCTGTCGTCAGCTTAATCGCTGTCTTCTTCCCTTCACTGCGCATCGGAATCACGGTTTGAACGGATCCCTTACCGAAGGACTGAGTGCCCATGATCGTTGCGCGCTTGTGATCCTGAAGCGCTCCGGCAACAATTTCACTGGCGCTCGCGCTCGCGCCGTTCACCAGCACAACAATCGGCATCGTCTTGGTGACTTCAGGAAGCTTCTCCACCGCGGCGTCTTCGCGAACAACCTGATAGTCTTTCGGAGAAGTTATGTATTCCTTCTTTGCGTCTTCAATCTGCCCCTTGGTCGATACAACCAATGAACCTTTCGGCAGGAAAGCCGCAGAGACTCCGATCGCAGCATTGAGCAGTCCGCCCGGGTCGTTGCGCAGATCAAGCACCAAACCGTTCTTCAGATTGCCGCTCTTATTCAGAGACTCCAGAGCGTTAGCTAAATCACTGCTCGTTCTTTCCTGGAACTGAGAAATTCTGACGTATCCCATACCGTCGGGCAGAGGTTTGGATTTAACCGACTGAACTTTGATAATCGCTCGGGTCAGCTTGATGTTAATCGGGCCAGCAGAACCTTTTCTCAAGATCGAAAGCTCGATATTGGTATCCGGCTTGCCGCGCATCATCTTGACGGAATCATTCAGCGATTGGTCTTTAATCAGTTTGCCGTCAATCTTGAAAATAATATCGCCTGCTCGGATATGCGCTCTCGCCGCAGGCGTATCGTCGATTGGCGAAATCACCTTCACGCCGGACGGATCTGCGCTGACTTCGATACCCAGGCCGCCAAATTCTCCGGCGGTCCCTTCCTGAAGATCTTTGTAGGCTTCTTCGTCTAAGAAAGCCGAATGCGGATCAAGTCCGGACAGCATGCCGGAAATCGCTTCCTTCATCAGCTTTTTATCTTCTACCGGTTCAACGTAAAACTGCTTTACAGCCCCGTAAACATCCGTGAACTGACGGATTTCATCCAGAGGGAGTATTGAGGCTCCCTGCTTGGCTGGACCGGCCAGAGAGGCGCTGATCAAAGCACCCGCGACCATTCCGCCGGAAACAAGAAGCAATCCTCGAAACATGTTTTTCATAAAATAATTTAAGAAATCAGTTGTTCTTTTAGTAAGAGTTTAAAAAGATTATCAAAGATTTATCCATCCTGTCGGATCGATTGGTTTCCCATTGTGACGCATTTCAAAATAAAGAACCGAGACTGACCCGGAACCTTTGCCGACCCGAGAAATCACTTCGCCGCTCCTGACGGAATCTCCAATGTCCTTTTCAAGCTCCGCATTATTGCCGTAAACAGAGAAGTAACCCTTTCCGTGATCAATGATCAGCAGGTTTCCATAGCCCTTCAAATAATCAGCGAACACGACCTTTCCGCCGCGAACCGCATACACCGGCTTGTCCCCGGTTACACTGAAGAGCGTTCCCTTCCAGGTTCCCATCTTGTCGTCGCTGCCGCGTTTCTGGCCGTAACGAGCCGCAACGTCGCCCTGAACGGGCGAGATCAAACCGACCGCTGCTGTCGGCTGCACCTTCGCTGCAGCGGTTCCTGAAGAATCTGAGGCTTTGCGATGCGCAGCAGATGCGAGCGCTTTGGACTGCTTCGCCGCTTCACGCTTCTGAATATTAGTTATGAGGTTCCCCAATCTGGCCTCATCCTTCTTCAGCTTCTGCAGACTGCCTGATAGAATAATAAGTTCACGATCGAGCTTGGCTGCGGTTCTCTGCCGCTCCCTCCGTTCCTTATTCAGACGCGTCTGCTCTTCCCTTTCGGCTGAAAGCATTTTATTGAGCTTGTCGCCAGTGCGCTTCGAATCCGCCAGTGCCTTGTTCAACGCCTTTTGTGATTTTTCAAGACGCTTGATGGATTCCTGAGAACGCTTAGCCAGAATCTGCAGCATTGTTTCCCGTCTCATCGCCTGATTCGGATCGGAAGAAGCCCAACCTGGACTCTTCGTCTGCGTCTGCAGCTCAACTCTCTGCCGATTGATGCTCTCCAGCGCTCTTTGCTCAAGCGCCAATTCACTTTCCAGACTGACAACACGCCGCTTCTGTGCGCCGAGTTCGCGCTCGGCTTTGCTTCGCTGCGTACGAATCGTTCTGAGCTTCTGCCGAACGGCACGAATCTCTGTTTCGGATTTTTTCAGCTCTGACCGAATCTTTTCCCGATCCTGAGAGGTCGATTCAATCGAAGAACGAATCTTCTCAATATTGCCCTGAGTTTCCTGCTGCTGGGCGCGAGCCGCGTCAATGCTGTCCGGTACAGCTCCGACCTTCTTCGCGGCAGTGCGGCGTTTTGGAGCGCTTTTAGAAGACTTCGATGATGCCGCCTTTTTCTTCACAGCCGGCTTGATAGCATTCTTCTTTTTGACCGGAGTCTTCTGCACAGCAGCCTTCGCTGATGAAGACTGAACGGCAAAAGCGCTCGGAGCCGCCGCACACAAAGCGGCGGCACTCACGAGCGCAATGACCAGCAAAGAGCGTGCGTGCATCAAGAGTTATTTTTGAGACTTGCCCTGAGCAGCAACAGCAGCCATCTTCTGCTTAATCGCTTCCTGATCGCCAAGATAGTAGCTGCGGATCGGACGCATATTTTCATCCAGTTCGTAGACAAGAGGCGTTGCGGTCGGAACATTGACGCCAACAATATCTTTGTCGGAAACATTGTCCAAATGTTTGATCAGGGAACGCAGTGAATTGCCGTGCGCAGTAATCAGAATCTTTCTTCCGGCTTTAATGTTGGGGACGATTTCGTTTTCCCAATAGGGCACCACACGGGCCACCGTATCGGCCAGACATTCTGTGAGCGGAAGCGTATCGGGATTAACAGCGCTGTAACGACGGTCAAAACCCGGCCACATCGGATTATCCTTGGTCAGTGCGGGCGGCGGAACGTCATAAGAGCGGCGCCAGATCAGAACCTGTTCGTCTCCAAAGTTTGCCGCTGTCTCTTTTTTGTTCAGTCCCTGAAGCGCTCCGTAATGACGTTCGTTCAGGCGCCAGTCATTAATAACCGGCAGATACATCGCGTCAAGCTTGTCCAGCGCAATCCAGAGGGTGCGTACGGCGCGTTTTAAAACCGATGTATAGCAAAGATCAAATTCAAAACCTTCGGCTTTAAGAATCTCTCCGGCCCTTGCCGCTTCCTGACGGCCTTTTTCCGTCAAATCGACATCAACCCAACCCGTGAATCGATTCTCTAAATTCCACTGGCTTTCGCCGTGTCTCATCAAAACAATTTTGTACATAATCTTTCCGGAAATCGATCGTAAACCTTGATTGTATCAGTCGGGGAGGCAATAGAGATAAAGACTCGACCGCCGCAGCGAGAATAAATCGTCCTTGGCAGGCGCCTTTTTACGGTCAGTCCGCAATTTCCTATGGAATCAAAAGAATCGTTTTGATAGAATGCCTTATTTGTTTGATTGCCGGCTCCGTAAGGCGGGAATCCGCGATACCGATCGGGCTAATTTTATTTACCAACAAAATGGATTTTATTACTGAAAATATTCTGCTGATCATCACGTTTATCGGTTCAGCAATCCTTCTCGCGTTCCCTTCCTTATCCAAGTCCAGAAACGCCGGCCTTAATCCCGCAGACGTCGTAATCAAGGTGAACGATAAAAACGCTCAGCTTGTCGATGTCAGAACTCCGAGTGAGTTCTCCAAAGGAACTTTGGCAGGCTCAGTAAACATTCCGGCTGCTGACTTGATCGCCAAACTCGATTCTCTTGATAAGAATCGTCCGGTCATTCTCGTTTGCCAAAATGGCAGAAGAGCACAGCAGGCACTGAAACAGTTCAAGGGAAAAGGCTTCTCTGAGGTCTATACACTTGACGGCGGCATTGTCGCCTGGCAGGCCGCCAAGCTTCCGCTCACCGGCCTTGAAATTTCCAAACGCGGCCGTAAAGGCAAGAAATAATTAACCATCATTTAACCCTTGAAAAGGAAACAAAAATGGCAGAAAACGAAACAAACGCAGCTCCTGAAGCAGCTGCTCAGGATCAGGGCCCTCAGTTCGCTATCCAGCGTATTTATCTGAAGGACGCTTCCCTTGAAATGCCCAACGCTCCAGAGATCTTCCTTGCTCCTGAAGCGCCGCACGTCGATATCCAGCTCGAAGTTGCCCAGTCCGCTCTGAGCCAGCCGGATCTGTATGAAGTCGTTGTTCGCGCTACAGTGACCGCGACAACCAAAATCAATAACGAAGACCGAACGGTTTTCCTTGTCGAATGCAAGCAGGCAGGTATCTTCCTCATGAAAGGATTTGAAGAAGAACACAAGACAATGGTTCTCGGCATCACCTGCCCGACAACCATCTATCCGTACCTCCGCAGCAATGTCTGCGACCTGCTGACACGCGCAGGTATGCCCCCTGTTTACCTCGGCGAAATTAACTTTGAAGCCTATTTCGCTCAGAGAATGCAGGAACAGCAGGCTGCTGAGCAAGCTCATACTGCACAGTAAACGCTAATCTGCAAAGACCGCTTCCGATACAATCGGAAGCGGTTTTTTATTTTTTACTGCTATGAGAAGAAAAGATGGAAGAGAACAAATTTCAGTTGGCGTTTTTTGCGGCTCTCGAGAAGTAGAGGAGTATGACTTAACCGCTTCTGCGGAAGAGGTTGGAGAGTTGATCGCAGGCTATGGGTACCGTCTGGTATTCGGGGGCGGCAATACCGGTCTGATGAGTGCTGTCTCCCAGAGCGCTGTTGACTTTTACGCCCCTGTTGTAGGAATTATTCCGAAATTCCTAAGCTCGGTAGAGAAGCCCGCGGACAACCTCACAGAACTTATCTATGTCGATACAATGGCTGAACGTAAAGAGCGTATGTTCCTAGAGTCCGATATGTTCCTCGTTCTTCCGGGAGGCGTCGGCACGCTCGATGAGGCTTTCGAAGTCATTACCAATAATCAGCTCGGACTTTTCCGTAAACCGATCGGATTTTTTGATGTCGATGGGTACTATCAGAAAATTCATGAATTTTTCGAAACCGCTATCGATTGCGGCCTTATCAGCGATACAGTCAACGATCTCTGCTTTTTTGACAGCAACATCAAAGCGCTTTTTGAGAAACTGATAGGCGCTCTGCCGGACTAAACTCCGCCTTCGAAATTATTCTGCCGCCAAGCTTCGTAAACCGTAACGGCGACAGAGTTGGAGAGATTGAGGGAACGGTTCTTCGGCCGCATCGGCAGCCGTATCATATGCGCCGCATCAAATAAATCTCTGATCTCCTGCGGCAGGCCGCTCCCCTCAGAGCCGAAGACAAACCAGTCCCCGGGCTCGAAAGAGACGCTCTGGACTAACTGCTTCGCTTTGGTCGTCATTGCGAACATGCGGGCTCTGTCGGGCTCTTCGGCTGCCAAAAAGGCCTCAAAAGAGGGATAGACCTTGATGTCGGCATATTCCCAGTAATCAAGCCCGGCACGCTTCAGATGCTTGTCTTCAAGCGCAAACCCCAGCGGCTCGATAAGAAAAACCCGACAGCCGGTATTGGCCGACAGACGAATAATGTTTCCGGTATTCGGCGGAATCTCCGGATGGACAAGCACTATGTTGAACATGACAAACTAAACCTTTCGCATAAATGCGCCTTCACTCAGCCGCATCATCCTTCAGTTCTGACTTCAATACGGCAAACGCCTTTTTTTCAAGCTGACGAACCCTTTCCTGACTGACACCCAGCTCTGCTGCCAGATCAGCCAAAGTTGCGCCTTTTTTGTCTTTGCTTTCGTCAAAAAGCCAGCGCGCCTCAATAATACGCCGCGAACGAGGATCAAGCTTCTTTACCGCTTCAGGAAGCTCTGTGCTAAGCACTTCTTCGTACCGAGCCTGCTTTAGCCTGCTGTCCGGGTCGTCCCCTTCATCAAAGAGCCAGTCCTCCGGCGCACTGTCTTTTTCCCCGCCGCTCGGTTCATCAATCACAATGTCCGCGCCGGTCATGCGCTGCTCCATCTCAAAAACTTCAGAGGGCTTCACTTCCAGCTGTTCGGCAATGCGATTTGCGTCGTCCAAACCCAACAGCTTGGTATCGTCCTTCATCTTTCTAAGGTTAAAGAAGAGCTTGCGCTGAGATTTAGTCGTCGCCACTTTCACCAGCCGCCAGTTCTTCAGAACGTAGTCCTGAATTTCAGAACGGATCCATGTCATGGCAAACGTCACTAAGCGGGCGCCATTATGCGGATTGAAACGCTTAACCGCCTTCATCAGACCGATATTGCCTTCCTGAATCAGATCTGAGAACGGAAGCCCGTAGCCTTGATACTGACGGGCAATAGAAATCACCAGCCGCAAATGCGACATGATCAGTTCGCCTGCGGCTTCCATGTCCCCTTTGTCGTGCAGCCTAACCGCTAATTCGTGTTCACGTTCAGGCGTCAGGATCGGGGCACGGTTCGCGGCCCGAATAAAATCCGCCAGCGTTCCTAATCCTGTGTCAGGAATCGCCAACGGCGTCGGCTTATAAGGAGCCAGCGCAGTGCAGGGCTTTTTCTTGGGTTCTTTGTTATCAGCAGTCATTGCCTTCAATTCTAAGCTAAAGGTTAATAACTAGAACTTCAGGGGCTTAGTCAGGGAAGCCGCGACCATTGAAGAAAAAACTGTCGCGAAAATAGTCATCAGCGCAATCAGCGCAATCACAGCGGCGCAGGTTTGTACGTCTGCAAGAAGCTTCACTTCAAAGGCTTCTTCCAAAAGGGGGATACTGCCCCAGAGCGACAGGGCCAAAAGCATCGAGCCAAATAAACACGAAAGCAGCGAAGCCCAGAAGGCAACCAGCATCTGAGGCGCACAAATCGAAAACCGCGAAGCGCCAAGCATGCCGAAAAGCCGTTGTTCATCGCTCATAAAGCTCCGCAGTCTCAGGCTGCTCTGAACGATCAGCATGGCCACTAAAAGCACAGTCGGAACCGCAAGCGCAATAATACCCAGCGCAATCGCCTCTCTGAGCGTATGACGCTTCTCGATCCACTCAAAATTCGCCGTAACTGCCTCTACACCCTTCATCTTCTTAATATCGGCGGCGTGCTCGCGCATCTCTGAAACTGAAACATCAGCCGGAAACTGAAGCGCAAGGATCAGCGGCACTTTCTTGCGAGCCTCAACCAGTTTCAAAATATCTTTTTCCAACACGTCAGCCGGCTGAATCTCTCTCATCGAAGAGGCCGGGGTGAGACTCTGAATCTTCTGTACAAGTTTTTCCGTCTCCTTATCATTCAGGGTAGGATCGATGAAAATCGTTGCCTCATCACCCATCACTCCGCGGTGCGCCTGATAAAAAGAATAAAAACTCAGTACCATCTGACCGAGAAGACAGAACGCCAAAGAAAGAATCGCGACAACTAAGAAGAAGGTTCTTTTCCCGGTTTTTAAAGAGCGCTTGGCCCTTTCCGCAGTGGAGATCATTTCTGCACCTCGTTAAGGTTAAACACGCGAAGCGCTCGAATCTCAAATGGAAGAGGATAGCTTGAGGTCATTACGATCGGATAACCGATCTGTGCAAGTTTTGTGCAGATATACAGAAATTCTTCCTGAGCGTCATTGTCAAGCGCTTCCATCGGAGAATCCGCCAGTATGAGTTCCGGCTGATTCACCAGCGAGCGGGCGATAACCAAACGCTTCTTCAAGCCGACTGAAAGCTCTGAGCCTTTTCTTTTAAGCTCCGGCTCTAAACCGCATAAAGCTGCGCACTCCCTCGCGTTGCTCGCAGCCTCCTGAACGCTCTTCCCCAGAAGCAGCGCAGTCAGCTGAAGGTTTTCTTCAATCGTATAGTCTTCGAGTATGACGGGATCGGACGGAATCATGCCGATACGGGAGCGCCACTGCCGAAGCTGATGCTCGCTCATCCTTGATATCGCATTCCCTTTGATAAAAACCTCTCCGGATTCGGGCAGAGAAAGACCTGAAATAAGATTAAGCAGACTGGATTTTCCGGAGCCGTTATTTCCAAGAAGCAGGACAAATTCTCCCTCTCGGACCTCCATGGTCACAAGAGGAGCTCCGTCACGGTTCCATCCCTGAAGCGGAACCTTCACCATTCTGACGAGTGCTTTCATTTCATACTCAGCTTAACCTGATAACCAACCTTTTCCCACGCCAAAGCTTCCTGCTCAATCATGTACTTCGTCAGCGGATGCTCCCTGCACCAATGCTCGGGAAGATGAATTTCAAAAACTTTCCCCGCTTCACTGAGCGACATCTTCGGCAGCGCTATGTCGTGCCGCGCATGCACAAAAATCGCCGCCAAACGAATAACAAAGACCAATTCACGGAAACTTTTTTCTTCGATCTGCGCTTCAACCTTTCTCAGCTGCCCGCGGTGCGAAAGCACCAGAGCGGCAATTCTCTCCTGCTCGGAGCGGGAAAAGCCCGCCAAATCGCTGTTGCGAATAACGTATTCACTGTGCTTATGATAGTCGCTCCTAGAGAGAAAGAGGCCGACTTCATAAAGCCGAGACGCCCATTCCAAGGCTTGTTTTTGTTCCGCCGAAGCATGCGGCTTTAAAAGGCCCAGCAGCTGCAGCGAAAAGGATGCCATGCGCTCGGACTGCTTTTCATCGGAGTGCGTGCGCTTTAAGAGCGCACTGACTGAACCGGTACGCGGATCAGAATTCAGCTGACGGCCGGCAAGGTTATAAAGTAGCCCGTAACGGAGCGCTCCGCCCGAAACCTTCATTTTGTCAATCCGCAGCTTCTTAAACACCGCAAGCAGAACCGCCACGCCGCCCGCCAGTACCTCTCTGCGGTCCTCGCGCAGCCCGTCGAAATGAAGATTATCAATGCGCCCGGAGGAAATAATCTTCTCTTTCAGCACCTCAAGCGCGTCAAGCGTAATCGTGCCGTCCGTCAGGCCGTTCGAGCGCAGAATCGAAGAAACCGCAGAAACCGTCCCTGATGAACCGTAAGCTTCCGACCAATGTCCCTTCGTAAAGGCCGACACATTGCCGTCCAGCACAAATTCCGCCGCCAATATCGCATGCCTAAAACTCTTGGCGCTGATATTGCCGTCCTTAAAGAACGAGACGGAAGTGTTAACGCAGCCGATATGGAACGACTCTCCGTCTAAAACTTCATGGCCGCGTCCAACCACGCACTCAGTTGACGCGCCGCCGATATCAACAATAAGCCTGATCTCGTCCGAAGCCGGCAGCGCAAAGCTGCAGCCCATGTAAACAAGGCGCGCCTCTTCTTTGCCCCTGAGAATTTCAATCTTATAGCCCAGAACTTTCTCGGCCTTCACTAAAAACTCTGCCGAGTTTTCCGCGGCTCGAAGCGTCTGAGTTCCGACTGCTCGTACTTGGGCGGGCGGAAAACCCTGCACTTTCTCGGCAATTCTGGAAAGCGCCGTCAGCGCTCTTTTCTGCGCAGCTTCAGAAAGATACCCGTTCTCATCAAGCCCTGCAGCCAAACGGACCGTCTCTTTCCATCTGCACTCGCTGAAAATATTTCCGTCTTCTACTCGGGCGATCTCCAGCCTGAAGCTGTTGGACCCTAAATCTATCGCGGCTAATCTCATCTTGCGTTACTTGTCCAATCCGACCAAAGCGGCTGCGAATTCATCTGCGTTAAATGTCTGCAGATCATCAATCGTTTCTCCGACGCCAATGTAGTAAATCGGAATCGGATTTTCTCTGGAACAGGCCAGCGCGACCAGCACTCCGCCCTTTGCCGTACCGTCAAGTTTTGTAATGATCAGCCCGGTCAGTTTGGCCGCTTCGTCAAAAGCTTTCACCTGAGCCAGCGCATTCTGTCCGTTTGTTCCGTCCAAAACCAGAATTGAAGCGTGCGGTGCCCCTTCCATCGCTTTGCCCTGAACGCGCTGAATGCGCGAGAGCTCGTTCATCAGGTTGGTCTGAGTAGGAAGACGCCCTGCGGTGTCCACCATCACAATATCCATTCCTTTCTTTTTGCCGCTGACGATCGACTCGTAAGCAACGGATGCCGGATCCCCCTTGTCCTGAGAGATGACTTCAATTTGGTTTCTCTCGCCCCAAACCGCCAGCTGCTCCCGCGCCGCTGCGCGGAAAGTATCCGCCGCCGCCAAAAGCACTCGCTTGTTCATGAGACTGAAATGCTTGGCAAGTTTACCGATCGTGGTTGTCTTGCCGGCGCCGTTAACACCGCACATCATTATCACCAATGGATTGTGCGCGTCAAAATCTAAAGACGCTTCGCAGGGTTTCAAAAGTTCCGCAATGATCTCTTTCAGCGCGACCTTCACTTCGTCCTGTGTTTTAAGACCTTTGAGTTTGATTCTGTCGCGCAGACTATCCAGAATCTTCGCGCTTGCTTCCACCCCGACGTCTGAAGCAATCAGCTGAAACTCCAGCTCTTCAAGAAATGCTTCGTCAACAACGCCGCCGGTAAAGATGCCGACAAGGTTAACTTGAGTTTTTTTAAGACCTTTCTTCAGTCTGGCAAACCAACCCGTTTTTTCTTTCGTGTCACTCATGTTGAGTATTTTTCATTTAAAGTTCAGGTAATCAATTAATCTGAGAGTTTACCAATGCCTGGAAACTGTAGCGGCAAAGTAAGGATCATTGGGGGAAAATGGAAACGAACCCCGTTGCCCGTTTTGGACGCAAAAGGACTAAGGCCCACCGGGGATCGCCAGAGGGAAACACTCTTTAACTGGCTCGGACACCTGTTCGAAACTTTTGAAGAACGGACAAGCCTCGATATGTTTGGCGGAAGCGGCGCCCTTTCCTTCGAATTCCTCAGCCGAGGCGGAAAAAGCGCGGATGTTTATGAAGTCAACCGCTCCGCCTGTGCGCAAATTAAGAAGAACGCTGAAAAACTCGGCGCGCCTTTACACGTGCACTGCGCCGACAGCCTGACGATAAAATCCGCAGGAAAACAATATGACGTGATCTTTATCGATCCGCCCTTTGCTCTAAAACTACAGATGCATGCGCTTAAAACCGCATCCGGGCTTATTAAACCCGACGGGCTGATTTATGTCGAATCGCCCGAAGAAATCTCAGACGCATCTCTTTCAGAAATCGGACTTCAGGCCGTCAGACGACTTAAGTCCGGCGCCAGCTCATTGCTTCTGGCGCGTCAGACGGAGCAGTAAACATGGTTATCGCAACATACCCGGGTACGTTTGATCCGCTTACGCGCGGACATCTCGATTTAATCCGCCGTGCGGCGAAACTCTTCCCTAAACTTATCGTCGCCTGCGCAGAAAGTAAACGCAAACACACGCTTTTTACGCTTGAGGAACGCCTGGAAATGATCCAAAACGCCACCGCAGAGATGTCCAATGTCGAGGTGTACGGTTTTACGGGGCTTTTAGCGACTTTCGTTCGGGAACATCACTCTCAGTGCATCATCCGGGGCGCGCGCGCTGTCAGCGACTTTGAATACGAGTTCCAAATGGCCGGTATGAACCAGATTTTGATGCCGGAAGTGGACACCCTATTTCTGACGCCTGCCGAACAGTACCAGTTCGTCAGCGGCTCATTCGTGCGCGAAATCGCTTCCATGGGCGGCGACGTAAGCGGCTTTGTCACCGATGACGTCGCTTCGCACCTCAGAAACAAGTTCGTCGCATTTAAGCAAAGCAGCGATTAATGCGCTCTGCGCACCGCAGAGTTTTTTCCCGCCGCTCGACGAGCTTTTCTTCGTCCGTACTGCGTACCTTCGGACTCCAGTAGGAGTCCGGGTAGGAGGCGTCGTCACGATAGCGTGCAATCAGATGCCAATGCAGATGCGGCACCATCGTTCCGAACTCGGCCAAGTTAATTTTGTCCGGAGAAAGCTCTTCATTCATGATCCGCTCAATCTCGCAGAGCGCGCGCCAAAGAATCAGACGATCCTCTTCAGACAGATCACTGTTCTCTTTCACGTGCTCGTTCCAAATTAAGCGAAAGTATCCCGGGAAATCCGGGTCATCGACCCGGATCACACGGAATTTATCGGTCCTTACGACCTCAAGCTCGCCCTGAGGGGCGCATAAAGGACAATCTTTGACCATTACAGCAGTACCTTTTCAATCGCTCCGTCACGGAGCTTATTTAACGTTTCATGCAGCCAGCCGTCTCCGTATCTTGAGCGCATCATCTCCACAATCAGAAACTCCGCCTGTGATTTGATCGCGTCCGAATACCGGCTCATGCCCTGCAGACAGCCGGGACATGTCGTCAGAACCTTGGTGGTTCCGCTGAAGTCGCCCGCCTTGAGCTTCGCGGCCGCGCCTCTCAGGCTTTGTTCTTTCGCAAAACGAACCTGACTGGCGATGTCCGGTCGGGCAATCGCAAACGTTCCGCTTTCGCCGCAGCAGCGCTCAGAGAGCACCACCGAAGAGCCGTCCTTGGGATGAATCAGCGCGTTTACCGTCTCAATTGGCACGCCTTCCTTAAGCGGTGTATGACACGGATCGTGGTAGATGTAGCGCGTGTTGTAGGCGCCCTTAACGGACACGCCCTTACTGAGCAGATAGTCATGGATGTCCATGACGCGGCAGCCCGGGAAAATGGACTCAAAGTTGTACTCGCGTAGCTGATGCAGACAGGTTCCGCAGCTGACAAGCACCGTGCTGATCGAGGCATAGTTCATCGTGTTGGCAACACGATGGAAAAGAACCCGATTGCGCGTGATGATTTCATCGCCCTTATCCTTCAGACCGTTCCCTTTCTGCGGATGTCCGCAGCAGCGGTATCCGGGCGGAAGGATAACCTGCACGCCCAGGTCATAGAGCATGCCTAAAACGGCGATAGAAACCTGACTGAAAAGTTTCTCATTGCCGCAGCCCGGGAAGTAGAACACGGACTCTCTCGGCTGATCCGAAGCGGCAAGCTCCTTGTTTTTTATCACCGGAATAAATTTCGCATCCTCAATATCAAGCAGCTTGCGCGCCGTCGTCCCGACATAATCCTTCGGGAGCTTGCGGTTAACGAGATGAATCACCTCTTCCCGAACACTCGGACGCCCCGTGCTGAATCCCGGATGACGCGCACTGCGGGCAGAGGCAATTTTCAGCATGTCCGAAGCCGCCCTTTCTGCCTGGAACCCATATTCAATCAGTCCCTTGCGGGCCGCTCTGACCGCAAGCGGGTTCTCAAGCTCAAGGAATTTAAGTCCGGCAGCCTTGGCCGGATGGAAGCGCTCCTTATGCTTGGCGTGCAGCATATCGCGCATCAGCATAGTGACGCGGCCGAAGTCAATCTTAACCGGACACGGCTTCTGGCATTTCTGACAGATCGTGCAGTGATCTGACACATCCTCAAAGTCGGCGTAGTGCTTAAGAGAAACACCTCGGCGGGTCTGCTCTTCGTAAAGAAACGCCTCCAAAAGCAGCGAGGTCGCAATCACCTTATTTCGAGGAGAGTAGAGCAGATTGGCATTGGGAACATGAGTCGAACAGACCGGTTTGCACTTGCCGCAGCGCAGACAGGTCTTAATCTCCTCGGAAATCAGACGAGCCTCGCTTTTCTGCATAATCAGAGACTCATGTCCGAGCAAATTAAAACTCGGCGTATAGGCAATCGAAAGATTGGCCTGCGGTCTCAGCTTGCCTTTGTTGAACCTTCCGTGCGGATCGGTCTTGTCAAGGTAGTCGTAAAACTCGTCAAATTCTCCTTTGCTCACAAAATCGATCTTTGTCATGCCGATGCCGTGCTCTCCGGAGATCGCTCCGCCAAGCTTCTTTGCGACATCCATGACATACGCGACGCCTTCGTTGGCTTTACGGAGCATTTTCACATTGTCGGAGTTGACCGGAATATTTGTGTGAACATTGCCGTCCCCCGCATGCATATGAAGCGCAATGAATACTCTTTCGCGGAGCACTCTCGCATGAATTCGGAAAATCTCATTTCTGACATTTTCAAAGGAGTCGCCGGCAAAAATGTCATTGAGCTCTTTCAGAACCTCCTGTTTCCACGAGACGCGAATCAAATGATTCTGAACAAGATCGAGAAGCGTCAGGCCGCTAAGATCCTTTGGAAGACGCTCAGAACGCTTTCTGCCAAGCTCTTCCAGCCGCTCAACCGCCTGCTTCGCGTCCTCATCCAGATAATGAAGAATATAAGTCCACTCGGCCTCAACCTTGTCCAAAAGAACAAGTCCGAGCGGAACTTTCTGACTGAGAAGCTCCTTCTCGGTGTAGCCGCCGGAACTCACTGCGAGTTTTCCAAGGCTGAGCGGCCCATCGAGATAGCACTTGGTCTCCCGAATCATATCGAGCTTATTCTCAATCGAGCAGCAAATATTGAAGCGTTCCACCGCGTTTGTATAGTCGCCGATCTTATCCAGAGGAATCACAACGTCCTCGTTCAGCTTAAAGGCGTTGGTATGCTTTGAAATAGCGGAGGTCTTTGAGCGTTCAGCCCAGAACTGATGGCGTGCTTCCGGGGTCTTCGCCACGTACGTGTCACCGTTTCCGGACAGCGCTATCTTGCGGACTTCCTCCACATACTTGGAGATGCTCTCCTCGCTGCTGCCGATAATGTCTCCGACGATGACCATCTTAGGGTAGATCCCTCTTCCGCTCTTTGGCGCATAGTTAATCGCATGAAGATAACGATCATCGAGATGCTCAAGACCGGCAAGCATCACGCCCTCGGGCTGGGACTCAAAGAGCTGAGAAATCTGATAAATAGCCGGACCCGCGTTGCTTGCCGCTCCGTAGAACTCCAAGCATACGGTCTGAGTGAACGCGGGCATCTTGTGCACGATAAATCGGGCGGATGTGATAATGCCGTCGCAGCCTTCTTTCTGCAGTCCGGGAACTCCGCCAAAGAATTTATTCGTCACGTCCTTGCCCAAGCCCGGCTTACGGATTGTGCTGCCTTTGATCCGATAAGTCCTGCGGCGAATCTCGGCGGCTTTCTCCGGCGCGCTTCCGCCTTTTTTCCAAACAGCCTCGAAAACCACATCTTCCTGTAAGTGGATTTTGCCGAGATTGTGGTTGACGCGCGTCACCTCAATCCAGTCACCGTTGGGATCAACCATTCGGTACCAATACACGTTGTCGGCGGTTGTTCCCCACAGAACCGCCTTCTTGCCGCCGGCGTTTTCGGCGATATTGCCTCCGATCGTGCAGGCGTAGTTGGAGTTGGGATCAACAGAAAACACCCAGCCCTCGGAGGCTGCTTTTTCGGCAACCTGTTTATTGACGGCGCCTGCTCCGGCAAAAATCGTCGCATGCTTTCCTTCAAGGCCGTCGAGCGCACGGAATTCAACATCGGAAATGCGGTTTAGCTTCTCCGTATTGATGATGATTGTGCGCGGATGGAGCGGGACAGCCCCGCCGGTATATCCGGTGCCGCCGCCTCGCGCGATGATGGTGAAGTTCATCTCGATACAGGCCTGCACAATACCTGAGACCTCTTCCTCTCGGTCGGGATAAACAACGGCGAACGGATACTCCACGCGCCAGTCGGTCGCATCCGTCACATGGCTCGCTCTGGAAAAACTGTCAAAGCGAATATTCTGACTCTTCGTGTACTTCTTCAGGCGCTTCAGCACAAGCCTTCTTAAGTCCCAGGACCGCTCAAAAGAACTCTTGAATTTCTCTATAACAATCAGCGCCTTCTGAACCAAAAACTCAACCTTCTCGGCTGACTGCGGATCAAGTTTAGTGATCTGCTGCTGCATCGAACGGATGCGATGATAAAGCGCGCCCACCAAAAGTCCTCTGCGCTTCTGGTTAAAGAGCATATCCTCCTGAAGATAGGGGTTGCGCTGAATAACCCATATGTCGCCCAGCACTTCGTAAAGCATCCGGGCAGACCTTCCGGGACGGCCGTCTCCGCGAAGCTCTTCCAAAACATTCCATGCATCTTCTCCGAGCAGTCTCACAACAATGTCCCGGTCCGAAAAAGACGTGTAGTTATATGGAATTTCACGCAGTCTAAGGTTGTTCAATTTTTCTTTCGACATCTCTTTAATCATCTGGAAATTCTCTGTTCATGCCATCATTGTGCAATATTCTCGAGTAAGAGTCAGAAACTAAAACGCTCTTTTTTATTTTTTGGCCGCCTTAGTGCTATTTTTTAACTTTACCAATCACAAATCACAAAAAATGCTTGAACAAGAATATCTGCGTCGCATCCTCAAGGCTCATGTCTATGACGTTGCAAAAGAAACTCCGCTCCAAAAAGCCAAACTGCTTTCCGAGCGAATTGGAAACAACGTCATGCTCAAACGAGAAGATTTACAGAGCGTGTTCAGCTTCAAGCTGAGAGGCGCCTACAACAAAATGGCCAACCTGACGCCGGAAGAACGCGCTAAAGGCGTAATCGCCGCAAGCGCAGGCAACCACGCCCAGGGCGTTGCACTCGCCGCAAGCAAACTCAAGTGCCGCGCGGTCATTGTGATGCCGATTACCGCACCGGCGCTGAAAATCAACACGGTTCGCCGACTCGGCGGTGAAGTCGTTCTTTACGGCGACTCTTTTTCCGACGCCGCTGCCTATGCGGCTGAACTTCAGGCCAAAGAAGGCCTGACTCCGGTTCCGCCGTTCGATGATCCGGACATCATCGCCGGTCAGGGTACCGTCGCCATGGAGATCATTCGTCAGGCCCAGAACGCAAACGGCGCCATCGACGCGGTCTTTGTACCCGTCGGAGGCGGCGGCCTTCTCGCCGGCGTTGCCGTCTACGTCAAAGCGCTGTACCCGGAAATCAAAGTGTTCGGCGTGCAGACGGTTGACTCCGATTCTATGAATCAGTCCCTCAAAAACGGCAAACCGACCTTCCTTGCCGATGTCGGACTTTTCTCCGACGGTACCGCCGTTAAACTTGTCGGTGAAGAAACCTATCGTCTGTGCGCAAACTTTGTTGACGGCATCATTCTCGTTGACACGGACGAAGTTTGCGCGGCAATCAAGGATGTGTTCCAAGACACACGCAGCATTCTCGAACCGGCAGGCGCTCTGTCCGTCGCGGGCATCAAGAAATACGTCAAACTGAACGACATCAAAAACCAGAACTTTGTGGGCGTTCTTTCCGGCGCCAACATGAACTTCGACCGTCTTCGCTTCGTCGCTGAACGCGCCGAACTCGGCGAACATCGTGAGGTGCTTTTCTCCGTGACAATTCCCGAACGCCGAGGCGCGTTCAAGCAGCTGATCTCGCTGCTTGGCAGCCGCAGCGTTACGGAATTCAATTACCGTATCTCGGATGCGGACAAGGCTCAGATTTATGTCGGCCTGCAGACAGAACACCGCAGCGAAGCTCAAGGCATTAAAAAGCTCTTAGAAGAAAACGGCTTCCCGGCAGTTGACCTGACCGACAACGAACTGGCAAAAACACACCTCCGTTATATGGTCGGCGGCCACTCCAAACTGGCAGTCAACGAACGAGTCTTCCGCTTTGAATTCCCTGAAAGACCCGGCGCCCTCTTCAAATTCCTCTCCTCGAGCGCGCCCGACTGGAACATCTCCCTGTTCCATTATCGGAACCAAGGCGCCGATTACGGCCGTATTCTGGTCGGTCTTCAGGTCCCTCAGGAAGACAGCGAAAAATTCGGCGCATTCCTGCAGAATCTCGGCTACGCCTACGTAGAGGAAACCGATAATCCTGCTTATCAGCAGTTCCTGGGATAATATCGGCACGGCGGTCCGATCGCGGCCGCCCTCCTTGAGGAAAATCCAATGAGTCTGACCAGCAAAGAATCGGTTGACAAAGTCATGCAGGGTCTGCCGCCTCAGGCGCGTACCGCCCTTAATGTCATGGCCGAAATGCAGAAGCGGCCGCCCGAAGACGTGCTGCGTGACGAAATTCGCAATTACATCGCGGGACGTCTGCCCGCTATCGATTTAGAGGGTGCGGTCAAAGCTATTCAGGAGCGCTCATATCAAGCCGGATACCTCGTCGGATCACTGCGAAAGTTTGTCAGCAATTGGAACCGGGAGGATTAATTGAAAAAAGCCCGACGCCGGGCTTTTCTCAACTTCCGACTTAGTCGGCGATGCGAATCTCTCCGTTTTCTTCAATCAGCTGAAGATCGTATTTCTTTTTGCCGTTGATCTCTTCAACCCAAGCCGCTGTCGGCACCTCTTCTTCGAGATTGGCGTTGATATATCTCTCGGCTTCCATCTTCGTTGCAAAATTTTCGCATCCGTTCGGATACTGAACGATCACTTCAACCACTACATCCCGTCTCAAAACGTCACTCCTTATAGTTGGCTACGATCCAAACGATCGAAGCTATTAACTTCAGAGCATACTCAATGTGCAGCGACTCGTTCGGACCGTGCGCGTTCGAATTGGGACCTAAGCCGCCGGCCACCATAAACTGCGCCTTAGGCCACGTCTTCGAAAACACATTCAGCAGCGGGATAGAGGCGCCCATTCCAAAGTAACAGGGCGCATTGCCCCAAAAGGCCTGAGAACTCTCCTCGAATGCCTTCTGAAGCCACGGCGCGGTTTGAGGCGCTGCCCAGCCGTTGCTCTCTACCGTGGAGCTGTAGCTGACCTTTGCCTGAAAAGGCGGATTCTCCGTCACAATTTGAGAAAGTGCGCGGGACGCTTTAACCGCATCTACGCCCGGCGGAAGGCGAATGCCGATCTTTGCGGCGGTAAAGACACGCATAACATTGCCTGCGTTTTCGACCTTCGGCACACCGTCAATGCCCGTCACTGTCATTTCCGGACGCCAGCCTCTGTTAAGCAGACAGGTCAGAGCATCCCTGCTCAAAGGCTGAGTGGCCCCCGCAAATGGGAAATGGGACCAGACTTCGTCACCTAAAAGCGCCGCGACCTGCCGGTTTTCTTCCACCGTTTCGTCGGAAATTTCTGTTTTAAAGGCTTGCGGAAGCATCTCTCCGGTAGCAGAATTCTCCAGTCGGTCCAGAAGATTGCGCAGAACCATAAAGGAGCTCGGCGCAATTCCGCTTGCTTCCCCGGAATGCACGCCTTCCGTCAGTGTCTGAACCTTCAGAACTCCGCCGAGCATTCCGCGCAAAGAGCGAACGATCCAAAGTCGATCGTAGTCACCGCAAGTGCTGTCAAGCGCAATGACCAGCCCGATGTCGCCAAGGCGCTGTCTGCATTTGTCCAGATACGCTTCATAGTGACGCGAGCTCGACTCTTCACAGGTTTCAAAAAGCCCGACGCATCTCGGATGCGCAAAACCGAGCTCCTGCATCACTTTAACCGCGCCAAGCAGTGAGTAGAAGGCGTAGCCGTCATCAACAGAACCGCGGCCGTAAAGACGGCCGTTCTGCAGCACCGGAACCCACGGAGATTTGTCGGCGTCCCAGCCCTCGTTTTCCGGCTGTTTGTCCAAATGCCCGTAAAAGAATACCGAACGCTCAAATTTATCAGCAGAACTCGGCTCTATCTCAACAAGAAGACACGGCGTGCAGCCCTCGTCTTTCACGATTTCGCACTTGAGCCCTCGAATCCCCTGTTTCTGCGCCCAAGCCTTCGCCTGCTCTACCGCGAATGCCAAATGACCGGTCTTTTCCCAGCTGTTGTCAAAGTCCGGTGAAAGAGCAGGAATACGAATGAAATCCTCCAGCGCGGCAAGCATCGATGTTTGCCAAAAACGTTCTACGCTTTCATAAATCTTCTGATGCACCTTTTACTCCTTTAAAACGAAAGCCTTGATATTCAGCGCATCTCGAACAATGGCTGTCGCGGCTTTCGCCTGCGCCTCCGTCATGCCGCTGCCGACCACCACTTTATGAAGCCCGTTAACGAGCTCAATGCGCACCTGCGCACCCATTTTATCCCCAAGAACTTCCGTGAACTGCTGCTTGAGTTTTAAGGCGTTCTGCTCGGAACGGAACACGCCGAGCTGCACGGCGTATTGCTTAACCGCAGAAGCCGCGTTTACTGCTTGGCCCAGCTGAGATTCAGACGCGTGTTTTTTCAGTGCGCTGATGACTTCGGCTTTTGCCTCTGTCTCAAACGTGTTCAAGGTGGTTTGATCAGCATTTCCGGCTTTTTCCAAAGCGATCTGCGCCCCGGCTTCCAGTACACGCTCAACCGGATTCTGATTCAGCGGCGGCTGATCCTTTTCTATGATGACGCGATCGGCGGTAATACTCGGTGAACTCGAAGAGGCAAGGGACTCCCCTTCGGCAGCTAAAGTAGCGACCTGAGCAATAAAATCCGACTCTTTGGTTGAGCCGCTCTCGCTTGAAGACAATACTTTCTTCGCCACGGGCGCGGCAATCGAAGCAAGAACACTGCCGTTTGTGGTCGAAGGAATATTCCCTGCCGCGATCTGCGCTCGTGTAATGCGTTCGACCTTCACTTTGGCCGTTCCTTTATTGACATAGCCGAGACGCGAGGCGGCCGCATAAGAGAGATCAATCACACGACTGTGCAGAAACGGTCCGCGGTCATTGACACGAACAATAATGCTTCTGCCGTTTTCCAGATTCGTCACTTTGGCATAGCTCGGAAGCTCCATCGTGGTATGCGCCGCTGTCATCGCGTACATATCGTAAATTTCACCGGTGGAGGTTTTCTTCCCGTGGAACTGTTTGCCGTACCAGGAGCCGTAACCGGTCTGTACCAGAGGCTTGTCTCCTGTCATCGGAACATATGTTTTGCCCATGACCTTGTAAGGACGGTTCGTCGCGGCAATCGGCTTCTCTACCTTCGGCACCGCATTCTTCGTTTCCATACCGATCGTACCTAAGGCAGAAGGCGGTCCGTCGTTATCGTAGTACTTGCCGTCTTTTTGTGAGGTTCCGCAGCCGGCGAGAATCGAGGCCGCGGCCGAAAAAATCAGTATCTGCCAATAACGTCGTTTCATGTTTTTTCTTATTCAGCTAACTTCGGTAAGAATCTCCGTACAAAGATTCTTTTATGCGGCGTCCGGCGGAAATTTTCATCAGCAGTCCGCAGCAGATGCCTAAAATCAGAAGCGCAGTACCGCCGTAACTCATAAAGGGAAGGGGCACGCCGACAACGGGCAGGATCCCGCTGACCATTCCCATATTAACAAAGGAATACATCAAAAAGATCGCTGCAATGGCTCCGGCTGTCAGACGCTCAAACATGGTTGAAGCGACCGAGGCGATATAAAGCGTACGCATAATCAGCAGCGTGTAAAGGAGCAGCAGTCCGACATCTCCGAAAAAACCGAACTCCTCGGAAAATACCGCAAAAAGAAAGTCACTGGTTCGCTCAGGAATAAAATCCAAATGCGCCTGGGTTCCGTTCATCCAGCCCTTTCCGGTCATTCCGCCCGAACCGATCGCAATAATTGACTGCAGCGTATGAAAACCCGCACCCAAAGGATCCGAACTCGGATCCAGCAGAGTCAAAACCCGCTGTCGCTGATAGTCATACATCATGCTCCAGACAACGGGAAGCGCAGCCGCCGCACACGAAATCATCAACAGTAAAAATTTCCAGCTGAGTCCGGCAAAGAAGATCACGGCAAAGCCGGAGGCGCAGACCAAGAGAGATGTGCCAAGGTCAGGCTGCTTCAAAATCAGCGCAACCGGCAGAGCAAGCAGAACAAACGCAACCGCATAGTCCCACCAGCGCAGAACGCCTTCCTGAGCGGTATAGCGAATCTGGAAATACCAGGCGATCAAAAGCGGCGTCGCCAGCTTCATGATCTCCGAGGGCTGAATGCGGACTACGCCAATGTCGAGCCAGCGCGTCGCGCCCTTGGTATTCACGCCGAAAAGCAGCGTTGCGACCAACAGAAGAAGACCGACCGCGTAAAGAGGAATCGCGAGTCCCTTCATCCATTTCATGGGAATATTGGCGAAAACCAGCATCGCCGCTCCGGCGGCCGCTAAATTTCGAATCTGTCCGTCAATACGCCAGGGGAAACTGTAGCCTGCAGAATAAAGCGTCACAAAACCCCAGGCGCTCAGCAGCGTCACAATCGCCAGCAGTGTCCAGTCAATCGAAAAAAACACACTGAGAAACGTTTTCAGCACCTTCACATAGAAGGGTTCTTTGTGCACAGTAATCAACGAGTTCAACGTTTATCTCCCTTCTGTCCGTTTTTCCCGTCCGTCCTCGCCGCGGGCTTCTTCACAGCAGTTTTTGCGGGCGCTTTCCCTGAAGCTGGCTTTGCGCCAGCCTCTTTAGATGAGGCCCCTTCCCGCTTATCTTCGGGAATACGGCTCTGCACCAAGTAATAATCCAAAATTTTCCGAGCAAGCGGCGCTGCCGCGGCAGCGCCGAAGCCGCCGTTTTCCACCATAATGGCAAGCGCAATCTGCGGCTTGTCCACAGGAGCAAACGCTATAAACAGGGAGTGGTCGCGATGACGCTCCTTAATCTTGTTCTTGTCATACGTCGCGCCCTGCTTGATGCCTAAAACCTGAGCGGTTCCGGTTTTTCCGCCGACGGTGTAGGGCGCGTTGGCAAACAGCGCGCGCCCGGTTCCTTTGAGCGTCACATCGTGCATCGCGTTCTTAATAAAATCCACATTCTCTTTTTTGAGCGGAATCACATCCACCGGATCCTTGGCAATAACCTCTTCTTCCCCGGTCTCCGCGTTGATAATCTTCTTCACCAGGTGCGGCTTCATCACAATGCCGTCATTGGCAAGGGTTGCCACCGCGTGCGCCAGCTGCAACATCGTAAAAGAGTTGTAGCCCTGACCGATACCGATGGAAATCGTATCGCCAACCGCCCAGCGCTGTTTAAAGCGCTTCTGCTTCCATTCCTTCGAAGGAAGAATACCGCGTGCTTCGCCGACAAGATCGATCCCGGTAATCTGCCCAAAACCAAAGGGTTTCATGAAATCATGAATTCGATCAATACCCATGTCCTGAGCAAGCGAGTAGTAATACACATCTGAAGAAACAACAATCGAACGATGCATATCTACGGGTCCGTATCCGCGCCCTTTGGTGGAATCGCGAAACACATGATTGCCAAGCTGAAAATGGCCGTTGTCCTGAATGACACGCTTCGGATCGCGAACTTTCATCTCCAGCGCGCCAAGCGCCATAAAGGGCTTAAACGTGGACCCGATAGGATAAGTTCCTCTCAAAGCTCGATTCATGAGCGGCTTGTCTTCGTCCTGGTTCAGCTTGTCCCAGGTCTCCTGATCAATACCGTCAACAAATAGGTTCGGATCAAAACTGGGATTGGAAACAAAGGCGAGCACATCTCCGGTCTTCGGCTCAATGGCAATGACCGTGCCTCTTCTGTCTCCTAGCTCTTTCATGATCATGCGCTGCAGGCCCATATCAAGCGTCAGAACCAAATGATTCCCGGTCTTGGGCTGAGTCATTGACAGCGAACGAATGGGACGGCCTGAGGCGCGGACCTCAATTTCTTCAAAACCGGGTTTGCCGTGAAGTTCGTCCTCGTAAGAGAGTTCAATGCCGGTCTTGCCAATATTGAGCGTACCGGAGTAATCACGACCGCGTCCGCTTTCTTCAAGGCGCGTCTGATCTTTCTGTGAAATTCTTCCGATATAGCCGACGACATGCGCCGCGGCTTCCGCCTGCGGATACCTGCGATGCATGCGGGAACGAACTTCAACGCCGGGGAATCGCCAGGACTGAGCGGTAAACCGAGCAACTTCTTCGTCTGTCAGACCACTCTTAATCGGCACCGGGCTCAAACGAGGAAGCTCATCCTTCAGACGATTAAAACGACGTAGATCGCCTTTGGAAATACTGATGATTTTTCCGAGTTCATCTATGGTTTTTCTAAAATTCGGCGTCTCTGCCGGCGTAATTTCGAGTGTGTAGATCGGATCATTCGTCGCGAGAATTTCGCCGTTTTTATCAACAATAGTCCCGCGCCTCGGAGGATGCGCGGTTTCTGTTTTCCGGTTGGCTTCCGCCTTAACGACAAGTTCGTCGTACTGAATAATCTGCAGCCACACAAAACGAAGCGTCAGTATTCCAAAACACAGAAGCGTAACAAACAGAAAGAACCAGCAGCGATTAATGAACTGCTGCCGGTGTTTGGATTCGAGCTCCTGGACCCTTCGTTTCATAATGCGTCAGGCGGCCTCAGCCGAGATAAAAACGTCTGGATAAAAACCAAACCCACAGCGGCCAGAAGACAATAAACAGCAAAACCTGGAGGAACCATGCCGCATCAAAGCTTTGCTGAGACAAAAGAAAGCTTTCCACGGTTTTCAAAACCGCGGGAAGAAGAAAAACCGGCAGCAGAGATATTGCCTGACTGATCGGAGAGAGCCAAAGCAGCCGAACACTCATCAGTTCAGCACAAAATACCACGACGCAGTAAGTCAGCGCGTGCTGACCGAAAACGGCCCCGGTATCAGCATCCGTGAGAAGACCTAAGCAGAATGCGAGCCAGTAGAAAATTCTGTTGGGCTGATGAATCGCCCAGAAAATCAGCGTCATCACGAGAAAACTCGGAAAAAACGGCCAGTGCGAACTTGGCAGCAGATCAAGTAGCCAGGACAACAGAAGCGAACCGTAGATCCAAAGCGGTCCGGCCAAAGTCGGATCATGAATTGACTTATCCGGACGCTGATAGTTAAAGCCTTTGGAAAAATTACTCATCGCTTGGCCTTTCTTCTCTGCTGCGGATCCGCCGGCTCCTCCTCTTCAACCTGAGGAAGCTTGGATTCGGTATCAACAAACATCACCAGTACGTATTCACTCGTACCGATGGACTTTGGTGCGGCAATGCTCACGTCAACATAAGAACCGGCCTCGCCGGGGCGAACGGAAGTCACGGTCCCTACTGGAATCCCTTTGGGATAAATACCGTCAAGACCGGAAGTCACAACCTTTTCACCAACCCTGATTTTGTCGCTGAACGGTAAATCGCGGCTCTGCAGCGTATCACCGTCTCCGGTACCGCGGACAATGCCTCGAACATGCGATTCTGTAAACAAAACGGGAACTTCCTGATTCTTATCCTGAATCAGCTGCACCTGACTTGAACGCTTGGAAACATGAATGATCTGACCGGCGAGCCCGGTTTCCGTGACAACCGGCATCCCGACCTCAACTCCGTCGTCGCTTCCGCCGTTGATCTGATAACGCTGAGTGAAGCCGTCGGAGAGAGCCCGACGAACTTCAAACATCACTGAATGCACCGGGTAAAGTGCCTTTTGCTGAAGCATCTCCTTCAGAACGCGATTTTCATCGCTCAGAGTCCCGAGGCGAAACCTTTCCATTTCGCTCTCGGCCAGACGCTTCTTCAGCACCTCATTTTCATTAACCAGCTTAGATTTCGACTGAAAATACTCCGCCGCTTCTTCAATACCGCGGGACGGAGCGGTAACACCCGTATGCAGGGCATCCGCAACCCACGCAAAACCGCTTCGGACAGGCTCCATCACCTGCATTTGATGATCAACAACCATCATCAGAATGGCAGCAAACGCGAAGAAACCAAAGCTTGTAAAGGAAGAAGCTCTGGGAGCATTAAACTTCAGGTGCTTTGAAGGCCCGAGCATCTTGTCCTATTTCTAGCCGAAACAGAAGATTGAATCTTCGATCTTACCGATACCTTCGAGCGCAACACCGCAGCCGCGGACAACGCAGGTCAGAGGATCATCAGCGACAACGACAGGAAGACCGGTTTCTTCCATCAGAAGACGATCCAGGTCCTTCAGCAGAGCTCCGCCGCCGGTCAGCATCAGACCGCGTACGGCAATGTCCGCGCCAAGCTCTGGAGGCGTCTGCTCAAGCGCCTTTTTGACCGCTCCGACAACCTGATTCAGCGGTTCGGTAAGCGCTTCAAGCACTTCGTTGCTGGAAATCGTAAATGAACGAGGCACACCTTCCGCAAGATTGCGGCCTTTGACCTCAAACTCGCGCACTTCACTGGAAACGAATGCCGAACCGATTTCTTTTTTGATTCGTTCAGCCGTCGGCTCGCCAATCTGCATGCCGTAGTTGCGGCGGATGTAATCAATGATCGCCTGATCAAACTTATCGCCGCCCACGCGTACGCTGCAGGCGTAAACAATGCCGCCCAGAGAAATCACTCCGACCTCAGTTGTGCCGCCGCCGATATCAATCACCATGGAACCGGCCGCTTCACTAACCGGAAGACCTGCGCCGAGCGCGGCCGCCATCGGTTCTTCAATCAGAAAAACCTGCTTGGCACCGGCTGCTTCAGCACTCTCTTTGATCGCGCGGCGCTCAACCTGGGTAGATCCGTAGGGGACGCAAATGACAATTCTGGGACGAGGCGTGAAAATGCTGGGGGTATGCACTTTCTTGATAAAACTCTTGAGCATCTGCTCAGTAACCGTGAAATTCGCGATAACGCCGTCCTTCATCGGACGAATTGCGTCAATGTTGCCCGGAACGCGGCCAAGCATGTTCTTTGCTTCTTTACCAACCGCTCTGACGTCGAGCTTTCCTGAATTTCCTTTGTCTGTTCGCACGGCCACAACACTCGGTTCATCAAGAACCATTCCTTTGCCGCGACAATAAATAAGCGTATTGGCTGTTCCTAAGTCAATCGCTAAATCATTAGAAAAAAAGTTCCTTAAACCACCGAACATGTAGTCCCCCTGCCACTCCACCTTGGCACATATTTAGTAACCGCCCAATTCGAACGAAGGGCAAACGTAAATGATAGACTAAAAAAGGTATTTTAGGCCCCTGACGGAGGCCGGCTGTTACTTGCAGAAACAACAGTTATTGCAAAAACTCATTCATTTTTTAGGAAGTTCATGTCTTTAACCATCAATGACGTGCGCAGAATTTCTGATCTGGCGCGCATCGACCTTTCGGACGCAAACGCCGAAAAACTTATGGTCGAGCTTAATGACATTCTGTCCATGGTCGAACAGATTCAGTCCATCGACACCACAGGCGTAGAGCCCATGCCGCACCCGTTCGGGGGCGCTCAGAGACTTCGTGAAGACGAAGTCACGGAACATAACCGCAGAGAAGAAAATATGCAGAATGCTCCGGACGTCATGGACGGCTTATTCCTGGTTCCAAAGGTGATTGAATAAAATGACTGATCTCACACATTCCACTGTCGCCGAGCTGAAAAAGCTCCTGACTGCAAAAGAAGTCTCTGCTAAGGAAGTCGCTCAGGCGTACCTCGATAAAATCGAAAAAACAAGCTCTCTCAACGCGTTTCTTGACGTGCGCCCTGAGGTCACACTGAAGGAAGCCGAAGAAGCAGACAAGAAAATCCGCTCAGGCGAGGCATCCCCGCTCACCGGCATCCCGATTGCGCACAAGGATATTTTTGTGACGCTCAAGTGGGCGAGCACCGCTGCCAGCAAAATGCTGGAAAACTACATGAGCCCGTTTGACGCGACCGTCGTCGAACGACTTCAGAACGCCGGCTTTGTCTGTCTGGGCAAAACCAACTGCGATGAATTCGCTATGGGTTCAACAACCGCCAACAGCGCTTACGGCAAAACCTACAATCCCTGGGACGCCAACGCGGTCCCCGGCGGCTCATCAGGCGGTTCTGCCTCCTGCGTCGCCGCGCGCATCGCGCCTGCTGCAACAGCCACCGACACGGGCGGTTCAATCCGTCAGCCCGCGGCTTTCTGCGGCGTCACCGGTATTAAACCGACTTACGGCAGACCGAGCCGCTGGGGCATGATCGCATTTGCCTCCAGTCTGGATACCGCCGGCATCATCGCTCAAAGCGCTGAAGACTGCGCTATTGTTCTTTCTGAAATGATCGGTTTTGACAAGCGCGACTCTACCAGCATTGAACTGCCGCCCGAAGACCTGACAGTCGGTCTGAATGCCAGCGTCAAGGGTCTGCGCATCGGCGTTCCCCGCGCCTGGATCGATAAGGCCGAACCGGGCCTGCGCGACGCCATTTACAAGGCACTTTCCGTTTACGAAAGTCTCGGCGCTGTTCTCGTCGATATCAAACTCGACAAAGCCAACCTCGGCGTTCCTGTCTACTACATCATCGCGCCCGCGGAAGCAAGCTCCAACCTCGGCCGCTTTGACGGCGTCCGCTACGGACATCGTGCGAAAGACTATAACGATCTTCTCGACATGATCAAAAAGAGCCGTGATGAAGGCTTCGGCCCTGAACCGAAACGCCGTATTCTGATCGGCACTTACGTCCTTTCGCACGGCTATTACGACGCCTACTACATCAAGGCTCAGCAGGTACGCCGCCTGATCGCTCAAGAGTTTGATGCGATCTTTAAGAACGAATGCGATGTCATCGCCGCACCGGTCTCCACAGATGCCGCTTTCCGCTTCGATGCTAAAGCCGATCCGCTCTCTTTATACCTGAGCGACTTGTACACCGTCCCGGGATCTCTTGCAGGACTGCCCGGCCTCAGCCTGCCCTGCGGTATGAGCGAAGGCAAACTGCCTTACGGTCTGCAGCTGATCGCGCCCAAGTGCGAAGAAGGCCGCCTGCTCGGTACCGCGCATGCCTATCAGCAGGCGACTGACTGGCATAAACTTGTCCCCGCCGGATACTAGGAAGGAATACAAACATGGAATGGGAAGTAGTTATCGGGCTGGAAACACATGTCCAGCTCTCAACAAAATCTAAGATTTTCTCCGGCGCTTCCGCCTCTTTCGGCGCAGAACCGAACACACATGCCTGCCCGATCGATCTGGCGCTCCCCGGCTGCCTGCCGGTCCTCAATAAGAGCGCTGTGGAAAAGGCGATTCGTTTCGGCCTTGCAATCGACGCAAAAGTCGCAAACCGCTCCGTCTTCGACCGTAAGCATTATTTCTACCCGGATTTACCGAAGGCCTATCAAATCAGCCAGTTCGAACTGCCCGTTGTCATCGGCGGACGAGTCAGCTTCCAGGTCGAAAACCCCGATGGAAGCACCTACCAAAAAACTATTAATCTGACCCGCGCGCACCTTGAAGAAGACGCGGGCAAAAGCGTTCACGGCATTGTGCATGGAAAAACCGGTATCGATTTGAACCGTGCCGGAACGCCGCTTTTGGAAATCGTTACGGAACCGGAACTGAGAAGCTCCGCAGAAGCCGTTGCATACGCAAAAGCGCTGCATGAACTCGTTATGTGGATCGGCGTCAGCGACGGCGATATGCAGAAAGGTAATTTCCGCTGCGACGCCAACGTCTCTGTCCGACCCAAGGGCCAGAAAGAATTCGGAACCCGCTGCGAAATTAAAAACCTGAACAGCTTTAAATTCCTTCAGGCCGCTATCGACTACGAAGTTCGCCGCCAGATTGAACTGATCAGTGAAGGCGGAAAAGTGGTACAGGCCACACGCCTCTATGACCCGGACAATGACGAAACACGCGAAATGAGAACGAAGGAAGACTCGATGGACTACCGGTACTTCCCGGATCCGGATCTTCTCCCGCTTGAAATTTCCGACGAATGGATCGAAGAGGTTCGCGCCTCTATGCCTGAACTTCCTGAAAAGACGCTTGCGCGTCTCATCAACGAATACGGCATCAGCGAAGCCGACGCCCTGCAGCTGATCTCTCACCGTCCGCTCACCGAGTACTTTGAGAAAGCAGCCGCTAAACTCAAAGACAAGAAGATCGCGGCCAACTGGGTCAAGGGCGAAGTTATGGCTCAGCTCAACGCCGCTGAGCTTTCGATCGAAGAAAGCCCGGTCTCAGCCGAACAGCTCGGCGATATTCTTGTTCGCTACAGCGACGGCACAATCAATCAGAAAGGTGCGCGTACCGTCTTCTCCGCGATTTGGGAAAAGAAGGGCGACAAAGTTGATGAACTGATCGAAACGCTGGGCCTGAAGCAAATCTCGGATACCGGCGCCATCGAGGCGGCTATTGACGCAGTGCTTGCCGCCAACCCGAAGATGGTCGAAGAATTCAAATCGGGCAAGGAAAAGGCTTTCAACGCTCTGGTCGGTCAGACCATGAGAGCGACAAAAGGCAAGGCCAATCCGGCTCAGGTCAATGAAATTCTGAGAGCAAAGCTCGCTCAGTAAACAAGCTCACAAAAAGCCGGTTTTAACCTGAGTTTGGCAGATTCTAACTGACCTCTTGGTCGTCAACGGCCATGGGGTCTGTTTTTTGGCCTTTTTATTCATTATTCGCTTGTAGATATGTAGTAGGTATGTTATAATTAGATCATTATTGGAGGTGGTCTATGTTTGTTTCTACTTGCAAGGGTGGCGCCAAAGGACAGTACACTTATGTCCGGCTGATGGAGTCTTATCGAGACAAAGACGGGAAGGTAAAACACAAAGTTGTCCAAAATCTTGGGCGGCTTGATGTTCTTTCTCAGTCGAATCCAAACTATCTGGAAGATCTGAAGAAGAAATACCAAGATAGTTATGCAGAAAAGAGTCGTCTTCAGTCGCTCAATCGACTCGCACAAGCTCAGACTCTGCTGAACTTTGAAAACAGTGTTTCTGCGGGCGGTCCGCTTCCTCTTTTGCAGTACGGGCACTACGTTTTAAAAAAGCTCTGGGATGATCATCTGCATTTAGATCGGAAGTTCAAAGACATACAACAGCGACAAACAAAAGCAAAATTCGATTTGAACGCTGTTGTCTCTTATCTCTGTTTTTTAAAAATCCTTGATCCGCACTCTGTTTTTTACTCATTCGGCGACCAGGACGGATTTCTAGGTGCGCCTGTGCAGGGTATCGGTTTAGACAGTTACTACAATTCTTACGATTATTTGTTTGAGCACAAAGACTCGATCATGAGATTCTTTAACCGCTCAGTCAATAAACAGCTCGGAAAAACAAAGGCCACCTTGATTTTTTATGACGTTACCAACGTCTACTTTGAAACTGCGCTGAGTGACTTGGAGTGCGGCAGACAACAGATAGATTTCCAAGACCGGCTTCAGCAAGAACTGGAATTGGCCTATGAAAGCGGTGAATTGGATTCCTCGTGCTTTGACGATGAAGGAAGACTACGGCCTTGTCCGAAGGCTGATGACTTCATCAAGAAAATCCAGGAGCAAAAGATCGAATACCTGCGAATGAGAGGCCCCTCAAAAGAGCACCGCTTCGACCTGCCTTTAGCCTCCATCGCCTTGGTCATTAACGAAGAAGGAATACCGATTGACTTTTACGTCTACGCCGGAAACGCATCCGAATTTAAGACGATGAGTTCTTCGATTGAGTCTCTGAAACAAAAATACAACGTTAAAGAGAGCATCGTCGTTGCCGACCGAGGACTAAATTCTGCGGCAAATTTAAAGATGCTGCAGACAAATGATCTTGGATTTCTGATGGCGCAGAAAGTAAGTAATCTGGATCAGAAGACAACAAAAGCGATGTTCGATCCCGAAGGATATGTCCCAATCATCAGACAAGGAGAGGAAATCGGACGCTTTAAAGTCATAAAAGACTGGGTTAAAAAAGGAAAGGTAAAAGAAGAAGATACTCACTGCACCTTGGTTCTGACCTTTGATAAAAAGAGACAGAAACGGGACTTAGCAGTGCTCGAAGTGTGGAAAGAGCTGGTACTAAAGAAACAGGCGCAAGGCATAAAAGTTAAACCTAAGAGCTCCGGGTGGGCCTGCATTGCAAAGACTTCGGAAAAAGTAGAGGCGAAAATCGAAGGCGTTGATGAAGAGGTCCTCGAAGCTAAACGCCGCCTTGCCGGATATGCAGCCCTCATCTACAAAAATGCTCCGGACTGTGTGGAGCAAAGCGCTTTACCGGACGGACACCTAGCCGCAGCCTACCACGAACTTAACCAGATCGAGAGCTGCTTCAGAGTTATGAAGTCTCACTTAGGTTTACGGCCTATGTACGTGAGAAACTCGAATCATATTAAAGGCCACATACTCATTTGTGTAATTGCGCTGGGCATTCTGAAACTACTGCAGTGGAAGCTGAAAGAAGCCGGAACTCCTCTGAGCATCTCGGAAATAGTCCGAGCACTAAACTCGGCGACGACCGTACCAATAAAAAGTGCTAATGAACTCATGTTCCTGCAGTGCTCGAGACCACAGAATATTAGAAAGGGCTTAGAGCGGCTGACTCAGGAAGAACTTAAAGCTGAGCTATCAGGGCGCAGGCTGCAGCCAAGTCAGCTCGAAATACTCTTCAAAACGGTCGGACTCGTACCGCCGGCTCGCTTAGTCAATATCAAAGAAATGGGTCGTTGTTTAGGAGTAAGACTTACAGCGGAGGACTCGATACCGGAATTGCTCAAAGATATGCTCTAGCATACCTACAAGACAATAATTTTAAAAAGCTCTCAACTCCCTGATAATCAAAGGACTGAGAGCTTTTTTATTTGATAAATTCTGCCAAACTCAGGATCAATCAGAAAGGTGCGCGTACCGTCTTCTCCGCGATTTGGGAAAAGAAGGGCGACAAAGTTGATGAACTGATCGAAACGCTGGGCCTGAAGCAAATCTCGGATACCGGCGCCATCGAGGCGGCTATTGACGCAGTGCTTGCCGCCAACCCGAAGATGGTCGAAGAATTCAAATCGGGCAAGGAAAAGGCTTTCAACGCTCTGGTCGGTCAGACCATGAGAGCGACAAAAGGCAAGGCCAATCCGGCTCAGGTCAATGAAATTCTGAGAGCAAAGCTCGCTCAGTAAACAAGCTCACAAAAAGCCGGTTTTAACGCCGGCTTTTTTGTGTCTTTTGTTTACTTAACGCCGTAACGCGCGCGGTAGTCGGAAATAGCCGAACTATAAGCCGACAGCTCTTTTACATCGGATTCCTTCAGATATTCCATCAGGTCCGCAAGATTGGCGATCGCAACGACCGACATCCCGTATTTGTGTTCGACTTCTTCAACTGCCGAACGCTCTCCGACGTCTTCAGCGGTGCCCGAGCACTCCATCCTGTCAAGCGCCAGCAAAACTCCGGACGGGCAAGCCCCGCTCGCTTCAATAATTCTGACCGACTCATTGACGGAAGTTCCAGCGGAAATAACGTCATCAATGATCACCACGTGCCCTTTTAAAGGAGCGCCGACAACCTTGCCGCCTTCTCCGTGATCTTTGGCTTCTTTGCGGTTGTATGCGAAGGGAATGTCATGACCGAGCTCGGACATGCGGATTGCTGTCGCCGCGGCAAGCGTAATGCCTTTATAAGCAGGTCCGAAGAGCATGTCGCACTGAATGCGTCCCTGTTCAATCGCTTCAATAAGCGTTCTGGCGTAGAAATCCGCAAGCGTACGCAGCGAAGCGCCGGTGTAGAACAAACCGGCATTGAAAAAATAAGGCGAGAGACGCCCTGCCTTGGTTTTGAACTCTCCAAAGCGGAGAACGTCCGAATCAATACAAAACTCAATAAATTTATGTTGAAGTTTGGACATAATGTTGTCAGGAACTTGCTGAGGAAAGAAAGCTTAATTTTAGCGGCTCCGAAGTTATTTTCCCGTTACAAAGACGAGCTCTTTCAGCTCTCACGGCCGTTGTAATATAGACAGCATCTTTATCAACGGGTACCAACGTGCTGAAAATCATTACCGCCAACACAAACGGCATCAGAAGTGCTGTCCAAAAAGGCTTTCAATCCTGGCTCTCTGCGCAGGACGCTGACATCGTTTGTATTCAGGAGCTCAAGTCTCAGGATCACGAGGTCCCCGAAGAACTTACTCTCGGACCCTCCTCCTTTCGATACTTCCACTGTGCGGAAAAAAAAGGCTATTCGGGGTGCGCGGTACTGACCAAAAAAGAACCGGATGAAGTCATTATCGGATTCGGCAGCGAAGAGTTCGATCGTGAAGGAAGGTATGTTGAAGTACGCTTTAAGAACCTGATCGTCGTCTCCATCTATTTCCCTTCAGGAAGTTCTTCAGAGGAACGTCAGCAGGCAAAATTCCGCTTCCTCGATGTCATTTTGGACCGCTTAAACACACTAAAAGCCGACGGACGGGAAGTTGTCCTCTGCGGCGACGTCAATATCGCGCACAAGGAAATCGATATCAAAAACTGGAAAGGAAATCTCAAAAACTCCGGGTTCCTTCCGCAAGAGCGTCAATGGCTCACTGATCTCTTTGCCAACGGCTGGACAGACGTCTTCCGTAAGCTTGATCCCCGGCCTAACCAATACACCTGGTGGAGCAATCGCGGCAGAGCGCGTCAAAACAACGTCGGCTGGCGTATCGATTATCAGATTGCGACACCGCTGATTGCAGCAAAAGCCTCCAAAACCGACGTGTACCGCGATGAACGCTTTTCGGATCACGCGCCTCTCACCGTTGTCTACGATTTCGATATCAAATGAAAGCAGAACAGATTCTCTTCTCTCAAGGCTTCGGCACACGTCATGAATGTCGGGGCCTGATACTGCTCGGCAAGTTCACCGCCGCAGGCATGCCTGTCGAAGACCCTGATGAAGATATTGACACGAAGGATCTCGTCTTTACCGTTGACAGCACCGCTTGGCCTTACTACGAGAAAGCCATCGTGATGATGAACAAGCCTGAGCACTACGAATGCTCACTCAAGCCGCTGCACCATCCTTCCGTGATCAGCCTGCTCCCGCCGCCGCTTAGAACCCGAAAACTGCAGCCGGTGGGACGACTTGACGAAGACACAACCGGACTGCTCCTTTTTACCGACGACGGCAAACTCATTCATCGCCTGACACACCCTAAAAAACATGTTGACAAGGTCTACCGAGTCACACTCAAGCATCCGATTACGGACAACCAGATCAGTACGCTGCTCAAAGGCGTGCTGCTCAAGGATGAAAAAGCGGAAGTCAAAGCCGGCTCCTGCGTAAAGATCACAGACAATGTTATCGAGCTCACGCTCGCGCAGGGCAAATATCATCAGGTAAAACGCATGCTGGCTGCGGTCTCAAACCGAGTCACGGCACTTGAACGCGTACAGTTCGGACGCCTTAAACTCCCGGCAGATCTGGCGGCCGGCCAATGGCGCTGGGTCGCGTCAGCCTCGGAGATCACGGGATGAGCACCCTCGGCTCAAAACTTCAGAATTGGTTCGGCGCGTTCCGCATTTATCTGCAGCCGGTATGTCTGAGAATGTTTTTCCTCGGATTCTCCGCAGGACTTCCTCTGCTGCTTGTCCTCGGTACTCTTGGATTCTGGCTGCGCGAGGCGGGAATCGACCTTAAAACCATCGGCTTCATGTCCTGGATCGGATTGGTCTACGGATGCAAATGGCTGTGGGCGCCCCTCGTCGATAATCTCAAAATTCCCTACTTCTCCGCGAAATTGGGACAGCGGCGCACGTGGCTGATCCTCTCGCAGCTCATGCTGATGCTCTCTCTCTCGGGCATGGCTTTTTCCGACCCTCGCTTCCATCTGCCGCTGCTGACGTTCTTTGCGTTTCTGACCGCCTTTGCGTCTGCGACACAGGATATTTCTCTGGACGCCTACCGTATTGAAAGCGCGGATACCGATCTGCAGGGAGCGCTTGCAGCGACTTATCAAACCGGATATCGAATCGCTATGATTTGGGCCGGAGCCGGCGCCTTCGCGCTCGCGGCGCTCTTCCAAACGACTCCGGACAGCGTCTACGATCAAAAGGGCTGGACCGTTGCTTATCTGATTATGGCCGCCTCCATCGGTGTCGGACTTCTTACCTCGATTCTCTCGCCCGCCCCTAATAAAATCGATGAGGCAGACAAACTCAGGGAGCTGCGGGAGGTCAAAAGCAAGGTCAAAGAATTCGTCAGAACGCACGACGCTCTGCCTCAGCCCGCTGCGAAAGTTATCGGCTGGCTCAAAGTTATCTGCTGGAGTCCGATCGCCGACTTCTTTGATCGCTACAAGTGGCATGCGGCCGCCATTCTGCTGCTCATTGCCACCTATCGAATCAGCGACGTTGTCATGGGCGTTATGAGCAATCCTTTCTATCGAGATCTCGGATTCAGTAAGGAAGAAGTCGCCGCTGTATCGAAAATTTTCGGCGTCGTCATGACTTTGGTCGGTACATTCGTCGGGGGAGTTGTCGTCCTGCGCTTGGGCGTGCTTAAAACGCTTTTTATCGGAGCGCTGCTTGCCTCCGCGACCAACCTGCTTTTCTCCTGCCTCGCAGGCCTCGGCCATGACCTCGCATTCCTCGTCTTTACCGTAAGCGCGGACAACCTCTCCGGAGGTCTCGCGAGCGCCGCCTTTATCGCATACCTCTCAGGGCTCACCAACGTCCGGTATTCGGCGACTCAGTACGCGGTCTTCTCCTCCATCATGCTGATTCTGCCTAAGTTTCTCGCAGGTTTCTCCGGCGTTATGGTCGAAAGCGTCGGATATGCCAATTTCTTTATCATCACTGCGGCGCTTGGCATACCCGTCTTGATCCTCATCCCGGTAATCGGGATGCTGGAGAAATCAAAGCATTAATTTTTGCTCTCTTCCTCCATCGGCTCATTAAGCTCCGGAAATGCGTAGCCCTTTGTCACATTGGCGATCTCCGCGACACAGCTGGCTAAATCGGAGAGCGCCGCGGGCAAGTCCTCAAGCGGCGCTTCCTTATCGAGGATTTGTTTCGTTTCTGCGAAATCCCCCAAGCTCTCCTGCGGCAGATGACGCAGAATTCCGTGCAGCGCCAGGGCAATCTTGGGAGAATCGGATTTCTCCAGGAAATCGGGCCAAACCTGACCGGCTTCTAAAAAGCCCATGGCAAACGGCTCCAGAGCCTTAATCGCTTCCTTTCCTTCCAAAACTCTGCCTCGCTCGTCTTCGGCATCAAAGTAGATCGGATCAAGGGGCTGCGAATTGGCAAGCGTTTCTCCAATTTCACGAAAACGTTTTATGAGCAACTCCCTCAAACGCTTGTCTTCTGAGGCACTGCCTGTAGAAGCCGAGGCTTTGCCGTTCGTGGAAAGAATCCGCCCAAGCCAGCTTCTGGTATCGGGAAGAGTCGGCAGCAGCTGTATCGCGGTCATAAAACCGTCTGCTTCCGACGCGTCCATCGGTTCCGCACTTTCATCCACCGAAGCAAGCAGCTCATCGAGTTCACTAAGCTCATCAACCGTCATTGCGTTACTCTTTTCAGACATTCCTGTTCTCCTCTTTTTCCCAAAACTGATCCAAAATCTCGGCCGCGTGAGGACCGTCATGCGCTTTTGACAGCTGCTGTACCAAACGTACGCAGGCAGAGTGCTTAAGCCCGAGAACCGCTTCCTTCACTTCGGGAATATTCATCGGCGCCATCGACAGCTCCTTGATGCCCAGACCGATAAAAATCGGTACCAGTCTGCTTTTTCCGCCTGCCTCTCCGCAAATCGAAATCGGTTTCTCTGCTTTGGCGGCGGCCTTCGCACTCATCTTCAAAAGCTTCAAAACCGCCGGATGCAGTTCGTCATAAAGCGGGGCCACCGCAGCATTGCCGCGGTCCACACCGAGACAATACTGAATCAGATCATTGGTGCCGATGCAGATAAAATCAGACGCTTCCAAAAATTCCTCAATACAGAGCACCGCCGCCGGAAGCTCTACCATAATGCCGACTTTCACATCGGGATTAAACGGTACCTGCTCTTCACTAAGTTGCGCCTTGGCCAGCGCAATATAGCGCTTTGCTTCTTCAATCTCATGAAGGTTCGACACCAGAGGCAAAAGTATCCGAACATCAAAACCGTGTGCCGCTCTCAAAATCGCACGAAGCTGAATTAAAAAGAGATTCGGATTCACCAGCGAAAAACGAATTGCCCTGAGCCCTAAAGCCGGATTATCTTCCTTCTCCGCCCCGGACGAAACATTCTGATGAAGCGCTTCAGGAGTCAAAATCTTATCGCCGCCGACGTCAATCGTTCGAATCGTGACCGGACGCTTTCCCATCCCCTCGATAAGCGTGCGGTAGCTTTCGTACTGCTCCTGCTCTGTGGGAAGAACCTGCCGCCCCATAAAAAGGTATTCGCTCCTAAAAAGCCCTATTCCCTGCGCGCCGAGATGCAGAATATCGTCAAGTCCGGAAACCATTGCGACATTAGCCTTGAGCGTCATGCGAAAACCGTCTTTGGTCTGCGCCGCCCGTCTTCTTGCCCTGAATCGCTGAGAATAATTTCTTTCCTGATCCTTGACGCGTGAAGCGATCTCTTTGGTTTCCTTCGCATCCGGATTGCAGATAATCGTTCCGCTGTGCGAGTCAACAAATACTCGATCACCGCTCTGGATCAGCCCGACAGCACCGCCTACGCCGACAATGGCCGGGATAAACAGAGTTTGAGAAAGTACCGCGGTATGCGAAGTGGGGCCGCCCTTCTCCGTTACGATGCCGACAAGATCGAGCTCCTCATACTCGGTCAGCCAGATCACGTCCGCAAACGAAAGGTCATGCGTCACTAAAATGACAGATTCATCCGCCGCATCCCGAACCTGTTCCCCAAGTCTGCGCCCGCCGGTCAGCTCTTCCTGAAGCCGTGTGACGACATGCTCAATGTCATCGCCGCGTTCAGCCAAATAAGAGTCGGACAGATTCTCAAATACCTTGCGGACCTCTTCGAGATGCTGCTCGAGCGCCCACTCGGCATTAATCAGCTTCTGCTCAATCAGACGCGAAGTTTCCGTAAACAATGTCTCGTCATTCACAAGCATTCGGAAAACTTCAAGGAAGGCTTTCACCTCTTTGGGCGCTTTCTTGGGCGAGCGCCGGATCATCAGATCAAGCTCCTTGTTCACCGCCGTAATCGCGGAGGCAAGACGCGCCACTTCCTGCTGAGACTGAGAAGCCTCAATCTGATACTGAGGAAGCTGCAGAGAGCCGGAATTCATGACTCTGGCCTGGCCAAAGCCGATCCCGCTGGAGACGCCGACTCCTCTTAATTCCTGCCTGGGACGAACCGCTTCGTCAGTCATGGCTATTCCTGCTCTCCGAATTTGCTGTCAAATAATTCTTTTACCGCCGCTAAGGCCGCATCCTCGTCTGTTCCGTCCGCTGTGACGGTAAGCTCCGTACCTTTGGAAGCCGCAAGCAGCATGACGCCCATGATCGACTTACCGTTGACCTTTCGGCCGCCTTTCTCAATGCGAATATCACTTAAAAATTCATTGCCCTTCTGAGTGAGCTTAGCAGCCGGACGAGCATGCAGACCAAGACGATTCAATACCGTTACCTGAATGGATTTCATTTTTTTCCTTCAATGAGATACGCGGTGACGCCAATTTCTTTTGCCTTCTGTTCAAGCTCTTTCAAAGAAAGAGAGCGATAGCAAATCATCTTAAAGAGAAGCGGCAGAGAGAGCGGCACAAGAAATAAGCAGGGATGTGTTTCGCAAAATCCGCGCATCACATTGCAGGGCGTCGCACCTTCAATATCAAGAATCACAACACGTTCTTCGGCCTCGATGGAATTCCATGCCTCAGAAAGCTGTTTCTGAAGCGCCTCAGCCGAAGCGTCCGAATCAATATCAACAGCTATGAAATCCGGGACCTCTTTCATAATCTGAAGAGTCGCTTCCCTAAAAGCGCTCGCTATCGGCTTATGCGCCGCGATTATCAAACTCACGCTCATAACTGTCCTTCCAACATGTTTAACTCCTTGAAAGTATATATTTCATCCGGCAGATTTGCCGTACGCCATATTCGCAGACAGAGAACCTTCTTTGCACAGACTCCGTACCAACACAGGCGCAGAAAACAATAAAATATCAAAAACCAACAGAGGAGACGCTTATGGCAATTGTTACCTTTAAAAGCAAAGCCGCCGGTGAAATTTTTATGTTCCGCGAAACCGCAGAAAAAATCTTTAAAGTCATCGGCAAACCTTTAGGCCTGAGAGGCGTACTCACACCCGAAGAGATCCCTGACGCCATCGCCGCACTGAAAGATGCAATGGAAAAGGAAAAAGAATTTCTCAAAGGCCTGCGCGAGCGTGAAGACAAACGCTTCCGCGAGGGCAAAGACCTGGATGAGGAAAAGAAACCCGCTATCGAAGCGCCGGTCTACTTCACTCAGCGCGCTTATCCGCTTCTTGAAATGCTCGAAAGAAGCCTCAAAGAAGATACGCCTGTCGTCTGGGGTGTTTAAGCCCGCCAGAAACCGCGCGTGAAGAGTACGAGCACAGTAAAGAGCTCCAAGCGTCCGATCACCATCAGGAAGCAGCAGAAAGCAATCTGAAAATCGTTGAGGGACGCAAAGTTATAGGCCGGCCCAAGACTTCCAAGGGCCGGTCCGAGATTGTTCAGGCACGCCAGAGCCGCCGAAAAAGCCGTCAGACCGTCCAGCCCTGAAAGCATGAATGTGATTGTGCTGAAAAGCGCAATGATCGTGTACAGCATCAGGAAGGCCAAAACCAAGAAGACTACCTGCTTGTCAATGGTCTGAGACCCAATCTTGAGCGGGCGAACCATCTTCGGATGCAGAATTCTCTTGAACTCCAGATTGCCCTGCTTCACCAAAGCAATCGCTCGGATCATCTTGATGCCGCCGCCGGTTGACCCGGCGCACGTCGCAAAACAGCTTGCCAGCAAAATCAGCAGCTGCGCCACAAGCGACCATTCACCGTAGTTCGTGTTCGCAAAGCCGCCAGTACTAATCACAAAAACTGTATTGGTCACGCCGTAATAAATCGCGTCTGAAACTGTGGCGTACGTTTTGTCATAAACCAGAAGGAACGAAATAAACGCAGAGAGCAGAACAATCGTCAGGATCCATCCGCATGTCTCCGCGTCCTTCAGATAGGTTCTGAACGAGAGCTTCCTCCAGGCGGTAAAGTGCATGGAGAAGTTAATGCCGCCGATAATCAGAAAGATCACGCAGACCCAGTCCACCGTCCGGCTCGACCAATAGGCGAAACTCGCGTCATGCGAGGAATACCCGCCTAAAGAAACCGTCGTAAAGGTATGCATGATCGCATCATCCCAGTCCATGCCGGCAAAGTGATAGCAAACTGCGCAAACGACGGAAATCGCAAAGTAAATGTTGTAGAACGCTTTGGCAGTATCGGCGATCCTCGGCGTTAGGCGCCCTTCTTTGAGCGGCCCTGTAGACTCGGCGCGAAAGATCTGAGCGCCGCCCACGCCCAAGAGCGGTAAAACCGCCACGGCCGTCACCAGGATTCCAATACCGCCCATCCATGCGAGGAAACAGCGCCAGAAATTGACACTGATCGGAAGACGATCCAGCCCCGAGAGAATCGTCGCGCAAGTCGTCGTAATCCCGGATGTCGCTTCAAAAAACGCATGTATGAAGGAAATATTTTCAATATTGACATAGAGCGGGATCGTCGCGGCGAGCGCAAGAAGCACCCATGCCATCGTGACCAGCAGAAAACCGTCTCTTGGAATCAGCTCACGCTTAAACCGGCGCGTGCTCAGCCACAAAAATAGCCCGGTAAAGAAAGTAATGCAGAACGCGATCTCAAAACCGGCCTCAGCTCCGTCGTTTTTCCATAAAGATAATGCAAGCGGGATCAGCATCGATAGAGAAAATCCCACCAAAATCGGCCCAAGCACGTTGAGCACGGGCAGAAGCATGAGTCTGAGTACGGGCGGCAGCATCGTCATGATTAAAAGAAACCTACTGATGGAGCAAATAGTTTCTCAACATCAGAAATCTGCCGCTTGCTGCCCATAAACACAATCACCTGGTCCCCGTCCTGAATAACGAGGTCCTTATCGGCCATAAACACTTCAAAGATGCCGTTCACTTTACGAAGCACACATCCGATCGAAGTGCCGTCTGGCATGGAAATCTGAGCGGCATGCCGTCCTATGATCTTTGAATTCTTCTCATTGCCGTGTGCGACGATTTCCATCACTTCGGCTCCGCCTCTGCGCAGCGTGTGCGCAGACAAAACATCGCCCTGACGAATGTGACGCAGCAAATCCGAAAGCGTCGCTTCCGTTGGAGAAAACGCGATATCAATACTGGTGCCCTCAACCAAATCAATGTAGTCAGCACGGTTGATCAGCGTAATGGCACGATGCGCACCCAATTTCTTCGCAAGCAGACACGACATGATGTTGTCTTCGTCATCACTGCTGACGGCAATAAATAAATCGGTATTCGCAATGCCTTCATTCACAAAAAGACCTTCGTCCGTCATATCTCCGTGAAGCACCAGAACGGAACTTGAAAGGTTCTGCGACAGGAACTGACAGCGCTCCAAGTCCGGCTCAATGATTTTGACGTTGTAGACATCTCCGGAGGCTGTCTCCACATCGTCGAGCGCTTTGGCAAGCTGCAGCCCTAAGCTGTCACCGCCGACAATCATGACGCGATCGGAACGACGTACCCGCTGACGAAGTACTTTGACAACGTCCATCGCGCTGTCCTTGGTTGTGAGGAAGAAAATCTCGTCTCCCGCCTCAATCACAGTGTTGCCGCGGATATCATCCAGACGGTATTTTTGTCGGTAGATGGAAACAATCTGAACTTTTACGCGCGGCAGCAGACTATGAATAGTGTCAACCGTTTGGCCGCACATCTTGGCCCCGCTCACGACTTTAACGGACATCAAAATGACGTCCGCCTCGGAAAACTCAATGACCTGCAGCGCTTCCGGATAGGTAATCAGCTGAACAATATAATTCGTGATCGCCTCTTCCGGCCATATAACGGAAGTCGCACGAAACCCCGCAGTCGACAGAAGCGCCGGATATTCACGAAGCTCATCATTGCGCACACGCGCGATGCGCGACGGAACATTAAAAAGCTGCTCGGCAATCAGAGTTACGGCGAGATTGGTTTCGTCATTAGCGGTCACGGCAATAATCATGTCCGCGTCCACCGCTCCGGCCTCGGCAAGAACAGAGGGAGACGTCGCGTCGCCTACGATGCCCTGAAGGTCGTAATTATTCTGAATGTCTGTTATGCGGTCCTTGTCTGTATCAACAATCGTAATGTCGTTGGACTCAGACACTAAATTCCCTGCAACGGAAGAACCGACTTTCCCCGCTCCAACTATGAGAATCCTCATTTATTGCTCCATTGCCGGAGATCAGGTCTTCGGGAGGCTACTCGCGGGCTCTCACCGTCTTTCCAATCTCAATTCCCAGCTGCTTAAGCTTTCGATACAGATGCGTGCGCTCTAATCCGGCAAATGCGGCAACACGCGAAATACTATTGTTTTCTCTTTTCAGCAGATTCAAGAAGTAAAGCCGCTCAAATTGATCTCTGGCTTCTCTGAGCGGAGCGGAAAAGTCCACCTGACCCAGCAGCGCTTTGGTGTCCTCTGCGCTGGTGCGCGGAGGCTGATCCGAAATTGCCGTCACTCGGGCATCCGCGGAATGAGAACCGGAAGATCGGTAAGAGCTTCCGGAAGCCTGGAACGGATGCGCATAAACCGTCGTATCCCGCAGCGCATCAATACGCGCGGAGGCCTGAGAGTCTCCGATTCTGGGCTCCTTAGAACTCTTCTGCAGAGCTTCCTTCACGGCGCTGATCAGACGAGAAAGCGCAATCGGCTTTTCCAGAAAATCCACAGCGCCGAATTTGGTCGCTTCAACGGCTGTATCCAGAGTGGCATGACCGCTCATCATGATCACAGGCGCTGTCAGCTGTCCGCTCGAACTCCACTCCTTCAGCAGAGAAATCCCATCGTTATCCGGCATCCAGATATCCAAAAGGACCAAATCCGGATGCTGGTTCATCGCAGCTCGTGCCGCACTGGCGTTTTCCGCCAGAAGAACTCCGTAACCCTCATCAGAGAGAATTTCTGACAAAAGTTCGCGAATGCCGATTTCGTCGTCTACAACTAAAACAACTGCCATAAAATCTTTACTTTCTGAATAATTCTTACTTCTCTATGGACTTCTATTCTATCAAGTCCGAATTCTTCCTAAACGGTCCAAAGCCTTCTAAAAACAAAAAACAGAGCGGCTCCGCGAACCTCTCCCTTTTCATCCGTTAAATTCACCGCGGTAACCGACGCTCCGTGCTCATCAACGATCTTCTTGATCATGGCAAGGCCCAGACCTGTGCCGGAAGACTTTGTCGTCACATAGGGCTCAAACGCGTGTTCCAGAATCTGTTTGGTGAACCCCGGACCATTATCGCTTACTTCCAGGCTGACGCCCTCGGCCTCTCCGCTTGTCTCGTTCCTTATCACCGAGGTGCGGATCGAAACCACTAGCTGCTCCTTGGAAGGAAGCGCCTCCATCGCATTGGAGAACAAATTATGAAATACCTGACGAAGCTGATTTGCATCCCCCTCAATCGCGGGCATCGGCTCCTGTAGAGCCAGCTGAACGCGAATCCCGGCCGCCTGATAGAAATGAGCCACTTCCTCAATAAAAACAGTGAGGTCCAGACGGTCATAATGCGGCGCTCCGATCTTTGCATACAGGCGAAAATCATTAACCATCTGCTTCATTGCCGTGACCTGGCTGACAATGGTTTTGGTCGCCCTTTCCAAAATTTCCTGATCCCGTCCCTGAACCTTATCCTTAAGCTTCATCTCCAGTCGCTCGGCGGCAAGCTGGATAGGCGTCAGCGGATTCTTAATCTCGTGGGCAAGACGACGGGCCACCTCGCCCCATGCCTCCGTTCTCTGAGCGGCCGCAAGCGCGGTGACGTCGTCAAAAACCAGCAGATATCCTTTGTCTTCGCCAAGCGTCAGCCGAGTCGCTCTCGCAAAAATATTGAGCTTTTCCTGAAGTTTGTCCGGCCGCTGATATTCACACTGAATCGAAATGTCAGAGTTCTCTTCTGTGCAGAGCGCAAGCTTTTCACTCACCACCGACGCGAAGGCCGGCATGATGTCCTTCAGCAGAGCGCCTAAGCACTCGGTGAGATTGATGCCGAGAATTCTGGAAGCCGCTGAGTTGGCGGAAATCAGCTGGCTGTGGCTGCTGAGCACAATCACACCGGAGGACATCTTTGCCAGAATTCGTTCCAGGTATTCTTTGGCCTGACCCAGTTCTTCACTGCGGCTTTCCAGATCTTCCCGCGCCTGTGCAAGCTGCCCGGTCATTGTGTTGAACGAACGGGCAAGCTCCCCGACTTCATCGTTTGTCCTCACCTCGGGAAGCTGCTCATACTGGCCGGCGCCGACTCGCCGAATACCTTCCAGAAGCAGCATCAGCGGTTTGCTGATGCGGTTGGCCATAATCACCGAAATCGCTATCGCGCCAAACATGGAAAGCAGAAGCACCAGCGTCAGTGAGATGGAGTAAATGTTGCGAAGGCCGCTGCGGGCGAGAACCATTTCCTGATAATCCCGATAACCGTTCATCAGCGTCTCGGCATTGCTTGCAAGCGAGGGCGGGACATTGTCAATCAGTTCGAGAAAAACAGACTCTCTGCCGGAAGAAGGAGCATCCAGCATAAAAATATCCTTCTGCGAACGCAGCGCGAGCGAAATCGAACCGTCAGCCGTCGGGATAGGAATCACGACCTGAGCTCTCTGAAGTCCCGGATTATTGTCATCAATCGTCTGCCAAAAACCATGCGTACGCGCCGCCTGCAGCACTCGATTCGAAGGAACGGTCGGAACCAGTTTGCCAAAGGAGCTGCCGGAAACGGCTAAGAGATTGCCGCTTGAGGTGATCAGCACTGCTTCCTGCACCCCCTCGCGCTCCCGTGCGGCATCCAGCACGGCGAGCCAGCCGGAGGGCGGAGTTTCTGCGATTTCTGCTGAAATTTTACGAGCCTTCACCAGCAAATTGGATTGGAAATTCTCAAGCACTTCGCGGCCGAGCGTAAGACCTGAATCCAGAGCGCGTTCCACTCTGACGTCGAACCAGGAATCCACGGAATGGTGAAGAAACTGAACAGAAACAGCAAAAATCAAGATTCCGGGAAGCACACCGGTCAGCCCGAGCGCAAGCGCAAATTTCGAAAGAATTTTGACACCGTATTTTTTTCGCTTCGCATTGCGGTAAAGCTGGTAAAGAAGCGCGCCGACCATGCCCATGAACACGAGCATCACAAAGGTGTTGATATACAGGAGAACGGTATAGTACTTTTCAAAAAATACCGTGTTCTGGCTTGCACTCACCAGAAGAAATAAAAGCACACAGCTAAGCCCTATTAAAGCCAACAGAGCCAATCTGAGATACTTTGACAACTCAGCCCTCCGAACGGGTTATTTTGACAGGGAACCAACCGCTGTCTACATTCCAGCCGTCTTCGCGGCGGAGCGTAACCTGGAAGGGCTTAGGCAGCTTGCTTGTGTCAAGGTAAAATCGTGCTTTTGCGCTGTAGCCCTCCGGATTTAATTCCCGATACGATCCTAAATAGAGGTTGGAGACATTTTTCATCATGGCGAGCGCGGCCGCGGGCGACTCAAAACTTTGCGTCATGCCGCCGATGCTGAGCTTGTATTTGCGTGTGAGCGGATTGAAGCTCAGGCGAATGTGCTCAGATGCGCCGGCAATGTCACGATCAAACCAATACCAGCGCTTTTTTTCAACTTCAACTTCCAGAACAAAGCTGAGCGTAATCCCACGCAGAAGAACATCCATAAGCTCGTCGGTCAGCTCAAAATTAAACTCGCCATTGAAGAACAGCCCGCTCGACGGAGTCCGCTGCGCAGAAATCTCCGCCGTCACCGGCTCAACCGACGCTGAATACGCCTGACCGACCGCGCTCAGCACAAGCGCGGCAGCCAGAACAACCTTCTTCAATAACATTAAATCTTCTCTATAAGCGCGTAGAAAAATCCATCATGCGTCTTCGGGAAGAATTCCGGCTTATCCTGAACGCCTTCAGCAGGCGGCAGACTCAGGAGAATCTCCTTGTCAGGACCGATAGGAATCAGTTTGGCGTCCGGATGCTTGGAACAAAACGACTCTATCTGTGCAGGACCTTCCTCAGAAAACACTGAACATACAGCATAAAGAATTCTTCCCCCTTTTACCAGAAGAGGCCATAAATTCTCCAAAAGCTTTGCCTGAGTACGAGCCAGCTGAGCAATATCTTCAGGCTTGCGGGACCACGGAATATCCGGGTGTCTGCGAACAATTCCGGAAGCCGTGCACGGAGCATCCAAAAGAATTCTGTCAAACGGTTTGCCGTCCCACCAGGACTGAATATCCGACGCATCCGCAACTCGGACGTTCGCCTTCAAACCCAGTCGATCCAAATTTTCAGTAATGCGGACGGCCCGCAGAGGATCAATTTCCAATGCGGTTAAGTCCACATCGGCCAGCTCCAAAATATGCGCGGTTTTCCCGCCGGGCGCAGCACAGGCGTCCAGTACGCGCATCCCGTCTTTTGCGCCGAGAATCGGTGCGGCAAGCTGACTGCCCGCATCCTGGACCGACACCAATCCGTCGGCAAAACCGGGAATATCCCGAACCGGACGCGGCTCCTCCAAGCGAAGTCCGTACATACCTTCAGGAACACACACGATTTCCTTAGCACGGTAGTCCGCGAGCACATCTTCAAGAACGGCTTTTCTCTTGTTGACGCGCAGCGTCAGGGGAGGATGCCTTCTTTGCAGCGAAAAAATCTCTCGCGAGGATTTTCCGAAAACGACCTCATAGCGGCGAATCCACCACATGGGCGCGTTGTAGCGGACCACCGGACTGCGCTCAAGCTCATCGGTCAGCCGGCGTTTTTCACGAAGATAGCGCCGCAGAATCGCATTAACGAAGTTGGCCGCTCTCATGGTCTGCGGATCCGACTTCGCCGCGATAACCGCTTGGTTGCAGACGGTAAATTCCTGCTCCTTGCCTTCCTTTAGAAGACTAATCGAAAGCTCCAGCAGCGCCGCGGTCTTCGCATCGGGCGCCCTGCTGACCAATTTTGCGACAGCGGCTTCAGCAAAAGCCCTGCGCCGACTGACGCAGTAAAGCAGGTTTTGACAGGCGCCCCGATAAGCAGCGTCTCGGGGAATTTCACTAAGCGCCTTATCAAGAGAAACTCCGCCTTTGATACTGATCCAGGGCGCCGCGGATCGAACCAGCGCCTCAGCCAAACTGCCGCTTTTCATTTGAAAATCTCTCCCGCTTTAATCGAATGACCGGAAAGAAAGTCCCGCACGTCCAGTTTCTTTCCGCCGGGCCTCTGCAGACGTGTCAGACGCAGCACCGTTCCGCCGCCGCAGGCCACACAGATTCCTTTTGCGTCGCTGCTAATAACAGTTCCCGGCGCCAAGCTCGTTTTACCCGAGTCGGCAGCAGCCATCCAGGCCTTCAATACTTCATCATTTAAACTAAAGAAACAGCCGGGCGCCGGATTGAATGCCCGAATTCTGCATGCGATCTCCTGAGCCGACTGTCCCCAGTCAATCCGACCTTCTTCCTTAGACAATTTATTGGCATATGTCGCGCCTTGCGGCTGCGCTCTCGGCGGATATGCGTTCGGATCATCTAAATACCGGAGCAGCATCTCGGCGCCAAGCTCAGAGAGCTCACGCGTCAGATTCTCAGCCGTATCTTTCTCAGTGATCGGAACCGACTCTTCCATCAGCATCGGCCCGGTATCCAGTCCCGCATCCATCTGCATGAGCGTAATGCCGGTCTCGGCGTCTCCCTTCTCGATCGCGCGTGCAATCGGAGCGGCGCCTCTCCATGCCGGCAGGAGACTGCCGTGAATGTTAACGGCCTTGATTTCCGGATGCTCCGGCGAAACGCCTCTCGGTATATCCAGCACTTCCTGAGGAATAATGAGTCCGTAAGCCGCAACCACAAGAACATCAGCGTCAGCAGCTTTCATTGCTTCAATCGCTTCAGCGGTTTCCTCCAGCCCCTTGGAGCGGCGAAGCGTCAGCGGCGTCAGCACCTTAATTCCGGCGCTCAGAGCGGTCTGCTTGACTTCGCTTGCCTTGAGCTTTCGGCCTCGCCCTGAAGGCCGATCCGGCTGACTCAGCACCAGCATGACCTCATGCTCGCTTTCGATCAGTTTTCTGAGAGCCTCGGCTGCAAAGTCCGGCGTTCCGGCAAAAACAATTCTCATCTTCTCTTTCTCCGGCTATATCCGAATATGACAAAGTCTGATTGTATGACACGTGCGGATGTTTCATAATCCAATCAGTTACTTTCCGAGCATAGATATGCCAATCGTTGATCTGAAAACCGTCAAGCTGAACTACGAAATTCTCGGTGATCCTGCGCTTCCTACAGTGCTGCTGATCATGGGACTGAGCATGCCGGCATCAGCATGGCCGGATAAATTCATTGAGCAGCTGCTTGTCAGAGGCCTGCGCGTCATTACCGTGGATAACCGAGACGCGGGTCTGTCGGAGAAATTCAGCAACAGAAAAATTCAAACCTCGGTACCGATCGCGATCGGCCGCGCTCTGCTGAGAATGCCTGTACCCGCGCCCTATCGTTTGGAAGATATGGCGCTTGACCTGGCAGCTCTTCTGGATTACTTAAATGTGCCGCGCGTTCACGCGGTGGGCGCCTCTATGGGCGGAATGATCGCACAGATACTTGCAGGCATCCGTCCCTCCCGCGTCTGCTCTCTGACGTCAATCATGTCCGCTTCGGGGAATCCCCGTACGGGTTTTGGCAAACTCAAGGCGATCTACTCTATCCTGAGCCAAAGCTTGGGAGATGACTCCGAACAAGAGAGGAAAAAACGTTTGACTCAGGTCTTCATGACATTGAAAAGTCCGCATTATCAGTATCAGGAAGAAGATCTGGAGCGACAGCTTGCAGACGTCGCAGCTCACCCGCTCGATCCTGCGGCCGGAGAAAGACAGCTGCTTGCAATTCTGGCGAGCGGCGACCGCTCGCAGCAGCTCTCGCGGATTACCGTACCGACTTTAGTCATCCATGGAGAGGACGACCCTCTGCTGCCGCTTTCCGCGGGCAAGGAAGTCGCAGAATTAATTAACGGCGCAAGATTTATGTCCCTTCCGAAAATGGGACACGACCTTACGCCGATACATTTGGAGACGATCGCTGACGCAATCGCCGACCTTGTCTGGTCTTCGGAGTGTTAGGCGCGGGCGGCCTGCTTGGCCGCTTTCGCCTCTTCAAGACGCTGCTTTTGAATCTTGTGACGAATACGCTGCTTTTTCAGCATGCTCAGATGATCAACAAAAACAACTCCGTCAAGATGGTCCATTTCATGCTGAACACAAACCGCGAGCAAGCCGTCACAGTCCATTTCATAACTGTTGCCTTTAAGATCCTGAGCGCGCACTCGGACATTGGCCGGACGCGTCACCTTATCGTAAATACCGGGTACGGAAAGACAGCCTTCTTCCCAAGGCTTGGTCTCTTCGCTTGAAGAAACAATCTCCGGATTAATGAGAATCTTTAAATCATTCTTTTCTTCCGTGACGTCAATCACAATTAGGCGGATGTGACGATCAACCTGCGTCGCGGCAAGTCCCACGCCAGGCGCTTTATACATCGTCTCAGCCATATCGGAAGCCAGCTTTTCAAGCTCTTCGTTAAACTCTGTCACTTTTGCGGCTTTCGTCTTCAACCGCGGATCCGGATATTTCAAAATAGGAAGAATGGCCAAAGTAATCCTCTCAACTAAATCTTAATCATCAGCGCTCTCTCAGAGCCGCAGCATTTTAAACGAGCTGCGTCTCGAACGCTTACAGAAGATTGTAAATCTCCCAAAAGTCAATTGGTTGCAGTCATCCCAAAAAGTGCTAATTTAAAAAAAGAATGTTTTGAGTTTTCATCATGGGTAAATCGTTAGTTATTGCTGAAAAACCTTCAGTCGCCGCAGACATTGCCAGAGCTATCGGCGGGCTTAAAAAAGAAGGCGATCATTATGTGGGCGAACACTATATCGTGGCGTCCGCCGTCGGCCACCTGCTCGAGCTGAAAGAGCCGCCGGAATATGAAGTCAAAAGAGGCAAATGGAGCTTTGCGCATCTGCCGGTCATTCCCTCGCACTTCGATCTCTCGCCGATTAAAAAATCCGAAGCAAAACTCAACTCACTTAAGAAACTGATCAAGAGCCGGGAAGTAGACAAACTCATCAACGCATGCGATGCGGGACGAGAGGGCGAGCTGATTTTCCGCTATATCGTCGAAGCGGTTAAATCCAAAAAACCGATCGAGCGGCTGTGGCTGCAGTCAATGACGAAACACGCCATTGTTGAAGCGTTCAAACACCTGAGAAGCGACGAAGAAATGCAGTCTCTTGCCGATGCGGCGCGAAGCAGATCGGAGGCGGACTGGCTTGTCGGAATTAACGGCACAAGAGCGCTTACAGCCTTCAACAGCAAGGACGGCGGCTTCTTTCTGACGACCGTCGGCCGCGTGCAGACGCCTACACTTGCACTGGTCGTTAAGCGCGAAGAACAGATTCGCGCCTTTGTGCCGACCTCGTATTGGGAGGTACACGCCGAATTCAAGGTGGCCGAGGGAAACTACAGCGGAAAATTCTTCGACCCTAAATTCAAAAAGAGCAGCGATCCGGTCAAAAAGGCCGAACGATTATTCAGCGCCGAAGAGGCCGCTAAAATCGCAGACGCCTGCCGCGGAAAAACCGGCACCGCGGTCGATACCTCTAAACCGTCAACTTCTAACTGCCCCGCTCTGTACGATTTGACAACACTGCAGAGGGATGCGAACTCCAGATTCGGATTCTCAGCGAAGACCACCTTGGCAATCGCTCAGGCACTCTACGAGAAACACAAACTGCTGACCTACCCGAGAACCGACGCGCGAGCGCTTCCGGAGGACTATCTTCCGACGGTGAAGAGTACGCTGCAGCTGCTCGCAGAACACAGTCCTCTGGGCAAATACGCGGCTAAGGCGCTCAAAAATGACTATGTTGTGTTCAGCAAAAAAGTCTTTAACAACGCCAAAATCAGTGACCACTTCGCGATTATTCCGACCACTCAGGAGCCTAAGACCACCTTGTCCGAAGCTGAACAGAAGGTCTATGAACTGGTAGTCAAGCGTTTTATCGCAATCTTTTATCCGCCCGCCCAGTTCAATAACACGACACGCGTCACCGAAGTCGAAAACTACAGCTTTATTACCGAAGGCAAAGTTCTTGTCAGCCCCGGCTGGCTTGAAGTTTACGGCCGCTCCGCCGGTGAAGACGGTGCTGAGCTGGTGCCGATTAAACCGAAAGAATCAGCCCTCACGCTGAAAGCTGAACCTACTGCTCTTGCAACCAAGCCGCCTGCTCGCTACACAGAAGCCTCGCTGCTGAGCGCGATGGAAGGCGCGGGCAAAACACTCGAAGAAGCTGAACTGCGGGATGCGATGTCTGAAAAAGGCATCGGAACGCCGGCGACACGAGCCGCAATCATCGAAGGACTCATTCAGCAGAACTACATGATCCGGGAAAACCGAGAATTGGTCCCAACCGCAAAAGCGACTCAGCTCCTGACCCTGCTCAAGGGGCTGAAAATTCAAACACTCTCGGAGGCCGAACTGACCGGTGAGTGGGAATACAAGCTCTCGCAAATCGAAAAAGGCAAGCTCTCACGCAAGGACTTTATGACTGAAATCGGCGGCCTCACTAAGGAGATTGTCGACGCCGCAAAAAGCTATGGCGCTGACACGGTCCCCTTAGATAACCCCGCTATGCTTAAAATGCCCTGTCCGAAATGCGGCGGTCCTATCGTAGAAAACTACCGCAGATTCGCGTGCACAAAATGCGGCTACAGCATTCCGAAACATCCGGGAGGACGCACCTTCGCTCCCGATGAAGTTGACGAGCTGCTGACTAAGGGCAAAATCGGACCGCTCGACGGATTTATCAGCAAACTCGGACGCCCCTTCTCCGCCGAACTGAAACTTGGTCCTGCGCCCGATTACAAGATTGATTTTGACTTCGGAGAAAACACTTCACAAGTCACCGTCAGCGTCGATGAACTGCGCAAGCAGGAACCCGTCGGCGTCTGTCCGGTCTGCGGCGCAAACGTGTATGAAACGGAAAACGCTTACGCCTGCGAAAATCATGTCGACCCGAAGGCTAAGAAGAAATGCGCTTTCAGAAGTTCCAAGGTTATTCTGCAGCAGCCGATTGCGCGTGAACAAATGGAAAAACTTCTGAAAACCGGCTCCACAGATCTGCTGACCAACTTTGTCTCCAACCGAACCAAACGGAAATTCTCCGCTTTCCTGGTTCTGGAAAAGGGCGGAAAAATCGGCTTCAAATTTGAAGAAAAGCCCGCAGGAGAACAAAAGAAAATCGCCGGACGGCGCACCACGAAAAAAGCAGCCGAGTAATGCGTAAAAACGGCGGGCTTAAAGGCCGCCGTTTATTACTTCTGCTCTTCCTGTTCAGAGTCCTCCGATGCAGAGGTCTGCTCTTTCTTATCATCAACCTTCGTGACAAGTATCTGATCGATTCTGTGCCGCTCAACGTCGATCACTTCAAAACGATAACCTTCGTAGACAAATCGGTCCGTCAGCTTCGGAATTTTTCTCAGCATATACATCATAAAACCCGCAACCGTTTCGTAGGTTTCATCCTCCGGCAGGGGACCAAAATCGAACACACGCTCTAAATCGTCAATCGGAGTCGCGCCGTCAATCAGCCAAGAGCCGTCATCGCGCTGCACAATCTGCGCCTCATCCGGCGTCAGAACAAATTCGCCCATCACAGTACTCATGATGTCATTGAGCGTAATCACACCAACAGTCAGCGCATATTCATTCAGCACCACCGCAAAGTCGGAGCGCTGATTTTTGAACAATTCCAGAACCTCTGAAAGAGTGAGCGAATCGGGAACCGCAGGGATTGAAGAAATGCAGTTCTGATCTTTAAGAGAGAAGGTCTTGCCTTCAATGACGCGGCGAAGCAGGTCTTTTGCGTCGACATAGCCGATAACATGGTCAATGTCGCGATCGCAGACCGGGAATTTATTGTGCGGGCTTTCCGCAATCTTCTTTGTGATGCTTTCGTAGCTCTCGTCAAGCGTGAAGTAAACCACATATTCACGCGCCGTCATCGCACTCGGAACAAGCCTGCTTTCCAAATCCATCACGTTTTCAATTGCTGCCTGCTCCGTCGGAGCGATAAGCCCCGCTGCCGCCCCTGCATCTACCGTCGCAACAATATCCTCACTCGTCAGACGGGTTTTATTCTGAGTCGGCAGCCCGAGCATCTTCATAATGGAATTGGAAATAATTGTGAGAACCCACACAAAAGGCTTGAGCAGGCGAATCAGCACCTGCATGGAACCGATGAGGCGGACGGATATCTCCTCAGGCTTTGACATCCCGATGCGTTTTGGGATGAGGTCGGCAAAAATAATGAAAAGAATCGTCACTACAACAAATGAACAGACAAACGACGTCGTGTCCAGATACTGCTGAGGAAGAATCGGCTCAAGAAGTGTGTTGAAAATTCCCTTAAACGCAGGCTCACCTACGATACCGCCGAGAATGGCGACCGCATTAATGCCGATTTGAATCACGGAAAAGAAGGGACCCGGCTTTTCCTGCAGATTCAGCACTTCCTGCGCTCGGCTGTCTCCGGCTTCCGCCATTTGCGTCAAACGAACACGACGCGAGCCGGCCAGTGAAATTTCAGAGATAGCAAAGTACGCCGCCGCAAGAATCAGCAGAAAAATAGCAAAAATTTTCAGTGTTAAATCCATAAAGTCCCCTCAAATTGATACACATAGGTACAAGCCTACCAAATAGAAAGGACCTGCGGCGGATACCAGACTATAGATAGGGGTTAATATTGCACAGACGAGCCTTCCTTAAATCATCTCTTAAGGTTTCGGCTTCGCCCATAAAATGAAGAATCAGTGCCAGAGAGTTGGCGTCCAGCTCAAACACCCGGCGCAGGTTTTCCGCCCGATGCGTTATACGAAACGTCGCGGAGCGGAATCGTCCGTTGCTTAAAAATTCATCAAAGGCACCCAGCTCCTGCAGTTCGTCAAAAACCTTCAGCGGAAAACCGCTCATTTCTCGGAACTCCTCGGGGCTCAGCGTCGTACGAATCTCAGTCACAATCGCAGTGCTCATAGCCGTTCCTCCTACAAATTCTCTCTAGGGTTAAACGTTGAAACCTCTGAGAGCCTCTTATAAAGCTCTTTCTCCTCTTCGGTGGGAGCGGGAGGAACAACAATAGAAATCACGAGATACATGTCTCCGGCAGCACCCTTCTTGTTCGGGAACCCCTTTCCCGCGATACGGATCTTTTGACCGGCTTTAGCACCGGCCGGCACCTTAACGGAAATCTTGCCGCCTGAAAGCGTCGGTATCACAGCTTCTGTGCCAAGCACCGCCTCATACGGTGCAAGCGGAACGGTCAGATAAACATCGCGCCCGTCAACACGGAAACGTCCGCCTTCACTGATGTTGATCGTAATGTAGAGATTGCCGTTCGGACCGCCGTTATAGCCCGGGCCGCCCTTGCCTGCCAAACGCATTCTCTGGCCGCTGATCGTTCCTGCGGGAACCTTGACCTCCAGAGTCTTGGTGACGTGACGCACCCTGCCGTCGGCTCCGGCCTCTGGTTCACGAAGCGAGAGACTGACTGTGGTGCCGTTAAAGGCCTGTTCCGGCGTAATCTGAACTTCCGCATTCAGATCCTCGCCCGCCTCTGGCTGACGAGCGCGAGAGGCGCCCATATGCGAGAACAGATCGGAAAAATCAAACCCGCTGTCGCCGAAATCAAATCCGCCAAAGCCGGAAGCACCGGCTCCGCCGAAACCGCCCCATCCCGGAGGCGGCTCAAAATTGCTTCCGTCGCGGCGCTGACCGAGCTGGTCATATGCGGCGCGTTTTTCAGGATCCGACAGCGTCTGATAGGCCTCATTGACGTCCTTGAATTTCGCCTCCGCGTCCTTCTCTTTAGAAACGTCGGGATGGTATTTGTGCGCAAGCTTTCGGAAGGCTTTCTTGATATCTGTCTCAGAAGCTCCGCGTTCCACTCCTAAAATTTTGTAGTAATCCTTGTATTCCATAACAAGTCCTCTTTAGAGATTTGATTAGTCTCTACTGTTTGTCCCGAATATGTTGAAGCCCAGACTAAAAATGGGCAGATGCGGACATTGAATTTAGTCCCTGAAAAACATTTTCCGGCGTGCTGCTTATGGTAAAAAATAATTACGTTGTTAATTCCATTTGGAGAAATCAAAATGAAAAAAACACTGACTGCCGCGGGCCTTGTCGCGGCTTCGTTCGCCTTTGCCGCAGCCGCCTCCGCGGGCACCGTTCTGGACAAAGTTAAATCCAGCGGAGTCGTCGTCTGCGGCGTGAACACTGCTGCGCCCGGCTTCTCAAACGCTGACAGCCAGGGAAACTGGACCGGTCTGGATGTTGATTACTGCCGCGCTCTGGCCGCCGCGGTCCTGGGCGATGCAACCAAAGTTAAGTTCGTTCCCCTCAACTCTCCACAGCGCTTCTCTGCGCTTCAGGCCGGAGAAATCGACGTGCTCGCCCGCAACACTACCTGGAACCTGACTCGTGACGCCTCCTTAGGCGCAGTCTTCGTCGGCACTAACTACTATGACGGACAGGGCTTCCTGGTTCCGAAGAAACTGAACGTCAAGTCTGCCAAACAGCTTAACGGCGCCACTATCTGCGTACAGTCCGGAACCAGCAGCGAACCGAGCGTCGCCGACTATTTCAAGTCCAACAACATGAAATACAAGGCTGTAGTCTTTGATACCACTGAAGCAACTCAGGGCGCTTTCCTCTCCGGACGCTGCCAGGTTTACACCACTGACATGAGCGACCTCGCCGGCGCCAGAACAAAGGCCGCCAACCCTGATGACTACATTATTCTTCCTGAAGTCATCTCCAAAGAACCGCTCGGACCTGCCGTTCGCCGCGGTGATAATGAATGGTTCCAGATCGCCCGCTGGGTGCTGAACGCCATGATTGAGGCCGAAGAAAAAGGCATTACATCCGCTAATGTCGACGAGCTACGTAAAACCAGCACCGACCCCAATGTGAAGCGTCTGACCGGTGCAGGCGACGATACCGGCAAACTTCTCGGTCTGGACAAGGATTGGTCCTATCGCATCGTCAAACAGGTCGGCAATTACGGTGAGAGCTTCGAAAAAAATCTCGGACCGAAGACTCCGCTTGCTCTGCCCCGCGGTATCAACAACCAGTGGACTAACGGCGGCATCCTGTATGCGCCTCCTGTCCGCTAAAATCTAGTTTCGACTAATAACAGCTATCACTGAGGCAGGTCTGTCCGACCTGTCTCATCATTATTATTAAAACTATGAATCGGCACGGCGACGAGGCTTTCCACAGGCGGGAGAAATCAAGAAAAAAGAAAGCGTTTATCTGGCAGTTCATTCTGCTTGCTGCGCTTTTAGTAATTTTCGGAAGCTTCGCATTTAACATCTCATCCAACCTCGCAGCAAGAAATATTCATTCCGGCTTCGGTTTCCTAAGCGAGAGCGCGGGTTTTGAACTGGGAGAATCGCTCATCAGCTTCAGCTCGACAGAATCGTACGGACGAGCGTTTTTGGCCGGCCTGCTCAATACCATTCGTGTTGCGGCAGTTTCCATTATTACCGCCACAGTCCTCGGCATCATCGTCGGCTTAATGAGACTGTCCAAACATCCGCTGCTGAAGTTTCTGGGGGCGGCGCATGTCGAGTTCTATCGAAACATCCCTCTTATCGTTCAGTTGCTGCTGATCTATCTGCTGATCACGGAACTGCTTCCCGATTCAACGGAAGCGCTGCATTTCGGCTCTTGGGCCCTGCTTTCCAAAGCCGGACTGCAGTACGCAGTCCCGACAGATTTTCATGCAGCCGCCGCAGCCTCAGCCGTTTCAGCGATCCTGTGTTTTATTTTCTGCAGAAGAACTTTTATTAAAACTTATACCGGCCTGATCTCCAGTACATTAGCGCTCGGCTGCGCCTTATTGGCGGGCGGCGCGGTCTGGTTCGCCGCGGGCATTATTTTCGGCTGGTCCAAACCTGAACTTCAGGGTTTTGCGATCGAAGGCGGCAGCTCCCTTTCTCCGGAATTCCTTGCTCTTTGGATCGGTCTGACACTGTTCACCTCCTCAGCAATTGCAGAGATTATTCGTGCCGGCGTACTCGCAGTCCCTAAGGGACAATGGAACGCGGCTCTTTCACTCGGCATGACGCAGATGGAAACCGTCAGCTACGTTATCTTTCCTCAGGCCCTCAAACTCGCTGTACCTCCGCTTGCCAGTCAGTATATGAATCTGACAAAGAACTCTTCCTTGGCGGTGGTGGTCGGCTATCCGGATCTTGTGTCGATCGGCAATTCAACGATCAACTTAAACGGACAGGCACTGGAAGTCATCGTCATCATCATGTCGGTATATCTGGTCCTGAACCTCATTATTTCCGTCCTGATGAATAAAGTTAATGCTTTGGTGACCAGGGGGGCGCGATGAAACATCATCAAAACCGCGGACTGGCATACTCTCTGCGCTCTTCGCTCTTTTATTCTCCAATCGCTTCCGTAATCACGCTCGGGCTATTTCTATTCGTGGGTGCCGCAGGCTGGTACGCTTGGAAATGGGGTGTTTCCGACGCTATTTTCAGAGCTGACTTTCAGGCCTGTCTGAAAAATCATGACGGAGCCTGCTGGGGATTTGTCGCGGAAAAGTGGCGTCTGATCATTTTCGGCCGCTTCCCCTACGATGAACAATGGCGGTCCGCCGTCGGCACCAGCGCAGTCCTTCTTATGCTGTTTGTCTCCGCATTCCCTCAAACCTGGACCAAGACCGGTATAAAGATCCTCGGTGCACTCTGGCTCGCCGCTCTGGCAGCGTTTTTCATCTTCATGAGAGGAGGTATTTTCGGCCTGAGCTCCATCGACCCGGACTATTGGGGCGGCCTGCCTCTGACAATCATTCTGACGCTTTTCGGCATGACGGCTTCAGCTCCGATCGGCATTCTTCTTGCGATCGGTCGCACTTCCAAACTAACCGCCATCCGTAATATCTGCATCGGTTATATCGAATTGGTCCGCGGCGTGCCGCTGATTACAGTTCTCTTCGTGGCCTCTTTCATCTTCCCGCTCATTCTCCCGCCGGGCTGGAGAATCGATGCGTTCTGGCGAATCGTCATCGGTATCGTGCTGTTTCAGGCCGCTTATATGGCTGAAACCGTCCGAGGCGGTCTGCAGACCATACCGAAGGGGCAGTTTGAGGCCGCGGCCGCACTCGGACTGAATAAGTTTCAGACTTATGTTTCAGCGATCCTGCCGCAGGCGCTCGCCGCGATTATCCCGGCTTTTGTCAATAATCTGCTTTCAACCTTCATGGACACTTCCCTTGTCACGATCGTCTCCATGTATGACCTCACCGGAAGCCTTCGTCTCGCTTTGGGTGATCCCAATTGGCGCAACTTCTTCCTTGAAGGGTATTTGTTCATCGCCATAATCTACTTTGTATTCAGCTTTATTATGTCCCGCTACAGTGTTTGGCTGGAACAGCGAATTCTAAAAAAGAAACAAATGGCGGCTCAGGAAGGACAAAAAAATGACGATGCAGATCGTGTTGGAACATGAAGTAAAAATCGGAAGTGAAGAAAACCGCTTCGAGCGTGAGCAGGTATGGCAGGCGCTGACTTACGTCTTACTGAATCGACATAAATTCAGTGACCTCTTTACCGAAATCGAGGCGATCGAACGCAAAGAAGAACCTGGGAAAATAACCCAGAAACTGCGCGTGCAGATGCACAGCGGCCACTGCATTGAAGAAGTGCTCGAATTTTTCCCTGAGGATCGCGTTCTTACGACAATTGACTCGGCTGCGCATAATCCGAGATCCACACTCGAAATCAGAATCGTGCGCAATGACAACGGTCAGTACGCGCTGCACTTCACGTATAAAGAAGATTTAAAGGAAAAGGCAGAAAGAAAATTGGAACACCCGCGCGAAATACAAGGGCTCATCCATAACGCGTGGAAATTAAAAGATGAAGAGCTGACCGCAGGGGTACTCGGACTGCTACTGAAAGGGAATGTAAAGTAACTGCGCTAAGGCCGCCTGCGCAGACCGTCTGAAGCAAACAAGAAACCCTCCGAAGGAGATTCCGACGGAGGGTTTGGAAACTATGAATCAGACAAAATCGCTTTGTATAAGCGAGACTCTGTCTTAGATCGCACCGACGAGGTCGATAGACGGCTTCAGAGTGTCTTTACCGGGTTTCCATTTGGCCGGGCAGACCATGCCGGGGTTGGCTTCAATGAACTGAGCAGCCTGAACCTTGCGCAGAAGTTCCTTAGCGTCACGACCGATGCCTTCGTCATGGATTTCGCAGGCAACGATACGGCCGTTCGGATTGATCACGAAAGTGCCGCGCTGAGCAAGACCGGCAGACTCAATCATCACGCCGAAATTGCGAGAGAGCTGACCTGTCGGATCGCCAAGCATCGGGAACTGAACCTTTTTAATGGCTTCAGAAGAGTCGTGCCAAGCTTTGTGAGCAAAATGCGTATCTGTGGAAACAGAGTAAATTTCGCAGCCGATCTTCTGGAATTCAGCATAGTTGTCAGCGAGATCTTCAAGCTCTGTCGGGCAGACAAATGTGAAGTCAGCCGGGTAGAAGAAAACAACAGACCACTTACCTTTCAGATCGGCGTCAGTGATGGTCTTGAATTCGAATTTTTCAAAAGCCTCAGCTGTGAACGGCTGAAGCTGTGTTCCGATAAGGGACATTCATTTCTCCTTTAATAAAAGTGCGACAACAATATCGGACAACTTCCGGCAAATCAAACCCCTTACTGGCCATTATGGGGTTTCTTTTAATAACAACTTATATATTCTATTTATATTCAATAAGTTAAATATCATTTATTTCAATTTTTTCTTTGTAACTCCATATTTCTTGCTTATTCGAACAAATCTTCATAAGATAGGCGCTTTTAGAGGAGTTACCCACCAATGACTGCATCTGCATCACCTCAGGCTGCCGCGCTCGCGCCGGTCCCTTCCATTGTCACTGATACACTTGATCGGCTCTCCCTGATACCGATCATTAAAAGCGCTCTGGAACAAATTAAAAAAGATGAAACTCTGACGATTGAGGATCAGATCAGTCTGACTGAAGTTGAAGCGCCCCCATTCCATGAAGAAGCTCGCGCTGAATACTTTGCGCGTCAATTGAAGGAACTTGGCCTTAAGAATGTCCGAATTGACGGCATCGGTAATGTTATCGGCGTTCGTCCCGGAAACGGAAACGGCCCCCGCCTGGTGCTGGGTGCGCACCTTGACACCGTTTTTCCAAAGGGCACAAACGTTAAAGTCCGTCGGGAAAACGGCATTCTCTATGCCCCCGGTATTTCCGACGATGCCAGAGGTCTTACGGTTCTTTTAGAAGTTCTGCGAACACTTAACGCTTTTGACATTAAAACCGAAGGCGACCTTCTTTTTATTGCCACCGTCGGTGAAGAGGGAAACGGCGACTTACGCGGCTCCAAACACCTTTTTGCTGCCGGAGAAGAACATATCGACGGTTTTATTTCCGTTGACGGTGCCGATGTCGGCGTACTGCTTCACGGCTCCACCGGCTCCCGCCGATTCCGCGTCACATTCAGCGGCCCCGGAGGACACAGCTGGAGCAATTTCGGTATTCCGAATGCCAACCATGCGCTCGGCCGCGCAATCGCGAAAATCGCTGATCTTCAGGTTTCCGAGTCGCCAAAAACGACCTTCTCCGTCGGTACTGTTCAGGGCGGAAGTTCAATCAATGCGATCCCCGCAAAGGCTCAGCTGGAACTCGATACCCGCTCAATCAACAACGATGAGCTGAACAAACTTGTTGAACGTATTCTCCCGATCTTCGAAGAAGCTTGCGAAGCCGAAAACAAGCGCTGGAACGCGACAGAAGAGACGAAAATAAAACTGAGCATTGAACCTATCGGACACCGTCCTGCCGGAGATCAGCAAAACGACAGCCCGATCCTCCTTGCGGCTCGTGCCTCTATGAACCATCTCGGAATTGCTCTCACCACATACGGCTGTGCAAGTACCGACCAAAACGTTGCATTGAGCCTTGGTATTCCAGCTACTACGCTTGGAGGCGGTGGAAAAGAGGGCTATAACCACTCCCTAAAAGAATGGTATGACCCGACAGATTCCTACCTCGGCCCTCAGCTCACATTCCTGAGCGCACTTGCTCTTGTCGGTCTCGAGGCTGAAACTCTGCCTCTTTTACCAAAAAGAAAGTAATCTAAACGGGTAACTTAATACACCCTTCATGCTTGGGCCGAACTAATTGGGCTAAACTTTCTCCGTCTAGTTCTATTTAATTCCATTCGGATGAAGGGCGTGTTAATAAAAATAAAGATTGCGGCGGCTATGCTCGCGCTGATCGGCCTCGGGATTCAGACCGGTTATGCTCAGGAAACCGGAGTAAAAGAGGCTAATAAGGCTGAAAAACAACTCAGCAGTGATAGTGAAATACCAAAAGTTCACCTCAACAGCCGACTGCTTTTTCAAATCATAGCCAGTGAAGTCGCCCTTCAGCGCGGACAGGCGGGCGCTGCTTTCCGCACTTATCTCGCGATAGCTGACGAAACCAAAGACCCCAGATTAGCCGAACGAGCCGTTCAAATTGCAGTCGCGGCTAACGCGCTGAAAGAATTCCGACAGGCAACAGCAACTTGGCTCAAGCTCGCACCTTCCAACCGGGATGCCCAGCGTCATTATTTGTCTGCAAACATTCTCTCCGGCAACTACGCTGTCGCGTTGCCGATTGAGTCCGCCTACCTGGAGAATTCTCCGGAAAGAGGAAAAAACATCCTCGAACTTCAGGCTCAGCTCGCCCTGGCGAAAGACCGCAAACAAGCCCTGCAGTTTTTCCAGTCGGCTACCGTCAAATACCGGGATCTCTATGAAACCCAGCTGGGACTTGCGCGTCTCGAGCTGCTGAACGGCAACATGAATACTGCCCTCGAATACGCGAAAAAAGCGTACTCGATCAATGCCAACGAGGAGACCGTTTCGGTCCTTGCGGGAATGCTTGCCGGAGTACAGCCCGAAGAAGCGATGAAGCTTCTCACTAATTTTCTTCAGAAAAAGCCTGACAGCAAGGCTGCCAGAAACGCTTACACGCAGCTTCTGCTTAAAAAAGGAGATTACAAATCCTTTGACAAACTGGTTTCGCAATACACCAATGACCCGGAATTCGTTCTCTCTGCAAGCGCCAGTCTGCTTGAACTAAGACGCTTTGAGTCCGCAAAGGAGCTGCTGGAAGGTTTTGTGAAGCAAAATCAGAACAAGTCGGATCAGAATGAGAATCTCTCCAGAGCCTATCTAATGCTCAGCGATGCAGCGATTCAGGATAAAGATTTTCCTAAAGCTGTCCAATACTGCTCCAAAGTAACAGGAAAGCTGGCCTCCGCAGCTTTTCTCCAAATGGCAAATATCTATGCTCGCCAAAATGATTTCCCTGCAGCCCTAAAAAGCCTGTCTCAAATCGGTACGGAGAATGACGCAATTTCAGAGGAGAGGTATCTCCTGGAGGCACGAATCTATCTGGAGATGAATAATCGCGCAAAGGCTAAAGCGGCGCTGAATGAAGGACTGAAAAAGCTCGCTTACTCAAAAAGCATGTACTACGAAGCCGCAATGCTTGCCGAGCAGGACGGCGATCTGAAGACTGCAGAAAAACACCTGAAGAAAGCGATTGAAATCGACCCTGATTTCTCGGGTGCATATAACTCGCTTGGCTATTCACTGCTTGAATCTGCGCCGAGAAGAATTAAGGAGGCTGAGCGCTATATCAATCGAGCCTATGAGTTAGACCCGACGGATCCGTTTATTCTTGATTCAAAGGGCTGGCTGGCTTTTAAACAGAAGAAGTATGCCGAAGCTGAAAAATATCTGAACGAAGCACTCGATAAATTACCTGAACTCGATGTGTACCTCCATTTAACAGAACTTTATTGGACAACCGGGAAAAAGAGTCGGGCTTTGGAATTACTGAAGAAGGCTGAAAAAGAGTGGCCGGACAGCATTGAAACCAAACTTCTCAAGTCAAGACTGAAAATAAAAGATGCGGCAGCTAAGTAAAATCTTTTTTCTTTTCCTGACTGCACTTCTGAGTGCATGCAGCACCCTGTCTGTCCCTGAAAATACAGAAGTATGGACAGGGCGATTTTCCGTCCTCAGCCAATCTGCCTCATCCGCGGAACGACACAGCGGAAATTTCCGTTTTACGGTCAGTCCTGAAAAAAAGACGCTTTTGATCACCGGACCGCTTGGAGCATCCGTCGCCAAGATAGAAGAAAACAGCACCGTTTCAACGATGGAAACAAGAGAGGGAATCCGTCGTGCGCGCAGCACCTCTGAACTTCTGAACCAAGCGGTAGGCGTTCCGGTCAATTTTGAAGAGCTTCAGAGCTGGTTAGAAGGCTCTTCGAAAGCCTCCGCAGCTGCGCAGGGATGGAAAGTTGAAATTTCGCGAGCTCCGAACGGCGATGTTCAAAGAATTTTCGGCAAAGGAAAAGCACCCGCTTCTGACATGAATATCACGATTACGCTTCTGCCTAAAAAAGAAAAGTGAACACTTACTTAAACCTTCCCGCCCCGGCTAAACTGAACCTGTTCCTGCACGTCACCGGAAGAAAGTCTGACGGCATGCATCTGCTGGAATCGATTTTCGTTCTAATTGACTTACGCGATCAGATCGACCTTGAGGAGCTTCCCTCGGGCGCAATTGAACGCGTCGGAGATATCGAGTGGGACGTGGAGAAAGATCTCTGCTGGCGTGCAGCAAAACTTCTTCAAAGACTTGCTCCTCAAAAAGGCTGTCGAATTACAGTTCGTAAACAAATTCCTCACGGTGCCGGCATGGGTGGAGGATCTTCCGACGCCGCGACCTGTCTGATCGGTCTAAATCGCCTTTGGGGACTGAATTTAAGCAGAACCGAGCTCATGCGTTTGGGATTGGAACTTGGTGCAGATGTCCCCTTTTTCATATTTGGCCAAGATGCATTTGCGGAGGGAGTCGGTGAAGTACTGACCCCCTGTCCGATCCCTGACTTTAAGGCCCTAGTCGTTTTCCCGAATGTTTCTGTGCCTACTGCCAAGGTGTTCGGAAGCCCTGATTTGACAAGAAATACTAAATCTATCAGAATGTTGCACTTTCCAGGACTGGTCTCCGCCTTTCCGCTTGCGCTCATCGGGCGCAACGATTTAGAGCCCGTAACGCGCAGTTTATGTCCTGCCGTAGAGGACGCTTTCAGACTAATGAAGCCGATAAGCCGTCCTCGAATGACAGGATCAGGATCGGCAGTTTTTTCCGCTGTAGAATTAGGTTCGGAAGTCTGTCCGCTTGCTCCTCTGCCTTCGGGCTGGAAGCAGTGGATAGTCAAGAGTTTAAAGATTCATCCGCTCAGTGGGTGGATTGAGTCGTAGTACGTTGGAAACACAGGGGAGTCGCCAAGTGGTTAAGGCACCGGGTTTTGATCCCGGCATACGAAGGTTCGAATCCTTCCTCCCCTGCCATACCGACGTCTGTGAGTTCTTTTAACGCTGTTATCTTTCCCGATAGAGCAAACATCATGGTCCAAATGGTTCCAGACAGCCTGATGGTCTTCTCAGGCAATGCTAATCCGAAATTAGCGCAAGCTGTTGTTCAGCATCTCAACATTCCTCTGGGAAGAGCCACTGTAAGTCGCTTCTCAGACGGCGAAGTTCAGGTAGAACTGAATGAGAATGTCCGCGGCAGAGACGTATTTATCGTTCAGCCGACTTGTGTTCCCACCAATGACAATTTGATGGAACTTGTCATTATGGTTGACGCTCTCAGAAGAGCTTCTGCTGCCCGAATCACTGCTGTTATTCCTTACTACGGTTATGCACGTCAGGACCGCAGACCGCGCTCCACTCGTGTTGCCATCAGCGCGAAAGTGGTTGCCAATATGCTTCAGGCAGCCGGAATCGACCGCGTTCTGACAATGGATCTTCACGCTGACCAGATCCAGGGCTTTTTCGATGTTCCTGTCGATAACATTTACGCCAGCCCGATCCTTTTAGGTGACCTCTGGAAGCACAACTATTCCGATCTTGTTGTCGTTTCTCCGGACGTTGGCGGAGTGGTTCGCGCAAGAGCTGTGGCAAAACGCATGGAATGCGATCTTGCCATTATCGATAAGCGTCGTCCCAGAGCGAACGTCTCCGAAGTAATGAATATCATCGGAGAAATTGAAGGAAGAACCTGCGTCATTGTTGATGACATTGTTGATACCGCCGGAACTCTTTGTCATGCCGCCGATGCTCTGAAAGAGCGCGGCGCCAAGAAAGTTCTCGCCTATGCAACACATCCGGTTTTCTCCGGCAACGCCGTAGAAAAAATTACAAATTCTGCTCTTGATGAGGTCGTTGTTACTGATACAATCCCGCTTCGTCAAGACGCTCTTGCCTGTCAGAAGATTAGACAGCTGAGCTGCTCTTCTCTTCTGGGCGAGACGATCTCTCGCATTGCTTGCGAGTCCTCAGTAAGCAGTCTGTTTGCTGAGTAGTTATGTCCCCTCTGCCGGCTGGTCGCGGCCGGCAGTATTATTTTTGGAGATTTTTAAATGAAATTCACTGCTGTCACACGTAAAGCGCAAGGTACGGGTGCGAGCCGCCGCCTTCGCCGTGCGGATAAGCTTCCCGGAATCGTCTATGGTGGTAAAGTCGCTGCGACTCCCATCGAGTTAGATCACAACGAAATTTTCCATGCTCTTCGCAAGGAAAAATTCCATGCATCTATTCTTGAGATGGTTCTTGACGGAAAGAGCGAACGTGTTCTGCTCCGTTCTTTCCAGATGCATCCTTACAAGCCTCAGGTTCTCCACATCGACTTCCAGAGAGTCGCTGCTGATGAACCGATCCGCATGAACGTGCCTCTGCACTTTGTCGGCGAAGAAACCAGCCCGGCCGTTGTTGCTGAAAAAGCCAACATCAACCACGCTATCTCCGAGCTTCTCGTTTCCTGCCTGCCGGATCAGCTGCCTGAACACATCACTGTTGACCTCTCCGGTCTTACAGTTGAAAAACCGATCCACGTTTCCGACATTACTCTTCCTGAAGGCGTTACAGCCATCCTCAAACCGAACGAGGATCCGACTGTTGCTTCTGCTGTCATCATGGCTGAGGAAGTTGACGAAGCTCCTGCTGAGGAAGTTCCGGCTGACGCCGTTCCTGCTACAGCAGAGAAGTCTGAGGAAGCACCGGCTCAGTAATCATCTGATTACTCAAAATGCTTTGCCGCGGCTAAGCCGCGGCTTTTTTTATTCATAATTAAAAGATTAACTAATGATGGGAGCTTAAATGTCATCTAATCCATTTGCCGATTTAGGGCTGTGTGACACACTGGTCAGTTCCCTGGCCAAACTTGGCTTCGAAGAACCGACACCTATTCAAACAAAGGCTATTCCCGAACTTATTCAAGGCCGAGATGTCCTCGGTCAGGCTGCCACCGGAACAGGAAAAACGGCAGCCTTTTCTTTACCTCTGATTCAGCGCTACTGTCTGGATCAGAAACCCGGAAAACCAAAAATTCTTATCCTTACACCGACCCGCGAACTGTGTATTCAGGTTTCAGAAGCAGTCAACAGTTTCGGAAAAGATTCCAATATTGTTGTTCTGCCTGTATACGGCGGTCAGGAGTACAGCCGGCAGATCCGAGCCCTCAACCGCGGGGTCCATATTGTTGTCGCAACCCCGGGAAGAGCTTTGGATCACATAAAGAGAGGAACGCTTGACCTCTCAGACATCCAAGCTGTAGTACTTGATGAAGCTGACGAAATGCTGGACATGGGTTTTGCGGATGAACTGGATGCGATTTTCGAGGCTCTTCCTGCAAAACGTCAAACCGCCCTGTTTTCAGCCACCTTGCCTGCGAGAATTTCTAAAATTGCAGAAAATCATCTGCACGATGCATGCCACATTCTCATTCCTAAAGAAAAAGTTCCCGAAGGAGAGCAGCCCAAAGTTAAACAGACTGCTTATATCGTCGGAAAAAATCATAAAACCGCGGCGCTTGGACGCATTCTTGACATTGAAAGTCCGAAACTCGCTATTGTGTTTGCAAGAACCCGCAATGAAGTTGACGAGCTGGCAGAATCTCTAAGAGGCAGAGGCTACAGCGTTGAGCCGCTTCACGGCGGATTGGATCAAGCGCAGCGCGACCGAGTGATGAAACGCGCCAGAGCAGAACAGGTTGACGTGATCGTGGCAACAGACGTTGCTGCGCGCGGCATTGATATTGATCACCTGAGTCATGTCATCAATTTCGGTATCCCGTCTTCTGCAGAAACATACATTCACCGTATCGGAAGAACTGGCCGTGCAGGACGAGAAGGCACAGCCATTACCATTCTTGAACCGCGCGAAAGCCGCTTACTAAAGAATATTGAACGAATCACTAAACGCAAAATCAGCGTCCTGTCCGTACCGACCGCGACCGACGTACATGCTAAACGTCTTGACCTCACCCGTGCTTCGCTGCATGAGCTGCTCGTTGGAGATTCTGATCTTGGACGCTATCGTTCAATCGTTGAAATTCTTGGTGACGAATTCGACATTATTGACGTTGCCGCTGCCGCCATCAAACTTGCTAACGAAGCTAACTGGAAAGATGTTTCTGACGTCGATCTTCCCGAAGATCTTTCTTGGAAAAAGGAACACAGCAGTGTCGATCGTCGAGAAAGCTTCAGAGAGGATAGAAGAGCAAAACAGAGAGTCCTCTCTCCCGGAATGGTCCGTTTGTTTATCGGTACCGGAAGAGATGCAGGCATTCGTCCTCAGGACCTTGTCGGCGCGATCGCCAATGAAGCCGGAATTCCGTCAAAACTTATCGGAGCCATTGATATCGCTGACAGATTCTCCCTCGTTGAAGTCGATGAAAACGTTGCTCAGGATGTAATATACGCATTGCGCGACGCCTTTATTAAAGGACGTCAGTGCATCGTCCGCTATGACCGTGAAGGGGCGCCTAGAGACAGCGAACGCGTTCCCTATCATTACAAAAAGTCAGGCGGGAAAGAGAAACGGAAAAACAAAGCTCCGAAGAAAGCGTTTAAATGAGCAAGGCAATACGTTTAATTGTTGGATTAGGAAATGTGGGTGCCTCCTATGAAGGCACCCGGCACAATGCAGGTTTTCTTTTTGCCGATGAAGCAGCTCGGAAGTTCGGCGGATTTTTTTCTCCTGAAAAGAAATTTTCAGGAGATGTCTGCAGAGTAAAGATAGACGGTCGGGAAGTTTTCATCCTTAAACCGTCAACCTTTATGAATTTATCCGGGATTGCAGTGGCCGCCCTCGCCTCTTTTTATAAAATTCTGCCTGAGGAAATTCTCGTCGTCCATGATGAGCTTGACCTTCCTCCTGGAAGTATCAAGCTCAAAGAAGGCGGCGGAACAGCTGGTCACAATGGATTAAAGAGCATCACCGAAAAGCTCGGTACTCCTAATTTTGTTCGGCTTAGAGTCGGGATCGGTCATCCGAGAAACAAGCAGCTCAGCATACCTGTGGCTGACTATGTTCTGACACGTCCTTCTCCTGACGACCGTCAATTAATTGAAGACGCAGTCGAAAGAGGAATTGAAAATACTGCTTTAATCGCCAGCGGAAATCTGAAGGAAGCGGCAAATAAACTTAATGAAAAAAGAACGAGTACTCGTTAGTGCTTGTCTTCTCGGCTATCCAATCAGGTATGACGGATCGGATAAGAAAATATCAGACGAGCTTATTGATCGATTAAAAAACTCAGCCGAGGTGATCTCCGCTTGTCCTGAGATGCTTGGCGGTCTTCCCTGTCCGCGGCTTGCATCCGAGCAGCAGTCACACACCGACAAGGTCATTGCTTCAGACGGCCGAGATATTTCAGTTTTTTTCAGATTAGGTGCGCACGAGACACTGAATATCTGTAAAAATTATGGAATTCGAGTAGCAGTTCTCAAATCGAAGAGCCCTTCTTGCGGAAAAGGTTTTATATATGACGGCTCCTTCACCGGTCAGTTAACTAAAGGTGAAGGTATTACTTCAAGGCTTCTGTCCGAAAACGGAATTAAAATTTTCAATGAATCTGAAGTTAGCCAAGCAATTGAAAAGATAAGAGGAAAATAAATGGGTTTGAAATGCGGCATCGTAGGACTTCCTAATGTTGGTAAATCTACGTTATTTAATGCACTAACTAAAGCCGGAATTGCGGCAGAAAACTATCCGTTCTGCACGATTGAGCCGAACGTCGGTATTGTTGAAGTTCCGGATCCGCGTTTAGCGAAGCTTGCAGAAATTGTCTCTCCTCAGCGCATTGTTCCTGCAACAGTTGAGTTTGTCGATATTGCCGGGCTAGTGGCCGGAGCCAGTGCGGGTGAAGGATTAGGCAATCAATTCTTAGCAAATATTCGTGAATGCGATGCGATCGCTCATATCGTCAGATGTTTTGATGATGAGAATATCGTTCATGTATCCGGAAAAGTTGATCCGCTGGATGATATCTCCGTTATCAATACTGAATTAGCCCTGGCCGACTTAGCCTCAGTTGAAAAACAGCTGAACAAGTACTCTAAGCAGGCTCGTGCCGGCGGCGATAAGGAAGCGTTGAAACTGGTCAAAGTGCTGGAGAAACTTCAGCCGGTCCTTAATGAAGGCAAACCTGCCCGCATGGTTGACTTAAATAAAGACGAACTAGCTATTATCAGACCCCTGTTCCTGCTGACGCTGAAACCGGTTATGTACGTTGCAAACGTAGAAGAAGACGGTTTTGAAAATAATCCTCTTCTGGACAAGGTCAAGGAACATGCTGCAGCTGAAAAAGCGCCTGTTGTTGCCGTATGTGCAAAGATCGAAGCTGAAATCTCAGATCTTCCTGACGAAGAAAAACAGATATTCCTTGAAGATATCGGCATGCACGAACCGGGTCTGAATCGCGTTATTCGAGCCGCCTACCAGCTGCTAGGCCTGGAAACATACTTCACTGCCGGTGTTAAAGAAGTACGCGCATGGACCATCCATAAGGGAGATCTTGCTCCTCAGGCAGCCGGCGTTATTCACACAGACTTTGAGCGCGGTTTCATTAGAGCCCAGACAATCAGCTATGACGATTATGTTCAATACAACGGCGAGCAGGGCGCTAAAGAAGCTGGTAAGCTGAGAGTTGAAGGTAAAGACTATGTTGTTCAGGATGGCGACATCATGAACTTCTTATTCAACGTATAAAGATGGCACTGACAAGTACCCGACAAAGACAGGAAATTGGGGAGAGGCTGCGCGAGGAACGTGAAAGGCTGGGATATTCAGAGCAGCAAATTTCACAGCTTCTCGGCATTCCAATCGATGCCTACATCCGTTTTGAGGAAGGCGACAGCGATCCTGGCATTTTCAGAATGCCGAGACTTTCCAGTATTGGTTTTGACGTTTTGTACATTATTACGAACGAACGTCATGTCCCTGGAAGGGAGGAAGATGTGCTGCTTCAAAAATTTAGGACACTATCTTTGAAGGGGCGCGTGACGGTGTTCAACACAATAGACGCCCTTGAGCGGCTTGCCCCAAACATCAAAAGAAAAATTAGGAACGTTAAGCGAAGCAAATAAATCCTGTAGGCCTCGTTAAGAGGCCTTTTGCTTGCTCATAGCAGATCGATGAACACCCATTGGCGCAGGCGAAATAACTCACCTGCGAAGATTTTGGGCGGCTAGTCATATTCACGTTCGCCAAAGAATGCCTTCTGAAAGCGAATAAATTCATCACCCCTCCGCACGGACAAAATAAAACCTCTCACCGCATTCGCAGCAAGAGGCTTTAAGAATGGAGAGCCCGGAGACTACCTACTTTCGCAAGAAATACAACTCACTATCATCGGCGTGGAGGCGTTTCACTGTCCTGTTCGGGATGGGAAGGAGTGGTTCCGCCCTGCTATGGCCTCCGGGCTTAAAACTGTCCGCTCCGGTTAAGGAGCCAATTCGGATCGATTTACTTCATCTTGGCAGCGCCTTGGATTTCTCTCAAGCTCAGCCTTCACTTTGTTCTTTCTCGCACGGACCTCACAGCCGGTCACAAGCAACACGGTTATAGGATCAAGCCTCACGAGCAATTAGTATCAGTTAGCTCAACGCCTCACAGCGCTTACACACCTGACCTATCGACGTCCTGGTCTCGGACGACTCTTCAGGGAGGTTTTACCTCCGGGAAGACTTATCTTCAGGAAAGTTTCCCGCTTAGATGCTTTCAGCGGTTATCTCGTCCGCACTTAGCTACCCGGCAATGCCACTGGCGTGACAACCGGTACACCAGAGGTGCGTCCACTCCGGTCCTCTCGTACTAGGAGCAGCCCCCGTCAATCTTCCAACGCCCACGGCAGATAGGGACCAAACTGTCTCACGACGTTTTAAACCCAGCTCACGTACCTCTTTAAATGGCGAACAGCCATACCCTTGGGACCGACTACAGCCCCAGGATGAGATGAGCCGACATCGAGGTGCCAAACACCGCCGTCGATATGAACTCTTGGGCGGTATCAGCCTGTTATCCCCAGAGTACCTTTTATCCGTTGAGCGATGGCCCTTCCATTCAGAGCCACCGGATCACTATGACCTGCTTTCGCATCTGCTCGAGTTGTTGCTCTCGCAGTCAAGCACGCTTTTGCCATTGCACTATCAGCACGATTTCCGACCGTACCTAGCGTACCTTCGTACTCCTCCGTTACCCTTTAGGAGGAGACCGCCCCAGTCAAACTGCCTACCATGCACGGTCCCCGAACAGGGTCACTGTCCCGGGTTAGAACCGCAAACAAATCAGGGTGGTATTTCAAGGTTGGCTCCGCGCGTACTGGCGTACACGTTTCTCTGCCTCCCACCTATCCTACACAAATCGGTTCACAGTTCAATGCAAAGCTGCAGTAAAGGTTCATGGGGTCTTTCCGTCTAGCCGCGGGTAGATTGCATCATCACAAACATTTCAACTTCACTGAGTCTCGGGAGGAGACAGTGTGGCCATCGTTATGCCATTCGTGCAGGTCGGAACTTACCCGACAAGGAATTTCGCTACCTTAGGACCGTTATAGTTACGGCCGCCGTTTACTGGGACTTCGATCAAGGCCTCTCAGCCCATCAATTAATCTTCCAGCACCGGGCAGGCATCACACCCTATACGTCGTCTTTCGACTTGGCAGAGTGCTGTGTTTTTAATAAACAGTCGCAGCCACCTATTCTCTGAGACCTTTTCACGCCAGCGCAGTCCCTGCGCCTACGTTACTCAGGCACACCTTCTTCCGAAGTTACGGTGTCAATTTGCCGAGTTCCTTCTCCCGAGTTCTCTCAAGCGCCTGAGCATATTCAGCTCGCCCACCAGTGTCGGTTTGCGGTACGGTCCCGCCGAACTGACGCTTAGAGGGTTTTCTTGGAAGTTCGTCCAATCACTTCTCTGCCTTAGCAGATCGCGGCTTTGCCTCGGAGATGCGCCTGCGGATTTGCCTGCAGACCTCCTACACTCACCCACCGGGACGTCCAACACCCGGCTGACCTTCTAAACTCCGTCACCCCATCGCATTCGGCGGCGGTTCGGGAATATTAACCCGATTCCCATCGACTACGCCTTTCGGCCTCGCCTTAGGGGCCGACTCACCCTGCTCCGATGAACGTAGAGCAGGAAACCTTGGGCTTACGGCGAGCGGGCTTTTCACCCGCTTTAACGTTACTCATGTCAGCATTCGCACTTCTGATATCTCCAGAATCCTTCTCAAGACTCCTTCGCAGACTTACAGAACGCTCCCCTACCACGCAGAGAGTAATCTCCGCATCCGCGGCTTCGGTTAATGGCTTAGCCCCGTTACATCTTCCGCGCAGAAAGACTCGACCAGTGAGCTATTACGCTTTCTTTGAAGGATGGCTGCTTCTAAGCCAACTTCCTGGTTGTCACGGCCTTTCCACTTCGTTTTCCACTTAGCCATTATTGGGGACCTTAGCCGGCGGTCTGGGTTGTTTCCCTTTTGAGTCCGGACGTTAGCACCCGGTGCTCTGTCTCCCGTGCTCACGCTTCCAGGTATTCGGAGTTTGCCTTGGTTTGGTAAGACTCCATGTCCCCCTAGCCAAAACAGTGCTCTACCCCCTGGAGCGATACACGAGGCACTACCTCAATAGTTTTCGGGGAGAACCAGCTATCTCCAGATTTGTTTGGCCTTTCACCCCTATCCACAGCTCATCCGCTAATTTTGCAACACTAGTCGGTTCGGTCCTCCAGTGTGTGTTACCACACCTTCAACCTGGCCATGGATAGCTCATCTGGTTTCGGGTCTACACCCTGCGACTGTTCGCTCTATTCGAACTCGCTTTCGCTGCGCCTCCCCTAGTCGGTTAAGCTCGCCACAGAATGTAAGTCGCTGACCCATTATGCAAAAGGTACGCAGTCACTCCTTACGAAGCTCCTACTGTTTGTATGCATGCGGTTTCAGGTTCTATTTCACTCCCCTCCCGGGGTTCTTTTCGCCTTTCCCTCACGGTACTGGTTCACTATCGGTCGATCACGAGTATTTAGCCTTGGAGGATGGTCCCCCCGTCTTCGAACAGGATTCCACGTGTCCCGCTCTACTTCTCACTGCCTTAGTACCATTCAAAGCGTTTCGCCTACGGGGCTATCACCCGCTATGGCCGGACTTTCCATTCCGTTCGACTACGCTTCAAACTATCAGCTGTTAGGCTCTTCCGGGGTCGCTCGCCGCTACTGCCGGAATCTCGGTTGATTTCTTTTCCTGAGGATACTTAGATGTTTCAGTTCTCCTCGTTCGCCTCTGCACCCTATGTATTCAGATGCAGATACACCTTGCGGTGTGGGTTCCCCCATTCAGATATCTGCGGATCAATGCTCGTTTGCCAGCTCCCCGCAGCTTTTCGCAGGCTGCCGCGTCTTTCTTCGCCTGTGATCGCCAAGGCATCCGCCACATGCACTTAGTCACTTGATCCTATAACCCTGCCGCCTATTGCCCGGCCGGGTCACAAGTAACTTGGTTCTTTGTGCCCATATGCTGTCAATGTCTCATGCTTGAGAAATCTCAAAGTTTTAACTTTGCTTGATTTCCAATCACTACCCGTCTTGACTGACTCTCATCAAATCAGTCTTAACGTTAGATTTTTCAATCTTTCCGAATTGTTAAAGAACATATTTCTTTTCGATTTATCGACTGCCGATAAGAGTGAGCGCTGAATGAATTCACGCGTCTTCTAAAAGCTTTCATTCGCTTTCTCTTGAAAGGAGGTGATCCAGCCGCACCTTCCGGTACGGCTACCTTGTTACGACTTAACATTAGTCACGGTGCTCACCGTGGTCGCCGCCCTCCTTGCGGTTAGGCTAACGACTTCTGGTAAACACCACTCCCATTGTTTGACGGGCGGTGTGTACAAGACCCGGGAACGTATTCACCGCGGCATGCTGATCCGCGATTACTAGCGATTCCGACTTCATGCAGTCGAGTTGCAGACTGCAATCCGGACTACGATCGGTTTTCTGGGATTTGCTCCCCCTCACGGGTTGGCTGCCCTCTGTTCCGACCATTGTATGACGTGTGAAGCCCTACCCATAAGGGCCATGAGGACTTGACGTCATCCCCACCTTCCTCCGGTTTGTCACCGGCAGTCTCACTAGAGTGCCCTTTCGTAGCAACTAGTGACAAGGGTTGCGCTCGTTGCGGGACTTAACCCAACATCTCACGACACGAGCTGACGACAGCCATGCAGCACCTGTGTTCAGACGCCCTTGCGGGCACACTCTCATTACAAAAGCTTCTCTGACATGTCAAGGGTAGGTAAGGTTTTTCGCGTTGCATCGAATTAATCCACATCATCCACCGCTTGTGCGGGTCCCCGTCAATTCCTTTGAGTTTTAGTCTTGCGACCGTACTTCCCAGGCGGTCAACTTCACGCGTTGGCTGCGTTACTGAGAATTTTAATCCCCAACAACTAGTTGACATCGTTTAGGGCGTGGACTACCAGGGTATCTAATCCTGTTTGCTCCCCACGCTTTCGTGTATGAGCGTCAGTTGCGTCCCAGGAGGCTGCCTTCGCCATCGGTGTTCTTCCACATATCTACGCATTTCACTGCTACACGTGGAATTCCACCTCCCTCTGACGCACTCTAGCCAAGCAGTCACATATGCGGTTCCCAGGTTAAGCCCGGGGATTTCACATCTGTCTTACTCAGCCGCCTGCACACCCTTTACGCCCAGTAATTCCGATTAACGCTCGCACCCTACGTATTACCGCGGCTGCTGGCACGTAGTTAGCCGGTGCTTATTCTTAGAGTACCGTCAGCAGAGCTATTTATTCGATAGCTCCTTTTCGTTCTCTACTAAAGTGGTTTACAACCCGAGGGCCGTCATCCCACACGCGGAATAGCTGGATCAGGCTTGCGCCCATTGTCCAAAATTCCCCACTGCTGCCTCCCGTAGGAGTCTGGGCCGTGTCTCAGTCCCAGTGTGGCTGGTCGTCCTCTCAGACCAGCTACTGATCGTTGCTTTGGTGAGCCGTTACCTCACCAACCGGCTAATCAGTCATCGGCCGCTCCGCTCGCGAGAGGCCTGCAAGCAGGTCCCCCTCTTTCTTCCGTAGAACTCATGCGGTATTAGCCATCCTTTCGGATGGTTGTCCCCCACGAGCGGACACGTTCCGATGTATTACTCACCCGTTCGCCACTCGTCAGCCGAAAAAAGCAAGCTTTCCTCGCTGTTACCGTTCGACTTGCATGTGTAAAGCGTTCCGCCAGCGTTCAATCTGAGCCAGGATCAAACTCTTTTGTTTAATCTCTGTTGTCGCTCGAATCACTCTCTTGGTGTTTGACGGAGTATTTCTACTCCTTCATCCAATAAGTGCGAGCTAAAAATTGCTTCGCGAATTCAGTCCTCTAAACCCGCTTAAATCTTCAGCGCCCGCTCTTATCGGTCGTCGATAAATTTTTAAAGAACTTGCTTGATTTCTCAAGCGCAGAATTGCTATTTTACAGAACTGAAAATTCTTGTCAACTGAAACAGGAAAATTCAATGTAAAAATTTGTTTCTGTATCTCGAACAGCGCTTGGCGTTGTTCAATGAGGCGTGCATTTTACATGCTTTTTAAATTATTGCAAGTCGCCTGCTCTGCTCTAAGTTTAATTCCGGTAAGAACGATGTTATGGCATAAAGTAAAACACGGAAGCCGTCCCAACGCACTTTTTTCAAGAATTGAGGCTGCCCCGCCCGTTAAAATTACTTCAATGTCGTTTGACATAGCAGTTTTTTTAAGCCGTTGAATTGCAAAATAAACAGGGCCAAGCTGAGCATCAACAATTCCGGTATTGATCGCGTCTGAAGTATTTTTTGGAAAATCTCTGGCAGCTCCTCTCGGAACGGCGATTGCCGGAATCTTACGTTCCAACGCTGTATACATAAGATTAAGTCCCGGAAGAATCATTCCTCCTTCGAATACGTAATTTTTCCCGCCTTCGTATCGAATCATATCGACAGTCGTTGCTGTACCAAACTGCACTAATACTATGGATTTTTGAGGATTAAGCGCAATTGCTCCAACTGCGCCATACCAGCGATCTGCACCCAGTCGTTCCGGGTATTCATAGCTGTTTAAAAGATAAAAAGGGCCTTTGAATTCAGCTTCTGTCCGTAACCAAGTACATTTGCCGCCTCTCCCTTCCATAAAAGATTCAATTTGATCTTTCAATTCAGGCCTGCAGACATATGTTCCTAATATCTCGGTGACATCTTCTTCTTCCCAACTCCGAATAACGTCAGGATTTAAAGTCGTTTCCGAGCTGTGCACAAACGCTCTTGGATGTGGGACTTCAGATATGTAATCCCATTTAAGGGCTGTATTTCCAATATCAACAACTATCCTTTTCATAAAGTCACCGATAGTTCGCCTATGTTTATCGACTTCAGCCCCTCAGATGTTTGAACCATCAAACGGCCTTCCTTATCTATTCCCATTTCACACCCTTCGTCCACAACTTTTCCATCTTGTATGATTTTGACCTTTTTCTGATAAAAGACATCACAAGCAGACCAGCTCATCTTGTCCTCATCTGTGAACGATTCCGGGATATTATCGAGAGAATCGATAAGAACTCTTCCTAATTCAATAAGAATATCAGTTCTTTCATCTATAGAGGGAGTAGATTTCTCATACAAAAAGGCGATATTTCGCCCGCTAATCTGAGTTAGGTTAGGATCGAAAAAAAGGTTTACCCCAATACCTGCGATCAAATAGGATACCTCCCCTTTTGAAACTATTTCGAATAGCATTCCCGATAGCTTTCCGCCGTTAATCAGCAGATCATTCGGCCACTTTGCCCCTACCGTTTGAAATCCAACTGAATGCAGATATTGACAAAAATTTAGAGCTACCCAAGGACTAATTACCGCAAACTTAGAAAAATTAGTCGGCAATTGTTTTCTATATGAAAATTTTAAGCAGCATTGCGGAGAGTCATACCATACTCTGCCTCGTGTGCCTTTTCCCTTAACTTGCCGCTCTGCACACACCAAAGTATCCGAAACACTGTTAGATTGTTTTACCTCCCTTTTTAAGTATTCATTCGTTGAATCAATTTCCGGGAGAAACTCAAATCTAACGGGTGCTAACAATCTTTCGCACCGAGAGATGTCTAAATACTTTTTCATTTCTAAAACTATAGGTATATTGTTTCATTATGTCGTAGCATAACGATCAATTGGGAGAGTTTAATCGACAAACTCAATCACTTGCTGCCGACTCCAATTGTTTATGAGAGATTCTGCATTCATATGACCTCTGGGAAAAAAAATATTTTTACTTTAGCGGCTTCTTTTTTTTTCATAGGTACTAGTTTTAGCTCGCCCTCAGACATTGCTATTTCGTACGACTTAAACAGCAGACAGATCATCGAGAGCAAAGATGCCTACACAGTCAAAAGCATCAGCGGCTCAATTCCTCAAAAAATATATATTGCTTCTAAGCTGTTAAAAAAAATTCAGCGAAAAGAACTGGATATTCAGAAAGCCTTCAAGGTTGATCCCTCAATTTTCTCTAACTTGGATAAAAATACTCCAGTTTTCTTTCAGCAAGGAGAAAGTATCACCTTAAAAGAGCTTATTGCCTCCATGCTTCTTCTTCAATCAGACGAAGCAGCGATCCTTGGGCTGCAGCTCATTAACACCTCAGACAAAAAAGAAAATCCAGCCTTAAATCAAATTGCATTCTCCGAGAATGGCTTTTTTGTTGCCCTAACGGAACTTTTTAACGGCCTCCAAGATATCGGAATTTCTTTCTTTGATTCAACCGTTCTTCTCCAGGATCAGGAACTCCCTTCGCAAATCCAGACCGTTCGTTCGGGAAATTCCGAAACCGTAATATTGAGGGAAAGGAATAAAAAGCAAAGCTTGGCTATTTCATTCGTAAAAAATTCTGAATACCCTGAAAACATTCGAAGAGTTGCGGTTATCAATTTTCAAGAAGAGCCAAGTACCTCAGTTAACCAAATATCTCGAGCACTGCTGCATGCGGTCAACGACTTTGAAACAGCAAAAATTTTTCCTTCCGGACATAAATTTTCCAGCATCCCGGTTGCCGGGGGAATAAAAAATTCTGTCGATGTCATTACGCCCTCTGACATCTTTGTCACTCTGTCAAAAGAGCAAATAAAACAAAATAAAAAAGAACCGATTGAGATCATCATAGAAAGAAAAGAACTCATTAAGGCACCAGTTCAAGCAACAGAAGCGGTAGGAAAGGTTAATATCCTTCAAGCTGGAAAGGTCGTAAAAAGTTTTTCGGTCTATCCCGGCTCAGATGTGGGAGTAGATAAATCCTTCCTCCCGTTGATTTTTAATACTTTTCAAAAGGTGTTTAAAAAAAGAAATGGCTGAAGAAATTAAGAACGAAAATATGGAAGAACTGCCTGCTGCTCTATTGCAGTTTCCTTGTGAATTTCCTATGAAAATTGTCGGCGAGAGAACCGATGAATTCGCACAGGAAATCGTGAGTATCATACAAAAACATTGCCCGTCTTTCGACGCTGCAGAAGTCGAAATGAAAGCTTCCGCAAAAGGAAATTATCTTTCCCTCGGAGTTTTGATTAATGCGACTTCTCAAGACATGCTCGATAATCTGTACAAAGAAATCACTGCGCACAACAAGGTTCGTTTTGTTCTATAACCGGTGAAAATAAGACATCTAGGTCTGCAGCCGTACCAATCTGTTTTCGAAAAAATGCTGCACTTCACAAGACAGAGGAATTCTGAAACAGAGGATGAAATCTGGTTTTGTGAACATGCCCCTACATATACAGTCGGAACTACCTGTCCTTTACTTAGTTCGGATTTAAAAAATATTCCGATTGTGAAAACTGACCGTGGCGGGAAAATTACCTACCACGGTCCGGGGCAGATTGTATGTTATCCACTGGTTAATCTTCGCAATAGGAAACTTTACCCAAAGGCTTATCTGTCGATAATTCAGCAGATGCTTCTCGAGTTCTGCTGTTCATATGGAGTTGATGCATCTCTAGTCGAAGGCGCGCCTGGTATTTATCTGCCTTTGCTCGGCGGCTTCGGACAATTTGCAAATCTTGCTAAAGTTGCATCGATTGGCTTAAAAATCACCAATGACTGCACGTATCACGGATTCGCCATCAACATAAATGCTGATCTTTCTCCCTTTAAAGACATTGATCCTTGCGGCTACCAAGGTCTTAGGGCTGTAAACTTGAGTCACTATGCTCCTCTGATCACTATCGACGAAGCTGAGGAGAAACTTACAGAAAAAATTGAGGAGTATTTTGCCTAATGAATAATAAAAAAGAAATTACACCCCACAGCCTATCTGCCTGGCTCGCTTTCATGAGACCCAGCACTTTTTGGATTGCGGCTACGCCTGTCCTTGTCGGATCTTCTTTTGCACTTGCGTTAAACGGAAAGTTTAATTTTTGGACCTTTTTATTCACCTTGTTCGGAGCCATTCTCATCCAGGCTATGTCTAACATGGTCAATGACTACGCATATAACGTCCGAAAGGCTGAAAACGGAACAAGAGTGGGATTGCCCAGAGCTACATCCGAAGGCTGGATTTCTATGTCTTCTGCAAAGAAGGCTATCAGCTTTACTATTTTGCTTTGTGCCCTCTTCGGGATACTGCTGGTCATCATCGGCGGTATTCCTATCGCTCTGATCGCAATCCTCTCCATCATTTGCGGATATTGCTATATGGGAGGCCCTAAACCCATTGCTTATACGTGTCTTGGTGAATTTTTAGTTCTTCTTTTTTACGGTCTTTTTGCCGTAGGAGGAAGCTATTGGCTGCAAACGCACTCATTTAACATCATTGTGCTTGTGCCGGGTCTCAGCTTGGGTCTTCTTGGAGCCGCAGTACTATTTGTGAACAACTACAGAGATCTTGATCACGACAAATCTGTGGGACGCCATACCCTCGTTGCTGTCTGTGGAAGAAAAGTTTCAGAAGCTCTCTATATGTTTATGATTTTTCTTCCCTTTGTATTTATCGGTTGGCTTGTCCCACTCAATCACAACTGCTGGCCTTTCCTCTTTGTTCTTTTAGTGCTTCCACGGGCAAGCATGCTTCCCCAGTATCTTAAAAAATATCCTCAGGAAAGAATTACAGAGGTAATGCTCAAAACAATTAAACTCGAGCTTCTCTTCGGCTTTCTTCTGACGCTCGGAGCTATAGCAGTCGCCTTCTTGAGTTGGCCTCCTGAAATCTTAAACGCATCAATCTTTAATTCTCCTTTTTAGACATGAATAACAAACTTCATAATCCCCAGAGAGAAGAATTAAAAATAAAAAAATACCAAGAGTTTGCGTCTGCTGAAAAATTACAGAAGCCGGAATGGTTAAAGATAAAAATTCCGATAAAAAACGGTGCGTTCGCAGGAACAAAAGAAATTTTGAAAAACGGAGGACTGGCAACAGTTTGCGAACAGGCTGCCTGTCCAAACATCTCTGAGTGCTTCCACCATAGAAGGGCAACCTTCTTAATCATGGGAAGTATTTGTACAAGAAGATGCCCCTTTTGTGATATTGCACACGGCTATCCGAAACCTCTTGACCCTGATGAGCCGAAAAAAGTTGCTGAGGCAGCCAGAAAACTTGGGTTGAAGTATGTGGTTATTACAAGTGTTGATAGGGACGATATCAAAGACGGCGGAGCGGAGCATTTCGCGAACTGTGTCAATGAAATTCACAAAATTGACGGTGTCAAAGTCGAGATTCTTGTCCCGGACTTTAGAGGAAGATTAGATAAGGCGCTTGAAAACCTTCAGCATGCCTCTCCTGACGTATTCAATCACAATATAGAAACCGTACCCAGGCTATATAAAGAAGCAAGACCCGGCGGTAATTATGAACATTCTCTCAAATTACTGAATGAATGGAGTAAGTGTTCACAAACATGTCTGACAAAAAGCGGATTAATGGTTGGTCTCGGTGAGAAGGATGAAGAAATTTATGAGGTAATGGAGGATCTGCGCCGAAATAATGTCACCATGCTTACCATCGGCCAATATCTTCGTCCAAGTAAACATCACATCCCTGTCAAAAGATACGTTCACCCGGATCAATTTAAAAAATATGCTGAGAAAGCCAAAGAACTCGGCTTTCTCAGCTGTCTAAGCGGACCCTTTGTGCGCTCAAGCTACAATGCTTATGAGCAGCATGACCTACTTTTTGACGATAACAAAAACACTTGACATATCGTCAATGGACCAAACCGCATCAGAAAGGGCGTCCTTCAGCTGTCTCCATTCTTGTTTCTGGATCTCTGAAGGAGAGCCCTTCTTAATTTCTCTGCCTGTCAAAACAAATTTTTCAGGAATAACACCCGGCTTTAAATAAAAGCAAATTTGCTTTTCTCCGACAGAAACTTCGAAATACATACGGCCGTAAACACCTTCAGGTGCTTCTGTGGGAAAGGTATCGAGCACGTCATAAGTTTTTCTTGTGACGGCTCTTGTGACCATTTCTACAGCGTCTCTTAGCCCAGGACCTGGAAACGCAGTCTTAAAGGAGATTTCTTTTCTCTCAGGAATTCTTTCTCCGCAAAGCTCTTTTAGAGCCCATTGAAGCATTCGAAAACCTAAGGACAAACCTCCAATGCTGTCCCGACCGTGATAGAGGACACAGGCACTGAACGGAATCTCCAGGAGAACCGCATCGTCATACACGGAAATCGTATCTTTAATCATTATTTAACAGCCGAAGGAAGAATGAGATCTTTAACATTGACTTCTTTCTCAATCATTCCGTTCGCCTTCAGGAACTTCTGATCTTTATCCAATTCGTCGATATCTTTCTGAGTCAGCACGTCATAGTAATGGCTTCCTTCAGCGAGTTTCTCTGCATCAGAGAGCGTAATACCGTGTTCCTTGGCACCAATCTCAAGTGCCTCTTTCTTGTTCTCATTGATCCATTTGAGCGCTTCGCGATTAACCTTAACTAAACGCTGAACGATTTCGGGATTCTCCTGTGCAAACTTGCCGCTGACAGTGAAAACTAAATTCGGCTGGACAAGACCTTCAGCAGTCGTAATTGTTTTAGCACCACCCTCATTAGCCTTAATAATTCCGCTGGCGGCAACAAGAGCTGCATCAACCTTACCGGCCATCATTGCAGTCATGCCTTTAGGAATATCCATATTGATGAAATTCACATCTTTCTGGCTCATTCCTTTGCTATCCAAAGCTGCTACTAATGTCTGATGAAGAACTGTACCCTTAGGTCCGACAACTGTTTTACCTTTCAGGTCTTCGATTTTCATCTGAGGACCGGGTTTACCGACAACAGCGAAGAGACTGGTCGGATGGGCAACACCGGTTGCAATCTTCACAGGATTTCCTGCTGCGTTTGCCATCAGTAAAGATGCCGTGTTCATTGTCGCGCTGGCGTCGAGTGAGCCGGCAGCCATGGCCTGTGTCTGTTTGGCACCGGATGTAATGTCATGCCATTTGATCTGGATACCGTCTTTTGCAAACTCCTTCTCCAACATTTGGTTATGTTTCATAACCATATTTTGAAGATTAAAAGGTGCTTTAACATAGGCGATGTTGATCTCTTTGGGTGCGGCGAAAACCGATGTCATCAAGGACATCCCTGCCAAAATCGCGACTAACTTAAGTTTCATTTGAATATTTACTCCGTTGTTTATATAAAGAAATTAAAAAGCTGTTTCTGATACTGAGATAAATTAGTATCTCCGTATCTTCTTGGTTTAGGTAAATTGATATCCAGGGATTCGGCTATTTTACCGTCACGCATGAATGCAATATCATCGCTTAAAAGAACGGCTTCATTAATGTCATGCGTGATTAAGAGCATTGTTGTTTCCAGTTCTGTTTGGATTTTTGAAAAATCCATCTGGAGCTTGCTCCTTGTCATAAAGTCAAGAGCTCCAAAAGGTTCATCCAAAAGCAAAAGATCAGGTCTTGAAATAATCCCACGAGCTAAGCCGATACGCTGAGCCATACCTCCGGAAAGCTGAGCCGGGTATAAATCTGCCGTTCCGGAAAGCTGAACCAATTCCAGCACTTCATTTACTCTTTTCTCCTGTTCGGCTGCAGGCAGAGTTCTAATGGCAAGCTCTAAGTTTTCACGGACTGACTTCCAAGGAAGTAATCTCGGATCCTGAAAAACTAAAGAAATTTTAGGATCTTCGAAAGCGGATCCGTCATCTCTGAAGAATTGGATCTTTCCTGAGTCAATTTTTTCTAATCCGCAAATAACTTTCAGCAGTGTGGTTTTTCCGCAGCCGCTTTTTCCAAGTACGGTTGTTAACTTTCCCGGCTGAACTGTTAAAGAAAGATCCTTTAGAGGGCTAACAGCTCTTTTACCGTCCAAAAAAGTCTTCGAGACATCAACTAAGGAAACTCCGGCTACCATTTATTCCTCGCCCAGGGTGTACAGCGCTTTCCGATAAATTGAAATAATTGATCGCCAGCAATGCCTAACACCGCAATACAGAGGATTCCGACAAAAACTCTGTCTGTTCTCGACATTTCACTAGCATCTCCAATCAAATATCCCAGCCCCGAAGTTGCTGCGATAAGCTCAGCACCAACTAATGCACGCCAGGAATATCCAAAACCAAGACGAAGACCTGTGAATATGTTAGGAAGCGAAGCAGGAAATTCAATGTGTCTAAATTTTTCAAGTTTCGTCAGTCGGAGCGTTTGAGAGAGCTCATCATATGCACTGTTGATCTGTTTAAAACCTGAAAAAACGTTCAGGTAAATAGGGAAAAAGCTTGCAAGAAACACAATCGCCAGCTTAGCCGGTTCACCGATTCCTAACCAGAGAATAAGAAGCGGAATAAGTGATAAAGGTGGAATAAATCTTAATGCTTCAAGAGTCAGCTTCGATCTGGCTTCAGCTTCCGGAGAGTGGTAAAAAAAATAAGCAAGTGGCAGGGCGACTATAACTGCCATAAAAAAGCCGCCAAAAACCCTTCCGGAACTCGCCAGAATATGCCGTGAAAGCTCACCGCTTTCACAGAGTTCCAAAAAACTCTTGAATACTTTTGCCGGTGTCGGAAGAAGAAATTCGCTGAATATGCCCGACGAAGATAAAAATGCCCATGCAATAACAATAAGCATAGGCACGGCAATAAGATTTATAAGTTTACGCAATCGGCCTCCAAGACTAATCTTGGAAGATTATAAATAAAATCGATAATGATTATCAATTATAAATTACATATTGATAGGAGTCGATTGTGCACCAGTGGAATATGATGAACTACTATCGCTTTCCAATCCACTTCCGCTCTCAACGGTGGATGAGCCGTCATTAGTAATCAGCTTTCTTTTTTCAAGCTCTTCCGGAGTAAGAATTGTAAAGAGACAGACAACACGTGTCACACCTTGGACTTTAGAAGCAATCTTCCCGATAATTTCCGCTTCCTGCTGCGTTACCGCACCAATCAGGTAAGCAACTCCCCGTTCAACTACAACCTTCAGAGAAGTCAGAGTCACCTGTTTATTGTCCAACAACGCCGCACGAATTTTACTTGCGGTGATTGAGTCACTCATTCTGCTCGTGAAGGAAGAATTGGGCATAACAGCCAATTCGTTGTAAACCGTATTTACTTCATTGATAGATTTAACAATCTGAGCCGCCTTCTCTTTATCATCTTCCGTGCCGACTTCCCCGCTCAATAATACGTTTCCTTCGTAAGAGGTCGTAGTGATATGACTTGAGGAAAAATTCGTTTGTGAAAGATGAAGCGCTGATTTCGTCTCAATAAGCCCATCATTTGCAACCGCCCCGGCACTTCTTCTGTCTGCCGCTACGGATGCACCGGTCATAGCAGCTGATCCAATGAGAACAGGCGCACAACCTGTCAATACAGCGACGCTAAAGGCTGCAGATACTAATAGTAATTTTTTACTCATAATCAAAACTCAGCTGATAATCCCAGAAATAAGACAGTTATTCACTAGAAAATGTTAACAATTAACTAATATCTTGTGAACAACTGGATATAAGTTCAATTTAATCCAAATTTTCCACTGATACTAACATAGAATTACTAAAGTTTTAAACAACTTATTAGTAAACTAACTTATTGATAATAAAAAGAATAATATAGTTATTAACATTTTTTACAGAAGCATTAATTAATACTCCTTATAGTAATTAATACAATAAGTAGTATTAGTTCTGTTGATAAATAGGTTTGTTCTTTGGTAGTGATTTTTTTTAAAAAAGGAAAAGTTATTTCTAGTTATTAACGTATCTATAACTAATTAATTTATAAAAATTAATTAAGAGTATTAATATTAGAAGTGATTTAAAATTTGTTGATAACTATATTATTATCTATATAAACAATAAGTTATAATGTTTAAAGATTGTTGATTTCTCTGTGATTTGTCGTTTATTAGTGTTGAGAAGATATTGATAATTTGGGCACAAAGCATAACTGCACAGTTTATTCAACATTTATAAACATAGTTGTACACATTAGAAAGTGATCAAAATATCTCTTTTTGTCTACATTTCAGCTGGTGCCGGTAAGGTAAAAGTAAGGAAAAAACTTAACCTTCTGCACCAAGCTCTAATTAATTTATAACTGTTGACACTGATTAAAAGAAAAGGACGGCCAAAAAGCCGTCCTTTTCTGAGTTAAGAAAGTCTAGGTGTCAATGTTGCTTGCAAGAAGTGCATTGTCCTCAATGAACTGCCGTCTTGGCTCAACCTCGTCTCCCATGAGCTTTGTAAAGACCATATCTGCAGCGACCGCATCTTCAACACCAACCTTCAGAAGACGACGTTTTGCAGGATCCATGGTGGTTTCTTCAAGCTCTACGTCTTTCATTTCTCCAAGCCCTTTGTAGCGCTGCATTTTCTTAACAGTCGCCTTGCCGGCTTTTAGAACAAATTCGATGACCTCACTAAAATTAGAGATCGGCTGTATCGTCTCTTTTCCTCTCTTCTGATTAAGAAGACAGGCACCCGGATGAAGAAGGTTCTTGAATATTGTTGACGTACTTTGAAGTGTTAAGTAGTCCGGTGTTTCAACGAAAGATGGAGTAATCTTTGTCTCAATTACATTACCGTACTTCGTTCGCTTCACGATAATTGTCGGAACATTCTCTACTATCTGATGTTCAACAACCACATCCGGATCGGTGAGCTTCTCAATAATCGATTCAACAGACTTGCGTGCGTCCTCCTCATCAGACAGACTTATCTCAGCGCCTGCAGCGATGGCAGTTAAAACGCTTGAGTCCACAAAACGAGAGAACCTATTGATGACGTTATGGGCATCGTTGTATGACATGAGGTAACTTTGAAGCTGCTCTCCAGATACCGCCTCGTCCTTTTCAAAAGCTTCTTTTGAAACATAGAGTCTTGTGTCTTTGGTTCCCTGTTCAACAAGAAGCTTGTAAAGCTCTTTTTCGTCTTTAATGTAGCGTTCTTTGTTATCTGAATAGACAACCTTATAGAGCGGAGGCTGAGCAATGTAAACATGACCGCCTTCAATAAGCTTAGGCATTTGTCTATAAAAGAGAGTCAGAAGAAGCGTACGAATGTGAGCTCCGTCCACGTCAGCATCAGTCATGATGATCACGCGGTCATAACGAAGTTTGTCTAAATTGAACTCTTCGCCAATTCCAGTTCCTAAGGCTGCAATCAGAGTTGCGATCTGTTCACTGGAGAGCATTTTTTCAATGCGGGCTTTTTCAACGTTTAGAACCTTGCCTCGTAAAGGAAGAATAGCTTGGTAGTTTCTATCTCTGCCGCTCTTAGCAGATCCGCCGGCGGAGTCTCCCTCCACCAGGAACACTTCACAGAGGGAACGATCTCTGTTGGAGCAATCTGCTAACTTTCCGGGAAGACCTGCAGAACCGAGCAAACCTTTGCGCCGAGTTGTCTCTCTAGCCTTTCTTGCAGCTTCACGAGCTCTGGCCGCGTCAATAATCTTTGTGCAGATGATCTTCGCGTCTTTAGGATTTTCCTGCAGATAGGCATCGAGACTGTCTCTGACAACCTGCTCTACAGCACCTCTCGCTTCTGATGAAACCAGTTTGTCCTTAGTCTGAGAACTGAATTTAGGTTCAGGCATCTTCAGCGAAAGAACGCATGTCATGCCCTCTCGAATATCCTCACCAACCAAATCAATTTTGTCTTTCTTGGCTAACTCGTTTTCTTCAATATACCGCTTCAGTACAGCGGTCATAGCATTGCGCAGACCGTTGACATGAGTACCGCCGTCTTTTTGAGGAATATTGTTGGTGTAGGCACTGAAATTCTCGCTGTATCCGTCGGTCCATTGCATAGCGACTTCGACAGCTATGTTTTCAGTTGGAGATACCTGAACTGTTTTGTTGGTATAAAAACAGTTGTCATGGATTTTTGTCTTGTCGCGGTTAATGTAGGCTACGAAGCCGCTCACGCCTCCGACAAACTGGAATACTTCGTCTTTCCCTTTTCTAAGGTCGGCAAGGTGAATCTTCACGCCGTTATTCAAGAAGGAGAGTTCTCTCAATCTTGAGGAAAGAACTTCATAATGGAAGTCTACATTTCCGAAAATCTCGGCGTCCGGAAGGAACTGAACTTCCGTGCCTCTTCTATCAGTCTGACCGGATACGTGCATCGGGGAGACTTCAACAACGCCGTTCGGCGTATTAACTTTGTCGATTAAGCGGTCAATCAGGACGCCTTTTTCAAAGTTAAGGTAGTGTTCTACTCCGTCGCGTCTGACGATAAGTTTTAACCAGGAGGACAAAGCGTTGACGCAGGAAACACCTACGCCATGGAGGCCGCCTGAAACTTTGTAGCTGTTCTGGTTGAATTTTCCGCCGGCATGGAGCTCGGTCAGTGCGATCTCTGCAGCGCTTCTCTTAGGCTCATGCTTATCGTTCATCTTTATGTCAGTAGGAATTCCGCGACCGTTGTCAACAACGGAGATAGAGTTATCGCGGTTGATCGTAACATTAATGTGATCCGCGTAGCCGGCAAGAGCTTCGTCAATAGAGTTATCAACGACCTCAAAAACTAAATGGTGGAGACCGGTACCGTCAGAGGTGTCTCCAATATACATACCGGGTCTTTTTCTTACAGCTTCCAGTCCTTCGAGGACTTGAATAGCGTCTTCACCATAGCTGTCTTCAGCTGACAGCTTGACATCTTGTGTTTCACTCATTCTTTTGTATTCCAAATTGGAGCTATCAGCCCGTTAAATCTTCATTGGCATGACGACAAATTTGAATTTTTCGCTGTCGGGCATGCGGATCAATGCAGAGCTAAGCGGACCACCGAGAGATACTCTGACTGTTTCGTTTTTCAGAGCATTCAGCACTTCGATCAGATAGGTCACATTGAAACCGATTTCAATGCTGTCGCCCTGATATTCGACTTCAAGCTCGTCTTCCGCTTCTTCCATATCGGCATTTGTCGCAGCAACATTGATAACGCCGGACGAAAGATTCCAACGGACGCCTTTGAGTTTATCTGCGGTGAGAATGGATACTCTCTGAAGAGAAGAAAGAAGTTCCTGTCTGGATACTTTGAATTCTTTATCGTTGTCGACCGGAATGACCTTTTGGTAATCCGGATACCTTCCTTCAACAAGTTTGGAAAGAATTTCAACACCGGCAAATGTAAATTTGATTTGTTTTTCCGCCATGTAGACAGTGATTTCGTCTTCGGAATCGGGAACTAAACGAGTTAGTTCCTTAACAGTCTTTCTCGGAATAATTGAGTCAAGTTTCTTCTCGGAAGCCTGATCAGCATCGACATCACAAAGAGCGAGACGATGTCCGTCTGTTGCAACAGCCCGTACGGATGTACCTTCGGAGCAAATATAAACCCCGTTAAGGAAATAACGAACGTTGTTGACGGCACATGCAAAGGAGACCATGCTTAGGAGATATTTAAAGCGGGAACAAGGCATAGAAAACGCCTTTTCCAGCTTCACTTCCTTCATTGACGGAAAATCTTCTGCCGGAAGAGTCTGCAGTTCAAAGCGGCTCCTTCCTGAAGTCAGAAGTACGTGCTCTCCTTTCTTTGTAAAAGAAACCTCATTGTTATCAACCAGAGAAGCAAGAATATCATTCAGTTTTCTGGATGATATTGTCGTTGAAACTCTGCAGTTAGGCGTACCGATTGCAGAGCTTGTTCTGATTTGAATGTCCAGATCTGTTGCTGTAAATGTGACATTCTCATTTTCCTGAGCCAGCAAGATATTGGAGAGAATCGGAAGCGGCTGCTTCTTCTGGACAACACCGCTTACGTTCTGAATAGGTTTAAAGATATTCTCTTTGCTTCCGTTAATGAAGAGTACAGGAGTGCCGGGAGCAGCTTCAGCTGGTTCCGCAAACATAGTTTCCGTCCCTGCGGTTCCTGTTGCTTCGGTAAGGTCGTTTTCCAGATTATTTTCCATCGTGGCTCCCGTTAATTCCAATTCTTTAATGCTTGTTCTATTAAATGAAGAGTGTGGTTCAGTTCTTGTTTCTGAGCACGCTCTTTAGTAATTTTTTTCACAGCGTAAAGCACTGTCGTGTGATCTCTTCCGCCAAAAGCGTTTCCAATATCAATCAGACTTTTTTGAGTCAGCTCCTTAGCCAGGTACATCGCGATCTGGCGGGCATATGCCACATTTGCGACTCGGCTTTTTGAATGCATGTCAGCAATCTTGATATTGAAGTGTTCAGCAGTGGTTTGCTGAATGTTCTCTATAGAAATTCGTCCCGTTCCGCTGATACCTTGCAAAGCTTCTTTAGCAAGCTCCTCTGTGATCGGTCGATTGAAAACAGTTGCGCGCATGATGACGTTTTTTAGTGCTCCTTCCAACTCTCTGACATTCGTATTCAATCGATTGGCAATAAGATAAGCCACCTCTAAAGGAAGATGGACATCCTGCTGTCTTGCCTTCTCCAACAAAATCGCGGCCCTAAGTTCAAATTCTGCAGGTTCTATCGAAACCGACAGCCCTGCTCCAAGTCTCGAGATTAGCCTTTCATCAAAGTCGGAAAGCTGTCGGGCATAGGTATCGCAGGTAAGAATAATTTGCTTATTCTTCGGAAGGAGAGCTTCAAAGATACTGAAAAGTCTTTGCTGCGTTCCGCCTCGTTTGCATAGGAACTGAACGTCATCGATCAGCAGCGCATCCAGATTCCGATACTTATTATCGAACTTCTTAATCTTTTCGTCGGATAAACGACCGCCGCTGGAAAGATCAACAACCTCATTAATGAAACGTTCGGCGGAAATACAAAGCAGTTTTAGATGCGGATTGTTTTCCAATAGTTTTCTGCCGACTGAATGCATTAAGTGAGTTTTTCCCAGACCGACAGCCCCATAGATAAAAAACGGGTTGTACTTTTCTCCCGGAAACTGCGCAACTAATTCAGCGCTGCTTCTTGCAACACGATTTGCATTACCGGTAACAAATGTCTCAAATGTCAGTCCGTCATGAAGACCGGATTTTCTAGCAAGAAGATTAATATCAGTATGTTCATCAGAATGACTTTCCGATTCCTGTGAAGACTGCGCACGAGCAGCTCCTTCGTTAGGATCCTTAACAATAAAGGTTAGTTGAACCGGTCGACCGGCAATCTCATCCACCTTTTTCTGGATTTCGCTCTGATACTGAGACTTCAGCTGTTTTAAATGAATGAAAGACGGAGCGCACAGTACAAGTTCATTAGGGTCATCTTTTTCGACGTACTCTAATCTTCCAAACCAAGGTTCGAAGACCTCGGTGGGGTAGCTGTCTCTCAAGGAAGCTAAAGTTAATTCCCAAACTTCTCGCATTTAATCTAATTTCTTATGCAGACAATTCTGCTTCTATCAAAAATCCAAACAATGATTGTACCTTATGTAGTCTTCTGATTCTTCTTTGGAGAGGTGCCGT